>CAWDNZ010000004.1:0-2049843 GCA_963803845.1 uncultured Acidimicrobiales bacterium | reverse complement strand
AGGGAGGTCGCCCGCCCTACGGCTACCGCCTCGCCGACGCCGGACCGCATCCCAATCCGAGCAAGGCCGCGGACGGCCGCCGACTCCACGTCCTCGAACCTCACCCAACCTACAAACCGGTGGTTCAGCGCATCTTCGCGGACTACCTCAACGGGACCGGGATCAAAGCAATCGCCACAGCACTCACCGACGAAGGGATCCTCTCCCCCAGCGCCGCCGACCCGACCCGCAATCGCCACCGCGAATCGAGTCGGGGCGCATGGGGCCAAAGCGCAGTTCGAGCGATCCTCAAGAACCCTCGCTACACCGGCTACCAAGTCTGGGCCCGCCAACGTAAGGACGAGGTACTGCTCAACATCGACGACGTCTCCGCAGGCCACATCACCAAACAGAGATGGAACCAAACCGAGCAATGGCAGTGGTCCCGAGAGCCAGCCCACGAGGCCCTGATAGCAGAGGATGACTGGCACGCCGTACAGGACGTCTTCACCGCCGGCACCCGATCATCTGCCCCAAAACGCCGCCGAAGCCACGACTACATGCTCAAAGGCATGATCACATGCAACTCGTGCGGGCGAAAACTTGTGGCCAATGTGGTCCACGGACGACTCCAATACCGATGCCGGATGAAGGACGAATACCCCGGCATCGATCACCCTCGATCCCTGTCGGTTCGAGAGGACCACCTCTTACCGGCCATCGACGGATGGCTCGGACAACTCTTTGACGAGGACCACATCGAAGACACCATCGATGCTCTCGCCGACTCCGACCTCAACGACGCCAACTCCACCGAGGAACTCCAAGCGCGCCACGCCATCAAAGAATGCGACAAACGGATAGCCAACTTCGAGATCGCCTGCGGCTCAACCGAAGACCCCGAAACCATCGCAGGATTCGCCCGCAGGATCGAAAGCGCCCGATCCGAAAGACACGGTGCCGAAATCCGTCTACGAAGAGCCACGACCGGGCGAGGAATGACACAAACAGAAATCCGAGAAGTCGTCCAGAACCTCACCGACGCCATCGCACTACTCACCAACGCATCACCCGAAGACCGCCGCCAAGTATACGAAGCGGCCAGCCTAGAAATCCTCTACGACCACGAACGCAACCGGGCACAACTCTCGGTCGCCCCGAGGGTTACTGGTGGTGTCGGAGGGGGGACTTGAACCCCCACGAGCCTAAGCCCACTAGCCCCTCAAGCTAGCGCGTCTGCCAATTCCGCCACTCCGACAAGAGGGCTTCAAGATTCTATCGGCACGCCTTCGACAATGCCGACTGTTTGTTGCCAATTCCCTGTCGTCAGCCACAATCGGGCGTTCTGCCCCTTTGCTAGCCACGCTGAGTGTGGGTATCAACAGGAATTTGGCGGGGGAGGGTTAGGCGTTATCGAGGACGAAGGCGAGGAGGAGGGTGAGGAAGCCGAAGATCAAGCTGAACAAGACCGTCAGGCGGTCCAGGTTGCGCTCGACGCTGGTGGAGCCGGCGGCAACACCGCTCATTCCGCCACCGAACATGTCGGAAAGACCACCGCCTCGACCGCTATGGAGCAAAACGAGCAAAAGCGTGGTGCCGCCTACGATCACGTAAAGGATGCCAAGGGCGATTTCCATCCGGGAAGCCTACCAACTACGAGCCCATAGCGAACGGATCCCGAACAGCCACCTCGCCCGATGCTGCTGCAACCTCCACCGCCACGGCCAATGGCTCGGGGTAGTGACAGGCAACGGCGTGACCGATACCGGGATCGACGAGCGCCGGCGTCTCTTGGGTGCACAGATCAGTGGCTTTCCAGCACCGGGTCCGGAAACGACAGCCGCTGGGCGGGTCGATCGGATCCGGGACGTCGCCGGTGAGCACCAGCCGTTTGCGGGTGCGTTCGGTCTGAGGGTCCGGTTCGGGAACAGCCGATAGCAGCGCTTGGGTATAGGGGTGCTGGGCGTTGTCGTAGATCTCGTGAATCGGTCCGGTTTCTACAATCCGACCCAGATACATGACCGAGACGACGTCGGAGATGTGGCGCACGACGGCCAGGTCGTGAGCGATGAAGAGGTAGGCCAGACCGCGTTCTTCCTGAATGTCCTTCAGCAGGTTGATCACCTGGGCCTGAATTGAAACGTCGAGCGCCGACACCGGCTCGTCACACACGATTAGCTTCGGATCCAGCGCAAGAGCCCGAGCGATACCGATCCGCTGCCGCTGCCCACCGGAGAACTGATGCGGATATCGGTTGGCGAAACCGGTGTCCAGACCAACCTGGTCCAGCAATTCGTCAACGCGGGTCCGCAACTCTGCGCCCGAGGCTCGCTTGTGAATGATCAAGGGTTCGCCCACGATGTCACGCACTGTCATTCGCGGATTCAGTGAGGCGAACGGATCCTGGAAGATAATCTGCAGATCCGAGCGGGCTTCACGCAGCTCCCGGCCGGAAAGCGCCAGCAAATCCCGTCCGTTCATGAACACCGATCCCGACGTGGCTTTGTGGAGCCGCAGGATGGTGCGGGCCACGGTGCTCTTGCCGCAACCGGACTCCCCCACCAGTCCATGGGTCTGCCCCGCCTCAACATCGAAGGAGACGCCGGAAACGGCCTGCACCTTATTCTGCGTAAGGTTGAAGACCCCGCCGCGCAGCGGAAACTCTTTCACCAGATCGCGCACTTCAAGCAGGCTCATCAGAACTTTCCCATTCGCTTACATGCGGCCAAACCGGGACGGGTGGGGACCTCCACCAGATGGGGGCGATCGGTCAGACACTCTGACGCAACGTGCGGGCAACGGGGGCTGAACGAACACCCAGGGGGCAGATGAATAAGCGAGGGCGGTGAACCATCGATCGGCTGCAGACGACCCATATCACTTAGCAGTCGAGGTACCGATGCGAGCAGGCCTTGGCTGTAAGGGTGGGCCGGTTTGGCGTAAAAATCGTCGGCGCTGGCACGTTCGATGATCCGACCGCCATACATCACCAACACCGAATCGGCCACCGAAGCGACCACACCCAGATCGTGGGTGATGAGGATGAGACCCATCTTGGATTCCCGCTGAATCTCTTCCAACAAGTCCATGATCTGCGCTTGCACCGTGACGTCGAGCGCAGTGGTGGGCTCGTCGGCGATCAGCACCTTGGGATCCTGAGCGAGCGCCATCGCGATCATGGCCCGTTGGCGCATGCCACCGGAAAACTCATGTGGATAGTCGCGAACGCGCTTTCGGGCGTTTGGGATGTGAACTCGATCCATGAGATCGACAGCCCGAGCTCGTGCATCGGCCCGACTCAGACCGTCCTTCACCCGCAGTGCCTCACCGATCTGCCAACCAACGGGAAACACTGGATTGAGAGAACTGAGCGGATCCTGGAAGATCATGGCGATCTCCGAGCCCAGAAGCATATTCACCTCACTACGGCTGGCGGTCACGAGGTCGAGACCCTGGAACATCACCGAACCGGCGGCGATACGACCGGGTGGGCTGGGAATCAAACCCATGATCGCCTGTACCGAAACACTCTTGCCGCTGCCGGATTCGCCAAGGATTGCCAACGTCTCACCTCGGTGGAGCCGGTAGCTCACATCGGTCACCGCATGTACCGTCCCGTCAGGCGTGTCGAATTCCACCGTGAGCCCGGCGACCTCCATGAGCAGAAGCTCAGGATCGAAACGAGGCTTCATCGAGACCTCGGATCAAACGCTTCACGGAGTTCCTCGCCGAGCACCACAAAACCGAGGCTGGCAAGAACCAGGAAGATGCCGGGGAAGATGAGCAGGTGAATGTCGGTTCCCGCCCGCACGAAGCGCTGCGCATCGTTGATCATGATCCCCCACGAAATCGTTCCCAGCGGCAGGCCGATTCCGAGGAAGGACAGTGTGGCCTCCACCGAGATGACCGCACCCATACCGATGGTGGAGTAGATGAGCACGGGAGCGATGGCGTTGGGAAAAATGTGCTTGCGAAGAATCCGATAATCAGACGCTCCCAATGCCCGGGCTGACTCCACATACTCCATGGTCTTCACCTGGAGCACCTGGCCCCGGAACAGGCGCAAGACCGCTGGCCACCCCAGGAAGGCGATAGCGATCAAAACGTCGATCTCGGAACGAGAACCCTGCGTTGAAAGTGCGGAGAGGATGATGATGGCACCCACCAGATACGGGAGGGCGAAGAAGCCATCGGCGACGCGAGAAAGAATCGTGTCTATCCACGACCCGTAGTAGCCGGCGAGAGCGCCGAGGAGAAGACCCAACGTGGCGGTGACCGCGGTGGCGCCCAGTGCAACCCGCATGGAAACCTGAGCTCCGTAGATCACGCGAACGTAGTAATCACAACCCTGCTGATCAGTTCCGAACCAGTGTTCCGACGATGGTGCCAGCCGGCCTTCTCGAAGGTTGCAGCTGGAACCGCTGATGTCGGTGTCGGCCGGGTTGAAGAACAGAAAGAGCTGCGGAAAGATCGCCATGATGGCGAAGGAGCCCACAAGAATGATTCCCAGCCAAAAGAGCCAACGGCGCTTTAGGATCTGCCAAGCGTCATAGGTGAGGCTGCGATCGTGGCCGCTGGTCACCACGTCGTCCGCGGCCTGGGCAGAGTGCACTACATCGCTCATTCGTATCGGATCCTGGGGTCGAGCACGGCATAAAGTAAGTCCACCACCAGGTTGATCAACATGTAGGCGATCACCAGGAACGTGGCAACACCGATCACGATGGTGTTATCCCGTAACGTGATCGCCTGGGTGATCTGGAAACCGATGCCAGGAATATTGAAGATCGCCTCGGTCACGATGGTCCCGCCCAGCAGGGCTCCCAAGTCGATACCCAACACGGTGATCACGGGGATCATGGCGTTGCGCAACGCATGAATCCCGAAGACCCGACCACCACTGAGTCCTTTGGCTTTCGCCGTGCGGAGGTAGTCCTCTCGGAAGGTGTCCAGCAAACTGCCTCGCATGAGTCGAATGATGCTGGCCATCAACGAAACCGCGATCACCATGGAAGGCATGATGTAGGACTTCAGACCGTCGTTCACGCCCGAGATCGGGAAGATCCCCCAACGAACACCAAGGAAAACCTGCGCCAGTGATCCCAAAAGGAAAACGGGCAACGACAGCATGAAGATGGTGGAAACAAGAACGATGTTGTCGATCGCTGAATCTTTCTTTACCGCGACCCAGATGCCGAGCGGTATTCCCATCAACGCCTGGAAGAGCACAGCGAGGCCGGCCAAGCGGGCTGTCCGAGGTAGAGCCTCGAGGAAGATGTCATTGACCTGACGACGCTGGGCATAGCTCTCCCCCATATCCGCCTCGAGGATAAGACCCTTCATGTAGAGCACGTACTGCTCGGGCAGGGACTTGTCGAGGTTGTAGCGCTGGATGAGGGCTTCGCGCGTGGCGGCGGGCATGGTGCGCTCGCCGCCGATGGCTCGAATCGGATCGCCGGGGAGGGCCCGGATGACCACAAAGATCAGAAGAGTTGCAATGAAGAACACCGGGATGATCTGAAGAACTCGCCTGATGGTGTATCTGAGCAATGTGATCTCGTAGTCGTTTGGAGCGAAAATACGGAACGGGGCCGGGCGCTGATGCGACCGACCCCGAAACCGTATCGAATATGACCGCCCTGCGGGGCGATCACGTCTACCAATCCACTACTTGAGAGTGATCTTCTCCATTTCGACATAGTCGAAAGCGGTGAGGTTCACGTTGGTGATCCGGTCGGTGTGGACAATCTGGCCACGGCTGAAGAACATCGGCATGACCGGCATTTCTTCGTTGAGGATTTCGCTCATCTGGACGATGAGCGCCTCGGCCTCGGCGCTCACTGGGTCTTCGAGTGCACGGAACTCGGCCAGCGCAGCATCGAAGTCAGCATTGCTGAATCCGCTCAGGTTGTCGGTGGAACCCGTCTTGAAGAGAGGCTCGAGGAAACCGACAGCGTGCGGGTAATCCCAGCCCCAGCCCAGCCGGAACGGTCCGTCGATCTCGCCACCCTGAACGAAGTCCAGATACGGGGCGAATTCCTGACCGATGAACTCGGCTTCGATTCCGAAGGCCTGGTTCCAGTTGTTGGCAACAGCCTGAATCCAGTCCTCATGACCAGAGCCGGAGTTGAAGTACACCGTGACCTTGTCGCCCGGGATACCACCGGCGGCGTCGTAGAGAGCCTTGGCAGCCTCGACGTCATAGACACAGTTGGTGCAGAGGCCGGCGGAGCCGCCGGGAGCGAGGCCCGGGTAGAAGCCGTCGGCCGGATCACGGGTGCCAGCAAAGATTTGCTGGGTGATGGCTTCGCGATCGATCGCCATGCTCAGTGCCTGACGAAGCTCGGCGTTATCGAAGGGAGCCGTACCAACCGGGAAACCGAGGTAGTTGTAGGCACCGATGGAGACCTCGATGTTGCGATCGCCGAACTCAGCGGCAGCTGCCTCGATCTGCTCGGCGGGGACGTCGGTGATGTCCAGCGTGCCAGCCTGCACTTCGAGGTACATGGTGTCGAGCGAATCGAAGATGAGGAATTCAACGGCAGAAGGATTGCCGGGCGTGCCGTAGTAGTCCTCGAAGCGTTCCAACGAGATGGACACGTTGTGTTCCCACGGGCTGACCATTTTGTACGGGCCGTTTCCGATGGGGGTTTCGAGGCTTGTTGCCGGATCGGCCATAGAAGCCTCGGAGCGAGGCGAGAAGGCCGGGTGCGCAATGATGCTGGGCAGCAGGGCGTTCGGTCCGCTCAGGGTGATGACGAGCGTGTTGTCATCAGTGGCCGACAAACCGGAGATCTCGGTAGCGTCGCCGGAAGCCACGTCGCCATAGCCTTCGATACCGGCAACATCGCCGTAGTAGCTCACATCGGATGCAGCGTCGGGGCTGGCCAAGTAGGTGAAGGCATTGATGAAGCTCTGGGCGGTGACGGTCTCACCGTTGTGGAACTTGGTGTCTGGCCGCAGATTGAAGGTCCAGACGGTGAAGTCCTCGTGGTCCCAGCTTTCGGCGACGGCCGGAATGGCCGCCAGATCGCTATCGAAATCGGTCAAACCATCGAAGATCAGACGGCCGACTTCGAAGCCCTCGGAGTCCTGAATGTTGAATGAATCGATGAAGGAGGGCTCGACGATGCCCTGGCTGACGGTGAAGTCTTCCGACATCGCACCATCGTCGGTGGCGGCACTGTCATCGGCAGGTTCGCCGTCATCGGTGGCGGCACCATCATCATCGGTGGCGGTTCCGTCGGTCTCCACGCTGTCGTCGGTATTCGCTACTGGATCATCGCTACCGCAAGCAGCGGCGACCAGTGCGAAAGCAAACAGCAGCGCCAGAAGGCTGGCGATCTTGCTTGATTTCATAGTTACTCTCCTCAGGTTTGGCGGTCGGTGATGACCGCGCAACTCAAGAAGAATAGAGGGGATCTGCCGCCTAGACGGTCACCCCAACGAATGTCACACCTCGGAAATGGAACACAGTGACGTGGATCACTGCGGCTCAATGAGCAGAGGAGCTCAGTCGGCCAGTCGGTATTGAACGATTCGGGAGAAATCGTCGGCGTCTAGCGATGCTCCACCGACCAACGCTCCGTCAATGTCGGGCTGGGTCAAGAGCTCACGAGCATTGGCGGGTTTCACCGATCCACCGTATTGAATTCTCACGCTCTGAGCCGCTTCGTCACCGTAGATTCCCTGAACACCGGCTCGCACGTGGTGACACATGGCCTGGGCATCGTCGGCTGAAGCGGTGCGCCCCGTGCCGATCGCCCAGATCGGTTCATAGGCGATCACCAACCCACCCACCTGTTCAGCACTAAGCCCGGTGAGGGCCGCTTGAACCTGCGATCCGATCTTGGTTTCGGCTTGCCCAGCGTCGCGTTCTTCGAGCGTTTCGCCAACACAAACGATGGGGGTCATACCTGAAGCTAAAATCGCTTTTGTTTTGGAATTGACAATTTCGTCGGTCTCACCGAAGATTTCGCGCCGCTCGCTGTGCCCGGTAATCACGTAGGTCACGTTCAACTTGGCGAGCATCGACGGTGCGATTTCACCCGTGAACGCGCCCTTTTCCTCAAAGTGAGAGTGCTGTGCTCCGAGGAAGAACGGCAGCTTGTCCGAATCGATCACGGTCTGAACCGTGCGGAGATCGGTGAACGGCGGATGCACCGAGACGTCCACCACGTCCACATCATCACCGGTGATCTTGTAACTCATTTCCTGGATGAGTTTCATGGCCTCAAAATGATTGAGGTGCATCTTCCAGTTACCGCTGATCAGTGGTTTTCGGCTCATAATATGCCTCCGCTCGCCTTCGTTCGTTCCTCACTACGGGTCGCTTCGGTCTCGCTTCGCTCAATCAATCTAAACATGTTCAACGTGCTGCTCCGTCCCTCCGCAGCCTCACGCTGTGGAATTCGAATCCTAGTCATGGTCGAGCGGAATCAGTCTCGGAGCGCCTGTAAGCCGGGGAGGTCGCCTTGTTCGATGAGTTCAAGGGAAGCGCCGCCGCCGGTGGAGACGTGGTCCATGTCCGTGTCGAAGCCGAACTGCTTTGCCGCAGCCGCAGAGTCGCCGCCGCCAACCACGGTGAAGGCTTTGCTCTCGGCCATCGCTCCGGCGACGGTGCGGGTGCCGGCCTCGAAGCGGGGGTCCTCGAACACGCCCATCGGCCCATTCCAAAGAACGGTTCCGGCCTCGCTGATGATGTCGGTAAATGCAGCTGCTGATCCCGGGCCAATATCAACACCCATCGCCCCCGGGGGGATGTCTACCCCCATCTGCCGCACCTCTCCCCCAGCACTGGGATCAAAGAGTTTCCCGCCAACGAGGACGGTGGTGTCGTGGGGCAACACAAGCGAGCTTCCGCTCTTCAGCAAGGCACCACAGGTTTCGATCATGTCCTCTTCAAGGAGGGAATCACCAACGCTGTGACCTTGGGAAGCCAGGAACGTGTACGCCATACCACCGCCGATGATCAGCTGATCAACCACCTGAAGCAATGCCTCAACAACGCTGAGTTTGTCGCTGATCTTGGCACCACCCATGATGCCGACAAACGGGCGACGAGGGTTGTTGCGAACCCCGAGGAGAACCTCGACCTCTTTTGCCAGAAGCCGACCGGCGGCCGAAGGTAGCGTCTGGGGTGGACCTACGATGCTGGCGTGTTCTCGGTGAGATGCTCCGAATGCGTCGTTCACATACATGTCTTGGCCATCGACCAATTGGGCCACAAACGCCGGATCGTTGCTGGTCTCCCCCGGGTTGAAACGAAGGTTCTCGAGCAGCTTGACTTCGGGGGCCAGGCTGGCAAGGCGTTGCCTGACGGGCTCCATCGAGTACTCCGGGTTCGGCGTTCCCTTCGGGCGGCCGAGGTGTGAGCATGCTGTGACGTTGGCACCGCGGTCGACCAGCCACTTCAACGTTGGCAGGGCGGCGCGGATGCGGAGGTCGTCGGTAATCTCGCCGTTGCGTACGGGCACGTTGAAGTCCACCCGAACGAGGACGTTCTTGCCGTTGACGTCGCCGAGATCCTCTAGTTCAGGAACACCGTTGATCATGATTCTCCTCTGTGACCGGACGCGTCGCCGCTTCGCAGCCTCCTAGGGCTCTAGGCCTGATTGGCGGCGCCAACGATCATGGCCATGTCCACCAGGCGGTTGGAATAGCCCCACTCGTTGTCATACCAACCGGCCACCTTCACCAGGGTTCCCAGGGTGGTGGTCAGCCCGGCGTCGATAGTGCAGGACGCCGGCGAGGTGACGATGTCGGACGAGACAATCGGTGCTTCCGTGTATTCCAGAACCGACGCCATGGGTCCGCTTTCCGATGCGGCCTTGTAGGCGGCATTGATCTCGTCGGCGCTCACTTCCTTCTTCAGCACGGCGGTGAAGTCTGTTATGGATCCGGTGGGTACCGGAACCCGCATTGCGATCCCGTCGAGCTTGCCCTGCATGCTCTGCATCACCAGGCTGGTTGCCCGGGCGGCCCCGGTGGAGGTGGGAATGATGTTGATGGCGGCGGCTCGGGCTCGGCGCAAGTCCGAGTGGGGCGTGTCCACCGTGGTCTGATCGCCCGTGTAGGCGTGGATGGTGGTCATGAGGCCGTGAACAAGACCGAAGTTGTCATCCAGCACCTTCACCATGGGCACGAAGCAGTTGGTGGTGCATGATGCATTGGACACCACCTTGTCCGTCTTGGGGTCGAAGTCTTCATGGTTGACCCCGTAGACGAAGGTATTGTCAGCCCCCGAGCACGGTGCGGAGACGATAACGAACGGTGCGCCGCCATCCAAGTGGAGACCGGCCTTCTCCCGGGAGTTGAACGCACCGGTGGACTCGATGACAACGTCGACGCCGAGCTCTCCCCACGGCAGATCAGCTGGACTGCGCTCGCTCATGACCTTGAGCACGTCACCGTCAACGGAGATGCCACCGTCGACGGCGGTGATCTCCTGAGGCAAGACGCCCAGGACGCTGTCGTACTTGAGGAGGTGGGCCATTGTCTCCAGCGAGCCGAGGTCATTGACGGCGACGAAGTCGATGTCTGCCCCGGCTGCCTTGGCCGCCCTGAAGAAGTTGCGTCCGATACGCCCGAAACCATTAATGCCTACGCGAATGCTCATGCGCGGCAGGATAGCGAGCCTTCGCCTCCACTACCCAGATGAGAAGTAAGTTGGTCTGAACCTAGCCAAGAGCAGCGAGAGCGGCGGCGAGGGCGAGCGGATCATGGGACCAGTTGTCGGCTCCCCGAAGCGGCGCCGTGACGGCATGGGGAATGGAACCGGCCCCTACGTAGGACTCATCCACCAAGACAACATCAGGCTCCACCCCGTGCGCGGCGAGAGCGTCCAGATGCTCCAGCAGCCCGAAGCCTCGAGCCTCCGCCCGATCATTGGCGATATTCGCCACGAAGATTTTCGTACCGCTCGCTTTCTCGAAAGCGGCGTGAATCTCGGGAACGATCACCGTGGCAAGGACCGAGGTGAAGAGGGAGCCCGGCCCCAGCACTACTTGGCCGGCCCGCCGGATGGCCTCGACCGCAGCGGGGTTCGCCGTCACCGTGGACTCAGCAAAGCGGAGGTTGCGTATCCCTGTGGCGCGTTCGATCGTCACTTGCCCGGAGATCTCGCCAACGTCGCTATCGGCCATGAGGGTCACCTCTCCGGTAGTCGCCGGATGGAGATGGCCCTGAGCGTCCACCAGTCGCTCCATTTCAGCTATGGCCGCAATGAAATCGCCGGAAGCATCGGCGAGCCCGGCGATGATCAGATTTCCAAGCGCATGTCCTTCTAATGGGCCTGATCCGAACCGGTGTTCCAGCGAACGCGCCAGCATCGATCGGGACCCGCTCAATGCTGACAGACAGCGGCGAATATCGCCCGGAGCGGGCAGCCCCAGTTCCCGACGCAGCCGACCACTGGAGCCACCGTCATCGGCAACCGACACAATGCCATCCACGTTCCTGGCGTAGGTACGGATGGCGGTGAGGGCCGCCGCCAGGCCGTGGCCGCCACCAAGCGCAACAACGTTCTCCACCTCATTCATCTGGGAGCTCATTCATCTGAGGGCTCACTCATTTCCGAGCCTGGCGATCAACGGTCAACATCCCGATGACGCAAGCCGGGATTCCAGCCATCCTCGCCAAGCCGGCGAGCCATTTCCTCAGCCACGGCTACCGAGCGATGCCGCCCCCCGGTGCAACCGAAAGCGATTCCCAGATAAGAGCGACCCTCTTTGGCATAGGCCGGCAGGAGTTCCACCAGGAGATCGGAAAGACGATCCAGGAAACGCAACGTGATTTCTCGTCCCAGAACGAATTCCGCGACGGGCTGATCCATCCCGGAAAACTCCCGCAGCTCAGGCTCCCAATGCGGATTGGGAAGGAACCGACAGTCCAACACCAGGTCAACGTCGGTGGGAATCCCGTGCTTGTAGCCAAAGGAGGACACGGTGATCCTCATACCGGTGTCGCTGTCGGGTTCGTCGAACATGGCCGTCACCCGATCACGCAGTTGGTGGGGGTTCAAGTCGGTGGTGTCGATCACCAAGTCGGCGGCGCCCTTTGCCGTGGCGTAGAGCTCTCGTTCGTGCTCGATGGCATCGAGAACGGAACTGCCCTCCACCACGCCCGGATGGCGACGTTTGGTGCTCTCATAGCGCTGCACAAGGGCACGCGTCGATGCGTCCAGAAAGAGCACTTGCACGAACGAAACGTGCTTTCGGAGCTCTGCCACCTCAGCTTCGAGGGTGGAGTCATAACCCTGCATGACGAGCACGACCTTGTCGTATCGTTCGCTGCTCCCGCTGGCTAACTCTCCTACCTTGGAGACCAAGGCCACCGGGAGATTGTCGATCACGAACCAACCGAGATCCTCGAAGGTGCCGGCCGCCGTCGACCTACCCGCCCCCGACAAACCTGTCACCACTACAACACTGCTCATCGTTCCAGTGTGTCAGATGTCGGAATGGGTCGACGCTCCCAGCTGCAATGGCTTCCGCAGCTCGAGTATCAGCAGCCGGGGAATCGACGCGGCTGCGTCGTATTGGGGTGCGAGATCCAAGAATCCGGCGGGTGGAGCTGGCTCGTCCATTCGCCGCAGTACGAGGCCAGCATCGATGAGGCTGTTGAGATAGCGATGGAGCGGACGGTGAATGAAGCGGACGAAAACGTCCTTGCTCACCTCTTCCATGGTGATGGCTTCGTCGAGATATTCCCCCAGCCGCCAATACTGTTCCGGCGGATCAAGGATCTGGTCGTCGATCCAGCCGCTTCCCGGGGTTTGAAGGAGCGGATGGTTGAGCAGGAACATGAATGTCCCGCCGGGCTTGAGGACTCGAACCACTTCGGCAATGGCGTGGTCCACGTGATCGATGTGTTCAAAGACGAGGCAGGCAACCACGGCGTCGACGGAACCGGAAGCGATCGGCATGGTGGCAGCGGCGCCCACGCCATACACCGGACCGCCCGCTCTACCGACGGCCACCCTGATCTGCTGGAGATAGGGGTCGATGCCAACCACCTTGTTGCCGGCCGCCGACAGTGCCCGAGCCACCTGGCCTTCGCCGGTCCCGAGATCGAGGATGATCCCGCCGCCGGCGAGCCGTTCAACCACCATCGGCAGGATTTGCTCCTCGTACTCGGGATCAACACCGTCGGTGAACTCGGCGACCCACCAGTCGCTGTGATCGTTCCAGTCCTGCTGCACCCGTTCGTCGTTTCCATTCATGAATGCACCTTTTCGAAGACCGCCTCGGCTACCGCATCAGGAAGCCAGGACAGCTTTCGTAACTCTTCGACCGAGGCTTGCTTCACCTTCTTGACGCTTCCCAGTTCCTTCACCAGCCGTTTCTGGCGGGCCGGCCCCAACCCGGGGATGTCATCCAGCACAGACTTGGTCATCCGTTTGTCACGCAACTGCCGGTGGTAGGTGATGGCAAAGCGATGGCTCTCGTCACGAATCCGCTGCATTAGATACAAGGCTTCGGATTGGCGCGGCAGCCGAATGGACTCGGACTCGTGTGGTACGAAGATCTCCTCGAATTGCTTCGCTAGCGAGACGCACGGGATCTCATCGAACAGATCCAGATCCTGCAGGACCTTGATGGCCCGACTCAGCTGCCCCTTGCCACCGTCGACCACCAGCAGCTGAGGCGGGTACTGGAATTTGCCCCGCTCCGAAACAGGCTTCTCTTTGTCGACCTTGTAGGCGGTGAGGCGACGGGTGAGCACCTCTTCCATAGCCGCAAAGTCGTCGTTCTGATCCACTGTTTTGATCTTGAAACGTCGGTACTGGTTCTTGGCGGGGAGACCGTCCTCTACGACCACCATCGAGCCCACATAGTCCGTGCCCTGAATGTGGCTCATGTCGTAACACTCGATCCGCAACGGGGCGACGGGCAGCCCCAAATACTCCTGCAGCTCATTGAGAGCACGAGCCCGAGAGTTATGGTCCGTCGCCCGTTTCATGCGATGCCGGGTGAACTCCTCCTCGGCGTTCTTGGTGACCATCGCCAGAAGGTCTACCTTTTCGCCTCGTTGGGGTTGCCGCAGCTCTACCTTCGAGCCCCGCAGAACACTCAACCACTCGGTGTAGAGCTCCGGATCGGATCCGGTGTTGGGAAGCAGAACGGTCTTGGGCATGCCCTGCACCGGCTCTTCGTCGTAAACGCTCTCCAACACCTTGTCGATTACTTCGACCCCGCTGAGTGGCTCCACCTTGTCGATGATGAAACTCCGGCGACCTGTCACCCGACCGCGGCGTACGTAGAAGACGAAGACACACGCCTCGAGATCGTCCTCGGCGACACCGATGACATCCATGTCATCAGACTGGTCCCCCACCATCTGCTGTTTCTCGATGGTGCGTTGGACGGCCCCCATCCGATCCCGCAACCGGGCCGCCTGCTCGAACTCCAGGGCCTCAGCCGCCTGGTGCATGCGGGTCTCGAGCTCATTGAGTACTGCGTCAGTGTCGCCTTCCAGGAACTGAAGGAGGTCGGCCACCATTTGGTCGTACTCTTCACGCGAGACCTCGCCAACGCACGGTGCCGAACATTTCTCGATGTGAAAGAGGAGGCACGGCTTGCCCAGCTTGGCGTGCCGGTCCAGTTTGTTGTCCGTGCACGAACGCACCGGGAATACTCTCAAGAGCGAGTCCAAGGTGTCCCGAATGGCCCACGCATGGGCATAGGGGCCGAAATATCGAGTGCCTTTGCGTTTCTTGCCTCTCATCACCATGGGCCGAGGCCACTCTGCTCCAACGGTGACCGCCAAATAGGGATAGCTCTTGTCGTCGATGAGCCGGACGTTGAAACGCGGAAGATGCTCCTTGATCAGGTTGTACTCCAGCATCAGCGCTTCGACGTTGGTGTCTACCTGGATCCATTCCACGTGGTCTGCGGTGGCAACCATCTGCGCCGTGCGGGGATGCATGTTGCGGGGATTCTGGAAATAGTTCGAGAGTCGGCTGCGGAGAGATTTTGCTTTCCCTACATAGATCACCCTCCCCTGGGCATCGAAAAATTGATAGGAGCCCGGAGCGTCGGGGATCGAACCAGCCGGCGGGCGTTTCACCATCACTCTCCAGCCTAAGGATCGTTCACGAAGGTAGGTCAAGTACCGCCTGCATCTGCCGAAATTAGATGGGTACGTGCAAACGCACGGCATGGAGTCAATATGGATCGCTGTACAAGCTGTCAGAACATACTGCCCCGGACGGTTGACCGCTGTCCGGTCTGTGGCCACGACACCCAAGACGACGTCGCGCCCGTCCCTGCCGCACCCTCGATTCCGCACCCCAAGGACTTCCTAGGCTCAATCCGCAAAGGCAAGGAGTCGGCTGACCGAGAGACATCCAGCCAAGAACTTGCTGCTCAAGCTAGCGATGTGGAACCCCGACCCAAGCGGACGAGCGATTTCGAGCTACCAGCACTTGCCGAGCAAACACGCTCGGTTGCGGCGATCTCCTCCCGCTTGGACTCTCACGTAAAGGTCGGACGGAAGACCAGCCATGCCCCCCGGGTGGTGGCGGCCGCGATTCTTGCCGTTGCAACACTGGGCATCGGAAGTGCAATCGGAGCAACACGCAATGGAAACACCGATCTCATTGCGATGACCGCAGATCAGGTGCCCGTTGGCGCCGGAAACAGCGCCTTGATCGTCACGGGCCCAGTCGAGAATTTCGATCCGGTGGCCGTGGTCGAACTGAACGAACCGCGCGCATGTAATGGTGGCGTCGCCACCACTGGTGTTGTGGTTGACGGCGGAGCAGTTGCCGCACTCATCTTCGATGCGCAGCGCACCGACTCCCCCAGCATCACCGCCGGTGATCTCACGGTGACCGGTGATGTGCTCGGCAACTCTGGCGTAAACAACTTGTCGGTCCTTCGGACGGACTCTCCGCTCCTGAACCGTCTCCAGATCGTCGTCGGCACACAGATTCGGGCGGGGAGCCAGCTGGCCCTCGTGCAGGTAGACAACGATGGAATGACGCTCGTCCCCGCCACCGTTACCGCTCTCAAAGCCCGCTCCGGTGAGGTGCTGGGCTTCTCCGTTGGGACGCTTGTGAATGAAAACGGCGAGATAGAAACGACCAAACCCGAGCGCGGCACCCTGGTGATCGACCGCAACGGGGACCTGATCGGCATCATCGACATCGATGGTTCCGCCATTGCTGCTGAACGAATCGCTGAGACGGTGTCCCAGTTCCGGGCCAACCCGGTCTTCCCCGGACCACGCTGCTAGACACACTCCTCGCTTCATTGGGCGAGCAGTACACTGATCCCATGCTCAGGATCCAGCGGCCACTACCGGAGCGCTACTCAGAGGCATCCGACTCCGATCTTCAAGCAATGATCACTGCGGCCAAGGCAACGCTCGGCGACAAACTCTTCATTCTTGGCCACCACTACCAACGCGACGAGGTCATCGAATTCGCCGATGCCCGTGGAGACAGCTTCAACCTGTCGGTCCTCGCCCAGGAGCGCCCCGCCGCCAAGTACATCGTGTTCTGCGGTGTTCACTTCATGGCTGAGAGCGCTGACATTCTCACAAACGACGATCAGGTGGTCATCCTCCCCGACCTCAACGCCGGCTGCTCAATGGCGGACATGGCCAACATCGATCAGGTGGAGGAAGCGTGGGAAGTTCTCAGCGAAACCGTCGACATCAACAAGGTGATCCCGATCACCTATATGAACAGCTCTGCCGCAATCAAGAGTTTCGTAGGAAAACACGGCGGAGCGGTCTGCACCTCCAGCAACGCCCGGGCAGTGCTGGAATGGGCATTCAACGAACAGGGTGCGGAAAAGGTGCTGTTCTTCCCCGACCAGCACCTCGGCCGCAACACCGGCTTGGCCATGGGCTACACCCTCGACCAAATGCAGGTCTGGAATCCCCGCCAGGACCGCGGGGGGCTCAGCGAGGCCGAATGCAAGGAGGCATCGCTGCTGCTGTGGAAAGGACACTGCACCATCCACCAACGGTTCCGCCCCGAACACGTTGAGGCCTTCCGGGCAGAACACCCCGACGGCGTGGTGATCATTCACCCGGAGGCCCCGTATGACACCTGCGCCATGGCGGACTTTCTTGGGTCCACCAGCTACATCATCAACAAGGTCAGCGAACTCCCGGCAGGGATCGGTGGTGGCCATCGGCACCGAGGTCCACCTGGTCAACCGGGTCGCCCAGGAAAACCCTGACAAGACGATCATCAACCTCGATCCGCTCGTCTGCCCCTGCTCCACCATGTTCCGGATCGACCTGCCCCATATGGCATGGATCCTGGAGAATCTCGTTGAGGGAAAGATTCTGAACCAGATCACCGTGGACCCAGAGACCACCGAATGGGCCAAAGTCGCACTCGATCGGATGCTGGCGATTACCTGAGCGTCACCCGTAATCCCAACCGCCCATCGGTGGCTGTTAGCTGTGCGTTGCCGGTTCTGCGACCCGGTAATCAGCGACTGAGCAGCCAAGGCAAGAACCGCCGTTTCTTTCCTCGTCGAGTTCAGATTGGTGCGCCGACCGCCGATAGGACGGAATGCGCAGAGTGATCGTGCTCGAGATAAACGAACTGCCCCCGCGCGTGCTGCGTTGGTGGGGTGAAGTCAACCCAAGCTCAGAGCTTTGGTCTCTCGCAACTGCGGGACAGCTTGCCGAGACCGTGCTCGATGAAGAGCTCCCGCGCGACATGTATCCGTCGCAAAGCTGGGCGACCGTCGGCATGGGTACGCCTTGGACTGAACACGGTGTGTTCTGGTACGGCGATCCCAAACCCGCCGAACATCACTTCTACTGGCAACGCGCCGCCGACGATGGCCGTTCGGTCGGCCTCGTCGGCGTGCTACATAGCTCGCCGCTCGCGGAGCAATGTCGGTCACCAAACTTCCGCTTCGTGATGCCGGACGTGTTTTCCGATGAACCGGCCACGATCCCTGACGAGCTCCGCCCGCTCCAAGAATTCAATTTGAGGCTTTCGCGTCGCTCGGCACGGATCGCATCCACGACGCTCGGGCCTCGAGACCTCCTGTCGACGGTCGACTTCACCCGCCAAGGCGTGCGACCATCGACATGGCTTGAGCTGGCCCGACTTGCGACGGCTGTTGGTGCGAGACGGTGGAACAAGGAACGACTTCGTGTCGGGCAGGCCCTTCTTCTCGCCGATGTGTTCGAGGCGCAGATCCGACGGCACGACCCCGACCTGAGTGTCTTCTTCAGCAACCACATCGCTAGCGCTATGCACCGGTACTGGGCGGCGACCTTTCCAGACGACTGGGATGTCCACCCCTACGGCGAAGAGTGGATTGCCGAGCACGAACGGGAGCTGCCGTATGCGATGCGCGCAGCAGACCGCATCGTCGGGAGGCTCCAGCGTTTGGCGAGCAAGTCGGACCGCGATCTAGTCGTCATCTCGTCAATGGGACAGCGGGCCGACATCGACGTGCAAACAGACGTCGCTCACCAGGTCGTGATACGAGAGCCCAAGAAGCTGTTCGCAGCGCTCGGTTGTCCGTTCGAAAACGTCGAGGTCCGTTCGGCGATGGTCCCGCAGATCACCGTGGCTCTCGACGATTCAGGCCAAGCCGAGGCGTTTGCCCGCTGGCTCTCTGGGGCGATTCCGACCGCCGCACCATCGCTCATGATCGCCGGCAACGTCGTCACGTTCGCATGTGAGCTAAGCGTTGATTCCGGCGGTGTTGAAGTGGGAGGTGTAGTCCGGCGCTCCGAAGAGGTTGGCGCAACGGTCGAAACCATCTCCGACCACCGATCCGGCTGTCACGACCCCAGGGGAATTCTCATAACGACAGCCGATGCGGCAATCACCGACGAAATCGACGCGTTGGAGGTCAGCGACCACATCCTCAACCTTCTCGGCATCCGATCAGTAACCGCCGTGGGCTAGGCCCGACCGTTCAAAAGGGACACACAGTGACCGATGAACACACTATGGCTGTTGTGGACCCCTGCAGGATCGTTGTCCCGTGAGACAGCTCGCCCAACCTGCACCGTTCGCCGGGATCGTTGCGACCGTTTTAGGACTAAGTCACTTCAACCGGAATGTCCTGCGACACCAGGGCCGCTGACCGGTGGGTTCGCTGCTGGCCCCGCCGGATTTACCAACTCATCGCCCGTTTGCCCGACGCGTCCTGAGTGGAACCGCGGCGGCGGGAGTCTCCAATTTCGGAACGATTGCCCTGACCCTTCTCCTGCTGCCCGTGCAGCTTGCGGGCCTCGGCGTCGAGGCCTTCGGCGCATGGGTGCTGATTCAGACCATGTCCGCCTTTCGCGGCTGGGGAGCCATGCTCGACCTCGGGACTGGACCGGCCGCGACAAGGCTGGTCGCGGAACGGTCGTCGTTGGGTGACGATCGAGGCGCTGCGTCAGCCGCCATGGGTGCGATCCTCTTCTCCAGCCTCGGCGGTTGTATTGGAGCAGTCGGGCTCACGCTGGTGGCGGTAACAAATCCCGGCAAGCTCTTCGGGCTCGACCCAGATCTTGCGAATGCGTTCGCAACGTCGCTCTTTGTCTTTGGTCTTGCTCTCCCCTTCGAGCTTGCGACGCGAGCGGCTCAGTTGAGCCTCGAAGGACTGCAGTTCATCTCGCTCTCGCGGGGACTCGAGTTCGCCCGACGGACCGCGGTTCTCTCCGCTACGTCCTACGTTGCGTATTGGACCGGTGAACTCGTCCCAACGGCGATCGCCTTCGCCAGCGTCGCGCCAGTCCTGACGATCGCAACCGTTCTGGTATTACGCCATCGACTCGGTCGAGCCACGCTGCAACGCCACAGCCTTCGAACCCTCCTGACCTACGGTCGACCGTTGCTCGCACTCCGGCAACTGGGAATCACCCATCGGATGATGGACCGCATCCTCGCTGGTGCAATCCTAGGCCCTGCGGCGGTTGCAGTCGTAGAGGTAGTGACCGTCGTCCAAAACGGTGCCCAAGCAGTGCCAACTGCGGCCGCTCATGCGGTGATGCCATCGGCAGCATGGTTGGAGGCCCGCGCCGATCGCCGCGCTCAGAGGATGCTGGTGCTGAGAGGCACACTCGGCTGTCTGTTCGCTACCGTACCGGTGGTCCTTATCCCTGCGCTGGTCGGACCTTCCTTACTCCGTGTCTGGCTCGGGGACAACGTTCCCATCGGAGCCGCAGACGTCCTTCCGGTTGCAGTTGCCTATTCGGCCATAGCGGCTACGGCGCATGTCTCTTCAGAGTTCCTGGCCGGGTCAGGCCGGGCCAGAATTGTTGTTCGTTGGGCGCTTGCGGCAGTCCTGGTGAACCTGGGACTGACCATCGTGCTGCTCCCCCGGATGGGTGTGCTCGGAGCGTTCGTCTCGACCCTGGTCACCGTACCGATCGCGTCAGGCCCGATCGTTCTGGAGGTGATCAAGGTGGTGGCCGCTACCCGAACACAGTTCGTACGAGAAGTCCTCGTGCCGGTGGCCCTCCCTGCGGCAGGCTTGGCAGCGGCGGTTCTGATTGTTCGAACGATGCTCGAAGACGTGGACCTGCTCCTGGTGGTCGTCGCATCGGTCGCTGGCATTGCGGCGTACGTCGGAATCGCCAAATGGACCGTGCCGTGGCGAGCGATTCTCGCCGACCTCAGGACTAAATCGATTTCCGAAACGGCCGACTGAGTAGCGTGAACTTCGTACTCCCGCCGCCCGCAAGGAGTGGTTGGCAGCCGTCGCCTGGTATGGGCGAACCCACCGTCTCCATTTTGTTGCCCACTCACTCTGAGCGGGGCTACATCCGCGACTGCCTCGACAGTCTCGCACGCCAGGACTATCCCGCCATCTTCGAGATTCTCGTAATAGATGGCGGTTCGACCGATGGAACCCGCGCCATCATCGAGGAATACGGCGGCCTTGTTCAACTACTCGACAACCCCCGGGTAACAGCTGCGGCGGCGATGAATGTCGGAATCGAAGCAGCGGCGGGCGAGGTGGTCGTTCGAGCCGATGCCCACGCTCTCTATGCTCCTGACTACGTGTCGCGTTGTGTCCACACCCTGCTCGAAACAGGTGCCGACAACGTCGGTGGGCCGATGCGACCGGTCGGCACCACAAAGTTCGGGCGGGCGGTCGCTGCGGTGACCACCGTCAAGGAAGGCATCGGCAACGGCGCCTTTCACTACGCGACAGAGCGCCAAGACGTCGACACCGTCTTTCTTGGCTGCTGGCGAACCAGCACACTCCACAAGCTCGGCGGATACGACGAGACATCTCTGCAGTGGGCCGCTGAGGACCACGAACTCAACTACCGACTTACGGCCGGAGGCGGCCGCATCGTGCTCGATCCGACGATCCGGTCGGTCTATTTCCCGCGAGATGGGATTCGAGGCCTGGGTCGCCAGTACCACAACTACGGTATCGGTAAGGCGTCCACCCTTCGAAAGCACCAACGTCTTCCGACGCTCCGCCCCCTCGCTCCCGCGGCAATGGTCGCGCTCGCTGCGACGGGTGCGGTCTTTGGCAGCGGCGGCACACGGATTGCCGTGCCCATCGCCCATGCGTCCTTCTGTGCTCGTGCTGCCTGGGCGGCGTCACGGACGCCCGGGGTCATCCCGCACCAGGCTGGAGCCGCTATTGCGGTGATGCACTGGTGCTACGGGTTGGGCTTCCTGCGCGGCCTGGGGCGCGCACTGCTGGGCCGCCCCTTCACCAGCAGACCGCGAGGACACCGCTGATGCCCGATCGCCATCACCTCGAACAGATCGTCCAGAAAGGAATGGATTTGGCCCAGCGGGAGCTGGGGATCGCCCCAGAGCATCGCCAAGCCCGAGCGCTCGCTGAGTCCCTGCGCAACTTCGGAGTCCATCAGACGTCCGACGCTTCAGGTCGCCGCGTTCTCTTCCTCACCCCACGGGACTGGACGTACCACGTTGCTGTTGAGGGCGTTCTCGGATCGGCCCTACGACTGCGGGGAGCTTCGGTTGCCTTCATTACCTGCGGTGGTGGTCTCGATATCTGCGACCGAGTCAATGTGAACGAGGGTCCGCCGATGCCGTGTCGAAGCTGCACGAAATACGTGGACGCCGGAGTCGACGCATTCGACTTCCAGCGGTTTCCGCTGCGAGCCCACTGGGACAGCTCTGACGACGGATCCTGGCCTGAACTCGATGCCCTGTCCACGGCTCAGCTGGACGACGTGGAGTTTGACGGCCTACCCCTCGGCAAGCTTGTCCAAGTTCCCAGCAAGTGGTTCCTGCTCGCCTCCCGTTCCGATTGGGACCCCCTCAGTCCCCAGACGACCCGGAAATTTCTCCTGTCAGCCCGACGAGTGGCAACGGCACTAAACCGCATCTTCGACGAATTTCAGCCCGACACCGTGGTAATGCTGAGCGGCCTCTTCTCGTTCGAGAGTGTCGCGCTGGCGATTTGCAAGCAGCGGGAAATCGATGGCGTTACCTACGAGCGAACCTATCGACCCGGCCATTTGATCTTCCGCCGCAACGCCCCGGCGAGCCACTATGAAATCTCAGAGGAGTGGGAAGAGCACCGCTCGACGCCACTCACTGTCGGGGAGTCCAACGAACTCGACACCTATCTGGAGTCTCGCCGAGCCTCGAGCCACCCGATCTACGACTTTTGGAAGGGAGCCAAGGATCCCAGCGCCGAAACCACTGGCGCTGGCTCCGGAAAGACGGCTGTCCTGTTCACCAATGTCACGTGGGACTCTGCGGTGATCGGCCGCGAGCGGGCTTTCGGATCCATCCACGACTGGCTGGACGGCGCAATCGCTGCGATGACCCATAGACCGGCTGACCGGCTCATCATTCGGGTTCACCCGGCCGAGTCGAAAATGACCGGCAAGCAAACTCGCGAGCCGATCATGGGCTATTTGGCAGCCCGATACGATCCCCTTCCCGACAACGTGCTGGTGATCGGTCCAGACGAGCCCATCAACTCCTACCCGTTGATGGAGGCGTGTGACGTCGGCCTGGCGCTCACCTCGATCGTGGGCCTCGAACTGTCTCTTCTCGGCAAGCCCGTCATCGTGGCGGGGCGTCCTCACTACTCCGAGCGCGGATTCACGCTCGACGCCCATTCACCCGACGAGTTTCGGCGCCTCTTCGCCGACGCCATGGCGCGACCGAACGACCACGAACCCGACCTGGAACTTGCCCGCAGGTACGCCTACACCTTCTTCTTCCGGGCGACGGTCGCATTCAATGCCGTCACAGAGCCGGTCCCGGGTCTGGCCCGCCTTCGGTCGACCGACGCCCGAGAACTCATGCCGGGCGCTTCGGCAGATCTCGACCACCTCGTTGCCACAGTGCTCACATCACCGGAACTCTCCACCGCTCCCCCAGCCGCACCTGTCAAGATCGCGCGATGACCGGGCTTTTGATCGTGCGCCCGGATACCCGGCCGCCGGTAGGTCTCGGTCATCTTGCTAGGAGCCTCGGAATCGCTGCTGCCTGGCAACTAGCGGGCGGTCAGGTTCGGATTCTCGTCGACCCAGATCACCTGGGCTGTATCGACCCCCGCGCCAGGGAGATGGTCGCTTCATCTGGACTTCCTCCCGCAGAGCTGGCAACCACCGAGCCTGCTGCCGGCATAGATTCAGTTGTTCGGTCGACAAGTCCTGATTGGATCCTACTCGACGGCTACGAATTCCCTGTCGACCAGCAGCGCAGGGTGCGCTCACTCGGGCGACTGCTAGTAGTTGATGACCAGGCCTCGCTTGGGCACTACGACGCCGACCTGGTTCTCGATCAAAATGTCCTGCTCCCCGGAACGGCTCACCACGGCGTCGGACCGGGCAAGGTGTTGCATGGAGTTGCCTACGTATGCCTCCGTCCCGACGCTCTGGCCGCAGGATCGCTCTCCGAGAAGGGCGTCATCGCACTGCTCGCAGGTGGCGACCCGAAGCCGCCGACCCGGCAGATCATGCGCACGCTCTTGGATCTCGCGCCATTCAACCGGGCGGCCTCATCCGTTCGCCTGGTGGCAATGCCCTGGGCCAGTGAGCTTCAGGGACCGACGATCGAACATCGTCCCTTCGCTGCTCCACTCCATCGGAATCTCGATGGTGTCTCGGTCGCTGTTGCGCCCGCTGGGTCCACGGCCTGGGAACTTTCCGCCCTCGGCATCCCATCGGTGCTATTCGCCACGGCCGCTAATCAGGAAGCGGTCGGCTTGGCCGTTTCCGCCGCTGGCGCGGCATTCTTTGCAGGTTCCACAAGCGAGTTCGACCCAGAGGCTCTCGCCGACCGAATAGCGGCCGCTCTCGTACTCGTGAACGAGGACCCTGAGCGGAGAGCCAGCATGTCCACGTCCGGTCGCGCCCTCGTCGACGGTCGCGGGTCGGCTCGAGTAGTCGCCGAAATGCGGTCGGCGCAGTTGGAGCTGCGACCGGTCTCATGGAGCGACGTCGACCTTCTGTTCGAATGGGCCAGCGATCCCGTGGTGCGCTCGATGGCGTTCTCCAGCGCACCAATCTCGCGAGCTGACCATGAGGCCTGGCTACGCGTCCGATTGGATGAGGGGAATGGCCTGCACTGGATTGCATCGCTCGATGGACAACCGATCGGACAAGTTCGATTCGACGTCGTCGACAAAGCCCACGAGATCTCAATAAGTCTCGCCGAAGGCGCCCGAGGTCGGAGACTCGCGTCTCCGCTCATCATTGCGGCCAGCCGCGCTCTTACTTCGTCCGAAGGTCGTGATATTGCGATCTACGCCCAGGTCAAGAACTCCAACCGGGCATCACTAGCCGCGTTCGCGACGGCGAGGTACGGCGTCGTGGGTTATCGCAACGGACGAGCGCCTACTGGGGCAATCGGACAGCCTGAACCCGGTGCATCAGCCGAAGGAAACTCGGTGGTCCAATTGCGCTGGTTGGCGGACGTCAGCCTTCGTTGAGCGACTTCTGCTGCACATCAGCGTTGATCCGCACCAAGTCGGGGTCGGCCCGTAGTGCAGCGACAACCTCAGTCCATTTTGGCGGCCGATCCCCCAGAACCTCGGTGAGCCGATCGAGCAGCAGAGCGTCTTCGGGAGTGTCCAGCGTGACCCGGAGGTCGTCGGCCGATGGTGACACGGTCATACCGTCCAGTTCAAACCGATCAGGGTGGGTGTAGACGTACGACGTGACGTGGGATCGGTCCGCCCCCTCTGCTAAGGCGTCGATCTCACGCAGAACACTGGTCCGCACCAGTTCCACATCCAGACCGCGAGGTAGCGATCGGGGGAAAACCGTACTTACATAGTCGACAGGATTCGCCCGCCACAGGCGGACGACTGCGTCGATGAGGCCGGGATCGAGCAGAGGGCAGTCGGCGGTGAGCCGTACGATCGCATCCGGCTGGTACTCATCGGCGACCAGGAGAAATCTGCTCAGGACGTCGTCGACGGAGCCTCGGACGAACCGCATTCGGTTCGACACGCACCAGGAGACGATTTCGTCGTCTTCGGATGCATGGGTAGTGGCAACAACCACGCGGTCGATCGTGGCGCACGACTCCGCAGCACGGCACACCCAACCGAGGGTAGGCAACCCCTGCAGCGGTCGGAGAACTTTGCCGGGAAGACGACTCGACCCCATCCGGGCCTGAACGACGGCAACGACCAGCAACCGATCGCTCACAGCATGTCCCAGGTGAGAATGTCGTCGTACTCGATGTCGACCGCGGCCGTACGGCCCACGATCGCCTCGATGAATTTGGGCTTGATGCCGTGGCCGGGACGTTTCACCGTGAGTTGGTGCCGTTCGACCACGGTGCCAGCAGGGATCGGCTCGGCTGCGACGACGGATCGCCGCGCCTTGCTATACATCTCTTCTTCCTCAGCGGGACTGGGCCCACGTTTGAGTCCGTCCCCCATCGCCGCTTCGACGTCCCGCACCTGTCGGACGAGATCGGAGAGCTCATCGGGCTCGATGGCGAAGGAATGATCGGGGCCTTGAAGATTCCGGTCGAGAGTGAAGTGTTTTTCAATGAGTGCGGCACCGATCGCAACCGACGACACGCTCACATGTATTCCGAGGGTGTGATCCGACAGGCCTACGGGGGCGCCGAACGCAGCTCGCAGGGTCGGGATCGCCCGAAGGTTCATGATCTCGGGCGGCGACGGATACAACGACGCGCACTGAAGGATGATGATCTCTTCGTTGCCCACCGAGTGGGCAGCCATCATGGCTTCCTCGATTTCGGCCATCGACGCCATACCGGTAGAGAGAATCAGGGGACGGCCCTTGCTCGCCGTGTACTCAATGAACGGTAGATCGACCAGCTCGAACGACGCTATCTTAAACCCCGGAACGTCGAGGGCGTCGAGCTCGTCGACGGCCTGGCGATCGAAGGGAGAGGACAGGAAGTCGATCCTGTCACCGCAATACTCGGCCAGCTTTGGCTGCCACTCCCGTGGCAACGCAATGTCCTCCAACAACTCGTGGGGCTTCTTGTCGCTGATCCCTTTGAGGTAATCGAACTTGGGGGCTTTGGTGCTGTAGAGCGTGTTGCCAGAATAGGTCTGGAACTTCACTGCGTCGGCTTTGGCATCCACTGCTGCGTCTACTAGATCGCAAGCCATCTGATAGTCGCCATTGTGATTGGCGCCGGCTTCGGCAATGACGTAGCACGTGTGCCCGTCGCCGACCGGCCGTCCTCCAAAGTCAACATCGTAAGAGTCGTGAATCGTCATAGCACCTTCCTCAAGGCATCGACGACCACCTGGTGGTCGTCATCTGACATCGCCGGAAACATTGGGATCGAGAGCAACCGTTGATAGGCCGCTTCACAGTTTGGAAACATCGATGGTCCAACCTCGGGGCCGACGTAGGCCCGGTGTCGGTACAGCGGCACGTAGTGGACCTGGGTTCCGATGCCGAGAGCGCGTAGATCCGCCATCACCCGGGCCCGCTCGTCAACCTGGATCGGGAACAGATGCCGGCCGTGCACGACATGTTGGGCCGGTTCGAATGGGAGGTCGAGCGGAAGATCTGCCAGCTGGTCGCGGTATCGCTGGGCGAGCTCATTGCGACGTGTCACGAACGCATCGAGCCGATTGAGCTGAGAAAAGCCAAGGGCGGCCTGAATATCGGTGATTCTGTAGTTGAAGCCAACCTCGGGGATTTCATATGCCCATGGACCTTCCTCGGGCGTGCGAATGATGCCGTGATGACGAAACGCCCGCAGCCGTTCCGCCAGAGCTGGATCGTTCGTTGTGACCGCACCACCCTCACCCGTTGTCACCGTCTTTACTGGATGGAAAGAAAAGCAGGTCATGTCGCTGTGAGAGCAGTTGCCGACCGGTCCGTGCTTGGTGCTGGCCCCTAAGGCATGGGCAGCATCCTCGATGACTGCTCGAGGCCGTTGGGGCAACTGGGAAAGATCCATCGGGTTACCGGCAGTAGTGGACCGCCACCACCGCGTCGACCTTCCCGATACGTTCAAGATCGATATTGCAGGTTGCTGGATCGATATCGACCAACACCAACTCGGCACCGACATAGCGAGCACATGCACCCGAGGCCGCAAAGGTGAGCGGTGTGGTCGCAACCCGGTCACCGGGACCGAGCCCGGCGGCGGCGGTCGCACCATGCAGCGCTGCAGTTCCGCTGGAAAACGCCACGCAGTACCGAGATTCAACTGCAGCAGCCAACCGTTCTTCGAAGGCCTCGATGGCCGGGCCCTGGGTGAGCCAGTCACCCTGAAGGACCTTGACGACCGCCTCGATGTCGTCGGGGTCAATCGACTGACGGCCGTAAGGGATCACCCCAACATCGCTGTCAGTTGATTTTCATCGAGCCATTCGTCGTTGTCGCCGCTGGAATAGGCGAAACCGTCCGGCAGGCTTTTGCCGCTCCAGTCGGTGCCCTTGGTCCATGGCGCCGATTCGGGCAGAACGACCGAAAACGTCGCCAACCCGAAGGGTATGGCGTGCCTCGTCGGCGGTGATCATGACCTCGTGGAGCTTCTCGCCAGGGCGAATGCCAATCTACTCGATCGGCTGTTCCGGCGCGATTGCTCGGGCCAGGTCGGTGACGCGCATCGACGGAATCCGGGGGACGAACACCTCACCGCCGCGCCTCCTGGCAGAGCGTACAGGACCAGATCGACGGCATCGAGAGTCATCCAGAACCGGGTCATGCGCTCGTCGGTGATCGTGAACCGCGCCGTCCTCGCTCATCGCTGAAAGCGGGACGACCGACCCCCTCGACCCGACCACGTTGCCGTAGCGGACGCAGGAGAGGCGGGTGCCGACGCTGCCGCGTACGCGTTGCCCTGCACGATGATCTTCTCCTCGCACAGCTTCGTGGCGCCGTAGAGGTTGACTGGGTTGACGGCCTTGTCGGTGGACAGGGCTACAACCTTCTCCACGCCGGTGTCGATCGCCGCATCGACGACGTGCTGCGTGCCGAGAATGTTCGTCTGCACGGCCTCGAACGGGTTGTACTCACACGCCGACCTGCTTCATGGCCGCGGCGTGAACCACGATGTCGGCACCTGGCAGGCGCGGGTCATACGGGCCTGATTGCGTACGTCGCCGATCATGTAGCGAAGCCTCATCGTCCGAACCGCCCGCCATCTCCGACTGCTTCAGCTCGTCCCTGGAGAAGACCCGCAGAGTCGTTGTGGGATGCTCATCGAGTATCCGGCGAGCGAAGGCGTTGCCGAAGGATCCCGTTCCACCGGTCAAAAGAACTGTCTTGCCGGAAAGATTCATGATTCTCTACTTCCCCTCGGCACTGCGAGGTTTGAACAACGCTGGTCGTAGTTTCAGTCGGCATCCGGCGCCGAGTGTTGAGCCATCCCCAGGGGTGTGTCAACGGTGTTCAGGCCGATCTTGTCGACGGAGAAGACCACGATCAACGGACTCGGATCGGGGACCATCGACGTTGGAGAGTGGTGGCGCTTCTGCACGGCGTCGTAGCGGACGTGAACATCACCCACGGCGCTTCCGAACAGGGCCAGGATGTCGTCGGCAGTCTCGAGCTTGCGATCGGGAATGATGTCGTACCCGAGCAGCCCATTCTCGATTTCCTCGCGCTGATCCCATGGCGTGTACTCGACCGACACTGCAATGATGCCGCCGTCGCGGACGACCCGAAGAAACTCCTCGGCCGCCGCAGCGGGAGTTTTCGAGTACACGATCGTGTAGGCGCAGTAGAGAAAGTCGACGCTGTCGTCCTCACGATCGATGTCGTGCATGTCGCCAAGTTCAACCTTCGGGCTGTAGCTGATGAGGTCCAGCGCGGCGACATCCCTAAAGCCAAAGCCGCGAAAGAGGAACAACTCCTCCTCGTTCCTGCAACCGACGATCAAGGTCTTCGCCGCCTCGATGTCTTCGATGTGCAGACATGCGTATAGGAGCTTCTCGTTGCGGGGGTTGAACCTCGCCAGGGAGCGTACATTGTGCGAGACGGTGACCGCATCGCTCTCGTGACCTTCGAAACGCCGCAGTCCACGGGTTTCAACCAGGACGTGCAGCCGCAGCAACACCACCAGATACCGGACAGCCGACAGGCGGTACAACGACGGGGGTCGAGTATGGATCGCAATCGCTTCATTTGGCAAACACCGCATAGGTCGGGTCCGGAACTCCGGACGGTTTGTGCTCTTCTGACAGAAGGGGGTATTGGTAGCTAGCACCGAGTCGGGAGATCGCATATTCAATCTGAAGTAGGAGCCGTGGATTGCCGGTGACCGGCATACCTTTGTGGAAACCAGCGGTGTCCGCAACGATGAGGTCACCCGCCCGGCCCGTAACTGCGTACTCCGCATCGCCGTAGCTGGCGTGGATCACCGAGTCGTCGAAGCGACCATCGGCCCAGCTCGCCTTCGACTCATGGGTACCGCGCACGTACGTAAACGGTCCGTTGGTTTCCCATACGTCGGTGAGGTACACGAAAAACTTCAGAAACACCGGCCAGTCGTAGTCGAAGTGATAGAGCTGCGCAGCCTCGCTCAGCTGTTCCCGCTTCGCTGACTCGTCGGCGGATGTCCACCATGCTGTTACGCCAGTGAACACAGGGACCGCACCAAAGTACTCAGCAGCGAGGTTGCGGAGCACGGGCGAGGAGACAAGGGAGCGCACCTCGGGAACCTCGAGAACTGTGTCGGCAGGGAACTGCAGCTTCAAGCCAGTGTGCTGATCGATCGTTCGTACGGCTCCGTTGGAAAGTCCCCCGACGACTACGCCAGGTACGACCTCGAAATTCTCACGCAGCGACGCCACGGTCTGCTCATCGAGGAATTGTCGAACCACGGCGATTCCGTCTCGCCGAAGTTGTTCCATCACTTCCGCATGAGCCGTTGCAGTTGCAGGCCGAAGTAGACGAAAGAGCATTCGAAATGCGGTGCGTGACCGACCTCGCGAGAGGCGATAAAGCATCCGCAGGCCGGTATGACTGGCATGGGCGCCCTCGTGGGACTCGTCGCGAAGGTGCTGCACGAAGTCGTACGGGAGGGTCCACGCACAACTTACGCGGCTCAATTTCGAACGATTGGGCATGGCACTTCCTCCCGTCCTTTAATCGACTCCTCTGCTCACCTTGTGAGCGATCGTTCCAATCGGGACGTTCTGTGAGAAGGTGAGTACCTTTGCAGGAACTGCTGGCCACGATCGAACTCGCCAGGTTTGGCACCAAAACGAATTCGGTGGAAACACGCCGTCCAACCTGAACGTCAGGTTGAAACGGCGGTCGTTGCGTCATGTAAATCGCCATCGACAACCACGACTTCGATGCAGTTCGTCGAGTTGGCCTTGGCGGCGATCGAACGCAGCGCTCCCTCGATACCGACTTCTTCATTGCGAGCCGGAACAATGACCGAGACCAGTACGGTCATCGACCCGTTCTCCCCACGATCGCGCGGAGCGTGCGAATCAGAATCTGAATGTCGAGAAAGGGGTCTGACGACGGAGGTAGTACAGGTCGTACTGCAGCTTCTCGCGCATCGATCTCGTCGGCTCCGTAGGGGTAGTTCACCTGAGCCCAGCCGGTGAGACCGGGACGCACAAGATGCCGGACGTCGTAGAAAGGGATCTTCTCGCTCAGCGTCTCTACGTAGTGGGGCTGCTCCGGGCGCGGCCCCACGATCGACAAATCGCCTCTCAGCACGTTCCACGCTTGAGGAAGCTCATCAAGGTGCGAGCGGCGTAGTAGCGAGCCGAACGGCGTGATCCGCGGGTCGTTCTCGGTGGTCCAATCGGTGCCGACCGAACTGTCGGGGCGCATTGAACGGAACTTCAGGATCTGGAACTCTCGCCCGTCCTTGCCAACTCGATCCTGGCGATACAACAACGGACCCCGATTGCCAGCCATGTTGCCAATTGTCACGACCAGCGCGATCGGCGCCAGCGCCAGAATACCCACAGCTCCGAATCCGATATCGATCACACGCTTCCACCGGACATAGGTGGCCCGGTGCAGCTCACCGATGTCGAACAGCAGAGACATGCGCTCAAGGTCGGCGAGAGGGATCTTGCCGAGGAACTCTTCGGCAAACAGGGAGACAGTGCGAACCCTTACACCCTTGCGGTGCAGCTCGGAGACCTCGGCTACTACCGCTGGGTCGGCCAGGCTCGCCATGTCCAGAATCAGCATGCCAACGATCTCGGCCCGCAAATTCTGGGCGAAGGCGTCGTCAACGTCGATTCGACCGATCAGTTCGATCGGGACCAGCACACCGGCAAGATCGGCTTGCAGCTCGGCGTATTCCTGTTCGTTGCCGATGAACAGCGCATCAGTTGAGCTTCGTCGGGCGCGGTCGGACTCCGCGTGCCAACAAAGAAGCGCCCAGGGCAGGAAGGCTACCGAGACCCCGCCGAGGACCACCAGCGGTAACAATGGCGACCCGACGATGAGTTGCGCCAGGGACACACCCATGAGACCTACGGCGACCGATCCGATTGCGGCGGCAACTGCAGTTTGGCGGCTGGCGGGAAGCTCGGGCAGACCACTGGCGTAGGAACCGAGCAGCACCAGTCCGAGAAAAGGGCCGTCCATGCGATGCGCTGTGTCCCCAAAACAGGGTAGGGGTTCGGTGCCAAGCGCCACGCATGCGCCACGGCGAAGAACGCAGTGATGATCACAGTGCCAAGCGCAAGCGGCACACGGCGGAAAATCACAGAATCAAACCCGGACGGAGATGGTGCACGAGGGGCTCGATTCCCAGAATACGTTCGTTCCAGCCTTCAACGCTCTGTGCGCGAGAGCGAAGTGTGTCTCGGCCGGGGTAGCTGTCGCTACCGCCGGCACGCCCGGATCCACCACGACTTCTTCGAACGTCAATGCGTCGCAGTCGTACTCGGCTGCGAACTCCTTGGCACAAACAGTGTCGTCGTCGACGATGACCGCCAAGCGACCGATCGACGCAAGGGATCGAGCGATGCTCTTTCCCCAGTACCCACAACCGATTGGCGCGACGTCCGTCTTCATCAAGCTCCTTCCGAACCCTTTGTTTGGCTATCGGCAGAACGGACCGCCAAATCAAGCGCTAAATGGCGCTTCAGCACGCTGGTGTTTGGGTGGATCGGCCCAGCACGAGGCCCTTGAGAACGACGGAAACCCTCCGATAGAGAGGTATGCCGCCTGCCGCTGGACACCCCACAACCCCAACGGCCCGTAGACGACTCGGAAAACCCTGGCCAAGGGCTGAAACCTCGTACGGTTCTTCTGTCGGTTGTGGTGCCGGTGTACAACGAAGCGGCGACGCTCGAAGAAGCCCTTCGGGAAATGGCATTGATAGAACTCCCGGTTCCCCTAGAGATTATTTGCGTTGACGACGGCTCCACGGACAATTCGGTTGCGATCCTGAAGATGTGTGACGACCCCCGAGTGATCGTGATCGAGTCGCAATCAAATGCGGGAAAGGGAGCCGCACTAAGGAAGGGTTTCGCCAGAGCAACCGGCGACTACGTGCTGATTCACGATGCCGACCTTGAATACGACCCGGCGGACTGGCCTGCCCTGATGGAACCGATTCTCCGAGGAGACACCCGTGTTGTTTTCGGATCTCGCTTTCTCGGAAACCGTTCCGGGATGAAGCTTCACAGCTACATCGCCAACCGTACGCTCACGTTGCTCACCAAGGTGCTTTTCGGCTCGGGCATAACGGACATGGAGACGTGTTACAAGCTTCTGGATCGGAAGCTCCTTGAAGAACTTCCGCTGACTGCGGATCGCTTCGACTTCGAACCGCAGATCACTGCGATGCTTCTGCAACGGGGCGAGCGAATCGTCGAAGTGCCGATCAGCTACAACGGCCGCAGCAAGGCTGCAGGCAAGAAGATCGGCTTCAGAGACGGACTTGAGGCCGTTGGCATGCTGTGGACCTGCTGGCGCAACCGCTAACACCGACCCGCCCGGGCTGACGCCTAGACGCCTACCCGGTCAGAGGAGTTTTCCGCAGCAGGGACCAACTGTGCGTTCAAATGCCCCTCACGTGCCGACGCAAGACGTTTGGCCACGAGCAGGCCAAGCCCGAGGTAGGCCGGCGCAATAGCTCTGCTGTAGTCGAACGTTGCGTTGAGAACTGCTGGCGTCAGAACGAATAGGAGCAGCCCGAACGGCGCGACGGCACCGACCAGCAGATCAGGGTCTCGAATAGCCTGGACCACGACCACCACGAGCACCACGATGGTCGCAATTGCGAATGCAACGGCACTCGGCGACCTAGACCAAACCGCCGCCGCGTCGAGAATGCCAGCGAACGGGAGGCCGAAGTTGGTGCTGACGCCGACGTCGACTGCCTCTACCGTGATTTGGGTCCGTAGAAAGATCGCCCATGCGGCCGACGCACCAATTGGCACAGCGATCACCGGAATGCTGAGCCGCCGGCTGGACCGGAAGGACTGGAGAACCGCTCCAACGACCATTATGAGCATCACCTCGCGAGTGAGAACAGACCCGGCGAATGCCAGTGCAGCCCAAGCTGTCCGCTCCTTTGCCAAGAACAGAATTCCCGCCACGCCAAGCGCAAGGGCGAGCGTGCTTGCTCCCCCGATTTCGATGCCAGCCCAGAGTCCAGGATTGAGGGCAAACGAGACGCCCCACCATCCGTTGACCCCGTGATGCTCGGCATATCGTCCCAACGCAAGTGTGCCAAACCCAAAGCAAAGTACATGGGTTAGCGCCATTCCCCATGGCACAAATCGCAACGGAAGCGCGCCGCCAAGACCCGCGACGAGTGGGTACAGCATCCGCTGCCCGCGATACAAAGGTCGATCGGTAGATGCAGTCAGCTCATCCTGGTAGAAGGGGTCAAGGGCCTGAATCACGAACATTCGGCCGTCGTGGCCGGGACCCGGTCGGGTGACAATCTCTCGTCCGAGATCGTCCTCGATCAACGTGAGCAACTCCGGATCCTCCTGCCCGATCGCAGCAATGATGAACACATCACCGCCAGACTCGACGAGCATCAGACCGAACAGCATGGCCCCGATGAGGGCGCCGACCATAAAGAGACGCATCCCTTCCAATCGGCACCTTCGGCATCAACCCAAGGAGCAGCACCGATTTTGCGACTTGCCCTTCAGATGGCTATCCGCCTCGTCCGCTCTCCAACAAGGGCTTGAGATAGCGGCCGGTGTGACTGGCGCTGACGTTCGCCACCTGCTCAGGCGTGCCGGTGGCAACAACCATGCCGCCACCGTCGCCTCCCTCCGGACCGAGGTCGATAATGTGGTCCGCAGTCTTGATTACGTCGAGATTGTGCTCGATCACCAAAACGGTGTTGCCTTGGTCCACCAGTCGCGTGAGCACGGTCAACAAACGAGCAATGTCTTCGAAGTGCAAGCCGGTGGTGGGCTCGTCCAACAGGTAGATGGTGTGCCCAGTGGACCGTTTGGCCAACTCCGATGCCAGCTTCACCCGTTGTGCCTCGCCGCCAGACAACGTGGGTGCAGACTGGCCCAGCCGCACGTAGCCGAGCCCAACGTCCACCAGCGTTTGGAGGTGCCGAGCGATCGGGGGTTGGTTGCTGAAGAATTCCAGAGCTTCGGAGATCGGCAGGTTCAAAATCTCAGAAATGTTCTTCCCTTTGAAAAGAATCTCCAACGTGTCCCGGTTGTAACGAGCGCCCTTGCAGATCTCACACGGCACGTAAACATCCGGCAGAAAGTGCATCTCGATCTTGATGGTGCCGTCGCCAGAGCACGCCTCACAGCGGCCACCGCTCACGTTGAAACTGAAACGGCCGGGCTGATACCCCCGGACCTTCGATTCGTTGGTCTTGGCGAAGAGCTTCCGGATGTGATCGAACACACCGGTGTAGGTAGCCGGATTGGATCGGGGTGTTCGCCCGATCGGCGACTGATCGATGTCGATTACCTTGTCCAGATTCTCCAAACCGCTGACCGATTTGTGCAGCCCTGGTGGCGTCTTGGAGCGGTAGATCTTGTGCATCAACGACTTCAACAGAATGCCGTTGATCAGCGTGCTCTTGCCCGAACCGGACACCCCAGTGATCGCCACAAACGCCCCGAGTGGGATATCGACGTCGATGTTCTTGAGGTTGTGTTCGCGCGCCCCCGGATGGATAAAAGCTTGTCACCAACGAGACGACGTTGCTGGGGTACCGGAATGGATTTCTTGCCGGACAGATACTGCCCGGTCAGCGAACCCCGCCGTTTGAGCAGGCCTTTGACGTTGCCGCTGTAGACGATGTTGCCGCCGTGCTCACCGGCTCCGGGACCGATGTCTACCACGTAGTCAGCGGTCTTGATCGTCTCTTCGTCGTGCTCGACCACTATGACGGAGTTGCCAATATCGCGCAGTCGTTTCAGCGTTTCGATCAGCTTGGCGTTGTCGCGCTGGTGCAGGCCGATCGACGGCTCATCGAGAACATAGAGCACTCCTACCAACCCGGAACCGATCTGGCTGGCCAAGCGAATGCGCTGGGCCTCTCCTCCCGAGAGAGTGGCGGCGCCCCGACCAAGGCTGAGGTAGTCCAAGCCAACGTCAAGGAGGAAGCTGAGCCTGGTGCTGATCTCCTTCACCACCCGTTCGGCGATGAGAAGATCACGATCGGAGAGCTGGAGCCCGTCGAGAACCTTGGCCGCCTCTCCGATGGAGATCGTGCAGATATCGGCGATGTTCTTGCCATCCACGGTGCAAGCCAGAGAGAACTTGTTGAGGCGGGCGCCATCGCAGGTGGGGCACGGCACTTCCCGCATGTAGCCCTCGATCTGCTCACGCTGGCTATCGGATTCGGACTCGTTCCGGCGCCGACGTAAGTAAGGCATGATGCCCTCGAACGTGGCGTTGTATGAGCGGCTACGGCCGTAGCGATTCTTGTACTTCACCAGAACCTTGCGATCCACTCCTCCGTTGAGGAGGAGATCGCGTTGTCTAGGTTTCAGCTTGTTCCACGGCACGTCTGACGGGATGCCGAACTCTTCACACACCGCCTCCACCAGCCGACCGAAGTAGCGGCTGCGGCCACCCGCCCACGGCTGGATGGCGCCCTCATCGACCGTCAGGTCGGGATTGGGAATGACGAGGTCGGCGTCGACCTCGAAGGTTGTCCCTAGGCCGTCGCAAGCGGAACAAGCGCCATAGGGCGAGTTGAACGAAAAGCTTCGCGGCGCCAACTCTTCGAAACTCTTCCCGTCGCTGGGACGGGATAGATGCTGACTGAACGTAAGGATTTGCGCCGGAGTATCGGGATCGTCCTTTCCCGGAACGATCTCAATCTCCGCAACCCCCTCGGCCAGTGCCAGCGCTGTCTCCATGGAATCGGTGAGGCGCCGTTCGATTCCATCTCGGCGAACCAGCCGGTCGACGACCACCTTGATGTTGTGCTTTTCATAACGAGCCAGATCGGGGGCTTCGCCGCCTAACTCGAAGGTCTCACCGTCAACGATCGCTCGAGAGAAACCCTTGCCGGCCAAATCGCTCAAGAGTGTTTCGTAGGTTCCCTTGCGGCCGCGGACAACTGGCGCCAGCACCTGAAAGCGAGTTTGGTCGGGAAGTTCCAAAACCTGATCGACGATCTGCTGCGGTGTCTGCTTGACGAGCCGCTCGCCTGTCTCGGGGTCGTGCGCCACCCCGATGCGGGCGAAGAGCAGCCGGAGGTAGTCATACACCTCGGTGACGGTTCCCACCGTCGACCGCGGATTGCGCGATGCCGATTTCTGATCGATCGAGATCGCCGGCGAAAGCCCTTCGATGAAGTCAACGTCAGGCTTGTCCATCTGACCGAGGAACTGCCGGGCGTAGGCCGAGAGTGATTCCACGTACCGCCGCTGGCCCTCCGCATAGATCGTGTCGAACGCCAGCGACGACTTGCCCGAACCGGAAAGACCGGTGAACACCACCAGTTTCTCTCGGGGAAGATCCAGGTCGACGTTCTTCAGATTGTGTTCTCGGGCGCCCCGAACGGTGATGGTGTTTCCCACCGGGTCAGGCTAGCGGCGAACTACCGTTCGTATAGATACCGAGCCATGTGTTTCGACGGGTTCAACGTCTCGTTCGGTACCAACCTGGCCCAGATCCACCCAGACCACGACCCTAACTCCGGCTGTATCCAGAAGTTCTGCGAATTCGTTTTCCTGGTCAGCGGGCACATAGAACGATGCGCCCCGAAGACCGCGGTCATACAGGAATCGTGCCAACCGTTCATCGGTAACTGCTACGACCGAGTCGGAGTGGCTACTCCCCTGGCGCCGGATCGCCTCGGCAACGTCATCCACCGTAGTTACCGTCTCATCGCGGCCAAATAGATCGAGGATGACGCCGCCCTGCAAAGCAGCGGCTGCCACCAGACCGGCCAGAACCACGGAACGGCCTCCCGGATCGTCCCACGCTCGCCGGATCGCCGGAACGGCCAACACTGCAAGAAACGGTACGACAATGAACAGATACCGGGCGCCCCAGTCCCCGCCGCCAGCATTGTCATAGCTGGTGAGAATCACCGCGAGGCTGAAGCTGAGGATGACGATCCCGACCAGTTGATTGAATGCAGAGGTGAACGTTACCCACGGAAGCGCAATTACCAAGAGTGGCATCGCTACGAGAAGCGCCGGCGATGGGCCTTCGGCGAAGGCGAGCACGTAACCGGCGCCGCCCACTACGGCAAGCGCCCGGAGGCGGTCGGTTGAGATCGCATGGCGCCAGGCTGCGAAGGAGGCGACGATGAGAACCACGAGCCCGACGAGTCGTAGACTGCCCAGCGTGCTTCCGCTCAGCGACGGCTGGATCAACATGATCTGAGCAACGCTGAGGCGAGATGCCAACGTAAATCCCTCGCCAGAGGATGGGCCCAACGGCGACGCACTACCACCGATCAACCGTTCCCTGAGAACAGGCTCGCCAAGGTAAACGGTCATTGCTACAACAAGAGGGAGCGGAGCTAGAGCGACCATGTACCGATTGGCCCTCGTGCCCGCCGCGACAAGGACGAAGGCAAGCCCGAGAGCCGCCGCAAGAAGCAGACCTTCGCTCCTCAGAAGCGAGGCTCCAACGAGACCCGCGACCAGGGTGATGGCCCCGATCGCGTCAGGGGCTCCGCCTCGGCAGACGCGATGAACGCCATACAAGGCCAATGCCGAGAAGGCAAGCGCGTGGGCATGGCCCCAGAGCACTGTCACGTGGAACAGCAGTGGGCTCCCGAGACCAACGATCCAGAACCCCAGCCGAGACCACCCACTCAGCGCCGAAACGATTAGGGCGGCGACCAATGCGGCGAGAGCGGCGGGGAGGTAGCGTCCAGGCCCTCCTGCTATCCGCTGGAAGATGCTGAGGGTCGCAGGAAGCGCCGGATGTTTTCCATACGGGACAATCTCTGTCCCAGCACGTTCGGCGCGGGCCAATAGTGCGAACCGGCGGTCTGGATCTATTGCATCAGCCGCCGAGTTGCCAGGCACAACCCAGGGCCCTCCCGAGGCCAAGGCCGTGCTCTGCTGGCTCATGACAACCTCATCGGCGGAGAACCACCCCGTGGTCGTGAACGCTGCAACGAGCAGAAGAACCGACATCACGAGGACATCTCCGGACAGGTTCCGAATAGATCGTGACGGCGCTGGCACCGCAACGGCGGCGGGACGATCAGCGAGAAGCACGGACATACCGCTGATCCTCTATCACGAAAGCGCCGTAGGAGATCTCCGTGGCAGAGCCGACCGCTGTGTACCCGAGAAACTCCGCTGTGGCTTCGCCCTCGTGGAGGAGAAAGGTGAACTCGTCCACCTCATTGGCAACGAGGATCCTCGAGACAACTAGACGGTCTGCGGCGTCACCAGCGCTCAACCAGTGGGCATCCCACCCCAAGGGTGCGGCCTCTCTGGCCAGGAAATCGTCCGAGAAGACCACGACGTCGGTCGTGAGCTCGGCCAACGACCGGTTGGCTTCGCCGAACTCGTTTGTTCTCCGGATGACGTAAGCGACTCCGATAAATGAGAGCGCAACGTTTGCTGCCAGAAATCCGGCGACGATTCGGGGCCGCTGTGAAATCACGAGCCCCACGCCGATGGTGACGAGTAGCAACCCCGACGTCAGTAGGTACCGGCCCGCCCACTGGGCTTCCGCGGCGCCGGCATATTGGGTGGCCCACACCATTGGAATCGGGAGCGCAGCGAGGACGAGCAGCGTGTGCTGCCGATAGTGCAAGGCTGCACCTATGCCGAGGCCAGCCGCCGGCACAGCGGCCAACATCCCTGGAATGAATGTTGGCCCGAACACGACCAGCCGGAGAAAGACCAGCAGTATGACCAAGCCACACAGAACGAACGGGCGTGACACGTCACCGCTGCGCAGAAGAGCGAGGCCGGTCCACACGACCCCAACCGCCACAAGACCAGCCATCGCGAGCGAAAGCGGATGTACAAGATTGATCGGGCTCGCGGTGATGACGATGCCCTCTTGGATCCGCTGACCAAGACCCGTTCCTGACACCGCTAACGACCCCGACCGCTCGGTCGGTCCGGACGCTCGATCCGATCACCGCCTGCTCGAGCATTGCATTGGCGGCCATCGGGACGAGCGCACCTACGGCCATTGCCCCTCCGCTCAGTAAGCGCTGTACAACCGGCCCGGCCGAGGGACCGAACACGCAAACCAAACCGGTCACCGCTCCATAGATCAATGCTTCCTGGCGCATAGTTGCGGCAGCTCCAAAGAGCGACCCGCTGACCAGCGCCAGCGCAAATGCAGGGGCCGGTGGGGCCTCTCGAGCTTTCAGAAAGAAGACGGTGGCCCACAGCATCAGGGCCAAGCCGATGGAGTGCTCCCAGAAATCGAGGCCATAGACCAACACCGGGGACGAAGAAGCGGCCGCCAGAAACCCGGGCCGCCATGACGGAGCCCCGAAGAACGCGCCAATTCACCGGCGGCCAAACATGTGAGCACTGCGCCGAGAATCGGCACGACCAGGAGAGCTTGTTGGCCGAGACCGCCGACCAACAAGCGAGTCACCAAGATCATGGGCAGCGTTGTCACGTTCACCCAACCAGCCTCGGTATGGCGAGTACTGAAGAACGGGTGGGCCACCCCATCAGGGTCGACGTCATCGGCCCAGTAGCCGATCGATGGAGTCCAATCTCCCCGCTCCACCATGGCGTCGATCGTTGCGACCTTGCCGCCGGTGTCGGTCCCCAGTGAGCCGTCGCGGTCCAGTGCCAAACTCAGCACGAGCAGAAGCGCCACGAGCAGCGCTGCTGCACTCCAGCGAGAAAGATGCAGTCTTCGTGCCAGCACCGGGAGAGCGGGGATCGACCCAACGGTGGCGCTGGATTGAGAGGGAAGACTCACGGTGTTCCAGTCGGCAGCAATGACGGGTGCTGAAGGCGACCAGTGGCGCGTCAGTCGTGGCCGCCCAAAAACGCGAAGAACCCCGCACCGTGGTGCGGGGTTCTTCGGTGTTACTAATCAGCGCAACGGCCCACGACTGATGACAGCGGCGTGGAAGCCGACTCCCGACGAGTGTCACAGCCGAGATGCAGACAACCACGATCAGGGCGAGGAGGAGTGCGTACTCCACCAGCGTCGCCCCCTTCTCGCGGTGCCGCCGCTCAGTCCCGAGAAGCCGGAGAACTGCGAGCTGAAATCCAGCATCGGGACCTCCTTCACGAGACAGCAGACCGCCCCGGCGACGAAGCCGATCCGGGGCGGTCACGCTGAATTAGTTGATGGTGTCAGCGACAGAGCTGAACTTGGTGGACGCAGCGCTACCCAGCAGGGTGACGGCGGCGATACACACCACGGCGATCAGAGCGACGAGGAGTGCGTACTCCACGAGGGTTGCGCCCCGCTCGCTCTTGGTCTGGGCCTGGAGCCAGGCGGAGATGAATTCGAAGTGAAGCATTGTTGATTTCCTTCGGTTAAATGTTCGACCCCGGATGGGCTTGACAAATAAGAGATCGGATGCGGTCAGAGCGATCTGAATGGGTCGATCGATCCATTCACCTCAGCAGCCACGCCCATCAATCGAGGGTGACGATCCCCATCCGCACGGCTTGCAGCACCGCCTGGGTGCGATCGCGTGCGTCGAGCTTTTGATAGATCGAGGCGAGATGGTTCTTGACCGTCTTCTGACTGATGAACAGACGCTCGGCAACCTCGGGCGTGGAGCACCCGTCGGCGATCAACTGCAGCACTTCCTCTTCGCGCTTGGTAATCACCTTCTCGGCCTCGGGCTGGTTCTCACCCCGCCGGACCTCGGCCAGCATCGAGGCGGCGAGGCGGGGCGAAAGAGCGGTCTCGCCGAGAGCGACACTCTCGATCGCCGACGCGATCTCGTCGGTGCTGCAGTCCTTGACCAGGTAACCGTTGGCGCCGGCGCGGATCGCCTCTGCCAGCACGTCCTGGTCGGCGTGCATCGTCAGCATTATCACCCTGATGTTCGGATAGCGCTCGCGCACGATCCGTGCCGCTTCGACGCCGTCGAGTTCGGGCATCGTGACATCCATGAGGATCACATCGGGCTGCAGCGCAGCCGCCAGGTCGACCGCTTCGGCGCCGTCGCGGGCCTCACCGACGACGTCGAAGCCTCGTTCACCCATCGAACGGCGAAGACCTTCGCGGAACATTCTGTGATCGTCGGCCAGCATCAGGCGGATCGCCGCTGGACTCAACCGGATCCCCCCGTCTGGGCCGTCGTGTTGGTCAGATATTTCGTGCGAGAATGCACCGTACTGTTGTCCCTTCTCCGGGGGCTGAGTGGATCTCGAACGTCGCTCCCACGCTGGAAGCTCGCTCACGCATGCCGCGTATGCCGTAGCTGTCGACGCGGCCGGCGCGGTCGGAGGCGAACCCCCTACCGTCGTCGATCACCTCGAGTTGGGCGCCGACAGTGGTGCAATGCCACGTAATGTCCACCCTCTCTGCATCGGCGTGACGTTCACAGTTGATGAGCGCTTCCTGGGCAATTCTCCACATCTCCCTTTCCTGCAGGATGGGTAAACGAACGTCGGCATCAGCAGATATGTGCAGCGCGATCCTCATGCCCGTCCTGTTGGCGACCCGTTCGGCGAACTCCTCCACCGTGTCGGCGAAGTCCTTGTCCGACCGGACGTCGGTGCGAAGGTCATAGAGCGTGTCGCGGACGTCGCCGACCACCCCCCGAAGATCGCGACGAAGGTCCTCGAGCTGATCGGAGATCGGCTCACCTTCTTCTTCGCGCCCGACGATGCGGTCGAGTTCGATCCCGAGGTAGGCCAACGACTGTCCGATGCTGTCATGGAGATCACGGGCGATCCGGGTCCGTTCCTCGTCGGCCGACACCGTTTTGATACGTGCGAACCACCGCGGATTGTCGATCGCCAGTGAGACCGGCTCGATGAAACCCTGGAGCACTTCACGGTCTCGCTCGGAGAACTCACCGATATTGCGGCTCTCGACGGCCAGAAGGCCCACAAGGCTGCCACGGGCGACGAGCGGTGCGTAGACGGCCGACTGCGATCCGGGGTTGAATCCGGGCCCGACGACCGAGAGATCACCATGCCGTAGGACACGTCGGGATGACAACGCCGCCCGAGCCGGGAGGGGAGTTCATCGTTGTCCATCGACCCGGCGAGCGACATCGCTTGCCTCTTGGCCACCACCCATGTGCCGTCGGTGTCCTCCCGGGTCAGGATCACGGCCGCGTCGGTCTTAACCAGGGCTCTCAGACGGGTGAGGGTGGAGTCCAGTACCTCGTCGAGATCGAGTGAGGCGGGCAGTGTCTGGGCGACACGATGGAGATTGGAGAGCAGGGCGTTGGCGTCGGACAGCCGGCTGAGTCTGTCGAGGGCGATGGAGTGCTGGCGGTCGGCCTCGCCGGAGATCCGGCGGGCGTAGCCTGCAACGATGCCGATGAGCACGAGAACCGTACTCCATCGGGCCGACACCAGTACCGCCTCTTGGACCCACTGTTCGGCCAGAGTAGCTGAGGGACACCGTGATGGCCGATGACGCCGACACCCTGATCCCGAACGCGAAACCACGGGCGAAGCCGGCGATGGTCGCTGCGACGAGCAGGGTGAAGACCAGGGGTGACTCCCAGAAGCCTGTGAGGCACACCGCCAGCACGGTGAGTCCGACCTCGATCAGCAGATCGATCAGACTGCGCAGTGAACCGGTGTAGCGGAGCGGGCTCACCGTACGGATGATCGTGTTGGCCATCATCCCGAAGACCCAGGGAATCACCGAGTAGTCCCGTTCGATGAAGGCGCCGGCCGAGAGGGTGAGGCACACCATCATCGTCGCCCATCGGACGGCCAGGATCGCCGGGTTGAAGGCGGCCAGCCGGTCGGACTCGCCGAGCAACGCCAACGTGCGCGTGCCGACGGACAGGTCCGTGCTCGAAGCCGAGGGGGATGTTCTTGGAATGGCGGTAGCGGTCATCGGCAAGGTCTGAGGAGGAAGTGTTCGACGGCGCAGCCAACGCAGCTGCCCCACGTTTGTTCTGTCGGCTTCAACCAACAAGGAATGAGCCAAACAGACCGCCTAGCCTGCTGATATGCGCCTCGTAGGACTGACCGGTGGAATCGGTTCCGGGAAATCGACCGTCTCTGATCAACTGCGAGACAACGGGGCGGTCGTCATCGACGCCGACGCGATCGTTCGGGAACTTCAGCGGCCCGGCGAACCGGTCTTTGCTGCAATGGTGGAGCGGTGGGGAAAAGATGTGGTGGCCGACGATGGAACCCTGGACCGAGCGGCTGTCGCAGCAATCGTTTTCGACGCTACCGATGAACTCAAAGCCTTGGAGGCGATCGTCCATCCGGTCCTCCGAACCGAGATCAAACGAAGGATTGCCGAACAGCGCCCAACCGAAAACGTCGTTGTCCTCGACATGGCTTTGCTCACAGAAAAGGCCAATCCCTACGAGGTCACGGAAATCATTGTGGTGGATCTGGCACCGGAGACTGCGGCCGATCGTCTGGTGCGGTTTCGCGGATTCTCCGCAGACGACGCCGCCAAGCGGATCGCAGCCCAAACGAGCCGAGAGGAACGCCTAGCACTCGCTACCCACGTCATCGACAACAACGGCAACCTGGAAGAGCTCAAAGAACAAGTAGACAACCTCTGGCAAAAACTCACCCAACCCCAGAGGGACAGTAATCACACTGCCACCGGATCGCGCCGCAGGCCCACCCCCTAAACTGAGTCATGGCGAAGCGTTTCAAGATGGTGTCGGAGTTCGATCCCGCCGGCGATCAGCCCAAGGCGATCGCCGCCCTCACCGAGGGGCTCGATCGGGGAGATCGCTACCAGACCCTGCTCGGCATCACCGGATCGGGCAAGAGCGCAACGATCGCATGGACCATCGAGCAGACCCAGCGTCCGGCCCTCATCATGGCCCCCAACAAGTCCCTGGCCGCACAGCTGGCGAACGAGTTTCGCGAGTTCTTTCCCGACAACAGGGTCGAGTACTTCGTGAGCTACTACGACTACTACCAGCCGGAGGCGTACATCCCGAGTTCGGACACCTACATCGAGAAGGACAGCTCGGTGAACGACGAGATCGACCGGCTCCGCCATGCCGCCACCAGCGCACTTCTCACCCGGCGGGATGTGATCGTGGTTGCATCGGTCAGCTGCATCTACGGTCTCGGCTCCCCAGACGAGTACCGCACCAGGATCCTGGTCGTCGAACGGGGGGCCGAGGTCGACCAGCGGGAGGTACTCGGACAACTGGTCGACATGCACTACGAGCGCAACGACATGAATCTTGTGCGGGGCAAGTTCCGGGTTCGGGGTGACACGATCGAGGTGCACCCGGCCTACGAGGAATTCGCGGTGCGAATCGAGCTCTTCGGCGACGAGGTCGAGAGTCTCATCACCTACGACCCGGTCACCGGCGAGAAACTCGAATCGCTGAGCGAGTTGGTGATCTGGCCGGCGACTCACTATTCGGCCTCCGACGAGAAGATGTCCAGAGCGATCATCAGCATCGAAGACGAGCTGCGCGACCAGCTGCAACTCTTCGAGAAAGAGAAGAAGCTGCTCGAGGCCCAGCGGCTTCGTATGCGCACCCAGTACGACCTCGAGATGATCCAGGAGATGGGGTTCTGCAACGGCATCGAGAACTACAGCCGCCACATCGACGGGCGCCAACCCGGTGAAGCGCCCTACACCCTCCTCGATTTCTTCCCATCCGACTACATCACGATCATCGACGAGAGCCACGTCGCGGTTCCTCAGCTCAACGGTCAATACGCAGGGGACCGCTCCCGCAAGGAGGTCCTCATCGAACACGGGTTCCGTCTTCCATCCGCTGCGGACAACCGCCCCTTGCGCTTCGAGGAATGGACCGAACGAGCCGGGCAGGTCATCTTTCTCTCCGCGACACCGGGAGCCTACGAGTTGGAGCATTCTGGACAGGTCGCCGAGCAGATCGTCCGACCGACCGGACTCGTCGATCCCGAGGTGGCGATCCGCCCGACCAAGGGCCAGATCGATGACCTGATGGAGGAGGTGACCAGTGTCCTCACCGGGAACGGTCGCGTGCTGATCACGACCCTGACCAAGAAGATGGCCGAGGATCTGACCGACTATCTGCTCGAGCAGGGCCTGCGCGTTCGCTACCTCCATTCCGAGGTCGACACGATCCAGCGGATCGAACTCCTGAGAGGTCTACGACTCGGCGAGTTCGACGTGCTGGTGGGTATCAACCTACTGAGGGAGGGGCTCGACCTGCCCGAGGTCCAGCTCGTCTGCATCCTCGATGCGGACAAGGAGGGTTTCCTGCGGTCCGAGACATCGCTCATTCAGACGATCGGGAGGGCGGCCCGCAACGTCGACGGACGGGTGATCATGTACGCCGACAAGGTCACCGACTCGATGAAACGGGCGATGTCAGAGACGAACCGGCGGCGTGCCCTTCAGACCGCGTACAACACCGAACACGGCATCGATCCACAGACGATTCGCAAAGCGGTCACCGACATCCTGTCGATGCTGCGTCCCAATGATGCTGTCGCTCCCATCCCCGGGAAGGACCAACGCTCACGACGTCCCGGCGAGGAGAAGCTTCTGCGGGAGATGGCCGAGCTCCCCGAAGACGAACTCCGCCGACTGATCCAAACCCTCGAGGAGGAGATGAGAGAGGCGTCGGCCGAACTTCGATTCGAGTACGCCGCCCGGATCCGGGACGAGATCAAGGATTTGAAGCGAGAACTGCGGGAGATGGTGTAGTCCGCGCCCGTCGGGCGATGAACCACGTCGTCTCGGCCGGTTCGTCGTTGTCCTCGACGTCGGTTGCCAACGGGTCGGCCACGACCCACTCCTCGCGTGCCCGCAACCATGCTTCGAATCCGCCGCCGCTCTTCCACAGGATCGCGGCCGGACTGTAGCGATCGACCACCGACGCATAGTCGCCGCCGTACAACATGACCTCGAGATCGTCGATGACCTGTTGTGGATAGAAGTCGAAGCGGTCGTCGACGAAGACACCTGCCCCGCTCCCTCGGTGGAGAGTGAGGTAGTTCCCGACGACCTCGGGGTGCAGGACGCGCTGATCGGTCTGAAAGTATCCTTCGGCCTCCAACAGCTCCATCTCGGCGACTGGATATCCGCTGACGTCGACCGGTTCGGTCACGGCCCCCAGAGTCGCGATCAATGCCAGTGCAACCGATCCGGCGAACAGGACCCTGGCGATCGGACCCGAGTCGCTGGTCCTCATCTGTCCGCGAGCCACCACCAGACCGGGCGCACTCACCACGGCCAGGACGACGCTCGCCATCACGATGTTGCGCACCGCCAGCAGTGCAGCGATCGTGAACACGGTTCCGGGCACGATCACCCGCCACCGCGGTGCGGCGATCAACGAGGCCACAAAGGCGGCAACCACCACCACGAAGACCCAGGACACGACGCCGTCGAGCTGGAATGGTCGCCACTCGACGACGTTGTCCAGCGCATCACCGCGGCGCAGGAGCTGCAACGGGAACCACAGCAACCGTGGCCCCAGCGGGTTGAGGGCGCCGAGCAGCGTTCCTGCGCCGACCCACGTCAATAGCCTCACTTCCCGCACCGGCAACCGTCGGTCGTCGAGCCAGGCGCCCACGACCATCGTGCCGACCAGGACGCCGGCCAGGGGGAACGAGCCGTGCGTATTGACCCACACCCACATGATCGGCAGGAGCCATGCCGGCTTCATCATGTCGTCGAGGACAGCGAGAACGAGGGTCAGACCGAGCAAGCCGAACAACAACGGGCGCGGTGACCACATCATCGATCCAATGATCAGAACACAGCCGGTCAGGCCCAGCGGCACGAAGACTTGTTCGGAGCGCCGGGACGTCAACCGCCACACGAGCGCACCGACCCCAGCGCAGAGGACGCCGTTCATCAGCCGAATACCGAAACCTCCGAGCAGCCGGTCCAACGACGCATACAAGAGGCTGGCCAGCCAGCTCTGCACCACCCAGGGTTCGCCGTTTGCGGTGAAGCTGTAGGGGTCGGTCCTCGGAATGCTGCCCTGCTCGAGGATCAGGTTGCCGGTGGCGAGGTGGGTGAGAAAGGAGTTGTCGCCCAAGACTCGGCGCCCGACCAGCAAACCGATCGCGCCGAAGAAGACGGTGAACGCGAAGGCCAGGGTCACCCGGCCTGCTGACGGAGGCGACCGCTCCGCCTTCGTCGTTGCGGTCGACCAGCGACTACTTGAAGTTCTCCATGATGCTGATCATGGCCGGACCGAGTACCACCACGAACAGGGCCGGGAAGATGCAGAACACCATGGGGATCATCATCTTGACCGGCGCCTTCTGGGCCGTCTCCTGAGCCCTCTGCCGGCGCTTGATGCGCATCTCGTCGGCCTGGCTCCGCAGCACCCGCCCGATACTGACACCGAAGGTGTCGGCCTGGATCATCGACATGGCGAAGGATCTGATCTCGGCCACGTTGACCCGCTGATCCATCGCCCGTAGCGCGTCGGAACGAGACGACCCGGCGCGTGATTCGCCCAGGACACGGGCGAACTCGTCGGAGAGCTTCACCGGGTACGTTCTTGATCACCCGATCGAGCGCCTGCTCGAAGCCCAGCCCGGCCTCGACCGAGATCACGAGAAGGTCGAGCGTGTCGGGAAGTTGACGGACGATGGATTTCTGTCGTGCGTCGACCTTCTTGGACAGTTTGTTGGACGGCCGAGCGCGCCGAGCAGTACACCCAGTCCCGTGGCGGCCAGTTGGAGAAGCCCGCTGAGTCCGAACGGGTTCCACACCAGCATGACGATCAGCCAGACCGGAATGAACACGAAACCGAGCAAGCGCAACGCCAGGAACCGCTCCACCTTGTCCGGATCGGTGATACCGGCCTGGAGGTGTTTCCGGCGAATCGACTCGACGTACTCCGGCGGATTGAAGCGTCCTCCGAAACGTGCCCAGCAGCGCAACGAACGGCGCGATGAGTCGCTCTCTGAGTGGGGCCAGCAGCTCCTGGTCGCGAATGCTCTCGACCTCGTAGTCGTCCAGCTGGCGCAGGGTGTTGCGGACCGCCACCCGCTCTTCGAGCCCGCCGACGAAGACGAAGACGAGCAGACCGATCGCCATCGCTATCGCACTGACGTAGATCGCCGGATGGATCGTGGTGAGTATCTCAAACATTGATCGTGATCACCTTCTTCATCCACGCAAGTCCGATGCCCCCGGAGATCACGCCGAGCCACCAGGAAGATCTGGCCGAGACCGGCTGGTGAACAGCGTCTCGATGTAGGCGGGGTTCATGATCCACATGACGAAGCCCAGCCCGGGGGGAAGTCCACCGAGCACAGCGGCGGACAGCTTGCCTTCTGCGGTGAGCGCTCGGACCTCACCGGCCAATCGCTCGCGGGCCACCATCGTGTCGGACACGGTCATCAGCAGCTCGTTGAGATTGCCACCGACCTCCCGCTGGATGCTGATCGCCATGACGGCCCATGCGAAGTCGGGGCTGGAGAGACGGTCGGCGATCCCGCCGAGCGCATCTTCGATATCCCGCCCGAGCCTGGCCTCGGTCATGGCTCGGGTCAATTCGTAGCCCATCGGATCTGCGATCTCATGCGAGACCGCCTCGAGGCCCTGCGGCAGCGAGTACCCAGCCCGCAGGGTGCCAGCCAGCAGCTGGAGCATGTCCGGCAGCTGCCGTTCGAACGCCGAATCCGCCGGCGCGCCTTGAACTGGACGCCAGCGCTGATGCCAAAGCCGTCGACGACGGCGACGACGATCGCACGGACGAAGCTGCCCGTGAACACGAAGCCAACGACGAAACCGGCCATGGTGCCCAGAGCGAAGATGTCCCATTGCTTCGCCGGCCCGAAGGGGCATTCGGCCCTGTTCGAGGATCTCTTCGATTCGAGCCAAGAAGCCTCGGTCTTCTGCGAACGACTCGCTGAGTTCCACGGCCCGCTTCACGAGGGCCGTCTGGACGAGGGCGGTCTCCTCCTCGTCGAGTCGGTTGATCGTCTTCGCCCGAATACCGGCGAAGCATGCCTTCGAGTGTCGACTCACCCGCGGCGAAGATATTGCCGAGCGACCAGACGGCAGCCAGGACGCCGAGTCCGGCGAACACGGCAGTCGCCAGAAGACCAACCTGCGTGCGGACGAAGCCCAATGAGCCGGGTTCGGCGTCGACGACGGGCGTGAGCGCCAGGGGTTGGTTGGTGAACCGGCCGCCGGGGTAGGAAATCGAGATCGTCGTCTGACCGATGGTTAGGGTGAGATCCCCTCGAAGGGTGCGGTCGGTTTCGCCGTCATACGAGACGATCAATCGGTCTGAGCCAACCTTGGTGGCGAACTCCACTGCTGTGGCCAGCTCGGCCGGGGTGGTGGCGTCGAACATCGCTCCGCCGGTCACGCTTGCGAGTCCGCCCAGACGGCGTTCACCAATCGTGCCGTTTTCAACACCGCGGTAACGAGCGCCCAACACCTGCACGTTCTGACGGACCAGCTCCGAGCGAACCTGAACCGCTGAAGCGACGGATACTTCATCGGCAAATGCCGAGAAGACGATCATGGATCGATGGACGGTGGGATCGTCAGTGAACTGCTCGCTGCCACGGGCCATTGCGTTGATGAGAGCGGACCCGTTCGACCCTTTCATCTTGCGAACCGCTCGGGCCACCGCGGCCTTGTCGGCGGTAAGCACAGACTGAATCTGGTCACGTTCGCCGGCGGAGACAACTGCCACCGACACATTGGCCGGTAGGTCCTCGATGAGCGAAGCCAACAGTTCGTTGTTCTGGTTGAAGAGGTCGCCTTTGCTGAGGTCCTTGTTGGCGTCGAGAACAAAGACGATCTCGATCGGTTGGCCCTGGGCACTGGCCGAGGAGACCGAAGTGGCTTGGCTCTCTTCGCCTTCTGCGAGCAGGTGATATCACTCACGCCAACGTCATAGGAGCCGCTGAGGATGGTTAGTTCAACGGGCTCCTTGGTTGCGTCAACTTCGTGCACAACAAGGAACTGAGGCGCGTCTTCCTGCGCTCCCGCAGGCGCAAGGCCCACCAGTAAAGCCAGCGCCACCAGGGCGCTGAGCACTGCGGCGGAAAGCACCCGCAGAGTGCGGAAACCTACGTTCATCGCCGACCCTTCGTTGGGGCGGCTTCGCCGCCGTTGGGACTGAACATTTCTGGGCCTAGCCGAATCCCGTGATCGGCAAGCTTCTGAGCAAACTTGGGGCGCACGCCGGTGGACTTGAGCTGACCCTTGAAGCGGCCTTGCTCATCGACGCCGGCGGCGAAGTCGAAGAGGAAGACGTCCTGGAGGGTGACAACTTCGCCTTCCATTCCGGCCACTTCGGTGATGTGGGTGATGCGGCGGGAGCCGTCGCGAAGGCGTTGCAGCTGCACGATCATGTCGACAGCCGAGGCGATCTGCTCTCGAATAGCTCGCACCGGCAGGTCATACCCGGCCATGAGAACGAGCGTCTCGAGACGGGACAAGGTGTCTCGGGGGTTGTTGGCGTGAAGTGTGGTGAGTGAGCCGTCGTGGCCGGTGTTCATGGCCTGGAGCATGTCCAAGGCCTCACCGGATCGGCACTCCCCTACCACGATGCGGTCGGGTCGCATGCGAAGGGTGTTCTTGACGAGATCCCGAATGGTGACCTCGCCCTTACCTTCCACGTTGGCCGGCCGGGTCTCGAGCGAGAGCACGTGGTCCTGGTGGAGTTGCAGCTCCTTGGCGTCTTCCACCGTGATGATTCGCTCATCGCTGGGAATGAAAGAAGAGAGCACGTTGAGAGTCGTGGTCTTACCGGTACCGGTACCACCCGAAACAAGAACGTTGAGTTTGCCCACGATGCAGGCCTGAAGGAACCGGGCCGAGTGGACGCTGAGCGTCCCGAAGCGGATGAGGTCGTCGATTCGCAGAGGGTCCGCGGCGAACTTCCGGATCGTCAGGAACGGTCCGCCTACGGCCAGCGGTGAAATCACTGCGTTCACCCGAGATCCATCAGGGAGGCGAGCGTCACAGAGAGGTGAAGACTCGTCGATCCGGCGACCGATCTGGGCCACGATCTTGTCGATGATTCGCCGGAGGTGGAGTTCGTCCACGAAGGAGACGTCGGCGAGAGTGAGCTTGCCGCTCTTCTCCACGTAGATGTTCTTGGGGCCGTTGCACATGATCTCGGAGATGTCATCGTCTCGGAGCAACTTGTCGATCGGGCCGTAACCAAGAATGTCATCGGAGACATCCTGGATCAGTTGGGCTTTGTCAGCCGCAGAGAGCGGGGTCCGCTCCATGGCGAGGGCGTTGTGGAGGGCCTCGTGGACCTTCTTCCGGAGCTCGTCCTCAGTAAGGCGCTTGTCATACAGGATCGGACCAAGCTCTTCAATGAGTGAGCTGTGGACCCTGTGCCGGAGTTCGTCGAGGGCGGGGTCCCGCCGTCCCATCACGCGAGCCGGTGGGGTCGCACCGCCCTGGGCTCCCTCCTGCGTATTCGCCTCGTGTAGTCGCTTGTAAAGAGACATGTGCCCCTGCCTTGAGTTTGTCTGGCTTGACGACCGGTGACGACCACCGGTCCCTTATGTATCGGCCCGTAGCTGACCGAATTGAAACAACTTGTGAACGACCAGCCCCGCTAGCCGAAGAACCGCCGCTTGCTGGAGGTTTGCGCCTTCAACGCTGCGCCGTCGAGAAATCGCATCGCAAGTTCCTCAAACGCTCGGGCTACCGAGGACTTCGGGGCCGATACGACCACAGGCGAACCCTTGTTCACCGAGATCGGAACGACCACGTCGCTGGGAACGCGAGCGGCGGCGTGGACCTGAAGTGTTCTTTCCACTTCGTTCACGTCCAGCTTCACCTTGGAATCTGATCGATTGAGGACCAGGTGGAGGCGTTCCTTGGGAATGTCCAGTAGCGCCAGGGTCGTGAGACCGATCTTCACGTTCTTGATATTCGGGATATCGAGACCGGCAACCATGATCACTTCGTCGCTGGCCTCGATGAGGCTGAGAACGACGTCGTTGAAATAGGCCGGCAGGTCGATGATTACGTGACCAGCAAATCGCTTGATGATTTCGCACAGGCGTACCATCTGCTCGCCGGAGATTTGGTCCGCAAAGGTGGGCTCCATGGGTGCCGGCAGCACTCGGAGCCCCGTGTCCTCGTGGGTGGTCATGAGCTGTTGCATCAGACCGGCATCGAGCTTGTCGAGCTGCGTCACGGCATCCACCACGGTGTGGGTGGGTTGCAGCTTCAGCATCACGGCAACGTCACCGAACTGCAGGTGGCCGTCGATGAGAACGACGGGCCGATCCGACCGCATCGCCAGAGAACACGCAATATTCGTAGCGGTCACCGACTTGCCGGAGCCCCCCTTGGTGGAGAAGACGGTGATGATCATGCCCGGGTCGCCCTCGAGCTCGTTCAACACGTCCACGCCGTCGCCAGGGGCGACCGTCGTTGGCTTTCCAGATCCACTTCCAACGAGACCTTCAGCCACGCGTTCCACAGTGTCCTGCAGCTGCATCTGGTCGATCGGGGCCGAAAGCACATCTCGAACACCGGCCCGCATGGCGCTTTGAAGCAACGCTGTGGACACTTCGCTGGTCACCAGAATGGAGCCGACCTCAGGGTGCGTGCGAGTCCATGTCTGGATGGTGGCCAGATCGCTGGGATCGGCGCACGACGGGCCGAGAATCACGACGACTGGGCCCATGCCGAGTCGACCCTCCAACTCGGTCAGGCTTGATGCGGTTCCCGCACCTTCACCAAACTGAGCCGCCAGGTAGTCCCGGACCGCCTGATCGGCGTCGACGACAGCCACCGCAGCCCCGTTGGCCATCTGGGGCCGAAGCCCCGGGGCCGACGAGTCGGGCTCTTCAGTTGTCTCGGGTTCGGGCTCGACTCCGAAGTCGGAGAAATCATCAAGCCCGAACGATAGGTCCAGGTCTCCCATTACGGCCTCGCATTAGTGATCAAGGACTGCTGGAGCAGGTCCTCCTCGTAGCGTTCGCATACGGTCGAGTCTTCTTCGGTCTCCGGCGTCGGAGCGCCGTACGGGGTCAGCAGTTCACACCGCTCGCCCGGGAACTGCTCAATGTTCAGATCGAGGGGAGGCAACGGCCATGGCTCATAGTCCGGGGAGACCAGCGTGAGGTAGAAGTCATCGATCGAGTACATGATCTGAGCGACTTCGGGTGGCACGGCCAGGGTGATGAGACCGCCACCGGTGACAACCACTTCTTCCTCAGCCGAATCCACCGTCGCCGGGAGGCGGGTGTCGATCGCCAAGATCTCGGCCTTCTGGTAGACGTAGCGGGCGTCCGTGTTATACACACTGCCGGTCCGAACCAACTCGGGATCGGGCTCGGCGGACGGAGCGGTTACGGGGTCCACGGGGTCACCGTTTGCGTCGGTTTCGGCTCCGGGTACCGCGGGAAGCGGACGGGCTGTCATGATGTTCACGAAGTCACCTGGCTCGAGCAGACCGGCCACGCCGTTGGTCTGACCAACGTTGAACGTGAAGGTGGTCATGTCACGGCGGCGAAGGTTCTCTTCGTCGTCCACCCGCTCGTCCAAGCGATCGGTGACGCCGGTCTGGACGATCGCCGGTGCGGCAAACATGCCCTTGACGATTGTCTGGTTGGCCGGAATGTTGTTCACAGCGACAAGACCAACGATCTCTTCCCGTGGCACGTTGATCTTCAGATCAGGAGCGAACTCCGTAGGGATCTGCTTCTCAACGATGAGGCCACGCTCTTCGAGATCGCTACCGCTGGCGCCTTTGGGAATCTCTCCCTCAGCAACCCAGACCGTTACAAGTTCCCGACCCGCATAGACATTGTCTTCAATGCCTCTGACATAGATCAGCAAACCCATAGCGGCAAGGCCAGCCATCGCAATTGCTACAACAAGGATGATCGTTCGCCGTGAGTTCACGACACTCTCCTGAAAGGTCAGGCCAGCCCTACGACTGGCGCTTATCTGCTCAGGAGAACCTGTCGGCTTGTTTGGTCCCTCGGCTTAGCAATTCTTGAGTTTTCCCCAAAACGATCTCGACCCACCGCAGTCTGAGAATCCGGCGGTGGGTCGTGATCAGTTGTAGTACGGGGGGATCAGACTATGCAGGGTCCTCGGCGACCTCGGGGGCGGGATCCTCTGTTGCCTCAGCAGCGGGAGCTTCCTCCGCGGCAGCTTCTTGAGCGGCGGGAACTTCTTCTGCTGCGGTTTCCTCGGGGGCCTCAGAGGTATACACCGACGGGGTGGCAGCTTCGGCCTTGTCCTCTTCGAGTTCCTCGTAGTACTCCGCCCAAGCCGCCTCGGTAGCAGGATCCACCTCGGTCGGGCCGATGTAGTTGCCATCGGCATCGAAGGCGTGCTCGCCGAAATGCTCCTGGTATTCCTGAGCCACAACGCCACCTTCGGCAGCCTGCTTGATGGAAAGGCTGATGCGCCGGCGCTGGAGGTCGATATCGATGATTTTGACCCACAGCTCCTCGCCGGGGGTGACAACCTGCTCCGGAAGGTCCACATGGTGAGCGGACATCTCGGAGATGTGCACGAGACCCTCGATGCCGTCGCCTACTTGGACGAAGGAACCGAACGGCACCAGTTTGGTGACCCGGCCGTAGACGAGTTCGCCAACGCGGTGGCTCGTGGCGAATTCTTGCCAAGGGTCCTGCTGGGTGGCCTTCAGCGAAAGGCTGATGCGCTCCCGGCTGAAGTCGACTTCGAGCACCTGGACGGTGACCTCGTCACCAACCTGTACGACAGAATTGGGGTGATCGACGTGCTTCCACGACAGCTCCGAGACGTGAATGAGGCCATCCATGCCACCGAGATCCACGAACGCACCGAAGTTGACGACCGAGGAGATGACACCGTTGCGGACCTCGCCCGGCTTGAGGTTCTCAAGAAAGTCCTCACGCTGTTCCTTCTGCGTTTCTTCGAGGTAGCCCCGTCGGGAGAGAACCACATTGTTGCGGTTCTTATCGAGCTCGATGATCTTGGCGTGGACGGTTTGGCCAACGTAGGGCTGGAGGTCCCGCACCCGCCGCAATTCCACCAGCGACGCCGGGAGGAAGCCCCGGAGACCGATATCGACGATCAGGCCACCCTTGACGACTTCGATCACCAAACCGGAGACGACGCCGTCTGCTTCTTTGACATCTTCAATGGTTCCCCAGGCTCGCTCGTACTGCGCCCGCTTCTTGGACAGGAGGAGACGGCCTTCTTTGTCCTCACGCTGGAGGACCAGCGCCTCGATCTGATCGCCCACCGACACGATGCGGTCAGGATCCACGTCGTTACGGATGGAGAGTTCCCGAGCCGGGATGACACCTTCACTCTTGAACCCGATGTCGAGAAGTACTTCGTCCTTGTCAACCCGAACCACCGTGCCCGAGACGAGTTGACCGTCCTCGATGGAGATCATTGACTTCGTGTAGGCCTCGTCGAGCTGGTCAGCAAGGTCATTGAAGACGATTTGGCGAGGAACGTACGCTTCTGGCTTGGGGTTGGAGGACTGGTCGCCCTCGGTTGGTGCTGCGATGTCGGTAGAGATGTCGGTCACGGAGGAGGGAATACTTTCTAGAGAAGCTCAGCTGCTTCAGCAGCAGCGAACCGCCGAGGATGTCTCAGCATGGAGCGCTTAGGCTAGCAGCGGCGCACTTCCACGCGGTAGTTGGCTGCACCGGCACGGGTCCAGACAGCGATCCGATAGCGCCCCGTTCCAACGCCGCCTCCACCGGCGTAACCATCCCTTGAGCCGCACCACCGGGCATAATACTGCCTTGAGTAAGGTGCAAACCCAGCTAGCCCTTGGCGTCGGCCCAGGTGGCGCCGAAGCTGAGGTTGACCTCCAACGGGACCGCCAGCTCGAAGGCGGTGGAGAGCTCGTGGCGGACCAATTGCTCCGCGACGTCGGTTTCCGCGTCGGGAACCTCCAGTATCACCTCGTCGTGGACCTGGAGCACAACGGCCGAAGCGATCCCGGCATCGTCAATCGCTCGGTCCAACCCAACAAGCGCCACTTTGAAGATGTCGGCCGCCAACCCCTGGATGCCGGCGTTCATGGCCTGTCGTTCGCCAGCCTGGCGCGTATTGCGATTATCGCTCCGCAGCTCCGGGATGGCGCGGCGCCGCCCGAAGAGCGTCTCGGTGTACCCCTTGTTTCGGGCCTCGGTGACGGTGAAGTCCATGTAGTCCCGGACCGCCGGGAATCCCTCGAAGTACGCGTCGAGAATCTCCGTCGCCTCTGAGGTCTTGATTCCCAGCCGCTGGCCCAGACCGTACGCCTCCATGCCATAGGCCAACCCATAACTCACCATCTTGGCCTTGCTCCGCTGTTCGAAGCTCACCTCATCGATCGGCACATCGAACACCCGGGCCGCCACCGAATTGTGAACATCAGCCCCAGAGGTGAAGGCCTCCATCAGACCGGGGTCTTCGGCGAGGTGAGCGATGCAGCGCAACTCGATCTGGTTGTAGTCCGCCACAAGGAGTTGATGCCCCGGGGCGGCCGCGAACGCTTTACGGAAGGACCGACCACGCTCGGAGCGCACAGGAATGTTGTGAAGATTGGGGTGCTCGCTGGAGAGCCGGCCGGTTCGGGCCACCATCTGATTGAACGTGGCGTGGATCCGCCCGTCCGGTTTTACCTCGGCGAGCAACGATGCGCCGTAGGTGGAGCGAAGCTTCTCTACTTCTCTGTAGGCGAGAAGGTGTTCGATGATCGGGTGCTGACCCTCCAGCTTCTCCAACGTTGCCTGGTCAGTACTGAAACCGGTTTTGGTCTTCTTACCGGGGGTGAGTCCCAGGTCTTCGAACAGGACCTCCCGGAGCACCTTGGTGGAATTGACGTTGAATTCATACCCGGCGTCTTCGTGAATCGCATCGCGCAGGGCCGCAACCTCAGCGATGAGTTCGGCGTTCATCCGTTCCAGTTCAGCGCGGTCCACTCCGATGCCGCGATGTTCCATGCGGGCGAGAACGCCCACCAGAGGAACTTCCACATCGGAGTTCAACGTGGTCAGGCCCTCGTCCTCCAGCGCTTTCTGAAGCGGCTCGATCAGAGCGGCCACAGCAACCGCCTGAAGGCCGGCCACGGTGGATGGCGGTGGGCCCTCACCGAAATCCAGCTGTCCATCTGGCACCACATCCAGGAGGGGTAGCTTGAGGGCCGTTCGCTGGTCGATCACCGCCGTCAGCGGATACGACGAGCCTGCGGGGTCCAACAAATACGCGGCCAGAGCGGTGTCGAGCGCCAGTGCTGACCCGAAGACGCGTGGCATTGCGGCCCGGGATAGCAACGCCCGAAGCAACGGCTTTGCATCATGGGCGGCAAAGCCGGCCCGCTGGATCGCAGCCAGGACTGCGTTGAACAGTTCGGTGTCAGAAATCGGTAGCCACCAGGCGGTGCCGTCGCCAGCTGCACTGGGACCCGCCACCGAGACCGCCAGACCGGACAATTGGCCGGCGTCCCATCCCCCGGCGATGGCTATGGGACCCGAAGTTCCGGAAATGCTCTCGATCACAGCGTCACGGCTGTCGGCGGTAACCGTGACGACGGATGGTGTGATCTCTACACGGTCGCTGTCGGCCACCGTCGGCGACGAATCTGCTGCAAATACGTCGAGAAATCGAACATACATGGAACGGAATTCGAGGAAATCGAAGACCTTCCTCACCTCTTCAATGTCGAAGGGTGCCCGTTCGGCGAAGTCCGCCGCGGTCACCTCCAGCGGAACATCACGGAGTAGCAACATCATCTCGAGGTTGAGCCGAACCTGTTCCTCGTTTGCGGCCAGATTTTCCCGCAACTTCGGGGTCAGGTCATCCAGGTGCTGGTAGATCCCGTCGATCCCGCCGTAGGTGTTGATGAGCTTGGCGGCGGTCTTCTCGCCAACGCCGGGCACACCGGGGAGATTGTCCGATTTGTCGCCCCGCAGTGCGGCGTACTGAACATAGTCAGCCGGCGCCACCCCGGTGCGGTCTCGGATACCGGCTTCGTCGTAATCGGCGTAGTCGCTGACGCCTCGCTTGTTGTAGATCACCCTGATGTGGGGGTCGGAAACTAGCTGGTAACAATCCCGATCACCCGTGACCACTTGGACATCGGTCCCTTGGCCCGCCGCCTGGGTGGCAAGGGTGGCGATAATGTCGTCCGCTTCGTACCCCCGGAGATCGATCATTGGGATACGAATGGCTTCCAGTACTTCTCGCACCAAACCCATCTGCTGCTTCAGGACATCCGGAGCGGCCGCCCGCCCGGCCTTGTAGGTATCCACCTTTTTGTGCCGGAAGGTGGGCTCCGGCCGGTCGAAGGCCACCACGATGGCGTCCGGCTCATGATCGCGAACGAGATTGATCAGCATGCTGGTGAAACCGAGAACAGCATTGGTGATCTGCCCCGATGCCGTAGCCAAATCGTCGGGGAGAGCAAAAAACGCCCGGTAGGTCAGCGAATTCCCATCGATCAACATCAGCTTTGGCATCGGCTTGATCCTATGAGCCGTAGCCGTTGGCGCACCGCCTCGGAACTATGGCGTCAGCTTGCCGTCGAGGACCTCTTGAGCCACGGCCCCTAACGATGAACGACCGGACATGGCGGTAGATCGCAGGAACCGAAAGGCATCGGCTTCGGTCATGCCGTGGCTGTCCATCAGGAAACCTTTGGCTCGGTCCAAGAGCTTGCGTTCGCTCAGCTTGTCTTCGGCGATGACCGCTCGAGCGTCGGCTGCGGCCAGGTCGGTGAACCGAGCGATGGCCATTTCGATAGCCGGGACAAGATCATTGCGCTCGAACGGTTTCACCACGTACGCCAGCGCACCGGCATCTCGCGCCTGTTCGATTAGTTCACGTTGGGAGAAGGCGGTGAGGATAACAACTGCCGACAAACCGGCGGAAATGATCTGTCTGGCGGCGGCGAGACCGTCAGTGCCCGGCATCTTGATGTCCAACACCGCCACATCAGGACGCAGTTCCTTTACGAGGCGAACGGCGGTTTCTCCGTCGGCGGCCTCGCCCACTACTTCATAGCCCTCTTCGGTGAGTGTCTCGATCAAATCCAGACGGATAAGCGATTCGTCTTCGGCCACCACCACACGGGTCATACCTCATGGCCTATCACTGGCTCTTCCGAGTGTTCAGCTCATCCAAAAGACCGTCCTGTTTCTGTTCAAGCTTTCCGAGCCGCTCCACTTTGACTACTCGATCCCGCTGGAGAGCGGCAACGGTGCGGGAGGCGTCACGATGTTCTCGGCCTGCCAGCGGGGTCTCACTGACCAAGGAGCGCAACCGGGCTTCGTCAGCTTCATCGGCGAAATGGGCCAGTTGCTCTTCGAGGACGCGCAGCTCATTCCGCAACCCTACGATTTCTCCGCCAACATTGCGGAGGCGCCGCTCAATCGATGACTGGAACATCGGTTGCTTGACCCTCCTTCGAAACTGCGGGTTTGCCGCTGGTGTTGGTGCCCGGGGTGGGATTCGAACCCACACGCCCTTTCGGACAGCGGATTTTGAATCCGCCGCGTCTGCCATTCCGCCACCCGGGCCTAGCAGACAGAGAATAACAACGTTCGAGGCTCGATGGGCACGGTTTTGACCTGACTTGCCGTCGATTCGGGTACAACACCTGATTCATTGCATTCCGGTCCAAATCTGGACCACTCTGTAACCCATCGGGAACTCTCGGGGTCTATCTTTCTAATGGCAACCACCCAAATCGCATTTACCTACCCCGGCCAGGGCAGTCAAGCTCCGGGGATGGGGTCATCCTGGACCGATCACCCATCGTGGGAGTTGGTAGCGGAGGCCAGCGACGTCGCTGAGCGAGACATTGCCATGCTCCTTCTCAGTGCGGACGCCGAAGAACTTCGGCAGACCCGAAACGCTCAACTCTCCACGTTTGTTCTGAGCATGGTGGTCCTCGACGCCGTGGAGCGGTTGGGAATAGAGCCCGCGATGCATGCTGGTCACTCGCTCGGCGAGTACTCCGCTCTGGTCGCCTGTGGAGCGGTGTCCTTTGCCGACGGCGTCCGGCTGGTCACCGAACGGGGCAACGCAATGCAAGCCGCCGCCGATGCCAATCCCGGCACGATGGCGGCGGTGCTGGGGCTCGACGACGAACTGGTGGAACTGGCCTGTGAGAAAGCCAACCATGATGCGTTCGTGGCCAACTTCAACGCCCCTGGGCAAGTAGTGATCGCAGGAAGTGAGGAGGGCATCGCCGCAGCGGGCGACTTGGCCAAGAGTTTGGGAGCCAAGCGAGTGCTGCCAATCAAAGTTGGCGGTGCATTCCACACTCCATTCATGGCGTCGGCGGGCGAACGATTGGGCAAGGCACTGAAGGACGTGGAGTTTCGGGTGCCCGAACGCCCGGTGGTGGCCAACGTGGACGCCCAATTTCACTTGGGTGACAGCGAATGGGCCGAACTCCTCAGCGCTCAGCTGACCAGTCCGGTGCAATGGCGCCAGTCGTTGCACACGATGGAAGAAGCCGGCGCCAGCCTCCTCGTGGAACTCGGGCCCGGCAGCGTCCTGTCTGGAATGGCCAAACGCACGCTCCCCGCAGTTGCCAATGCTGCCATTTCCACGCCGGACGGGCTCGACAAACTTCTCGAGGAGTTGTCGCACTCCCCAAAGAATGATCGCTCGCCCGATGGGGAGTTCCTTCACGCCAGCGAGCGTCTCGTGGTTAGCCCGGGCAGCGGGGTGTTCACTCCCCTTCCCGAAACCCAAACCGGTCACATGGTCGGCGTCGGTGACCTCATCGGCCATGTGGGGAGTATGGAGATACGCACGGCCTTTGCCGGTGAGCTGCACGGCATGCTCGCCTTTCCCGGCGAACGAGTTGCTTCCTCACAGCCAATCGCATGGCTTAGGGTGCAGTCATGACCTCACATCAGCCCTCAGGCTTTCGGTTGTCGGGCGTCGGGTCGTCACTTCCGGACAAGGTGCTCACCAACGTGGATCTCGAAGGCTACATGGACACCACGGACGAGTGGATCTATGAGCGAACCGGTATCCGCCAGCGCCACATCGGGTCCAGCACCACCGAACTCGCCACGCTCGCTTGCCAAGGAGCCATGGACGCCGCCGGGGTCGGACCCGCTGATATCGATCTCCTCTTGCTCGCAACCACCAGTCCGGAACACATCTGCCCCGGCACAGCGCCAGCGGTCGCCAACGAATTGGGCCTTGACTGTGGCGCTCTCGACATTCAGGCCGCCTGCTCCGGATGGGTCTACGGCTTGCCAATCGCCAACGGCTTCCTCATGCAGGGAATGAACCGGATTCTCCTGGTCGGAGCCGAGGCTCTGGACAAGATCACCGATTACCACGACCGCGGCACGGGAATTCTCTTCGGCAACGGTGGCGGCGCCGCAGTGATCGAACGAGATCCGTCTGGGGTCGGCGAATTGCTGGGTTGGGACCTTGGCGCCGACGGCAAATACATCCACATCCTGTACGCCGAACACGGCGACGTACTGAAGATGGACGGCAAGGAAGTCTTCCGTCAAGCGGTCGTAGCGATCCAGCGAACCGTACAGAACACCCTGGCGATGGCCGGCAACACGGTCGACGACATCGCCCTCTTCATCCCGCACCAAGCGAATATCCGCATCGTTGAATCGGCGTGGAAGAAGCTGGGGATCCCCATGGAGAAAACCGCCATGGTGCTGGAGAACACCGGGAACACCTCCGGTGCCACCATCCCCCTCGCCCTCCATGCTGCGCTACAGGAAGACCGCGTCAAGAACGGCGATTTGGTGATGTTCATCGGCTTCGGAGCTGGCATGACTTGGGCCAGTGCCGTGGTCCGGTGGAACGGATCGTGAGCGACCAGACCAGCGTCGCTCTCGTCACTGGCGGATCACGCGGCATTGGAAGGGCAACCGCAATTGCACTCGCTGCCGCCGGCCATTCGGTCGCGATCGCCAGTCGCTCCGAGCCGGCCGATGTTCCGCCAGGTGTCCAGTGGTTCGAAGGGGACATCACGTCGCCCGCAAGCGTCGAATCGCTCTTCACCGCTGTTGAAAACACACTCGGCCCTGTGAGCGTGCTGGTGGCCAATGCCGGCATTACCCGTGACGGCTTGACGCTTCGCATGAAAGAAGAAGACTTCACGAGCGTCGTGGATGCCAACCTCACCGGCTCCTGGCGCGTTGCCAAGCGGGCGGTGAAACCCATGATGAAGGCCCGGTCTGGCCGGATCATTTTCATCTCCTCGGTGGTGGGGGCGATCGGGCAGACCGGCCAAGTCAATTACGCGGCCAGCAAGGCCGGGCTCGTTGGACTCGCTCGATCGCTGGCTCGCGAATTCGCCTCCCGCAACATCACCGTCAACATCGTGGCTCCCGGCCCCATCGGCACCGACATGTTCGACGCAGTCTCCGATGCGGCCAAGGAGTCCATCACCTCGGCCGTGCCCCTTGGGCGCGTGGGTACGGTAGATGAGGTTGCTGCCGCCATCGTCTTCCTCGCATCGCCCCAGGCCGCGTATATCACCGGGACCACGATCGCCGTTGATGGTGGCCTCGGAATGGGTGGGGGGGTCTGAGGTGTTCAGATCCTCCGGCCAACACCAACCGAAACCCGCCCCAGCAACTAGTCTTTAACCTAACCACAAGCATCACGACGAAAGAGACAGATACGTGAGCGAACAAGATTATTTCACCCGATTCACCGCCTGCGCAGTGGAGGTCCTCTCCGTCGAGGCCGACGCTGTCAAGAAGGAAGCTCGCTTCGCGGAAGACCTCGACGCCGACAGCCTCGATCTCGTCGAGCTCGTCATGGCACTCGAAGAAGAATTCGACGTCTCCGTTGAAGAGGAGGAACTGGAAGGGGTCCAGACCGTTGGCGGGGCTTACGACCTGATCGTCGCCAAACTCTAATGTCCCGCCGGGTCGCCATCACCGGTCTCGGGGTTGTCGGCCCCTGCGGAACCGGCAAACAAGCTTTTTGGGAAGGCCTTATCGGCCCCGCTCCCGAGGGCGAGCGTCGCGTTCCCAATTGGGACCCCTCCCCTTACTTCTCCAATCCGAAAGAATCGAGGCGGGCCGACCGCTTCGCCCAGTTCGCCATTGCCGCAGCCGCTGAGGCAGCTGAACACGCGGGTGACCTCAATATTGATCCGGGTCGCATCGGAACTCTCATCGGCACCGGGATTGGCGGGATCGGCACCAACGAAGAACAGATCGTCATCCAACATGTAAAAGGCAGCCGACGGGTGTCGCCGTTCCTGGTCCCGATGATGATGCCAAATGCGGCAGCGGCGGCAGTATCGATGCGGCACGGCTTTCAGGGCCCATGTGAGGCCACGGTGACCGCTTGTGCCGCCGGGACCCACAGCATTGGCAACGCCATGCGGATGATCGCTGATGGACGATGCGACGCAGTGTTTGCCGGCGGTTCCGAAGCAGCGTTCACACCAACCTCGCTGGCAGGCTTCGGCAACATGACGGCACTGTCGTCGACCGGCATTTCCGTTCCCTTCGATGCCCGCCGTGACGGTTTCATGATGGGCGAGGGTGCGGGTGTTATCGTTCTCGAAGAATGGAATCACGCTGTAGATCGAGGCGCCACGATCATCGGTGAGATGCTGGGAGCGGCCTCAACCGCCGATGCTCACCACATCACTGCACCTGCTCCGGGCGGTTCGGGAGCCGTGCGGTCCATGGAACTCGCCATGGAGCATGCCGGTCTCCGACCTTCCGACATCGTGCACATCAATGCCCACGGAACTAGCACTCCCCTCAACGACTCCGCCGAGGCGCACGCTATGGCGAAGGTATTCGGCGAACCGGGTCCGCTGGTGACTTCCACCAAGGGCATCACCGGCCACGCCCTCGGAGCAGCTGGCGCCCTCGAGGCGGTCGCGGTCCTCCTGGCGATAGAGCACAAGCTGATTCCGCCAACGGCAGGGTATGAGGTCGTCGATCCCGAACTGCCTGCGATCAATCTGGTGGTGGGCGAACCCCGTCCCTGGACACCAGGCCCGTCCATGTCCAACAGCTTCGGCTTCGGCGGCCACAACGGCACCATCATCATTGGGCCACCGTCATAGATGTTGGACGCCCTCCCCTCTCCGATCGACCTGCTCCCCCACCGCCACCCGTTTCTTTTTGTCGACGAACTCACCGAGCTGACACCCGGTGAACGGGTGCGAGGTCTCTGGCGTCTCACCGGTGACGAATGGTTTTTCCCTGGCCACTTTCCCGGACAGCCGGTGGTTCCTGGAGTCTTGCAGATCGAGGCGCTCGCCCAAACGGGCGCTTGCGCGGTTCTGGCGGAAGCAAAATTTGCCGGCCGGATCCCCTTTCTAGCGGGTGTGAGCGGCGCAAAATTCCGGAGACCGGTCACCCCCGGCGATGTCCTCGACATGGAAGTGACCTTCGGTCGACTCTCGGCTCGCGGCGGCAAAGGCCACGGGGTCGCAAAAGTGGACGGTGAGACCACCTGCGAAGTGGAGCTGATGGTCGTGCTGGGACCAGCCCCGTCATAACGGTGGGTGCGGGAGCCGCTAGGCAGGGAAGCGGCTTACATGACGTTTATGCCGCCACCGGTAGCGTGATTGTGTGACCGAGACCGCAACCGTTTTCGATGTGGTAGGAGGCGAGGCATTCTTTGTGGAACTGGTCAACGAGTTCTATGACCGAGTAAGCACCGATCCTGTTCTGACCGCAATCTACCCGGAGGATCTCACCGAGTCACGCCGAACCACCGCAGGGTTCCTTGCCCAGTATTGGGGCGGCCCACCTCACTACAGCAACGAGCGTGGCCACCCTAGGCTCCGCATGCGCCATGCCCCGTTCCGCATAACTCCGCGAGCTCGGGACCACTGGCTGCAACACATGCTGGAAGCGCTGCATGTCTCCCTGGCCAGCCGCACCGCCCCTCCTGAAGTGGCGCAATTGATGAGTGACTACTTCGATGCCGGCAGTACCGCAATGATCAACACCCACTCTCCTACCGAGGGACACCGCTGATGTCGGCGCCGGGAATGGACCAGGACGCCGCTCGGTTATTCATCACGTGGTTGCCGTCATGACACGCCCCGCCAACAGGGCTCTAACTCCGAATTCGATCACGCCGGAGTCCAGCAGCGGGGAGCGATTCGCCCTGTACGTGCAACCGCATATTCCCCTGCTCTTCGCCACCGCCTACTCGCTCACGCGCAGCAACACCGATGCCGAAGATCTTGTGCAAGACACTCTCCTGCGGGCATTTCGAGCCATCGACCGATTCGACGGCCGCTACCCCAAGGCGTGGCTACTCACGATTCTCCGAAACACCAATATCAACCGAGGGCAGAAGAAGAAGCCTTACCTTTTCGACGACCCAAATGATCCCGCCGCAGACAGCATCGAAGAGATCACCCCCGAAGACATCATTGTGGAACCGGTCTTCGAAACGGCGGTCCAACAAGCCCTCGATGACCTGCCCATCCCCTTCCGAGCGGTTGTCGATCTCGTTGATGTGAACGGCCTCAGTTACGCCGAGGCCGCCGACTTGTTGGATATCCCCGTGGGAACGGTGATGAGCCGCCTGCATCGCGGTCGCAGCCGCATCCGTCTCCGACTCGCCCCAGCAACGATCAAACAGCGTCGCTCGGGGGTTGACAAACGATGAATTCTCTCATGGCCGACCTCATGAACCGGCTTCGCGGTCGCCTCACCTGTTCAGAGACGTTGGCGCTACTCCAGCAGTATCTCGACGGTGAGCTAACCGCCGAAGAAGCCCGCCAGGTAGCCAAACACCTGGACTCCTGCACCATGTGCGACACCGAGTCCGAGCTGTACCGCGAAATCAAAGCTGCCATCTCGCTCTCCGCCATCGAAACCGACCCTGAAGTGATCTCCAGACTCGAGGCGTTCGGTGAAAGAGTTCGCAACAGCGATTTGGCCGAGTAACCTGGGGTCATGCAGTCGAGTAGCCCCACCATCATCGGTGCTGGCGTCCTGTTGTCCGGTCGCGGCCTCGAGCTCCGACTTCTGTGCCCGACCGCCTGAGTTCCATCTCGGCGCGTCGGGGAGTTCCATTCATAATCTCAGAAGATCTGCAGACTCAAAAGCCATCAAAAAACGACGTTAGGAACACAATGACCACCCTCAATAACCGCCCCGGCAAGATGCCCGTTCACCGGTATCAGCCGTTCGCCCCAATCGATATACCGGACCGAACCTGGCCCTCCAAGGTCATCGAGACCACCCCGCTGTGGTGCAGCGTTGATCTCCGCGACGGAAACCAAGCTCTCATAGAGCCCATGGACGCCGAGCGCAAGCTCATGATGTTCCTCCATCTCGTGGACGTAGGTTTCAAGGAGATCGAAGTTGGTTTCCCGGCTGCATCAGACACCGATTTCGATTTCGTCCGCAAGATCATCACCGAGGACCTGATACCCGACGATGTAGCCATCCAAGTTCTGACCCAAGCCCGGCCCGAACTCATCAAGCGAACGTACGAGTCGTTGGTGGGGGCCAAGAACGCCATCGTTCACCTGTACAACAGCACCTCCACCGTGCAACGCCGCGTCGTGTTCGGCCTCGACGAAGACGGAATCGTAGACATCGCCGTAGCGGGAGCCAAGTGTTGCCGGGAGAACGAGGCGCTACTCCCTGGCACAAACGTGCGTTATGAGTACTCCCCCGAAAGCTTCACGGGAACCGAACTCCCCTTCGCCAAACGTATCTGCGAAGCGGTGATGGAAACGTTTGAATCCACTCCGGACAACAAGCTGATCCTGAACCTCCCGGCCACGGTTGAGGTGAGCACCGCAAACATCTATGGCGACATGATCGAATGGATGCACCGCAATCTCAGCAATCGGGATTCCATCGTGCTCAGCCTTCACCCTCACAACGACCGAGGTACCGGCGTGGCCGCGGCCGAGTTTGGCGTGATGGCCGGCGCCGACCGCGTGGAAGGCACCCTCTTCGGCAACGGCGAACGCACCGGAAACGTCGACATCGTCACCCTGGCGCTCAACCTGTACAGCCAAGGCGTTGATCCCGAACTCGATTTCACCGAGATCAACGAGAGCCGCAGAGTCGCCGAACACTGCAACCAGCTTCCGGTCCACCCCCGGCATCCCTACGTCGGTGACCTGGTGTACACCGCTTTCAGTGGCAGCCATCAGGATGCCATCAAGAAAGGCTTCGAAGCCATGGAGCAAACCGGGCAGACGCTGTGGGAAGTTCCCTACCTGCCCATCGATCCGTTGGATGTTGGCCGCACCTATGAAGATGTGATCCGGGTCAACAGCCAGTCCGGCAAAGGTGGCGTTGCGTACCTGCTGAAAGCGGAACAGGAACTCGATCTTCCTCGCCGCCTGCAGATCGAATTCACCCGAGTCATTCAGCAGATCACCGACACCACCGGCAAAGAAGTCAACGGCAACCAGATCTGGGAGATCTTCCAAGGTCACTACCTTGCGGCCATGAAGCCGTACGAGCTGGTGTCCTACCGGAGTTCCCAGAATGCCGGTGGCAAGGATCGGACCGAGATCTCAGCGACGGTGCGAGTTGATGGCACCGAGCTGGAGATCGTCGGTGAGGGCGGCGGCTCGGTAGAAGCGTTCGCCTCCGCCGTGGCCGAGCACAGTGGACGTTCGATTCGTGTGCTCGACTATCACGAGCACGGCATCGGAGCCGGGACGGACGTGCGAGCCGTCAGCTACATGGAGATCCAGATTGATGACACCGAGCTCTGGGGGGTTGGGATGCACACCGACATCACTACCGCATCGCTTCGAGCCATTCTCTCCGCCATCAACCGCTTGGCTTGACCGAACTCACAATTGAGAATGACTACGCGGCGTCCAAAGCTTTTCGTAGTTCGCCGACGAAGTCGATGGCGTCATCGATCGAGCCGCCCACCAGCATTCGACGAATTATGGCGCTGGCCACCACCACGCCGTCGGCGATTTGGGCGACCTCCGCGGCTTGAGCTGGAGTAGAGATTCCGAGGCCGATCACCACCGGCTTGGTGGTAATGGCCTTCAGACGAGTTGCGATCTCGGTGGCGCTGGCAGAGAGTTCAGCGCGTTCACCGGTGATGCCTACCACCCCAACTCCGTAGACGAAGCCTCGCGATCGTTCGGCCACCCGAGCGAGACGGGCATCATCACCGGTAGGGGCTGCCAGCATGACGGTTGCGACGCCGGCTCGGTCGGCCTCTTCTGCCCATTCGGTGGCCTCCTCCAGTGGGAGGTCTGGAAGGATCGCTCCGCCCACGCCAGCGTTGACAAGGGCGTCGGCGAAACGCTTGTGCCCCATGCGAAACGCCACGTTGTAATACGTCATGGCGATGAGCGGGATGTCCACGTCGGCCTGCGCCACCCGATCCAAGATCGCCGGAGGAGTGGCGCCGTTGGCGAGCGCAATCGAGGATGCTTCCTGGATCGTTGGACCATCCATCACCGGGTCAGAGAACGGAATGCCGATCTCGATGGCGTCGGCACCGGCGGCGGCAAAACCTTCGATCAGACGGGGCCAGTCCTGCACGGGGTAGCCGCCAGTTACGTACGGAAGGAGGAGCTTGCGGCCCGCGTCACGCCGTTCGGTGAGATGGCTTTCGAGATCCGGACGCACAGTCACGGACGCATCGTAGCGAGGGCCTCTGGGTCACCGTCGAGAATGGCTTGCACCTGGGCAACGTCCTTGTCGCCGCGACCGCTCAAGTTGAGCAGCACCGTTGTTCCGGCCAGTTCGCTCTTCGCTTTCACCATCCATGCCAGTCCGTGAGCTGGTTCGAGCGCCGGGATGATCCCCTCGGTTCGAGACATCAGCTGGAATGCATCGAGCACCTCGGTGTCGGTCACGCTTTCGTAACGGGCCCGACCGATATTGGCCAGATGGGCATGCTCGGGGCCTACCCCCGGGTAGTCGAGCCCGGCAGAAACCGAGTGGGCCTCCTGGACCTGGCCGAACTCATCCTGCATGAGGTATGACTTGGAACCGTGGACAACGCCAGGCACCGCCCGCCCCACCGCAGCACCGCCAGCTGGTTCGACTCCGATCAATTTGGCCCTCGTGTCGGCGAATCCGGAAAAGATTCCGGCCGCATTTGAGCCACCACCAACACAGGCCACCACATAGTCCGGTATGCCATCGCCCGAGATCATTTCGGCGCATTGGCTCTGGGCTTCATCGCCAATGACCCGGTGGAACTCTCGGACCATCCAGGGATAGGGATGGGGACCCATGACCGAGCCAAGGCAGTAGTGGGTGGTGTTCACGGTGGCCACCCAGTCTCGCATGGCCTCGTTCACTGCATCCTTGAGGGTCCGTGACCCGGACATGGCGGTCCGGACCTCAGCGCCGAGAAGTTGCATGCGGAAGACGTTGAGAGCCTGCCGCTTGACGTCTACCTCGCCCATGTAGACGATGCATTCCATTCCCATGAGGGCCGCCGCGGTAGCCGTAGCAACGCCGTGCTGACCGGCACCGGTTTCCGCTACGAGGCGGTTCTTCCCCATCCGCTTGGCCAGGAGTGCCTGGCCGATCACGTTGTTGATCTTGTGGGAGCCGGTGTGATTGAGATCTTCACGCTTGAGGAGGACTCGAAAGCCCAACTCCTTGGAGAGTCGAAAGCACTCCGTGACCGGCGACGGGCGCCCACCATAGGTGTTGAGAAGGGTGTGGAATTCCTCTTTGAACTCTGGGTCAGCCCACGCTTGTTTGAACGCAACCTCTAGCTCTGCGCACGCTGGCACGAGTGTTTCTGGCACGTACCTCCCTCCGAACTGCCCGAAGCGACCGGTGTCATCGGGGTCCCCCATGAAGCTGTGTGTCTGGCCTGCGGTGATGGTCATATTGATGTGTCCTCCCATTCGTCGGACAACGAGAGTGGAGCGTCGGTCTGAGACCTTGGCACAGATCGAGCGTTAACGATGAACTGGCGGACCAGGGAAGCGTCCTTCACACCAGGGCGATCTTCAACTCCGGTGACCGCATCCACTCCCCAAGGATTCACCGCCAATATCGCCTCGACCACATTATCGGGATTGAGGCCGCCAGCCAGAATGAACTGACGGTTGATCGGCATCTCTCGCAGGATGTTCCAGTCGAAGGTCTCGCCGGACCCTGGCGCCGGGCCATCGATCAAGAATCGGACCTTGCCGAAGGACTCATGTTCCACCATCGCCCTCGATCCAGCGGGAACCGCTCGAATAACGGCTGGGACGCGCTCGGTGATCCACTTGGTTTCCTCGGGGCTCTCGTTGCCGTGCAGTTGAACTGCCCGGATGCCGGTTCTGTTTGTGATCTCGACAACGCGCTCTCGTGCCTCGTTCCGAAAGATGCCGACCGGGAGGATGTTCGTTGGCATGCGTTCCACAATCGAACGAACTCTGCCCGGCGAGACCTGCCGAGAGGACGGCGCAAAAATGAAGCCCACCGCATCAGCCCCAAGACCAGCCGCCATCAGCGCATCCTCCGCACTGGTCATACCGCAGATCTTCACAAACACCCTCTGATCCTACTCCCCCACCCCACCCAGCAATGCGACCGGACACGGCGCCGAAGGCAACCCGCGTTGAGCAGTCCCAGCCCCGACTCACACCCCATCTGTTGGAGCGCCGGAGGCAGAGCCTCCGTGGCGTTAGAACGGCCCCCGGAGGGACAGCAGAGCTCCCCGGGGGTCGCCGCTGGTGACAAGCGACTCGCCCACCAGGATTGCGTGGTACCCCGCTTTGGCCAAGATGGCGGCATCTTCTGGCCCTCTGATCCCACTCTCGGCCACCGCCACCGCGTCGGCCGGGATGGCGGCTCGAACGCGCACCGCTCGGTCCGTGTCTACTTCAAAGGTCACGAGGTCCCGTTGGTTCACGCCGATGAGATTTGCACCGGCGCCAATTGCTCGCTCCACCTCGGCTTCATCATGGGTCTCCACCAGTGCATCGAGGCCTACGTCGGCGGCGAGTTGCCGGAACTCACTCAACTCATCATCGTTCAATGCGGCGACGATGAGCAGTACGCAGTCGGCCCCCATGAGGCGGGCGTCCAGGATGTCGCGCCGATCCACGGTGAAGTCCTTGCGGAGCACGGGGATCGAAACGGCAGCTCGGGCCTGCACCAAATCCATTGTTGACCCGCCGAAGTGTTGTTGGTCTGTGAGCACCGAAAGAGCTTGAGCTCCGCCTGCTTCGTATTCGGTTGCCAGGTGAACCGGGTCCAGGTTGGCGAGAAGGTCACCCTTCGAGGGAGAACGACGCTTGATTTCGCTGATCACGGCCAACCCCGGGGCTACCAAGCTGGCGGCGAAACCCCGCCGACCAACCGATTCGGGAGTGCTCGCCGCTTGTGCCGCAACGGCTTCGTGGAGCCACGCCTCGCTCCGCTCATCGGCGGCGGCGCGGTCCCGGTGGAAATCGAGGATCTTGTCGAGGTAGGTAATCGCCATGTCAGGCCACTTCTACCGTTCGACCATCAACGATGGCCGACCTTGTGTCCAGGCCGGCCCGTTTGATCGAAGCGAGCGCCACCCAGCCATCGGAAACGGCAGCAACGCTGGTGAGGAGCCCGATCTCGACATCGTCGCTGGTCACCGCAGCACCAAGGTCCGGCGGCTCTCCCGAACCAACGACCACCCTGACTTGACGAGGAGCGTTGTTGCCACGAGAGTCCATGCGAGCTACCAGTTCCTGTCCGACATAGCAGCCTTTGGCGAAGTCTGTAGACATGTCGACCACTGTCAATTCAGCGGGAATCGTACTTTCGGTGATTTCAGTGCCGTGGGCAGGGATTCCTGCGGCGATACGAAGTGGTTCGATGAGGTGCTCCTCACGGGTGGGGGTGAGCTCGCCAAGAGCCGTGGGGTCAAGCACATCCGCACCCGCCAGCGTTGGCCAACCCAGTGGAACAAATCGCAACCGTCCGTGGTCATCGACTGAATTCCCGAGCTCGGCGACATCCTCCGACGACCGAACCGCGATGGCCTCCACTTCCTCCAATGTGATCTCACACTTTGTTCGGAGTTTGAAGCGTTCAAGACGCTCGACGACAACCGGACCAGCTCCTCGGTCGACCACGACCGCAAACGACTCGTCACCTGTGCGAACCAGGCGGCACCACGCCACCATCTTGCCCTGAGGCTGCAGAAGCAGTGAATGCGCCATTTCACCAACGCCAAGTCCGGTGACGTTTGCCGAGAGCTGGCCCTGGAGATACGTCCCCGCCTCCGGCCCCGCGACGGTGACAACGTCGAGCAGCCGGGTCCCTCGGATCAGAAACGTTTCTTGAATTGGCGGGGTGAGGCTTCTCCAGAGTGACACGTATTCAAGTATGCTCCGGCCGCCGAGCTTTGCTTCGGCCTTTTCACCCATGCTCTTTCCCACGTTCACCTTCGGCGTCTTTTTCCTCTTTGTAATGCTCGGCCACACCGCCGTGCGGCGGTCGATGCTGCTCTGGAAACCGTTCATGCTGGCCGCATCCTTTTTCTTCTACGGCTGGTTTGATTACCGGCTCACGCTTCTTCTTGGCGGGTCCGTGGTGTTCAACTGGGGGCTCGGGATCGCCATCGGCAGCAACCCCGACCGCCCACGGGAGGTTGCTGCGATCGGGGTAGCGGTCAACCTGCTGCTGCTGGGGTTCTTCAAGTACTTCCTCTTTTTACGTCTTCCTTCGCCGGAATGTTCGGGCGCACCGGGCCAGCCGTGGCGATCATCCTGCCGATCGGGATCTCCTTCTTCACATTCCAGGCCATCAGCTACCTGGTGGACATTCATCGGCGTCAGTTGCAGCCTCACAATCTGATCGATGTTGCCCTCTACCTGGCCTTCTTCCCCCAACTCGTGGCCGGACCGATCGTGCGGGCAACCGAGTTCTTTCCTCAGCTGAAGACCCACGCGGTAGCCGGAGCTGTGGCATCGGGTGAGGCGGCGTGGTTGATCGGCCAGGGTCTGTTCAAGAAGGTCGTAGTAGCCAACTACCTCGCCACTAGTGTGGTCGATCCAGTCTTCGAGGCTCCGAACCTTGCAACTCGGACCGAATTATTGATGGGGATCTATGGCTATGCCATCCAGATCTACGCCGATTTCTCCGGCTACACCGATATCGCCATAGGTATTGCCCTGCTGCTGGGATTCTCATTCCCGCAGAACTTCAACTCGCCATATCGCGCCCTCACCATCACCGATTTCTGGCGTCGCTGGCACATGACGCTGTCGCGTTGGTTGCGGGACTACCTCTACATCCCGTTGGGCGGTAATCGACACGGCAAGCTGCTGACCTACCGGAACCTGTTGCTCACAATGGTCTTGGGCGGCTTGTGGCATGGCTCACAGTGGACGTTCGTCGCCTGGGGAGCGATCCACGGTGGCTGGTTGGCGCTCGAGCGATTGACCCGCGGCTTCCGCCTCCCGGCCGTTATCCAGTGGCTCATCACCTTCCATGTTGTGGGTGCGGCCTGGGTTCTGTTCCGGGCGCCAACATTTGGCCACGCCGTGGATGTCTTTTCCGGTTTGATCACCGCTGAGGGTGGCGTGAGTGGCGTCAACACCGTTGCGGTTTCGCTTATTGTGGGTGCCATCGTGTTGCAGTTCCAGCCGCTGGGTACCGCCAAGGCCCTCTTCGACCGCTTCGTTCGGCTCGACCCGCTACTTCAGGGAACCGCTTTCGCCGCCTGGATCCTGGTGGTCACCGCCGTCAGCCCGCCCGGCGTCCAACCGTTCATCTACTTCCAGTTCTGATGAAGTCGCGAACGAGCTATCCAGTAACCCCCGCGGTTGTGGGTCGAAACCCTGCGCCGCCCCGTCGCGCCACGCCGATCGAGACAGAACCGAAAGTTCGGTTCGAGCCATTCCGGGTGCTGCTTGGAACGTTGCTCGCTCTGATCTTGTCGGCCTTCCTGGCGTCCTCATCAATGCTGGACATCGCCGAGCGAATGGAATTCGGACCCGCCCGAGACCGGTGGCTCCTGGCCGCCGAGACCGTCGACGACGCCAGTCACAATCTCTACACCGACCGTCCGGCCGATTGGCTGCGCGGCGCTCTGGGGTACGACGATGCCCCAGACACCGTCATTCTGGGCGAACTGGCGGTAGCCGATGCGCCCCAGGAACTGGCGGCTGTAGCGAACGAAACAGACTTGGCTGTGGATGCGCCGCCAGCGGAGACCAACGGCTCCGGCGGCGAGGACGCCAGTGCCGCGCCAGAACCAGCACCCGAGCCAGACCCGGAACCTGGACTGCGGGAGATCACCGCAGACGAGCCGCTGCGGGTGTGGATGGGGGGTGACAGCCTGGGACAATTCATCGCCGGACACATCGCCTATCGTGTCGCGCCGCCTGAACGCACCGACCTGCAAATCGATTACCACATTTCCACCGGTCTGGCGCGACCGGACTACTTCGACTGGCCGGCCCATTTCACCGATTTGGCCGCCGCCGAATCTCGGCCTGAGGCGTTCATCTTCATGGTTGGCGGCAACGACGACCAGGCCATGCGGCTCCAGAATGCTGTCCTGGATCCGGCGACCCCGGAGTGGCAGGAAGAATACCGACGCCGAGTGGGCCTCCTTATGGACGTTGTGGCATATCCCGACGCTCGGCTGATCTGGATCCTCCTTCCCCCAATGCAGGACGCCCGCCGCGAAACGATCACACAACAGATCAACGATGTGGTTCGCTCCCAGGCATCGCTGCGTCCATGGGTCTCAGTGGTCGAACTGCAAGACCTCCTCAGCAACGGCGACGGCCGCTACGCCCAGTTCGTGGATGGGCCCCAAGGTGGACAGCAGCTGGCCCGCCAGAACGACGGCGTCCACATGACCGAGGTCGGTAGCCAATGGGTAGCGGAACGGGTTTGGGATGAGCTGAGCACCCTCTGGCCCACGGTCATGCCGCCCTCCGACACGCCGACAGCAGCCGAATCCACCGTCCCGGTGGACCCCGCAACCGAGCCGTCAGCGGGCAGCTAAGAGGGCCGCTGCCGAGCAGCTCGAAGTTCGTTGGCCGCCAGGACCGACGACAGTAGAGCCCGGGCCTTGTTCTGACACTCGAGATCTTCGAGTTCCGGGTCAGAATCGGCCACGACGCCGGCGCCGGCCTGCACCGACGCTTGACCATCGGCGCAAATCATCGTACGGATCGTGATTGCGCTATCGAGTGAGCCGTTGAAACCGAAATAGCCGACCACCCCCGCATAGGGGCCGCGGCGCAACGGTTCAAGTTCGTCGATGATCTCCATGGCCCGCACCTTCGGTGCACCCGACACCGTCCCGGCTGGCAACGTGGCGCGGAGCACGTCGACCACCGAAACCCCGTCCGCAAGATCTCCTTCAACCTGGCTGGTGAGGTGCATGACGTGGCTGTATCGCTCCAGCGTCATCATTTCGGCCACCTCTAGCGATCCGAACCGAACCACTCGGCCCAAGTCATTGCGGGCCAGGTCAACAAGCATCACGTGTTCCGCTCGCTCCTTTGGGTCTTCGATCAGCTCGGCGGCGAGTCGTCGATCGTGGGCATCGTCGCGACCGCGGAACCGAGTACCAGCCACCGGTCGCGAGATCACCCGTCCATGTTGAACCTGGACCAGCGGCTCGGGGGAACAACCCACCAGGCTAAGCGACGGGTAGCGCAGGAGATACATGTACGGGCTGGGATTGATCTGGCGCAGCACCCTGTAGACGTCGGTGTCCTCGGCCTCGAGCGGGAAGTCGAATCGCTGTGACAGCACCACCTGGAAGATGTCGCCGGCCACGATGTATTCCTTGGCGGCGCGAACGGCGTGCTGATACAGCCCGCCCCCCAAGGTTGAAGAGACCTCGGGAACCGGCTGTTGTGCCGGGAGCTGCAGCATCGGTTCGGCCAGCGGTCGAGCACCGTCGGCAGCCAAGGTGTGAAGGCGGTCGACGGCATCGTCGTAGGCAGAGTCGATTTGTTCGGTGGTGGGGTCTACCGGAAGGAGTGCCACCGAAGCGAGAAGCACCCGCTGGCGCCAGTGGTCGTAGGCGGCGATGTCTCCTACAACGTCAATCACTGCGTCCGGGTAGTTGCGATCGTCCCGAGGGGCGTTGGGAAGATGCTCGATCTCGCGCACGACGTCGTAGCCGATGAAGCCCACCAGCCCTGCTCCCAGCGGAGGATCATCCGGCTCGGTGGGGGACGAGAACTCGCCGATGAGGTGGTCGATAGCGGCAAGGATCCCGCGATCGGTTGGCAGACTCTCGCTCGGCAGTGTTCCGTCGACCTCGACGGCGAGACCCCGAGCGATCAGCCTCGCGGCCGGACGGCGCCCCACAAAGGAGTACCTGCTCCACCGCTCGCCATTTTCCGCCGACTCCAACAGGAAACCGGTTTCATCGCCAACACAGCGCATGAAGGCGCTGACCGGCGTGGCCATGTCGGCCAGGAGCTCGGCGCGCACGGGGATGGCCCGGAAATCCTTGGCCAATTGTCGAAACCGGGTGCGATCAACGTCGAGTTGGAGCTTCACCGTTCGGGTTCCCCTGCGAGGGCCAACGCATCAAAGAAACAGCTGTTGGCACCGGTATGGCAGGCGGGCCCGGCCGGTTCCACCTTGAACAAAAGGGTGTCTCCATCGCAGTCTGCGGCGGCAGAAATGATCCTCTGTGTATTCCCCGATGTTGCACCCTTATGCCAGAACTCTGAACGAGACCGGCTCCAAAAAACGGTTTCGCCTCCTTCCAGCGAACGACGAATCGCCTCTTCGTTCATCCACGCCATCATCAGGACCTCGCCGCTTCGAGCATCCTGGACGATGGCCGGAATGAGCCCGTCGTCATCGAAGACTAGTTCGGTAGCCAAATCCATCAGAGATACAGCCCGGTGGGCGAATCGTCGAGCCGTTCGGCTGCCACGGCGTGGATGTCTCGCTCCCGGAGCATGATGTAGTCGGTTCCGCCCACCTCCACCTCGGATCGGTCCTGCGCATTAAACAGAACCCGGTCATCCAACTGCATGGACCGAACATTGGGGCCATGGGCAACAACCCTGGCCCACGTGAGGCGCTTCCCCACCTGGGCCGTTGCCGGGATGAGGATTCCACCGCTGCTGCGACGATCACCTTCAGCCCCCTCCAGTTGCACCAACACCCGATCGTTGAGCATCTTGATCGGCAGACGTCCGTTCTCTTTCACCCGCTGAGTCTACGGTGCTCAGCCAGCCGGCCTGACCGTGATCCCAGCTTGAGTGAGATGGGCCTTGGCCTCTGCGATCGTGTGCTCACCAAAATGGAAGATGCTCGCGGCTAACACAGCGTCGGCACCGGCGATGCTGGCGCCCTCGGTGAGATGCTCCAGAGTTCCTACTCCCCCAGAGGCAACTACGGGCACCGAAACGGCATTCACGACTGCGGCAGTGAGATCGAGGTCGAAGCCGGCCTTGGTTCCATCGCGGTCCATGGAGGTAAGCAGAATCTCACCAGCTCCCCGAGCCGCCGCTTCGATCGCCCATTCGATGGCATCAACTCCGGTGGCCCGGCGGCCACCGTGGGAGTAGACCTCGTAACCGTTGGGGGTGGAGGCAGAGGCGCGGGCATCGATTGCCACCACACAACATTGCGAACCGAACTCGGCCGCGATCTCAGCGATCAATTCGGGACGTGCCAACGCCGCTGACATGACCGAGACTTTGTCCGCTCCGGCCCGAAGCAACTTTCGAGCGTCGTCGACTGACCGCACCCCGCCTCCGATCGTGAACGGGATAAAGACGGTCTCGGCAACGGCGGCGGCCATTGCGACGGTGGTGTCCCGATTCTCATGTGACGCGGTGATGTCCAAGAAGACGAGTTCATCAGCGCCTTGAGCGTCGTATGCGGCGGCGAGTTCCACCGGATCACCAGCGTCGCGGATATCGACGAAATTGACGCCCTTCACCACCCGTCCCTGGTCGACGTCGAGACACGGGATAACGCGCACAACCTTCATTTTCCGAACTCCGACAGCACGGCAACGGCCTGGCTCACAGTGAACGCCCCTTCGTAGATCGCCTTGCCTGCGATGACGCCCTCGAGGCGGCGCTCGGCACCGTTCCGGTCCCACGACAGCTCCGCAAGGGTGAGGAGGTCTGCCATCGAGCCGACGCCCCCAGATGCGATCACCGGGACAGAGATTTGACCAAGAAGCTCAGCGAGTCCAGCCGTGTCAGGACCCGTCATCGTTCCATCCCGGGCAATGTCGGTAGCGACGATCGCACTTATCCCTACATCGGCGAAACGCTTTGCAGCATCGGCGACCGAAATGCCGGTGGTCTCAGTCCAGCCGTGCGTGGCGATCATCCCATCACGAGCGTCCAGGCCAACCGCCACCGCCTGCAGCTTCGCGACCTCGGCAACGAGATCCGGGTTCTCCACAGCGGCGGTTCCGATGACTACTCGGGCAACTCCCGCGTCAGCCAGCGCCGCCGCACGAGCTACCGACCGAACACCACCCCCAACCTGCACCGGGAGAGAGACGGCGGCGCAAACCGCGGCGATGGCCGCGCCGTTCTCGGCGGTACCGGACCGGGCTGCGTTGAGATCAACCATGTGTATCCATTCCGCCCCTTCATCGGCGAACTGCATCGCCTGGGCTACGGGGTCGGTGTTGTAGGTGGTGGCCTGCGTGTAGTCACCCTTGAACAGGCGAACACAGGCCCCGTCGAGAAGGTCGATCGCCGGATAGAGAATCATTGCGTGAGGGATTCTGCAGCGGCAGGGGTGGGGACGGGGGTGAGGGTGTCGACCCAGTTCTTCAACAACGCCAGCCCAGCGGCCGACGACTTCTCGGGATGGCACTGTGTTGCCCATACGTTGGCTCGAGCGGTCACTGCGGTGACCGCGTCGCCATAGTCCACGGTAGCGACGGTGTGTTGATCCACCGGCGCCCGGTACGAATGCACGAAGTAAAGCCACGGTGCACCCAGACCGGCCACGGCGGGATGATCGGGCGCCACGAGATCAAGCCGATTCCATTGCATCTGCGGCCGCTTTACGGTTGCCGGCAGCCGCGTGATTTGCCCGGGAAGGACACCTAGTCCAGCGATTCCCGGCGATTCCTCGCTGCCGTCATAGAGCAACTGCATCCCTACGCAGATACCGATAAAGGGTCGACCGCTGGCAGCTGCGGCGACGGCCGCTTCGGCCAGACCTCCGCCGTGGAGAGCCTTCATGCAGGCTCCAAAAGCCCCGACACCGGGAAGAACTACGCCGTCTGCATCTGCGATGAGACCGGTATCGGCGGTAAGGCGGGCATCGGACCCCACGCGAATCAGGGCTTTCTGAGCGGAACGGAGATTCCCGATTCCATAGTCCAGAACCGCCACGAGGGGTTGTCTCACAAGGTGCCTTTGGTGGAGGGTATGCCGGCAGCATCCTCGACTCGGACAGCATCCCGGAGGCATCGAGCCAGACCCTTGAACGAGGCCTCGATGATGTGATGCACGTTGGTTCCATAGACCAGTTCGACATGCAGCGTGATGCCGGCGGCGGTGGCAAAACTCTGCATCACATGCTCGGCCAGAGAAGGGTCGAACGGTGGCATACCGAGCGGGATCGCCTCGGGCATCTTGGCGTTCCACACCGTGAAGGGCCGGCCGGACAGATCCAAGGCCACTCGGACAAGTGCTTCGTCCAGTGGGTAGAAGCCGCTGGCGAAGCGTCGAACTCCTGCCTTGTCACCAAGGGCGTCGGAAAAGGCATCACCCAGGACAATGGCGGTGTCTTCCACGGTGTGGTGAGCATCGATGTGGAGGTCTCCTTGGGCTTGGACGTTCAAGTCGAAACCCCCATGACGGCCCAGCTGATCCAGCATGTGGTCATAGAACGGGAGGCCGGTGGAGATGTTGGTCACTCCGGTGCCGTCTAGGTCGATCGAGACTTCTATGGACGTCTCAGCAGTCTTGCGGGAACGGGAAGCGGTACGCACCCTCCCAGTGTGCCGCTGAATCCTCAGGGTGCCGCCGAAACGCTCCCGATCCCCGTCCTGTTTCCACCCGGCGCCCGGCTCCTGCAGATCGCTGAAATCGGATCAGCTGCGTTGCCGAAGGGTTGCATTCAAGCGTCTTGCGCAGCTATGAAGCTGCCGTTCCACGTCGAGGAGCGCGATCGCGATTTCATCGCTTTCGGATGCGGTGGCCGTCTCCGCCTCCAAACGGGCGATCAGGTCATCCAAGCCCATCGCAATTGTTCCCAGGGCCACTCGATCAAGGCTCACCGCTTGAGAATATCGGGGCTCCAGACCGCCCCCGGGGAATCCACCCACAGGAGCAAATATTAGGTTAAGTTGCCCAGTACCAGGTTCCCGCCACCTGGTAGCAGCGATATCGGGGATCCGCCGCCCCGAATTGCGCCGCCGGCGTCTCCTTCGGGGGACGCCGGTGTTCTTTTTCGCTCGTGTTTCATGAGCATCGGTCGCCGGCATCCCGCTCACACGGCACACCAGATACCGTTTGGCCCGTGCTCAAAATGCTTGACCTCCGAGGCCGCGGGACCTCGATCGCCGGTCTCCTCCCCCGCCCGGAACTCACCGGTGATGAACCCAGCACCGTTGTGGCAGAAATCCTGGCCGAGGTTCGCCATCGTGGCGACAGCGCTGTCTGCGCCTTTACCGCAAAGTTCGACGGGGTGGAAAATCCTCACTATCAGGTGAGTTCAGACGAAATTGCCTCCGCCCTCGCCGGCATTTCCCCCGAACTACGGGCCGCGATCGAGGTCTCGGTTGCCAACGTGCGCAGGTTTCATGAACACCAACTGCGACCGGAGGTCGTGGTGGAGAACTCTGGAATGACCGTTCTGGCGTTCCAGAAACCGGTCCGACGCGCTGGCCTCTACGTGCCGGGCGGCCGCGCCATCTACCCGAGCACAGTCGTCATGACCGCCATCCCCGCGCTGGTGGCAGGGGTTGCCGAAGTTGCGTTGTGCGTCCCACCCGATCGCACCACCCAGAAAGTGGCACCCGAAGTCTTGGCAGCTGCGGCTCTCTCAGGGGTTACCGAGATCTATGCCGTTGGCGGTGCGCAAGCAATCGCCGCGATGGCATACGGCACCGAGACGATTCCCGCGGTCGATGTAATTGCGGGGCCGGGAAACGTCTACGTGGCGCTGGCAAAACAACAGGTTGCCGGTTCTGTCGGAATAGCAGCGGCGTTCGCCGGCCCCTCGGAGGTGGTGGTTGTGGCAGACCAGACCACCAATCCGTTGTACGCCGCCATCGATGTGATCCTTCAGGCCGAGCACGGCCCCGATGGTCTTGCGTGGCTCGTCACCTGGGACGAAACGGTGGCCGAAGCCGTCTGCGCCGCTGGCGATGCGTACCTCGAAACCTCCCCACGGGCCGAAGATGTGCGCTCCACGTTGGCCGAGGGTGGTTATGTGGCGCTGGTGGATGACCGGGACGCTGCCGTCGCCGTGATCGACGCCATCGCGCCAGAGCATCTCGAACTCCAGATCGACGATGCGGTGAGCTTGGCCCGACGGGTCACCAATTCGGGAGCGATGTTCTGCGGCCACCTGGCTCCAGCTTCGATGGGAGACTACATCGCAGGGCCAAGTCATGTCCTGCCCACCTACGGATCGGCCCGTTTCGCCTCGGCGCTTACCGTTACCGATTTTCTCCGCGATCATCACATCGTCACCATCGACCAGGCGGCGCTCAACACGTTCGGACCTCACGTCGTTGCGCTCGCCGAGGTGGAGGGACTGCCAGCTCACGCTGAGTCGATACGGGTCCGGCTCGAGCGGCCGGCCAGCTGATCCACGAGACGTGGCATGAGCGTCTCGCCGCGCCATCCTGTACAGGTGCCGGTTTGTGTCTATGCCCCCGATGACGCCGATGGGCGTGCCAGCGCGCTGGGTTTCGGCGATCGGATCCTCAACCAACACGTTCCCGCCTGGCAAGCTGACGATCGATTTCATCACGCCGACGGTGACGTAGCACTAATCCTCTCCAACGATGGCCGGCGCACGCCGCTCGGTGTCGCCTCGGTGAGCACTTCCATGCGTCGCCCTGGCAGTGCACTACCGCCCTGGTCCATGCAAGTGTTTCTCCAGCCCGGTCACGAATCTCTCCTGGGCGAACTCGTCTCCAGCGTCATCGCCGCCGAGGGAACCGAACTGTGGATCCGCCCTGAGAACGACCAGATGATCCAGCTGATCCAGCGGCGGTGGCCAACCGCATACAATTGCCGCCGCCTCCATTTGATGCTGGCAGAACTGCCGGTGGCCACCGAGCCATTGGAAACGCGGGCGCTCGACCCCTCAAACCCCGAGGACGTTGCGGCGATTGTTCGCGTGAACAACTCGGCATTCGCCGAGCACCCCGATCAGGCCGGGATGACGGCGGAATCGGTGCAACAGAAGCTCGTCGAACTTGGACACAGCGCAGACGGCGTCCGACTCGCCGAAATCGATGGTGTGGTCAATGGCTTCTGCTGGACGCAGATTCATCACGAGCGCGCCTTAGGGGAGATCTCGGTGATTGGGCTTCATCCTGACGTCCACGGTCGCGGTCTTGGCGGTCCCATGACTGCGGCCGGTCTGCAATGGCTCCATGGGCAGGGCCTGCGTCAAGCGATCTTGTACGTTGAAGCCCACAACGAGCGGGCTGTGCGCAGCTATCACCGACTGGGTTTCGTCACTGTGCACGACGACGTCTCGTGGATGATCCCGGGGCGCGCCGCAGTCGCCGAAAGGGAGTCCTAGTGAGCGCCATCGTTCCCGATCCGGCCGACCCCGAAACCCGCCAGTATGATCTCGGCGCGTTGTCCGGAGCGGCTCGCGCCCCACTGCCGGCCCGGCCAGCGCTCCTCGACCTGGACCGGGAAGCGCTGACCGCATTCCTCGGCGACGAGCCGCGCTTTCGGACCGACCAGGTGTGGACTGCAATCAATGCCAAGGGACAGTCCCCAGATCAGATCTCGTCCATCCCCCTCACGCTGCGGTCCAAATTGGCGGACGAGTTCCCGCCTGCACTCACGCCTGTCACCGAACAACGTTCGGCCGACGGACGCACCACCAAGTGGCTCTTTGAACTCAACGGTGGCGCTCAGGTCGAGACCGTACTGATGCGCTACCGGGAGCGAGCCACGGTCTGTGTGTCCAGCCAGGCTGGGTGTGCAATGGCCTGCAGTTTCTGCGCCACCGGCCAAGCCGGCTTCGAACGGCACTTGACGGTTGCAGAGATTCTCGAGCAGGTGCATCGGGCCCGAGACGCCGCTTCTCCACAGCGGCTGTCCAATATCGTGTTCATGGGCATGGGCGAACCGTTGGCCAACCTCGAACGGCTCTTCACCGCCATCGAGCGAATCACTACCGACATCGGTATCGGGTCGCGAAAGATCACGGTTTCAACCGTCGGGCTGGTTCCTGCCATGGAGCGCTTTGCAGAGGCGAACGGCCAAGTGGGCCTAGCGGTCTCCCTTCATGCGGCCAATGATGACCTACGGTCCGAACTGGTTCCCCTGAACCGCCGATACCCCATCAACGAGCTCATTCAGGCCTGCCGACTTGTTCGCGATAAGACCGGCCGACGGGTCTCATTCGAGTGGGCCATGATCGGCGGCGTGAACGATCGGGATCGCGATGCAAATGAGCTGATCGGATTGGCTCGCACAGCGGACGCCCACGTAAATCTGATTCCTCTGAATTCCACGCCCGGTTATCCAACCACAGGTTCCAGTCCTCAACAAGTGAAGCACTTTGCCGGCCTTCTCCGGCGGGCGGGAATCAACGTGACCATCCGCTCCACGATGGGCGACGACATCGATGCCGCCTGTGGGCAATTGGCCAACCGGAGAGACCCCGCCTAGACCGGTGACTCAGTCGAACCAGGCTTTCATGTACTCGCGAGTCTGGGGGTGAAGGACCGCCGCCACCAGGGCCACCGGAAACACTGTGTTGATGAGGGACTGCATGGCCCGGTTGACACCCTGCTGTGTGGCCCACACCACGAGTCCGAGAAAAAACAGTGCCACAACCACCGACGCAACAGCCAGTGCCACCCACCCGATGCGTTTGTTGTTGGCGACGCCAAACGCGCCACCGAGCGCTCCAAGGGCCGCCAGCAGCATGATCGGAGCCAATGGGCCGCCCAGAGCACTGGAGCGGAGAAGGCCGAACACTCCGCTGATATAGCCCAATATCACCGCCGCCTGCATGGTCTGAGGATGCCTTGGATTGAACCAGATCACGGAGTGCATCCTACTCCCGGCTAGTCCCTCGTAGCGGTTAGAAGCTGCGAAAGGCCACCCTGAAGTTGGTCATGCACGACGTCGACAAACCCGGCGTCTCGCAACATCTGGACCATCACGGAGCGGTCCGGAAGGTAGGACAACGAGCGAGGCAGGTAGTCGTAGGCGGAGGCATCCGACAAGAGTGCGCCGATCTTGGGAACGACTCGGTTGAAGTACACGTCGTAGCCTGATCGCAAGATGCGGCTGTCCGGTCGGGAAACATCGAGCAGTCCAATTCGACCCCCGACGCGGAGAACGCGGTGCATTTCAGTGAAGAATGCCGGCAACTCCACCAAGTTGCGGAGCGCATAACCACACACGGCGCCATCGACACTTTGGTCCAGGACCGGCAGCGCAAGAAGGTCGCCCTGCACCAAGGGCGCCGACGTACGGGCTGAGGCCAGCATTCCATAGGACAAGTCCACGCCGACCGCCAGATGGCCGCCCTTGTGAAGTTCTCTGCAAAAATCGCCGGTGCCGGCAGCCAGGTCCAGAACTAGCGAGTTCGGCGCAAACGCACATGTCTTCATGGTCTTTTTGCGCAAGCCAACATCGAGCCGGAATGTCATGACCCGGTTCACGAGGTCATAGCGAGGAGCGATCGTGTCGAACATTTCCCGTACGGCCTGCCTTTTCGCTTCGCCTTCGGGGAGATGATCGGTTGGCATGGCGTTCACCCCTTCACGGTAGCCGCCACCGTCTTCGCTGGTCTGACCCGCCTGGGCACTGTGCCGCACACGAAACAATTCAAAAATGAAGAGCTTTTCTAGGGCAATGAGCAACGCCTGTGCTAACCTCTCCATGCGTCGTGGTTACCTCGCAGTAACGCGACTTGCTGACCCCGGGACTGCCGCCGCCCCCCGGGGTCAGCTTTTTTTCCGGCCAAATCAACTCGCGAATTTCCCAGCGATTCACCTGCACTGAGACCGCCGATCTGCCGATAGATCATCCGTGCAGTCCGACGCCGCCAAGACTTCCCCTCCCCGCCCTGCACCGGGGCAAGCGCGCAAAGTGGCGCGGGTCGATCGCCGAGGTACCGAGCGCCGGGAAGACGCTGCACCATTGGTGAGCGTCATCATTCCCACCTTCAATGAAGCAGAAAACATTCCCCTCTTGGTGGGACGACTGGAGGATGCGTTAGCGGACCTGGACTACGAACTGATCATCGTTGACGATGATTCTCCGGACCGAACCTGGGAGGTCGCCCAAGAACTCGGCGCCCATCAGCCCCGGCTCTCGGTGATTCACCGCACCGACGCCCGTGGCCTCTCATCGGCGGTGATGACTGGATTCGGTGCCGCTCGGGGTCGCACCCTCGCCGTGCTCGACGCCGACCTCCAACATGATGAGCGTATTCTTCCCGACCTCGTGAGTGCGATCATCGATGACGGCGCGGACATTGCGGTCGGATCGCGAGAAGCACCCGGCGGCAGCTACGGAGAGTTCGGCCCATGGCGGCGCACGGTGTCTTGGGCCGGCGCCCAGCTCGCAAGATTGATGCTCAGGACACCCGTCAACGACCCTATGAGCGGCTTCTTTGTGGTGAGCCGGGACCGCTATGAACAGGTCGCAAACGCCGTCAACCCCAAGGGCTTCAAGATTCTCCTCGAATTCCTCGCCACCGGTTCGCCGCCGGTGGTGACCGAGGTCGGCTTTCGTTTCGGCCAACGACTCCACGGAGCCACCAAACTCACGGGCTCGGTCGTCGTCGCCTATCTCATGGCGCTCCTGGAACTCGCCGGCGGTCGCTTCGTCACCGCTCGTTTCAGCGCCTATGCAATCGTTGGCCTCTCCGGCGTAGTTGTCCGGGCCACCCTCTATGTTCCCTTGCTCCAAGTGGCTGCGCCGACGACGTCCGCGTGGCTGGCAATCGAAGCGGCAGTCGTTTGGAACTACTGGTGGAACAACCGATTCACGTTCAACGCCTACCGTCATCACGGGGGCGCCTGGCTACTGGGACTTGCGAAGTTTCACGGAGTCGCCGCCCACGGCCTTCTTGTAGCGAGCGCCACCGAAGCGCTGGTGCAGGCCCGAGTAAGCGAACCCGAATGGACACTTCGGGCGGTGGCGATGCTCGCTGGATTGTTGTTGGCAACGGTCGGCAACTACCACCTGAACCGATCCATTACCTGGCGCACACTACCGGCTTGATCCCGCTACCCCCGGTCAGGCAAGGGCATCGAGCACGATGGTGACGAGCGCATCGATTTCCTCTACTGCCTTTTCGTAGGCCTTCAGTCGCTTCTTGTAAGGATCGGCTACGTCCAGGTCGGTCTCGGACAGGTACTTCTGCGCATCGCGAGCCGCATTCACCCGATCCAGAAATTCATCGATCGACTCGCCGTTGCGAATGGTTTTCGCAGCCTCTTTGAGAGGCAACGTCTTGCGTAGTGCCCGTCGGTCCAGCACGGTGGCATCGAGCACATGCCGCGATTCCATGGTGAGGATCAGATCCGCCGCCGTGACGGTGTCTTGATCCAGTTTGTAGCTGCGGTGGTCCACAACCGAGAGGCCGCGGCCCTGGAGCACCTTCTGCAGATCGTCTGGGCACGATCGATCCGCAGCCATGAAGCCGGCGGAACGAAAATGAAACTTGTCTGCTCCGTATCGAGACCGAGCGATGTACTCAGCGGTAGGGCTACGGCAGATGTTTGCTGTGCACAGGAACAGCACTCTCTTGCGCTGATCGTCGTGGTTCATTGCCTCTAGTGTGGCCGACTCAGGCTCCAGTGCGGCGGACCAGCGCACCGACGGTGCGGAACAAAATCTTGATGTCGCTGAACATCGAGAGATTGATCACATAGGCCATGTCGAGGTGAAGTCCCTCGGACAGGTCGGCCTTGCTGCGGAGACCGGAGGTTTGGAACAGGCCGGTCAGCCCCGGTCGAACAATGTGGCGGGGGTGATCAAGGATGCCGTTTCGCTTGGCGACGAAGTACAACTCGGGTCGGGGTCCCACCAGGCTCATCTCCCCTTTGAGCACGTTTATCAGCTGTGGGAGTTCATCGGCGCTGATACTCCGGATGAAGCGACCCAACGTGGTGTGGCGAGGATCTTCGTCACTCTTGTGCGTTTGACGGCGATCGGTGCCGTCGAAGTTCAGTTCGGTGGAGCGGCGGTCGTGACGCATCGTCCGGAACTTGAGCATGCGGAATGGTCGACCATTGCGGCCAACGCGATCCTGCGTGAGAATCACGCCCTGCCCCAAGGTGAGACGAAGGCCAAGCCATGTGAGGCAAAGCAGCGGTGAAGCCACCACCAGCACACCACCGGCCACGAGGATGTCGAGTCCTCGCTTGAAGAATCGTTCGTATGGTCCTCGCCGACGTTCGATGCGGGCGGACTCAACGACCCCGACGCGGTCGCCGTCTACCGCTGTCCGGGCTTGTTCTCGACTAATTGGGTGTTGCGCCGTCATCATTTCGCCTTTACCGCAGTTCGGTTACATCAAACCCTACGAGAGCGAAGGTAGCAACTATCTGCCACCCAGGAAATGAACCAAGCGTCAACTGGGAACCTCTACCTATAAGGCCCCGTGACCTACATGCCATGTGTCATAGGTGGGACTACCCGAATTGTGGGGCGACCCATGCAGTGAGTTCGTTCATGATCTAGCCACAAGTTTCCTGTTGAAGTGGTGCTTCTTTCGAAGGAGTACTCGTTGACCGTCAAGCGTGGATCGGTTGCGGTCCATGAAGCGTTTGGTCTCCACGAGAGCGACAACCAGCAACATCCAGTCGATCCCGCGATGGACCACTCCGGCTTCGGTCACGGAATAAAGGAATGCATAGGAAAGCATGGCGACGGGAAACAGGCCGGCGAAACCGGGGCGATCGCGCAGATAGTGGATGGACCGCCACATACCGCGACCCATCATGACGAGCCAAAACGACAGCCCCACGATCCCTATGGACAGGAGATACTCCAAAGCAGCGTTGTGAGCCGTAGGCGGAAGCCAGTTGTTCTCGATCCAAATCTCATGAGCTGGCGAGTTCCAGCCACCCCAGAACGCATCCCAACCATGGCCAAGAATCGGCTTCTCGGCAATCGGGGGGAGGAGGTTCTTCCAAAGAATCGTACGACCGGTGAGGGTGATGTCTCGACCCAGCAAGTCGGTGATGAATGCAAGGTTGGCGGTCGCAATGAGAATGCCGAACAGGCCCGCGGTGATTTCGCTTACAAGCACGGCGCCGAACAATTGTCGGCGCGATCGAAACGTGGTGAAGACGATCAAGAGAACACCGAGGAGGAGAAGAGACATCAGCGATGTCTTCGATTCGGTCCCGATCACCAACCAGACCGATCCCAGGAAACCGAGGCCGGTCAAGAAGCGGTGGCGTCTTGCCTTGAAACCGAAAAACATCACCAAGCATGCAAGGACGGCCTGGGCGCCCAGGGCATTCCGGTTCGTAGTAATTCCCGTGAAGGTCGTACCGTCCAGCCGCCCGTATGTGGGAAGCGCATACACCCAGACAAGGTTGAAGGTCGTGGTGGCCACGAAGACCAAGGACAGACGGCCCAGCAACTGTTCGAGGCTGTAGCGGGCCACGAAATAGAGTCCCAATGCGGTGGTGAGCGAGAGGGCAACCGCTCGCCGCAGTGACGTTCCGAAATCCACCGACCACAGCGGTGAGAAGAGGATAAGGAAGCTGAAGCCCATGAGGGCCAGTTCACAGACGACCAGGTAGAACATTGCCTTTGGTCGCTTCATCGAGAATGTCAAGAGAACGCCGGTGAAGGCCATGAAGACGACGATTACCAGCGGCCCACCAGCGTTGACGTCGGTCAGGTAGTCGACAACGAACCATTCGGTCGGGAGCCCCGCCGTAAGAAACAGGAGCGCCAGCATTCCGATGGTCTGTTCCAATAAGCGAGGGCGGGCCCGGTAGGCCGGACTTTGCCGCCACCGTGCCTGAGCGCGGGCAAGGGTCTCCTGTCGGTGCTCGGCATGGGGCTCCTGGACGGGAGCCCTCACCGCAATGGTCATAACCGGTTCTACGACTGACCGGTCTCGTAGTATGCATAGGTGTCGCGGCGGCTGAAGAGCCCACGACGCCCACGAGTGCGGTTGAGCACAGCACCCGCGATCTTCGCCCCGCCCCGCTCCAGTTCATCCCGCACCCGCATGAGATCCGCCGTCTCGGTGCGGCGACTGTCGACGATGACAACAACCCCATCAACGAAGGCTGCGGCGGTTGCCGCATCGGCGGTGCTCAGCACCGGCGGACTGTCGATGATCACGAACGAAGCCATCGTTCGGAGTTCCTTGATGAGCGTTTCGAATTGGACGGAACCGAGCAGCTCTCCCGGATTCGCCGGCGCTGGCCCGGAGGGCACAAACCAGAGGTTCTCGACACCTTCGACGGACTTGAGTTCCATTTCTGTACGTCCGCCGAGGAAGTCCGACAGACCCTCGTTGTTGGGCACACCGAGAATTCGCTCCAACGTTGGCCGCCGCATGTCCGCCGACACCAGAGCGACGTGCTTTCCGCTCTGGGCCAGTGCCAGCGCCAAGTTGGCCGCCGCCACGGATTTCCCCTCTCCCGGGAACGCACTGGTGAAAAGGAAGACTTCTGCTCCGGTGGAGGCCGCGTTGAACTGGACGCTGGAGCGGAGCCGGCGGAAGGCTTCTCGTGAGATCGCCAGGCGCGGCTTGCGATCCTCACTCAACATCACGGCAGCAGAAGTGCCACTGCGATTGCCAAGTGGAAACGCCGGTATTGAAGCCAGAACCCGGGTGTTGAGGGCGAGGGCCACATCTTCTTCGTCACGGGCGGTGGTATCGAGCCGCTCGGCCAAGAAGGCGGCGGCGGTACCGAACAGCAGCCCGGCGATGAGCGATCCAACCAGAATGTAGGAGCGGGGGACACCGTTGACCGAGGTCGGGACCTCAGCCGAGAGAATCACGCTGGCTGCGCTCTGCAGCGAGGCACGATTGAGCTCCTGCCGATTCCGTTCGGTTTTGGCGATCGCGATTGCCCGGTTGGCGTCGTTCTTGATGTCCTGGAACTCGGCTAGTTCGATCTGAATCAGGGCTCTCCGGGCTTGAGTGGTGTTGGCGGCGGCCGCCTCCAACACCAACTTCTGTCGTTCGGTTTCGGCGGCTACGGATTTGTCCAGCTCCGCCTGTTCTGTGGCGAGAAGCACGTCGATTCGGGTCTTGTAATAGTCCTCGGCCGCTTCAATTCTACGCTGCACGTAGGTCTCGGCAAATGCGTTAACCACCGCTGCTGCGAACTCGGGGTCGTCACTGGTGAAGGAGAGGTCCAGCCGCTGACTCTGAGGAACGAAGCTAACGTCGATGTCTTCCCGCAGCTGGGCCGCCGTTACCGGGATTCCGCGAGCTTGGAACTGCCGCGCGACCGCGGCGGACATCTCGTTGCCCTTCATCTTGGACCGCTCGAGATCAAGGTTGCCTGGCGCCGGTGAGTCATTTGTGCTGTTCACCGGACTCACGCCCACCTCCACCTCACCTGCGGCCGTGTACGTCGCTATGCCCCCCGATGTAGCCAAGAACGCCAGAGCAAATACCAAGGCGGCAACGGCGACGACAACCCATTTCCGGTTGCGGATCGCCGCCAGATAATCCTCGAGGGTTGTGACGTCGTCTTGAACGAAGTTGTTGTCGGGAACCATGGTTGTCTTTCGGATGATTAGGTGAAGAAATCAATGCGCGAGGGTACCGAACCCCGCGAGTTGGCACCCAAATGTTACTTCAGTCTCAGCGAACCCGACTGAGCAGTCGTCCCAGCCCAGCCTCCAGCTGTGTGGGCCGATAGTACGACAGGACGAGGCCAATCGAGGCCATGATGCCCAAGGGCAACTCTACGGGGGTGGGAGCCTGAGGGATCGCCACATCATCGAAGGCCAGAGGCTCTGACGAATTACGTTCCCGCGCCCCCAACTCCGATGCTGGTCCCCCATCAGCCGGACCGGGACCATCGCTGCCGAAGACCGTGGAGGGTGGGGCGAGGCTCCGCTTCACCGAACCCACGGTCGAGGCGGGCACACTTGTGACATCACTGACCTCCTGTGGGGGCCGCGGTGGTGAGAACTGCGAATCGTCGAAATCGAAACGTGGACCTGCAGGTTCTCCGAAATCAATCGTGGTTGCAGTACTCAGGGTTGGCCCAGCCTCGCCCGGAGGAATTGCGGCTGGAGAAGGCGACACCGCGCTCTCGCGGCGTGGTTCGACGGTGCTGGAGGACCCGGTTACCGTGCTGGACGGCGTGGGCGAAACGGACGCCGCTGTACTTCCCGGGGCGGCGGCAATCGATGTACTCGTGGAACTCGAGGTGGTTGAAGCGGCCTCAACCGCAGCAGACTGCTGTGAGTTTGGGTCTGAAGCCGAGCCATCGTCGACAGCTGCCGCGCTGGTGGTCGGAGGGCGCGGCACGATGGTCGACACCAAGTCGGTCGGTACGGGTTCGGCTACAGAGTCAGATGAATCCGGAACGGTGGTTTCCGGCACAGAGCTCGGGGCCTGTGAAGAAGTTGGCTTCGTTGTCGTGGCCACCGTCGTTGGCGGTCTGGTCGTTGGCGCAGCGGTTGCTGGCGCAGCGGTTGCTGGCGCAGCGGTTGTTGGCGCAGCGGTTGTTGGCGCAGCGGTTGTTGGCGCAGCGGTGGTGGCTACGGGAGCGGAGCTCCCAGATTCCAAGGCTCCGATGTCGGTTGCCCCGCCGGCCGGGCGCGCAGCTCCCAGGTAGTCCGTGGCGACCACACCATCAAATGTGTTCGTCCCGGCGTTCACCGCGGGCGAGCCGCTGACGAGCTTGAAGTTCGCCGGATTCGGATTCGTGCTCGGACTTGCAACCACCGAAGTGCCGGACCCAACACGACGGTCACCGTTGTTGGCGGCCCCGTTGTACTGAGGATCGGTGTCACCAACGTAAAGGTTGTTCGTGAACCGGATATTGCTGGCGTCGTAGGTTCGAGCCGGCATCAGCCCACTCCTAGCGAAGACGAGGTTGTTGGCGAAGTGAACGTCCTCGGAATAGAACGCCCCCAACTCGCCTCCACTGCTGGCGATCTCACCGGTCTTGAGATTCTGGAAGATCGTATTGCTCACAACATCGACGTGGCGGGACTGATACACCTGAACGCCTCGACCACCACTATCGAGACAGAGGTTGTTGGCGATCAACGTACGACCTGTGTAGCTGTTGATTTTGGTCCGGTCCATGATGATGCAGTTTCCATCAGTGAACCGACCGCTGTTGTCTCGGACTTTGTTCTCCACTCGATAGATCGTGTTTCCGGTGATGTAGTTGGAATAACCGTTGCTGTCGTTGCCGAACCCCATGTTGAAGCTCTCGAGGATCGAAATACCGCTGTGCTGAGTCCACTCGACTTCGGCGACATCATGAATGACATTGTTGCGGATCTCAACGTGGCTGCTTCCGGTCACTGGGATACCGCCAGCCCCGAATCCCGAAATCGTGTTGTTGAGAATCCGGATGTGATGGTTTCTCGCCGGGCTGTAGATGGCATCTACGTTGATCCCTGAGCCGGAATAGCTCGATGTACCGCCGGTCGGATTGCCGATCAGCTCGAGATTGGAGATCTCCACATAGCTGGCCCCATCCACCTTTATCCCGTTGCTCTGGTTGCTGCGAATGATCGGTGTGGCACCGGGAAATGCCGTGATCGTGATCCAGGCTTGAGGCGTGCCGGAATTGGTGATCGCCACCGCAGAGTCCGGTCGATCGTTCTCGAAGTAGTCACCCTCCATTACGTAGAGCGTGTCTCCGGGGCCGAGCTGTTTCACCGCATGAGCGAGTGTGCGGTAGGCCTGGTCTGGGGCGTTGCCGGAATTGCCGTTGTTTCCCGTGGTGGAAACGTACTTTCCGGGTAGAGCCGACGACGCACCTAGAACCTCAGCACCATCGTTGGCCGTGCGGCTGTCCCCTGCGCCAAACGAGCAGGCGGCTCCAACCACCCCAATCGTGAGTACTAGTGAGAGGAGACGTAGAAGCGCGCCGGTGCGGCGGACGGGCAAGGGCATATGGGTTCATCGGCATAGTTGAAATCTGGTTGAGGTGATATTTGGGCAGCTTCACCCACCAAACCCCATCACGAGGCGTTGCTCCTGTACAGCGCACCTAGCCTGATCACGCTCCAGCCTGTCCACATTGCAGAATGGGTCAAACGAACCATGGCCACGATCCCTTTCCAAAACCTTGTACAACCAGCTGGCATCCTCGGGCAGCAGTGATGCGGGTACTTCTGGTCGCCCACTCCTGTTCACCGAGCGGTGGATCCGAAGCGCGCATGACGTGGCAATGGGCCACCTACCTTGCAATGAACGGGATAGACGTCACGGCCCTCGTTAACCGTGCCGATCCCACCTCGGCTATCGATCCGAGAACGGCGCCGATCCCCGAACAGATTCGCCCCGGCTACGCCCCCGAGTTCATCAACGTTGAACCGCCGGTTGTCTCCCGCCGGCTTCCGGTGGTGGTGTACACGGCGATGGACTATCAGGGCTGGCAACGTCGCGCTCTGGGCGCGGCTCGTGCCCTCCATCAAGACGAGCCTTTCGACCTCGTCCATCACCTTTCGTGGGCCAGCATCCATCATGGCAGCTGGCTCAACCGGCTTGATGCCCCATTTGTCCTTGGTCCCGTGGGCGGTGGAACTACCGCGTCCCCCGGGTACAAGTCGTGTTTTCCCGACCAGCTGGCACTACGAACAACTTCGGAACACTTTGGTGCGGACGGTCAGATTCAATCCATTCAGCCGACGCCTGGTGCAGTCGGCATCAATGATACTTGCGTCCAACCCGGAGACCGAGACCGTGCTACGACAGCTCGGCGCACGACACGTCACGTTGATGCTGGACGACGGCGTTGATCCTGCCGAACTGATGGCCCAACCCGTGGTCCAATCAACCTCAGGACCGTTACGGGTCGTGTGGGTCAGTCGAATCATGGAGCGAAAGGCGCTCGGCATGGCATTGGATGCGGTCCAACTGGCCTCCACGAAGTGTGCGATCCACCTCACACTGATGGGCGACGGCATCCCGCGAGCGCTCGTGGCCGATCAATTGGAGCGGATGATCACCGATGGATTGGTGACCGACCGCGGCTGGTCGTCGCAGGCGGAGTTGGAAGACGCCTATGCCAATCACGATGTGTTGCTGTTCAACAGCGTGCGCGACAACGGCGGCGCCCCGCTTCACTCGGCCTCCGCTTACGGTATGCCCGCCGTGGTGATCAACCATCAGGGGCCGGGCATCATCACCAGTCCCGACTGGGCTATTCAAATACCGCCGTCAACAACCCAGCAATCCACCGAAGAAATTGCGAACACGCTTGTGGAACTGGCCGGTGACCCAGGTCGCCGCCAAGAGATGGGTACGGCTGCGTTGGCAGCGGGAGGCCGGAATACCTGGCCGGCACGGGCTGCCAAAATGACGGCGTTCTACCAACGTGTGCTGCGTTGACCCTTCGGGGTGGATCTACCGCGCTGCTCGAACGCCTTGGAGAAGAACTGAGGCGGCCACGCCACCAATGACAGGACCGCATACTTCACGAAATCCGCTCGTCGGCCATCGACCAAGGCGGCACCGCAGCGACGAAACAAATGGCGCGACCGCACCATTCGTTCGTGTGATTTGCGTTTCAGCCATGGCTGAGCAGCACGGGCCGCCTGCCATTCCTCCAAAGTGGGCTCCTCGCGTCCAGCGTTCAAGGCTCGGAGGCAGTCCTCGAAATACTCATACCTCTCGAACTGGGCAGCAAAGTTGTTGGCGCTGTCGGATCCATCGTGGATCCGGAAGCCGAATCGGCGTTCGGTTTGGGTGAGGCACGGCCACTTCCGTCCGACGTAGCCGGTGAGAGCCGCATCCATTGCCGAACCGAACCGATCCTGAAACCCGCCCGCTTCCCGGGCCGCAGCGGTGTCGAGGACCACAGCGGGAAAACAGTACTGAACTGGTGTTGAAGACTCGCGATATGCAGCCCACTCTTCCAGTGTCACAGGCCCGATGTCCATGCGACCTTTTCGGACCACGTTGTCCGCGTCCCCACCGATCCGTTCGCACCAGGTTCCAACGAGCTTCAGGTCGGGTACGGAATTGAACATCTCGATCGCTTCGGTGAACCGATCTGCGAACACGAGGTCGTCATCACCCATGAAATTGACCAAGCGGGTACTGATCGCATCCAATGCCCGCTGGTGGGATTGGGTCACCGGCAGGCGCTTCTTGATTCGAATCACGTTGACCGGACCACGCCATTCCTCCACCAATGACTCGATGGCGGGCCAGGTCTCCGGAGAGGCCTCATTGAGGAGCAGTTGGAGAGACGGCCCTGGCGGGGTGGTGTCCAGAAGGCTCTGTAATGCGGCTCGAAGCTTTTCGGGACGGTCGACGGTACAGATATTGACGGTGAGATCGGCCAGGGTCAACGGGGTTGTGGCGCCGGCCGGAGCATGGGTGTGCATAGCGATCAGTTTGACACCTTGGCACCCATTCCCAGCGCAATCTGTGACTCATTGCCCGCCGGTATCGTCCGATTGGACTACTTCAAGGCCAAGGCCCGCTCGCGTCTTGGAGTCCACCCACCTCCCACCCGTTAAGGAACGATCGCACAATGGCGAAGATACTCTGGCTCTCCGGCGAGTACCTGTTGCCGGCCGACAGCGGCCTCTACCGTTACAGCCTTGACATGCTGAACGCCTTGCGCGAAATGGGCCATGAGGTCCGAGCGATTGGGCGGGCGCGCTCCGCCGACGGCACGTACGAAGCCGATGACGACGGTATTTGGACTGTCCTCCCCCACCGGAATGTTCCCATGTGGAAGAAGATGGCTCACCCCGCGCCCGTCAAGGTGACCGAGGTGTGGGGTGACGACTTCGCAGATGCAGTACAGGAGGCTCTCGCCATCTGCGGCCCCGACATCGTTCTCTTCGATCACCTTCGTGTCGGCGCCGCTTTGGAGATCATCGACGGGACGGTCCCTTCGATCTACGTCTCACAGAACGATGAGACCCGCGTCAAGGAAAAAATGATCCCCGCCGCCAACGGGATAAGAAAGGCCGCCCTCTTCGTCGACCTGAAGAAGATGGAACGGTTCGAGAACCATCTTCTACGCACGTGTGATGGAGTGAGCGCTATCTCGACTGCGGATATCGAGACGTTCCAGGCTCGGAACCCGAAGGGCCCGATCGTCCACACCCTGCCCAGCTATCGCGGTACCCGTCGCCCGGAACGAACGATCACCGAAGAAACGCCCCGGCGGGTAGCCATGATCAGCACGCTGTATTGGGGGGCAAAGATCGACAACATGGTGATGGCGCTGCGCGGGTTGAAGCCGCTGATCGACAGCGGAGTAGAGGTGGTGGTCTTCACCGGTGGATATCCGCCGCCCGACGAGGTATCTCGCCAGTACCCCAAGGTTCGCTTCGAGGGTTATGTCGACGACTTCGACCAGGCACTCGCTGATTGCCGAGTTGGCATCGTCTTCGAACCAGTCGGGGGTGGATTCAAGATGAAAACACTGGACTTCATCTTTCACCGGGTACCCCTCGTCACCGGTCATACATCGGCGATGAGTCTTCCGCTGATTCCCGGAAAAAGCGTTGAGGAGGTTCGGTCCGAAATCGAGTTGGCCCCATTGATCGCCTCGATGCTCGACGATCTGGATCGTTTGAACGACCTCCAGAACGCCGCATTCGAAGCCTGCAGAGACCTCTTCACCTCCGAATCGGCCCGGGCCCTGTCAGATCTCGTCACGGCCATTACCTCCGCCACCCAAAAGCCGAAGTAGCTTTCTCCAGATGGCCTTGAATCCCAAACGCCGTGTCAATATTCTCGGAGTTCACGTCAGCACGCTCGACCTTCCAACCGCAGTCGATGAAATCGACCGGTGGATCCAAGATGGCGAACGCCACTATGTCTGCGTTCGTGATGCCCACGGGGTAATGCTCGCCCAGAAGGACGAGAAGTTTCGCGAGATTCAAAACAACTCCGGCCTCACGACGCCGGACGGCATGCCCATGGTCTGGTGCGGGCGGTGGGCTGGCGAAAAAGAAATGAACAGGGTCTATGGCCCAGACCTCATCCAAGCGGTGACCGAACGCGCCGGCGAGAAACAGTGGAAGTTCTTCTACTACGGCGGAACCGAAGGCGTGGCCGACGAATTGGCGGCCGAAATCGAACGCCGAGCCCCCGGAGTCCAAAACGTCGGCACGTACTGCCCGCCGTTTCGGCCTCTCGAAAGCTCGGAACGGGCAGAGGTGATCAAGCTGATCAACGAGGCAGATCCAGACATCGTGTGGGTTGGATTGTCCAGCCCGAAACAGGAATTCTGGATGGACGATGTGCGTCCTGAACTGAATGCCGCAGCACTGATCGGCATCGGCGCGGCCTACGACATGTTGACCGGGCGCGTGCGCCAAGCCCCTCGTTTTGTTCAACGGTCGGGGTTCGAATGGCTCTTCCGATTGGTTATGGAACCTCGGCGACTCTGGCGCCGCTATGTTCTCAATCTTCCCGGTTTTGCATTCAAACTCGCCCGCAACAAGCCCACGCTCATCGAGCCCGAGTAGGAACCGGCGGGCGGCCAAGAGGCATCGACGGGTAGCCCACCAACCATCCTGTTGATTCGGCTACCTTGGGCTGGTGGCCGCGCCCAATCACGACAGCATTCTCGGTCTTTCAGTCTTCCTGCGCATCCTCCGTCATCGCTGGAAGTGGGCTGCTCTCGCCTTCTTCACTGTCCTCGGAGCGGCCGTCGCACTGCCGCTCCTTCAGGCTGACTCATTCAGTGCCCAGACCCGGGTTCTCGTGGCCCAGACCGAAGCAGCGTCAGCCGTGACCGGGCAGAATCAGAACACCTCTAGTCTCTCCCGCACGCTGTCCAATGAAATCAGCCTGGCCCAAGGCGATGAGGTCCGGGCCAGGGTGGCCAAGGAACTGGGGTTCGTGCCGGGCGTTTCCATAACTGCTGAAGGATTCTCCGACGTTCTCCAAATCAAGGCGGTCGCCGCAACGCCTGAGGCGGCGGCCCGAGCGGCCAACGTCTTCGCCGAGAGTTACGTCGCCGAGAAACAGGACCAGTCGGCCCAGAGCCTCGAAGCGGCTACCGCCCTGTTTTCATCACAACTCGACTCCCTCTCCACGGAACGAGTGGAAGCCCATTCCGAACTGGCCAAACTCCAAGGGGCGCTGGCCACTTCCACCACCGATGCTGACCGCGCAACAATCGAGCGGGAGATCGCCTCGGAGACCATCCGCATCGCCCCTCGCCTGAATCTCATCGACGCCCAGATCAATGCAGTTGCCAACGCAATCATCGATCTCTCCCTCCAGGGGAAGCTCGCTGGTATCGGTTCCGCCCGCATCGTGGAACGGGCGGTCGCTCCCTCGGCGCCCTCCAACACCCCACTCTCGCAGACCATTGCGCTGGGCGTAGCGGCCGGGTCGATTCTGGCCGTCGCCGCGGCACTGCTGTCCCACAACCTGGACCGATCGCTGAACTCCGCCGACGATGTCCGGGCGCTCACCACGCTGCCCATGCTGGGCTCCGTGCCGGACGCTGATGGCCTGGCGCGGCCTGAACTGGATTTCCAGACCCTGGAGCGACCCGAAAGCCCGGTGGGCGATGCCTACCACCGCGTCCGTACGTCGCTGCAATTCTCGTTCCTCAGCAGCGACGTCCACTCTGTGCTGGTCACCTCTCCCAACCCCTCGGAAGGCAAGACCACGACGGCAGTGAATCTTGCCGGCGCTCTGGCCGCAATCGGGTCTCGGGTGATTCTCGCCGACGTCGACTTTCGCCGCCCGCGTCTCCACCAGGTCTTCAACACCGAGATGGTCCCGGGGCTTAGCGACCATCTTCTCGATGGCACGCCGCTTCACGAGCTGGCGTTCACCGTCGCCAGCGCCAACAATTCCATGGTGGTACTCCCGTCGGGCTCCTCGCCGCCGAGCCCGGGTGATCTCGTTTCGACACCAGCTTTCGCCGACCTCATTCGGCTCGTGGAGAAGGAGGGCGACATCGCAGTGTTTGACGCTCCCCCCGTCCTCCCGGTCTCTGATGCGGTCAGCCTTTCCCGTCTGGTGGACGCAGTGATCATTACCGTGCGAGCCGGCTCCACATCGCGTGACGATCTCCGCAGGACAATCGAAACGTTAGAGCAGGTCGGTGCTCCCTTGGCAGGGATCGTAATGGTCGGCGTCACTCACTCCGATCAGTACTCTCGTTATCAGTCAGACTACGGCAACGAGTTGCTGACCTAACACTCAGAGCACTCGAGACCGAGCAGAGTACGGCACTCGCGGGCTGATGACCATTGACGGCAGCACTTCAGTCGTCCAGCACAGCTAAGCAACGCCGAACCGAGGCCAGTTTCGATCTTTCTCACTCACTTGGACCTCGGAGTGAATTGGCCAGTCGACGGCGAAGAACGGATCATCCCATCGCATGCCTCGTTCTGCGCTCGCTGCGTAGGGAGCGCTCGTCAGGTAGAGGACTTCGCTTTTGGGTTGGAGCGCTTGATACGCATGAGCACAGCCATCGGGAATGACAATCGCCAACCGATTGTGGGGATTGAGTTCAATACCGAACCACTGTCCAAAGGTGGGAGAGTCGGGGCGCACATCGGCGCACACGTCGAAGACCGCTCCGTTGATGCAACGCACGAACTTCTCTTCGCTATGAGGGGCTTCTTGCCAGTGGAAACCTCGGATCAAACCAGGGTCGGCGGACTGACTCATATTGATTTGGGCCACGGTGGAGGCGGCGCCAACCGCGGCTGACTCCTCGGCACACCAGGCACGGCCGAAGTAACCGCGGTCGTCGGGAATCGCATCCAGGGACACAACAAAACAACCCGACACGCTCGTGGCTTGGAAATCCATATCATCCTTGGTTTAGCGGCTCAGGCCTGGGTGATCGGGGATGCCCACTTGATACTGTTTGCCGCCGCATCGGCTTCGTAGACGGAAATCTGTTCTTGTGTCAGTGCCACCGCAGCCTCTCCACTCACAGCATTCTTATACCAGGCGGCCGTTACCTCCACTGTCTTGGCGAAATCCCAGACCGGAGACCACTGGAGGAGGTGGAATGCCTTGTCGATGGCAAGGTTCAGTTTTGATGCTTCATGGAGGGCATTGGGATCAGCGTGATCCTCCCACGACCCGCCGGTATGGCGCGTTAGTTCGACTACCAGTTCGGCCACCGTGCGATTTGAGGCCAGAGCCGGCCCAAAGTTGAACCCACCGGTGAAGGGTTCGCTCGTTGCGTAGCCCGCGAGTTGCGGCGAGCTGAGCACCGCACCCAACCACAGATACCCCGAGAGCGGTTCCAGCACGTGCTGCCACGGTCGAGTTGCCGTGTTGTTCCGCACCGGAATCGGAACATTGGCCTGAACCGCCCGAATGCAGTCGGGAATGATTCGGTCTAGGGCCCAGTCACCTCCCCCGATCACGTTCCCCGCCCGTCCCGAGGCCACCGTCACCGCGCTGTCCGGCGTTGACCAGAACGACGATCTGTACGAGGCGATCACCAGCTCGGCGGCACCCTTGCTGGCGCTGTAGGGATCGTGGCCGCCCATGGCGTCCTGTTCGCGGTAGCTACTTAGCCACTCACGGTTGGCGTAACACTTGTCGGTCGTGACCATCACCATTGAGCAGCTGTGCCCGGAGCGGCGCACCGCCTCCATTACGTTGATGGTCCCCATCACATTGGTAGCGAAGGTTTCGACGGGCGTTTCGTAGGACAACCGAACCAACGGTTGTGCCGCAAGGTGAAACACGACCTCCGGTTTGATCTCGGCGACCAATCGCACCAGCCGTTCCAAGTCTGAAAGGTCGCCGCGCTCATCTCGGGCGATCCGGGTGGCGAGACCCAACTGCAAGTACATGTCAGCATCGGTCAAGGGGTCGAGGGCGTAACCGGTCACCTCCGCGCCGAGAGCGAGCAGCCATTCGCTCAACCAACTGCCTTTGAACCCGGTGTGACCGGTCACCAGCACTCGCTTGTCCCGGTAGAACGCGCCGAAGGCCGCACTCGTGCCGGTGGAAGTCACCGTTCGATGGTCCAGTTGTTCCACGGGGCGCTGCCGCCGTCCCACAATGACTCCAGCAATTCCTTGTCTCGCATGGTGTCCATGCACTGCCAGAATGTCTCGTGACGATAGGCCATCAGCTGCCCGTCTTTGGCAAGGTTGGCCAGGGGCTCACCCGAAAAGTCGATCTTGTCGGACTCGATGTAGTCCAGCACCTCAGGCTCGAGCACGAAAAACCCGCCGTTGATCCAGCCTTCACCAGTCTGAGCCTTCTCGCTGAAGCTCGTGATCGTGTCGCCACTGAGTTCCAGTGCTCCAAACCGGGCGGGCGGCCGCACTGCGGTGAGCGTGGCGAGTTTCCCGTGGCCGCGATGGAACTCCAGCAGACGGTCCAGATCAACGTCGCAGACGCCATCGCCATACGTCGCCATGAACGTTCCGTTGTAGTGGGGTGCGAGACGTCGAATTCGTCCACCGGTATGTGTGTGGAGGCCGGTATCGATGAGTCCGATGTTCCACTGCTCGTCTGGCTCTTGGGAGTGACGGATGATCTTGTTGGCCGCCAAGTTCACGGTGAGATCGCTCGCCAGCGTGGCGTACTCGGCAAAGTACTGCTTGATCATGTCGCCCTTGTAACCCAACGCGATGAGGAAGTCGTCGAAGCCATGGGCCGCGTAATGCTTCATGATGTGCCAAATAATCGGCTTGCCGCCAATCTCCACGAGTGGTTTGGGCCTGCTAATGGTCTCTTCGCTTAGGCGACTGCCGAGACCGCCGGCGAGAATCACAACCTTCATAGGGGAGCTCCGTTTGGATGTAGGGAGTTGGGGACGAATTGGGCGTTAGGCAGCGGTAATACCGCGGGCGTCGTGGTAGTGCTCGATGAACCACTTGTAGGTGTCACCGAGCCCGGTGCGCAGGTCGATCTTGTGCTTCCAGCCGAGATTGTGCAGCTTCGTCACATCCATCACCTTGCGCGGGGTGCCGTCGGGTTTGGAACTGTCCCACACGAGCTGGGCCTCGGGGTAGACAATCTCGCCAATGAGGTTGGCCAGGTCACGGATGCTCTGGTCCTCGCCGGTACCCACGTTCACGTGCTGGAGACCGTCGTAGGTGTCCAGCAGAAAGAGCAACGCATCGGCGAGATCATCAACATGCAGAAACTCCCGCATCGCCGAACCCGTACCCCAAATCTCTACTGTGGGACTCCCGGTGAGCTTGGCCTCATGGAACTTGCGCATCAGGGCCGGAATCACGTGGGACCCATCGAGGTCAAAGTTGTCGTTGGGGCCATAGAGGTTGGTGGGCATCGCCGATACGAAGTTGTCGCCGTACTGGCGCTTGTAGGTCTCGCACATCTTGATCCCCGCGATCTTGGCGAGCGCATACCCCTCGTTGGTCGGCTCCAGTGCACCCGTGAGCAGCTCGTCCTCGGTGATGGGCTGGGTGGCGTGGCGGGGATAAATACAGCTGGAGCCAAGGTAGAGAAGCTTCTCCACGCCGATCTCGTGGGCCGCGTGGACAATCGTGCCGTGAATCATCAGGTTGTCGTACAAGAATTCGGCCGGAAAGGAGTTGTTGGCGTGGATCCCGCCAACCTTGCCAGCAGCCAGGATCACCTGGTCAGGCTTGTTGTCGGCCAGAAATTGAGAAACCTCTGCCTGGTTTCGCAGGTCAACTTCTTGGCGAGTAGCGGTGACGACGTTGTGAAAGCCACCCCGCGCGAGACGTCGAAGCAATGCCGAGCCCACAAGTCCGCCGTGACCAGCCACATAGATCTTTGTGTCGGGTGTTAGGGCCATAATGGGTAACGGTAGCGCCGGTGAAGGAGCCCCTCCTGTGCCAATAGTTGTGCCGCCGCGGGTAAACCTGCCCCCGTAACGACCGAAGAGTGAATTGTGAGCGAACAACGTCCCTCAGACTCCCCTATCGACCAGCCCAGCGGCTCCTTGAGCGGTGCCCGTTCTACGGACGTGACACTGATCACCGGCGCCAGCGGATTCATCGGTAGGCACCTCGTGAGTGCACTGGCCGGCCATGGGCATGGTCTCACGCCGCCGAACTCGCCTCGCCGCCGCCAGATCCACGTGATCGCCCGCCAATCCGACCTGGCATTTGAAGGGGTGGAGCCGGAATCGATCACCATCCACAAGACCGACCTCATGAACAGTGACGAGGTGTCCGAACTAATGGGCCGGCTTCGCCCAACCGAACTGTTTCACCTGGCCTGGTTCAACGGTGACTCCACGAGCCGCTACAGCGACCCCAAGAATTTTGACTGGGTGGCAGTAGCGGAGAACTTGGTGGAGACCTTCGCCCGCAACGGTGGCCGGCGAGCGGTCTTGACCGGGAGCTGCATCGAGTACGGCGCCAGCGGGGGTGTTCTCTCAGAGAACGACCGACCCGATCCCGACACCGTCTACGGGCGATGCAAACTCGATGCCGGCCAACGCTCTCTCGCCGTGTGTGAGGACTACCCCGATCTCTCCGTGGCAGTGGCTCGGATCTTTTTTGTGCTGGGCCGGAACGAAGACCCCAACCGCCTGGTGCCCCACATCATCCGCCAGCTACTCAGAAACCAACCGGCCGAATTGTCCGCCGGCACGCAGCGGCGCGACTACATGCACGCATGGGACGTGGCCCTAGGCCTCATTGCCATTGCCGACAGTTCGCTTACGGGATTCGTCAACCTCGGAATGGGCTCCTCGGTGGCCGTCAAAGAACTTTCCGAGATCGTCGGGGAGGCTGTGGGTCGCCCCGATCTTCTCTGGTTCGGTAAACGACCAGGTGGCGCTGACGCAGCCGCCGAGATCACCGCCAACACCTCCCGTCTGACCAGCGCAACGAACTGGCACCCAACCCTTGATCTCGAGGCGGCTTGCGCCGATGTAGTGAAGTGGTGGCGCTCTTCGCTGGACCCAGCGAGGGGTACCGCCCATTAGCTCGAAACTGCGCGAACCTCGTGCTCCTACACTCGCCAAAGAAAGAACGGGATACGGCAATAATGACTGACAAGACGGTGATCCTGGGTAGTGGGATGGCGGCGTGGGGCGCGTTTGATCGACTCTCTGCCGAGGGCGTAACGCCTCGCATGTTCGACAAGAACGATTTTCCCGGCGGGCACACCGCATCGTTCGAGTCCGACGGTTTCATTTTCGACGACGGGCCGCACATTTCCTTCACCGAGATCGAAGATGTGAAGGAACTCCTCGCCGAGGCTGTGGATTACGACTACGAGGTTCTGAAAGCAGACGTCGACAACTACTACCAAGGCGTATGGGTACAGCACCCGGCTATCGCCTACCTCCATGCACTTCCTGAAGATTTGATCATCCAAATCCTTCGCGAGTTCATGGAGGTGTCGGCACAACCGGTGCCGGACAAGCCCGCCAACTATGAAGAGTGGCTCCTCGCGTCCTACGGTGAGACATTCACTCGCAATTTCCCGGGCCGCTACGGCAAGAAGTACCACACCGTAGGACCGGAACTGATGAACACCGAGTGGTTGGGACCCCGCCTCTACCGTCCCGACCTCAACGAGGTCTTGCTGGGCGCAATCCGGCCGCCGCAGACATCAAAGCACTACATCGACAAATTCCGGTACCCGAAGAAGGGCGGCTTCGAGGGCTACCTCCACAAGTTCTTCGACCGGGCAGATCTGACCCTCGGGCACCGGGCGACATCCATCGATCCCGTCACCAAGACGATTCGCTTCGACAATGGGCATGTGGAGAAATACACCGATCTGATTTCCTCTGTGCCCCTTCCCGCCATGATCGAGATGCTCCCCGATGTACCTGAGGACGTTCGCCGTGCGGGCTCGCTGCTGTCCTGTAGCCAGACGGTCGTGGTCAATATCGGCGTTGCTCGGGAAGACCTGTCGCCGGCCCATTGGCGGTACATCTACGACGAGGACATGCGGTCGGTAAGACTCTCTTTCCCTCACATGTTCAGCCCTACCACCTGTCCCCCGGGCCACGGGGCTGTCCAGGTGGAGGTGTACTACTCCGACAAGTACAAGCCCTTGGATCACAAGCCTGAAGACGACATCAAGCCCGTTATCGAGGAACTCACCACCATGGGCGTCCTTCGAGAGGATGACGACATTGTGTTCTCCGAGGCCCGGTTCATCGAATACGCCAACGTGATCTTCGACCTCGATTCAGCGCCGGCGGCGAAAACCGTGCAGGACTACATGGCGTCGATCGACATTACGCCCTGTGGGCGTTATGGCGACTGGGCCTACATCTGGACCGACGAGAGCTACCTCAGCGGCCGCACCGCAGCCCAGAGAGTCTTGGACGCCCACACCTCATAACGCCCCAAGTTTCTGCTGGAAGTAAGACTCTGTGTCACCTGCAACAGACAATTGGCCAAAATGTCACCTAGGGCAGAAATTCGCAGGCTGATCGGGTTGCCGAGCAGACAGGTCCTCGAAAACCGGTCTATGAGCGTAAGCTCACCAGGCCTTTCCGAGACCCTGCAAACCACAAACCGCTGTGTGAATTTCAACCCCTTGACGATTTCTGCAAACGGCGTAGTATCTGCATAATCGATCGGGAGGTCCGCTCGACGGGGGCTAGGCGATCCCCGAAAGCAGTCCCGAAAGGACATCAATTGGATAGTTCAGGAATCGCGGCGGTGGTTCTGGTTGGAGACGAATCGGCGGCGGATATCCGACGGCACGTTTTGGGCGGAGACATCCTTGTCTTCCCCCCGACTCCAGGCTCTCGTGCCCTTGCGGAATGGACCCGGAAATCGTTGGCGGAGGCCTTTTCGCCATGCGATCCCCGACTGGCCCAGAAAGAACTCGACGTCGACCGCTACATCGAGATCCTCGCAGCGGTGAAGCCGACCTTCGTACATGCGGAAGAATCATGGGCGCACGTTGTCCACTTTCTCACCGATGTCGGGCTCGGCACCGATGACATCTATCTCGACGTTCCACGGGTGCGTTTGAGCCCCTCTGGCGACTACCTCAGCGTGGGTGTGGCCCACCGTCAGCCCCCGCACCGCGACACCTGGTGGGGCAGCCCGTTCCAGCAGATGAACTTCTGGGGACCCGTCTACCCGATGACCCCCGAAAACGGACTGGTTTTCTACCCGAGCTATTTCGAACGCGAGCTCCCCAACTCCTCTGACGAGTTCAACCTCTACGAATGGAACGTTGGTGGACGAGCGGCGGCGGCCAAACAAAAAGGCAAGACCGACACGCGAGGAATTCCAGTTCCAATGGCCGAAGTGGACGAACCAGGCTTGAGCATCTCCCTTCCTGTGGGGGGCATGGTCTGCTTCTCCGGCGCCCACCTCCACGCCACTCGACCCCATGCCACCGGTATGAGCCGAGCCTCTGTGGACTTCCGGGCAATCAGCGCCCTCGATGTCGAGGCCAATTCCGGTCCCGCCAATCAGGATTCTCGCCAGCTCGGCACTTCACTGCGGGACTTCCTTCAGCTGGAGACCCGGGCGTCGCTCAGCGCCGATTTGATCAATCGTTTCGACAACGCCGAGCTTCCTGAGGGGGGAGCGCTCACCTTCACACCCCCGGCTATGGCGAGGTAAAGCCTACGGTTCGCAGTGCCGTTTGGTCTGGAACTTGCGGTACTCGAACAGAGCCCGAAGACTCAGCGGGCCAAAGATTGCGTAGGTAAGCAACAGCTTCGGGAACCGAGGGTGCTCGTACTCGATGTGTTCGATGACGCGGGTCCGATCCGGTCCCTCGGCCACAAATCGATGGGTATGAGCCCAGTGTGCCATCGGGCCGGAGGTTTGGACATCCTGGAAGCCATTCTGATCCACGTGGTAGTGCGTGGCCACCCACCGGATCGGTAGTGGGCCAGCCCAAATCGTGAAGCGGCTGACCGACCCCTCCCCCAGGGGATCCATCGAATGCACCCTCATGATGGTGGGCGGCGGCGTGAGGATCTTCAGCACGGCGGTGTCGTGGTGGAAGTCGCGCACCACGGCTTGGGGCGCTTCAACGGTGAATTCGAAGTCGAAGGTTCGCACCTCGCAATGGTGGCACACACCGCGCTTCGCTGGCGGACCGGATTTGTGTTACTGACACCGAAGTGTCTGCTGAGAGCGACATTTCGGCGGATTGTCTGCTGTAGGTGACAGTGAGTGTCGCCTACAGCGGAAATTTCGGGGAAAGGGTTAGCGGCGGATGCAGTGGGCGCCGAAGAGGACGCGGAGGTCGGCCACAAAGCCGTTGCCGATGTTGACCGTATAGCTGTCGCTGAGCCGGATGTGTTTGTCTGTGCCCAGGTCGATCACGATCGGGGTTTCGCCGGGATGCTCAGCGATGTAGCCCTTCAGCTGCGCTACTGCAGCGTCGGACAATTGATCCGGCCGCACTGTAATCGTTAACGGCTTTTCGCGAGCCAGTGCATCGGCGTCGATCACTTCCACTTGGGAGGCCATGAGCTTAGGCTCGTCGTCACGGCGACTCACGCGACCGCGCAGGATGACGATTCGGTCATCCTCCAGCAAGTGCCCGTAATCGGCAAATGACTTCGGGAAGACCATCACCTCGATGGCCGACGACAGGTCCTCCAGCATGAGGAGCGCCATCAACTCGCCCTTCTTAGTCCACTTCTTCTGCAGGCTGGCGACCACGCCGCCCACCGCCACCTGTTCGCCGTCTTCCATCTCACTCAGCATGGCGATTGTGGTAGAGGCCCGGGCCTGGAGTGCATCTTCCACACCCATGAGGGGATGGTCGCTCACGTAAAGGCCCAGCATCTCCTTTTCCAACTTGAGACGAATGGCCTTGTCGTAGGTCTCGCCGATGGGAATGGCAGGACGGTCGTCGTAGGCCTCGTCGCTGGTCTCCATGGCGCCGAACAGCGTTTGCACGCCCATGTCCTCCTCTTTGCGGCGCTGGATGGTCTTGGTCACGATGTCGTCGAAAACATCAACAAGACCCTTCCGGGGGTGGCCCAGCGAATCGAAGGCACCCGCCTTGATCAATGATTCAATCGCCCGCTTGTTGAGAACAGCGAGGTCCACCCGGTCACAGAAATCGATGAACGAAGCGAACGGCCCATTCTCCTTCCGATCTTCCAGGATGAGCCTCACCAGACCCTCGCCAACGTTTCTCACGCCGGAGAGACCAAAGGTAATGGCATTCAGCTGGCGGCCACGCAACTGCGCACCTTCGAGGTCCGGGATCGAGCCGAAGTCGAGATCGGATCGGTTGACATCGGGAACGAGGACGCTGATGCCGAGCTGACGGCACTCGTTGAGATACACCGCCGCCTTTTCGAGGTCGTTCTTCACCGACGTGAGGAGGCACGCCAGGTATTCGGCGGGATAGTTAGCCTTCAGATAGGCGGTTTGATAGCTGACAAGGCCGTAGCCGTAAGAGTGGCTCTTGTTGAAGGCATAGTCGGCGAATCCCTCGATGACATCAAACTTGTCCTTGCCAAACTGCTCGCCGTAGTCCAGTTCCGTGCACCCCTCGATGAACTTCTGGCGCTCCTTCGCCATAAGTTCCCGGTCCTTCTTCCCGGCCGCTTTGCGCAGGTTGTCCGCCTCGGCCAGCGTGTAGCCGGCGAACTTCTGGCTGAAGCGCATCATCTGTTCCTGATAGATCATCAGGCCATAGGTGTCACCCAGGATCTCCTCTTCCTGAGGGTTGTCGTAGCTGATCTCCTGTTTGAGATTCTTGCGATCGGCGTAGTCGTTGTGCATGTTCTTGGCCATGGGGCCAGGGCGATACAGCGCAACGAGAGCGGCGACGTCTTCAAACTCGGTGGGACCCATTCTCCGGATGAGCGCCCGCATCTGGGGCGACTCCAACTGGAACACCCCGATGGTGAGGCCCTGCTTGAGAAGTTCATAAGTGGCGGCGTCATCCAGGTCAACAGCATCGATATCCACGTCCACGTCGTGAACGTGCTTGACAAGGGTGAGGGCATCGGAGATCACGTCGAGGTTACGGAGCCCGAGGAAGTCCATCTTCAACAGGCCGAGTTCTTCAACACCGTGCATTTCGTATTGAGTGACCACCGGCGCTTCCTCGATAGGAAGGTTCTTGTCCGGCTTGCGCTGGATCGGCATGTACTCGGTGAGTGCGTCCTTGGTGATCACCACCGCCGCGGCATGAATGCCATCGGATCGACGCAAACCCTCGAGCCCTCGTGCCACATCGACCACCTTGGCCACGTCGGCGTCGCTCGCCACCATGTCCCGAAGCTCCTTGGCCATACTGAAACCGTCTTTGTACTTCTCGGACTCTTCAAAGCAGTACTTCAGCGGCGTATCCCGCCCCATGATGAGCGGCGGCATGGCCTTGGCCACCCGGTCCCCTACGGCATAGGGATAGCCCAGCACTCGGGCGGCGTCGCGCACCGCTGCTCGGGCCTTTATCTGAGAGAACGTGACAATCTGGGCCACGTGATCCCGGCCGTATTTTTCAGCACAGTAGCGGATCATTTCGTCGCGGTACCGGGTCTCGAAGTCCATATCGATATCGGGCATGGAGATGCGGGACGGGTTGAGGAACCGCTCGAACAGCAAGTCATATTTGATCGGATCGAGGTCCGTGATCCGGAGGCTGTACGCCACTGCACACCCGGCGGCGGAACCGCGGCCCGGACCCACACGGATGTTGTTGTTCCGGGCGTGAGCGATGAGGTCCCAGGTGATGAGGAAGTAAGACGAAAAGCCCATGCTCTTGATCACGTTGAGTTCGTAGGCCAGCCTCTCCACCGTCTCATCGGTGAGTGAAGCCCCCCACCGTTCACGGGCGCCCGCCATGGTGAGGTGTTCGAGGTATTCATCCGCACCGGCGAAACCCTCGGGAATAGGAAAGTCCGGCAGCAATGGTTTCCCAAACTCGATTTCTACGTTGGCGCGTTCAGCGATCCAAAGCGTGTTGTCGCAGGCCTCGGGCAGTTCGGACCACTCCCGACGCATCTCTTGCGCAGTCTTCAAGTAATGCTGATCACCATTGAACTTGAACCGGTCAGGATCGCTGATCAGCGACCCTGTCTGCACACAGAGGAGCGCATCGTGTGAACCGTGGTCGTGCTGCTCGGTGTAATGGGAATCATTGGTGACGATGATCGGGGCGTTGATCTGGCGAGCAATCTTGATGAGCTGGGGATTGGTGGTCCGCTGCTCGGGAATGCCGTGATCCTGCAGCTCGATGAACATGTTGTCGCGACCGAAGATGTCTTGAAGGCGGGCGGCCTTTTGGAGCGCGGCCTCCTCGTTGCCTTGCATCAGGGCCTGGAGAACCTGGCCACCAAGGCAGCCTGTGGTGACCATGACTCCCTCGGAGTGGTCGCTGAGAACTTCCCAGTCCACGCGAGGCTTGTAGTAGTAGCCCTCCATGAAAGCCCGAGAGGCCAGTTGGATCAGGTTCTTGTAGCCGGTGTTGTTCTCCGCCAATGCCGTGAGGTGGTAGTACAGCTTCTTTCCGCCATCGGTACTGCCGCCAGAATCGTCCATCCGTCCCCGCCGGCTGGGCCGCTCGTTCCGGGATTCCTCGGCCTGATATAGCTCGCAGCCGATAATCGGTTTGACGTTGGTCTTGCGGCAAGCTTTGTAGAAGTCCAGGACCCCATACATGTTGCCGTGGTCGGTAATCCCCAGCGCCGGCATCCCATCTGCGGCCGCCTTGGCCACCAGGTCATCGAGGCGCGACGCCCCGTCCAGCATGGAAAACTCGGTATGGACATGAAGATGGGTGAACGACGATCCCACAAGACCCCTTCCGCTCCTCGCAGACTATCGAAACTACCCCCCTGTCGTTTGGATCGCGCCCGCCGTCAATGACGAATCGCAAATCACTTGCAGGCCGGCGGGGAGACGGGTGGGCTCAGCGTTCGAACGAGCGCTAAGGGGGAGGGCGCTCGAGCGTGCGAGCCTGCTCTACAACTTGATCACGTTGGGGCCATGCACCGCATTGCGGGTGTCGAAGACCACTTTGGAGTGCTCCGCCACCATGGCCAGATCGGTGTCGGAATGGTTGGTCAACATGACCACCAGATCGGCCTCAGCAAGCGTTTCCGGCGTCAAATCCACGCGTCGCACACTGGCGGGAAAACGATCGGGGTCCACCCAGGAGTCAGCGCAGGTAACCAAACCGCCGAGTTCGTACAATCTCTCGGCGACCGCCAGAACCGGGGTCTCTCGGGAATCACCGCTGTCTGGCTTGTACGCCAGCCCTACCAGGAGAATTCGCGATCCTCGGACGGATCGTTCCGCGTCGTTCAAGATTCGCGTAATCCGCTCCACCACGTGATCCGGCATGTGTTCATTCACGTCGTTGGCCAGCTCGACGAACCGGAAGCTGTGACCGAGTGATCGTTTCACCCGCCAGCTGAGATAGCTGGGGTCGATGGGAAGACAATGACCGCCAACCCCCGGACCGGGGGTGAATTTCATGTATCCAAACGGCTTGGTATTGGCGGCGTCGATTGCGGCCCAGATATCGATGTCGAGCTCAGCGGCGAAGACTGCCAGCTCGTTCACCAGCGCGATATTGACGTGACGAAATGTGTTCTCGAGCAGCTTGGAAAGTTCGGCCTCTTTCGGCCCGGGCACCCGTACCGCCTCCACCACCAGCTGTTCATAAAAAGCTGCGATGCGGTCGAGGCCCTGAGGAGTGGTTCCCGAAACCACCTTGGGCGTGTTCTCGAACCGGTAAACCATGTTTCCGGGATCAATTCGCTCCGGGCTGTAGCCCACGTGGAAATCAGCGCCCGCCTTCAGCTCCGACCTAGATTCCAGGAGCGGTATCAACAACTCTTCCGTGGTGCCGGGATATGTGGTGGATTCCAAGATCACCGCCACCCCGGGTCGAAGATACGGGCTGAGATCACGGGCAGAGGCCTCGATACAGCTGAGATCGGGGGCGCCGTCGCGCAATGGTGTCGGCACTGTTATCACAACAACGTCGAAACCCTCCACGGCGGCGAGTTGATCCGTCACGAGGAATCGGCCCGAATCAAGGGCCGCGGCCAATTTGTCCGCCGGGACGTCCTCTACGTATGAATCGCCAGCCTGCAACCGAGCGATGCGGGCGGAGTCAAGGTCATAGCCAACAACGTCGAACCCTACTTCCACGGCCCGGACCGCCAACGGCAGACCCACGTAACCCTGCCCGACGACTACAACTCGCTCAGCAGTCACCGGGCAAGACTAGTTGCCCACCTGGGCAACCCGGAAGGGGCCGGGCGCACTTGCCACGGGAACGGCGACTACAAATACGTACCGGTCTGGGGTTGGCGAGTAGCTCCGCTCGTGGGAAGCGCCTGCTGATGCATCTGCTCCAGTTGCTGACGAGCTGCCATCTGTTGGGCGAACAGGGTGGCCTGAATCCCGTGGAACAGTCCCTCGAGCCATCCGACCAACTGCGCCTGGGCGATTCGTAGTTCAGAATCAGACGGCACTTCGTTCTCACCAAACGGGAGCGCCAGAGAATTCAGTTCGTCGTTGAGATCGGGAGACAACGCCTCGCCTAACTCTGAAATGGAGGTCTCGTAGATGTCCTTCAAGCGATTGCGGCCAGCATCGTCGAGAGGCGTGGTGCGAACCTCCTCAAGCAGCTGCTTGATCATCGACCCGATCCTCATAACCTTGGCGGGTTCGGAAATCGAGTTGCGGGGCGCATCTTGATTCGTCGCCTTTTTCGGGAGCTCCACGACCTCCGGTGTTTCGTGCGCCACCTCATCTGCGCCGTCTTTGGGCTCGGGTCTGGAGAGGTCACTCATTGCTGCAAGGATACCGGTCCCCGGCCCTACGCCTCGGCTCGCAGCAACGGCACCAGCATCTCGGCCTCGGTGAGCGAACCGTGCCGGCCGATCAGATCGTAAGGGCCACTGTCGCCCGGATCGAAAAATGAGATCGGCTCAAAGGGGCACAACGCCACATCACCAAGACGGTCTTCAACGCCGTGCCGCATCACGGGTCCGAACCACTTCTCGTCGATGACTTGCTGGCGGGTGCGGACCCATGACTGATGCCCATGATGCCGATTGGCTTCGGCCTCGAGTTCGTCGACCTTGGTGGGATCGCAGTGCAGCCAGCGAAACCGCCCTTCGCCCGACAGTCCCGTGACCAACGCATCAACATCTTCATGCAGGTGCACCACGTTGTTGTCGCAGTCGACCTGGCCGTGGTCGGCGGTGACGATGACCTCGGTGCCACTTGGGGCGCTTGCGATGATCTCGGCAACCATTCGGTCAACGAAGGCAAACTCGGCATCGAAGACCGACCCGAACCCGTACTCGTGGGAGACCTTGTCGACACCGTCGTAGTAGGCGTAGACGAACTCCTCGCCCTCGTGCAGAAGCCGGCTCACCTCGTGCACCATCGTGGCGGTGGTCCGATATCCGACGAGGTGGGCGCCGCGTAGATGGGCAGCGCTGAAACCAGATCGACGGAAGTCTGCCCGGGACACCAACGGCACGTCTTGGCCCTGGAACGGATCATAGGGTTGGATGACATCGGGAGGGATCTGACGACGGGCGTCCGGTGTTTCCAACGATCCCCAGCGAAGAGTGTTCAGAACCTCGCCGTCGACCACCATCCGGTATCCCACCACTCCGTGTTCGCCGGGGGTCAGGCTGGTGGTGATCGATGTGAGAGCGGTGGCCGTGGTGGAGGGTGCCACTGTGGTGATCGGCCCTCCGGTCATCGCATGCAGGGTGGGGACGATCGACTGGCGATCCTGCAGCTGATCCCAGCCGAGCCCGTCGAGGACGAGGAGCACCCGCTTCTTGGTTGCTCCCAGCTCAACCGGCAGGCGAGCCATCCCGCGGCCCCGAGGCAGCAGGTAGGGAAGGATGTTGGTGATGCAGCCGCCACTGAAGGCAGGCAGCGTGGGCTCTGGTCGACTTCGCACTAACAGTGAAGGATACGCAGGGTGAGCAGCAGTTTGGGCCACCAGGGCCCAGAACCCTCAACCGGGCCTTGGCCGAGTCTGACCCCACCAGAGGACTCAGCGCAAACCGATGACCTCGATAACCTCGTGATCAGCTGAACTGGAGCGGGAAAATGGTGGAAGGCTCTGGATGCCATAACCCTCGACCGAGGTGGCCCACCACACCCCAATCTCGACGTCGGCTACCAGCTGAACTGGTAGGTCCGGCGGGGTCTCGGTAAACGTGAACGTGCAGGCGTCGGGATGATCGTCCTGGCGGCGGGCGTCGTACTCGGTTCCCCGGCCGCCACACACAGCCACCACCCTTCCATGAATCCGCAAACGCCATAGCTGCGGAATGGCCGCCACTCTGACGCTGACTCGTCCATGCTGAGCCGTTTCGAGATACTCGGCGTTCCACCACTGCGCATCCATCCAGAACCAGGTTGGCAACTGCAAAATGCTGGCGGGGCCGGCAAACAGGACCGGAGGCGGTTCGGGCGGGGCGAGACGCGCAATCGCCCCCGCCACCAGCCCCGCCAGCGGGATGACGGGGCCCTCGCCAAATGGACCATCGGCACGGCCGACCAGCTGTCCGAGTCCTTCATCGGTAGTCCAGCAATACCTACTCCACCAGCGGTTGGTTGCGGAAAAGAGCCGTGCTCCCAAGTCCACATGGAACGCAGAGCCGATGGCGTAGGCGTCCGGCGGTGCCTCGTCCGGTGTTTCCGGGACGCCGAGGACGTTGAGAATCGTGCCGTAGTGATTGTCGAAGCCCGCCGACTCGTTGCCGTTAGACAGAGCCGGCGTGTAGTCCTGAATGACTTGGGTTGGGAAGACCGCTGTGACGGTGTCGTCCGGGACCACCAGCTCGTAGGTGACTTCTTCACAATCAAGCGGAAGCAATGGCGAGAGCGGGACACCGTCGGGACCATACAAACACCACGCCGCGGCGGAGGCCACGCTCCCGTCGTTGTGACCAGCTGCGCCGCAGCCCGGCTGAGCATGCGCCGAAGTGGTTAGTGCCGCGACCGTTGCAAACACGACGATTGCCGCAACAATTGGTTGCAACTTAACATTCATAACCTATAATCTACTATTAATTACAGATAACTCCACTCCTTGAGATTTGACCGTACAAGAGGATGGGGGTGCGGGGTGGTAACGTCGAGAGGATGAGCGGAGTGACCTTCCTACGACCGCTGGGCTACCCACCCCCTCCAAGCATTCGGCGACCGCGCACCGGATTGGTCCTCGGGGCTGGCGGAAGAACCGGCATCGCCCACACCGCCGGCGCACTCCACGCCCTCCACTCCTCCGGAGCCCTCCGTATCGAAGAGCTCGACATCATCATTGGAACATCGGCGGGCGCTATCGTCGGCTCACAGCTTCGGTCGGGGGTCTCTCCGCAGGAGCTCTATCGGATTGCCCGAGATACTGGCAGCGACGCAGAAGAACGGCGCGGCGACGATTTCTTTGCGCCGGCGTGGGACTCCCCCATGTCGTTGATGCAGCGAGCCCTCGGCTCCAGCTGGGTCCTGGGCCGGTCACTTCTTCGATTCCCGCTGCCCCCGCTTCCGAGGGAACTCGGCAAGGTGTTTCCTGGTGGCCTCATGCAACTGGCCGAACACGCCGATCTCGACGCTCACCTCCCCCGTGAATGGCCTGAAGAGAATCTCTGGCTGGTCACCGTCGATATCCGTACCGGTAGACGGGTTGTGCTTCGTCGGGGAGGCCCTATCCAAGCCAACCTCCAGCAGGCTGCGCTGGCCTCAGCGGCAGTGCCGGGAATCTATCCGCCCATCCGTATCCAGGGTCGCACGCTCGTAGACGGAGGTGTACACTCCGCCACCAATCTTGACCTCCTGCTAGGCAAACGTCTCGACCATGTCACCGTGGTGGCACCTCTGGGACTCTCGGCTCCCAGTGCGGTCCCGCCGCCACTCTTCGCGCTCCGCCAGTTCGCCCACATCAACCTGATGCAAATGGTCGAGCGGCTCCGCGCCGAGGGCACCACCGTTGCGGTACTGGAGCCCTCCGCCGACCTCGCTCGGCTCCATGGGGTCAACACCCTTCGCACCGGCGCATCGTCGGAGATCGCAGAAGCGGCGTACGCCGAGACGATCTCCCGTCTGAGCGATCTGGTGCGGGAGACTCAGCCCACTTCGTCGGTCCGGGCGGCTTCGTAACGGGTGGAACTCACATCGGCAATCCGACGGCGGCACATGGTGCGCTCATTCCGGCCCGACCCCGTAGCAGAAGCCGTCCTGTCCGAGATTCTCGATCTGGCCAGGAGGGCCCCCTCCGCCGGGAACACCTCAGCGGTGGAGTTCCTCGTACTCTCCCAGCCCGCCGCCGTGGCCCGCTACTGGTCTACCACGTTCAGCGAGGAGAAAAAGGCGTCCTTTGCATTCCCGGGGCTCTTCTCCGCACCGGCGGTGGTGATCATCACCACGCAGCCCGAGGCGTACCTCCAGCGCTATTCCGAACCCGACAAGAAACGCACCGGTCTTGGGGTCCACCCGGATGCGTGGACCGTGCCCTACTGGTGGGTAGACGCCGGCGCGGTGATTCAGAATCTCCTTCTGCTCGTCCAAGCCCGCGACCTCGAGGCGTGTCTCTTTGGCCTCTTCGAACACGAAGAGGCCGTCCGGAAAGAATTTGGCGTGCCCTCAGACCGGCGTGCGGTAGCGGGCATCGCAATCGGACACGGGGCTGGCGACGAACGGCAGGGGCGCTCAGCCTCTCGCCCACGTGCCCCGATCGACCAGATTACGTTCTGGCAGGAATGGCCCGAACCGCGTTGAGCAGATCGCTCAAGTCCGCTGGCAGTGGGGACCCGAACTCCATCCACTCGCCCGTGTCGGGGTGCTCGAAGCCCAGCGAGACAGCATGGAGAAATGGGCGGGCGGCAGAGCGAATAATGGCATGAGGCGACTTGACTGCGCCGTAGCGATCATCGCCTACGAGCGGATGACCAACCGCATCACTGTGCACGCGTATTTGATGGGTTCTCCCGGTCTCCAATTCGAAGGAGACAAAGGCAACATCGGCCGCGTCAAACCGTTCGAGAACGGCGTAGGCAGTTCGGGCGGACTTGCCATCTGCCCGAACCGTTTGTCGGGTGGGGTGTCGCAACGAGCGACCGATCGGAGCATCAATGATGCCCTCGTTTGCGGCCGGGAGGCCATGAACCAAAGCTCGGTACTCTCGAGCCACCGTTCGAGATCGCAGCTGCTCGGTGAGGGCCTCATAGGCGAGGACAGAACGGGCCACCATCAGAAGTCCGGATGTCCCACGATCCAAGCGATGCACAATACCGGGCCGAGCGGGTTCGCCGACCGTGGCGACCTCGGGGAACGCAGCCAGTATGCCTTGGGCCAGCGTGCCGGAGTGAACGCCGGCCCCGGGGTGGACCACCAGACCGGCCGGTTTGTCCACCACGATCACGTGGTCATCGACAAATCGAATTGCCAACGTAACCGTTGGGTCGGCCTCAATGGCTTGGGCCACCACGTGTTCTGGCAGCACCATGCGTTGACCCGCCTCGAGGCGAACCGACGGCTTGGAAGGAACCACGCCGTCGAGGAGCACCTCCCCGGCGGCGATGAGGTCGGTGGCGACGGACCGGCTGACTTCGAGCAACAAGGAGACCACACGGTCGATGCGCTGCCCGACAACAGCTTCGGTGACGTCTACGGTGATACGTTCCGTGGAGCCAAAGCTTGTCACAGATCGGCCTGTTGATCAGGCACGACGGAGTCGGTCGCTACCGGCTTGGGGTCCTCAGCAAAAATGGAACGGGCAATCGCACCGATGACGGCCAGCACAATGGCAACGTCGGCAACATTGAACACCGGCCACCATTGAAAATCGATGAAGTCCACGACCTTGCCCGTCATGAATCCCTCATCGGCGCGGAACAGACGATCCAGGCCGTTGCCGAGCGCCCCCCCGGCGATTGAAGCGTAAAGAATCCGCGGCAGCCAATTGTGTTGACCGATAGCCCCGCTGGTTCGGGTGGCGAGCCAGATCATGAAGCCCGCCATGAAGAACGAGACGACGCCGATCAGGGGCCCCAGGGACTCGCCTGTCCCGAAGGATGCGCCGGGATTGAAGATCAGGTGCAGGCGCAGCGTCCAGAATACGTCGATGCACGCCCCTGCTTCCGTACAGCCCCGGTCGCCGAGGTTTTGCAGCGCCCACCATTTGGTGAGCTGATCCAGAATAAGAATTGAGAGCACGATCGATGCGACCGTGCCAGCGACTCTTACCGGCGACTGTTGTCGAACATTGAGGTCTTGTGTTCTACGCACCGTTCGCTCTCGGGTCGGGCTTCCAAGCGGGCCTTGGGAATAGCCACGTTATCCACGTCGCAGAATCCATAGGTACCGCCCTGGATACGAGCCACTGCTTCGTCGATCATCTCGATGTGTTCGAGACGACCCTTCCGCTCGATCACGAGCTCCGAGATCTGAACGTTGATGCTGGTGCCCTCGCTGGACTCGTCGGAGGAATTGTCATCCCCGGCCTCGGCGGTCTCGAGCAGCTCCTTCAGCTGCGCGGCGAATTCCTCAACTTGTTCGCGCAACTCGGCGCGCTCTTCTTCCAACCCAGCCTGCCGCGCCTTCAACCACGCCTTGTCCTTCAGATAGGCCGGTTTCACGCCAGCGTTCTTGGGCGCAGTGACCACCTTTGGCCGACGGCGAACCGGCGCTGCGGGGGCGGCAGCAGCAGCAGCCTTGCGCTTGGTGGGGGCTTTCTTCGCTGCCGCTTTCTTCGCCGAGGTTGTCTTGATCACGCGGTCGGCCCTTGGACCTGCAACCTTCTTGGCCGAAGCGTTCGTCGCCACAGCCTTCTTCGCCACAGCCTTCTTGGCCGGAGCCTTCTTCGCCACTGCCTTCTTGGCCGGAGCCTTCTTCGCCACTGCCTTCTTCGCCACAGCCTTCTTGGCCGCAGCCTTCTTCGCCACTGCCTTCTTGGCCAGAGCCTTCTTCGCCACAGCCTTCTTCGCCACAGCCTTCTTCGCCACAGCCTTCTTGGCCGGAGCCTTCTTCGCCACAGCCTTCTTCGCCACAGCCTTCTTGGCCGGAGCCTTCTTGACCGGAGCCTTCTTGGCCGGAGCCTTCTTGGCCGGAGCCTTCTTGGCCACACCCTTTTTTACGGGCGCTCTCTTGGCCGGAGCCTTCGTTGTAGCTTTTGTCGCTGGCTTCTTGCTGGTCACCGCTGGCCCCAGATCGTGTTTGTGAGCATTGTCACGACCGTTGGCGGTCGAGACCTTCCTAAAGAGTCGGCGTATCCTAGTCGGAAATAAGGGTGAACGATGCATGAACTGGCCCACAACGCCCGAACAAAGCGCCGTTACATTGCTTGAATGGCTGACGACCGACCCGCGAAGTACCCCACTGTCCCTTCCAGAGCAGACATTCCCGCCATCGAGGAACGCGTTCTTCAGCGCTGGAGTGAGATGGGTACATTCGAGTCGACGGTCGACGCACCGGCGGGCCGCGAGCCAAAAGGGACCTTTGTCTTCAATGACGGTCCCCCCTTTGCCAACGGGCTTCCGCACTATGGTCACCTCCTCACCGGTTATGTGAAGGACATCATCCCTCGCTTCCAGACCATGAAGGGAATGCGGGTGGAGCGTCGCTTCGGATGGGACTGTCATGGCCTCCCCGCCGAAATGCAGACCGAGAAGGAACTGGGGGTCTCGGGCCGCAAAGCGATTCTGGATTTCGGAATCGACAAATTCAACGATGCCTGCAAACGTTCGGTGCTCCGATACACCGGCGAGTGGGAGGACTACGTCACCCGCCAGGCCCGTTGGGTGGACTTTGAGCATGACTACAAGACCATGGACCTGCCCTATATGGAGTCGGTCATGTGGGCCTTCAAACAGCTCTACGACAAGGGTCTGCTCTATCAAGCTGACCGCGTGATGCCGTACTCCTGGGGGGCGCAGACGCCCTTGAGTAACTTCGAGATACGCCTCGACGATGCCACTCGGCCCCGCCAGGATCCCGCAGTCACCGTGGCATTTTCGCTGCATCCAACGGCCGAGGACCCAGAGGAGCTTCAGGTTTTGGCCTGGACTACCACGCCGTGGACACTGCCGAGCAACCTCGCCTTGGCGGTGGGCCCCGAACTCATCTACGTGATCGTCAAACATGCCGGCCAACATCTGGTTCTCGCCGAAGCATCTCTGGATCGATACGCCCGCGAGCTCGGCGACGACCCCGAGATCGTCCGGTCCCTCCCCGGCTCAGAACTCATTGGCCGCTCGTACACGCCGTTGTTTCCCTATTTCTCAGACAACCCCAACAGCTTCGTGATTCTCTCGGGCGATTTCGTAGAGACCGGCGAAGGAACTGGCGTCGTTCACCTGGCACCCGGTTTCGGTGAGGACGACCAGCGGGTAGGCACAGAAGCGGGTATCCCGTTGGTGGTCCCCGTGGACGAGGCTGGCGAATTCACCCAAGAGATCACCGATTTCGCCGGCATTAACGTCTTTGATGCCAACCCCGAAGTCATCGCCTATCTCAAGCGAGACGGACGAATCTTCCGGCACGAAACCTATGACCACAACTATCCCCACTGCTGGCGGACCGACACTCCCGTCATCTACCGCGCCGTTCCGTCGTGGTACGTGCGCGTCAGCGACCTCAACCAGCGCCTACTGGAGACAAACCAAGAGATCAACTGGATCCCCGGCCACGTCAAGGATGGTCAGTTCGGAAAGTGGCTCGAAGGGGCCCGTGATTGGAGCATCAGTCGAAATCGTTTTTGGGGTGCCCCAATTCCGGTATGGGAGAGCGACAACCCGGAGTTTCCGAGAACGGACGTCTACGGGTCACTCGACGAGCTAGAAGCTGACTTCGGCGTCCGGCCAACCGATCTCCACCGGCCCTATATCGACAATCTAGTGAGGGCCAATCCCGATGACCCCAGCGGAGTATCGATAATGCGCCGGGTGCCCGAAGTGCTCGACTGTTGGTTTGAGTCCGGGTCAATGCCCTACGCCCAGCATCACTATCCGTTCGAAAACGTCGAGCGCTTCGAGGAACATAATCCGGCCGATTTCATCGTGGAGTATGTGGCTCAGACCCGCGGTTGGTTCTACACGATGCACGTTCTCAGCGTCGCGCTCTTCGACCGGCCGGCGTTTTCGAATGTCATTTGTCACGGTGTCGTGCTGGATTCCGAAGGGCAGAAGCTCTCGAAGAAACTCCGTAACTATCCGGACCCCATCGACATTTTCAACTCCGTCGGATCCGACCCCATGCGGTGGTACCTCGTGAGTTCGCCGATCTTGAGAGGCCAAGACACCCGGATCGAAGCCGATGACTCCGGAGTTCGCGAAGTCGTTCGCCAGGTCCTGAATCCACTGTGGAACACCTACAGCTTCTTCACCATGTACGCCAACGCCGAGGGCTACCGGGCATCGGTTCGCAGCGATTCCTCCAACGTGCTGGACCGCTACATCCTCGCCAAGACCAGTGAACTCGTGACCGATGTGACCGAAGCCCTCGAGAGTTATGACCTCGCCGGGGCTTGCGCCACCGTAACCACCTACCTCGACGCCCTCACCAACTGGTACGTCCGCCGGTCCCGTGAACGCTTCTGGAATACCAGCGCCGACTCCAACGTGGACGAAGACGCCCTCGACACCCTCTACACCGTTCTCACGAACGTGATGCGGGTAGTGGCCCCACTCCTCCCGATGCTCGCCGAGGAAATCTACAGCGGGCTGACCGACGGACTGACATCGGTGCATTCCCAGCCCTGGCCCAACGCCAGCGAGCTGCGACCCGATCCGGAACTCGTCTCCGCCATGGACCAGGTTCGGGCGGCAGCCCGAGCCTCGCTCTCGCTTCGAGACGAACATGGTCTCCGCGTTCGCCTCCCACTCGCCAGTGTGACCGTGGCCGGAGATCGTGAGGCGGCGCTGGCGCCCTATGCAGATCTGCTGGCCGACGAAATCAACGTCAAAGCCGTGCTGTTCTCCAGTGACGTCGAACGTTTTGGTCACTTCCGACTGCAGCCAAATGCTCGCACCTTGGGGCCGCGGATCGGCGGAGATGTGCAAAAGGTGATCAAAGCGGCCAAGGCTGGTGATTGGACCGAGAACTCCGACGGGACGGTTACTGTGGCAGGCCACGTACTGACGGAAGATGATTTCGAGTTGGCGCTTGATCCGGCGAAAGGAGTCGTGGCCGCACCGCTGCAAGGTAACGATGCCATCGTCGTGCTCGATACCACGATCACACCGGAGCTGACCGCTGAGGGTCGCGCCCGCGATCTGGTCAGGGCGGTCCAAAACCACCGCAAGGAAGCTGGACTGGATGTCACCGACCGGATCGAACTCACGATCGACGGCTCGGCGGATTTGCTCCACGATCTTCAGGCCAACATCGATTGGATCAGCGAGCAGGTCCTGTCGGTTCGTACCACGATGGAAACGCCTGTGGCGGGCGCCTACACCGCCTCAGCCTCGGTTGACGGCGGCGACCTCATGATCAGCCTCCATATCGCCAGCACCTAGTGCCCGAAGCTAACGGCGACGGTTGAACCAGCCGCCCTGATCATCTTTTTCCGGCTCTTCATTGAGAAACCGATTCAACGTCTCATCCTCGGCGGGCTGCTCGCCACCGGTCATTTGCCGGAGCTCATCGAGGAACGGGTCATCGGGCGGGAGGTCCTCGATCCTGGCATCGGGATGCAACGGCCGACTATCGCGACGCTCCCACTCCTGTTCCCCCTCCGAATCGAAACTGGGCGGTGGCGGCAGCGCGTCGTTGCCGACCAATGGGCCGGTTGCGACGAGTGGGCTGGATGCCTCGGGAGCGGGTGGCTGGTATGCCTGAGGTTCGAAGGCTGGCGGTTCGACTGCTTGAGCCTCCGCTGGAGCTTCGAACGAAGGAGGCTCATAGACCGGCGCCGGCGGCTGTTCAAATGGTTCGGCTTCGGCGGGGAAGCTGGGTTCTTCGGTGGTTGTGGCTTCTGCGGCGAAAGAAGGAACAGCGGCGGCTTTTTCCGCCTCGGGCACGGCGTTGTCACGCAACCGCGAAACCCGACTGGCCAGACGAGATCGAGCCTGTTCCGCAAGGCCGCTCATCCCGGGGCGCTCCTGCTCGACCACTTCGGTGAACGGGGACTCCACATCGATGCCGAGCCCGGCCGGATCGCTGCGGTCGGACCCCTGGGACAGGTCGTTGTAGGCAGAAGGGTCAGAGGTCTCCGGGACCGAGGAAAACACTGAGTCCTGCGTAACTGACGCGGCGATGGGAACGTGGGGTTCGTCGGTGAATCCAGGGTCTGGTTCCGGAGGCTCGAAACCAGCGGTGGCGAACGGGTCGGAGGCCGCTGCGGGCGCCGACATCTCATGGATCGTTCCCAGATCTGAAGCGAAGTCGGGAGAAGGAGGCCTCGGGTCGTTGTAGGTGGCAACCGGCACCTCAGCATCGTCCTCGGAGCTGAAACCATCGTCTGCATCGAAGTCGTCGTTGTTGGCGGCCTCGGCGGCGTCACCGAAAGCATCGGTGCCGTCGAAGTCATCGAAGCCGTCTATGTCATCGAGAAGTGAGGGTGCAAGGTTGTCATCGCCGTCCAACTCTGCGACCGGTGAATCCTCATCGAAGTCATCCGAATAGTCCTGGCTAGGTTCCTCTCGCGAAACCGTTGCCATCTCTGCGGCTTGGAACTGCGCGGCCTCGACTTCAGTCTCCAACGTTGCAATGGAGTAACTATCGACCGTCATCTCGGTGAGTTCTTCTGGTTCGAGCAGACCAATCTCTTCAGGATCCGGTGTTTCCGTTTCGGCCAACAGTTCGGGGGCGTCCAGGACCGCGGTGATCTCCGCCAGCGCTGCCCGAACCCCGTCACGGCGACCGTTGAGGAACTCTTCGAATCGAGAGACATCTGCAGTGAGGTCATCGCGAATACGCTCGAGTTCCCCGATCTCGGACAGCAGTTCGTTTCGCTTCAGACCCTGCTCGGCCAGCAGTTCTTCTTCGATGGCCTGTTTGCGGGATTCGGCATGTTCCAAGGCCTCGGCCAGGAGCTGCGCACGCTCACTTTCCGCATCGGCGAGCATCTGTTCGCGCTGGGCATGGGCTTCGCCCTTGAGTTCCTTGGCTTCAGTCCGGGCACTGGCCTTGATGGAGTCCGCCTTGGCGGTGGAATCCCGACGCAGCTCCTCGGCCCTGGCTTCGGCCTCTCGGACCGTCTGATCGGCGGTGCGCTGGGCCAAGAGAAGCGTGTTGCGGAGCGTTTCGTCGAAAGCGCCATCCGGGCGTTGCTGTTCGCCCATCGGCGAAACGTTGGCTGCCCCGGCCGCAAGCGAGCGTTCGGCACGCTGGTTGGCGTCATCAAGCATCGCCTGAAGACTCTCGATCTCGTCGGCGAGAGGAGCCAACGTTTCGAGAACCCGGTCAACCTGCGATTTGCTATACCCTCGAACTTCCTCGTCGAATTGGACGAGAGGAATACGGCGGAGTAGCCGAAGTTTGTCGCTGCCAACAGTCATACCAGCAGCCTAGTAGTTGGCGCTACGCGGAGCAGGCAACCGGACCGATGTTGTCTTCAGCGGCAAATAATGGCCTGGAGCACGAACAGGATCAGGAACATTGCCAATTCGGCTACGCCGATCCCCGCCGCAGCCCCCGGAAGCGGCGGTATTGCCCGGCGCAGCGGCGTCAGCGCCGGCTCGGTTGCACTGAAGGCCAGCTCTCGCACCTGCATCATCGGACCCGGTCGGGCCGGGAAGAACGACAGCGCCAGGCGCACATAAAAAACGAAGGTGAACCCAAGAACGGCGAAACAAAGAATGCTGCTGACCATCAGCGGTCAAAGCCTCGTTCCTGCATCCGACGGCGGTCTTCACCGCTGACGTCTACACCTGAGGGTGTGAGCAGGTAGACGTTGGGCGCAACGCGTTCCATCCCGCCGGCCAGCACATAACAAACACCGCTAGCGAAATCGACGAGACGACGCGCAATTGGCTTGTCCACCTTCGTGAGGTTCATGACCACCGGCGACCCGGCACGGAAGTCATCGGCGATCCGACTGGCGTCGTCGAAAGACGAAGGGACGTGTAAACGGGGCTTTGCGTGCGTGACCACGTTGGACTCATGCTCCTCAACTGGGCGAAGGCTCGATCTGGACGGCGGGGAACTTGCTCGAACCGCGTCGCCATTTGGAGCGGCGGGATCACCCGGTGGCGCCGTCTGCACCGATCCGAGCGAGGGATTTGCTGAATCGGTCGAGCTTGGCGCAAAGGTGCGTGCAGCCTGTGCCGAGGGTGCGCCGGCGATCAACCTCTCGGAACCGGGCGGCTGGCCCGCGGCGAAGGCTCCTGGAGTCGACGAAATTGTGCGACGATCGGCGCTAGATGCTACGCCCGGATCGACATACTCGGTAGGCCGGCTGCCGGTGGCACTCAGTGCTGCCGGAACCTCAAGCGGAGTTGGATCCGGGACGGGCCGCAGCGGTCGGACAGCTCCTACCCCACCCACTTCACCCAGATCCGGTTCTGCACTGAAGCCAAACGTCGGTTGACTTGCATCAGTGGCAAAACGATCCTCCAACGAGATCGTCGTCTTGTCAGATCCAGCGCGACCGGAGGTCCTGCGAACAGGTTCCTCCTCGGCCTCATAGTCCTCATACAAGGCTTCGTCGTCATAGACCTGGTCGTCGTCGTCGAGACCCAGGAACGCCATGACATTTCGGAACACAGCCATATGCGTGCAAGATCCTTTCCGTAAGCCGTGGCAACCACCAAAAGGTGGCGACCGCCATACCGTAGCCTCTCCAGTGGCTCTCAGCGGTCAATCGGGGAAGGTTTAGGGCCGTGGTCCGAAGATCGCTGTGCCAACCCGAACCATGGTGGAACCGTGGACAACGGCCGTCTCGAAGTCGCCGCTCATCCCCATTGAACAATGCTCCAGGCCGAACTGATCGGCCAACTCTCTGCAGCGGGCAAACACCGGTGCGGGATCGATTGAGGTATCCGTAGGGCCCATCGTCATCAAACCGCGCACACCGAGGCCACAGCGGTTGGCATGCTCTACCAGCATCGCCAAATCGGCGGTGTCGCAGCCGGATTTGCTGGCCTCTCCTGTGAGGTTCACTTGAAGCAAGAGTTCGGCGCCGGGAGCACGCTTGGCCAATTCGTCGATGAGTGTTGTTCGGTCGATGGTGTGCCACAGCGTCACGACGGTGGCGATCCTGCGGACCTTGTTGCGCTGGACCGGGCCGATCATGTGCCACCGAAGTGAGGCGGCAGGATCGATCAAGGATCGAACTGCGTCGGCCTTGGCTACCAACTCCTGCGCATAGTTCTCGCCAAAATCTCCGCATCCCGCCAAGACGGCGCTGGCCACGACAGACGCATCGAAACGTTTGGAGACTGCTACGAGCGTGACCGACTGGCCCGGTTGGCGAACAGCATCGATCCGTTCGAGGACCTCGGCCCTCCGTAGCGCAATTTGGTCGCCAGCCTCTGAATGCTCGGGGAGCGTGCTCACACCGCCATTGTGGCTTCCAGAAAGGCCACCGTGACCATCCGTTCCGGATCGGCTCGAACCCGATGGCTGAAGAATCGGTCTCCGGCGGTTGTAGGGGGACGGAACGGTAGAGGAAACCCCGAAGCCTGCAAGGCCGCCTGCACTCCACGAAAGACGTCAAGGGCCGGCTCTCCGGAGCGTGTCTCTGCCACAACCGAACTTCCGTATCTCGCCACGAGCGGCAAGGCGTCTCGGTCTGCGAAAGCGTAGTCCTCGGGCCCAATGCTCGGTCCACAAAAAGCGAAACGCTGCGTGACCTCCCACTCAGCTCCAAAGAGATCGTGGATGCTGGTGGCGGTTGCCTCAACAACACCGGCCAGAAGGCCCCTCCACCCGGCGTGAGCCACACCCATAGCGGCGTCGCTGACCCCCGTGCGCCTGTTCGTGACCTCGACCCCCAAGACCACCGGAACGCAATCGGCTGATGTGATCGCTAGCGGGGCGAACACCTGGTCGGTGATGGCCGCATCGGCGATCGCTCCGGCGTGCTCGCCCGGAGCGTCAACGCGCATGACTCGCGCCCCGTGTTCTAGTTGGAGCCAAGTCCAAGCACCGCAATTCACCAACGCCTGGCGCCTCTCGGAGATCCCCGAACTGCCCACGGCGAAGTCACCATGGGACCGGTCCGTACTGACGATTACCAATTCGATCGCGGACCCCAGCGGTATGCGGTACTGCAATGGATCGGCAAGCCGAAGCGGCGGAATGGCTACTTCAAGAACGAGGGAACGTCGAAGTCGTCATCGAGGTCGTCGTCATCATTGGCGAAGACGTCGATCGCCTGACGGGTGCGACCATGGTCGGCGGTTGGTTGTTCGTCGAGGAAGGCATCGTAGCGACCGGTGGTGCTGGCACTCGCCCGGCCCGCTGACCCGCCCGAACCGGCACCGTAATTCATTCCCCGCTCCGGGCTGGGCTCACCATCCCAGCGGTCAAATCCGGCGGCAATGACAGTGACACGAATCTCTTCACCCATGTTCTCGTCGACCACGGTGCCAAAGATGATGTTGGCCTCCGGGTGAGCAACGTCGTGGATGATCTCCGCCGCTTCGTTGACCTCGAAGAGCCCCAATTCGCTGCTCCCGGCGATTGAAAGCAGAATCCCTCGAGCCCCTTCGATGGATGCCTCGAGGAGGGGGCTAGCGATAGCTGAGCGCGCCGCGCTGAGCGCACGCCCTTCACCGGCTGCCTGACCAATGCCCATGAGCGCCGAACCGGCGTCGGACATGATCATGCGGACATCGGCGAAGTCGGTATTGATGAGGCCGGGGGTGGTAATGAGGTCGGTGATTCCCGAAACACCGGACAACAGGATCTCGTCTGCCATCTTGAACGCATCGATCATGCTGGTGCGCTCATCGGCGATGGAGAGCAACCGATCGTTGGGAATTACGATCTGGGTGTCGACTTTTTCTTTCAGGCGGCTTATCCCACTTTCGGCCTGGGTGGCCCGGCGTCGACCTTCGAAGCCAAACGGGCGGGTGACCACGGCAATTGTGAGAGCGCCCTGATTCTTGGCGATCTCGGCGATAACGGGAGCGGCGCCGGTACCGGTGCCACCACCTTCGCCCACGGTGATGAACACCATGTCGCCACCTTCAAGAGCGGCAGAGATCTCCTCACGGTGTTCTTCTGCGGCCTGTTGACCGATGGCTGGGTCAGAGCCCGCACCCAGTCCGCGGGTGAGTTCGCGTCCGATGTGGATCTTGATCTCGGCATCGTTCATCAGCAGCGATTGCGCGTCGGTATTGACCGAGATGAACTCAACACCCCGCATGCCAGCGTCGATCATTCGGTTAACGGCATTGCATCCACCGCCGCCGACGCCGACGACTTTGATGACAGCCACATAGTTTTGGGTGTTCATTCCGATGCAGGTCCTTGTTCCTTGGGTGATGGAAGACTCACGGCTTGTAACGCTAGTGCGAAGCGAGCTGCTTCGCGTGACTACTTACTGTGAACTGGTGTCCGTTTGATTACGAACACTTTGTCAGATCGGCCAGTCCGTCCCGGGGATTACCCTTTTCGCCAATTCTTGACAAAGCTGGAGCAGAAGGCACTGTGAGGTCGATCTCATGAACACAGCGCATATCCACCGAGAGCAGCAGCGTCTCCAAGCTCACCACCTTGGCCTCGATTTCTCGGTCGTCTCCAAATACCGCCCGTCCCCCATCTGTAAGGGTGAGAGCGATTTCGGCGCCCGTCACGATGACCTCGCTCACCTCATTCCGAACCGGGGCAGTGATGGCCTCCATCAAGCGCAAAACAGAGCTCGTTCCAGGGGGTGCAGGGTCTCCGGCAACACCACTGGCTTGTAGACCAATCACTGGCAAAAACCCATCAGGAAGCACTTCCGAAGTCCGAACCTGACGCCCGTCGTCGTCTACAAGTACATATCCCGCCGGCGTTTTGAGCGCCAATGTGGGCTCCCTTTCGGTCACCTCGATTCGCACAACACCGTCCCAGCCGCGACGGACATTTGCGCTCCGAATCGTGGGAATCGACTCCACCCTGGCTGCAATGATTCCCGGGTTGAGATCTACCATCGACATACCAATCGGCACCGCCGCGGCTTGCTGGATCTCCGCCACCGAAACCTCGGACGCCCCGATGACTTCGGCGGCGTCAATGTCGAGAAGCGGCGACCGAATGGCTCCGATGGCTCCGGCCGCCGTAATAGTAATTGCCGCCAACACAATCACCACACTCCGTCGCCGCTGGCGTCGCTGAGCGCGCACCTCAGCGGCTCTTGCGGTGAGGTTGCGTGCTCCGACCTGCGTTGAAGTGCTGGCTCCTGACGGCCTGCGTCCTCGGCCTGCCGACTTCTTCGCCGTCGTTTTCCTTGCGACTACTGACTTCTTCTTAGCCGACCTCTTGTTCGCCACGCCCTTCTTTGCAGCGGGCCGCTTGGTCGTTGTCCTCTTCCCGGCCTTCTTGGCGACCATCTTCTTCGTCTTTTCCGATGGCTTCTTGGCTGCCCGCTTTTGGGTGACGGTGGCGCTCATTCTTGCTCCTCTATCAGGTCCTGTTCATCGTGGGCTCCAAAGCCCACGAGGCGGTTCTCTACGTGTAGTCGAACACCGAAGCGTTCCTTGATTCTTGCCTGCACGGCGGCGATCACCGCGGCAACATCATCTGCCGAGCCGCCCGGGTCGGCCTGAATGAAATTGGCGTGTTTTGTTGACACGCTGGCCGAACCGATCCGGAACCCCTTCAGACCGCACGCATCGATCATCCGACCGGCGGAGTCGCCGGGCGGGTTGGCGAATACCGAGCCGGCATTCTGGCCCCCCGGCTGATGGGCCCTACGCCACTGAACGATCTCGGTCAGCTCCCGCTTGCCCTGAACGATCGTGTCATCCGACTGCCCACCGTCACTCAGCAACAACTCAGCGAAGAGGACAATGTCATCAGGCCCCACACTGCTTCGGCGATAACCGAACTCCAAGTCAGCCGCCGTCCATTGGTTGGGTCCGCCGGTTCGCAAGTTGAAGATGGACACCGAGTGGACGGTGGCCGCCATATCGGACCCATGGCCTCCGGCGTTCATTCGAATTGCTCCCCCAACCGTCCCCGGCACCCCAACCGCCCACTCAAATCCCTGAACACCGTCGTTGGTCAGCTGACGGGCCACCCGAGGAAGCATCGCCGCTCCTCCAACGACCACCCGAGCAGTCGTCGCGTCGCGATCGACGATTTCCACCGAGGAGAATTCCTCGCCGAGCTTCAGCACAATCCCGGGAAATCCGGCGTCGGCGACCAGCAGGTTCGACCCGGCGCCTACGATCAGGAACGGAACGCTGGCCGAGCCGCACTCTCGGACGATTTCGAGTTCCGCCACGGAGTCGATCAGAACCACCGCGGCGGCATGCCCCCCAACTCGGTAGGTGCAGAGTTCTCCCACCGATCCACCCACCGCGACCCGCCCGGGAAGCGCCTTCACAAGAGCCGCAACCGTTGCTGCAAGTTCATCCATCTGTGGCTCGGCTCGTGTCGTGACCCAGAAGTTCCAGGGTCTGGTCGGCGATTGTTGGCAGGTCGCCAGCGCTGAGCAGTAGGCAATAGTCACCGGGTCGAGCGATATCGGCTATCGCCGCTGGGACCTCGCCTGCGGGGCCCACTTGGACAACGGTGAGATCTGGTGCCAGTTCCCGAAGCGCTCCGGCGACGAGGTCGGCCGACACACCGAGGCGGGGCGTTTCTCCACTGGGGTAGATGTCGGTGATCACAACCGCATCAGCGTTGGCAAGAGCGGGAGCGTAGGTCTCCCAGAGTGCGGCCGTTCTGCTGAATCGATGGGGTTGGAAAGCCACGATCACTCGGCCAGAGGCAACATCCCGGGCTGCCCGGATTGCGGCGGCGATCTCCCCGTTCAAGTGGGCGTAGTCGTCCACCACCGTGATGTCATTGGCGCAACCGCGAACCTCGAACCGCCTCCCAACACCAGCGAAACTATTCAATCCGTCGATCGCCCCAGGTACGTCGCCACCCACGGCAACCACGGCGGCGATGGCAGCCGTCATGTTGAGCGCATTGTGGAGACCGGGGAGTTGCGGAGTTATCGGGTAGTCAACACCGTTGACGCACACGGTGGAATCCGAAGCCGAAAAGGCCAGGCGCACGGTATCCGTTGTCGATCGCCCGTAGGTGATAACACGAGGATCGCCGACAAGCCCGGTACGCCGCAGGGCTCCCCTCACGCCGGGGTCCTCCCCACAGGCCACGACCGCGGTCAAGCTGGCCGCAGTGAGGTAGGTGTCGAAGGCCGCATACAGACCTTCTTCACCTCCGTAGAACTCCAGGTGGTCCGCCTCGATATTGGTCACAACGGCAACCGAGGACTCGAGTTCAACAAAGGTCCCGTCGCTCTCGTCGGCCTCCACCACGAGGAGGCCCCCGGGCTCCCCTAGTAGGGCGCCCGGCACCGGCTGCTCCACCCCGATAAGGCGACCGCCGATCACGCTGGTCACGGACACGCCCGAACCCACCAGTGCTGCCGCGATCATGGATGACGTCGTGGTCTTCCCATGGGTTCCGGCCACCGAGATGGTGCGGAACTGAGCGGTGATGCCCGCAAGCGCGTCGGCGCGCCGCCGGACGGCCCTACCGGCGCGAACCGCAGCGTTCACCTCTGGGTGAGAATCTGGCACTGCGGTGGACCGCACGATGGCCGCAGTTTCGGGGATGCGCCCGAAGTCGGCACCGATGGTTACCGGGACGCCCATTGCCCGCAACGATGCCACGGTCTCCGACGGGTTTTGGTCGGAGCCGCTCACCGCGTGACCCATGTGCTGGAGCAGCGCCGTGATCGGCGCCATTCCGGTACCTCCGCACCCAACCACGTGGACAGTTGTCCGTTGAGACAGGTCGAGGGGGTTCGGCACCGCGGGGGTGGCCATCACGGACTCCCGTCCTTCAGATGGCGAAAAAGCAGCTTCGCCACCTCATCGGCAGCACGGGAATGATCAACGGTGGGAGCGGCAGCCCGCAAAGCAGAACGAGCTTCGGCCTCGAGGAGGGGTTCGAGTGCTGAGGCCAAGGCTGCGCCCGACAGATCATCATCGTCGATGATCACCCCTTTGCCCGCGGAGACCACTTCCATTGCATTGGCCCGCTGGTGATCTCGTGGCGCATGCGGCAGCGGGACGATCACGGCGGGAAGATTGGCGATGCTCAGCTCAGCGACAGTGCTGGCGCCACCTCGTGTGACGGCCAGATCGGCGGCGAGGAGGAGTTCGGGCATGTGATCCTCGTACGGAACGGTCCGGTAGGTAAGAGCCCCGTCTCGTTCTAGTGGCGCCAGCGCATCCGAGTTGCGACGGCCCACCACGTGGTGGATGGAGAGGTTGGCCCGGTCGTGCCACATCGAGGCCAGGTCTCGGGCGGCTCGATTGACGCTGTCGGCGCCGAGAGATCCGGCCCAGATTCCGATGAGAACAGTGGCATTGTCATGGACTCCGAACCGTCGGCGCGCCGCAGCCCTCCGTTCTGCGGAGTGGTCTGCCAGCAGGGACGTCACAGCGTGGCGGGTGGGGTTGCCGCACAACACGGCTCGGGGAAGTTGCGTGGGAGGAAACGGAATGGCTGAGGCCGCCGCAAATCGGCCGATGATTCGGTTGACCAGGCTGGCACGAGCATTCTGCTCCGTCACCACAACAGGGATTCTCAAGATGAGCGCAGCGGCACTGGGAGCGAAGGCGGCGAAGCCGCCAAGGCAGAGCACTACTTGGGGCTTGCGCATCCTGAGGAGGGGAACCGCCGACAGCCCACCGCGGAGGAGTTCGCCGACACTCTTCAACGCCGCCACACTTGGTGACCGAGGTATTCCACGCCCGGCCAGAACGTCGAGGTGAAAGCCCGCCGCAGGAACCAGCGTTGCCTCATTGCCCCGCGTGCTGCCGACAAACCCGATCTCGTCCGCTGAAAGACCCATTTCGACCAGTGACTCGGCAACCGCAATTCCAGGATTGGTATGCCCGGCGGTACCGCCTCCGGCAATCATTACGCGCATCATCAGTGATGACCTCGTCGGGCTACTCCTACCAACAAGCCGCTGGCGAACAGCGTGGTGACGAGGCTGGAACCGCCCGCTGACACGAACGGCAGGGGCTCGCCGGTGATGGGCATGAGTCCAAGCGCCATACCGATGTTGAGCGTGGCCTGAGTGATGATCCAAATCGTGAGTCCAGCCGCCAGCAGACGGCCAAACGAATCCGGGGCTCGAAGGGCGGTGTGAAAGCCGAGGTAGCCGAAGAGCCCAAATCCAAGGACAAGGGCAAGGCCCCCAACCACACCGAGTTCCTCGGCGACAACGGCAAAGATGAAGTCGGTCTGGGCTTCGGGTAGGAATCCCCACTTCGCCCGGCTGGCACCAAGCCCCCGGCCCAACAAACCGCCGGAGGCAATACCAACCTGGCTTTGAATCGTTTGAAGGCCAATGCCGTCGGCGGTCTCCCACGGGTCTAAGAATGCCAGCACCCGGTTCCGGCGATATGGAGCGGCGTACGCCATCACCACTGCGCCGCCCATGCCGAACAGTGCCCATTTTGTCAGATGCCCAAGGTGAGCCTTTGCAACGAACAGCATCAGAAGCGCAACAGTCCCCATGATGATGGGAGTGCCGAGTTTGGGTTGAAGGATGAGCAGCGCCGAGAAAACGCCAACAACGAACAGCACCGGACGGATCGTTCGCTCCGACAAATGCATGTGGTTCTCGCGCCGGCTGAGAATCGTGGCCGCCACGAGTATCACGGCGAGTTTCGCCAGTTCAGCGGGCTGGATCACCACTGGGCCCAGCGCCAGCCAGCGGCTCGACCCGTTCACGTTCTTCCCGACCCCCGGGAGCAACACGGCCACGAGCAGAACTGCGCTGACGATCGCAGCGGGGTAGGCCAATCGAGCGGCGGTGCGGTAGTTCATCCGACTTCCGACAACAAATGCGACCGCACCGAGGATCGCATACCGCAGTTGGCGGGAGAACTGGAAGAACGGCGATGAGTCAAACTTGTGAACGCTGGAAACCGACGACGCCGACAGCACCATGACCAGACCGAAAAGCGTCAGGCCGATCACCAGGACTGTGATTGACCAACCCAGCCGCTCCCCCACGTCCGTGGCGGGGAGTTTCGCCGTTCGCTGCGGCCGCCATTGAAGGGTCTGACGCAGAGTCTCCCGCGCCTCGGGCCTGCGCACCACTGCTCGCCTCTGCGCAGCCGATCGTGTGGGAGCCACCCGTTTCGCTGCAGCCCGCTTCGAGGTGGCGGTCCGATGGGCGGTCGCCGCTCGCTTCTTTGTCGCCGCCCGCTTCTTTGTGGCCGCCCGCTTTGTTGTCGCCGCCCGCTTTGGGGCAGCACGCTTCGTCGTAGCGGTCCGTTTCGTTGTCGCCGCCCGTTTGGCCGTGGCGGTTTTGCGTTTGGTCGCTGCAGCCCGTTTGGTCGTGGCGGTCTTGCGTTTGGTCGTGGCGGTTTTGCGTTTCGTCGCTGCAGCCCGTTTGGTCGTGACGGTTTTGCGTTTGGTCGCTGCCGCCCGTTTGGTCGTGACGGTTTTGCGTTTGGCCGTGGCGGTTTTGCGTTTGGTCGCTGCAGCCCGTTTGGTCGTGGCAGTCTTGCGTTTGGCCACCCTGGCGCGCTTCGTCGTGGCGACGTTGCGCTTGGTCGCTGGTGCCTTCTTCGGCGCGGTTGCACGCTTCTCCGCCCGTTTCGCGGGAGGACGCCGGGTCAGGGTGGTGGCTTCGGTCATTTCTGAAACTCCACTGCGCCGACCCAGTCAGCGTAGAACAACCCCAGCGCCACGGCCATGAGTCCGCCGGAGATGAGCCAGAAACGAACGATGACTTTCGTCTCGGGCCAGCCCTTGAGCTCGAAGTGGTGATGGATTGGTGCCATCCGAAAGAGACGGCTGCCATTGGTGACCTTGAAGTATCCGACCTGGAAGATCACCGAGAGCGTTTCGGCCACATAGACCCCACCGATAATGGGCAGCAGGAGATGCGTGTTGGTGAGCAGGGCGAGAACGGCCAATCCGGTACCAATCGCCAGCGAACCGGTGTCGCCCATGAAAATCTCCGCCGGTGCCGCATTGAACCAGAGGAAACCGGCGAGGGCCCCGACCATCGCAATTGCGACCACGGCAAGGTCCAGGGCGTGGGGAACGTCGTAGAGGGCCGCCCGAGCACCGGCCTGCCGGAAAATCCAGAAGCCGATGAGCACATAGGCTGCGAAGGAGAAGATCCCAGAACCAGCCGCGAGGCCATCCAGCCCATCGGTGAGGTTCACGGCATTACTGCAGCCGATGATCAGAAGAACCGCCCAGAAGACCCAGCCGTAGTGGCCGAGGTCCAAGCCCGTATAACGAGTAAACGAGAGCTCGGTGCGAGTACCGGTGAAGAGTTGGGTGCCGATCGCAAAGCCGAACGCCACCGTGAGCAATCCGAACATCTTGGCGCGACTGTTCAGACCGAGATTTCGCTCCTTGGACACCTTCAACCAATCGTCTATGAACCCAACAAACCCCGCTCCGCTGATGGCTCCGATGGCCAGTAGACCGGACCTGGTGAAGATTCCGCCAATCAACAGGTGACTGAGGAAATAGCTGGAGAACGCTCCGCCAACGATGGCAATCCCCCCCATGGTTGGCGTGCCCGCCTTGATGTGGTGTCCTTCTGGTCCGTCCTCTCGGATTGGCTGACCGATTCGGTTCCTCGTGAGAATGTCGATGAGGAATCTGGTTCCCAAGGCACTGAGAGCGAAGGCCATTCCGGCCGCGGTGAGCAGGCGAATCATCGGAAGCTCAGAATCCTGCTCGTCGGAGGGCGTTGACGGCAGCGATGCGATCGTCAAAATCGACGATAGAAGCCCCGATCGTCTGGGTCGTTTCGTGGCCCTTGCCAGCGACGAGCACAACATCGCCAGCTGCAGCATGAGCAACGGCCTGGTCGATTGCCGCCTGACGATCGGGTTCCACAACGACCGAACCACGGTCCGGTATCCCGGCGAGGATCGCCTCAATGATCGCCAAGGGGTCTTCGAGGCGTGGATTGTCTGACGTCACGAACACTTGATCAGCACCCTGCACAGCAGCGGCCCCCATCAGTGGCCGCTTATCGGCGTCTCGATTGCCACCACAGCCAAACACTAGGCGCACCGCCCCGTCGGGACTTGCCGCAAAACGGCATGCGGTCAGGGCGGCCCGGAGGCTGGCTGGCGTATGTGAGTAGTCCACGACCACGCGAAACGGCTGCCCAAGAGCCACCCACTCCATCCTCCCCGGTACCGGGTTGATCGCTCCAATTGCGTCTGCAACATCGTCTGGCTCACATCCGAGTGCTTCGAGCACCGATGCTGCACACAGTGCGTTGTAGACGTTGTGCTCACCCGCCATCTGGAGTGTGACGGGAAGGTTGCGCCACCGAAACGACGACGTTGGTCCACCGAGTTTCAAATCCGCCGCCTGGGCAATTCCGTATCGTTTCGCATCCGGACGACGTTCGATCAGCTTCCGGCCGGCGGGGTCATCTTCATTTATCACCACCGTCTCGGAGACGTCCCTGCTGAAAAGCCGGGCTTTTGCTTCGAAATAGGCCTCCATGGTGGGGTGGAAGTCCAGATGGTCTTGGGAAAGATTGGTAAATGCGCCCACGGTGAAACCAAGACCGTCGACGCGATGCAGCTCGAGGGCGTGGCTTGAAACTTCCATTGCCAGATACGAGACGGACCGGGCGCGCATATCGGCAAGGCGCGCGAAAAGATCTGGCGCTTCCGGTGTGGTACGAGCCCCGGACAGGGTGCCCAACACCTCAACGCTGCGTCCCAGATGCGCCAGCATGTCCCCGAGCATGTGCGTCACGGTGGTCTTGCCATTCGTCCCCGTCACTCCGACCACTTGCACATCGCGATCTGGATGACCAAACACGGCCGCGGCGGCCGGACCCAGTGAGCGGCGCACGTCGGGAACAACAAGCTGAGGAACTTCAACGCTCAACTCGCGCTCGGTGAGCAGGGCAGCAGCACCAGCTGCCGCAGCATCATCGGCATAGTCGTGCCCGTCGGCGACTGCGCCCGAAACGCAGGCAAAGATGGCACCCGGCTCGACCGTGCGCGAGTCATGCGTAATGCCTAAGACTCTGGTGTGCACGGCCCCCGGAGGGACCAAGCGGCCCCCGATTTCCTCTGCGAGATCGGCAAGATCCAGGCCAGGATCAACCACCGCGGCCTTGCCCCTCGCTGGGATCATCTGCAAGATCAACCGCAATCACGGTTGGAATATCGTCGCCAAGCACCTCCGGCGGGGCCACCTCCAATGGTTGATCCACCGACGACTGGGGCAGAACATCGGGTGCCTCGGCGTCACCGCCCTCGACCGAGACCGGAGTGGCGACGCCTTCTTCGGCCGCCCTCGGTGAATCGGTTGCTGCGGCGGGCGTACCTCGAATCAGCGTGCGCTTCGCACGCCACATCGATTCACCGCCAGCGGATTCAGCAGGTGCAACATTCAGGACCCTAAGCGCATATTGCGCTATCTCTGCAAAGGCGGGCGCGGCGGCGGTCGTTGCACTGGTGGCGGTACGGGGTTCATCGATCACAAGAACAACCGAGATTTCGGGCGACTCCGCCGGGACCAAACCGCCAAACGTGGTGATGTAACGGCGATCGTTCTCGGTTCCGTAGGTCAGTTTGCCGCTGCCGTTGTCGAACACCTTCCAGGCGGTGCCGGTCTTTCCTGCAACCGAGTATCCGTCGATCGATGCCTTGACGCCTGTCCCGCCCTCGGCGGTCACGGCTTGCAGCATGCGTATGGTCTCGGCGGCCGCCTCGCTGCTGATGATCTGTCGGGAGGGCGTATCGATCGTCTCGGCTTCGCCACCATCGGCATCCTTGACCGCCTTTACGATCGACGGCTGGATGTAGAGCCCTCCGTTCCCCACGGTGTTAAAGGCGGCTGAGAGCTGCATCAGGTTTACCGTCATACCTTGGCCGATGACGATCGACCCGGCATCGCTTCCCAACCATTCCGAGGGTTCGCGGAGAATGCCGGCCGATTCACCGGCCAGATCCAAACCGGTGTTGGCCCCGAAGCCGAACCGGCGGGCATAGTCGTAGTAGGTGTCGGACCCCATCTGTTGTGCGAGCGTTATTGCCGCCACGTTGCTCGATTGGCCCAGCGCCTGGGCCATGGTCATTTCCATTTCGTCGTGTCGAGGATGATCGAAGAATGGTTTGTCGGCCACCGTGATCGACCCAGGTACCACGAGCCGGTCGTCGGCGGTATAACCCAGAGAGTCTGCGGCGGCGGCGAAGGTCACCACCTTCATGACCGAGCCTGGTTCAAAAGTGTCGATCGCCGCCTTGTTGTAAGGGGCGATACCGCAGTGGGTCTGATCGATGCGTTCGACGCTCGCCATCGAATAGATCTCGCCGGTCGCGGGATTAGCCACGATGGCGGAGGCGCCGGCTGCGCCGAGCTTCTCGCACGTGTCTTTCAGGATCGATTCGGTGCCGTACTGGACGCGATGGTCGATCGTGAGGGTGATGTCGTATCCCTTGGCAGCCGGTTCGACCGTGCGCTCACCCACGCTGATCGAGCCAAAGACGCCGCGCTCGTACTGCTCGCGTCCGGCGGTTCCTCGCAAGAGCTCGTCGAACTGCTGCTCCAATCCGGACCGGCCGACCTCATCGACATCAACTCGACCAATCAAGGGCCGAGCCAGCGATCCCGCCGGGTACAGCCGGTCTTCCTCGGGGCGTATGACGATCCCGGCGAAGGCCTTGGTTGTTTCATCATCGTCCACCAGGGCCCGGATTTGGCTGAGGACGTTCTGATCGCTCGTGGTGGCAACCTCGTTGTAGCGATCACCCTCGAAGGACGGGAGCAACTGTTCGGCAATCGTTGCGGCATCCGTCTGTAGGATCGGCGCCAACAGTGAGGCCGTCCACTCAGGGTCGTTGTCACTCACGACTTGAGGATCGGCGATAATGACTTGTGTCGGCGTGCTTGCAGCGAGGACGTAGCCCTCACGGTCAACGAGTTGCCCACGGAAACCGGCGATCTTCCGGGAGGTGATGCTCTGGTCAGCCGCAAGATCCCGATAGCGCTCGGGTCGAACCGCCTGCAAATCGATAAGGGCCGCCATAAAGATGACCATCACGGTGAAGAACACCGCGAGAACCACCAGGACTTGCGGATGCTCAGCGAACAGACTTCGATTGGACCGGCGGCCGGTGCGCCGACTCATGGAGTGAGCGGCCGCGTTGCGACAAGGTAGACGGGACGGACCGACCGGACCATTCCCAAGGCTTTCGCCCGTCGAACGACTTCCTCTGGTGAAGAGGCCACCACCACGCTTCGATCAAGCAGCGCAATGTCGTTCTCCAGAACAGAAATCTCCTGCTGCAACCGATCCAGGTCGCTCTGAGTCTGCACAAGTTGTGCCTGCACCAGGGCCACGCCGAAGAACGCCCCGACGAGGAGGATGAGTGACATGATCACCATCCGGCGACGGCGTGTCCGACTTCGGAGAGCGGCAAAATCTACAACGAACAGCCCAGCGGAGGCGACCGACCGACGCGCCGAGCGTGAGCCATGGGGCTTCGCCGTCTTGTTTGCGGTCTTCTTGTTCGTCGTTTTGTTTGCGGAAGTCTTGTTTGCGGTCTTCTTGCCTGCCGAAGGACGCTTGGCTGGCGCCGTTTTGCGCGTCGCCACCTTCTTTTCCGTGCGGGGCCGAGAGGCCACGGTTGCGGTCATGCCGCCACCTCCACCCGCTCGATTGCGCGGAGTCGGGCACTTCGGGAACGCGGGTTCGATTCCAGCTCGGCCGTGCCGGGAGTCCGAGTGACCGGCCGAATGAGACGGTACGGGGCGGGAACCTCCGGAACCGGCACATGAACGGGCGTTGGGGAGGTGGTGAGCTCGCGAAAGACGCCCTTGACGATTCGATCTTCACCGGAGTGATAGGTCAGCACCACTCCCCGCCCTGCGGTGGCGAGCCGTGACAGCGCCGCTCGAAGTGAAGGTTCAAGTATTTCCAGCTCGGAGTTCACGGCGATTCGAATCGCCTGAAAAGTACGCTTTGCCGGATGACCCCCGGTCCGCCGAGTTGCAGCCGGAATCGCTTGAACAACGATCGCCGCGAGTTCTTCGGTCCGAGTGATCGGGCGTGCCGCCACGATCGCTCTGGCGATTCGTCCGGCAAATCGTTCGTCACCGCCGATGCGGATTGCTGAGGCCAACCGATCCACCGACCACGTATTGACCACCGCTTCAGCGGTGAGCACAGCCGACGGATCCATTCTCATGTCGAGCGGCCCGTCCAGCCGGAAGCTGAAACCGCGCTCGGGAACATCGAGCTGCGGAGAGCTCACACCGAGGTCGAAGAGAAAGCCGGACAGCTGCGAAACACCGCAATCATCCAGAATTGAGTCAAGAGCGTCAAACCGGCCGGCGACGATGCGAACCCGATCACCAAATCCTGCGAGTCTCTCGGCGGCCGCCCTTCGAGCAGCCTCATCCTGATCGATCCCAATCAAGCTGAGTTGTGGCGCTACGTCCAGAAGCGCTTCGGCATGGCCGGCGCCCCCGATAGTGGCGTCCAAAACTACTCCTGCAGGAACCTCACGGAGGATTGCAACAGTTTCGGCAGCCAGCACCGGGGCATGGTTGAACCAACGGGTCGTCATTCGTCCGAATCGGTGTCGCCCGTATTCATTTCGATCATCGGTTGCCCCTCGGACTCCGGACGTACGTCAGGATGTCTCCCTGAGTCGCACTTGAGGGGTAACGGGCGGAGTTGTGGGGCAGAAGTACCCTTCCCCGAAACCCGAGAAGCAACCGATGATCGAACGCCTACGAAGCTCTACCGGACTCCTTTCGTGTTCCTGCCGCCTGATTTGCAGAAAAATCGTTCACTACCGGCACTACTACAACCCCATTCGATCGAGAGCGGCGCTGACGTCGGCCGATGCCTGTTCGGAATCGTGGACAGCGTGGAAGAGTTCGGAGGGCCAGACTTCGATCCTGCTCAGCGATCCGGTCAGGACAACCGGCTGGCCGAGGGGAAACCCCTCGAGGAGCGATTTGTTGATCGTTATTCGACCAGCCGAGTCCACCTTGACCCGCTGGGTTTCTCCCGTGAGCTTGCGGAAGCTCACCGCATCGAGAACACTGTCCCGTCGATAGGCCTCCCACTCCGCGCTGACCGTGGCAAAGGTGTCCTCGTCCCAGATTCCGAGTCGTTCGCCCAGACGAACCACATAGGCCCGTGCTCCTAGCGTTTCCCGGAAGTCCGGCGGAAGGACCACTCGACCCTTCTCGTCGAGCGTGTGCTCGTACTGACCAACAAACAACGCGCACCTCGCCTCCCCAGGATCTAAGAATGGTTCTTCGTGGGCTACTCCCCCACAGCGCCCCACCCTAACCCCCCATGCCCCACTCTGTAAACAAAAAGCGCCGGGATTTCTCGAAATATCGCTGAAAGCCCTGCTCAGAGCCGACGAAAACGGCGACACTGCCATCGTGACCGCCGGAAATGAGCCAATGCTGCCGGGCCGCGGCGTCTGGTGGGACGTGCGTTCGTCCACCGGTACTGCGGCCGACCTGCACCACCGTGAGATCCCTGAGCAGGTGAAACGTCTTGTCTGGACCCACCAAATTCAACGTCGGGCCCTCGTCCTCGGTTCCACCCAAGCCAGCACCGAAGCCCGACCCTCCGAGGACCTTGATGCCGCAGGGATAGAGGTTCTCCGTCGCAGAAGTGGCGGCGGTGCCGTGTTGGTGCAGCCATATGACACATGGATCGATGTCCTCATCGGCAACGACGACCCGTTGTGGGACCACGATGTGAGTCGAGCCTTCCTCTGGATCGGTGGCGTCTGGCAACGAGCGCTGGCCAAGCTTGGGGTCACGCCAACGTTGGTCCACTCCGGGCCAATGAAGAACAAAGAATGGGGACGCCACCTCTGCTTCGCCGGTCTTGGACCCGGGGAGGTGAGTGGAGTCAACGGTCGAAAGATCGTGGGCCTGTCCCAACGGCGAACGAGAACGGTCGCTCGTTTCCAGACCATGGTGCCCTACGCCACCGACCTCTCAGACACCGCCAGGCTCCTCACCCCCGCCGCCGTGCCGAGCGGCCTCGACCCGGCCGACACCCCTATTGGAATCGCAATCGACGCCGCGGTCCTGACGGTTGCTTTCCTCGAGGAACTCCACCGCCTGCCCTGAGTCCGTGTTCCTCGGTCAGGGTTCCTCGGTCGAAACCGCGTTCTGTCTGCACAGCGACGCAGGCAATTCAACGTTCTGTCTGCTCAGAGTGACACCAGTTGTCGGGGTGAGCAGAAATTTGGGGGTTGGGCGAACTCCTCAAAACTTGACCGCTCGGTCTAGTATTGGAGCCATGCAGCCTACGTACTCCGCCGACGTCGATGTATTTCGTGAAAAGGTCCAGGCATTCCTGGCAGAACACCTCCCTACCGACTGGAACGGCATCGGCGCTCTCGACGAGGTGGCTGCCCACCAATTCATGAACGAATGGCGCTCGACGCTTAGCGCCAACGGATTCCTGGCCCCCAACTGGCCCACCGAGTACGGCGGCGCCGGCCTCACGTCATTGGAGTCAGTAATACTGGCGGAGGAATTCGCAGTGGCTGGAGTGCCAACCGGGGGACCAAATGATCCGTTCAGCATTCAGATGGTGGGAAACACCATCCTGACCTGGGGCACCGAAGAGCAGAAGAAGCACTTCCTCCCCCGCATCATCAGCGGCGATGACGTGTGGTGCCAGGGTTACTCCGAGCCGAACGCCGGCTCCGATCTGGCCAATCTTGGGTGTAAGGCAGTGCTCGACGGCGACGAGTGGGTGATCAACGGCCAGAAGATCTGGACCTCCGCCGGCCATCTGGCCAACTGGATCTTCGTTCTCACCCGCACCGACGTGGACGCCGCCAAACACCGCGGCATCACGTTCCTGCTGGTCCCCATGGACCAACCCGGAGTGGAGGTGAGGCCGATCAAGATGATCAGCGGCCAGGCCGAGTTCAACGAGGTGTTCTTCTCCGACGCGAAATGCCCGAAAGAAAACGTCGTCGGCGAAGTCAACGGTGGCTGGGGCGTGGCAATGACGCTGCTGGGTTTCGAGCGGGGTGAAGCGGCGGCAACGACGCCGGTGCAGTTCCGAATAGAACTCGATCGCCTCCTGCAACTGGCCAAGGACTACGGCAAGACCAACGATCCGCTCATTCGACAGCGGCTCGCATGGTGTTATTCCAAGGTAGAAATCATGCGTTTCCTCGGAATGCGCACCCTTACCGACTTCCTGAAAGGTGGCCACCCCGGCCCCGAGGGGTCGATGTTCAAGCTTTTCTGGAGCGAGTACCATCGCAAAGTCACCGAGTTGGCGATCGACATCCTGGGTGCTGACGCCCTTTTCATCGAAGGCAAGTTGCCAACCTCCGCCTTCGCCGCGGACTCCCCAGGAGCACCGAATAATTCTGGGAGTTGGGTGGGAACATTCCTGAATGCGAGGGCTGGCACCATCTATGCCGGAACCTCGCAGGTGCAACGGAACATCCTGGGCGAAATGGTGCTCGGTCTTCCGAAAGAGCCGCGCTCGGATCGCGGGCCGTGGTCAGAGACGCCGAAGTAAGGCGCCGGTCGGTGCTGATCACGTCATCCATGGCCAAGGCGGTCGCCCGAGAACCAAGACTCTGGCCCACCGCGTTTCGTGCATATCGTTCATTCGTTCCAACACGATGGTGGGCCCGGCGGCCTTTCCTCCCAGTCCCTGATAAGGAGTGGATGCACTTCCGCCTCGTCACGGCATACGGAGGCGATGGTTCGCCCCCGGCGTCCTCAGGTGAAGAGCTCATCACCTGGCTGAGGTGGCTCGAAAAGAACTGACCACCCGACTCGGCTGGCTAGCGCATCTCGCTGTTCCACTCGCTCACGATGGCCTGGTCAACGACACTCCCCAGGATCGCTCTGCCGCCATCGCCGATCTGTTCCAGCGTGGTGCATTCCTGCGGGTAAGGCCGCTCCCCCATCTGTATGGCCCGGATGGCATCGAAGTCGAGCGACTCGAGACCGATTGGGGCCGGAACAGGTGAAGGATCAAGCACGATCGGATCGCCAGCAAGCGTGAGAGCGTTGACATACATACAGGCGCTCTGCCAGAGCTCTCTCATTACCAAGACTCGTTCGCCGTCGGCGGTGATGTGGCCGTTGTAGATCCAGTCGATCGACGTGGCCGAGTAGATCGTTCGCCGCTCGACGTCGAACAACTCGTCGGTTGCGAGGTTGTACGCAACGATGGCAACTTCCCAGTGCTCCAGGTTGGAGAGTTCCTGGTCGGTGGCGATGCCCCGCAGATCAGAATACGGATCAGACTCCGGGTTGTAGACGAGACCGTAGCTCTCATAGAGAGCGGCCGCCCGGTCCGCGGCAAGGTCTGTGCGATTGACGAACTCGTCGATGAACAGGTAGGGCGTCCCGTCAACCGGGGCGATGTCGGTCACCCATCGCTGAACGAAGCCACCGGTCGGTTCCTCTAGCGGAACGCGCTTCTCGGAGCTGTTGGAAGACACATGGAAAAGGTCGCCGTTTCGCATTTCGACATATCCCCCAAGCGAATCGGAAAGAGCACGCTCGGGGATGGGGGCAAGGGTGACGGAGGTGGTGGATTCCGGAGCCTCTTCGGTCGCGGTGGTCGTCGTCTCGTCGACCACAACGGCATCGGTGGGTTCGCCGCCGTCAGCAGCATCGATGGTGAGTGGTGATCGCAGCGCCGAGTACGCCACCAGCCCACCCCCTGCCACCAGGGCAACCATGGCAACGTTGAAACCGACTCGCCGCCGGCTCGCTCGTGTCTCGGCTCGACTCTTGATCGCGGCCATATTCGGCGTGAACGCCTGCCGATGTGAACCGGCGGCGGAAAGTCGATCCTCGAGTGATTCGTTCATCATGTTCTTCCTTTCTCTGCGGCGTCGCCGCCATCGGCGAGCAAATACCGCAGTTGATCCATCGATCGGCTCAGGCGGCTCTTCACGGTCCCGGTGGAGATCCCCAGGATCTCGGCGGTCTCGCGTTCGGAATACCCCAGAAGATGCCGCAGCACCACAACGGACCGCTGCTTCATCGGTAGCGATACCAAGGCAGTGGCGAGATCGGGATCGGGGTAGTAGTCACGGTGAACCGCTTGCGGCCGCGTCTGACGGTGAAGATCAGACTCCCGCTTGGTCCGCCACCGTCGTCGCTGCGCCCAGTTCTGCCCAACTCGGTAGACCCAGCCGGAGGGATTGTCCATCGAGCCGACTCGATCCCACCGTTCCAGCGCTCGGGCAAAGGCTTCGTCCGTCGCATCCGCAGCGAGCTCGTAATTGCCCAGAGACCAGCCCAGGGCGGTCCGGATTGAGGAGTACTCCCTTCGACAGAAATCCTCGAAGCTCAGTTCTCCCGGCGTTTCGGTCATGGGGCTATTTGGAATCATTGTTGAGACCACGCTGCACTAAGTCACCAGCTCGTCTGTCGGTTCCAAAGAAGTTCCAGAAATCAGAACGAGCGAGGTAAGAGGCCGAGATGCCGTAGAACCACGGCGGCGGCGCCAATAAGTGGACCATCCGCACCGAGGCCGGCCGGCCGGATCCGGGCTCCCCGGCTGTGATCGAGCACGCAGAGTCGATCCATTTCGGCCTGGGCAGAGGAGAAGAACGGCTCGCCGTAACCCAGTGCGACCGATCCGGCCACTACGGCCAACCGCAAGTCGAGAAGATTTGCTACGGAGGCGACCGCTCGGCCCACCATCATGCCGGTTCGGCGAATGTCTGCGGTCGAGGCATCGACTGCCGGAGCGCCGATCCGCAGCTGAATCCCGGTGCCCGACGCCTCCGACTCCAGCATTCCAGGGACATGTTGGGGCGGAGCAACAAGTGAATCCGGACAGACCATCACATGTCCGATATGACCGGCGTTGCCAGCGTCGCCCTCGAGCAATCTGCCGTTGAGAACGATGCCCCCGCCAACGCCAGTGCTCACCACCATGGCGATGTAGCTCGGGTAGCCAACGGCGGCGCCAACCCAGCCCTCGGCCAGCGCCAGCGCTTTGGCGTCATTGTCGATGGCCAGCGGAAGCTGGCAATACTCCCTCAACCGTTGTTGGAGCGGGAATTGCCGCCACGCGGGGATATTGATCGGCGAAACGTGCGTGCCCCCGAGCGTCATGGGGCCAACACAGCCGACGCCAAGCCCGAGGTAATCATCGAACGGAGCGAATTCTGCCAAGAGGTCAACCACCGCGGCGAACAACTCGTCGCCATCGGTCGGCCGCGGGTTGGCAACAATGCTGCGACGAAGAATCCGGCCCTGCCGGGTCACCTGCCCCGCGGCGATTTTGGTTCCCCCTACATCCAGCGCTAGGACGCAGCGCTCCAACGGTCCGACCTCCGGTGCCATAGCCCTCAAGTTACTCTCTCCGCTACCCTCGGAGGGCTGGGGGCTGACGGCAAAGGAACGAATGACCACCACATCTTCATCAGATACAGACGCATTTCATCCTCCTGGGCCAAGTTCTGGGTCGGGCGGACTGGGCCCCAGCGCAATCTCCCAGTTCGTTACAGCGTTCGATGCGATCGCCCACAACATGGAGACCGTCGTTCGCGGCAAACCCGTCGTTGTTCGGCAAGCCCTCCTCTGCCTCCTGGCACAGGGCCACCTACTCGTCGAAGACGTTCCCGGGGTCGGCAAGACCACCGTGGCCAAAGCGCTCGCTCAATCGATCGACGCTGACTGGGGCCGTATCCAGTTCACCGCAGACCTGCTACCCGCCGACGTCACCGGGCTGAGCATCTGGAAGCGCGACAGCGCTACATTCGAGTTCCGAAAGGGACCGATCTTCAACAACATCGTTCTCGCCGATGAGATCAACCGGTCGTCCCCGAAGACCCAGTCGGCACTCTTGGAGGCCATGGCCGAAGAGCAGGTCACCGTAGACGGGCATACCTACCAACTCCCCGAGCCGTTCATGGTGGTCGCTACGCAGAATCCTGTGGAATCGGAGGGAACCTATCCCTTGCCCGAAAGTCAGCTGGACCGCTTCTTGATGAGAATCTCGGTGGGCTACCCCCGACGAACCGATGAACTGTCGATCTTGCAAACCCACGAGCAACGGCATCTGGTGGATGCGCTTACTCCCGTGACTACCGCGGAAGACCTGGTCACCATGATCAACATGGTGAAGAAAGTAACCATCGCACCCGAGCTACGGGGCTACCTGGTCGACCTCGCCGAGGCCACCCGGAACCATCCCTCGCTCGAGCTAGGTATGTCACCGCGGGCAACGCTCAGCCTTCAGCAGGTCAGCCGGGCCCATGCCTTGGCGTCCCAACGCGCCTACGTTGTTGACGACGACATCAAAGCCGTTGCCAATTCGGTCATCAGCCACCGGCTGATGCTTCGGCCCGAGGCTGAACTGCAAGGCACCAACACCGACCGAGTGGTGGCCGACGTACTCGACTCGGTACCGGTCCCCTACGATCGCATGTGATGCGTCCCACGAGAGCCAGCTTCGCCCTCATCGCCGCTGGCCTCGCAATGGCACTGGTGGGTCGAGCGCTCGGCACCTTGGAGATGTATCTGTTGGCGGCTATGACCGGCTTGGCGGTTATCTCCGCCGTCTTGTACACCGCCTCGGTGCAGCTCGATCTCGAAATCAGCCGCCGCGCCTCTCCCACCAAACTGCGGGCCGGTCAGCCGGCGCGAATTGATCTGGAGATCCGCAATGCGTCCCGACGGTCCACGCCGGTTCTGCGGGTGACGGATCACGTGAGCGGTAGCAGCGGCGCAAAGGTCTCACTGGCAGGAATCCGAGGTCGTGGGCACTCTGTCGTGGCCTACCAGCTCCCTACCCGGACTCGGGGCCTCCTCGAGGTTGGCCCCCTGGATCTGGCCTTCGGCGATCCCTTGGCGCTCACCCGATCTCGCGTCCGGGCCTCAGCCGCCACGCAGCTGTTGGTCCACACCAACCTCCTGCCCTTCGTTTCACTGAGCGGCCGAACGGGCCATGAACAAGTTGGTGAGCTGAGCAACGATCGATCCCTGCGGAGCGGTGGCGATGAGTTCTTCGCCCTTCGCCCCTACGTGGTGGGTGATGAGCTTCGCCGAGTTAATTGGAGGGCCACGGCCCGAACCGACGAGCTCATGGTCCGGACCGATGAGCGGCCCCGTACGGGGCGCACCATCGTCCTGTTCGACAAGCGAGCTTCGGTCTATAGCGTCGAAGGATTCGAGCGAGCCGTGTCGGCCGCGCTGAGCGCCCTCATCGCCGGGTGGACCAGCGAAGACAGTCTTCGCCTGGTGACTACCGAGCCCACACTGGTTACCGAAGTGCAGACCCCCCATGAGCTCGACGTCATCGATGACCAGTTCGCCACCCTCCGTTGGTCCACGACCCCGGCGGAGAATCCGGCACAATCGTCGCTGCTTCTCAACCTTCGGGACCTAGGCCGAAAGAGCCGGGGCGGCACGTTGATCTTGGTCACGGGGGCACCAGAAGAACGCCTGCCTGCGGCACTTGTGGGCCTTCGTCGACGATTCGAACGCGTCGCCACCATCACCTGTGAACCGTCCCCGATCACCGGGATCCGTGGCCACGTCCGGCACGACGGCATCCACGACCCTCTTAAGGAATGGCATGCCGTGTTCAGCGGTTCGGTAGCTTTGATCGAAACCAGCGCTCGGGGGCATCGGGAGGTACCAGCATGAGCGACGCTCGCTCGGTGAAAACAGCTCGGCGAACTCAGAATCCGTTGTTGACCGAAGTGGCGGCCCTTTTGTTGGTACCCGCCGCGGCGGTCGGGTTCATTCGAATCTTCGAAGCCCCGAGCGACTTCTTCCTCATCGCCCTCGCTGGTGCCGCATCGTCGCTACTCGCTCTGATCCTCCGACGGATCGGAGTTCCACTCATCCTCGCCGCCCCCTTGTCGCTGCTGGCATTACTGGCCGTTCTCCTGAATGCGCTTGCGCCGGGCACAACACGATTCGTGCTGGTGCCCACCGAAGAGACCCGAGCTGCGCTGGAGACGATCGCCACAACGTCGCTGGAGGTCTTTCGGACCCAGCGAACCCCGGTGGAAGCCATCGACGGTTTTGTTGCCGCCGCTGCGGCCGGAGCGTGGTTGGCGGCCTTCATTGTCGACTGGGCGGCGCTGCGCCTCCGCCTCGCATTCGAACCCGTCTTGCCGGCCGGGCTGCTTTTTGTGTTTACCGCTGTTACCGGGTCAGGACGCTACCAGATCATCAGTACGGCGATCTTCGCCAGCGCCGTCATCCTCTGGACTGTCGCCAATCGACTGGCCAAAGAACGACAACTACTCTGGCTCACCGCCGACCGGCACCGCGGCCCCACCCGCATCGCGGGCGGAGCAGCAGCATTCAGCGCAGTTGCGGTGGCCGCCGGGCTCGTAGCCGGGCCCCTACTCCCCGGAGCAGGAAATGAGGAACTGTTCGATTGGCGCAACAGCGGTGACCCCACCCGAGTGGTAGTGAGCCCCTTCGTGAGCATCGGGGACCGCCTTGTTGAACAGCGCGATGTGGATCTCTTCAAAGTGACTACTGAACGCCCCAGTTATTACCGGCTCGCTGGGCTCGACACCTTCGAAGGCGGCGACTGGGTGTCTCGGGGCCAAAACGCGGTGGATGAGCGAGGCGGCACGCTGCCCGGCCAGCGACCGACCAGCGGCTCAACCCAGGTGGTGAACCAACAATTCGAGATCCAAGCCCTGAGTGGCGACTGGGCCCCTGCCGCCTACGCCCCGGCCAACATCATCGCCTCAGACGTGCAGTTCTCGTGGATCGCGGAGACCGGATCTCTCATCACTGACGGCTCGGTCAGCTCGGTGTCAGAGCTCACCTACGAACTTGAATCGGTTGTTCCCCTCTACACCAGCGAAGAGCTGCGCAACGCCTCCACCGAGGCACCGCCGGATATCGCGGCACGGTACCTCTCGATCCCTACGGACGTCACGCCGCTGCTGGCCGAACTCGCCACCAGTGTCACCGCAGGAGGCGCTACGGACTACGACCGACTCATCCTGCTCCAAGATTACTTCCAGGGCTTCGACTACTCGTTGGACCTGGGGGTCGCCATTGGGGATCCCATAGAGCAGTTTCTGAACGAGCGGCGCGGCTTCTGTCAGCAGTTCTCTGGGACGTTCGCGCTGATGGCCCGCGCCTTGAACATTCCTTCTCGGGTTGCGGTGGGGTTCACCTGGGGAGACCCCGTCCCTGGCCAGCCTGGCGTGTATCAGATCACCGGTCGCCATACTCACGCGTGGCCTGAGGTCTACTTCGCTGACCTGGGGTGGGTCGCATTCGAGCCAACACCGCAGCGAGGCTCGCCGGCAGCCACCGGCTATGCGAACCTTCCGGCGGCGCAGGATTCCGAGAGCCAACCAGATAATCCATTCGCAGCCACAACTACCACCGCACCCCCTACCGGGCTGGGTGCTTCTTCAGTGCCGGAGCGACCCTTCCAGGATCCGGACCTGGCCGCAGGCGGCGAAGGCGTTGGAGGCGGGGTCAGCTCCGGGGTCAACCTGCCCCTGCGATGGATCGCCGTCGCTCTCGCCGCTATCGGTTTCGTCGTAGGTCTCCCAATGATTCAACGGCTCCGGCGACAACGTCGGTGGCTGGCCGCCGGGACCCCTGCGGACCAAGTCAACAGCGCATGGGCCGACGTGACCGAGGCGATCGAACGCCAGTACGGAATTCTCAGATTACCTTCAGAAACTCGCGCCACGTTCTGTGACCGACTCGCCGATCGTTATCCCTTCCGTTCGCTTCCCATGCAAGCATTCGGCGTGCTCGCCACAACGGCTCGGTATGCACCAGACCAGGTGACGGCCGATGCCGCCGCAACTGCAAAAACCCATGCCGAAGCGATATTTGACGAGCTCCACGCCGACCAGTCCCCCGTTCGTCGCTGGTGGCAAGAGGCAGATCCGCGCCGCCTGGTGAGACCCACCGTGCGTCTCCGAACGCGTTGAACAATGAGCTACATGATTGTCTACGCTCCGCAGTTTTCACAGGGTAATGAATCCGCCCGCGTTGCCGATTGGAGAATATCGCGCGAGACTAATGTGTCACACGGGTTTGGAGAGGTGTTGTTGGGCTATGCCGCTATCAGATAATGAACAGAACATCCTCGACGAGATCGAGCGCCATCTACACCAGACCGACCCCGAGCTTGTTCGTGAGGTCGGTGAAACCACGGTCTATGGTCACGCCCTTTCCTCCATTCGCTGGTCTGTCGCCGGTCTGGGGATTGGGCTCATCGTGATGCTCGCAACGCTTCAGATTCATTTCCTCTTGGCCTTCGCCGGATTCGTACTCATGCTCGTCAGCGGGTTGGGGCTAGAGCGCAACTTCAGAATGATGGGACGAGCGGGCATGCAGCAGGTGACGTCGGCGATCCGGGCAAACAGTCTCGATGAGCCGACAAGCCAGACCGAAGACTGATCTTCCCGCTTGAGTGACCCCCGGCCGGATGATGAGTCGGCGACGAACGGATCCTCGCTTTCCCGGAGCCGCCCCCACGAGTCCGTGCTTCCGTTCCAGGATTTCGTTGCCCCCAAACCGCTGCCGGCAGAACCACCAACCCAGGCGCGCTGGTTAGCTTTCGCCGGAATTGTGGTGGGTGGACTGCTGGGCGGCATGATCGGCTACGGCACGGCCGACCTGCTGGGCGCTCAGCCGTGGCTAGCGGCACTCGCCGCAGTGGTCTTTGCCGTCGGCGGAGCCAGCGGTGTTGGCATCGTCGCCCAGCTGACGTTGCGAGCGATGAACGAATGGCGTGCCGTGCAGCACCCCGAAGACCCGCGGAAAGGAAGCTGAGCTGGTGGAGAACCTCGCAGAACTAGCGAAACTGAGCAGGGAGATGGCTGCCGCCGCCGGAGCGCTGGCACTCGCCCAGCGAAGCGACGCCCTCCACGATGTAGACACCAAATCCAGCACGGTCGACATCGTCACGGCGGCCGATCGGGCCGCCGAACAGCTGATCAGCGATCGCCTCCACACCGTTCGCCCGAATGACGCCATCGTGGGCGAAGAAGGTGCTGCCAAATCGGGGACATCGGGTCTCACCTGGTTCCTTGATCCGATCGATGGAACCACCAACTTCTACTACGGACTACCAGGATGGGTCGTGAGCATTGCGGTCTCCGACCGCGAAGGGATTGCGGCGGGAGCGGTCTTCGATCCGGTGGCCGATCTGATGTACTCCGCCTATCGCGGCGGTGGGGCTCAAAGGAACGGCAAACCAATCACGGCGAGGGATCAGGTCACACAGCTCAGCAGCGCCCTGGTGGCCACCGGGTTTTCGTACCAGGCGCACCAGCGGAAACGGCAGGCTCAGATCTTGGTGGACCTCATCCCCCAAGTGCGAGACATTCGACGTCTGGGCAGCGCTGCCAAGGATTTGTGCCTCGTCGCCGAAGGTTCGTGCGATGCGTACTACGAGGCTGGCTTGAACCAGTGGGACCTGGCAGCGGGCTGGATCATCGCCGCCGAAGCGGGGGCCAGAGTTGCATTCTTGACGCCTGATTCGCACGAACGACGACTTCTCCTTGCCGCTACACCCAGTGTGTTCGGTCCGCTGGAACAAGCACTTGCGGCGACCGGCGCGCCTCTGAATCCCTAGACCAATTGCACGCCGAATGCGTCCTGTCCACAATTCTGTCGCTTTTTGAGGCACCATAGGACGCTGTGGGCACACACATTCTGACCGTGGAAGACGACGAGCGGATCCGCCAAGCGGTGAAACTGGCGTTGGAGGAGGAGGGCTGGACCGTCACCGAGGCGGGGACCGGCGAGGCGGCCATGGACTCATTTATGGCAACACCGCCTGACGTTGTCCTGATCGACATCAACCTCCCCGGGATGGATGGATTCGAGGTATGCCGACAGTTACGCCGCGAAAGCGACGTACCCATCATCATGGTGACCGCACGCGCCGACACCCACGACGTCGTTGCCGGCCTCGAAGCAGGCGCCGACGACTACATGACCAAGCCGTTCGCACCTAAGGAGCTCTCGGCCCGAATCCGGGCCATGCTGCGACGGAGTCGAAATGCCGAGCAGGGCAACATGCAGCGTGTGAAGGTCGGCGATCTCGAGATCAGCCCGGAGGAGGGAATGGTTACTCAGGACGAGGCGGAGGTCCATCTCACCAAAACGGAATTCAAGCTGTTGTGCGAGTTGGCCTCCCAGCCGGGCAAGGTCTTCAGTCGAGAGGTGCTCCTGGAACGGGTGTGGGGCTATGACTATTTCGGAGACGGGCGCCTCGTGGATGTACACATTCGTCGCTTGCGCACCAAAGTGGAGCCTGATCCTGCCAGCCCCCGCTACGTCGTGACGGCTCGGGGCCTTGGCTACAAGCTTCAGCCCTGAGCACCGCCGCCGGGGCCCGTTCCCGGTCTGGCGGGCCTTCGGTCTACGGGCCCGCGTCTCGATTTCCTATGCACTCGGAGCTCTCTTGCTCTCCACCGGCATGGCGGTCAGCACCTTCGTGCTCGCTCAGCAGCGACTTCTCGCCGACACGGAGAACCTCGCCGTTTCTCAGATGTTCAACAACGCCGAGCGTCTCCGGAATGGTCTTCAGAATCTACCTGAACCCGAGGCTGCCGCTACCGACGCCGAGGCTGTTGACCCGGTGTCCAACATCCTGGAGGAACTCCCTCGAGCGAATAACGCCCGTGTCCTGCTACTCGTGAAGGACAATCAACCCCGCTCCCTCTCGGGGTTGGTGGAACAGAACATCCCCATTGACCTGCGCGAGCTGATCATCCGCGGCGATGCGGGAAGTAAGCGCTTCGAGACGCCCGAAGGGTCCCAATTCGCCAGCGGAGTTTGGATCGCCGAGATCGACGCCAAGTACTACGAGATACTTCCACTAACCGCAACCGAGGCGACGTTGGCCACTTTGCGCAGAATTTTGATCGGTGCCTCAGCCGTTGCCACGATCCTCGGAGCCGGCCTCGGCTTCTACTTTGCCCGTAGAATCCTTCAACCGATCACCAAGGCAGCCGAAGCCGCCGAAGCTATCTCCGCTGGCGACTTCGACACCCGTCTCGATGCCCCATCGGATCCCGATCTTGCGAAGCTCTCCGCCTCGTTCAACGACATGGTCGGAGCTCTCAAAGCCAGGATCGAACGGGACGAGCGTTTTGCCTCCGACGTGTCGCACGAACTCCGATCGCCGCTCATGACGCTGGCTGCATCGGTTGACGTTCTCGAACACCGTCGACCGGAGTTACCTGAAGCGGCCCAACGCGCTACCGATCTCCTGTCAAAAGACATTCAGCGCTTCCAGCGACTCGTCGAGGATTTGCTGGAGATCTCCCGGCTCGACGCCGGGGCCATCCAGCTGGATACCGACCTATTCGACGTTGTGGAGTTCCTCCAGCGAGTGGTTGCGCAGAGCCGTGTCCCGACGATCCAAATCATCACCGAGGACGATGACCCGTTCCTGGTGGAGGCTGACAAGCGACGGTTGCATCAGGTCATCGCCAATCTGCTCGACAATGCCCGCAAGTACGCCGGCGGGGCAACCGAGATTCACGTCTCGCGTCACAATAATCGGCTCCGGATCGCAGTGGTCGACGACGGTCCCGGGGTCGCCCCGTCCGACCGACTTCGGATCTTCGATCGTTTCTCGCGAGCCGGGGGCGATGCCGGCCGTCGTGACGTAGCCAAGGGGGTCGGGCTCGGCCTTTCGCTCGTAGCAGAACATGTCCGCCTGCACGGAGGCCGGATCTGGGTGGACGGATCAACACCCACGGGAACCGGGGCTCGGTTCGTGCTCGAGCTTCCCGGCGTAAGCCCCGACTATGCCATTGCCGTTGAGGAGCTGGCCATATGAATCGAACCCTCCGTCGCCCAATCTCATTCATCCTGGCCGCCGCATACGGCGTTCTCGGCTGCACCACCGTGGGCGGGAACGCAGCAGTTGTGATCCAGGACGTGCCTTATGAACTCACCGGGACTTCGCTCGCTACCGTGCCACCGGTAGTCGAGCCCGAAGGACCCTTCACACTCACGCTGTACTTCATCTCCGAAGCTGACGAGTCACTGATCTCGGTTGAGCGGAATCGAGAACAACCTCCCCAGCTCCAAGAAGCGATCAACGCTCTCAGCGCTGGGCCTACCGAAGCCGAGCTTGCTCTGGCGCCAATGCGAGCGAGGTTCTCCGAGTCGCTCAACCCGGTGGTATCGGCCCCCACTGCGGGACTTGTGGTCATCACGGTCTCCGACGAAGCTCAACTTCGCGATTCCAGCAATCGCCTTCCCGCGCAGGTTCTGGTTTGCACACTGACCCAGTTCGAGGGGGTCAACGCCGTTCAGCTGCGAGACTCCCGGGGTCCAATCCAGCTCGCAGGGGCAAACGCCGAGTCGATCGAGAGCGAGTTCGCTCGACGCGAGAACTACAACGATTGCCTCGCAACCGACGTGAACGAGGTTGCCGCGTCACAGCAACAGGACGAAACGGTGAATTCCGACGACGAGGCACCGGCGGAGGACCAATAGTCCCAAGCGTGCGCAGGGTTGGGATGGCTGGCGAATAGATTGAGGGGGTGAACGTTGGGATCCTGACCGGTGGTGGTGACTGTCCGGGTTTGAATGCGGTCATTCGAGGCATCGTGCGCAAGGGGGAACGGGAATACGGCGACTCGCTATTGGGATTCCAGGACGGGTGGCGGGGTGTCATGGCCGGCGAGTACACCGAGCTGTCCGTCAATTACATGCGAGGGACTCTGTCGCGTGGCGGCACCGTCATCGGAACCAGCCGTATCAATCCGTACATGTACCCCGACGGCGTCGACCGAGTGAAGAACACCGTGGAGAAGCTCGGACTCGATGCCATCATCGCAATCGGAGGCGAGGGCACGCTTTCCTGCTCAGCGGAACTCTTCCGGGTGGGCATCCCCGTAGTAGGAATTCCCAAGACCATCGACAACGACATCGGGATCACCGAACGAACTTTCGGTTTCGACACTGCTGTTGCCATCGCCACCGAGGCGATCGACCGACTCCACACCACCGCCGAGAGCCACAACCGCATCATGGTGGTGGAGGTTATGGGTCGTCACGTGGGTCATATTGCAGCATGGGCCGGATTGGCCGGCGGTGCCACCATCACGCTTATTCCAGAGAAACCCTTCGACATCGAAGAGGTGTGCAACGCGTTGCGGCGCCGCCACGAGAGAGGCCGCTACGCCTCGATCGTGGTCGTTGCCGAGGGCGCCAAGCCAAAAGCGGGGACCATGGAGATCCCGCCGGACGAATACGACGAGTACGGCCACATCCGCCTGGGTGGGATCGGAAACCTGGTCACGCGTGAGATCGAGGCCCGGACCGGCTACGAGACGCGAGTCACCATCCTGGGCCACGTCCAACGGGGCGGCTCACCAACCGCATTCGACCGTGTGCTCTCCACCTGGTTCGGAGTTGCCGCTATCGACGCTGTGCACGACGGGGCATTCGGCCAGATGGTCGCTCTGCAGGCCAACAAGGTGGTCCGGGTTCCGATCTCGGACGCTGTGGCCGATTTGAAATACGTGAACGATGAGATCTGGGATACCGCCAAGCAGTTCTTCCCATGAGCCATTCGTTTCGCTCGTTTGCACCCGGCCGGGTGAACCTGATCGGCGAACACACCGATTACACCGGTGGTCTCGTGTTCCCGATGGCGTTGGACCTCGGAATCACAATCACCGGGCGTGTCACCCCGGGCGTGCTCCGAGCCAAATCCAACAATCAGACCGAGCGGGTTGATCTTTCGCTACCGGTTGATGATCTCGCCGCAGTTACCCCCTCTTGGGGGCGGTTCCTTGCCGCGGTGATCAATCGGGTCCCGGGATCGACCGGGCTCGATATAGAGATCTCCAGTTCGCTCCCCGCCGGTGGCACCGGCCTGTCCACCAGCACCGCACTGTCATGTGCAACCGCGCTCCCCCTCACCACTGCGCCGGATCGGCCCGACGATCTCGACCGCGTGGAACTCGCCAAGGTGGTCAAGGCGGCCGAGCAGGACGCCACCGGCGTGGAGACGGGCATCATGGACCAGCTGGCCTCGTTGTGCGGGGTGGCCGGATCTGCGCTGATGATCGATTGTCATGACCTTGCCATCACACCGGTTGTCGTGCCCGAGGGACTCCAGATTCTCATCGTCCACTCGGGGCAAGAGCGGGAGCTCGTTGGTTCCGAGTACAGCGATCGTCGTGAAGCTTGCTACGCCGCGCAACAGCATATTGGTCCGCTCCGCCTCGCCACGCTGAGCGACGTCGCCGGTCTCGAAGACCCGATGGTTCGACGGATCGCCAGTCATGTAGTTGGCGACAATGGACGGGTTCGAGAAATGGCGGCCGCCTTCGAAGCCTCGGATCTGGATCTGGCAGCCGAAATCCTGACGGAAGGTCATCGAAGCTACGCCGACAATTTTGGCGCCTCAACAGCAACTGTGGAGGCGCTGGTCGCCCACCTCATGGCACAGCCGGGCATCCGGGCAGCTCGCCTCACGGGCGGAGGATTCGGTGGATCAATTGTGGCCTTCGCCGAGCCCGGAGCTCAACCCAACGTCGATACGTGGTGGACCGCCGCAACACCCTCTGCGGGGGCGAGGATCTCCTGGGTCTCAGACGCCTGATCGTTGCGACTGCCGACGCTCCACCCATTCCACGAACTCCGTGGCCGGCATGGGTTTGCCAAGGCCGTAACCTTGGAGGAAGTCGGTGCCCATTTCCAGTAGTTGGCGGGCCTGCTCGGCGGTCTCCACCCCCTCGGCGATGATGAAAGCGCCCAGGAGGTGACCGGTCTCAATGGTCAACTGCACGAGGGTTCGGTCATCAGCACGACCGAGGCCGTCAACGAAGCTGTGGTCGATCTTGAGAATATCCACCGGAAGGCGTCTCAGGTGGGCGAGAGAGGCGTAGCCGGTGCCGAAGTCATCGATTGCGATCCGTACCCCAGCGTCACGGAGGGTTCGGAGCGTGGCGGATGCCAGATCGAGGTCATCGAGAAACGCTGTTTCGGTTACCTCGATCGTGAGCCGTTGAGGATCGACCGAGAGTTCCCGCAGCGGCCGCAGAACTGTCTCGGCCAGCATGGGTTCAGAGAGATGGCGAGCGGACACGTTCACCGAGATGCCCAGCGCGCTGAGCGTGGGAACGGTGGACCACTCCTGAAGTTGCTGGGCCACTTCGCGCAGCACCCACTTGTCGACGGCCAGAATGAGGTCGCTGCGTTCGGCCGTTGGGATGAACTCCGCAGGCGGGCAATACGCCCCGTTGGGCAGGCGCCACCGCAGCAGCGCTTCGACCGAGGCGAGCTGGCCAGTTTCGGCATTGAGAATCGGTTGGAAGTGGAATTCCAGCTCGTCGTCGGCGATGGCCCGTTTGAGAGCCTTTTCCGTGGTCAGCCTGGATTCCTTGCGGTTCTTCAGCGCCTCGTCGCAGAAGGCCACACGAGCCCGACCCTGTTCCTTGGCCTCGTAGAGGGCGAGGTCGGCATCGCGAAGGAGTTCCTCGGGTGTGGAGCTGACCGTGGCAAACGTGACACCGATGCTGACGCTAATCGTCAGAGAGACGCCGTTTGCCGTGAACGGTTGGCAGAGCGCTTGGAGAACGCGGTTGGCCAATCCCATCGCTGTGTCAAGGTCGACGATCGGCTCGGCGATCACCACGAACTCGTCACCGCCGAGGCGGCCCACGTGGTCTCCCAGGCGCATAGCTGCCGAGATTCTCTCCGCCACCGTCCGCAGGACTACGTCTCCGACCGCATGGCCGTGAACGTCGTTCACCCGCTTGAAACCGTCAACGTCGATGAACATGACAGCAAGCTCTTGATCGCCCCGATCGAAGCGTCCCAGCGCCTGACCAAGTTGCTTTATCGTGTTGGCGCGATTGGCAATCCCCGTGAGCCCGTCATGGGCCGCCTCGTAGGCCAGCCGTTCCCGGAACTCCTCCCGGTCAGCAATCGAAGAAGCCAGCGCCGAAACTGCGTCTCGAAGTGAGGCACCCAGGCGGCCGGACGTCTCCACCGCGAAGGCCGGACTGTCAAGATCTCGTCTGGCGAGCGCCGTGGCCATGCGCTCTGCCACGCCCATGCTCTCCACAGCCTCGTTGAGCGCCCGCGCCGCCGCCCGCACCTCGGCGGGCCCGGCTTCACGAACACGACCGGTATAGCGCCCCTCACGCAACTGGGCTACGACGACGGCCATCCGACGGAGCGGAACCACCATCCAAAGACTGGCGCCTACAACCGCGAGCGAGGCCAAGGCCCCCAAGCCAACCACGAGGAGAAGCCGCCAGTTCCGAGCCCGCTCGGCGTTCGACCGCACCACCCCGGACTGTGACCGAACGTCTTCTGATACTGCGTCCACGAACTCGACGTGCCGGCTGACCGCGTCCAACGAACCGGCGAACGCGTTGGTAGACGAATCATCTCCAGCCGGTAGGGAAACGCCACCGACCGGCCGAGCCGGTCCAGAGAAGAAATACGGTGCAGTGAGGTCTTCGACGCGACCGAAAAAGGCGATCACGTCTGGATCGGCCTCGATCTCCACCCACAGCTCCGAAGGCCCTCCGTTCTCGCGCAGCGATCGGGAAAGGACTTGCACGTTCCCGTCGTATTCGAGATGAGACCGAAGCAGCTGCTCAGTGTCAAGGCGGGCTCCATCGCCGGTCGGGAAATTGACCGAGAAATAGGATTGGGTCATTTGAGACACAGACGAGCGCAGATCCACCGAGAGCTCCAATAGCTCCACGGTGTTGGTCAACTTGCCGGCGTCAGGGATCGCTCGGGCCAGGGAACGGATCTCGCCGAGGTCGGCGGCAACGGACTCGCTGAGCAACCGAGCGACAACGCTGTAGCCCTTGGTAACCCTGGGAGGCTCCCCCGACGGCTCGGCTTGCAGCCTCGCTTGCTGGAGCTGGTCGACCAGCTCCGCCGAGAACTCGCCGTCGGCGAGAGCGCTGTCGACGCGGCGCTGAGCATCGAGAGAATTGGCGACGACGTCAAACCCGCTGATACCACGTATGAGCTCACTGGAGATGCCGAACTCGCCGATGGACACCCGGGCTTGAGCCCAATACGACTCCTCGGCCAGCAGCGCTTCTGCGTGCAGCGAGTCTGCAACTCGGGCGGTGAGCTGATCGATCTGCACGGTCCGCCCCACCAGATCGTTGGCCGCTTGTACATCAGAGCTGGCCAACCAACCGAGGCCAAGCAGCGGCACCAGAACAGCAGCGGCAAAAACTACCCGGACGCCCGGGACGAATCGCTTCTTGTTGGAGGCCACTCTCTCATATCGGAGAGAAAAAGGACCTCCTAAACCAGCCTTTTAATCCTCTTCACGCGGGCTGCTTGAACATACAGCGGGGGCATACACCACGCACAGGCGAGATGTGGAGGTGAGGGGATTCGAACCCCTGGCCTCCTCGATGCGACCGAGGCGCTCTAGCCAACTGAGCTACACCCCCTCCTTCTCAGGTGAGGAACAGAAAGCTTAGCCGTAGTTGACCAGAAGTTCGTCGTCGATTTCGGCGAACTCGTCGTAGGGGGAGTCTTCGTACTCAACGCCGTACTCGTCGAGATACACCACTGTTTCCCGGCGGTCGATTTCTCGAGCTCCGGACCGGTTGGCGAACGTGACGAAGGTGGCCAGCATGACGTCCATCGTGAGATGGAGTCCCACAAGAAGACCACCCATGATTACCGCCAGAACCAACGACACCACGGCCGAGATCACCAGGGCACCAAAGATCTGACGGCGACGCGCATGAACGGACTGGGATCGCCACTTCGACGGCGACGTGGCCAGGTGACCCCCGCTGCTGCGCTCAACGAGCACTTCCTCGGGCGCTTTCCCCATGGCGTTGAGCTGCTGGCGGAAGGACCCGATCGAATCGTGCTCTTGGGCTCGGAGCGAGCGCAGAAACGGCACGACCAGCCAGGCCATCCAGAGACCGACGACGCCGGTGACGATTATCATTTGCCAGGGGGGCAGGGGCATTGGGTGGACGCACTTTCGGTGAACGGGGCGCAGTGAAACGCGGTCTGACGGGTACTACTGCCCATTATTAGTCGAAGGTTTGCCTCCGAGGTTGGCACTCCGCCACTTTCGACCACTTTCGGCGGCAATCTCGAAGCGAACCCCGCTTCCGCGGAGGAGCCGCCAATAGGTACGCTGTCAGCGATGACTCAATCGCTGATTGACACGTTCGGACGGGTTCACACCGATCTGCGGATCTCTGTCACCGACCGCTGCAACTTCCGGTGCGCCTATTGCATGCCTGAAGAGGGGATGGAGTGGGTAAAACGCGAAGGCATCCTGTCCTACGAAGAGATCGAGCGCATCGCAAGGATCTTGGTCAACGAGGCGGGCGTCAAAACCATTCGGCTCACCGGCGGCGAGCCCACCGTGCGGGCCCGGCTCACCATCCTCGTAGAACGTCTGGCCAAGCTTGGTGTGGAGCTCTCGATGACCACCAATGGCGCAACCTTGGCGCTTATTGCCAACGACTTACGAGCTGCTGGCCTCACCCGCCTCAATATCAGCATCGACACCTTGCACGAAGACCGGTTCTATCAGCTGACCAAGCGCAACGAGCTTGCTCGAGTACTGGAGGGCATCGATGCGGCCGTCGACGCCGGATTCGACCCGGTGAAGCTCAATGTCGTACCGATGCGGGGCATCAACCACGACGAGATCCTGGACTTCCTCCACTTCGGCCGGGAAAAGGGAGTCATCGTACGGTTCATCGAATTCATGCCACTCGACGCACAAAGCGAATGGTCCAACGAGCGGGTCATCACCGCCAAAGAGATCTTGGCCACGGCCGCCTCCCACTTCGATTTCTCGCCGATCACCCGGGGGTCCTCCCCCGCCGAAAGATTCGCGTACGCCGACGGAAGCGGTGAGTTCGGCGTCATCGCCAGCGTCACGCAACCGTTCTGCGAGGCATGTGACCGGATTCGTCTCACCGCCGACGGCCAACTCCGCAACTGCCTCTTTGCGCTGGGACATACGGATCTGCGAACCCTCCTTCGAAGTGGAGCCTCCGACTCCGAAATCGTGGCAGCCGTGGCTGGCGAGGTACGGCAGAAGTGGGCGGGGCACTCGATCAATCAAGTGCATTTCATCCGCCCGTCCAAGTCCATGAGCCAACTGGGCGGCTGATCGCTCGCTATCTTTGGCCAATGACTGAACGTGAACTGACCCATCTTGATCCGCTGGGCCGGGCCCGAATGGTCGACGTCACCCCCAAGGAACCCACCCACCGGCGGGCGATCGCTCGGGGCCGAGTCAACATGGACCCCGAAACCACAAGTCTGATCGCCCGCGGCGCCGTGGCGAAAGGTGATGTTCTGGCCGTGGCGAGAATCGCCGGCATCCAGGCAGCCAAACGGACCCCTGACCTCCTGCCGTTGTGTCATCAGCTGATGGTGGGGGCGATCGTTATCAACTTCGAGCTAGGCGACAACTACATCGAAGTGGAGGCCACCGTGGACACGGTCGATCGAACCGGCGTGGAGATGGAGGCCCTGACCGCTTGCTCGGTGGCGGCGCTGACCATTTATGACATGTGCAAGTCGGCAGACAAAAACATGGTGATAACCGATATCGCTCTATGGGAGAAGACCGGCGGTAGATCCGGGACATACAAACGCGGCAGCTAGCTTCAGAGCAACAATACGTTTACGCGGTCACCCGTAGCGAGGCCGTCGCCGTCAGGTATGGCAGCAAGACCGTTGGCGTTGGCGAGGCCCGAGAGTTGGTGGGATCCCTGATTTCCTGCCGACCGGATACGGGGGGCGCCGTCGATCGATTCAGAAACCGTCACGCGAACAAAATGGGTCTTGCCATCGGCTCGCCGAGGCATGGGTTCATCGGCCATCGCCCAAACGTGGCGGCGCTGGGTGTCGGGTCGCCCCATCATTGCCAGAAGCGCTGGTCGGGCGAGAAGTTCGAAACTCACCGCCGAACTCACCGGATTTCCCGGAAGGCCGAAGATCGGTGTTCCGAGCACCGTTCCGAAGGCGAACGGTTTGGCCGGCTTGATCGCAATCTGCATCCAGTTCATGTCGCCGAGACGCTGGAGGATGGCCTTGACGAAGTCGAAGTCACCCATGCTCACCCCTCCGCTTGTCACCAACGCATCACAACGGTCTGCTGCCCCTCGCAAGGCGGCCTCGATCGTTGCTTCGTTATCCGGGAGCCAACCGAGATCGATCGGTTCCAAACCGGCTTCGGCGACCAACGCCAACAGCTGGGGCCGGTTGGAGTCGCGAATCTGACCGGGACCTAGGGGTTCCGCGCCCGTGACGAGCTCGTCGCCTGTGGAAAATACCCCGACGCGCGGCCGCTGGATAACTTTGACATCGTGGTAGCCAAGCGTGGCGAGCATGCCGATGTGGGCGGGGCTGAGCACCTCGCCGGGACGGAAGACCAGCTCGCCCGCCAAGAGATCATCACCGGATGGACGCACGTGATTGGCCACATGGACTTCGGTGTTGCAGAGCACAATACGATCCTCTCCCGACGGATCCGGTGACGTGAGTTCGACCATGATGACGGCATCAGCGCCGTCGGGCAGCGGCGCACCCGTCATGATCCGCATGGCTTCGCCAGGCTTCAACGGTCGGGCGGCGACCGCCCCGGCGGCGATGGTGCCGGCGACGGTGAGAGCGACGGGAGTTGAACTTGTGGCACCGACCGTGTCGGCGGCGTTCACTGCGAAGCCGTCCATGCCGGTATTGGCGAATGGCGGGATGTTCTCTTTTGCGACGACTTCCTGCGCGAGCACCAGACCCCTCGCCTCGCTGAGCGGCACGACGACCGGCGGCAGGGCCTTCACTTGTGCCAGCACCCGAGCCTGGGCCTCCGCCAGCGGCAAAAGGGTCATACCAGTCCCTCCCGCCGACATATCTGAGCCAGGAAAGCGCCGAACTCAGGACCGACGTCTGGGCGTTCGAGCGCTAGTTCCACCACGGCCCGCAGATAGTCAATCTTTTTCCCGGTATCGAAGCGCCCGTCGCTGAACGTATAACCCAGCAGCTGTTCCTTGGCGAGCAGGGCCACCATTGCGTCGGTGATCTGAATCTCCCCGCCGACGCCGGGCATCGTTTGCTCAATTTCGGCAAAGATGGAGGGCGTAAAAATGTATCGGCCCATCACCGCCAGGTTGGACGGGGCAAGCTCGGGGGCCGGTTTCTCGACCATACCGGTGACCCTCACGAGGCATTCGGCGGAGAAATCCTCTGTGGAGGCGCATCCGTAGGACCCGATTTCGGCGGGGTCCACTTCCATCAACGCCACAACTGCGGACCCGTGGTCCTCGTACGCCTTCACCATCCCCTTCAAAACGCCGGCCCGTTCATGCATGATGTCATCCCCCAGCAGTACGGCAAAAGGTTCGTTTCCTACATGGGCAGACGCCATGCCGATGGCATGGCCGAGTCCCCGCGCCTCGCCCTGGCGCACGAAGTGAATGTTGGCCATCTTCGTGAGATCTACGATCTGGTCGAACTCGGCCTGTTTGCCCTTGTCCGCCAGGGCGGCCTCCAACTCGCCGAATCGGTCAAAATGATCCTCCATGACCTTCTTGTGTCTGCTCGTAATGATCAAGATGTCTGTCATTCCCGCCGCAACCGCCTCGGCCACGATGAATTGGATCACCGGGGTATCGACGATGGGAAGCATCTCTTTTGGCACAGATTTCGAGAACGGCAAGAACCGGGTTCCGAAGCCCGCTGCCGGAATTACCGCTTTGCGAACAGGATTACTCATCGTTTCAGCGTACGACGCCCGATAACATGGTCCGTCGATGCCGGTCTATGAATACAAATGTGTTGAGTGCCTCGAACGCTTCGAAGTGGAGCAGTCGATGAACGACAAGACGCTCACGCAAATCAAAGGCGACAACCACACCCACAAGGTGAAGAAGGTTTTCTCTCCGGTAGGAATCTCGTTCAAGGGCTCCGGCTTCTACAAGAACGACTCGGCCAAGAAGAGCCCAAAGTCAACTTCGAGCGCCGAGAATGGCTCAGGTAAGAACGGATCCTCTAGCGCTTCTACTTCCAGCACCACTCCGGAGAAGAAGACCACCAAAGAGACGTCCTCTACGAAAGCTTCCACCAAAAGCGACTGAACCCTGCGGCGATCTCCTCATCGAGAGCAGCACATGGCAACCAGCACACCAGGATCCGTCTCGGGTCCGATGGACGACCGCCTTCGGCGACCCCCTGCCAACGTAGGGCGAGGCCGGACTATCGCCGAAAACCTTCGCACTCGGCTGACGTCGATCTCCCGACGCCAAGTCGTCGCCTGCCTCATCGCCGGCGGTGTGGCCATCGTGACGGCCAGCGTTGTGCAGTCCGCCCGGGAGCAGGCAGCATCGTGGGGTGTCGTAACACCGGTCCTCGTGGCTACAGAAGAGATCGGCCGCGGTGACGCTGTCGGCACCCACAACAGCACCTTGCGGTCGCTGCCGTTGGCACTTTTACCGACCGAACCCCTCAGCCATCTCAATGAGCCAGCGTTTGCGGCGGCAACCATCGGCGATGGGCAAATCCTGACTCGGTTGGTCCTGTCCAGCGACCGCGACGGGCTCGAAGAACAGACCAGGGCGGTTACATTGCCCTTACCACTGGCTCCACCCTCGGTGGATCAAGGAGATCTGGTCGAAATCTTTGGGGTGAACCCGGAACAGACCGGCGCTCGAGCTGTAACGCTCGTAGAAAGAGCCCGCGTTGTCGCTCACACCCAGGACGGCATCACGGTAGTGGTGGAACGTCAAGAGGTTGCCAAGCTGCTTCGTGCGCTAGCGATCGGATCAGTGGAGTTCGCGCGGCGTCCACCGCAGGGGTGAGCCCACCACGCCCGTGATGGCTGCACTCACCGCTCCCCCCAGCAGGAGGCAGCGGAGGCGGGTGCGTCCAACAGGCCGAAGCGCTCGATCGTCGATCATCAGGCTCAGCACCACAACGGTGATAGCCAGGATCGGCGCGCTAGCCGCAACCCAAACGACGTCGGCAGCGACTGCGCCGGTTGCCAATCCCAAGGAGCTTGCGAGAACAGCAGCGCCGAAGGCAACCGGTGTGAAACGACCAGCAGCCAGCACCAGGCCCCTACCGCGAAGACCGGCGACGCGATCTCGGACCAGCGAGCGTCGCGAAAGCGGCCATGTGCGCCCAGAGTCTGCAACCCGTCCCAGTGGAGCAGCCAACACCTCTACGGCTGCGTGGGACCGCCGGTCGCGCCCCAGCTCGGCCAGGGCGGCCCCGAGCACCCCCCAAGTGTTCGGATCAACCAGTGAGCCCGGTATTCCGCCCGCCAGCTCGAGATCCCGTCTGGCGAGCATTCCCACGATGCAACCCCGCTGTCCGGATGCAAGAAGACCGAGACCGGCCAGAACTGTTCGGCTCTCCGCCAACCCAGCGATTGCCAAGAGATCCGCTCGAATGGCCACAAGACGGCCGGGCCCAGTTCTCCCGGTGCGGGGATGCACGATGCCGAAGCTGGCGGACAGCTGAGGGGCGCGAACCCATGGCGCCGCCAATTCGGCGATGGCCAAGGGTCGCAGATCCCAGGCGGTACTGATCGGGCAGATGAGATCACCGGAAGCAATCCTCACCGCATTCGCCAATCGATGCGGTACAGCGTTCGGTTCGCCGGTCATCGATTCGCCGGGATTCTTCACCGGAACGATGCACACCAATCGTTCATCACGCCCAGAGCGATAGATCAGAGTGGTCTCGTCCGTCCCAGCCTCATGAAGATCGAAGGCCAAGTGAAGATCGGTGGGGATGCGATCCTGGGCAGCGATGACTACCAGCTCAAGGTTCCGGTAGCGCTGGGCGAGGAGCGACTGCACAAGAGCAACCGGCGATGCGGACGGCGATGCGTCGGTCCATTCCGCAAGGTCACAGACCAGGCTCACACTTCTCGATCCGACGGAAACGGCCACGCGGTCGACAACGGGAGCGACCGCACGCTGCCCACCGTTCAGGAGATCACCAGCCGACCCGAAGACCAAGAAGAGACGAACCAATGCGAGCCCCGCAATCAGCCCGGCCGTGCCGAGAATTACCATGGTCAAAACACCGGTCATGACTTGAGCCGCACTACCAACGATCATCGCTTGACCTCGATCTGCCGGTGAACGGGGACCGGAATTTCAGCTCGGTCGTTGGACCCGATTGGGGGCAACTCCGCCCTCTTTCGATTCTGCTGCCGTAGAAGCATCGAACCAGCGGGGCCGATCACGACCAGAGCCCTCTCCGCCGCGCTCCGGACCGACCAGCTTGGATCGTCCAGGAGTTCGCGCAGTGGCACAAGGCTGGCTACCCCTCCGATACGGCTCAGGCCGGCGATTGCGGCCACTCGAACAGCCGAGTCCGGGTCTCTCGACATCTCCAGCAAGATGGGTTCGGCCTCGATTGGACTCTGGTGTGCCAAAGCGTTGGCAGCCAGGACCCGATTCTCGGCATAATCGCAGCGAGCGTGCAGATGAAGCACGCCCAATAACATTCGGTCTGTGATGTGAGCCGCCGCCAGCAACGCCGCCCGGCGATCAGGACTTCTGGAGTCCAAGATTGCGTTCAACGGCCCCGAGCAGGCCACGCCGCCAGTGGGAAGAACGCCTGCGGCGATCGCACGAACCGACGGCTCCGGATCAAGAAGTGCGGCCGCTACCTCGTCTGCGTGCTCGCCGACCTGTTCTGGCGAGAGCGCGGCCAGCGCCACGCTGCGAACGGCGAAGTGAGAATCAGCGAGTAGAGCCGTCCGATCCGCTCGGGAGCCTATGAGTCCACAGAGCCGAGCGGCGTCCACCCGTCGTGACCACCGGCGGGCAGAAACACGTCGGGAGAAGGTCCGAGCGGTCCTTGGAGTCTCGATGATGGCGCGCAACCGTTGTCGCCCGTCATCGCCCATGTGGACCGGTAGCGAAGAAACAACTTCAATTAGGGTGTCACGCTCTAGCCGCTCCTTCACAGGGAAGGACTCGATGACGTCGTCGCTGTCGGCGAACAGCACCGTCGCGAACGCATCGATTGCGTTCTGACGGCGGCGGGCTGAGTCCTGGGATCGCGAGTCTGCGGCAACACCGAGAAGCAGATAAGAGAGGGCGGCGATTACGAGCAGCGACAGGGCGAAAAGGAAGACGATGAACCCAGACATCAGGAAAGCTCCCGCTGAATCCTTCTAACGAACAAGGGAAGGTTGAACGGCTTCTCTACGACGTCGAATGCGTCGATCCCGAACGCGTGGTCGATCAAAGCCAGGCCAACATCGGAGGAGATCACGATCAGCTTGGTGGATTCCGCCGGGTAAAGGCGTCGAACGTGCCGAAGTTCGTCCATGTGGCTGACGACGTCAGTGTCGACGTCCACGATGGCTACGCGGGGCGGAGGGACTTGATTCAGCCGGATGTCGTCGGTTCCACTGGCTAGGGACGGCTCCACGGCAACACAGTCATAGCCAGCTCGACCAAGCGCAGAAACAAGCGTGCGGGCGAGCATCTGATCGCTGTCCATGACCAGGACGTCCGGCGGGGCCTCGAAGTCTGGACACCAGTCGATGCCAACGATGTCGGGCCCGCCGAGCATTTCAGAACGAGCCAGCGCCGAGTCAGCCCGTTCCAGCGCCTGCACGGCTGAACGAGCGTCGGTTGGATACTCCATCACCGCGACGCGGACGCCGGCGGTATCAGGGCGAAGACTCTCTAGAACTCCCTGGAGCCGCCGAGTTACCGTCGCTCGATCGGCGCCCCGTAGCGCGACCACCAACGTTTGCGGGTCGCGGCGGGTGATGACGTCGCTTCTACGGAAAGACTGCGCAATCCGTATGTCGAGGTCCGGTGATTCCCTCAGGCGTAGCGATGCAAAGGCCGCCGAGGTCTTTGTTCTTGCGCCATCGCCAACCAATCGCTGAAGCAAGACGATTCCGATTGGCCAGGGCACCACGGTGTTGTCGTCGATCTCGCTCGCCGAGGCATCTGTGATGGCGTTGCGGTTGAGGCGAGCGAGCATCTCGGCTGCTACATCTCCATGGTCTATTGCGGTGGTCCAGAAACAATCGGCCCCGGATTCGAGCGCCGACGGCCGGTGCCCATCATTGGCCGCTAGGCAGCCGATCACAATGTTTCGACCGCGCCGCTCACTGCGAATCAGCTTCACCAGGCCACTGGCGGTGGCACCATCAGGCATCGGAGCACAGATGACGCTCCGAACCTGCGCTTCAACAATCGCTTCCATGAGCGCTTCACCGGTCTCGAAGACCGTTGGCACCAGACCACGTTCTGCCATGCCGTCGGCAATAGTTGCAGCGCCCGGCCCGAACAGAGCCACCGTGGGCTGGATCGAGCTGGCTCGCAGAAGTCGCTGCACTTCTTCCGTCACGACGTCGGGATGGGTCCGTCGGGGAAGGATGAGCGTTGCATACTCTGCGAGGTGGACCTGCTCGGACGGGCGAAGTCGGGGCGAAAGCACGAGCATCGGGGCGGCGGGGAACACCCCCCGTAACGGTGCGGTGAAGTCGTCGATGTGATCGGCATCGTCCAGGATTTGAATGATTCCCGTTGGAGCAAATTCGTGCAGCCGGTCGATGTGGTGCGGCTTCAGATGCCGAACGGCCAGGCCGCTGGCCGCAGCAGACCAGAGAATGGCATCGGTCAACTCCCCCTGAGCCCCGACAACGAGGACTGCGTCGGGGCCTCGTGAAAGAAGCTGAAGATCAGCGGCAGAGTCCTCGGTGTTGCTTCGGACCTCGTCCGTGAGCGTGGCGAGTTGTATGGCCAACTCGGATCGCCGGGTGGTCAGGGTTGGGTCCGCTGACCGCACGGGCGGCAAATCCAGGAGCTGACATACGCGCCGCAACTTGGTTGCTCCCGCAACCACGCCCAGCAGTCCTAGACGGCTAGCGAGTTCATTGGAGTAGATCTGAGCGTAACGAACCTCGTCGGCGGTGAGGGCCCGGTCGAAAAGGTGACTGATGAGCAGCTCGAGCTGGTGGAGGCGCGCTTCGCAACGCATATTGACCCGGTGCCACAGCTCTGCCAGCGTGGTCGCCGTCAGTGCCGTAAAAGCGGGTGAGGTGGAATCGACCGTCACCGGTCTCTATCGGCAGCCTCGCTCGCCCTGTTAGCTGCCTCTAGCTACCGGAGAGACGAACGCCACTGATGATGATGCTGGGCGTTGCCACGCCCGACGCCAGATACGTACGGTCAGAACCGACAGCGGTAATATCAAGGAGCAGTCGCTGCAGGGTGGAGCCAAGCGTGCACTCACTGATCGGCTCGGCGAGGGCGCCGTTGCGAATCATCCTCCCCTCGACGCCAACGCTGAAGTCTCCCGAGATCGCATTGACACCGCTGTGGAGACCAGCGAGTGAGAATACGTAGATCCCCAGATCGACTGAGCCAATGAGGTCCTCCAATGATCCTCCATCGCCGCCGGCGACGCTCAGGGCATGAACGCCGGGCATTGGCAGGCCGCGGGTCCCACGTTGCGCGGACCCCGTGGAGGCAACGCCCGCTTTCCTGGCGTTGTAGCTATCCCAAAGAAATCCGTCGAGCACGCCACCGGTCACCAACGGGACTGGTCGAGTGGCCAGCCCCTCGCCGTCGGTCGACTCCGCCCCCAGTGAAACTGGATCGGTGGGGTCATCGACCATGTTGAGGAGCGGCGACGCCACCAGCTCATTGGCTCGCCCCACAAACGGTGACCGCTTCTTTACGATCCGATCGCCGCTGAGCGTCCCAGCGGTGAGGCCGAGGATCGTGGCACTCAAATGCGGGTCGAGTACAAGGCTCACGGTTGCTGAGTCGGGTTTGACCGCCCCGATCAACTCGGTGGCCCGGCTCACCGCCCGCTCAACGATGTGGTCCATGTCCACGTCGGCGGGCGCTCGCCCTCCGTGCCATCCAAATCCGGTCTGGCTGCGCTCGCCATCGGCGGCGAGAGCTTGCGCCATGGCACTCACGCCGGTGGAGCGGTTGGCAGCGCGTATCCCTGCGGTGGACACCAACGCGCTGGCTCCAGCGGAATCTGAATATGACGCCGTCCGAACACCGGAAATGGCAGGGTGGCCGCCGAGCACTCGGGATTCCAGTTCGAGCGCCCGAGCGATGCGTTCCTCGGCCGTGATAGCAAGGACCTCGGGTCGCCAAGTGTCGAGTTCCACTACCTCTCGCCCGTCGGGCTCGGCGATGCCGGCGTGTTCGTCCCGCTCAGCGAACGCGGCATTCTGGCGGGCATCTTCCACCAAGGCACTGAGAATTCCCGGGTCCAAGGTGCCCGCGCTGGCAAACCCCTCACGACCGCCGGTGATGATCCGGATTCCGGCACCACTACTGTCTGCGGAGGTATAGCTCTCCACCTCCCCGCCGTACACCTTCACCGAGGTGGAATGGCCCGACGACACCGCCACCTCCATCTGTTCGCCCGGCTGGGCCAGGGCGAGAATCTGCTCGCCGAGACGAAGCAGGAACTCTTGATCTGTGGTCTCGACCGTGCTCACGAAGAGGTTCCACCAATCGTCAGCTCAGTGACTCGAAGGGTAGGAACACCGTCGCCGACCGGTACGCCCTGGCCGTCCTTGCCGCAGGTCCCGGGTGGGCCCATCTCGAAATCGTTGCCTACGGCATCGATCATCTGCAGCACCTTGGGACCGTTGCCGATCAACTGGCCCTCTCGAATTGGATCGGTGATCTTGCCGTTCTCGATCATGTAGGCCTCGGTCATGCCGAACACGAAGTCGCCCGAGGCAGTGTTCACCTGCCCTCCGCCCAGACGCGCCACGTAGACACCGTGGTCAACGCCACCGATGATTTCTTCCGGGGTCTGGTCACCCGCGGCCAAGTACGTGTTGGTCATGCGGACCATTGGAAGGTGTCGATAACTTTGGCGCCGACCATTCCCGGAGCTGACTCGACCCGCCGCCCGAGCCCGCAGACCATCCCACATGTAGTCCTTCAGAACACCCTTCTCGATGAGCACGTTGCGAGCGGCGGGAAGACCCTCGTCGTCCACCGCAAACCGTCCCCACTCATCCGGCATTGTTCCGTCATCGATAATCGTGACGAGATCCGACGCAACCTTCTCCCCAACCTTGCCCGCAAAGGCCGATGCTCCCTTCTTCACAAGGTCGGCTTCCAAGCCGTGACCACAAGCCTCGTGGAAGAGCACTCCACCCGAGCCGGGACCGATGACCACGGTCATGCTTCCCGACGGTGCCGGCCTTGCGTTCACCTTGGTCAACGCTCGCTCAGCAGCCTTGCGCGCCAGCTCCTTCACGTCGTTACGGTCGAAGAGTTCAAATCCCACCGACAGGCCAACGGTCTCGGACCCTGTTTGTTGACCCGTATCCCCCGAAGCGATTGCGGTGACGCTGAACAATGTTCGTGTCTGGTCATCGTGGGAACGAACACCGTCGGAGTTGGCGATCTGGATCTGCCGGCGGGTCTCGGCATATCGGGCGGACACCTGGGTGATTGCCTCGTCGACCGCACGGGCTGCTGCATCGGCAGAACGGACGAGCGCAACCTTGGTAGCGGCCTCTACGTCGGCGGGTGCAATTGCGATCTCCTGCACAGCGGCCCCATCGACATGAACGCCTTCAGCTGCGTGGCCGGCAACGGGGGTGTCTCCACCGACCGCCGCCGCGGTTGCTGTGGCAACCGCTTCGAGTAGCGCCTCCTGGGAAAGGTTTGAGGTATGAGCAAAGCCGATCCGCTCCCCCACCAACGCGCGGATCCCGGCTCCCCGATCTCGACTGGAAACCAGGTTCTCGATCCGCTGGTCATCCAGGTTGACCGATCGTCGCTCGACGTCCTCTATGAACACCTCAACGAATTCTGCCCCCGCCGCTCGACCGGCGGAGAGCAACTCCGCCACCATGTTTTCTGCAACCAATTGTGCCATTCGCCCATGGTAGGGGGCATACGTCCGGTCTGGAGAACGGCGTGATCAGCCTTGTCTTGAACCGTGAGAAGAGCATGCCCGGCACGGTCCTCACCAAAGTTCAACTGCTACGGTGACCTGTAGTGGATGTCTCTTCGCCAATCCTTCCTCAAATAAGCGATCCCGCCGATCTGAGGAATCTTTCCTACGAACAACTGGATCAGCTCTGCGGCGAGATACGCGAGTTCGTAGTTGATGCAGTTACCCGGATGGGAGGGCACCTCGGTTCCAATCTGGGAGCTGTGGAACTCACGGTTGCGTTGCATCGGATTCTGCGGTCCCCGCACGATGTCATTCTGTGGGACACCGGCCATCAGGCCTACGTGCACAAGCTGATCACCGGGCGAATGAAAGGCTTCGAGGATCTGCGTCAAGCGGGAGGCATGAGCGGTTATCCCAGCCGGTCCGAGTCCGAGCATGACTGGATCGAAAACAGCCACGCCAGCACTGCGCTGAGCTATGCCCACGGCCTCGCCACCTCGTTCAAGGTGAAGGGGGCCAACCGTCGGGTCGTCGCTGTGATCGGCGACGGCTCAATGACGGGCGGAATGGCATATGAAGGTCTGAACAACCTCGGTCACTCCGGCTCCGATGTCACCATCGTCCTCAACGACAATGGGCGTTCGTATGCCCCAACCGTTTCCCTTCTCTCTGACTCACTGGTGAGGATTCGGTCCAACCCGGTCTACATGGCCCGGCAGCGCCGGTTTGAATCATTCACCGAAACCTTGCCGCTGGTGGGTTCGGCAGCCCACGGAGCCGTACGGGCGTGGAAGGCCGCCATCCGAGAGGCCTTCGAACCAAAAGCGTTCTTCGAACAGCTCGGCGTCCGCTACATGGGCCCGTTCGACGGACACGATATCCGAGCTATCGAACAAGCCCTGGAAAACGCGGCGGCCTTCGAAGGCCCGGTGGTGCTCCACGTTCTCACCAACAAAGGACGGGGTTATGCACCCGCCGAGAACGACGCCGTCAAGAACATGCACGACACCTCCCAGCTGAAGCCGGGGAGCTACACCGATGCGTTCGCAAAGGCCATGGTGGAGCTGGGCGAGCAACATGATGACGTAGTGGCGATCACCGCGGCGATGCCAGATTCCACCGGATTGCTCGATTTCGCCGAACGGTTCCCGGACCGCATGTTCGATGTTGGGATTGCCGAACAGCACGCAGTCACCTTTGCCGCAGGGCTAGCAATGGGTGGTCTCCGACCCGTCGTCGCCCTCTATTCCACCTTTCTCACCCGAGCCTTCGACCAAGTGAATCTCGACGTGGGACTTCACGAGCAACCGGTGATCTTCTGCCTGGACCGCGCCGGCATTACCGGCGACGACGGTCCGTCACATCACGGGGTGCTCGATCTGGTGCTGATGTCCAAGGTCCCCAACATGACCATCTTGTGCCCCAGCAGCTATGAAGAACTGAAACAGATGCTCGGCGATGCCTACGGCCTGAACCGGGGGCCGGTGTGTATCCGTTGGCCAAAGACCGCGGCGGCCCATCGTCCTCCAGCTGAGGTTGGTCGCGGGTTAGCGGCGCGAAAGGGCCGAACCGGCGACGGGTCCATTTGTTTCATCGGCGTCGGCAAGATGTTCAACATCGCCATGGAAGCGGCCGACCTGCTGGCCTCGGAAGGGATCGATGTGACGGTCTGGGACCCTCGAGCCGCTCGCCCGCTGGATCCCGTAATGCTCAATGACGCAGCGAAGCACTCCTTCGTCATCACTGCCGAAGACGGTTATCGGGAGGGCGGGATCGGCTCGGCTATCGCCGACGAGATCAGCGACCAGACCAAGGTGCGGGTGCTGGGCGTGCCCACCACTTACATATCGCATGCCAACGCCGACGCCATATTGGCCTCGTTGGGGCTCGATGCCGAAGGGCTGGCCGCCGAAGCTCGAAAGGGCTAGCCACCGTGACCGGTGCAAATTACTGGATAGCGACCTTTGCTTGCTTGGCGATCAATTCCAGATCACGGCTGATCTGCGTGTCTGGTGCCGGTTTCCCAAACAAGAAACCCTGGGCCAAATCGCAGTCCGCATCTCGGAGAATCCGAGCCTGGGCCTCGGTCTCAACACCCTCAGCAATCACGTAGCACCCGAGGTCGTGAGCCATCCGAATCAACGAGGTGACGATCACTCGATCCTCCTCAGCAAGCCCGAGACCCTTAATGAGAACTCGAGGGAGGCGAATGACGTCGAAGCGACAACGACGGAGAAGATCCGGGGACCCATAGCCGATACCAAAGTCCTCAAGTGCGATGCCGACGCCCTCGGCCTTCAGCTCCTGCAGCGAAGGCCAGAGGAGGTTCAGCTGCGGACCGGCTGTGTGACCATTCACATCGAGCAAAACTTGGGTGGGTCGGAGGTTGCTTTCGTGAATCGCATCCAGCACCACGTTCACGAAACGCTCGTCTCTCACGAAGCTGGCGTCGAGGTTTGTCGAGCCAAAAAGACTTGGGGTATTGAGGCGGCGTGACCAGCTGCTGGTGTGACGGGTGCATTGCCGCAAAACCCAAGCATGCATTGGCACAACGATCGGCGATGCCCGCAGAGCGTCCAGGAAGGCACCTGGGGCGATGAGTTCGGCGCCGTTCGGCCCGGCGTCGGGAGACAGCCACCGGAGCACGGCTTCGAATCCGACCACGGTGCCCGACGTCATGGAAACGATCGGTTGGTAGTAGAGCTGGAACTCGTTGTTATCGAAGGCTCGCTGGAGCCGAACGGCAAGAACGTCGGGCTTGCGGCGGGCACCATAGGTCTCGTCGCGAACGACGATCCGGTTCGACTTCATGGCCCGGGCCTCAGCCAGAGCTGCTTCGGAATCCACCAGCAGCAGCCGCTCACTCAGGTCGGGATCGGAGAGCACACCGGAAACAGCAACCTCAACCGGCACCACGAATGCTTCGAAGGTCACCTGTTGGGGAAGGCTCGCTACCAAGTCCGTCGCGATCCGATCCATTTCTTCCGAGCCGAAGATGCCCGGCCACACAACGGCAAATTCCGAGCCGAGGTAGCGAGCCAACTGGGCACGGCCACCGACTTTGCCGGTCAGCGACTCGGCGACGGCTTGGAGGACTTCGTCGCCAACTGCGGATCCGTAGCCGGAGTTGATCTCCACAAGGTTTGCTACCGACACCAGGAACATCCCGAAACGGTCGCCAGTGCGCCGGTTGCGGACGAGTTGGTGCGAGATCCAGTCTTCCAGTTGCCAACGATCGGGCAGGCCAGTGAGTCCATCGGTATGCATGGAACTCTCCTCGGAGACCTCTTCGATGTGCTGTTGGGGCTCGTCGATTGAGCGGCGAAACGCCATATTTGGTCCTCACAAAGGGGCGGAACAGAAACCGCAGAAGCTGGATTGGCTTGGTCCCCTTATGATCGGCGCATAGAGGCTGGGCTTGAGGCTGATCCTCAAACCTTCAGCGGGTCCGCTCCCGCAGCAAAACCTCTTGCGAGCAGGTTGCAACGTGGACGCCGTTGGCAGAGAAAAGCTGGCCCACCGTGAGACCACGCGACCCCACAAGTGTTTGGGCTTGGCAGTCAGCCAGAATCCATTCGGTTGGAGTCGACGGCCGGTGAAAGTGCATGGAGTGATCCAAGCTGGCTCCCACAAACGCATCGGCTCGGAGTGACCGCCGGACCTGCTTGGGATGCAGCGAACGGGGCGGCTCGCTCATGACCGTGTCGGAGAGAAAGGCGAGGGCGCACGCCGCCAAGCCGGGATCTGTGAACTGGGGTGTTTTCACCATGCGAACCCACATCTGCACATGGCCGTTCTCGCGAGCGACCATTCGTCGCTCGATCAGATTGCCCCACCCTTCGTCTTTCACTCCCTCCGGGGGCGCGGCGGCAGGCATTGGAATGGGGGAAACATCGGGGGCCTGCTCATCGATTTGGAACGAGGCGGACAGATGAAGAATAGCTCCGCTGCTCTGGCGGGCAACCACGCTGCGAGCGGCGAAGGAGCGCCCGTTTCGAAGTCGCTCCACTTCGAACCGAACCGGTTCAACGTGGGTCCCACCCCGAATGAAGTAGGCATGCAGGGAGTGCGGTGCAAAGGCAGGATCGACCGTATGGAGGGCAGCTCGCAGCGCCTGGGCCAAGACCTGGCCACCGAAGAGACGGCCCCAGGGGTACTTGGGAGCGATCCCCACGTAGGTATCGGGCCCGTGATGATCGAGATCGAGAATCTGCGCGAATGTCACCGATTCAATTGGAACGCTGGGATCGAGGCGAGAGCTCATGCGCTCCCAGCATGCCGCCCTGCGGCGAATTTGCCTAGCGGAACTGGTTGACGTCGAAATCCGGATTGAAACCGACCGCTCCACCCGTGGAGACCGTTTGAGGGCCGCCGGAGGAAACGACCGGAGGGCCGATCGTTGGCGGTCCTTCGGGAAGGCTTGCTTCGGTGGTTTCCTCGGCCTCGTCAGCCTCGGCGTCAGGCTCGGCGTCGAACTCGGCTGAGGTGGACCCTCCCGGGGCCAGCCAACCCGGAGTTTCTTCACTGGCAGCCCGCAAGCTGCGTCGATCGAACACGGACGGGAACGCCTGAGCGTCGTTGTCACGACTGCCTTCGCTCCGTGGACTCAGGGGTGAAACATCAGGCGGTCGAACATTGGGCTGGGTGTTGTACATCTCCGATGCAGTGACCGGCACGTCGTTGGGGGCGGCTACCGCCGTCTGGGGGGTAGTTTCCACTGCAGGCGGGGCGGGTTCAGCGACCTGGGGGTTGGCGTAGGGAGCATGCTGGACGGAAGCCGGAGCGGCATACGGTGACTCCTGAACAGGCCCCGGAGCAGCAAACGGCGACTCCTGAACTGGCGCCGGAGCAGCAAACGGCGACTGCTGATCTGGCGATTGCATCGGAGCTGGCGCCGGACCAGCGAACGGCGACTCCTGAACTGGCCCCGGAGCAGCAAACGGCGACTGCTGATCTGGCGATTGCATCGGAGTTGGCGCCGGAGCAGCAAACGGCGACTCCTGAACAGGCCCCGGAGCAGCATACGGCGACTCCTGAACTGGCGCTGCCGTGGCTAGCTTCGGAGGTGTTGGGTTCGCAGCCGCCGCACCCTCGAGCTGGCTCCGGAACGTCCGGTGTTGGCGGCGATCGAAGGCGGCGGGAAAGGCGGGGTCATCCACCACTCGGCGTTCCAACTCCACCTCGGTTGCGGAAACTGGTGCGGGATACGGCGCCTCCTGCAAACCGGCGATCGTGCCGGCGGCCGGGACATAGCCGCTGAGCGTCGGGGCATGCGGGTCTATGGCGTGCTCCGGTGACGGAGCGTACCTAATGGCCACGCCGCCGGTCACCGTGATGTTCTGAGGGAGCTGTTGAGATTGGTCGGCAGCCGATTGGACCGGCAGGTCAGAGGAGCCGGGAGCTTCAGCAAGCTCGGCCGCATGATCTGCCGGGGCGTTTGTGGCCACAACGTATTCCTGCACCTCGGCCGGAATCTGCGGTGGAGGAGAGGAAAGGACGTAATGAGCCGGATCCATCGTGTCTGGTTCGTCTTCGGCGCGGGCGTGATCCACCGCCACAGCCGCTCGGCGGTCCTCCTCGGCGGAGTACACGCGGGGTTTATCACCGAAGTCGATCGGAGCACCATGGAACTGGGCGCCACCGGCCGGCATGCGAACCTCGATCTCCATTGCGATTTCTCGAAGCACATCGGCTTCTTCGTTGCTCACCGGTTCGAGGTAATGAGTTCCGTTGAGCGTGCGGATGGCCAAGCGTCCTGTGCGCGCATCCGAATGCAGCGCCATGATGGTGCTGAGTTCAATCTTGCGCTGCATGCGACCGAGTTTCTTGTTATCGAGCAGCATCTGAATGCATTGCTGGGCCGACGCACGGTAGCGGCGCGTCTGTTCTACGAAATGCGTGGCGGTGAGCGCATAGACCACGTGACAGTCGGCCTCTACGCCGGAACGACGTCCACCCTCGAGACGGGAGACGGTCCATACCAGCAGATCGTCGGTCGGAGACCAGTGCGGGGTTTCTTCGAGGCCACTATCGACTGAAGGAACCTGATTGGCGGCAATCGCTTTCACATCGGCCTATCGGCGCTGTCGCGCCGTTCTTAAGTCACATCAGGTGTTCCAGAAACCATCGACGAACGACTCGAACCAGACAGTCAGTTGCGACGACGAACGGAAATGGGCGTTGAGATGCCCACCAGCTTTGCTAACCTTGCTGATCCACGCCACGTCAAGTGGCTGTCGGGGCTTTAGCTCAGTTGGTAGAGCGCTTCCATGGCATGGAAGAGGTCAGGAGTTCAATTCTCCTAAGCTCCACGCAAGTTTGTTCGCAGTTCGATGCCGCTTCTCGAGCCGGCGAAGTCCAGCCCCTTTTTGGAGATGTAACCCTGTCCGACAAAGAAATAGAACGGGCCCGTGAGGACGCAGACCTCCGTCGGCACGTCGGCATTGCCCTAGAGGCAGCCGAAGATCGCAAGGCGGAAAACACCACAGCCTTCTTTGTGGGTGACGTCATGGGCATTACCGACTGGTTTGTAGTGACCAGCGGATCGAATCCTCGCCAGGTGCGAGCGATCGTGGAGAACATCGAGGCCGAGCTCACTCGAGCCGGTGTGAAACCTCTACGGGTCGAAGGTCTCGACAGCCTCACGTGGGTGCTGATGGACTTCGGGGGCTTCGTTATCCACGTGTTCCATTCCGAGACTCGCTCCTACTACAACCTCGAGCGGCTGTGGTCCGATGTTCCGCGCTACGAGACGCAATCGGCGTAGAAGCGCTATCGAATACTCAGCTCCAGCACCTGTTCGAAGTCGGGGCCTAATTGCAGCACCACGGGGTCCGATGGGCTGATCGATGCATCGGTGACCACGGGAATTCCGAAAAGAACTCGCTCAGCGCATCGGACCCGGTGAATTCCGGGCTCACTCGAACTGCGGTGAGCGCATTGTCAAAGACGGAGCCGTTGGCGATCGCCACGACCTCCACGCCCCGGCTGGCAAGGTTGCCGGCGATCTGGTCGAGATCGGCACCGCCAGTGCGATCCTCGACCGTCGCTTGATAGCGCTCCCCCACATCTCCCGCCGCTGGAAAAGGCACGACGCGATTAACAAGTGCCTCGACCTCGTCCGCTACCGGCCCCGGCACTCCGCTGGCACCTCGCACGAAGGGCACGATGATCACCTCGTGAGGACCCTGCGCAACCGTATGAAGCTGTCGGCTGAATGCATCGGACCCGATGGGCGGAGGGTTTTTGAGCAGCTCGGTCCAGAAGAGCTCACGCCGCACGAGCGAAGCCAGCGGGTCAGCCCCGGCGCCGGTTCGACCGAGAAACAGGGCTGCACGGCCACCATCCACCTCGACTTCTCCCACCGGAAACACGACAGAGCCCGTGGCATCGGGAACAGGATCAGGATTCTGGAAGCTGTAGGTAGTGTCCTGGAGGAGTTGCGCCCAGCGCTGCGTGTCCACTACTTCCGCTGTAGGGATGCGCAGTTTCAAGATGTCCTCCACGACCGCCGCAGCGTCGGAAGGTGCGAGCGACGCCAGCTCTTTTTCGGCAAAGACCATCTCGGCGGGGATCAAGATGACGGCACCACCAGTGGTGGTCTGCCCCAGTCCTGCGATGACGGCCAGACCCGTGACGGTTCCCTGGTCACCCACCTCCACCACGGTGGTGAGCGGTGAAGGATCGACCAGCGCTTGCCAGCCGGGATCATCCGGCCCAGGGTTTTCGATGAATGTTCCGGTGCGGGTGTCCAGCAACGTTCGGAACCCGGCGTAGCCCAGGACCGGGATCGCCAGTAGGAGCGCCACCTCCATGACCACAAAAACTTGACGACTGCGGCCGCTGGTTCGCGCCGCGGTCATTCCGGTGCCCCCTCGTCAGCAACCCGATAGAGGGCGTGGGCCTTGATCAGGCCAAGAACAACATCGGGCACCATGTGTTTTACCGGAAGATCGGCTTGAATCCGGGCCCTGATCTCCGTGCTGGAAACCTCCAGTAGCGGGCAGTGCACGGTCGTGATGCGGAATCCGGCGGCGGGAACCGACGCATCAGCCCCGCGACGCACCACAACAATCTCAGCGTTATCCCGTAGCCACTGGGCATCGTGCCAAGTGTCCAGTAGGGCCGCAGCATCGGACCCGACGATCAAGCTGAACGAACAATCCAGATGACGGGCGGAGAGCGTACGGAGCGTGTCAGCGCTGTAGCTGGGGCCACCCGCCTCCAACTCGACCTCGCTCACGCCCATGAGGACAGCACCGGCCCGATCGGACGGTCCAGAGCGTGACACATAACACGCTGCTGCTGTCATGTCCCGTCGTAGCTCGGCTGGCGTCACCTGCTTCTGTTCGGTCTTCTGCCATGGATCATGGGCAACCACGAACCAGACCTCATCCAAGCCAAGCCGCTCAGCAACCCTCTGGCCAGTAAGAATATGCCCAATGTGAGGCGGATCAAAGGTTCCGCCGAACAGCCCAACACGCCGCTGCACCTCCGGCGGGTGCACTGCTGAGGGGGAGGAATTCGGGTCCATGATGGAGGTGGGCTAGCTCATCGGGAACGAATTCCCACGCAAAAGTGACAGAAGTCACTCGACGGGAGGGAACCCTCTGTAGTACTAATGACGCTTGGTCTTTGCAGGCTCCAGCGTGTCACAAATATATCCACTTAGTTGGACTACTAATCGGCACAAAAGCGTTCATGTAAAGAGTGACTACAAGATACCCGCCTTCGTAGCCACGGATCCCTTTCCCCCACTCCCTTCAAACCCGCACGAGAGTTAGAGACGCGCTAAATGAGTGACTCAGTAGGTCAGTACTTAAACGAAATCGGCCTTGTGCCGCTGCTTACCGCCATCGAGGAGCGGGAGCTGAGCCAAATCATCGAAAAAGGCCGTGACGCCCAGGTCGATATCGACGAGGGCAACAACACCCCGGAAAACCGTCGGGCCGTGAGGGCCGCCGCACGAGCCAAGGATCGGTTCATCCGAGCCAACCTTCGCCTCGTGGTGAGCGTTGCCCGCCGTTACCCCCTTCCCCCCTCCATGGAACTGCTGGACCTCATCCAGGAAGGCAACCTCGGCCTCGAGCACGCCGTTGACAAGTTCGACTGGCGCAAAGGCTTCAAGTTCAGCACATACGCCACGTTTTGGATCCGCCAGGCGATCGGCCGGGCCCTCGATCAGAAGGCCAGCCTTGTCCGCCTCCCCGGTGACCGCTCCGCTTCACTGCGAGCTGCTCTGCGCCAGGTATCTGGCGACGGTGACGAACTCGATGACGAGCATGCTCGCCTCCACCGCCTCACCACGCCCACTTCGCTCGACCGCACCATCGGTGACGATGACAGCAACGAACTGGTAGATCTTCTCCCCGATTCGAACCCCGGCCCCGAGGTCGAGGTCATGGCACGGGCGGAGGAGAACATGGTCACCGGCCTGCTCGACGTGCTCGACGAGCGAGCCCGCTACGCCGTAGAACAGCGCTTTGGCCTCAACGATGGTCGCAAGCGCAGCTATCGCGAGGTTGGCGAAGAGCTCGGTGTGACCGCCGAGGCCGCTCGCCGTCTCGTCAAGCGGGCGGTCAGCGCCGTCCGCGATCAAGCTGGCGACGTGATGGCAGACTTCGACGCCGCGTAAACGAATAGTTCGTTCCGAGGATGGCCGCCCTAGGGCGGCCATTCTTGCGTTTTGGGCAAGGCGCTGGGGGAAAGTCGGTGGAACACCCCACTAGACTTTGCACCCATGAATTGGACTCCCGACTCTTGGCGCACCTTTGAGGCCCTACAGCAGCCGCTCTGGCCAGAGCAGGATCAACTCGAACGCGTCGAAAAGACTCTCTCTACGGTCCCACCGCTGGTGTTCGCCGGGGAAACTCGTGATCTCCGCCAACGACTCGCCAAGGTCAGCCGCGGTGAAGCCTTCCTTCTTCAGGCCGGCGATTGCGCGGAAAGCTTCGACGGTTTCAATGCCGACCAGATCCGGGACAAACTCAAAGTCATATTGCAGATGGCCGTCGTCCTCACCTATTCCTCGGGCGTACCCGCCATCAAGGTTGGTCGTATCGCCGGGCAATTCGCCAAGCCGCGCTCAAATCCCACCGAGACCGTCGATGGCACCGAATTGCCGAGTTTCCTGGGCCACATGGTCAACGATCTTCCGTTCTCCGATGCCGACCGTCGTCCCAACCCCGAGCGCCTGCTCCATGCCTACAACCAGAGCGCCTCCACGTTGAACCTCTTACGAGCCTTCACAAAGGGTGGCTTCGCTGATCTCCATCGAGTCAATTCATGGAACTCTGAGTTCGTGGCCAGCAGTCCGTCGGGCCAACGGTACGCCCAGCTCGGCGACGAGATCACCCGGGCGCTGCGCTTCATGGAAGCGGCCGGCATCTCCTCGCACCACCCCGAGATCCACGAGGCCGATTTTTTCACCAGCCACGAGGCCCTCATCCTTCAATACGAAGAGGCCCTGACCCGCAAGGACTCTCTCACCGGCGACTGGTACAACTGCTCGGCTCATATGGTCTGGATCGGCGAGCGGACCCGGAAACTCGATGGGGCCCACATCGAATTCTTCCGAGGGATCCACAATCCGATCGGCTGCAAGATCGGCCCCAGTGCAACGCCTGACGACGTGGTTGCCTTGTGCGACGCACTGGACCCCGACCGCTCCCCCGGCCGTCTCACACTCATCAGCCGTATGGGACATGAGAACGTGGCCGAAAGATTGCCGCCGCTGCTCAAGGCTGTCCAGGAATCGGGCCATCCGGTGGTCTGGGCCTGCGATCCAATGCATGGCAACACCTTCACCGCCAACACCGGGCACAAAACGCGCGACTTCGAGCACGTCGTTGCCGAGGTGGCAGGGTTTTTCGCGGCCCACAAGGGTGCTGGCACGCATCCCGGCGGCATCCATGTGGAAGTGACCGGTGACGATGTCACCGAATGTGTTGGCGGAGCATCAGTAGTGGAGACCACCGACCTCGGCAAACGGTATGAAACGATGTGCGACCCCCGGCTCAACGCCAGCCAGGGAATCGAGCTGGCCTTCCGGGTGGCCGAACTCCTGCAGTGACAGCTCTAACTCCCTCCGGGGGACGTGCTCTGACTCCCTCCGGGGGCCGTTCAAACGCCACGGATGCTTCGCCTCCGGCGCCGCAACAACTGCATCGATAGCTTCAGCTCGGACTCCAGAGGGTGCGTCATCCCTCCGGGGGGCCGTGCTCTAACTCCCTCCGGGGGCCGTTCAAACGCCACGGATGCTTCGCCTCCGGCGCCGCAACAACTGCATCGATAGCTTCAGCTCGGACTCCAGAGGGTCGCGTCATCCCTCCGGGGGGCCGTGCTCTAACTCCCTCCGGGGGCCGTTCAAACGCCACGGATGCTTCGCCTCCGGCGCCGCAACAACTCCGACGTGAGCTTTGGCCAGAACTGCTGAACGCGCATCACGCCCTGCGGGGACTTCGTCTTCTCTAGGAGGGCGCACGCAGCGACAGGGGGCCGCTACTGGCGGAGTCCGTCCACGCCAGAACGTGATTTTGGCCGGTCGGCGTGAACCCCAATAATGCCGCCGGGAGGTTGACCATCTCGTTGCTCGGTCGCAAGGTTTCCGCGTCGAACCAGCGCACCTCGGTCTCCCATCCGATCGCCACATGCTCGCTGGTAAGGGCCATCTGTAGCGGTCCCGATGGGCTGAGGGGTGGGAGGTCCACGGTTCGCGTGACCTCGAGGTCGGTTGCCGAAGCATATGCCAGCTGTCCGGCGTGAAGATCGGCGACGGCGAGCGACTTGCCGTCGGGTGAAACGGCCAGCGCAGTGGAGTCCAAGTCTCCAGCACCAAACGCTGGGGGGAGATCGAGGCAGAACGCCCACTCTTCGTCCAGATCCAGCACATGCACGAATCCGTTCGTTTCCTGACTGTGCTGGTGGAGAGCTTGACGAATGTAGAGCGTGTAGAGGCGGGTCCCGTCTGGGGACCAGACCTGACGACGACCGTTCCCGTTCATAGCCTCGTCAAAGGGGAGCTTGGTCGGTCCCAGAATTTCTTCCAGCTCGCCTGTTTCCAGGTTGAACGGACGAACTCGATAACTCCCAGGGTGTTCGCCGGCCTGGTGATCGATCACATACAACAGAGTCCCATCGGTGGAGAACGCCTCCGGTTCCACCAGACCATCCAGCTCGTACACCCGTGGCCCGCCTCGCCGGAGGTCAACCACAGTGATTCGGCTCACCCCCTCCGCCGCTTCGAGCAGCGCCGCCCGCGTCCCATCAGCCGACACCACCCGGAGCCGACTGCGACCGTCGATCGCAACACCCACCGGATCGCCCGACCCCGCCGAGGTAAAGATGATCTCCCTGTCGGTCTGTCTGACGACAGTGGACCCATCGAGATCGGCGATGTCCTCCATCGGATCAAAGCGGGTCGACGGAACGTCGAGTGGCAGCGGCGGAGCTGCTACCACGCCGTAATCGCTCAATCCTTCTTCCGATGCGGGAGGGGTGCATGCGACACACAGGGCCATAAGAAGCGCAATTCGTCTCATGCCCGTTCTACACCGCTCGGTGGTGTCAGGTTCCTCCTTGGGACTCCGATTCTTGGAGAAGTTCCACGCCGCCCTGAACCTCGGCTGCCAGGTCCAGCGCAACCGAGAGTCCCCGGTCGGTCTCCAGCCGGTACTGCACGCCATTCGCCGGCCCGACCCACAGCAACACGCGCTCGGCGGTCACGACTTCGTCTCGGCCGGCTCGTGCGAGCTCATGCCGGGCGGGGATCCACAGGCCGGGCGTTGATCCTCTTTCAAATCGGACCGTGACCAACTCCACCGATTGATCGGCAGCAACAGACTTCCAATCCTGAGGACCGTCAGTGGTCCTGACCGACAAGACGACCCCGGCGGTGGGCCAGGAGTAGTGGCGACCGCGTCCGACGCCGCTCGGTTCGTCGAAGACCGCCTCGGGAAGGCCCAGCGAAGGGAGCGGGTCGAGCCCGGCCCCAAGATCCACCGGATCGCCGAGCGAGACCGGCGGTGAGCCGCTTTCACCTTCGTTCAACGCCGGAACCCGCTCCACCCCGGTGGCGCCGATTCCCAGCCAATCCGCCACGGCAGTTCGTGCCGGTTCGGCAACCACGACGAAGCCGACGACCACAACTACCGCAGCAGCAAGGGCCAGCATCAGTCGTCGATGACCAGCGTGGGTACCACCGATCTCGTCTAGGACTGATTCAACGAGATCCCGCTCAGGCACCTCGATGTGATCGATTGCGTCTGCAAAAGCGTTGCTCAGTTTTGTCATTTCTCCTCCATTTGTGCTCGAAGGCGGCTCATCGCCCGGCTGAGCCGGGATTTGACCGTGCCGGGCCGACAGTCCATCGCCACCGCGATCTCGCTCTCGGTCATGTCCAAATACCACCGATAGGTCAGAACCAATCGGTCGTCCGGACCGAGCCGATTGATTGCCTCTACCAGCACTTGTCGATCCACACTGTGGACGGCGACATCCTCCGGCGCCAAGCCACCGGCCGGAGCAAGGTCCGCAGCCCGAAAAGCGAGGGCCCGTTGACGACCGCTGTGGCGACGGGTGTTGTGGGCCGTGTTGGTAACGATGCGGTAGAGCCATGGCTGGAATGGTGATCCGGCGGTGAAACGGGGTAGCGCGGCGTGCGCTTTCACAAATGCTTCCTGGGCCACATCGTCGGCACCGGTTGGTGAACCCAACGCCACGGCGGCGATCCGAATTGCGGGCTTTTGATACCGGCTCACCAGCGCGCCGAACGCAGCCCGATCGCCAGCCTGAGCAGCGGCGATCAGGTCAGCATCAGACCGAGTGTGAGAGACAGCGTGCATAGTTGTTTTTTGTTATACACCGGCCGAAGCATCTTGGTTCCAGACCCCCCACGTAGCCGCCCATGTTCGCGGCCAGAACTCAAGATGTGGCTCAAGCGGCAAGCACTATGTAGTCCGAACCGAAACTAACGATGCATCTGTTGCAGCGCCGAACAGGCGAGCCTCCGTGGCATCTGAACGGCCCCCAGAGGGACAGCAATCATGCAGCCAGCTCACATCGCCCCCGGAGGGAAGCCCTCTGCAGTCCGAACCGAAACACACAAAACGTCTTGACTCACGCCGGAGGCGGAGCCTCCGTGGCATCTGAACGGCCCCCAGAGGGACAGCAATCATGCAGCCAGCTCACCTCGCCCCCGGAGGGAAGCCCTCTGCAGTCCGAACCGAAACACACAAAACGTCTTGACTCACGCCGGAGGCGGAGCCTCCGTGGCATCTGAACGGCCCCCAGAGGGACAGCAATCATGCAGCCAGCTCACATCGCCCCCGGAGGGAAGCCCTCTGCAGTCCGAACCGAAACACACAAACGTCTTGACTCACGCCGGAGGCGGAGCCTCCGTGGCATCTGAACGGCCCCCGGAGGGAATCACAGCTCCGTGGCATCTGAACGGCCCCCAGAGGGAGGGAGAGCGGGAACCACAGAGGGAGTTACAGCAACTACCGTTTTGCGCACGTCGCTGAAGCTGTCGACGTGGCGGAGGGCCGGGAAGACGAAAGCGAAGACAGCGACAACGCCGAGGGTGGCCGCGCCGCCAAAGATGACGGCGCCAACGAGACCGAACAGTGCCCCGGTGGCACCGGATTCGAATCCGCCCAACTCGTTACTCGCCCCGATGAAGACATTCTCCAGAGCGAGAACGCGACCCCGCATGTTCTCCGGGGTTGCCAATGGGACAAGCGTCGAGCGGATGAAGACGCTGACCGAGTCGGCGCCGCCCAGCACGAGCAAGGCGATCATGGCCACCACGAAGTTTCGGGTGATGCCGAGCACGATTGTCCCTGCACCGAAAACGGCCACCGACCACAACAGGATCGGTCCCACGCGGCGACTCAACGGCCGGGCAGCCAGGGTGAGGGTGACGCTCGCTGCCCCGATGCTGATGGCGGCCCGAAGCCAGCCGAGACCAACCGCATCGACCCCCAGACGCTCGTCGGCGATCGCTGGCAACAGCGCAACCGCGCCGCCGAAGAGCACGGCGAAAAGGTCCAAGGAAATCGCGGCGCCGAGAACTGGTGTCTTGCGGATGAATCGAAATCCCTCGATTGCATCACGGATGGCCTGACCGCCACCTCGCCGGTCGGTTTTCAGACGCTCCACCTCGGTTGGAGGGATGAGAAGCAATGAAATCGTGGCAACCGCGAACATCGCTGTGAATACCAGATAGGGCAGCGAAATGGTGCTTGCGAAAAGAAAGCCCGCCAAGACCGGTCCAACGATGGCCCCGGTTTGCCACGATGCAGCATTCAGAGCCATGACCCGTGTGATGAGGACTTCCGGAGAAAGGTCCATCGGCAGTGCCCGGGCCGCTGGCCGCTGGAATGCCTCGGTGGTGCCCTGGAAGGCCATGAGAACATAGATCGGGGCCAGAGCCGTTGGATCGGTTCGTACATACGCATACAGGGCCATAGCAAGGAGGGCGTAGATCGCCGCTCCCCCGGCGCTCACAAGACGACGATCGAATCGATCGGCCAGAGAACCGGCGAATGGTGCGAACACAAAGGTTGGGATGAACTGCACGAGGCCCAAGTAGCCGAGGTACAGCAGGCGCTGTTCTTCAGGCCGACCCTCGGTCATGTCGTAAATTTGCTTGCCGACGATGAAGACCAGCCCGGTCGTGGCGGCAGTGTCGAGCAGGCGCGAAAGTAGGTAAGCCCAGAGCTTCTTAGGAATATCGCGGAGCGCAGCGTGCTCGTCGCTCATCGGTCAGGCAAGGTTGTCGACAAACTTCTCGAGCTGCCGGAGGGTGCGCACCTCGAACAGGCCGTTGGTGAACTGGCCGTACTCCCCCACGATGCTGTCGCCGGTGTTCCAATACGCCTTTGGTTCAGGGTTCAACCAGAAGACTTTCCGTGCCTTCTTCTCCACCTCTTTCACGATCCAACTTTGTGAAGCGTGATAGTTGTTGCGAGCATCACCAAGGATGAGGACCGTGGTCTTGGGAGTGATCTGGCTTCCGAATTTGTCCCAGAAAACCTCAAAGGCGTGGCCGTAATCGGAGTGGCCATCGACCCATACGACATCCGCCTCGGTATTCACCCTGTGGACCGCCTGGTTGATGTCGTCGGTCTTGTCAAAGAAATGGGTGACCTCATCGAGCCCGTCGATGAAGACAAAGCTCCGGACCTTGGAGAACTGCCCCGAGATGGCATACACCAGGTGCAACGTGAAGCGGGCGAACGCCGCCACCGAGCCGGAAATGTCGGCGATGACCATGATCTCGGGCTTGGCGGGATGAGGGTTGCGGAAGCGCGGTTCGGCCGGCACGCCGCCATAACTCAGTGACGCCCGAACGGTGCGACGAAAATCCAGGGCACCTTTGCGTTTGTGCTTCCGCTTTCTTGCCAGCCGTACCGCCAACTTGCGCGTGAGCGGATAAATGGCCTGTTTGATTTTGGCCATCTCCTCACGGCTGGCATGCATGAAATCAACGTCCTCCGGAAGCGGTTTGCGAAGTGTCTTGGCCATCGCCTCGGCACCGCGGTCTGCGACCAACCGGCGCCGAATCTCCGCCTCGATCTCCTTCTTCATGGCCTCGACCCGGTCGTTGAACTCATCTCGGGCCAGCCGTTCGTCCAACCCCTCCAGGCGTTCTTTGCCCAGCTGCTGTGCCGCCTGCTCCATGAGCCGGTCGATCACGCCGTCCAGGTCGAGATTCCGCAGCGTGCGATAAAGGTAGTAGGTGCCACCCACGGGCCGTCCGGGTTCCATGCCGGCGAACCGTTTCACCGCTTGCTTGGCGATGGCCCGCATGAGCGTCTGGTCTGAATTGAGCATGGCCTGGAAGAGCATCTCGGCCATTTCCTCCGGGGTCATGGCGCTGCCCCCCTGACCGCCCTGCCCGGGAGGTTGTTCACCTTGCCCGTCCATGTCGTCCATGTCGAGATCGAGTTCACCGAAGGGGTTGTCGGCATCTGGATCGAGGAGATACTCGGCGCCTCGGATCGAGAAGTACACCTCGAAGAGGGTTTCAAATGTCTTCCAGTGAGACTGGTTCTTCACCAGTGTTGCGGCGAGCGCATACTTGAATGCGTCTCGGTCATCGAGCGGGATCTCTTTGGCTGCCTCGATGGCGTCGATGTTCTCTACAAGCGACACCGGCAGCCCTGCCGATCGCAGTTCCACTACGAAACCCTCGATCAGTTCGAAGAGCTGCAGGTTTTGGTCGGTAGGGGTCATGGCGTGAAGCCCAGCTCAGGTGGCGAAATGAGCGGCCGAATTGGTACTGAAATCCTTGCCGACCTTTTCGATGTCGCTCTGGTACTTCAGCAGGATGTTGAGAGTCTGCTTTGCGTCCTCTTCGGAAATCGAGTTCTTGCCGAGAATAAGCAGGGTTCTGGCCCAGTCGAGAGTCTCGGAAACGCTGGGGTGTTTCTTCAGCTCCATGTTCCGAATGCTTCGAACGATGCGGGCAACCTGATCAGCAAGGTGTTCGTTGATGTCTGGCACCTTGGTAAGGACGATTTCTTTCTCCCGCTCCATGGTGGGGTAGTCGAGGTGCAAGAACAAACAACGCCGCTTCAACGCCTCGGAGAGTTCGCGGGTGTTGTTTGAGGTGAGGAAGACCAGCGGGATCTGGTTGGCCGTGAGTGTTCCCAGCTCGGGAATGGAGACCTGGTAGTCGCTGAGGATTTCCAGCAGAAGCGCTTCGGTCTCCATCTCCACTCGATCGACCTCATCGATCAGCAGCACCACCGGATCCTCGGCTCGGATCGCCTCGAGCAGCGGTCGTTCGAGAAGAAATTCATCGGAGAAGATGTCGTTTTGTACGTCATCCCAGCTGGCCCCCTCGTCTTCGGCCTGAATCCGCAGCAGCTGCTTCTTGTAGTTCCACTCATAGAGCGCCTTGGCCTCGTCGAGCCCCTCATAACACTGGAGGCGGATGAGTCTGGCCCCGAGCATCTCCGCTACCGATTTCGCCAGCTGAGTTTTGCCGGTTCCGGCGGGGCCTTCGATCATGACTGGCTTCTCTAAACGATCGGCTAGGAACGTGACCCCGGCGATTGAGTCATCGGCAAGGTAGTCGACGGACCGAAGTCCTTCTCTGACAGCATCAACGGAGGCAAAACGCTCGCTCATATCTCGTCGACGATACCGCCTGACTTGACTGCCTAGTCAACGAGTGGTGTGTAAGGGCAACTACGCTTGGAAGGTGGACAAAGGGCTAACGCGCGCGGTGGATCAATTCGTTGAGCGTGTTGGTGGGGCGATGCGGATGGCGGCGGCTGGGACGACCACCAACATCGACGTCCTCAAACGAAACGTGCCGATCGAGGCCTACAACCTTGCTACGGCCATCATGGATTCCGACAGCCGCCTCAGCGACGACGAGCTTTGGCCGCTCATCGCTACCTTCAGCAAGCTCGACATGCTCCCGCCCACCACCACACCAGCGGAGATGAGGGCCGAACGGGCGCTGGCGGATCGTCGATCCTGGCTGAAGCAACCATCGGAGGTCTTCACGGTCCTCGCTCAGGTTGACCGCATGCGGGGCACACAACTGGCCCAGACCTACTACGACGAAGCCATGAAGCTGGCCCACATGGTCGGCTCCCTCGATCGGTTCCCCTCCGACAGCGAGCTCAAGGCCATCGTGGCCTTCCAAAAGCTCCTCCGTGACAACATGCCGTCCGCTGGTGCCACCGCGGCAGCAACCGGCGGCCCGGCACCGTCGGCAGAAGCGGTGGAGGCGGGGCAAGATGCACCAGCCCCGGAACCCAAGGAACCCCTCGAAGCCGTGCTGGCCGAACTCGACCAGTTGATCGGTCTGGAGGCTGTAAAGGAAGAAGTTCGACTCCTCTCGGCCCTCCTTCGGGTGCAGAAGATGCGGGCCGACCGGAAGCTTCCGGTCATCGACAGCACCAAACACCTGGTCTTCAGCGGCAACCCCGGTACCGGTAAGACCACTGTCGCCCGGTTACTGAGCCGGATCTATCGGAGCCTCGACGTGGTGGAACGAGGTCACCTCACCGAGGTTGACCGAAGCGGACTCGTTGCCGGTTTCGTGGGACAGACCGCTACCAAGGTGACCGAGGTCTTCGAGAAAGCCGACGGTGGGGTCCTCCTGATCGACGAGGCGTACAGCCTGATCCGGGGCGGCGAAAAGGACTTCGGTCGCGAAGCCATCGACGCCATCGTGAAAAACGTGGAGGATCGGCGCGACACCATGGTGGTGATTCTCGCGGGGTATCCCAAGGAAATGGCGCAGCTCGTCTCCACCAACCCCGGATTCTCCAGTCGCTTCCCCAAGACCATCTTGTTCCCGGACTACACCAACGACGAGTTGGTGGCGATCCTGGGTCTCATCTGCAACAAAGGCAAATACACACTGTCGGAGGAAATGAAGGAAGCCTGCACCGTGTGGTTCGGCAAACATCAGCGCGGCCAGGGCTTCGGCAATGGCCGTCTGGCCCGCAATCTCTTCGAGGCAATGGTGGCCCGCCACGCCACCCGCCTCATCGAAATCGACGACCCAACCGACGACCAACTCATGCTGCTGGTCCCCGCCGACCTGCCTCCTGCCCCCAAACCCGGCCACGACTCCCTCACGTCGTGAAGGGTTAGACCATCGATCCCATGGGCGCTTCCGAGTGAGCGGGTCAAATCGCGTTGCGGCGGGGATCTTCTCGAGCCGTGTCGTCGGATTGCTTCGGGAAGTCCTGATCGGGGCAATTCTCGGGAGATCGATCTCGGCCGATGCGTTCCGCGCCGCCATGCGCGTACCGAACATGTTGCAGAATTTGCTGGGTGAGGGTGCCATCTCCGCCAGCTTTGTCCCGGTGTTCGCCCGGCTCGTCGAAGAGGACAACGACCAGGACAGTCAGCGGCTGGCAACCAGCATCCTTGGCCACCTGTCAGTCTTGGTCGCGCTCCTCGTTGCCTTGGCAGTTCTTCTAGCCCGTCCGCTGGTATGGCTGGTCACCCTGGGCCGGTGGACAGGAAATCGCTATGAGTGGGCCATCGAACTCACGCGAATCACCGCGGCCGGGGCGGGCCTTTTGGTGATTTCGGCGCTGTGCCTCGGCATTCTCAACAGCCACAGGAAGTACTTTCTGCCCTATGCCGCCCCGATGCTGTGGAGCGGTGCCCAGATCGTGGCACTGATCGGTGTCCTCTTGTTCGCCGACATTCCCGACGGCGCCACCGATTTCAGCTCCGAGAGCAACGTTCGAAACGTTCTAGCGTGGGCGGTGGTAGTGGGCAGCTTCCTGCAGCTCGCCGTGCAATGGCCCTCGGTTCGTCAACTGGTTCCAGAGTTCCGCCCGTCTTTGGCCCGAGACGAGTATGTGAACGAGGTGTTCAAGCGTTTCGTTCCCGCCCTCACGGCTCGCGGTGTCATCCAGCTTTCCAGTTTCCTGGACTTGGCGTTGGCGTCGTTCCTCGTAGCTGGTGCGGTTGCAACGCTGGGCATGGTGGCCCCGCTTTACCTCATCAGCATTGGGGTGTTCGGCTTCAGCGTGGCAACTGCGGAACTCACCGAAATCTCGCGGTCCGGTCTTCTTGATGCGGCGGTGGCCCGGCGGGTCAGAATCGGGATCCGACGGGTTCTACTCCCCACCGGACTGGTCACGCCGATCCTCATCTTCGGGGCACCGATCGTGGTGGACGGACTGTATGGCTGGCTCAACCGGCTGCTCCCGTTAGCCACGCTGTCCGAATCCGGGCTGCGGGTCACCGGTCTCACTCTGGCGGCGTTCGCTCTGGGACTCCCAGCGGCGATGCAGGCCCGGGTAACTCAAAATGCACTTTTTGCGCTCGGCGATGTGCGAGGCCCCGCTCGAATCTCCGTCATCCGGCTGGCAATCGTGGCGTTCAGCGGGTTCTTCTTGATGCTTCAGTTAGATCATCTTGCGATTACGGGAATCGACCTCGATCCGGCTGCCGCCGAGACTCCTGCCCAGGAGGCCGTCTTCGACACCATGGATGAGCTCGGGGTGGAAGTTGCCGAAGGCGTAGGGGGCACGGTGGAGGTGAACGGCTTTCCTCACTGGCCGGTGTGGGAGGCTCAACCGCCGCAGGTCCGGGAGGCGCAGCTCTTCGACCATCTCGGCCCAGTCGGGTTGGGTTTGGCTTCTGCCATCGCCAGTTGGGCCGAGTTTGCCCTGCTTCGGCGCCGCCTGAAAATGGGCGTGATGGGTTCGGTTCAGAGTGGGATTGTGATCAACGTGGCGGCTGGTGCCGCAGTGGTTGGGGCCGTCACATTGGGGGTCAGGATCCTTCTGGCCGACTGGTTGCCATCGCCGTTGCCGCTACTGGTATTGGGCCCATTGGCCCTCGCTGCGTATGTTGGCACGCTCCGGCTCCTCGGTCTCGGGCCGTCGTTCCACGGTTCAACGCCGGCTCCGATGTAGGTAAAACGTGCAACGGCCCGCCGAAGCGGGCCGTAACGCTTGCGAGGTTCGACTCAGCCTTCGGCCGGCGTGCCCTCTGCGGTCTCGGTAGCTACCTGCGCGGGTGCGGTGCTGGCGGAACTCTCGATCCCCAGCTGGGCACGGAGTTCGTTCAGACGGCTCTGCGCCTCCACGTTCATCGATGCCTGCTCAACTTCGAGCATGCGGCCCTCGACCGACGCCTCGTTGAGTTCTGAAGCGCCCTTGGCCTTGGCGTAGCGAGACTCGACCTTGGCGCGAACCTCGTCGAAACTCGGCACTTCGTCGCCTACAGTCTCCGAAAGTGAGGTCATGGCCTTGTTCAGTTGTTCCTGCATCTTGGCCTGATCGAGCTGACTCAGAAGCTTCTGACGCTCGGCCAGTTTCTTCTGGAGGGCATTGCTGTTCTGGTTGACCGCGGATTTGGCTTGATCAGCGGCCTGAGATGCCTGCAGGTGAAGGGCCTTCAGGTCCTCCACCTCGGTCTCCAATGCCACCATACGGTTGGCGAACGCCTCGGCGGCGCTGGTGTATTCGGTGAGTTTGGCCTGATCGCCGCGCTTGGATGCATCGTCGGCCATGAGGATCGCCTGGCGGGCATTTTTGCCAACCTTTTCGTACTCCTCCATGGTGCGGTTGAGCCGAATCTCGGTCTGTTTCTGGTTGGCGATCACGTTGGCCGCCTGCTCCTTGAGTCGCCGATGCTGCTCCTGCGCCTCCTGAATAGCCTGTTCCAGCTGGATCTTCGGATCGGCGGCGTCATTAAACGCTGCATTTCCGCGGGCGGTCATGTAGCGCCACATGCGCTTGAAAAGCTTGATCATGTTTCTGAGCGTAGTGGGATCGCCGGCCCACTGCGACCGATCTCGCCAGAGCTGAAATGGAGTGGAATCAGTGCGGCAGCAACACCATGCGATCACGGTGAACTACGGCATCGGCGAGGTTGTTCGGTGTCGCTGAGGTGTGGCGCCCCTGATTCTCGGTCACCACCGTCGACGGCCAGGACGCCAAGCCCTTGGCGAACACGTCCCCCGATGGGTCGGCGATATCTACGGCGTCGTCGATCTCGAACGAACCCTCGGTCCGTATGACACCCGCCGCCAGGAGCGACCGTCCTCGTTCTGCCAAAGCCGCCCGGGCCCCATCGTCAACCACGATCCGGCCGACCGACGGAACGGCGAACGCTATCCACACCTTACGCGCCGACATTTTTGGGACCGAGCGGCGAAGACGGTGCCCACTCCTCCCACCCCGGCCAGCGCATCGGAGAGAACGTTGGGACGCTCGGCGGCAGCGACCACGGTGGTCACACCGGACCATGTTGCCATCTTGGCAGCAGCGAGTTTTGAGGCCATCCCACCCGTGCCCATCAACGAGCCAACACCGCCGGCCATCCGCTCCACCTCCTTGTCGATCGCGGCGATCTCCTCGATCAAGGTGGCGTGGACATCCACCCGAGGGTCAGCGGTGTACACGCCGTTGGTATCGGTGAGCAAGACGAGCCGCTGGGCTTCCACCAGATTGGCTACCAGCGCTGACAATCGATCGTTGTCTCCGAAACGTATCTCGTCGTCGGCGATGACATCGTTCTCGTTCACGATGGGCACCACTCCCAACTCCAACAGTGCGATGAGCGTCTCCCGGCTTCCCAGGTACCGACGCCGATCCATCAAATCGTTTGGCGCGAGAAGAACCTGCCCGCCCAGGAGCCCGTGCGGGCTGAGCGCTTCTTCAAAGGCTCGAAAAATCCCGATCTGGCCAACGGCGGCTGCGGCCCGAAGCCATTCCCGTTTGTTTGGGCGAGCCGGACCCATCCCCAACAGCGGTAGACCGACCGCGATAGCTCCACTGGTGACAACGACGACTTTGTGGCCCGCCGCTCGGAGACCCGCAACTTCGCCACAGAGTTTGGAAACGGCGAGAACGTCGATCGACCCGTCTGGTTCAGTGACCGACGAAGAGCCAATCTTTGCGACCACCAGGCTCATAGGTCATCAGCGTAATCAAAGGCGAACTCGCCAATGCGAACCTCGTCCCCTTCCCGGACGCCGGCGTTTCGGAGGGCGCGATTGACGCCGAGATTCTCGAGCTTGCTCCGTGCGTAGTCGAGCGCCTCCCAGTTGGTGAGATCTGACAGAGCCACCGCTCGTTCGGCGGCTCGACCCGTGACTCGGTAGCCACCGTCGTCTTCGCGAACCACCTCCACCGTGTCCGTCATTGGCCGGTGGATCACGAACTCATCGTACGCATCGTCCGCGTCTACGGCGCCTTTGACCAGGGCGGCCAAAGCCCACAGCATGCGCTGGAGATTCTCACCCGTCACCGACGAAATGGCGAAATCAACCTCCAGGTCGCCCCAGTCTTCGGGTCGGAGTACGTCGGCCTTTGACCCGACCACGAGGCTCGGCCGTTCCAGCAGCTCGGGCTTGTAGGAACCGAGCTCCTGGCGGAGGATCCGAAGCTGCTCGGCCGGAGACGGTCCATCAACGGCGGTGAGGTCCAGCAGAAACAGTAAGACGCTGGCCCGTTCAACGTGGCGAAGGAACTGCAGGCCCAGACCGGTCCCCTCGCTTGCGCCTTCGATCAGTCCGGGGATGTCCGCCATGATGAAATCGGTGGTGTCATCGAGCCGAACGACGCCGAGGTTCGGGACAAGGGTGGTGAATGGGTAGTCCGCGATTTTCGGTTTGGCCGCGGACACGCGTGAGATGAGCGTGCTTTTCCCGGCGTTGGGGAAACCGACCAGGGCCACGTCGGCGAACAGCCGCAGTTCCAGCCGGTACCACTGTTCTTGGCCGTTTTCGCCCTGTTCGGCAAAGGCTGGCGCCCGCCGCTTGTTGGACAGGAACCGGGCGTTGCCTTTCCCTCCCTGCCCGCCGGGCGCAGCCATCCATCGCTCACCCTTTCGGTTCAGCTCGGCCAAGACCTCCCCGGTCTGGTGATCACGGACGACGGTGCCTTCGGGAACCTTCACAATGAGGTCCTGGACGCTCTTTCCATGTTTGCCGCTGCCCTTGCCGTGGGTGGCGCTCCCGCCGATGCGGTGGGGGTGATCACGGAAGGCGAGGAGCGAAGACACGTTGGGGTCTGCCTCCAGCCACACGGCCGCACCGTCACCGCCGTCACCACCGTCGGGTCCACCCTCGGGAACATGGGCCTCGCGACGGAACGAAACACAGCCGGCGCCACCATCGCCGCCACGGGCGCAGAAGTTGGTCTCGTCAACAAAATTACTGATGGCTCTAGTGTGGTGCCCGTCCTATCAGCTTCCTCACCCCTAGCTACAGCCCGGCGGGCTCCACCAGCATCACGGTATAACCGGACACTTTCATGCCCTCGCCCGGAATGAGGCCCGTGATATAGGGCCGAAACAGCTCCACGTAGACCCCAATCTCGATGGGATTAGCCACAGTGCCAACTCGATCGCTGTCGGGATCGTACTTTCGATCCCAATCCCCGCCGTTGCCCCCGAAGTTGGAAGTGTCCTCGATCTCGGTCTGGTCCAGCGAATTCTTCTTGGGGTCATTCCCAGCGAGATACACGTTGCAGTTGTCGGCAACGCCGAGCCCATCTTGGTTGTCTCTAGGGAGCTCATGTATCTCTACTCCGGACTCTCCCAGCGCTTTGCATTGAGCCAGCTCTGCTTCGGTGATAGACGCGTCAAAAATGATGACCTTGCGAATCACCGGAATGGCTCCGCCACTGTTCACGCCGTTCGGGAGGCCGGCGAGCACGGCGAGGAGAGCCTGCTGGTCCGCCAGGAAGACCCCGCTTGCAGGATTGGCAACACTCGACGATGTCACCACCCGAGCCCCCTGGCGGGAAGCTTGCACAGCTGACGACTTGTCCTTCCACGCCCCGCCCACTTCGATAATTCCAAGGACAAGGGTCATCAACGGCAAGACGACCATCGCCAATTCCACGAGTGCGGCGCCTCGTTCGCGAAGCCTCGAGACCGGTGAATTCGCCATCAGTTTCGCTCCGGTTCTATCCGCACGATCTTGGTGGATTTGAGTGTTGTGGTCGATTGAAAGAACCCCGTGAGGAACGTGTGGTTTACCTCTACGTAGATCCCCACGTAGTCCGTGCCGTCTCCGGGGCCGAGCGTGGGGTCAGCGGATCCTGATACCGCATCATCACGAACCAGCGGACACCAGCGGCGGTCAGCGCTGAAGTTGGTGAAACACCCGAAGTTTCCCGTCGGCGGGCCGATTCCGTCACCGTCAGGGTCATCGATGAGGGTGAGAGCGAAATCTCCCGGAACATACACATTGCACTCCGGCGTGCCGTCGGCCGCAGGGTGAGTCTCCTTGTCGGTATTGTTCGCCGAGGGGGAGGTTCGAGTTTGACTGCCCGAGGTGACACAGGTTGGTGGGACGACGTCGCCGGGACCGTCGGCCCGAAAGACCACCAGCATCTCGAGGTTCTCGAGACCCATGGCCGCAATCCCATGCTCAGCGCTCCGCATAATCTGGTAGTCAGCGTCCTCAGCGGATCCAAACACCGATGCCGCTCGAGACGCTTCGCCGGCAGTATTGGCCGTGGTGAGGTAGTTCCGAAACAGAAATCCCATTTCGAGAATGCCAAAGAGAAGCAAGAAGAACGGAAAACTGACGAGCGCTGCCTCAACAAGTGTGGTGCCGCGCTCGCGTCCAGATTTCTCCTGGTCAGGAGTTGGCATCCTCTCCTATCGGCACGTCACATGCCTGACCTGAACAAACGGCTCAGGTTCGGGACGATTACCCAATGTGGCGGGATTTGGCCGATCTAGCCGCCTTAATCAGCGTTGGCGATGACGTCTACGAGACGTCGGCCCTTTCGGAACCCGAACTTGACCATGCCATCAGACGTGGCGAACAAGGTGTCGTCGCCACCCTTGCCAACGTTCACGCCCGGATGGAACTTGGAGCCCCGCTGGCGCACGATGATGGACCCGGAGCTGACCTCGGTGCCGTCGTACACCTTGACACCGAGACGCTGAGCGTTGGAATCACGCCCGTTCCTGGTAGAGCCTCCACCTTTGGTCTTGGACATGTCAGGCTCCCTTGATCTTGGTGATCTCGATGGTCGAGAGGTTTTGACGGTGGCCGTAGCGCCTCCGCTGATTGGTCTTGTTCTTGTACGTAAACCCGTTGATCTTCTTGCCTCGCATGTCACCGATCACCGTGGCGGAGACCGAGGCCTTGGCCAGCTGATCTGGTGTGGCGAGGACGTTGTCGCCGTCTACGACGAGGACCGGCCGCAGGTCCACTTTGGACCCTTCTTCTCCGAGAAGCTCCACGGCCAACTGCTGGCCTTCGGTTACCCGGTACTGTTTGCCACCGGTGGCGATAACTGCGTACATAAGAGCGACAAGTGTAGCGAGGTCACGGACGAAATGACGGTGTGAGGCACCACTTACTTGCGACCCCCTCTGGAAGAAACGCTCTCTGAGGCGGTGGCGACGGGATCCACGATCAAGCCGCGGCCCTCACAGTGAACACACTTCTCGCTCAATGACTCCACCAGGCCCTCTCCAATGCGTTTGCGCGTCATTTGGGCGAGGCCCAGTTCGGAAATGTCGAACACCTGGGTGCGGGTCTTGTCTCGCCGCAAAGCCTGGCGGAACGTGTTGATCACTTCGTCGCGATTCTTTCGATCCTCCATGTCGACGAAATCGATGACAATGATCCCACCCATGTCGCGAAGGCGAACCTGACGGGCGATTTCGACCGCCGCTTCCATGTTGTTGTGGAAGACGGTCTCCTCCAATGAAGACGAGCCAACGTTTTTCCCGGTGTTGACGTCGATCACCCAGAGCGCCTCGGTGCTCTCGATCACGAGCGAACCGCCAGAGGGAAGCCACACCGAACGCTCCAATGCCTTGTGCAGCTGTTCATGCACGTGGTAACGCTCGAAGAGAGGAAGAGCTTCGGTTTCGAGGTCGTAGTGCTTCACTCGCTCGGCGAGCGCCGGCGTTATCGAAACTACGTAGTCGCTGACGTCAGAGAACATTTCAGCATTGTCGATCAGGACCGCCCGATAGTCCTTGTTGAACTCTTCACGAATCACCCGGGTCGACAACTCGGGCTCCTGGTAGAGCTTGGTAGGGCGATTGGAGCGCTTGGCCAACGCTTCGATCTGTTTCCATTGCTCGGCCAGCGCCAGCACGTCACGTTCGATTTCTGCGGCGGTGATGTTCTCGGCCGCTGTGCGAACGATGACGCCGTGCTCTTTGGGCTTCACCCGGTCAAGGATCTGACGAAGACGTTTGCGTTCCTTGTCGGGGAGCCGTTTTGAAATGCCGTACGTGTTGGAATTGGGCACCAGAACAACGAACCGGCCCGGTAGTGAAACCTCGGTGGTGAGCCGCGCGCCCTTGTGGGCGATCGGATTCTTGCTCACCTGACAGATCACCTGTTGACCGTTGTGCAAGGCATCTTCGATTTTCGGCTTGTCCTTGCGGCGGACCGGCTTGGCGTCGGTGTCCTCGGCGCCGATCGCCACGTCGCCGCGATAGATCACGGCGTTCTTCGGCGTGCCGATGTCGACGAATGCGGCTTCCATGCCGGGCAGAATGTTCTTCACTCTGCCCAGATAAATGTTTCCGTGGATCTGGAATTCGTCGTCGTTGGGCCGAGAAACGTAGTACTCGATGAGGTTTCGGCCCTCGAGAATCGCGATGTGGGCCCCGTCGGGACGTTTGGACACGATCATTGAATAACGTCCCAAAGGTTCGCCGTTGCGGGACTCGCCGCGACGAGCTTCGAATTGTTCTTCGTCTAGCTCGATTGCGTCACCAACGATGGCCTCGACGGGCCGGTTATTGGGCTTCTTGTTGCGGCGTCGACGGCCGCGGCGCTTCTGGCTCTTCGATCCCGGTGACCCAGCATCACCGCCGGAGTCGCCGCTGCCGGCACCACCTTTGGCCTTCGGTTGGTCCGTGGCGGCCGAGGTGTCCGAAGCGGGGTTTGAGCCCCTCGACCGGCCACTGTTGCCACCTCCACTGCCGCCGCCCCGGTTTCCCCGGCGGGCGGACCGACTCTTTGTCTCCGACTCGTCAGACGAGCTGGAATCGCTGTCGTTTTCGTTTGTCTTCTTGGCCACTGGCGGCGGCATCTTTGGCCGCAGCGACGGGGTCTGGTCCGAGATTTCGGACATGGGCGGTTTCCCTTCTCATGATGCGCACCACCGAGGGTGCAATTCGACCGCAGCAGCCAAACCGGCGTACGGCGATCGATCATCGTCCAATTGTGTGTGCCAACCCATCTGCCCGATCGGCCCGGCGGCTCTGAGTGAGAGCTGTGCAGGGCGGACCGCAGCCGATTCCGATTGCCGCCGGCGCTCTGTTCCCAATTGGAACAACGGGCCGGCAAGCCTCGGATGGGTCGGTGCTGCTCGATTTGTGAACCCGAAGGCCCAGCAGTTCGGGACACTGGTCCCGATTCTCCCCGCCCGGACAGCAGAAGCTGGCCGGACCGCAGGGCTTCCCGGCCGTGTGCACGCAGGTGCGCCCCCGGCGTACGAGAAGATCTCAACGTCTACCGGAGCAGGCGGACTGACGTCGAGGGATGTTCCGTTACTCATTGTGGTCCAATGGTAGCGGCGTTGGGTTCAAGCTCAGGGACCAGGCCAGACTGGCGCAGGTCTAGGACGAGAGGAACCGTGGCGCCCTCAGCCGGGGAGGATCGAGACGTGTGAGCTTTCACGCTCTGCACCAGCCCCAGTGCGATGAGGGTGGTGAGCAGGGAACTGCCGCCGTAGGAGACCAGTGGTAACGGAATACCGGTGATCGGTAGGACCCGAATGGTCATCCCCACGTTCTGAACCACCTGGACCAGCAACATGGCAAAAACACCTATGGCCAACAGCCGTCCGAAACGATCAGACGCCGACCGGGCGACGAGAAAGGTCCGCTTCAACAGGAGCCCGTAGAGGGAGAGCACCACCACAACCCCCAGAAAGCCCGTCTCCTCCCCCACGGCGGCAAAGATGAAGTCGGTCTGTTTCTCGGGCAGGAACCCGAACTGAGTTTGCGGACCTTGGAAAATTCCTTGACCCAGGAGCCCCCCGGACCCGATTGCGGTTACGGATTGGATCTGGTTGTAGCCCGCCCCTCTGGGATCGGCGTCGGCATCGAGGAACGAGGTGAACCGGTCGGCAACGTGGTCTCCGAGCAGGCCGCTGCTGAATGCGAGGACAAAGGCCAGCACGCCCGAGACGATGAGTAGCCCCAGCAAGCGTGGCGGAGCTCCGGCGATGAAGAAGATCGCCAACGCCACCATGCAATACACCAAGACCGAGCCGGTTTCTCCCTCGGCGAGCACAAGCGTCATGATCACACCGAGCAGCGTCAGAGCGATCATGATTCGGCGGGGATCTTTGGCCGGATCGCCCATTCGCTCAAAACGTTTCCCAACCGGCCGGCTCAATGCCGCTGCCAAACCCGCGATCACCGCAAGCTTGGCGAACTCCGCAGGCTGGACCGAGAACGGGCCAAACCGGATCCACCCCCTGGTTCCGTTTACCGTGGAACCGAACGGTCCGAGGACCGCGAACAGAATCACGATGGTCAACCCGAATCCCACCGGCACCAATGTGCGCAGCCGCCGGTAGTCGGTGGAGGCCACAACTACGAAGACGACCGCGCCAACAAAGAAGAACACCACCTGCCGGAGCAGAAATCCAGTGGCTCCGCCGCTGGCACCGGTGGTACTGGCAATTGCCGCCAGTCCGATGACGAGGAGGGCCAGTGCGCTTCCCACCATGATCAGGTCGAGTCGGCGGAAGAACCGGACGGACGGATGGCGATTGAGTGCATCTTTCACGGGGTCACCTCGGTGGGCGGAGCAGGTGCTGGCGCGGCGGGTGGGGTTGGCGCTGGGGCGGGTGGGGTTGGCGCTGGCGCTGGCGCTGGTGGCGTAGTCGCGGCGGCAGCAGCCAATTCCTCAGCGGCCCGCAGCGCATCAGCAGCCGCAATCTGTTCGGGAGTCAAAACGTTGCCGTCGGCATCGATGCGCTCGCCGTAGCCGTTGACCTCGTTGCCTTGCTCGTCCAGAAGCGGCTCCAGAACGATCGGCTCGGGGTCGGTGAACGGTGCCCGAAACGGGACGTCGATCTCTCCGAACAGATAGTCGAACATGGTGCGGGCCGCCGGTGCAGCGGCTTGGCCACCGAATCCCGATTGTTCCAGGATTACCGAGATGGCATATTTCGGCGAGGCCACCGGCGCGTACCCGGCAAACAATGCGAAGTCAGCCTTCCCCGCCACCTGAGCGGTGCCGGTCTTTCCTGCCACGCCCACGCGACTGTTGAACCCCTCGAAAGCGGTTCTTGCCGTTCCCTCGGTGGTAGCCCCTGCGAGGCCGGCTTCGATCGCGTTCATAGCCAAGGGATCTAGCTGGGCGGCGACGCTGACCAGTGGATCAAAGGATTTGGCCACCCGGCCGCTCACCCCATTGGTGATGGACTCCACTACGCGGGGCTCATACCGCACGCCGTCGTTACCGATCATGGCGTAGGCATTTGTCAGCTGCAGTGGCGTTACCAGGAGATCACCTTGCCCGATGGCGAGGTTCACGTTGTCGCCGGCAAACCACCCCTCGTTGGGGTAGGCCTCGGGATTGTCTCGATGGTCGGCTCGTCTACGCTCGGGGGTCGGGACGCGACCGGCCCGATCCGAAGGGATCGAAACGCCGCTGCTCGCTCCGAACCCGAAGAGTTCGGCGGTGTCTTGGACCGGTGTAACCCCGAACGCGTCCACGTTAAGCCACAGCTCTTCTCCGAGGGAATAGAAATACGTATCGGAGGACCGAGAGATAGCGCCCACGAGATCCACCTCTCCGAGGATCTGGGATCTGGCGTTCCTGAAGACGCAGCGACTGGCCGCTTCTTCACATGAGGTCAAGCGATACTGGCCTTCGTCCAGCCACACGTCGTCAACCGCCCTGGCCCCGGCGGTGACCCCGGCGTAGGCCGTGAACGGTTTGAACGTTGAGCCCGGGGCGTACAGACCCGAGATCGCCCGGTTCACAAAGGGCTGATCGGCGCTCTGGAAGAGGTAATCGGCTTGCTCCTGCGTCATTCCGAAAAGGAACTCTCCCGGGGCAAACCCCGGATAAGACGCGGCGGCAACCAGCGATCCGTCCGTGGCGTCGAGGACCACCATTGCGCCCGCATTAGCCTCGTGAGCCGGGCAGTCCTCGCAGGGGGCGCGGCGCTTGGCCTCCATGAGCTCTCTCTGCACCACACGCTCAGCTGCGGCCTGAAGCTGAATGTCGATCGTGAGATGAACATCTGAACCTGGTTCACCGGGCTGGAGCACCTCGATCGTTCGTACCACCTCATTGCTGGCGTTTACTTCAACGAGCAAACGCTCGGGCGTACCGCGAAGCACACGATCGAACTCGGCCTCGATACCAGAACGACCAATTTCGTCGCCCGGTCGATAGGGCTTGACGTCATCGATCTCGTTGAGTTCATCGGCCTCGGCCTGGTCCTGCACCGATCCGACATAGCCGATGAGGTGCGACGCCACCTCGAGGTACGGATACACCCTGAGCGTGCGGCGCTCGGCCTTGATGCCCGGGAAACCTCGCTCTTGCAGGGTCACCCACAATGCTGCAGACACATCCTCGGCCACGATCACCGGTTGCAGGGACCGGGTGCTCGCCCGCTCATAGACGCTTTCCAATCGACCGACCTTGACCTTCACTCCTCCAAGGTTCATCTCATGGCCCGCCTCGCCCAGCACCTCCCAGCGTTCCTCTTCCGAGAGATGGCGGAGCCCACTCCAGTCCAAGGTGACGACCAACGATTCTCGCCGACCGGCGATGACCGTGCCATTGGCGTCAAAGATCTGGCCGCGAGGTGACTCGGATACCACCTCGCGCGTCCGGTTTCCGGCGGCGACCTCGGTCAGCTCCGGGCTGGAGATCACCTGGAGGAACCACAGCCGACCGATCAACACGAAGAACAGGAGCGCGGCAAACCATCCCAGGGCCGAGAAACGGCGATCGAGCGTCATGCGGCTTCGCTGGAACCCACCGGCTGCGGCCGAATCGGAACCGAATACAAGCCCGCCCGGCGGTCAACCCAATCGCTGGAGGACTCGGTGCGATCCTCCCACTCGGTGTATCCCGAAATGGCGAGGCGATCCAGAACGCCGTCCGGCCGCACCAAGGGAAGGCTCACCAGTGTGGCCAACCCAAGCCCGAGTCCCGTTGCGATCGACAATGGTGGGAGGACCTCGCCGACCAGCGCTGAGAACCCCCACAACCAGAGTGTTGACAACAGGACTATTCCGGCTCGGATTAGCGGACCGCCGACACGCCCTGCCGATCGACTTCTCGACCCGAACAGTCCCGAGACCCCGCCCACGATTGCGAGCGCGAACGCATAACGACCGAAGAGCGTGACGCTCAGAAGGTCCCACGCTGCGCCCACGGCGAAGCCGGCGATTGCAGCGTTGGTGACAGGGAGTCGCCCGGAGATGGCCACCACAAGCCACAGCGGCAAAGCAAGATATGCGACACCAAACAAAAGGAAGCGGTCCAATCCGGCCACCTGGAAAGCTGCGATCGCCAGCGCCACCAAAAGAAACCGGGCCGTCTGCAGCGGGCTCACGTCGGCTCTCTCGGTTCAGTGAGGACCACCGAGACAAATCCGGGACGCTCCAGATCAGCCGAGGGAACCAACGTGAGGCTGCCGCCAGAATCCAGCTGGAACGATCCGACCGGGATCCCCGGTGGGAACACGCTGCGATCGAAGCCGGACGTCACGAAGTTCTCCCCACTGCGAACCACCTCCCGGTCGCGCTCCACCAGCTTCAAGACCAAACGGCGACCTGAGCCTTGCCCTTCGGCAACCCCGACAGCACCCGAGACGGGCGAGGTCACACCGAGCACAATCCTCGGGTCGGTGATCGGCCGAACCGTGGCAGAGTGGTCCTCTACTGCAATCACCTGACCGATCAGACCCTCGCCGGTAATGACCGACTGCCCAATACTCACGCCGTCCTCGGCACCACGATCGATGTCGAGTTCCCGATTTGTTGGTGAAGTCCGGTCGGCTGTCACGCGGGCCACCACGGTGGGGAGGGCATCGGCAACCTCTATGCCGACCGCTGATCGCAAATCCGCCAACTCGGCCTCATTGTTGGCGGCCTGATCCACTTGGCCTTGCAGTTCGGCCAACTGTGCTCGCAGCGCTTCATTCTCGTCCCGCAGTTCGGTGAAATCGCCGGTGGCCCCGTCGAGAGCCGCGCCGAGCGGAGTGGACACCCAACCCACCATTCCGCTGACGGGACTCGTGATCGTGGCGGCCACCGAACGACCCGTCCCAACCAGTCGAGAACCTCTTCCGTCGAGAACGAGCAGGGCGATGGCCGTGATCAGCAACAAGAGAACCAGTCGTAGCGGTGCTGGTTTGTGTTTTGGCCGGCGGGACATCTCGCGCCTCTCCTAGCTCTTGCCGGCGGCAAGAGCCTGAAGCGAGTCATAGGAGGCGAGGAACTTCGCCGAGCCCAACACAACTACTTCAAGCGGATTCTTCACGGTACGGATCGGCATACCGGTTTCGATGTAGAGACGGCGGTCCATCCCCGCCAGCAACGAGCCGCCACCTACCAGGGTGATCCCTCGGTCCATGCAGTCCGCAGCAAGCTCCGGGGGTGTTGAGTCGAGGGTGACCTTGAGTGCATCCACAATGCCCGAAACCACCTCATCGAGCGCCTCCCGGATCTCGCTGGTGGTGGTGACCACCGTCTTTGGCAGACCAGTAATCAAATCACGGCCTCGAATCTCGGCCTCGAACTCGGTGGGCATGGGACAGGCCGAACCGAGCTTGATCTTGATCTCCTCGGCCGTTCGTTCCCCGAGCGCGAGGTTGTACTCCTTGCGGGCGTAGTCGATGATCGCCTTGTCCATCAGCAGGCCACCAACCTTCTCTGATCGCGAGGCCACAACGCCCCCCAGGCTGAGCACCGCCACTTCGGTGGTACCGCCGCCGATGTCGATCACGAGGTTCCCGGCAGCGTGATGGATTGGCAGGCCGGCGCCGATTGCGGCAGCTACCGGTTCTTCCACGATCACAGATTCACGGGCGCCAGCGAACTCGGCCGCATCCCGGACGGACCGGTGCTCGACTCCAGAAATTCCCGACGGTACGCAGATCACCATCCGAGGCTTTCCCATGCGCCGACCCGGCAGCGCTTTGGCGATGAAGTAGCGCAACATCTGTTCACAGGCTTCGAAGTCTGTGATCACGCCATCGGAGAGGGGACGCATCACCTCGATGTTGGCCGGAGTCCGGCCCATCATGAACTTGGCTTCGGACCCGATGGCGATCGGTTCCTTACTGGCCTTGTCTCGAGCAACGATTGAGGGTTCGTCCAGGACGATGCCTTGACCCTCGACGTAGATCAAGGTGTTGGTGGTCCCGAGATCGACGGCAACGTCTTTCTGGCCAACAGCACCGAACATGTTTTGAAATCGATTTCCGGCCACGTGAACCCCCACGGTTGCGGCCCCAACGGGTCTCCAAACATTAGAAAATATGGGGCCTAGCGGCGGGGATGGTCCGCCACAAATCCGTAATATTCCACCTCGATCACTACATGAGGGTCAGGGTGGTGCGGAGAGGTCCTTCGAATCACGATCCGATGGTTACCTGCGGGTCACTCCGGGAAGAAAATGGCGATCTCTCGCTCGGCGGACTCATTCGAATCGCTGCCGTGGACTAGGTTCTCGGTCATCTCGGTTCCAAAATCACCGCGGATCGTGCCCGGGGGCGCAACCGCCGGATTGGTGGGTCCCATCAGAGTGCGAACCATGGCGAAGGTGTCGTCGGGACCCTCAATGACAGCCACGAACGCAGGGCTGCGGCTCATGAAGGCTACGAGGTCGTCGTAGAACCCCTTGCCCACGTGCTCTTCGTAGTGTTTGGCCAGGGTGGCGGCGTCGAGGGTGCGTAGCTCGGCTCGAGCGATGGTCAGCCCTTTTCGTTCAAACCGGGAGAGGATCTCCCCAACAAAGCCGCGTTCAACAGCATCAGGCTTACAGATGACAAGGGTTCTACTCACGCAGGCGAGGGTACCGCCCGGCCGAGAGGATTCTGACCCCTCCCAGTTAGGGGACCGGAACGAGTCTCACGCTGCCGATTACCACGTTGGCCTCTCGTGGATAGAGCGTGAGCTCAAAGGGGTCGTCGGCAGTGAGGGTCACATCCAGAACGAGCGAAGTGCAGGCGGGGCAGTTGGGTAGCCCTTCGGTGTGCCAGTCCGATCCACTGACGTTCATGGCGGTGTTGAATTGTTGAAGTCCGGTTCCGATATCGACGAAGATCGAGTCGCCGCTGCCGTCACCGGAGGAGAGAATCTCAATCTCCACCCGATACGTCCCCGTAGTCGGTGGCGTGAGCCATATCCTCGCCCGCGGCGCCTCCGCGAGAGCCGTGGATGCGCTCAAAGGGTCCCCCGCGGGTGCATAGCCGGTCGTATCCATGTTCACGAGGGCAGTTGTTCCGGTGCTGGCGATGTATTGGGTTGGTGGCCCACCTTCTGGCGCCGCTGCGGCTGCCGCGGCCGCCGCACCATGCGTAGAGTCACCAAGTGAATTCGCCCCGGGCGCTATATGCGCAAGTTGGTGGGCTGCGAGCTTGTCTGATTCGTCTTTGGGAGCACCGATCTCCTGTCCAGTACCTTCCAGGAAGGTCTCACCATTGTTCTCGAGCGCTTTTATCGATCCCATCGCCACTAGGGCAAAGAGTGCCACCGTCAGTGAATACCCCGTCAAAGTGGTGCCGCGTTGCTTCATGTTTTCTATTCGACACCACGAGCCCGATCCCTTAGCTCTCAATCCGGAGCGAAACCACCCAAAGACCTAGACGTCGGTGGCCCGGGCCCTGGCGCGGACTTCACCAACAACGTAGAGGGACCCCGCCACCAGCACGAGATCTTCGTCGCTGGTGACCGCTAAGGCCCGCCCAAGCGCCTCATTGGGATCCGGCACCACCTCAACCGACAGCTGCATCTTGGCCGCAATCTCACCGACCTCAGCGGCGGGGATGGCTCGGGACCAATTGGGTTGGCACACGATAACCGCGTCGAAGTCGGAGGCGCCGATCGCTTCGAACATCTCGCGCGGATCCTTCCCGTTGAGGAAGCCAATCACCAGCACCCAGGACCCCAAACGGGCGAACTCGGAGTCCAGCGTGTACTTCGCCGCCCGAGCACCATCGGGATTGTGAGCACCGTCCAAAATGACCGTGGGGTCTCTGCGGGCCACCTCGAATCGGCCCGGAATCGCAAGCTCCGACAGGCTCTCGAAGACCTCCGACTCGATGGAGCGACCCAGGAACGCCTCCACCGCCGCAACGGCGGTGGCGAGATTGTGCGGTTGGTAGGCCCCATACAGCGGCAAGAAGATCGGCTCGGTAACGCCATTCGGGGTGCGGACCGTCACCATGTGGCCGCCGACGGCCAGGTCATCATCCTCCAGCGCAAACTCATCGGGCGCCGACCACAGTTCCCGGTGAGGCTCAGCTTCGAAAATGGCCTTCAGGTCCCCCATCGGCGCCCCCAGGACTACGTGGGAACCCGGCTTGATAATCCCGGCCTTCTCGCTGGCGACCTCGCGCTGCCACCCATCGGCGCCGTCGGTGTGGTCCTTGCCGATATTGGTGATCACCGCTACATCGGCATCGAGCACATTTGTGGCATCGAAGCGTCCGAGGAGACCAACCTCCACCACCGCCACCTCGGCGCCATTGTTGGCGAACCACACGAAGGCCACAGCGGTCAACAATTCGAAATAGCTCGGGGTTGCCTTCATCGTGGCCACGATCGGGGCGAGAAATGTAAGGATCTCCGCTAGTTCGTCGTTGCTGATCTCCACGTCGTCCCAGACGAAACGTTCGTTCAGGCGCTCCAGATGGGGGCTCGTATACCGACCCACCGAAAGCCCCAGATCACGAAGAATGGCATCGGACATCCGAGCGACCGAACCTTTGCCATTGGTACCGGTGATGTGGATTGAACGAAACGAACGGTGAGGGTCACCTACGGCGGCTAGAAGTTCTTCGATCGCTGCCAGCGACAACGTTTCGGTTTGCCCAGCCACCGGAAGTGTTGAGGGCGTGGCGGGGTCATGGCGCTTGGCCCGCTGACCTTCGAGATTCTGCTGGGAATCCAGCCACCGGAGTGCTTCGGCGATCTTCATACCGCGGCGCCGGAGAGCGGGGTGACGCTCAGGATGCGGCCCGACGGGGCCGGGTCCGTTTACCGCTGCGAGGCACCAAGGTGGGGTTGGCCCGTTCCTTGACGGTGTCGGCGTCGATCACACACTTGCCGATATCGGCACGACCGGGGAGGTCATACATGACGTCGAGCAGGACTTCTTCGAGGATGGCACGGAGACCGCGCGCGCCGGTACCCCGCAAAAGGGCGAGATCGGAGATTGCTTCCAACGCATCGGGCGTGAACTCCAGCTCCACGTCTTCCATCTTGAAGAACGTCTGATACTGACGGGTGAGCGCATTCTTGGGCGTGGAGAGAATCTCCATGAGCGCTTCCCTGCTGAGTTGGGAGACCGTGGCAGTTACGGGCAGGCGGCCAACGAACTCCGGGATCAGCCCGAAACGCAGCAGATCCTCGGGCCGAACCTGGGCGTAGAGGTCGGTAACACTGCGATCGGCGCGGCTGGAGATTTCTGCGCCGAAGCCAACCGAGGTTCCGCCCAGCCGGCGTTCGATGATGTCATCGAGGCCGGAAAACGATCCGCCGCAAATGAAGAGGATGTTGGTGGTGTCGATCTGGAGGAAGTCCTGGTGCGGGTGCTTGCGACCCCCCTGGGGAGGAACCGACGCAACCGTGCCCTCGAGAATCTTCAGTAGGGCCTGCTGGACACCTTCGCCCGAGACGTCCCGGGTGATACTGGTGTTCTCGCTTTTGCGGGCAACCTTGTCGATCTCGTCGATGTAGATAATCCCGGTCTCGGCCCGCTTCACATCGAAATCTGCAGCCTGGATGATCTTGAGCAGGATGTTCTCTACATCTTCGCCCACGTAGCCCGCTTCGGTAAGAGCGGTGGCATCGGCGATGGCGAAGGGAACATTGAGAATCCGCGCCATGGTTTGGGCCAGGAGCGTTTTGCCCGAACCGGTGGGGCCGAGAAGCAGAATGTTGGACTTGGCCAATTCCACGTCGGCGGTGGCGCTGGCGCCGTACTGGATCCGCTTGTAGTGGTTGTAGACAGCGACCGACAGGATCTTTTTGGCTTGGTCCTGCCCCACGATGTATTCGTTCAGGAAATCTGCGATCTCCTTCGGCTTTGGCAACTCCTCGAAGTTGACCTCGCCACCCTCGGAGAGTTCCTCTTCGATGATCTCGTTGCAGAGGTCGATGCACTCATCACAGATGTAGACACCCGGCCCGGCGATGAGCTTCTTGACCTGCTTCTGGGACTTGCCGCAGAACGAGCACTTCAGCAATTCGCCGCCTTCACCGAACTTGGCCATGTTGCTCGCTCTCCTTTGATCTGCCTGCGTACTCGGATTGTCTCGTCCATGGAACCGTGGCGGGCGACGAATCCCTCCGTTACCGAAAATTCCGTGGGCTGGTCAGTGTTGCATCTTCGGCGACTCTATGAGTCGATGGCGCGGATCGCTCCACTTCGATCCACTGCCTTACGTTCTTGGATCACCTGGTCGATAAGCCCGTACTCTTTGGCTTCTGCAGCCGTGAGGATGAAGTCCCGTTCGGTGTCCTTTTTTATTTTGTCCTGCGTTTGCCCCGTGTGGTTTGCGAGGATCATTTCGAGTTGGTTCCTGAGACGCTCGATCTCCGAGGCGGCGATCTCGAGGTCCGAGACCTGCCCTTGAGAGCCCGAGTAGGGCTGGTGAAGAAGAATTCGACTGCTGGGCAGCGCCATCCGCTTGCCTGGCGCACCAGCGGCCAGCAGCACTGCAGCCGCCGAAGCCGCTTGACCGAAGCAGATCGTGCTGATGTCGGGCTTGATGTATTGCATGGTGTCGTAGATTGCGAACATTGCATTCACATCGCCACCGGGTGAGTTGATGTAGATGCTGATGTCTCGCTCGGGGTTCTCCGATTCCAGATGCAACATCTGGGCACAGATCAGGTTGGCGATGTTGTCGTCAATCGGCGTGCCCAGAAAGATGATGTTGTCTTTGAGAAGACGCGAGTACAGATCGAACGCCCGCTCACCCTGATTGGTCCGCTCCACAACGGTGGGAACGAGATAGTTCTGGGCCCGGAAGTTTTGGGTGCTCATAGGAAGATCCTGTTCTTGGGTGTGCGCATGATCGTTGGTGTAATCCATGATTACTCGGCGTCGGTGGACTCGGTCGCTTGCTCGGCGGGGACTTCTTCATCGGCCGGCTCGGGGAGCTCGAAACGCTCGTGCTCGATTTGGTTGCCCTCTTTGTCGTTCACCGTGGCGTGCTCTACAAGGAACTCCAGGGCGTTGCGCTTGGCGAGATCCCATCGAATTTTGGAAAGAAGGCCAGCTTCGGCGTAGCGACGGCGGATCTCATCAGCCGGCTCGTCCATGGCTTCAGCCGCAGCCTGGACCTCGTCGGTGAGTTGTTCGTCGGTGCAGTGCAGACCCTCAGCCTCGACTACAGCTCGAAGGGCAAGATCGAGCTTTGCGCCATCGCCGGCGGTGGCCCGGATGCCCTCCACGAACTGCTGAGTGCTCTGGCCCGTCATCTGGATGAACTGCTCGAGCTCCATGCCCTGCGCTTGCATCCGCATCGCCATGTCTTCGATGCGGTTCTCCACCTCGAGCTCGATCAGCGGCGGAGCTACGTCATCATCGGGAACGAGCTGGGTCACCGCCTCGGCAACCGCATTCCCGCGGGCCTGCCTAGCCCTTTCCACGCGATTGGCCGACATCCGCTCGATGTAGTCAGCTCGGAATTCGTCGATCGTTTCGAACTCGGAGTTTTGCTGCATGAATTCTTCGGTGGGCTCCGGGCTCTCCACCCGCTGCACCTTGGCCACCTTGATGGAGAACCGGAGCGGCGCCTCTTCGTCGGGATCAGGGTGGACAGCGGCGAAATCGAGTTCATCGCCCGGTTCGGCGGCGAGCAGTTCGACATCGAGTTCGGGCACGATAGTTCCCGACCCCAGGGTGTAGCTGTAAGCATCGCTGATGAGACCTGGGACCGGTTCGCCGTCGTGTTCGGCGGAAATGTCCAACTCCAGTGTGTCGCCGGATTCGGCTGGACGTTCGGCATCCACCAATTCGCCGTACGCCTTGAGGAAGCGTTCCTGGGCTTCGTTCAGCTCGTCCTCGGAGATCTCCGGGGCGTCGATTTCCACAACGATGTCCTTGTACCCCGAGATGGAGATCTGCGGCCGCACCTCGACAACAGCCTCGAACGTGACCGCACCGCCGTCGCGGCCTTCGGTGATGTCAATGTCGGGCGGGGCGATCACATCAACGTCACCGTCACGGGCGGCCTCGGAGTAATAGCGTGGCAACGCCTTCTCGAACGCCTCACCTCGAGCGTATTCGGACCCGATCCGGGCCTCAAGGACCTTGCGGGGCGCCTTCCCAGGGCGGAACCCCGGCAGACGAACCTCACCAGCCAACCGCTTGAACGCAGCATCGAGGTCCTTTTCGAACTCCTCTTCGCTGATGTTGACGATGACCTTGACTTTGTTGCCCTCTAGGGCTTCAACCGACGACTTCACTGGCCCGAGTGTATTGGGCGAGCCGTCGAATAATTCCATCGCAACGTGGCGCCATCCGCTAAACTGTCCTCCGTTCTTGCGGGTGTAGTTCAACGGCTAGAACAACAGGTTTCCAACCTGTTAATGGGGGTTCGATTCCCCCCACCCGCTCTGTCTCATTGATTCCGCTCGCCGGGGCTCGTTCCTCGCCGCAGGGTCACTCCACGCTCGCTCCGCTCAACCAGAACAGCAAACGCGGCGTGCTGCTCCGTCTGTGCTGCTCCGTCTCCCTCTCATTGATTCCGCTCGCCGGGGCTCGTTCCTCGCCGCAGGGTCACTCCACGCTCGCTCCGCTCGACCAGAACAGCAAACGCGGCGTGCTGCTCCGTCCCTACGCAGCCTCACGAGATGTTCTCATTGATTCCGCTCGCCGGGGCTCGTTCCTCGCCGCAGGGTCACTCCACGCTCGCTCCGCTCGACCAGAACAGCAAACGCGGCGTGCTGCTCCGTCTCCCAGCCGGGTCGGGAAATTCGCTCCAGTTGGTTGCTTCGTTCCGCTAGACTTCACCACTTCGGGACGTGGCGCAGCTTGGTAGCGCACCTGCTTTGGGAGCAGGGGGTCGGGAGTTCAAATCTCCCCGTCCCGACCACAACGCCCCACCGTCCCGACGTTAGACAGGCCTACTCAGCGAGGTTTGGCTACCGTTCGCTTTCGATTCGGGCCCCGAAGCCCAGGGCTGCACAGCACCGGCGGTTTCAACAGCGGTGAAGACATAGGCGCCTGGAAGCAACAGCCACGCCCGCCACCAGCGAGGTTCGATGTCGACGACACATGAACATTGATCCTGAGTCCCTGCATGTATTGCCGCCACAGTCATCGTGACGGGCGTCGGCATCTGCTTCATTGTTTCACGGCTGGTGAGGCGCAGGCACTTCTGCCCTCCCCACGGGGACCATCGTCCCCGGACCGGGACCGCTTCTACGTGATTGACTGGTAAGGCGTGTGAATCCGCTAGCGAGACGCGTGCGTAGGAGTTTGATGATGGAAAGCGTGGGAGCCCAGGCATTGGATGCGATGCTCGACCTTGAGCATCCGATCAAGATGGAAGCTGCTACGTTCGCGCGCGAACGCCTCGGCTATCCCGGCTTTGACGAGTTCGATTCATCCCGGTGGGCACATGCGGCCCAGTTCGGGGTTCAGGGCCTCATGATCCCAACTGCCTATGGTGGTGCCGGCCGCACGGCGGTGGAAGCGGCCCTCATCTTCGAGGGCCTCGGCCTTGGCTCATCCGACAACGGCTTTGTCTTCGCCCTCGCTTCTCAGTCCTTCGCAATGCAGCGAGCCCTGATCACGGCGGGAACCGACGAACAGAAGTCGCACTGGCTCCCCAAGCTCGCGGCCGGTACGGCAATCGGATCGTTTGCGATGTCAGAACCCGACACCGGCTCCGACACTGGCGCAATCTCAACCGTTGCCGCCTCAGCTGAGGACGGTCGCTGGGTTCTGGGCGGTACCAAGGCGTGGGTCACGCTCGCACCGGTCGCCGATGTAATCGTGGTGTTCGCCACGACGGACCCGACGATGGGGCACTGGGGGATCACCTCGTTCATGATCGAAACCGATCGTAAGGGGGTTGAGATTGGTGCTATTCAACACAAAATGGGAATGAACACGGTGCCCTTCTCCGAGGTCCGCTTCACCAACTGCGTTGTGAACGAGGCGGACCTTCTCGGCAAGCCTGGCTCGGGTGGCAGCATCTTCACCAGTGCCGTGGAAGCAGAGAGGGCCTTTCTATACGCAGCCCAGATGGGCTCGATGGAACGGGTGATCGACCTCGCTATCGATCGGGCGCGCAGCCGCGTCGCCTACGGCAAACCGATCGGCGGTTTCCAGGCCATCTCACACAAGATCGCCGAGATGAAGCTTCGCCACGAGAGCGCCCGATTGATGATCTACAAAGCGGCTGAGCTCTACGATCGGGGCGAACCGATGACCATGGCCGGTGCGCTTGCCAAGCTCCAGACATCGGAGATGGCCGTGCTCTCAGCCCTTGACGCGATTCGAATTCACGGAGCGTACGGATACACCACTGAGGCCGGAGTCGAGGCTGAACTACGCGACGCGATCGGTGGGTTGGCGTACTCGGGCACGTCTGAGATCGCCCGCAACCTCGTTGCTCGTCTCTTGCATGTGGACCGCCCGGTGCGCACCCGGGAGCAGACGACATGAAGAACGTTGATGACCTCTACCCCCTGACGCCCACTCAGTCCGGAATGTTGTTTCAGTGCCTGCGCGACGACGACCCTGAGCTCTACTTCGAGCAAGTCCGGGGAGACCTCACCGGGGATCTCGACGTAGAGAAGTTCCGGCACAGCTTCCAGCAGGTCACCAATCGTCACCCAGCCCTGCGGACCGCAATCCTTTGGGAGGGTCTGGATACGCCACTGCAGGCGGTCCGTACCACTGTCGACGTTTCCTTCGAGCTCATCACCCAGCCCGGGGCAAACCAAGAAGACCTGGACTCGCTTGCTTTTCTTCGGCGTTCGAACGGTTTCGACCTCAGCAAGGCTCCTCTGCAACGGGTCGTTCTGGTCGATCGTGGCGACCGAGCCCACCACTTGATCTGGGAGTTCCATCACATCGTCTGTGACGGTTGGTCGGCGGCGATGGTGTTGGATGAGGTACTGGCTCGGTACAACGGCCGGGCAGGTGGCCAAGTGGCAACACCGTTCCGAAACTTCCTGGCCTGGCACGCCCGGCAGGACAGCGAGGCAACGGGCGCCTACTGGAAGGATCTTCTTCACGGCGTCACCGAACCGACTCCGATCCTGCTCCCCGCCCCAACGACCCTCTCCGGCTTCGAAGCCGGGCTCCACACCACCCTGATCGAAGGAGCCGAGCTCGACACCCTTGCCGACTTCGCCCGACGCAACCGGGTCACCCTCAACACATTGGTTCAGGCGTCGTGGGCGCTGGTGCAGTCACGCTACAGCGGCAGCGACGACGTAGTTTTCGGGGTCACCACCTCGGGCCGCCCGGCTGACCTCGACGACGTCGAACACATCGTGGGGATGTTCCTCACAACGCTCCCAATGCGGGTTGACACCGGTCCGTCTCAGCCGACAACCGAGTGGCTCCAGCGCATCCAGCGCCAGCAGCTCGAATCGATGGAGAACTCGACGGCCTCGCTGGCCGATCTGCACCGTCAGGTGGGAATCCCGATCGGCACTGACCTCTTCGATACGGTCCTCGTGTTCGAGAACTACCCGCGGCCAGGCGACCAGCCCGATGGTTCACTCACCCTCCAGAACAAGACGGTGTTCGAACAGACCAATTATCCCCTCACCCTGTTGGTGGGGATGGACAATGGCGCGCTCAAACTCCTCGCCAACTTCAACCGCAACCGCCTCTTTCCCGACGCCGTCGCCCGGATGATGGACCACTTCCGGCATACCCTCTCCGGCCTCGCATCCGAACCGCAGGCAACGATCGGCGAGCAGCGGTTTCTGACCGACATCGACATCAAGCAGTTCGACCGGTGGCAGGGTCCCTCGCTCATTTTCGATCGATCGGCAACCATCACATCCCGACTGTTGGATCAAGCTGAGGAAACCCCCGATGCGGTCGCTCTGATCGAACGCGGGCGCACCATGACCTATGCCGAACTGGTTGCCCGGGGCCGCCGGGTCGCAGCCGAACTCGGGCGACTCGGTGTTGGTCCCGAAGTTCCGGTTGGTGTTGCGATTCCCCGCAGCATCGAGATGGTCGTCGCAGTCGTGGGCACGATCATGGCCGGCGGTGCATATCTACCCCTCGATCCGCGGTTCCCGCCGGCACGCCTGGCGCTGATGCTGGAGGTCTCCGAGGCCCCGGTGGTTCTCACCGTGCCCGATGCCCGCGAGAACGCGCAGAACGCCTGCGGTGGACAGACGGTCACATTCGTCGACGTGAGCTCGATCAGCGCCGCCGACCATGGTGATGACCCCGTCATCGATCCGGCCGGCCCGACGCCGGACAGCACACTCCTGCTCACTTTCACCTCCGGCAGTACCGGAATTCCCAAAGGGGTGCGAATCCATCACGGTGGAATGTTGAGCAGGCTGGAATGGCAGTGGCAGGCCTACCCGCTGGAACCGGGAGAGGTCTCACCCCAGAAGACCACCCTGGGATTCGCCGATCACCTGTGGGAGCTGTGGGGCGCGCTCCTTCACGGAAACCCTGTCCTGTTGATCGATGACGACATCGTGACCGATCCGGACGCGCTGATTGCCACCCTTGCCGCCTATCCCATCCGGCGCGTGACGCTGGTTCCCTCGCTACTCGATCTCCTCGTCGAACATGCCGAGAACTTGGCCGAGTTGTTGCCCCAACTCACCATGTGGACCTCCAGCGGCGAAGCACTCGCCGCCGTCACCGCCGACCGGTTCGCCAAGTTGTTGCCGGGCCGCACACTCATCAACCTGTACGGGATGTCCGAAGTCAGCCCCGATGCAACCGTGGCTGAGGTCACCGCAGGACAGGATCTCTCCCCGATCGGGCGTCCGATCGCGAATATGGGAGTTCGGGTGCTCGACCGGCACGATCGACAGGTTCCCGTGGGGGTGCCCGGAGAACTTCACGTGTCCGGCGTGGGTGTCTCGCCCGGCTACTGGAACCGTCCCGACCTGACCGCAGAACGATTCGTGCCGAACCCCTTTTCCAACGGCGAGTCCGATCATGCACGCCTCTACCGGTCTGGCGACATGGCGCGCTGGCGGCCCGACGGAGTTCTTGAATATCTCGGACGGACCGATCACCAGGTCAAGGTTCGGGGCGTCAGAATCGAACTGGGTGAGGTGGAGACAGCCCTTGCGTCGCATCCGACGGTGGATCGAGCGGTCGTGGCCGGTCGCCCAACTGCGGTCGGCAACACCTTGATTGCCTATGTCACCGTGCTCGACGGGTCACCCGATCCGGTCGAACTGCTGGATCATGCCCGCTCGCTCGTACCCCAGGTCATGGTCCCTTCACAGGTGATCGTGCTAGACCACTTCCCTGTTCTGCCCAACGGCAAGGTCAATCGTCATGCCCTGCCCGATCCGACAACAGCCCAGCCCACCTCCTCCCTCGACGATTCGGACCTCACCGAGGCAGAAGCCGCCATGCTGGGGCTCTGGCGTGAGGTCATGGAACAACCCTCGCTTGGCCCCGACGATGATTTCTTCGATGCCGGCGGCCACTCGATGCTCGCCATGCGGCTCGTGAGCAGGATCAGAAAAGATCTCGGACTCCCGGTAGGACTTGCCCAGCTCCTCCGCACCGGCACGCCCCGATCCCTGGCAACCGGGGAGAGCGAGCACGCGGCGCCGTCGGTTTCCGGACAAGAGTCCCAGCCACTCAAGCACGTGGTTCCGATCCTGGATCCTGATCCCGAACTCTCGAACCTTTTCATGGTGCACGGAGCCGGCGGTGACATCCTCACCTTCCAACCCACCGGCCGCCACCTCGCTGGTCGGTACAACCTCTGGGGCGTCCAGGCTGCCGGTGTGGACGGCGTGTCATCCATGCACGAGTCGCGGGAAGAGGTCATCGAGAGCTACCTAGCCGAGATCCGTCGGGTCCAACCCGCCGGCCCCTACCGGCTGGCAGGATTCTCCATGGGTGGTGTCATCGCTTCTGAACTGGTGAAACGTCTCCAGGCCAGCGGTGAGGTGATCGAGGCTCTGATACTCATGGACACGTTCCTGCCCGACCTGCGACCCCGTGAGATTCCTGTGTCGGAACATCTCGCCAAGCTGTTCCGGATCGGGCCGCACTACGGATTCAACCGGGTCCTGGACAAGGTTGAATCGCGCCGCCTCAACCGAGCAAGGAAAAGAACCCAGACCGATCCTGAACCCGATCAGGTCCCCTTCGAGGTCCGGAAATGGGAACTCACCAACCATCTCATCAACCTGTGGTCCGACGTCGAGATCGGTGAGGTGGACGTTCCGGTGATCATGATGTCCTCCGAGGAGGTCTTCGACATCTGGGAGGGCGTCATCGACGACGCACGGGGTTGGAGCACGGTGGCGAGCGACCTGACGGTGGTGAAGGTCCCAGGCGATCATCTGACCCTGCTCGAGGAGCCTCACGCCGGTGTCTTCGCCCAGCGGCTGGCTGATGCGCTCGATGCCTGAGACCGCCAGAACACACATCTACAGGCACGTACTCGACTTTGCGGTGGAGGATCAGATCCTTGACGAGCTGCTTGCGCAACCTGGCCGGGCGGTGCTCGACGTCGGGACCGGCGCAACCGGCCGATCTGCTCTGAAAGCGGTGACGCGCGATGCGATCGTGACATCGATCGAGATCAATCCGGCCGCACTGGCCGAGTTCGGTGCACATTCCGGTATGGGACTGGCAGCTGCTGATCTCCTTTCGCTCCCACTTGCAGATCGTTCTTTCGACGTGGTGCAGGTAGCTCTGCACGGCTTCGACTACGTCCTTTCAGCCCAGGACCGTGCCCGCGCACTCGCGGAGATCCGGAGGGTTCTGCGGCCGGGGGGAAGCCTCGTCTTCAATGCGTTCAACCCGATGGGGCTTTCGCTGTCACCAGGGGGATTCCGTTCCGCTCCCATGTTGAAGGCACGCATGAAGTACTTGGGATCGGGTCGCTTCGTTCGGGCCACCCTCATCGATTACAATGGACTCGAACTGCACCAGGCCACGGTTCGGGCGGTCACCGCCGAGACCGAAAAGGCTGGCTTTCATCGTCGTTCGGTTCGGAACCTCAGCGGATCCACCAGCCAGCCGTGGGTGGTTGCGCTCCTCAGTAGTGCGCCGTACTACGTGTTCGAGCGCTCGGGGCCCTCAGGCTGACCACATTCGGTTGACCACCTGCACACAGCTCACAAGTCCAGCAGACCAGCGATGGCATCGAGGTCTGTGCTCGAAAGGTCCAGGAGGTCGTAGCGAGGAGCGGCGAAGTGGCGTTGGAATGCTTCGGTCACACTCTCGATGTCGGAGGTGGCATGGTCGGCGGGCACATAGTCCCACGTGACATGGAGGTGCCCATCGGCAACGTGGCTCAGTATCCCCAGGTCGTGAACACGGTGGTTGTCGCCGCCATAACCGGCCAGAATCCCCGACGCCGGGACGAGCAAATCAGTTGCCGCCAACGACCGATCGAGCTGGCCGAGATAGTTGATCACCAGGCGTGGCATACGCTCGATCCCAGCTAGCGCGCCGACGCCGTCGTTTGGGACATCGGCGATGGTGGTCGATGGGTCATCCAGATCCAGATCGACCGGGTACATGGCAGTGAACCATCCAACCGTGCGGGAGAGATCAACGTCGAGGCTTTCGGTTCTACCGTGGCCCTCGAGTGTTGCGGTGAGCCGATCCCATCCGAAGACATCTCGGTGAGCTCGGCCGATGGCTACAAGCAATCGATCGACCAGCCCGTCGATGGGTCCGGCCTCGACGGTGACGGTGATCTGTTCACCCGCGTCCTGCCGACGACGCACATCGGAAGGTTCGGGCAGACGCTCCTCCAGTTGGGTCCAGTGGGGGTCGATGTCGAGACCATCCAGGGCGGCGGCCCAGTCGGTGAGGCTCGCAGTGCGAGCGGGAAGCACCACGTCACGCCCGTCGGCGAGGGCGAGGTAGGCCGTGGTCAGGTCCTCGAGCAACGGTCGCCAGGAGACGCCATCGATCCCGAGGTGGTGGATCGTCAGAAACAACCGGTCGGGCGCATTGCGCTGCCGGAATATGGCGGCGGCAACGAGTTCACCGCGCCCGATGTCGAGTTGTGCTTCTACAGATTCTGCAACCGCAGGTAGAGCAGCCTCGTTGAGGTTGCGAAATTCCTGTACCACCGGCTCGGCCCCGGTGTCGAGGACTTCCTGGTACCAACCTTGGTCTTCCCAGGTAAATGTGGCCCGAAGGGCATCGTGATGGTCGATGACCTTCGCGAGCGCCTGTTCGACGATCCGACGATCGATCGAGCCCGACGCCTCGAACCACATCGATTGATTCCAGTGGTTCGGATCTTCGAAGTCCTGAGCGAAGAACCAGCGCTGCATGGGTAACAACGGAACCGATCCCACCAGTCGGGAATGGGTTGTGGACCCAGTTGCTTCCTCGGTGGTGGCGACGCCGGCCAATTCTGCGATCGTCGGGTGTTCGAACAGGTCTCGTGGTCGCACCCGGATCCCACTCCGGCGAAGGCCCGCAACGATACGGATACTCAATATCGAGTCCCCGCCAAGATCGAAGAAATTGTCAGCGGTTGAGACGTTCGGGACCCCAAGAACCTCTCCCCAGATGCGGCACATGACCGCTTCGCTGGGCGACTCCGCACTGGCGGTGGCTCCGGTCGGCGTGGTGGGGGGCGACGGCTCGGGAAGAGCGTGGCGATCGATCTTGCCGTTCGGGCCCAACGGCATGTGGGCGACTTCGACGAAATGCGACGGCACCATCGCCTCGGGCAGAACTTCCCTCAGCTGTGTGCGGAGCTCATCGATGTCGAGAGGCGAGCCACCGGCCGGGCAGTACCACGCCACGATGCGAGGTCCGTTGAGGGTGTCCACTGTCCCAACCGCAGCCGAGCGGATCCGAGGATCGGTCACGAGCTTCGATTCGATCTCGCCGAGCTCGATCCGGATACCCCGAATCTTCACCTGGTCGTCGGTGCGCCCGATGAACTCGAGAGCACCCCCGTCGAGAACCCGTACCATGTCACCGGTCCGGTAGAACAGGCGACCCTCCACATCCACGAATCGCTCCGAGGTGAGATGGGGGTTGTTTAGATACCCGGCACTCAGGCCAGGCCCGCCGACCAGGAGTTCCCCGGTTCCCCCGACCGATACCGGCCGGCTGGCATCGTCGATGACCAGGTCAACTGCGCCCGGGATGACCGTTCCGATGGGTACCGGTGCACTGGCGTCGGAGCTTGGCTCGAATCGATGGTGGTGGCTCCAGACCGTGGCCTCGGTCGGTCCGTACTCGTTGTGGAGCGCCGCAGTGGGGAGGGTGGAGAAGTGGGAGACGACCAGGTTTTGGGGACACGCCTCTCCGGCCACGATCACATCGGTGAGCGATGTCAATGCCGAAGGGTCGACCTCGCCCAGAAGTACGGCGTACAGCGCCGGTATCGCAAGCAGATGGCTGACATGACGAGCGTTGATCACTTGTGCGAGATGATGGACGTCGGAATGAAGGCCTTCATCGGGAAGCACCAGTTCGCCGCCGCTGCACAGCGTCCACCACAGCGCGACCATGGAAGAATCGAAGGCGAACGAACTCAGCAGGAGAAACCGGCTGGGATCGGTTCCATAGACGTCGGTCCGAATCGAGGTGGAGAAGGCGATATTGCGGTGGCGAACAGCCACCCCTTTGGGTGTCCCGGTGGAGCCCGAAGTGTAAATCGCATAGGCAATGTCATCGGGGTGCCGATGCGGAACGGCGGGCACCGATTCGGCCTTGGTAATCGTTGAGAGATCGATGAGCTCCACGCCGTCGGGAACCGGGGCCGTGAGACCGGTGTGGACGAGAACGGTGAGGCCTGAATCGGAAATGATGTGGGCTATTCGATCGGCCGGGTAGTCCGGGTCGATCGGTACATAGGCAGCGCCGGTCCTCAGAACACCGAGGATTCCGGCAGTCGTTTCGCAACGGCGGGATGCCAGAACTCCTACGAACGAGCCGCGGCCGACTCCTCGTTCGACCAGCGAAACTGCAACGGCCGCGGACCGGCCGTTGAGATCGGCGTAGGTGAAGGATTCCCCACCGGCGCTGACCGCAGTAGCCTCGGGTGTGGACCGGGCCCGACCGAGCACGATCTCATCGAGCAGTTGCGGCGGTTCCGGCACCAACTCAGCCTCCAGCTCTGCGAGCATCGCTGCGGCTTCGGCCCTGGCGACCGCCTCACCTCGGTATTCAATGCCGAGGTTCACCTCTCCGCCTCGCACCTGTACGAAGAACGTGACGTCGGTAGCGGCCTCGGATGGGGCCAGTACATCGTGTCGACCACTGAATCCGCCGATCTTCGCCGGTGCAAGTTCGCCATAGGCCAGCATCACCCGCAGCGAGGGTTCGTCACAACCACTCTGCCGTCGATCCCGGACGATCGAGGCCAGCGGGTACTGCCGATGGCCCAATGCCTCGGTGAGAGTCGATCCGACTTGCTCCGGTTGTGAGAGGTCCAGCACAACAGGGATGATGTTGAGGGCATAGCCAGCCATGCCTTGAGCCGCCGCAGGTCGGACCGATGCCGCAAGGCCGATCTCGACTTTGTTGCCACCGGTCCGCCGGCGGATGACCCGGCCGACCGCAGCCAGGGCGGTGGCAGCCCGGCTTCCGCCGCCGAGGTCGAGGTGAGAGGCTCCGAACCGGGCCGGTCTTTCGATGAAGCCATCGGGCCCGCCGGCGGTGGGCAACCATCGTGGCGGCGTGATGGTGTCGGAGCGATCGGGATCAAGCCAGAACGTTCGGTCGTCCTCGTGGGCGGAACCGTTGATGAGGAGTGCCCGGAATTCGCCGTAGTCCATCGGCAGGGCGTCCGGCTGGCCGCCTTCGTAGAACCGAGCGAGGTCGGCGACCACTGAGTCGAAACTGCTCTCGTCGATGACTCCATGATGCATGGCGATCAAAAGTCCAGACCCACCGTCGTCGAGGGGTCCGAGGAGGACCCGCAGCAACGGACCGTTCTCGAGGTCAAACGGTTGCAGGAAAAGAGCCCGGGCCTTCGACCGGAATTCCTCGTGGGCAAGGGTTGGGGTCACATCGAAGCTGAACTCGACCTGACCGCGGGGCTCAATCAAGGCAGTTCGCAGCGGCGCGTGGCGTTCCACCACCAGCGCTGTCGCCTCCCGCAATCGATCGGGATCGAGTGGCCCCTCGATGTGGTAGCACCGCCCCACGTTGTTCTTCGACGATGTCGGGTCGTTCAGCCAGTCGAACAACATCGCCTCTTCACCCGGGGTCAGATCCTGGGTGGACTCCGCGGCCAGATCGTTGTCGGGTTCAGCCCCGATCGCAGCGGCGAGGGCCCGGGGGGTTCGGTGGCCGAAGATCAGTTCTTCACGCAGGGTCACGCCCAGCGCATCCCCAACGGACACGATGGCCTGAAGAGCGGCAAGGGAGTCGCCCCCGAGGTCGAAGAAATCGTCCGTGACGCTGATCGGCTCGATTCGGAGAATCCGCTCCCACACCTCCACGATTGCCTCCTCGACTTCGTTGGTGGCTCCCACGTGGAGGGTGAAACCCGAACGATGTACGCGGTTGGGTGCCCGAAGTTGGGCAACGTCGAGTTTGCCGTTGGCGGTCATCGGAAGCTGGTCCACCACCATGTAGGCCGAGGGGATGGCATGGGCCGGCAGACGATTGGCCAGCCATGACCGCAGATCGGCGGGGGAGGGTTGTGTTTGGTCCGCCAGCTCCACCCAGGCGGTGAAGATCTCGCGGGCCCGAGGTTCATACCCGACCTCGGCCAACATACGTTTGACGTCATCCTCGTCAAGTTGGTCATCGAGCTCAGCTATGGCTTCGTCCCGGGTCTTGTGACCAAGGCGGACATCCCATGCGTAAGGTTCGGCGTAGTTGTGGTACCCCTGCTCCAGTTGGTGGGTGTAAATACCGGCAGCGTTGATGAGGCAGTTCGTGGAGCGGCCGGTGTCGTCGGGCCTCAGCCATGGTGCCTGCGTGTCCAGGAACCGGTACATCTCGCTGAGTTCGACGTCGAGGTAGCGGTAGAAATCGATGTAGCGGATGCGATCGAACACGTCGCCGTCGTCGAACACCGTCGTGTCGAGAAGGCGGTTGGGGCCGTCATCCACCCGGTGGTACACGCGACGAGCCTCCAGCACGGCACGGTCGATTGCAGCAGGGTCGAATCGTTCGTCGGTGAACTGCTGGGGGATGAGGCGGGTCTCGAAAAGTTGGCCCCGCGAGAGGCCGGTGACGATCACCGGAATGCCGAGCTGGTCGGCTCGCGCGGTGGCGGTGGTGTAGATGGTCTTGTAGCAGCCATGGCACACGTTGGAATGACGGGCGAGGCTGTCGGCAAAGATTTCATTCATCACGTCGGTGGTGATGAACTCGTGGTCCACGCCGAGATCCGCGGCGCTCTTGCGGGCGTTTGCTTTGGCGCCCTCGGAGATGAACCCGTTGTCTAGGGTGACGGCATAGACCTCGAAGCCCAACTCGACCAGCTTGTAGAGGGCGTAGGTGGAATCCTTACCGCCGCTCAACAGATGGAGGCAGTCATACCGCCCCCGCCGTTCTATCCGCGCTCGTTCCCGTTCTGCGATCAGGTCCTCGAGGGATTTGAAGTAGACATCCGCATGACCCTTGATCTGGTCGTACTGGTGGCAGATGCCGCAGACCCCTGACTCGTCGAAGTCTGCGCCCGGGACATTGGAAGGTAGCCCGCATTGCACGCAGTGCTGATCGGGCCGGCGCCACTGGGGGCGCCACATCCTGACCGCTGCCCGCACCACCGCCGGATGAGCTTCGAGTTGGCGCTCGACCTCGGTGGGGTCCAGCCGGATCCCACCCACTTTGATCTGCTCGTCGGCGCGTCCGAGATAGGTGAGGACACCAGGTGCGACGAATCGGACCAGATCACCTGACCGGTAGAAACGGTGCCCGTCGAGCTCGATGAAAGGTCCCGGCTCGTCGGTACCGAGGTAACCCGAGGTCACCCCACGGTGGGAAATGTAGAGCTCGCCGGGTGAGCCGATCGGAACCGGCTGGCGGTAGCGGTCGAGCACTCGAAGCTCGACCCCGGGGGCGGGACGACCGATCGGCACATCGGCCCAAGGTTCATCGGGCCTTGCGCGGTGGATCATGCAGCCGACGACCGCTTCGGTGGGGCCGTACTCGTTGAAGACCTTCAGGCCGGGAAGCCGCTCGCGTAGTTGGGTGGCCAGGCGGGATCCGAACGCTTCGCCGCCGACAACCAACGTGTGGAGGCCGTGACGATCGGGGAGGAGTTGAAGAAGGATCTCCAGATGTGATGGTGTGGCCTTGGCCCACGTGATGTCGGGCCGCTCGGCGATTGCTCGCAGGCCGGGAACACCGTCGTCGGCCACGACCAACAGGGTCCCGCCGGTGAGGAGCGGGATGAAGAGGCTCGTGACGGTCAGATCGAAGGTGAGTGCGCTGAACAGGGGCACAACCGGAGCCTCACCTGAGGCGAGGTAGTGTGATCGAGCGAATTCGGCGTAGTCAGCTAGACCACGATGGCTGATGGGAACACCTTTGGGTTCACCGGTGGAACCAGAGGTGAACAGCAGATACGCCTCGTCGGTGTCGGCGACTGCTGTGGGTTCAGCGCCCGCGTGAGCAGCGGACGCGGCGGGCAGGGCCGTGAGAACTGTCTCGCAGCCGGCTTGGGCGATGAGGGCGGTACGCCGAGCGGCCGGTTGGGTGGGGTCGATCGGAACGTAGGAACCCCCAGCCCACATCGTGGCCAGGATCGCCACCACGGCATCGGTGCTTCGCAACATCTCGATTGCGACTCGACGGCCGGGTCCGATCCGGTGTTCGGACCGCAACCAGCTTCCGACCCGCGCCACCTCGTCCAGCAGCTCCTGGCCACGGAGAATTCGTTCACCGCTGATCGCGCTGCGAGCCAGGCCCGAATCGGAATCGAAAAGGCGTTCAGGGAGCAGTGGGGGGTCGGCGGTTTCGCTTCGACGATCACCCCATGCGTCCAACAGAGCGACTTCGGCTTGGGTCACGATCGACCCTGCGCCGATCGGGCGGTCGGGATCGTCGACCATCTGGGTGAGTACGGTCAGATAATGATCACCTGCTCTGGAGGCTTGGTCGTCGTCGGCCGCAGCGTGGTTAAGATCGAGGATCAACGATGGCTGGGCGTCCGCATATGTTGTCAACTGCACCCGAAGGAGATGACTGGCGTCGGTTGCGCCCGAATGGATCCAGTCGGTCGACACCGAGTGTGGACCGAAGGTCGCAATGCCACCTCGGGGGATGACGTTGATGACCGCATCGATGTCGCTGGCTGTGGGAGCGGTGCCGGGGCGGCTGTGGCGGATCGTCTGCATGACCGCCTTGGCGACTCGCCTGTGAAGGGTGCGGAACGTGTCGTTTGCCTCAACCTCCACATCCACCGGAAAGACCTCCATGACCGGACCGAACAGGTAGGGATCAAGGCCGGTACGGTTGTGCACCGGTAGGCCGAGGGCCAGACGGTCCGCACCCGTGATCCGATGCAAATACAAGCTGGTGGATGTCATCAGTAGTGACGTCCACGCGAGATCCTCGGTGAGGCCGGCGAAGTCGGACGAGAGGCGCGAGTCGATAACCACTCGCAGGTCCTCTGGAATGGTGGGCTGGAGACGGCGACTGAGCGGTTCTGGGGTGACCACCGGCCGATACAGGGCCCCGAGCCTCGGTGCGGGCGACCGGCTGGACCAGTGTGCACGCGCCCTCCCGCTGCGGCGATCAGAAGCCTCGCCCACCGCGGCACTCCACGGATAGTACAGCGGAATCTCGGGACGGTTGCCCAGGTAGGCAGCCGCTGTGGCCTCGAACACCGCAGCTGATGCGGTTGCGTCGGTGATGACATGGTGGAGGTCGAGATACCAGGAACTCGTGTTGTCGGGGTGCTCGACGATGACGCTCTCGTAGCCCCTGCGTCGCATATCGAGAGGGGTGGCCACCCGTTGCGCCGCCCATCTCCGGGCCTGTGTGCGGTCGAGCTGAATGATCTCGGTCGTGGCGGGCTCGTTGCTGAGTCGTACCAGGTGGCCGTCCCGGGTCTCCTTGATCGTTGTCCGTAGCACGTCGGATGCGGCCACGACCTCGGCGAAGGCCCGTGCCAATCGGCTGGAGTCGATGACCCCGTCGATATGGGACAGCAGGGCCATGTTCTGATGGGGTGAGGTCGGGTGACGGCGCTGTGACGCCCACAGCACGCGTTGCATCGGGCTCAGGGCCAACGTGGATCCGATTGCTACTGGGATTTCTTCAGCCGTCATGTTCATGAGATTCCTGATCTCGCCCGCCATATGGTCCATGGAATCGTTCGAACCCCGAGCCCCTCGTGGGTGAAAGCACTTGCGCTCCGAGCAGCTTCACGCGATGAAGGGTGACCCGATGATATCGACCGGCCACTGACGATCGAGCGGTCCCACATTCCGAGCCGACGACGATGAGGTGGTCCGATCGTGGCGGCCGTGGGGTTAGGTCGGTCAATGGTGATGAAAATGGTTTGTTCCTTTGGCGGGCGGCATGACAAAGAGGGCTGGGGCCAGGGTGGATGCCTTTGCTCAATTCAATCACCCCGAACCTGACCTCCTCATGGGCGCAACGGAGTCCACGCCTGGGTAATTCTTCGGTCCCCTATGGCGTTTTGGATGCATCCGATCCAATCTGTTCTGCGTAGCCGCATCGGAGGCTTCGCACAAAAGGATTCGAATGAAACACATCAGTCGTATTTTCGTTGCCGTCGCCCTGGTCACGGCCTCGGTGGCGGCTTTCTTCGTCGGACCAGCGTCGGCCCACAACGCTGAGGACAGCTACGCCTACTTGGATGTCGCCGAGACAACCCTCACCGGGCGTGTGGACTTCCCGTTCGGTGATCTCCGTGAAGCGCTTGGATTCGAGCTGAACGCTGATGCCGACAGCTCGACCTGGGAGGTCGAACTGGAGAGCCGCTACGACGAGTTGGTTGCCTACGCCGATGAACATCTCGACATCGAGGACTACCAGCTCACATTCGGAGACCTGGAATTCCTGTTCGAAGACGTGCCCGGTCAGGAAATCAACTACGTCATCGTGCCCTACGAGGCTGCGATCACGGGAGCCACTGTGCCCCGCCAGCTCAACGTGACCTTCAACCCGTTCTTCGATGAGATCGATGACAAGAATGCGCTGGTGATCGTCCAGAACAATTGGAAAGCAGGTGTCTTCGACAACGGCGAGGGTCAGAACCAGGACTTCGTGTTCACCTATGACCGGAACTCTCAGACCCAGGTGGTCGATCTGGGCGACGGGAGCTGGTGGAGGAACTTCACCGCCAGCATGGAGCTCGGAGTCGACCATATCAAGACCGGACCGGACCACATCTTGTTCGTGCTCGTCCTTTTGTTGCCCAGCGTGCTTATCTTCACCGGCGGCAGTTGGAAACCATCGGATAGCTTCGGGCGCTCACTGTGGCGAGTACTCAAGATCGTCACGATGTTCACCGTGGCCCACAGCATCACGTTCACCCTGGCCGGCCTGGACCTCATTCCGCTTCCGTCCTCCAAGGTCACGGAATCGATCATCGCTCTATCGATCGCAGCTGCGGCGTTGCACAACCTTCGTCCCATCTTCCCCAACCGCGAGTGGGTGATCGCATTTTCTTTCGGCCTGTTCCACGGCCTGGGCTTCGCATCGCTGGTCTCAGCCATCGAGGTGGACCGAAACACCCAGCTGATCTCGCTGTTGGGCCGCAATGTGGGGATCGAGATCGGGCAGGCGACGGTGATCCTTGTGTGTTTTGGACTCCTCTACCTCTTGCGAAACACCGTTGTCTACCGATGGGTCATGTTGATCGGTAGTAGCGTGCTCGCACTGGTAGCGCTTCTTTGGATGTACGAGCGGATCTTCGAAGTGGAGGTTGCCCTCGGGAGTCTGAACCTCAACAACATGGTCGAGAAGTTCACTCGGTTCCCCCGGTCGGTGTTCGTGATCGCAGCCCTTACCGTTGTTGCGGCTGGAATCCAGCTTTATGAACGGCGGAACAATCGACTGGTCGACCAGGTCGACCTTCCAACAATCGACCCAGCCCAACCAGACGAGCGGGTACTGGTCGAGGTCTATGGAGACCATCCAACATGAAGATTCTTGTAGCAGGCGGCGGAGGCTTCATTGGCGGGCACCTCGTGAAAGGCTCGAGGCGCAAGGTCACGAGGTGCACAGCGTCGATTGCAGGCCCGGAACCGAGTGGTATCGGGTGAGCTCAACCGCAGAAAACATGGTGCTCGACCTCAACGAGAGGGACGACTGTGTGAAGGCAGCCGACGGCGTCGACCAGATCTACAATCTGGCTGCCGACATGGGCGGCATGGGGTTCATCGAGAATAACAAGCGGCATACATGCTGAGCGTGTTGACCAGCACGCACATGCTGATGGCGCACGCGACAAGGACATGGGGCGGGTCTTCTACGCATCGTCGGCATGTGTGTACAAAGGCTCCAAAGAGACTGACCCCAACGTGACCGCACTGATAGAGGCAGATGCCTACCGGCGGACCCCGAGGATGGATATGGCGGGGAGAAACTGTTTGGAGGACGGCACGCGTGACCTACCGATGGATCGAACAGCAAGTCAAAGCTCAGAACTAGCCATGAGATCGAGTCGCGGGTTCAGGTGGCAGGGGATTCATCCCAGCTGCGATCCCCGGGGGAAGTCTCCTGCGACATCGGGTGGACCTACCATCACGGTCCCCGATCGTTCCGCAGTGGTATGACAACGACTGTGGATCAGACAGAGCAGGTGCCGGGGCGCCGGTCGCTGAAACACGACACGGTCTGGAGCTTCCTGGCTACTGGTACACGCACGGTGGGTGCGATCGTCGTCTTCTTCATGTTGGCCCGCTACCTGGAGGAGCGACAGTACGGTCTCTATGCAGCAGCCCTGGCGTTGTTCCTGCTGTTGGGGGCCTTCGTCACCCTGGGCACATCTCATATCGTGGTAAAACGGGTGAGCAGCGATCGGTCGCTGGCCCAGAGCTCGTGGGGGGCGGCATTGCTTCCCGGCGTCGCGTTGGCCCTCGGGTGGTCGGGACTTCTGGCGATCCTGGGAGACCTGGCCGTGCCCCGGATGGGAGCCCAGGCCATCCTGCTGTTGGCTATGGCGGAATTTCTCGGTGTTGCCATTGGCGTTCCCGCCGCATCCGCGCTCCAGGCTCTCGATCGGTTCCCTCAATCGGCCTTGCTGACGATCCTCTGGACATCGCTGCGGGTCGTGTTCGTATCCGTTGTGTTCTTCGTGTTGGATGAGCCAACACTCGTAGCGGTTGGTTGGGCGTTGCTGGCCGCCAGCCTCAGTGCCGGATGGGTGAGCTCGTTGGTGTTGGCCTCAGTGGTGGGACGCCCCAAGTTCTCCATAGCGGAGAGCAAACAGATCTGCAGAGAAGGGTTTCCCTTCTCCCTCACTCAAGTAAGCGGCATCGTTCTCGGTGACATTGACAAACAAATGCTGGTCCGCACCACCAATGGCGATTTCCTCACCGGCGTCTACAGCGCCGGCAACCGAGTCTTGGGTCTGTCGGCCACTCCGGTGTACGCGGTGCTGGCCGCAACCTACCCTCGGTTCTTCGCCAAGGGGGCCCAGGATGGGCTGCGCGGAACCTGGAAATACGCCAGAACGCTGATGCTTCCCGTTGCGGCCTACGCAGCGGCCGCCGGGGCCGCTCTTTTCGCAGTTGCCCCTTTGGTCGACGACGTGCTGGGCGACGGCTATGCCGACTCCATCAACGTGATCCGTTGGATGGCGGTGATCCCGTTCATACATCTGCCTGGGCTACTAGCAGGCGAGGCGCTCACCGGTGCCGGATTCCAGAACACAAGGAACCAGTTCATCATCGTCGCTGGAGCCCTGAATGTGGCTCTCAACCTGGCGCTCATCGGCCCGTACGGAATCGATGGGGTCATCGTGGCCACCTACTCCAGCGAGATCTTCCTTCTCGGTGGCCTGATCATCTGGATCCGCAACCATCTCACTCACCAGGGAAGAACCCATGCCTGAATCTCGCACGATCGCCAGATCCTGAGAGGCTGCTCAACCGCATGTCGCCGCGCAGCTACCACCCGCTGAGCGGCTGAACCGACACCCAGCTCAATACGGGCAACCGAGGGGAATCGATCGGTCAACTAATCGCTCATAGACCTCATCGCCTAGTGTTGGTGCAATGAGTCTCTCCCCTAACTCGATCCTCGATCGTGTGATCGAAGCAACCATCGTCCCCAGTTTCACCAGCATCGGACCGAACGCCCGGCGAAAGCTGTTCGGCTGGAAGCCGCTCGACGAGTACGACCTCACCGGGCAAACGGTTGTGTTGACCGGCGGGACCTCTGGGATCGGCGAGGAGGGGGCCGAGATTCTCGCCAATTTGGGCGCCACGTTGGTGATCGTGGCCCGAGACCAGGTCAAGACCAAAGCCACGGTCGATCGAATCAAGGCCGCCACCGGCAATCCCGAGGTCTCCTACGTGTTGGCCGATCTGGGCAAGCAGGACGACGTTCGGGCGGCGGCCACGCAGCTTGCAGAAGCCAACCCAAAGATCCACACGTTGATCCACAACGCCGGAGCATTGTTCCCCAAGCGTCGCCTGGCCGAGAACGGGACCGACTTGGCGGTCGAGCTGATGGTGGCCGCCCCGTTCCTACTCACAGGCATGCTCCTCCCCCAGCTGAAAGCTGCTGCCCCGGGTCGTGTGCTGACCATGAGTTCGGGCGGGATGTACAGCCAACCCCTCAGCGTCAGCCAACTGGAGATGCCCGAAGATTCCTACAACGGCGCCCAGCAATACGCTCGGGCCAAGCGGGCCCAGGTTGTCCTAACCGAGATGTGGGCCCAACGAATTGACCCGACCCAGGTGGTCTTCCACTCGCTCCACCCCGGCTGGGTGGACACCCCCGGTGTCAGCGAAGCGCTCCCCGGCTTCTCCAAAATCCTCGGACCGCTCCACTTGTTGCGGTCCCCCCGCGACGGAGCAGACACCATGGTCTGGCTCACGGCCGACCAGGCCGCACTGGAATCCAGCGGAGACTTCTGGCATGACCGTCAGGTGCGCTCCACCCATAAGTTTCCTACTACTCGCAACAGCGACACACCCGAACGCCGCAAGCGTCTCTGGGAATGGTGTCAAAGCCACACGGGATTCGCGCTGCGCAAGTAGCTCCTCGTTCAGCCGATGTTGCGGAGGTCCACAACGAACACGAGTGTCTCGTTGGGAGCGATCACACCGCCTGCGCCAGCAGCGCCGTATCCCATCGCTGGTGGAATTGTGATGCGGCGCCGTCCGCCCACCTTCATGCCGGCAACGCCCTGATCCCAGCCGGTGATGACCTGGCCGGCGCCAAGGCCGAAGGCGAACTGGGAGCCGCGGTTCCACGAGGCGTCAAATTCTTCTCCGGTGGACCAGCTGACGCCCACGTAGTCAACGTTGACCTGCATGCCGGCGGTTGCCTCGGCCCCATCGCCCAGCACGATGTCTTCGAGCTGGAGGTCGGTAGGGGCGTCTCCCGCCGGGATCGAGATGGTGGGCCGTTCAAACACATCAGTCATGGGCTGAGTATGCCCTCGCCGCGAGCGTTTTGAATCGCTGACCAGACGGTGTGTGGCAGGAGCGGCATGTCGATGTGGCGAACTCCGAGGTGGCTCACCGCATCGATCACCGCATTGTGAATAGCCGAGGTAGAACCGATGGTGCCAGACTCCCCGATGCCCTTCGCTCCTAGTGGATTGCGGGGGCTTGGCGTCTGGGTGTTGAACGTTTCGAAGTTGATCAACTCGGCGGCCGAGGGAATGGCGTAGTCCATGAGGTTGGCCGTGATCGGGTTGCCATCCTCATCGAAGGCCACCTGCTCAAAGAGCGCCTGTGCTATTCCCTGGGCAATCCCGCCGTGCTGTTGACCGGTGACCATCATCGGGTTCAGGATGCGACCGCAGTCATCCACGGCGATGTGGCGGAGCATCGTGACCCGACCGGTGTCAGTATCCACCTCGACCACCGAAACGTGGGTTCCGAAGGGGAACGTAGCGTCCTGTCCGTCGAAGTCGTGCTCGAAGCTGAGCCCTGGCTCCATGCCCTCGGGCAGATTGGCCGGGTCTTTGGCGGCGGTGGCAAGTTGACCCCAGCCGATACTGGAGGTCGGTACGCCTGCGACCTGCAGACCTCCTGGCGACTTGACGATGTCGGTCTCGGCCGCTTCCAACATGTGAGCCGCCAATCGTTTGGCTTTCTCCATCACGTTCTGGCTTGCTACATACACGGCCGAGCCGCCGGCTTGAAGGGATCGTGAGCCCATCGTTCCCGCACCGCGCGGCACCAAATCGGTGTCAGACTGGTGCAGCGTGACACGCTCCATTGGGATCCCGAGAACATCACTTACCAGCATGGAAAACGCAGTGTCATGACCCTGGCCGTGAGAGGACGTACCCACCTTTGCCACCGCAGAGCCATCCTCGAGCACCTCTACCCGTCCGAACTCCACATGTAGGCCCACCGGTGCCGTGACCTCTACGTAAGTACAGATGCCAATGCCCAATTGGTTGCGGTCGCCGCTGGCGCGGCGAGCGGCCTGCTGAGATCGCAGTTGCTCATAACCCGCTTCTTCCAACGCCCGGTCCAGCGTGAGTTCATATTCGCCGTTGTCGTAGTTTGACCCGCCGTGCGTGAGGAAAGGAAACATCTCCGGTGTCAAGAAGTTCTTACGGCGAATCTCCACCGGGTCGATCCCCATATCCGCTGCGGCCATGTCCACGATTCGCTCCAGCAATTGCGTAGCCTCGGGTCGCCCGGCCCCCCGGTATGCCGCGATGTGGGTGTTGTTGGTGACCGCTGAGGTTGCCACATAACGAAGCTTCGGAATGTTGTATACCCCTTGGCACATCATCTTGGTGAACACCGTGAGATAACCACCCACAGCCGGGTAGGCGCCGGCAGCCGCCACGACATCGATATCGATCCCGGTGATCAACCCGTCATTGGTGAGACCAAGCTTCGCATTGAGCACCATGTCCCGGCCCTGGGCCATAGACACCATGTTCTCACTCCGCTGCTCCGTCCATTTGACGGGCCGGCCGGTGTCGTGAGCGATCTTCGCCGTGATGAGAAACTCGGTATAGGTACCGGCCTTTGAACCGAATCCACCGCCCACGACGGGCGCCGCAACGCGCAGGTTGGCCGGATCCAGATCTAGCTGGCGCGCTATCACATTGCGTACAGCGATGGCGTTCTGCGACGGGATCCAGACGCTCAGGTGGCCGCTTTCGCCAGGCAATGCCAGGCAGCCGTTCGGTTCCATGGGTACGCCGGCAAGACGCTGGGAAACGACCCGACCCTCCACGATTCGCTCCGCTCCCTCCAGCGGGTCGCTGTCCTCCCCCACCGCCACCCGATAGCAGACGTTTGAGCCAACCTCATCAAACAGGATCGGGGCACCCTCGACCAACGCAGCCTCACCGGCGGTCACCGCATCGAGCGGGTCGTAGTCAACATCGACGAGTTCGGCCGCGTCTACCGCAACCCCACGGGAGTCGGCCACGATCGCGGCCACGATGTCGCCTACGTAACGAACCTTGTCTTTGGCCAGAGGTGGCCGCGAGAATCCTGAATCGAAGGCGTGGTACCCCAGGAACGGCTTCATTTCAAGATTCTCGGCGGTATAGACGCCTCGGACGCCGGGGGTGGCCACAGCCCAGTTCGTGTCGATGCTCTCGATGCGGGCGTGAGCGAAGGGCGACCGCACGAAATGGATATAGCCGACGTCGGCGACCGGAATGTCGTCGAAGTACAGGTCCGACCCGTACAACAACGTGGGATCCTCTTTGCGAAGAACGGAGTTCCCGAGAATTGATCCTTGTATGTCGGTCACGGTGCAGGGGCTCCTTGGCTACCATCAGCGGCTTCGATTGTCGCCGATCCAGTTCAGTTTGCCTTGCGCCGGCCCGCCATGGTGAATGCGGTGACTCAGCTGCCCATCGTGAGGGCGTTGTACTCCGCTACGCGACTTGCGGTGGCCCGAATATTCTCGGCGGACTCGGAGAACCAAATCATCACTTCACCGCGGCTGTAGCCGTCATTGAGCACTTCGCGCCAGTAGTTGAAACCTTCCTCATCGGGCGACCGATTCAGCACGTTGTTGTAGATGAGCTCAACAAACCTTGCGTCGTCCACAGCGCCATAGCGCTGCTGGAATTCGGTCGACTTAGCAAAGTACAGCGACGCCTCCCCCAGTCGGATGGTCCCGTCGCCAACGGTCAGCCAATAGTTGAGGCCGTTGGTGTCGGGAAAGCGGAGAAAGTACGCCAGGTACAGCCGAACGAAGGAGTTGCGTCGTTCGGTGGGATTCACCACTATCGGTCCCCCACCACCACCGCCGTCCCCGGGTGCGCTCCCGGGGGCCTTCAGGAACCCAAGAGATTCGAAATTCGCTCCGAAGATCTCGCCGGCATCCCCGGCCAACCAATCGTTCAGGACGGTGGACTGCACCTGGCGGAAATCGACGGTGGGGATCAGGTTGTCCTGCCGGGTCAGGTTGGTGAGTGACGGCGCTTGACCATAGAAGCCACCCTTTACGTTGGAGCCGATGGCCAGCATTGCTCCCGCCGCTCCGTGGTCGGTGCCGTCGGACCCATGATCTATCGCACGCCGGCCAAATTCGGACTGGGTCACGACCAGGACCCGATCAGCCCATTGCGGATTCAATGTCTCATAGAAGACGTTGAGACCGGCATCGAATTCGGCCAGTCGATCACCGTGCTGCTCGGGCTGCCCGCTGTGAGAATCGAAGCTGCCCCAGATCACGGAGAAGACCCGGATGCCAATCCCGGCATTGATCAACCGGGCGATCACTTCCATCTGGCGGGCCACCTTGCCCCCAACTGGGTCGGCGGGATAAATAGGCCGGAGTTGGCCGGCCAGGTCAAGGGCGTTGGAACCGGCGCCGGCTAGCGCATTTCCCCACGTCCCCAGCCCGGTGTCGCCGGCAAAGTCTCGTATCGCGCGGTACTGACGTTGATCCACCGGGTCTTCCTGAACCGAGAACAGCCCGGACACCTTCTCTGGAAGCGCGGAGGTTCGCGGTTTGCTTCCGAGCATGAGCAGAGGGATCGAAGACCCGACGGTTACCCCGGGGATCGGAATGTCGTTGGACAGTCCGTCGAGGTGACGGCCCATCCAACCAGTGGTTGGCACGCCGCTCAGGCGCCCGCTCATCCAACGAGCCATCGATGTGAAATGGCTGAGGTCGTCCACCGGCTGCCCCACGCCCTCGATCACCGCCACCTGCCCCATGTCATAGCGTTGCTTGAGCGACGGGAGGTTCGGGTGCAGCCCGTAGCCGGCGGTGATCTGGAGCGACTCTTCCGCCGAGATGGCCAACCGGGGTCGATTGTCGTAGTAGGCGCCGTCTCCGATCGGGATGACCGTGTTGAGGCCATCATTGCCTCCGCCCATGGTCATCATGACCACGATTCCCTCATCGGGCCCTACCGATGCGCCGGCGGCGGCACCGGCAACATCGGAACGGTTGAGCACTGACCAGGTGGGCATGCTGGCGAGTGCCCCCGATGCCGCCGCCGCCTGAATGAACCGGCGCCGGCTCAAGCTTGAGGCATCGGAGGGTGCGGGCCGGGACAGGGCGGCCACGATCTCCGCTGGCGACGGGTCGCCGGGATCGATTGCTTGCGGGTACGGGAGAAGAGCGGAAGGGTCGGAGGCGGAGTGTCTCATCAGGCCAGTTGGAATTCCGGGGTGAGCAGGGACAGGAAAATGAGGCCGGACGACTCGGCCCAACGCGAGGTCGACCGCTCGGTTGTGACGAAGTCGGTCAGCGACGCTTTGGTGCGGGCAGAAGCAGCAAAGACGCCGAACGTGTCCAACGCTCGATCCACGCTTGTCGCGGTTGGCAAGTCCGGAGAGTCCGCCAGGAACTCGTTGTCATAGGCCCGCCACCGCAGGTTGCTGGCAAAGCGAGCCTTGGCCCACATTGCGCTGCTGGAAATCCAGTAGCCGTTCTGCCGCCATCCCGAAACGTTCGGAGGGTCGTACATGCTCTGGCCCATCTCGCCTACATACCATTGAGGGTCGATATCAGAGCTCGCCAAATTCGAATGCCGAAGCGCCGCCACGGTGAACTCGATGGGGCTGCGCACCAGTCCGGTTCGGGCTTTCTCGCTTCGAAATTCAGGTCGGTTGAAGATGGCACGCAGAACGGCGTCAGCGCGCATGCCGCCGTCGATCATCGCACTTGCAAGGTCTTCGATCAGCGCCTGCTCCGGGTCCGGGTAGGCGAAGAAGCTCCACATCTTGGCAGAGATGAACCGCGCCGCGTCGCGCTGCTTCGGACCGAGCAAGATGTGATTCAGGATCTCTGGACCATCCCAGTTGGCCGTCACCCCCATGAAGGTCTTGGTGTCCGAGTCGTGACGGTCGGCCCGAAATTGATAGCTACGGGGATAGGTGTCGTAGCTGGTGAGACCGTGACCGGTCCACGCTCGGGCCGCGGCCGCCACGTCGTCTTCGGTGTAGTGACCTTGACCGAGCGTGAAGAGCTCCATGACTTCCCGGGCGAAATTCTCGTTGAGGCTGCCGCGTCGGTTGTCCTTGTTGTCCAGGTAGAGCATCATTGCCGGCTGGATCGCCATGGCCTGATAGAGCTCAACGATGTCGCCGAGCCCAGCGGTCCGGAACAGTTGGATCTGGTCGAACATGAGGTAGTGCTGGTTGACCTTGTCCAGCCCGCTACACAGCAGCCCATGCCAGAAGAGTGCCATCTTCTCCTCGATTGGCCGGGGAACGGTGCGCGCTCGCTCAAACCAATGGTGGGTCATCCCGATGTAACGCTCGCTCCAGGTTGTGGTGTCCGGGTTCAGATTGGGCACACCCTCGGTGACCGGTGGGTTCGGTGATGTGTCGAGGATCAGGTCCACGATGTCGGACCACTCCATCTCCGTGAGGGCTTCGATTTCTGGTCGCCTCCCCCCAAAGCCGGAACGGCGGAGAAGGTGGGCGACGTCAAGGAATTCAGACGGCATAGGCAAAGCCCTTCGACGCATAGGCCATCCGGACTTGAACATAATTCAAAAGACCCAGTTCAGTGATCTGCTACCAGAAGCAGCGAGGTGCTTCTAGCCCGGAAGTTCGGGCATTCCGGGACTACGGTCTACACGCATGAAACTGGCTACGCTTCGCACCGCCGTCGGCACTTCTGCCGCATTGATCGAGGGGGATGATGCGCTTCTCCTCAGCTACAACGACGCTGGTGAGGCGCTACGAGCTGCGTCGTTCGCCAAGCTGGGCCAGGCGGTCACCGGTGAATCGGTTCCGCTGGCGCAGGCGGAGTTCGCCCCGGTGGTGCCCCGCCCGTCGAAGATCATCTGTGTCGGCCTCAACTACGCCGATCACATCGCCGAGATGGGCAACGCCACGCCCTCCGCCCCAACGTGTTTCGCAAAATTTGCTGAGGCATTGATCGGCGCGGCGGACAGCATCCACCTGCCAATTCCCGAGGTCTCAGCCATGGTGGATTGGGAGGTTGAGCTGGCCATAGTCATCGGAAGCTCGGTGCGTCATGCCTCCGTGAGCGAAGCGCGCCAAGCCATCGCCGGTTACACCGTCTTGAACGACATTTCCATGCGTGATTGGCAAAAACGGACCAGTCAGTTCTTGCTGGGCAAGACCTGGGAGCACGCCACACCGGTTGGTCCCTGGATCACCGGCGCCGACGAGTTGGACGACGGGTCCGGCCTGGCGGTGCAGTGTTCGGTCAATGGGATAACCAAGCAGCAGTCCAACACCAGTGAACTCGTGTTCGGAGCGGTGGACCTGGTCTCGGAGATATCCAAAGTGATCACCTTGGCTCCCGGCGACATCATTGCAACCGGCACGCCCGGTGGAGTCGGTTTTGGACGAGACCCCCAGGAGTTCCTGGCCGACGGCGACCTTCTGGAAACCGAGATCGAAGGAATCGGCAAACTCACCAACCATTGCCTCAAGGTCTAAAAGGCCAGGCTCCCACCTCGCATTAGGCGAGGGCGTGTGGGAAGATTCAGTCATGAAAACCGTAGATGAACAGCTCGCCAGCCTCGACATGTTTGCCGGGCTCTCGAAGGCCGATCTGAAGTTCGTCCGCCGTCTCATGACCGCAATCGAGATCCCCCCCGGCAAGGAATTCATCACCCAGGGTGAAGCCGGGCACGAAGCGTTCATCATCCTCGAGGGACAGGCCACTGTTCGACGCGGCGGCAGAGTGATCACAACCGTAGGCCCCGGCGACGTTCTGGGAGAACTGAGCGTTCTCAGCGGGGCCCATCGAACCGCATCGGTCACCGCCGACACGGTCGTCCAAGCAGAAGTATTGAGCCGCCGGGAGTTCTCTTCACTGCTCGACTCCCAGCCCAAGCTCGCCAAGAAACTCTTGATCAGCGTCATCCAACGGCTTCATGCGCTCGAACCGAGCATCATCGGGTAGTCGCCCGGTCTCCCGATAGACGCCTTTTCGGGTACACAGTGACGGTGGAGAAGAAGCCCCTGGTACCGCTGTCCGCTGCGGCGTTGGAATTGCTGCCACCGGCCGAGGAGTCGGTGAAGTGCTCTGTTCACACGGCCGCACTGGGCGTGAACCCGGCCGGGACCGGGGTTTCCGCGGTCATGGTGATCCTCGTTGACACTCCGCTGCCGTGGCCAAAGCCAGTATTCGAACACCCCCATCTCGCCGGGGTGACCGGCAAGCTGTCCAACGCCGACGGAGAGGAGGTGCGGGTCTTCGCCTCGGTGCCAGCCATCTCTACGAGCCTTGGCGTCACCGTCTTCACCCAGACCGCCAGCGGAGCGGAGGGAATGTGGATTCCACTGGAATCCCGCACCCCCGCCCAGATCGTTTCCGCTCTTCTCGACCAGCGTCCCATCGATATCCCCGACGCTGTCGAAGTGACCGACACGGCCATTCTGGTGTGCACCCAGGGCACCCACGACGTCTGCTGCGGGACCGAAGGAAGCGCCTTGGTCGCCCAACTCACTGACGATCAGCGCTTCGCCGGTATTCCCGTCTTCCGGTTGTCTCATACCGGAGGACACCGATTTGCGCCAACCGCCATCACATTCCCTGACGGCCGCACCTGGGCCTACGTCGGGCCGGACCAACTGGCAACGGCGCTGTTCCGCACGGAGCCACCATCGGCGGTGGCCCCGTGGTGTCGGGGATCTTGGACAGCCCCGAACCCCCGGTTTCAGGCTGCCGAAACTGCCGTCTTCGCACAACGCAACTGGACCTCATCCAGACCGACCTTTCGTGAACTCCCGGACAACGTGATCGAAATCAGCTCCGATGGCCGCACCGACCGCGTACGCGTCACCGTCAACCGCGAGATCCCGGTGATCCGCTGCCGGGCTGCGGGAGGTTTGCCAGCCAAGCCCTCTCTGGAATTTCGGACAGAAGTCCTGTAAGTGCTCGGGTCGTTGAACTAGCGGCCAAACGTTCTACGTCAAGGCCTTCTTCAGACTGAGGAGCATTCGGGTGTTCTCGGCCGACGTGCTGATGGTGATCCGGACGCCCAATTGGTCAAAGAGCCGAGTGACCAGACCATCGCGTTCCATCGCTGCGAAAACGGCGTTCGCTTTCTCCCCCAACGGAAGATAGATGAAGTTGGCCTGACTCTCGGGAACCTCGACCCCCCAGCTACGGACCTCAACGAGGACCCGGGTTCGCTCCTCTACGATCTCCCGCACTCGCAATGCGATCTTGTCAGCGTGCTTCACCGCGGCGATTGCGCCTGCTTGCGCGGCCGCATTGACGGCGAACGGAAGCTGCGTTTTATCGATTGCCGAAATGATCTGCGGATGGGCAACCGCATAACCAACTCGCAGACCAGCCAGCCCCTGAGCCTTGGAGAAGGTTCGCGTGACGATCACGTTGGGGTGGTTGGGCAACACGTCGGTGATGGTGTTTCCGAGGGCCGGGTCGACGAACTCGAAGTAGGCCTCATCGATCACCACCACCACGCGGCGGGGAACCTGCGAGCAGAACTCGTTCAACTGCGCAGCTGACACCGCTGTTCCAGTGGGGTTGTTGGGGTTGGCGATCATGATGAGTTTGGTGCGGTCGGTGATCGCCGCCGCCAGGCCGGCGAGGTCGGCGGTCTCCTCCACCAGCGGCACGGTGACCGGAATCCCATCGAGCAACTTGGTGTACACGGGATACACCTCGAATGATCGCCACGGGTACACCACCTCATCGCCGGCATCGACGTATGCGGCAGCCAAGCGGTGGAGGATGGCCGAGCTACCGTTTCCCACCGTCACATGGCTCAGCTCCACTCCCTGCCATTCCGCCAGGACGGCCCGAAGTTCCATGGCCCGGTGGTCGGCGTACCGGTTCACTCCACCAATGACGGCATTGATCGCCGCAACAACTTCCGGGAGAGGCGGCAGGGGATTCTCGTTTGAAGCCAGCTTAATCGCATTGGTGATGCCCAGCTCGGCCTCGGACTGTTTGGCGTCCTTGCCGGGCTTGTAGGACGGCATGGCCAGCACCGCAGCACGGGGAGACCCAATTTGTTCTACTTCGGGCCCCGTTCGCGCATCGGCTGTCATGGCAGAAAGGGTAGGCGAGCACAACCTGCGCTGCGGTATCGAAATCAACTACGGAACGTTGTCACCGTGCCCAGCCGAACGAAGCACCGTCCGCAATTCCTCGGCAACCGCATCGAGTTGATCGGCCTTCGGCGACGTCTCGGCATTGCGGAAATCGAGGTCACCCATTCCGTCGATCGGAACCACGTGAACGTGGGTGTGCGGCACCTCGAACCCGGCAATCATGAGCCCCACACGAGCGGGCTGAATCACCTCGGACTGGGCGTTTCCGATGTGATGGGCAACGGTCATCAGGTGGGCGGCATGCGCCACCGGCAGGTCAGTCCATTTATCGACCTCTTGGCGAGGAATCACCAACACATGCCCTCGATGCAGCGGACGGATGTCAAGCATGGCGATGCATATATCGTCCGACCAGATGAAGCGCCCAGGTATTTCGCCATTGATGATTCGAGTGAAGATCGTTGCCACGCCCCCGAGCCTACCCAGCCCAGCGCCCACCATTTCGATGCTCGGCGCCGACTCATCTATCGTGGTCCCGATGACCGAATCCACCGACCTGTTGAAGGAGACCGACGGGCCAGTGAGAACGCTCACGCTCAACCGCCCCGATGCGAAGAACACGCTGACCGCCGTCATGCTGCAAGGTATGATGACAGCGCTGAGTGACGCCGACGCCGACCCATCGATCCGAATCGTCATTCTGACAAATAGTGGCACCACGTTTTGCGCTGGCGCCGACCTCACCGCCGACCGCCCGGGCGTTGTAGCGGAGAGCGGAAGGTCGGGCGACAAGCCCGCGTCCCTCGCTGACCTCTTTGTGGCAATGCAGGCGTGTCGCACGCCGATCATCGGTCGTATCAATGGCCATGCGGTGGGTGGTGGTGTGGGGCTCGTGGCTGCCTGCGATCTGTCCTACGTACGCAGTGACGCCAAGATCGGTTTTACCGAGGTTCGTCTCGGCGTGGCACCGGCAGTGATAAGCGTTGTCTGTCTTCCCAAGCTGGGCCGCGCTGACGCATTGGAGGCCTTCTTGAGTGGCGAGCGCTTCAGTCCGGAGCGAGCCGCCGAGATGGGATTGATCAACGCATCCGTTGCCCCCGAGGACCTCCACCAACGAGTCGATTCAATCGTCAACAAGATTCTCAAGGGAGGACCGTCCGGAATCGCCGCTGCGAAGAACCTGGTGTACGCCGTTCCAACGATGAATACAGCAGACGCGTTCGCGTGGACAACCGAACTCAGCCAGTCGTTGTTCGACGGCGAAGAGGCCAAGGACGGAATTGTGGCGTACCGGCAGCGCCAGTCTGCGCCCTGGGATCAATCGAGCTAGAGCCCGAATTATTCGGTGTCGGGATAGATGCTCGGCGGCGGGCCGGGGATGCCCGGGCCTTCGCATACCCAGCAGTTCGTCTCGGACGTGCCCGTCCATGCAACTTCACACGGCAGGCAACTCAGGCGCATCCCAACTCGCCGATAGCGAGGTTGGATAGAAGTGATCGCCGAGATTGCCGCCTCGGCAGATCGGGCGCCGATGGGGGTGACAGTCTGAGCCGAACGGGTTCCGGGCATTCCTGTCCATCGGCGTAAAACGAAGTCAGCTGAGGAAAACCCGAAGGCGACCTCAGCTGCTTTCAGTTGTCGTTTCCCCGTCTAGGGTGCCACGCTTCTAGTACTTGACGACCGCCGGGAGCTTCTTGGCTTGCGCAACCCACTTGGTCACAACCTTTTCGCTGGGGGCACGACGGACGAGCTTCTTTTTGGCGTTGACCTCGACCATCTTGGCCGTGAGATTGTCGGGCCGACGATTCTTGAGTTCCTTGACGGTGTCTACGCCAGCCTTCTCGAGCAATTCGGAGTACTCCGAACCAACGCCATTCACGCGCATCAAGTCTGCGCAGTTGACGAATGAGAGGATCTTGGCTTCGCTCACGCCGCTGCTGGCGGCCAGCGCCTTGCGGCCCTTCTTCGTTGCGCCGTCGGCCAGGAGCTTCTCGCACGTGCGCACACCGGCGCCCTGAAACTTCTTTGCCAATGCCGGGCCAACGCCTTCGATGGTCTCAATCTTTGCCATTACAACTTCTCCTGTCAGGGTGTACAACTGCTAGATCCTTCGGCATGCCCTACCGGGTTGTTAAGTGGCAAATGCGACGCACCGCTGTAGCAAGCCTCGCACGAACACTAATCGACCATTCGCCAACCTGCCCGCAAGACCACGAACTCAGCGCGATCCAGACTTGGCGTGAGGAGAGGTGGACCGTACAAGACTTGAACTTGTGACCTCTCGCGTGTGAAGCGAGCGCTCTAGCCAGCTGAGCTAACGGTCCTGACTTGGAGAGGAAAGCTTAGCCGCTCCGCCCTCGAGTCCAGCGTCGATAATCATGTCTCGCGCGGTGCTGAGCTGGCCGCAAAGTTCACCTGAGACAGACGATGCGGTCGTCGCTGATCGATATCTCGCGGTTGGTGAACGGTGGGCAGACCCCGTCGGGGAATCGAGCGCCGATCACCTGACCGTCATTCACCCTGTTGCAGGGGACCTCGGTGAGTGAGCCTCCTTGTATCAGCCGGACACAGGCGTTGGCCGACACACCGATCTCAGGGCCAGGGAACTCGATCGGAGCCACGTTCTCGGTTCGTGTGGCGTAGGCCGTGAACACGAATATCCCCGCCAGCAGGACCAAGAATCCAAGCCATGGAATCACGTTCATCATGCGCGAGTGATGCGCCGAGATCGAGTCTTCCTGTTGACGACGACGCGCCACGAGGTACTCGGGGTCCACGAGCCGAGGATCGATCCGCGTAACCCCATCATCAACCGTGACCCGCCCGGAGCCTGCTGCTCCTGCACCGAAACTGCCGTCGTATGCAACCCGTCGTTGCTTGTCACCCAACACTCGAAAGGCCTCATTGACCTCTCGCATGGCGTCCTCGGCCTTGGCTGCTTCCTCATCCGGCTTACCGACAAAGCGATCCGGATGCCACGCACGAGCCTGCTGGTAATAGGCGCGCCGAATCTGCTCTGAGGTAGAAGATTTCGAAACACCAAGGACGTCGTAATGAGAAGGCACGCTGCCTAAAGCGTAGACAACACGCCCCCGACGCGACCACCCGGCCTTCAAGCTCCGTTGAGCAGTCCAAGCTGAAGCATTCACAAGAGTTGGTGCCGCGCCGAGCAGGCGAGCCTCCGTGGCGTTTGAACGGCCCCCAGAGGGACAACACAGGCGAAGCGATGCCCGTTGAGCAGTCAAGCCGGAAGCGATCGATGCGTCTGTTGCCACGCCGAAGGCAAAGCATCCGTGGCGTTTGAACGGCCCCCAGAGGGACAACACAGGCGGCCCCCAGAGGGACAACACAGGCGAAGCGATGCCCGTTGAGCAGTCAAGCCGGAAGCGATCGATGCGTCTGTTGCCACGCCGAAGGCAAAGCATCCGTGGCGTTTGAACGGCCCCCAGAGGGACAACACAGGCGAAGCGATGCCCGTTGAGCAGTCAAGCCGGAAGCGATCGATGCGTCTGTTGCCACGCCGAAGGCAAAGCATCCGTGGCGTTTGAACGGCCCCCAGAGGGACAACACAGGCGGCCCCCAGAGGGACAACACAGGCGCCCAGAGGGAATTAGAGCGTCAGTGCCCGTCCATCGTAAAGAGTTCGCTGGATGCAGCCCAAGCATCCTGGATCTGTTGGGCGGTGACCGGTGAAGCGTCGGCCGATTCGTCAATTCCGAAGCTGTTGAGGATGGCAAACATTCGAAGCTCTTGCCGCTCAGCGATAGCGGGAATGAACCGGAAGGCCGTGACGGCGGCCAGAAGGATTCCAAGGCCGGTCAGGAAGGCAAGGAATGCCTCGGCCTGACTGGAGAGGCCACTCATCAGCTCGCGGCCCGCCGAGGCGGCGACGAAGATGCACAGACCTATGAACCAGATGGTGATCTCTTGGTTTGGCTTTTCCTTCGAGGAATCGCCCATCGCGGCGGACCGCCACAGCATCGAAAGTAGCCCGTGACCGAGGGCGGCCGGGAGGAGAAGTCCCCAGATCATTCCCATCCCGCCGAGCACGCGCATCAATTGCTCGGCAACTTCCACCTTTGGGGCCAATGCAATGAGGATTGACCCAGCGATTCCGATGGGAAGATGACGCATGACGATTGGAACTTGCCCGAATTGACCGGATCGCCCGAGCCGGGGCACGTTGACCGATGCCTGAACGGCCCATATCAGTGCGATCACGGTGGTGAACAGTGCCAACAGCGCCACGCCATAGGTCAACGATTCATAGGAACGCAGCAGCCACTCGGAGCTGTCGGCCGAGGGCCCGATCACCATTGCACCCATCCCTAGCAGGATGAACACGGCGCCCGTCACCGCCCAGATGGCCAGAACCACCGAAAGCGCAGCTCCGTTGGTAACGACCGATTCATAGCCAGAAACGGTTTCGATGATCTTCTGTTGGCGGGCGTTGCGGATACGCGACGGAGCAGGCGCGGGCGCCGGGGCAGCCGAACGTCGCTTCCTCTTGTTGCTTGCCGGCGTTGTTCCTGCCACACACCCCTATTCGGCCGGTTTCTTGCCGTCATTGAGGAAAAGGCGGCGAGAGTTCACACTCCTCCGACCACCAGCCCGATCGAGAGAGCGATACCGGTAACAAGCTGGGTCCGCGCGGTGTCGGCCAGAACGGGGATGAGGTGCTCACCAGCAAGTCCGTCCAGCACATCGCGAACAGGGTTGATCATCAGCGTCAAACCAAGCAAACCCAGAACAGCAGGCCATCGAACGATCCCAGCGGCGAGAATGGCTGCAGCGCAGAGCACCATGAGCAGTACGTAGAACTGCCGCGTGCGGGTATCGCCGATTCGGACGGCCAACGTTCGCTTCCCGGCCTCCTCGTCGAGTGGGCGATCCCGAAGGTTGTTGATGACCAAGAGGGCGACGGCCAGAAACCCAACGGCGCAAGAGCAGATGATCGACAGTGCAGTGATTTGCTTGATTTGCACGTATGTGGAGCCAACGGTGGCAACCACCCCGAAGAAGACAAAAACGAAGACCTCCCCCAGGCCCATGTAGCCATAGGGTCTGGGGCCACCGGTGTAGCCCCATCCGGCGAGTATCGAAACGGCACCGACGGCGAGAAGTTCGGGGCCAACGTCGATCGCCAACGCCACACCGGCGAGTGCCGCCACGATGAACGACAGGACCGCCGCTGCCTTGACTTGGTCGACGCTGGCGAGACCAGAGGCGACCAACCGGGCCGGACCGACGCGGTCGGTGTCGGTCCCCCGCTCTCCATCGGCGTAGTCATTCACGAAATTGGTGGCGACCTGCAACGCCAATGCGACAATCCCTGCGGCGAGAGCGCGCCAAGCCGAGAGGCCCGGGCCTACGCCAACCGCCGCGGCTGTTCCCACCATGACGGGAACGATCGCCGCGGGAAGGGTCTTGGGCCGAGCGCCGAGGACCCAGCGGTTTCCCGTAAACGAAACCTCGGGAGAAGCTGCAAAGTCAGCCATTGCGAAGACCGTCCCGACCAACGACCCGATCCACAAAGCGCTCCAACCCTGCTACTCGGCTGCCCTTGACCAACACCGCATCATTGTGGCCCAATTCGCCCACGCTTTGCATGGCCGAATCTACGTCGGGTACGTGAGTGCACCCCGCCCCGTAGAGCGGAGCATCGACTGCGACCACCTCAACGCCCCGCTCGCGGGCGTATGCAGCAATGGCCAAGTGATCCCCAGATTCCGATGATCCCAGCTCACCCATCACGCCGAGAACCGCAACATGACGTCGGGCTTTGAGAGCGAGAAGCGCATCGATTCCGGCCCGCATCGAGGTGGGGTTGGCGTTGTAGGCGTCATTGATGATCGCCGTGCCGGCTTCGGTGGTGAAAAGGTCCATGCGATGGGGGGAAAGCACCGGCGATACGAGTCCCTCCTGAATTGCGTCGAATGGCACGCCGGCGGCGATCGCCCCCGCCGCGGCGGCGGCCGCATTGCCTGCCATGTGTGCTCCCGCCACACCCAGTCGGAGCGAAGCCGTGCCAAGGGGAGTGGCCAAAGTGAATGTTGGGCGAAGATCGGGCCCAACAACAACATCGCTGACCCGGACATCGGCAGCACCGAACCCGTAGGACAAGATGTTCTTGGCCCCCGAGCGACCAGCCATCGCCATCACCAGTGGATCGTCGGCATTCAGTACGGCGGTTCCGTCCTTGGGAAGCCGCTCCACCAACTCCCCCTTTGCTTGGGCCACCTGTGCGATCGTTCCGAAGATCTCCGTATGAACGGCCGCTACGGCGGTGACGATCCCGATGGTTGGTTTGGCAATACCGCAGAGGAGCTCGATATGGCCAATGTCGCGAGCGCCCATTTCGACGATCACGATGCCTGCGTCGAGCGGCGCCCCCAACAGGGTGAGCGGCACTCCGAGTTCGTTGTTGAAGGAAGCGAGGTTGGAATGTGTGGTGGTGTGGGCCGAGCCGATTGCGGTCAGAAGGTCCTTGACGGATGTCTTCCCCACACTGCCAGTTACGCCGATCACCTGGGCCTTTAGGCGGGTCCGGGCTACCTTTCCCAACTGCAGGAGCGCCTGGTCGGTGCTTGGGACAACGATGGCCGGGACGGATCGGCCGTCGGGATCGGTCAAGTCCATCGCCCGCATCTCATGGTCCGGGTGGACCAATGTGGCCACCGCTCCGGCTGCCACCGCCGCGGCGATGAAATCGTGACCGTCCCTGTCCGCCACGATCGGTACAAAAAGATCGCCGGGTTCGACAGCTCTAGAATCGATACTCACGCCATCGATGAGGATGTCATCCCTATCACAGGAGCCATCGGTCGGCCCAACCAGTTCGGCCCCCACCGGCGCGAGCGCCTCAACCAGATCATTCAACGACCATCGCACCACTCTGGTCTAGCGGGCGTTGTACGGTTTCCGGTGTGAAGAGCGCTGCCGAGAGCCCAACTCCTGCGGATCAGCCGGTCAGAGTGGTCGTCCTCTATGGCGGGCAGTCCGCCGAACACGAGGTCTCCCGGGTCACCGCGGCCCATGTCCTCGCCGCGATTGACAGGTCCCGCTACGCCGTCGAGGCTGTTGGTATAGATCGCCAGGGGCAGTGGCACGCATTTCAGCCGCCGCCCGCAATCGAGTCGCTGGCCGCCTTGCCCGTGGAGGGGACCGTCGGGTCTCCGCCCGAGGTTCTCGCCGATGCCTCGCCCGGTCGACTCACCGTGGTATTGCCACTTCTGCACGGACCTATGGGCGAGGACGGCACCGTGCAGGGACTGCTGGAGCTGGCCAATGTTCCCTACGTTGGGGCGGGCGTGCTGGGCTCCGCTCTGGCTATGGACAAGGCTGCCGCAAAAGCCGCTCTTTCCGCCGCCGGGGTGCCCCAAGCCCGCTGGCTGGCGATCCACGAGCCGGTCTGGAGTGGTGACGACGATGCCGTCACAGCGATTCTGGACGAATTGGGTGAAACCGTGTTCGTGAAGCCCGCCAACATGGGCTCCTCGGTCGGAGTGTCCAAAGCCACCGGAGCAGCCGACTTGCGGGTTGCGCTGAAAGAGGCGTTCCGTTACGACGAATGGGCGGTGGTGGAGGAGGCGATCGTGGGGCGAGAGCTGGAACTCGCCGTGCTGGGCAATGTGGAACTGGAATTCTCGGTACCGGGCGAGATCGTCCCCGGGGCCGAGTTCTACGACTACGACGACAAGTACATCGACGGGGCCGCCAAGCTGATCATCCCGGCCGAGCTATCCCGGTCTGAAGTTGCAGAGATGGAGCGAATTGCTGGGCAGGCTTATCGGGCGCTGCGGGTGGAAGGCATGGGCCGAGTCGACTTCCTCTATGAACCTGATGGTCGAGGGTTCCTACTCAACGAAATCAACACGATCCCCGGGTTCACACCAATCAGCATGTATCCCAAGATGTGGGAAGCCACCGGACTCTCGTACCCACGGCTGATCGACACCCTGATCGACCTAGCCCTGGAACGTCACCACCGGCGCAGCGCCAAACGCCAGCTGGACTAGACCTCTCGGCTACCAGCCCCCGGTTGAACCGCCACCGCCGAAGCTGCCGCCACCACCGAAGCTGCCGCCACCACCACCGCCTCCACCGAAACCGCCGAAGCCACCACCGCCTCCGCCGAAGCCACCACCGCCAAAGCCTCCAAATCCACCGGAGCTACGGTGCGACCCGCCCAGCACCACAATCCCGGTGTTGCGCCGCCGGCGGTCATGGATGATCTCCTCCCGGATGGCTACAGCATCGTCGGCAATGTCGGCAGCCTTTCGAATCTGCTCCTCAAGCGAGCCCGAGATCTGGGTGAGTTCGATCTCGAGTTGTTCTAGTTGCGTTTTGTGCCGACTGAGGATCGTCCAGCCCAGTGTGCGCTCGGCCCGGTCGATGGCCCGCATCGCCTGGGCGATCTCGCGGCTCAACTCGCGACGGAGCGCTTCTACTCGTTCCGCTTCTTCTTCGGAATCCATCAACATTTGATCCATCTGACGGTCCACCCGGTTCAACGTTTGAGCCACCCGCAGATAGTTGGGTAACGGCTGCGTTAGCTCGCGGCCCATCTCCTCCAGGACCTCCTGGACCGCAACCGGATTCATGTGGAACTCCGGACTTAGGTCCTGGGCTTTTGAGGCAACAAAACTCCTCAGCTGGCTGAGTTCGGCAACTGCGGCCCGCATCATGCCGGGGCACTCTTTCCGAGCCGAGGTGAGGTCCACCATCAAGGTATCCACTTCGTCCAAGAGGGCATCCGCTTCGTTCAACTCCAGCCCGCTGGCTTCAAGCTCTGCACCGGCGGCGTCCCACGACTGAGCCGGGATGAGCGCAACGCCGGCATTGCGACGGTCGGCCGCCCGCTGGAGGCGGGTAACCGCAATGTCGAAATGCCCCGCTGCCCACTTCCAAGACTCTGGATCGTGTGGCGCCACCACTTCCTCGAAGTGCACCCGGGTCTGTTGGACGCGCTGCCTCTGTTCGCTTTCAGCCGCATCCAGTTCAGCGGCCCACGCCCCGAGCCCGGCTGGCCGATCAGCGACGACCTGAATTTCGTGGCTCGCCGAGAAGAGTTCTGCTTCCGCCGCCTCCAGGACATCGGACAGCTGCAACAAATCCAAGGCCAGTTCGGTGAAAACAACGCCCTCTACCGCAGTGCGGGCCGATGCCAAAGCTGAAGCGGTTTCGTCCAACTTCCAGCCTTCGGCAGTTCGTGCCCGTAGCGCGGCGTCGGCCTCACCGAGTTCAGGCATGAGGAGCTCTTTCTTCGTTGGCAAAGCCACCCGGAGTCGGTCGAGCATCTCGCCGTACCCGGTAAGAGCGTCGAGGGCCACCTGATATCGCTCCAGCGCAGCAGTGAACTCGCCCAAGCGAGTCTCGGCCTGCGTCAGTTCATCATTTGATGCCGAGTCGATGCCATCGGGCGTGGCCTGCCCGAGGAGCGACGCATGCTGCTCCGCATCGTTCCTGGCACTCCCCACCTGGTGCTGAAGATTGCGAAGTTGGTCCAGCGTTCGTCCGGTGACGGTGCGGGCGAACCTCTCCCCTTGATGGCTGAGCCGCGCATCCCGCTCCCGGGCGGCCCCCATGCGGATACGGGGTTCAGCGACCTTCACGCTGAAGCCCTCCCGTCGAGCCATTAGTTCTTTCCGTCGGCTACGTACGATCGTGCCACCGCCAACGCCGGCCAGACCCACCACGCTGCCCAAAAGGATGTAGGACCCGGTGTTGCTGGAGTCGCCGTCGGATTCGCCACCGACGTCGGGGACCGTGACCTCGCCTTCGAATTCGATATCTTCGTCAACCGCCGCAAGGACGACACTGGAATCGAGGAGTGCCGCCTCGAATGCGCCAGCAAAATCGCTGGCGCGTAGGTTCTCCGTCATCGCTCCCGTCCGGATGTCCTCCCCGATCTGATCGCCGAAGCTGCTTCCATAGACCGAGTTGGTTCGAGGTTCCAGAGTGTTGACGCCGATGTAAAGGTACCCATCGGTGTTGATAGTGCAGGACTCCACGAGCGTCGCCCGGTCCGCGTCGAGGTCGGTCCCATCGTCATAAAAGCGAAGGAAAACGGTCACGTTGGGGAACTCGTTTGAGAAATCGGCGAGCGCCGCTTCCACCCGGCCAGAATCCACATCCCCAGATTGGTCGACCAGTCCCACGGTGCAGTCGGGGGTTTGTGCGACCACCGGTCCGCCGAACCCGAGTACCGCCAGAGTCAAAGCGAAAACGCCGAGAAACGCTGCCAACCGTCGATTGGTGCGAGAGAGTTGAAGTTCGTGGCCCATTACCTGCAAACCGTAGCCGCAGTGAACCCACTCCCTATGCTGAGTCCGCCTGCATACTGGACCCACTGGTATGCACAGATCCTCCACCACTGGGAGCCACGTTGTCGGTATCGAAACAGTTAGCCGGAAAGCGGATTGCGATCACCGGCGCCACCGGCTTCCTTGGGACGGCACTGGTAGAGCGGCTCATGCGCAGCGTGCCCGATTGCCATCTGGTGCTGCTCATCCGGCCCGGGAAACGAACGGCCCCCGCCGAACGCGCCAAACGAGAGATCTTCCGGAATGACGTTTTCCATCGTTGGATGAGTGAACTGGGTGATGGCGATCGCAAGGCAGGGGGGGAGCCTTTCTGGCAGCAGGTAGCTGAACGAGTCACGGTGATCGCGGGAGATGTTGGCACCGACGGCCTGGGCCTCAGCGAAGCGGACGCGAAGATCTTGGCTTCGTGCGAGATAGTGATCCATAGCGCCGCCACGGTGAGTTTCGACGCCCCGTTGGACTCTGCGGTCGAGGTGAACCTGCTGGGCGCCACCCGCATCCTCCAGACGTTGCAGTCGCTCTCCGTTGCACCTCATTTTGTGGGTGTTTCCACGTGTTACGTGGCGGGAAATCGCCGCGGCAGCGCGCCGGAGCAGCTCCTGAGCGACTCCCCTTTTCATATCGATGTCAGCTGGCGAGACGAGGTCGAGGCCGCTCGTCGCACCCGGGCAAATTTCGACTCCGAATCTCGAGCCGTAACACGGCTGGAAGAATTTCAGTCTCGAGCCCGTCACGAGCTGGGTGCAGCCGGAACACCGTTGCTCGCATCAAAAACCGAGCAACTTCGTCAGCGGTGGGTGAGCGAACAATTGGTGGAGGCCGGTCGTGCTCGGGCTGCTTCCCTTGGCTGGCCCGACGCCTACGCCTACACCAAGGCCTTGGGAGAGCGAGCGCTGGTGGAGAGTCGTGGCAATGTGCCCGTCAGCATCGTCCGGCCCTCGATCATCGAGAGCGCCTGGGCCGAGCCGGTCCCGGGTTGGATCAAAGGCTTCAGGATGGCCGAGCCAATCCTCATCTCGTACGCCCAAGGCCTACTGAAGGAATTCCCGGGTGTACCCGAGGGAATCGTGGATGTCATCCCTGTGGACCTCGTGGTTGCCGCCATAATCAACGTGGCGGCGCGCGGCCCGGTGGACCCCAAGGTGGTGGACATCGTGCAGGTGGCCTCGGGTACCCGCAACCCACTCAGGTATCGCCAACTGGTGAATCTGGTGAATGGATGGTTCACCGAGAACCCCCTCTACGACCGGAAGGGCCAACCGATTGCGGTGGCGAAGTTCTCTTTCCCCGGGCGCGGAGCCGTGGAACGGCAGTTGAACCGCGCTCAGAAGAACCTTGACCGGGCGGACCGCACACTCAAACGCCTTCCGCTGCGGGGAAAACAGGCCATGCTCAACGCTCAGGTGGAGGACCAGAAAGACCAAGTAGAGCGGGCAATCGGCTACGTGAAGATCTATGGCGCCTACGCCGAGTGCGAGGCCCTCTACGGCGTGGACAACCTCGTGGCGCTCCATGAGAACCTGACCAAGGCTGACCAGAAGCAGCTCGGTTGTGACCCTGCCATCGTGGACTGGGATCGTTATGTATCCGAGATTCACTTGCCCTCGGTGGTGTACCACGCCCGGGTGAAGACCACTCCCACCAGGACCGATCCCGATGACCGAATCCGCCGCATGCGGACGAAGGTGCTCGCTCCCGAACGCCAACTAGCGGCATTCGACCTGGAGAACACGATCATCGCGTCAAACGTGGTGTTCAGTTACGCCTGGCTGGCAACTCGGAACATGGGGCCAACCGATCGACTGCGATTTGCGGCCAAAACCATCAGCGAAGCCCCCGGTCTATTGGCTCTCGACGCCCGCGACCGAACCGACTTTCTTCGCCATTTCTACCGACGGTATGAAGGAGCATCGGTGGCAGAGATGGAACGATTGGGTCCTGAACTCTTGGCCGATCACATTCTCACCAAGGCCTTTCCGGCGGCGATTCGCCGGGTCCGAGAGCATCGAGCGCTGGGTCATCGAACGGTGCTCATCACCGGGGCGCTCAACATCGTGGTAGAACCGCTGCGGCCACTGTTCGACGACGTGATCTGCACCGAGATGAGTGTCCGCGATGACCGCTATACGGGAGAACTGCTTTGTGTGCCTCCCACAGGCGAGGTAAGGGCAGCCGAGCTGCGTGACTATGCCGAGGCCCACGGAATCGACTTGGGACAGTCGGTGGCCTACGCCGACTCGTCCTCAGATCTCCCGTTGCTGGATGCCGTGGGTTATCCCGTGGCGGTCAACCCCGAAACCCGCCTGGCATCGATAGCTACCAAACGAGGCTGGTTAATCGAGTCATGGGCCAAAGCGAAGGGCGGAACCGATCGTATGCTTCCTCTCGGTCCAATGCCCGCGGCGAGAAAGAGCAGACGATGACGATTCTGACCAGTGACGCTGCGGAGGGACGAAGCAGCTTTTCCAGCTTGCTGTTTTGGTCGAGCGGAGCGAGCATGCAGCGACCCCCCGGCGAGGAACGAGCCCAGGCGAGCGAAATCAATGTAACGGAGGGACGAAGCAGCTTTTCCAGCTTGCTGTTTTGGTCGAGCGGAGCGAGCATGCAGCGACCCCCCGGCGAGGAACGAGCCCAGGCGAGCGAAATCAATGTAACGGAGGGACGAAGCAGCACAAGCTGCGTGAGGCGTTTGTTCGAGCGGAGCGAGGCCGAAACGACTCGTAGTGAGGAACGAACGAAGGCGAGTGGAGGCAATGAAAATGAGTAAAGAACGCCCATCACCGCGTCCGGGGTTCGTACTGGATGTCGACCGGCAAACCCCGCCGATCCTTTTCCATCATGGCGAAGGGTTCCGGATGGAGAAGCTGCCCGTTGGCCGTAGCCGGGTTATCTACCCGCCGGAGGCTCTCAATGGCATCAAGGACCCTGAGGCTGCCATCGAAGATGCGCTGCTCAATCCGATCGATGACGATCCCCTGCCCTCGCTGCTCAAGAAGGGAATGAAGCTCACCATCGCATTCGATGACATCTCGCTCCCGCTCCCGCCGATGCAGCGGCCCGACATCCGCCAGCGGGTTATCGAAGCGGTCCTCGACCACGTTGCGGCGGCGGGAGTAGACGACGTTCACATCATCGCCGCCCTCTGTCTGCATCGACGCATGACCGAGTCCGAGCTGCGGCACGCCGTTGGCGACCGGGTCTATGAGGCCTTCGCTCCTTCGGGCCAGCTCTACAACCATGATGCCGAAGACCCCGAGGGCATGGTGATCCTGGGGCACACCAAGCACGACGAGATTGTGCAGATGTCCAAACGGGCCGCCGAGAGCGACCTGGTCATCTACGTCAACATCAACCTGGTGAGCATGGATGGGGGCTGGAAGTCCACCGCCACCGGGCTCTCGGGCTACGAAGGTGTAAAGGCACACCACAACGTCAAGACCATGCGGCACTCCAAGAGCTTCATGGATCAGGACAACTCCGAACTGCATCGCTCCAATTGGCGTCAGGGTGACGTCATCAAGAAACATGGTCCCCGCATCTTTCAGATCGAGACCACGGTCAACACCAACGTCTTCGGCAACGAAGGACCCATGTCCATGCTCCAGAAACGCGAGTGGGAGTGGTCCATGCGAGACCGCGCCGGCTTCACTGCACTTCAGGCCGGGCTGAAAATGATGCCCAGTAGCGCTCGGCGTCGCGCATTCCATGCGCACAAGGCGCCGTACGAGCTCACCTCTGTTCAAGCCGGCGAGGTTGAAGCGGTCCACAAACGCACCACCGAGATGGTCTACAAGCAACACATGGTGCCGGTTCAAGGGCAGACCGACATCGTCACAATGGGGCTCCCCTATCTCACGCCCTACAACGTGAACAGCATCATGAATCCGATTCTGGTGATGGTGCAGGGTCTGGGGTACTTCTTCAACCTCTATCGGGGCAAACCGGTGGTGCGAGAGGGCGGAGTGCTGATCATGAGCCACCCCACCCCGTGGGAGTTCCACCCGGTCCACCATCCCAGCTACATCGATTTCTTCGAGCAGGTTCTCGCCGACACGAAGGACCCCGCGGAGATCGAGGCCAAGTACGAAAAGCAGTACGCCGAAGACGAGTGGTACCGGCATCTCTACCGCACCAGTAACGCCTACCACGGCGTCCACCCGTTCTACATGTGGTACTGGGGATCTCACGCAATGGAGCATCTGGGCGGGGTGATCGTGGTGGGTGGCGATCCCAAGGCGGTTCGCCGTTTGGGGTTCAAGCCCGCAACCACGCTGGTCGATGCGTTAGAGATGGCTGAGGACATTGTTGGCGCGTCGCCCACGATCACTCATATTCACAATCCGCCAATTTTTATGGCCGACGTCCAGTAGCGCGCATGAGCTGGCTCCGCTTTATCACCACCCCGCCCTCGGTCCCGAAAGGCGTAGAAACGCCCAAGGAGGAATCCACGGTTGGGGTGCAGTACGACACGGCATGGGCCCGCACCCGTCCCGCGAAGCTTGCCCGTGAAGCTGGCGTCTATGGTTTCATGAAACCGGCGATCCGGCTTTACGGATCGCCGCGGGTTGTGGGCGCCGACCGGCTCAAGGATGTGACCGGGCCGATCGTCTTCGCAGCCAACCACCACAGCCATGCCGACACCAGCCTGTTGCTGGCCACCATTCCCGGCCACCTCCGTCGCAACCTCGCGGTCGCGGCCGGTGCAGACTACTTCTTCCCCAATCGCCTCGTCAGTGCCTTATCGGCTCTCTTCATCGGTGCCATCCCGATCGAACGGAAGAAGCTCAGCAAGCTGAGCATCGAAAATGCCATGGAAGCGATCACCGACGGCAACAGTTTGCTCATCTATCCCGAGGGCGGCCGCTCGCCTGACGGATGGAGCTCAGAACACCGCCCGGGAGCGGCGTTCGTTGCAAAGAAAGCCGGCGTTCGCGTTGTGCCGGTCTACATCGATGGCACCGGCAGTATTTTGCCAAAGGGCAAGAACTGGCCCACGCGGTCCCGCTGCGCCGTGGTGTTTGGTAAGCCGTTGCGCTCGCTCGAGAGCGAAGACGCCCGCGAGTTCGCCAAACGAATTGAGAAAACGGTGAGTGAATTGGCGGAGGAGTTCTCGTCCGGCTGGTGGCAGGCCCGCAAGAAGGCCCATGCCGGCACGGTGGACGAACTGACTGGTCCCGAAACGGCGGCGTGGCGTCGGCGCTGGGCGCTCGGCCCCGCCAGGACGCGGAAGAACACCACAACTCGACGCTCCTGGCCAAAATAGGCGCGACGCGGCCTTTCGGCGGCTGGTTCGCCGCAGTGAAGGGCGCCCAATGCCGGTTGCGAGCGCTGAAGGGTGGGGAATGCCGCCCCGGACGGCACAACGCTCCCCTCACCCACAAGAAGCGGCACAACGCTCCATTGAGCAATGCGTTAATCGTTCACCCTTGAAAACCTCGCTGTTCGAGTACCTGCCGAACGATTCGAACCAGGTAGCCCTTTTGCTGGAACTGCGACCACGTCACCCTTATGACCACGATTCCTTCTGCCGCCAGACGGGCGTCGCGGAGCCGGTCCGATGCGAAAGACGATCGTTGAAAGTGGTGGTCGATCCCATCCAGCTCAACGACCAGGCCGAACGCCCGCCAATAGAGATCAACCTGACCGATGAAGTCACCGTTGACGTCGCTCAGAACAACCTCAAGCTCCGGCATCGGGAGCCCCGCCAGAACTAGGGTTTCAACAGCCCAGTTACTCCACTCGCTGTGGGGAATGACCGCTTCGCTGGCGGAGTGAAGCGCCGACTCAATCTGGCGAACGCCGCGGCGTCGCCACGCTCGATCCGCGGCTGCATCACTTTCCAGTTCCTCGAGCGTCGTCAGCTTCTTGCGGACGGCGACGTTGAAGCACTCCCGGAACCTCCGCTCCCCGTGAACGCTGGCGATATCCAGAAGCGTGCGCCCGATTCCGGTGACGGGGATCTGGTTGATCGCCGTCTTAGAAGTCAGCTCCCAACCCGAAGTCCGAAAGACTCGTACCGCATCATCCGAACTCACACGGCGATCTACCGGAGTAGTAATCTCCGCCATACCCGGAGACAGATCGGCAGGGCGACCAAGCCCCCACAACATCGCCGCGCTCAAGTGGCTGGCGCAGGCCTCGCCTCGAAGCGTGAAATAGAACAACTTGGACTGCCAATTGGACGCACTACCCGGTAACCGGTAGATCCCTCGCCCAGCGCTGTCGAGTCGGCCCGTGGCGACCAAATGCGCCAGTTGGTGCCGAGTGAATCCCATTCGGTGGAGGGTCCCAACTTCGACGAAACCGTAGGTTGGCGTAACCGCCTCAACCATGCAAGACCACTTGGCCGCCTCACGGGCGGAGCGAACGTTCCTCGACGTGGTCATCATAAGTAGTTAACCGTACTTAACTAGATTCCACTACCGCAACGATGACCGATCGAAGCGGGTCGTGGTTCTCAAGGGAGTCCAATGCCGGTTGCGAGCACTGAAGGGTGGGGAATGCCGCCCCGGACGGCACAACGCTCCCCTCACCCACAACAGGCGGCACAACGCTCCATTGAACGCTTCTGCTCGCCAGGTCAAGCTTGGTGGGAAGGTGTCCCCTCCGCCTTCGCTGATGCGATCTAGTCTCAGTTAGTGCTGTTCAACTCGGCCACATTCTTGTGGCTGTTCCTGCCGATTGTTCTGATCGGTCATACCGTTTTGCTGCGCCCCTCGGTTCGAGCTGCCAACTTTTTCCTGCTCTCGGCCAGCATTCTTTTCTACGCCGCCGGTAGCGGCGAGTTGGTGCTGCTGCTCCTGGTTTCGGTGATCGTCGACTACATGGCAGCGGACTTGGCGTCGATCGCCAGGGAGCGCAGCATGCACCGGCTCGTGAAGGCCTGTGTCGGTTTTTCCGTCGTGGCCAACGTTGGTCTTCTGGGCTGGTTCAAATACGCCGGGTTCCTCGCCGAGACGGTCAACTCTGTTGCGGATCGGTTCGGCGGCGGATCGGTTGCCGTTCCCTCGGTCGTCCTGCCGATCGGTATTTCGTTCTTCACTTTCCAGTCGATGAGCTACACCTTCGACGTGGCGGCGGGCCGGATCAAGCCGATCGGGAGCCCGCTCCAACTCCTCCTATACGTCAGTTTGTTCCCCCAATTGATCGCCGGACCGATCGTCCGTGCCCGGGATATCCAGCACCAGATCTTGACGCGGCGGGTCGATATGGAAGCTCTCACGTCCGGCTTCTCCCGCTTCGCTTGGGGCCTCTCCAAGAAGATGTTGATCGCCGATTCGGTGGCCCCGCTGGTTGATGCGGTTTTTGCCGCCGAGCCAACCACGGCATCGGCGTGGATCGGTGCACTGGGATACGCCGTGCAGATCTACTTCGACTTCTCTGGTTACTCCGATATGGCAATCGGCTTGGGTCAGATGTTGGGGTTCACTTTTCCGGAGAACTTCCGTCGTCCCTACGCCGCAGGCTCGGTCACCGACTTTTGGCGCCGCTGGCACATCACGCTCTCCACCTGGTTCCGTGACTATGTCTACATTCCGGCGGGAGGCAACCAACGGGGTTCACTGATAACGATGCGCAACCTCGTGCTCGTATTCCTGATCACTGGCATTTGGCACGGAGCGGCCTACACGTTTGTTTTGTGGGGCGTGTGGCATGGCCTGGCACTGCTGGTGGAGCGATCGCTCGGCGTACGACCAGGCCGCCCCGTGCCGCTGGGGTCAGCGGTGGCGTTGCGAGCCTGGACCGCCCTGGTGGTTCTGGGGGGATGGATTCTCTTCCGAGCACCCACCCTCACGAACGCAATTGCGATGTTCGAGGCGATGGTTGTTCCAACCGAAGGCCTTCCCATCACGGTCAGCGACGCCATCACGCCGGTCACGGCCGGGGCGCTTGTCATTGGTCTGCTGGCTTCGGTGGTGCCGGCCTCGCTTCGCCCTGTCGACCTTCTCACCAGGCGCGTCCGCAGAGCAGAAGTGGCGCGCTTCGCCTTGTATGGAGCGGCCCTCCCGCTGGTGGCGATTCGAATACTGTCCGATGCATATACGCCATTTCTCTATTTCCAGTTCTGAGCGATGAGCCCCGATCACTCCCCCGGCCCAACCGCCGCCCCCGACCCGTCGTCACCTGAAACTGTGGCGGCCGCTCTCAGAGCCAGTCGCTCTCCTCGGAAGTGGTCGGTGACGTCACTGATCGCCCTGCTGGCCTTCGTTTTCGCCCCGTTTGCTCTCACGCTGGTTGGCATCGTCGAAGATCGGGGCGAAACCACTGCGTCGGCCCCTGACACGCTGGATTTCGTGGCGGATGAGGGCCCCTCTGATGTGGCCGACGAAGGCCCGGCCGGTGTGGCCGAATGGTTCGAATCGAAAGTCCCCGGTCGGGAGTTGGCGGTGGAGTTCGAGCGCAGCACCACTCGAGTTCTCGACAACCGCTACGCCCAGGCTGTAGCGGATGCTCCTCGAGTTCATCTGGGTCTCGACGGCTATCTTTTCCTCGACGACGCCACCAGCGTAGGGTGCGTCAGCCCGGCCCAACAGGCTGAATGGTCTGAGGAAATCACTGCGGCCACCGCAATCGTTGAAGCGAGCGGCCGCCAGTTTCTCCTGGCCATCGCCCCGGATCGTGCAATGGTGATTCCGGACAAGCTGGGCGAAATCCAGAACGACTGCGAAGTGGCCAACACCGCAGTGATCAAACACCTCGCCCTGTCCCCGTCGGTTTTGGATCTCGGCACGGTGGTCAATCAGGAAGGCCACGTCTCGCAGTTGGACACGCACTGGAGTCCCCTCGGCGCGTTGGAGGGAGCAAAGGAGATTGTGAACACCATCACCCCGGGACTCTGGACGACCCCGCCGATCTCCACAACGGAGATCGACCGCACTGGAGATCTGGACGGCCTCACCGGCTATCAGAATACCGAGCGGCTCCAACTGCCTGTAATCGAAACCGGAACGCCGATCTCGTTGACAACCTACGAAACCGGGATCCCCGGTCGACCCCTCGTCACCGCCCAATCCGACGGAGCCACGGATCTAAACCTCTTGGTGGTTCATGACTCCTACGGCACCTACATCGCAGAAGACGATCCATCGGGATACCGCTCGGGTCTGGCGGTCGACTACCTCCGCCCCTGGTACAGCACGGTCGCCAACGTGAGGATGGCTGCCGAAGGCATCGGCGTGGTCGGGGATGATCCAACGGCCGATGCGGCCCGATCAGCCGAGGTCATTGCGGTCCTCATGGTCCAACGCACGATGGCCAGGCGACTCGGGACCGGCCAACTCCGACTGCCCCTCATCTCGGCTCTAGTAGACGACCTCGATCCCATTCCTCTGGTGGGACCGATTCCCGGCCCGGGGGCGCTTGTGATCGATGGGTTTGGTGAACGCCAGTCAGCGGACGTCGGCATCACCGGACCGATCCGGGCTCGAGCAGACTTCGTCGATCGCATCGTCCTTCTAGTAGAGGGCGGAGCGGAAATCACGATCGACTCGCCGGCTGCGTCGGTCCGCTTCGTCGCCCTCGGCTGAAACCGAAATCCGAAGTTTGCAGCTGGTGACCCGCTCGGCCAGTTGAAGCGAGGACGTATGCCCCTACCGACAGCCGTGGGGACAAGCCAGCGTTGAGAGATGCTCCGACCGCTCAACGCTGGCAGCTACCGATTCTTGATTCTTGCCGCGGCGGTTTTCGCATTGTTCGGTTCTGCCGGTGTCTTCCTCAGTCAAGTGCAGGTCTCGGATCCAACGGTGTCTGCTGAGCGGACGTGCGGGTCCCCTTTCGACAGTGTCGCCGACCGTTCCGGATGGCAGCTCTGGTGGTCGAGTGATGTGGATGAACCGGACCAGCGTGTCCGTGAGGCGCTGCTCCGAACAAGTCTCTGCCCGTCGGCGATAAACGGCCGGTTGGTTTGGGCAGCCGGACTCGGAGCTGTAGCTGCTGTTGGGGCGTTGGTCGGTCGCCGAATGGGTCCACCTCGCACCCTGCACAGCCACGGCTCGGTCCTTGCGAGTCGGGTGGTACGGATAGGCAGGGTGACCTCTTGGGCCGGCGGAACGCTCACCACCGCTGGCCTTGTCGGGGTGATCCTTCTGGTAGCGGACGCTGACTCCACTCTTTACCTCTATACCGACCGCACGGTGGTCGGCTTGATCGGCCTCATCGTTCTAATGCCAACAATCGCGCTGTTCTCAATCGGGCGAGTCCTCGCACTCGTGGGCGCACACCTGGATCGATCTCCTGAGGAAATCCCGGATGCGTAAGACCTGGGCCCTTCTCACGGCGTCAGCCGCATTCATGATCGGCTGTGCTGCGAGCGCTCCTCCGGGAGTTCTTGAACAGTCTCATCGCTACGGCGAAGTGGTAGAGCTCACTGATCCTGAGGTGATGGGCGCCATCTCTCTGGAGCAAGCTTTGCAGCAACGAAGATCGCTTAGGGACTACAGCCCCGAGGAGTTGTCGACTACGACGATCGGCCAATTGTTCTGGGCCGGCCAGGGAATTACAGATTCGTCAGGCCACCGGACCGCACCGTCGGCCGGGGCCACCTACCCACTCGAGCTCTACGCCATCACCGGCACCAAGCTCATGCACTACCTGCCAGACCAGCACGAACTCGAGTATCGGCAGGACTTGACCACATTGGCGGCCTTAGCGGAGGTCGCCTTTGATCAGGACTTCGTGAGTTCTGCGCCGACAGTGCTGGTGATCACCGGCATCGAAGCGCGGACCGCCCATGAGTACGGCGCCCTCGCTGGAGATTTCGTGAACAGGGAGGCCGGACACGCCGCTCAAAACATCCTCCTCCAAGCGACTGCACTCAACCTCGCCATCGTTCCCGTTGGTGGTTTCGATCCGGCATCCGTGGCACGAATGTTGGCGCTGCGACCGGGTGAGGAGGTGCTCTACCTGCTTCCGGTCGGTTATCCCGCGGGGGCGGTCGGTTCGTAAACGGCGCGGATTGGCTCGACGCCCTTTCCCCACGTTCGTGTAGCGCTGGTATCGGCTGAGGCTGGCGCCACTGAGGTCCGTCTGGTTGACTCCGACGACGATTCGGGCGAACATATGTTCGTGACCGCTTCCATCCTCCACGCCGATTTAGACGCGTTCTATGCATCGGTAGAGCAGAGGGATGATCCGCACCTCCGGAACCGGCCGATGATCGTGGGCCGGGGCATCGTGCTGGCCGCCAGTTACGAGGCCAAAGCCTTCGGCATCCGCACCGCGATGGGCACCAAGGCGGCGCTTCGGCTCTGCCCCCAAGCGCTGGTGGTCCCGGCGCGAATGGCGGCCTATTCCGAGGCAAGCCGAGCGGTCTTCGAAATCTTCCGAGACATGTCACCGCTGGTGGAGCCGGTGTCGATCGACGAGGCGTTCATCGACGTTGGCGGGTTAGCCCGCATTGTGGGGCCCGCCCCGCAAATCGCTGCCACGCTGCGCCGGCGGGTCAGCAGCGAAGTTGGATTGCCAATCACGGTGGGGGTTGCATCAACCAAACACTGCGCCAAGGTGGCGAGCCAAGCGGGAAAGCCCGACGGCCTTTTGGTGATCGCCGAGGGTGGCGAGTTGGACTTCCTGTGGCCGCTCCCGGTCAACAAGCTCTGGGGAGTGGGAAAGAAGACCACCGCCAAGCTCGGCCTCATTGGAATCGCCACGATCGGCGAACTCGCCACAGCCGATCCCGAACGCCTCCGCAACACGTTGGGCAACGCCCACACCGGCCATCTCCAGGCGCTGGCCAACAACCGCGACCCCCGCCACGTGGATACCGATCGTCGCAGAAAGTCGATCGGCTCCCAGCGTTCCTTCCCCGCCGGTGGGCTCACGGGCGAAGATGCCTGGGTGATCACCATCGAGTTGGTGGACTCCATCTCCGGCACCATGAGGGCCAAGGAGATCATGGGTCGCACCCTCACCATGAACCTGCGAGACAACAACTTCGCGTCATTCAGCCGGTCCACCACCATGGCCGAAGCGACGTGGTCATCGGCGGTGTTGGGTAGAGCCGCCAAGAAGCTTTTTCAAGAGAACCGACCCTTCATCAACAGCGGCGGCTGCACCAAACTCGGCCTTTCGGTCAGCAATCTCACCGCTCCCAACAATGTCCAGCAAGCATTCAACTTCGAACCGGGCCGAGCGCCCGAGGTCGACGCTGCCATCGACACCATCAAAGAGAAGTTCGGCCACGCTGCGATCGGCCGAACCACCAAGACCAGCCGAGCCGAGACCCACTGGCATTGAGCAGTCTCCGCCTCGCCGCTCTCGGATAGCAGCTTTTTTCATCGACCGGTCGCCTGAAGTCTCCGGGGCTCAGGCCTCGGATTGGAGCCAACGGCGGATCTTCACCGAGTCCTCCCCCAGCAACGGGGGTCGGTTGTTCACCACCACCGGGGTGGCACTGAAGGTGAACGGAGCCCGGGGTAGGCGCATGCCGTCCACTTCGATCACCGGTTCCAGACCCAACCGTTCAGCGTCGGCGAACGCTTCGGACAACGTGTTGATCGGGCCGGCCGGCACTCGGGCGTCGAGGAAGAGGGCGATCCACTCCCGTGCCCCTCTCGCAGCCAGTTTCTCGTTGATCATCTCGGCGCACGAGGCGATGTTCTTTACTCGGTCGCGGTTGGTTAGGAAGCGAGGATCGTGGGCCATATCGGGAGCGCCGATCACCTCGCACACCCTCCGGTATTGACGATCATTTCCGGTGGCCAAGATAAAGGGGCCGTCCGCAGCGTGAAACACCTCATAGGGCGCCACCGAGGCGTGCCGATTGCCAGCACGGGTGGGATCACCGGCCAATAGCGACGCCGTGGACGCATTCACCATGCCCGCCAGCAGGGACGACATCAGTGCAATCTCCACCTTCTGCCCAACACCAGCATTCGCGTCGCGAGCGTGAAGGGCAGCAAGGATCCCAGCGAGAGCGTGCAGGCCAGCCAACACGTCAACCATCGCCACACCGACCCGGTATGGCTCTCCATCGGCGGGCCCGGTGATGCTCATCAGGCCCCCCATTCCCTGGACGAGGAAATCGAATCCCGGCACATCCGCCCCCTCCCCCGTGGAACCGAATCCGCTGATCGAGCAATAGATCAGCCCGGGGTTGCTCGGCCGCACCGCGTCATAACCCAGTCCGAAGCTCTCGAGCATGCCGGGACGGAAGTTCTCGATCATCACATCGGCCCTTTGCGCCAGCGTCTTGGCCATGGCGCGGTCCGCGGCATCGGAGAGGTCCAGGGTCACACTCTGCTTGTTCCGATTGATCGACGCGTAGTAAGTGCTGGTCCCGTCTTCCAAGTAGGGCGGCCAATGCCGGGTGTCGTCGCCACCATCGGGTCGCTCCACCTTGATCACCGTTGCCCCCATGTCCGCCAGGTGCATCGTGCACAGCGGGCCGGCCAGGACTCGAGAAAAGTCCGCCACGATAATCCCGTCGAGCGCTCCAGCCATCCGTCCGATCGTAGGCCACCTAGGGTCGCCAGCGGTTACTCCGGCCGGGTTTGATCCAGCACCAGTTCGGCACAATTCAGGATGTCGGGCCGAGCGCCACAGCTCACGCCGAACTCCTCATATTCACTTCCAAGTGGAGCGTTGGACCACAGCGTGTCGCATGCCTCGCCGCTCCCATCCGCACACTCGTCCCACAGCAAGTCCAGAGCGGCATCGTCGCCATAGGTCGACGGTTGATCAAAGGGCAGTTCTTCGGGGGCCTCGTCGGAAGCGTTCAGCATGTCTGAAGCTCGCTGACAGGACTCGATCAACTCCCTTTGAGCTGGCCCGGGCACCTCGCCGTCAGCGAGACCGACCACACACGAAGACACCTCGGCGGAGTAGCCCTGATCCATGAGATCGACCACGGTGGCCGGCTCCGGTTCGGTGGCGCGTTCTGACGGAGCGGAGCTACAGCCCACGACCAACGTCACCAATAGAAGAATTTGGACGCCCTTGAACACCCGTTCCAATCGGCCGGGTCTGACCTCAATTGAGCCACACTCGCTCAGGCTGGGGCGGGGTTCTGCCGTTACCAGGGGATGAACGCTCCGCTGGCTGCTGCACTCGAACCCGCTGCCCCCGGAATGGTGGTGCGGGCGTTCGGGACGATCGTCCCGGGTGTTCGTCGGACCGGCGAGCAGATCGTGAGCTACGCCGACGCTTGGCGTTCGGAGGCGGAGCTGGCGATCGACGACGGCTGCCCTGTGTTCGTGGCTCTCGGGGACTCTCTCGCTCAAGGCGTTGGGGCGTCCTCGGTTTCCACCAGCTACGTGCAACTGGTCGCCGATCGGCTTCATCGAGAGGTCCCGCAGGGGTTTCGGATCCTTAACCTCTCTCGCTCGGGGGCACGACTGGGGGATGTACTGGAAACACAGCTCCCCGCTTTGGCAACCATCACGAACTCGGTGGTCGGTGGGACCTGCACAGTGGGCAGCAATGACCTGATCAGGTCGGCGAATCTGCGGCAAACCCGCCGCCGCTTCAGCGCGGTTCTGAAATCGCTACCGACCGGGATCGTGATGGCCACCATCCCTGATCCCAAAAGCCTGACCGCCAAGACCATGAACCACCACCTCCGCAGCGAAGCCGAACGACTGGGCCGTCCCCTGGCGGACGTAGCGGCTGCGCTGAGCTCATGGAAGGGCCTCATGGCGGGCGACGGTTTTCATCCCAACGATGCCGGGCACCGTCTCTGGGCCCGGGCCATCTTGACGTCCCTCTTGGAGAACCGCGCCGCCGCGCGGTGAAGTGCGTTGCTCGCCGTAGAGAGGTCCGAGGTTATTCGCCCACGATCATTTCCTCGAGCGGCAGATCCACCACAAACTGCGTCAGGTGGGCCGGAAAGATGTGCTGCGCCACAAGCACCGCGGCACCGTCGGCATCGAAGGTCGTCCGTTCCACCGAGAGCACTGCGGATCCAGGCGGCACCACCAACAGCACAGCATCCTCTGGATCAACAACTGCCGCACCGATCGTCTGGGTTGCGCCCGCCAAAGCGACCGGAAGCAACTCATAGAAACTGTGCTCGGCCACCTGTTTACGGCTCAGTTCGGCGCCCAGGTCATCCCGACACCACACCGACACGCGAGCGAACGGTTCTCCATCGGCCAGTTCTACACGCTTCACCTCGAGGACTCGGTCACCCAGCTTGGCCACGGCAGGAAGCGAAGCAGCAGCTGCGTCCTTGAACGAGAACTCGATGATCCGCCGCTCTGGCTGGCGGCCCGATGCTCGAAGCTGGGCCTCGATCGTGGTGAGCGCCGACAACGGCTGACGAACCGGCGCCATCGCCACCATCCATCCAAAACCCTGCCGGGAATCCAGCAGGCCGTCCTGCCGGAGCAGCTCGAGCGCCTTGCGGATTGTCACACGGCTCGCCTCATACTCTTGGCCGAGCTCGGCCTCGCTGGGGAGCAGGCCGGAGGGATCGAACTCGCCGCCGGCCACGCGCAGCCGTAGGGCCTCGGCGATCTGCTGGTATCGGATCTGGCGCATGAATCCCTCTCTCGAATCGGGGTCTTCGAGTAGACGATGACCGCAACTTGTATTATAGTTGTATCACATCGGTCGCAAAGAGGCCGAAGGTACTCGCCCGAGAAAACAGGAGCACCCAATGACCGTTGGACCCGAAACCCCAATTGAACTCATCGAAGGCGTGTACGCCACGCTGGATGAACGAGTCGGTGGCCTCCGATCTCGGCTGGGCCGCGGTCTTACCCTGGCCGAAAAGATTTTGGGCAATCATCTCGACAACGCCGAAGCTGAGGTAGAGCGAGGGGTCAGCTATGTCGACTTCCGGCCCGACCGAGTAGCCATGCAAGACGCCACAGCCCAAATGGCGTGGCTCCAATTCGACACCGCCGGACTCAGCGAAGTTCAGGTTCCCACCACCACGCACTGCGATCACCTAATCCAGGCCAAGGTGGAAGGAAAACAAGATCTGCTCCGAGCCATCGACACCAACGAAGAGGTTTATGACTTCCTCCGTTCGATCAGCGCCAAGTACGGCGGCGGCTTCTGGAAGCCCGGGAGCGGCATCATCCACCAGGTCGTGCTGGAGAACTACGCCTTCCCCGGCGGCATGATGATCGGGACCGATTCCCATACCCCCAACGGTGGCGGCCTTGGCATGATTGCCATCGGGGTCGGCGGTGCCGATGCGGTGGATGTTATGACCGGGTTCCCGTGGAACGTGCGTTGGCCCAAGGCGATAGCCGTGAAGCTCACCGGCCAACTCGGCGGCTGGTCCGCCCCGAAGGACGTCATCCTCAAGGTGGCAGAGATCCTCACGGTGAAGGGCGGAACGGGTGCGATTGTTGAATACATCGGCGAGGGCGCCAACAGCATCAGCGCTACAGGCAAGGCCACCATCTGCAACATGGGAGCCGAGATCGGAGCCACCACGTCATTGTTCGGCTACGACGATGCCATGGCTCGTTACCTCAAGAGCACCGGCCGAGAGGCCACCGCGGACGCCGCCAACAAGGTGGCGCATCACCTTCGGCCCGATGATGAGGTCCTGGCCAACCCCGGTGACTACTACGACCAAGTGATCGAGATCAACCTGTCCGAGCTCACGCCGCACATCAATGGCCCTCACACGCCCGACCTCGCTCGAGAAGTCAAGGACCTCGGCGCCGAGGCGGCCGAGATGGGCTGGCCGCTGGAGATCAGCGCGGCGTTGATCGGGAGTTGCACCAACTCCTCCTACGAAGACATCACCAGGGCTGCCTCAATCGCCCGCGAGGCGGCAGCCAAGGGCCTTAGTCTCAAGACCAAGCTCATGATCACTCCCGGATCAGAACAGGTCAGGGCCACCATCGAACGAGATGGGCTGTTGGCTGACTTCGAGGCGCTCGGTGGCACCGTGCTGGCCAACGCCTGTGGTCCGTGCATTGGGCAGTGGGATCGGTCCGACGAACGCCAACCGGGCGAGACCAACGTGATCGTCACCAGCTACAACCGGAACTTCCCCAAGCGGAATGACGGCGATGCGGCCACCCTCGCTTTCGTCACGTCCCCCGAGACCGTGATGGCGCTGGCGCTCTCCGGTCGGATCGATTTCGACCCGGTGAACGGCACGCTCACCAACGATGCCGGCCAAGAAGTCTCCCTGTCAACACCCGTAGGAATCGAGCTTCCTCCCCAAGGTTTCGACGAGGGCGAATCCGGGTTCATCGCTCCCCCAGAATCGGGCGCAGGAATCAACGTCGCCGTTTCTCCAACCTCGGACCGACTGCAGCTTCTTACCCCGTTCCCAGCGTGGGACGGAAACGACTACGCCGACCTGCCGATCCTGGTAAAAGCCCAAGGCAAGTTCACCACCGACCACATTTCCATGGCGGGCCCGTGGCTCAAGTATCGAGGACATCTGGAGAACATCTCGGGGAATCTTTATCTCGGTGCCGTCAATGCATTCCGGCACGCCAACGGATCCCCCTATGAAGTGGGGCACGGAAAGAACCAATTAACGGGACAGATAGACACGTTCCCCAACGTGGCCAAGGCATACCACGAAGCCAATCAGCCCTGGGTCGTGATCGGCGATGAGAACATGGGCGAAGGCTCCAGCCGGGAACATGCCGCCATGGAGCCCCGTTTCCGGATGGGTCTGGTAGCTATCGCCCGCAGCTTTGCCCGCATCCATGAGACCAACCTGAAAAAGCAAGGCATGGTGGCACTCACCTTTGCCGATCCTGCCGATTACGACCGGATCAACGAAGACGATCGAATCGGGATAACGGGGCTTGCCTACCTCACGCCCGGTACCCCGGTCACGGTGACCGTCACGCCGCCCTCTGGTGAGGCGTGGAGCTTCAAGGGCAACCACACCTTCAGCCCCGAGCAGATCGAATGGTTCAAGGCCGGCAGCGCCCTCAACGTCATCCGCCGCAACCTGGCCTGAGCAAACGTTCTCCAGATCTGCTGAAATTCCTGTCCAGAGCCACATTTAGTGTGGCTGGGGACAGGAAAATGACCCGATTGTGGTTCGTGACAGGAAATTGATCCGCGGCAAAGTGGGCGGCACGCCTGGCTGAGTGGGCCGCTTCGTCGAGCGCTAGCTCGATGCCGATCAGAAATTGGTGCGATGCCGGTGACAGCCACCGTTACGCAGGCCACGGGTCGGATGCGTCATTGTGGGTCTCGACTCGTGGCGTCGGTGAGGGTGAGAACGTCGGGACGGGCGTAGTGACCGACAGGGTCGAAGGAGCGGCGTTGGGCAGCGATCCGAGCGAGATCGAGCGTGGCCGTCACGGTTCCTTCCTCGGCCAACAGCGGCCCTTCGAGGATTTCGCCGCCGGGAGCCACGATGGTGCTGTTTCCCTTGGACAGGAATCCATCGGGATCGGCGTAGATCTCGGCCGCGCGGTGAAGATCTGTGGGAACGTCACTGTCACGAATACAAGCCGTGACACCGACGACGAAGATGCGTCCCTCCTTGGCGATATGTTGCAGCGTTGGCACCCACACATCGCTGTTGTCCCAGGTCGGCGAGAGCAGCACGTCGATCCCCTTGGCATAGAGCGCCGCTCGGGCCAGGGGCATGTAGTTCTCCCAACAGATCAGCGAACCGACCATCACACCGCCAATGTTGACGACGGTGAGCATCGGTCCCTGGCCGTTGGCCCAGACGGTTCGCTCGGCAGCGGTGGGGATCAGCTTGCGATGGAGCCCAGCTATCTCGCCCCGACCGTCGATGTAGACCACTGAGTTGTAAAGCGTTCCCGATGTGCTTCGCTCGGTGATTCCGAGGGCAACCCAGACGCCAGCGTCCTTGGCAGCAGTCTTTGCCTTGTCGAGGTGCGGCCCGTCGACCTCGACGGCCTGCTCCTCGAAACGTTGGTACCAGGCAGCATCCTCCGTCGCTGGCAGTCGCCAGACGAAGTCGGGGTAGCCGGGGACAAACGACTCGGGAAACACGACCAGGTCGACCCCGTCGGCCCCGGCCGCCGCGATGTGGGAAGCGACGATGTCGAGCGTCCCCTCGCGGTCGAGATAGGAGGGGGTCGCCTGTACGGCGGTGACTCGAAACTCGCCTCGGGCGGTCATCGGGTGGCCCCAGCGATTACAAGTTCACACGGCCCGACGAATCCGTCGGCGGTGTCGAATTGGCTCAGGGCTTCCTCGATTTCGTCCCAGACGTCAGCTTGTTCGTCAGCGCCCAGCGTCCCGAGCATCTGATGCAGCGCACCGAAGGATTCGCGTTCGAAGCGCACGCAGTCAGCGGCCGATGGGAGCCGAACGGGAGCGTCGACGATCTCAACGACAACGTCGTGGAATCCTGCTTGGGTCAGGTCACGTTCCAGTACTTCAGGGTCGGCCAGGCTGAACGGGCCGGGTTGGCCCGCTGCGGGCGGTGGAAGCTTGGCGCGATCACGGATTATTGAGACCGGTATCGAGAAGAATCCGTTTGTTGCAGCGGTCGAGTAGGTCACCGTTGCAAACCGCCCGCCCTCGCGCAGTGTGTGGTGAATTCCTCCGAGTGCCTCCTGACGGTTCGGAAAGTAGATCAGTCCAACCCTCGAGATCGCCGCGTCGAAGCTCTCGGCTGCGAGGCCCCTCAGTTCCTCACCGTCGAGTTCCAAGGTCGAGAGGTTGGTTAGGCCAGCGGAATCCGCTGCCCGTTGTGCGTGTTCCAATATGGCGGGAGACAGATCGGTGGCGAGGACCGTGCCCGTGGAGCCGACTCTGAGACCAGCGGCCACGCTCTGCCCGCCGGCGCCAGCCGCTACGTCGAGGACGTTGCTTCCGGCTGTGACGCCAGCCATGTCGAGCATATGCTCGGTGGCCTCGCCCAGCCAGGACTCGAGCAGTGGCGCCCAGTCGTTCCAGCCGCTGGCGTAGTCCTGCCACTGCTGGCGGGTGGATGTCTTGTATTGAGCTGAGTTGAATGTCATTTCGGCCGTCCTTCGGGGTTGGTTGTGTCATCCTGAAGGCGCCAGATCAGGGGCGGTTGTGCCAGAATCAATCTGGCGATTCTCTACGAGAGCGAAGGGGGGTGCCATGAGCGACGGGAACGGGGCCGGCATCGTCGGGCGTGCAGGGCCTCTGCGGGATCTCGGCGAGGCCGTGACGAGGTCGGTAAATGGGCGTGCGTCGGCGGTTCTCGTGAGCGGTGAGGCGGGTATTGGAAAGACTTCGCTGATCAGAGCGGCGCTCGACGGTGCGGGTGAAGATTCGCCATTTGCAGTTCTCGGGTGGGGCACCTGTTGGCAAGGAGACGGGGCCCCGGGCTTTTGGCCGTGGATGCAGGCGCTCGACGAGGTGGCGAACACCGTTGGAATCGATGTCGCGTCCACTGCCGCTGGACATGATGGCGGACTCTTGTCGCTTCTGATCCGAATGCTCGGTTCGCCCGAACCTGCCGCCGGGGACCCGGACCGGCACCGTCTGCTCCTATTTGATGCTGCGGCCCACTGGCTTGAGAAGCTGGCCAAAGACCGGCACGTGGTGGTTGTGCTCGACGACCTCCAGTGGGCGGATTCCTCCACGTTTGACTTGATCGACTACGTGATCGGGACTCCCAGAACAGCTCAACTGCTGGTCATCGGGGCGTTTCGCCACGACGAACTCGACCAGGAACGGCGCAAACGACTAGCCACTATCGGCTCCCACGCTGGAAGCGTGCATCTTGACGGTCTCACCATCGATGGTGTCGAGGCGCTGGTTCGAGCGATCCCTGGTCCACCGGTGTCGCGAGAACTCGCCGTCGACCTCCACCGACGAACGGACGGACATCCACTCTTCGTTGGTGAACTCGCACGGTTGAGGGCCGCTGGTGACCTTGCGGCGCTCCCGACGGTGGTGACAGGAGCTGTTACTCGGCGTCTCGAGCTCCTGTCTTTGGAGAGCCGGCGATTACTCGAAGTGGCGAGTGTCCTCGGCAACCGGTTGCTGCTCGACGTGTTGGGCGCCGCCACGAACGCAACGGCGGTAGTGGTGCTCAACCACCTCGCCCCGGCGATCGATGCCGGCCTAGTCAGAACCGCGCGAGGAGTGGAATTCTGGTTCACCCACGACATTTACCGCGAGACCCTCTATCGCGAGCTCAATGCGGCCGATCGTTCGGGGCTGCACGCTGCCGTGGGTGCTGCCCTGGAGGCTCGCCAACAACGCGGCGCTGAGGTGTCGCCAGGCGACGTGGCTCGCCACTACGTCCACGCGCTCGCCACCGTTGAGCCGGCCAAGGCAATCCGGTGGGCCGGCGAGGCTGCCAAAGACGAACGCGGACGTCTTGCGTTCAGCGAGGCCGCCGGTCACCTTCACCGGGTGCGCCTCGCTGCGCTAGACGGAGGTTGGCATATCGAGTCCGACGTCATGACGCGGTTGCTGATGGACGAAGCCGACAACCGGGCTCGCTCAGGCGACCCAGAGGCCGCCCGTGGCCTTCTGGCCCAAGCTGCAAAAGGCGCCGCCGGTGCCGAGGAACTTGCCGACGTCGCCCTGGCCGTGCATCGACTCGGAGCTAAGTTCTCTGTGCCCCGAGACGAGATCATTGCCCAAATCGAAACGGCGCTGACCGCCGTGACCGGTATCAGCCTGACCAGACAAGCGCAGCTCACAGCAGCCCTGGCTCGCGAACTCCAGCACTCAGTGGCGAAGGATCGCCACCGCGCCGCACCGCTCAGCGAAGAGGCCCTGACACTCGGTCGAGAGTCAGGACACGACGAAACGATCGCCGCCTGCCTGCTGGCCCGACACGATGCCCTGTGGTGGCCAGGAACCGGAGCCGAGCGAGCCGAACTCGGTCACGAAATTGCTGCCGTCGGCGCCGCTCTCGGTGACGTCGACCGCCAGGTGGAGGGGCTGATCCTCGAGGCGAACGGGTTGCTGGAATCGGGCGACGCCCGATTCCGTTCGGTGCTCGCCGAGTGGTTTGACGTGCTCAGCGCCAGGAACGAACCCCGAGATCGGTACATGATTCAGACGCGGCGTGCAGCAGTGGCACTAATCGACGGTGACCTCGATCGTGCTGAGATGCTCATGGAGGACGCTGGCCGCATTGGAGAACAAATCCACGAGCCGGACACAGGCAACGTACTGATGTCCCAACGCGTGGCGCTCGCAACGGCCAGACGGGACCCCGATGAGCTGAAGACGCTCGCCACCGATGCCGTGCGCTGGTGGACCGGGGCGCCAGTCCTAGCTCACGCGGTCGCCGCAGGAGCGCTCGCCACGGCCGGCGATCTCGAGGGAGCGGAACGCGAGGTTAGAAAGGTGGATACCGCTGGCGGCTGGCAGAGCGAGGGCTCTTACCTCAGATCAGTGTTGGTGGGCCACCTTGCCGAGGCGAGCGTTGCTCTCGGGCAAAGGGAATTGTGTGCCCAGCTCTTGGCGGACATCAAGGACATCACGGATGCGTGCGGTGTGAACGGAGCAGTTGTGGCCTTCGCAGGGCCATTCGCCCACAGTGCGGGCATTCTCTCGTCCGCACTCGGCGATCACGAGCTAGCGGAGTCGATGCTGCACCAATCGATCGTGACGTCTCGGAGCCTCGGCGCAGCGGTGTGGGAGAGTCAGGGGGAACGCGCTCTCCTGGCCATCAAGGAGCGAACGGCGGCGATCTCACCGGACGGTGTCGATGAATCCGAACCGGTGACCGCATCACTGATTCGTCAGGGCGGCGTCTGGACGATCTCGTGGCAACACAAGGCGATAACGATGCCGCATCTGAAAGGCTTGGCTGACATAGCGACCCTGGTTGATCGTCGCGACCAGGAAGTCTCCGCGCTGGAACTCGTCGGTGGCCTCGCGAGTTCGGGTGTCGGGACCGATGCGATGACCGATATGAAGGCGCTCGACGCTTATCGGCGGAGGGTTCTCGACCTCGATGCAGAGATTGACGACGCCGACCGCAATGCTGACCTCGGCAGGAGCGAGTTGCTCGACCTCGAGCGCCGGCAACTTCTCGCCGAGCTGCGACGGGTGACTGGCCTTGGTGGCCGGATTCGGTCCAATGCCAATGACCCAGCAGAGCGAGCGCGCAAGGCCGTGAGTGGTCGTATCCGCGATGCTATTCGGCGTCTTGGCGAGGTCACGCCCGATCTGGCGGCTCACTTGGATCGTTCTATCCAGACCGGGCTGCGATGCTCGTACTCGCCTGTAGGCCGCGACCGGGAGCTTCAGTGGAACGCCGAGATGTGAGCGAGTGATCAGCGTTCAAGAAACGAAGGCTTCTAGCTCGAGCACAGCAAGCTGGGCTCAGCGCCTAGGCGGGGTTGCCGATAGGTTTTACCCATGACCGCTGCTGCGTTTTTCGATCTTGACCGCACATTATTGCAGGGTGCCAGCGGCCCATTGATCTCCACGGCGCTCCGGGCAGAGGGACTTCTGCCCGACAAGCCGATCCGCGGCGAGAGTCTGCTCTTCGGGGTCTTCAACGTGGTCGGCGAGACGCTTCCGTCCATGGCACTTACACGCATCGGTATTCGCGCCACCAAAGGATGGGGTGTGGCCCGGGTCCGGGCGGCTGGTCAGCATGTGGCGCAGAATCTCGCCGACGCCGTCGAACCATTCGCCAAAGAACTCATCTCCGACCATTTGGCCGCTGGGACAAAGGTGGTTCTCGCTACCACCACTCCCTACGAGCTCGTGAAACCCTTCGCCGACCTCATGGGTTTCGATGATGTGCTGGCCACGCGTTACCGCAGCAGCGATGGCGGCCAGACCTACAACGGAACGGTCGACGGTGAATTCGTGTGGAATCGGGGCAAGTCCCGATCCGTCAAAGCCTGGGCCCGCGCCAACCTCGTGGAGCTAGCCGACAGCTACGCCTACTCCGACAGCATCTTTGATCTCCCGCTCCTGCGCTGCGTCGGCAATCCCACCGCGGTCAATCCCGATCCGCGGCTCTGGGCATACGCCCAGGTGGCATCGATCCCCGTGCTCTATTTCACGGCACCCCCGGGCGTACCAAAACCGCTGGGAATCGAACCGCAGCGCATCGCCACCGAACTGGTGAGAACCGAGCTAATGCCCTGGATCAAGATCACCGTGGAAGGACTGGAAAACCTCGAAGGCAAGAAGGGGCTACTGATCACCCCGAACCATCGAAGTTATCTGGATCCGCTGGTATTGGGCCAGGCGGTGAGCCGAGCCCACCGGCCGGTCCGCTTTCTCGCCAAGAAGGAAGTGACCGACGTGCCGATCGCCGGTGCAATGGCAACCGCTATGGGGGCGATCCGTGTGGATCGGCAATCAAAGACCGGAAACCCGATGGGCGAGGCGGCCCGTGCACTCCGGGCTGGCGAGGTGGTTGCCGTCTTCCCCCAAGGAACAATCCCCCGAGGGCTGGACTTCTTCGACCCGGAACTCAAGGGACGCTTCGGCGCGGTACGGCTAGCGCTCCAGACCGGCGTGCCCATCGTTCCCGTTGGCATCTGGGGAACCGAGGCGGCATGGCCACGCAACCGGAAGCTTCCCTATCTTCTCAACCTGGCCAATCCGCCGAAGATTTTGGTTCGCTTCGGTGAGCCCTATCACCCCACCGGATCCGCCAAGGACGAAACCGCCATCCTCATGGACAAGATCGTGGATCTCCTCCCTCCGGAGGCCCGCAACCATCATGAGCCAACCGAAGTTGAACTGGCAAAGACCCTGCCCGGCTAACGTTCTGGACCATGACGTTGATCATGTCGGCCGGCGAGGCGCTCATCGACCTGCTGCCCGGCGAACACGAAGGCGAACCCATCCCAGTCCCCGGTGGAGGGCCCATGAACGTGGCGCTCACGGTCGCCCGGCTGGGCGTCCCCGCCGCTTTCTGCGGTCGCATCTCCAATGATCGGTTCGGCCAACTGATCTGGGACCACGTGAGCAGCAGCGGCGTCCTCATGGGCGCAGTGGAACGCAGCGACGAGCCGACCGCTACGGCCGAGGTGATCACAACACCGGTGCAGCGGTTCGTGTTCTCTGGCACGGACACCGCCGACATGAACCTCACCGCCGTAAACGAAGCGTCGCTACCGGAGCGACCAAGTATTTTCCACGGCGGAACGCTGGGGCTTTTCCGGGGCCGCACCGCCGAAACGCTGGCGCGCTACGCCGAAAACTTCGACGGCATCGTGAGCCTGGACCCCAATATCCGCCCGGCGATCATTTCCGATCCTGACCAGTGGTGGCACTACGCCAATCGTTGGATTGCTCACGCTCAGCTGGTGAGAGGCAGCGATGAAGACTTTGAGTGGATGGGCGTAACCGTGGAAGACCTCTTGGATCGGGGGGTGGCGGCGGTGGTTCGGACATTGGGAGCCGACGGTGCCGAGATCGCTCTCTCGTCCGGCGAAAACACCAGAGTGAACGGTGGAGAAATCGAGTTTGTGGATGCCGTGGGGGCGGGCGATTCGTTCTGCGGTGCGATCCTCGTGCAGCTAGCCGAGCACCGTGTCACACGGGATTCCTTCGCAGACCTTGACCTCGGTTGGTGGACCGACGCATTGCGTTTTGCCGTGAGGGTGGCCGGGATCACGTGTTCCAGGCCCGGCGCCGACCCCCCGTACCGACGCGAACTCTGAGAAGCGCGGCTCGCGGCAGCAGAAAGAAACGAGAAAAGAAAGAAACCGGCCACAAGAGTGGCCGGTTTCAATGACGCCGGTAGGAAAGGGGGAAACCGACTCGACGTCAAAATTGCATCAAAGGGGGAAGATGCAAGACCAATTCTACCGCGTGGCCTACCGCCGAGACCAGTCACTTAGTGTGAAACCGGTCATATCGCTAGAGCGGCGTGTTGTCGTGCCGGCGGTCCCGGAGTTGCTCCCGCTTGGATGCCAGCATCGTGAAGGCGCTCACCACTTCGGTTCTTGTTGCGGCGGGATCGATAACCGCGGAGATACTGCCCCGTTCGGCGGCGGGATACGGCGTGAGATAGGTGGCTTCATATTCTGCGACCAAGCGCAACTTCTCCTCTTCGTCGGCCCGCCGATGGAGAATTTCCACCGCCCCTTTTGCTCCCATGACGGCCACTTCGGCCGAGGGCCACGCCAGCATCACGTCGTTCCCCATGTTCACCGAGTCCATCACGATGTATGCACCGCCGTAGGACTTGCGGAGAATCAAGCCAACCCGCGGAACGGTTGCACGAGCGTACGCGAACGCTAGTTGTGCACCGTGGCGAATCATGCCGCGCCACTCGAGATCCTTCCCGGGGAGGAATCCACTGGTATCGACCAGGGTTAACAGCGGCACGTTCAGCGAGTCGCAGAACCCAACGAAACGAGCGCCTTTCTGGCTTGCTGCGATATCAATGCTGCCGGCCAAGGACTGGGTCTGGTTGGCCACGATGCCAACAGAGAATCCACCGAAACGGGCGAAGCCGGTCACAAGGTTGGGTGCCCACTGCGCACGCAACTCGATGAAGTCACCGTCGTCGGCGATTGCCGCCACGATGTCTCGCACGTCGTAGGAACCGGTGGGGGTGACGGGAAGGATCTGAGCAGCCTCGGGGGTGGGGCGCTCGAGAGAATCGTGCGTCGGCACGAACGGTGGAGTCTGGTCAACATGGTCGGGGAGAAACGACAAGATCTCCAACAGGTAGAGTTCGCCTTCTTCAACCGACTCCACCACGGCCGCCGCCAAGCCAGAGCTACGTTGATGAGAGCTGGCTCCCCCCAGCTCCGCACCGCTGATGGTGGTACCGGTGAAACTGCGCACCATTCGGGGTCCGGACAGGTAAGACGACGACGTGTCGGTGAAGACAACGATGTCGGCCAGTCCGAGCAAGAACGCCGGCCCGGACAAGACTGCGCCGTCAACGATGGCGAGCAGTGGTATCACACCGCTGGAGCGCACCATTTCTCTGGCGATCCGGCTCCAAGCCACCGACGGTGCCAAACCCTCGGCAACGTCGACACCGGCGGCGTTGATAATGAAGATGACGGGGAGACGTTGCTCCCGCGCCATACGTAGCCCCGCCTCCACCACGCAACAATCCGCTTGGGTGAGAGTGTTGTCCGGTCGTGATCCCTGCAACGCGAGCCGAACAAAACGGCGACCACCCACAACGACCACGCGGGCCGCCGACCGAAGGGCGACCGCCGCCTGCACGTCGACGGGAGCCTTCGAAGCCGTCGTTCCGGTCTCGATCAACGTCACCCTGTTGTTTCTAGCGCGTCTGCAGCATTCTTGGCGTCCGCATCGGAAGAAAGCCCTCCCTCACTGCCGGGCTTCAGATTTCCCAACCCCCGGTGACGAAGCGCTATGAGGCGATGAAGAGATCCAGGAGTTGGCCGTTGTCCAGAATCGTGGCGCCCTTCATGGCGACTTCAGATGCCAGGTCCATGTTGTCGGTGACAACGACGACCGGCCACTCGTTCGGGTAAGTGTCGATCAGCCGGGTCACTTGCGCCGCCACAGAGCCTTCTTCATTGGTGACTCTCACGCGAACCGACCGGGAATCGGGGAGACGATCGATCCCATGGTCCCGATCGAACAGGACGTCGGGGGCAGCGCCGCTACTTCCGGCAAGGGCACTCAAGAAGTGGACGAGGTTGCGCCGTTGATCGATACGGTCCACGCTGGGCCATCCCATCGCCGCCACCGGGTCTCCGTCTATGAGCAACACGACGTCCTCGGTGTGCACGACATGACGGGCTATTGCAACCGGATCATTCAATACTTCGTCGGGAATGGAAATCGGCCAGCGGGCCCCGGAGGCCGATTCTTCCGAGTCCTCGGCTTCGGATTGTGCTTCGGCTAGTTCTTCGGCTTCAACCCGTGCTTCAGCTGGTTCTTCAGCTTCAACCGGTGCTTCAACTAGTTCTTCAGCTTCAACCGGTGCTTCGGCCTCGGGAGTTGCTTCAGCCTCGGGAGTTGCTTCAGCCTCGGCGGTTGCTTCAGCCTCGGCGGTTGCTTCAGCCTCGGCGGTTGCTTCAGCCTCGACCACTTCTTCTGCTTCGTCTGAGTCCGGGGCGGACCGTACCAGCCGAGCGGCTGTGCTGGTGAACAGGCTGGTGAGACCACCTCGCCCGGCCCGACCAGGGTCCACCGGAGCCGTACTTTCGTCACCGTCGAACGATGCCACCGTCTTAGAAACGAGGGCGTTAACCTCATCGATGTCCCCCACTGGCGGTGCTGTCGTGGCGGTGTCCGGGAAGTCGTTCAGAAGGCCTGCCGTGAAATCGAGCTCAGTCGGCCCGGCCTCAGCAGGTGCCTCAGGCTCCACAGCCACCTCAGGCTCCACAGCCACCTCAGGCTCCACAGCCACCTCAGGCTCCACAGCCAGCTCGGATTGTTCGGCTACATCAGTCTCGGGAGCTTCCTCAGTCTCGCCAGCCGACTCGGATTGTTCCGCTACATCAGTCCCGTGAGCATCCTCAGTCTCGCCAGCCGGCCCGGCTTGTTCCCAAGCCGGTTCAGCTTCACCGGAAGTGTCGGGTTGCGCAATCGCCGCAGATTCCTCATCGGAAACATGGGCGAAAGAGTCGATCGAAGTGGTCTCGTCGGGAATCTCGATCAGCACCGGAGCAGGCGCTTCCGGGGTGTCCAAGAAAGCGGTGTCGGCGGGAGCGATCTCATCGAATGCAATTCCATCGACAGAAGCACCGAGCCCTGCAACGCTCTCACCAAGAACCGACGCCGCCGTCTCGGCGTCCTGGACGGAGGAGTCGAGATTCGCAATCTCCCCCTGAACCGAGTTCACACTGTTGCGAACCAGATCGAGTTTGGACTGGAGAGCATCTCGCTCGGCGACCACACTGGCCAGAGCGGCCTGCAGAGCGCTGATCTTCTCGGCGTCGGTAGCGGATCGGCTGGACAGAGCGGTATTGACCCGCTCCATCTCGGCCCGAGCGTTCGCTTGCGCCGCGGTAAGAGTGTCTACATGGCTGCTGAGGGCCTCTTGGGCCCGGACTGCGGCCTGGAGGTCACTGACGGAGGCACCTGCGCTGGACCGGACGTCGTCAAGTTCGGCGGTGATTTGGGCCAGGTTGGCTTCGGCTTGGGCCAGGCTTGCTTCGGCGGCCTCTCGCTCGGCGGCCAGAGACTGGGTTTGGGCAACCGCATCATCGCGTTGGGTGCTTACCGATGCGGCTTCATCACTGAGTCGGGCGGTCTCTTGGATGAGGCGAGCCGTTTCAGATTCCAATGCGGCCTTTTCGCCGCTGACATTGTCGATCTTGGCCTCGAGCTCATTGAGCCTCGCGGTGGCGCTGCCGGCCATCTCCCGCATCCGCTCCAGTTCCTCGGTCAACTCGGCCTGTTCGAGGATGGCCAATTCCTTGGATTCCTGGGCGGCCTCGCGGTCATGTCGCGCTTGCTTGAGGTCGGCGTGGAGGCTCCGGATCTGCGATGCCAGGGAACTGGCGGCCGATCTGGCCACTGGGCTCGCCAGGGGGGCAACCTTTGCCGGCGCAGCATCGGGCAGAGGTGTCGTGGGTACGGCTTCGTCGAAACTGTCAGCCTCGTCGAGGCGCGTTTCTAGGTCAGCCAACTCATCGCCCACCGAAGCCCGCTCGTCGGCCAGCTGGCCCACGAGGCTCTTGAGCTCGTCCAACTCCGTACGAATCGCTTCCTTGGTCACGGGCTCGGAATCGGTCTCGACGGCGAACGAGGTGCCGGAGTCGCTGATGGCGAGCTCATCGAGATCGATGACGCCGGAGCGCTGCAACCACTCGACGACGGCGGGGCCGGTGTTCTCGGCCGTTGCCGCAGCCGCCACCCGGGCCCGAAAGATCGGGTCTTCGGCCAATGTCTGGCGAGCTACCGTCAGGGCGCGCTGGGGGAACTGGCGGACGTAGAGGAACATGCGCATCGAAGCCGGTGGATCGATCGGCGGATCCTGCTCCACGCCCTCACGCGCAACGAGGAAGGCCAGTTCGCATGCCTTGTTCATCTCCTGTGAATCCATCACTTGGGTACTCCCGAAATACATCGCTCAACGACGAGGGCCTTGGTGCCTAGTTGTTACATCGACGTTTGTTAGGCGAATTTCAGTAGCAATCTGATTGCGTCCTGATTTTCGCTCGACCGCCCCCGTCGGAGATTTTAGCCACCGATCACCGCCGGGGCCATTTGGGGCAGTGGGAAACACTCCCCAATCCGGGGCCGAAACCAACGTAACCTTGACACGCGAACGTTTGTTCGCTTAACTGACGCGGGTGTTGTTCCAGCCGTCGTTCGATCACATGGGGATCCCCCTTCACGACGCCACGTTCTGCGTTCTCGACTTCGAGACAACCGGGGGAAACGCCGGTACGGACGCCATCACCGAGATCGGAGCGGTAAAAGTGCGGGGTGGTGAGGTGCTGGGAACATTCCAAACGATGGTGAACCCGGGACGAGGAATTCCGCCGCAGGTCACCGTGGTCACGGGCATAACCCAGATGATGGTCACCAACGCCCCCACGATCGACGCCGTGTTACCCACGTTCCTGGATTTCATTGGTGGAGCGGTGATTGTTGGCCACAACGTTCGATTCGATGTTGCCTTCCTTCACGCTGCGGTGCGGCGCTGGGGAGGACCCATGATGGGAAACCAGAAACTTGACACGCTCGCCCTCGCCCGTCGCCTCCTGGCTGACGAGATGCCAAAGTTCAGTTTGGGTGAGCTGGCGCGTCGCCTTCGACTCCCCCATCAACCCTCACACCGTGCTCTCGAAGATGCGTGGGCCACGGTGGACCTTCTCCATTTTCTTATCGAACGAGCCAGTGCGTGGGGGGTCACCGGGTTGGATGATCTGGTAGCTCTCCCGACCGTTGCCGGGCACCCGCAATGGAAGAAACTCTCACTCACCACAGATCTGCCTCGCCGCCCCGGCGTGTACTTCTTCCTCGACCGCAACCAGAGCGTTCTGTATGTTGGCAAAGCAACCGACCTCCGCTCCCGGGTTCGTAGCTACTTCAGCTCCGAAACCCGACGGAAAATTCCGGCGCTGTTGCGGGAAACCCACTCCATTGGGCATGAAATCTGCGCCAACTCGCTCGAGGCCGAGCTGTTGGAACTGCGTCTGATCAAGGAGCATTCGCCCCGCTTCAACAGCCGGGGCAAGCGGCCGCCCAAGTCGTGTTGGGTGAAGCTGACCACTAGCGAGGCATTCCCCCGGCTCTCGGTTGTGCGCGCAACGAAAGGACCGGGCGTCTACCTTGGGCCGATCAGCAACCGCCGCACGGCCGATCTGGTGGTCGACGCCATCCACACCGTGCTACCGCTGCGGCGCTGCACCACATCGATTGGTCGCAACCGCCGCGCCAAAAGAGATGGGCTGTGTACGGCGGCCCAGATTGGCGTTGCCACATGCCCCTGCACCGGTGAACTTGCGGTAGAGGACTACCAGCCCATCGTGGCCGAAGCCACCCGCCTCATGACCGCCCAACCCCACATTACGCTCGATCGGCTCTCGCAACGAATGAACGAGCTGGCTGCTGAGGAGCGCTTCGAAGATGCCGCTGCCGTACGCGATCGCGCCGGCGCCTTCGCTTCGGTGATCGCCCGAAGCCGCCGCATCAACATGGTGAGCGGCATCGGGTCGATTGCGTTGGAATTCGATTCCGGGGTTGTTCGGATCGACACCGCCGATCTCGGATTGGACGAGCAGCTCTGTGTTGGCGCCTGGCTGGACCGCTACGGACCGAAAGCTCGAGTGCTCGACGGATCCGATGCACTGGTCTCGGCAATACCGCGGCTGCCCTCGTTCAAACCGGCGAAATGAACGCTTCGTAGAGCGCCTCTACAGCCCCCGATGACAGGGCGCTGGACGCTGCTTCGGTTCCGGCCGCTAGATCGGCGGCCACGCCGGCCACCACCAGTGCGGCGCCGGTATTGAGGACCACGATGTCCGCAGCGGCGGCGGCGTCCGCCGGCGCACGGTCAAACGACGGGTTGATGATTTCATAGAAGATTCGAGCATTCTCATCTCCGGAGCCACCCCGTAGGTCTTTGGCACTGTTCAACTGAAGACCGAAATCGCCTGGCGTCACGACCGTGTGCGTGATGTCGGTGCCGACTACCTCATACACATCGTTGGGGCCAAGAGTGGAGAGTTCATCGAGGCCTTCGTAGCCAGCCACCACCCAGGCGCGAGCCATGTTACGCGTACTGAGGATGCGGGCCAGCTGTTCAGCTCGTTCCACCGTGGCAGCCCCCAGCACCACCCGCTTCACGTGACCGGGGTGCACCAACGGACCAAGAATGTTGAACACCGTTGGCAGTCCGAGAGCGGAACGAACCGGACCGGCATGCCGCATGGCAGGATGAAAAGTCTTCGCCCAGGCAAACGCCAGGCCATGGGTGGCGAGCTGTTTCTCGATGTCGGCGGGGGTCCCGTTGATATCGACGCCGATGGCAGCGAGGAAATCGAACGACCCACTGGTGCTGGACGCCTTGACGTTTCCATGTTTGCAAATGGTGGCACCGGCCGCAGCCGCCACAAACGAAGCCATGGTGCTGACGTTGAGGGCGTGGGCCTGGCGGTGCTTCGAGCCGCCCGTTCCCACAATGTCAACTGTGCCCGCCGGAACGGTGAGCGGCTCGGCGGCGCGCAACATCGCATCCGCGAAGCCGAGGATCTCCTCATCGGACTCGCCCTTCACACGAAGGCCCATCAGCAGCGCTCCCAATGCCACCGGGTCGGCGTCGCCTTGCAAGACCTCGTCCATCGCGGCGGCGGTGTCGGCGCGGGTTAAATGTTCACCGGCCGCAATCGTGCCGAGGAGTGCGGACCAGTCGAGGGGCATCACAGCGCTCATGAGATTCACCCTATTCCTGGCTGGGTTCGTTGCGCTGAGGGAGCGACGTCAACGAGAGGTCAGGCGATTCGTTCGAGACCCTCGGCAAAGCGACCGGCGTGAGACTTCTCTGCCCGAGCGAGGGTTTCCAACCACTCCGCTACCTCGTGAAGGCCTTCCTCCCGGGCAGTCTTGGCGAAGCTCGGGTACATCTCGTTGGCGTCAAAGGTTTCGCTGGCGATGGCGGAACGCAGGTTGTCTTCGGTGGGACCGATCGGTTGGCCGGTGGCGGGGTCGGCGTACTCGGCAAGGAAATCGAAGTGGCCGAATGCATGGCCCGTCTCACCTTCGGCCACCGAGCGGAACAGGGCGGCGACGTCTGGGTACCCCTCCACGTCGGCTTTCTGCGCAAAATACAGATAGCGCCGGTTGGCCTGGCTCTCGCTGGCGAATGCCTCTTTGAGGTTTTCCTCCGTCTTGGTTCCCCTGAGATCTGACATTGCTCGCTCCTGGATGTGTGGGACGACTAGGGGAGCCATGGTAGAGAACCGCCGTGGGTTCGCACCCACCCACGATGCCCTCCGTTTGCCGTTGCCTCCAACGGCACCGGTCGGCGCTAACGCGGTTGGTCGGGGTGGATCGCCAGTGACGAACCAAAGCTCCTACCATTTGGGTGTGCCTCAACTCGACTGGAACGTGATCCGCAGCGCAGCCATCGCCGGCCTCACGGTGCTGGTTCCCATCACCATCCTTTCGCTTCTCGTGATCGACGAGGACTCTTCCAGCTATGCCCAGCTGGCGTTCTTCGGCCTCACCATGTTCGGTTTCGCCGCCGCGGGTTATGGGGCCGGCAAGATGGCCCCGCACGCCCCCATGGCGCATGGGGCACTGGGAGCAATGGGAACATGGGTGGTGATCCAGGGCTTCGGCGTGCTGCGTCGGCTGGTTTCCGGCGATGAAATCAACTGGCTCGGCTATCCGCTCCAGGCCATGATCGCGGCCGGGTGCGGTGTGTTCGGCGCGATGTTTGCAGATTGGATTCGACGTTCGGGTCGGCCGGTATCGGTTGCCGAGATGCGCCGCCAACTCCCCAAGTAGCGGCATACACTCGGGCCTGCGAGTGGGGCAGACGATCGCGGTCTCAGCATCAGCAATGATGGTGGGGTCGAGGAAAGTCGGGACTCCATAGGACAGCATGCTGGCTAACGGCCAGTCGGGGTGACCCGCAGGAAAGTGCCACAGAAAACAAACCGCCGATGGGCCGGGAAACCGGTCACAGGCAAGGGTGAAACGGTGCGGTAAGAGCGCACCAGTAGCCGGGGTGACCCGGCTAGCTTGGTAAACCCCATGCGGAGCAAGATCAAACGGGGGAACGGGCGGTCCGTCCCCGGCTTCGGCCGGTAACCCCAGGTAGATCGCAAAGATGGATGATCGTCCAACGACAGAATCCCGCTTATCGCCCCACTCGCATTTCCGGGCTTGGCGAAGGCGGCCAGCTTGCCGGCTGCCAACGGCTGGCCAGATACCAACCAACGCTCATCGGCCTTTCGAGTAGTCGGCGGTGAACAGGTCGGCACGTACGCGGTGCACGGTGTCGAGGATGTGTAACGAGCGTGGAGGCTACGAGCGATGTTCCCATTTGCTCTTCCAGCGCCGACTACAACAACGATCTTGGTGGTCGAGGGAACACCCGGAAACGTCGTCCTCGTCGCGTGTGATAAGAGAGCCGAGAGAGTGACGATCGCAAACGAAGGCGGTGAAGCAATCAGCCTCAGCGGCTACCGGCTACATGATCGAGGAGAAAAGCACACAACCTCTCTCGGTGGCTTCGGCTCCATGAACGCAGGAGAGACTTTGACGATCCGCACGGGCCCCGACGCTGTGGCGGGAGCTGGCGAGGTCGTCTGGAAGCGTCAGAACGTCTGGAATAACGACGGCGACACTGCCTACCTCGTCGCACCAGATGGATCCGAAACGTCGGTCGGCTGCTAGTTCGTCGGCATCGGTTCTCCAGCTTCGCCTCTCCCTGACACTGGCCGAGGTCGCGGCCCGCTCTCCGACGACCTAAGTCGAGATGCTTTGGCCAGCTTGACGCGGCTAGACGTATAAGGACTTTAGGCACTTCCGGCTCGTAGATCTTGACGCTAAAAGGAGAGTGTGAGGCGGGCCTGGCAGGCCCATTGGCGGGAGGGTTCTCATGAAAACTAGACTGGTGATGCTGGTTGCGTCGGTCGTCTTTGCTGCAACGTTGACAGGTGCACCAGCGTCACCGGTCGAAGCGCAGGATCCAGCGGTCATTCAAACAGCCGGGTGGTACGGGGCGACCGATTACCGGCGAACCGGGTACGGGAAGATGTTCGGGCTGTTCATCAACTCGGATCAGCACGGGTTCTACAGTGCTCCGCCTGCCTGTCTCGGCACGACCCCTTGGTTCCCTAACCCACCGACAGAGGTGCAGACGTACCGGAATGACGCGACGTGTCACTTGTCGTTCGACTGGACCAACACCACGGACGTCACTCTCAGACAGGCCAAAGCGACCATCACTGGTGACCAAGCGTTACAGCTCCGGCCCAACTTAAGTGGCGCTGGAACGATCCCGGGAACTGCGACACTCGACGCCCCAATCGCTCCGGGTGAAACAGGGATGGTCAGTGTGACCGTTGGGTTTGGGCCAATGGCAGGCGAGTTTGGGTCAAAGCTGGTGCTCACCGCTACCGAATACAATTACGACACCGTCAGTCAGATCGCTACGTTCGACTACGTGTATCGAGTCGCAACCACTCCACCGTCGTACCCCAGAGAGGTCGCTACGATCGTGACTGGTGACAGTTTGGCGGTGACGTGGATTCGCCCGGAGTTCGATGGCGGAACCGACTTGACCGGGTATGTCGTGGAACTCGTCCGGCGTGATCCGGTTGTGCCGTATGCAGTGCTCGGCACTACGTGGTGGGCGGATCGGTTTGAGGTCTGCAATTTCCGAGGTCGTCCTCTCTTGAATCGGTGTGACGTGCCCAACAACTTCGCGAAGGATGTCGCAGCCGGGAACTACCTCGTTGCGGTACAAGCGCTAAGTGTCGAATACCCAGACCCGGTAGTACATGTTGACGTGTTCTACACCTCGGAAATGGCGCTCCCCGCGCTCAAACTGCCACCACCACCGGAGCCGGTTCCCACACCGACACCGACTCCGGTTCCCACACCCACCCCGGTTCCCACACCCACCCCGGTTCCCACACCCACCCCGGTTCCCACGCCCACACCCACCCCGGTTCCCACACCGACACCTACGCCGGACCCGGTGCGGGTTCTCCCCCACTACTCCGACGCCGCCACGATCGCTGAACTCGTCGCCGCTCAAGACTATTCCGACGTGAAAGACGCCCCGATTCTCCGGTTGTATCAAGCGTTCTTCAATCGGGCACCTGACCTAGGTGGCGCAAAATATTGGCTCGGCATCCGACGCCAGGGCTATACGGCAACCCAGATCTCCGGGTTTATGGGCGGCTCCGTCGAGTTCCGAAACAACTACTTCGGGACGACTAATGCCCAATACGTGGCGAAGGTGTATACGAACGTGCTCGGCCGGAACTACGACCAGGGAGGCTACAACTACTGGCTCGGCCTACTTGACACCCGTCAGTTGACTCGTACCGGGACGGTGTTCTACATAACGCAAAACACCGAGTTCATCAACAACTACCCGTTCCGAAACGGGAGGGCTGAACCAGCTGACGTGGTCATCGTTTCGTGCAACGCCCGGACAGAGGAAGTAGTCCTCAAGAACCAAGGCGGCACATACCAATCGTTCGATGGATGGGCGCTACACGACGACGGCTCCAGTTTTTTCATCCGAAACCTGGGGGCGTTGGTAGCCGGACTGGGACCGAACGAAACGGTGACACTGGTGTCGGGCTTGAACCCGACGGCCGGACCGGGAAGGGTCATTGTTTTCGACCGGAACATCTGGAACAACACTGGCGACGTAGTCTGGCTGACCGCTGATTTCAATCTGAAAACTCAACGGCAACAGACGAAAGCTTGCGATCTCTGATTCGCCAACTAGGGCGACGGTCTCGATTGGCGGAGTGTCTTGTCATTCGCTGCTTCGGTGGCACGCTGAATAGCGTCACTGAACGACGCCCGAATTTTGAAGCTCTTCAAAACCCAACCGCACGGGTGGTTTCAAATGCGGTCGGTCAGTCGCTGCTCCTCGGCCGCCGGGTCGCCTTTCTAGCGAATCCGTAATGGTCTGTTGCACATCGACCGCCTTGAGCCATGCGGTTGCGATCTGGCGGCTCTTGCCAACATCAGATGTGAGTCGGTCAGCACGGATCTGCTCCACCTGGTGGCCGTGAGGCGTCGAGAGTTTTCGTCCAGCATCGTCGAGAGTATTCGTCCAGCATTGGGGCGAATCTGACCCCCAAACAGATCAGCCGGTATCTTGGGCACGCGTCAATCGTCGCAACGTTCGACACCCACGGGCACCTGTTCGTCGATGACGACGAAGCCGCCCGCGAAGCACTGAATCGACTGAATCCGGTGTCTCTCGCGAAGGTCCAGCGGTCTGCTCGCTGTCCACGGCCGGTCTAGGACCCTGTTTTCCCTGTTCATAGGGTTCCTTGACAGAATCCCGCTTATCGCCCCACTCGCATTCAGGCCGGCGCAAGAGGAGCGCCAACTAGTGATCGAAAGAACCCAGCCACACATATGCGCTGAGCTGGGCTTTCGACGGCGTCGTCGTGCAGGATCGCCGCCACACCCACAGCGGCCATGGCTGCTGGGCAGTTGGTCCGAATGCTCTTTCGGACTTGAACGCCGGTGCTAGTTCGTGTGGCCCAAAGCTTTTCCCAAGGTGGCCCTTGTACTCCTGCATATCTGAATGGAACGCGCCGTTTTGTTGCAACCGGCAGGGAAAGAATGAAACAGCACTTGACATTACCGAGAAATGAGCCGGGGGGCGGAGCGGACAGGAAGCAGCCGCGACGCGTGCGAACGCAGCCAAAACGATTGGTAGCAGTCGTTTCGACTTTTCTACTCGCTGCAACGATGGCCTCACCGGCCTCGGGGGCAAACGAACGCCCCTGGGAAGGATATGACCGGGTCGATGGTGCGATAGGCGCCGGCTTCGAACTGCTCCCAGAGGACCTCGACTTCATTCTGGCGCAGATCAAGATCTCCGAGGAACACGCTCGGAGGACCGTGAATCCGAATCCAGGTGAAGAGAACCCAGATCCTGTTGGCGATCCGAATTACTGTTCTGCCCTCATCGGCAATAGTCCCAACCAGATTCCATCTGGTCAGGGAGCCGAGGAACTGCCATTCGGTGTGCGCGTCCTTGACGGCACATGTAACAACCTGGTTACCCAGTCTCGATACGCCTGGGGCGCAGCAGACCAAGAGTTCATCCGACTCACTCCGGCCGGATTCCGTGAGGCCGAAGAAGGCACCACGTACAACGGCGACAACGCTGGTGGGATGCCGCCTGGATTCGTCATCGACAGCGAGCCACGTGTTACCAGCAACCTGATCGTCGATCAGACCGCTGCCAATCCGGCCGCAGTCGAAGCCGGCGGACCGGGAGCCGACATCAGCCCCGACGGCGATGTCGAAATTCCCAACGTCGCTCCTGACGAGGGCCTCTCGGCCCCCTACAACGATATGTTCACGTTCTTCGGACAGTTCTTCGATCATGGTCTGGACTTCAAGTCCACCAATGGTCAGTCCGCGTTCGTGCCGTTGCAGGAAGACGATCCGCTGTTCGTCCCGGGCTCACCCCTGAACTTCATGATTCTTTCCCGGACGACCAACCCCGGACAAGAATCCTTGAACCGGACCACTCCCTATGTCGACCAGAACCAAACGTTCGCGTCACATCCATCCCATCAGGTATTCCTTCGCCACTACTCTTTCGACGGTGCGGGTCTGAACCCTGTGTCGACCGGGCAGCTGATCGAGGGTGTCGCCGGTGGCATGGCCAACTGGGACGACGTTCAGGCCCAGGCTGCGCTGTTAGGAATCAACCTGACCGACGATGACGTCGAGCGAGTTCCGCTCCTCGCCACCGATCAGTACGGTCGTTTCCTCCCCGGTCCGGCTCGCGGCATGCCGCAGGTCGTTACCGCTGGTGGACTCGTTGAAGGCGACCCGGCCAACCTGGTCGACGCCTCAACCGGCGTCGCCACCGGTCACAACTTCCTGATCGACATCGCTCACCACGCAGTACCGGGAACGTTCGATCCGGACGGCCCAACTGGGCCGCTGCTTCCCGTTCCAAAGACGCCTGATACCGATCCCGGTACCGGCGACGATGGCGATCCGGCAACCTACGACGACGAAATGCTCGGCGCTCACTTCATGGCCGGTGACGGTCGGGTGAACGAGAACATCGCGCTCACCTCAGTGCACCATGTGTTCCACAGCGAGCACAACCGCCTGTCCAGCACCGATACCGTTGCTCAGGGCGGACATGTCGACAGCATCGTCAACACGTTGCTTGCCAAGGATCCGGCCGCCATTTCCCAGTGGGAACTGTCGCCCGGCGTATGGAACGGCGAATACCTGTTCCAGGCTGCCAAGTTCATCACCGAGATGGAGTACCAGCACCTGGCGTTCGAAGAGTTTGCCCGCAAGGTGCAGCCTCAGGTCAACGTGTTTGCCGGTTACGACACCACCATCAACGCAGCGATCTCCGCTGAATTTGCGCACTCGACGTACCGCTTTGGTCACTCGATGCTCAACTCCCAGGTGGTTCGCTTTGACGAGAATGGCAACCCGAACAGCCTTGGGCTGATCGACGCATTCCTCAATCCACCAGCGTTCTTAGACGCTGGCGGGGCCAACTACACGCCTGAGCAGGCTGCTGGTGCGGTCTTCCGAGGCGGCACGAGCCAGGTCGGGCAAGAAATCGACGAGTTCGTGGTGGAAGCGCTGCGGAACAACCTCGTCGGTCTTCCCCTCGACCTTGCAACCATCAACATGGCTCGTGGCCGTGAGGCCGGCATTCTGTCTCTCAACGAAACCCGTCGGTCGCTGTTCGCAATCGCCGGTGACGGATCGCTGGCACCTTACGACAGCTGGGAAGACTTCAGCTTCAACATTTCACACGCTGATTCGCTGGTGAACTTCGTTGCTGCCTATGGCACCCATCCAACCATCGAGAACGCAACCACGGTTGCCGACAAGCGGGCCGCAGCCGAGTTGATCCTCGGTGGCCCCGCTCCAGGCCGCCCGGGTGACGCCGATGACTTCATCGCCGGTCTAAACGCTTGGGCCACCGCATCTGGTGCGCCTACCACTACCGGTGTCGACGACATCGACCTGTGGGTTGGCGGTTTGGCCGAGACGACCGATCCGTTCGGTGGTCTGTTGGGCACGACCCACAACTACGTCTTTGAGCTTCAGATGGAGAATCTGCAGAACGGTGACCGTTTCTACTACCTCCATCGTCTCGCCGGAGTGAACTTGCTGGCCTCGCTGGAGGGTAACTCCTTCGCCGAGCTCATTGAGCGCAACACCGACGTGACAACTCTGCCGGCCGACGTGTTCTCACGTCCTGACTACCGGTTCGATGTCGAGTTCCAGAATGCTCAGAACCCGAACGGGATCACTGATGATCCAGCGACGGCCTACCTCGAGCCCTCCTTGTTGACACGGACAAACGGTTTCGTCCGATTCAACGGTGGAGAGCACACCAATATGTGGGGTGGCGCAGGAGCAGACCGGATCTGGGCCGGTATCGGTGACGACACTGTGCGAGGAAACGACGGCAACGACATCCTCCGAGGCGGTTCGGGTAACGATGCGGTCATCGGCGGAAACGGCGACGACATCATCACCGACTCCTTCGGTGACGATGGCCTCAAAGGTGGTCCTGGTAACGACGCCATCAATGGCGGACCTGGCTTCGACCTCCTTCAGGGTGGAAGTGGCAGCGACTTCATCATCCAAGGTTCAGATCCGTCTGAAACCTTCGGTGGAGCAGGCAACGACTTCATCTACGGTGGCGCTTCGTTTGCAACACTGTTCGGTGATTACGGCGACGACTGGATCGAGGGTGGCGGACAAGCCGACCTCGTTCAAGGCGACAACGGAAACCCGTTCCAGAACGACCCCAACGGTGGACACGACGTCCTCGACGGTGGTCCAGGTGCTGACGACTACGACTCCGAAGGTGGCGACGACATTCTTATCGCTAGCCCCGGAACGAGCCGTTTCGAAGGCATGCTCGGGTTCGACTTCGTGACCTTCCGCAACTACGAAGGAAACGTTGACGCCGACATGGACTTCAACCAGTTGGTACCTGACACCATCGATCCTCTGCGAGATCGCTACGACCTCGTAGAGGCCGTCTCCGGCTGGACCGGTGACGACGTCATCCGTGGTGACAGCTTCAACGCTCTCCTGGACGGCCCCGGCAACGAGGTCACCCAGGGAACGCTGGACCGCACCGCTGGTCTCAGCGCGCTGGTTGGACCTGGCTTTAACACCGGCAACATCCTCTTGGGTGGTGGCGGTTCTGACCTCATCGAAGGTCGGGGCGAGAATGACGTCATCGACGGTGACCGCTGGCTGAACGTTCAGCTGGAAGCTAACGGAACCCGTTACGACAGCATTCTCCAACTGCAGGCCCAGGTCTTCAACGGATCCCTCAATCCCGGGGACATCAGCATCGTGCGTGAAATTCTCATCGATCCCAGCGGTACCGATACCGCCTACTTCGAGGGGCTCTTCACCGAGTACGACTTCAACTTGACCAACGGTGTTCTCACCGTCGATCACGCTCGGGGTTGTGGCGATGAGACCGGTGGCGATGTCTGTAACGACGTTGAGCCAGGCGTGCCTGGTATCGACACCGGTGTGGACACCCTCCGCAACATCGAAGTCCTTCAGTTCCTGGACTTCACCGTGACGCTGGAGAGCCTCACCTGTGATGCGTTCCTCGCCACCGTGGTGCTTGGTCTCGGCGCTACTCATCCGCAGTTCGGTCTTACACCGACCATCGGAAATGACATCATTGCCGGTACCTCAGCGTCTGACACCATCAATGACCTTGGTGGCAGTGACATCATCTGCGGTAAGGGTGGCAATGACACCATCGATGCCTCCGACGGAAACGACATCGTCTTCGGCGGTCCTGGCAACGACAACATTACGGGTGGAAACGGTGGCGATCAGCTCATCGGAGAAGCCGGCAATGACACCATCGACGGTGGCAACGAGGCTGACTACATCAACGGTGGTGACGGCGACGACATCATCACTGGTGGAGACAACCCCGCCAACACCATCGACATCCTCGAAGGTGGGGCTGGCAACGACAACATCAACGGTGGAACCGGCGATGACTACGTGCTGGGTCATGACGGCGACGACACCTTGATCGGTGGCGAAGGCGCTGACTACCTGTGGGGAGGCCTCGGCATCGACACCTTCGAAGGTAACGATGGCCGTGACTACCTTGATGGTGGCGACGAGGATGAAACCATGAACGGTGGACTTGGCGATGACATTATCCTCGGCCACGGTGGTGCAGACACCCTTATCGGTGGACCCGCAGTCGGTGACGGCAGCGACTACATCTGGGGTGGCGCCGGCATCGACTCCTTTGAAGGAGGCGACGGTCCGGACTACCTCGACGGCAACAGCACAACTGTTGACGGCGAAGTCATGAACGGTGGAGCTGGCGACGACAACGTCCTGGGCTTCGGCGGCGACGACACCCTCGATGGTGGCGACGGCGACGACTACGTATGGGGCTCCATCGGAGCGGACACGCTGTCTGGCGGTGACGGAGCGGGCGATGTCTGCCAGGATCCGGATGGAGGCGTCTTCGATCTGTCGTGTGAGTTCGAGATTAGCGCCTAACTCACAGCAGGATCACCGGGCCGAGTTCCGCCGGCCCGGGATTGCCCAGCAAAATGCGGGGGCAATAGAGTTGAAGCGAGGGGAGGAAACTCTCCTCGCTTCAGCCATCTTCTTCGCTGCTGTCGAACTCCCAGCCCTTCAAAATCAGCGAGTCGTCTTCCAAAGGTTTGCCGAAGGTGAGACGGTTCACTTATGCGCGATGAAAAGCGCGGCAACAATTAAACGACCCAGGACGGCGACGACGGGGACAGCCTCTTAGGCCACGGTGGGAATGACACCTTCCGAGGCGGCCCCGGGAATGACTACCTCTGGGGTGGTGCCGGTATCGACGCCTGCGAGCCGGGGCATCGGGTCATCGGACGATGTTCGGGTGGACTACGAACCGTAGGCCACCGAGCCGGGGCATCGACCCATCGGACGATGTTCGGGTGGACTACGAACCGTGAGCGACGGCCAGAACTTGCTGGCGTCGTTCGAATGAATCGCCGGGTGGACTACGAACCGTAAGCGGCAGCCAGAACTTGCTGGCGATGCTCGAAGGAATCGTCCGGCTGTGGCGCTGCGAACACCGGCCACTTCTGAGCCATGGCGAGAAGCTCGGTAATCGCGGCCGCGGGGTCGGCCACCAGGCGCGCCCCTCGGGGCTCCGAAGTCAGGGCGGGGATTGCTCGAGCAACGACGGGAAGGCCAAGCTCGAAGGCCTCAAGGACCGTCATCGGGTAACCTTCCCACGCAGCACTGTGCAGGTAGATATCGCAGTCAGCGAGTTCCTTCACGGCGACGTCCTGGTCCAGCCAGCCCGTCACCTCGACGCCGGCCGCCATGAGTTCGGCTAGGTGGGCTTCAGTTCCGCCGCCACCGATCCACTTCAGCTTGATGGCCCGCCGGCCCGCAGGTGTAGCCCGAAGACCACGAGCTACGGCAGCGAAAAAGTCGACGCCTTTCTGCGTGCAGATGCGGCCGGACATACACACGGTGAGTGGCTGTCCGTCAGCTATCTGGCGCGAGGAAAGCTCGGAAATTTTTGCCCTTAAATCGCTTGGCAATTGTTGGGGCAGGTGGAGGACCGCACGAGCAAGGTTGAACTCCCGGGCCAACTCGGCTTCTCGAACACTGCAGGCGAGCACAACGTCTGTCCGGCGGCCGACCAACCTATCGGCTGTCAAAAACGCCGCCCGCTTCAGTGGCGAGAGGTCCCGACGCTGGAAAGCCCAACAATGTGGCGTGTACACGACGCGTGTGGATCGCGGGAGAGGAACAATGCGTCCCAGAAAACCGGCCCACGATGAGTGAAGGTGGAGCACGTCGGGACGCTGTTGTGACACTATCGACCGGATAGCCCGCAACTGCTTGAGTTTTCCGGCAGGGAGGTCGTGGAACGGAATGGGTAGATCGACCTCCCCGGCGAGTTGCACACCGGGGATCCTGTACCCGTAGGTCATGGCCACGACGTTCTCTGGCTGCGCCTCGACACAGGCATGTATCGCTGACGCCACACCTGAACTGAAGGACTCGGCGACGTGGAGGACGGTGATTGGGCGGGTCGAGTCCGAAGTACGAGAACTCCTCATGAATCGATGGGTCGGCCAATTTCTCTTGCGGGTGAGCGCATACGGCGGACGGGTCCGCCCTGCCCAGAAGCGAGGAATCGTCGCCTTCAGCATCCGAATAGTCACGTTCCCACCTGTCCTTGTTACAGCACTCAAAGGTAACAAAGACCGCTTAGAGTAGCAAGCGAACACATAGAGTGGGGTGCTTTGCCTACCTCAAAATTTGGCTTGGTACGAGGTAAATCCCTTTGATTGTCCATCCCGAAGAATCCAGACCGACCCGAGTACGTGAAACGTCGCCCCCACCGCCGACCCAGCGATGTACCCGGCGACCCCAAAATACAAGGCCCCGAAGACACCGCCGATCGTCGAAATAGCAGCGAAAAAGAGGCGACCCCGGAACAGTTTCATTGCGGTCGCTACTCGCTGACCCGAGATCAAGCGAGCCGCAAGAGCAGCGGCGTTGCCGGCTGCGGTCAAGAGTTGTCCGGCAGCAAACCAAAGTGCCCATCGCTGGGCAATCAGGGCCGACGAACCGAACAGCTTTACCAGGACACCTCCAGGGGTGAGTGCGATACCTGCACCGACCACGACCGAACCCGCGGCTCCGGCGCAGAAAAGCAACAGGGCGGTTCGTGACGCCTTCATACCGCTCCGAATCGCCACGGCATAGGCGGCGAAGAACAGGATCTGTTGGAACCCGAACCAGGAGAGGAGGAGGCGACCGGGACCGGCGACATCGTCAGCGGCCAGGATCAGGGGAAGCGTGACTGCGGCGGCCACTGCGACCGCTTCGGCGGCGAGCCATCGCGTGCGGCTCCAGCCCGATCGCACCCAGTGGCTGACGGAAACATCGGCGGATAGCTCGGCGCCTCCGTCGGTGGCCCGGATTCGGCCCACGGTTACCACCAGCATGAACACGCCGGCAATCGCCCCCGCGAGCAGCCATGACCCATAAACCTGATACGGACCGAGTCTGGTCGCTAGCGCCCATACGACCAATGTGAGGAGAGCGAGTGCCGCGTCGGCGATGGCAGCGGTCCAGGAAGACCCTCGAGCGAAGCACAGGTGGCGAGCTGCGTCGTTGAAGATCAATGCCGAAACCGCGGCAAGGGTGATCCACCCGACGCCGTGAATGCCGGCAATTCTCAATCCCAGCGCCGCGACTACGCCGAGTAGTATGCCAACGGTCAGCGACACCGAGGCCCAGCCTCTGATCGTCGGGAACGATGGCGCAGCTCCTGTTTGTCGATCCCGTTGGGTAAGCATCAGCGGCTCGCCCAACAGACTTCTGGCCGTTCCGTAGGCGAGAATTAAGGCTGCGGTGGAGGCGGCGAAGGTGGGAAAATCCACTCCAGCGGATGTCGAGAGCGCAAAGACTGCTGCGGTATTCGCAACTGCGCTGAACCCGTTCGAAGCGAGCGGCGCGGCGGAGGGAGCCAGCCTCGACCTCAGCCCTGATCTCAGCTCCGCGTTTGCAGTGGGCGCGTCGCCGGCTACTGCGGCGGCGGTCATCCGGCCGCGGTGCCGTCTTGGGCTGGCTGAGCGACCACGACGATAATGGCGGGGTCCCGCTGGCGAATGGAGTCCGGCGTGCATCCGTCCTCGATTGCGATCTTCAGGTTCAGAATCGCCGTCATGAGTGCGGCGCAGAAACCACCGACAACAGGAAGTGCGTTCGCAGCGCGGCGCACGGCCGACATACGGATCTGGTCGGTCCAGCCCAAAGGCCCAACGACACCCCTGATCGTGAGCGGTACGAAGCCGTTCCTGGTCAGCTCCTCTCGCATCCCCTCCGGGGTCCACCGCCAAAGATCCCTGGGGTGAGGATGATAGGGCCAGACCCCGTGGGTGGTCAGCAACAGCTTGCCTCCGGGTCGAAGTAAACGTCGAGCCTCCTGGAGGTAGAGGGCGACGTCATCGACGTGCTCGAGCACCTGAAAGGACACCACGATGTTGGCACAGTCATCTTCCGCTCCTACGCGACCGCTGACGATCGCAAGCTCCGGCTGAGTGTGATGCCCGGCCTCAGCGATGTCGGCCATACGGTAGGTACTCATGGGAAACATGCCCCGATAGGGCGCATCGCCGGCACCAAAGTCCACGATGTCCAAACCTGACGCATCCAATCGGTTCCGAGCGATCTCGTGACCAATCGCTTTTCGCAGCTGACGAAGCGGGTACCAGGCTGACGCGGTAATGGGCGGATCGGAGCGGTCATAGGAGTGGGAGCGCAAGACGTCGCCAGTTGAGAAGTCATCGTCCTCCAGGAACGGGCCATCCTTCGCCGCCAATATTCCAAGACTCGACTGCAAATGCGTCTTCTTCACTTCGATGCCCTCAGCTCGCGTCGGATCGACTCACTGTTCCTTACGGCCAGTGTTCTTAGATCTTGAGGTTTCTGCCACGGGGGTGCCGCGGTCTCTTCGCCTTCGGTGTCGGAACAACGGAAAGTCGACGCCGGCTCGACCGGGGTCGACATCGCCATCTCCTGATCCGACGGTGATCCCGTTCGTACCAACGCTCGATTGCGGGGTGCTGTCGTGATCAACGATTGAACCGTCTCTCCTCCCATTGTTATCCCAATAGTCGATTTCAGGTCTTGTTACACGGCGGCGGCGACCTCGCCGTTCGGCCAATCGGCGCTCGTCGCGGCGGCCCAGCTCCGTCCTGATCCCGGCTTCGTCGGTGTAGCCCCAATTCGCCAGCTCGAGTGCAGTCGCTGGCTTTATAAGATCCTCGAAGGAGTCTTGGCGGACATCGCCCACATCTTCCTGGTTGGTGTCCCTTCGAGGCCTCTTCGATCGTCGGTTACCCCGACGACGACCTTTTCCTGTAGCCCTGACGTCCCCCGGATGGATCCATCCTGAAAGGAAGTGAGCGATCGCTGGAGAGGCAGCGATAGCCAGAATCGGCCAGGCCATGATGCGATTGCGGGCGGCGTTTCCAAGTACGTCGTTCCAGAGTCCCAGCAGAAGTAGCCAGTAGAGGCCAAACAGTGCGCAAAAGCGGACCAGTCGGTTGCTGTATTTGGCCTTGAACAGACCGGCAACGATGATGATGAAGAACGGAAACTCCACGAATGTCAGCATCTGATTGTCCGACTTGACCTGGAAGGGCAAAGGGCCGATGGCGTTGGAGACGAAACTCAGGAGGTACTGCGGAACCACGGTCAGGGTGTCCGCCCCGTCGAATCGAAGCCCCATCGAGCTTCCCTTGCCGCTGAGCTGCTCCTGGGTCCGCCAGGCCAAGATGTTGAAGCTGGTGAGATCGGTCAGAACGGGAGCGATCAGCAGACACACTCCGATGAAGGCGATGGCCAGCGCCGTAAGGCGGAGAACAACCGGCGCAATCCGGGGCCGCACGCGACTCATTGGGTTCAAGAACCCGAACCCGGAACTGACGAGGGCGGCGAGGTAGACCGGCAAGACATACGGCCGAAAAGACGTTGCGGCCGCGAGTGCCGCCAACCCCAACAGCCAGCGGCCTCGCGGAAGGACCTTCTTTCCGGCACCGGAAAACGACCAAATCGCCACGAAAGCGAACGAGAGAATCCAGCCATCGCGCATCAACGAGTTCGTGGTCCAGAACACATTGCTCGGAAAGAGACTACCGAGGACCGATGTGACGATGACGGTCAAACGCCGCGCCGGGAGCCGCATGCCGTGGCTCAAATGCCATGCCAACGAAGCCATCATCACCACGGCGATCGAGCTCACGGCGAAGCTGATCAACTTCAAAGCCAAGAGGTCACGGATGCCGAGCTCCATGAAGACGGCGAGCACCCGAGGGAACCAGTTGAGAACATAGGGGGGTGTGATCCCATCGGCCAGTTGCTCTGCGGTGGTGTAGTAGTACCGACCATCATCCAGGCCGCCGTACGGGAAGGCGTTAAAGCCGCCTTCTCCCACAACATGGGAATGAATGTGAATCCCAAGAAGCCAGCCCAGGCGAATGAGCAGAGTCGCTAGTACGGTGACTCGAGGACTGGGTGGAAGGCGTCGCCACGCCCGTTCTGGGGTGTTGATGTCCTCACCCACATTCAGGCTGGCGGCCATGACCGCTATGAGCTTGTTCGTTCGTAGATCACTCCGCACTGAAGGCGGTCGGTGAACGCCAGGAGGCCATCGTGGCACGGCAAAGGATTCACGCGATGCCGAACCTTGAAGCCCACCTCGGCCAATATGAGATCCCAGCTGAAGTCCTTCTGGTACTTATAGCGGCTGGGAATGCCAAACTTCCAGTTGCCGATCTCGTCAAGGATCGAGAGCGTCGCGAACCCAACCGGTGTGTGGTAGGTGTGGTCTTTGATGATGATGAATCGATCGGTGACACGCGCCGCGTCTCGCAGACCCGCCGCCGGATCGGGACAGTGATGCAGCACATCGACTGCCATCGTCGCATCAAATGACCGGTCACCGAACGGAAGACGAACCCCATCATACAATTCGACGGGAAAGTGGTACTCGGATCGTTTCTGGACATCGATTGCGGTGGCCGACTCGATTTCGGTGTCAGCGGTAAGCAATTGGCTGAGCATCCAACCGTTGCCGGCGCCGAAATCTAAGAGCGAGCCGATCGGGCCGAGATCGGTGATCAGGTCTCGCAGATGGCGTGCCACATTGGGTCGGTAGTTGGACATTGCTAGAGGCCTCCGCAGCGCAATAGAACGGGAATCGTCTTCAAAATGATCGTGAGGTCCGTCCGGAACGACACTGTGCTTACGTATTCGACGTCATAGCGCACGTTTTCGTGCACAAACCCCGGTCGATCGTTGGAAACTTGCCAGAGACCGGTGAGACCGGGCCGGACAGTGTGGCGAACATGGTCGACCAAATCGTGCCTCGCCGCTATCTCGGGGAGCTCGGGCCGCGGTCCTACCAGGCTCATATCGCCTTTGAGGACGTTGAGGAGCTGGGGAACCTCGTCGATGCTGCTCTTTCGAATAATTCGGCCGAACCTGGTGTGACGTGGATCCTTGACCGATTTGTGCGTCCCGCGGCGATCGTCGTGACCAATCGGCGACGGGCCGCGTCGACGGGACGGCAACATCGAGCGGAACTTGAGCATTACGAACTCCTGGCCAAACAAGCCGAGTCGGACCTGGCGGTAGAGGACCGGGGATCCGATGAAGATCCGGCCGAGAAGGGCAACTACCAGAACGAGCGGGGCCACCACCGCCAGCACTACAAACGCGATCGTCACGTCGAAGAGTCGTTTCCCGTAGCGGACATAAAGACTATGCCGAGCTTCGAGAAGGGTCAACGACTCCAAATGGGTGGAGTCGTTCGTCAAGGAAGTTTGCGTGGACGTCACGCCGCACCCCTTTCGTCTTCGATCCGTATCGAGAGCACGGCACCCTCCGAGGCAAGGATTGAGAGGCCGCGGTTAACCGTCTGCAATGACCCCTGCAGTTTCTCGGTGAGCCCTTGGAGCTCAGCTGGTGAACAGAGCTTGGTCAGGATGTGCAAGGCATCAACCAGTGGCTCGTTCAATGTCTGCACGCGCCTTTCTACATAAGCCAACAATGATTCGGGCGGACCAGACAGGCCGGCAGCCCTCCACCTCCACATATCGGCCATGAAGTGGGGGTTGCCTTTACAAAGTCTGAGAACCTTCTTTCCGGCGGCTCCGCACGGAGCTACGTCAGCGTCGGTGAGCGGACCCAACTCCAACTTCAGGTCCGCTGCAATTCGACGATCGTCGTGGCCGACGTCCAACGAACACGGGCCCACGGTGGCGACAATGCTCAAGGGAACGTCCCGGGCGTTGGCCTGCAGCCAGCGGATGACCATAAGGTCCGAGTCGTCGGCGAGATCAAGATCGTCCAACAAGATGGTGGTCGGGCCAGAGCGGGCCAGCGATTCAGCAACGGGCCGCAGAACCACATCTCCCGCGCTAGCTGCGTCGATCGAGCCGAGACGCAGCGGCATGTCATGGGCGTCCACTTGTGAGAGTGAACGGAGGAATCCCTCGGCGAAGTAGTGTCGCCCCGACCCGGCGAGGTCGGAGTAGTTCGTGCGACCCGGCTGGCCAGGCAACAACTCTTCGAACCTGTTGAGAAGCTCGGTCTTTCCCATTCCCGGGGCACCCGCAATCAGGGCAATCTGAAGACCAGCGTTGCTGCCGTTCCTAACCAGATTCTGCAGGCTCGAAAGTTCCGCCTTCCGACCCAGAAATGGCAGGCGCCGGCTGGCCTCTCGAAAGTCCTCTCCAGCGGCCGCTGCATGCGGGGGTCTTGGAAGGACAATTCTTTCCGCCGATCCCACAGAAGGCGAGAACCGATCGATCAGCTCCGACGGCGACTCGCCGGCATCGATCGCGCCAGCGAGGTCCTCGGTCACCTGCGTCAGGTCCACGGCGAGGTCAGTCCAGACCAGTTCCCTCAGACGGGCAAAGGTCTTCCTTGCACTCGTGTGATGCCCCAGCGCATATTCGCCGAGCATGACGACACGAAACGCCTCTTCGGAGTAGGGCTCCAGCCCAATCGCCGTCTTCGCACTGTGGATCGCAGCGACGTAATTTCCCGCGGCAAGCTGTGCCCTGGCGATGATGACCAAGTTGAGTGCGGCTCGGTCGTGGTACATGTAGCGCACATCCTCGATCCACGGCTCGTCCAGAGCGTCCTCGAGGACGGCACCCCGGCGTAACGAATCGGCCTGAATCCGAAGGGCCAAACTCTTTGGACCGGGTCCGAGGGTGTCGGCCTGCTGGGTCAGCTCATCAAAGCGATCGAGATCAAGATCGATGACGTCGGTATTGAGGCGGTATCCCTCGCTCGACGTCACGATCACCTGCCGGGCAATATCTCGGTCATTGAAGAGACGTTTGCGGAGGAGGCAAACATAACTCTCGATAGTCGCTGATGCACTCTGGGGAGCTTTCCGTGGCCACAGCGCATCTGCAATGGCAGACTTGTGGACCACCGAATTCCGCCCGACCAAAAGCCGTTCGAGGAGAAGGCGTGGCTTCCTGCCAACTAAGTCGTCTTGGCCCAGGAGTTCGGTCTCGGTCTGGATCCCAAGCGGACCGAATGCGTAAATACTGAGATATGACTCGTCGATGGCATTCAAAAAGTGCTCCAGTCCGTTCCATCCGCCTTGTGGTCGCCCAACCAAGTGAAGTTCACTACAAGCGTTTATAGGACCACATTGTGTGGTCGAGGGCAAGAGGTTCTTCGCATTCGGGAATCTTTGCCCACAGAAGTTTCAGATTGATGCCGCATGAAGGGTGACTGATATCGAGGCGGCAGGAAAGGGCAAATTCCCACCCTCAGATTCGGTTCGTCACAGCCGATAGAAGTTGATGCACGAGGGCCCTTGGAACGGATTACGCCGATTTTTCGCGTACGCGGCGGCGGTCCTGGTGCCAATCTTGGCGCTCGGCGGCCTCGTCGCCCGGGCAGTAACTGTCGAGGCTGACCAAGCAGCACTTCGCAATGCTGTTGCCAATGCCTCGAGCGTCGCTCACCTAGCGGTGGAGTCACAGATCCAGGATCATCCGCTGAGTGAAGGTCTGCGCGACACCGAACGTGAACAGATTACTCGACTCGCCACCCCGCTAGTGGAAGCGGGATCGATCCTACGTTTTCGGCTGCGCGACACTTCGGGTCGAATCGTGTTTGATGCATCGACCCCCGATGCCGTTGACTACCCGACAGATTCAGACGATGACGTAGTTGAAGCTCTCGCCCAAGGATTCGTTGCGCTGAAGACGCACCTCGGAAGTGACGCCGCCGATGGCGGTTTGTCCGAGGGAGTAGAAGCGATTGAGGTCTATCTCCCGGTTCGTTCACGCTGGGGCAATGATCCGGTTGGAGCGCTGGAGGTGTACGTGCCTTATGCGCCGATCGGTGCGGCTCGAGACGCTTCCCTTGCCAAGATCTACCGACTGCTCATACTGGGTACGACGCTTGTATGGCTCGTATTGGCGCTGATTCTTTGGTCGGTGACCGGTCGAATTCACCGCCAGAACGCTCGCAACCACTTCTTAGCTCTACACGACACGTTTACCGGCTTGCCGAATCGCACGTTGTTCAGTGAGCGGGTTGCGCACGCCGTCGCAGGGCCCCGGAGCTCCAAACGATCTGGACTGTTGGCGGTGGTCAACCTCGATCGGTTCAAAGAGGTCAACGACATCCTGGGCCACGGCGCCGGCGATGATGTGCTTCTGAAGGTGGCTCAACGACTCCGAACGACGCTCCGACCCGGTGACACAGCCGCACGACTAGGGGGCGACGAGTTCGGGCTCGTCTTGCCTGGTCTCAATGCTCAGACAGGGCAAGCGATCCTCGGTGAGGTTCGAGATGCGATCGGCGAAGACATTGAGATCGAGGGAACGCAGATAGCGATCGAGTCGAGAATCGGTACCGCTGAATGGCCAGCGGACAGCGATGACGCCGATCTACTATTGCGACAAGCAGATTTGGCCCTTCGCGCCGGCAAGCAATCGGGCGCTCCGATTTCTTCCTACACAACTGACCTTTCACCGGGCGACCCCAGCCGGCTTGCCCTGGTAGCGGAGCTACGACGCGCACTCGCCAACAACGAACTCAGGGTCTACTACCAGCCGAAGGTCGATGTCCGGACCAATCGCCTCACGGGTTTTGAAGCACTTGTCCGGTGGGAACACCCCACCCGAGGACTGCTCGGCCCCGAGAGCTTCGTACTCCTGGCCGAGTCCACCGGGATCATCGAGCCTCTCACTCGCTGGGTGTTCAACGAAGCTGCAGGCCAGCTGGCCAAGTGGGGTTCCGCAGCAGAGGGCCTGTCGATGGCGGTGAACATCTCTGCTCGCAATCTCCGAGAACCCGATCTCGCCGAATGGATTCTCGCCTGCCTAAGCGGCTATGACCTCGAGTATTCGCGGATAATCGTTGAGATCACTGAGACCTCCATCAGTAGCGACGCAGATGCGGCAGCTACACGAGTCGCTTCGCTGCACCGCGCCGGTGTCTGTGTCAGCATCGATGACTTTGGGCAGGGTCATACCTCACTTAGCCAACTGTCCAGATTGGCGGTCCGCGAACTAAAGATCGACGCCGGATTCACCGCCATGATGCTCGAGAGCGACCCCGACCATGCCATCGTCGCATCGGTGATCTCGCTGGGACATGAACTCGGCCTCAACGTCGTCGCCGAGGGCGTAGGGTCCAGGGAAGCGCTTCGTGAGCTTGCCGCCCTGGGGTGCGACACTGCCCAAGGCTTCCTGTTCGCCGAGGCGCTCAGTCCTGACGAAGCCACCGACTACATCAAAGAGCCGGCAAAACCTAGTACGCGGAGTTAGCACGAGGTAGTTGGTTGGCTTCGGCTTCGAACCGAAGGATGAAATCGCTGTCAATCCGCTTTTGACCTGGAGCGGCAGAATCCAATCAGCGAGCCTTGCGGTCTCCCACCACGCCAGCTTCGGTTGTAGCGGGTTGCTGCGGCTAGGGTCGCGAACCATGACAGGTGACGAGCTGATCGAATTGGTGGGTTCTGGCGAAATCGACACGGTGATGGTTGCCTTCACCGACCACTACGGGCGCCTCATGGGAAAACGGTTCGATGCCGATTTCTTCATCGAGGACGGCCTCGCCAACGGAACCCACGCCTGCAACTACCTGCTCACCACTGACATGGAGATGGAGCCGGTCAGCGGTTACAGCTACGCCAACTGGGAGAGCGGGTATGGCGACTTCCATCTCGTCCCAGATATGGGCACCCTGCGCCGTGCCGGCTGGACCGACAACGCCGCCCTGGTCTTATGCGATGTCGTGGACACCAACACCCATGCGCCGATTCCAGTTGCCCCCCGCTCGATCCTCAAACAGCAGGTCGCAAAAGCGGCGTCGCTCGGGTTTGAGGCTCAGGCCGCATCCGAGTTGGAATTCTTCATATATAGCGACACCTACCGGGAGGCTCACGAGCTGGGTTACGCCAACTTGAAATCCGCAGGCTGGTACGTCGACGACTACCACCTGCTCCAAGGGTCACGGGTGGAGGGCTACGTTGGCGGCGCCCGCCGGGCGCTTCGCGCCAGCGGAATTCCGGTGGAGAACACCAAAGGCGAAGCAGGGCGCGGTCAGCACGAACTCAACATCCGTTACGCCGGAGCCCAGACCATGGCGGATCGCCATGTGGTCATGAAACATGGCATGAAGGAACTAGCCGACAAGCTCGGGGTGAGTGTCACGTTCATGGCCAAACCCTCCACCGCCGAAGCCGGCAACAGTTGCCACATCCATCTGAGCCTGTGGGACAGCGAGGGAGATCACAACGTCTTCGTGGATGACGGTGGTCGAAGTGACATCTTCCGCTGGTTCCTGGGCGGATGGATGGCCCACCTTCCGGATTTCATGATCTGCTACGCACCAACGATCAACTCCTACAAGCGCTTCCGGGAAGCATCATGGGCTCCAACCCGACTGGCATGGTCTGAGGACAATCGGACCGCCGGTTTCCGGGTGGTCGGCAATGGATCCAGCACCCGAATCGAATGCCGAATCCCGGGCGGCGATTGCAACCCCTACCTCGCCTACGCCGCCGCCCTCGCCAGTGGCCTGGATGGGATCGAGCAGCGCATCGAGCCGCCGGCGGAGTTCACGGGCGACGTGTACTCCGCCGCCGATCTACCCCGAGTCCCGGCCACGCTGGAAGAGGCACTGGCGAACTTCAGCGCCAGCGATATCGCCCAGCGAAGTTTCGGTGCAGACGTGGTGGAGCACTACAGCCACTTTGCCGCAGCCGAGGTGGACGCATTCCACACCGCCGTCACCGACTGGGAGCGACGCCGCTACTTCGAACAGATTTGACCTGTGCCGAAACGAGCTTACTTGTCGGCGCTGAGGGCGAACCCCGCCATGAACGGCTTCTGGAGCGCGAGAAAGACGATTGCCGGCGGTATCGAGACCAGCAGTGCCGCCAGCATCAACGGCCCAAACGTCAACCCGGTGTCGATCGTCTGAAGACCCTGTAGCCCTACCTGGACTACCTGCTTGTCTTGATCGGAGATGATGAGCACCGGCCACAGATACATGTTCCAAACGAACACGAACTGGATTACGGCCAGGGCACCGATCACGTTCCACGACAGCGGGATCAGGATCTTGAACAGGAACTGAAGCGGCGTGGCACCGTCGATCTGGGACGCCTCAGAGAGGTCCCGCGGCAGGTTGGCGAAATGCTGGCGAAACAGGAACGCACCCGTGGCCGACGCCGCAAACGGCACGGTGAGGCCCGCCATGGTGTCCTTCCAGCCCAGATCGACGGCCACGAAGCGGAACAGCGCCAGGATCATGACCTCGGTGGGCATCATCAACGTGATCAACACGAAGAAGAAGACCAGCCACTTGCCCCGGAAATTGAAGTAGACAAAGGCCAGTCCAGCGAGCAACGACAGCACCGTCTTGGCCACAGTGATGATGGTGGCCTGGACCAGTGAGTTCCACATCAACCGATCGAGACCCCGGTCGTTCCATACCTGGTCGAAGTGTTTGCTCAAACCCGATCCCGGGGTGAGCTGGAATCGGAAGATCTCGGGATTGGTCTGGGTGGAGATGAGAGCGGCATACAGCAACGGGAACAGGATCGTGAGCATGGCAAACCACAGCCAAAGATGGGTTGGCCAGGATCGTCCCTTGATCAATCCGGGTTTCCCCACGTGCATGGAGAAGCCCTTGTGGTGGTCATGCGCTGCCATAGCTGATCCGCCCTTCCGATTGCTTGAACTGCCAGGCCGTCAAGGCGATGACCGCCATGAACAGAACGACCGATTGTGCGGCCCCTCTTCCCAGGTCGCCATTGTCCACACCGACCCTGATGATCTCGTAGATCGCCACCGACGTGGCCCCGGCCGGCGCTCCCTTGGTGAGGAAGTCGATCGTTCCGTAGACGTCGAAGAACGAGAACGTCAGGTTGGTAATGAGAAGGAAAAAGGCGATCGGGCCCAAGGCGGGCATGATGATGGTGCGGAACCGCTGAAAGGCGTTCGCGCCGTCGATGGCGGCCGCTTCGATCTGTTCACGGGGAACGGTCTGGAGGCCTGCAAGGAAGAACAGAAGGTTGTAGCCAAGCAACTTCCATACCGATGCCAGGATGATCGTGATGCGGGCCAGGGTGGCGTTGAGGGCGTAGTTGGGGAAGTCGTAGCCGAACCAACTGTCAGCCACAGCGGCGAAGATACCGCCGGTGGCGTTGAACATCATGAAGAAAAGGATTCCGGCTACGGGCGGCGAGATTGCGTAGGGCCAGATTAAGAGTGTGCGATAGACCGTGATTCCCCGCACGTACCCGTAGGTGAGATAGGCCAGCGCCAGGCCGAACACCATGCTGAGCACCACGATGCTGGAGGAGATGATCACCGTGTTGAGGTAGATCTGGCGGTAACCGCCATTGACATCTTCGAAGATGTAGTAGAGCGCAAACAGGAAAAGCACGATGCCGAACGGCCGGATGGCACCGGTCAGGCCATGGGTAAACGAACCGGGCCTGACCCGGTTGTGCCAGAGCCCAATGCCCCACATGAGAGCGATTGACCCTAAGGGTAAGAGCACCACAACGGCGGGCGTGGGTACGAGCAGTTCGGAGAAGTTGCTGAGGCATCGCTCCCCCACCCGAGGTGCGCCCAGTCGGGTGAGCTTGGTGGAGAGCGTGAAGGTGTTATATGCCGGGAGGTAGAGGAAGAAAACCAGGATCACCAGCGTCGGTGACAAGAGGAGCCATGGCCAGTACCAGCCGAGACGGAACGTACCGGTCCGGATCTCACCGCTCCCGAGGTCCGCAGACTGCTGCGCCAAAACCGCCTTTGTTCCCGAGCCGAACATCCATGCGAACGCTCCGGCCAGGGCAACCCCCATGACGCCTTCGGTGGATTCAGCGTCGGAGGCGAAGGTACAGAAATCCAGCGCCGCCAGAATCACCGACGCACCGAGAACGCCCAGCGCCAAGCCCAGGGCGACCTCTCGTTTGGTTGCGTAACCAAACGAGAGGACGCCAATCGCCGCAGCGAGCAGGAAACTGACAATGATCCCCACGGCGAAGGGTGTGCTTAGCCGTACAGCTCGTTGTAATCGTCGAGCAGACGTTGCGCTTCGACTTGGGCCGAATCCATGCGGGTCTTCACGTCGAGGTCGTTCACGAGGATGTCCTCGACCGCGGCGGTTACAACGTCACGGATTGCAACGAAGTTGCCGAGCAGGGCGCCCGTCGATGCCGGAGTATCGGCGGCGTCGTTGAGCTGAGCCGAGGCGACTGCGGAGTTGGGGCTCTCCTCGAACCAACCCTCGGTCTCGAGTAGTGCGGTGGCGGCGTTAGTGATCGGGATATAGCCGGTCACCTGGTGCCATGCGGCGGCGTTTTCGGGATTGGAGAAGAAGTTCATGAAGGCCAGCGCTCCGTCTTCTTCTTCGGTTGAGAGGCCGTTGGCCATCCACAGGGTGGCGCCGCCGATCAGGTTGCCTACATATTCCTGGTCCTGGTTGTACGGCATGTACGAGCTTTTGACCTCGTACCCATTTTCCGTACCGTTCTCGGTGAGCACCGTGGTATCAGACGACGAGTAGATCAACATGGCCGCCTCTTGAGCATTGAATGCAGCAGCAGTGCCGTCCCAGTCACGCTGGGTTCCGGTGTAGACATAGTCGCCGCTGTTGTCCAGATCGCTCCACCATTGGACATAGTCGATGGCTGCATCGGAATTGAGGAAGACCTCCGTGGCCCGGCCGGAACGGCCGTTGTCATTGTTGGCGAGGTCTGCGCCCATCTGGCCAAGGGCTTGTTCGAAGAACCACCCATGGTTGGGCCAGGTGATGCAATTGCTCGGAGCGTCAGGCAAGGCAAGAATTGCATCACATGCTTCTTCGACGCCCTGCCAAGTGGTGGGAGGCTCGGTGATACCGGCGGCAGTCAAGATGTCCATGTTGGAGAACATCGTGGTAGAGGAGGTGTTCCACGGCATCGAGTAGAGGCTGCCGTCGATCGTGTAGTACTTGGTAGCCGCCGACACTACGTCGCCCAGCACCACCGGCTCTCCCAGGATCTCTGTGCGTCCGGCAACCGCTTCGGTGACGGACTTGAAGATCGGATCTCCGTTGCTATCGGTGGCATCCAGCGCCTCTTGGGTGGCCGCTTCGAAGAAGTGAATGATCTCGGGCGGGCTTCCGCCCTCGATCGCCAGCTGCGTCTGTTCGAACACCGTGTTGTAGGAATCGAACGATGTGACGATCACTTCATACTCGGGATGGGCGGCGTTGAATTCTGCCGCACGATCCTTGGTGAAGTTGAGGCGAGCATCATCGCTGAAAGCGATCCACATCTCGATGGGGATCACGCCGGCGGCGGAATCATCCGAGGCAGCCGAGTCATCGGCGGCGGCGGAATCATCCGAGGCAGCCGAGTCATCGGTGGCGGCGGAATCATCCGTCGCCGCCGAATCATCCGACGAAGCGGAATCATCGCTAGAGCTACCGGAGCCGCAAGCGGCACCAAAGATAGCCAAGGCAAAGAGCAGAGCAAACAGTTTCTTCACTGGAAAACCTCAGATCTGTAAAGGGGTAACACGACAACCCTAGTCTCAACGGAATTCTCAGGAAGGGCACATAGTCCCTAGCAACGAACTCGCAACATTGGCTCTTTCAGGGTCTTGCGAGGTCTCAGAACGGCGAAACGAGCGATCGGTGGCCGGATAGGTTGGAGTGGTGGCAGCTGTAGCGTTCCTCCGGGCGATGAATGTTGGCGGGCGGCGCATCAGCAACCAAGATCTGGCGGCGGCGTTCGTGACGCTCGGCTTCTCAGAACCTATGCCATACCAGGCCAGTGGCAACGTGATCCTGCCCCAGGCAACCGCCGATGCCACCACCGCTGCGCACATCGAATCTCAGCTCGCCGAAATCCTCGGGTACCACGTTCCCACGTTCCTCCGCTCCGCCGAGGAAATTGCCAGGGTTGCTACGGAATCACCGTTTCTCGGGCAGAGCGGACCGAACGGCGGCAAACCGCAGATCATCCTCCTGCGCCCAGATGCGGCTCCCCCGGCGCCGGCATTGGAGCGCATACGTCAGCCGAAGGACCAATGGATCGTGCACCGTACAGAACTCCATTGGTTACCCGCTGGGGGCCTGAGCCAGACCGAATTGAAGTTCTCCGAGCTCGACCAGGTGATCGGCCAAAACACGGTACGCACGCTTGGAACCCTGCAGCGGCTGGCGAAGAAGCTCGCTGATTGAGTTGGGCTACGCCGCAGTGGTGACCAGCACGATGGTGCCGAAGTGGGCGGCGGCCGCAATCACGGTGAGCACGTGCCAGACCTCGTGATAGCCGAAAATGGACGGGAACGGATCGGGACGCTGTAGCCAGAAGAGAATCGCTCCCGCCGTGTAGACCAGACCCCCCACAACGAGGAGGGTGAATGCCGTTGCGGAGAGATTTCGAGCGATCACCGGCAAACCAGCCACTGCCACCCAGCCCATGGCCAGGTAGAGACCGCTCGCCCACGACAGATACTTGCGGGGCGCAAGAATTTTCACGGCAACGCCAATTGCGGCAATGGCCCAAACGGCCCCGAGCAACGGGATCCCCCAATTGCGGGGTAGGGCGATGAGGCAGACGGGGGTGTAGGTGCCGGCGATCTTGACAAAGACGGTGGCGTGATCGGCACGGCGCATGATGCTTTGGGCCCGCTCGGACTCGGCCAGGCGGTGATAGGCCGCCGAGACCCCGAACACCGCCGCCAGCGACAGGCCGTAAACGGCAGCTCCCAGCCGCTCGATTGCGGAGTTGGACACATAGAGCAGGACCAATGCCGCCGGAAGGGCGAGCACGAAGGCCCAGGTATGCACATGCCCTCGCCAACGGGGCCGCGGGAGGCCGCAGGCGACTGAAATGATGGGTTGCCGCTTTTCCATTCGTGTCACCGTAGCCTACCTACCGGTAGGTAGGCCACCGCCCCGGCATCATTTCTAGGGCATCACCGTGCGATTCAGGCGCCCCGTTCGCAGCATGAGCTGCCGATTGGCCGAATCATCCAGGTCATAGCGTCGGTAGGCCCAATACCCAACGGCCAGCGCCAGCCCGTCCAACAGAAGCCCTACTTCGATCGGGCGGTTGAATGCGGCCGTGGCACCTTGGGGAAAACCAAACCCGAAGGCCGGCCACCACAACACCGCCGCGTCGGTCCAGGTGGCGTCCAGCACGAGATGGAGCAACAGCCCGATCGGAACACCGAGCAGCCGACGCCGCAGCAGGCGCCGTTTGGGCGTTGCCATCATCACCACCCCCATGAGACCCATTGCCACCGCCATGGTGTGCAACAAACGGGGTTCGCCGAAAACGATCTCGATGAGGGGTAGCAGGGCGCCCAGCGCGACCAGACGGTAGTCCGCCATGGGGCTTTGAAAAATCTCGGCAACAATGACCGGCGCCAAGACCGCGAACCACAAGATCATCAGTGAACGAGAATGGCGCCGCACTGGGGGCAATGAGCCACAGCATCCTCGCCCATCTTGCCGATCTTGTCTACGGCCACGGCCGAAAGATTGAGATGGCACGCTTGGCACGCTCCCCCGAGGAGGCGAGCTACAACGATGCCCGCCTGGCTGTATGCAAGGTCCTCATATGCCACCAAAAGGTCAGGCGGTACGTCAGCCACGGTCTCCGCTCGTTCGGCCGTGACCGCCTCCGTTTCGGCGTCCAGCGAGATGAGAGAATCGGCGAGCTCAGCCTGAAGTTCGGCGATCTTGGCTTCGTCGGCGTCGATCTCGGCTTGGGCCTTGTCCAATATCACCTGGAGGGTCTCGGCCTGCTCCATGATCTCCAATTCGGCGTCTTCCATACGCGTCTTCCGGGCGGCGAGGTTCTTTGACTCCTCCTGCATTGCCAGCAGGTCCTTGGTGGCGGTGATCGAACCGTCGTAGAGCTTCGCTTCGATGTCGGATCGCTTGGCATCGATCATAGCGATTTCATCGTCGAGCCGCTTCTGCTCGCGCTCCAAGCCATGGCGTTGCTCGCGTTCGCCCTCAACGTTGGCGGCCACTCCTTCCGCATGCGCTTTGACCTCCGCGATCTTGGCGGTCAGGGGATGGTGGGCTTTGGCGTGTGCCAATTGGGACAGCTTGGTGTCCAACTCCTGGGTATGGAGGAGTTTCTCAAAGCCGGGGGTTGCCATGAAGGTGATTGTTGCTCAGCCGTTGGGGCCGGCGCCACTTGATGGCGGGGTTAGTTGCTTACCATCTGGTGCTGGCGCAGGGACCGGAACCGCCGGGACCGTGGTTACGGGAGCCGGAGGAACCGGCGCTGGTGCAGGCGGCGGAGGCGGCAGCGTGGTTGTGGTAGTTGGCTCGGTAGTGGTGGTAATCGCCCGGAAGCAGTCCTTCTTACCGTCGCCGTCGCTGTCTACACGTTCAGTTCCAGCAGGAGCGTTTCGATCAGACCCACTACAGAAATCGATCTCGCCCGGGACCTTGAGCTTCCGGCCGCCGCCATAGGGCTCGGGATCGGTGAATGCCACCGGTTCCAGTCCCACGTGATAGTCGCTGTTGAATTGGCCGAAGATGGCTGCCGGAACCTTTCCGCCGAACATGTTGCCCCAGCCACGAACATTTCGCATTGGAATCTTCTCATCCGGATGGCCCATCCACACGGCGGTGGCGATGTAATCGGTGTACCCCACGAACCACGCGTCTTCGTAATTCTGCGCCGTACCGGTTTTGCCTGCCGCCGGATGCCCACCGTCGACTCGACCAGCGGTTCCCGTGCCCCGCCGAACGTTGCCCTCGAGGGTTTCGGTGACCAAGCGGGCGGTCTGGGTGGACACGGCCCGTCTTCCATCTGGGCGGTTCTCGAAGATGATGTTGCCATCGGCGTCCTCGATATGTTCGATGTACACCGGCTTGTTATAGATGCCGTCGTTTCCAAGAGCGGCATAGGCGGCGGCCATCTCCAGCGCATATACCTCTTTTGAACCCAGCGGAAGCGACAACACCGCTTCGAGTGGAGTAGTGATCCCTAGACGTCGCGATACCTCGATGACCTGGTCATTTTGCACAACCTGGCCGAGGCGCACGAACGCGCAGTTATTGGAGGCCCGGGTGACGGCGTCGATCTGCTGGAAGCTATAGGACTTCGTACCGCCCTTGACCACATAGGGATCTGGAACACCACCGGGATTGTCGAACTCGCACGGACTGTCGCCACGGACGGTGTCGCGAGGGGTGTAGCCGGCTTCAAACGCTGCCGCCAGCACGAACGTTTTCATTGATGAGCCTGGCTGACGCAGCCCCTGGGTAGCGATGTTGAATTGTTCGCGTGCGAACTCGGGCCCACCGACCATGGCCACGACAGCTCCGGTATGAGTATCTACCGATGCCATAGCCGAGGTGAACCCCCGGTCATCGATGGGCAAGATTTCATCACGAGCCTTCAATGCCGCAGCCTGCGCGGCTGGGTCGAAGTAGGTGAAAATTTTGTAGCCGCCGTAGTAGATGTTGTTGAACCGGGTCTGGCGGTCCTCGCCCAACGGGATATTGGGGTCTTCCAGCAATGCCGACAGCGCCTCGGCGACGTAGTAATCGTTGGGTTTGATGGGCTTTGGGGTTCGCCGTTCGGCGGGCAATGGTGACCGCTTGATCTGCTCGGCCAGGTCTGCATCGATCAGTTCCACCGCCAAAAGACGATCGACCACCACCGAGCGGCGGACGCGGGCTCGTTCGGCGTTGACCGTCGGGTCATAGGCCCCGGGCCGCGAAATGATCCCAGCGAGCAGCGCTCCTTCTTCCCACCCCAGATCCTTGATGTCCTTGCCGAAATAGGTCTCGGCGGCCGCCTGAACCCCGTAGGCATTGGACCCGAAATAGATGCTGTTGAGGTACCGCTCGAGGATCTCGTCCTTGGTGTATTGGGTCTCCAGCCGGCGGGCTAAGAACGCTTCGGGGATCTTCCGGTCGAGGTTCTGCTCGGAGTTCAAGAGGCTGAGCTTCACGACCTGTTGGGTGATCGTGGAACCGCCACCTTCGATACCGCCACTGTTGACGTTGGCGAGCGCGGCCCGAAACACCGCTCGGTAGTTGATTCCGCTGTGGCGGTAGAAATCGAAATCCTCAACAGCCAGCACCGACATCACGACTTCTTGTGGAATGTCCTCGAGGTCTACCTTCTGACGGTTCTCATCTACGAGGAAGGTAAGGAAGGTGCCATCGGCCGCATAGATAGAAGACCGTTCGGCCAGGTCGGGGAGGACGATCTCGGCGCTGACACTTTCGGTGGAGGAAGGAATACTGCCGATCTGAGGTGCAATGGTGACGGCCGTGGCGGTGAAAACCAGCGACATCGCCACCAGAACCAGCCCCAGCGACGTGAGTCGCTTGATCACGCGCAAGATCACCATACGGCGGCCACGATAGTGCCCCGACCACTTCCTTTGAGGTCACCTGAGGGCGAATTGCTCCCCGGCAATTGTGTCGCCCACACTTGGAAGCGCTTCGGCTGAATTCCGGTACTCGGCTTCAATCCTCGCGTATGCGTCCGCAGCTTTGATAACGGCGATTGACGTGGCCACCGATCCGGGGCCGTTCATGCCGGTGGCGCCGGCCACAGCACCGATCCCTTTGGCTTCCAGCACAACGAGCGACACCATGGTGCCCAGAACGGATTTCTGATCGGCGTACCTCACGACCAAGGCGGGATTCACGAGCTGGACCACGCTCTGGGCCACCGCGTCGGTGACCGAACGGCCGGTCCGAACCACCGGACGGTTTTGATTGAAGCCCGCTCGAGATACGGAGGCCTCGACGCCCCCCTCGATCATTCTTGTGTCCACGACCACTGTGGCGTCGGGAACGGCCGCGTCAGACTCTACGAGGATCGTGTAGACGGCCGAGGTGAGCGCAGCATTGATCCGGTCCAACTCGGCCTCGTTGGGCATCCGTTCGGACACCGCCGCGATCACCACCTCGCTGCTGCTGCCTTGCACGGCGCTGGCATACACCACAACGGAGGAATTTCCGGCGAGTACAGCCGAGGCCGGTCGCTGTGCGACGACACAGCGCATGGCCCCCAACAACGGGGCCGCCTGGCTCCAGTGGAACCCGGACGAGCCATCATGGGCCGAATTGCTGGCATCGGTGGTGGCGATCTCGAGACGGCCGCCCGGCGAACGGACCCCAACTACCAGATGCCGGATACCGATGGGACCCAACAATGCCTGCTGGGTGACGGCAAGAACGATTCGTGCCACCGGCCCCTGAAGACGATCAACCAGATTGACCTGTTGTGTCTCCTGCATTTTCACTCCATGACCTTCTCTCATCTCAAACACACCCATCAACCCACCACTCGTTCACGATCAGTCGCCACACTCTGCTGGCACATGCGACACCGGCGACGACGTTTCTGTCGAACTCCACGTGCCCTCTGCCAGAGCCACGATCGGAGACAACTCCTGAATCGGAATGGCCACGGTCAGGCCCGTGGTTTTGTCGACTGCAGCAAGCATCCCCACCACGTGTCCGTTGCGATTGAGGACGGGACCGCCGCTGAAGCCCCCCTCTGTTCCCTGGTCGATGAGCATGACTTTGTCCCCGTTCAGGCCCCAGACCGAGGCGGACTGATAGCTCACCACCACGCCTTCGAGAACCTGTAAACCAGAGCCACCGGGGTGTCCGGCCAACATCACAGGCTCCCCTACATCGGCTGGTCCTAAGGCCAGGCGCAAAGGCCGCGCCACCAACGACGATCCGTCCAGTACGGCCACGTCGCGTGATCGGCTCGTACCCAACACCGCAGCCAGCACCGGCTGACCTGGTCGGTCGACTTTGACCATGTCATCGAATTGCACGATGTGTCCAGACGTGAAGAGCAGTCCGCTGACCACGAAGCCACTACCGATCAACCTGCCCGGGCAGGCCCGAGCCGCCAGGCGAACCGTGCCGATGTCAGCGGCCGCTATGACCTCGCGCTTCTCATCTCCGCTCAGCGGATCGGTGCTGGCGGTGGCCGGGCCGGTGGCGAGGAGCCCCACCACCGTAATCAGAATGAGAAGGGCGGTGAGCCCCAATGCGATCCCCTCACCTCGGCGGGACCGTCGCTGACCAAGCTCTGCCTCGACCGACCGGGAGAATGAACCGAACTCAGCAACTGGAGCGCGCGGTGTGCCCGCAGTACCCACTCGGGGTGGGGACGTGGGGCTCGCCCAATAGTTTTCACCCTCGGTAGTCATCGCCCAACCAGAGTGAGGGACAATTCCCCCGAACTGAATAGGGAAACCCGCCTCCCGGCAAGGCAGAGCGCTACTCATTGCCGATGGGCCGGACGGCCCATTACACGACCTCCGGTTTGTGCCGATTTAGTACCAGTATGAGTACGCCTTCCTACAACTCGTCACTGACCGGTCAGTTCCCCCGTCTGTCCGATCGTTTCCGTGTGGAAGGCCTTGCGGTGCAGTGCACCGTCCCGAACAATCGGAAGATGTTCGGCAAAAAGGTAGACAAGATCGAAATGACGATCGTGGACCTGAGTATCGCCGGAGCGCTGCTGTTGGGACCCAAGATCGACCAAATTCGCGCTGGGTCGAAAATCCCGTTCATCCACAACGGCGAAGAGGGGTTGGCGCAGATTCGCCACGTTCGAGCCGCCCACGATGTTCCCAAGATGAAGAACCCGGCCTACTACGGCGTGGTCTTTGTGGAGATTCCCGCCCAGCTGAAGGAAATGATCTTCGGCCAGATGGCCTCCAATCGTGGCAAGAATGTTCCTGAGCTCGATGAGCTCTGGAACCATGCTCGCTAAGCAGCTACACGCCGGACAGATCTCCTAGAGTTGGCTGGTGCGCATCGGGCTGGACGTCACCCCACTGGCCAGCCCGCTCACCGGCATAGGAACATTCGTCCAGCGCCTCAGCGCCGCGCTCGGAGATGATCCCGACCTCGTCCTGACGCCAATCGCCCTCACCGGACGGTCGCGCATCACGCTGAACCGGCAACTCCCCACCAATGTTGCCCCGGCGACACGTTCGTTTCCCGCTCGCCCGTTGTTGGAGGCGTGGCGCCGGATGGACATGCCAACGGTACAGATGTTGTTCGGGCCCGTAGACCTCGTTCACGGCACCAACTTCTATTGTCCTCCGGCCGGCAAAGGTGTGCCCGAAGTTCTCAGTATCCATGACACCGGCCCCTGGTTGCGTCCGCATGAGGTAGACCGGACGGCCCGCCTCTTCCCGATGCTGGCGGAACGGGCGATCGCACGGGGCGCTCATGTCCACACGCTTTCGGTTACCGCCGGGAATGAGATCGAGGCATTGCTGGGTGTTGCTGCAGATCGCCTTCACCCCATTCCGCTGGCCGTTGATCCGGTACCGCCAGCAGAACTCTCGGGTCAGTGGCTCAGCAAACTTGGCGACCGCCCGTTTGTCTTGGCCATCGGCACCGTGGAACCGCGCAAGCAGTTCCCCGAGCTCATCCGAGCGTGCGCTCCCCTCTTCGCTGAGATCCCGGATCTTCAGGTGGTGGTGGCCGGCGGTCGCGGGCCAGACAGCCCCCGACTCGCCACCGCAGTCGAAGACCTAGGAGAGAGGTCGAAACGGGTTCATATCGCCGGCTTCATCCCGGAAAATGAACGACACGCACTGCTGCGCGCCGCGAACGTAGTGGTCTCTGCGGCCAAGACCGAGGGCTTCGGGATGGTTCCGCTGGAAGCCATGGGGGCCGGTACACCGGTGATCGCCACCAACAGCGGAGCTCAACCCGAGATTTGCGGTGACGCAGCCGTTCTGGTGCCTGTGGGCGATTGGGATGCGCTCACCCTCGCCATCGAAAGCGTTCTGAGCGGAGACAGCTCTGCGCTCATCGAAGCGGGCCGCAAGCAGGCCGCGCTCTTCAGTTGGAAGCGGACCACCGACGCGATCCTTGCGCTCTATCGAGAACTTCTCGGCTAAGCCTTCTTGGCCGGCGCCTTCTTGGCAGCGGCCCGTTTGGCTGGTGCCTTCTTGGCTGCGACCCGCTTCGCCGTGGCCCGTTTGGCTGGTGCCTTCTTGGCGGCGACCCGCTTCGCCGTGGCCCGTTTGGCCGGCGTCTTCTTTGCGGCGACCCGCTTGGCCGGTGCCTTCTTGCCAGCGGGCTTCTCTGCCACCGCCGCATTGGCCTCGGTCCGTTCCTTCGTGGCGCTTCGTTTGACCGACGCTCGCCTCTTCGCAGCCGCCTTGCGCTGCCGGGCGGTGATGGCCTCTTCGGTAGTGGTCAGCCGCGCCCGACCAGCCAGAGGAAGCCCGTAGGCGGCCTTGAGTTCATCCAGTGCGGGCAGGACATCGTCGGCCATGCTCCACAGGTCCGGTATGAGATCACGATCGGACACGAACCCGAAGTCCAGCATGTCGTTGGTACTGACCACGGTGACATTCAGGCCCACACCATCAACAATGGCCGACACCGGATAGTGGCCGAGAAGCTCGGCACCGGAGATGTAGAGCGGCACCGGCGGACCCGGGACGTTGGACACCACAACGTTGAAGGGCAACGTGACGCGGTCGGCAAGATGGGTGGAGGCGATCAGTCGCGACGCCAGCGCAGCGATCGCCGGCGGTGCAACCTGGGAGATGTCGGTGAGAATATTGGCAGGGAGCGTGTCGTGACTGGCCTTCGCCTCGTTCATCGCCAAATGAATCGTCTTCAGGCGGGTCGCCGGATCCAGCTCGGTAGTAGCCAGGTTGGCGATGGTGAACGACACCTGGTTCCCGATGGCGTGAGCATCGGAGCTAGAACGAACCGACAACGGAACCATTGCGAGGAGATCGCGGTCGGGCAGCACGTCGTGGCGTTGCAGCCAGCGGCGCAGAACCCCGGCGGTAATAGCCAGGATCACATCGTTCACCGTGGTGCCGGCTGCGTTCTTGACTTCCTTCACATCGTCGAGGCGAACCGACACGTAAGACCAGCGCCGGTGAGGACCGATGGTGGCGTTGAAGGGCGTGCGAGGAGCAACCAACTCCCGCAACGAATCCACGGTGCTCTTTCCTTGGGACTTGGTCAATGCCGGGCCTAGCAATGGCACCGCCTTCCCAAGTGCCCAAGCGGTACGAGCAACCCGGGTGGGCGACAGAACGAAGGCGCGTAGAGCTCGCCGTGTCAGATCTTCCGGGCTCACCGTAGGTTCCGGGTTCAGATAGCGGACGGGCTCACGAACTTCAACATCGGGCGAGAAGTCCACCAGCTGGCTCAGGATTTCTTGGCCAGAGATGCCGTCTATTGCGGCGTGGTGGATCTTGGTGATGATGCCGACACGGTCCCCGTGAACCTTGTCCACCACATAGCACTCCCACAACGGACGGGTGCGATCGAGCGGGCGGGCATGAATCCGGGCTACGAGCTCGGCGAATTCTTGGCGACCACCCAGACCCGGCACGGCCACATGGCGCAGGTGATAGTCGAAATCAATCTCGGCTTTGGAAACCCAGTACGGGCGATCCAGACCGAGCGGCACCTCGCGCAAACGCCGCCGAAACGGGGGAAGATGGCCGACCCGGGAAATGAGGTGTTGACTGAAACGCTCGAACGTCCACGGTTCGGGCGAGGTGGTGGGATCGATGATCAACACACCCGTCACGTGGCCAACGGCGTTAGTCCCCTCCTCCATGGTGAGAAAACTGGTGTCCACTCCCGACAGTTGTTCAATCATTGCTGACCCCCATCGGCCAGCGCCAAGTCGTCGTTACCGGTTTCGCCATTTTCGGCGCGATCAGCCAGATGCCGGATTGCCGTGATCATTTCGTCCCACCGATTCATTGGCAGATCGTGGCCCATGTCCGGAAACACCAGCAACTGAGCGCCGGGGATCGCTTTCACGGTTGCATACCCTCCCGAGGGTTTCACCAACTTGTCCTGGAGGCCATGAATCACCAACGTTGGTACGTCGAGCCGGCGGAGATCCGGTGTGCGGTCCGGGCTGGCCGCAATGGCCGCTATTTGGCGGGCGCCGCCCTGAGGCCGGAAACTTCGCTCCACCCCCAGCCGAGAGCGCTCGAGGTGAGTCTGGCGATCCCAACTGCTGCCAACGAACCTTGCATAGAGATCAGTGCCGGTCTCGGCCGCAGTTTCCTTCACTGGCTTGTGGCGCATGAACGCCGGCAGCACCGCCATGGCGATATTGCCGTTCTTGCGATCGCCGGTGTGCGACATGATCGACGTCAAGGACCTCACCCGCTCAGGATGCTCGATCGCCATGGTCTGGGCGATCATTCCGCCCATCGATGCACCCACGATGTGCGCCGATTGGATTCCAAGCGCATCCATCAGACCGAAGGCATCGTCGCTCATGTCCGAAAGCGTGTAGCCGACGCCGGGATCTCTCTTGCGCAGGCTGGCCATTAGCGACTTCGTCATCGACGGAGGATCCCATTGGAACTCGGTACTCAGGCCGGCATCGCGGTTGTCGAACCGGATGACGCGAAAGCCCCGGGCGGCCAGCTGGCTGGTGAATTCCTCGGGCCAGTGGATGAGTTGAGCACCCAATCCCATGACCATGAGCAGTGGATCCCCACTCCCCCGCTCGTCGTACTCGATGGTGATTCCATTGGCTTGAACAGACGGCATAGGCCCTTAGCGTATCGGGACAGCAAAACAGGTGCCGATTCGGCCTGATTGGGGTAACGTAAGCCGCCGTAAGGGCCGTTAGCTCAGTTGGCTAGAGCGCTTCCTCGACACGGAAGAGGTCACAGGTTCAAGTCCTGTACGGCCCACTCGCCTGTTATCGAATCGGCAACAATGCCGCATTGTTTGTCGGTATCCGGTTCGTGGCAGGCCGCGTCAGGGTGTGAGCCGGGTGAGCGCGAAATCCATCGCGTCACGTGGCGATTCGGACCTTCTCAGCGAGTCGATGAAGTCCCGATCGGCGGCAAGAGCAGCGAGCTTGGGGTGAGCGATGCGGGCGGCTGTCGCCTGTGGACTGTTGGGCAGGGTCGCCATTGTGTGCGACATCGGTAGCAGGCGCGCGAACCAGTCCAATGGCCCCGTGAACGCCTTGGTCGTTGGCACGGCGCGTGGTTTTGTGTACGGGTGATGCTGCCAGAGGTCGTCGAGGTTGAGGAAAAACTCATCGTCGGCTGCGTAGGAGATCGAACCTACGTTGAGGAAGAGCGCAGTAGCCGCGCACATGAGGCAAGGCTGGAGCGTGGACAGAAGGTGGAAGCCAGCGGCGTCATAGGTTGACATCCCGGCGAAGAGGTTCATTTCGGCGTGTGCCATGTAGTTGCCGCTGAGCCGCTGCTCACTCGAAGCGCTCGCAACCATGTTGCGGCCGCTCGCCACAACCCGCCGATCTGCGTCGACGAGCGCCGCCCCGATGCCGTAGTTTCCTCCACGAAAAGAGAGCCAGGCCTCGCCGAAGGCGACCTGCCAGCCATCATGCAGCTCGGTCCAGTTGCTGGTTTCTTGGCTTCCTTGTCCGAGTCCGTTCATTCCTCAACCTGCTCTGTCACACCCTGTTTCCCAAATCTTCGATCGCCGCGATCGAGGAGGGATCAAGCTCACATTAGCTTCGACTCCGGCCGACCCAGATCGGCAACTGAGAGGCACGAAACCCATGCAGATAACCTGACCGCCGGAACTTCCTGCGGCCAAGAGAGTCCGAAGCAGTCACGCCCTGAAACACTGAAAATCTGTTGGAGGCCGAAGGCAAAGGCAGCGTGCCGTCTGAACGCCCCCCAGAGGGAATCAGAGCACGGAGCAGCTCGCACCGCTTGCCGTTCTGGTCGAGCGAAGCGAGCATGGAGCGACCCTCCGGCGAGGAACGAGCCCAGGCGAGCGCAATCAAACAGAAGTTCACGTGAGGCTGCGGAGGGACGGAGCAGCTCGCACCGCTTGCCGTTCTGGTCGAGCGAAGCGAGCATGAAGCGACCCTCCGGCGAGGAACGAGCCCAGGCGAGCGAAATCAAACAGAAGAGCGCGGAGCGGGATTTGAACCCGCGAATCACGGCTTTGCAGGCCGCTCCCTTAGGCCGCTCGGGCATCCGCGCAGGAGAGGTTCGTAGCTTAGCGAACCTCGGGGCTGTCCGTGGCGGGTTTCGGCACGAAGACGATCCGTGCACCAGTGTGGACGACTACGGGTGGCAGGTCCTTGCTAATGCCGGTCGCAAACGATTTGACGGTTCGCCCCGATCCATGCAGCGACACAATGAAACGGACATCGGGCGTAATCGCCGCTCGCCCCTCATAGAACGCCTCCAACTCCCGCCCTCGGAGCCGTATTTCCTCACCGGTCTCGATGTCAAGAAGGCCACCGGTGCCGCCGTCGATCACCCGTCCCTGCGCCAGAAAGAACGAACTACCGTAGTACCTGCCTTCGGGCGCAAACAGATGCGTGAGAGGTTCCAGCGTCTCGGAGTCGATCCACTTCGACGAACAGACCATTACCTCATCGCAAGTGGAGACGAGCATTCGCCGGTAACCCTCAGCCTGCAGGAAGCCGTCGGTTCGCCGAAGGTAGGATCCGTCGGGTTGCATCTCAAAGATCCCACCGCCGATCGGAGAAACGAAACGGCCGGTGATTGCCCCCGGCCCAAACCAAAACTCCATTTCGCCATTGCTTCGATCCCGATGCGTCAGCTCCTCGCCGGAAAACAGGTCAATTTCGAAGATCTCGCCGCTGCCATACATCTCCGAGAGCCAGACGCGGGAAGGATCCGAACTCACCAGAGCGAGCGACGCACGTGAGTACTGTTTGTCCGAAATCGGCAGCAACTCATCGGTGAAAGGTTGGACAGCCGTATCGGACTCGACGGTGTAGAGTCCGCCGAACCGGTCCCGAAACACCACGTATCCGCCGGTGTTGACCAACGGTGCAAGCTCGCTATTCATAGCCGCCACTTCGCCGGTATCCAGATCTATACGCATCAGACCATCGGTGGTGGAGACCAATGCATACCAGCCCGCTTGTTCGCCCAACCAGAATCCTGACGGATCATCGGTCTCCGGCGGACTGAGCTGAGATGTGTCCCCGGGGGCCGAGGTTGTGCGAGGGACGGCGCTGGTGGTGGGTTGAGAACGAATCTGATCGCCGTCCTCCTTCAGCAGTGCTTCGCCGCCATCGCCTGTGGATGGCTTGTCGTCAGACCTCGTGAAGACCGAAATCCCAATCGTCAACACGCCCAGGAGAGCTAGAAGAACGAAAACCCTGCGCCGCCCCGAACCGGCATGGACCGACTCGGATTCGCTCGCTACGTGAAGCTCCGCGCCAAAGATGCGAGGGGTCGAGCTGGAGGCGGTGGAGATCGCCACTCCACATTGAGAGCAGAACCGACCAAACTCTTGCGCCCCACAGTTACCGCACGTGGTCACCGCTCAAAACTACCTGCTCGGCCCTTAATCTGGCCATCGGCCCCCCTTGCCAACCCCAGACCAGGGTGTCCCCGAGAACTGGGGTATTCCTGCGATACTGACCGGGTGCGGATACTTTCCCGGCGAGCAGCAGCCATGTTGCCCATCGCCGCAATCATCCTGCTTGCCCTTACAGCCTGCACTCCTCCCGAAGAAGGGCAGATCGTGGTCTCGATTAACGGCTCGGTTTCTTCCCTGGTCACCACGATCCCCGAGGCCACCACAACCACTACTCCAGAACAGCAAACCACCACCACGGTCCCCGGGGCCGATCCCGGCGCTTGCAGCGCTCCGGGTGAGATTGTCATCGTGCCATTGGTGGAAGATATTCAGGCCCAAAGCCCCTGTGCGGTCAGTACCACCGGCATGATCAGATTCTCCAACCTCACCGACACCGATGTCACGGTGGAGTGGGGTACTCGGGAGCTCCGAGTGCCGCCCCAACGATCGGTAGTCCCCCCCGAGACGGTGGGTGAGGTACTCACACCAGGGTTGCATGCATTCGTCACGAGTCTGGACTCGGTGCCCACGATTCTGATCGCCGCACCCGAGGAAAGCTTCGGTTCCGCAACGGTCTCGCTGCGCTCCTTCGGCGGCGTCCGCCCCGGTCAAAGGGTGTCCGAGGCCGAAGACGCGCTCGGCCTCCCCATCGTGGTCATGACACGGGGGGCAAAGTGCTCACTGGGATGGATCGCCGGTGACCCCCACTCCCCCCTCCTGTCGCTAGCTGCGGCCGAGGCCGACCCGATGATTCTCCGGGCAGCCGCCACAACCCGCAATCAGCTCACCATCTCCAACGTTGGTATCGGCTCAACCGCCGATGCGGTTCGCGCTGCCTACGGGAATCAGCTCGTGGAACGGGTGGACCCTGACACTGACCTCACGCAATTGGTCTTTGAACCAAACGAAGCCGTGGATGCCAACTATCGACTGATCTTCGATCTGGGAACAGAAAATGGGGAGTCGACCGTTGCCGCAATGCGAATCGGTAAGATCGGCGAAGTAGAGCGTCCAGAACCGTGTCCATCGTAGAAAATTGGCGGGAAAGCTCTTCCCAAAACCCTCGTAACCGATCATCGAGGCGCGCTATGCTGGATCCTTCAAGCGGATGTAGCTCAGCTGGTAGAGCATCTCGTTGCCAACGAGAAGGTCGCCGGTTCGAATCCGGTCGTCCGCTCTGAACAAAGGCCCGGTAGGCGAAAGCCGCCGGGCCTTTGCCGTTTTCAACTGCTGCGCAGATCCACCGTGAACGTGAGGATGCCGTCCTGGAGTGTGGCAGTGGAATCGGCGATGAGTGAGTAGTCCAAGAAGTCCTGCTCGGCCTGTTTGATGAATGCCTTGCGCTCGTCGCCGCCTACGGGGGGCAGGTTGCGTCGTTTGACCGCAGTAGCTCGCTCTTGATAGCGCTCGATGATGGCGTCGAGATCAAGCTGATCCATCAGTCTTCCTCCCCCGACGCCAGCCATTCTTCGAGGCTCAGTCCCTCATCGTGGGCGCCAGAACCCACCCGGCCCCGAATGGGGGTGTGGTCGGAAGGAGACGGCGGGGTTGTCTCACGCCGGTCGGACTCGCGCCGGTCGGGTTCGCGCAGGTCGGGTTCGCGCAGATCGATGGTGGCCTCGGGCGGGTCGATATTGGCCTCAGGCGCACTGGCTGGCGAGACGGGTGGTTGATGGATGATCGGCGCGCTTGTGCTGCCTCGGGCCTCGGGAGCCTGCGGGCCATCGAGGATGGCGTTGCGGTCCATCACTCGGGTCTGGTCCTTCCCGGGCGCTGTCAGCGGCGGGGCCCCAACCGAAGTGGGAATTGCTGTAGCGCCGCCGGGGGAAGGATCAACTTCTGGGGGCGAGCCACGATCGGCGCGACGGCGCCGGGGTGGGGGCGTCCGCTTAGGACCGCCCTGGCGGCGAGGGTCAGTGATTCGCCAATACCATGCTGTGAGCAGGGCTAACGCCGCAGCAACCGCCAACAGAGCGAAGACGATGGCGGTAATGGTTCGCCGGGTGGCATCGATCTGTGCCAGGACAAGTGCAACGTGCATTGGGTTGATTCTACACCTGATGGAGTGGGCAGGAGTAGGACGTCCGACCCGCAATAGTGCGTCGCTCCAGCGGCGTCTGGTCCTTGGGACACCGCCCACCCCGTTCCCGGGCAGGCTGGAGACGACCCTTATGTGAGCCGCCCTTCGCCAACATCTGGCTGGCGACCGAGCGGATCAGACGGCTTAGCCGGGCGGTCTCCGCGGAAGTGAGGGAGTTGGCCGGGCGCGCCGGATCCAGGCCGGCCCGCCACAGAATCTCGTCGGCCAGCAGGTTTCCGATTCCGGCGATCGCCCCTTGATCGAGTAAGCGGGCCTTCAGCGTCACCGAACTGGGAACAACCCGATCCCGAACCACCGCGGGGGTGGCCCGAAAAAGGTCGATACCCAACCTCGTGACGTCGGGGGCTAGCTCCACTCCCCCGAGCCGCCGGGGGTCGTTGATCCGCAGAGTGCCGCCGGGCGCACTGAAGTGCAAAGCGAAACGGTCCCATGCGGGGTCATCCCGTCCCGACGAATACTGCAGGGTTTCGATAACGGCATCTTCATCCACCACGATCCGGCCGGACATCCCGAACCGCAAACCGAGAGCGTGCCGCTCGTGGTCCAGCTCAAGCAACAGAAGCTTGCCGATCCGGTCGGTTCCAGTAACGGTTCGCCCCACCAACACCTCGGTGAGCTGGGCCGGGGACAGGCCACCCTTGATGTAGTAGGCGTCAGGAGCTACCACACGCTGGATTATTCGGCCGACCACCGACTCAGCGGAGCGGCGATACATCTCGATCTCTACGCCCTCAGGCACTGCGCATCCAGCAATCGTTTCTCCATCGAGCCGGAAGCGGGACGAATCACCGCATCTTGAAGTGGTCGGTCACGAAGTCATCCACCATGGGCCCCAACTGATCGAACTCGATGAGGAAACCGTCGTGCCCGTGGATCGAAATGATCTCTCCGTACTCGGTTGGCGTGCCGACCGCCCGCAAACCGTCACGGAGTTCTATTTGTTGACGCGGCGTGTAGAGGTCATCGGAGTCGATACTCACCACCAACGTGGGGCAGGTGATACGGGCGAGGGCGGCTTCCAACCCACCTCGACCTCGCCCGAGATCGTGCATGTCCATGGCCCGGTTCAGCACCAAGTAACTGTTGGCATCGAAACGCTGAGCCAGTTTGCGACCGTGATGGTCCAGATAGCTTTCCACCTGAAACTGATCCCACGGCTGAAAGTGGTCGAGAGCATCCTTGGTTGCCCGTGAGAACCGCCGCTCCAGTGATGCGTCGCTGCGGTAGTGAATCTGGGCGATTCGCCGAGCCAGCATCAGGCCTTCGTGGGGACCCTCACCGGGAGCGGCGTGGTAATAGTCGCCCCCGTTCCAGTGCGGATCGTTGATGATCGCCAGTCGTCCGGTTTGGCTCCACGCGATCTGTTGGGCCGAAGCTCGGGCTGAGGTTGCTATGCACACCAGCGACGAGACCCGGCGCGGATACATCGCCGCCCACTCCAACGCCTGCATTCCACCCATGGAACCGCCAACTACCGCCATCCACGTACTCACCCCGAGATGGTCCGCCAGCATGGCCTGGGTCCGAACGATGTCTCGAATACTGATAAGGGGGAAGCGCGCTCCGTACGGTTGGCCGTCAGTGGTGTGAGCACTCATAGGGCCCGTGGACCCTTGGCATCCGCCCAGCACGTTTACACAAACCACGAAGTAACGATCGGTGTCCAGGGGCCGGCCGGGTCCGATCATGTCGTTCCACCATCCATCGGTGGCATGTCCAGGCCCAGAGGCGCCCGCCGCATGGGCATCGCCGGTGAGTGCATGACAGACCAAGACGGCGTTGGTTCCCGTGGCGTCCAGCTCCCCCCAGGTCTCATAGGCCAGAGTGATGTTGTCGAGAACGCCGCCGAACTCCAGCACGAAGCATCGGTTGGAGCAGACCTGCGCAAACTGACGGTGGCCGGGCGGATCGGTAGGCCGCCAACCACCGCTGGGCGCGATCGGTGGAAGCGCCGACGGTGGCCGCTGCTGGGGGTAGCCCTCGGACATATGGGCAGTGTAGAAGACCGGGGCACACTCCGGGAAGGAGTGTCTCAGGGGCCGGTCAAACCCGCACGCTCCAGCCACCATTGCAGGACGTCGGTGTCCGACCCGTAGGCCCGGTTCATGAGCTCCGCGATTTCCCTAAGCGTCGCTGTCGATGGGGCTGGTTGATTACCGTCGATGGGGTGGGTGTTTCGTTCCACAAGCGCCGCCGCCTGGTCCCACAAATCCCGCTCCAGCGGGAGGGGTAACTCCACCAAGGTGGATGCCGTGGGTCGTAACGCCGTTTCGGTGAGTCCCGTGCCATACCAACGCTGGGCGGCAATTGCCACAACGGGAGGGGCAAGCAGCATGGCTGCTACGTGAGAGGGTTGGTCGGTCGTAACGATCAGCGTGGGGGTGATACCCACTAGATCACCAACGGAATCTACCACTGGTTCCAGAACACTGCTTTGGGTAGCCACCAACACTTTCGGACGATTCTGCCGGTCGACGAAAGCAGCGACCTTGCCGCTGAGTTTCGATGCGTTGACCACCGGGCGCTCCCAGCGTGTCTTGGCAAAACGGGCAGGCGCTTGACCCCATGAGCAGTGCAACGGATCGATGGAGCCCACGTTCACCAGCTTTCGCACAGAATGGGCCGACTTGGCCTGAGACTCCTCGGCGGCAAACTCGGCGAGACCATAAAACTCGTCCCGAAAACCGCTCGTTGCGCTGGCGATCGTTGCCAGCGTTGGTGTTTCGAGCGGTAGTTCGACCGGCGGCACGCCGATCGCTCCCCCCACCGCCGCCGCCAGCGATCGACGGTCTGACCGAGCTTCTCGACGCATCTCCAGCACGGGAACAAACACTCGAATAGAAGCCTCGAACGGATTGGACGCAGGGATCAGAACCCGAACCGCATCGGCCTGGGTCTCCAAACGTTTCCACAATAGTCCGGTATCGCGAGCGTTGATGATGGAAACCGGGGCCACAAAGGCCAGCCGCCCGCCATCGGCAAGGGCCTGGCTGGCGCGCCAGAGATGGATCGCCGCCAGATCGGCGTAAGGGCCGAGCACCTCGGAATGGTGGTTCCGGTACGCCGCCGCCTCCGCCGGTACAGAGCCGGACTTCATGGGACTGGCAAAGGGAGGGTTCCCCACCACCAGCTGCGGCTCGGGCCAAGCGCGCGGCCAGCGACCCAAGGCATCGGCTACGACGATCTGGGGTGGTCGGACGGGGTGGAGACCGTGACACAGCTGCCACGCCTGAATGGCCAAACGAGCCGCTCGGGCAGCACCGGGATCGATCTCCAAACCCGCGACAGCACCAACCGCCTCAGCCGGATCCACACCACTGGCCACCAGGCGGTCCAGTACCTCGAGGAGGAACACTCCCCCGCCGCAAGCGGGGTCCACGGTGAAACCCGGGATCCCGAACGCCGATCCGGCGGCTGGCCGTAGCGCTGCGTCTACAACATCGGCGGCGAAATCTGGCGGGGTGTAGTAGGCCCCGCGGTCGTCACGATCGGTGGCGCTCGTCATCCATTCGTGCACCCAACCCAACAAGCGGGGATTTGCCCAGCCTCCGGTTGGTTCGGGCAGCAAAACCCCTTGGTGAGAAGCAGAACCAACGCCGCCCTCATTTGCACAGGCATCGAGAACGAGGCCAGCAATCCCGTCAACGCCAACGGCGGCGGCATAGTTCAGCCAGTCGATGTCGGGGCGCACGCTACTCACGATAAGAGCCTCACCACTGGTCCGCAGGGCGCACTAGGGATCGTTGGCCATGCCCACCCGGGGCTCAGCTGGAGGGATCCCAGTTGCCGAGATCGAGCAACCTGGGGTCGTTGGAGAACATCTCGACGATGGGCATCTCGAGACCGAGGCGTTTTTGAATGCGCTTCACTTGGAGTTCCTCGTTCCAACGAACCAGCGAGACCGCCAAACCCTCATCACCAGCCCGAGCTGTCCGTCCAGATCGGTGCAGGTAGGTCTTGTGGTCATCGGGCGGGTCGATATGGATGACGATCTCTACATCGTCTACGTGGATGCCTCGGGCGGCAACGTCGGTGGCGACGAGAACGCTGATCGCTCCCTTGGAAAAGGAGTCCAATGCCTTCTCCCGATGCCGCTGCCGGAGATCGCCATGAATCGCCTGAGCGGAGACGCCGAGATCGGCAAGCTGCCCAGCCAACTTGTCGCACGCCCGTTTCGTGTTACAGAAGGCGATCGTACGTTTCACTGAGCTAGCGATTGCGGCCACCACTTTGGGCTGATCCATCTGATGGACGGCAACGAACCGATGGGTCATGTTGTCCACGGTGACCTCGTCGGTTTCGACCTCGTGGTGAACGGGGTCGGTCTGATACCGGGTAATAAGCGAACCGACCGCGCCATCAAGAGTGGCCGAGAAGAGCAGTGTTTGATGCTTCCCTTCGACGCGCCGAAGAACCCATTCGACCTGGGGCAAGAACCCCATGTCCGCCATTCGGTCAGCCTCGTCGACGACCACACACATCACGTCGTTGACGCTGACAGCGCCGCGATCCAACAGGTCGATGAGTCGCCCCGGCGTGGCCACCATGATCTCGACGCCCGCTTTGAAACGATTGATCTGCTTGTCCATGTCGGCCCCGCCGTAGACCGCCATTATCTGCAGATCGAGAGCTTTGGCCAAGGGATCAAGTTCTTCGGTGACCTGGGTGGCCAGTTCACGGGTAGGTACGAGGATGAGGGCGTGGAGTGTCCCGCGGGTGGCTTCCGCCAGCGCTTGTACGGTGGGGATTCCGAAGGCGAGGGTCTTTCCTGAACCGGTTTCAGCCTTGCCGCAAACGTCTCGCCCGGCAAGCGCATCAGGGATTGCGAGTTCCTGGATGGCGAATGCGGATTCGATGCCTCGTTCGGCGAGGGCGGAAACAACCGGTGCAGCGACCCCAAGATCGGCAAATCGGGTCATGGATGTCCTGTCGGCTTGAATTTCGTAGTCACAAGCGTAACGGGCTGCGAACGACAACGCTGACATACAGGGGGTGAGATCGTGAGATCACGGCGGCCATTTCGGAAATCGCGGTGCGTGCACCCGTTGGACAAGAATCAGGACAGGCCAAACTTCACCCGGTACTCTTGCCGCCGTGTCGACCTCGTTTTCCTCTCCGCAGCAATCGGCCTTCCGAGTCCGCCGCACGGTGGGCTTTCTCGATCTCTCGGGCTTCACGAAGTTTTCAAACGAGTGCGGAGATGACGCGGCGGTCGAGCAACTTGCCATCTTCCGGTCCATTGTGCGCCATACCGGTTCCGGTGGAGGAGTCCGGGTGGCCAAATGGCTGGGCGACGGCGCCATGTTCGGTGGCAGTAACGCCGCCAGCGTCATTGCCGTCCTGCTCCGGGTGATGCACCGTGTGCGGAGCAAAGGGCTTCTTCAGGTGCACGGCGGGGTCACCACCGGCGACGTGATTTTCTTCGAAGGCGACGATTACATCGGTTCGTCAGTGAACCTTGCGGCTCGCTTGGCCGACCATGCTGTTCCTGGCCAACTGCTCGGTCCGGTGTCGATTCTCCCCGGATTGGCCGGTTCCAATGCCGCCATTGGCTCGGTCCTGGTGCCCAGCTTCGATGATCCGATCGAGGTGGCCGACCTGTGCAAAGCAGCCCATCTGGTGGAATCATTGAACCTGTGAGCAACGGTTCCCGGCCTGTGGACGACGATCCAGCTACGCTTCTCGCCCAGTGGCCCGTGGATCAGTGCGCCGCCATTTGGGTGCGGGCCGACGGCAGCCGCTCCACGTTCGGCTCCCTGCATGATCGGTTCCAATTGGCTTCGGTCACCAAACCACTTTTCGCCTATGCAGTCCTGGTCGCAGCCGAGGAAGGAACTCTTCCGCTCGAACGCCCGTTAGGTCCGGCGGGCTCAACCGTCGCCCATCTATTGGCCCATGCCTCGGGCCTGGGACCCGAAGCGGGCGACCCGGTGATCCCGCCCGCTCAGCGACGGATCTACTCCAACGCCGGATTCGAAGTGCTCGGCGAGGCCCTGACCGCCAGCTCCGGATTCGCCGTTGCGGAGTATCTACGGGAAGCGGTGTTCGAGCCCCTAGGAATGAACAATTCCACTTTGGAAGGCTCGCCAGCCCACGGCGCCGTGAGTTCCGCCATCGACCTCATGAAGTTCCTCGGCGAGCTGCAGGAACCCCAACTCATCAGCGCCCAAACCCGGGCCCAGCTGATATTACCGGCCTTCGGCGAACTGTCCGGCATTCTCCCGGGTTACGGAATGCAGCGACCAAACCCGTGGGGGCTCGGGCTGGAGATCCGCGGCCACAAACGGCCCCATTGGACCGGCCCCTCCCAGTCGCCGGAGACGGTCGGGCATTTCGGAGCGGCCGGGACCTTCCTCTGGTTGGATCCCGCCTCGGGCAGCCGCGCGGTTGTTCTCACCGATACCGCCTTCGGATCTTGGGCCGTCGAGCGGTGGGCAGCCTTCAACGAAATGGTCTTTCACGGCGAATAGACACTAAGAGAATTGGCGGAGTCCAAGAGTCTTCTTCACCCGACCCAAAAGGGCGCCGATAGAGGGAATCATGGGTTCCGCTGATCTGCGCATTGCCAAGACCAGAGCCAGACGTGCGCTCCAGGGTCTCGGCTTCGACGTGTCCTCGCCGCTGATCCGCGCCGCCTCGACCCGCAATGAGGTCCACGTCTCCGATACCCACGTGGTCCGGATCAACCCACGCCCCGATCAGCGCCTTGGCCGCGAAGGGCAACTGTGCACCGCTTTGCCTCCCGAGCCATGGGCCCCCAAAGTGATGGGGTATTCCGGCGGAACCGGCTTCGATTTCGTCGTTGTAGAACGCAAGCCCGGCATTGCGGTTTCCCGCCGCTGGCCGCAGATGGATCGCGACGCCAGACGCAAGTTCATCCAGGAACTGGCCGCGGCTCTACGCCAATTGCATTCGGTGGCCACGCCCCACGTTGCAACCAAGATGGTCGGCACGCCCCATCTTCTTGATCCAGCGGCCGTTTCGCCAGTGGTCCCCATTTTGATGGCGATCGAACAGTTGATCGCACGGCGCCAGGTGGATCGGGTCATGCTCGACGATCTCGCCGAGATGGTGAACGATCACGGGGACGCTCTCAACGACTACCACCAGCGGACCCTGATCCACGGCGACCTGAGCTTCGAGAACGTGATGATTCATGAAGGGAGCCTCAGTGCGCTGTTGGACTTCGAATGGTCGCGCGGTGCACCAGCGGATCTCGAGCTCGACGTTCTGTTCAGGTTCTTTCGCTTCCCCGAAGCCCACCTACCCCCGGACATAGCGTCCACGCTCTCATCACTCGATTTCGATGAAGCTCCAGGTTGGCTGGCCGAGGACTACCCCAGTCTCTTCAGCCACCCACGCCTCATGGAACGCATGGCGCTCTACAGCGTCGCATTCGACATGGCCGAACTGATCACAATGAAGTACATCACTTCCGCCTCCAACATGGGGCCGCTTCATCCCGTGCGACGCTTGACCGATCTCCTGGACGGCCTCAGCCCGCTCCGAGACCAAATGATCCGTCTCGGTCTACCGGCCTAGGTCAGCACTCCCCAGACCGTGGCGTGGCCAGAGCGTCGGGCCATAGGCGATTGAGTAAAAATGGCTCCACCGCCGCAACCCTGGTTGCCACTAGCGTTGGGCGCAATGGCTTCCGCTTACACGCCTCCAAAGACCTCCGCCGATCCTGTTGGGAGCACCCCTCGCTTGAGCACCTCACCCCTGGACCCCTCTGTCACCGACACCGCCGCCTGGGTCGTGAATCCCACCGGGCCGCTCACCGGGGACGTGCAAGTTCGTGGCTCCAAGAATGCCGTCACCAAACATCTGGTGGCCTCGATGCTGGGCCGATCCCCCTCCACGATCGACAACGTGCCAGACATCGGCGATGTTGAGATCACGATCAATATGTTGCGCAGCCTTGGTTGCGAGGTCGAACACTCCGACAATCGGGTCACCGTCGACCCCTCCAGCCTGACTTCCAGCCGGGTACCGCTCCGCTTCAGCGGGATGAACCGTATTCCCATTCTCATGATCGGCCCGCTGCTACACGCCGTAGGTGAAGCGTTCGTCCCGCTGGTCGGTGGCGACGACATCGGCTCGCGCCCGGTCAACTTCCACGTGGATGCCCTCACGAAGATGGGCGCTGAAATCACCATCACTAGCGAGGGTTTGGAAGCCAAGGCCACCCGCCTTAAGGGCGCCCACATCAAGCTTCCGTACCCGTCGGTCGGCGCAACCGAGACTGTGCTTCTCAGCGCCGTCCTGGCCGAAGGTCGGACCGTGCTAGATGGCGCCGCCACGGAGCCAGAGATCATCGAGTTGGCCCTGTTCCTCCAACGAATGGGCGCTCGGATCGAGATGCGCCCCAACCGTCGCTACATAATCGACGGAGTGGAATCGCTTACTGGAGCAACCCACAAACTCAAAGGTGACCGCATCGAAGCGTTCAGCTACCTGGTGGCGGGACTTATCACCGGGGGCCGAGTAACGGTGCACGGCTGCAGCCAGGATCGCCTCGTCACGGCTATCTCCACACTCTATGGCATGGGCGCCCAGTTCGAGATCTCCGACGCGTCGGTGTCTGCGTGGGCCGACCAACTCCGACCCGCGGCGGTGGAGACCGACACCCATCCTGGCTTCATGACCGACTGGCAATCGCCCATGGTGGCGTTGTTCACGCAGTGCGACGGTCTTTCGGTCATGTACGAAACGGTCTATGAGAACCGCTTCACCTATGTCCCGGCACTGAAAGACATGGGCGCCAGCATCGAGATGTACACCACGGCGCTGGGAAGCATCGAACACCGTTTTGTGGGGTCAGCCACCCCCTGCTCGGTGGTGGTCCACGGCAAGTCCGACCTGAAGGGATGCGATGTGGTGGTGCCTGACATTCGCGGCGGCTTTGCATATGTGTTGGCCGCAGCTGCCGCCAACGGGAGCACAACCCTCACCGGCACCCATCACCTCGATCGTGGCTACAACCATCCCATCGAGAACTTTGTGGAAATGGGACTAGATATCCGGCGAACCACGGTTCCGATTGCGTGAGTATTTCACCGGCCCACCACCTGCTGGCATCGATCCCGGCCCCGCCGGGCAACACCCTCAGCCTGGGGCCGCTGACGTTCAACTATTACGGTCTGATGATCGCGCTCGGCGTTCTGGCTGCAGTGGAGATGGGGCGACGACGATGGGCGGCGCGAGGGGGCGATGCCGATGACATCACCTCCATTGCCACCGTCGGAGTTCCGGCCGGTCTGGTGGGGGCTCGCCTCTATCACGTGATCACCGACTGGCCTACCTACTTCGGGTCTGATGGCGCTCTCGCCCCAATCGATGCGTTGAAGATCTGGAACGGCGGCCTCGGCATCCCCGGGGGTCTCCTGGTAGGACTATCGGCCGGGGCGTGGCAGGCCCACCGGCGCGGGATCACCGGTGACCGGTTCTGGAGCTTCAGCGACGCAGTGATTCCCGGGGTCCCGGTTGCTCAGGCGATCGGGCGGCTCGGCAACTGGTTCAACCAAGAAATCTTCGGCGGACCATCCACCCTGCCGTGGGCTGTAGAAGTAGATCCGATATTTCGGCCCGCCAAATACGCCGAATTCGCCACGTTCCACCCCGCCTTTCTCTACGAGGGCCTGCTGAATATTTCATTAGCCGGTGGGCTGATCTTTCTGGACCGGAGAGGTTCGCTAAAACGAGGGCAGATCTTCCCCCTCTGGATCGCCGGATATGGAACCCTGCGGTTCCTCGTCGAAACCCTCAGAACCGACGCCGCAAACGAAATCCTCGGCATCCGCGTGAATCACTGGATCAGTGGCCTCGCCGTGATCATCGGGCTCGCCTGGTTCTGGTCGATGCGACGCCGGCCAGCTCTGGCGGCCGACATCGAACCCAGCGACCTTGACGTAGACGATGACAGCGACATCGATCCATCCGAGGTCCATCCCTAACCCACCGGTCAGAGAGGGCTGGCGATCGTCAGCTACGCCAGCTGCTTGGCGGTGAGGGCAAACAGGTCGGCGGGGCCGGCGGTCACCGCACCGAGCAAACCGTTTGCGGTCGGGAGGATCTGTTCACCGAAGAATCGAGCGGACACCTTTTTCGCTTCTGCGAACTCGGCATCGGAACTGTTGTCAGCCTTCATGGCCAGATCGGCCATGAGCCCGCCGCAAACAACCGTACCCAGCATCCGCAAATATGGCGATGACGCGGCCAGGGTCGCGTTGACGTCGGCAGCGCCGTGCTCCAAGAGCCAGCTGGTGGCGTTGCGAGCCGTGGCCACGGAGCGTTCAAGATTCTCGGCGAACGACGCCATGCCATCGAATGCGGCAAGCTGTTTGGCTTTCACGTCGAGAGCAGCGAGGTGGTCCATCACCACTCCCCCGCCCCGCATCGGCAGTTTGCGACCCACGAGATCGGCGGCCTGAATCCCGTTGGTGCCCTCGTAGATGGCACCGATTCGGATATCGCGATAGTGCTGAGCAGCCCCGGTTTCCTCAACGTAGCCCATGCCGCCGAAGACCTGCATCGCCAGACTGGTGAGCTCGTTGCCGAGATCGGTACAGAGCGACTTGGACAGAGGGATGAGTAGGTCCGCGAGCTCCCGGGCGTGTTCAGCTTCGTCTCCGGAGAGCGCCTTGCTGCGGTCGATCGTTGCAGCATTGGTGTAGATGAGGCAGCGCATGGCGTCGATCCACGACCGCTGCGTCATGAGAAGGCGACGCACGTCGGCGTGTTCAATGATCGGGCTCTGTACACCACGCTTCGCCCCGACCGCCGTACCCTGGCGTCGTTCCTGGGCGTAGGCCAGGCTGCCCTGGTAGGCCCGTTCGGCCAGCGCCAGGCCCTGCAAGCCAACCGACAGGCGGGCGTTGTTCATCATGGTGAACATGTTTCGCATCCCGGTCAACTCATCTCCAATAGGCCAGCCAATCGCCCCGCCATTGTCTCCGAAGCTCAGAACGCAGGTGGGGCTGCCATGGATCCCGAGTTTGTGTTCGATCGAGACGCACGCCACGTCATTCTTCTCCCCCGGATTGCCCTGGGTGTCCAAGAGGAACTTGGGCACCATGAACATGGTGATGCCCTTGGTTCCCGGAGGTGCCCCCGGCGTGCGAGCCAACACGAGGTGAATGATGTTCTCGGCCATGTCGTGGTCGCCGAAGGTGATCCAGATCTTCTGGCCGGTGATCTTGTAGCTCCCGTCGCCAACCGGCTCGGCTTTGGTTGCCACCGCGCCCACATCTGATCCGGCCTGGGGCTCGGACAGGTTCATGGTGCCACTCCACTGGCCGGTGAGCATTTTGGGCAAGTAGGCGGCCTTCATGGCATCGTCGGCATGGTGCTCGATGGCGTCGATTGCGCCCTGGGTCAACAAAGGGCACAGGCTGAACGCCATGTTCGAGCTGGTGAGAAGTTCCTGAATGGCAACACCGACCGTCCAGGGGAAGCCGCCTCCGCCGTAGGTGGGATCGAAGGGGATCGACCCGAACCCAGTAGCCACATATTGGCTGTATGCCGCCTTGAAACTGTCGGGGGTGATGACCTCGCCGTCAACCCACTTGGTCATGGTGGTATCGCCGTCCACATTGGTTGGAGCAACGACTTCGGCCATGAACCGGCCAACCTCTTCCAGGACCGGTTCCACCATGGAAGCATCGAAGGACTCGGAGAACCGATCGAGAGCGGCCAACTCGTGGACACCGGCGATGTGCTCGAGGATGAAGTTGATGTCTTTGAGTGGTGGGGTGTAGTCGCTCACCATCGCAAGGGTACCGGGGGGTAACTACCCGGTCCATTTCACGACCATTTAGCGTCCCTCATCCCTACTCACTTCACCTAACTGACCCACGCCGCCTAACCGAGCCCGAGGAGGCGGTACATGGCGTCGGGTGTCGAAGTGTCGCCGTGAGCCAGTCGGAAGGCCCGTTCCACGTTCACCTCATCGAATCGGCGATCCGTCCATGTATCCCACGGTCCCGGTCCGATGGCGGACGGGTCGCCCTTGGCGGCAACGCAAGCGAGAAGGTAGTTACTCTGCATCTCGATCTCCCGCTCCCCACCAGGCATGCCGTGGCCAGGCACCAGCATCGAACCGAGCGACGCCGCCCGCTCGAGCGAAGCCGCCCATGCCGCAGGATCACCGTCGAATGCCAGCGGCGTCACCCCGAAACTCCCCAGGGCCCCGAGAAAGACGACGTCGGCGGCGGGCACCTGCACCACCGTGTTCATTGGCCCTTCCCCTGGCAGAAGATGGACGAGAGCGGCCTCGGTCAGCCTGGCCATCTCAGAAATCGTATGCGTGACCGGCCGCGTCTCGAACTCACGGTCGAAAGCCGCAGCATGCTGTGGCATGAGGCGGGCGAGCACCTGGGGATTGACTGGCTCGTCGAGCTGGTCGCTCACCGCCTCACTGCCGTAGAAACCGGCCCGCCAAAAGACACTGGAGCCTCCCGTGAAAGGGATCCGCGACGAGGTCAACACCACGCGCTTCAGACGAAGTCCCAGTTCAGCGGTAAGGTCTCGGACCTCGGCATCGGCCTCCGAGGCCAAAGCCGGGGTAGCGAGCGTGTCGATGACCGAAAGCCCGTCGCCGTCGATGACCAGACCCTGATTAGCGTTGCCGAACTCGGGTTCCGGCGCGCAAAGGCAATAGACCCCGGGAGCCAGCTCGAACGTTAGGGGTTGCAGGGCGACCCTAGACGAGCTGCTCGTCGACCTTGCCCATCGCGTCGTCTTCGCTCAGTTCCATGGCGAATGACAACTCGCTGACCAGGACTTTCCGGGCCTTGGAGTACATGGTTTTCTCACCGGCGGAGAGGCCCTTGCTCTTGTCACGCAGGGCAAGATTTCGAACCACCTCGGCCACCTGGTACACGTCGCCAGACTTCAGCTTCTCCTGGTGGTTCTTGAAGCGCCGGCTCCAGTTTGCGGGCTCCCGAACGTCCTTCTTGGCGAGCAGTTCGAAGAGGTCTTCCACGTCGGACATGCTGATGGGAGGCCGCATTCCGACCTCTTCCACTTTGTCCACCGGGACGCGCACGGTAAGATCATCGTGCGCAGTGTGCAGAACGAAGTACTTCTTCTTCTCACCGTTGAATTCGACAACCTCGGTCTTTTGAATGATGGCCGCACCGTGATGCGGATAGACAACTCGGTCGCCTGTCTTGAACGTCATAGACCCTCAGGATGGCACAAGGGGGCCCAATTCCCTACCTGAGAGAAGCGTTTCCACCCGGTTTCTACTAGGCCGTCCGACCCAAGGGGCCCTCCTGCACCATACGCAGCCGATCGACCCGTGCCACCCTGGCCCGTCGAAATTGAGCAGGATCGCCGGTCCCGGCCCATGCACGCAGCTCAAGAACGTGCGACGAACAGCCACTCATTCAAGCGATTGTTCCTCTTCCCGCAGCAGTATCGGGCCATCTTCGGCCGGGTACTTCCCCGCCACGTCCGCGTAGAACGCCCTGATTGCGCCCATGTCTTGATGGACGTCGCCAGTCAGATGAAGGAGGGGTCCAACACCGCACGTCTTCTTTTCATAGTCGATGAAAGCCATGATCACTGGAACGTTGGCGGCCCGTGCAATTCGATAGAAACCGGATTTCCAGTAGGGGGTGTGCTTGCGGGTGCCCGAGACCGGAACAACGATCGTGGACCGAACGCCAGGCTCGAGGAGATTGACCATGTCCTCGACGATGGTTGCCGCCGACTTGCGATCGACCGGTATGCCACCCATCCGTTTCCACAGCCATCCCACCCCCGGGGCGAACATCTGCTTCTTTCCCAACCAGCGCATGTTCAGCTCAAGCGCCCACCCAATCAACATCGCAAGTGGGAAATCCCAGTTGGATGTGTGCGGCGAGGCGATCATTACCGTGTGTTCCTCGTGGGGTCGCTCTCCGATGAGCTGGAATCCCCACCGTCGTAGAATCCACTTCGCAAAGCGAGCCTTCACACTCAGAAACCTTAGCGCTGCAATGCGATGAGGTCGGCCAGAACCTCATCAGCGTGCCCGCCGGGATCACGGACCTCATAGGTCCGCTGGATGATTCCCGCCCGATCGATCAGATAACTGATTCGTTTCGGATAGTCGGTGAAGCTGTTGGGATCGCGGACTGCCATGTACAGATTCCCAACCGTTCGCTCCTCGTCGCTGAGAAGATCGAACGGAAAATCGTGCGCCGAGCGGAATGCGGCGTTGTCGGCTGGAGAGTCGAACGAAATGCCCAGAACGGCGCAGTTGGCGTCTTCAAAGTCCTTTGACTTGTCACGCAAGCCTTGGCCCTCGAGTGTTCAACCAGGTGTGCTGGCCTTCGGGTACCACCAGAGCAACACATAGCTCCCGCGCTGATCGGCCATCGAAATAGCGACGTTGTCCTGATTGGGGATGGAGAAGTCGGGGGCGGGGGTACCGATTTCCAACATTGGTGCTCACTCCGTTGGTTAGACATGGGCCGGACGGCCCCGGCTGACGATAGTTGTCCTGCCACCATTCGACACAGCTACTCGCCCATACTGGCATCGTGCCCCCCTCCCCACCAGCCGTCGTCGTTTTCCGTTTATTCATCCTGGGCGCATTCATGCTCGTCGTCGCCAGCTGCGGTAGCGACGCTGCTCCCGGTGAAGCCGCCGCCGAATCGCCGGCTGCCGACGGTGCACCTTCAGATGCGGACACTGCTGACGGCGCCGAGGTTGGAGCAGTGTCCGTCACCGGGGCCTCGGTAGCTCCCGGCGGATCCAGCGGGGTGTTTACCGACCCGATTCTCGACCCTGCGGTAGGGACAAAAGCGCCCGCCATCACCGGCACGAACTTCAACGGTGGCGAAGTCACCGTCGGCGCCGATGGCCGCCCGAAGGCGGTTTATTACCTAGCCCACTGGTGTTCTCACTGCCAAGCCGAAGTCGAGCTGATCATGGAATTGGTCGCCGATGGGATGCAGCCTGACGGAATGGACATCTACGCCGTGGCCATCGCAGTGAGCGAAGAACGTCCCAACTACCCACCGTCAGCGTGGCTGCAGAACTTCCCCGGCACGGTCATGCGTGACTCCGGGTCCAACACCGCCGCCGAAGCAGCTGGCGTAAGCGGGATCCCCTACGCCCTGTACCTTGACGGAGAGAACAGGATCACCGCCAGGTCCATCGGCAGCCTCACCGCAGATCAGACTGTGGAACGCTGGAACACACTGGCCAGCGGCACCTAGAGAGACAACAATAGACAGATGACCTTCTTCACTACCGACACGGAAACGATCGTCAAGCCCACCGTGGATGACGGGGACCACGACCGTTTCTCCCACTACGTGAAGAAGGACGAGATCCTTCCGAGCACCATCGAGGGAACGCCGGTCAAGGCCCTCTGCGGGAAGGTCTGGATTCCTACTCGCGATCCCAAGCGTTATCCGGTCTGCCCCACCTGCAAAGAAATCATGGATTCCCTTTCCAACGACTGAGCAGCGACGCAGACCGCCTGATCTCCCCGGCAACTACCAACACAACACCGCATTGCCGGTGCACCGACACGCCGATCATTTACAAGGCACTGCAGACGCGCACTCGACAGGGGTGAGCTGATCTCAGGCGATGATGTCGACCGGTGTTCCGAGCGGCACGAGTTCGGCGAGGAGTGCCACGATGTCGTTGGGAATTCGGACGCAGCCGTTCGAGGCATCCGTCCCCAACAGGTCCGGTCGGTTCGTGCCGTGGATTGCGATGACCGGGCGACCATCGGCGAACGTCTCGAGCACCTCGCTGTGGGCCGACAGGCTGAGAATCCAGGGTCCGTAGCTGCCGCTCGGATCCGCTTTCGGGATCCGATCATTCACGTAGAAACGCCCGAGTGGAGTCGGTGTCGCCGCCGCGCCGACAACCGTGGCGGTGTCGGCGATCAGCTCGTCATCGTTCCAGACCCGCAACCGATGTTTGCGCAACTGCACCTCGGCGTGGAACGTGTGCGTCTCCGTCGTGAAGCCGGCGCCCTTGACCCAAGCGGTCGTGCCGTTCGGACGCACCGGGAGTTGCACCTGGAGCCAACCGGCGTGCTCGGCAACGACGAGCATGGCGAGCTCAGTTCCAAAGTAGCTGGGATTCGTCACCGGATCGGAGAAAAAGACTTGCGCTCCCCGCGGCGCGTCGTAAAGCTCCGGACTCGCAACCTCGGGTTTGGCGATGGCGACGGTGACCTGCCACGGACTGGTGGGCGCCCGGTGGTCTGAGATGGCGAGCGCATCCATGCCGACGGTGGTCGGCGGTGTCGGAGGAGAAAGGACCTCGGTCGGGACAGTCGCTTCGAACAGCGTTGTGGTCGGCGACAGTTGTTGCGCCGCGCTGCTCGGCTGCAGCGAGACGGTGATTACGGCCAGCAGCACCCACGCGCCGACCGACGCCACGAACCGGAGAAGACGGGGAAGCGGCATCACCCCATCAACGATACCGACCACTCTCCGCGGCGGCCATAGGTTCTACGACCCGTCCCAGGCCCGCCGAGTCGGGCCATTCGCCTCATGTACAACGATTCGACGACCTCGTACCGTGATGCTCGACAACCAGATGAATACGGGGAGTGTTGATCCGTCGGCGACAATGGTCGCTAATGCCGACGAGGAGCGAGAGCGAAACCGGCCCCTCTTAACCACAAAGGAAAAGAGAATGGCTATTTCCCCTCACGCCAACCTCAAGCGCGCCGCCTTCGGAGCCTTGAGCGTAACCATGCTGACTGGAGCTCTGGCTTTCGGTGCGTCCGCAGCAGGATCACAGAGCGGTGGCTGCCCCGGCAACCCCGTCGCCCAGTTCGGCGGGTCCAAGCTTGGAGGCTGGGCCGGCGGGTCTAGCTTTGTCACGTCCAAGACGTACGCGGCGTCGATTCCGGCTGGCACCTACGACCTCAGGGGCGCAGGCTACGACTCGTACGAGGGACGTGCCGAGGCACCGGCCCAGCCAAGCGAGAAGTGGTTCGCACAGATGCTCGACGCGAACGGCAACATTCTCGCAACCAGCAGCTCCACCGGTGACCTCCCCGATGGGATCGAAAGCGCCTCGTGGGCCGGCGGCATGGGTCTCGTGACGCTGTCCGCCCCGGCCACCCATGTTCGCGTCGTGCATGCCCACCAGACGCCCGACCAGAGCGAGACCAACTCGGTATTCCCGAGCTGCCTCGGCTTTTCGCTGATCGCACCTACGACGACTACGACCGCTCCCCCGCCGGTCGTCACAACCGCTCCGGTAGTTACGGTGGTAGCCCAGGTCCCGGCCCCCGCCCCAGCCCCGGCACCAGCCCCGGCACCAGCGCCGGCACCAGCGCCAGCCCCGGCTCCTGCGCCGGCTCCAGCAAGGCCCGCTTTCACCGGCTGACCCTCATGAGCGGAGCGGTCTAGCGTTCGAAGCCGTCGGGATGCTTTGACTGCCAGCGCCAGGCGTCGGTAAGCATCGCCTCCATCGACCGGTCGGCTCGCCACTCCAGCTCGGTGTTGGCGCGGTGCGGGTCGGCCAGTGAGGTAGCGATGTCGCCGGTGCGTCGCGGCACAATCTCGTACGGAATGGTGTTGCCGCTGGCAGCCTCAGCGGCCCGAACGATCTCGAGAACCGATGCCCCGGACCCGGTACCGAGGTTGTATTCCCGACAACTCTCCGGCAGATTATCGAGTGCGGCAATGTGACCAGCCGCCAGATCCATGACGTGAATGTAATCCCGGACTCCAGTTCCATCGGGCGTGTCCCAGTCGCCGCCGAACACGCTGAGCTTCTCCCGTCGACCGACCGCAACCTGCATCACATAAGGAACCAAGTTGTTCGGGATGCCATTCGGATCTTCACCTATTTCGCCGCTCTGGTGGGCGCCCACCGGATTGAAGTAACGCAAGAGGCTGATCTGCCAACGGTGATCCGACGCCGCCAGATCACGGCAAATGTCCTCGATCATCAACTTCGTTCGGCCGTAGGCATTGGTGGGACCCGTTGGTGCGCTCTCAGGAATGGGCAGGACCTCGGGATCGCCGTAGACAGTGGCCGAAGAAGAAAAGACCAATTGGAAGACGTCGTGGGATGCCATCTCGTCGAGGAGGTTCAGTGTGGAAACCAAGTTGTTGCGGTAGTACATCAGTGGTTTCTCAGTGGACTCGCCAACGGCCTTCAAGCCGGCGAAGTGAATAACGGCTTCGATGGGATGGGCATCGAAGACCGCCGCGGTCTGGGATCTGTCGGTGAGGTCAGCCTCAACAAACTGGACCGTGGCCCCGGTCAGCTTCTCTACCGCTGCGACCGACGCTCGAGAACTGTTCACCAGGTTGTCGGCAACGACCACCCGATCCCCGGCCTCGATCAAGGCCAGGGCGGTGTGGCTTCCGATGTAGCCGGCACCGCCGGTGACAAGAATTGTTCTATCCATCTGACTTCCTGGTTTCCGATAAAGAAGGAGTTGTCGCCCAGTTGCTATCCCATAGCGAAGGACCCGACACCACTACCATCGTTGCTGATGACACGATTGTGTCTATCTCACTCACACCGAGTTCCTGTTCCAACCTCTCACTTCGGCAAAACCTATGAGTATTTCAACTTCCGCACCCACATCTGGCTACTACCACGCCCAGGGGGATCCCCCCGGCACCGTTCGATTCTGGGACGGATCGCAATGGCAGGGCGGTCCTACTTCACCACCGGCGTCAACCGTCGGCAAGCGAACCGCCGAAGGTGTGCGGTTGGCAAGTCCCGGGCGCAGGATCGGCGCCCGAATGCTCGACTATCTGGTGTGGCTGGCAATCGCTGTGCTCATCGCGTTATTTTTGGGCGTGGAAGTGGGCGGGAGCCTTCGGGCCGAGGTTGGTGCTGGCGCCAGCATCCTGCAGAACCTGGTGTGGTTCGCAGCGGTCGCAGCACTCGAAATCGGATTGGTTTCCACCCGTGGAGCTTCGCTGGGAAAAATGGCGCTGGATCTCCAAGTCGTCGATGCCGAAGGCAATATTCCCACGGTGAAGCAGGCCGCCCTCCGGATCGCTCCGCTGGGTCTGGTAGTCCTCGGAGCGTTCGGGTCCTGGGCCATCCTTATCGTGGCCTTCATCTCGTTGGTTCTAATGTTCGCTGACGCCAACCATCACACCCTTTGGGACAAGTTGGCGAAGACCATTGTTGTAGATCGACCACTGTGAGCCGCTACACACCTCCCAAGCAAGAAGACTCTGATGGCCAACACCTGCTTACGTCGCTCGCTCCCATGCGCCGCCGTCGACCTGTGGTTTTTTGGATCGTGATCATCGGTGTTCTTGCCATGGTGCTGTCCACCGTCGGATCCTTCATCACGTTGATTCTCACCTAATAGGCAGCAGGTCTACTCGGGAGCGCCGCGACTGACGCGGCGAGTGTCGAGAGTAACGGGTTGCACGCCATCGTGAGGTGTGGCGATCAACGTCATCGCGACGTCATGGGAAGCCGTTGGCAGTCTCGTGTCCATTATGGCATCAGCGATCCCAACCCGAACATCGCAATTGAGACGTTCGAGGAATCGATCGTAGTAGCCGGCGCCGAATCCCAACCGGTTGCCGAAACGATCAAAACCCAGTCCTGGAACGAGCACCGCGGCAATCTGATCGTCGTCGATCTGCTGTGCATCAGCAACGGGTTGGTCGTAGCCGTAGGGGTGCCGCTCCAGCGGCGAAGTTGAGGGATGAATGGTGAGCGCATGACCCACTTCGGGCGTGCGGGTGATGGCGAAACGAACACCGGCTTCAGCCAGCAGCGGATCTGAAACGAGTTCTGCCAAGTTGGGCTCATCGTGAAAAGCCCGGTAGCTCACCACCCAACGCAGCGTTCCGCTCGGGGCCTCCTTAAGGAGCCAATCGCGTATGTTCTCACAGAGAGCACGGTCCAGTTCGTGTCGTCGTGGAAGGTTGGAGGCCCTTCGAATTTTCGCCTCCGCCCGCCATTCCGCTTTGGACAACGGGGCGCTCGCCATGCTGCATTTTTACACGATTTCCGCCGTTCCGCTGACAGCCCGGTCAATCGGTTCGAAACCCGCCGAAGCGACCTTCCAGAGTCATTGAATCTCACTGTTCGTGAGAACCTCCACGCTCGGTGTCAAGATACTCCGCTGAGCGGTAGCAGCAGGCGCTGATTTCGTGGGCTATTCATCCTGAAGGCCCCACGACGCCCAATTTATTGACTAGAAACACCTTGTTCAGTTTGCGTCAGAGCACAACTGACGCCAGTCGTCCACCTGCCCGCCCGCCCAGGATGTCATGAGCAATTCCAACAGCCTAAAAGAAGCGATGACCGCATCCCGTGTCGCTCTTGCTGTTGTGCTGTCGATCCTTTCGGTTGCGGCAATTGCTGGGCCATTGGCCTATCAGGCAATCGAGGTCCGTGACCAGATCGATTTTGGCCCCGCGGGGCGAGGGTCATTTGCCACCGTCGGGGGCCGGACCACCGTCGAGACCGAGCCCACCACAACCGCCGAGAGTACGGTTGCCGACCCCGAAACCGCCGACGAGCCGGTGATCGAGGACGCTCCACCTGAGAAGGCTCCAACGGGGACCCAGCCTCCCGCTACTCCCAGCCCCGCTCCCTCTACAGCAGCCACGTCAGAGGCACTTCCCGAACCGTCACTTTCGAGCTCGCCACCAAGCGTCGTCCGCGAAAACACTTCCACCTCGGCATCGGCCGGATCTGGCATTTCTAGCATTCCGGCCTCACCAGGTGCCCCACCCACGTGGCTGGGTAGCGACGGTGAAGCGCTGGATAGCTCAGTGCCTGTGACAACCGTCCCCAACAGTTCAGCCTCGAGCGGGAGCGCCTCCAGCCCGGTCACCACGGCCGCATCAACGTCAGGTTCGGTCACCACCCAACCACCTCAAATCACCACCATCACCGATCCGCTCGAACCGATCGATTCCACCACGTCCACCTCAGCTCCCGTTTCCAGCACCACGGCACCACCACCGCCCACCACCGATCCTCCGCCCACCACCGATCCTGTGGTGACCGACCCGCTGCTGCCAATCGAGACCACCGAGGTTCCGGCCACCGATCCCTCCACAACTGCTCCAACGACAAGCGAGGCGCCGGGCACCTCAGCCACCACCGAGGAGCCCGCACCGGTCGAGACACTTCCACCGCCGAGTTTGGCGCCCTAACTCAGCTGCACCCACTGGTGCTGCCACAGCTGGAACAGGCGTGACAGCTGCCGGCTCGCTGCATTGTGATGCCGCACTGCATGCACATGGGCGCACCGTGGTCAACGAGCGGCTGCGAGGTTGCGACGGGGGAGACCTCCGACGGTGGGTCCGATGGAAGGCCCCCACCAAAGAGGGTGAGGTCGTCGTCCACACCCGGAAGCGTCTGCTGGGTTCGTTCGCCGGTGGTGAAAATCCCCAGCGACCTACGCTCCTCAGGCGTCATATAGAGAACCGCCAACTTGCGGAACAGGTAGTCGAGGATCGAACTAGCGATCCGAACGTCGGGGTCATCGGTCATTCCCGCTGGCTCGAATCGCATACCGGTGAACGTGTCAACGAAATTCCGAAGGGGAACGCCGTACTGCAATCCGTGACTCAGCGAGATGGCAAAAGCATCCATGATCCCCGCCATCGTGGAGCCCTGTTTGGAAACTCGTACAAAGATCTCCCCCGGCCGTCCGTCGTCGTACTCGCCCACGGTTACGAAGCCCTTGCAGTCAGCGACCCGAAACTCAAATGTACGACTGCGTCGATTGCGAGGGAGACGATCCCTGACTGCTTGGTGCGCGGCTTCTTGGCCCGCCGGTGCGCCGGGGTGTGGTGAACCCGACGACTTGGTGCTAAGCGGTTGCGCCACTTTGCAGTTGTCTCGGTAGACCGCAATGGCCTTCACACCCATTCGCCAGGCGTCAACGTGGAGTTGCTCGATTTCCTCAACCGTCGCAGTTTCAGGGAGGTTGACCGTCTTGCTCAGTGCACCCGAAATGAACGGTTGAATGGCCGCCATCATCTTTACGTGACCCGAGTAGTGGATGGGATTGTCGCCCATAGCTCCCGCGAACACCGGGCTGTGGTGGAGGTGAAACCCGGGCGCTCCATGGATATAGCCGTGGGTGTCCACGTACGCTGTGATCCGATCGATTTCCTCGGCGTCATACCCCAAGCGCTGGAGTGCACGCGGTACCGACCGGTTGACGATCGTCATGGTGCCGCCGCCAACCAGTGTCTTGGTCTTCACCAAACCGAGATCGGGCTCGACTCCGGTGGTATCGGCATCCATCAGCAGGCTGATCGTGCCGGTAGGGGCAAGAACGGTGGCTTGGGCATTCCGAACGCCGAACGACTGCGCTGCGCCTACGGCCTCGTCCCAAACGGATTGGGCTGCGGCACGCATACCGGCGAGTCCGGTGTCGAGCGGGATTCGCGACAGCGAATCCCGGTGCATCTCCAGCACGCCGATCATGGATTCCGCATCAGCGTCGTAACCCTCAAAAGGGCCAAGTCGAGCCGCCAGCCGCGCCGACGTTGCATACGCCTGGCCCCCCATCAGTGCGGTAACCACAGCAGCGGTGTCCCGACCCTCGTCGGAGTCATAGGCGAGGCCAAGGTTCATGAGGAGCGCGCCAAGGTTTGTGTACCCCAGACCGATCTGGCGGTACGCATGGGCATTCTCGGCGATACGGGGCGTGGGGTAATCAGCGCGACCCACCAGGATCTCTTCAGCCACGAAGACGATCTCCGTGGCGTGGAGGAAGCCATCGATATCGAATGATGCGTCGTCGTTCAGAAAAGACAGAAGATTGAGGGACGCCAAATTGCACGCCGAGTCATCGAGATGCAGGTACTCGACGCACGGATTGCTTCCAGTGATCGGTCCGGCGTTAGGGGTGGTGTGCCAGCGGTTGATCGTGGTGTGGAACTGCATGCCAGGATCGGCACATTCCCAGGTGGCTTCCGCGAACTGTCGCATCAGCTCGCGAGCTTTCACCGTTCGGATGATCGAACCGTCGGTACGAGCGGTGAGGCTCCAATCACCGTCATCCACAACGGCCTGCATGAACTCGTCGGTTACTCGAACCGAATTGTTTGCGTTCTGATATTGCAGCGAATTGATATCCGCTCCGTCCAACGACATGTCAAACCCGGCGTCTCGCAGAGCCCGAGCCTTCCGCTCCTCCAACGCCTTGCACCAGATGAACTCTTCGATGTCGGGGTGATCGGCATCGAGTATCACCATCTTGGCGGCTCGTCGAGTCTTGCCCCCGCTCTTGATCGTGCCAGCCGACGCATCAGCACCACGCATGAACGACACTGGGCCCGAGGCGGTACCGCCACCCTTCAGGGGCTCATGGGAGGAGCGGATCCTCGACAGATTGACACCGGCTCCCGAACCCCCTTTGAAGATGAGGCCCTCTTCTACGTACCAGTTGAGAATTGAGTCCATCTCATCTTCGACCGAGAGGATGAAACAAGCGGATGCCTGCTGGGGAACCCCGGCGACACCGATGTTGAACCACACCGGGGAGTTGAAGGCGGCGCGCTGGTGGATCAGCAGATACGCCAGTTCGGCCGAAAATGACTCCGCCTCTTGCGAGTCAGCAAAGTACCCTCCTTCGCGGCCCCACCGGGCGATCGTGTTTACTATTCGACCAACCACCTGTTTCAACGAACTCTCGCGTTCAGCCGAGCCCAGAGATCCGCGGAAGTACTTTTGCGCCAGAATGTTTGTGGCGTTCACCGACCAGGTCGATGGCACCTCCACGCCTGCCTGTTCGAAGGCCACAACGCCCGTTGCCCAATGGGTGATCCGCGCATCTCTACGTTCCCATTCCACGGTGTCAAAGGGATCGACTTCGGGCGAAGTGAAGTGCCGCTTCAGTCCAAGAACCCGTTCACCACTGCTCACACTCATCCGGTCCAAGGTACCGCGAATCGCCCGCGACAAGAAGGCCGCCGAGCGCTCCAGCAGCCGAGCCGGTTCATGACTTCACAGGTCCAGGTTTCGTCGCGCCCAGCGCATAAACGCATGCACTGCCAGACTCGCCTAGGAGGCCGCCAAATCTGCCCCCGTCCCTCCGTTTGTTATGAACCGGCTCAGCCAGCTAGTGACAACGCTACGGAACGATCGTGGGGATCAAAAGGGGAAGACTGTTGGAATTCGTAGGAGTTTTCCCCACATCTGGTGCAGAACTTCGTTGCGGCGTCTGACTGGGCACGGCCTGTGGTCGTGGCCGCGGCGCGGGCTGGCAAACCTTGCCTACTACTGTGATTCTCGTGATCGTTCAACTGGTGCCTCCCGGTTCAGGCGCGGAGATACATCCCATGGAAGTCATTACGAATTCCGAGCGTCCTGTCCCCCTTCAACGGCCCTACGTCCTGACCAATATGATCAGCTCCGCAGACGGAGCGATCAGCATTGGCGGAGCGTCAGACGGACTGGGCGGCCCGGCTGATTTCGAGGTGTTCATGGCCCTCCGCTCGATTTCCGACGTCATCATCGTCGGCGCCGAGACGGTGCGAGTAGAGCGTTACAAACCACCCCGCCCTAGCGAACGCGTGCAACGTATCCGCTCCGAACGAGGCCAGGCCCCGCGACCCACGATCGCCGTGCTCACCTCCTCGGCCAACCTCGATCCAGAGCTCCCGCTCTTCTCCGAACCCGAGCACCAACCGATCATCCTCTGCGGAGCTGCAGCCGACCCTGGGGCCCTGGCAAGGATCGAGAACCTTGCTTCGATCGTTCAATTCCCCACCGACCGAGTCGCTCCGGGAGATGCATTGGCCAAGCTCAAGGAACGCGGGTTTCGGCATGCGTTGCTAGAGGGAGGTCCGAGGCTGAATGCACAGTTCATCGCCGAGGACTGTGTGGATGAATGGAACCTCACGCTGTCGCCCACCCTGGTAGCCGGCGATGCGTCTCGAACCGCCACCGGACCTCATGCGGTAAGGAACCCGCTCCAACTCGTCCACGTCTGGCGGAGTGACAACATGATCTTCGTTCAATACCGGCGTATTCATCAGCCTGATCAACCTCAGAATCCAGCCTGAGAGACCGATAGTTCCAACGATGAAGCACGTAGCCGCAAGCGTGGCGGCCTGCATGATGTTGGCCATCGCCGCCCCCGTAATGGCGGCAGGCCCTCCTGATCCTCCGCCCCAGGAGATTGGAACGGCGCTCCAGCATTTCCCCGATGCCCCAATGGGGAGTATGGCCGGGCTCATCTCCAATCCGATCGACATCCAACCCGACCTCCTGGCTGCGCTTCCGGCCTCACCGGAACTTCTCGGCGCAGCCGGTGAACTAGTGCAGTCCCTCCAGTTCGAGGTGGAAGACGCCACTCAACGCCAACGCTGGGCGGAGGCCGAATCGGCCCTACGAACCCAGACATTGGCAGCCGCGACCGCCCACCGCGAAGCGATCCGGACCCAGCTCGATACCGCAATCTCCCGACGGCGTCATGCCGAGTCTGACTTGGGGACCTTCGGTGTTGAGGCCTTCGTCAACGGTTCGGACCAAACCGACCTTGAGTCTCTTCTGGTTGCGGCCGGGCGCGACCAGGCCAGCGCCGCCACAACGTCGATCCGCACCACCACCCTCTTTCAAAGTGCGGGAGCAGAACTGGGTACAGAGCTCCAACGGCGCGAGGCCGATGAGATGACAAGCCGGCGAGAACTCTCGGCGGCCGACGACCTCCGCAGTCGCGAGAGCACGTTGCTCCATGAGGCCGATGCCATCTTCGTCAGCGCCACCGCAGATCTGCAGCGACTAGGGCCGGCGCTGGTGCGGGCCGAGCGAGACTTCGAGTGGCAGCTGTTACTCCGCGTCGTGCCAGGGACGGACGACCTCACCATAGTGGCGGTGAACGCCTACGTGACCGCCTCAGAGCGCGCCAAGGACCTTTGGCCTCAATGCGGTATTTCGTGGAATCAACTCGCCGGAGTTGGGCGGGTGGAGAGCTTCAACGGCCAATTCGGCAACAGTTCGCTCGATCGCCGGGGCAATACAACTTCGCGGATCCTCGGCCCCCAACTGAACGGCGACCCCTGGCTGGCGATCGCTGACACCGACGGCGGACACCTCGACGGCGACATCGAGTGGGATCGAGCCGTCGGGCCGATGCAGTTCATCCCCACGAGCTGGGAGATCTTTCGTGCTGACGGCAACGGCGACGGTCGTAGCGATCCGCACAACATGTATGACGCCACCCTGGCCGCAGCAGACCACCTTTGCGGCACAGGACTTCAGACAGAAGCCGGGTTTCGAGCTGCGTTACTTCGGTACAACCGGAGCACGGCCTACGGTTCGGATGTCATTCGGTTCAGCGAACTCTATGCGTCACTGTTGGTCTTTGCTCCGGACACCGGGGCAGCGGAACCGATTCAGCCAGTTAACTAGGGTTCGGCGAGCTCGGTGGCCGCACGTTCGAAATCGGCCAGATCCTCGAAATGCTTGTACACACTGGCGAATCGCATCGCCGCCACGGGGTCGCGTTCTTTCAACGCATCTAGAACCTGCTCACCCACCATTTGCGTAGGCAAGGGAGCGCCATTGGCCCGCACGGCGTCTTCGACTCGCGCCACGATCGCCACCACCTCGGACGCCGAAACCGGACGGCCCTTGACGGCGAGCTCGATCCCATGGCTCACTTTGGCCGCAATGAAAGGAACACGATCGCCGTTTCGCTTCAACACCAGGAGCGGCGCAGCCTCGGTCCGTTCAAAAGTAGTGAAGCGAGCCGAGCAATGAGGACAAGACCGACGACGGCGAATTGAGTCCCCATCTTCGATCACCCGGGAATCGATGACCCGGGTGTCGGTGGTTCCACATTGACGACAGCGCACATGACCATCGTACGCCAGGTTTAAATGAGCGCACTGGTGATCCGACAAATGCCGCCCCACCGGGGACACCTTGCCCGGAAATATCCCTGGTATCAGTTGCTGGAGGCTGCCAGTTCACCCTGGGCTCCCCTGTTGGCCAATTCCGCCGGGATGACAATCTGCTGGCCAGCCCAGATCGACGAGCCGCCGTTGGCCTCGGTAAGGATTTGAACCACCTCTCGGCGGTCTGCCGCCGGGGCCACACTCTCGGCGATTCCCCAAAGCGTCTCGCCTGGCTGCACGATCCACAGGGCATCGTTCTGATGGGCCGCCGGTGGCTCGAACCGCGCCGCCTGCTGAACGTCGGCCCAAGAACCCGAGGGAGGCTGCCCCTGCAGGGCTCGGAAGCCGACGAGCAGAACAAGTGCCGCCACGATGCCGACCCCGGCGAGCACCACCATGGCGCCGTAGGAAATGGCGGGATCAACAGTTGCCGGTTCATGGTTTGACTGGACAGCATGACGACGGGGTCCCCCATCACGGGGTACGGGGACCGAACGAAGGTGACGCACCGGGGCCTGCCCTGATGGGCGGAGCCCCGGGGCAGATGAGCGGTAGATCGGATCAGATGTGAGAAGTGCAACCATGATGGAATTGTCCTCCGGGGGTGTGACAGTGGGATTTCCACAGGGGTGTGATGGGGATTTGCCCGCCGCGAGCGGACGCTGAGCTCGCAGTTGGTAGCGCCGTATCGAACATACGTTTGCAACCTAGACCGAACATTCGTTCTCTACAACCCCCGCTCCTAAAAGACATCGAACAAACGTGTGCCTGGCTGTGCCATACTGAAAGGCATGTCCGCAACTGAGCACCATCTCACGAGCCGCCAGCGCGGCATTCTCGAGTTCATCGAGGCCTTCATGGAGGACAACGGCTACCCACCTTCGGTCCGAGAAATTGGCAAGTACGTGGGAATGCGGTCCTCCTCCACTGTGCATACCCACCTCAACAACCTCCAGGAGAAGGGGTTTCTCACCAGAGATCCCGCAACACCTCGAGGATTGCGGGTCAACTGGGATTCCGCCACCGGAGCGGTCGACGTTGAGCGGCGCCCCATGCGTCACGTTCCGCTCGTCGGCGACGTCGCTGCTGGCACAGATGTTCTGGCCGCCCAGAACATCGAAGAGAGCCTTCCGCTGCCCACCGATTTCACCGGCGACGGGGATCTTTTCATGCTGAGGGTCAAGGGTGACTCCATGATCGAGGCAGGAATTCTCGATGGGGATTTCGTGGTGGCCAATGTCCAGAACACGGCCAAATCTGGCGACGTGGTGGTGGCGGGGATTCCTGGCGACGAAGCCACCGTCAAGACCTACAGCCTCGACGAGACCAGCAAGAAGATCATTCTCCTTCCTTCAAATTCCGAACTGTCGCCGATGCCATTCGATCCCGACGACGTAGCCATCTACGGTCGAGTGGTGACCGTTTTGCGTCGCCTGTAGGCGTTTCATCGCTAATCGGTCCAAAATTCTGATTGTGCCGTGCGACACACTTTGGTAGCCTTCAGACAGTCGGGAGGGGGATGTCCGACTCACGAACCGGGACCGCAAGGTTCCGGTTCGTTCGTTTGACGCGACTCCTCGGGACTCCGATGCAGCCTCCTATCATGCTCCAGTGACCGATCTGCTGGCCAAGACGGCTGACTTTGTGAACATGGCGTCGGTGAGCTTTGCCGAGGCGCCGTTTGTCGACTGGCTGGAGCGTGATCTCCGAACGCTCCCGCATCTCGAACTGCATCGTGTTGGAGACAACCTTGTGGCTCGAACCAACTGGGGGTTCCCACAACGTTTGGTGTTGGCGGGACACACCGACACGGTGCCAGCGAATGACAACGGCACCGCTCGGATCGAAGCCGACACCCTCTACGGAGTGGGGTCGGCCGACATGAAGGGGGGACTTGCGGTGTTCCACGAAATCGCCCATCTCGTGAAGCCTGAGTCCGATCACGAACCGGCCGTCGACCTCACCTTTGTCTTCTATGCACGTGAAGAGGTGGCCCTTGAGCATTCCGGGCTGAGTGAACTAATAGAGGCTCAGCCCGACCTGCTTCTAGGAGATTGCGTGATCCTCGGTGAGCCCACCGACGGCCATGTGGAAGCTGGCTGCCAGGGGACGATGCGAGTCCGTGTACATCTCTCGGGAGAACGAGCCCACACCGCACGACCATGGATGGGAAGCAACGCCATTCATCGAACTGCTCCCCTCCTCTCGGCGCTGGCCAACTATGTGCCCCGCGAGCCAGTGATCGATGGCTGCCATTTCATCGAGTCGATTCAGGCGGTGCTGCTCGAAGGAGGGCATGCAGGCAACGTGGTGCCTGATTCGGCAGTTGTCACCATCCACCACCGCTACGCCCCCGACCAAACCGATGCTGAAGCCGAGGCAGCCTTTCTCGGATGGGTCGGATCGAACATCGACTTTGAGCGGGGTGACACGATCGAGGTGATCGATCGAGCGCCCTGCTGCCCACCATCGCTCAACCATCCGCTGCTCGCCGCACTCGCCGCCGCCGGGCGTCAGAAGTCGGCGAAGCTCGGCTGGACCGATGTTGCCCGATTTGCTCAGCTAGGGATTCCCGCCACTAACTTCGGCGCCGGTGACCCCACCGTGGCGCACACCCAGAACGAACACCTTCATCGCAACAGCATCGAACGAACCTACGCCGCCCTCATCGAGTTGGTGACAACACCGTTGGCGTGATCACACTCGCTGGGGCCGCAGCCTCTGATGCGCAGGAATGCCCTGATCTCCCAGACCGCTATCAGATGGCGCCGTGCCCACGGAGAATGTCGTTGAGAGCGCTCTTGTCGTGCCGCTGACCCTCGTCGAGTCTCTTGATCACAAGAACGCACGGCAGCCCATAGGTCCCGCCGGCAAAGGCTCGGCTGCGGGTGGCGGAAACAGCAACGACGTTGGCCGGCACCTGACCCCGCGCGAGTTCCTCTCCGGTTTCGGCGTCGATCACCGGGATCGACCCGGTGAGTATCGCCCCAGCCCCAAGCACAGAACCCTTCCCGACACGCGCTCCTTCGGCCACGATGCAGCGGCTGCCAATGAGGCAGTCATCCTCGACGATGACCGGAGCCGCCTGAGCTGGTTCGAGGACACCACCGATACCGACACCCCCGGACAAATGAACATTGGCCCCGATCTGAGCACACGACCCAACGGTGGCCCATGTGTCGACCATGGAGTTCTCTCCAACATGAGCGCCGATGTTCACATAGCTCGGCATCATCACGACGCCCGGCGCCTGGTAGCTACCCCAGCGGGCACTGGCGCCGGGAACCACGCGCACGCCTCGGGCCATGTAGTTCTTCTTCAAGGGGATCTTGTCGGCGAACTCGAAAGGACCGAGTTCGATTGTTTCCATTGAACTGAGCTTGAACAGCATGAGTACCGCATACTTCAGCCACTGATTCACCTGGACTGATCCATCGGCGGCTATCTCAGCGACGCGTTCAGCTCCGGTATCGAGGAGGTCGATCGCTTCGCTGACCGTGGCGAACGCCTCGGCATCGTCCACGCCCAGGGTGTCTTTCGATTCCCACATGGCTTCGATCTTGGTCTGCAGTTCGCTGGTCACGGTGGTGAAGCCTAGCGATCAGCAGCCCTTGCTAGGTTGGATTCCCATGTCAGCACAGCGTTGGTCGGCTGTCCTCGTGGCATTCTGCCTCGTCGCCATCACGTCGCCATTTTCGATCCAGCCGGTTGCGGCCCAGGACGCCACGGGCCCGGTGGAAGGCCGGTTCGCCACCGTCGAGTTGTTCGTGGATCAGGCCTACTTGGATGTTCTCGGCCGCAACGCCGACGAGGCAGGGCTGGGGTACTGGTCGGGCCTCATCCGAAATGGAACAGCGCCAGTGGCGGTCTACAACGAATTGGTGACCTCCCCGGAATTCGGCGGAACTGTGGCCCCGGTGACGCGGCTCTACTACAGCGTCTTTGGCCGCACACCGGATCTCAGCGGCCTGCGTTATTGGGTGGGCGTGCGCCAGAGCGGAGCCACCTTGGAGCAACTGGCGGTCGAATTCCTGCGAAGCAACGAATTTGCGGCGTTGTCTTCAGCTTCGTCAGACGCCGAGATTGTGGCTGCGGTCTATGGGCGGGTTCTCGGGCGTACTCCCGACGCCCCCGGCTTGGCCTATTGGATCGATCTCATCGCAACTGGACAACTCACCGTGCCCGGCTTCGTGGCGGTCATCAGTGAGTCGCCCGAACACCGCACCCGCCGGGACCCTGACGTTGCCGTCACGACCGTGTACCTCGGGTTACTTCAGCGTCTACCCGAGGCGAACGGAGCAACCTATTGGGCTGACCAGGTGCGGCGCGGAGCATCGTTGGTTGACCTGATATCGCCGATCATGGCATCGGCCGAGTATCGAAACCGCTTCGCAGCGCCTCCAACGGTTTCCATCGAGCCGGGCCGATCCGTTGAGCACTCCATCCCGTGGGACGTGGTTGAGCTCCCTGGCGGCGAGATCCTCATTACCGAACGGAGTGGGGCGTTGTGGCTGAGCCCACCAGATGGGTCCCGACGCGCCGTCGCCGCAGACTTCGGCGACCTGTTTGCCAGCGGTGAGACCGGCTTGATGGGCCTGGCGCTCGATCCCGATTTTGCTCGCAATGGGCGCTTCTATACGTGCCAGGGGCATTCCAGTCCCCGAGAGATCCAGGTCATCGCATGGTCGCTGAATGTCGGGACCAGTGCGGCTATCCGCGTGGCCGATCCGCTCGTTGGCGGCATCCCCATCGGCTCGGGTCGACACGGCGGCTGCCAACTGGAGATCGACGCGTCCGGTCGGCTGATTGTTGGAACAGGCGATGCGGCGATCGGTTCACTTCCCCAGAACCTCAGCAGCCTCGGCGGCAAAACCCTTCGAGTGGATCGTCTTACCGGCGCCGGGGTCTCCGACAATCCGTTCAGCAGTTCGGCCAATGCCAACACTCGAAAGATCCTGAGCTTCGGCCACCGAAATATCCAAGGGGTGGCCGTGCATCCGATCACCGGTGCCATTTGGACCGCCGAGCACGGCCCGACCCGTGATGACGAGATCAACCAGATTCGGCCCGGCGGAAACTACGGCTGGAATCCCGTCCCCGGCTACAACGAGTCGGTCCCGATGACCGATTTTCGAGAGTTCCCAACGGCCATTCCCGCCGCCTGGGCCACCGGAGCGCCAACCCTCGCCCTGGCGGGGGCCACCTTTCTCGCTGGGGAGCAGTGGGGTTCTTGGGAGAATGGGCTAGCGGTGACTTCACTCAAGGACAGCAGCTTGCGGGTTCTCTTCTTCAATTCCGAGGGTGCATACCGCGGCCAACAGGTGGTGATCCGTAGCGAGTTCGGCCGGCTACGTGCCGTAAGCACTTCTCCCGACGGCAGCCTGCTCGTCACTACGAGCAACGGTGGGGGCCGGGATCAAGTGGTGCGAATCTCGCCTCGCTGAGTCCGGCGTCGCCTTTCCGGCTGCTTACAACTACAAGATTTGCGGTTTTGTCTGCTGAAAACGACATTCGAGCGTTCTGTCTGCTGAAAGGGACACTGGATGTAACGTCCAGCAGAAACTTCAGGGGATGTCTCGGACGAGGGCGATGCGGACGTGGTCGGTGGCGGCGTCGCCATAGAACTCGCCGGGGCTGGTGACGATGCCCAATTCCTTGGCCAGGGTTTCAGCAAACCCCCAAGCATCCCCGTTTGGCGCAGGCACCCAAAGGTAGAAACCGCCGGCGGGCATGGCCACCTCAACACCGATTCGAACCCGCAGCAGTGCTTGCATCGTTTCGAGCCGCCGGTAATAGCGCTGGCGCTGAGCGTCAACGTGCTCCTGATCGCTGAAGGCCGCGATGGCGGCAGCCTGCACCGGCCCAGGGGGCAGAAACCCTGCGTGTTTTCTGACCTCGCTGATGTAGTGGATCAGGTCCTGATCGCCGGCGAAGAAACCGCTACGGACGCCGGCGAGATTGGAGCGCTTCGACAAGGAATGGACCGCAACGACGCCTTCACATCCACTCTCGAGGATGCTGCGCGGCGGGCCGTCCCACGTGAACTCGATGTAGCACTCATCGGAGATCACCGGCACCCGATTGGCTCGTCCCCATTCCGCAGCTGTCGACAGATCATCAAGCGTTCCGGTGGGGTTGCCTGGAGAGTTGACCCATAGGCAGAGGGCTCGGCTGGCATCGGCCGGATCGATCGCCGAAAGATCGGTCTGTGAATGCTCGTTGATCGGAATCGGGACGGCCCGACAGCCAGCCAGGGTGGCGCCCATCGCATACGACGGGTAGCTGATCTGGGGGTACAGGACCGTGTCTCGATCGGGTGATCGGAGTTTCAGCCAGTGCGGAAGGCCGGCCACGAACTCCTTGGAGCCAATGGTGGCGCGTATGTCGCCGGCATCGAGATCGGTTCCAACGAGACGGTTCAGCCAGGCGGCGGCGGCATCACGAAATGCGACGCTACCGATGGAGGGCGGGTAGCCCCGCTCGCTGTTGGACGACCCAAGGGCCGCAATCACGGCGTCGGGCGGAGCATCGGTAGGTGTGCCTATGGAGAGGTCAACGCCTCCGTTGGCATGGCGGGCCGCGATGGATTTGATCCCATCGAGCCGATCGTAGGGATAGGGCGGAGGAACGAAGCCCCCAGCAGCAGACGCGGAGGAACGAAGCCCCCAGCAGCAGAGCGGAGGAACGAAGGCAGCAGAGGCAGAGAGTTGGCGGACGTGGGCGAGTCAGTCACTGACCACCCACTCCCCCAGCCGGGCGGCAGACTCCGGCGAAAGTCGGGCGGTGAAACGCATGCCATCTCCATCATTGGATTCTGAGAGGACCTCCCCTTCACGATGAACCGAGGCCATCACATCGCCACGAGCAAAGGGGATAACCAGCTCATACAGCTCGGAGCCGGCTCGCAGCCGATCGCCGATGGCGACGAGGAGATCGTCGATGCCGGCGCCGGTCTGAGCAGAGACTCCGACCGAGCCGGGATTGAGGTCCACCATTCGCTTCACCTCAGGCGAGGCATCGAGCTTGTTGAAGACCAGGAGTTGCTCCACTTCCCCGGCCCCAATGCTCTCCAATACTTCCCGCACCGCCATGATGTGGCCGTCCGGGTCAACCCCGGCTCCGTCGACCACATGAACTAAGAGATCGGCGCTAGCGGCAACTTCGAGGGTGGATTTAAACGCCTCGACCAACGTGTGGGGAAGCTTCTTGACGAACCCGACGGTGTCGGTGAGCAGGATTTGTTCGCCGCCGGGAAGGCCGAATTTCCGAGTGGTGGGGTCTACGGTTGCGAACAGTTGGTCGGCCACCTTCACCTCGGCACTGGTGAGGCGCTTCAGCAACGTGGATTTCCCGGCATTGGTGTACCCCACGATGGAGACCACCGAGTAGGGCGAGCGGTGGCGAGCCTTGCGCTGGTTCTCCCGCCGGTCGCTGATGCTTCGTAAGTCGCGTTCGAGTTTGTGGATGCGGCGAACCAGGCGCCGTCTGTCGGTCTCGAGCTGTGTTTCGCCTGGCCCCCGGGTACCGATTCCGCCGCCTTGCTGGCTGAATGCCTTCTTGCCGCGCAGTCGGGGCAAGTTGTAGCGGAGCTGGGCCAGTTCCACCTGCGTCTTGCCCTCGCTGGAGGTGGCGTGCTGGGCGAAGATGTCGAGGATGACGGCCGTGCGATCCAGCGCCGACCGCCCCAGGATCTTCTCCAGATTGAACTGCTGAGCGGGTGTGAGTTCGTCGTCGAAGACCACGGTGTCGGCATCGAGCTCCTGAGCTTTGGTGAGGATCTCCTGAACCTTGCCCTTGCCGACGAACGTGGCCCGATCGGGACTGTCCCGGCGTTGCATGATCCGAGCGACCGAGTCCGCCCCTGCGGTATCTACCAGCAGTTCGAGCTCGTCGAGCGAAGCTTCGGCGGCCAGCGGGTCACGGCCGCTGTGGGCCATGCCCACGACGATGATTCGTTCGCGGAAGGCGCGGTCGAGGAAACCACCGCGGATCTCGCCGCCATAATCGCCGAATGCGCCGCGGTGCGTGAGATCTTCATCGTCAAGATCGAAGTCCTCGTCGTCGTGGTCGGGAAGCTGCTCGTGACCAGATGTCGGCCGTTGGGCGGTGTCCCACCAGGATCCCGGCACGGGGGCATAGGTTTCAGTTGTGCTTTCGCTTGGTTCTTCGATACTCATCTCAGTCCGACACGTCGATCGTTGCGACGTAGGTGGTAGGGCCGGTGAGGAAGACCTCGTCTGGCGTTACCTCCACCTTGGCATCTCCACCGGGTTGACGCACGGTGATTTCTGGACCGGTGAGCCCCCATCGGTGTGTGGCCCACCCCGCCGCAGCTGCGCCGGACCCGCATGCTTCGGTAATGCCGGCGCCCCGCTCCCAGACGTACAACGAGATGTGCTCGGGATCGTCAACCCGAATCAGATGAAGGTTGATTCCGGCGTCGTAGCTGGTCTCGATCTCCGGACCGATCGCCCGGAGATCAATCATTTCGGGATCTTCGATCTCCACGACGAGGTGCGGGTTGCCGATGTCTACCGTGCACTGGCGGATAGGTTCGAGGCCGAAGAGTTCCCATTTCCCGTAGGGCTCGGGGCCGTCCGTCGCCTGACCCATGGAGACCTTGGCGAAGTGAACACCGCGCCTACGATCCGGCCAGATCTCCAGCTGCCGCATACCGCCGTCGGTTCGGATGTTGAGCATGGTGGTGGCGTTGGCACCTTGTCGTCGCACGATCGCTTGGGCCATGCAGCGAATCCCGTTGCCGGAGATTTCGGCTCGGCTGCCGTCGGCGTTCCACAGCGTCATCGACCAGAGTTGACCATCTGAGGAAAGGGGTTCGGCCGCAATGAGACCGTCTGCACCGACGCCCCTTCGACGATCGCACCATGCCAGCGCATCGGTGGGGCTGAGCGTGCGTTGAGGTTCTACCGCTACCAGGAAGTCATTTCCGAGGCCGTGGTGTTTGCTGAGAATTGTCATCTTCCATCAAGTCTATCTGCGATGGTTGGATCGACGAGGGCGAGCGCCTGCTCAACGAGGTCCGGTGCCGTGGCCTCCAACCAGTGGATTCGGGGGTCCCGTCGGAACCAGCGCTGCTGCCGGCGAGCGAAGCGGCGGGTGCGGGTTTTGGCAAGCTCAACCGCCTCGGTCTCGCTTGTGCGACCGGCGAGGTGGCCCAACAGTTCCCGATATCCCAGCGAAGCGGCTGCTGTCCGCGAGAGCGGTTGCGGGAGTGACGCCACCTCCGCCAGGAAGCCCGCTGTCATCTGTGCATCGAAACGATCACTGATTCGTTGGTCCATCACCGTGCGATCGATCTCCAGACCGATCAGTGTGAATCGGGTGGGCGGGAAGGCGTCCACACCTGGTCCGAAACTAGAAAACGGCGTGCCGCTTCCCAGCGTCACCTCCAGTGCTCGGATAATCCGACGGCGATTGGTTGGTTCCATCTTGGTGGCCGCCAGAGGGTCGAGGTCCAGGAGCTGGGCATGCAGCGCGGCGGTGTCCGGGTTTTTCTCCAGACGTTCAGCTAACTCCGGGAACCGATCGGGAGTTGTGAAGTCATCCACGATCGCCTGGACGTAGAGACCGGTTCCTCCAACGATGACAGGGAGATCGCCCGCCTCCTCGATCGTCGAGATCGCCTTGGCCACCAAACGTTGGAACTGGCCCAGGGCGAAGTCCTCGGTGGGGTCAACCACATCCACCAGATGATGTGGCACCGCAGCCTGTTCCTCGACGGAAGGTTTCGCAGTGCCGATGTCCATACCCCGATACACGGCCTTGGCATCCGCCGAAATGATCTGCGCCGCACCGATTCTCCGCGCCAATGAAAGGGCCAGCGCCGATTTGCCAGAGGCCGTTGGCCCCAGGACGACAAGTGGTGACGGACTCATGAAGCGTCCGGCATCCAGCCCAATAAGTACGTAGCGATCACGTAGCGATCCAAGAGCACGAGGCTGGGATCGGATCCGTACGCCTCGTAGAAGCCGAAGACGGCCTCCGCCCCGAGAGTGGTGTGGATGCTGTGATGAAGTACCGCCAAATCGAGATGGCGGTCAGAAACGAGCCCATACCCTCCACCACCGATCCCGGAGACTTCACCATCGGCCAACAGGATTCGGTCCAAAGTGAGCCGCCCGACCACGCAGGTAGGACTACCGGCCGATGCCTCGCCGCCCGGCGATTGCTCGAAGAGTTCGGCGAGCTCCCTGGCCGAATAGCGATCGTACGGCTCGGGCATGGAACTGGTAGTGATCAGGCCCGCCTCCAGCCGGTCACGAATCGCTTTGACCTCATTGAACCGAGCCGTGTCCGCGGGGATCGGGGCGGCGTGAATCCGGGCCACGCCGCGCCCCAAGGCGGCGGGAAGCCCGGGCAGGTCTCCGTGAAGATCGGGGCGGTCGGCCGGTACGCCGACGGAGGAAGTGGCGAAAACAGCTCCGATTGCTGCAGCGACTAACGAATCGAACTCCACAAGGAAAGGGTATGAGGTTCCCTGGTCATCTGGCCCCCAGTTGTCACCCACTGCGCCGACCGTGGTCTGAGTGAACGCTACCCGTGGGCCTGGGAGACCAACGCCATCATGGTGCATGCCACCGCTACCGGGTTTACCACCTGATGGAGGTGTTGCCCCTCCATGCGGGCTACCGACCAGCCCTGCTGCCGGGCTTCGTCCATGCTCGGCGCATACATGTCGCCCATTGCGAGGAAGGCCAACCGGACATCATCGGGTAGCCGAGGCGCTGGGATTTTCTGGTCGAACAGTGCCCGAGGAATTGGGCGGGCCTCTCCGAAGACTCGTTCCCTGTCCAGTGCATTGGGCAGCATGTCCTCCATGAGCGATCCCCACCAACGGTGCCATGGCGGGACATGGTCATCGGGTCGGGTGAGGTCGTCCAAGAGGTGGCCAAGAGGTGGATCGAGGTCGGTTGCGGACAGGCCGTCCTCCGGAACCCGCCCATTGACCAACAGCACAGTGGTGACGTGATGGCCACGGGCAATCGCCTCCTCTGCCACCATCAGCAACCGGGGACAGGCCGACGAGTGCCCGGCGATCACCAGTGCCGGTGTCGCCCCCTCCATCGATTCCTGCGGTGAAGTCGGCGGCGGAATGGCGCTGAGAACATCTTCGAGCCACGGCGTCACAAAGTCCTCCACCTCTCTCGGCAGAGGGCGCGGTGCGGCGACGAAGGGGTCCTGGCGAAGAGTGCGCAGCACAGTGGACACCCCAGCCCACGATTCTGGTCCGAGGAGCATGCTCGGTATCAACAACCATCGACGGCGAGGAACGATACAGGATGTTCTCCCCTCGTTTCCAGCCATGAGCCGAGAGTAGTGAAGGCCGTCACACCGACCAAAATGAGTAGACCCCCTGACGTGACTGGTTCGGTCGGGAGCTCGTGCGTCCATGCTGCGGTCCGCCGTAATAGCCTTTCGAGGGTGAGCGACATTTCCCTCGATCAGGCCCTCCGTACTGACATTCGCCGTCTGGGCAGCCAGCTAGGGCAATCAATAATTCGACAGGAAGGTCAGGCGTTCTTCGAGTTGGTCGAGCGGGTTCGGATCCTCTCGCGTTCCTTGCGACGCGATGGCGATGCGGAAGCAGGAGAGGCCCTCGCCGAAACGTTGGCGGCGGCGGACCTGATCGACTCGATGAAGCTCGTGAGGGCGTTCACTACCTACTTTCACCTCGCCAACGTTGCCGAGCAGGTGCACCGGATCGAGGACCTGAACCTGAAGAAGGCCAACGCGGGACGGATTTCCGACACGGTCCCCCGCCTCCTGGATATGGGTTTCAGCGGTAACGACATCGTCGAGGGGCTTCAACGATCTTCGCTCCAGCCGGTCTTCACTGCGCACCCCACCGAAGCGTCCCGCCGTTCGATTCTGGACAAGCTGGCCGAAATCGCTCGATTGGTGGAAGAGCGCGGGCTCGAGCGATGCACCACATGGGAGGAACGACGTATCGATCGACGGATAGACGAACTGATCGACGGCATGTGGCAGACCGACGAGATCCGCCGCGAGAAACCGCTCCCGTTGGATGAAGCTCGGACCCTGCTCTACTACGTAGAACAAGTGGTTCGCCGAAGCCTTCCCGGTGTGTGGGAAGACCTGAGTCTGGCTCTCGATGCGGTAGGTCAGTCACTCGACCCCGGTGTGGCTCCGATCGTTTTCGGTTCTTGGGTGGGCGGCGACCGGGACGGCAACCCAAACGTCACTCCCGAGACCACGCGAGAGGTCGTGACGCTTCAGAAGACACGCGCCTTGCGTATTCTGATCGACGAGCTCGAGGGTCTACGGGCCGAACTCTCTCCAACAGAAGTGATCCGCCCGGCGAGCAAGGAATTGATGGACGCCGTTCACCACGACGTCCGGGACTTCCCCGATATCCACGCCAGGGTGGGCCGGATCAACAACGGAGAGTGGTATCGGCTTCGCCTGGCCGTGATGATTCAGCGCCTTCAGGAGACCGCCCGCAACCCGGTTGGCCTTCGTCGCTATCAGCGTCCCGAAGAGCTTGCCGCCGACCTGGAAGTCATGGACCGGTCCCTGCGGGACCACGGTGGAGCCCTCCTGGCCGCTGGTCGGCTGGCAAGAGTTCGACGCCTGGTATCCACGATCGGGTTCCATCTCGCAATTCTCGATATCCGTGAACACACCCGTCGTCACCACGAGTCCTTGGGGCAACTGTTCGCCGCAGCGGGAACCACCTACCCAACCGACCGACCGGGGCGAACCGCACTGCTCACCGCAGAGATGAACTCCCGCCGGCCCCTCTCCCCTCCCGGCACCCCCCTGGCCGAACGAGATGCGCTGGAATTGTTCCGGACCCTTCGGGAACTAATGGACGAAAACGGCGATCAGCTAGTAAGCAGCTACATCATCTCCATGACCGAAGGAGTGGACGACGTGTTGGCACCGGTGCTGCTGGCCAGAGAGGTCGGTTTGATCGATCTTTCCGCCGGAGTGGCCCGCTTGGGTTTCGTGCCACTGTTCGAAACGATCGAGGATCTACGGAAGATCAGCGAAACGCTGGACCAGCTGTTGCGCATCCCCTCGTACCGGCGAATCGTGGAACTGCGAGGTGGCGTGCAGGAAGTCATGGTTGGGTATTCGGACTCAAACAAAGACGGCGGTATCACCACCAGCCAGTGGGAGATCCACAAGGCCTTACGAGCAATTCGCACCGTGTCCCAGCATCACAATATTCGCATTCGCGTATTCCATGGCCGAGGTGGCTCGGTTGGTCGCGGTGGGGGTCCTACCAACGAGGCGATCCTCAGTCAACCTTCGGGCGTGGTCGACGGTGAACTGAAGATCACTGAACAGGGCGAGGTGATCGCCGACAAGTACGGCCAGCCCGAGATCGCTCACCGCAACCTCGACCTCGCACTGGCAGCCGTCCTGGAGGCCACCGTGGCCCAGCGGACATCCCGCCACGACCCGAAGCGCCTCGAGGCATGGTCAGACGTGATGGAAGAGATGTCCACTCAAGCCTTCGCCGCATACCGAACGTTCGTTGAAGACCCGTCGCTTCCCATCTACTTTCAGACCTCAACTCCCGTGGAAGAGCTGGGCGCCCTGAACATCGGGTCACGGCCGGCCCGACGATCCGGTGCCGGCAGCAGCATCGATGACCTTCGCGCCATCCCCTGGGTCTTTGGCTGGACACAGAGCCGTCAGATCATTCCGGGCTGGTTCGGGGTTGGCGCCGGGCTCGCCGCTGTGCATGCCGCGGGCCACGGCGAAACCCTTCAAGAGATGTTCACCGAGTGGAAATTCTTCCAAACGTTCCTCAGCAATGTTGAGATGACGCTGGCGAAGACCGACTTGGGGATCTCGAAGCGATACGTGGACACACTGGTGGACCAAGAACACCGACACTTGTTTGACGTAGTGAAAGCCGAACATGCCCGCACGGTGGAGCAGATCACCTCGCTCACCGGACGAAAACTACTGGGAAACCTCCCGGTGTTGGACCGGACCCTCCAGACCCGAGCGGTCTACCTGGATCCGTTGCACGTGCTCCAGGTCGATCTCCTTCACCGCAGCCGCGAACTCGCCTCAGCGGAGTCGCTGGCCGCCGGGGGTGAGGGCATGAATCCCGACGTACGGCGAGCCCTGCTCCTCACCGTGAACGGTGTTGCCGCCGGAATGCGAAACACCGGCTAGATCTTGAACGGGGCCAACTGCAGTCAGCTACGCCCGTCCAGCGGGCGCCATTGACTGCAGAAAGGGTTGAAGTGCGTCAGGGTCGGGCGCCGAACTGTCTTTGCAGCGCCTCAGTGGCTTCGCCCTCGATCTTTCCCGAAGCGAGAGCAATGACCGGGCTGGCGAGGCTGAGCCAGCCCTTGCCCCGAACCTCGATCTGAATCTCAATATCGGTTCCGGTGCCGGTACCAGTGCCGGCAAGAAGCGCCGCAGTACCGGAACTTCTGAACTGGGGACCCTCCACGCGAATTCGCCAAACATCGTTCCGACCCTCGGCGACATCGGCGATGACATCTTGGGACGTGGTGAACATCTTCACGAACTCCGACGGATCCTTGGCCGCCTTCTTCATTTGGCGCTGGACCAGGTTGAGTTCGGCGGCGACTGGGACCACAAAGTGGATGGAGCTCACAGAACCATAATCCGGGTCCGGTGCGTTGCCCGGGCGGTGATCTCCACCAGCTCACCCACCAGGTACGACGTATGCCCCTCTGTGACCTTAACCGTGGCATAACTGCCAGCTCGCAAGGGTCCATCGGGTCTTGGAAAATGGACCAGCTTGTTCTGTCCCGTGCGGCCAGTGAGCCGGCTGGGATCGGTCTTCGACGGTCCTTCCACGATCACTTCGTCGATCATTCCCACGCGGGCCACGTTGTGGGCCAGGGCATTTCGTTCGATCACCGTCCGCAGCCGCGCATACCGTTCTTTGACCTCGTCCGGATCACAGAAGACTTCGCTGAGCCGGGCAGCCTCGGTTCCGGGCCTTGGCGAGTAGACGAACGTGAAGGCGTGGTCGAACCGAGCTTCAGCAGCAACTGCCATTGTGGCCTGGAAATCCTCTTCGGTTTCGCCGGGAAAACCCACAATGATGTCGGTGGTGACGGCAAGGTCGGGAATCGTTGCCCGCGCTTGCGCCAACTTCTCCAAATACCGCTTGGCGGTGTAACCACGGTGCATTGCCTTGAGAACCGAGTTGGATCCCGACTGAAGTGGAAAGTGCAAATGCGGCATTACCGCAGGTGTCTGCGCCATGGCCTCGAAGACGTCGGTGGTCATGTCTTTGGGGTGTGGCGAGGTATAGCGAACCCGACGTATTCCCTCCACCGCCGCCACGGAGCGAAGCAGTTGGGCGAAGGCAGGACGCAGTTTCACCTCAGAGTTGCCGGAGTGGCGGGCTTTCAGCGCGAGGTCCCTTCCGTAACTGTTCACGTTCTGTCCTAGTAGCGTCACCTCGGACACACCCGAGCGGGCCAGGCGTTCCGCCTCGGCCACGATCTCCTCGGCCGGCCGGCTTATCTCCTCGCCCCGCACCGATGGAACGATGCAGAAGGCGCAGGAGTTGTCACACCCGACCTGGATGGTGAGCCATGCCTTGTAGTCAAGTTCCGGTTTGGCAGGTAGCGCCGAGGCAAAGGCTTCGTCGGGATCGGCGGCTTCCCAAATCTCGGTGACCGGACCGCTGGTTCGCGCTTGGCTGAGAAGCTCGCTTGCTCGGTGGACATTGTGGGTGCCGAACACCACGTCGACATGGCCGGCCTTCTGCCGGATCATCTCCTTGTCCTTCTGGGCCAGACAGCCGCCCACCATGATCTGAAGATCCGGGTTCTGGTCCTTCAGCGCCTTCATGTTGCCGAGGGCTCCGTACAGCTTGTTGTCGGCATTTTCCCTGATGCAGCAGGTATTCAGGACGATGACGTCGGCGTTGGATTGGTCGGTGGTTTGCTCGTAGCCGTCGGATTCGAGGAGCCCGGCAATGCGTTCGGAATCGTGCTCATTCATCTGGCAGCCAAATGTCTGCACCACGTACCGTTTGGACATCCCGACCAGTGTAGTTAGCGGTCGCACGTCCCGTTGATGGGTGCGGCGGCCATAGTGATGCCGATGAATTGTGTGATCACCAGTTACGCCGGGTGCCTCGCCGTGATGCGTGACCCGGCGACCTTCACGGTGGATGACCCCCGTTTCAGCACCGCGCAGATCGTGGGTGAGTCCATGCTGTCAACCGATGGAAACCAGCATCGAGCACACCGAGAACCCTGGGCTCGATTCCTGACCAGCAGTAGAACCCGGTCGCATGCCGAGACCACGGTCCACCGGGTTTGCGATGAACTGGTCAGCGATCTGGCGCAATCGGCCTCTCGGTCCGCCACCGATCTCCGCACCGCACTCACCGGTCCTCTAGCGGTTGGGGTGATGACCGAACTCCTGGGCCTCGCGGTGGAGCCAGCCACATTGCTGGCGTGGTATCGAGACATCGTTGCAGGAGTCGACGCGGTCAGCGCCGGAGAGCCGCCTCCGGCGGCGGCGACCGAGGCGATGCGAGAGCTCGAACGCACAGTGTCAGCTGCAGCCTTGCCGATCCCCCACCAGGACCCGACGGCGCTTGCCTCCAACGCGGCGGTGGTCCTGTTTGGCGGGATCGAAACGGTTGATGGGTCGATCGCCAATCTCTTCTGGCACCTTCTCAGCAACCCTCCGCCGTATCGCCGTTGCCTCGCCGATCCAAAGCTCGTCCCGTCCGCTATCGAGGAATCCTTTCGACTCGAACCGGCCGCCAGCCGGGTGGACCGCTATGCAACAGCGACGACAACGGTGGAAGGCAACGAGATAGCCGAAGGATCATTGGTGATCGTCTCCCTTCGCCACGCCAATCGGGATCCGCTGGTCTTCGCCAACCCGGACCGGTTCGATATTGACCGGCTGGAGCGAGGCCGCCACCTCACCTTTGCCCGCGGTCCGCACGCCTGCATCGGCGCTCACCTCGCCCGGCTCGAGGCGGAAAAGGCCTTCACCGCCGTTGCGGACCAGCTGGGCGAGCTGACGCTTTTACGTTCAGATGGACCAGAGGGCGGAATCTTCCGAAAACCAGCCGAGCTGGTGGTCTCGTGGGGCCGTGAGGGCTAGTACCCCACACTGCCAACGTGGGCAGCGACTTCTGGTGCCTCAATGGCATTGGAAAAGGCCATGAGCATCCGACCCACCGACCGGGCGCCCGCCGAGATGGCTGGACCGATGAACAGGGCGACGGCGAAAGTTCCAATACCGAACTGGGACCCCAACGACAGCCCCAGCACGATCCACGTGATCTCCTGGTAGAGCCGGACCTTCTTCGGTGGCAGGCCAGTGTGATCGGAGATCGCCAGGCTCAGGGCCTCGTGCGTCCCGATCCCGAGACGGGCGTGCATTAGGCATCCAATGCCGATGCCAATTGCCCAAAGCCCGAACGAGAAGTGCAGGATCCGAGCCAACACTCCCCCCTCGAATTGCAGGTACGGCAGGAGCAGGTCGATGAGCGGTCCAATCATCGCCACGTTGGCGAGCGTTCCGATCCTGGGTGCTCGCCCCATCAACGTGGCCACGAGGGCGAGGGTGCCGGACATCATCAGCGCTGAAGTGCCAAAGCTCCAGCCGCTACGCACCGAGATTCCGCTGACGATCATGTCGCCCGGACCAAGCCCCAGCCCGGCCGTCAGCTGGGCGGCCACACCGAGCGCGATGAAGAACGAGGCGAGAGGAATCAGTCCAACTCGGACGACAAAGGGCTGCGAGCGGATCCCTCTGGCCGATGCCATCCGGGCGTACTCGGCCGGTCGAGCTGAGATGCGGGAGAGGGTGGTGAACTGCGAAAGCAGACTAACCAGCAGGCGGCGAAGAATCGGCACCAACGCCGACTTCTGATTCTTGATGCCGAGGCGGACATCGTAGAGGTAGTCCAAGACGTCCTGCCATGTGTTGGACAGGATGCGGGCGTCCAACGATTGGTTGGACAGCCGCTCCGGCCGGTTCACCAAGTCAGCATCGTGCAAGAGGTTCTGGCGCGAAGAATCGGTTAGGCGCGTTCGATCGGTTTTTGAAGAAGGGGACATGGTGGAATGACGTAACTGTGAATCGCGCGAGCGCGAGGGGAACCCGAAATGGTACGTCACCACATCGACTATCAACCGTCAGAAGTTGACCGATGTGTCCAGAGACACGCAGGGAAAACTCCCCAAGGAGCGTGGCTCAGCGAAGGACGTCGGGTGTGGCCACCATGACTTGACGTTTCGCCCGCACCAGCGAACCCGGAATGCTGGGGTCACCGGCCAATAGCTTCTTCACTGGTTCTGCCTTGTTGGGTCCAGACACCAACCAGAGAACGAAGCCAGCTCGGCTGAGCGTTGGTTCTGTGAGCGTCAACCGATGCGTTCCGTTGTAGAGCTGGGTGCGGGCGATTACATGGCGTCGCTCCTCCAGCACGGGGTCATCGGGAACCAGTGACGCCGTATGACCGTCATCGCCGAGACCCAGGTGAACGACGTCGATGACGGGCGGGTTGCCAGCGTCTTCTTGAAGATCCTCTACAAATGCTCGCAAAGCTTTTGGATCATCGGACGCTGAGACGGGAAGTGGAAGCCAACGAGCGTCGAGATCGCCAAAGCTGGCGATTTGGTCAGTGAGGTTTCGCTCCTCGGAACCTTCCGGGACCTCACGTTCATCTACTTGGAGGATGGTGATGCGGTCCCACGCCAAGTTGCGTTTGGTCAGCTCCTGAAAATATGGCTTGGGAGATCGACCGCCGCTCACGGCCAACGTGGCCCGGCTGCGCTGGTAGAGCGCCAGAGACAACTCGGCTGCGGTGATGTCTGCCGCTCGGGATGCCCACCGGGCCTGCTCAACTTCTTCGACGGCGATGTGCGGGGCGGAGTCCTTGGGTGCTGACACCATGTCAGTCTGGCCCGTGATTACTCTCGTCCAACCGCAGGCCACCAAGCTGCGGCTCCGGCGAGTGCGGCATCGTCGCCTAATCCGGCAACCATGATCTCGATGGATGCAGATGCCTCAGGCCCGTGAGCAGCGAGAACTCGATCAACGACCGGTCTGATCAGGTCAATGTTGCGCCCGAGCCCACCCCCGATCACCACCACTTGGGGCAATACGAGCCAAGACAAATTAGTGATTCCCAGCGCCGCCGCACCGATTACCCGCTCAAAAACCTCAGCTGCCTCGGAATTCCCCGCACGAACGAGCTCAACGAATTCTCGGCCCTGTTCGGAAAAGCCGGCTCGCTGGGCTTCCCGGTTCATGGCGGTTCCGGATCCCAGTTCTTCCACGGTGCACGGCTCACCTCGGCTTGCGGCCGTCGCATCGATCACCGTATGGCCGATCTCGCCGCCGGAAAGCCGACCCCGAACCAAGGTTCCGCCCACCACGACGCCGGCACCGATGCCAGTGCTGATGGTGACGTACACAACATCGCGCCGACCTCGACCGGCCCCGAAGGCGGCCTCCCCCACCGCAGCGAGATCCGCATCGTTGGCGAAGGAGACCTCATAACCACAGCGCTGTTCAAACCATTGCTCGGTGAGCGAATGAATCCATGGCTGAGGAATATTCGGCGCCTGGGCGAGGCTCTCGTCCTCATGGTTGACCACCCCCGGCAATCCAATCACGGCTCGGCCCGGAGTGAGCAGGCCCATCACTTCGGACATCATTTCTAGGATGATGGTGGGCTCAGGATGATGATGTGGCGTTGGCCGCTGGATGCGATCCTCGATCGTCCCGTCGGCCGCAACCCGCGCCGCTCGGACATTCGTGCCGCCAAGGTCAATGGCGACGGTGTGGCCGACGGCCTCGGTCATCCCAGCTCCGAAGCCGGTGCACCGTAGCGATACGGCTCGACCGGGGGTGGCGCATCCAGAATGGGTTGAACGATGCGCCAGGCTTCATCCACCATGTCGCCTCGGGCAAAAAGCCGTTTGTCTCCCACCAGAGCGTCGCCCAGGAGGCGGTGATACGGGGACGGACCCTCCTCCATGCCTCGCTGGTCAACCTCCAGCGTCACTCCTTCACTACGGAGACTGTCGCCGGGCCGCTTCGCCTGCATGTTCAGTTCGATCGTGTCGTTGGGTTTCATCTGGAACCGCATCGTGTTCGGGAGTGGCTGAAAGTTTCCGTCGGAGAAAAGGGAGCGAGGCGGTTTCACGAACTCCACAATTGCCTCGGTAATCGTCTTGTCCATGGCTTTGCCAGCCCGAATGGTGAACGGCACACCGGCCCATCGCCAACTGTCGATCTCACAGCGAACCGAGATGAAGGTCTCGGTGTCGCTGTCGGGTTTCACTCCGGCCTCGCTGCGATAACCGTCATACTGTCCGCGCCATGACTTGGCAGGATCCATGGAACGCATCGAGCGAAGAACTTTCGCCGCCTCGTCATTGAGCGCATCGGCGGCGTCGGAAACCGGCGGTTCCATGGCGAGGAGTGCCAGGATCTGGAGCAGGTGGTTCTGGACAACGTCGCGAAGGGTTCCCACTTCGTCGTAGAACTTGCCCCGCCCTTCCAACCCGAAGTCCTCGAACATGTTGATCGTGATCCGGCGGATGTGCTGCCGGTTCCACAGTGGCTCCAGGATGCTGTTGGCGAAGCGGAAGACCAGGATGTTGAGGACTGGCTCTTTCCCGAGGAAGTGATCGATACGGTAGATCCGCTGTTCGGGATAGTGGGCGAGCACGGAGGCGTCCAATTCCCGGGAGCTGGCCAGATCACGCCCGAACGGCTTCTCCAGCACCACCCTCCCCCGGTTCAGTCCTGTTGCGGCCAGCCCGTCGACCACCGTTGGGAACAAGAACGGCGGGATCGCCAGGTACGACACGGGGCAGACGGCCTCACCCACCTTTTCTGCCACGCGCTCAAACGTGGAGGCTTCTCGATAGTCCCCGGACACGTAATCGAGCCGGGCAGCAAATCGCCCCCACACAGCGTCGTCGACAACATGCCCAGATTCCTCCAGTGCCTCCCGAGCGTTGTTTCGCAACTCGTCAAGGGTCCAGTCCGACGAAGCAACACCGATCACCGGGATATCGAGCTGACCGTCGGCCTCGAGTTTGTAAAGCGAAACAAACAGCTTCTTGCGGGCGAGATCGCCGGTGATCCCAAAAAGAATCAGCGCATCGGCGTTCTTGGGTTCATTGGACGTTGGGGGTGCCACGGGATCTAGTCCTTCTTCTCGTGATGGCCGCCGAACTCACTGCGCATCGCCGACAAAACCTTGTTGCCGAAGTCGGCGTTATCTCGGCTACTGAACCGACTGAAGAGAGCATCGGCGATGGTAGGGACCGGCGTTCCGCTCTCCACGGCCGCCAGCACGGTCCAACGACCCTCGCCCGAATCCGACACCCGCCCTTGGAAGTGGTCAAGCTCGGGATCACCATGCAAGGCGGCGGCGGTGAGATCGAGGAGCCATGATCCAACCACGCTCCCCCGCCGCCACACCTCGGCGATGGCCGGGATATCCATGGGGTATTGGAACATCCGGGGGTCACCGAGCGGAGCTGTCTCCGCATCGATGCTTCGCTCCTCGGTGCCAACATCGGCCCGATCCAACAACGCAAAGCCTTCGGCGAACGCCTGCATGATGGCGTACTCCACGCCGTTGTGCACCATCTTCACGAAGTGTCCCGCACCGATGGGCCCACAGTGGAGGTAGCCGTGCTCGGCTGGTGTCACGTCGCCATCTCGGCCCCGTGTTCGCTCGGCAGTCTCTACGCCGGGAGCGAGTGTTGCGAAGATCGGGTCCAAGCGCTGCACCGGCTCGTCGGCACCACCAATCATGAGGCAGTAGCCCCGTTCTAGCCCGAAGACCCCGCCACTGGTACCAACGTCGAGATAATGGATCCCGCGCGGTGTGAGTGCGTCACCCCTTGCGATGTCTTCGGGGTAGTGGGTGTTGCCGCCATCAATGATGATGTCGTCGGCCTCCAAGTGCTGTGCCATGCTCATCACAACGCCACCGGCGTAAGCCGCCGGGACCATAACCCACACCGCCCTGGGGGTGGTGAGCTTGCTAGCCAAGTCCGCTTCGCTGTCGGCTCCAATGGCCACACCCTCGGCCACCAGCTCAGCGATCGAGTCGGCGTTGACGTCATACACCACGCATTCGTGACCGGCGGCGTGCAGCCGCCGCACGAGGTTGGCACCCATTCGGCCGAGGCCAATCATTCCGAGTTGCATTTCGTTCTCCTTGTTGGGTCTCACGCCAGATGCGGGCTATTTGGCAAACACGTAGTTGTCATCACGAAACGCCTTGAACTCCAGGGCATTCCCGGCGGGATCGAGAACGAAGCACGTCTGCTGCTCCCCGGGTGCCCCAGCAAATCGGGTGGTCGGCTTCATGATCCACGTCACCCGATCCCCCTCGCCCTCAAGACGGCGTACAAGCTCTTCCCATGCGGGCCGGTGGAGGAGGAGGCCCGAATGCTCGGCGGGGACCTGGTGGCCATCCACCGGATTGGTGGCGGGCCTTTGAGGGCGGGGTCCGAGGTGTGCGACGACCTGATGACCGTAAAGATCAAAATCCACCCACTCCGGGGCGGATCGCCCCTCTTCACAGCCCAGCACTTCGCCGTAGAACCAACGGGCGGCCGCCAGATCGTCAACCGTGAAGGCTCGGTGGAATCGAGGGCGGGACATGTTGGGCAGATTGGCCCCTTCGGCCAGCAGCATCAACATCTCGTGATCCAGTTGAGTGAGTGACGCCAGCGTGACATCGGCAAACCCAAACCGGCCGTTGCCCGAATGAGCGTGGTCGGGAACGGCGATCACCGTCATCCCGGCCGCTTTCGCACTCACGGCACCGGTGACCGAATCCTCGATTGCGAAACATCGGCGCGGGTCGACGCCGAGCTTTTCGGCAGTGAGTAGATAAGGCATCGGGTGCGGCTTGCCATGCAGATCGCCCTGGGCGCTATGGGCTACTTCGAAGGCGTCTGTGAGGTCAAGCGCATTCAGCACGGTGTGCATCAGTGAGGTATCCGAGCTCGTGCATAATCCGAGCCGATAGCCGTGCGCTGAGGCCATACCTAGAGCGTCGATCACGCCCGGAAGCGGCGCGGCGTTCGCCGCCAGTTCGCTCACGCGATTGGTCACTCGCTGCGCCACCTGGTCGGTGGAGGGACCTTTCCAAGGTGCCTTGGCATACCAGATCTGGGCCACTTCTCGCATGCGAACACCCATCGTGGCTTCGAAGTCCGCCGAGCCAAGGTTGAGCCCGAGTGAGTCGGATACTTCTCGTTCCGCCCGACGCCACAGCGATTCGGACTCGAGGAGCACGCCGTCCATGTCGAAAATTAGTGCTTCCATCGACGCCATACGGGTTTCAGACTAATAGGGCGCGGCTTGGACACGCCTCATTGCCCTTTGCCGCCATGATTGGCTTGGACCGCCGACTCGAAAAGCAGCGGTGCCGGGTCCGAAGACCCGGCACCAGTGCGGTACTTCTCTGCCCCGGAGACCGGTGTTAATCGAGACGGATGGGTTCGTCCAACGAGGGATCGTCGGAGTCGAGGTCGGTATCGACCGGACTCTTCGCATCCTCGGCTGGAGTGTCGTCCTTCAACAATCCTACTTCACGAAGCACCCGGTCTTGGATCTCCATAGTGAGGTCCGGGTTCTCCTTCAGGAAGATCTTGACATTCTCCCGCCCCTGCCCGACCTGCTCACCTTCATAGGTGTACCAAGCACCCGATTTCTTCACGATGTTCCGATCGACCGCAATATCGAGCAGGGAGCCTTCGCGGCTGATCCCTTCGCCGTAGGCAATGTCGAACTCGGCCTGCCGGAACGGCGGAGCTACCTTGTTCTTCACCACTTTGACTCGTGTGCGATTACCCACCATCTCCGTGCCATTCTTCAGCGTTTCGATGCGCCGGATGTCCAACCGAACCGAGCTATAGAACTTCAACGCCCGGCCGCCGGGCGTGGTCTCGGGAGACCCAAACATCACACCGATTTTTTCACGGAGCTGGTTGATGAAGATGCAGATGGTGTCGGTCTTGTTGAGATTGGCCGTGATCTTGCGGAGCGCCTGAGACATCAGGCGAGCCTGAGCACCAACATGATGATCGCCCATCTCCCCTTCGATCTCGGCTCGGGGCGTGAGGGCTGCGACCGAGTCCACCACGATCACATCGATCGAGCCCGACCGCACGAGAATGTCGGCGATTTCCAACGCCTGCTCCCCCGTGTCGGGCTGGGAGATTAGAAGCTCATCAACATCTACACCGATGGCCCGGGCATAGATGGGATCCATGGCATGCTCGGCATCGATATAGGCACAGGTACCACCATTGCGCTGAGCTTCGGCCACCACATGCATGGCAAGGGTGGACTTGCCGGAAGATTCCGGTCCGAAGATCTCGACAACACGACCACGGGGAAGGCCCCCGATACCCAGCGCAAGATCCAGCGCCAGTGCGCCGGTGGGGATGGCACCGATGTCGAGCGTCTTCTTCTGACCCATACGCATAACGGACCCGACGCCATGGGACTTGTCGATCTGGCTGAGCGCCATCTCGAGGGATTTAGCTTTATCGGCCTTGATCTTTTCGGCGTCCTTGGCCGCCTTGTCTTCTGCTCTGGTCTTAGCCACTGTTTCTCCTCTTAGGGCAAAGTCTTCCTTGCCCGGTTGTAATGGGCCTCTGCGGGCCGTGGTGTTCTTTTCTTCTGGTGTCAGTGACACTAATCAGGGGGTATGACAGCGTTACCGCCAGAGCAGGTCCGACCGCTTACAACAGTGTAATTGCGAACATGTGTTCGTGGCAACTGTTTAGCTGTAATTCCATCTCATTGATTTCGCTCGCCCAGGCTCGTTCCTCGCCGCAGGGTCGCTCCATGCTCGCTCCGCTCAACCAAAACAGCACGCTCAGCGAGCTGCTCCGTCCCTCAGTCTTGTTGATTTCGCTCGCCATCTTGACTCAGCGTCGCTCCATGCTCGCTCCGCTCAACCAAAACGGCACGCTGAGCGAGCTGCTCCGTCCCTCTGTCTAATCGATTTCGCTCGCCGCGGCTCGTTCCTCAGGGCATGGAGCCCCGTTGAGTCCGCCGGATGGAATACTGCTGGGGTGCTGTCTCATCGTCTCACCGTGCTGGTCGTGAGTCTGCTGACACTGACGATGGCGGCGTGCGGCAGCGATCCCGCCACCGGACCAACGAATGAAGAACTGTTGGCGGCCATCGAGGGCCGAACGTTGAGTCCGGCCGAGGTGGGAGTGAAGCTAGAAACAGCCGACTTGCTGTGTTCTCTCGATCCCGATGTACTGCAAGCTATCTGGGGAGAGCTGGACCCGAAACAATTCGAGTTCCAGGAGTTCGTGTTCAACCATCGTTGTCCCAATCGAGCCGCCGAGTTCCTCCGCGGCCGGGCCACGGCAATCGCGGCTAATACCACCACGACCACAACGATCCGCCGCACCACCACCACCCGCCGGACAACAACATCCTCAACGGTAGAACCATCGGACTCCACCTCGAGCTCGAACAGCAGCACCACTACAACAACCGAGCCAACCACTACAACGACACGTCGTACAACCACAACAACCAGGCCCACCACAACCACCCGCCGCTCCACAACAACCAGGCCCACCACAACCACCCGCCGCTCCACAACCACCGCCGACTCCACCTCAACCTCCAGCGGCGGCTAACCCAAGACCTCAGAGGGAATCACAGCAGCAGTCTGCGGAGCATGTCGAGCACCGTGATGGTGCTGAACTGGCGGATGCGTTCGCGGTCGCCCGGGAGGCGAACGGTGGCGGTGCGGGTGTAACGCTCGCCGTCCTCGGTGGGGATCGAGACCGCCATGCAGACCGTGCCGGCGGGCAACCCCTCAGCCTCGGCCGGTCCCGCTACTCCGGTGGTGGCAACACCGACGTCGGCTCCCAGCGCAACGCACACACCCTCGGCCATGGCAGCGGCGGCGTGTTCGGTGACCACCGGCCCCTCTGGTACACCTAAGAGCTTGGTTTTGATCTCGGAGTTGTAGGCCACAAGGGCTCCTCGGTAGATCTCACTCACGCCCGGCACCGCACAAATGCGGCCGGAGAGATATCCCCCGGTGAGCGACTCGGCAACCGCGAGCGAAAGTCCTTTCTCCTTGAGCGCCCGCACCACGACGGTCTCCATGTTGTCGTCGTCGTAGCCGAAGATCCAGCGCCCGATAAGCGGTTCCAACATCTTCTGTTCGGCGTCGAGGATCTCCCGTACAGCGGATTCGTCGGCCGCTTTGGCGGTAATCCGAACTTTCAGACCCTCTACGCCGCTCGCCAGAAATGCCAGGGTGGGGTTGCCGACGGAATCGAGTTCGCTGATGCGGTCAGCCAGAATCTCGGCCAAGCCGGACTCACTCTGGCCCCAGGTTCGCAGAACCCGGCTGGCGATGACGGACTCCTCCCCCGCCCGACGGCGAAGATCCGGAATGATGCTGCCCAACACCATCTCTTTCATCTCATAGGGCACGCCGGGAACAGCATAAATGATCCGCTCGACGCCATCCATCGTGACCGGGCACGCCAAGCCGGGCGCCGTTCCTGGCTGCTGGGCCAGTGCGGATCCGCCAACTGGGATCATGGCCTGACTCAGGTTGTTGTCGCTCATCTCCCGACCGCGGCTGGTGAACATCAACCGGATCTTGTTGGCCAACTCGGGCTGAAACTCCAGTTCAACGCCCATCACGTCGGCGATGACCTGACGCGTCAGATCGTCCTGGGTGGGACCGAGGCCGCCGCAGCAGATCACAGCATCGCTGCGACGCAGCGCGATCTCAAGCGATTCTTTGATACGTGCGGGGTTGTCGCCCACCTTGGTTTGAAAATGGCTGTTCAATCCTGCGGCAGCAAGTTCGGCACCGATCCATGAACTGTTGGTGTCAACGATCTGCCCCAACAGCAACTCTGTTCCGATGGCGACGATCTCAACCTGCATAGAGCTGAAAACCTACTCCCGACCAAAGCCTTCCAGCGCCGGGAGCAGAACGGTCGCAACGAGGTCGGAGCGCTCCTCGATTGCCGAAATGAGAAGGACCAGCTGAACGTTGGCTCCATCGTCGGCCACGTAGAGGTCGGCGGCGACACGACCGTCGTCCCCTCGTTTCACCTGCCAGACGACACCACCGATGTCCGCATCGCTGCCCTGGGTGAGCTCGATCTCCAACTGGCCGCCTATGAATCCCTCGATCGACGTTGAAACCGCGCTGGGCCCGGCGAACTGCAGCAGTTCAGCGACGTCGAGAAGGGAGTTCTGGCGAATGGAATCGACCAGTCCGTTGACGTTCTGGTTGTTCCAACTCTCTGGCTGGAGGACCGGCGTTTCGCCCGTTGAGAAGTCGGCGATGGCGGCTTCCATCTCCACTTCGGCGTCTGCGCCAGCGATGAATACAACGGTCTCGTCGTCGGCACAACCAGCGTCGACCGGCGACAGCGGGTCGGCGAGGAACTGGCGGACGATGTCGTTCCCACACTCGGAGGGGCTTACGCCGTGCGACTCGCCGCTGACGAGCACGAACTGAGAGTTGCTGAGCGTCTCGGCTGCCAGTTGTCCCCAGGCCGGTGGGGTGACCGGATCGAACTCACCTGCCAGAATCAGGGTCGGCACGTCGCTGACCACCGGTTCGTTCTGGTGGGCGGGAGCCGAACCAGCGTCCATCGCCGCGCACAGAGCAAAATTGTCACCGTCGGCAAATGCATAGTCGTACAACCCAAACGGATCTTCGGGAAGATCACCGGTGTTGTTCGGATCGGTGAAGCTGATCTCTTCGTGGCACTGGAAGGCCAGCTGCATTCCGGTGGTGAAGAACGCCTCGTTGGTACGTTCGAGGGAGAGGTAGGTGGACAATGCGTCCGTGCCGCCGTTCTCAAGGTCGGTGAGAAGTTCTGGCCAATCGCTGAAACCAAACGGGGAGTACAGGCCCTGGGCTACCACGCCGACGATCGTGTCACCGGTGGCTTGGACGGTGTCGGCCTCTCCGGTGAGGAAGTTTGCCACCGCTACTTCACGCGGCGATGCCTCCAGTGCGGCCGCAGCACCCACGAGGCGATCGATCAGGTTTCCTTCGGCGGCGCACGCCGGCTCGGCAGCGCACGCCGCCGAAACCAGATTCAAGCTGTCCAGGAACGTTGCCGGGTTGGATGCCGGGCCGTCAACCTGCGGCGGATAGACGCTGTCGATCACCGACGCCCGAATGGTCTCGGGAAATTGCCTGGTCATTTCCAACGCCAGCTTGGTTCCATAGGAGATGCCGAGGATGTTCCACTGGTCATATCCCAGCACTTGGCGGATGGCGTCGGCGTCCTTGGCGTTGTTCACGGTGTTGTACTGGCTCACATCTAGTCCAGCTGCCGCATAGCCCTGACGACAGCTGGCCACGGCATCAACAAACTTGGCGTCCACCGCGTCGGGATCTAGGTCTGGGTCGTCTTCAGCCTCCCGGGTGAGCGAGAGCAACTCCGGGCAATCCAGCACGGGATCGGAATAGCCGACACCTCGCTGGTCGAAGAAGATGAGGTCGTAGTCGTCGAGGAGCGGATCCCAGAGATCACTGAATTGGAACTGGAGAGTGTCGAGCGCATGACCGCCGGGACCACCTTCCAGGTAGACGAGCGCCTCTGGAGACGAGGCCGTAGAGCGACTGGGAATCCTTGCGAAGGTCAGAGTGATCTCGCCCTCCCCCGTCTCCCAGTTCTCCGGCACGGTGAGAAGGGAACATCCGATCGTGACCGAGGGTGGGCCGTCGAAGGGGCAGTCGATGGTCTGGCTCACCAGGTCCACACCGTCATTTCTTGGATCCACCACCGCATCGCCGTCGAGGCCATCGGTTGACTCCACCGGCTCTACCGTGTCAACGGGTTTGCTGGACTCCTCGGCGCTGCCCGTGCACGCTGCCGCTACCATCGTGGCCGCAACCAGCCCTGCCGCCAATCGGACTCTTCGCAGATTCATGCGGCAACCGTAGATGGTGGAATGCACCTATCGAGACAGCCCGTGGTGACTTAGGTCGCCTTACTTCCCGAGCTGCTGAGGGCGGCCCGACCATCGACGACATACTGGCCGCCGGTGTAGAGCGTGAAGGCAACAGCCAGCCACAGCAACGCGTCGGTGATCCATGCGGCGGAGTTCTCGATTGGCGGACACGTTGCGCTGGCGATCGCCAGTCCTTGCACGAACGTCTTGTACTTGGCTGAGGTTCGGGCGGGAATGGCCAGGCTCCGCCGAGCCCAGTACCCGCGATAGGCAATAAGGCCAAACTCTCTGATGGCGATCAAGACCATGGGAAGCCAGAACCATCGTCCTATGCCAACCAGAGCGAAGCCTGCGGCCAGAACCACAGCTTTGTCTGCGAATGGATCCCAAAATGCGCCGAAGCGAGTGGGTTCGGCTTGACGCGCCAATCTGCCGTCATACCAGTCCGTGAAGCCGAGGAACCAGCCCATGGCGAAGCTGGGCCACCACGGGTTCTCGGCCAGAATCATCAGCACGAACAGGGGCGTGAGCACCAACCGAAGCATCGTGAGCGAATTGGCCGCCAAGGCCCAGCGAGAGTGACCAAGCATCGCCATGGTGTCTTTGACCGCTGGTGAGTCAGGAGCTGCGGATGCCGGGTTGGTCATGCGGGCACCCCGGTGAGATCGGGGCCTGCAGCTTCAACGATCTCCACGGTGTGAAACTGACCAATCGCAAGGTGGTTCGGTACGTGGATGAGTCCATCGATCTCCGGCGCTTCCCGAACCGATCGCGAGATCCCCGTTTCCTCCACCAGCACCAACTCGGTTGTGCCCAGACGGACATCCTGCCGTTCGGCCGTCACCCGATCTTGGAGTTCGTTCAGTTCGGCCAGGCGGTCCGCCATGAGCCCGGCGGGAACCTGATCGGGTAGATCGACGGCGTAGGTTCCCTCCTCGGCTGAGTAGGAGAAGAAGCCGCACCAGTCCAAGCGGGTCTCTTCTACGAAGCGGATGAGCTGATCGTGATCGTCCTCGGTTTCGCCCGGATAGCCCACGATGAAATTGGAGCGAAATGCGGCACCGGGTTCGCGAGCCCGGATGGCGTCGATGCGTTCGGTGAAGACCGACCCTTCGCCCCAACGACGCATTCGGCGCACCAACGGACGGCTCACATGTTGCAGGGAGAGATCGAAATACGGCACTCCGGTGGCGCAGATCGCATCGATCAGCCGGTCGTTGAGGTCCGACGGGTAGAGGTAGAGGAGGCGCACCCAATCGACTGCCTCGGCGACAGCGCCAACGAGCTCCACGATCTGTCGCTCGCCCACCCCTTGATCTCGCCCGAAAGCGGCCAAATCCTGGGCTACCAGCACAATCTCTTTGGCTCCGGTTTGTTCCACCTCGGCGAGGATCTGATCTATGGATCTGGATCGCTGTTTGCCTCGGAAGCTCGGGATTGCGCAGAAACCGCAATTGCGATCACAGCCTTCAGCGATCTTGACATACGCCCAGGGCGAGTGGGCGGCCGGGCGGGGCAGGTTCAAGAGGTCGAACGACGGAAGTAGTGACACACCCCCTGAACGAGTGGCCCCGAGTGTGACCGGAGTACCCGAAACGGACGTGCCGAAACCGCTGACCTGGGCGACCTCGGGAAGCGCAGCGGCCAACTCGTCGCCATAGCGCTCGGCCATGCAGCCGGTGACGACCACCTGGGCGCCATCGGCCTTGGATGCGGTGAGCGCAAGGATCGTGTTGACCGATTCCTCGCGGGCGGTGTGGATGAACGCACACGTGTTAATCACCACAACGTCGGCCGAATCAGGCCCTGCTGCCGGAGATAACCCGTCGGCCAGCATGGTGCCCTCCAGCTTGTCGGAGTCCACCTGATTCTTGGGACAACCAAGGGTTTCGACCCAGTACGTGCGGCTCACACTATTAAGCGTAGAGGTATCGGCGCTGGGGAGCCCCCAAACCGATCTGGGGTAGCGGTTTCAATGGTGACGGCAAGACTGCCCGGCGGAGATGCCAGGATCAGCCTGGCACTACTACGGCTATGGCTGCAGCGGCCGATTCGCCGGCCTGACTGGCATAAGCCATTCCGATGAAGGCCACGAATACCCCCAACAGGACAATGCCCTCGAGTCGTGTGAAGACCTCCCGGGTCCACATGGCCACGAATGCCCCAATGCAGACGATCAACATGAAGGTGATATCCAAGAGTGGTGCCGAGTCACCGGACCCAAGGAAACTCCCCACTCCGTCGCTACCGAAGAATCCGATAACTGCTCCCACAGCCAGCGAATTGAACAGGTTGGAACCCAACAGATTCCCCACGATCAGGTCGGTGGAACCCTGGCGGGCAGCGGCGACGGTAGTGACCAACTCTGGGAGCGATGTCCCGATGGCTACGAGAGTGACGCCAACAAAGCCCTTGTCGAACCCGAATTCTGTTGCGAGGTCCGTGGCCCCCCGTACAAGAACCCAGGCTCCCCCCACGGTACCCACCAGACCTACGAACGTTCGAATGCTCTCGGTACCGAGTTGCGGTTCGTATCCCTCCTCCACGAACTCATCGATCGGCGGTGCGTTGCCGGACCGCACAACCCAGTAGATCGCCGAGATAAGAAGGAGGAGGAGCACCGCACCTTCCCACGGTTCGATCCCCCGGTAGACTGCGAGTGCGAAGATGACAGCCGCCACCGTGGCCATGATCGCCTCCCGCTTCAGCACTTCCTTGGCAACGGCGATCGGGACGATCAGCGCTGCCGATCCCAGCACCAGGCTGAGGTTGGCGATGTTGGACCCGATCACGTTGCCCAAGCCGAGATCCACATCGCCCCCTGCTGCCGCCACCGCCGAGACCAACATCTCGGGTGCGCTCGTGCCGAACCCGATGATCACCGCTCCGATGACGATCGGACTGACATTCATGATTGTTGCCAGTCGAGCGGCGCCCTCCACGAAGGCGTCAGCCGCAAACGAAAGAAGCACGATTCCCGCAACACAGAACGCAAGTGCGAGGGCGATAGTTGTGTTCAAGGCTTCGGGTACCCCGGAGGTGGGGCTAGCGCCGGATCGAAATCGTCGTCGGTCGCGAAGTCGTCTGCGAGATCGTCGTCGAAACCAAAGTCGTCGGTGAGGTCGAGGTCAGACGAATCCGAAACCTCGGCACCGTCATCGGCCGGATTCTTTCTACCCGATATGACGGCGTCGGTGAGATCAAGTTCTTCGGTCTCCTCCTTTGGTGAGGTCACCGTCTTGACCTTCTTCGCCTTGGGCTTCGCGCTCCTGGCCTGGTCGGGTTCCTGGGGTTTCTCGGCGGCAACCTTTTGAGCCGAATGGGCTTCGGACTCCGGCGGTTTCACCAGGACCTCTCGCGCCCGGACGCCCTGGGCCGGACCAACGATGCCCCGATCCTCCAGCACGTTCATCACCCGCTCGGCCTCAGCCAGTTCGACCCGTAGTTTGCGCTGGAGCATCGGAACAGATCCCAATTGTGAGTTGATTACCAGTTCCGCAGCATGGTCGACGACGTCGCGGTTATCGGGTTCCACCGGCTTCGGTACGGCGGGTGTAACCACCGACTCACCGCTGGCTTGGGCGGCCTTTTCCGACTCACTCAGCGGGCGGGGCAGAGCCTTGCGACGGCCATTCTCGTCGACCTCGGCCAGTGCATCCCGGGCATGTTTCTCAACGGTCTCCAGTACCGGTTCCCCGGAGGGGTTCGGAACCGATGACAGCGTGGACTTAGGCTCGTCGGATTGACGTGCAACCGGCGGCTGCAAGAGACGCTGCTGTTGTGGCTTTGCCTGCTCCTGGGCAGCCTGCCGGGCCTGAGCGACTCGCATCTGATCGATGTCGGTCGGGGTGACAAGCACCTCTCGCACCTTTGATCCGACGTTAGGACCAACGACACCACGCTCTTCCAACTCGTCCATCAGGCGACCGGCCCGAGCGAAACCGACTCGGAGTTTCCGCTGGAAGTCCGAGACGCTGGCCCGCTGGCTGGAAACAACGATCTCCATGGCGGCCAACAGCAGTTCGTCGTCGTCGGCGTCGCCGGTGGAACCGCCGGGAAGGCCCGCTGCGCCAAGATCCACATCGTCGCCCTGCACCCGCGGGTCGAACTCAACTTCCGGGGCTTGCTTCACCCAGAACTGGACGAGTTCGTGGACCTCCACTTCGGTGACCCATGCCCCTTGGAATCGAGTGGGCTCGCTAGTAGTTCCGTCGTTGATGAGACCATCGCCGCGACCGACCAGACTCTCGGCCCCGCCGCCGTCGAGGATGACACGGCTGTCGGTGAGGCTGCTCACTGCGAACGCCAAACGAGCGGGCACGTTGGCCTTGATAAGGCCCGTGATCACGTTGGTCGACGGGCGTTGGGTTGCGATGATGAGGTGGATCCCTACCGCCCGGGCCTTCTGGGCGATGCGAACGATCGCTTCCTCTACTTCTTTGCCCGAGACCATCATGAGGTCGGCGAGCTCGTCGAGGACGATGAGGATGAACGAGAGCGGTTCGTACTCTCCCATGGAACCGTCGGGCATGACCCGAGGAGCGAAACGTTTGTCTTCAACGGCCTGGTTGTAGCCGGTGATGTCGCGGACGCCGACCTCCTGGAGCAGGTCGTACCGCCGTTCCATCTCCCGAACGCCCCAGCTCAAAGCATTCGCTGCCTTCTTGGGGTCCGTGACGACCTCGCTGAGAAGGTGCGGGAGACCCTCGTACTGTGTGAGTTCCACCCGCTTGGGGTCTACGAGAATCATTCGCACCTGGTCGGGCGTTGATCGCATCAGGATGCTGGTGAGCATCGTGTTGATACAGCTCGACTTGCCGGAACCGGTCTGCCCCGCTACCAGAAGGTGGGGCATCTGAGCCAGGTTGATCATGATCGTACGACCGGTGATGTCTCGACCGAGACCGACTTCGAGTGGGTGAGTGGATGCGGCCGCTTCCTCAGAAACGAGCAGATCTCCAACCGTGACGAGCGAACGGTCGACGTTCGGAACCTCAACGCCAATCGCCTGACGGCCCGGAATCGGCGCCAAAATCCGAACGTCGGGTGTGGCCATCGCATAGGCAATATCGGCCTTGAGGGAGGTGACCCTTGCGACCTTCACCCGGGGAGCGAGCTCGTATTCGAACATCGAGATCGTTGGTCCCACCCGGACTCCGATGAGCCGGATTTCCACACCGTGTTCCTTGAGCGCGTACTCCAAACGTTTCCCCCGGGCCCGCACGGCGTCTTGGTCAACGTCTTGACTCTCGGACAGGTCGAGAATCCCAAGGGAGGGAAGAACCCACTCGCCGCCCTCGGGCTGTGGCGTCACCACGCCCATCACCTCGGGTTTGACCGAAGGCGGCGCCAGGAACTGGCTGACGTGCACCTTCGGTTCCTCGAGCGTCTCCGCAGATCCGCCTCCCGTGCTGGCGCCCTGCGCGCTGGCCGGGTCGGGAGGTTGCATCTCGTTTTCAAATGCTTCGGCTTCGGCTCGCAGATCGATGTACTTCTCGAGTGGCTCGTCGTCGGCATGTGGGGACTTGCCAGCCGGGTGGGACGTAACTTCGATATCGAAAAGGGGGTTGTTGGGGTCTTGGGCCGGCAGCTGCGCGGTGGAGCCTCCGCCTGAGAACCGGGAGGTGTCGAAGTTGGTGACGAGTTCGCCCACGTACCCGGCGGCCGTGCGGAGTCGCTCCACTATGGCGTCGAGAACCCAACTGGCGCTGATGCTCGTGAGGATCGTGGCGGCAACCAACACCATCGTGATGGTTAACAAGATGTGGCCCCAATGGCCCAAGAGACCCTCCAGTGTGCCGCCGATTCGAACACCGACGTGCCCCCCGGCGACAGACAACTCATCCACCGTGGAGCCGTTCCAAGGACGGCCACCAGTGAGGTCGAGGATGGAGAACAGCGAGAGGCCCAACAGCCCGTAGGCGGTCAGTTCGGCCGGTTCAAAGCGCGCCGACTTCTTTCTCCGGGATCGGGACCGAGGCTGGGGCGCCGTGCGCAGGCGATGCCAGCCGAGCCAAAAGAAGACGAGCGGTGTGAGATAACGCAGCCGGCCCACCAGCCAACCCGTGAATCCCGCCAGACCCCGGCCAACTACACCGGTGGTACCGGTGTAGAGAGCCAGCGCAAGCATGACTCCCAGAGCGATCAAAAGAAGGCCCTGCACCTCCCGGTCATTGGTGGCCTGAGCAGCCGTCTTCTTGCGGGGTTTCCGCTGCGAGGCGCGCGCACCTCGGGCGCCGCGAGTGCTTGCCGAACGCGCCGGGCGTTGATTTCTCTTCGTAGAAGCCACAGTGCATCAGAGAGTAGTTCTTCCCACTCCCCCAACTGTGGCACTCGCGCCGCTCGCCGGTGACGCTCCCTACTCGTGAGCCCCCAGAACCACCGGCACGATCGCCGGGCGCAACCTGGTTCGGTTGGACACGAATCGGCCCAATGTTCGGCGCATGATCTTTTCGAGGTCGTCGCGAGTTCGGGTTCCCTTGGAAAGGGCGTCCTCCACGGCATCGCTGACGGCACGCAGTGCATCCTTGTGGATTTGATCACCGTCGGGCCCCGATACCCAGCCACGGCTAACGATTTCGGGGGTTCCAACCAACGAAGCGTTTGGGCCTTCGATCCGCAGGGAGATGATCGCGGAAACGAAACCGCCGGTCCCCAGCGTTCGTCGCTCATCCAATATGCCTTCACCCAGATCACCGACGCTGCCGTGCACGTAGACGTATTCGGCGGGAACGCTCTCGCCGCGCTTGAGCCCTTTGTCGCTCAGCACGATCGAATCGCCGTCGGAGCACACCATCACTCGATCGCTGGGCGTTCCGACCCTCGTGGCTATGCGAGCATGCTCCACCATGTGGCGATACTCGCCGTGGACGGGGACAAACCACTGTGGTTTCACGATGGAGTGAAGGACTTTCAGTTCTTCGCTCTTGGCGTGACCGGTGGCGTGCACCCGGTGGGTTGTGGAGTCGATGACCTCGGCTCCTTTGCGAATCAGCCCCTCGATGACGCCGGCGACGCTGGACTCGTTGCCGGGGATGGGGTGACTGGAGAGAATGACGCAGTCGTCTTTCTTCAGCTGCAAGAACTTGTTGTCGCCGGTGGACATGCGAGCCAACGCGGCCATCGGCTCCCCTTGGGATCCGGTGGAAATAATGCAGACGTCGCCGTCGGCGTACCTGTCGACGTTTTCGATTCTGTCGATTCGGTCCTCGGGTATGTGGAGCAGACCCATCTCTCGGGCCAGCGCCACGTTCTTGTTCATGCTCCGGCCCATCGTGATGATGGTCCGACCGCAATCGATCGCAGCATTCGCCACCTGCTGGACTCGATGGATGTGGCTGGCGAAGCAGGCCACGATGAGGCGGCGTCCGGCTCGCGCCCGCACGATGTCATTGAGGTTCTGACCGATCGAAGTCTCGGAGTCGGAGAACCCGACCGATTGGGCGTTGGTGGAATCACAGAGAAAGAGCCGGATTCCATCGTCGGTGGCGAGGTGCCCAATTCCGGCCAGGTCGGTGAGTCGCCCATCGACGGGGGTCATGTCCAACTTGAAATCGCCTGAGTGGAGAATGACGCCCTGGGGCGTGTGGAAGGCCGTGGCGAAGCCGTGAGGTACGGAGTGGGTGACCGGAAAGAACTCCATGTCGAACGGGCCCACCTGGATCCGCTCGCCATCTTTCACCTGGATGAACTCGGTCTTCTTGAGGTGACCCCGTTCCTCGATTCGATTCTTCGCCAGCCCGAGGGTGAGCTCGGACCCAATCACCTTCAATGGCATCTCGTCGAGCAGCCAGCCAATCGCACCGATGTGGTCCTCATGACCGTGGGTGGCAACAACCCCTTCGACACGGTGTTTGTTTTCCCGCAGCCAACTGAAGTCAGGCAGGACCAGATCGATGCCGGCCATGTCGTTGTCCGGGAACATCAAGCCGCAGTCGATCAGCATGATGCGTCCGTCAATATCTATGGCGGCACAGTTCCGTCCGATCTCACCGAGCCCTCCGAGAAATACAACTCTTACTGGTTGGGCCATGGTGAGTTTCCTATCGTGTGCCGGCTTGGAGTGCGGGCAGAGTTCGGCGTGGAAGGGGGCGGAGAATGATCAGCGGTCAAGACCCGAGAGTAGAGCACGCGCTTCCTCCAGCAGGCCATCTGGGATGGGACCCATGGGGCTGCGACACTCCCCTACCTGTACTCCAAGCAAGTTCATGATCACTTTGGAGGGCACGGGGTTCGGGGCGAGGTCGGTGGTCTCGAATTGCCACGACGGGATCAGCTTGGCGTTGATTTGTTGCGCCAACAAGACGTCGCCTTTCTGAAAAGCGGCGATCATCTCCGCCATTTCGGGGCCACACCAATGGGTTGCCACCCCGATCACACCTACGGCTCCGACCGCCAGGAGGGGCAAGGTGAGGCTGTCGTCGCCCGAATAGACCGCAATATCGAGATCGGCCTTATTGACACGACGGATGAGGTTGGCGGTTTCGGCGGGACTGCCCGCAGCATCCTTCAATGCGACCACGGTGGGGATCTCGAAGAGTTCAAGGAGGAGGTCGGTGCTGATCTTGCGGCCCGTTCGACCCGGGATGTCATAGATAACCACGGGCAGGTCGGTAGCTTTTGCGACCTCTGAAAAGTGGTGGCGAAGCCCTGCCTGTGATGGCCGGTTGTAATAGGGGGTGACGTGCAACAACGCCGTGGCGCCGACTGCAGCGCAACGCTCACTATGTTCGATTGCGGTTGCCGTGTTGTTGCTTCCCGCCCCGGCGATCACGGGATGATCCGGGAGAGCTTCAACGACCGCCCGAACAAGATCGATCTGCTCGTCGTGGGTGAGGGTGGCGGATTCGCCGGTTGTGCCGGCAACGACCACGCCGTCATTTCCGTGATCCACGAGGTACCTCGCAAGCTTCTGAGCTGCATCGAGATCCAAGGAAGAGTCTTCTGCAAACGGGGTCACCATTGCGGTGAGAGTGGAGCCGAACATGACCGAGAGTCTAGAGCCCCAACACGTGACCTTGGCCATCGGCTCCTGGGGGATGGTTCCTCTCCCAAGCCCTCGCCACCCTCGGGTAATCCGGTTCCTCAGTGGACCTGACCGCCCGAAGGTTCGTGGCCGTCCGATCTGGCCGCCCGAAAGTTCGATAATCAAAGCTTCGGGCAGCCAACGCACCCACCACCGACGTTTCGAGAGGCCAGAAGCAGTCGAGCCGCAGGCGAAACGACAAATGTTGAGCAGTTACGGCCCAGCAAATGAAGCATCTGTTGCCACGCCGCAGGCGAGCCTCCGTGGCGGCGAACGGCCCCCGGAGGGTAAGCCCTGAGCAGTCCGACTGCCAGTTCACCAAACATCTGTTGCCACGCCGAAGGCAAAGCATCCGTGGCGTGTGAACGGCCCCCGGAGGGTAAGCCCTGAGCAGTCCGACCGCCAGTTCACCAAACATCTGTTGCCACGCCGAAGGCGAGCCTCCATGGCGGCGAACGGCCCCCGGAGGGTAAGCCCTGAGCAGTCCGACCGCCAGCTCACCAAACATCTGTTGCCACGCCGAAGGCAAAGCATCCGTGGCGTGTGAACGGCCCCCGGAGGGTAAGCCCTGAGCAGTCCGACCGCCAGTTCACCAAACATCTGTTGCCACGCCGAAGGCAAAGCATCCGTGGCGTGTGAACGGCCCCCGGAGGGTAAGCCCTGAGCAGTCCGACTGCCAGTTCACCAAACATCTGTTGCCACGCCGAAGGCAAAGCATCCGTGGCGTGTGAACGGCCCCCGGAGGGAATTAGAGAACGCCCCCCGGAGGGAATTAGAGCGGGGGCGGGACGACGGTGCGGCTTTGCGGGTGAGCGATCCGGCGCAGGATCAGCCAGTAAGCGCCGGCGCCCATAGTCGCGAAGAGGAACCACTGTCCGGCGTAGGACAGGTGTGGTCCGTTGCTGGGTTCAGGCAGCGGGACGAGTTCGGGGAAGCCCGTTCCCACCGGCGCCTCCAGTTGGAGCCACATTCCCACGACATCGGGGTTGTCCAGACGGGCGGCGATCGCATCAACATTGAGTCTTGGAACCAGCGTCCCTTCGCCCGTGTCGGCAGCGGTCAAACCTTCCTGAATTCGACTGGTCCGCAGGTACCCGCTTACTGCGCTGGTATCGCTGCCCGAGCCGAGATCGATCGGTTCCTCGATCACTTCGTTGAGGGGAACAAATCCTCGGTTAACCAGCACCCGGGTCCCGTCGACGGTTTCGAACAAGCCGACAACCCATTCTCCGGCCACTCCGTTCAGGCTTCGGTTTGCAACCCGAACCACGTCGGTGTCCACCCAGATTCCCTCGTCCTGAACACGGCGGAAGTCCACCTCCTCTGGGCTGCCCGAAACCACGGCCGCGGCCACACTCAGGGCTGGCGCATCAGCCCGGGCAGCAACGCGTTCGTTCTCGACAATGCGTTGACTCCGCCGATCCAGTTGCCACGTTCCGGCCACTACGAATAAGCAGACCGTGGCGGCTACGAACAGATGAGACAGTAGCCATCGAGGCGAGCGGGCGAATGACCAGTCAGCGGTCTGCTCGCTGCGTCGATGCTCCGATCTCTCTTGCACTACTGCCACCTCGATTAGTCCTTCTTCTCGTGATCGTCGGAAACTTCTCGTTCCAGGTCGCGCAGCGTTTTCAACTCGGTGTTGTCACCCCGGAACTCTCCGAAGATGGTCCATGCCACGGTGAGGCCGGAAAGGATGAGGAGGGGAGTTCGGTAATCCTTGACGAATCCAAGAACCGAATCGATTGGTCCCTCGAATGTTGCCCCAAACTGGTTGATCAGAATCAGCCGAGTGAGCGTGCCTGCGGCGTTGAGGCTGAAAAACCAGCGGGCTTTCATGCCGGTTGCACCGCTGAGAATACAGATGATGTTATTGGGGGCGAGGAAGACGAGAGCGTAGGAAAAACGTTTGAAGAACCGTTCGAGATCCCGAACGAACGGGCCGTAGCTCCGACTACGCCGTTCCACCCATGCGAAGGCCCGCTCACCGAAATAGAGGCCCAGCAGGAAGTTGAAAGGATCGGAGAAGACCAGCCGAACGAACCCGATGGTGAAGAAGGCGACATCACTGATCTGGTTGCTGACCAGAACCAAATTGCTGTTGCGCGGGTTGAGCGCGATCAGCAGCCGAGGGTTGTTGTCAACGAACTGGGGGGCCAAAAAGCTCCCGATCCATGAGGCAATAAGAGAGATTGCGGCGATCGCAATAGATACCCGAAGCAACCATGGGGGCAGACCCAACCGGTCGTAGTCCGTATCATCACCGACGTCATCACCGACGTGGCGCTCCGCCGGGTCATGGGGCGGTTGGGTCATGGAAACAGCCTAGAGGCCCGGTATTCGAGTCGGCCGATGGTGGACAATCCTGCTGGTGCTGACGGTGCGCCCGAGGAGGACGACCCGCGTAGGCCTCAGGCCAAGAGTGCGTCGAGTCCGATGGTGAGACCGGGCAGGCTGGAAATTCCTTTCACCGCAAGGATCACACCGGGCATGAAGCTGGATCGATCGGTGGTGTCATGCCGGATGACCAAGCTTTGGCCGGTGGTGCCCAGGACGACTTCTTGATGGGCCACCATCCCGACCATTCGAACCGAGTGGATGGGAATCGAACCCGGCCCCTTGGCGCCGCGACCCCCGGGCAGCGTTTCCGAGATGGTGGGGTCCTCAGCCCACTCCGAACTGGCTGCCGCCATCCGCTCGGCCGTACTCAGCGCAGTTCCACTAGGAGCGTCGACCTTGCTGTTGTGATGAAACTCAATGATTTCCGCAGTCTCGAAAAGGGGGCCGCCATCTCGGCGAACCGCATCATCAACACTGCGCCGATGGCGAAATTGGGAGCGATCAGGCAGTTGGAGCGAGTGAACTTGGCCTCGATCGCAGCGAACTCAGGGGCGGTGAACCCGGACGTTCCCACCACCGCATGGATGCCATTCTCGGCGCAGTAGCTGAGATTAGAGCGAGCGGCCGAGGGTGCTGTGAAGTCGATCGCCACTTCCACGTCGGCGGCCGCCATGGCGTCGGGACCACCGGACACGTCGAAGGAAACATCGTCGACCCCGATGACCCTTCGAGCGTCCAGACCGTCGTGGCTGGGGTCCACCGCAGCCACCAGTTCGAGCGCAGGGTCGGCGGTGACCGCCTGGCAGACCGTGACGCCCATCCGGCCTCCTGCTCCGAAGACTCCGACGCGGATCATCTGCCGAGCCTACATCCAATACGCGCAGCGATTCTCGAAAAGCCACCCCCAAACTGGAACAAGTCGAGATCGTGATTGCTCCACGGTGGAGGTGGTCCGGCGAGCAGTCCGAGGCAAACCCTTTGGGTGAGCTACAGGAGCGACGCAGGCTCCCGTCACCAAAACACGAACGATCCCGGCCGAAGCCGGGATCGTTCAGCGTTAGCGATTCAGAGTTGCTGAGTTAGCGGCCGCGACCGCGACCACCTCGGTCGCCACGTCCGCCTCCACGGCTACCCCGACCACGGCCCTTGTTGCCGCCGCCATCGGAGATCTCTGCGCCCTCGGGACCGAGATCCCCGAATTCCTCGCCAACGGCGGACTCGAAGTCGTCCTCAAACGACATCGAAACGGCGTTACCGGCGGACCCTTCGGCGGAATTGTCGGATTCGCCCGATTCAGCGGCAGAGCTTGAGCTGGAGGCCACAGACCGTTCGGCCCGCTGCTGCACCTGCTCGGTGGCACCATCGCCTGCCATACGGAGCGAGACCTTGCCGTTGGGATCGATGTCCTCAACTACTACGTCGACAGATTGGCCCAGTTCAAGGACGTCTTCGACCTTGTTGATTCGCTTGCCGCCACCGATCTTCGAGATGTGCAGAAGACCGTCACGGCCGGGCAGGATGTTGACAAACGCACCAAACTTGGTGATGTTCACCACCTTGCCGGGGTAGGTCTGGCCAACATCGGCAGTTGGTGGGTCGAGGATCAGTTTGATCTGACGCTCGGCTTCGTCAACGATGGTCTTGTCCGGGGATGCGATGGACACAATGCCAACCATGCCGTCGTCGTCAACACTGATGTTGGCGCCGGTCTCGGCTTGGATGGCGTTGATCACCTTGCCCTTGGGGCCGATGACCTCGCCGATCTTGTCGATCGGGATTTCGAAGGAGATGATCTTCGGTGCGTACTCGGTGACCTCGAGCGCGTGGCGCAGCGATTGCCTCGTTCATGACCGCCAGGATCGCCAACCGGGCCTCCCTGGCTTGATTCAATGCGTCGGCGAGAACGTCGGCGGGGATGCCGTCGATCTTGGTGTCGAGCTGGAGTGCGGTCACGAACTCGGAGGTTCCGGCCACCTTGAAGTCCATGTCACCGAAGGCATCTTCGGCGCCGAGGATGTCGGTGAGGGTGGTGTATTTGCCTTCGGCGTACACCAGGCCCATTGCGATGCCGGCGACTGGAGCCTTGATGGGAACACCGGCATCCATGAGGCTCAGCGAAGAACCGCAGACCGACGCCATGGAGGTGGAGCCGTTGGAAGTGAGTACGTCGGAGACCAGCCGAAGGGTGTAGGGCCAGTCCTCCTGGGACGGGATCACTGGCACCAAGGCCCGCTCGGCCAGGAGGCCATGGCCAATCTCACGACGCTTCGGGCCCCGCATGAAGCCGGTTTCACCAGTGGAGAAGGGCGGGAAGTTGTAGTGGTGCATGTACTTCTTGCGCTCCAGCGGATCAATGCCGTCGATCATCTGGTCCATCCGTCCCATACCCAACGTGGTGACGTTGAGTACCTGGGTTTCACCCCGCTGGAACAAGCCGGAACCGTGCACGCGTGGTAGAACGCCAACCTCTGCGGAGAGGGGTCGAAGCTCTGACGGGGTGCGACCGTCGATTCGGGCACCGTCGTTCACGATGCGACGACGAACGACCGCCTTGCTCAGCGAGCGGAATGCTGCTTTCAGCTGCTTCTCGGCAATTGGGTTGCCATCGCCGAACCGAGGCAAAAGCTTTTCGAGCACTTCGCTCTTCAGCGCACCTTCGGCAGCGCCGCGTTCGGCTTTGTCCGCCATGCTCATGACCTCGACCATGCGGGCCTCGGCCAGCTCGGAGACGGCAGCCATCTGCTCGTCGGTGTAGTCCACCTGGGGGACGAACTCCATGACCGGCTTACGGCCACCAACGGCTTCGACGAGTTGGTTCTGAAGAGCGATCGCTTCTTTGATGTATTGCTCGGATTCCTTGAGGGCTTCAGCCAGGGCGGCTTCGTCGACCTTGGGGGCGCCGTTCTCGCCATTCATCCACTGGGTGGCGGTGCCACCGGCTTCCACCATCATCACGGCGATATCGCCGTTGTCCAGCTGACGACCGGCCACGACGATTTCGAACGAGGACTCATCGCCTTCGGCGTAGGTGGGATGGGGCAGCCATTCACCATCGGTGGTGTAGGCCAGGCGGACGGCGCCGATGGGGCCGTCGAAGGGTACGTCGGAAATCATCAAGGCTGCAGAAGCTGCGTTGATGGCGAGAACGTCATAGGGGTTCTTCTGGTCAGCCGACTGAACGGTGACGACCACGTGGACCTCGTTGCGGAATCCGCCGGGGAACGAGGGCCGCAACGGGCGGTCGATCAGACGGCAGGTGAGGGTGGCATGGTCCGAGGCCCGGGCTTCACGACGGAAGAACGATCCGGGGATCTTGCCGGCAGCGTAGGAACGCTCTTCGACGTCCACGGTGAGTGGGAAGAAATCGATGCCCTCACGTACGTGACGGGCACCGGTGGCCGCTACCAGAACCTGGGTATCGCCCATACGGGCAACTACCGAGCCACTGGCCAGACCGGCCATCTTGCCTGTTTCCAGGCGCATGTCGGGACCATCACCAGAGGTGACGGTTCCGCTTACTACTACAGCATCAGCCATTGATGCTCCTTTTTCTTGAATTGACGCGCCAGCGACCCTCGCTGGAGCTAGCGGCAGCGTCAGATCCTAGATTGCAGCCACCGAACCGGACTCTTCTATGAGCGCTCGGGAGCCAGAAACCAGGCTCTGCAACTACCGTGACGGTTACCCGTCGGCATAACTCTACTCGTTATGAATGCAACTGCGTCGCAATGTGACTCCTGGGGATCGTGACACTTGGAAAATGATCTGCGCGAACCTGCACTGTCGCCTCGAACGTGACTGCGCGAACCCGTGTAGACGATGCTTGTCGCCTCCAGCGGGGCCGTTCCATCGCCACGGTGGCGCCGCCTCCGGGCCAAACACTGACTACAGCGTTACCTGCAATTGCCGTTAGCGGCAACGCCATCATCCCTCCGGGAGGTGAAACGCGAAGCGAAGCCTAGTGAGCAGTTAAAGCCACACCTGTTGACGCAGTTAGTGGAGCGCCGAGTAGGCCCGCCTCCGTGGCGGCAGAACGGCCGCCGGAGGCGACAGCACAGGTTCTTGGGTTCGCGCAATCATGTTCCAAGCGATCGCGAGCTCGCCAGAAAGACGCTGGCAACCCCTTTTACTTGCGGAGACCAAGTTCGGCGATGAGGGAGCGGTAACGCTCGACGTCGATGGCCGCCAAGTAATCGAGCATGCGACGACGACGACCGACCAGCATGAGCAGACCACGACGGCTGTGGTGATCCTTCTTGTGAGTCGACAAGTGATCGGTCAGATGAACGATCCGGTCGGTCAGGAGAGCGATCTGGACCTCGGGTGATCCGGTATCGCCTTCCCCTCGGCCGTGTTTGGCGATGGTGTCACCCTTGGGAGTAAGATTGGCAGCTGGTTTGCTCATGGTGGAACTCTTTCGTAGTGGTGAAGAGGGTGGTCCTCGGGTCCAGCCGTCATCGTGGTTACACCACGGGACAGCAGCCCGAAAGGATACCGCCGGACCGATACGGTTCTGCGGGTGAAGCTGTCCGAGTACGAAATATTCGTTGTTGGCACTCCCCCGCCGCATTATGGCGGTCGCTACTTCGTCTTCGTCAAGCTGGTGACCGACGCCGGGCTCGTGGGCTACGGCGAGATCTATGCCGCCACCTTCGCACCCCACACGATCGCAGCGATGGCCAAGGACGTGATCGAGCGGGACGTGTTGGGAACCGACCCCCGATCGATCGAACGGCTCTTCCGGTCCGTCTACAGCCGCGGCTTCACCCAGCGCCCCGACCTGTCATTAATGGGGATCTTCAGCGGCATCGAAATGGCCTGCTGGGACATCGCCGGCAAGGCGGTGGACCTGCCGATCACCGAACTTCTGGGGGGCAGGGTGCGGGATTCGCTGCGTACCTACACCTACCTCTATCCCCTGGATCCTGGCGAAGACATCTACGCCAACACCGGCGTTTACGACACACCCTCGATCGCCGCCGAGACCGGCGCAGCCTATGTTGCCGCTGGTCACACGGCGGTGAAACTGGATCCGATGGGCGGCTACTACGCCAGCGATCCTCGGATGCCATCACTAGACCGGCTGGACTTGGCCGAAGCGATGGTGGGAGCCATTCGCGAAGCCGTGGGGTCGCACGCCGACATCTGCTTCGGGACGCACGGGCAGTTCACCCCGGCAGGAGCCTTGCGGCTCGCCCGCCGGATCGAGCGTTTCGAACCGCTCTGGTTTGAAGAACCTGTTCCGCCCGACGTCGCGGGTTCCATGGCCGCAGTCGCCGCTGGCACCAGCATTCCGATTGCGGCCGGAGAACGACTGGCCACCAAGTACGAATTCGCCCCGTTGCTTTCCTCGGGCGCTCTCCACATCGCCCAGCTGAACACCAGCCGGGTAGGGGGAATCCTGGAAGCCCGCAAGGTTGCGGCGATCGCAGAGGCCCACCATGCCCACATCGCACCGCACCTGTACAACGGTCCGATCGGGGCGGCGGCCAACATTGCCGTAGCGGCGATGGCACCAAACTTCCTCCTCCTCGAAGCCATTCTCGACTTCGGCGGTTTCCACGCGGAGCTCCTCCAGAAGCCGCTCCAGTGGGCGGAGGGCCACGTGACCGTCCCTACCGCACCGGGCCTGGGGGTTGAGCTGGACGAGGACGTTGCTCGGGCTCACCCTTACGACGGCGACCTCCTCCACCTGGAGATGCCGTGGCGATAGTGGCCGCCCTCTATGAGTTTCACGGCGAGCTCATCCAGCCAACCGAATACACCAGGGGCCCATGGATGGCCGACGCCCAGCACGGCGGGCCACCGGCCGCACTGCTGCAACGACTGATCGAGGGCGAAACCGAACCAGACCACTGGATCGCTCGTATGTCGGTGGAACTGCTGGCCCCCGTACCGCTGGCGCCGCTCACGTTCACCACCGAGCGGCAGCAGCTCAGCCGCCGTGTCCAGGTAGCGGTTGCCGAACTGCTCAGCGACGGCAGACTCGTGGCCCGGGCCCGAGCCCGCATTCTCCGCCAATCCAAACCGGTCGTCTCCGAGTCGCCAGAAAGCGACGGACCGTTCACGGTTCCCGGGGCCGAGACACAACGTGAAGCACCGGCCTGGTTCGTAGGTCAAGACCATCTCACGTTCCACCAGAAAGCACTGGATCACCGCTGGGAAGTCGGCGACTTCGATTCCCCGGGATCCGCACTCTGCTGGCAACGGCTTAACAGGCCGGTGATCTCCGGTGAAGACGCAACCGGCCAGCAACGAGTGATGGCGGTGGCCGATATCGCCAGCGGAGTGAGCGCGGTCCTGTCTACCGCCAGCGGCTACGGGATGATCAACTCCGATCTCGACGTCGCCTTCGTGCGGCCACCGGTCGGTGAATGGATAAGAACCGACGCCACCACCCGCCTCGGCCCCAAAGGAACCGGCGTGTGCGCCAGCACACTCTGTGACGAGCTCGGGGTGGTGGCCCACGGAACCCAGACACTCCTGGGCCGGCCCTTCTCCTAGCTGACCCACAGCAGAAGAAGGTCAACTCACTAGACTGGCGGCATGGCCGGTGCCCCCGAACAAGACTCGGATCACGGGCGCGTCCGAGATCTCAACGCGGCGTTCTATGCCAGTCATGAGGCCCAGGACTTCGACGCCATGGCGGCGTTATGGAGTCACGGGAACGATGTGGTTTGCATCCACCCCGGCTGGCCGATCCTGCGAGGCTGGGACGCTGTTGGTGAGAGCTGGCGTCGAATCTTTGCCGGTCCCGCGGAGAACCAATTCATCGTGACCAACGAGCAACTGAACATCGGCCAGGGCGTGGCGTGGATGACCCTAGATGAAAATCTGATGAGCGCATCCGGCACGGGCACCATCGCGGCCACCAACGTGTTTCTGAAGATTCAGGGCGAATGGAAGGTTGTGCATCACCACGGGTCGCCGGTGGCGGCGCAGCGAAAGCGGCCGGCGCCGTGAGACTCAGCGGGAGAATCAACTCGGTATGACTACCCCAGGATGTTGGTAGCCCTAGCAATGTCAACAGCGAGCTGCGCCTTTAGCGAATCGATGCCGTCGAAGCGCTGTTCCGGTCGGATCATCTTCACGAACTCCACCCGTGCAACCTGGCCATACAGATCGCCGTTGAAGTCGAGCAGGTGTGCCTCCACCAGAGACCGGTCGGCGTCGTCGTAGAAGGTTGGTCGCTTTCCCACATTCACCGCCGCTCGGTGCTTCGACCCATCCGGCAGCACATACCACGCCGCGTACACGCCATCGGCTGGCAAGGCCCGGTCCGGCGGCACATCCACATTGGCTGTAGGAAAGCCGATGGTCTGGCCCCGCTGGTCGCCCTGCACCACCACGCCACTGACCGAGTGATAGCGACCCAACAAGGCCGCTGCACTGACAACATCGCCAGCCGCTACGGCACGGCGGATGGCGGTTGACGAGATCGGCTCGTGCACCCTGTCGTCACGCTCCACTTGCCCCATCGCCTCCACGTCAAATCCAAAATGCAGTCCCAGGTGGGCCAGTACCTGCGTGTTGCCTTCTCGCCGATAGCCAAAATGGAAGTCGTCGCCCACCGTGACCGACTTGGCCTGGAGACAACGCACGATCACGCGCTCCACGAAATCGGCTGCCCGCTCCTTAGCCTGCTCCTCATCGAAGCTGATGATCACCGTGGTATCCACCCCGAAGCTCTCCAGGAGCTCCAAACGGTGGTCGATCGCAGTGAGGATACGAGGCGCGTTCTGGGGTCGGGTGATACGGGCGGGATGTGGATCAAACGTAACAACGGCCGATCGGGCCTGAAGTTCCTCGGCGCGATGCCGCGTTGCCTGGATCACCGCTTGGTGACCGCGGTGGACACCATCGAACACCCCGATCGCAACAGCATGGGGTTCGGCCAAGCCTTCATCGACCTGAGGATTGAGAATGATTCTCATCATTGGCCCATCAACCTACCAAGACCTTCACCGGCCGAATCTCGCCGTCACGAGACTCATACACCGCAAGAAGCTCGCCGTCGGGCCCCTGCACGGCCAACTGCCCAGAGCCGGTACTCGGCCCCAGCGACCGACCGTTTCGAACCTTCTGGGCAATCTCCTCATCGACCACCATCGACGGGAGGTGGGAGAGCATCTGGGCGATGGGTCGAAGCTCGGCCTCCTCGACCGAGGCCGCATCAGCTTCGGAGAATCGGCCAACCGCAGTTCGGCGCAAGCCATGCAGGTGCGCCCCACCTCCGAGCGTCGTGCCGAGATCGGCGGCAAGACAGCGGATGTAGGTGCCCGCCGAACAGCGCACGAACATCTCATACACCAGCGGATCCTCGGTTGGTTCAATCCGAAGTTCGTGCACGGTCACATCGCGAGGAGGTCGGTCTACTTCGGTCCCCTCCCGAGCAAGTTCATGCAGCCGCTTGCCGTCGATCTTCACGGCCGAGACCATGGGTGGGATCTGTTTGATGTCTCCCAGAAACTGCCGCGCCGCCGTCACCACCTCTGCGGGTGTGACGGTCATTTCAAATGTCCCAGTGGTGGTACCAGTGGAGTCCAAAGAATCGGTGGTTCTCCCGAAAACCACTTGTCCGTGATATTGCTTTTCGGTGCCGGTCACGAACTGCAACAGCTTCGTACCCTTGCCAACCCCGAGCACCAGAACGCCGGTGGCGTCAGGATCGAGCGTCCCCGCATGGCCGACCTTTCGCGTCCCGAGCTTCCTGCGAACCTGGTCGACGATGTCGTGGCTAGTGCAGCCGGCGGGCTTGTCTACAACGAGCAATCCGGTGGCGCCGGAATCACCCCGCCGAGCCATCCCACTCCTCCGCCTCATCTATCTCGGCCGAGTCCTCATCGAGGAGCACCTCTTCGCTCCCGTCAGCAGGTTCTGACTCGAGCCCGAGCGAAGCGAGGATCAGATCTACCCGGGCCCCCACCCGGACGGCGGGATCGAACTGGATCGCCACCTCCGGGGTCTTTCGCAGTTTAACCTGTCTGGCGATGGCGGATTGCAGCGGAATGCGCTGCTCCATCATGACGGACAGGATCTCCCGGTCGCGGATCGGGTCAGGATCCTCGAATGTGCTGATGAACACGTCGCAGCGATTGAGGTCGCTGTCTACCTCAACACCGGTGATGGTGATGAACGGAAGCCGCTCATCGTCGAGCCGCTCGAAGTGTTCTGCCACTATCTGCTGCAACAGTGCGTTGAGCCGCGCCGTTCGCGGGTAGTGCTTGTTGCTCGCCGGGCGTTTGTTCTTCTTGGGTCGTCGTTTACTCATGGAGCTTCCCACCAATCTCTGTCGATCGATAGCACCGTAACGTCGGGAGTAGCCCAGATGCGGCGTTCGATGGCATCGGCCACTTCTTCGGCATGACTTACCGATCCCGCTACCACGGTTGCTCCCAGTTGCGATCGCTGCCATGAATCAAGATGGCCAACTTCGGCGACTCCAACGGATTTCCAAAGGTCGATGGTACGAACCACACTCTGGATCACTGAACGTTTGGCCTTCAGTGATCCAGACATTGGTAGGTGGAGTTCGATGGTGAGAACGCAGACGTGCACAGTGGCCCGTTAGGTGCGAGGGATCTCCCGATCCTCGAACGTCTCGATGATGTCGCCCTCTTTGAGGTCCTGAAAGTCCGAGAGACCGATACCGCACTCGAATCCAGCCTGGACCTCGCGCACATCATCCTTCTCACGGCGCAACGATTGCACCGCACCCTTCCAGATAATTGCGCCATCACGAAGGAACCGAACCTTGGAGTTGCGGGTAATTGTGCCGTTGAGCACCATGCAACCGGCGATGGCACCTTGGCGAGGTACTCGGAAGATCGCTCGCACTTCGGCTTCGCCCGTGACGACTTCCTCGAACTCGGGTTCGAGCATGCCGATCATGGCGTTCTCGATGTCTTCGAGGAGCTTGTAGATGATCTCGTAGTTGCGGATCTCGACCTGCTCGTGGTCGGCCATCTCTCGGGCCTTGCGGTCCGGGCGGACGTTGAAGCCCAGGATCGTGGCGTTCGATGTGGACGCCAGCAATACATCGCGTTCGGTGATGCCACCCACGCCGCGAGAAACAAATGCGAGTTTGACCTCATCGCGTTCGAGCTTGCGAAGTGAATCGGTGACGGCTTCGAGGGATCCGTTTACATCGGCCTTCACGATCAGGTTGAGCGTGGCGGTCTCGCCCCGCTGGATCTGAGCGAAGATGTCTTCGAGCTTGGCCCCGCCGCTGGTGGCGGCGGCATCGCGCCCGAGACTGGCCAAACGATGCCAGTGCTCGCGGGTGGAGGCGACCTTGGCTGCGATTTTCTCGCTGGGGGCGACCACGAAGGGATCGCCAGCACTGGCGACATCGGAAAGACCCAGCACCTGCACCGGGACCGACGGACCAGCCTTCTTGATGTTGTTGCCCTTGTAGTCGATCAACGCCCGGATCCGGCCCCACGCAGCACCGCTCACCAATGGATCTCCTACGGCAAGCGTGCCCCGTTCTACGAGAACGGTGGAGACCGGGCCACGGCCGGTGTCCAGGAATGACTCCAACACCACACCTGCGGCCCGACCCTTGGGCGTAGCCCGAAGGTCCTCGAGCTCAGAAACCACCGAGAGATTCTCCAACAGTTCAGGAACACCATCGCCGGTCATGGCGGACAGGGGAACCATGATCGAGTCGCCACCCCACGCCTCGGGAACCAGGCCACGCTCGGCCAGCTGGCTCATGACTCGATCGGGATCGGCTCCCTCTCGGTCCATTTTGTTGATGGCGACAACGATGGGGACGTCGGCGGCCAAGGCGTGATCCAGAGCCTCGGCGGTCTGGGGCATCACGCCGTCATCGGCCGCAACCACGAGGACCACGATGTCGGTGGCGTCGGCACCACGGGCGCGCATGGCGGTGAACGCCTCGTGACCGGGCGTGTCGAGGAAGGTCAACGTGGCGCCGGTTTCGGTGACAGCTTGGTAGGCCCCGATGTGTTGGGTGATGCCGCCGGCCTCGCCGGCGACCACGTTGGCGTTCCGAATGCGGTCGAGGAGCAGCGTCTTGCCGTGGTCCACGTGTCCCATCACGGTGATAACCGGCGGGCGAAGCGGCCACGTGGCGATGATTTCCTCATCGTCCTCGTCATCGAACTCGAGCACCTTGCGAAGCTCGACCTCTTGCTCTTCACCGGGATCCACCAAACGGATTTCGGCGCCAACTTCAGCGGCGAACAGTTCGATCATGTCATCACTGAGCGACTGCGTACCGGTAATCATCTCGCCATTGGTGAGCATGAACCGGACAACGTCGGCCGCTGTGCGGTTGAGCTTGGGCCCAAGATCTTGGGCGGTGGAGGCGCGTTCCACCACAATGGTGCCCTCTGGCACTGGAGCATCATCGGCGGTGTAGGCCGGTGAGTCCATCGGTGCCAAGTCTTCGGCATTGCGACGACGACGCCGCTTGGGGCGACGCTGCTGCCGATTGCCGGGACCACGTCCGGGTGGCCCGCCGCGACCGGGGGGACCGCCACGACCGGGGAATCCACCAGGTGCGCCGCCGGGGGCACGACCGGGTGTGCTACCGGGAGCGGTTCGGTAAGGCGATGTGCTTGGCGCGGAGCCACCGGCGGGCCTACTGCCACCGCCGGGGCGGGGCGGAGCGGGCTTGCCGCCGCCGGGAGGCGGCGGAATGGGCTTGCCTGCACGGCCGCGGGGCGGACCGGGCGGCGGCGGAATCGGCTTCCCGGCGGGGCCGGTGGGAGGTGTTGGCACGGCCTCGTCCGAGGCAGCTTCGGCAACCGGGGCTTCAGGAGCCGCAGCTTCGGAGGCCGAGAGGTCAACGGAGGGCGCTTCAGCCATCGGTGCAGCCGGCGCTTCGGCGACCACGGGTTCGACAACCACGGGTTCGACAACGGGCGACTCGGCAGCTGGCGGAGCCACTACCTCCGGGGCTGGCGCCACTACCTCGGGGGCCGGAGCCACCGGCTTTGGGGGTGCGGTTCGTGCCGCTGCGGGAGCTCGAAGAGTTCCCGGAGGAGGCGGAATTGGAACTGCTCCAGCGCCAGTGGAGGTCGCTCGCTCGGGCAGGGTCCGGTCCGAGGTCACTGTTCGGGTGGACGCCTTGCTGGCGGCTTTGGCCGCAGGGGCGGCGGGGGCTGCGGGCTGTGCTGAGGGTTTGGGAGCTCGCCGAGGGGGAGGCTTCTTCTTTGCAGCCCTCTTCTTTAAAGGCTCCGCAGCCTTCTCCTCCACTGGCTCCGGAATGGGGTCTCGAACAAGTCCCTCCCGCTCAGCCTTTCGGCGCAAGCGGTCAGCTTGGGGCTCGACGATGCTGGAAGAATGGCTCTTGGCGCCGATTCCGAGACTGCCACAGAGATCGAGGATCTCCGCGTTCGACATTCCCAGCTCACGAGCGAGTTCATAGACACGGACTTTTGAAGGCACAGACGTACAACAACCTAGGGGTATAGGCAGGGCGCGGGGCACCTGCGTATCGGCCCCTCATGCTAATGAGCACGACCGGTGATTCAACCATTGTGACCGATGGACTTGGCGTCGCCGGTCACGCTGCCGTTCTCGTTGTTGGTCCACCCGTGGGCGACTGGTTACCACCCGAGTTGGCCGCGCAGGTGGCGCGGCTGCCATTCTCGGTGCTGGTCCACCCACTAGGCGCGTGGTTGCCACCCGATTTGGCACAACGGCCAGCGTGGCGCCCGATCTACTGAGCGAGCTATGCCCTGTCGAGAGCAACTTCATCGACGCGTCCGGCCCCGTCTCTCGAAAGACCTGCCCAACGCGCCAGAGGTCAGCGCCTTCTGTTTGCAAACATCTGAGCAAACCCACGCTCCCCGACCGCGGCTGGGGCCACCGAACACGAGATCATCGCCGGCAGTGCCCTTGGTTACTCGCTGCATGGTTGACGCAAGCTTCGCAGCGCGACAGCCCACGCAGGTTCTCACTGGAGCTGTCACTAGGTTTTGCCTCCGGAGGCCGCCGACGACGAGACACGATCTCCTGGCAGCAGAATTACTGTCCCTCCGGGGGCCGTTCGCCGCCACGAAGGCTCCGCCTCCGGCGCTCCACTAGACCTCTGGATCGGTCTCTTCGGACTGCTCAGCAGGCATCGCTTCGCCCGAGGGCGACTCCGTGCCGTCCCTCCGGGGGCCGTTCGCCGCCACGAAGGCTCCGCCTCCGGCGCTCCACTAGACCTCTGGATCGGTCTCTTCGGACTGCTCAGCCGGCATCGCTTCGCCCGAGGGCGACTCCGTGCCGTCCCTCCGGGGGCCGTTCGCCGCCACGAAGGCTCCGCCTCCGGCGCTCCACTAGACCTCTGGATCGGTCTCTTCGGACTGCTCAGCCGGCATCGCTTCGCCCGAGGGCGACTCTTCCGAAGGCTTAGGCTCGGCCTCGGCTTCAGGCTCTTCGGCCTCGGGTTCTTCGACAGGGTCAGATTCGTCTTCGGCCTCGGGTTCTTCGACAGGGTAAGACTCGTCTTCGGATTCGGGCTCTTCGACGGCGGCGGGCTCGTCGGCGACGGCCGCTTCGTCCGTTGCGCTGTCCGGTTGGGCCTCGCCTTCGAGAGCGGCGTTGTACTCATCCAACGTCATCGCCGGGGACCCATCGGCAGGCTGCCACTTCTGTTCGCCGGTCTCCTCATCCTGAACCCAGGCTCCATCGGCCCATTCTTCGGACTCGTAGTCCTCGACAGGCGCTAGAGCCTCCTCCGCAAGTTGCGTTTCAGACTTGATGTCGATCCGCCAGCCGGTGAGGCGATGGGCCAAGCGAGCATTCTGGCCCTCCTTGCCAATGGCCAGGGAGAGCTGGAAGTCCGGAACGATCACTTCTGCCGTGCCGGTGTCTTCGTGAAGACGAACCTCTTTCACCTTGGCCGGTGAAAGCGCTCGGGCCACGTACTCATACTGATCGTCGGAGAACGGAATGATGTCGACCTTCTCGCCGTTGAGCTCGTTCACAACCATCCTCACCCGCGAACCACGGGCGCCGACGCAAGCGCCTACCGGATCAACATTCTGATCGTTTGAGGCGACGGCGATCTTCGTGCGATGCCCAGGCTCCCGGGCGCAGCCCTTGAGCTCTACGATTCCATCGGCGATCTCAGGAACCTCCAACTCGAACAATCGTTTCACCAGGCCGGGGTGCGTGCGGGACACCACGATCTGAGGGCCTCGATCCGTCTTTCGAACCTCGACGATGTAAGCCTTGTGCCGATCTCCGGCCTTGGGGCGCGGCCCGCTGGAGACCTGCTCAGACTGCGGCAGCAGCGCGTCTACACGGCCCAAGTCCAACAGGGTGTAGCGGGCGTCGGTCTGCTGCACGATGCCGGTGACGATGTCGCCCTCACGACCCGCATACTCCTCGTACTTCATCTCGCGTTCTTCTTCGCGAATTCCCTGGAGCAGTATCTGCTTGGTGGTCTGCGCGGCGATTCGACCGAAGTTGTCTGGGGTCACGTCGAATTCGTCACCGAAGGGTTCGCCCTCCTCATCCAGTTCTTGTGCGAACACAGTGATTTCAAACGTTCCCGGATCGATGGTGACCCAGGAGAACTCCCAGTGGTCGGGGTCCTTCTTGTAAGCGGACTCCAACGCATTGGCCAGAATGCCGAACAGTTTGTCGATCGTGATTCCTCGATCTTCGGCCAGGGCTGCAAGAGCCTCAGTCATCTCATTCGCCATTAGCGGTTTCCTCGCTTTTTCTTGGAATTCGGATGGGGTTTGGGGGTGGGGCCCCAAACAAAGACTGTCTTGGTCCGGTCAACATCGTCATAGGAAATGCTGACAGACTCAGGTTCGGGGAGCTCGTTTCCGTCTCGCTCCCCCACTAGCACGGTGAAACCGTCTGGCTCGACGGCGGTCAGTGTGCCCTTCACGCGCCGCACCTCACCGGTGCCAGGCTTCATCTTGACAACGATCAATTCGCCGATGGCCCGGGTGTAGTGGTCCGGACGGTTGAGTCGACGCTCGACGCCCGGGCTGGAGACCTCCAGGGTGTACCGGCCGGGAATCGGATCGTCCTCATCGAGAATTGCCCCGATGGCACGGTTCACGCTGGTGAGAGTGGCGGTGTCCACTCCCCCTTCCAGCGGTTCATGCGGGGTGTCAACCGAAATGCGCAGCGTGCCCCCGGTGAACTCCACGTCTACAAGATCAACACCGAGCCGTTCGATTGGAACCGTGATGAGGGCAGCGACCCGATCCTCAAGCGTTGAACTGGACATGGTCGCCTCCTTTTTCTCATGATGTGCGGCACCAACGGCGTAGTGGAAATCCAGAACCGACTGGGCCCCAGAAACAACACAAGCGTGGGCAAAAAGCCCACGCCTGAAGACGTTGAGCGACATCATAGCCGCACTCGAGCATGGACTAAGCTCGGTTTGTGGGCTTTTTCGACTCGATACGATCGTGGTTCGCCAAAGAGGCGGCCGAAGTGAAAGAAAGCGCGACATCGATGAAGTCGTCGCTCGAATCCGAGATGGACAAACGGGAGGCCGACCTGCGGGCCACGCCGGAGCAGAAGCTCGACAAGATACAGAACGAGATCAGCGACGACCCCTTCGAGGAGGTCCGGACCCGTATCGAAGGGAAGCGGGCCCACGCCGACGCCCGCGACGAGCTGGCCTCCAAGCCAAGCCCCGATGTGAGCGACGCCGAGGCCGAGGCGGCTCTCAGCGATCTAGCTGACGACGTGGCCGACGGCAACCAAACCGGACCAGCCTGACCGCCGCGTAGCCAACCATTTCCCGGGACTCACCACGTCCCCATCCCAAGCGGCCCAACCGAAACCCACCGCACCACGTTGACGTGGCTCGCTAGTCTGGAGCCGCCTTTGCCCGGTCTTTACGTATCAGTGCGACCGTTTGTTCGGAGTTGTTGGCATCCTCACCCAGGTCGTTGAGGTTTCGAAGCCTGTCCTCTTCAGCGGCCTTCCGGGCCGCAGGGGCGCTGGCCTCTGCTCGCTTAACAGCTGCATCGATGCCGTGTTCATTAATGAACTCGGCCCACTCCACCAACGTGGAGACCATTTCGGCCTCGGGCACAACTGCCACGTTGTTGCCTTTGACGAAGAGGTGCCCGCGTTTGTTTCCGGCGGCTATTCCTATGTCTGCGTCACGAGCTTCGCCCGGCCCGTTGACCACGCACCCCATGACCGCCACCTGGAGGGGGATCTTCTTGTCGGCGAAGGCATGCATGGCATCTTGCGCCACTTTGAATACGTCGATCTCGGCCCGCCCACAGCTCGGACAGGCGATGAGATCCACGTTCTTGCGTTCGCGCAGACCAAATGCCTCTAAGAGCTGGCGGCCCAGTTTGGCCTCATCAACCGGATCGGAAGTGAGCGAATAGCGGATGGTGTCGCCGATCCCCTCGGCTAACAGAGTGGCGATGCCGGCGGTGGCCTTCACAATTCCCGCCGGCGGCGGCCCCGCCTCGGTGACCCCGAGATGAAGGGGATAATCCACCTGCTCAGACAGCTGGCGATACGCCTCGATCATCAGCGGCACGTTGGATGCTTTCACGCTGATCTTGATCAGATCGAAGTCGACCTCTTCGAAATAGCGGATCTCGGTGAGGGCCGACTCCACCATGGCTTCGGGCGTCACCCGACCGCCGTACTTCTTGTAGAGATCCGGGTGCAGACTGCCACCGTTCACCCCGATGCGGATCGGTACGTTCCGATCCTTCGCTTCCTGGGCGACCGCTTTGATGTGTTCAGGCTTGCGGATGTTTCCCGGATTGAGCCGTAGACAATGCACGCCGGCTTCCAGAGCTTCCAGCGCTCGACGGTACTGGTGGTGGATATCCGCCACGATCGGTACCGGACTGCGGGGCACGATACGGGCCAAGCCCTCGGCCGCGGCTGGCTCGTTACACGTGCACCGAACGATGTCGGCGCCGGCGGCAGCCAGGGCATAGATCTGCTGCAATGTGGCCTCGTGGTCAGCCGTCTTCGTGATTGTCATCGACTGCACCGTGATCGGCGCATCGCCTCCCACTGGCACGTTCCCCACCATGATCTGACGGGTTTTCTTGCGGGGAAACGTTACGGCACCAGCGTCCATACCTCCAGTGTGCCTTGTTGGCGGGGATCCGTGTCTCATCCACCGGCCCCGCATGAGATTCCGGGACCTGGCTGCGGGCTTCTCCACGGGGCTTTGGGTTGCAAGCCCTTTCGCTGACTTCGCGTTCGAGGACTGACGGTCTGCAGCCAATTGCCAGCCTGAATGAAGGCATCACAGATAGTTGCGGTAGTCGTCACGCCTCCCCAATTTGGGAGCAGGGCTCACTAAGGTCAACTACTAATGGAATTGCTACGAGATTTTCGGCACTACTTGTTCACATCGCGGGCACTGGATTTGGCGATCGGCGTTGTGATCGGCGTTGCCTTCGGCACAGTCATCAAGTCGTTCGTCGACAACCTGGTCAGTCCACTCTTGTCGGTCGTCGGCAACTTCGACTTCTCCGAGCTTTCCGTGAAGATCCGAGGCAGTGAATTCCTCTACGGGCTTTTTATCAATGACGTTCTTGCGTTCGTACTAGTTGCGGCCACTGTATTCCTGGCCGTCGTTCGACCAAAGCGGGCCTACGACGCTCTCTTGGCGAGGGAAGCCGCTCCCACTGTCGTGTGTGGCTCGTGCCTGTCAACGATCCCCAAAGCCGCAAAACGATGCGCATTCTGCCGAGAGGTCCAAGACCCTGTTGAAGCATGAACTTTCTGATTCAAAAGTAGTGGTTCGCACAGACACCACCCTGTTCGCGCTACCCGATGAAGCTCACGCCCCGGAGGTTGCGCGGCCCTCTTCCTTGGCTTCTGAGCAACTCCATATCGCCGAAGTGGCTGGGCTGAAGGGAGCTCCGGGTCTCGGTTTCGGTGATTGATTGCCACGGCTTCTCGGCGATCGGCGCATTCTCTGATTTCCGGGCGCAAGTCCGTAATGTTGAGACACCTTTGGGGGGAGGAGTCAGCTGCTCAGAAGTATGACGTCGAGCCAGATCGTAGTGAGGCCGAGAACGGCCAGAACTGCGACGACGCCGTAGGTGAGCGGCAGAAGTTTGGCCACGTCGACATGGTACCGGCGCCCGCCGAATGAACGGAGCCGCTCATAGGTAGCGATGGTCGCATGACCCCCATCCAGTGGCAGCAGTGGCAGAAGGTTCAAGACCCCCACAAAGCAGTTGATGATGCCAAGCAGATAGATCGGGAAGGTCCAGTCGGTCCCGGCGGTACGGCCCGCAACACCAACCGCCCCGACCACCGAAACCGGCCGATTGACGTCTTGCTCAGCTGCGGAGTCCGCCGCGAAGGAACTACTGATGAGGCCAGAGAAAGTGCTGGGCGAGAAGAACCGAGGTATTGCTACCACTGCACCCTTCATCTGCTCGCCAAACTCCCTGACTCCGGCGGCCACGCCGGGGCGTTGCCGTTCTTCTACAGCCGAGAAATCCGCGCCAACACCAATGCGACCAAATCCGCTCTCGGTTTCGCCGATCGTTGCAGTCTGGGTGACTGTCTCGCCATCTCGCAAGTACACGAATTCGACCGTCTCCCCGGGTCGGGATCGGACGGCATCGAGCAGGCCAAACCACTGATCGGTGGACTCGCCGGCCACGGAAACGATGTGATCACCGGGGAGGAGCCCGAGAACCTCACCAGTGGTGGGCTCAACATCGCCCACGCTGACCTCGTCGACCACCCACCCACTGCTGTCGTAGTCCGGATGGAGGAATCCGATTCCGATAACCGAACTAAGGAGCACGAGGATCACGAAGGCCTGGATGAAGTGCATCACCGAGCCGGCCGTGATCACCAGCATGCGGCGCGGGTAGCTCTTGTTCATATACGCACGGTCTTCATCGCCGGGCGGAACTGGATCCAGGTTGTTCATGCCCACGATCCGGACAAAGGCACCGGCGGGAATGGCCTTGACCCCATAGGTCACCTCACCTCGGCGCCAGGAAAAGATCGTTGTACCAAATCCCAGGAAGAAGTCCGTTGGCTTCATTCCGGTCCACTTGGCCGTCATGAAATGGCCGAGCTCGTGGAGGAAGATCATCAAGATCACGCCACAGGCCACCAGGAAGTAGACGAAGCCGGCAAAGAAGAGGAGCCAACCGAAGAATGCCAAGAGGCCAATTAGCGCGAAATAGTTGACGCCAGGCTCCTCCGACGGCTTGGTATCACCCAAGGCGATCGCCGCGGCGCGGCTTCGTTCACTGCCGGGCGGTGGTATGTCGGGATCAGGTTGTTTCATTCGTTTTCGATTCGAGGGGGTTTCATGAGAGCCGCAGCACCGCTTCTGTAGCTAGGCGACGGGCGTGGTGGTCACCGTCTAGAACGTCATCCAGTGTCTCACCAGTTCCCCCGTCATGAAAGGTCAGGACCTCTGAGACTACCGCAGAGATCTCTGACCAGCGGATTTGCCCGGCTAAGAATGCCTCTACAGCGACCTCATTCGATGCGCTCAGCCATGCGGGAGCGGTTCCACCGAGTCGCCCAGCCGCAAATGCAAGATCCAAGCATGGGAAAGCTTCCCGGTCGGGCGGCTCAAACGTGAGCGTCAGCGGTTCCGTCCAGTCCATCCGACCGAAGGGGTGCCCGAAGCGGTCCGGGAAGGCCAACGCATAACCAATGGGCCCACGCATATCGGGGTTGGAGAGTTGAGCGATAGTAGAACCATCGGAAAATGTGGCCATGGAATGAACAATCGATTGGGGATGGACCACCACGTCGATGTCATCGAAGTCAAGCCCATAACCCTGCTCGCCCGCCTGGGCACCGAAGAGCTCCACCGCCTCGATCACCTCCAGCCCCTTGTTCATCAGTGTGGAAGAGTCGACCGTGATCTTGGGACCCATAGCCCAGGTGGGATGCGCTAACGCTCCGGCCACCGTCACCTCCAACAAGTCGGCCTTCGACTTACCGCGGAATGGCCCACCCGAGGCCGTTATCTGTAGCCTCGTGACACGTTCTGCTCTGTCATTGGCACGCAAACACTGATGGATGGCGGCGTGCTCGGAGTCCACCGGAATCAGCTCGGCGCCAGGCGTTCGGCGAGCCCGCTGGACCACCGGACCGGCCGCAATCAGCGATTCCTTGTTGGCCAGGCCAAGCCGTTTGCCGGCCTCGAGACAGGCCAGGGTGGCCGGCAAACCGGCGAAGCCCACGATTCCGTTGATAGTGACGTCGGCTGCCGCGACCGCCTCCCGCAGCGCACTCTCGCCTACGGCCACCGAGGTGCCCGCCGGAACTACGGCGCGCAGGTTCTCTAGGTTGGCGGCATCGGCCAGAATCACCGTGTTGGGACGGACGAGATTTGCCTGCCGGGCTACCGCCTCCCAAGAGGAGCCGGCGGTCAACGCGACCACCCGAAACCGTTGGGGGTCGGCCGCGATCACTTCCAGGGTCTGAGTGCCTATCGAACCGGTTGAGCCGGCAATTGCAACAGTCTTCACGGCCATTCCTGCGGTGATTCCTCAGCTGCGCCGAGGCGGTAGTCCTGCGGTGGCCGTGGCCCGGCCGCCCGAGGACCCTCTAGACGTAATCTAGGATGCGGGCTAAGAAGTAAGCGGCGGGAAGAGCAAACAACAGTGCATCGACCCGATCGAGAATGCCACCGTGGCCCGGCAGGATCGTGCCCATGTCCTTGAGCTTGAGATCCCGCTTGATCATGCTCTCGAAGAGATCGCCGATCACACCCACGACTCCAACTGCCAAACCGAAGGCTGCCGCATGCCACCATTGGGTTCCCACGGAAAAGGCCGCGTCGAGAGCGAGTGCCCCAACGGTGGCGCCGATGATGCCGAAGACGGTGCCCTCCCAAGTTTTGCCGGGGCTCCAAGCGTTGAACTGGCGAACACCGAACAAAGCGTGCTTGAATGCCCGACCGCCGAAGAAAGCAGCGGTGTCGGCGATGACCGTAACGGCGATCACGCCGATCAGCAGCTTCTGACCGTCCGAAAGAGAGAGCAGCAGCGCTCCGAAACTCGCCATTCCGCCGATCCAGAAAATTCCGAGAATCGTGATGGCCATATTGACCAGCGGGCGGACCGAATCGGCCCCGACGATGTACCAAAGACCGGCGAAGACAATGGTGACGGCCATGACCACCGCATAGGCCTGCTCGCCCCGCCAGTAGGCGGCAAGCGGAAGCAGTGCTGCACCGGTGAGACCGAGCATGGTGGCAGGGTGATGGTCACCGTGCCGAGCGGCATCGAAGAACTCCACTGCGGCAAGGCCTGCAGCGGCTGCGATCAGAAAAGCGCCAACCAGTGGGTGGATGAGGATAGCCACCAGAGCGGCTCCGGCCAGACCGACCCCAACACCGATCGCTTGGGTCATATTTCGTCCCATGCCTGCGCCCGGGTCGGGGGTATTTCCCGCGGAAGCAGCTTGAGTTTCAGTGTTTTGCTTGCGCTGCCGTTTGCGCGGCCGGTCGCTGGCCTCGGGAACGGAACCGGTTTCGGGCGGAGCCACAACTGAGCGGCGACCAGCGGGCGCCGGCGGTGTCTCGATGTCAAACACATCGCCAAACGGATCGTCGAGATCTAGGTCGGGGCGGGGTGGAGCAGGAGTGGTGAGCCGCGGGTCGTCGAAGTTCAGGATGTCGTCGTGACGCACCGGTGAGCCCTCATCGCCGAAGACAACTTCCAGATCATCGTCGGCCCAGCCGGACTTTTCGCCTCGCCACCGCGGACCCGACAGGTCATCCCAAACCTTGGGCTCATCATTGTCGTCGTAACGGTCGCCACTTACCGGCGGCACCTGCCCGGTTGGAGGCGCGGACCAATGCGGAAGGGCGCCCCCGTGTGTGGCCGGGCGTTCGTCGGGCACTACCGGTACCGGACCGAATCTGGTGGGATCCACCTCGGGCGGGTCACCAAAGACGTCGTAGATACTTGGGGTGTCGTCATCAGCCATTTCTATACCTCCAACAATTCGGCCTCTTTGTCGGCCAGGGCACTGTCGATTCCGCCCTCGTAGGACTGGGTGAGCTGGTCGAGTTGCTTCTCGGCCCGCTCCAGTTCGTCAGAAGAGATCTGCTTGTCCTTCTCGCCGCTCTCCAGGTCTTTTCGAGATTCTCGCCGAATGTTGCGCAGTGCGATCCGGCCGTCCTCGGCCATGGATTTGGTGAGTCTGACCAACTCTTTCCGACGTTCCTCGGTGAGTGGCGGAAAGTTGAGTCGGAGCGTACGGCCATCGTTACTGGGGGAGAGACCGAGATCGCTCACCCGAATGGCGCGTTCGATGGCCTCGAGGTTTACAGGGTCGTGTGGTGTGATCATCAACTGACGAGCCTCGGGCACCGAGATTGACGCCAACTCGAGCACGGACATGGTGACGCCGTATGCCTCGGCATTCAGACGCTCGACCAGCGTAGGGCTCGCCCGCCCGGTTCGAACCGATGAGAACTCGTTGCGCGTGTGGTGAACGGCCTTGGCCATACGGTCCTTGGCATCCTCTAGGACCAGTTCTACCAACTCACTCATGCAACAAGGGTACCTACAGAGTTCCCCAGTAGCAGGCTTCTTAGGTTGCCCTTGCCCAAAAGATCGAATACCACGATAGGCATTTCGTTCTCACGACAGTGGGTGATGGCGGTGGAATCCATGACCCGGAGGTCTCGGTTGAGTACCTCGAGGTAGGTGAGCCGGTCGATTTTGGATGCCGTGGGGTCGGTTTTGGGGTCGGCGGTGTAAATCCCGTCAACTCCGCCGTGGGTTCCCTTCAGCAGCACCTCCGCATCCATCTCCACAGCTCGGAGCGCGGCGGTGGTGTCTGTGGTGAAGAACGGGTTGCCCGTGCCGGCGCCGAAAATTACCACCCGGCCCTTTTCCAAGTGGCGAATGGCCTTGCGGCGAATGTATTCCTCCGCCACCTGGGGCATTGCAATAGCGCTCTGCACCCGGGTGGGGACGCCCTTCTGCTCCAAAATGTCCTGGAGTGCCAATGCATTCATCACCGTGGCCAGCATTCCCATGTAGTCGGCTTGGGCGCGGTCCAAGCCGCTTTCGGCGCCAGTCAAACCGCGCCAGATGTTGCCCGCCCCCACGACCACGGCAACCTCAACGCCTAGGACGTTTCGGGCTTCCACGATGTCATCGGCGATCGAGTTGACAATTCCACCGTCGATGCCGAATCCCTTCTCGCCGGCGAAGGCCTCGCCGGAGAGTTTCAGAAGAACTCGCTGATACTTGGCCGTAGTGACTGGGAGTGTTCTCTCGCCCGTCGTTTTCATATTGTTCAGCCGACCATCGCTAGGTTGAACCGAAGCAGCTTCCCGCCGCCGACTTTGCTGGCGACGGTCTCCTTGTCTCCAAAGAGCCCCTGTTCGAGCAAGACCGAGTCGGCGAACCATGCGTTCACGCGGCCTTCCACGATCTTGTCCCATGCGGCCTCGGGTTTTCCTTCGGACTTGGTGATCTCCAAGAGCGCGCTGCGTTCCTTCTCGACCTCGGCGGCCGGCACTTCATCTCGGCTCACATAGCTGGGCTTGGCAAAGGCGATGTGCAGAGCGATCTCGTGAAGCGTGTCCGGATCGACACCTTCGGCCTCGAGAAGGACACCCGCTCGTCCGCCACCATGGAGATAGGCGTCGGTTGCTTTGCCATCGTCCTTGGCGTACCGCACAACGGTGCCGAGCTCGATGTTTTCTTTGATGTTGAGTTTGAGGTCATCCAAGCGTTCGGTGAATGCATCGACCGCTTCTTCTCCATCAGCCAGAACTGCGGCCGCGATATCGTGGGCGAGCGCCACGAAATCATCAGACTTGGCGGAGAAATCGGTCTCGGACTTCACGTGCACCATGGCGGCGGCGTCGTCGTTTTCAACGATCACCACCAAGCCCTCGGTATTCTGGCGATCCACACGGGTTGCGGCTTTTGCGAGCCCCTTTTCCCGCAGAATCTGCACCGCTGCATCAAAGTCACCATCGGCCTCGGTGAGGGCCTTTTTGGCATCCATCATGCCGGCGCCGGTGGACTTGCGGAGTTCCTGTACGTCTTTGGCGCTGATTGCCATTTTGCGATTTCCTCGTGGTGATGGGGCTTGACTACGCTTCGGCAGGCGGGTGAATGGTGGTGCCGCCGGCCTCTTCTGGATCGGGGTTGGGCTCATCAGATCCGCCCGGGGTGACGTCGCCCGTTGGCGCATCGTCCGCGGCGGGAGCCGCATCGGCATGGGCACCCAGAGCCGCTTCTCCAGCCGTACCGGCGGTTGCAGCAGGCGCAGCATCGGCAGCAGGCGCAGCATCGGCAGCAGGCGCAGCATCAGGAACAGGAACAGGCGCAGCATCAGGAACAGGCGCAGCGGGAGCTGCGGCAGCTAGTCGAGCCTCGCGGGCAGCAGCTTCTGCTGCTGCGGCCCGACGGGCTTCGGCCTGTTCCATGTTGATGCGGGCGATCTCTTCATCGCTGCGCTCGGTCGGAGCGGTGGGGGCACCGGTGCGGTACGAGGCCATGAGTTTGCCCTCGGAGATCGCCTCACTGATGACGCGGGTCATGAGTTCGGTAGCGCGGATGGCATCGTCGTTCCCGGGGATCGGATAAGTGATGAGGTCCGGATCACAGTTGGTGTCGACCACCGCAACGATCGGAATTCCCAACTTGTTGGCCTCGGTCACGGCGATGTGTTCCTTGATGGTGTCCATGATGAACACCACGTCCGGCAGCTTCACCATGTTCTTGATACCGCCGATATTGCGGTCCAGCTTGGCGAGTTCACGACTGTAGAGGAGCGCTTCCTTCTTGGGCATGTGCTCGAAGTCGCCCGCCGAGCGCATGCGCTCGTATTCCACGAGCTTCGCCACCCGCTTGGAAATGGTGTTGTAGTTGGTGAGCATTCCACCCAACCAGCGCTGATCGACGAACGGCATATCAACACTGTTAGCGTGCCGACGAATCGGCTCCTGGGCCTGCTTCTTGGTACCAACGAACAGGACCGAACCGCCATTGGCGACAGTGTCGCGAACGTAGATGTAGGCCTTTTCGATACCAGACAAGGTCTGGACGAGGTCAATGACGTAGATGCCACCACGCTCGCCGTGAATGAACCGCTTCATCTTCGGGTTCCAGCGTCGGGTTTGATGACCGAAATGGACGCCGGACTCCAGGAGCTGGCTCATGGTTACTACTGCTGACATTTTCTTCCTCCGGTTGCACCCGCTGCCGAGCACCCGAAGGTGACCGTGGAATTAGGCAGCGGCCTGTGTGGTGTGGTGATGCTTACCGATTGGAAAGCGTTCTTAGGCTAGCGCCGGACGCGGGTCGTTGCGCCCACGGGTTGATACGCCCGCCGGTCGTCACGCGCACAAGGCTCAGCCAAGCCAGTTGGCGATGCCTGCTGCCACAGTGACCAGATCTTCCCCCGCCGCCGTCACCGCGCCGGCTGCGGCGTTCACGATGACCTCTCCCAAGCCAACGCAGGCGGGAGCGAAACCGCTTCGGGCCAAGAGAAACGCCTCCCGAACCTCGGGTACTCCGGGAAGATCGCCATGAGCAGAAATGGGATTGGGGGTGGGGACAAGAACGTTGGTAGCGGCATCCCAGATGGCCGCCGGGGCCGCGACCACCGGATCCAGGGCACCGGCCACGGCCACCACATTGACGCCCGGCGGCGGCGGGTCGGGCGGGTCGAGGCTATGGGTGCCCACCTCGGAGAGTTGAATGACCGAAGGTGCATGGCGAATCTCACCGTTATCGGGAAGAAACGCATCGACAGTGGGCAGTCCACCGGCGGCCGCCGATCCGATAGTTGCCAGATCGGCGCCCTGGTGCGGGGAACCGATCGTCATCACGGTTCCCAGCAGATCGGACCTGCCCCGCTGATCGAGAAGCTCAATTGCAGTGCGAGTCACCACTCCGCCCAGGCTGTGTGCAACCAGGTCGATGCTGGCACCCGGCCGCTCGGCTGCCGCCCGCTCCACCAGATCGGCGAGGTGTAGAGCGGAACGTTGAACATCGGTGAAGGTGTCGGATCCCTCGTAGACGTTCGGTCCAAGGGAATGGGTAAGAGCTCCAGGCCCAAGCGCATCGGGGGCGATACCAAATGGTTGAGGAATACAGCCACCGTTGTAGGAGAACCCCACCACATTGTCGGCGGAGTATCCCAGAGCGATCGGTTCGAGTTTGCCGATGCTGCCGGAGTCGCTGGAACTGCCCAGTCCCGCCACCTGGATAAGGATGCGGTCCGGGACCGCCTGAATCTGACGCAAATCGACCACGCCAGAAGGCCCGGTCCCCACTCCCCCAGACATAGGCGTGCAGTCCTGTTGGTACCAGGTCTGGGCTGCGTCGGCGGCGGAGATGACCATCACGGTTGGGCTGAGATGAATGGCCGAGTCCAAGACCGCAAGTGGGGGATCAAACACGCCACGGGTGATGGGCTGGCCGACGTTTCTTTCCGGGCCCCGAGCGCCCCCGGCGGGTGCGGGACCGGCAACGAGGGCTACTCCAATTTCGGCACCACCGATCAGCAGCGCCGGGTCGACATAGACCTCGCCCAAGCGGGCGGTTAGATGGAATCCATTGGAGGCCGTGGCAACCTGGTCGCCGGCCCGCACATGTTGGCCCCGGACCACGGAGATACCCGTGAGGTAGGCCAGCGTGGATCGAAGGCCATTTCCGTGATCGATGACTACGAAGAGATCACCAGCAACCGATCCGGCAAACACCACTTGACCATCATCAACGGCCCGGATATCGGTTGGCCCTTCCAGGCTGTACTCGAGCCCACGGTTGCCGGCACCGTAGGGATTGCTGGGCGCCCGAAACGGGTCGGCCACCTCAGCATCCACCGGCGCCAACCACACCACCTCTTCGGCGCTAGCCGGTAAGGCTCCCAAGAACGTGAAAATGACGACTAGGTAGAAGAACCACCGGCGCCGCTTGTGGTCAGACCGCTTCGCGCTCCTGGGCCGCAAGGCGGCTACGCAGATGCAGAACAGCCTTGGTGTGGATCTGGCAGACGCGGGATTCTGTGACTCCCAGAACGCTGCCGATCTCCGCGAGGGTGAGGCTCTCGTAGTAATAAAGGGTGAGCACAATCTTCTCCCGCTCACCCATGCGGTTGATCGCCTCTGCGAGCATCTGCCGCAGTTCAATTCGCTCGAACTGTCCGCCCGGCCCGTCACGACGGTCGGCCAGGGTGTCGCCCAGTGTCATCGACTCGCCGCTGCCGAAACTCAACATCTCGTCGAGAGCGACCATGCCGAGTGACGAGATCTGATTGTACAGCGTGGTGAGTTGGGAACTGGAGAGATCTAGCTCGTCGGCGATCTCCTCGTCGGTGGGGGCTCGATGATGTTTGGATTCGAGCTTGGCCATGGCCCGTTCGACCGACTTGGCCTTGGCCCGCACCGAACGCGGGACCCAGTCGATCGAGCGCAGCTCGTCCAAAACGGCGCCCTTGATGCGCGAGATCGCATACGTCTCGAACTTGAAGCCCCGTTCGGGATCGAACTTGGTGATGGCATCGATCAACCCGAACATTCCGTAACTCACCAGATCGGCTTGGTCCACGTTCTGAGGGAGCCCGGCCGCAACGCGACCGGCCACATACTTCACCAACGGTGAGTAGAAGACGATGAGCCGATCTCGATCGGCCTGGTTCGCGTCCTTCTTGTATCTGGACCACACCTCCTCTGCTTGAGTTGGGTTGTCTATTTGTGCTGTCTCGCCCACGTGTCCCGCCAAGGTGTTTGTGTCCGCATATGCGTCGGTCCTTCGTACCCACGCTCCGTCGGCACTTAACCACACCTCGTGAGGATTGAGAGCAGATTTTTCTTTGAGGGCCTGACCGATGGTCAAGTCGATGTCGTCGGTGAGATCGATCTCCACCTCGTCTATCGGCTGAAATCCCAGCGCTTGGAGGTATCGGGCCCGCACACCTAGAGTCACAGGAGGTCAATTGTACCCCTCGCGGTCGGCCGGGCCGATCATCGACCCTTCAATCAAGATTCGGCCCTCCCGTCGTAGCTTTGCCACTAACGCCAATAGTTGGGGAACCGGTAGTTCCAGGGCGATGCCCAGGGCATCCATGTGTAACGGACCGCCGGCCACCTCTGTGAGAAGGGCCTGTTCCATGGGCTGTTCCGGAGCGTCCCGACCACCGGAACTCCCCGGTGGTCGTTTCACGGACTCGGTGATCACGGCGGCCGGAGTCAGCGCCTGCTGCCCATCCTCGGTCACGGCTGCGGCCATGGGGGTCTCGAGGCCCAGCAGCTGGCAGATATCGCGGCCGTTCCGAACCGGTGCCGCGCCATCCATGAGCAGCTCATTGCTGCCATCGCACGCCGGACTGTTGACCGAACCCGGCACGACTGCCACATCGATGCCTCGGGCGGCCGCTTCGTCGACCGTGATCAGCGCGCCACCCGTGGCGTGACTTTCAACAACCACCACCAGTTCGGAGAGACCCGCGATCAACCGATTCCGAGCTGGGAATCGCCAGCGCGTCGCCCGTTCACCCATGGGGGTTTCGCTGATAAGCACACCGCTCCGGGCCACTTCATCCCAAAGTGCGGTGTTGCGTTTGGGGTAGGCCATGTTCAGCCCGCTGGCCACCACACCGATCCGAGCTGCGCCGGTGGTGATTCGACCGGCCCCCTGATGGGCGGCAGCGTCGATCCCGAGCGCCAAGCCGCTCACCACGTTGACCCCAGCGTCGGCCAGCGTCCAGCCAATTTCGCGAGCGACGGAACGACCGACCGCACTGCAACGGCGAGTACCCACCACGGCCACCCGACGACCCGAAACCAGGAGCTCGGGATCGCCAGCCACGAACAGGAGCACGGGTGGGTCTGGATCGAGGGCGAAGGGCCAGCGGTCGTGGCCGGCGTCGAGCAGTGACGCTCCCCGGTTTGCCCTCACGATTTGATCGACGTCCTGAGCCAACAGACCCTGGCGCCATTTGTCCACCATCGACTGGCGCACTTCGACCAGCGGTGGCGGAGGCTGATCCGGCGGCAGCCTGCCCCGAAGGAGACTCTCCACCACGAGCTCCGGAGGGTGGGTTCCCAACAGCCAACGAGTTCTGCTCACCCCGAGGTTCGTGAGCGAAACCAGCCGGAGGGTTGCTTGTAACGACGAGGTGCTGTGGGTGAGGGTGTGCAGCGGGCTGGTGCCGTTCACGATGCTCGCTCCGCAACGTTTCGAGGGAGATTCCGCATTGTGAGGGCGCGGTCGATGTAGTCAGCGGTGAGCTCAACGGGTCCGTCTTCGAGGTCAGACATGGTCCGGGCGACCAGGCGGATTCGATGCACACCCCGACCGGTCAACTCCCCCTTCTCCAGCGACTCCAGAAGGCGAGAGCGACCGGTTGCCGTGATCGGAGCGACTGAGTCGATGGCCTCGGGCGAGGTGAGAGCATTGGAAACGATGCCGCGACCCCGAGCCAAGCTTCGAACGGCCTCGACACGCTTGGCCACAGCCTCGGTGGTCTCCTCGTTTCCCGAACTCAGCAGCAGGTGCGGATCCGGTGGCTCCACCTGGATGCGGAGGTCGAATCGGTCGAGCAACGGTCCGGACAGGCGACGGAGGTAGCGCGAAATTGCCGGCGCTGCACACGAACACTCACCTTGAATCCGGCCATACCCGCAGGGACACGGGTTGGTGGCGGCCACCAGTTGGAAACGAGCCGGCATGATCCGAGGACCTGACAGTCGGCTGACCCGTATCCGGCCCTCCTCCATCGGCTGGCGGAGCGAATCCAGAACTCCGGCGCTGAACTCCCCCAGCTCGTCGAGGAACAGAACGCCGCCGTGAGAGAGGGAGATCTCGCCAGGTCGAAGCGATGCACCGCCGCCACCGATCAGCGCCGCGGTGGATGCGGAATGATGCGGAGCACGAAACGGCGGGGACCGCACGAGGCCTCCAAGAGGCAGGGGCAGTCCGGCTGCGGAATGGATCCTGGTTGCAACAAGGGCGTCGCGGTCGTCCAGATCCGGGAGCAGCGAACACAAGCGTGACGCCAGCATCGTCTTGCCTGCACCGGGCGGCCCGATCAACAACAGATGATGACCACCGGCGGCAGCCACCTCTACGGCGTAACGGGCGATCGCCTGACCTCGCACGTCGGCAAATTCGAGTAAGGAGCGATCCGTGAGATCCCCGGCCTCCACCTCGGCGCGAGCCGGGGTTGGCCCGTTGTCGACCAATGCCCTGACGAGTTGGCCGAGCGAAACCACAACGCGGATCTCACCGGGTCTGACCCGCGCCACCTCGGCCCGATTGGCGGCGGGGGCGAGGAACTCACGACCACGGCAGGCGGTGGCGATGATGATCATGCCCGGCACCGGACGGACACTGCCATCCAACCCCAACTCCCCCGCCATACCAAGGTCTGCGATGGCATCGGCGGGGATCTGCTTGTCTGCCACCAGCACAGCCACGGCGATGGCGAGATCGAGGCCGGCACCCTGCTTACGTATGTGGCTCGGGGCCAGATTGACCGTGATGCGCCGCTGGGGCCAGCGCAGACCGCTGTTGCCGAACGCCGCCCGCACGCGGTCTCGAGACTCCCGACAAGCGGCATCGGGCATTCCCACTACCGAATAGGCGGGCAGCCCATCGCGTACGTCCACCTCCACCCGAACCGGTACACCGTCAACCCCATCGACAATCGCTGAATGGACAGTGGCCAACATCGCCGGACCTCTTCTGCTCACATGGCGCTCATGCGCCCGTCCAATGTTTTGGCGTTGGGCCTCAAGACCCCATCACGCAAGTACAGCCCGAAGCCTGAGTGCCTAAAGTGCGACAGTCGACAAACTACTCCCTTCGATTACTCTTAACAACGCAAAGGGATGAATTTCTCCAGCAGTCAATCGCCGAGGTTGATAACCGCCCAGCATCCCTTGTGCCAATGGCGGCGCAGATCCGGAGCGCTCTCGGGGACCGCAACCACATGATGCTGACCAACCGGAATGTCTCGTCCACATCCGGGGCACACATAGACCTTGGTGGCCTCGTAGGGCTGAACAAATCTAGCAACGGTGTCAGGGGCTACGGAAGGATCCAGAAGCGTTCGGTGGCCCTTCAGCTTGGGCTTGCCGGTGCTCTTGGGGCCAGCTTTGGTCCGCTTGGGCTTCTCGGGCGCTGGGGCCCGCTTCCTGTTTCGCTTGGGCATCAGCCGAAGAAAGCCCACACGATCAACGCCACCACCGCCGCCGAACCGACCGCGACGTAGACGTAATCGAAATTGCTGCGCCGGTGCTGCCTGTTCGGATTGAAGCCCATCGCAGTTTCCTTTCTCTCCTCGGCCGTTGAACGCCGGCGCCTCAGCACCGCTATTCAGTCTCGCTCCGTACGGACACGTAACCAACCCAAGGAGGTTTGGGCAGACGATACGGTTGAGCCGTGCCTGAGAACCTCATCGTTGAGCGAGATGAAGCCGTCGTCACCATCACCCTCAACCAGCCAGCCAAGAAGAACGCCATCACCCCGGCCATGTGGACCGGCCTGCTCGAGACGTTCCGCGAACTACGAGGCGATCAGACGGTTCGTGTCGTGGTGATCACCGGAGCGGGCGACGGGTTTTGTTCCGGGGCCGACGTGTCCAGCTTCCAGGCCGCCGATGACTCTCCCACCCACCCGCTGCACGCCATGCGCCGCACCAAGGACGTTGCCCTCGCTCTCCATGAGCTCCCGATGCCAACGATCGCTCGAGTCAACGGAGTGGCCGCAGGTGCCGGTTGCAACCTGGCTCTCGGCTGCGACCTGATCGTCGCTTCCGATCGCGCCCGATTCACCGAGATCTTCCCCAAGCGGGCCCTATCGCTGGACTTTGGCGGCGCCTGGCTGCTGCCGCGTCTGATCGGCCTTCACCGCGCAAAAGAACTGGCATTCTTTGGCGACATCATCAGCGCCGACGAAGCCGCCGCGATGGGATTGGTGAACCGGGTGGTACCCCATGAAGAGCTGGATGTCACAGTCCAAGACTGGGCGCGACGCCTCGTGGCCGGTCCACCATTGGCGTTGACCCAAACCAAAGCGATGCTCAACAAGTCAATGGGACTGAGCATGGAGGAAGCACTCGATGTTGAAGCAGCGGCTCAGGCCATCAATCTCTCCAGCAAAGACAATCGCGAAGCCACCGTCGCGTTCTTCGAGAAACGGGATGCAGTCTTTGAAGGTCGCTAGGACCGTGGTGGTGGCGTCCGTCGCATTCATCTCGGCCGGGTGCATCAACACCAGCCCCATCGCAGCACCGAGCGATGACGCCGAGCTAGTTGAAGGGCAACAGGTGTACGCAAGCCAATGCGCCAGCTGTCATGGTGTCCAGGGCGAAGGCGGTCGGGGCACCCAGCTGAGCGAGGGGAGCGTTCTGACGGCCTATCCCAATGCTTCCGATCAGCTCGAACTCGTTGTCAACGGAAGCGGGCAGATGCCCGCCTACGGGAAACGGCTCAGCGAAGCGCAGCTCGCTGCCGTTACCCGGTACACACGTGAAGTCATCAACTCTGCGGGCCTTGGGGAGTAGTCCAAAGGCGCTTTTCCACAGCTCAGAACGCTGACTCGTACACCTTCAGGTGACCCTGCGCATTGGCATCCACTACGTCGAACCTGAGCGTGCGATAGCGACGGTTGGCCTGCTCCAACCAGATCATCGCCAGCTTCCGAATTCGGCGTTGTTTTTCGGGGGTGACCGCCTCGGCGGCCAGACCATAACGTGTGGAGGTACGGGTCTTGACTTCAACGAAAACCACCGTGTCGCCCCGAACGCAGACGAGGTCCAGCTCCCCCGCCCGAACGCGCCAGTTCCGGTGAAGAACCGTGAATCCTTGATTCTCATACCAGCCTGCGGCAGCAGCCTCGCCTTGTCGGCCAAGCTCCTGTCGGCGCTGGCTCACAGCACGGGTGGGGGTAGCTCTTCCACGGTGATCCCTCGGGTACTTGCGACCGTCACTTCGGTAAGGAACCGGGTCTTCCGATACATGTCCCACACCCAACAGTCTGTGAGGTGGTACTCGATGAATCGGTCGGAAGGCTTCGAGGTCCGTTCCACCTTGTTCGCCAGGTAGAACCGTCGTTCGGTTTCCACCACAAACTTGAACATCGAGATCACATCGCGATATTCGGTGTAGAGCGCCAGCTCGATCTCCGCTTCGAAGCGCTCTAGATCTTCGCTACTCATGTGAGATCCATCAGCAGACCCTCAGTTTGTTGGCAACGTTCAGTTGAAACGCTTTTCCTTGACCTTGGCAGACTTGCCAATGCGATCGCGCAGGTAATACAACTTGGCCCGACGGACATCGCCCCTGGCGACGATCTCCACCTTTTCAATGATGGGCGAGTGCAGGGGGAAAGTACGCTCCACTCCCACGCCGAAGCTGAGCTTGCGCACCTTGAACGATGCACGGAGGCCATCGCCCCGCATCGCGATGATGATGCCTTGGAACACCTGGGTACGGGTCCGGTTGCCTTCGATAACCTGCACATGAACCTTGACGTTGTCTCCGGGGTGCATTTCGGGGAGGTCGTCCCGAATCTGGGCCTGTTCAACTTTTTGCATCAGGTTCATGGCGTACATTCCTCGGGGAACTAGTCCGCTTCGACAGAAGCGTCGCTATCAGCAGATAGAGGCTAGCGGTGGCCACGCTCAATTCCCCACGATCAGTGTTCGATTTCGCTCAGCGACAGGAGGTGGTCACAGCCATGAAACGATCCCTTCAAACCGGGCCCGTCGTGGTTGGCGCACCCGAAGCAAACCTGACCACGATTCGAGCCTAGTGTTCGGAGGTGAGCGTCCTTCGAGTCGATGTAGCCGTTGTTGGGCTTGGCTTGATTGGTTCGGCTGCCACGCGCCATCTTGCCCAGGCTGGATGCAACCTGGTGGGCATCGGCCCGACCGAGCCCTTGGATTGGAGCACCCACACCGATCCTTTCTCCAGTCACTACGACAGCGGAAGGGTCACCCGCCGGCTGGACGCCCGTCGCGAATGGGCCGTCCTGGCCAGTCGCGCTATTGATGAATACGGCCTTATCGAAGCGCAGTCGGGCATCAGTTTCCACAATCCCTGCGGTCTCACGTTCGTCCGCAGGGACCCCGCAGGGATCGCCAACCAGAGGGAGGTAATTCGTCAACTACGTCTTCCCGTCACGATCGGTCGAACCGAAACCGATAGTCCAACTCACTATTGCTTTCCGGACGGTTGGACAACACTTACCGAACCAGATCCCGCCGGAGCGATCGATCCCCGCCGCATGGTTCATGCCCAGCTCGCAGCGGCGAAGATGGGAGGAGCGAGAGTCCTCCGGGAGCCAGCCGAGGAGCTCACGAAGCTGGACAACCGCTGGCAGATTCGCACGACAACGGCCTCGATAGACGCAGGACTGGTCCTCCTGGCGACTGGCCCATACCTGGAGACGCTGCATTCACTCCAGCTCGAAGCAAGCGTTCGGCCCGAAGCCGTGATTCTTGGCCAGATCTCCGAGACCGAAGCCGACCGTTTGGCCGAACTGCAATCGGTGATCTATCTGCTGGACCATCCGAAAATCGATGACATCTATGTGTGTCCACCGGTTCGATACCCCGACGGTCGTTTCCATATCAAGATGGGCGGTTCCCGGGTCGGAGCAAGGAGACTCCGATCATCGGAGGCGAAGCGGGCATGGATGGCGGGGACCGAAGCCGATGCACAGCTCCCCGTTATGACCGACGTCCTCACCACCATCCTTCCCGACGTCGCTTTTGAGTCGTTCGAGATGAAACCATGCCTCATCACCGACACGTCGTCGGGCCTGCCGTTCATCGACCGGATCGACGATGATCTCTTCATCGCCGCTGGCGGAAACGGTCATGCGGCCAAGAGCGCAGACGCAATCGGAGGTCTCGCTGCCACCCTTGTGCTGAACGACGGGAAATGGACCGACACCGAACTCGATCGGGACCAATTCGCTGTTCGGCGTGGTCAGTGGTCCCCGACCGACGGCTCACGCCATGGCAACTGAGCTGCGCCGCTCACTTCATTGCCGAAGCTGGCGGCGCACAAACACCACCCGCTGGATCACGGTCACACCAACGATTGCCGCCCACACCCATAGAATCAGGGGTGCCCGTCCCGGAAAAAGCAGAAGAACGATGTAGACCACGATCGTCTCCGTCCCCTCGGCCAGGCCGGCAGGGAACTGCAGACTGCGCTCACCGCTGCTGCGGTCCCGCTTCTCGGCAAGGCTAGACCACGCCAAGAAGGCGGTGCCGTTGAGGTAATACATGCACAACACCGCTAGAGCGGCCATTCGGGCGTCGGGAATCGCATATCCCACCGCCACCAACACTCCCCCATAGATGGCAAAATCGGCGAGGATGTCCAAAAACCCACCGAAGTCCGATGGACCATAGGAGCCGTTTCGAGCCACAGGGCCGTCCATTCCATCGGCGGCTCGGTTGCCCAGCCACATCACCAGCGCGGCAGTCCATTGCTCGGTGGCAATCGCTGCACAGCACAGCAACCCCAGCGCTAGACCGAGGAGGGTGATCACGGTGGGTGAAACGCCACGAGCGCTCAGCTGCGCCCCCAGTTTGTCCAAGGGATTCTTGATTCTGGACCGAATCGCAGAATCAAGCATCGGCGATCAACTGCCGTATTCGATTGGCTGCAAAGATGCTGGCGATCAGCGCAACAACTGCGGTGGTGAGCGCGGTGGCAAATCCTGCGCTCGTCGGGTCATCAGCCTGATCGGCCACGGCGGTCACCACCAATGTCCCCGGAATCATTCCGAGGACGGTGCCCACCAAGTAATGACGAGGGCGAATTCCGCTGAGACCTGCGGCGTAGTTCAGTGCATTAAAGGGGACGACTGGCAGTAGACGCAGCACAACCATGGCGAGAAGACCCCGCTCGGACAGCCATCGGTCCAAGCCTTTCACCCGACCGGAGATGAGTACGGATGCTCCCTCTCGACCAACCCGACGCGAGATCGCATAGGCGATAGACGCACCGATGGTTGCCCCGACGAGAGCAACGGCTGCGCCAACCCACATCCCAAAGACGGCTCCCGCAGCGATTGTGCCAAGCGATCCCGGTACCAGTAGCACCACCAGGAGGACGTAGAGCAGCACAAAACCCACGGGACCCCACGGCGATTCGGCGGCCTCCTTCAGCCACTCCCCCATACTGTCCACACCGAATACGGCCACGGCAATGGCAGCGAGGGCAAGCATCACGAGAAGAGTGAGCAGACGAATGACGGACGCATCGATCCCTCGAGCTCGATCGACACCGTCACATGGTTGGACGCCGGGGTCGGGCGATCCGGGTGGCTCGGGAATTGTCATGGATCGCTGGGAGTTTCATTCATATGTGTTCACCCGACACCGACTCGGGTCACCATGATGGCGTCAACATGACCAGAAGACTTCCAACCGACCGTTCTTTCCGCAGCCGCCTGCGAGAATTCGAGCTCGCCACCCGTCCGGTTGACCCCGAAACGGCCGAGGCGCTGGCCGAGCGTTGGGCCACCCTTCCGGATTCGTCACGAGTGCCCGGCCAACTCATTGGTCGCAAGTCAGCAGGCTGCGAGGCCACCCACGGAGTGTTTCCAAAGTGCAACTTCAGCTGCACTCCGTGCTACCACAGCGGTGACGCCAACAAGGTTCGGATAGACGGTCCGCACACCCTCGGCGAGATCGGAAAGCAGATGCGCTTCCTCCGCTCGCGGCGCGGCCACGGCCAGTTCGCACAGCTCATCGGGGGTGAGGTCTCGCTCCTCGAGGCCGAGGATCATGGCGACGCCATTGCCCTTATGCGCAGCCTCGGGCGGCTCCCGATGAGCTTCACCCACGGCGACTTCAGTTATGACTATCTGCGCCGTGTCGTCACCACCGACGATGGTCGGCCGCGATTCAGTCATGTCTCCTTTGCGTGTCATATCGACAGCACGATGGTGGGGCGGTCGGGTGCGAAGAAACCACGCTCCGAGGCCGAACTCAATGATCACCGGGGCCAGTTCTGTGAGATGTTCGACCGGCTGAAACGAGAACTAGGTGTGAGTTCTTACTTGGCCCACAACATGACCGTGACGCCGAAAAACATCGATTCTGTGGCCGGCGTGGTGCGTGACTGCCATCAGCAGGGCTGGAGGATGTTCAGCTTCCAGCCCGCCGCGTACATAGGCAACGAGAATCGCTGGGGCGAAGACTATCGAGAGCTCACCTCGGACCTCGTATGGAGCGCGGTGGAAGACGGGGCAGGGTCTTCCTTGCCCTACGGGGCCATGCAGTTCGGCGACACCCGCTGCAACCGCGTGACCTGGGGTGGCTATTTGGGCGACAAGTACACGCCGCTGTTAGATGACAACAACCCTCAGGACCACACCGCCGTAGACCACTTCATGACCGCCTTCCCGGGGAACTTTGCGCTCCGACCCACCGGCCAGAGCGTCGTTCGGTTCGGACGATCGGTGGCAGCGCACCCGGCCGTGATCCCGTCCACTGGCAGCTGGGCCCGGCGCTTTGTGGCGCGAGCCGGTGGCATCAGCCAGCGATGGTGGGACCTCCAACCGGTCACCTTCGTGATGCATCAGTTCATCGACGCCGCCGACACCGCAGCCGCATGGGCTCATATGCAATCGGGAACCCGGGCCACCGAGCCAGGCATCCTCGAAGCCCAGGAGCGGCTGGAGGCCTGTGCCTACAGCATGGGTCACCCCGATACGAACCAGCTCGTCCCGGCGTGTGTCCAGCATGGCATCCTCGACCCCGATGAAAACAGCCAGCTTGTCCAGTTGCTCCCGATTCGCAGAAATCCAAAGTAGCTCCGCAGAAACGCTCTCGGTGTAGCTAGGTGGCAGCTGAGGATCGCGCCACGCGCGAACCTGGTCTGCCACCTACATGTTGCGGCCGATAGCGACCAAGGTGAGCGCAGCTCCGCTGAGAGCCAGTCCGACGATCTGCACGAGCGTAAGTTTCTCCTTGAAGAAGACCCGAGCAAGGAGGACCGTGCTCACCGGGGCAAGCGAACTGATCGCTGCCACCCAGCTCAGATCGCCAGTCACATAAGCGGTGAGAAGGAAGCCGTCGGCACCGCAGTCGAAGAGGCCACCGGCCATGACGAGAGGAACGCTCTGGCGACGAACCGGGGTCCAAACCTTCTGTACGGTGATTAGCAGCACGAGAAAGGAGATCGCGGCGGCTCTTGTGCCTAGCAGCGGAAACAGTCCGGCGTCATCGCTCACCTGGCTTAAGGCAACAAGGAAACCAGCGAAAAGCGTTCCTGCCCCAACCGACAGAATCCGGGTTCGATTGAGCTGACGCTGACCTACCACTCGTTCTCGCGGAGTGGTATTGGTCCGCTTCATCTGCACCCCTACTTCACCAGCCGAGACCAATACCGCCGCTGGGACAGCCAGCGCCACGCCGAGAAGGGTGAGCGGCACCGGTCGATCGCCCAGCGCCAGGCCAGCCAGAATTGGCAGACTGGCGCTGACGAGTGCCGTGAGAGATGCAGCGGTAGCGATGGGCCCCACCGTCAGCGCCTCGTAGAACAACGCAAGTCCAGCGGCGAGCGAGAGGCCGCCCAATGCTCCCCAGACAAGATCCGACGGGTGGAAGACCCCGTCCAAAACGAAGAGCGCTCCGACGAGCGCCACCACACTGGTGATCTGCACGCCGAGAGTTACTACCGTTGGGTGGTTTCCCCGGGAGGCAGCCGCTCCCGAGAAGTCCGAAGCGCCGTAGAAGATCCCCGCCAAACCGGCGAGAGCAACTGCGAACATGCCCTAATAGTCGGCTCTGGGCTGCCTCGAATGACGGAAATGGAGACCTTCTCAGGAAGTAACAACAACGAATCACCAACGGGTCTGTACGGTCGTGCCCTCGCGACGGCCCTGAATTGGCACTAGGTCGTCCGAATCAGTGTCCCGAATTATGGCGCCGGGTATCTCAAGAGGCCCCTTCAAGGGCCCGAAGAGTGATGTATGAATTCGCCGCGTGAAACGCCTTTGTCCCTATGGGACAGAGCCGAAGGAATCGGATTGTGGAAACTGGCACTCGGCGCAGCAGGTCTGATGACCACGGCGTACTACGTGCTTCCTCCTTCAGACACGTCCAAGCTTGTTCTCTACAACGGCGTGGGCCTTCTGGCCCTGGTCATGGTCATGGTGGGCGTTCACCGATGCGGCGCGAAACCGCGCGAGCCCTACCTCTGGTTTGCCGGTGGCCTTGCCTCATTCTTGATCGCTGACGTCATCTACTACGCCCTCGGCATCATCTACGGAGCAGACCTCCAACCGTTCCCCAGCGTTGCCGACATTTTCTACCTCGGCATGTACCCGCTCATGATCGTGGGTCTCAACAAGATGGTGACCCAAATTGCGGGATCGAGGAATTCCGCGACATTGATCGACGCCGGCATTGTCGCCACCGCCTTTTTCGGTCTCTTTTGGGTCCTCTGGGTTGACCAAAGCTTCGAGGGGGCCGTGGAATGGAATGCGGCATTCGTCGTGGGCCTGGCATACCCCGTCATGGACATCGCTCTGCTTGCCGTTGCGGCCCGGTTAGTGGTGACCCTGCACCTGAAACACCCTCCATTCGCAATCATCGCCTGCGCCATCGGCTCCTTGGCGATCGCCGACATCGCTTACAACATCTACCTCACCAACGGGACGTTCGAGACCGGCCTTTGGCTGGACTTCTTCTGGCTCACCTTCTACACGCTCTTCGCCGTGGCAGCCCTCCATCCCGCCGCCCAGGAACCGCCATACATCATCAACGCTGAAGGCAAGCTCACCGCCCGGCAGCTGATAATCATGTTTGTTGCTTCGGTCAGCGTGCCGCTAGCCAACCTGATGTTCGGTGGCAGGGCATCAGACACCTACATCACCACCTTCGCCTCCGTCACCCTCTTCTTACTGATCTTGGTACGGGTCTACACCCTGATGAACGAGCTTGAGCGGGGCCAGGCAAAGCTCGTGTACGACGCCGGGCACGACTCGCTCACCGGTCTACTCAATCGAGTGAAGTTCTCCGAAGCGACTGCTGCAGCATTGCGCAAGGAGGGCGAGAACAACCATGTGGCCGTCCTCTTCATCGACCTCGATGACTTCAAGAACGTGAACGACAGTCTTGGTCACGCCGCCGGGGACACCATGTTGGCGGTGGCAGCGGCTCGGCTAAAGGAATGCGTTGGCGACGGTGACATTGTCGCCCGATTCGGTGGCGACGAATTCGCGATCTTGGTCGAGCAGGCCAAAGACCGGCGCGATGCAGTACTCATCGCGAATCGCGCGCTTGAGGCGTTCCAAAAACCGATCGATCTCGGTGTGAAAACCTTCAGCGTGTCGGCCTCCATCGGCATTGCGATGGACTATGACTCGAAAAAGGACGTGGAGTCCCTCATGCGCAACGCCGACGTTGCGATGTACCTGTCCAAGGCCCGCGGTAAGGGACGCTTCGAGTTCTTCGAACCGGTGATGCACAAAGAAGCCCTGGATCGGATGGACCTCAAATCCGACCTTGCCAAGGCTCTCGAAAACAACGAACTCATACTCCACTACCAGCCAATCTTCGACCTCACCACCGGCAAGGTCAGCATGGTCGAAGCGTTGATTCGCTGGCGCCACCCCACGCGGGGCTTGATCGCACCTGACCGATTCATACCGCTCGCTGAAGAAAGCGGCCTCATCGTCCCAATCGGCGACTGGGTAATCGAGGAGGCCTGCCGTCAGACCTCACAATGGCGCAAGCTCCGCGGTTGCGAGGACCTGTCCATCACCGTCAACTTGAGCATCCGCCAGCTGAACGGAACCCGGCTGCTGAACACGATCACCCATGCCCTCACGGAGTCCGGTTTGGCAAGCCAGAACCTCGTGGTCGAGATCACCGAATCCATGCTGGCTCGCGACGCCGATGAGGCATCTCACATTCTCGAGCAGTTGAAGACGATCGGTGTGCAGATTGCGATCGACGACTTCGGTACGGGCTATTCGTCTCTGAGTTATCTCAAGGCTTTCCCGGTGGACAGCATCAAGATCGACCGCTCCTTCATCAGCGAGCTGACGCGCAACAGCACATCAACGGCGCTCATCGAGACCGTGGTGAACCTGAGCCGAGCCCTGGGTGCCTACACCGTTGCCGAAGGCATCGAACACCCCGAGCAGGCTGCGATGCTCCGTCGACTCGGCTGTGACCGCGCGCAAGGCTTCTACTACTGCCGACCATTGGCCGCCCCCGCTCTGACCGCCCTCTTCCGAGACCATACCGGTGACGGCAAAGAGCCGTTGGAGGCTTGGCGCCAAAAGGCCGAGAAGGTCCATCACCGAGTGATCGACATCGGTGTGCGGGAAGGACTGAAGGAAATCCAGGCGGTCGCCCAGGACATCAAAGAGCTGAACGAGGCCTTGGACACCCCTCTGATGGCCAGCTGGCCGTGGCTCGAAACCTGGTTCCGGTCATTCCCTCACTGGACCCCCCTGATGGTGGAGGTTCGTTCCGCCGAAAGTGCCGAGCTGATGGCGTGCGCATTCTTTGCCACAATCCGTCGGTCCGAGGGCACCGCTATCGTTGCAGCCGGTCACGGCAGCTCCCAATTCACCTCGCTTCAGTACCGAACGCCAGAGGCAGCGGCGGCGCTGGCATCAGCCATCGCAGCGGCCCTACGTGAGGTTCCTGGCGCATGGTCGCTGGAGCTGGAGCAGGTCCATGAAGCTGACCAGACGCTCATCCACCTGGTTGACGAGCTGGAGCAAGCGCAGATGTTGCCCGAACTTCGAGTCCCCCGCGTTGCGTTCTCCACGGCTCACGATGCCAGCGACGTGCTCTCGAAGAGCATGAGAAAGCAACTGCGTCGGGCCCAGAACAAGATCAGCAAGTCCGGACTTGAGCTAGCGATTTCCTTCGATCGGGGGAAGGCGATCACGACCGAGCTGATCGATGAGATCGAATCTGTTCATATCTCTCGCGATCGCCATGCCCGACGCGACTCCGACCTCGATCGACCAGCTGAGCGAGAGTTCTGGCGTCAAGTCTGTGAAGCTCCGATCGGGAGGTGGGAAGTGGAGATCGCCAGCCTCCGATTGGGTGGCAAGCTCGCCGCCTACGTTGTGGCGTTGTTGGATGGCAACACCTATCGGGTCTACGACGGTCGCATGAACACCGAGTTCCAGCACTACTCCCCCGGTCGGCTGATCGAGGCCGCTGCTCTGGCGCGAGCGATCGCCGACGACCGATATGCGGTACTGGACTGGATGAATGGTGTAGCCGCAGAGAAACTCCTCACGGCGAACATGAGCGAAGGTCGAGCTCGCCTGGTAGCAACCTCCACCGTCCGCTACCTCGGAGACTCGCCGAAAGCTATTGCCAAAGAGATGGCGAAAGAAGACGAAGCAAAAGCCGCGCTGATCGCCTAATTGACGAGGCCCAGCGATAGCGAGGTCAGCAGTTCCGGACCGTCCTCCGTCACCAAAATCTGGTTTTCCAGCTTCACGCCTTCACCGCCACTCCGGGGTCCCACAAAGGACTCCACCGTAAGCACCATGTTGGGCTCCAAGACACCGTCGTAGCCCCAGGCGTCCCACTGGTCAGGCCAGTAGACCTCGGGGTACTCGTCGCATTGACCCACGCCATGGAACTGACAGCAGTAGCGCCGATAGTCCTCGTGGGATGGGGACCACGCATTGAACGTGAGCTCCCGCAATGTGATGCCCGGCCGGAGGAGAGCCGTGTTGCGTTCGATCTGTTCCACAGCGAGTGCATGAGTCTGACGTTGCTGACGCGATGGTGTGCCGCCGCCCACCAGCCACGTGCGGGAGATGTCCACCATCATCCCGTACGCCCCAACGAGGTCAGTGTCGTAGCCCAGTAGCTCTCCTGCTTGAATTTGGCGGCTGCTGGCTTCCTGCATCCACGGGTTGGTGCGGGGACCGGAGGCCAAGATCTGCGTTTCGATCCACTCACCGGCACGCCTGATATTTCCGGCGTGCAGCATGGCCCACACCTCACGTTCGGTCATTCCCGGTTCCAGCGCTTCGTACATCTCCTGCATCGTGGTCTCACAAGCGTTGGCGGCGCAGCGCATTGCTTTGATCTCGTCGGGTCCTTTGATCACCCGGGCCAACTCCATGAGCTCCGCACCGTGACCCACTTCGATACCCGCCTCAGCGAAACGTTGATAGCCGATCTGGGTGCACTGGTCCACCGCTATCCGAGGCGTAGACCCGGCATGTTCAGCGATCACACTCAGCATCTCGTCAGCCCACCGGTTGCCCTGCTCGCGGTATCGAGGGCCGGCCAAGAAATAGGTGCTTCCAACCGCCGGGCGCACTTCGGTCACCACTGGGTTGTGAGCGTCGAGGAACTCACATTCGTTGAACTCCCAGACGATGCACGAGCCATCCAAACCAACCCAGCAATACCGAGCGGCGTTGTGCATCACCCATACCTGCATGTTGGTGCTGTCGGTGGCGTAGCGGATGTTCATGGGGTCCATCAAGATGGCCCCGTCGTACCCGAGCTTCTCCATTTGGTTGCGCACCCGCTGGATTCGGTACTGTCGCATCGCTTGTAGATCGGGCAGTTCCAACCCAGCACCAAGCCACTCGTTGATCAGCTCTTCGCCCGGCCCAAGATTGAGATGATGCAGGTCTGTAGCGGCCCGCTCCACCTCGGCCGAAGCATCGGCCAGACTGATCTTGATTCGCGATGGCTTCAGGGGCGCAACCATCCCGTCATTGTGCCACAGTGCTATCCCTCCGGGGGCAGCTCAAACGCCGCTGATGCTCCGCCTTCGGCGCTCCAACAACTGCACCGTTCACTTCAACTCGGACTGCACACCGTGTGGTCCCTCCAGGGGCCGCGCTCTAACTCCCTCCGGGGGCAGCTCAAACGCCGCTGATGCTCCGCCTTCGGCGCTCCAACAACTGCACCGTTCACTTCAACTCGGACTGCACACCGTGTGGTCGCTTCGCGTTGCCAGGGCGCGAGGTCCCTCCGGGGGCAGCTCAAACGCCGCTGATGCTCCGCCTTCGGCCTCCAACAACTGCACTGTCCACTCCAGCTCGGACTGCGCAAGGCTAGTCGCTTCGCGTTGCCGACACCGCGTGGTCGCTCGGTGCGTTACTCCAGGAGGTCGGGGCGGCGTTCTTTTGTTAACTTGAGTGCCTGTTCACGGCGCCAGGCATCGACTTTGGCGTGATCGCCGCTGGTCAACACCTCGGGCACCGTCCAGCCTCGGTACTCTGCCGGCCTGGTGTACTGCGGGTATTCCAGCAGGCCCGAGGAAAAGGATTCATCGCCGGTTGAGGCTGCGTTTCCCAACACCCCCGGCACCAAGCGGCAGACCGCCTCCACCACGGTGAGGGCCGCCAACTCGCCACCGGCCAGAACCACATCGCCAATCGAGATCACATCATCCACGGCATGATCCAGCACTCGCTGATCTACACCCTCGTAGCGCCCACACAACAACGTGAACCCATCGAGGTCGGCGAGTTCCTGGGCCACGGCTTGAGTGAACGAGCGACCGGCAGGGCCCATGTAGATCACCGGGCGTGGCGGTTGCACAGCATCGATCAGTTCGAAGACGGGTGGGGCCCGCATCACCATTCCGGCGCCGCCGCCATAGGGCGGGGAGTCCACAGTGCGATGCACGTCGGTCGTTTCCTGCCGCAGGTCATGAGCTCGAAGCTCCAATAGTCCCTTGCTGCGGCCTCGCCCAACGACACCGAGATCGAAGCCACCCTCCACGAACTCCGGAAAGATCGTGAGAACGTCGATTCGGAGTGCCACCAGCGTCCTATCCGTCGAGGTCTTCGAGGAGTCCGGCTGGAACGTCCACGGTCACGAACTCGTCATCGTGGTCTATGTAAAACGCCATCGGGACCAGACGACCATTGGCCAATTCCATCAGGTCCGAAGCCGGGTTATCCAACACGGAAACGATTTCGCCATGATCGGTTCCATCGACGGTCCGAAGCCGCTTGCCGATGATCTGGTGAATGAAGAGCGTGTCCGAGTCCTCCAGCGGCTCTGCGAACAGGATCTGGCTATGGAGCGCTTGGGCAGCGTCTCGACTGTCCACTCCTTCGAAATGCACTATCCACCGGTCGTTGTGGAGGCTGGCGCTCTCGATGACCACAACACGGTCATTCGTCAGCGTAAACGCCGCGCCTACAGCAGTCCGCTCCTCGATCATGTCGGTCACGTACTTCACAAGGACGTCGCCCTGGAGTCCGTGGGGTTTGGTAATTCGACCGACTTCGAGTCGTTCAGTCATGTTCGAATCGGCGAGAGGACAGAGCCGCCGCTAGTCGACAAATTCGACTTTGCAGCTGACACCGTCGGTGCTGCCAGCGGCATTTACGACCGTACGAATCGCTGAAGCAACACGGCCACGACGACCTATGACACGGCCCATATCGTCATTGTTGACCGTTACGTCGAAGCGAACCGCTTTGTCACCCTCGACGCTGGTTTCAATGGAGACCTCGTCGGGATTGTCGACGATCGAGGTACAGAGGTGGGTGAGGACGGCGTGGGCCCGGGGGGCGAGGTCGCTCACGCCGACGCACCTTCAGCAGCAAGCTTGGCAGCTTCGTCGGCCTTGGCCTTGGCGGCGGCGATGACCTCAGGTGTCTTGCCCGAGGTGAAGTCATCCCAAGCACCGGAAAGCTCGAGGAGTTTCTTTACGCGATCGGAAGGCTGGGCACCCTCTCTTAGCCAGTGAACGACCCGGGCCGAGTCGATGGTGATCTCGGAGGGCTCGGAGCGCGGGGCATACGTGCCAACGATCTCGATGAACCGACCGTCTCGGGGCGAGCGGGCATCGGCTGCCACCACACGATAGGTAGGTTGCTTCTTCTTGCCCATGCGCATGAGACGCAAACGAACGGCCACGGTAGTTTCCTTCAGATTAGCGGTAGTGAATCGGCCCACGGAGGGCGACCTATGAGGATAGACAGGTATCCGCCAACTTCTACCGGTGGGCCAAAGATTCCCATTTAGCCGGTCTCAGTCGTCCTCAACAACGTCGGCGATGCGATCCATACCGGGAAGCATCAGCGGTGACTTGCGGGCCTTGGTTCCCTTGGGCGTTACGCGGCTGCTGCCCGGCAACTGTGCGGCGCCGCCTTTGGGGGTGACGCGGCCGCCGCCCTTGCCTTTTTGCCCTTCTTGTTCTTCTTGGCTTTCTTGGTGCCCATTCCGCCCAGCTTCTTCATCATCTTCTGCATCTCGTCGAACTGCTTGACCAGATTGTCCACTTGGACGGCGTCGGTACCGGAGCCTTTTGCGATCCGTTTCTTGCGGGAGGTGTCGATGAGCTTTGGGTCCATGCGTTCGGCAGCCGTCATCGAGTGAATGATGGCCTCTACCTTGCCTATCTCACGGTCATCGATCTCCATGTTCCGGACCTCCTTGGGGATGCCTGGCAACATTCCGATGAGGCTCGACAGGGAGCCCATCTTCTTGAGTTGCTGCATCTGCTCCAAGAAGTCATCGAAGGTGAACCGCCCTTCCATCATCGCCTGAGCTGCGGCCTCGGCCTCATCCTGCTCGAAGGCCTGTTCGGCTTTTTCGATGAGTGAAAGAACGTCACCCATCCCCAAAATCCGGCTTGCCATCCGGTCCGGGTGGAAAATCTCCAGTGCGTCCAACTTCTCGCCGGTTGCCGCAAAGGCGATGGGCTTACCCACAACCTCTTTCACACTGAGGGCGGCACCGCCACGAGCATCGCCGTCGAGTTTGGTGAGAATGACACCGTCGAGTTCCAGGCTGGTGTTGAACGACTCGGCCACGGTGACTGCATCGTTTCCAGTCATGGCGTCCACAACGAGGAAGATGTAGTCAGGGATCGTGGCCAGAGCGATTTGACGCACCTCCTCCATCAACGCTTCGTCGATGGCCAGCCGGCCAGCGGTGTCGATGATGACGACGTCTCGCCCGGTCCGCTTCGCCTCTTCGATGGATTTACGCGCCACTTCCACTGGCGTGGACGGGTCCGAGAACACCGGCACGCCTACCTGCTCGCCCAAGGTTTGGAGCTGCTGCACAGCCGCCGGGCGCTGGAGATCTGCACCAACGAGCAGCGGGTTGCGGCCCTGGGCCTTGAACCATTTGGCGAGCTTTCCCGAAGTTGTGGTCTTGCCCGACCCCTGCAGACCGGCCATCATCACGACGGTTGGCGGCTTGGGGTTGTACTTCAGCGTGAAGCTCTCACCGCCCAAACTTTGGGTGAGTTCCTCGTTGACGATCTTCACCACTTGCTGGGCTGGGTTCAGCGCGTTGTGGACCTCTTCACCGACGGCCCGCTCTTTGATCCGATTACGGAGCGCCTTGACCACCCGTACGTTGACGTCGGCCTCAAGCAGCGCCAGACGGATCTCGCGCAAGGCTTCGTCAACATCAGCCTCTGAAAGCTTTCCTTTTTGGAGAGCCTGCCGAAAATACCTTCAAATGTGTCTGTCAAGCCTTCAAACATGAGAATTACAGAGTAGCCCCCGGATGCGCCAGCCGACGGCCTCGTCGCGAGCGCATTGCTGTCCCGCGGAGAAAGGCTCCCCAGGAGCGCCCCTACGTCGAGCCCTGGGAAAACAGACGAATAAGGGAACCGGTGTGACAGGTGAAACGTCAGACACGGTGAGATGATGATGAAAGTGGCACGGCCAGCGAGGGTTCGCAGTTCGATTTCCTCTGCGATTGGTGTTTTCGTGCTGATCGGTGTCTTGCTCGCCTCAGCATCGCCGGCCTCTGCCGAGCCGGCCGTCTCGGTTTCCACCCCCGCAGGCGAACGTTACGTACCCGGCCAGCCGGTGGCACTCCTCGTGGAGATCAGCGCAAGCCGAGCCACCGACGGCACCATCCGTGTTCGGCTCGACGGCACCGAGGTGGTGACCAAGGACTTCGAGGTCGCAGGGGGCGCCACGAAAACGATCGTAGTGATCGCTGACACGGTGATCTGGGGTGGGAATCTCGTCGTCGATGTTCGCTCCTCGGACGGAAACGTTTCGGTGCGGCCCGTACTCAACCATGACCGCGAAGCCGAACTGGTAGGGGTCCTCCCTTCCATGCAAGGGCGCGGCCTGCCGGCTTCGGCCCGCACTACCACCGCCGATCGAATCGCCCGAACCTATGACATCGGCGAAAGCGTTTTGCTGGCGGGTCCTGCGGCCCTCCAAATGTTCGATGGAATGATCGGGTCAGGACAGGATTTTTCTGCACTTCCGTTCGGATTCCAAACGTCCATCACTCACTGGTTGGCAGGCGGCGGCACGCTGTTCCTGAATGAGCCCGCAGGGGCAGCCATCGTGGCACTAGGCATACCGGAGTCCACCGAGCCGGAACGAGCATTCGGATTTGGCCGGGTCGTCTACACCGACGGTGCGGTGGGCCGCGGTCAGCTCGAAGGTCTCATTGCACCAACGCGGCTCATGAACCAAGACGAGTTCGGTCAGAACTTCAACCCAGGATTCAGCGGTCAGATTCTCCTTCGTGACGCCGGGATAGCAATTCCCGGCATCGGCGTTCTCCTCATACTGATGGGCATCTACATTCTGGCCGTTGGTCCGGGCCTTTTCCTGGCTCTGCGACGCATCCATCGTCAGCCTCTCATCTGGCTGGCGATCCCGGCGGTTGCGGTAGTCGCCGTTGGAGCCGTTTACGGGGTCGGCCGAGCGCAGCGAGCCGATGTTGATTTGGCCCATGCGACGATCGTTGCCAAAGCCAACGGCGTGTTGATCGAACGGTCCGAGATCCTGGTCGCCAGTTCAAATGGCGGCTATGCGGGTGTGGAAATCGGCTCCGGTTTTGTGCCGGGAAGCCGCACGATCAATCGGTTCGGCCAGCAACTCGGCATGCCGCCGGAAACTCGGGACAACACAATCGGATTCGACCTGAACCCGGGCGAGGTCTCCCGCCTTCTAATGGAGCGGGTCATCCCGTCATCAAGTGCCGGACCGTTCGACATCGCGGTCACCAACAAGGGCGATCGAAAGCTCGCCGGAACAGTCACCAACACCAGCGGTTTCGACCTATCGGAGGTCCAAGTCGTGGCCGGGAACGACGTGCTGAATCTCGGAGCCCTGCTCGATGGTGAAACAAAGGACGTGATGCTCGATGACCGATTCGCCTACGTGCCAACCGGCAACGACACGCTCTTTTCCCAGATGGAACAGGATTTCTTCAATGGGTTCCCTCCTGACCAGAATGACCGCTCTCCTGTGAATGCCGGCGCCTTCAATGATTTCGTGCAGCGATACCCGAACTCCCGTGCACCTGGCCTGGTGATGGCGCTGGGCTGGACACGAGATGCTCCCGCCCCGGTTCGCACCAATCGAGGAGCGGAGATCGTGAAGGGTCGCACAGCGTTCGTGAGCCTCGTGCCGATCGATGACGATGGCGACCCCTTCGTGCAGTATGGGGAGGCATTTGCTGAACTGCAGCGCGTGTTCGACTTTGAGATGGTCGGGCAAGCCAACGGTCAGTTCGTGGAAGTCCCGATGGAAATGCATTTCCGACTGCCGTCGAACGCTGACCCGGCCGGCCGCTATGTCCTTGAGATCCCCAACGACATCATTGTGGTGGAGATCTGGGATGGCGCGGCTTTCGTTTCCAGCGAAGATCGGCTGAAAGCCGCCGACGCCGGCCGAACCTCCACGATCAACCTCAAGCCCGGCGAGATCATCAACGGCACGGTGCAAATACGAGCCGGCTTCGGTCAGTTCGGCCGATCGCCAACTCCGGTGCTCCGTAGCGCTTCGCCTGCAGAGCAAGCTGTCGTGGCTGATCCGACGATTCCGGCCGTCTCGGCAGGAGGGGCAGGATGAGTATTCCCCCGCCGCCAGCTCCCACAATCGAGATGATGGACGCCGGGACGGGCGTGTCGATCGCATCGCCGGCGAGCTTCGAGGCTCTCCAACCCGGCGTTGATGCTGTGGTGAGTGCACGGAACCTCACGAAGGTGTACGGCCCCCTCATCGCTCTCCACGACTTCACGCTCGACATCCCCCGCGGAAGCATCTACGGCATCATCGGACCAAACGGCGCAGGCAAGTCAACCGCTTTTTCGATTCTGGCTACGCTCCTTCAGCCCACTGCCGGGGCTGCTCTGGTGTGTGGCTTTGATCCCACGAGCAATCCCAAAGCCGTTCGAAAACGCATGGGGTACATGCCCGACGTCATGGGAGTGTACGAACGCCTCACGGTGGCTGAGTACCTCCAGTTCCATGCGGCGGCATATCGCGTACCCCGATCGGAGTGGGCATCCCTGGTGCCTGGCCTCCTTGAATTGGTGGACCTCGACGTCAAAGCCAACTCGCTGGTGGACCGACTCAGCCGCGGTATGAAGCAGCGGCTCTCGCTGGCCCGGGCCATGGTGCACGACCCAGAACTGTTGATCTTGGACGAGCCGGCCAGTGGCCTCGACCCGAGAGCGCGAATCGAATTCCGGCAGCTTCTCGTGGCCCTCCAAGACATGGGCAAGACGATCCTCATAAGTTCACACATCCTTGCCGAGCTGCAACAGATGTGTTCCGACATAGCGGTGATCGAGGCCGGTGTTCTGCTGGCGTCGGGATCACCGGACGCAATCATCCAACAGCTCGGCAACGGCCGGTCGGTCAAAGTTTCCTTCGACGATGGGACATCAGAATCGTTCAGCGTGACCGACATCGCCGATCAAGCGTCGTTGCTTCGTCGATTGGTGAACGACGACGAGCGCACGGTTGTGGAGTTCACCGAGCTCACCACCGACCTCGAAGGACTGTTCCTCCAGATCACTCAGGGGATCGTCCAATGATTCGAGCTTGGGATCGTTCAATGATTCGGCCAAACAACAGCTGGCAGGAACTGACGATCCCCCCAGCAGAAGAGCGGATTACGCAATGAGTGCGTTCGCAGCTGCTTTTCAGAACCTCAACCCTGTGTTTGACCGGGAACTTCGACAGCGCAGCCGTTCCGGGCGCTCGGTCATTCTGCTGTCTCTGTTACTCACCGCCTTGACCGGGATTCTTTACGTCGCTCATCTCGCAGTGACCCAAGAATCCCGCAACCAGTTCAATGGTGGGCAGGAGACAGTTAGCAATACCGCCGGAGCGGTGATGTTCGAGTCCGTGCTATTCGTTGAACTCGCTCTGTTGCTTCTGATCATCCCCGGCATCTCCGCAGGAGCGATCTCCGGAGAACGCGACCGGCAGACGTTGATCCCCCTCCAGGTAACACTGTTGGGACGATTTGGGATCTTTATGGGCAAGGTGGGGGCATCCAGCTCATTCGTGCTCTTGCTCATCATCGCATCAGCTCCACTGCTCGCCATTCCCTACCTTCTGGGCGGAATCAGCTTGACCCGAATCACGCTGGGTATTGTCACCACTCTCATCACGGGGATCACCTATGCCACCCTCGGGGTGTCGTGTTCGGCGTTCTTTCGCCGTACTCAGACAGCCACGCTCATGTCCTACCTCATCGTCTTTCTCGCCATATTCGGCTCACTTGTGATCTGGGTCGTGATCAACATTGTGCGAAGTGCCCAGGGCGATTTCAGCCCGGCTCCGGTCTGGCCCATGTACATAAACCCCTTCATAGGTGTTGCTGACGCGGCTGGCGATTTCACCAACGACTTCTCGTCATTTCCCGGTCCGTTCAGCGGGTTGAAGCAAGGGTTCTTCGGCGATAACTGGGATGGACGGGTCGCTTCGGGACAACCGAACTGGCTCTACTCATTGATGGTCCAGATCACGTTCACGGGTGTTTGGGTAGTACTGGGGCTCGGCAAACTGCGTCTGCCCCAGAAGGAGATCGACTGACATGCAGACTTTCCTTTCGCACATGGTGCGTCGTTTGCGCTTGGTGTGGGCGGTGGCGTTCACCGGCTGGATTGCCCCGGCGGTGGTGGGGGCCGCTTTGGCCGTGGTGCTGACCGGCTGGTTGGTCCCGTGGGGCTGGTTTGAACCAGCGGCGGTCGGCCTCGTGGCCGCGACCCTCGTTGGTGTCGTAGCATTTGCACTGTTTAGGCCGCTCACCCGAATTCGTGCCGCTCGTTCGGCCGACCGAGGACTCCAGACCGACGATGCGTTTGGCGCAGCCGTGGAATTCGAATCGTTGGACGGCGATTTCGGGGACAGCATTCGATCTCGGGCTGAGTCTCTCGCCTCGAGTTCATCACCGAAGATGGCCGCTCCACTTCCCGCGATGCGGGGGCGTTGGGCCGTGGCTGCTGCTCTGGGAGCAGCGGCGCTCGTGATGGGAATCGTCACCAACCCACAGGATCAGGTCCGAGCCGACCGAGCGGCCGCCAACGAGTTTGCCGAGCAATTGGCCACGGATCTCGAGCTGGAGGCCGAAGAGTTGGACACGCCTGCAACGGCCGAAATCAGCGCGGCCCTGGACAAGTTGGCCGAGGAGCTGAAGGGCGCTCAATCCTTCGAGGAGATCGCTGAACTCTTGAGCGAAGCGGAAACCGAGCTGGGCCAACGCTCGCCCAATTTTGCAGCGGAACGGGCAGCAGCCGAGGGGCTCGACCGCAGCCTCGAGACCAATCCACTTCCCGGCGCCCAGGCCGGAAGCTCCGCCGCAGACCAGATCGCTCAAGCTGCCGCAGGTCTCGACGGCCTGAGCGACCAGGAGCAGCAGGATTTGGCGGAGAGGTTGGAGCAAATAGCCGACTCACAGGCGGCGGGGGATCCCGCCACGGCCGAAGCGTTACGGGAGGCGGCGGCGGAGCTGAAGGCCGGCAATACCGCAGGAGCTCAAGCGGCGCTTGGTGAGGCGGCGGCAGCCCAAGCAGCGAATGCTAATGCGGTCGCAGGTCAGGTGGCGGCTGCTCAAGCGGCGGCCGGTCTCGGTGACAAGAAGCAACAAGCCGCGGCCGCCCAAGCGCAGCAGGGCCAGGGTCAAGGCGAAGGACAAGGACAAGGCCAAGGCGAAGGACAAGGTCAAAGTCAAGGTCAAGGCGAAGGACAAGGCCAAGGCCAAGGACAGGGACAAGGCCAAGGCCAAGGCCAAGGACAGGGACAAGGCCAAGGCCAAGGACAAGGACAAGGCGGTAGCGGCGCCAGCGGCCAAGTTGGTGGGGCGGCGGGGGGCAGCGGCTCCGGCCAAGGAGGCGTCGGCACCCCCGGAGGAACCGACCAGCCCAACGTGGATGGCAACAACTCTGGTGGCTCGATCGTTGATCCCAGTGCTCTACAGGCTGGCGACCCGCTGGACCTCGGGGGCTCGCTCTCGGGAACGCGACCCGGCGAGGTACTCGGCCAAGCCGATGGCCCCACCCGCTCCGGCGGTTCGCAGGTACCGCTGTCCGACGTGATCGGTGAGTACACCCAACGCGCGACAAATTCGGCACAGCGCAGTCAGCTTCCTCCCCGTCAGCAACAGCTCGTGGGAAGCTATTTCGACCAACTCTCTCAGCTTTAGGAGAAACCAGCAATGACCGACCCGTTCAGTAGCAACGCCGCCGACGCCATCCGCACACCTGATCGCGCCGCGTCACCCGCTCCTGGCGGCGGCACGATGTCGCCGGCCGATGTTTCCCGCATGGTCGAGCAAATTCGAGCGGAGCTGGCCAAGGTCATCGTCGGGCAAACAGATCTCGTGAAGAGCGTGCTGCTGGCGCTGCTGGCTGAAGGCCACGTACTCCTCGAAGGTGTACCGGGTCTTGGCAAGACCATGTTGCTCCGCACCTTGGCCGATGCCATGGAAATGCCCTGGAGTCGTATCCAGTTCACACCGGACCTCATGCCCGCCGACATCACCGGGACCGAAGTATTGCACCAAGGCTCCGACGGAAGCCGGGAGTTCAAGTATCGCAGCGGGCCGATCAACGCCAACCTCGTGCTGGCGGATGAAATCAACCGCGCCACCCCCAAGACACAATCCGCCATGTTGGAGGCGATGCAGGAACGGGCTGTCACCGTGGCCGGAGAGACCAGAGCACTCCCTCGGCCTTTTCTCGTGATGGCCACGCAGAACCCGGTGGAAATGGACGGCACCTATCCTCTGCCCGAGGCCCAACTGGACCGGTTCCTCATGAAGATTCTCGTCCCGTTCCCTACCGCCCACGAGCTCATGGGAATCTCCGAGCGGACCACCGGGGCCGTTACCTCTACAGCGTCCGCAGTTTGCGATGCCGCCACGCTCCAGGAGATGATCGCCCTCACCAGACGGGTGCCTGTACCGGAACACGTCACCCGGTACGCCGTAGATCTGGTGGTCGCCAGCCACCCCGACCAGGGCACTGCTCCCACCGATGTTCGCAACTATGTTCGATTCGGAGCATCGCCCCGCGGTGTCCAGTCACTCGTCCTCACCGGGAAGGCCAACGCCCTCACCGAGGGCCGCCCCAACGTGAGTATCGAAGACATCAAGTCCGTCGCCGTGGGAGCTCTCCGCCATCGGCTGGTTCTTGGCTACGAGGCAACCGCCGACGGCGTCACCGGTGACTCCTTGGTGAACTCGGTCATTCACTCGGTCAGCCCCGCAGGGTCCGGGGTCCGAGGCGCACCGTGACAACTCCCCCTTCCACCAGCGGTCCCGCTCGGCGTTGACCGACACCGAGCTTCCCGCATCTGGCCCCCGTGGTCAGAAGGAACCGCTTCTCCCGCCGCGCCTGGTAGCGAGGCTGGAACGCCTGCAGTTGGGCACCCGGCGACGTTTGGCCGGCGGCCTCACCGGCGACCACCGCTCGCCTCGTCATGGTTCGTCACTGGATTTCTCCGACTACCGAGAATACAACCCCGGTGACGACCTCCGCCGTATCGACCAGCACGCATTTGCAAGGCTGGACAAACTGCTGCTCAAGCTCTTCGAGGCCGAAGACGACATCACGGTTCGCATCCTCATCGATACCAGTGCATCGATGCAAGGCGAGAAACTTCATCGGGCCAAGCAATTGGCCGCCGCCATCGGTTTCGTTTCGTTGACCCGCCGTGACATCGTGACCATCCATACCTTCCCCGCAAAGGGTCCGTCGCCCAGACTTCTCGGACGTTCTGCCATCGGTCAGTTGTTCTCGATGCTGGAACGACTGGAGGCAGGCGGCGAAACCCCGTTTAGCACCGCAGTAAATGCACTCTTGAACCAGACCGGGCCGCCGGGGATCACGATCGTGTTGAGCGATTTGCTCACAATCGAGTGGGAACAGGGGGTCCGTCGGCTACCGGCTCGGCGGGGAGACCTGGCCGTTGTTCAAATCCTGGATCGAACCGACATTCACCCAGACCTCCTGGGCGATCTGGAGCTTGTAGACGCCGAATCCGGCGCCCGAGTAGAGGTCTCCTTGTCAGCGAAAGTGGTTGAAGACTACGCCACCATGGCCACCGCTTGGATCGACGAGGTGGCCAGCCGCGTCCGCTCAACCGGCGGTGGGTATGTTCGCGTCTTCACCGACGAGAACCTCGAGGACGTACTGCTGGCCGCATGGCGAGCCGAAGGGGTACTCCGATGAACCTTGGCGGCTGGGGGTTTGCCAACCCGGCGGGATTGTGGCTAGCCGCGCTGGCGCTACCGATCATCGCCATGCACATCTTGCGGCCCCGGCGGATCCAACAGACGGTGGCCGCCGTCTTCCTCTGGAGGAAGGTCAACCGGCCGGTCTCCGCCGCAAAACCATGGCAGCGGCTGCAACCGAGCTGGTTGCTGGCCGCCCAAATCCTTGCCGCCCTCCTGCTGGCGGTCCTGGTAGCTCGGCCGGTTCAGTTCACCGAAGAACCGCTGGCCGAACACACCATCTTTGTGATCGACGCATCAGGATCGATGTTGTCCACCGATGGTGCTCCCGACCGAATTGAAGACGCCCGCGACCGGGCCAAGGAACTGCGAGACCAACTACCCGCCAACGGCGAAGCGTCACTGGTGGTGGCGGGCGAACGGGCCCGGGCCAGTCTCACCCGATCCTCCGATGCTTCGGTGTTCGATGATGCCCTCGACCGCATCGACCCCTTCCCAGGCGAGGCAGACTTTGCGGGGGCGTTCGCACTGGCGGCCGGATTGGATACCGGTGATCGGCCCAGCCGCGTAGTGCTGGTGGGCGATGGTGGCGTAAGCGATGCCGATCTTCGGCTCGCCCCGCCGGGCACGCGATATGAAAAGATCGGCTCCGAGTCCGCCAACCGAGGCATCTCCCAGCTGACCGTGGAGCCGACCGCCGGGGGTTTGGTCGCCCGTATCAGCGTTCGTCACTACGGGGGGCCCGAGGCCAGCCAGACGGTCCGAATCGACGTGGACGGCGTCACGGTGGTTACTCAGCAGGTCAAGCTGGCCGACGGGGATGTTCAAAACCTCAGCCTCAATCTGCCTAGCGGCGATCGAATCGAGGCGTTCCTGGAACCGGCCGATGCCTTCGACCCTGACAATCGGGCCGTCGCCACCGTTGCGCAATCGCCCGAGATTGCTATCTGGTTCGTGGGACGGCCGGACCCGTTCCTCGGTGCGGCCCTCTCGGTGATCCCCGGCGTAACCGTCACTGCCGACCCAGACTTCTCTGGGCCGATGCCAAGTGACACCGACGTCATCATCGCAAACGCCATCGACCTTCCTAGCCCACTGCCAGCGCCAACATGGGCTATCACTCCCCCCGCCGGACTCCCGGGCACCGTGGAGGTGGACGGCGAAGTTGAACGTCCAGCGCTCACGCTGATCCGGTCCGATGTTGGCCTGGTTGCCGGCCTCGACCTGTCCGAAGTGTTACTGGCTCGTTCGCAAAAGATCACGGTTTCGGCCGAGTCCCAGGTGGTGCTCGGAGCCGAGGGCGCTCCCCTGCTTGCGCTTACCCCCACGCTCGATGCACCGGTCCTTTACCAAAGCTTCGCCAACGCGGAAAGCAACCTTCCGCTGCAAGTGGGTTTCCCGATCCTGGTGGAGCGGGTCATCAACGACCTGGCCAGTGTCGCAATCCCGCCCGCCCGGGTCCGGCTCGGCGGAAACCTGCCGCTGGATCCTCGCAGCCCCGCAAGCGTGTCGGCTCCGGACGGGGCGAGCTTCGAGGTACTGGCCGGCGCCGCGCCGCCTTCGGCTGATCTGATCGGGTTCTGGGAGATCAGCCAGCCCGACCGAGCGTCGATCGTGGTGGCGGTCAATGCCGACCCGGTGGAGTCACGAATCGCGCCTATCCCCGACCTGCCATTTGCCGTCCCCGATGGAGGCGAGGGCCCCAATACCGTTCAGGGACAGATCGCCCGACTGTGGCCCGTAGTACTGCTCCTTCTTGCGGTGCTGGCGGCGGAGTACCTCCTCGCCCGACGACGGCTCGGCGTATCCGCTCCCCAATGGCGGGTTGCCACGGGAATGCGAATTGTGGTCGCTCTGTGCCTCCTGCTCGTTCTTCTGAATCCCGGTTTCAACCGGACAACCGACACCGTGGGCGCGGTTTTCCTCCTGGACGCCTCGGACTCCCTTGGTCCTGCCGGCCGTAGCCAAGCTGCTGGGATCGTGGCATCAGCTCTAGAGGAACGGCCGAACAACGACGTCGCCGGCGTTGTGGCGTTCGGCAAGGACGCCCGCCTGGAAACCTTGGTGGACGACGACCCCAATTTTGAAGGGATCACCGTGCAGGTGGATGCCACCGGCACCGACCTTGCCGCCGCTCTCCGGCTGGGCGCGGCCGCCGCTCCCGGTGAAGCCCGGAAGCGTTTGGTGCTGGTCTCCGATGGGCGGGCCACCACGGGTGACGTGATCGATGAGGCGCGACGACTAGCCGAGCAGAACATCCCGGTAGACGTGTTTGTGGTGGATCCACCGAGAGGGACCGACCTGGCGATCGCCGGGATCGACGTTCCCTCGGTGGCGCGCGACGGCGATCAGGTGGAGATCACGATCCGGGTGGATTCACCTGCGGTTACCCCAGCCCGAGTTGAGCTGAGCCGGGACGGCACGCTGGTTGGCACACAAGAGGTGCAACTCGCGGTGGGAAGCAATGCCATCACGTTCACCGATATCGCCGATTCCAGCGGGGTCCTTCGCTACAGCGCAGAGGTCTTCGGACTGGCCGATGCGGTAAGCGCAAACAACCGGGGATTTGCGGCGGTACCGGTGGCCGGTGCTGCCAAGGTCCTGATGGTCGATGGCGGCGGCAACAGCGACGCCCGGGACCTCGCCGCGGCCCTCGAGGCGGGGGGGCTGGTGGTTGACCGGGTCGGTGTTGGTGCGGTGCCCGGTGTGGATGAGCTGGTGCAATATGCATCGGTCGTTCTGATCAATGTGGATGCCCGCGACCTGGCTGATCCCCAGGTGAGCGCTCTCACCGCCGCAGTTCGGGACCTAGGTCGAGGCATGGTCGTTGTGGGCGGCAGTCAGAGTTATGCATTGGGTGGGTATCGGGATCACCCGCTCGAAGAAATCCTGCCGGTGGTGAGCGAGATTTTGGATCCGCTGCGCCGTCAGACGGTGGCCGAGGTCTTGGCGATCGATACGTCCGGTTCGATGGGAGCATGCCATTGTGCCGAGGAAGGCGTGGTGAATGGCCTCGGTGGCGACAACCAGATCGATGGCGGCGTGAAGAAAACCAGCATCGCCCAGAATGCCGCAGCACGAGCGATCAACGCGTTGGCCGCGACCGACGAAGTTGGCGTCATCAGCGTCAACAACCGGGCGGAATGGGTGATCGACCTCCAGCAACGCCCCGGACAGGACGTGATCGACAAGGGCCTGTCGAAGCTGGAACCCGATGGTCCAACCAATGTCGAAAACACGCTGCGCACCGCAGCTGAGCAACTACGCGAGTCCGAGGCCAACCTCAAACACATCATCTTCTTCTCCGACGGATTCACCGAACCGTTCCACTTGGACCAGATGGCCGCCGATGCTGCCGGTCTTCGGGATGAGGGCATCACTGTGTCGGTCGTGGCTACCGGTGAAGGAGCAGCAGGCGACCTGAGGAAGATCGCCGAGGCGGGCGGGGGACGCTTCTATCCCGGCAAGGATCTGAGCCAGATCCCTGAGCTGATTGTGCAGGAAGCCATTTTGGCGTCCCGTGACTTCGTGAACGAAGGAGATTTCCTCCCCACCATTACTTCCAACGCCACCACGGTGCGGAACCTTCAGACCGCTCCCCCACTGGCGGGGTACGTCGCCACCACCGCCAAGCCCACCGCTCGGGTGGACCTGCGGGTCGGTCCCGACCAGGACCCGCTGCTGAGCAGCTGGCAGGTAGGGCTGGGCCGGGTGACAACGTGGGCATCCGATAGCGGCGAACGCTGGGGATCCGCCTGGGTGGGGTGGAATGAAGCACCGGATTTCTGGGCTGGCGTGGTGAAGGACACCTTCCCCACCGCCACCGACGGGGGCGGCGTGGTAGCAACGATCGAGGGTGACCAGCTGAGCCTTCGCGTAGAGGGAGTAAATTCCTGGGACGACGACGCACAGGCATCGGTACGCGTGTCCGGCCCAGATGGTGAAGGCATTGACGTGCCACTGGAGCGAATCGACGCCTCCACGTTCGCGGCCACCGTCCCGATCGACGAGGCGGGCACGTACGCAGTGGGAGCGTCGGTCCTCAGCGGAGGCGAATCGGTTTGGAGCGGTGTGGGCCTCACCAGTCGCTCGTATCCCGCCGAGTACGCTCCCCGCGCACTGGGTGACGACATCCTCCGCCAGGTTGCCGGCATCACCGGCGGACGCTTTCAACCCGAGATCACCGAGGTGTTCGACCCGGTAAACACCGTGGCCGGACAAAAACGCATCGACCTCACCAAGTGGTTCTTGTGGGCGGCCCTCCTGCTCTGGCCAGTCGCCGTAGCGGTGAGCCGCCTCGCCCTCCGCAAAGGAACGTTGGCGGTTGGGGCAGAAAAGGCCCAGGGGACGGTTGCCAAGTTGCAGACTCGCCTCCCGAAGTTCGGCGAGGCCGATCCGCTGGCTCGTGAGCAAGCGCCGAGCCGCCAAAAGCAGGACGGAGACGGCGCGAAACCGGCCACCGTCACAGCCCCGACCCGGCCACCGATCAAGCCCGCCACCGCCAGTCCGCCGGCACCACCCACGCCGGGAGCGAAACGACCCACGCCGCCGCAGGCCCCGACCGCGCCCCGACCACCCACCAAACCCGGTGGCGGCCCCCCTGGCGGCGATGCATCGACCGTGAACGAACTCCTGCGCCGCAAGCGTGGCGAGTAGTCTCGGTCCATGCTGATTGTTACGGGAACTGTTGTAATGGAGCCTGGCGACGTGCAAGCGATCCAAGCTGCCGCAGTGCTCATGATGGAGGAGACTCGCAAAGAAGCAGGCTGCATCACCTATGAGTTCTCCGAGGTGATCGGTCAGCCTGGCGTGATGCGGATCTACGAGGAATGGGAGTCCGGTCCCCACTTGGAAGCTCATTTCGACGCTCCCCACATGGGTCCGTGGCGAGATGCCATGACGTCCGCCACCATTCACTCCCGCAGCCTCCAACGTTACGACGACATCGGGGCGATCTCGGCTCTCTAGTTCGGTCCCAGCACGGGCGCGCTGCCGCCGGTGAGACCGTGACGCCCTGGCCCGTCGCTTAACGTGGAGCTTTCATGACTCTTGGCGTCGCGCTGCTCAGCCTCAGCATCCTTACCGGAATCGTCGCCTCGATCCGGCCATGGCGAGAGCTGGTCATCATCCACGCTGGGACTGCCGTCGCCGCCACGGCAGTCCTAATTGCAGCCTTCGCGACCGAAGACTGGAGTAACGCCTATGTGGTCAGCACCACTCGCCCCGGGCTCGGGCCGCTGGTTCGAATAGCTGGCCTCTGGGGCGGCGCTGAGGGTTCGCTTCTGCTCTTCGCTGCTTTCGTCGCAATTGCTGCGTTCATCGTGGAACGGATGGGCGGGCAATTCCGTCCGCTGACTGCGCTCGCGTCGGCCTACGGGGTGGTCATCCTGATTTCGGCCAACCCATTTGAGCAACTTGATGCTCGAGCCGTGGGAGGACTTGGCCTGCAGCCGGTACTGGAACACCCGGCAATGACCTGGCACCCGCCTGCCCTCTACCTCGGACTCGTTGGCGTGATGGTCCCTGGGCTCCTGGCCGTAGGTGGAGTTGGTGATCGGTGGGTCCGAGCCGCAACCGGCGTCTCACTGGCCCTTCTCACCACAGGGCTCGCAACCGGTGCCGCCTGGGCCCACGCCGAACTGGGCTGGGGCGGCTACTGGGCATGGGACCCGATCGAATCGGCTGGCCTGGTGGCATGGTTGGCCACGGCCGCCACACTGCATCTCCGGTTCGAATCGGCCAAACGGCTGAGCAGAGCCCTGTTCCTTCTCCCCGCGCTCGCCGCAGTGTGGGCCACCACCCTCACGCGTGCGGGGCTGGTGCAATCGGTTCACGCCTTTGCTGATCGCCCCGGCCTGAGGGCTGGGCTACTGATCGCCGCAGTGAGCTGGACGGGGCTACTGGGATGGCTCGTGGCCAGTGCTTCACCAGCGGTCCCCACCACCGGTCGGGGTTCGCGCCATCGGCTCATCGCCACGTTCTCGCTATTGATGGCAACCGGCATTGTGGCCATCGGTACGTACGAACCAGCGGTGGAGCAAGCGATGGGGTCAGACACGGTCGGCATCGCCGGCGTCTTCTTCGCCCGGGCGCTCTGGCCGGTGGTGATCGGAGCCGCAGTGCTGGCCGTGCGGGCCGATCGGCGCCTGGCGGCTGCGGTGGTGGGCGCTGTGCTTGCAGTGCTGATCACACCTCTCAGTGCAGGACCGTTCGGATTGGCCGTTGCCGTGGCAGGCGGCGCAGCCGCCGGCTCGGCAGCATTGGCCGGGAAAGCGGGCAGAGCAGGCTGGCTCGCCCACGTAGCGGTGGGGATCGCCCTGGTCGGCATTGCGGGCACGATGGCTGCCACCGTCGACCAGCTCGTCCTCACAAGAGACCAGCCGGTGGAAGTGAACGGACAGACCTTCGTACATCGAGGTCTTGCCTTGGACACCACCAGGACGCAGGAATCTGTAATTGCGACAATAGAAGTCGACGGTGTTGACCTGCATCCCGCACTAGTTGCTCATCGGCTGCGCAACGTTCCAACGGCCGAAGCGGCGACTTTCCGTTCACTGCTGGACGAGACCCAAGTCCTCCTCAGCGACGGAACTGACGCCAGCGCCTCTTATCGAATCAATCGGACGCCCCGACTAAACCTGGTGTGGTTCGGCTTGGCCCTTCTGGCACTGGGTTTGCTGGTCGGCTCCCGCTCACGCCGGAAGTTGGTGCAGAACCCAGTCGATGGCTAGCCGCGCAATCGCCGACCAGACGGTAGGCCGCGCCGCATGGGGCTGGATTCTTGCCGCCAATGCGCTCGGGACCATGCTGGCGTCGGCATTTCTCGCCAAACGAAAATCGAATCTTGCCGCCAACACCGGCGTTGTTGTTGTGGCCGTCGCGGCCATGAGCGGCCCGGTGCGCGCCGTTCAGCCTTAACCCCTCGTCGTCGGCCTAGACGGTCCCCAGACGCCGTGGTCGACCCCTCACAGCACCGAGACCAGAGGAGCCACCGTTAGGCTCTGAACCGTGGAAATCGCTCTTCTTGTTGTTGTGGCCCTCGCTCTGCTGGGTGCTGGCGTTCTCACCGCGGTGCTGCTCCGCCGAGAGTCACGAGGGGATAGCGAACTTTCATTTCCCACCGACCGTGAACTGCCAGGGGCGACGAAGAAGGCTCCCCCGATCCCTTCGGCCCCAAGCAAGGAAGCACTGCCCGACCTCGATGAGGTAGATCTCGACCGACCGACCGTCGTTCTCGAGCCGCCTCCTATCGTCAGGCCATCATTCTTCGACCGCCTCAGCAAGGCCCGCACTGCCTTCGCTGGAATGCTCGGCGGACTGGTTGGCCTGGGCAAACTTTCTGATGAAGATTGGGAGGACCTCGAGGAGGCACTGATCCGAGCTGACGTGGGTGTGAAGACCTCGATGAGCCTGATCAAAGACGTCCAATCCACGGCAACGGCCACCGGGGCCGAGGACGGGGCGGCCATCCTGGGCCTGCTCAAAGAACGCATGCGGGCCGAGATTTCCACTAGCGATCGCTCGCTCACCATTGCCCCCGACACCACCAACGTTTGGCTCTTCGTGGGTGTCAACGGAGTTGGCAAGACCACGACGATCGGGAAGTTGGGCAAACGCCTCAAAGCTGAAGGGCATCGGCCGCTCATGGCTGCGGGCGATACCTTCCGAGCCGCTGCGGCGGAACAGCTCACCATGTGGGCCGAGCGCTCAGGGGCCGAGATCGTGCGGGGCAACGAGGGCGGAGACCCGTCGTCGGTCATCTTCGACGGCGTCGAAGCTGCCGCAGCCCGCAACTGCAACATCGTGCTAGCCGACACCGCAGGCCGTCTCCAGAACAAGACCAACCTGATGGAAGAACTGACGAAGGTCCGGCGCGTGGCGGAAAAGGGCGTGGGCGTGGTCACCGAGACCTTACTGGTGTTGGATGCCACCACCGGTCAGAACGGAATGAGCCAGGCCAAGGTCTTCGCCGAAGCCGTGGATGTCACCGGTGTCGTGCTCACCAAACTCGACGGCAGCGCCAAGGGCGGCATCGTCTTCGCCATCGAATCCGAACTGGGAATCCCGGTCAAGCTGGTCGGACTCGGCGAACAGGTGGACGATTTGGTCGATTTCGACCCCGACGCCTTTATAAACGCCCTGTTCGAATAGAGCGTGGGCAAGTCAGAGCTGGTTCGAGTGCCGACCCTCCGCTCGGCGCCCTCTATGGCTCGCGCTCGCCAAGAGTGGCGGTGACGGACATAGGCGCTTCGTCCCGAACGATCTCGAGAGTGATCTCGTCTCCCGGGAAGTTGTTGGTGATCAACCCGGCGAGCTCGGCGAAATCTGTCACCGGTGCTTCGTTCACGGTGAGCACACGATCACCATCCCGTAAGCCGGCGTTGTCTGCCGCCGAGTTGGCGCTGATGTTGCCAATCACCACGCCGATCTCACCGATCGCCGCTTGGCCCCGACCAACCCCCAAAAAGCCCGGGTCCAGACTCTTGCCGCTGGTGATGCGTTCGGCTACCCGGTGAGCGATGTCGATCGGAACTGCGAAGCCAACGCCAACGTTGGTGGTGCTGACCCCATCGGTTCGGATCGCAGTATTGATTCCGATGACCTGGCCCAAGCGGTTGGCCAGCGGGCCACCGGAGTTCCCCGGGTTTATCGGGGCGTCGGTCTGAATCATCGCTGTGTACGTACCGTTCTGGTTGGGCAGCGGCCGATTGAGTGCCGAGATGATCCCCGACGTGACGGACCGGGAGAGGTCGAACGGGCTGCCGATCGCGATTGCGGTCTGACCGACCGCCAGTTTCGTGCCAACGGCCAGATCGGCGACGGGAAGGTCTAGCCCATCCACCTGGACAACCGCAATATCGGCCCGCGGGTCTGCGCCAACCACGGTTCCATTGAGCGTACGACCGAGGCTATCTATCACCGCGACCTGGGTGTAGCCATCGATCACGTGATTGTTGGTCATGACGAAGCCACCGTCTTGGTAAACAACACCGGATCCGGCACCAATCTCGGTTCGGATCTGGACAACGGATGGACCAAGCGTTGCAGCAACGAAGGCAGCGGGATTCTCACCCTCGGTAGGTACCAGCGAGGCAGCCGGAGTATTTGAAGGAGCGCGGACGGGTGTGGTGACAGGTGCGGCCACCGGGGTCGTTTCTTCCGCAACGAGCGTCCCGGCCGTGAACGCCGCCCCACTGATCAAGGCTCCGGCGAGAAATGCTACAAAAGCCCGCCATCCCCACCGACGAGACTTCTTCGCCGATGCGGCGGCCACCTCCGCTTGGCGGAGAGCGGTGGACTGAGCAATGGTGGGCGGTGCCTGCGGAGGCGACGAGGCCGGCGGGGTGAAGGTGGGGACGCTCTGGGCTCCCAGCACCCGACGCGGTGAGACCGGCGGAGTGGGCAGCGCTGCCGGATAGACCCCCCTGGGCTCGCTTGGAGCCGTGGTTACCCGTGGGACCGGTGCGGTTGGCGGAAAGACCGTTCGACCGGCTGGGGCGGTTGGAGCATCGGGCTGTCGTAGGACCGACGGAATGGTTCCAGTGGGAACCGTGCCCGGGGGGCGTTGGCCGACGGGGTACTGCGACGACGCCGTGCCCTGGCCAGGCAAACCGCCGGGCGCAGCGAACGTTGGCTGCTCCGGCGAGGCCGCTGGAACTATGGCTGGATCCCGGTCGGTCTCAAAGTCCCAATTCGAATCAGTCACTCTTCATCACTCCTTCGCGAGGAACTCCCCACGCCACTTGGTTACTCGGCACTAAAGCACAGCAACCTGAAAGCCCGGTTAAAGGCTTTCCCCTACGGTAGAGGCAAATAGCGTCGGAGGCCCTGTCGACCGCCGGACGCTGGCAGATGCGAAAACCTACAAGCCCGGCAGAATCGGCAAGATTGCCGCCCGCCGAGCCGCCAACAGAGGCAGTAACCACCCACCCAGGGTGTGATCCAACACCGGGAACGCCATGGCACCCAACGGCCAGGCCAACACGGGAGACAACCGCCCACCCAGCGGTTGAACCAACACCGAAAACGCCGGGATCGGCGGGTGGGGCGGCCTATTCCTGAGGCGAACGGCGGGCGAGGCGGCGGCGAGCGCGCCTGCCCATCACTGACTCCGCTTCCGCCGCTCTCATGGCGGCGAGAGCCTCCCGAGCTACCGCCTGGCGGCGCTCGTAGCGTTCCGCCTCGGCATAAGCGATTTCCCGCTGCAGCTGATCACGAAGCTCGGTTACCCGGGCATCGGCGATGGCCCGAGCAAGCGTCTCATTGTGAAGGCGTTCTGCCAGAACCCGGCGCTCGTCATCGGTGGTGCTGAGGCGGAGCTCGAGCTCCATTTGGCGAGCGGCAAGGGAGTCATACTCCACCCGGTGCCGTTCGGCGGCCACAAGGGCCTCGCTCTCGGACGCCTTGGCGCCAAGCAGTGTCTCAAGGAACGCCGCATCCACGACTTCCGCCAGCGTTGGCGCTGCAGGAATCTCGCCGGCCAATTCAATTTCAACACTCGCCTTGGGGACCATGGGCTCAAGGTCCGTGGCAGCGGCAGTTGCTAGGCCAGCATCCGACGGCACCAACTCCCCTGTCATCGATTGGTCATGAGGGTCGGAGGCCGGAAGCGCCCAATCACGATCCGGCTCGATGATGTAGGCGGGCTCGTGGCTTTCCTCGGCCAGACTGGTCAGATCCACCACCGGCTCAGTGGTGTGAGACAACGCGACATTCGGCCAGAGGGCATCGACGTTCAAGTTGATTTCGAATCCTTCGCGTTCGGCGATGCTAGGAATGCTCACGATCGGGATCGACCACGCTCGTCCTTCGGTGGTCTGGACCTTCTCGGCTTCCGACAGTCGGCCCAGTCGGATGAGTTTCCTCAGCATGGTGGTCGAGGAACCGAGTAAGTCCGCCGCCTCGTGAAGCGTGAGAGTGCCGGGTTCAATCCCGGTGGTGGAGACGCTGTCTTGATTCACTTGTCGCTCCTGGGTGTGAGGTGGCACGGGCCGCCTCGCTCGACATCGGGACAAAGACTAGGTGCCACCGTAAGCAGACTCGGGGATACTGTCCCATACCTCTACAGACCCCTACCTACGAAATCACCCCCGATGGGCCCTCAGCGTGAGGGAATGGAGATGGTGAATCGGGAACCGTTGGCGTTGGCGTTGACCGATGCATCACCGCCATGCCGCTCGGCTATCCGCTTGACTATGGCCAGACCTAGACCTACGCCACGGTGTTCCTGGGCAGACCCCTGCCAGAACTGTTCGAAAACATGGGAGCGGTCATCCGCAGAAAGCCCCGGGCCTTGGTCGGTAACCGAAAGAGTGGCGGCACCGCCATGACCATTGACCGTCAGCGTGATCTCGGATCCCTCGGGGGCCATGCGAACTGCATTGGACAACAGGTTGTTAGCGGCTCGACGCAACGCCAACCGGTCGCCGATCACCATGGTTGGCTCGGTCTCAACGCCTATCGCCACGTTCCGTTTCCGCGCCGCGGCTCGGTGGTCAGCTGCGACGATATGAGCCACGTCGGCGAGATCCAGTTCCTCGGTGGCATTCACCGGAAGCGCAGCACGCGCGTCATCCAACATCTGGTCCACCAGTCCACTCATTCGCTGCGTGGCATCGTGAGCAATTCTCGCCGCTTCCCGAACCTCTTGATCGGTCCCACCATTCAGCGCCAATTCGAGGTTCGTTCGGGCCACCGCCAATGGATTGCGGAGTTCATGCGAAGCCTCAGCGACGAAACGGCGCTGATCATCGAACGCCATTTCCAATCGGTCCAACATCGAATCGAAGGTGTCCCCCATGTCTCGTAACTCATCGCGCGGACCGGTGAGACCGATACGTCGCCCCAGGTCGGATGCGGTGATGCCATTGGCCACTCCGGTGATTTTGCGCACCGGGGCAAGAGCCCATCCCGACAAGAACCACCCTGCCCCAAACGAACCAACGAACAGCACGCTCAGCGCTATCGAGGATGAGGTTCGAAGCGAGCTCAACGCCCGTCGGTAGGCCTCCAATTCGAGCTTTTCCATCTCGACCCGCTGGCTCTCTTCAGGGAAAACCAACTCTAGGTTTGTCTCGAACTCCGTGCCTGTAGTGGGGTCGATCACAACAAGCGTGCGCCCCATGAGGACTGGTTCCACGAGCGTGCTCTGCTCCCAGAAGTACAGTCCGCCGATCACGAGCGAACCCAAAGTGAATACCACTACGGCTATGGCCAGAGAGAGGCGAAAACGGATGGTTTCGGAGAACGCCGGGAGTGAGATCTGGCGCATTGCTCAACTGGGTGTTCTGGAAGGGGCGAAACGGTAGCCGGCCCCGATGACCGTGTCGATCCATTGGATGCCGGTGGCTGCGGTGAGCTTGCGGCGCAGGGTTCCCACCGTTACTCGGACCGTGTTGGTGAACGGGTCGGCTGCGGCGTCCCACACGTGCTCGAGCAAGTGCTCCTGGCTGTGCACATCGTCGCTGTAGGTCATGAAGTACCGGAGGAGGGCGAACTCTTTGGCAGTCATTTCGATCTCGACGTCCTTCCAAAGAACTCGATGGGTAGCAGTGTCCACGGTGAGACCGTTGCTGGTAAGGAGGGCACCGGCGCTGGCGTCGGTGTCTCGCCTCAAGAGTGTGCGGACTCGGGCGAAAAGCTCGGGTAAAGCGAAGGGTTTGACCAAGTAGTCGTCGGCGCCGTCATCTAGGCCGGCCACGCGCTCTTCGATGTCATCTCGGGCCGTGAGCATGAGGATGCGGGGCTGATGGTCGTGGCCGGACCGAATAGCCCGGCAGATGTCGCGACCGTCGCCATCAGGCAGGGTGAGGTCCAGCGTGATCAGGTCATACGGTGTGTAGCTGGTGACGTCGATCGCTGCGGCCGCCGTGTGAGCCACGTCCACGGCGTACCCCTCTCGGCGAAGTGCTTTGCCTATCGCCTCCGCCAACTCAATCTCGTCGTCCACCACAAGAATGCGCACAATGGTGACACTACCGCTTGTTTTCACCCACGATCAGAAGGCAATATTGCGGCGCTTTCAGTCAACTTTCGGTTTCAGTCGCCACACTGGTGGAGTGACAACCGAGCATCAGACCGCAGCGGCCGAACTAGAGCGCGTCGCATTTGAAGTGAAGAAGGTCATCGTTGGCCAGGACCATATGGTCGAGCGCCTCCTCGTTGCCATGCTGTCGCAGGGCCACATCCTTCTCGAAGGCCTGCCCGGCGTCGCCAAGACCCTGGCCGTCTCCACGCTCTCCCAGGTAGTCGGAGGGACGTTCGCCCGCCTCCAATTCACCCCTGATCTACTTCCCTCAGATCTCACCGGAACTCGGATCTGGCGGGGCAGCGATGAAACATTTGATATCGAATGGGGACCCGTCTTTGTCAACTTCCTCCTCATCGACGAGATCAACCGGGCGCCGGCAAAAGTGCAGAGCGCTCTCTTGGAGGTCATGGCGGAACGGCAGGTGAGCATCGCCGGCGAAACCCGCCCCCTCCCCAAGCCATTCCTGGTATTGGCCACTCAGAATCCAGTGGAATCCGAGGGTGTGTACACGCTGCCCGAGGCCCAGCGCGATCGTTTCCTGATGAAGGTGGTGGTGGGATACCCCTCGCCCACCGAGGAACTCGAGATCGCCCGTCGCTCCGGCGCGGCCGGCGTGCCGACCGGCGTAGCTCGCATCCAGGAGATGATCACCACCGACCGATTGATCGAGCTTCAGAGATTGGCTCAGCAGGTCTATGTGGACACCTCGGTAGCCCAATATGCGGTGGATCTCGTAATGGCGTCCCGGGAACCGGAGCTTCGGGGGCTGCCGGAACTGGCAAAGTACATCGAGTTCGGTGTGAGTCCGCGTGCCACATTGGGCCTCATCGATTCTGCTCGCAGCTTGGCCCTCATGCGGGGTCGTGGCTACGTGGTTCCCCAGGACGTGTTCGACATGGCCCGCGATGTCCTTCGGCATCGCCTGATGCTCACCTATGAGGCCCTGGCCGAGGACCGCTCCGCGGATGACATCCTCAACCGGATTCTCTCTATCGTGCCGGCCGCCGACGTGACCACGGCACGGCCCGAGCCAACGATGGCAGCCCAGAACGGCAGCAGCTACGCCTCACCGCAAACTTCGGCATCGTCGGCACACCCCGTGGGCACATTCAATAGCCCTCACACAACAGGCCAGCCCATGCCAAGTCAGCCGGTGCCATCGGGCCAACCCGATGCGTTTGCGGCCGGCCCAGAATCACAACCGTCACCCAGCCAAAGGGGGACCAGGCCATCGCCCGACGTACCAACGCTGCTCGACGCCGAGATTCCTGCGGACCGAACCGCAATGCCCAACCTTCGTCAGAGCGACCCATAATCCGTGATTCCCTCCTCTCCCCCCACATCAGCGAGTCGGGTAGGCCCATCGGGCGAGTCCGTCGAGCAGATGACCGCGGACGCTCGATCGACGCTGCGCCGACTGGAACTCGACGTCACTCGCCGGCTGGATGGACTCCTTCACGGTGACCACCGCGGTCTGGTCCCGGGCCACGGATCAGAACTGGGGGAGACTCGGCGGTACCAGCCAGGCGATGACATTCGGCGAATCGACTGGAACGTGACGGCTCGGCTCAACGAGGCGTACATTCGTCAGACCATCGCTGAGCGAGAGCTGGAGACCTGGCTCGTGGCCGACATTGGTCCAAGACTCAGCATGGGCACGGCCGCCCGGGAGAAGCGAGAACTGGCTTTGGCAGCGGCTGCTTCGGTGGGCTTTCTCACGCAACGGGATGGGAACCGCATCGGGGCCATCCTCGCTGGCCCCGAAAATCACATGGTCATCGGCCCACAAGGGTCTCGCCGGCACCTCCTCCATGTGCTGCACACACTGTCCAGCTCCGCATCGCCAGAGGGGGCCGGTGTCACCGACCTCGGCGAAGCGTTCCGGCGGCTCGGGGCACTGGCCAAACGCCGGGGGATGGTTGCCTTGGTGAGCGACTTCCGAGTGGTGCCCGGATGGGAGGACTCACTGGCGGTGCTGGCCCGCCGTCACGACGTCGTCGCTTTTGAGGTCGTCGACCCTCTCGAACTCGAACTCCCCAACGTGGGGGTGCTGCCGGTGGTAGACCCTGCCACGGGCCAGCTCATTGAAATCCCTACTCACAAGGCGAAGGTCCGCACGGCCTATCGACAAGCGGCCCTGGAACGGCGGGCCGATTTGAGCGCTACCTTCCGCAAACACGGTGTTGACCACATCGAACTTCGCACCGACCATGCTTGGCTCGACGACGTTGTTCGTTTCGTGGCCCGCCGCAAGCAACGGATTCTGGCCACCGATTCGCGGAGGCGAAAATGAACGATGCCGAGGTGTTCCAAATCTGGGACGTGGGCTTCCTCAGCCCTCAGCGCCTGTGGTTTCTCCTGGTCATCCCCGTTCTCATCCTCGTCTACGTGTTGATGCAGAACCGCCGCAAGGTCTACGCAGCGCGTCTGGCCAGCACAGAATTGCTCGCTTCGGTACTGCCGAAACGCACCGGCTGGCGGCGTCACGCCACCGCAGGAGTGTTGCTGCTCGGCCTCGGTTCCATGCTGGTCGGCGTGGCCGAGCCAGCCCGGGAGATGGACGTTGAGCGCGACCGGGCAGTGGTGATGCTGGCCATCGATGTCAGCCTTTCCATGGAGGCGGGCGACATCCAGCCCTCCCGGTTGGCCGCTGCTCAGAAGGCCGCCATCGACTTTGTGGAGAGCCTTCCGCCCGGACTCGACGTGGGGTTAGTGGGCTTCGCCGAGACCGCCGAGGTACGCGTCTCACCCACCCGGGACCGAAACCAGGTGATTCGATCCATTCAGAATCTTGAGCTGCAGCCTTCTACCGCAATCGGCGAAGCGATCTTCACGGCCCTCGAAGCCCTCCAGAACACTCCGGTCGATGATTCGGGAACCCTTCCCCCGGGAACGATCGTCCTGCTCTCCGATGGAGAAACCACGGCGGGGCGCGACGACGACCTTGCGATCGCCGCTGCCAACGAAGCGGCGATTTCGGTGTCCACCATCTCCTTCGGGACGAGGGACGGGTTCATCCTCTACGACGATCCGGAGACACCGCAGGTGGAGTCTTTCGAGATCGGAGTACCGGTTGCAGAGGAAAACTTGGAGAAGATTGCCGACGCCACCGGCGGTCTCTACTTCCAGGCGTCATCGTTAGAGGAGCTGGAAGCGGTTTACGCAGACATCGGCTCCGCGGTTGGGGTGGACACCGAGTTCACCGAGATCGCCGATTGGTTCTCCGCCATCGCTGCGGTCTTGACGCTTGTCGCTGCCGCTCTCAGCCTCTGGTGGTTCCAGCGACTGATCTAGCGGACCACACCCAACGTTCCGCCGGGAACTCGGCCGGCAACCACTCAACCAGCGGGTGAACCAACCCCCGAGAACCGCAGATCTCGCTCAGGCAGACGGCGACGCTTTGGTGGCGTCCGGTTCCTCTGTCTGATCTGCGCCGCTGTGGCCAGGAGCTGGAGAGTCGCGCAGGTCGATGACGCCGCGCCTCACTTTCTCACTGACCACCTTTGACGACTCACCCGGTTTCATCGAAACGCCATACAAGACGTCAGCGGCTTCCATCGTGCGCTTCTGGTGACTGACGATGATCAGCTGGGCATCGGTGCGGAATTCCTGAACGAGGGTGAGGAATCGGTTCAGGTTGAAATCGTCCAGCGCGGCTTCCACCTCGTCCATCACGTAGAAAGGTGAGGGACGCGACCGGAACACTGCGAACAAGAATGCCAGCGCGGTAAGAGATCGTTCGCCACCAGAGAGCAGCGACAACTTCTTCACGTTCTTGCCAGACGGCTTCGCCTCGATCTCCACACCGGTATTCAAGATGTCGTTTGGTTCGGTGAGAATCACCGCTCCATTACCACCGGGGAAGAGCATCTCGAAGAGTTGGGTGAAGTTCGTTGCCACATCGGCATAGGCCGCCGCGAAGACGCCCACGATCTGCTCGTCCACCTCCCGAATCAGGTGCACCAGCTCCCGCCGAGAGCTCTTCACATCCTCCATTTGGCCGGTGACGAACTCGTAGCGCTCCTTCAGCTCCTCGAATTCCTCGAGGGCCAGCGGATTTATCGGCCCCATGGCTTTGAGCTCACGGTCCAGGTCTCGGAGGCGGGCTTCGGGGCTCAGCCCCTCGGGGGTCTCGGGCCGCGGGGACTCCATGGCCGCGTGCGGTTCCATGTTGAGATCGCGGCGAACCGTTTCGGTGATCGCCTCCAATCGCACACGGTCCTCCGCCTCGGCCAAGTCCACACGGTTCTTCCGGTTCCGAACGGCCTCGAGTTCGCGCTCCGCGGTGGCCCGCTGAGTTCGGTGGCCATTGAGGGTCGTTCCAACCCTGCGGGCAGCTTCACTCTGAGCGTGGCTTGCAGCATTCAAACCTGTGAGCCATCCATCCACCTTCTCCCGTTTCGAGAAGAGCTGCTGGGTGAGATCCTTGACCGAGCCCAATGCGGACTGAATAACTTCCCGACGCGCTCGGGCCTCGTTTCGCTCGGAAACCAGACGCGCCAGTCGATCCTCGATTTCGTTCCGTCGAGTGGTGATCATCTCGCGACGCTCGGAGATAGCCGCCTCCCGCATTCCGATGTCGCTTTTGAGACCGGCAACGAGTCTGGCCCGGTGTTCCAACGCGGTGCGGGCCTCCGCTACCGTTTGCGCCCGATCCAGCTGAGCTTTTTCATCGGCCTCCAGGCCCGGCAGCTTCAACTGCAGTGACGCCAGTTGCCGCCGTTCCGCCTCGGCTCGCTCGGTGATCTCATACCTCTGCCGACTCAGCTGCTTACGGGTCTGTTCCAGTTCATCCAGCTCTGCGGTGGTGCGCGCCACAACCTTGGTGGCGGACTCGACCGCAGCTGAATGATCGCGTTGTTCGTTCTCGGCGATGCGTTGCTGCTCACCGGTGAGCAGGAGCGTGCCTTCAGCGTCGTTCACCGCTTCGGCGATGGCATCCTGTCGCACCCGAGCGGCCTCTGCATTGGCCTCCGCCTCGGCCTGGGCGGCACCGGTGGCTCCGGTGCGATCACCAGCGAGCCGCCATCCGCTCGGGCCCAGCCGATCCCCGGTCTTGGTGACCACGGTGACCCCGGGGTGAGTGGTGACGATGTCGGCGGCGTCGGACCACGAGCCGGGCACGGCGACCACGTTGTGCAGAAGCTGATCGAGCAGCGCCGACACTTCGTCCCGTTCGGCCCGAACGAGTTGACGGATGGCAACGGCCTCCTCCCCCAAATCGGAGAGAATCTTGGTGGGGGACCTCACCAGATGGTCCGAGCCCAACGGCAGCACCGCACCAGCGATGTCAGCGTCGGCGAGATCGGTGAGTGCCCGCCGGGCGTTGGTTTCGGAGTCCACCAGTACGGCTTCGAGCGCCTCCGATGCGGCCGCCTCGACCGCACCCTCCCATCCGTCCTCTACTGCGATGAGGTCGAGGAGCGTGCCCAGAACTCCTGCCGTGCCGCTGAGTGCGTCGGCACCGGCCCGGTTGCGAGCCTCGGCCAACGCCTGTGCAAGGGCGTCGGCGCGCGCCTGCCACTTGGCAACGTCGTCGTCGACTGTTCGGCGGAGGTCATTGGTCGCCCGAAGCGCCGCCTCGGCCTCCACCAGCGATGCATTGGCCCCGTTGAGGAAACCTTGGAGCTCTTCAGCTCTGGCCGGTGCGGACCGGAGAACTTCCTCGGCGCCGGACCGCTCGGACACGAGCCGGTCGCGACGGACGGACAACGCAGAGATCTGGTCGTTGAGTCGGTTGTCCTCGGCCTGATCCCGCTGAGCGGCAGATTCCAAGGCGCTCAGTTGAGCCCGAGCCTCGGCCGCCTCGTTGCTCGGTGGGGTGACACCGTCACCCCACTGCTGCTCGAAGGACACCCGCTCCGCTTCAAGTTCCTTTTCGGCCACTCTGGCTTGGGCCCGATCGGGTTTCAAGGTTTCGGTGTCGGCCTCTACCGCCGCCATGTCCTCGGCCAGTCGAGCGCTCTCGGCTTCTAGCGATGCCACCAGACCCTCGTCGACGGCGGACTGCAGCTCACCCTCGAGACGTCGCCGCCGCTCCCCCACTACGTTGGTCTGCCCGATGATGCGTTCCCGGATGGATCGGGCTCTGCCCAGGACGTCGTCGACGTCGGATCCACCAAGAGCAGCCAGTTCTGCTTCGCCGTCGAGAATCAACGCATCGAGATGGGCGAGGTCGCTCTGGAGCTCCTGCTCTCGGTGAGCGGACGCAATGTGGTCGCGTTTGTGAGTCTCCAGACGGTCCATCAACGACCGGAGTTCGCGACCAACGAGAAAGGACCGGAGGGCCGTAGCCTCACCGAGGACCTCGCCGTGGCGCCGGGCCGCATCCGCCTGCTTCTCGAGAGGTTTGAGCTGACGTTTGACCTCGCGCACGAGATCGGCCACCCTGTTGAGGCTCTCTTCGGTAGATGCCAGACGACGCTCGGCCCGCTCCTTACGCTTGCGAAACTTCAGCACGCCGGCTGCTTCTTCGATGATGCCGCGACGCTCTTCGGGACGGGCGTTCAGAACCGCATCGATCTGGCCCTGGGAGACAATGATGTGCTGCTGACGGCCAACGCCGGAGTCAGACAAGAGTTCGGTGATGTCCAGCAGACGGCAGCTCGCTCCGTTGATCCGGTAGTCCGATTCGCCGGATCGAAACAGCGTGCGGGTAATTGTGACTTCGGAGAACTCGATAGGCAGCGTGCCGTCGGAGTTGTCGATCGTGAGCGAGACCTCGGCGCGACCGAGAGCAGGCTTGCTTTGTGTGCCCGCAAATATTACGTCTTCCATCTTTGCCGAGCGCACCGCACTCGGAGCCTGAGCGCCCAAAACCCATGCGATAGCGTCAACGACGTTGCTTTTCCCGCTTCCGTTGGGGCCGACCACCACCGTGATGCCGTCTTCGAGATCTAACGTGGCGTGATCCGCGAAGGACTTGAACCCCTTTATCGACAACGTTCGCAAATGCATCGTGACTCAGAGTAGTAGTCGGCCGTTCGCCTCCGTTGCGTTTGGCCTCCCTATCCGGGCTTTCTATCCGTAGTCATTCACGCCCGTTCAACAGCCACCGGTTGACGGCGGATCGGGCCCGGTCTCGATGCCCCTACACCTCTCCAAGCAGGAGCAACGTCGACCACTCAATGTGGCGGCCCAATATGTCGATGGCAGTAGGTGCGGCAACGGGTGGTAACGACGATGGTCCTCGCGTTTGTCCTGACGGGGTGCGTCACCGGGGAGGACCCAGAACTCCTCCCCTTCAACGAAGGCGATTCCACCACCTCGATTACAGCTACGACCCCGGGCGACAGTGCGGCTTCCGGCGTCCCGGGTGAACCACCTCAAACGCCGCCTGGCGGCATCGATCAATCGCTGCCAACCTCAGCGACACCAAACACCTCACCAGCAGATTCGACCAACCAAACCACAACAACGCTGGGATCGACAACCCTGGCCACCGCTGTGTCCTCCACCACCGTGTCCTCCACCACCGTGTCCTCCACCACCGTGTCCTCCACCACCGTGTCCTCCACCACCGTGTCCTCCACCAAACCGAGCACCACGACGGCCTCATCCCCCTCCAGTTCCTCCACCTCCACTACGACCTCTACCGTGCCTTCCACGACCCTTCCAACCGCCTCACCGGTTCCTCTGGGTGTCTCACCGGGAGCCGGCATCATCGATCTCGGCGCCGCCTCGCTCGGTCGCGACCTCGACGCTATGGCGTCAATGGGACTCACTAGGCTGCGGCTCGATTTCGATTGGAGTCGAATCGAACCCACCGAAGGCGTTCTCAATTGGACAGCCACCGACCGCATCGTCTCGGCAGCAAGCGCCAGGGGGATCACGGTGCACGGGCTTATCACCTACACGCCGGCGTGGGCTCGACCAGCGGGCACCAATGACAAACACCCTCCAAGCAGCGACGCCGACTTCGCTGCCTTCAGCAGTCTCGTAGTGCAGCGGTACCGTACCCGAGGCGTCAACTCCTGGGAGGTTTGGAACGAACCCAACATCCCCAACTTCTGGTCCGCCCCCGGCGGCCCCGATGCCCGTCGCTACGCGGCGCTCCTCACCACCACCGCCGCTGCCATCCACGGCGCCGACCCCACCGCAACGGTGGTGACCGGCGGCCTTGCGCCGGCCGTCGACGCCGCTGGTGTGTCGATCGCTCCCGCCACGTTCCTGACCAGGCTCTTTGCCACAATGGACTCGGGCGTTGTCCAGGGGGTCGCCATCCATCCCTACAGCTACCCGGCTCTTCCCACGGCCGCCCTCAACTGGAACACCTTCGCACGACTACCGGAGTTTCAGCAGGTCGTGGCCGCCGGTGAAGGGCGGGCCCTGCCGATCTGGATCACAGAATTTGGAGCGCCCACCGGGTCATCGAGTTCGGCGGTCAGTGTCGCCGACCAGGAAGCGATCATGCGGGATGCGCTCAGCTGCCTCACCGGTGTGAACTGGATCGGCCCCGTTTTTCTGTACAACATGCGCGACCGCACCGGTGGCGACGCCAACGACGTTGAAGACAACTTTGGTCTCCTCAGGGCCGACTGGTCCCCAAAGCCAGTGGTAGCCGTCCTTCAGAGCTATCGCACCGACGCCGGCAGCCTCGGCGCCGACTGCACCGACTGGTAGGTCGATCGGGACGCGTCAGACCTGCGTGGAGCAGTAGTAGACCACGTGCCCTTTGAACTTGCCCTTGAGAATCGGCGTTCTTGAACGAGGGCTGAGCTGGCCTTCCTTGCCATAGACCGCAATGTGTTCACCGAAACCACCCGGGTTGCCTTCAACGTCAGCGAACGGTCGGTTTGCCAACGTGGTGCCGCGATACTTGATGGCATCGTGAAGGATCGTGGTGATCGAGCGATTCAATCGACGGAGTTCCTGCGTTGAGAGGGCCTTGGCAGGACGGTCATACATGAGACCAGCGTCGAATAGAATCTCGTCGCTATAAAGATCGCCGATGCCCACAAAGTTGTCCGGATCGGTGAGGAACAGCTTCAAGGGCAGGTCGCTGTTGAGCACGAAGCGCCCGAACACGTTCCACGGAACGGGGTCAGCGAGCAGGTCTAGGCCCCTGCCGCGATGAACGTGCTGGTCGACGTCTTCTGTGGGGACAACGTTGATTTCGCCGGAGCCGTCTTTGTCGATGAAGCGAAGATCTCCGCCCTGCGTGAAAGTGATGATCACCTGCGTGTTGGTGACGGTTTCGGCGCGTGACGGCACCCTCGAGATCACAGTCTCGGGCCCCGGCAGCATGATCAGGGTATGGTCGTTGTCCAGTCGGGTGACGAGGGTCATTCCCACTCGGGTGGTCTCTACGAACTTGGCGCCTTCGAGAGCCTGGGTCATGGTCTTCTTGGTTTTGTGAAGAGGCGACGACTTCAAGCTCTTCACCTCCACCGCTTTGACTTTGCGGCCGGCGGTGTCGCGCTCGAGATCGCGTCGGATGATCTCGAGTTCGGGCAGTTCTGGCTCAACCATTGGAGTCCTCGGTTACTTCGGAAGCAGTAGTTGCTGGCGATTCTTGAGCGCCGCGGGCACTTAGCACTTGCCATGCCGCCTCGGCTGCGGCCTGTTCGGCTCGCTTCTTTGATGTTCCCCTGCCCTCACCACAGTTCACACCTTCGACGAGTGCCACCGCGGAGAAACGACGGTCGTGATCGGGCCCGGTGGCCGCCAGGCGGTAAGTGGGAGCAGGGAGATTGAGTACGGACGTAAGTTCCTGAAGACGGGTTTTGAAGTCCTCGCCGCCGGGGCGTCGGGAGCTCTCGAGGATCGTCTCCACCAGCAAAAGCAGGGCACTGTCTCGGGCTGGCTCCCAACCACCATCGACAAATACGGCGCCGATTATTGCCTCGAAGACGTCGGCGAGAATCGACTCCTTCTCCCGACCGCCAGAGGAGGCCTCACCTTTTCCCAGACGGAGCATCGCCCCGAGGTTCATGGACTCGGCGACCGAGGCAAGACTGGAGGTGTTCACCACCGACGCACGCAGCTTGGCCAGCTCCCCCTCAGGGAGATCGCCGTAGTTGTCGTAGGAGTATCCCGTTACGGCGAGCCCAACGACGGAATCGCCCAGAAATTCCAGGCGTTCGTTGGATTCATTGCCGGGGTTCTCGGCGATGTAACTGCGATGGGTGAGAGCTAACTCCACAAGTGACCAGTTGCTGAACTGATAGCCAAGTTGCGCTGCGAGCTTTTGGAATTCAGGCGTCAGGATCCGTCACCAACCCGGCTGAACACGTAGTCGACTGCGTCGCGTACGAGGCGCAGATCCTGCAAATCCTCATCCTCGATTCGGAACGCATCCGCCCGGTCAGCCAGTTCCTCCTCGATCGCCTCGACCAACTCGATGAGCGCCAACGAGTCCGCCTCCAGATCATCGGCGAAGGAATCGCCCTCGCTGATCTGATCCGGTTCGATTTCCAGGATGTCGGCCAAGCGGTCGCGAACGAGGGAAACCACGTCGGGCCGCGCCATGGGCGCGTTGTTCTTCTGTGTTTCAGGGGGCATCGCTCACCTCCGAGCCGCCAGATCCTATCAGTTTCGGGCCTTGACGACTACGTATCCGCCGTGGTAGGGGTCTGGACGTTCCGGATTTCTCGCGGCACGGGCGGTGGAACCGAACCCCCCACAAGTTTCATGAGATCGGGACTCGTCGCAGAGGCCCCACCGATCGGACTGAGCAGCGGCGGAATCGGCGGTGAATCGGGCGTTGTCGCTGGGGTACCGCCGGTCGGACTGAGACGCGCGGCGTTTGGGCGCGATTCGGACCCCGAGTCCTTCTCACCGAAGAACACGGTCGCAGCACTCTCCTGCTCAGCGGTCTGGACCGGCTTGTCGTTGACCTTCGCCGCCGCCACGCCCACGGTCACTCCCCGTCCAGCGTCGATCGGTTTGCGATCCTTTGGCACCGTGGCCGGATCGACCAGGTCGACCGGTAGAACAACTCGTACCACAGTGCCGCCATTGGGACCTTCGAGCATCCGGACATCGATGCCGTAGCGCTTGGCGAGCATGGCCACCACATACAGCCCAACGAATCGACTCGGCCCCTCATGCATGGCATAGGGGGTGTGCAGCCGTTGATTCATCTCGGCGCGTTCAGCATCGCTCAACCCAACGCCGGTGTCATGGACGGTGAAAGCCAGCCCGGCACTTACCCAGGTGCACTCCACCCGGACGCGCTGGGTAAGCGGGTCCAGCGAATGGTCGACAGCGTTCAGACCATTTTCGATCAGCTCGGCGAGGATGTGGGCAACATCGGGAGCGGAGTTGCCATTGAGGCGCACATCGTCCATTGCGGCGATGTCCACCCGGTTGTACTCGCCTACCTCCCCGAGGGCAAGTCGGGCGGTTGTGGTGGTGGTTACGGGATGGGTCCACTGTCGTTCCGAATGCGCCCCCGCGAGGAGAATGCTGGCCTCTACGTTGCGCTGCATTCGCGTGGCGATGTGGTCGATCTGGAAGAGCCTGCTTCGGGTTTGTTGATCGGGATCGGCCGTTCGCCAAGTGGCAACATGGCGGACAAGGTCGTGGAGCAGCCTGGCATTTTTCCTCGAGATGGCGACGGTTCGCTGCGCAACGCGCTTTCGGCCCATGGCATTCAGATGGGCGATGTCATAGAAGGTGTCTTGAACGGCGTTCACCGCCTCAACGAGTTGGCCCAGTTCATCGGAGGAATCCGCAGCGATGTGGCTGGGTCGGACCTGGGTTGCCTCCGGGTCCTTGAGCGAAGTGACGATGGCCGGGAGTCGCTCGCCCAGTGTGGAGCGCGCCGCCGCAGCGGTTTCAGCAATCGGAGTGGTGACCGCGTGGTAGAGCATGACTCCAGCCACGCCGAATGCGAGCATTCCGAACAGGCCGAAGAGCCCAAACTGATTCCGCCGGGACTCCGCCAAGGCTTGAGCCGATTGCAGCTGGGAAATTCTGTTGGCCTCGGAGATCTCCACCGCTTCACGCCACCGGGACCGGGACTCCTGCAGCGTCAGGAGCGCCGTGCTCGGGCTCACCACAGACTCGTTGGGATTCAGAAGATCCTCCACGGCAGTGAACCGGAGATCTTCCAACACGGCCGTTGCGGAAAGCATTTGATCAATCGTTCCGCTGTTGGCCCCCGAAGACTCCTCCAAGACGTTGAGAAGCGCATCGCCGTGGGCAAAAGCATCGATGACGTCGGCGGTTGTACGCAGGTCATCGGAGGACCGTTCAGCGAAGGCGACCCATGCAATTTCGGTGGCCTCTACCCACCGGTGCAGATTCTGGAGATCAACACGGTTCTGCTGGTCGGCTGCCGTCGCCTCTCCAACCGCCATGCCGCTGGCCTCGGCCAGCAAGGTATCGGCCGCCCGAGAGAAGTTGACCGAGCGGCTCACCGGCGTTGAACGCGCCGCCGTCAACGATCCCCGAACACTGTTGATCCCACCAGCCGATACGCCGTTCTGGCTTCCCACCGCGGCCGGAACCAGGCTGAGAGCCAGCTCGGTCTGCTCGGTGGCCTCGGCGATACGGACCTCGTCTTCCTCAGGATCGGGACGTTGGGGCAACGACGCCAGCACGTATGCCAGGCGCTCGTCGCCGATCGCCCGCGTCGCAGCATGGATCGAGTTGAAAGAGTCGGCGGCCTGGAGCGCATTCTGCGCCTGCGTCAACTCCCGGGCGGAGCTGGCATATCCAATTGCCGCCAGAAGACCGAGCGCGATTATCGGCAGTGCGAGAGTAAGCGCAACCTTCCTGCGGATTGTGAGACGGTGCGACATCCACGCTCCAGTCGGCCGCAAGGGCGAGGCCGTGAGGCATCGCGGCGGGTGACCAGCGACTACCTGGAGAAAACGTCTCGGAAGTCCTGCACCACGCTGGACTCCGCAAGTTCTGAGGTCGTCCGGATTGCGTTGGCAATGGTGTCCGCATTGGATGAACCATGCGAAATGACCGACACCTCTTTGGTTCCACACAACATTGCGGCACCGATGAGTTTTGGATTCAGGATGTTGAATAAGGGCGTCAGAATTGGATCCAGAACGGCGGCGGTTGCCGCGGCCTCCGGGGTGGAGACAAGAGCGGTGCGTATCGCATCGAGGGCGATTTCCATCGCGCCTTCGAGCGACTTGAGGACGACGTTGCCGGTGAAGCCGTCACAGACCAGCACGTCGGCGGCACCACTCATCAGGTCGTTCCCCTCCATGTTGCCCACGTAGTCAGCGCCACAGGATTGGGCCCAATCGCCATCCTCGAACAGCTTCACCGCTTCCTTGATCAAAGCGTTTCCTTTCCCAGCCTCTTCCCCAATCGTCAGGATGGCCACACGCGGCTTTTGTACGCCATAGCGAGATCGTGTGTAGACGGCACCGAGCTGGGCAAACTGCACCAGCATCTCGGGGGTGGCATCAGGGTTGGCGCCAGCGTCTACCAGTGAGCAGCGGGTGGGAGATCCCAGAATCGGGAAGGGGACCGCAATGGTTGGGCGGGTGACCCCTTTGATGCGGCCAATTCGGAGCAAGCTCGCTGCCATCGCGGCACCGGTGTTTCCAGCCGACAACAAGGCGATCGCATCACCGTCGCGCACGGCCTCAGCGGCCCGAACGATGCTGGAGTCTTTCATTCGTCTTACGCTCGAGGCAGGTTCAGCACCCATCGCCACAACCTGCGATGCGTGCCGAACGCTTATCAGCGGATGATCGGCCAAGGAACTCTCGGCGGCGTGAATTGCTTCCTCGTCCCCCACGAGAAGGGTGGAAATATTGTCACGGCTGGCCGCAAGCAGGGCACCTTGAATTACCGCTTCAGGCGCGAAATCTCCACCCATCGCATCGACTGCGATCCGGTGAGAACCGCTTGCGGCATTGGTCGGCTGGTGCTCGCTCACTGGAGGGGGTTAGCGCCGGTTAGGCCGGCCGAGCGATCTAAACGTCGACGACCTGGCGACCGTTATAGAACCCGCAGCTTTGGCAAGCCCGATGCGGCAGTTTCATCGCTGAGCACTGGGTGCAGCGGCTCTTCGGAGCAGCGCTGAGGGACCACGAAGACGCACGGCGGCTACGGGTCTTGGACTTCGATGTCTTTTTCTTTGGAACAGCCATTTGCCTTCGAATCCTAGGTAGATGTAGCTCGTGGATCGACCGCTAGATGATAGCGGGCATCCGTCCGTGTCCAACCGGTATGAGCGGACGCTCGGGGATTGCAAACGGCGCTGCCGTCGCTAGTTGAGGTCGAGCTGATCCAGTGCAGCCCAGCGAGGATCGGCTAGAACGACGCCATTGGCCGATTCAACAACTTCCTCGTCGATGTCAGCCGGCCCGACGCCGTTGATCCCAGGTGGAAAGCGCTCCGGATCTGGGCCGAGACAATTGGGGCCACACAACGGTGAGAGGGGTAGCGCGGCCATTGCCGTTTCTCGCAACACGTCGTCCAGATCCACGGTGTCTCCGTCGAAATCGATGATGTCGGAGTTCTCGGGCGCGTTGACCTGAAACACTTCGTCGACAAACGGCCGCGACTCGCCACCAACGGGTTCGAGGCAGCGGCGACAATCGGCTTCCCACGGCACTCTGAGAGTCCCGGTGACGCTGACCCCCCGCTCGATCGACTCGATCGTTAGCGTCCCGGTGACCGGGCGTTCCGTGGTGCGCGATGCGATGACCTGCAACCCGGGAAAGGCCTCCGAGACGTCTATATCGAGCCGCTGCCCCAACCGCTGCCGTAACCCACCGACATGGACGCGATGCCTGCGATTTGTCGCCATGGGTGTCATTGTACGGGCCTCGTCACCGTCGTGAGACCTCAGCTGACAAGCGCGTCATTTCGCCGGGCGGGCCCAGATGGAGGAACGGGTTGTCTAGTTGACCGGCGGTGGCGGCGGTTGGTGCGAGACCGAAGGCGACGGCGTGCCCACCGGCCCATTGCCTATCTCGCCCTCCGCCGCTGCGGTTCCCAGCAACTTCTCGCGACCCTGCTGAAGGGTTCGCGAGGTCCGCTCGAGCACGGCCTCGAAGCTGGCGAGTTTATGATCGCAATAATCTTCGACACGGCGTTGGAGGGTGCGCGCATCGGCCCGCGCTTCGGCCACGATCTGGCGCGCCCGGGCTTCGGCCGCTCTGGTGATTTCCTGGCGCTCGATCATGCGCGCTACCTGGGCCCGGCCCTGATCGATAATCTCCTGGCGTTCTTGGCGAGCCTGGGCCAAGAACTCCTCTTTCTCTTTCAGCAACCAGCGGGCGCGGCGGAGTTCCTCGGGAAGGGCCTCGCGGATTTCCTCCAGAACCTCCATGAGCTCGGCCTTGTTGACCTTGACCGTGCTGGACATGGGCAGCGGACGCCCCTGAGCGACCATGGAGATTGCCTCGTCGATCAGTTCTTCCAGTTCAGGGACTGAATACTGCTCGTTCGTTGGTGTGGTGAGATCGATCTCGGTTTCTCCATCGGTGAGGTCGACCACCACCTCGGCGGCCGGAGCGTGGGAATCGTTGCTGGCGTAGTCATACGGCGATGCGGTGCGTTGATCGGTCATTACTCCAGCACTCCTTTTGTTGCTTGTACTGATTTCATTTGCTCTGCTTTGGCCTGCATGGCGCTCCACACCGGGTCCGGTACCAATGAGGATATATCACCACCACGGGTTCCGATCTCCCGAAGATACCTGCTGGCCACCAGCGCTGCTGGGCCAACGCCAGGTATGAGCACGGTTTGCGGGCCACCGGTTTGGGAATTGGTGTTGGCTTGGACCAGTTCGGTATCCAGATCGGTGCCGGATCGAATGCCCTTCACCAGACAACTGGCATCGACGGCCCATGCCGCGCCGGTCACCAATCCGGTGAAAGCGGAAGCCTCCACGTTGGGCAGGTGCGCGACCGAGGCGGCGATCATAGCGATGCGTTCCCCGGGGTTGAACAAGCCCGAGGGTTTGCCCGGATTGTGGCCGATCCCGACGACCACCCGGTCGAAAAGGGCCGCCGCAGCCTCGACGACCGCAAGGTGTCCATTGTGAAACGGATCAAATGAGCCCGGAACGAAGGCTGTAGTAACTTTGGCGGGCATGGCACGGGCCAGCGTAGTGCATTCGACGCCACCCTGAGGGGGGTATGGCTACCCTCCGCTTCTGGGCGAATGCTGGGAGAACACAGACCGCGGCTCAGCTCGTGACTGCTCCAGCCTCGGTGGAGTCGGGCCAGAGTCGCTCAGCTACGACAATCTGGGGGCGTCCGTAGGATCGTCGTCGTAGTTCGTTCCACTGCGGCGTCAGCGCCAGCGGGGTTTCGGTGTGGGCTACCAACACGTTGGCGGGGATGAGCGGAAGGAGCTGACCCCATGGGTCGCTCGCATAAGGCGGATCACAAAAAGCCAGATCAAACCGTTGGTCGGCCGATAGGCCGCCCACGACCGAAAGAACGTCACGGCCCTCGATTCGAGCGCGATCAGCGAAGCCCAGCGTGTCGAGGTTCTTCCGAATAGTGGCAACTGCGGAGCGGTTCTGCTCGACAAACACCACTTCCCCGGCGCCCCTGCTGAGACATTCGAGGCCGAAGGATCCCGAGCCGGAATAGAGATCGAGCACCCGGATCCCATCGAGCCCCGGCGTGCCATTGGCGACCCGAATACTGACGATCATGTTGAAAATGGCCGTCTTGGCACGATCGGGAATCGGGCGAGTGTTCGCTCCCTCAGGGGCCACGATTTTCCGCCCTCGAGCGGTGCCCGAAATTATGCGCATCATCGCTCCCCATCGTTCCCGCTCCGCAGCGCCGGTTGGCGGCTCATCCTTTGAGCAGGAATTCTTCGTCGGTGTCCTCGGCGAGAAGGGCCAACTCGTCGAGGAGTACGGGGTGATCGGCAAGCTCCGGGTCGGTGTCGAGCAGTTCCATGGCCGCTTGGCGAGCATCGACCACCACCTCTCTATTGTGCCGGAGGCTGGCGAGTTTCAGATCATTACGTCCCTTCTGGCGCTCGCCCAAGATGGTGCCCTCGCCCCGCAGATCGAGATCGATTTCGGCCAATTCGAAGCCGTCGGTGGACGCCACCAGTGCTTTGACCCTGGCCTCTCCATCGGTCGTGGTGGGGCTGGCCACCAGCCAACAGACGGAGGAATGTGCGCCGCGCCCCACCCGACCCCGCAATTGATGAAGCTGTGCAATGCCGAAGCGGTCGGCGTCGAGGATTACCATTGTTGTGGCGTTTGGGACATCGACCCCGACCTCGATGACGGTAGTGGCGACGAGCACATCCAGTCCCCCAGTTCGGAACGACTCCATGACTGAATCCCTGTCATCGGGGTTCACTCGGCCGTGGAGCAACCCTACCCGCAGCCCCTCGAGCTCTCGAAGGGTCAGACGCTCAAAGGTCTCCTCGGCCGATGCCGCCTCGATCTTTTCTGACTCATCGATCAGTGGACACACCACGTACGCCTGCCTCCCCTCCCTTACCGAGGTCCGGAGCTCGGTCCACATTTGTTCGAGGGACAAGGGAGGCTCGCCGTCGAGGGTTCCAGGAGCGTCAACATGATGGGTGATGATGGGCGTCCTGCCCGGCGGGAGTTCGTCGAGTACGGAGACATCGAGGTCTCCGTACACGGTCATCGCTGCGGTGCGCGGAATGGGGGTGGCGGTCATAACCAGGACATCAGGGACGGTGCCGTCGCCGTTCTTGTTGCGCAGGGCAGCTCGTTGCTCGACGCCGAAACGATGCTGTTCATCGATCACGACGACCCCGAGCGACAGGAACTGCACCTTCTCCTGAAGAAGTGCGTGGGTCCCAATGACGATGTCTGTGAGACCGGAGGTGAGCCCGCCGAGGATTCGTTTCCTGTCCGCGGCGGCACTGCGACCGGTCAGCAATTCGACACTCAGAGGTCGGTTGCCCAAGAGGCTGGACGGTTCTGGTACCTCGAGTTCGCTGAGCAGGTGTTTGATACCGATCGCATGCTGTTCAGCCAACACCTCGGTGGGGGCCATGAGTGCCGCCTGATGGCCGCCGTCGACAGCGGTCAGCATCGACGCCACCGCAACCAGAGTTTTGCCTGCTCCAACATCTCCCTGGAGGAGCCGATGCATGGGCATGGATTGCGTGAGGTCGGCCTCGATCTCGGCGATTGTTCGTTTCTGGGCGGCAGTGAGCGGAAACGGCAACGCATTTGTGAACGAAGTAACGAGTTGACCGCCGCGTCGGTGCGCAACGCCCTGAGAAGTTGCCTCTATGTGGCGCTTGCGACGCACCAACGAGACCTGCATGCGGAACAACTCGTCGAAGATGAGCCGGCGTCTAGCATCACTCACTTCCTGGTGTGTCTCCGGTATGTGGATACCAGCGACGGCAACAGAACGACCCACCATCCCTCGGCTTGTACGGATCCATTCTGGGAGCGGATCGGCCAGCTGTCGGGCGCCGGGAACCGTGATCGTGCGTCGAAGCGCTTCTCCGATGAACCGTGCGAGGTCGCTGCTGGTCACCCCGACCTTTTCGGACTGGGGGTACACCGGGATGATCTTCCCCGTCTGATCGCCAACCAGATCCACGACAGGACTGGTCATCTGCGCCCGGCCTCGGAAGCTTTCCATCTTGCCGAATACGATGGCTTCAAGACCGGCCCGCAACTGCCGTTCGCGCCACCGTTGATTGAAGAAGGTGAGTGTCATGGTGCTCTCACCATCAGTGACCGTGCTTGTAACCATGGCTCGGTTGCCTTTCAACCGCCGGCTTTCGGTGTTGAGCACCGTCACCACGATTGTTGCCTCCTCCCCCTCCATGAGATCGGCGATGGCCGATTGACGGGTGCGGTCGAGGTAGCGGCGCGGATAGTGGGTGAGCAGATCACCGACCGTTGGCAATTCCATGGCCACCAGGGCATCTCTCCGTTTGGGACCGACGCCCGCCAGCTTTTCAACGTCGATGGCGTAAAGGTCCCGCAGACTCATCGGGTCGGAAGGATTCCCCACGGATTCAACCTACCGGAGGGGTCTGACACTGCAGTTCCGGAGGAGCGCTGTGCGAGGGCGGTAGCCTGAGCGCATGCAGGGAGTGGTGAAGTCATACGATCCGATCACGCGGGACGGTGTAGTGATGCGCGATACCGATCTGGGTGAATTCGACCTCGCACCGGGGGCGCTCGAGGGCTCCGTTTTCAGAATGCTGCGCCCCGGTCAGCGGGTGATCTTCACGCTCAACGACGCCAACCTGGCCACCGGCATCAGCCTGGGCTCCGAGGTAGACATGGGAACGCCAGCATGGCTGGGCCAGGAAGACAACTAAAACTCCACCGGTCGATCAAGCACAGCTGTGCACATAGCGCCGCGTGTCTGCCAAACCCGCGGCCGCAATTCGATTTCGCATCTGCACCAATTCGGGGAATGTCGCTAGAAATTGCAGGCGCGGCTTCACGGTCGGCGCCACCTCGTTGGAGAACATGAAGAACACCAACGAGTCCGCGAAGTCTTCCGAGGGATTGGTGGCACCGTAGGTACTGGGGAAGCCGGCGTCTTGCGCACAACGCCGGCTCGCTTCCGAAGCGTTGCGATAGCCGTTGGTGTCCAGGGCTGCCAATTCCTCTTCATTCCAGAATTGATGCACCCAGAGCCCGAGATAATTGCTCGTGGTCACGCAGCCGTATCGGTTCGCTCTACTGGCGCACTGAGGTTCAGCCCGATCAACCCCCTGGGCGGTTCCTGTAAGCACGTGCGCGAACTCATGCACCATCACCCGGCGAACTGTGGCCAGGTCTAACTCAACTATTTCTAGGTCCACGCCAACCAGGAAACTCGTCTGGGCGAGGTCGAGGGTCGCGGCGTAGGCGATGACATCTTTGCCACTGGTATTTGTGAATCCAGCGAAGGCCGCAATGGTGCTTCGCTCCGAAGCGGTGGTGAATGCGGTGAGCGCCGACCACGCCCGATAAACGGCCGGGTCGTCCACGCCATGACAAATACCGGCCAGTTCCCCATCCTCAACCTTATAGATCGTGGTCAGGGGTCCGTAGGCCCGGCTGAGGGTTTCCGCATCACACGGACCGATGGACAAGAACCCGTCGCTCGTTACCCGAGCTGTCAACGCCATCGCCATTGCCACCACAATGATCACGGGCAGCCACAGACGCATTTCTTGTTATCGACGCGACCTCGCCCCGACTCAACCGGATCTTTGGCGCGATATCTCAGTCCGCGCCCCTGTGAGCGGACCGCAGCCTGCCGTGGGTTACCTCGTATCGTCGAACGGTGCGTCATTATCGCTACTACATCGAAGACCTAAGACTCTCCGGACGGACCCTTGCTGGTGTGGGTGGCGACCTGATCGTGGCCGAATTCGAAGGTCGTACCGACCTCGACTGGGAACTCGTGTTTCGTAGTCGGAGCAGGGAAGACGTGGAATCCGCTCCATTTGATCTCGTCATGAGCGGACCGGAAGGTGAGCTGAGCGGGCCGGCAATTCTGGTTCGCTCCGACGGAATCTCCCACGTCTTTCGGGGGGCCGGAGAATTGAAGGGTTTCGGAGGCTTCGTGTGACCAGCCGGACTCGACGCGACGGGAGCTTCTGTAGGATTCGGCGAAGCCAACTCGACCTGCGCGGCCCGGGTACCCTGACCGACGATGCGATCGCTGCACATCTGGTTGGGTTGGGCAGTGATTCTCGCCAACCTCATCACGGGGCTCTGGGCGCTCGGGGCCCACTGGCGGCAGGAGTTGCGCGTGGCGGCCCTCGTACCTGCGATCTACGCCGGCTGGACTGTCACATCGCTGCAGGTGACCGTGGGCGTGCTCGCGTTGCAGGGTGGGGCCAACGAGGCCGGGGGCCTTCACTACTTCTACGGCTTCCTGTGTATTGCCGCGATCGCCATTATCTACAGCTACCGGCCACAGATCGAGGAATGGCAGCACCTCTTGTTCGGCCTTGGCAACCTCTTCATTATGGGTTTGGCGCTGCGGGCCTTTTTTCTCAACCCGATCCCGGTGTAGTGAACCAAGGACAGCTCGGCGACTACCGCAGCCGTGGCACTCGTTCCCAGGTGACTGGCGCCAGCCGCAGTGAGAACTGGGGGATGGGAACTGTCATGACAGACCTCCGGAGGTCTGTGGGGTGGGCGACGGAAAGGGAGTACGGAAAGAAAAGGCTTTCTCGGTTGGGCCATTTGCCTGAAGATACTCCTGCCGTTCACGTGCTTCTTCCAATGTTGGAATCGTGCCGGCTGGGATCCACCACATCACGATGACCGGCAGATCGGCGACCGGGTCGAACCAGGCTCGACGCTGCCGAAGCAAGTTCTTGTGGTCGGGAAGCTGGTAGGTGAACACCTTCAGCGCTTCCAGAGACTCCCAAACGCTGAAGTTGATAATGACTCCCGGATCGTCGTAGAGGCGAACCGCGGTGCTGTCCCCCGCCTCGGTCTGGTGGCGCCACACAAACCCAAGGCTGACATCGGCCAACCGGTTCACGGGATCCAACTGCTCAACGAAGCCCTCCATTCGAGCGTCGTCGAGCGGGTACTTCATCTTGGCAATGTTGAACTGGGCGAGGTGCCACTCCATCTGGCCACGCTAGTCCCGGAGCCTCATTTCAGGAAGGCGTCAGAACCTGTGCGGGGCCGGCACCCCTCGGCGCACCGACCCCGTCACTACGACCATCGCCGTGCTGTCACCCAGCGCCCAGGGGAAATAGGCGTCAGGCTCAGACGGCGGCGATGGTGCGAATGTCCCCACGATCGATAGTGACCTGGACACCCTTGACGAGCAACCAAAGCTGCTCCTCGGTCTCATCCAGAATCACGCCTCGCAGCATCCCGTAGGTCGTGAGCACCGCGGCCTTGCGTTGTGTCATCGATGGTCCGTCGAGTGGAATTGTAAGCATTGGCCGCCTGCCTCTTCCGTTGGTTTCCGCTTCACGAAAAGTAACACTTGTCACATCGTGGTGTCGGTAGGTAATCTTCCACCAATTGAGCGGAAATCATCCCGAATACGTCGTCGAAGCCAGGTTGGTCGGGGCGTTCTGTCGCCCTCCTTCGAGGCCGTGTTCTTTGCTTTGCGGGCAGTGGTCCTATTCTCGTGGCCGTGAGACCTCCGAAAGACTTTTTCCAGCCCTTAGCCACCGGCGCCCCCCAGCCACTGCGAGAGATACCGGTCCGGCCGAGCCGGATGATTCATTTCTTCCCGCCCTCGAACGCCAAGATGGTGGCCAAGGTGCCAGCCATCGTTCCAACGGTCGACATCCTGTTGGGCAATCTCGAAGATGGTGTTCCCTCTGAGGAGAAGGAGGCTGCTCGCACCGGACTCGTGGAGGTAGGTCGCACCGTAGATATGGGCGACACGCAGCTTTGGACGCGTGTCAACAGTTTGGATTCGCCATGGTGCCTGGATGACCTCACCACGCTCGTCACCCAAATCGGAGGCAACCTGGATGTAATCATGCTGCCCAAGGTCGAAGGTCCCGAGGACATCCACTATGCAGACCGTCTCATCGCTCAGCTCGAGGGCAAGGCCGGTCTGCAGAAACCCATCATGTTGCATGCGATTCTCGAGACCGCGAGAGGGGTGGCCAATGTTGAAGCTATCTGCGGGGCCTCGCCAAGGATGCAAGGGGTCTCCCTCGGACCAGCCGACCTGGCTGCCAACCGACGCATGAAGACCACCCGGGTAGGCGGCGGGCACCCTGACTACGTCGTCCTGGGAGACGCTCCGCTCGGAGCGGACGGCTCGCCGGACATCCACGCAGAACGAGCTCGCTCGCAACAAGATCTGTGGCACTACACGATCGCCCGAATGGTCGACGCCTGCGTGATGCACGGCATCCTTCCTTTCTACGGCCCCTTCGGTGATATCGCCGACACCGTTGCCTGCGAAGCTCAGTTCCGCAATGCCTACCTGCTCGGCTGTGTTGGAGCGTGGACCCTTCACCCCAAACAAATCGATGTTGCCAAGCTCGTCTTCAGTCCCCGACCCGTCGACGTTGCCAACGCCCAACGGATCATCGATGCGATGGGCGACGGAACGGGAGCGATCATGCTGGACGGGAAAATGGAAGATGATGCAAGCGTCAAGCAGTGTCACGTTGTTGTAGAGCTAGCAAGGAGCCTTGCGGCTCGCGACCCCGAACTGGCGGCCCGCTATGGCTTCTGACCCCACGGTGCTTCGAAGTGTCCTCTACATGCCCTCAGCAAACGAGCGAGCGCTCGAGAAGGCCAAATCGCTCCCGGCCGATGCCGTCATCTTCGACCTTGAGGACGCGGTAGCGCCCGACGCCAAGGAGGCCGCCCGGGCCGCAGCCATTTCTGCGGTACGGAGTGGTGCGTACGGCCATCGAGTACTCACGATCCGTTGCAATGGACTCAACACTCCCTGGGGTGAGGCCGATATCGCCGCGGCGGCGTCGGCAGCACCAGCGGCCGTAGTCATCCCAAAGGTCAACACCTCCGACGAGCTCGCTGCCGTTGCGAGCATCCTGGATGCAAACGACGCACCAGAAACCACCGGCATTTGGGCGATGGTCGAGACTCCGCTGGGCATTCTGAATGCCCACTCACTGGCGGAGCATCCACGGTGCACGGCATTCGTCCTCGGGACCAACGATTTGGCCAAGGAACTGCACGCGCCGTTGGTGGCCGGCCGAGCCAATCTTGTACCGCATCTGGCGAGCGCACTACTGGCAGGGCGGGCGGCCGGAATCGTGGTTCTCGACGGAGTTTTCAATGACATCAATGACGCTGCAGGCTTCGAATCGGAGTGTCGTCAGGGTTTCGAAATGGGTTTCGACGGTAAGACACTCATCCATCCGTCTCAGCTCGAAACCTGCAATTCGACGTGGTCTCCGAGCGAATCGGAAGTGATTTTTGCAAAAAAAGTGATTTCTGCATTTTCTGAGGCGTCGACGCTTGGACAAGGAGTTTTGACCGTGGACGGCCGAATGATCGAGAATCTCCATGTGGAGAACGCGAAACGCACGCTGGCAATCCATAACGCTATTCGTCAGTAACTATGCGGGCTTGAGCAAAGTTGCAGGTGCGACTTTATTCCAAAAAAGCCGAATTCGTGAGCTGCGTATGCGGAGAGTAGTGAATCCGCTGAGCGAAGGGGTGGATACTCACAGCGCGTGAGCAGAGCGGTGCTTTCCGCCCACGGAGGGTCCGCGCGCGCCCAGCACTGTTGCAATTACGTTACGAGCCGACACATGCTGTCGTCAGAAACATGGCGGGGCGGAAGTGTCCCATGCGTGCATTGGAGAAGACATGAACTCACAAACCAACGAGCGGCCCGGCGGGGCTGCCGCTCCTGGTGGTGGTACACCGCCTCCTGCAAACCCAGCCCGACGACGGGCTCCATCGCTGATCGAACTTGGGATCGGTCGTATGGCTCGGGGGTACTTGAGACGGGACCGCATGGGCCGCGACGAGCGAGCCCGGGTGATCGCCAATCTGTTTCATGAAGGCAAGAGGCGAACCCCCTTCATGCACCGATTTGCTGCGCTGATGGTCCTTTCATCTCTCATCGCCGTACTCGGGTTGCTTGCCGACTCCACCGCTGTGGTGATCGGGGCCATGATCGTGGCGCCGCTGATGGCACCCGTGCTAGGTCTCGCCGCCGCCTTGGTGATGGACTGGCCCCGTCGAGCGGCACGAGCGGCGGGGACTGCGGCCCTGGGAAGCATTCTTTGTGTGGTCCTAGCGGTGATCACGGGCTTCATCCTTCCGACGCCCGAGGAAATCCCCTCCGAGATCCTTGCCCGAACAGCCCCCAACCTTCTCGACTTGGGTGTGGCGGTGATCGCCGGAGCGGCCGGAGCCTACGCCCAGGTACGCAGAGCCGCCGGTGAAGCCCTCACAGGTGTGGCGGTTGCTGTGGCACTGGTACCACCGCTTTCGGTCCTTGGGTTAACGCTTCAAATGGGTGAGTGGACACTGGCCGCCGGAGCGACCCTGCTCTTCTTCGCCAACGTCGCCGGGATTGTTCTTTCGGCGGCAGCGACCTTCGTGGTTTGTGGCTTCGTGCCACAGCGGCGGCTCTTCAGCGGGCGAATCAATGTTGCGCGCAGCATCCGACTCGCTATGGCGGCGGTGCTCCTCGTCTTGGCGCCTTTGGAACTGTCCGATCAGTGGCGGGAGCGTCGCCCGATCAATGAGGAAGAGACCCGCTTGGCAGTGAGGGACGTGCTTGCGGAAACACATCCCCACGTCGCAGTCATCGCCATCGAGGTAGGCACCGAGGCTGGTGAGCGGACCATCGATATCACGGCCTCTACCACCGAGGACCCGATCGACGTTGAGCATCTCGCCACCAACCTCGGCGAAGAGCTGGATGTCAGCTTCGAGCTAGAAGTGACGACGTTAGAGGCCCAATCACAGAAGGCATCGGTGGATGAGCCAGAGCCGGACGGAGCAGTAACCGTGGCGGTTGAACAAGAGGCCGAGTCGCTCGATGACGTCGTTGCCAAGTTCGTTGAAGAGGTCGAAACGATCCCGGAAACCGACTCGGCGGACACAGAAGCCGAGACCAACCTCGGCGAGGAGGAGCGGCGGGCCGCCACTCTTGCCGAGGACGGCGCCGATACGGGAATGGATCTGGATCAGGATCTGGATCAGGATCTGGATCAGGATCTGAACTTGGATCAGGACCTGGGCCAGGACCAGGATCTGGATTTGGATCAGGACCAGGACTTAAATTTGGATCAGGATCTGGATCTGGATCTGGATCTGGATCTGGATCAGGATCTATCCCCACCGGCCTCGCCGGCGGGCGGTTGAACGTAGCGTTAGCTGTGCGGGAACGGTACAGCTGCTGTAACGGGTCCGGGATTCACGAAGCCATGGTGTCCATCTGCTCCGGGCTCATCGGACCACACCGCTCCCACACCAAGGCCCGGCTCGCCGGCAACCGGCAGCGCAACAGGTCCGTTCGGGAGAAGCGACAGCGCGGTCCCTCCACTGGTGGTTCCGAGCAAAGCAATCGACCCAGAGAACCATGGAGTCACGATCGAACCCATGGTTTCGGTCCCCCGGAGGACACCGGTGTGCTCCTTCCCCGCAAGGATGATGCCAGCTGCGCCCGGATGCTGATCCATGGCAGCCAAGAAGTGGCCTGCCATGGCGGTGTCTCTGGGAGCTTCGAGGTCATTGATACTCATCAGATCAATCGGAGATCCCGGCGCAACCCACACACCGTCACAGCCCACCGTGAACAAAGGGAACCCCGCAGCTCGTAGGTCGGCCAGCGTCGTCACCAGCTCTGCCATGGCCAGGCTGCTCCGGCCGTCGGCATAGATCGGATCTCGCAACCAGAATGGCCCCCATTCCTCGCCGTCGAGCGGTTCGTTGAACGGGACCTCCAAACCGACCACGATCGGCTGTGAGTCGGCGAGCACATTTACCACCAGATCGGCGATCAACTGCGGGAACTCATTGGTCCCCGAAACCTCGCCAATGAGCAACACCCGGCCCGCTTGGACTGCCGGAAGCAGATCCTCAATCACTTCAGGGGACGACATGGTCATGCGCTACCCGCGGGCCACGCCGTCCAAACGAGCTGCAGCCGCCACCGCCTCGGCTACGCGAAGTGGCACCGTCTTGTCAAAAACCGAAGGAACAACGAACTCGGCGGATCGGTCCGCCGCCGGCACCGAGGCCGCAATCGCCGTGGCGGCTGCCAATTTCATGCCCTCGGTAATGTCTGTGGCGCGAGCATCGAACGCCCCTCGGAAGATGCCAGGAAAGGCGAGGACATTGTTGATCTGATTGGGGTAGTCGCTGCGACCCGTTGCCATGACGGCTACCACGCCTGCAACCTCCTCTGGCGAGATCTCCGGATCAGGGTTCGCCATTGCGAAAACGATGGGGTCGGCTGCCATTGCTCTTATGTCGTCCACGTTCACGATCCCTGGTCCGCTGACACCGATGAAGACGTCGGCGCCTGCCAAGACTTCACCCACCGATCCCTGCACCTTCTGGGGGTTGGTTTGCTCGGCAAACCACTGCTTCTCGGAGTTGAGACCACCCCGGCCGTCGTAGATGGCACCCTGCCGATCCGTACCGATGATCGTGGGCACACCGGCGTTGAGCAGGATCTTGCCGATGGCACTGCCGGCCGCACCGATCCCACTGATGACGACCGTCAGTTCACTGAGACTCTTCCCCACAACCTGCACGGCGTTTTCCAGAGCCGCCAGCGCCACAACCGCCGTGCCGTGCTGGTCGTCGTGGAAGACAGGGATGTCCAGGCGCCGTTTGAGTTCGGCCTCGATGTAGAACGCAGCAGGTGCGGCAATGTCCTCCAAATTGATCCCGCCAAAGGTCGGGGCGATACGCACAACCGTCTCGATGAGGTCATCGGGATCGTCGACGTCGAGAACGATCGGAAACCCGTCGACCCCGGCAAACTCCTTGAAAAGCAGGGCCTTGCCCTCCATAACCGGCAGGGCAGCCTTCGGCCCGATGTTGCCCAGGCCAAGCACTGCGGTTCCATCGCTCACGATGGCGACCGTATTGCGGCGGATCGTATAGGTGTCAGCCAGCGACTCGTCTTCGGCGATCGCTCTACACACCCGGGCAACTCCGGGGGTGTACGCCATCGAGAGATCATCTCGATCGCCAACAGGGCACAGCGGCAATACTTCGATCTTGCCACCCTCGTGCATGCGGAAGGTTCGATCGTGCCATCCGTGCAGTTCGACCGTGGTCACGGCTTCGATCGCCGCAATGACCTCCGACTGATGATCGACGCTGCGGCAGTTGATCACGATCTCTCGCTGGAGCATGGGTCCCTTCGCAACAAATCCATCGATCGCGAAGATGCTCCCTCCCGCGGACCCGATCGCTGTTGCCAACTCCCCGAGGACACCCGGCCGGTTCTCGAGCGTGACGGAAACCGAGATCGAATACTGGGTGCTCGTAGGGGCTTCGGAGGAGAGCGGAGATGCCATAAGGATCTCCAAACTACAGCCGCTTCAGTAACTCGGCCTTCTTCGCTTGAAACTCGGCCTTGGTGATGATCCCTCGTTGCCGCAGATCATCGAGCTGCGCAATCTGGTCGGGAATGGAAGACTGCGCTGAACTGGCGGTTGCGGCACTGATCTGCGCATCGAGGTTCATGCCGACCCGATCGAATTTTCGATTCTCATTGTGCTCCATCTGCCGGTAGATCTCGTTCTGGACGTTGAGGGGACGCCGAATGTCGGAGAACTCTTGGGTGCCCTCCTCCGAGGCTGACTCGATTTCAAGGTCGCCAGACCGGATGATCCGCTCGAACAGGCTCTGGCGGAAGAAGACCGTGTTGATCTTCTCCAACGGGATTTCGATCCCTGACCGGCTGAGAACGCCGGAGCGGGCGATCAGACGGTCAGAAGTGACGATGAAGTTTGTGGTGACCCAGCGCAGGTAACTGAGTCCGAACCAGCCAAGGGCCGCAAGTAACGCGACCGCCACAACAAGGTTCAGAAAGAGCGGTGAGGCATCCCATGCGAGGACGGCGACACCCAACGCGATGCCAGCGAAGAGGAGTGCGAGCGGCTTGAAGAAATACCACCAGTGGGGCCGCAGATCCAAGACCACTTGCTCTTGGTCATTTAAGAGATCGTTCGAAAAGGCCACACCCTGATCTTACTCTCCGCCGGGCCGGACGATCAGAAGCGAAGAAACCCTAGGCCCCGGTGAGTTCGTCGACCTTGCCGGATGCCTCAATCACGGCCTTACGAGCCTTGCGATCCATCTTCCTGGCGCCGAAGCGAGCGTGCCGCTGCGCAACTTTGGCTTGTTTGCGGGCCTTTCGGCGAGCCCTTCGACCCACTCGGACGGCGGTGTCAGCCGCGGCCACCGTCTTTTTCTCGGCGCGACGGTTGGCCCGGCGTTTCTCCCGCTTCAGTTTCTTCGAAGCCGAAAGAGCTTCGAGTTCGGCCTTTTCCGCCTTCTTCTCCGCTTTCTGGGCCCGCTTGAGCGACCGAGCCTGGCGTCGACTGAGTTTGTCCACATGGTCCAGTGCGCGGTCACGCTCGAGACTGGCTGTTTCCAGGCGCTCAGCCTTCGAGCGCCATTTCACCAGACCCAGCGTTGAAACGGAAAGTGTCTTTCGAATGATTCCCATGTCCTTCATCATGCCCGATCGGGTGCCGCTCAAACGTACGGCTGCAGCCGAAATATCTCGGTACCGCCAAAAGACCCTTGTACCGCCCGCAATCCCCATGGCCAATTGCGCCAGCATGGGTGAGGGCATCGAGAGAAGGGCGACGTAGGCGAATGAACGTTCGTATCGAGCGTCTCGGCAATTAGGCTCGGTCGATGGATGCGCAGCGATTGCTCGACGGGCTGAACGAGTCGCAGATAGCGGCCGTCGTGACGCCGGGCGGTCCAATTGTTGTCCACGCCGGGGCGGGATCGGGTAAGACGAGGGTTCTGACGAGGAGGATCGCCTATCGCATCCTCAACGGTGAGAACGATCCGCGTTATGTGTTGTCGCTCACCTTCACACGCAAGGCGGCAAACGAACTCCAGTCTCGACTCCAGAAACTTGGGTTGCGTGATCACGTTGTGGCCGGAACATTCCACAGCGTTGCCCTAACCCAGCTTCGCCGACGCTGGGAAGAGCGGGGTATCACCCCGCCGAACGTCCTGGACCGGAAGTACGCCATGGTCTCCCAACTCGTTGGCCGTCGGAAGAATGTGGAGGTCATGGACGTCATCGGCGAAATCGAATGGGCTCGGGCCCGCATGATCGAACCGGCGTATTACCATTCCGAAGCCGAAAAGGCGGGTCGAACCCCGCCCCTCGACGCTGATGATTTCGTTGACATCATGGAGGGATTCGCCCAACAGAAACGGCGCCGCCGCGTCGTGGATTTCGATGACATCCTCGGGCTTGCGCTTCGAGACCTCCGAGCCGATCCGGGCTACGCCGACGGTGTGCGTTGGCGACACCGTCATCTCTACGTCGACGAGTTTCAAGACGTCAACCCACTCCAGAACGCCTTACTCAATGAATGGCGAGGCGACAGCGATGACATCTTCGTCGTTGGTGATCCCCAGCAGGCGATCTACGGTTGGAATGGGGCAAATCCGTTCCTCATCACCGACTTCCCCCAACGAGAGCCCAAAACCACGGTGATCAACCTGAATCAGAACTACCGATCCAGTGCGCAGATCCTCACCCTGGCCAAAGCAGCCCTCGCCGGCAAAGGGGTGGACCTCATCGCCAATCAAAGCGACGGACCGGTGCCAACTATCCAGGCCTACGACGACGAAACAGCTGAAGCGATTGGTGTCGCCAATGCGGTTCGCCAGAGCCGGGCGCCCTCTGAAGGATGGAACGGCCAGGCGGTGCTGGTGCGGACCAACGCACAACTCGTCCCGATCGAGCAGGCTCTGGCGGGGGCGGGGATTCCTGTTCGTATTCGGGGCGGCAAAGGGCCGCTTGCAACACCCGAGGTGCGTGAGGTCATCAAACGGATCGGTCGGCCCGGCATCGATTTCAGCCAAGCGGTCGAGACCTTCGCTGCAGAGTTGGAGGAACCGATTGAGGACCCGTCCCCGAACGAGGCCGAACGGTATGCAAACAAGCAGGCGCTCCTGCAGATCATTCGTGATTACACCGTGGTCGACCCGCGTCCGAGCGGCCCAGATTTCCTTGCCTGGTTGGCAACGATTCAAGCCAACGAGGTTCATCGAGACTCCGATGCGGTGGATCTCTCTACCTTCCATGGCTCCAAAGGACTGGAGTGGCCAGTGGTCCACCTCGCTGGTCTCGAACAGGGCTTCGTACCTATCAGCTATGCAGAGACCGGTGCACAGTTGGCAGAGGAACGGCGCCTTCTCTACGTGGCCATAACACGGGCCGAGCGCGAGCTTCACCTGAGTTACGCCGAAGAGCGGACGTTCCGCACCAAACCAACATCCCGGCGCCCGTCCCCGTACCTGCCCGAGATCGAGCGCGCTATCGAACATCTCACCCGGGGTCTCGACCCCAACCAGTACAAGGTTCTGGTGAGCGACGCCCGAAAGCATCTGGGCAAGGTGAAAAAGAAGGGGGCTGATGACGGCAAGGACGACCCCGTGTTCAAGGAGCTTCGGTCATGGCGGTACGGGCAGAGCAAAGCTCATGATGTCCCGGCCTACGTTGTGTTGAACGACGCCACCCTGAAGGCGATTGCGAAGAAACGCCCCACCACGAAGGGCCAGCTGGCCAACATTCAAGGAATCGGGCCCACCAAACTCGACCGCTACGGGGATGCGATCCTCAAGATCGTGAAGGCCGGCTGACCTCACTGGAACCGCGGCGAACGGTCTCGTGATCGCCGAGCATGACCTCTACGCTCATACCGATGTCGACGCTCGTGTGCTTCCACGCCCATCCCGATGACGAAGCAATCACCACCGGCGGTCTTATGGCCAAAGCCGCCGCTGCCGGCCATCGTGTTGTTCTGGTCTGCGCCACGCGCGGCGAACAGGGTGAACCGCAGGAGGGCGTCTTGCTGGAGGGCGAGCAACTGTGGGAGCGACGAGTCCAAGAGCTCGCCGATGCCTGCAAAGCCTTAGGAGCCGAACCGCCGCTGCTCCTGGGTTACGAGGACTCCGGAATGATGGACGAGCAAACCAATCAGAATCCAAACTGCTTCTGGCAGGCCGATGTTGATGAGGCCTCGGAACGATTGGCGGCCATCCTGGACCACTACAGCGCCGACGTCGTAACGATCTACGACGACCATGGCGGCTACGGGCACCCGGACCATATTCAGGTTCATCGAATCGGGAAGCGCGCGGCTGCGCTGGCGGGCGTCGCACATGTGTTTGAGGCCACGATCAACCGCGATGCAATGCGAACCATGATGGAGAACATGCCGATCGACGACGATGCCCCTAGCCCGGACGAAGTCGACTCGTTCGGGACGCCGGCCGCCGACCTCAGCTATGAAGTCGACGTCACCGATTTCCTGGAGGCCAAGCGGGCGGCGCTGATCGCGCATCGAAGTCAGATCGGCCCCGACAGCTTCTTCTTCACGATGCCTGAAGAGGTCTTCGCGATGGCATTCGGGACCGAATCCTTCGCAGTCCCCGGTGTCACCGCCACCGGCGGTCCCCGAAAAGTCGATCTCCTTCCTGGGCTTTAGGCGATCGACCGCCCGGAGTTCCGGTGTCGGTGGTCAGCGGTCAGTCCCCGCCCGGAAGCACCACAACCACCACGGTTTGCGGGGCGTTATCCAACACGGCCTGCACGTTCTGACCAAGGAACGCTTTGCCCTCGAGCCTGCGCAGTTCGGCCCCAACGATGATCAAATCGGCATCGATTTGGTTGGCGTGGCGCATGATCTCGCTGCTCACGCTGGAAGCAAACCTGGTCTCGGTCTCGAAGGATGCACGCAGTTCCTGCGCCTGGGATGCAGCGTTGGCAAGGACGCTGACGGCAGTATCACGAGAGTTGGCGAGAGCGGCATCTCGAAGCCGCGAGCCCAGCCCCACGCCGACCTTCACAACGTCCTCCTGGTAAAGGACGTGGCTGATCATCAGCTGAGTACCAAGGTTGGCAGACAGGTTTCCGGCCAGTTCCAGCGCCGCCCTGCTGGACTGCGACCCTGCAACGGGCACAAGGGCCCGGGCAAAGATTCCCGGCAGTCGGGTTCCGGTATTGCGAGCACGGCGAACCAGAACCATTGGAATACGTAGTTCGTTGAGAAGGTCATCGGCAAGTTGGGAGAGAACCGCTCCGCCCTGCTCTGCAACTCCCACAGCGGCCACCGAGTAGCCGAGCCGAGATTGGGCGATCAAGGCCTCGGCAGCCTCGTAGTCAGACGCCGACACGATCTCCAGGTCACGCCCGAACATCGTGTTCTTGATGGGCTCGAGATCCGGTGCGTTGCCGTCGGCATCGTTGATGGCGAGGACCGTTGCGCCTTGATCCGCCGGCCATGCGAAGTGCACCACTTGAGATGCCACGATTGAACTCTTGGATCCTTCAGATGGGATCAACACTCGACCGCCTCGGACCACGAGATTCTTTGCCAGAGTTTCCTCCTGGAGAAGACGCTCGCGTTCGGCTACCGAACCTTCGAGGTTCTTGGCCAGCATCCGAACCCCGACCGAAGCGATCAGCGACGTTATGAGCGGGATGATGACGATCATGGTGAACGCGGTTTCGTTGAAAACACCGAGACTGAGCGCCACGGTGGCGATGATGATCTCCAATGCCCCCCGGGCATTGAGGCCGGCGCCCAAGATCATTCCTTCCCGGCTGGATAGACCGCCCAGCTTGGCGCCTGCGAACGTGCCGACGAATTTGAGCCCAAGAGCTACGGCGAGGAGAATCCCGGTCCAAACCAGCGCCTCCCCCCGGAGAAGCCCTAGATCGACCCGAAGCCCCGCGGTGGCGAAAAACAGCGGAGCAAAAACCACGCTGGTGAGGTCTTCGACGACATGGGCGGCCTCAGCCTGCTGATACCGACTGCGGGCCAAGACGACACCGGCAACGAAGGCACCCAGAACGGCTTCCACCCCGAGCCATTGCGTGATGACCCCAAATACAAACATCGCTGCGAGGGCCACAGTGAGTGCGCCTTGGAGGTTGGCACCCTCGCGGCGGACAGCCCGCAGCGACACATCAACAACTCGCTGGCCGATGGTGAGCGACCCCACGAGGAAGAGCGCCAGACCCAGGACGGTGACGGCGCTGTCTACCACCGAAAGATCACCGGACACGGCCAGACCGGAGATGATGCCCAGGATGATCCAGCCAACGAGATCATTGGCCATCCCGGCTGCAACCGTGATCTGGCCAACGTCTCGTCGCATCAAGCCAAGGTCACCGAGGACCTTGGCCACAACAGCGAGAGCCGACACCGAAACCGAAACGGCGATGAAGAGGGTGACGGTCAGGCTGGTGGCTGAGTCCCCCCAAAATTGTTCGGGAACCTGTGAGCCGACCGCCAGCCCGCCAACGAATGGAACCACGATCGACCCAACGGTCACGAGGACAGCGGGCCGACCGAGACGGGTGATGAGATTGAGGTCAGTCTCGAAACCGGCAACGACCAGGAGGAAGGCCGCACTGAACCACCCAACACCCAGGAGCAGGCCACTCTGAACCGGCGCCGACTCACCCGCTGGCAAGAACCAATCGAAGCCGGAGCCCCACACAACACCGAAGACCGATGGGCCCAGAACAAGGCCGGCCGTGAGATTGCCTACGACTGAGGGCAGTCCCACCTTGCGGGCGAGGGCGCCAAGGATTCGAGCGGCGGCCCAGAGCACCAGAATCTGAACCCAGAACACGAGGAGTTCGTGGTGAGGAATGCTGATCAGCCGCTGCCCCTCGGCTGCAACGCCGCCCCCCTCCGCCGCAAAGAGCAGAGGAAACGAGACTGCGGGAGTCATTCGGTCACCGCCGGAAAGCGATAACCGGCGACCACCGGGGCGTGGTCACTGGGTTTGGTGCCCTTCCGGGCGTTGCGGTCGACGAGGTCGAGGAAGTTCGCGCTGGCCAGCGACTCCGAAGCAAGGAGAAAGTCGATTCGCATTCCCTCCCGTTTGTGAAACCGGCCGGCTTGATAGTCGTAGTAGGAGAAGAGCTTCCCCTCCGGATGTCGACGTCGAAACGTGTCGATCAGTCCCCACGCCTTTATTCGATCGAGAGCGGCCCGCTCTTCGGGCGTCACATGGGTCGAATTGGCAAAAACACGTGGTTCCCACACGTCGGCGTCAGAAGGTGCGATATTCCAGTCGCCGGCAACGACGACAGCTTCTTCAGGGCTGGTGGTGTGGCGGAGATGCTCAACGAGGCGATCCAACCAGGAGAGCTTGTAGTGGAAATGTTCGTGGCCGACCTCCCGCCCGTTCGGCACATAGACGCTGTGGACTCTGACGCCGCCACATGTCGCGGAGATCAGCCGGGCGTCAGGATCGGCCTCGATTCCAGCCGCGAAGCCGTCGATCGGGTCTTCGATGCCTACCTTTGAAATAATCGCGACGCCATTCCACTGATTCACACCGTGGTGAACAGATTCGTACCCGAGACCCGCAAACATGAGCCCTGGAAAGGCCTTGTTCGCCATCTTGGTCTCCTGCATACACAACACATCGGGTTGCACGTCGGCCAGCCACTCCTCAACCCTGGGCAGCCGCGCTTTCAACGAATTGACATTCCATGTCGCAATGATCACAGGGACTCAAATCTACCCCCTTCCCTGAGGGCCACCCGCCATAGTCCGAAGCGCTCTTCGGCAGAGATGGCCCCGGTAGCTCGCCGCTGATCCCGCGTCCGCACTAACCTCATCGTGTGGCTTCAAACCAAGAACCAACGTCGCTAGGGGCCAATGCTTGGCTCGTAGAAGAACTTGCGCGGAATTACAGGGACAATCCCAAATCCGTACCAGTGGAGTGGCGGCATCTGTTCGAAGGCGCACAACCGGTCCCCAATGGCAACGGCGTCACCACGTCGGGCGGGGCGGTAACGGCGGCACCGGCAGCTATCACCGCACCGGAGACCGGCAACGGCGGGACCACGTCAATTCAGACTTCGCCACCACCACCTAAAAAACTCCCACCCCTGCGGCGCCGCCAGAATCCACACCAAAGGCCCTGGGGTCGGCCCCACCGCAGGAGGAATCGGGAGAGCCGTTGCGGGGCGCTTCGGCGCGAATCGTGGCCAACATGGAGTCGAGCCTCAGCGTTCCCACGGCCACCAGCTTCCGCCAGGTTCCCGCCAAGCTTCTCGAGATCAACCGCAAAGTCCTCAATAACCATCTCTCCCGGGTCCGCGGTGGCAAGGTTTCCTTTACCCACATCATCGGTTTCGCAGTCGTCCGGGCCATCAGGGACGAGGTCCCCGGAATGGCAAACAGCTTTGTGGTGGGCACCGACGGCAAACCTCGCGTACTGAAGACACGGCAAATCAATGTTGGCATCGCAGTAGACCAGGCCAAACGCGACGGCAGCCGGTCACTCGTCGTTCCCGTACTCAAGAATGTCCAAGACATGGACTTCCGCGAATTCCTCGACACCTACGAGACGGCGATCGGGAAAGTTCGAAACAACAAGTTGACCGTCGACGATCTCACGGGCGCCAACGTTTCTATCACTAACCCCGGGACCATCGGAACGGTGCAGAGCGTGCCACGACTCATGCCGGGCCAGGGGACCATCATTGGACTGGGCGGGATCAGCTATCCCGCTGAATACCAAGCGGCCGACCCCAAGACGCTCGCTGATCTCGGAATCTCCAAGATCATGACGGTTTCCAGCACGTATGACCATCGGATCATCCAGGGAGCCGAGTCCGGGCTCTTTTTGAAACGCGTCCACGAGCTGCTCCTCGGTGAGGGCGAGTTCTACAGCGAAATCTTCTCGAGCATGGATGTGCCCTACGAGGCGGTCCGCTGGCGCAAGGACGCCATGGCGGACTCCAAGAACGTTGACATGGCCCACGCCAAGCAACACGGCGTCAACACACTCATCAACCAATACCGGGTTCGTGGCCACCTCATCGCCAACACCAACCCGCTTTCGGATGGCCCCAAGGAAACTCATCCCGAGCTGGACCCGGCTACTTATGGACTCACAATCTGGGATCTCGATCGAACATTCTTGACCGGGACCACCGAGGGCATCTATGCCGCCATCGATGGGGAAGCCAAGCAAATGAAGCTCGGTGAAATTCTCGGTGTGCTGCGCGATGCGTACTGCCGCACGATCGGTGTGGAGTACATGCACATCGCCGACCCCGCTGAGAAACGATGGATCCAGGAACAGGTGGAGATCCCTGCGCCGCCCAGCAGTCGTGATGACCTCCACCATGTTCTGGAACGACTCAGCACCGCCGAAGCCTTCGAGAAGTTCCTCGCCGCCCGGTACGTTGGTCAAAAGCGATTCGGACTCGAAGGTGCCGAGAGCGCCGTTCCGATCATCGATGCGATCCTGAACGACGCCGCTGACGCTGGGCTCGAGCGCTCAGTGATCGGCATGGCGCACCGCGGGCGGCTCAACGTCCTCACCAACATCATGAAGAAAGGCCACCGAGAGCTTTTCAAGGAATTCGAGGGCGCAGTAGACGAAAGCGCAATCCAAGGGTCCGGCGACGTCAAGTACCACCTCGGCTACACCAGCGTCCACAACAGCCGTAACGGCAATCCGATCGAGATAGAGCTGGCCGCCAATCCCTCCCATCTCGAAGCTGTTGGCCCGGTGGTTGTGGGGATGGCCCGGGCCTACATGGATCTGACCGACGTTGGCAACTACCCGATACTGCCGCTTCTGCTCCATGGCGATGCGGCGTTCGCTGGGCAGGGCGTAGTGGCCGAGACGTTGAACTTAAGCCAGATAAAAGGGTTCAAGGTCGGCGGCACGGTGCACCTGATCATCAACAACCAGTTGGGTTACACCACGGCCCCGCACCACAGCCGCTCATCGGAGTATTCCACCGACGTAGCCAAGATGGTGCAGGCGCCGATCTTCCATGTGAATGCCGACGACCCTGAGGCGTGTGTACGAGTAGCCCAGCTGGCCTTCAGCTACCGGCAACGCTTCAACAAAGACGTCGTGATCGACATGGTCGGCTATCGCCGGCACGGTCATAACGAGGGCGACGATCCCAGCTACACCCAGCCGGTCATGTACCGCAAGATCGCCAACCGGCCAAGCGCTCGCACCATCTTCACGCAGGCACTTATCGATCGTGGCGAACTCAGCATCGAAGAGGCCGAGAAGGCCATCGAGTTTTTCCAGCAGCTGCTGCAACAGGCGCTTGAAGACACGCGCGAGTCTGCTCCGCCGGAGGGCATCAAGGCCAAGCCGGCTCCGCCAGCTCTCGGCGTCCTCCCCCACGTCGACACATCCGTAGACCGAGCCGCCCTCGACCGCGTGTACGCGGCCCTTTCCACCGTCCCCGACGATTTCGAAGTTCACCCCAAGCTCGCTCGCCAGTTTGTGACGAGAGACAAGATGTGGGCGGCCGGCGAGGTCGACTGGGCTCTCGGCGAGGCCTTCGCTATGGGGACACTGCTAGATCAAGGCACCTCCGTTCGACTCGCTGGGCAAGACAGTCGGCGTGGCACCTTCGCCCATCGGCACGCCACATTGAGTCATTATCAGAGTGGTGCTGAGTACACACCACTTGGCGCGGCCGGCCGAGATGACGCCGAATTCTGGGTCTACGACTCCACCTTGTCCGAATATGCCGGGTTGGGATTTGAATACGGTTACTCACTGGCCAACCCCGCTGTCCTCACCCTGTGGGAAGCGCAGTTCGGCGATTTCGTCAACGGTGCCCAGATCATCATCGATCAGTTCATCGTGGCGGCCGAGGACAAGTGGAGTGAGCGTTCACCGCTTGTCATGCTCCTCCCTCACGGCTACGAGGGTCAGGGTCCCGAGCACTCCTCGGCCCGCCTTGAGCGTTTCCTGTTGCTTTGCGCAGAAGACAATATCCAGGTTGCCAATTGCACAACGGCCGCGCAGTTCTTCCACCTTCTCCGACGGCAGATCGTCCGAGAGGTCAACAAACCGCTCATCGTTTTCACGCCGAAATCCGGCCTTCGTGCCAAATGGTCTCGCAGCCCGGTCGAAGCGTTACTCTCCGGCTCGTTCGAGGAGGTCCTAGAACCTGCTCCACTGACCGATCCCGCATCGGTTCGTCGCGTGGTATTTGCCTCGGGCAAGGTGGCGGCCGAAGCCGAGCAGCACCGCGATGAGCACGGCCACAATGCCGCGGTCATCCGCGTGGAGCAGCTCTATCCGTGGCCGTTCAAAGATGTAGCTGCGGCTCTCCAGCGCTACGGCAATGCCAACGAGATCGTGTGGCTGCAAGAGGAACCCGAGAACATGGGTCCTTGGAACTCGATCAAGGGCCGGCTCTACGAAGCCCACGGCGATACCCATGAGATCCGGCGTGTGAGTCGCACCGAGTCTGGAAGCCCCGCCACCGGGTCACGCGCCATCCATCTGCAGGAGCAAGAGCAACTCATGCAACGAGCCTTCGGAGCGCTGTAGAGGAGGGCTGGTCCCGCCAGGCAGTACTGTCCTGCCGGTTGGGTATCTAGCGCATCTTGTCCCGAAGATCCTCCAGAGTTTTCCGGAGCAGGCGACTGACATGCATTTGACTAACACCGATTTCTTCAGCGATCTCCTGTTGAGATTTCTCCTCGAAGAACCGCATCACAAGGATCCTGCGCTCCCGCTCTGGCAGCGTCTCCAGAAGAGCCTTCACCGCCATCTGAACCTCGGAGTGTTCAATACCCTTAGCATCGGCCGGAAGTAGATCGCCGAGGCGTAGGCCATCGCTGTCCCCAACCGGACGCTCGAGGCTTTCGGCTCGAAACCCCGTCTTCTGGACTTCGAGCGCCTCGATTATTTCGTCTGCGTCCAGGTCCAATTCGGCCCCCAACTCTGCGATCGTGGGAGGTCGGCCGAGATCTGTGGCCAGCCGGTCGTTGGCCTTCCGGACTGCGATAGAACGCTCCTTGAGACTGCGCGGAACCCTCACCGCCCACATCTTGTCCCTGAAGTACCGCTTCAACTCGCCGTCGATGGTGCGACCGGCGAACGTAGAAAATTTCACGCCAACCGCTGGATCAAAGCGCTCGACGGAACCAACGAGCGCAAGCTTGGCCACCTGACGAAGATCCTCTTGTTCAGCACCTCGGTTGTTGTACCGCTTGGCAAAAAATTCTGCGAGTGGAATATAGGACTCCACGAGCTCGTTTCGGATGGCCTCGGTTGGAGTAGCGGCATATCTCCGGAAGAGGTCGTCGCGCCCTTCCTCAAGCTCCGGCGTCACTCTAGCGAGGTCGACTTGGTGAAGGCCAGCAGAGTTCTGCCGCCCTCTAGCTTCGTGGAGAACTCATCCACCATCGCTCCAAGGATGGCCGACGCCAGATCATCGATATCGGGAGATGCCGTTTCGGATGCTTCAGCGACGACGGCAAAATGAAGTTTTCCATCAACGCCGGAGACACTCAGCTCCATGCGAGTTCCTGACTTGGATCTGTCCAGGCTCCACGTGACGGCTTCGGTTACGGCGAGCCGCAGGTCATCCAGCGCATCAACCCCAAACCCCAACATCGCCCCAATTGCGATGGCATTGACACGACACAAGGACAGATACCCCGACTGTGCCGGAATGCTGACAACAACTCCATCGGCTCCTACGCCGGTCGCACTCATCACAATTCAAACCTTTCCTCTCGGTACCGGAACGCTACCTGCACCGTCTGAATTAGCGTCATCTCGGTCATAGTCCCACGACGGGGAGTGGCGCGGCCCAATTCCTCCTCAGCGGGCAAAACCTCCTCAGCGGCCCAATTCCTCCTCAGCAGTGTCGACCAATCCGGGTTCCCCTATCCTTCGGTGACACGGCACACGCCCACTGCGCCGGGAAAGAAAGCATTTTCATGGAGCTCAGAAACGTTGCAGGCGAGAAATGGATGGTCGCCTTGTCGGGAGAGGTGGACGCCGACAACTGTGCTGAAGTAAGCGCAGGTCTTCTTGGCGGAAAACGGATCGCTCCAACTCTCGAACTGGACGTATCTGGATTGACGTTTCTCGACTCATCGGGCATCAGCGCGCTCCTGCAGGTGAAGTCTGACCTACAGGCCGAAGGGCACGATTTGAAGCTCATCTCGCCCACCGATTCCGTGCACCGAGTTCTCGAAATCACAGGACTCCTAGGTGTATTCGGGCTCGCAGAGGAACCCGCTTGAGGACCCCCAACTCGGTAGAGCTAGGACTCGCTGGACCTGGCGTCGACCACACTGGTTGAGGCGGCTCGCGAAACGGCGGCCACCTAGCTGCAGCAATTCTCGAGCGTTCGCCAGCGGTCGAGCGTCCGCCCAGCACCGGTCCCGTGCGAGCGCTCATCACTGGGAAGATCCAGCCAGACGGTCACGCACGTACTTTCGCTTTCGACCGAGACTTCACCGCCACTGGTGAGTGCGCGGATAAGCCGTAGTCCCCGACCGCTTGGGAGCGTATCGATTGGCCGGCTTGTCCGAGCAATCACAGAATCGATTGCCGCTGCCCTCTCGGTGAAACGAAGATCCCATGCTCCTTGGTTCGTAACCGAACAGACAATCCGAGGTGGTTCGTCGTCATCGACCAACGTCATCTTGATCTCCACCGACCCTCTTGTGTTGGCGGCGATCGCATTGCACATCAGTTCGGTGGCGACCACGTCCCAAGCGCCAAGTGGGAGTTGCCGAGACTTGAGCCAGCGACGGATTTCTGATCGAACTTGTTTGAGCGTTGCAGTATCCGGTGAACACTGCATGATCAGCGCCGTCGGCCCTTGTGCGCTGGAAACCACCATAGGTTGATCCTTACCCATCCCCCTAGGGGATAAACGCTTTCAATGCGATTTGACACAGTCGGGTGACAAGGAGAGGGAAGGCTGGATGTCACCCAAAGGGTTTATTTGACAGGTGTTCGGGAAGAAACATCCCATGCAGCAACCGTCGAGGATCATCACGCAGCTGATGATTGGTGGATTCTTGGTCGCAAGTTGCGGCGCCTCGGTTGCCGATGCACCTCTTGAGGCTGCTACTTCATCAGTCCAACCAGACGCGGTCTTGTCCTCTGTCCAAATGAGCGCTCCGTGGCTGACCGGCGCCGATCTTGAGCCTGGCCAGATTGTTTTGGTTCCCTCCGACCGAGCCGTGCTTTCCCTCGATGCGGATGCGCTGGCGTCGCTTGCCAACGAGACGTTGGAAGGACAGGTACTCGAACCCGGCACCGTGTGGGACCCGGACGCTGTCGAACGCGGCGCTGAGATCGACCTCGTGACCGTTGAGGGCCGCCACCTCCCACTGCGGTTCGCCGATTCCATGTTCCACGTCGCTGACATGGCCGTTCTAGAGACGATCGTGTGGAACGGGGTCACCGTTGTGGTGGTGGACGGTGTGTTCCTCAAATGAAAGCGCTAGCGCAGGCGAATGGAGTACATCGGTGCTTCGGCGACGTTCGTGCCTTGGAGAATTTTGACGTATCGGTGTCGAAGGGACAAATTGTCGGGCTGATCGGTCCCAGCGGAAGCGGGAAAACGACCGCAATGCGTTTGATGATCGGGGTGGATCGCCCCACCATGGGAACAGTCCAACTCTTCGGCACCAACGCCATGGAGATCGATCGACAGATGCGAACCCGGATCGCTTTCTTGGCGCAAGATCCGGCGCTCGTCGAGGAGATGACCATTGCAGAGCAAGTGAGGTTCGCCGGTCGATTGCGGCGCACGCCGACCTCAGCGCTGAAAGGGACTCTCGACGTGGTCGGCTTGACCCAGGCCGCAGGCACCAAGATCGCTGACGCTAGTGGCGGAATGCGGCGCCGGACCGGGCTCGCAGCTGTCCTCATGAACAGGCCAGAATTGGCATTCTTGGACGAACCAACGGCCGGCTTGGACCCCATTGTTCGTGAACGGCTGTGGACCCACTTCCGAGAGATGACCGAAGCGGGCCGGGCGATGCTGGTAACCACCCAACACATTGACGAGGCGTCGCGCTGCGACAGGGTAGTGATTCTGCGAAACGGCCGGGTCGTAGCCGATGACGCGCCTCAGCGCCTGGCGGATGCATCCGGCCTTGATGAAACAGTGGAAATTGATCTCCCGCCTGAACAACGCCGCGCTGGCCTTCGCGTCCTCATCGAGCACTTGCCGAAAAGCACGACGATCCAACGTTCAGGTGAAACAACCATCCGGATTGGGTCGCCCGATGCAGCATCGACCGCAGCGCATGCAGCGGAGCTGATCGCAGCGGCTGGATTGACTGTCCTCGCAATGAATACCGAAGTTCCCAGTCTCGATGAAGTATTCCGAGCCATCGTGGAGGGCTCGTGATGCGGTCGACGATCGCTGGGGCCTACCGAACGTTCATCGAGACGTTTGTGATCGCCGGAAAGGAGCTCACAGAGCTGCGGCGGCAGCCCGCAGTGCTGCTGTTGGTTGTCGTAGGCCCATTTCTCGTGCTTGCCGCCTTCGGTCTTGGCTACCGCAACGAGGAACTGGCGCTGAAAACCGTCTTCGTCGGTAGCTCCGACGGTCCTTATGAGGAGGCCATCAGCCGGTACATCGGGAGCATTGAGGACTATGTTGTGCCGGTCGCATTCACGGCCGACTTTCCTGCGGCGATCAGAGATCTCAAGGCTGACCGGCTGGATCTCGTCATCGTGCTCCCCCCGAATCCGGGCGAAGCGATCAGCGGTGGCGAAAGATCCGAGATTGCCGTCATTCACAACTCCATAGATCCCATCGAACGGGTTGGCATCGAGTTTGCTACCGAAGTAGCGGTACGAGAGCTGAACGCCACTGTGGTGACAGCCGCCCTCGACTCCCTTCTGCGCTCTGCGAGAGAGTTGGACCGAGATGCCGCTCTCCTCTCTGACGATCTAACGGAGGTAGAGACAGCGCTCCTTCTGGGCAACGATGCCGAAGCAGTCCGCCTCTCCAACGACCTTTCACGTCGGGTAGGCGAATTGACCCCGTCGTTGACCCTCTTCGGGGACGGATCAAGTTCAACCGACGGTCAGAAGCCGGAGGCTGAGGAGCCGTTGCAGAACACAGAGACCGGTCAATCGTTGGCGGTTCGAATCGACCGCTATGGGCGAGGTGAATCGACGACGGAGCAGCTGAACGCAATTCAACAGGACGTGCGACAGATCGACGAGCAGCTCGCGGTCCTCATTTCGCTCGATGCATCAACACTGGCCCGGCCTTTCACGGGCGACGCCGAGGGATTGACGCGAAAGCCGGTTTCGGCCGAGGCCCACGTGGCCCCTGGCGCAACCGCTCTGTTGATTCAGCATCTCGCACTTTCGCTTGCAGCACTCTCCTTGGTGCGAGACCGCAGGCGCGGTGTTCTCACGGACTACCGGGTTGGTCCGGTCAGTGTCCTCTCGGTGATGGCAGGAAAGCTCATCGCTCTCAGCGCGGTCGCCTCGGCCGCTGCTGCGGCGCTCATGGCCGGGCAATATTGGCTTCTCGGGGTCCCTTTTCGCGGCTCGATCGCAGAAGCTTCGCTCCTTGTGGTCGGTCTTGTATTTGCCTCCGTCGCGGCCGGCCTGGTCGTGGCCTCACTTGGCCGCACAGAACTCCACGCGTCGCAAGCAGCGATGATCCTCTTACTGGTGGCCCTGTTCTTCTCCGGGTTCTTCCTAGACCTCGATCGCCTCACCGAGCCTTTCCGCTCGATTGGTTTCGTCGTCCCGGCCACCCCTGTTGTGGCGGGTCTCCGTGACATCCAGCTACGGGGAACCGCAGCACGCCCGCTTACATTTGCTGTGCTGTTGGCCCAGATATTGATCGGCATGAGCGTGTCGACGTTTCTACTACGACGACAGTGGAGGACCGCCGAATGACAACGGAAGCAACAACGAGTGGCTACTCGGCCGAGCCTTCGTCGGGGGAAGACCTCCACCTCACTCGTCGACAAAAACTGGCAGCAGTAGCCATCACCCTTGCCCTTCTAAGCGGCGTGACGGGCTGGTTCGCTTTGGCCAATCTTGAGACGGAAGCGTCTGCTTCGTTCTCCGAAGCCTCGACGGCCCTTCGCTCCGTCGAGGACTCACTTCGGAACTCCACCTCGATCGCCTCGGCCACAGCAAGCGCATTGGACGCAGCGGCGGAGTCACTCGAGAGCGCAGCAGCAACATCAGAGTCCTCTTCAGTTGTCGCTCTCGAGGTTGCAGAGGTCACCGCCACACTCCCCCCCTATCTCACTGCAGTTTCAGACGGGTTGAGCCAAGTGGATTCGACCATCACCGAGATCGACCGCCTCATCGAAACTCTGCCGTTCAGCCTTGGCGACGGAGCAAATCTGACTGGACTGGATCCCCGGCTGGAAGACCTCGACCCGCTCTTGGAAGAGCTACAGGACACCGAAGCCTCCCTACGAGATCTTTCAACCGAATCAGCGGCACTGGGTTCGGACTCTCTTGCGCTGGCGGCAGAGCTTCGTGGCGTCGCCGATGAGCTGCGAGCCTCGGTTACCGACATTGAAAACTTGGCAGATGATGTTGGTGCTGCCCAAGGCACGATCGATCCTGACGAGGGTGGAACGGGCTCGAATCTCCTCTTGGCCCGCTTGGCGGTAGTCCTTCTATCGCTGGCGGTTGCTGTGGGAAAGGTCCCGGATCTCCTGGGTCGGACGTTGGCGCGGGATAGTTCCGATGCCTGAGCACAAAGGCGCCGATCGGCGCGCTGACGCCACCGTCGCCCCGGTAAACACCCAAACCGCCCCTACGGCCGCCAAGCTGTCTGTGCCGATCTGGTTGGACCGCAGCGCCGGCTGGGCCTGGCGCCTGCTACTCATCGGCGCAGTCGGGGTCGCCGTCCTCTGGATCTTCTCGCTGATCCGTCTTGCTGTTGTGCCGTTTCTCATCGCCACGATGTTTGCGGCCGCATTGCAGCCACCAATCCAATGGCTCCGCAGCCATCGCGTTCCGACGAGTGTGGCGGTAACCATGGTATTCGTCCTCTCACTTCTACTCTTGATCGGTCCAGCGGTGTTTGCCGTACAAAGCGCCGCCGTAGAGCTGACCCATGTTGATGATGACTATGCAAGGGTTCGGGCCGAGGTTGATCGATGGTTGATGGAAGGACCCCTCGGTTTGTCACGGGAGGAGATCACCAAGGCTGAGGAGACCATTCGTGATAACGCCATCGGCGGAATTCGCCGTTTCGGCAGCTCGCGCGGATCAGCAATTCTCAGCCTGGCCAGCGGCTCGCTGCTCCTCTTGGTACTGACGTTCCTCTTCGCGAAGGACGGGAGTGCAATGTGGAACAGTGCTATACGACGGGTGAGTTCGTCTCGTAGGAGGGCAATCAACGAGGCTGGAGCCGCAGCAATCCAGGTCATGGCCAATTACGCACGCGCCATTTTCGCAACAGGTTTCATCGACGCCGTACTCATCGGCCTCGGATTGTGGGTCTTGGGCGTTCCGCTGGTCGTGCCATTGATGATCCTTACGTTCATAGCTGCACTCTTTCCCGTCGTGGGTGCAGTTGCCGCCGGGGCAGCTGCGACCTCCGTGGCGTTTATCCTGGTTGGCCCCAGCACGGCCATTTGGGTTGCCGGATGGTCACTTGTGGTCCAGCAATTGGAGGGGAACGTGGTCATGCCGCTTGTCATGGGCCGCACCGTTCACGTCCATCCGGCAATCATTCTGCTCTCGCTCACCGCGGGAGCAACACTGGCCGGGCTCGCCGGCGCCTTCCTCGGCGTTCCTGTAGTGACCGCCGGGATGGCTGCCGTGTCTGCATTCTCCAGGGCCCGGGTGAAAGCTACCGACCTGCCGACGCTTACCCCGTAGTCTTTGAGGTTCGAACCCGGCCCCATCTGCGTGAGGCTTCGCTGAAGCGTCGTACGAATAGCTGGAAGACCAGTGCCACCGTCTCCGGCTCGGAAACGGTGACCCCACGGGCATCGTCGTTCTTCATGAGACACTTTGGTCCAAGGTTTACGCCGGTTGACGGTCACTAATATTCGGAATCGTCGAGGTGACGATTTCTTCTGAGTTCCCAATGCGGCGCCGCCACGCGAAGAATCCGGCGAGAACGCCGGCCGCTATCAGAACGGCAACGACGTAGCGCGACGAAAGAAGCCGCTTCGTTCCGTATGCCACTGCCGGTGCGGCGAGGTCTACGGCATCGCTGGCCACATCGGAGGCGAGGTCGATCGCCGAATCGACGGCGTCCTCGGCGAACGCCATGGCTGTATTGGTAACTGCTGTCATCGGAGTGTTCATCTCCATAGCCTGCCCGATTGCGGAGAGGATCAAACGTGCACGGGATCCCAGGTGGGAGATTCCAACTCCACGTCCGACTCCTCAGATCCAGATAATTCTCGGTCGATTTTGTTTAGCCACGGTGGGGACGGGTATTCCAACCATATCGAACTGGGCAGTGTGCTCAGGCACTAACACAAAAGGAGGAGAGCACATGCTTTACGGAGGAATTCTCGGAACCATTCTCGTCATTCTGCTAATTATCTTTCTCGCCAAGCGAGTCTGATCTAGCCACTGGGCCGGGATGAGCGAAGACGCTCATCCCGGCTCTTTCGCGTCCCGACCGAGGACAGACATTTCCTGGAGTCGGACCGAGAACAGGCATTTGCGAGACATCTCGACGGGCGTTTCGACCGCAGCATCAGCGGGTACGCCATGAACGTACCCAACCGAAAGGAAGCACTTATGAGTGGTGAAATGGACAAGCTGAAGGGCCGGGCCAAACAGGCTGCCGGAGACCTTAGCGACGATCACGAGCTAGAGCGAGAAGGCGAACGAGACGAAGCGGCCGGCAAGCTGAAAGACTGGGCGGATGACGCCAAGGACGCCGTCGACGATGCCGTCGACTCGGTAAAACGCAAGTTCAACTAGCGAGCGAATTGGAAGAGGCCCCCGGTTCCCGCCGGGGCCTCTTCGCGTTTGCACACGTGGTTTCAAGCGGATCGCACGCCCCCGCCCGGGGTCACTTCTCCCGAGCCCTGTAGGGCCGCCTTGAAGCTGGGAGTCGCCTGTAGGGCGACGATGTCCGCCGGCATCTCGATACCCGCTGAATCCAACGCTTCCTTGACGGTCTTGATCGCCTCATCGAGCATCACACGAACCTCGTGTTGCTCGGAACCGCACCAGAATCGCGCCTGGATATTCACCGTTGAGACGCCGAGCTCGTTGATCAATGCTTCCGGTGCCGGCTCGGAGGCGACACCATCCAGACCCTTCAGCGCATCCACGATCACCTGCGTTGCCTGTCGAGCATCGTTCTCGTAGGCAACACCAGCGATGAAATCAACGCGACGGTCATCGAAATGCGTGTTGACCTTGATTACGTTCTTGTAGACGTCACGGTTAGGAATCACAACGAGACGACCGTCGAAGGTCTTGATCCGCGTCTCCCGGATGGTGATGGCCTCAACGGTCCCAGCTTGATCTGACACCTCGATCTGATCACCGGACTCGAACGGTTGGCGAATCAGGAGGAGCACTCCGGAGAGCGTGTTCTCCAAGATGTCCTGGAAGGCGAATCCAACAGCCACCGAGAAGAACCCGAGACCGGCAAGAAGATCCACTGGCTTGACCGAGGGGAATGCTGCGGCGGTCGCCGCCAGGGCAAAGACACCGAAGATGATCCAGCTTGCAAGTTTGCTCATTACACGAGCAAATGACTCCGTCTGGCTGCGCTGGAACACCCTGTTCAAGAAGATCCGAATCACCCGTGACAGCACGTATCCAACCAGAGTGATGACGATTGCCACACCGACCCGCGGGATGGCCTCAAGGAAGCCCTCGGCCATGTTTCGCGCAGAGTCGGCGACCTCCTGGGAGGGAGAATCGAGCGATTCGTCGGAATTCTGGAACAGTGCGGTCGGGAGGTTTGGCATTTGCATTGCACTGCTCTACCCGGCATGCCCCGTCTTTACTCTTCGCCTAACGCCGACTTCGACAGTCTCGCAATCTATTGACTCGAGGTGGCGACGGGCATTTTGCGGTGACGGGCCGAAGCGACACAAAACAACCCGTAGGCGACAAGGCCGAGACCCGTTAGGGCGACCAGGAAACGACCGCCAGTTGTCTGCGTAGTCTGCCGAAGGGTGCTGTCCAGTCCTCCGGCCTCGGTCGCCTGCCCCTGCCAACCGGCAATAATGAGAAAAGCAGCGATGAGGATAAAGGAGAGCGATCGCCCGAACTCACCAGCGCGGCCCAGGCCGTCGATCAGGCGCCCCTCGGTTTCACCGGCCGATTCGAGCTTCAGGTCGTCGGAATAGTCGCCCGTGAACGTGCGTCGTCCCCGCCGAATCGCAATGGCTCCAACCACGCCACCAGCAAGTGCCAACGCCACTCTGCCCAATGGATACTGAAGGGCGATCGCTGACAATCGCTCGACCGTCCACTTGGCGTCTGAGGACGAGCTGAGTAGGGCCAAACGAACGGCCGTGACAGCGAGCGAGCCATAGAAGAAAATTCCGATGAGCTTGCCGACACGATCCAGCCATGTGAGGACGTCCAGGCCTCGCATTACGAGGAGGTAGGTTGCCTCCCAGAGTGCGAACAAAGCGAGACCAACCCCCAGCAGAACCAGCAGAACCGATCCCCCGGTTGCGTCGGCAACGAGCCGAAGCGCCCCCTTTTGATCTGCGTCCTGCGTAAAGAGGCCGGCGGCCAGCGCCACTGCGATTCCACCAGAGATCACGTAGCTGACACCCCGAGCTGCCCAACCGAGCCTCGCCAAGGGCGCAACATTGGAGGCCCAGTCTTCGTCAACGGGCAGAATCTCGGCCGCAGACTCTGCGGTCATCAGTCTCCAGCTTCCGCTTCGTCGATGGCGGTGTTCTCGATAGCAGAGTTGCTATCGATAGCAGAGTTCTCGCCGTCGCTCGACGACGACACGGAGCTCTGGCTGGCGGTCGAGTCCAGGACATCGAGATGGTCAGAGGCATTCTGCGCGGGTGCCTCCGCGTCAGGATCCATTGTGATTTCACCGTTTAGGGCTTCAGTAGTTGGGACGGGATTCTCTTGATCTTCGAATAGATCATGGGCTGGCGACGGTTTTGTTGTCTCGTTTGGAAGTGACATTCTGATGGTGTGCCCGGAGGACAGAGGATCAAACCGTTTGTAAAAGAATGTGGTGGGTAGAACCAGAAGTATGGCCAAGGATGAGCGACACACCCGAGAAGGCGACGAGCGAGACGATCACATAGATCTCGGCTCAGATGAGTCCGTTCCACTTGGACAGCTGGGGTCACTTGATGACTCGCCGGACAATCTCCCAGGGAGTCTCCTGGACCCTGAGATGCCAAATTCGAAGATAGATCCCGAAGCCCCAATCAGCAGCGCCAAAGGAACGGCATAGCATCGCATAATGCGTGAACTGCTCATGGACCGAGGTTTGCTCCGCTTGCAGGCGCTCCGTCTTCGATTCACGGAGTCCCTCTTCTTCATTCCAGCCCTCATGGTTCTTGCAAGCCTGCTGCTGTCCCAGGTAACTGTTGCCATCGACAAATCGGTTGCCGACGATTTACTCCCCAGCTTTTTCCAGACGACCGTGGAGAGCTCTCGCGCGATTCTCGCAGCCATCGCCGGAGGGACGATCACCGCAGCATCCGTCGTATTCTCATTGACACTCGTCGCCGTCCAACTCGCTGCAAGCCAATTCTCCCCTCGCGTACTACACGGATTTCTCGGTGACCGGTTCCAACAGATCGTGATGGGGACCGTGGTAGGGACGTTTTCATTTTCCCTCTTCGTGCTTCGTGAGGTGAGCAACTCCCCTGCTGATGAAAGCGCCTTCATCCCCCAGGTTTCGATTTCCGTGGCGCTGCTGTTGGCCATTACCGCTCTGATGGCGGTGCTTGCCTCAATCGACCATACGGCCAAGGGCCTCCGGGTTGGAACGGTCGCTGATGGAATCATGGATCGAACGATCGCGGTTATTCGTGACCAACTCGTACGTCGTGAGTCCCACGAAGAATCCCCCGTCCTCATCGATGCTCCCGGCCGCACCCCCGCCCCACAACTGGGCGATGTTGACGTATCAATCGAGCCACCCTCGAGCGCTCGGACACTTCTGGCCCCGCGAACTGGCTGGGTTACAGGGTTTCAGGCAACCCGGGTCACCGAGGTCATTCCGGAGGGATCCACGGCCCTCATCACGGCGGCCATTGGCACCTACGTGGTTGAAGGAACGCCGCTGGCACATGTATGGCCGTGCCAAGAGGAGGAGTTCAATAGTGTTGTAGCGAGCTTGCACGAGATCATTCGAATTGAAGACGAGCGTTCCACTCAACAAGACATCGGTTTTGGGTTCGTGCAGTTCAACGATATGGCACTGAAAGCGTTATCGCCGGGCGTGAACGACCCCAATACAGCGGTGGAGATCATCGTGCGCGTTGGAGCGGTTGTCACAGAGCTGTTCAGGCACAAATTGGGGCCGCGACGCTACGAAGCCGACCGCCGAACAGTTTTGCGACCCGCCGAGGCTCAACTTGGCGAATACGTAGATCTCGCCTTCGAACCGATTCGCCGCTACGGCCGAACCGACCATCGAGTTCTCAGTACGCTCGTTCAAACGATTCACTCAATCATTCAGGAAGTAAAGCGGGTCGATCCGGATTCCGAGCAGCGCTCAGGGATGGAAGCGTTGTGGAAACAGATCGCACTGGCAACTTCTGAGATTGAGCAGCTGCCAACGGTGGAAGACCGGCGCAGACTGCGGGCGATCGTAGAGCCGATCCTTGCGAAGAGGCCGGAGCACCCCTGAGATCGTCTCGCACAACGTCGCTTTGCTACAGCGATGGCGGGACCAAAGGACCCGCCATCAAAGTGCTGCAGCGACCTCGGACCTAGGAGTCCACTACGACGCTGCGGTCCTTCTCCACCACGGTGTGTTCTCGGGTTGTTCCCATCGCGATGGTGGCGACCAGTCCGATCGCTCCCACGATCATCATGATGATTCCTGCAGTATTGATGTTGAAGCCTGAGGTCTCTACCGTCACGGCAAAGAAGAGAATTGCCCCCAACGCCAGAAGTGCAAGCGACCCACCGATTCCTGATGTTCTCATTCCATTTGCCTTTCGTACGCTCCCCTTCGGAGCTCGCTGTTACGTTCGGTCAAGTTCTGCCCACGCTGGGTGAACCTAAACATCGTCTGAACGCGGTCGCAAAACGGGCTGAGACGCACCCGTCGAGGGTGCGCCTCAGCATCTGTTTTGAAAATCGCGGCTATGCCGTGGCCAGTAATGAACGGCTAGAAATAGTGGCGACGGCCCAATGGTCGGCCGACCCCTCCAAGAATCGCCAGCGCAACGCCCACCACCGCCAGGATGACTCCCAGCGTGTAGAGGATGGAGATGTCGAGGACGACACCCAGAATCAGCAGTAGTACTCCTAGAACGATCACAGTTGCTCCTTTGCTAGTGTGGTCAACTCCGTCGTACCCGCAGAGCTCTCGACTAAACCAGAGACTGACAACACGATCAGAATTCGAAAGCGCATTTGCGAGGTCGGGACCGAAACCGTCCTCCCGACAAACCGCTATTCACAACGCGGGCGAGTCGATTGCCGAGGCGGGATGGAGCGCAAAAGTCCCGACCGTCTTGGAGCGAACGTCACCATTGAGGAGCCCAATCAGCTCGGCGCAACGAATCTCCGAGCCAATGCGAACAGATTCTTTTTGCAAATTCGGCTTGGGACTCCGCGTGATCTATGGCATTGCGTTCTACTATCAGCCAACCATTGTCGTCGGAGTTCGTTGAGTCCACCATCCGCAGAAACCCAGTAGGTATAACGTGTTCGCGCCGTTATTTCGCAAATGCGATCAAAGCCGGCACATCGACAACCGAACCAAAGTCAAACAACGCAGAAGAGATCAAGCGCGAAAGGTTAGGACCAGTCGAAAGATGCCGAAGCAATTAGAAGACTTCGGTGATTCACTAGTAACCCGCATGACCTCAACCTCCACCAAACACCTTGTGGTCGACGGCTCCAACATTGCAACGGAGGGTCGAACCAATCCAAGTCTCGCCCAATTGGACGAGGCGGTCTCGGCTGTCTCCAAACAGGGTTACGGCCCCGTGACGGTAATCGTAGATGCGACGTTTCCTCGTCGGATCGACGCCTCTGAGATAGAAGAGTTCGAGCGCCGAACGCTGGACGGCACAATAGTGACTCCGCCCGCCGGTGTGGTTGGGCGGGGCGACGCTTTCATCCTGCAAGTTGCCGCCCAGGTGGACGCAGTTGTTCTTTCCAACGACTCATTCCAAGAATTCCACGGCGAGCACGAATGGTTGCTCAATGAAGACGGTCGCCTCCTCGGAGGAAAACCGGTTCCGAACGTTGGCTGGGTGTTCTCCCTTCGCGGGCCGGTGCGAGGGGCCAAGAGTCGTCAGTCAATCCGTGAGGCCAAATCGGACAAATCTGACAAATCGGAAAAGAAGACAACGAAGACGGCCGCAAAGAAGTCCAGCAGCAAACGGAAAGCAGCTTCCTCGACACAGAAGAGCCAAACGGGGTCGAAGGAAGTGGCCGCAGACGGACCGATGCCTGTTCCATCGAAACCTCCTGCGAACCGCCGGCGCAGAGGTGCCGAGAAACGTCGGGATGCCGAGGCAACCAGCGCCAAGTCGAACGGGACCAAGGCAAGCGGCACAGAGGCGAAGAAATCAACGAAGTCGAAAGAGTCGAATCATCTCAACGATGTCACGGAGTTCATGAGCTTCGTGAGCGCTCACTCCCTGGGTGACACCATCCAGGGCGAAGTGGAGCGATTCTCAAGTCACGGTTGCTATCTGCGAGTAGCAACCGCCCAGTGTTATCTGCCAAGCAAGGCGATGGGAGATCCACCCCCCACCAAGGCCCGGGACGTCGTGTCCAAGGGTCAACTGGTGGAGGCAAAAGTGGAGTCTCTTGACGCCCAACGACGAGGGATCAACGTTTCGCTGATCCGCGTGCTCCCTCGGGCAGATCGCAGTGATCAGCAGAAACCCTCGTCCTTGCCAAATGGCAGGTCGATTAGCAACACGCCCCGTAGGAGCGAATCAATTATGGCAACACCCAAGAAGGCTGCGAAGAAGCGGACCACCAAGAAAGCTGCGGTCAAGAAGACCGTGGCCAAGAAGACAACAGCGAAGAAAGCAGCGACGAAAGCTCCGGCCAAGAAAGCTGCTGCGAAGAAGGCACCCGCCAAGAAGGCCGCACCCAGGAAGGCTGCTGCGAAGAAGGCACCCGCCAAGAAGGCCGCACCCAAGAAGGCTGCTGCGAAGAAGGCACCCGCCAAGAAGGCCGCACCCAAGAAGGCTGCTGCGAAGAAGGCACCCGCCAAGAAGGCCGCACCCAAGAAGGCTGCTGCGAAGAAGGCACCCGCCAAGAAGGCCGCACCCAAGAAGGCTACTGCGAAGAAGGCACCCGCCAAGAAAGCCGCACCCAAGAAAGCTGCAGCAAAGAAGGCACCCGCCAAGAAAGCCGCACCCAAGAAGGCTGCCGCAAAGAAGCGGACCACTAAGAAGGCTGCAAAGCGCTCCACCAAGCGCTAGAGATTCTTCGAAGCCGATTGGGCCCCTGTGGCGGCAGGGGCTGCCTTCGGCAATACCATCCGTGCCATGTCGGCACAGTACATATACTCGATGCACAAGGTGGGCCGGTACTATCCCCCGGATCGCCAAGTCCTCGAGAACATCAGCCTTTCCTTTTTTCCCGGGGCCAAGATCGGGGTCCTCGGATCGAACGGGTCGGGCAAGTCATCGCTGCTGCGGATCATGGCAGGCCTCGACGACGGCTATTCCGGCGAGGCGCGGCTCACTCCCGGATTCACGGTTGGCTACCTCGAACAGGAGCCGAGCCTCGACGCTTCCAAGGACGTACGCGGCAATGTGATGGATGGCGCCGGTGCAACTGTCAAGCTCCTCGCTGATTATGAGACGCTGATGGAGCAATGGGCCGATCCAGATGCCGACTATGAAAAATTGGGCGCAACCCAGGCCGACCTCGAGGCAAAGATTGAGGCGGCTCAGGGATGGGATCTCCAGCGCACGATCGAGATCGCCATGGACGCTTTGCGTCTCCCCGCACCTGAGGAATCCGTGGTACATCTGTCCGGCGGCGAGAAACGTCGGGTTGCGCTCTGTCGGCTCTTGCTGAACCAACCGGACTTATTGTTGCTCGACGAACCGACCAACCACCTCGATGCCGAGAGTGTTCATTGGCTGGAGAAGCGCCTCGACTCGTATCCGGGCACTGTGGTTGCCATCACTCACGACCGCTATTTCTTGGACAACGTTGCGAAATGGATTCTCGAACTGGACCGTGGCAAAGGCATCCCCTTCGAAGGAAATTACTCCTCGTGGCTAGAACAGAAACAGGAACGCCTGGACTCAGAACAACGCTCCCAGGCCGCCAAGAAACGAACGCTGGCGCGCGAACTCGAATGGGTTCGCATGGCTCCCAAGGCTCGACAAGCCAAGGGCAAGGCCCGCCTCTCCAACTATGAAAGCCTTCGGAAAGAATCAGAGGCATACGATCCCACTCAGGAGAAGGTCCAGATCCACATCCCGTCTGGCCCTCGCCTCGGCGACCAGGTGATCGATGTAGACAAGCTCTCTAAGGCCTTCGGCGACAAGCTCTTGATCGAAGACCTGTCCTTCAAACTCCCGAAGGCTGGAATCGTGGGCGTCATCGGCGGGAACGGAGCCGGCAAGACCACCCTTTTCAAGATGCTCATCGCTGCTGCCACGGGAGACGGAGAAGGGCCAGACAGTGGCGAGATCACGATTGGATCCACCGTGAAAATGTCGTACGTGGATCAGAGCCGAGATGTCCTGGATCCGAACAACACCGTCTATCGGGAAATCACTGGGGGCGAGGAGGTGATCGACCTCGCTGGACGCGAGGTGAACGGTCGCGCCTATGTGGCCAGCTTCAACTTCCGCGGTTCCGACCAACAAAAGGAAGTCGGCCTGCTGTCGGGTGGGGAGCGAAACCGGGTCCACCTCGCCAAAGTGCTCAAGGACAACGGCAACGTTCTGCTCCTCGACGAACCGACCAACGACCTCGATGTCGACACCCTGAGGGCCCTAGAAGATGGACTCGACCGGTTCGCCGGTTGCGCCGTGGTGATCTCCCATGATCGCTGGTTCCTCGACCGAATCGCCACTCACATTCTCGCCTTCGAGGGCAACAGCCAAGTCCGCTGGTTTGAAGGCAATTTCTCCGAATACGAAACGTTCCGGGAGGAGCAGTTCGGCGAAGCGGCCTTGCCACACCGGCTCAACTACAAATCGGCAGGGTGAGGTGGCTGGCGCAATTGGGGCCGCATCCCTGGCTCTCACCAACACCATCACTGGCGCAGCATTCTTCGGGGTGGTCCGGAGGTCACACCCGCTGGTATCGCAAATCGCTGCTGGACACTGCACACTCACTTGATGGCCCTTTCCTCGTCGGCCCCCGTCGATCCGCCCGCTTCTGAACGCCCGGGCTCATTCGACCCGTCGTTGTCGCCGCCAGCAGACCGGCAATGGGGTGCTTTCAGCGACACAGCGCCGTGGATTCTCCCCAACAGGATGCCCGTTTGGCGGACAAACGCCAGCCACCGCCGCCTGAAACAGTCTCAGGAGCTTCCTACCTACTATCAGGCACCGAAGCTTCCACCGGCGCGGCGCGCCCTCACGGTGGCTCGAATCCTGGGCGGTGCGGTGCTGATATGGGCCGTAAAAGAGCGAGGTCGTCCAACCTCCAAGGCGGGGATCAGTCGCCGGATGAGGGTCGCAGCCGAGCGGCTGGGTCCCACATACATCAAACTGGCTCAGATTATCAGTGCTGGAGAAGGTGTATTTCCAGCCGAGCTGGTTGCAGAGTGCAAGAAGTGCCGGGACCAGGTGCCGCCGGTTGCCTACGCCGCCGTAGTTGAAGTAGTGGAGGGCCAGTTGGGTCGGCCGATCCACGAGATCTTCTCCAACTTCGCTCCGACACCGATCGCTGCGGCGTCAATCGCCCAGGTTCACCGGGCCACGCTTCTGGACGGCACGGAAGTTGTCGTCAAGGTCCAGCGGCCGGGGATCGATGAGCTGGTGAAGAAGGACTTGAAAGTTCTGGCCTTTCTCGCTCCCCTGCTTGTAGGACGCATCCCTGTTTCCGCCCTCGCCAATCCGCCGGCACTTGTCGAATTGTTCGCCGAAACCATCATCGAGGAACTCGACTTCCACCTCGAGGGTGACAACATGCTCGACGTCGCCGAGGTCATGGTGAAGCTGAACCAGACCGGTTTCGTGATCCCCCGCCCTCATCCCGAGCTGGTGACACAGAAGATGCTTGTGATGGAGGAGCTCAGGGGTTTCAACTTCGATGACGTGGCAGGCATGAAAGAGGCTGGCGTCAACACCCACGACGTGATTCGAACCGGCATGATCGGCTTCCTCGAGGGGGCATTCCTCCACGGCGTTTTCCACGGCGATCTGCATGGCGGCAACCTGCTCGTGCTCGCCGACGGCCGAACCGGCCTGCTGGACTTTGGGATCACCGGCCGTCTCAGCGACAGCGAGAAGCAAGCGTTCATGAAGATGATGATGACGGCAACGATGAACGATGTAAACGGCCAGGTGGAGGCGCTGCGGGACCTTGGAACGCTTCCACCCGGTACGGACATCGCAGCGGTGGTGAGGGATCTCGGCCTCGATGGCCCACCGATCGATCCCAACAAGCTGACCCCCGATGAGCTGATCGCGGAATTACAGCGGATCATGAAAGCCCTGCTCGGTTACGGCGCCCGCCTCCCCAAGCCGTTGATGCTGTATGTGAAGAACCTCATCTTCATCGATGGTGCTATCGCAACGCTGGCCCCAGATCTGGACCTGTTTGGTGAGGTCACGTACATTGCAACGCATTTCTTCACACAACACGGGCAGACCATTGCCAACGAACTGGGTGTTGACCACGGTGACTGGCAACTGGATCTCGATGGGATCAAGGCGGGATTTGGGGTTGACCCCGCAGAGAGAGAAGCACTGAGCCACGCCGAACTCACCGCGCGACGGGCCGAGATCAACAAGCGCCTTGCCGGCGAGAAACCCCTAAAGCCCTTTCGCAAGCTTTCCTAACCAACGCGCCACCTAACCATCGCACGGGGCGGACCGGTCTGGTGACCCATGCCCGCGGCGGAGCGGTTCAGCTATGGAAGCCCCGAGCCTTTTGGTCGCGGCTCACCGTGATGGTGCAGGCACCGATGAACAGGATGAAAGCGGCCCCCCACAGCAGATCGGTGCCCAAACCGGTGAATGCCAGGATTTCGGGCGGAGCAGGGGTGGGAGCCGGGACGGTGGCGGTCAACACCAAACCAACATCCACGGACAAGTCGCCGGCGGACCGTAGGGACACGATTCCCGTCACACCGCTCTTCTTCTGAGCGTCCGGAACCGGGTCAGAATCGATGTTGTCATCAACGCCACAATCGGGCAAACCGATTTCGTAGCCGTCAGGAGCCGTGAACCGGACCCGGTAGTCACCGGCGGCGAGGTCTCGGAAAAGATACTTTCCTCCGGCGTCGGTCGCCATCGTGGCGAGCGGTGCGCCGCTTCCGTCCTGCAGCTCCGCGGAGACCCCCGCAAGTCCAACTTCACCAGGGTCTTGCAGGCAATTCCCGTTTTGGTCGAACCACGCCTGATCACCCAGGACGCCGATGGCGGGCCGCAATATCGTTTGGCTGGAGATCCACGCTCCGGACTCGCCACCCTCCTCAGGCTCGGATTCGAATTGGAACCCGATCCAGTCGCTCCCCGGGGGTACGGAGATGTCGATGATGGAGAGTGCGATGTCCGCCTTCGGGCTGGGGCCGCGTGGCGGACGGATCGAAAGTGCCCGATAAGGAGAGTCGGCGGCGCCGTTCGGGTAGGGGTGGCCACCGGCGTAAGCCACGTTTGGCGGTGCCTGATTGAGCTTTGCCACGCATGACCCGGCGGGATGGGAGAACGGGTCGTTGACTATCTCGACGCCGCCGTTGATCCCGAAGCCCGAGCCAAAGGAATTGTCGACAAGATCGAATGAAGCGAACTCAGGAACCGGACCGGCTCCGGCGATCAACCAGAGCGCAACTCCACGGCAACCGGTGATGTCCACTTCGCTGCCGGCCAGAGCAAACGGTAGCTGCAAAGAGGTCTCTTCTGGAGCGTTGTCCACCGGCAGGAAGACCGTGCCTGCGCTCGGGTCACCATTTCCTTGGTAAAAGTAGTCCACACCCTCGTACTCGTGAACGATTGTGGCTTCTTTGCAGGGACTGGTGTCGTACACGATCGATAGCAACGCACCGGTACGTTCGTACTCCGGACCTGGCCCGCCGTCCCACCCAGTGATCGCTAGCGTGGTCGTGTTGCGGTCGATGATCCCCAGCGTGTCCGGTCCGATGCGCGCCGACCAGCCGAACCAATCAGCGGTAGGCAGATCGGCGTAGCCGACATCACCGGCTGGTTGAGTTCCCACTACCGGGGTGCCATTGAGGATCAAGGTGGAGTCTGCCCGGTCTCCGCCCGGAGCGATGTCATCGGGACTGGTGTCGTTCGTGCCGGTCCAGGCCAGCGACGCAAAGATGATCGGGCCGGGACCGGGTTCGATAGTGATCGTTCCCATCCCGTCACCCTTCAGGCCCACGGAATACCACTCGCTTTCATAGCAGCCCGGTTCGGATGTGAACACGAGGTTCACTCCATCCGCCTCCGCTGGCGAAACCGATAGCACGGCGAGGAATACAGCCACAACCAGGGCAACCGCCACGGCCCTTTGGAGAGGCAGCGACACCCGCACGCCGGATGTTGAACTCGATAGATGCAACGACATGGGTCTCCATTCGGCCGATCATCGGAAGTTGTAAGAGCGACGGACGAGCGAAACCTGAGAGACGACCGTCGGACGTACACCACCCCTGATCGGCCCCGCACGAAGTCCACGCGAACTGAGGAGATCAACATGACGCACTCGTACCTCAAACAGCGTTCGGTCGGTACAGAGGCAACTGACCGAGACGTCTCGGAGAAGGTCCGAGAGATGATTGCCGGGTTGCGCGAACGCGGCGAGGACGAAGCCAGAGCGTTCGCCCGTGACTTCGATGGGGGACATCCCGTTCGGTTATGACTTCTGGTACCAGCGTTGAGCGTTGAACCTCACCGCATTGCGCTACGTCCGGAACAATGAGCCGCGAGAGAAGGTTCGCCGCGTACTGCCGTCACGCTGACTTTGTGCACTGCGACAGGCCTAGGTGCTTACGCAGGTCGGATGTTCTGATTTCCTTGGAAGACGTTGGTGGGATCCCATTCGGCCTTCATGGCCTGCAGGCGTGCATACTTCCGGTCCCCGTACGCGGCCCGTATTCGCGCTTCGCCCTCTCGGCCGATGAAGTTGAGGTATGTCCCGCCGTTCGTGTAGTGCGCGATGTCTCGGCGGAACCCTTTGGCCCATTCGATGTTGGGTTCGGCATCGTCGTTGATATCCCACATGGCAAAAGGATGGGTTATCCAGTGCACCTGGCGATGCGTCAGCGGCGTCGCATCTTCCTCGACGCGCGAGATTGCGCCGCCCCATGGAAGGAGAATCTGTTGAGTGTGCGGCGACTGTCGTTCGAATCCATACTTCACGAAAGTGTCGAGAGCTTCATCTGGAAACTCGTCGTGGTAATCCGCGGTCCAGTAGTTTCCGAGACCGGGAGGGTCGTCGATCATTCTGTTGAAATCGGCATATGGCATCGGTCCGGAAAGGTCAGCGTCGGGTTGAAGTGCTTTGAGCGGGGCAACAACATCCATTCCGTCAGAGATGTTGTCGCCTGACCACAGGAAGGCCACGGCAGCAATTGTCTGTCCCTGTAAGTGTGGTGGCACAAATTCTTCGGGAGGGCCGGTGAGAAACACAAGACCAGATCCGAATTCATCGGGAGCGGTATAGGCCATGTCACGATAGGTCTGTGACAATTCTCGGCCGGCGTCACCCGGCCAGAGCAAGAGCCCTGCAAGGACTTCGGGGCCGAGCTTTTGGAGGGTGAATTCAAAGCTGGTGGCAATGCCGAAGTTGCCTCCGCCGCCGTGGAGCGCCCAGAAAAGTTCAGGATTCTCGTCAGCGCTCGCTGTCACCTCCCGGCCGTCGGCAGTTACGAGTTCGACCGAGATCAGGTTGTCACAGGCCAGCCCGTAGTTGCGTTCCAGCCATCCAGACCCGCCCCCGAGCGTGAGCCCGGCAACGCCGGTCGTCGACACCCGTCCTCCTGTCGTAGCGAGTCCGTGCGCTTGCGTTGCATGATCGAATTCGCCCCACGTTGCGCCTGCACCCACCCGTACGGTCTGGCGAGCTGGGTCCACGTCGATCTTCGTCATGTTTCGTACGTCGATGACGATGCCGCCGTCGTTGACGGAGAAACCCGCTACCGAATGACCACCGGCGCGAACCGCAACCTCCAGGTTGTTCGTTCGCGCACACGACAGCGCCTCGCTCACGTCAGCAGAGCTGGAACACTTGGCGATAACGCTGGGACGTTTGTCGATCATGGCGTTGAAGACTGACCGCTCCTCCTCATAGCGAGGATCCGTACTTGTGATTTGTTCCACAATTCCTCCTTCGATTGATCCCGCACCTCAAGGCCTCACAGGCGGTCATGACCAACAGGGCGCGGTCGGGGCGTTTTTCGATCACACCGGCACCGCAGTCGTGGCGACGATCTGGTCGAGCACTTCCTGACCTGGCATTGGCGGAGCGTCGACGAGTGGCAACTGGCGCACCAGGTCAAATGCTGCATCGATGCTCTGCTGCGTGATCGTCGGCGAGTGCGCACTTGCGATCGTTGTCATGCCAAGACTTCTAACGCGATCGCAGTGTTGAGAGAACAGATCTTGGTTAACCATGCCCAACCAGGGCGACAGCGCGTTGTGGGCGAACATCGTCATGCCGTCACGCCAGAAGTCGGAGTCGAGCTCGGCGACCGTTGGTTCCAGGTTCGCTGTAGTGGGTGTGGCGAAGGCGTCGACCGCCCAGTACACGCCGGTGAGGTTGTCGAACAGCCCACGCGTGGCGGGCGAATCCCATACCGGTGGTCGAGCCAATGTCAGTCGGCGGTCAGCGAGGTTGAGGTGGTCGCCGTCGTTCAGCCATATGGTCCGCCGCAGGGGAAAGTCAAAGGCATTCGAATGCCGTTCGACGATCGCCCACGAGGCGACGAGGGTGGCTCTCGAGCACATGGTCATGACTTCGGCGAGATTCCCGGTGTGATCTATGTCGTCGTGTGAGATGAACACGTACCGAACGTCGGTGGGATCGACGAGACCGAACACGTCGTCCATCCATTGCCTGCGATTGGCGATCGTGCCGGTATCGATAATCATTGGTTCTTGACCCCGGATGACCATCGAGTTGAGGTGAACGCACAGCGGTGCGCCGAGCGCCTCTTGAATCTGGTGAATGACATATGTTTCGGGCCCGACCAGTTCGGGCTCGAGGCGGATAGTCGGCTGAATCGGTTCGTAGGCCATTTCGTGGAACTCCTTGGGTTTGGAAGTCGGGCATGTGATGCACTGCTTCGCTGACGATACGATTTGGCGTCGCGCGTGGGTATCCCCGCAATGAGGTGTTTGGGGACCCCCTTCACGAGTCCACTACCCCCTCTTAGGGGGGTCGCTGCGTAGCGGGTGTCGCAGATAAACCCATTCGACAGGCGTGCAGACTTTTGGACCGAAAGGCCCTATCTTCATCTCGTAAGACATTTTCGTGTGGACTCGGAGGATCCCGTGGTGGCATCCCAGAGCGGTCGGCCAGTGTGCGAGGTTCTGTCTGATCTGATTCTCGCTCTTCGACGGTCTGCAGAATTCGACGCGTACGCGATTTTGCTCACCGATCCGGACTCCATGTTGCCCTTTGGCGGCCTTGCCAGTGGGCTCTGCGTGGACAGTGCGGTGCCATTTTGGGACAACGAGCTTCTCGACCCCGACTTCGTCAAGTTCAACGACCTCGCCCGCAGTACTGATCCGGTAGCGTCGCTGCACGAGGCCACCGACGGCCAACTGAGCCGCAGTCCGCGGTTTCGAATGTTGTACGAGCCAATGGGCGCGTCGGATGAGCTTCGGATCGCATTTCGCTCCGGGGACAGGTGCTGGGCCGTGGCATGTCTTGTTCGACCCGGCCCCCTTGGCCCGTTCACACCGACCGAGCTAGAAGCCGTCCGGAAAATCGCCCCAATTGCGGCCGACTCGATTCGGTGCGCCGTGACCCGACAGGACTGCGACCAGATCGTCGCGGGGCCGGCCATGCTCGTTGTTGCGGCAGACGGTCGTATCGAAAGCGCTACCACGAATGCCGAACCGATTCTCGTTGACCTTCAAACGCAGGGTTTGGAGGATCTGCCGACTCCGACGGTGGTAATAGCCGTAGCACGGCGGGCCATGAACAGTTGTTCCGGAAAATCGGTTTCCGTGCGGGCACGCGGAGCATCTGGCCGTTGGCTGAAGATTCACGCAGCGTCGCTGGGATCGGACGGCAGGGTAGGTGTCATCATCGAGGCGCCCCGGCCCGCCGATCTTCTGCCGATATTTGTGGAGTCCTACGGCCTCACTCCTCGCGAGGTCAGCGTGGTTCGACTCCTGATTCGCGGCATTTCAATCAATGAGGTCGCATCCGATCTGCACCTCTCCAGGCACACCGTGCATGATCACATCAAAGTCATCTATCACAAGTGTGGGGTCACCAGCCGAAGCGAGTTGGTGGCCAATCTGTTCACTCAAAATGTCGTCGAGGAAGGGAACCTTCCGGAAGGTTCCTCGCTGGGCGCTCGGAAAGGGATACCCGCCTTTCCGACCGCTCGATGACAGAAAGGCGGGTATCCGATCGTCAGCGTTTCAGCAGCATCGGGCGGGTTTCAATAGGTATCGGGATCGTCGAGCTCTCGCGAATTGCTTCTGAGGTCTCACCGGTCCGCTCCTCGATGCGGCCGACAAACACCTCCCAGTCGCCTTCTTTGACGTCAAGATCGTCGTCGGTCAACTCACCCCAGGCCTGCCTTGCCTTGCCCTTGAGCTGATCCCAACGACCTTCCCATTTGGTCTTTGTGCCCTCATGCATCATTGGACCTCCTTCATGCCGCTTTCGGCGGCGTGTGTGCTAGTTGCGTCGACAACCGACCGCTGGATCGTCAAACCTCGAACGGGCAAGGCAACGTTCGTTACGCTGCAATGGGTGCGGGAGCGGCCGAAGTGAAAGCCAGATCCTTCCGCGTTCGTTGCTGGGCACAGGTCCGAGCAACAGCGACGCCGGTAACTCTGGTCGCACTAGGGTTGTCGGAATGCAGCGAGCCGACGCCACGGCCAAGATGGTCACCCGGGTCATGACGCTTTTGATCGGAGGGGTGGCCGCGTTGACCATCTCCCACATCCTCGGATTCGACCCGCTCGTCCTCATTTCTTCGGCCGGGTTTGTAGGGGCAGCGATAGCGATCGGCGGCCAGTCCGTCATCAAGGATTGGTTGACCGGGCTCATGGTGCTGCTGGAGGACCGCTACGCCGATGGCGACAAGGTCATCCTCTCCATCGGCGGAAATCCGGTCCCTGGCTACGTGGAAAGCATCAACTCCACCTCGGTCCGTATCCAACTGGAGGACGGATCGATGTGGCACGCCGGACACGGATCAGTGGAGAGCGTGACCAATCTCTCCCAACGGTCCGCCAACCCAAGAGCCGGAAAAGTCGGAAGTCTCAAACCATGACCCTCCGCGTCCTCAGCGCTGAACCAGCCGGAACCGGAAGACCCGTTGATCCCCAGACGCTTGAAGCAGCGATTCGTTCCGGTTGGGTATGGATAGACATGGAGGCCGAGGATGCCAACGAATTAGAGATCGTTGCCGGCCTCTTAGGGCTCGATTCCATGGCGATCAGCGACGCGATCGAAGACGAGGATCATGCGAAGCTCGACGACTTCGGCGATCACCTTCTCCTTATCATGCACGGCCTAGCCGAAGCCGACGATGGCGACATCAGCACATATGAATTGGACTGCTTCCTCACCGAAACTGCCCTGGTCACGGTGCGGTCGGGTCCGTCGCGGTCGGTTGAGCGGCTCTGGGCCGAACTCCAATCCAGTCGGGAGTTGGCCCACGGCGGGGCAGATCAACTGTTGGCCCGGTTGGCCAACGTGCTCCTGCGCCGGTGGATCGCAGTCGTGGACACGGTGGAGGTAGCGCTGGACGAGCTCACCGAAAGGGCTCTGGAGGCCGATCAGGAGGTACTGCGCGAGGTCACACTGCTGCGCGGCGAACTCGGCTCGATCAGACGAATGGCCCGCCCGCAGCTCCAGGCGTTGGGAGAGGTGAGTAGGACACAATCGGGCCTCGTAAGTGAGGCGGGGCGCCGCCGGTTCGCCGACGCTCACGATGCCGCGGTTCGAGTCGATCAGACCTTGGACTCCACCCGAGCCTCGCTGAAGGATGCACTGGATGCTTATTACGGCGCCCAAGCTCAGCGGGCAACCGAGGTCTCTCGAGTACTCACCATCTATGCGGCAATTCTCCTTCCATTGTCCTTGGTGGTTGGTTACTACGGAATGAACACACCGGCGCTGCCCGGCGCATCCAGTAATAACGGCTGGCAATGGATCACCGGTTTGTTGGTGGGGATTGCGGTGATCTCACTCGGAGTCTTCGTCGCCGTTGGGTGGATTCGACTCCCGGCGCGACGTCAAGCGTCCAGCGTGTCGCAGGCCATCCGCGCTGCCTTGAGAGCGCCAGCCCATGTGGGTGGAGCACTTTACAAAGCGGCGGCTCCCACCGCCCGCCGAAAGGTGCCGAGTGGTCGTCGGCCAACGGGCTACCGCAGACCGAAGCCAAGTCCCTGACATCGGTTGCCGGAACTTCGTGGTTCAGCCGCGCAGGATTTCCAGGCACCGGTCGGCCAGCTCCGGTCGGCAAATCAGCAGGTCGGGCAGGTAGGGATCGGCGTTGTTGTACACCATGGGCGAACCATCAATTCGGGAACAATGCAGGCCTGCTGCACGCGCAACGGCAACCGGAGCACAGCTGTCCCATTCGTATTGGCCGCCGGAATGGGCATAGATGTCCGCCTGGCCACGCACCACGGCCATGGCTTTGGCGCCGGCTGAGCCCATCTCGAGGTACTCGGCACCCAGCGCCGCTGCCAGCATTTGAGCCGCCGGTGGACGGCGAGTCCGGCTAACGATGACCCGTGGTGTCTGGGAGGGCATCGGGGGCACCGTTGCGGGATTCAGCGTTCCGAACACCAAATCCTCTGCGGGAAGGGCAACGGCGCCGGCGATTGGGCTGCCGTTGCTAACGAGAGCGATGTGGACCGCCCAGTCAACCCGCGGCGGCTCGGCGTATTCTCGAGTGCCATCGACCGGGTCGACGATCCAGACCCGATCAGCGGTGAGCCGTTCTCGACGATCGGCCCCCTCTTCGGACAGGAGGGCGTCACCGGGGCGCTCCGCAGCCAGCCGGTCGGCGATAAAACGGTGGGCGGCAGCATCGCCGGCGTCTTTCATTGCCCAGTGATGGGCATCGTGATCCACCAATCGCTCTCGTAGCTCAACCAGGATTTTCCCGGTGTCCACCGCCAGCTGAACCGCCAAAGCGTGGTCTTCAGGTGTTGCACTCACGTGCCACACCGTAACTGCCTTACTCCTCGGGTGGACCGAAAGGTTCCTTGGCATCCAGGTAGCACTCCTCGTGATAGTGCTCCACGTGATCCCACACACCCTTGGTGTAGATATTGCAGATGACTTGCATATCGCGATGACGGGCCCGGAACTTCACGCGCTCACCGCAGTGTTGACACTCGGTCATGCTGCCGGCCTCGATGAGTCGGGTCACAGCTCGGGAGGTCCACTTCTTGGGGGCCGGCTTGGTGGCAGCGCCCTTTTCCGGGAAGTTTTCTTCGACGCCACTCTGGTTGCCATGCAATAACTATCGGCAGGAATCCCACGGTATTGAGTTGCTCATCTAGCGCACGGGAAGGGGAGAGCAAGCTTGGGGCCCAATAGAATGCGGGCGTGAGATTGGTAGTGGCCGAGTGCACCGTGACCTATGAGGGGCGGCTCACATCACGCCTGGGTCGAGCCAAACGGCTGTTGATGATCAAGGCCGACGGCTGCGTCGCAATCCATGCGGACGGCGGCGCCTACAAACCTCTGAACTGGATGAACGCCCCCAATATCCTCATCGAGGACAATAGCGGCTGGAAGGTGTCCAACCAGAAAGGAGAGGTGATCGTGATCGATCTTCACTCGGTGGAAAGCGACATCACCGTGGACCTCGGAACCGATCCTGGACTTCAGAAAGATGGCGTTGAAAGCCACCTTCAGGAACTGCTGGCCGAACAGCCCAACGTGATCGAAGAGGGCTTGCAATTGATCCGTCGCGAGTACCCAACCGAGATCGGTCCGGTGGATCTTCTGTGTCGGGACGCTGCAGGAAACACCGTGGCGGTGGAGATCAAGCGGCGCGGCGAAATCGATGGCGTTGAACAACTCACTCGCTACCTCCAGTTTCTCAACGGTCAGCCCGACCTCGCCCCCGTCAGAGGGGTGTTTGCCGCCCAACTGATCAAACCGCAGGCGAGGGTCTTGGCGGGCAGTCGCGAGATCGACTGCATCGAGGTTGACTATGACGTACTTTGCGGTGCCGAACGCCCTCAACAAAAACTCTTCTAGGCCGCTCCGACCTCGGCAGAGTTGCCCAGCCTGACGCTGATCGAGGCGGCGGAAGTGCCAGAATCAAAGGGTGAGTATCCCTGGCGACGGCGTACAGCAGATGCGTCGCCGCCTCATGATCTCCGCCGTCGTCCTGTTCGGGGCACTCGCGGTGCTGGCGATGGCGTGGGGAATCGACTCCGCCCGGGGGGCTAATGCCGTTGGTCGAAACGTACAGGTCCGCGGCACCGACCTCAGCGGAATGTCCGTCGCCGAGATCAAAACTGTGGCAGCCGAACTCACCGCCGCTCTCGCCATGGATTCGGTCACCATTTCCGTTGGCGAGCAGGCGATCACCAGCGACCTCGGAACGCTGGGGGCCAGGGTGGACGGTAACACTCTGGCGAGTTCAGCCTTTTCGGCTCGAACCAGCGCCAACCTGATCACCGGGCCATTCCAGTGGTTGTGGTCCTTCCGCACGCCGGTTGAGCTAGATCTGCCGTACCTCGTGGAGGGTGACACCGTGGGCGCCGCCGTCTCAGGCCTCATAGCGCCGCAACTCAACGGTCCAGAATCGCCGAAGGTAGTCGCTACCGACACCAGGTTTGTCACCGAACCGGGGCGGCCTGGTGTGGTGGTGGATCCTGCGCAGCTGGCCGAACGGATCGTTAGCGCCATTGGAAATCCGGGACCCCACAAGTTCAGCCTCACTCCGTATCCCCAGACGCCGGAACTATCGATCGATTCGGTGGGACGCGTTGCAGCAGAACTCAACCAAGCCACATCGGAGCCCTTGGAAGTTCGCGTCCTCGACCAATCCACCGTTCTGACGGCTCCTGAACTGCGTAGCTTGATCGATCTGGACAACAGCGAAGCTGGCTCGTTCTGGCAGGTGAACCAGGAGCGATCCGTAGCGCTCCTACAGGACCGCTTCGGTCTGCTTGGTGATGAGAATCAGAGAGCCCGATTCATCGTTGTGCAGGACCAGCCCGAGATCGTGGCAGCCAACGAAACGGTGCTGTGCTGCGACGACAAGACGGCGGCGCTTCTTCGTGCCGCCTTGCTTACTCGCCCAACGACCCCAGAGCAGGAAGATCCAGAAGACCCCGAGACCGCCGAGGCGATCCGGAGCGTGGAACTGCTCCCCATCATCGCCGATGGAACCCAAGGGGTGGCCGAGTTGGAAGCGTTGGGCGTCAATGAACTGATCTCAACCTTTACCACCAACCACCCCTGTTGTGAGAACCGTGTGGTCAACATCCAGCTCTTTGCCGATTCGCTTCGGGGGGAGATCATCCTGCCCGGTGAAACCCTCAGCCTCAACGGGGTGGTTGGTGAGCGCACCCCGGAGAAGGGCTACAAAAAGGCCGGTGCGATCTCCCGAGGAGAACTGGAGCCGCAGTACGGCGGTGGGGTTTCCCAGATCGCTACAACAACCTTCAATGCCGCGTTCTTCGCAGGCCTCGATTTCATCGAGTATCAAGCCCACTCGCTGTACTTCAGCCGCTACCCCGAGGGACGCGAGGCAACGATCTCCTTTCCCCGGCCAGACCTGAAAGTACAAAACAACACTCCGTACGGGGTCCTCATTTGGACCGAGTACACCCCAACCTCAATCACGGTCTCGATGTACTCCACCAAGTACGCCGAAGTGGAGGACGTTGGGAAGACGGTGCGCTCCCAGGGCAAGTGTCGTCGCGTCACCACCACTCGGGAACGGACCTACCCCGACGGCACCGTCGACACCGACACCGTCTTTGCTGTCTACCGACCGGCAGAGGGTCTGGACTGCAACGGCAATCCCTCCAACCCCGATCCGGTCCCCCCAACCACCGCGGCCCCGACGACCACCGCAGCGCCAGCACCAAGCAGCACAACCACCGTCCCTGCGCCCACCACCGCAACCACGACCGCCGCTCCCACAACGCCCACGACGACCGCTCCCCCAATTCCCGACGCCACCGCGGGCGCCGGCTAGCGGTCCAACGGCCACCAGCCAACCAAAGCTCCAATCATGCCGACCTCCAAATCCGACCCACCCCCAGCATCGGCGCCGGAGCGTTTCTCCGCTCGCTCTCGGACCAACACGCTCATCGTTGGGGCGGGGCCAGCAGGAATCGCGGCAGCGATCACCCTGCACCGGGCGGGGCGAGACGTCACCGTCATCGATAAGGCACAGTTCCCAAGAGACAAGTGCTGCGGTGACGGCCTCACCACCGGCGCCCTTCGACTGCTCGATGGCCTGGGTCTGAACCCGGCCACCGTTCCCAGCTGGAAAGCGGTATCCCGAGTCCAAATCGCCGGACCGAGAGGCACCCCGATCGCCTTCGATCTGCCCGGTGACACTGGCACCTTTGCTGCAATCGCCCGTAGATCCGAGCTGGACCACGCCCTCGTGCGGCACGCCGTGTCCCTGGGCATCACTGTGCATGAGGGTGTCACGCTCGAGAACTTGTCGGTGGGACCAACCACGATCAATGCTCACACCTCTGCGGGAGTGGTCGAGGCTGAACACCTCATCGCCGCCGACGGGATGTGGTCACCCACACGGAAGCTGTTGGGATTGACCATCGAGGGGTATCGCGGCGAATGGCATGCCTTCAGGCAGTACTTCTCCAACGTCACCCCTGCGGCCAGCAACGAGCTGTTCGTATGGTTCGAGGAAGACCTTCTGCCCGGTTATGTCTGGGTGTTTCCGTTGGCGGATGGCTCGGCCAACGTCGGGTTCGGAATCCAGCGGGGCCGCGGTGTGGCCATCCAAGAGATGAAGGCTCTCTGGACCGATCTGCTGGAACGACCTCGTATTCGCGCCGTCCTGGGCCCAAACGCGGTCGCCGATGGACGACATCAGGCCTGGCCAATTCCCGCCCGGCTTGGTGACCTGCAACTACATCACGGCCGAGTTCTTTTTGTCGGTGACGCCGCGGCTGCGACGGACCCGATGACCGGCGAAGGAATCGGTCAGGCACTAGCCACCGGCATCTGGGCCGCCGACGCCATCGTTGCGAATCAGGACCCAGAAGCGATCGCTGCAGCGTACGAGGCACGGCTGAGCGCCGGCATGAAGAAGGACCACCGACTCGCCCTGGCCCTCAGCAACGTCTTGGCACGGCCCCGCTTGGCCCAGGCCAGCGTCCGGGTGGCCAGTACATCTGCCTGGACTCGGCGCAACTTCGTTCGCTGGTTGTTCGAGGACTACCCCCGAGCCGTACTCCTGACCCCACGCCGCTGGCACAGACGGCTCTTTTCGGAGCCCGGCGCCTACCGGTGAGTGCAGCCATCGCCCACGGTGATGAGCGAGTCTGCATCCAATCGCCACACCGATTGCGTAGTTGCCAACGTGATTTCCCCCGTTCTGGAACGCGAGGCTAATACGCCGGATGAAGCCTTCAGCGAGTATGTTCATGAAGTGCTGACTTCGTCCTCGGAGGACCCAGAAGCCTGGCTTCGGACGAAGTTTGTGGCGGGTGAGGCCGACGCCCTGGCAGCGGTCTACGCCGAGCATGGCCCAGCTGTCTACACCTACGCCAACCGCGCAATCGGAGCAGAGAAGGCCAAGGATCTCACCCAGGAGGTGTTCTTGTCAGCCTGGCGGGCCCGTCAGTCATTTGATCCCACTCGCGGATCGCTTGGGGGCTGGCTCATGGGCATCACCAAGAACCGCCTGATCGACTCCTACCGCAAGGCTGGTCGCCGGGTTGACGAGGCGGAGCTGAGCGACCCGGTGCAAGCCCGCATGGCCAGCGATGACCATCAGACCTTCCAGACCCTCACCGACCGAATGGTCCTCGCCTCCGCCCTCGCCACGCTGCCGGACCGCCAGCGCGAGGTTCTGACGCTGGCATTCTGGGGCGATCGCACGCAGCAACAGATCGCCGAAGAGACCGGACTGCCACTGGGAACGGTTAAGAGCGATATGCGCCGAGGGCTTTTGAAGCTACGAGCAGAACTGGAGCAGAGCGATGTCGCACAATGACCGCTTCGGCATAGATGAATCCGAAGCAAACGATCAGGAAACGTTGCAGCTTCTGAAGGAGATGAAGAATCGTTTAGGTGCAGACCAACCGGTCTTCGATGCTCCCCCCGCCGAGATTTGGATCGGTATCGAAGCCACTCTCAGCGCCGACGTATCGCAGCCACCTCAGGACCACACGGTCACCACGTCGCTCGACCACCATCGGAAACGCCGCCGACCGGTTGGTGCACTTCTCGGCGCAATAGCGGCTGCTGTTTTGGTGGCGGTGGTCATTGGCGAGATTGGCGATTCATCAACCACGATCGGGCAAGTGGACCTCGCCGCACTCGAAACTGGTGAACCCTTCGGTACCGCCACCGTCCTGGCATCTGGCAGCGGACAAACCCTTCAGATCGATTTGTCTCACGATCTTGGTGCCGTCGCTGACGACGAGTTCTACGAGCTCTGGGTCATCGATACCCGCGTGGAGGGCATGTATTCCCTCGGAAAGATCAGCGCCGACGGAACATTCGTTGTACCCGATGGCGTTGACGTTCATGATTTCCCCATCGTGGATATCTCGCTGGAACGAGACGATGGCGATCCGACCCACGGCGGAGCCTCCGTCGTCCGAGGTCAACTCTGAGCACAGGCTCGCTCACCGCCCAACCGCTCTAGAGTGGGCCGATGAACGGTTGGAACTTCGCGTCGATATGGGAGTCGGTTGCGGAGGCTCAGCCCGACCAAGCAGCGTTGGTCCACGGGAACCAGACCACTACGTGGAGGAGCTTCGAGCAACGATCCAACAACCTTGCTCACCACCTGCTCGCGTCCGGTTGCGCTCATCAGGGGTCCGTGGCGTTCTATCTCTACAACGACCCCGTTTACCTCGAACTTTTCTTCGCCTGCTCCAAAGCATCGTTGGTGCACGTGAACACGAACTACCGGTATGGGCCTGACGAGCTGGTCTATCTGTGGCAGAACGCTGATGCGGAGGTGGTGGTATTCCACGGCTCCTTCACTGCCACGGTGAGCGAAGTCCGACCTCGCACGAGCGGTGTACACACCTGGATCTGGGTGGACGATGGGACCCAAGCGTGCCCACCATGGGCCATCCCCTACACCGATGCCGTTGCCAACGGGCCCCACGAGCGTGCAGAAAACGAACGGGGCCGGTCCGGCGATGACCTGGTCCTGCTCTACACCGGCGGCACTACCGGGATGCCGAAAGGCGTGATGTGGCGTCAGGACGATCTGTTTGTGGTCACCGATTCCAAGAACAAGGTGGCGCTTCCGGACCAACCCGATTTCACCGCAGAGGGCCTGTCCCCCGCCGCGATGGCTCGAGTAATCGAACGGCCAGGGCCGGTGAGCATTCCGGCGTGCCCCCTCATGCACGGCACGGGGCTTTTCAATACCCTCACAACAGTCAGTCTCGGCGGCACCATCGTGACGATGACCAATCGCAAACTCGATATCGCCGAGATTTTCGCGGCCGTCGAACAATACAAGGTCAAGAGCATCTTCATCGTCGGCGACGCCTTCGCCAAACCGATGCTGGAGGCACTCGATGCCCAGCCCGACCGCTGGGACATCAGTACGCTGCGCGTGGTCATCTCGTCCGGGGTGATGTGGTCGTCGGCTTCCAAATCCGGCCTGATGGCCCACAATCCCAAACTGCTCTGCGTGGACACCTATGGCAGTTCCGAAGCAGTCGGTATCGGCTCGTCGGTGTCATCGAAGGACGGCTCTGCCAAGACCGCCAGCTTCTCGCTGAGCAAGAAGTCCGCCGTGATCACCGAGGACGGCCGAATCGTCCAACCCGGGTCCGGTGAAATCGGACGCGTCGGCGTGGCCGGGCGGGTTCCGCTGGGTTATTTCAAAGACCCCGAGAAGACAGCCGTCACCTTTCCAACCATCGACGGAGTGCGCTACTCGGTACCAGGAGACTTCGCCACCGTAGAAGCCGACGGATCAATCACGCTTCTTGGGCGCGGTTCGGTCTGCATCAACACCGGTGGAGAAAAGGTCTTTCCCGAAGAAGTAGAGGAAGCGCTGAAACGCCATTCGGATGTCGCCGATGCGATTGTGGTTGGTATCCCCGATGACCGGTTTGGCCAGCGCGTCGCTGCGGTGGTTGCTGGGCACAATCCCCCGGTCGAGGCCGAGCTCATCAGCTTCGTGAAGAGCCAGCTTGCTCACTACAAGGCGCCTCGCCATGTTCTCGCAGTGACTTCGCTCGACCGAGCGGCCAACGGCAAGGTGGACTACAAGCACTGGACGACCTTCGCCGAACAGCACCTCTCAGAGTCTCCGGAGAGTTAGGCCTTCCACTGCTCGGCGAGCTTCAGGAACTCCTCCGCCGGGTTGGCGGGAACGATGTAGCCAGCCTCGTCGTTGATGGCCTCCCAATCGTCACGAACCGTCTCGGCGGTGATGGTGTTGCCGCGTGCCGTGCCCTGAGTGAGGCCGATGAAGAACCGAGCGATAGTGCCGCCCGCGGCGGAGTAGACGTTGCCGCTGGCGGGGCAGTCCGGGTGCGAGAGATACATCACGAGGGGGCTCACCAGTTTGGGGTCCAACTGCTCGGCCAGGCTCCCGAGGAGTTCTTCGGTCATGCGAGTCAGCGCAACAGGAGCGATGGCGTTGGCCCGAATGCCGTACTTGGCCCCCTCGGCGGCCAGGACGCGCGTGAGACCTACAAGACCCATCTTTGCGGCTGCATAGTTGGCCTGTCCGAAGTTGCCGAGAAGCCCGGAATTGGAAGAGGTGTTGATCACCACACCGCTCTTTTGCTCCCGAAAATGCAGCCACGCCGGCATGGTGACATAGAACGCCCCCTTGAGGTGGACGTCGATGACTGGGCTGAGCAGCTCATCGGTCATCTTGTGGAACGTCTTGTCACGCAGGATGCCAGCGTTGTTCACCACGATGTCCACTCGACCAAAAGCGTCGATGGCGGACTTCACGATGGCCTCGCCGCCTTCTTTGGTAGCCACCGAGTCCCCGTTTGCAACAGCTTCGCCGCCGAGCGCTTCGATTTCCTTCACCACCGAATGGGCCGGGGAATCCGAGACGGCCCCGCTGCCGTCGAGCGAGGCACCGAGATCGTTGACCACCACCCGAGCGCCCCGACGGGCAAACTCCAATGCATGCTCGCGGCCCAGTCCCCCACCGGCACCAGTGACAATTGCGACGCTGCCGTCAAATCCCAAATCTGCCATGTTTCTGCCTTACTCCTCAGTAACTTCGTTGAGGAGAAAGCCTACCTAGCACGTTTCGGGATCGACACCGACGACCGCTCCGCCAACAACTGGACGGACACTATGCAATAGATGCCTGCTTAGTTGTCGGGCCCTGGGAGCACCACAGCGGGTGGGATAAGCAGTGCACGAACGTCCAGCAGCAGGTCCGTCACTTCATCGGAGGGAACAAGCCTGCGGGTGGTGAGTCCGCCGAGCCCGGCATCGATCAGCTTGAGCGCTTCGTCTCGTTGGGTGGGATCAAGTACCTCGGTCACGGCGGCCTCCAGAGAACAAAGGCAGGGATGCGAGACTCGGATTGTTCGCCCCTCCTGCGATACCTCTCATCCTAGCCCAGTTCGCTGCACACCCTCGTTCGGGCCGGAGATGCCGCTCTAGTTGAGGATGTGTCCTTAGCGGGTGAGTTCGAGGAACCGGTTCGCTCCCAGCGCGGTCGCCGCATCATCATCAGCCAGACCGGACGGGAGAATTCCGGGCGGGAAGACGAAGGCGGTCATTCCCCGAATTTGGTTGCCGCGAGAAGTCAAGAAGGACATGTTGCCTCCTCCGCCTCCACCGCCATTGCCGCCACCGTTACCACCGCCATTGCCGCCACCATTGCCACCTTTGCCTTTGCCGTTGCCGTTGCTCGTGGTGGTGGTCGTGGTGGTGGTCGTTGTTGTTGTCGTGGTAGCTACCGAAGAGGAGTAGTAGGAGGTCACGCCCGCCGATGCCATGCCCGGATCGAGCACTTCCGTGGCATTGTTGTCGGCGTAGATGCGCTGGAGGTAGACGGCTCGGAAGGCCGCGAAATGGACGTTCCCGTTGTTGCCGAGGGCTTCACCGACGGGAAGTTGAGGAACATAGGCGAAGCGCGGTGAATCCTGGATGTCAAACATCCCATCGTCGGAGTTGCTGTCCCTGCTGAAAACCGGATCATCACACGCGCCGTTGCAGGTGTTGTAATGGGGGTCTATGCCGGCAAAGCTGCCGCCGTCATCCCAGGCTTGGCCCTGGTAGTGCGCCAGGCACCGTTCCACCAGTTTCACCATGCGGTCGCTGCGCTCGTATTGGATCAGGTAGGCGCTGACTACGATGGGGAGGTCGGACATGATGCCGTCGTCATCGGGCCAGTCCATGCCGCCCCGATCCATGTTATTGGAATTGCTGAGCGGCAGCGAGTCGTTGAAGTCACCGACGAACTGATCGCGCCAGCAGGACCGGGGAACGTCATCGGTGTTCGTCAGGTTCGGGTCGATGTAAGCCCAGATTGGCGTATCGTCCACCACGGCACCATCCAGGGTGAAGCTCGTCGCTGGAGCGAGGCTGCTGGTTCGCAGAAGCCGGGCCGGACCGCCATCGGGGAATGTGTCATCGGACCACATGCCCTCGGCCAGAAAGTTCGGTGTATTGCCGGTGGAGGAATTTGCTCCGTTGGGAACGGCTCCGCCCGAGTTACAGGCGTTCTGTTCCCAAACGCTGGTACCGCCGGTCCAGATCTCCAGATCGTGATCCAGGCCCTGAGCAACGTTCAAGGAATACATCTGCTTGGGGCCGTTGCAGCGCTTGGTTGTGCCGTCTGAACCGCCGCCGAAGGTATAGAAGTCCACATTGCCGAAGTTCCCGTTGGTAGAGCCGGTGCACTCCGTGCTCTTCGACCCGTCCTTGAGACACTCGTAGTCTCCTGCGCCGGCCGGGATTGCAAAGGGAAGCACGTCGGACACTGAGCCAGTGCTGGATTGGGCGAAGGCGGTATGGCTGATCGTGTTCACACCACCGAGTCGGCCGAGTGTGGTCTGATATTCCCGGGGGGGAACCTGCACCCGGATCTCACCATAAGACGCATCGTGAGCAAGGCAGTTGTAGTTGGGGTAGGTCGACCAGCCGCTCGGAACTGGCATTGCACACGTATTGAGCTCCGCCAACGTAAACGCTCCGCCCTCGGTCACGTTGGCATTGAACATTTCGAGGACCGTGGCCGCAAACGTGGCTTCGTCGTAACGGTCCTGGACAGCCGCAAGGACCGCGGTGTCCGCCGCAACCTGATCGGTGCGGCGCAACAGCATCACATAGCCCACGTCCACGACGATCGACGCAAAAAGCATCATCGCCGCAATCGCGGCCACCGTTACGATGATGGCCGATCCTTTTCCCTTTCGGGCGCCGCACTGTCCATTCTTATTGAATCGGCCGAACTGCAAGACTTTTCAATAGGACCAGCGACATAGCTGGTCAGGCACATTTGCCCCATACCCCAATGGCCGCACTCAGCAAACGTCGGAACACTCAGTGGGCGTTCCAACGCGGACGCCACCTTCGCCGATGACGTCATCTGCAGAGTCCTCCAATGCCGCCATTGCCAGAAGCAATGGGATCGCTATCACGGCGAGAACCATTGCCACTTCAACGGCTGCGACACCCCGCTGACGGCGGAGCCTCTCGATCATCGTTTCGCTGTGGAGATAATTCATCGGGTCAGCTCTACAGCGACGTTCGTGCCCAGTTTGGTTGCCGCATCGGGATCGGCCAGCTTGTTTGGCAGGATTCCGGCGGGGAATACGAAGGCGGTCATGGCAACAACCTTTTTGGTGGTACCTGAGTAGACCTCTGGCGGAACGCCCTTGCCGCCCCAGGTTGGAGCCGTTGCCATCCCGGGATCGTGGTACCCGTAGCCGGTCCCGGTAACCATCCGCTGAAGATAGATCGCGCGGAAGGCAGCAAATCGGACGAGGGAGTTGCCCAACGCGACGCTCGGGAAGAGCTCAGGGACATAGCCGAAGCGAGGCGATTCCTGGATGTCGAAGATGTTGTCGTTCACGTCGCTATCCCGGGAAAACACCGGATCGGTGCAACCCATGCCAGCGACAGCGCAGCCCGTGTTCCAGTGTGTGTCGTTGCCGGTGAACAGCCCGCTGTCATCCCATTCAACGCCTTGATAGTGAGCAAAACATCGTTCGATCAGCTTGATCATTCGGTTCGGGCGGCTGATTGGGGGGTTGGTGGGATCCGCCGGTGCCGGGGGAATGAAGTAGGTCGCCAGTTCGGGCGGCAGGCTCGTCATGCCGTAGTCATTGTCCGGCCAGTTCATCCCACCGGTGTCCATGTTGTTAGAGCCATTTCCCGCAGTGGTGAAGTCGTAGCCTCCAACGAACTGGTCAGCCCAGCAAGACCTCGGCACGTCGGCACCGCTTACATTGAGATCGGGGTTGATGAACGCCCAAAGGGGCGTGTCGTCGATGACATAGCCAGTGTCAACTTCATAGGAAGTGAAACTCGGCAACGTGCCCAGCCGGAGAAGGCGGGCCGGTCGGTCATCTGGGAACGGTTGCCCGTTTCCTGCAACGCCGTCGTCGGCGATGTCCCAAATACCTTTGGCGATCACCTGAGGCGTGTTACCGGTTCCACCTTCGGCGCCGCTGGGAACCGGAGCCTTGGTGGAATCACCGCAGAGGCCCAACTCCGTGCCCGCCGTTACCGCAGTTCCGTCATAGAGCTGCAGGTCGTGGTCCAGCCCCTGGGCCACATTCACCATGAACTTGTCCTTGGGCTGGTTACAGCTGGTGGTAGTGCCATCGGCAGGATCGCCGAAGTGGTAGAAGTTCAGATTGCCGAAGTTGCCCTCGTTACTTCCCGAGCAATCACTGGTGTTGCCTGCTCCGCTCTTCAGGCATTCGTAACTGGATGCACCGGCCTCTATCGCAAAGGGAAAGACTGCCACCTTCTTGCCAGCACCAGCTTGAGCAAAGGCGGTGTGTTCGATCTCATTGATCCCGGCGAGTTTTCCCAGTGCCGTTCGGTAGACCTGGGTGGGGACCCGCACTCGCACTTCGTTCCACTGCCGGTTGTGGGCCAAACAGCTGTAGCTCGGGTACTCGACCCACTGGGCCTCCAAAGTTTCGGAGGCGCAGCCGTCGAGGTGGAAGAGTTCAAAGTTTGCATCGGGGATGTTGAGATTCAGGACCTCGAGAACAGTGGCTGCAAAGGCATCTTCGGAGTAGCGATCGCCCACCGCAGCCAGAGCAGCGGCGTCGGCGGCGGACTGATCTTGGCGACGCGCGAGCATTACGAATCCGACGTCCACGATGATCGAGGCAAAAAGCAACATCGCAGCAATCGCTGCCACGGTTACAACAAGGGCCGTGCCGCGCTCAGTCTCCGGCGTGGGCTTACCGGGAGCCATTATGGGCAGGCCTGCGGAGCGCCGCCGGTTTCCGCCCAGCTGGCGTCACGCTCAAGGCGGAACGTAACGTCGCTGGAGGGAGTGACGCTGTTTAGGAAGACGTCGTAGAAATTGGTGAGCTGCACGAGGTCTCGCTCCACCCGAACCACGGCGGTGTCGCCGGCGTCGGTCTTGGTGGTGTCGGCGAAGGTGATCTCCACCCGTGTTCCGGTTGCATCTTCCACCCGGGCGCAGATCTCGGCGATCAGGGCATCGCGCTGGGTGGCACCGGTAACGCCACCGGGGGCGTAGTTGACTGCAACGAGGCGGGCACCTTCCCGAGCACCGTGGCGCGTATCGAGAATCTGGTAGTAGGTCCACCCGAATTCGATTATGGCAAACAGCACGCCAAACAAGATGGGCGCGATGAGCACAAACTCGATCATTGCAGTGCCGCGCTGCTTGTTTTTCCGCTTATTGCTCACGGTTCAGGTATCGGCCCGTCGGCAGCTGCCTTGAGCAGTCCGGCGAACCCTTCAATGGGTTAATTCGCCCAGCCCTCGCGCCCGGGGTAACCGCATGTGAGTGGGAAATGGACGTTCACCATCCTTCCCTCAAGGTGACGGCGTTTGGCGTCGATCCGATCGGGGACGACCAACCTCCGTCGCTGACCGATCATGACCGCCGCTACCCCCTCCCCCGCTCCACCGTCGTCGTGGACTGCCGAGGATGAGCGGTCCCTCCTTCGTCGGCAACGCCTCAACGAACGAGCGATTCAGCTCTCGTCGCTTCTTTCCGCCGGAGCCGTCGCCTTGGGAGCCTGCCTCGCGATTCTCGGGGTCTACCGCTCCAGCATGGAGGCGGCCATCCCCACGGCACCGGTGGAACCCCTGGCATTCGAACTTCGAGACGGTGCCGGTGTGGTCGGCTACGAGACCGACGTGATCCAGGAGGTGGCTGCGGAGGGGCTGGAGATGATCCGGTATCCGTGGCGATCGGAGTTGCAGGGCTGGGAGATCGCCTTCCTCACGCCACGAGGAAGCGCCTCGGGTTACACTTGGAGCGAACAGCAAAGGATCGAGGTCTTCGTTAAGGACGGTGACGATGCCGCCCGGGTGGCGCGGGTTCTGGCCCATGAACTTGGCCATGCGGTAGACGTGACCTTGAATACCGGTGACGAGCGACGAGCCTGGCTGGCCGAGCGGGATGCCGCCGATGGAACCGCGTGGTGGCCGACGAGCGGTGGCGCCGACTTCGAAACTGGCGCCGGCGACTTTGCCGAGGTCTTTGCCAACTGGCAGCTGAACAACGATGACTTCAGGTCCGTAGTGAACGCCACCGTGGATGCGGGAGATTTGCAACTCCTCGAATTGCTCGTACTCAGGAATCCCTCTGACCAGTAGTGCAGGCCTCACACCAGCAGGCCCACCAACCATTGGCCACTCCGAAACGCAAACACTCCGAAAACGCAAACAGCGCCACCCGAAGGCAGCGCTGGTGCGATTCTGTGGGAGCTTTACTCGGTCGGGGTCTCGGTCCCGGTCTCGGCTTCTGCTTCTGCTTCTGGGTGACCGTCGGGGTGACCGTCGATCTTGTCGGCTAGGTCCTTGACCTTCTCGAGCTGATCCTCGAACTTTCCACCGGTGGCAGAGTTGGCAGCATCGGCAGCCTTGTCGATACCTTCCTCAATCTTGCCGCCAACGGATTCCCGCAGGTCATCGGCCTTGTCAGTAACGCCGTGGAGAGCGTCTTTTGCCTTGTCAATAAAACCCATGTCGTGTTTCCTTTCGAGTGGGTGTCCAAACATTGTGCCCTAAATTTGGCCTGTTTTCTCTGAACCGGCCGGTTCTCGTATCAGAATGTTCATATGGCGACAGAAAAGATGCCCGGAGAATTACATGTAGGAGAAGGGCTAGACGCAACCACCGGTGACCGAAATGGATCGGCGGTCCTCTTGGATAGTGCCGATTTCACGACCCATGGCGTGATCGTTGGAATGACCGGGTCGGGAAAGACCGGGCTGGGGATGGTCCTTTTGGAAGAAGTGCTCCTCTCTGGCGTCCCGGTGTTGGCGATCGATCCAAAAGGCGATCTCGGAAACCTGGCCCTGACGTTCCCCGACCTCGATGCGGCATCGTTTGAGCCGTGGATGGACGAGGGCGACGCCCGCGTAAAAGGCACTTCCACCGCCGAACTGGCGGCCTCAACAGCAGCGATGTGGTCGAAGGGACTCAAGGGATGGGGGCTGGACGGCACCAGTATTCGCCAGTTGCAAACCGCGGCCAACCCGGTCATCTATACCCCCGGAGCAACATCGGGGGTTCCGCTCGATGTGCTCGGCCGCCTCGCTCCCCCTGCCACCGAGGACCCAGCAGCTCGCCAAGACGAGGTGGACGCAACGGTCAGCGGCCTGCTCGGTCTCATCGGCGTGAACTCGGACCCGCTCTCGGGGCGAGAACACATTCTTCTCGCCAATCTGATCAGTAGGGCCTGGAACAACGGCGAGACCCTCGACCTCGGGCTACTGCTCGGACAATTGCTCGATCCGCCAATGAGGAAGCTCGGTGTGTTGGATATCGACACCTTCTTCCCACCAAAGGACCGTCAGGCGTTGGTCATGAAACTCAACGGCCTCTTGGCGTCACCCGGTTTTGCAGCCTGGGCAACGGGTGCCGCCATGGATCCCGCAACGATGCTGTGGGATGCCGATGGAAACGCCAGAGCCGCCGTCGTATCGCTCGGTCACCTCGACGAAAGCGAACGCCACTTCGCCATCACCATCCTGCTCAGCCGGGTGATCTCATGGATGCGCACGCAGTCCGGCACCGGCCAGCTTCGTTGTCTAATTTACATCGACGAGGTGATGGGGCTGGCGCCGCCCGTAGGGAATCCTTCCACAAAGAAACCGATTCTTACACTCTTGAAGCAGGCCCGAGCTTTTGGCATCGGCCTCGTCTTGTCCACCCAGAATCCGGTGGACTTGGACTACAAAGCGATCTCCAACGCCGGCACTTGGATGATCGGACGACTCCAAACCGAACAGGACAAGAATCGCCTCATGGATGGCTTACGGGCTGCGGATGGGACCGTGAACATGGCGGCGTTGGAGGCCCAGATCAGTGGCCTCGACAAACGACAGTTCATCCTTCGAACCACCAGAGCATCAGATCTGCCGCTGTTCACCACAAGGTGGGCCATGAGCTACCTGGCCGGGCCGCTCTCCAGCCACCAGATCAAGACGCTGATGGCGGAGAAGGTGGGAACGCTTGGTGCTCCCAGTACCGACGCTGACGGAGAGCGAGCCGCAACTTCAGCTCCTACCCCGTCGGCAGTCCAAGAGCTCGGGGACAACGAGTCCAGCATGGCGCTCACCGTGCCGCCGGAGACTCCGGTCCGGTACGTGTCCAGCGCCGCACCGTGGCTGGCGGCCGCCGGAGGAACCGCCGGTAGCAAGAAACTCACGCCGGTGATCGCCGCCCGCGTTTCACTGCTCTTCGACGACACCAAGGCCGACCTCCGCCATATCGAGGAGTGGGAGGCGATCATCCCCGCCGGGATCGACGGGTTCGACGCCGATGCACTGATCGAAGTCGACTTCGACGACCGCGACTTCGTGGCGGCCGCCCCTGAGGGTGCGGTGTACGTTGTCCCCGAGTTCAACATCACGAAGACAGCACTCAAATCCGCCGCGACGGCCCTCAAGAACAGGCTGTACGCCAATGAGCAAATCGAACTGTTCAAGAACCCCGCCCTCAAGCTTTATAGCCGCCCGGGCGAAACTCGCGATGCGTTCGAAGGGCGCTGCCTTGTGGCAGCCGACGATGCCAGTGATGCCGATGCCGCCAAGCTCCGCGCCAAGCTGGAAACCAAGATGGACCGAATTCAGGACCAGATCGCCGCAGCCGAGGACCGGGTTCGTCAGGCCGAAACCGAGTCGCAGGGACGCCGGGAGAATCAAATCGTCAACCTGGGAACATCGATCCTGGGTGGTCTCCTTGGCGGCCGGTCCCGGTCCCGGTCCTTGGCCACGGCGGCCCGACGAATGAGCAGCGGTCGACGCCAAGCGGCAAGCTCGGCGAACCGCGTAGAAACGGCGCTGAACCGCCTCGACGAAAAGACCGCGAACCTTCAGGAACTCGAAGCCAACCTGGCCGACAGTCTGATCGACATCGATGACGAGTGGAACGACAAGGCCACCGACATCGATGAACTGCCGGTAGGGCTGGAGAAAACCGACATCACCATCGATGACCTGATCGTTGCCTACCTGCCCATCGCCTAGAAGGTGGCCGATTGGCTACCACTTCGCTAGCGAAAATGGCGAACCCATTGCTGATGGTTGGAACCGGCGAGCACACGGGCCGAAGGCCGGCGACCCGCCCAGGCCCCCACCAGGAATGCTGGCCCCGCGCTTCCGATTCGCAGATTGATCGACTTTGACGGTTTGGCAAGACCGGCGTGGGTATCGCCGAGGTCCAACCCACGCTCGGCCGCGAGGTAACTGAGTACGTCTCGTCGGGGAAGATCACTGATCCCCGACTGGTAGACGGTCTCGGTGGATTTCGCATCCCGGCGCAGGGCCTTGAGGACCGACCGGCCCTTTGCCCGGCTCTCTCCCAGTAGGCGGACCAGTGAAAATCCGGGTCGAAGAGCGACCTCCGGGCTGCCCATCGCGGCCTGCAGCACGGCCGTCAATTGCTCTATCCTTGCCCCTTCCACGAGAACTCCCAAACGGAGCCGTTCCCCGCCCAAGGCAGGACCCAGCCGGAGACGCCGGCTCTCGAGGACAACCCAGCAGGTGGGGTCGAGGGCATGCTCGACCCGTAGGATCGCCGACTCGAAGCCGACCAGCCCAAATGAGCACCCATAGAGTTCACCGGTGCCGATCCAGACATTCACCGGCGAATCTGGACCGGACGCGGGGCGTACCTTCTCCCAGGTCTGTTGCGCTTCGATGAGGCGGGCTCGACGAAGGTCCTTCTTCCGCTCCATGACTTGGATCTCGGCACCGATGGCGGCATCACCGATCCCCGTCAAAGCGGCGGTCGTGGGAGCCGACGCTATGGCTTCTTCATACGCCTGGACCGAGCGCGTAAAGGCCGAGCGCGCATTGACCACGGCCCGGTAGGCAATATCGGGAGCTGGACCTTGGTCCAACCGTCCAACCCGCCGCCGAATACGCCGATGGCGCCGCTCGCTCAGCGCGACGAAGGCACCGAGAAGCGCCGCGCTGGCGGCGAGTGCACCAACAATGATCCACATGACCACGCTTGCACCATAGTCCCCCGCGCCGCTTCCCGGGGGCTTTCAAGGCGGGACCGAGACCCGCACCGAGTCTTCGATTTTCCCTTGTCAGGGCGCTTTTCGTTACTGTCACACCCCCTGACGATGATGGAGTTATGAAGCAAGCCCAACTCCCCCGTCGCCCTCGGGCCGCCTACCCGTGGGAACTCAGCGAAGAAACCAAGGCCGTCGGTAGAGCCGGGTTGGCCCGGGTTCGTTCGATCCTGCATGAGAAGACCGAGGGCCCCGCCCAACAGCGGTTGGAACTGGACTTCTCAGATCCTCGTCGGCACCTGCAATCCACCCCTCGCCGCACCAGAATGGCGGCGTGAGGTTTCTCCGCATCCTGGTGATCAGCGCCGCCGCCGCCAGTGTTGTCCTGTTCGCGTTCAGCTGGTGGGCCAACACCTCATCCGCCCCGCTTTCCACCGGGACCGCCGAGACCGCCGTCGTTGAATTCGTCATCGATGGTGACACCGTCGATCTCATCATCGATGGCCAGGAAGAACGGGTTCGCCTGATCGGCGTGGATACTCCAGAGTCGGTCAGCCGAGACACACCAGTCCAGTGCTACGGGGCCGAAGCGTCCGCTGCTCTCAAAGGTCTCCTTCCCATCAATTCGGTCGTCCGAATCGAACGAGATACCGAGGTTCGCGATCGGTTCGGGCGGGTGCTTCTCTATCTCTATCGCTCCGACCCCAACACCACCGACGGCGAACTCTTTGTGAACGAGTGGCTCCTGACCAACGGCTTCGCCGACACACTCTTCTTCGAGCCAAACACCACGTACCGCGGCCAATTCACCCGGCTCCGAAACTCCGCCCGCGACGCTGGGGTGGGGCTCTGGGGTGCGTGCGACGGACCAGATCAACCGCTGTCCTAGCAGGGCTGTCCTACCAGAGCGCCGGGCGCCGGTGAAACCTACGACGCGTTCAGGAAATCCAATGCATCGATAACCGCAATGATCGCGGCCGTCGAGCCGGTCGCTTTCAAATCGCCGCGCATGTAGGCCACCGCCAATTTCAGCTCCCCCGCCCTGAAAGCGTCGATCTGACCCTGGGTGAACGGCAGATCACATTCGGGAGTACCGGCGGCTTCACCAACGATCCGACCATCCTCGGTCCTAATGGTAAGGAGCGGGGCTTTGCCTCTCAACAATGCGGCGCTGCCGTGGAGCCCGGTGGGCTGGCGATCGGCGGAGCTGGCGATGGCTGCGTTGAGCCAATCAGCGTCGAAGGTCACTACTCCGCTTCCCCCGTGATGCCCTCGAGGAGATCGGTCTCGTACTGGCTCGTTGGGACGCGCGACAGCGCCAGAACAAAATCCTCGAAGGGATAAGCGGATGCGGCATCTGCATCAGGGAGACCGAACCAGAACTTCTCGGCCGGATCGATTTGGGTGGCGTGGGCAAGAAGCGCCTGAGTCCGCACGGGGAAGAACGATTCGATGTTCACCTTTGTGGATATCCGGCTGTCCATGTTCGGGCGCACGAACCACTTGTCATCGTAGGGGCTCTCCAGCCCGAGCTCGGTGTACTTGGCATCCCATGCCACGATCCGGGCGCGTGACCATATGGAGTAATACAGCTTCTTGGGCTCCCACGGGTCACCGCTTTCGGGATACCAGCTCGGGTCGCCAGCCCGATCGAATGCGGGCAGTGAAATATCGTGCACCCGCAGATGATCGGGGTGTTGATAGCCCTGCTGATCATCGGCATAGGTGACGATCACGTGGGGTCGGAAGCGGCGTATCTCGGCTACGAATCGCCCGATGGCATCGTCGAGATCGGCTTGAGCGAAACACTGGTGGTTGTAGTTGCCGTCGGTATCCGGCATGCCGGAATCTCGGTAGCCCAACATCACGTGCTCGGTGTAACCGATCGCTTTCACCGATGCGGCCAACTCCGCCAGCCGGATGGCGGGAAGATTCGCCCGGATCTCGTCCCGGTCCATCGCCGGGTTCAGGATGTCGCCCTCCTCGCCACCGGTGGCACAAATCAGACTGGCCTCGTGACCCTCCGAAACGTACTTGGCGATTGTGGGCGCGCCTTTTGAGGCCTCGTCATCGGGGTGGGCATGGATACACATCAATCTCGCCACGCCTGTGAGGATATGGGTCGAAGTGCGGCGGGCGTCGATTCGGGCCGGGCCTCCCCTCGCTTCAAGCATCAAGTAGGATTGAACAATGGACAACTCTTTCGTCTGGGCCATCATTTGGGCCCTTGCCGCGGCGGGGTTCGGAATCGGTGAGGCGGCGGTAGCCGGCACGTTCTTTTGCTCCCATTTGCGGTGGGTGCTGCGGTGGCATCCATCGCCAGTCTGGCAGGGGCTCCTGTCTTGGTGGGATGGCTCATCTTCTCAGTGGCGTCGGGTATCTCGTTCTTCGCGGTTAAGCCGCTGGCCGCCAAGCTTGACCTGGATCTCCCCGATCCGATGGGCTTCGGCGCCAACCGGCTGGTGGGCCACAACGCCACCGTGATCCGGGCGATCGGTAGTGGTGACGTCACCGGCCAGGTCAAAGTTGGTGGCGAAGTCTGGACCGCCATGACCGAGACTGGCACTGCCCTGCCTGCTGGCGCCGCCGTCACAATAATCGAAGTCAAGGGTAATCGGGTTGTGGTGGAGGCCGATTATTTCACCGAGTCGTTGAAGGAACTGCCGTCCTAGCACGGCACTGAAAGGAACCGTAGTGTTACCAGCCCTATTAGGCATTCTCATCATCTTGGTCCTCGCGGCCGTGGTCACCGTCGCCATGGGAGTCCGGATCGTTCAGCCCTACCAGAAGGGCGTGGTTGAGCGTCTCGGCAAATTCAAAGAGACAGTGTCGCCTGGCTTGCGCATCATCATTCCGTTCGTCGATCGGCTGCGGGCCGTCGACATGCGGGAGCAAGTGATTGACGTGCCGCCGCAGGAGGTCATCACACAGGACAACGTAACCGCGGCGGTGGACGCCGTGGTCTATTTCGAGCCCACCGATCCCCAACGCCTGCTCTACAACATCTCCAACTTCCAATTGGCGGTCACCAAGTTGGCCCAGACCAACCTTCGCAATGTCATCGGCGAGATGACCCTGGATGAGGCCTTCACGTCCCGCGAGCGTGTGAACAGCGCTCTCCGTCAGATACTGGACGATGCCACAGATAAGTGGGGCGTCCGTGTGGTCCGTGTAGAGATCCAACGCATCGATCCTCCGGCCGACGTCATGCACGCCATGCACGAACAGATGAAGGCGGAGCGAACCCGGCGCGCTCGTTGTGACCGAGGCGCTCGGCAGTCGAGAGGCTGCTGTCACCCGCGCCCAAGGCGAGAAGGAGGCGGCGATCCTGTCGGCGGAGGGACGCAAGACCCGAGACATTCTCAACGCCGAAGGTGAGGCTCAAGCAGTCCAGCTACGGGCAGAAGCAGAGCGTTACCGCCAGACCGTGGTGGCCGAGGGCGAAGCTGAGGCGGTGCATCGCGTGTACTCCGCCATCCAGGAAGCCGGCACCGACGATCGGGTGATCGCGATCAAGTATCTCGAAACGCTAGCCCATATGGCCGATGGCAACGCCACCAAGATCTTCCTTCCGGCCGATATGAGTGCCGCCATGGGTGCGATCGGCGGGATTTCCGAAATGGTCAAGGAAGCCGCTTCCGAGCCTCATCGCTCTCCCCAGCAGCGCACCATTCGGCCTCTGCCGGCGCCGCCAACCGTTTCCAGCACCGAACGTGAGACGGTGAAAGTGGACGAGATGATCCCCGACTTGGGGGCCGTTCCCCTGAACGATCCCGAGATCGAACTCGAAGTCGGCCGAGGCGGTCCGCCACCGCCCAGCTTCACCCCTCCGCCACCCAGGAACTGAGCCGCTGCGCGCCTACCGCCCACGCAGCATCGACGGGTAACGGCCTCAATCAAACAGCGGCTCTAGCTCGACCTCGCCGTTCTCCTCGTCCTCCACCATGCGCCAGCCGGCCATGGCGGCCAAGGCCTCTTGCCCCTCCTCAGGGCCGCTCGCCAGGATGTGGTCACCGGCTTTGAGCCGGGCCGAGCCTCGAGGCCGGTACTGATAGCGATCGTCACGCTCGATCGCCAGGATGGTGAACCCGGGCTCTACGGGAAGCCGCAGCGATTGCAGCGTGACGCCATCCATTCGACTCTCGCCGCCAATGGGCAGGCGGAACACAACGTCATCGGCGTCACCGAGCGCCATCCCCAGCACCGGATGAAGTTCGGAGGATTTCTCCACCAGCCACACCATCTGCTGGGCCTGATCACCGATGTCTTCTGCGGCTCGACCAAGCTGCAGCAGGCCACGCAGCTGGCCCGGATCACCAACACCTTCGCCAGCCGATCGCAGCACCCAGAGCTCCAGCCGATTGTTCATCTCGTCCAGCCGGTCCTCGAGATGGCGGACCTCTGCAGCCAGACTTCGATCCTGGAGGACCAAGGCGGAATACGCCAAGCCAACCGCAACTTCGGAGAGATCTTTCATCTCCACGAGCGTGTCGATCGCTCGGTCGAGGTCGGTGAGAGCACGGGGTTCGTCGATGATCGGTGGTCGCCACTCCGGGGCTCCGGCGAGCTCGCGCAGCTTCGGGATGGCGTCCGGGGAGCCACGAAAGATCAGCACGTCGTCGGCCCAAAGCACGAAATCCCCGGCCGGGTCCACGATCCAGTCACGCTGCCGCCGCACCGCCATAACCCGCATACCCACCGACGTTGGCAACTCGAAGGCCCGCAACGGTTGATTGGCAAAGCTGGAACCCGGGGCGATCATCAGCCGATGACTCACTTCTTCGGCCACAGAGAGGTCTTGAAGAAGCTCCGGGGGGATGCCGAGTTTGCGAGTAACAATGCGGGTGATGTCCACGGCATCATCGCCGATACGTTCAACCGCTGCCACCACTTGGAGAACAGCCGCCATGGATTCGGCCTCGCGCGGATGGCGAACGGCCACGATGCAAAGGGCCCGCATGTCGTAGACGAGTTGGTTGAGTTTGGTCTCGAGGCTGGAAACTTCATCGGCCATGTCCGGGTCGTTGAAGTAGAGCGCGGCGTAGGCCAAGTCCACCATGAGTTCGCTCGTGTCCTTCGCCTCGGCGAGCATGGTGCGCATGTTTCGGCTGTCCATCAGAGGGCGTGCCTTACTTTCGGTGAGAGGGGCCCAATCGCAGAGGAGCGAGCGGACCGTATTGAATGGGTAGCAAAGAATTGGTGGGTCACGCCACCCGCCAGAGAACCACAGCGGCGACCAGCGAGAGAGCTCCCACCACATCGAGCGTGGCGGTGACGAGCGGGATTCCGGTGTTGTCAGGATCCAAACCGAATCGAACCGTGGCGAGCGTACCGAAATAGGCAACCGCCAGGACGAACACTGTGGCCGCCAAGCCACCGGTCACAGCAACGGCAAGCAGGAGTAGCAAGCCCGGCGATTCTTGATTAGCCACGGTTGCAGTTGCGTGTGCGATGCCAGCAAGCAGGGCGAAAATCGGCGTTGCCAACGCGGCGATGAAGGCCATATCAGACCGGGCGGCCGCCGACGGCCAGAAGCTGAAATCCACCAATCCCAAGTGCACCTTGGTGGCGAGACGGTTGGCGAGGATCCCGCCGAGGGCTCCAGCGGTGCCGAGATACCCTGGCAGGAGTACCAGCAGAACCCAGCTGAGTCGGTCCTCCGAGGACTCGATCGCAACGCCGGCCAGGAGCGACAACGATCCTGCCACCAGCAGCACTGGTAGCGACTCGGCAACAATCCGGCGAGCCATCGTGAGCCCAGAACGGTGGAGCCATAGAGTCAGGAGAATCGTGAGAATCGTAAGAACGGCCGCCGTGATGACGGTGGAGTTTCCCTTACGAACCAGCCCCAACGAAATCACCAGCGCCGGCAGGGTGATGAGATCGCTCGCCGCCGTGACCATGGGTGCCACCACATTGTCGAGGTCGAGATCGAGGCGCACGGCGGCCAGCGCCAAAGCCAGTGTGAAGCCGAGCACCACAACCGATGCCAGAATCCCGCCCAATACGCCGGCCACCACGAAGTCAGCGAAACCGATCGGCGCTACCCCCGCGGTTCGGAGAAATAGGGCCAAGAGTTCGGCCACGACCGAGATGCCCAGACTGGCCGCAAGAGTGTTCACGAGGACGGCGATGAGGTTTTGGCCAAGGATTGAATCCCGCCGCCAGGTCCAGGAGAACGTTCCCATCTGGATGGTGGTGGACAGCCGGCTCCCCAAGGGGCCGAAGACATTGCCCCGCAGGCCGATCGCGGCGGGGATGAAGAGCAACAGACCGGGGAGCGTGCGAAAGTTCTCCTCCTGACTCGCCAGTGTAAGCCCGGCCACCACGCTGGTGACCGCACTAAAAGCGAGTGCCGCCAGGCTTTGCCCCGCATCGCCCTTGGCTGGCCCGAGAATGCCGCCCAGCGGTCGCCAACGGAGGCGAGGAACGGTGAGGCGGACTCGACCTACCGAGCGAGGACGCGGGCTGGACACGCAAGCGAGGGTAGACCGCGGCCGATGCCTGATCCGCACTAATGTCTGACCTGATGTATTCGGTTTGTCTGAGGCGTGCTGTCATGGTTCCGGTCCTGGGGATTCTGCTCCTCGTTGCCAGCGGTTGCGCAGACGACGGCAAGGAACTGGCGGCGGCCCAGCCGTGGCAGACGACCACAACTCGTCCGCTCCCGCCAACCTCGGCCCCAGACCAAGGCGTTGGGATCGACGGGATGACCTTTTCGTCACCGGATTTCGGCGCCGGAGGTGAGACACCGGTTTCGGCGACCTGTGCGGGCGACAACCTGCATCCCGGATTCGAATGGTCCAACCTTCCCGCCGGTACCGCGGAGCTCGGCATCACCCTGAGTGATCAGACCGATCCGGAAAACCCACTACTGCTTTGGCTCATGGCCGGATTGAATCCGGCTGCCGGGGAGCTGCTGCAAGGCGACCTTCCGGGCGGTTCTTTCGAGACGCTGAACGACTACGGCCAGCCCGGCTGGGGAAACCCGTGTCTGGAGAGTTTCCAGAATGGGCGGCGTGACCTGCAATTCCGGCTCTATGCCCTGGATCGACCATCGGAGATTTCCCCCGGCGCCCCTGGAAACACGGCCTGGGATGAGTTGGCGGCTCGCTCAGTGGACTCTGCGACCGTGCTGATGCGCATCACAAGTACCAGCGGCTGATCCCCCAACACAAACGTCTCTGAAAGACCCGACTTCAGTGCGCTCGGCCGGTCAGAGCGACCCGCCTCACTCGACCGAGCGCCCCTGCAATTTTGACGTCTGCGACAGTCCCGGTTCGGCCATATGGCACTGAGACCGAGCGAAGGACTCTCGCACCCATCGAGATGAAACTCGCTCGGCTCTCAAGGAGACCCCAGGCCAACCGAACCGGGACTGTACAGACAACCCGGCGGCATCCGGGTCTTGTGCCTACTGTAAGTGGGGATATCTCACTTGGAGAAGGGGAATTCTCCCTGTTGGGCGGAGCAGTTCCGCCTGTTGCATCGAACCGCTAGTGCTTCTGACCACGGCTAGGATTTTGCGGTGGTAGCCGATGAGTTCAGCGCCCATAGTGTGCCCGTCAGTCCTGCGGCCACGGTGCTGCTCTTGCGAGATCACCCTGACCTGCAGGTACTCATGGCTCGCCGTACCACCACGGTGGCCTTCGCACCCGATGCCTGGGTCTTTCCCGGCGGTCGAGTGGACTCCGCCGATTTCGATTCGTCGCTCTTCGCCTCCTGCGACCGCCTGACCGACGTAGAGGCTTCTCGCCGACTCGAGGTGGACGAAGGCGGGTTGGCGTGGTGGGTGGCTGCCGCCCGCGAGGTGCTGGAGGAATCCACGATCCTACTGGGAGAATCTCCGGGGATGGCCGTGGAGGATCTCGCCATTGAACTACGGGCCTCTCCCGATTCGTTTGCGTCGTTGGTGAAGCAACATGATGTTCGCTTCGATTGCTCGTTGGTGCAGGAAGTGGCTCGGTTCATCACGCCGCTGGGGCCACCTCGCCGTTTCGATGCCCGCTTCTTCGTTGCTCGAATGCCGGAAGGACAGGAAGCTATCCACGACGACGGTGAAATCGTGGACCTGAAATGGGTGAATCCAATCCAGGCACTGTCCCATCACGCCACCGGCAGCTTCGGGATGATCTCACCCACAATTCGCATGCTGCGGACACTGGAGCGGTTTTCCTCTGTCGAACATGTGATGGACGTGGCCGCAGAATGCCGTCCGTACCAGACCATTCGTGTGGCAGATCCAGAAGGCGAGTACCGAGTGCTCTTACCTGGCGATGAGGGCTACGACAGCGCCAGCGGCCTCATCGAAAAGGGTCATATTCGGCTCTATCTCTGACTCGTCTACCGTGAAGGAGCAGAGGGTGGCAGCCCACAATAACGCCAGCGCAAACCTCATCTGCCACCCTCCATCTGGCCGTCGATGAAGGTTTAGGTCCTAGCGGCGGGCGCGGGTTTTGGCAGCTTTTATCAAGCGCAGGGTTGCTGCACCGACCAATGCCATCTCGCTGATCGAGACACCGGTTCCGCCGGGGCTGCTTGGAGCTCCAAGCTTTGCGGCCGTTTCGTCGCTGATGAGTCCCCGCCGGTTGGCGAATCGAAGTACCAAGCCACCGACCAACGCAAGATCGGCGATGCGGGTAAGAACAGGAAACCGGCGAGAAACGGTGTTGCGGAGAAGCCCCATGCACTTGAAGCTAGCGGAAATCTCGGCTCATCGAGGCGGCACCAATCTTCAGGGGATCCATTCTCTCGGCCACAATATTGATCACCGGGGTGGCTCCGGTTTCGGTCCGTTCCAGCCGGCCCCGAATGATGAGCGCAGGGTTGTTCCGCGCAACCCTTTTGAAACGAGCCCAACAGCCCACACTCACCACTACGTTCATCAACCCCGTCTCATCCTCGAGACCCATGAACGTGACCCCTGATGCCGTTGCGGGCCGCTGTCGATGGGTCACCACTCCCCCGATCATCACTTTCCGACCGTGTTCCACCGATGCCAACTCGGTTGCTCGAAGAGCGCCCATTCTGTCCAAATCAGGACGCAGGAAAATCGTTGGGTGACCTTCAGCCGCCACACCGGTCGCCCACAAATCGGCCAATGCCTCCTCTTGTTCACCCATCCCTGGCAGTTGGGGAGCATGAACTCCGGTAACAATTCCGGGCAACGTGTTGGGCTTGTTAGCAGCAGCAACCGCTCCGGCGGTCCAGAGGGCTTGGCGGCGATCCGAGCCGAAGGAATCGAAGCAGCCAGCGGTAGCCATGGCCTCTACCTGCTCTTTGGTAACGCCGGTTTTACGAACCAACTGTTCGATCGATGTGTAAGGCCGGTTGGTGGCGATGGTTTCGGCCATATCTTCACCGATCCCCCGCACCGACCCGATTCCCAACCGCACTGCCCACCCGTGGTCGAACTGATGCGGCCACGTAGCGGCCCCAAGTGCTGATAGGGCCTTCGGACAGGAAGCTTGTGCCGCCGGCAGATGCTCAAAGGCCTCCTGAGGTTGCGGAGGGACGGAGCAGCACCGGTCACATGAACAACCTGATTGAGCGGAGCGAGACCGAAGCGACCCGGGAGCGAGGGACGAGCGAAGGCGAGCGGAGGCCTGAGATTCGGCCCCCGGAGGGAGGATGCCCGTAGAGCAGTCCGAGCTGAGACTGTCGAGTGAGCTAATGGAGCGCCGGACAGGCGAGGCCTCCGTGGCCGGCGGAACGGCCCCCGGAGGGAGGATGCCCGTAGAGCAGTCCGAGCTGAGACTGTCGAGTGAGCTAATGGAGCGCCGGACAGGCGAGGCCTCCGTGGCCGGCGGAACGGCCCCCGGAGGGAGGATGCCCGTAGAGCAGTCCGAGCTGAGACTGTCGAGTGAGCTAATGGAGCGCCGGACAGGCGAGGCCTCCGTGGCCGGCGGAACGGCCCCCGGAGGGAGGATGCCCGTAGAGCAGTCCGAGCTGAGACTGTCGAGTGAGCTAATGGAGCGCCGGACAGGCGAGGCCTCCGTGGCCGGCGGAACGGCCCCCGGAGGGAGTGATGCGTTAACGCCAGCGGATTGCGCCGCAGGCTCTACCAACTGCGCATCTGCGGCCGAAGCATTGATGTCGGGGCTGAGGGTGGCAACTCCATGGCGGCGGGCGTCCTGCACCAGCGAATGAGGTGAATAAAAACCCATCGGCTGGGCGTTCAGCAGTGCCGCACAAAACGCCGCTGGATAGTGAAGCTTGATCCAACTGGAGGCATACACCAGATATGCAAAAGAGATGGAGTGACTCTCGGGGAAACCGTAGTTGGCGAATGCTACGAGCTTGACCCAGATCTGTTCCTGCACATCGGGCTCCACCTCCCGTTCGGTCATACCGGCATACAGCCGTTCCTGGAGCTGCAGCATTCGTTTCACGCTGCGTTTGGAGCCCATCGCCCGCCGTAGTTCATCGGCCTCGGACGGGGTGAACCCGGAAACATCGATCGCCATCTGCATGAGCTGTTCCTGAAATAGCGGGATTCCCAGGGTCTTCTCCAACGCCGGTTTCAGCAGTGGGTGCAGGTAGGTCACCGGCTCCTCTCCATTGCGTCTGCGAATATATGGATGGACCGAGCCACCTTGAATAGGTCCGGGCCGAATCAAAGCAATCTCCACCACAAGGTCATAGAAATTGCGGGGCTTGAGCCGCGGCAGAGTGCTCATTTGCGCCCGAGACTCCACCTGAAACACCCCAACCGAATCAGCCCGACAGAGCATCTCATAGACCTCGTCTTCCTGAGGAAGAGCAGCCAGGTCAATACGGGTGCCGTGATACTCCTCGATCATGTCGATGGCGTAGTGGAGGGCACTCAGCATGCCAAGACCAAGGAGGTCGAACTTCACCAGCCCGGCGATTGCACAATCCTCTTTGTCCCATTGAAGAACGGTGCGGTCCTTCATCCGCCCCCACTCCACCGGGCACACCTCGATTACCGGACGATCACACATCACCATCCCGCCAGAGTGAATCCCCAAATGCCGAGGTAGGTCCTCGAACTCGAGTGCCAATTCCAAAACATCGTCCGGAAGTTCGGGATCAGTGGTCTTCTGGTGTTCACGCATAACTCCCTCCGAGCGACGGCGAGCGGCGGCATCAGAACCAACACAAGGCTGCGGAGGGACGGAGCAGCACGCATCACACCCACACATTGATTGAGCGGAGCGAGACCGAAGCGACCCAGAGCGAGGCTCAGCCGAGCGACGGCGAGCGGCGGCATGAGAGAGACCGGATCGGTCGATGCTCTTGGAGAAGGCGTCTTGTTGGCCGGGGGCATAACCGAGGGCTTTGGCAGCATCGCGCACAGCTGACTTAGCTCGGTAAGTGATCACGTTGGCCACCTGAGCGGCATGGCGACGGCCATGTCGTTCATACACGTATTGGATGGCCTCCTCCCGCCGGTCGGATTCGATGTCGAGGTCGATATCGGGCGGGCCATCACGTTCAGGAGCGAGGAACCGTTCGAACAGCAGCCCCAGACTCACCGCATCAGCCTTGGTGATCCCCAGCACATAGCAGACCGCAGAGTTTGCCGCGCTCCCCCTTCCCTGACACAGAATGTCCGACCGTCTACAAAACTCCACGATGTCCCACACCACCAAGAAGTAGCCGGCGAAACCAAGATGTTCGATCAGGTCAAGTTCGTGGTCCAGCTGTTTCCACGCACCGGACACAAATTCATCACCCCTACTGCCATAACGATAAACGCCGGCCTCCTCCACCAAATGCCGGAGAAAAGCCATCTCGTCCATCCCATTGGGGGTGGGATAGGGCGGAAGAGCGGGGGCTACGAGAGCCAAGTCGAAGGCACAGTCCAAACCCACCTGGGCTGCCAGTTCCACCGCCCCGGGATAGCGGGCAAAGCGGCGGGTCTGTTCGGCACCAGACCGAAGATGTGCTCCGGCCGAAGGCGGCAGCCATCCCACGATGTCATCCAGCGACGAACGGGCCCGCACCGCGGCCATCGCTGCCGCCAGCCGATGCTTGTTTGGTGTTGCATAGTGCACGTTGTTGGTGGCAAGAATTCCCAGATTGCGCCGGTAGGCCAGTTGCACCAGTGCATCGTTGCGAACCGAGTCGAGAGGCGAACCGTGGTCCCACAGCTCAACAAACACGTTCGAGGGTCCGAAGAGGTTCACCAATTCAGACATTTCTCGATCGGCAGCTGATGGTCCGTGAGCTTCCAACGCCGCCGGCACCATCCCTTTCCGGCAACCGGTGAGGGCCACGAGATGCTGGGCTTCGCCGGGTTTGAGCCAGGTGGCGATGTCGGTGAAAACCATGTTGGGAGCGGTCTTCTCCCCCGCCAACTGTGACTCGCTGATCACCCGGGCCAAGGCGGCATAACCAATGGGATCCTTGGCCAACACCAACAGGTGGGCACCGTGGGGATCCGGCTCGGGGAGGGCACCAGACGTCGGGGGGCGGGAATGGCCGAGGGTCAGTTCCGCACCGAAGATTGTGGGGAGTCCAATAGTTCGGGCCGCCTGAGCGAAGCGGGGAACGGCATAAAAGCCGTCGTGGTCGGTTATGGCCAAGGCGCTCAAGCCCAGCCGGGCGGCCTCCTCCACCAGGGCCTCGGGATCTGAGGCACCGTCGAGAAAACTGAAGCTGGAGTGACAGTGAAGCTCGGCATAAGGCGTGGCCCCAGGCACCGGAGCGATTGAACGGTCTGGCTCAAATGACTCCCGTTTGCGACTCCACGCCGGGCTGTCGCCGCCATCGGCCCAGGCAGGGAAATCTTCGCGTTGTAGCGGACGGCCGTCGCTGAGCTTACGCTCGATCTCCCGCCACGGCATCGGTGGGTTCATCCATCCCATAAGGGAAACGATGATAGCGAACGTTTGTTCGCTATGTCCAGAAACAGGCCTCTTGGATCTGGACCCCACCGTTTCCTCCCCTGCCGACCAGACGAGAAGTTTGGGCTAGGCTTTTGTTGGCGATCGGGTGTCGCCGAACCCTGGTTGTTGACCCGCCCGTCAGCGTCGTTTGGGCAAAGGAGAGCACGCCTCTTCCACTCGGTTTCGCAGCACTCTCTTGCCTCTTGATGGCCGCGACACCGAATGCGAGGGCGGTCGGAGGTGGCGCAGCCAGAAAGTAGTAGAGATGACCAAGCAACGCACCCTCAAGGGCGAGATCCGTGACCGAATGAAGCGAAATAACGAGCGCTACACCACCGCCCGGGCCGCCGTTCTGCAGCGACGATCAGAGCCACGCCGCCGCTCCAACGTTCAGTGGATCGGCGGACAACAGTCAGATGTCGCCGCGGCCACCAACGCCCTCAATGCCGCCGGGGTACAGGGACCGAATGGCGAGCCGCTGAGCGAAGCCATGGTTTTTGGTTTGGCGGGTGGCATCGGATTCCTCTATGGCGTATTCCGCTACGACGCGGGCCCCACCATGACGATCACCACTCGCAATTCATCGATGCCGGACACGTTCCTTGAACCCCTCTGGTCAACACCGGGTCTCGTTACCTCGGTCAGCACTACCGGTGGGGTAAAGAAGGCTCGCAGCGACCTCGAAAAGGCCGTAGCGTCAGGTGCCCGCGCGCTGGTATCGGTTGGCGCCGGTGCCCTCCCCTACCTGGGGCTTCCCTACTCCGACGCAGCGATGATGCCAACCGTGGTGGGCGTCGTGAGCATCGAAGGCAACGATGTGGTGATCGATGACCGAGCCCCGGTACCTCATCACATGACCGCTGATGAATTGGCTGAAGCGCGCCGGCTTCTGCGTTCGGCGAAGCATCGATTGGTGGTGATCGGTGAGGCGTCACGAATCGATTGGGCCACCGCTCTACCGAAGGCGGTCGAAGAGGGTGTAGCACGCTACGACACTCCCCCGGTGCCGCAATTTGGCGCCAACGTGGGAATCGCCGGGCTGAAGAAGTTGCATCGCCTCCTCACCGACCCTAGGGACACCATGGGTTGGGCCAAGGTCTTTGCGGCGGATGGTGAAGCCGCCATCGGATACTCCCGCCTCTACGAATGCATCCATCACGTCAACACCGCCCCCAGCGCCGGTCGCCCGCTCTATGCCGATTTCCTGGGCCTGGTAAACGAGGTCTCTCCGTCTGCCCGACTCACCGAAGCCGCCGAAATGGTGACCCAATCGGGGGCCCACTGGGCCGCCATTGCGGATCTCGCGCGAGCGGCTGATGTGTCCATCACCCAAGCCTGTGAGGCGATGGACCAACGAGCCGAACTTCTCGACGGCGTCGCCAAGCCGCCGAAACTCGCTGCGGCGTATGCTGATCAGACGAATGCGATCCGCCGGTGCTCTATGTCGAAACATGATGCCGATTCGATCCGATCCGATATCGCCGTCCATGTTGGAGAGATAGTTGAACTGGAGACGAGCGCTCTGGTCGCGCTGAGTTCCCGCGCCACCGAGCGAACTCGGTCGGCAAAGGCCAAGCGCCGAGCCGCCGAGCCGGGGACGGCCGAGGACCGGGTGACGTTGCTGAATCCCAACACTGGCCGGACCGACAAGACCATCGCCCGTGCCATCTACGACCCGGTCAAGGCCGCCATCCTAGCCGCCCTGAAGGATCAGCCTGACCTCCTCGCCAGCGCACTCTACGACGAGGTGGAGGCCCGAACCGATCCGACGATGTGGGAGAACAATAAGGTTGGCTGGTACACGATTGGCGTGAAGCTGGACCTCGAGGCACGTGGCCTAATCGAGCGCCACAGCTCACCACAGAAACTTCGCTTGCCGGTGAACACACCGGGATCTTGAAACGGCCGGGGAACCGATTGCTCATCGGCGGCGTCACATGAGCATGCAACCCACGGTAGTTCTCCTCTCATTTGCACTGTTCTTCACCACATGCGGCTCCGGCTCGGCCGCTGGTCGACAGAATGACGGCCCCAGTGATTTTCACTTGAGCGAGGCGGTGCTTTCGGGCGGTATTGCAGGAATCTGCGAGCAGATGCAGATCGACCCGTCGGGCTCGATGACCTTCGTGGAGTCCTGCTTCTCACCGACCGGCCAGAACGAGGGCCAACTCACCCCCCTCGGACTCACCACGCTGGAGGAATCGCTTCGCGGCATCACTACCAGCGATTTTCGATTCGATTCTCCCGAGCCCGAGTGCTGCGACATGTTCAGCTTTGGTTTGACCTACACCTCTGAGAGCGACTCCCACTACGTGGAAGCAACCAACGACGACCGGACGCCCGAGATCTTCAACCGTTCAGCAGATCTGGCTACCCAGCTCATGGCCAGCCTCCGGACCTGCGAGACCAGCGAGTTGGTGGTGATCGAAGGTGATTGCAGTATCAGCTAAAGCCCTTCACATCTCGGCGCACGCATCGAGGAAAGTGAACTCCTGTTGCAGTGCGACGCTCATTGGAGTGTGATGGAGTTGATCGATCACACCACATTGAGGAGACAGCCATGGTGAAGCCAATTCCCGACGGACTCGAAGAACGAATCATTCCCTATCTCATGATCGACGGGGCGGTCGCCGCAATCGAGTTCTACCAAAAAGCCTTCGGAGCAACCGAGATCTACCGAATGGAAATGCCCGATGGTGGCATCGCCCACGCCGAAATCCATGTGAACGGAGCAGCGGTCTACCTTTCGGACGCTCCGGCCGACATGGATGGCAACGCCGCCAACCCGAAAAAGCTCGGTGGCAGCTCGGTGCTTCTGCACCAGTACGTTGCCGATGTCGACGCCACCACCGAAACGGCCGAAGCGGCTGGCGCAACCGTTATCCGGCAGCCCGAGGATCAGTTCTATGGTGACCGGGCGGCCCTCGTGGAAGATCCGTTCGGGCACATGTGGTCCCTCCACTCCCATGTCCGTGACGTCACGCCTCAGGAAATGGAAGACGCAATGAAGGCCATGGGAGGCTAGACATCGGTATTCGATCCTGGCAACCGGTTGGAGCAATAGCTACAGCGAGCGCGAAATCGATCCGAAAACCAACTGTATGAATCAGGATCCCTTCGCGCCAGACGAAAACTCTGCTCCTAACCCGTTCGGCAGCTCCCCTTCAACTCCCTCTGAGGTGCCGCCATCGCTGGCCGGCACTCCCCCGCCCAATTTCGCAGGAACTCAGCCGCAGGCGTTCAACCCCCAGGACTTCGGTGCCTCCACCGATCCTGCTGGCACTGCCACGAACGACCCGGCATACCTCGGCAACGACGGCGGTGGCGGCGGACTGCCGCCGCAGGTCCAGAAGAGCTCCGGCGGAAATCTGGCAGGGAAGATCAAGGGAGGGGTCATCGTGGCCGTCCTCGCCATTGTGGGCATTGGCGCCTACGCCTCGCGCAACGATGTTTCTGTGGACAAAGTCGAAGTTGGCCAATGCCTCGTCAAGCCGGCCGAGGGCCTGCTCACCAGCGTTACCGAGATCAACTGCGACGAGCCCCACGAGATGGAGGTGTATGCCGTGGTCGATTTGGAACAGTCCTCCAATGAGGCCTGGCCCGGCACGTCAGCGGTCGAGGAACGGGCGATCAACATGTGCATCGACCGCGTCGAAGCGTTCATCGGTGAGGATTTCATGGCCTCTCCTTACGACATCACCTATATCACCCCAGTGGAAGAAGGCTGGGCCGATGGTGATCACGAGGGCATCTGCGCCGTAGTGAACTTCGATGGCACGCAGCTCACCGGTCCCATCAACGGCGAGTAGTCAGGCTCTTCGGGCTTGACTTCACTAGCCTGACAGAGTGACCGAGGCCGAACGACTGGACGTTGTGAACCCGGCTACGGGGATCACCGTGGCCACCCGCACTCGACCCGATGTTCATCGAGAAGGACTGTGGCACCAGGTCTTTCACTGCTTGGTACTCCGGCCCGAATCGAACTCGATAATCCTCCAACGAAGAGCGGCCTCGAAGGCCGCCTTTCCGTTGAAACTGGACCTGTCGGCTACCGGCCATCTCTCAGCCGGCGAGTCACCCGCCGACGGCAGTCGGGAGTTCGAGGAGGAGTTGGGTGTTCCGTTGGATCCCAGCCGTCTGATTCCGGTGGGTGTGCGTCTACTGGCCGACGACAACGGCGAAGGTCGCAACCGAGAACGGGTCCACGTCTACTTCGCTCTGGATGACCGGCCCCTTCACACGTACCGGCCGCCCGCACACGAAGTGGACGGCTTGGTGGAGATCAGCGCGCAGGGACTCCTGGAAATACTCGCCAGCCCACGAAACGAAGCCGCCGTCCTAACCACATCTTCCACGAACCCTTCCCTCGCGCGGCCCGCCATGGTGACCCAGGCCGACCTCGTCGAGGGTTCCGACGGTTATTGGACCGTCCTAGCGGTGATGGCCCAGCGCGCTTTGAACGGCGAGACACTCCTGGCGATCTAGGTGAGCCCGGACCGAGACCCGATCAGGCTCAGCGCTTCGGCGCGGGATGCAGGGCTGTGCCGCAAGCTGCCTCGGACCGCCGATGTTGTGGTGAGGGCGCCGGGCTTTCGAACACCGCGCATGCTCATGCAGAGGTGCTCGGCTTCCATCACGACCATGGCACCGGACGCGCCCAATCGTTCCATGAGTGCATTGGCTACCTGTTTGTTCAGCCTCTCCTGCACCTGGAGTCGGCGGGCATAGCCATCCACGAGTCGGGCCAGTTTGGACAGCCCGCACACCTTGCCGCCATCACTGGGAATGTAGGCAACGTGAGCCCGGCCAATGAAGGGGAGCATGTGGTGTTCACATAACGAAGCGAACGGGATGTCCCGCACGATCACCATTTCGGAATGATCTACGTCGAATTGCCGGTCGAGGTGGTCGTCGGGGTTTTCCTGGTAGCCACCGAGAATCTCGGTATAGGCCCTCGCCACCCGTCGCGGTGTGTCGAGCAGGCCATTGCGGTCCGGATCCTCACCTACAGCAATGAGGATTTCTCGGATAGCAGCTTCGATGCGGGCCGTATCGATCGTGCCATTCACGGCGACTCCACCGGCGCTTGCTTTTGTTTCCTCTTGGCTGGCCACCCGCCAAGTATGCAGCCGATCGGTGGCAGATACCCTCTACCCGGTGAGTTCAGCAGAACGAGCGCTACTGACCGCGGTAGCGCACTACCCCAAACTTGTGGTCGCATTCTCCGGTGGTGTCGATTCGGCTCTGCTGGCAGTTGCGGCCCGTAAGGCGTTGGGCCCCGCGGGTGTCCACGCTGTAACCGCCGATTCAGCATCGCTGTCCGAAGGGGAAGCCGATCACTGCGCATCCTTGGCCGGTGCATGGGACATTCCCTGGTCGGCCGTACTCACGAGCGAATTCGACGACGATCGGTACATCCAAAACGCTGGGGACCGCTGTTTCTGGTGCAAGACCGCCCTCATGGATGCCCTGGAGCCGATGGCCAAGGTCAGCGGCGGCTCCGTGGCGCTGGGGGTCAACCTGGATGACCTGGGCGATCATCGACCCGGCCAGGATGCGGCTCGGGAACGGGGGGCGGTGTTCCCGTTGGTGGAGGCCGGCCTCGGCAAGGCCGACGTTCGATCTGTTGCGAAAGCATGGGGAATCAGTGTTTGGGACCGACCCGCCATGCCGTGTCTCTCCAGCCGCATACCCTACGGCACCAGCGTTTCCGTTTCGTTGGTGACCAAAATCGATCGGGCCGAACATGCGCTACGAAACCTTGGCTTCGGCGACGTACGGGTTCGCCATTACAACGACACGGCCCGCATCGAGGTGCCCGCCGCCCAATTGAGCACGGCGATCGAGCTGGCGGAGAGCATCGATACGGTCGTGAAGGCTTGCGGCTACGCCTACGTCACGCTGGACCTTGCTGGCCTCCGGTCTGGCAACCTCAACAATGCGTTGAGCTGATGACGTCTCCCGATCTGCGCTTGGACACTGAGCGAACTCTCCGGATCGGTATGCCCGAAGCTGTCTTATGCCAGTTCAAGTCTGTCGAACAGTGCCTGGCTGCGATCGAGGGCCTTCTGGCGGGTTCCGACGATGTAGTAATCGCAACGAGGATTCGGCCCGACCAGCGCTCCAAGCTTCTGGACCTTCGGCCGGACAACCATGATGACTCCACGATGGTGTGGCGACCTCGAGCCCCCAGCGGCCGGTTAGCCGCCGTGGTGAGCGCTGGGACCTCGGACGCGGTCGTGGCGGACGAGGCTGCACTCACGCTGACGGCACTAGGTCATGGCGTGATTCGAACCTCTGACGTAGGGGTTGCCGGCGTCCATCGTTTAACCGCAGCATTGCCGGAATTCGAAACGGCGAATGCAATTATCGCTGTCGCCGGTATGGAAGGTGCTCTTCCCACGGTGCTCGCCGGCCTTGTTGGGCAGCCGATCATCGCCGTACCAACGTCGGTTGGCTACGGTTCCGCTTTCGAAGGTGTCACACCGCTTCTCACCATGATGGCTAGCTGTGCCCCCGGTATTGCCGTTGTAGGAATTGATAATGGCTACGGAGCGGCTTGCGCAGTCCACCGCATCTTCCAGTCCCGGTCATGAACAACAGGCTTTGGTTCGATCCAAGGTTTGGAGCATCCGGCAACATGGTGCTCGGCTGCTTCGTTTCACTGGGCGTCGAGCCCGCCATGATCGCTGCCGAGCTCAGCAAATTGGGCGTCCAGGGGATGGATATCTCGGCCACATTGGTCCAGCGCGGTTCGTTGAGCTCCACCCATGTGACGGTGAATGTGGCGGATAGCTCTCAGCACCGTTCGTGGTCCGACATCGACAGCCGGATCGCCCAGGCCAGGTTGCCAGAGACTGTGAGAGCTGGAGCTCAACTCACCTTTCGTCGCCTCGCCGAGGTTGAAGCCGGCATTCACCAAGTCTCGGTCGACGAGGTTCACTTTCACGAGGTCGGGGCGCTGGATGCCATCGCCGACATCGTCGGCAGCTGGATTTCCTGGCATCACCTGGGTGAACCGGTAGTCACCGTGGGCTCGTTCGGTCTCGGTCACGGCACCGTAGGAGCGGCTCACGGAACACTACCGCTTCCGGCACCGGCGGTTTTGGAATTGCTGCTCGGGGCGAGCGTGCACCCGGTCGATGTCGCCATGGAGACCGTCACACCCACCGGTGCAGCCATCCTCACGTCCATGGCAGCCGGTTTCAGCCCCGGCCCTCCGGCGGGAACCATCACCGCCGCCGGGCGTGGTGCCGGTGGGCGGGATCCCGCTGGGTACCCCAACATCCTCACCGCCATTCGGGTGAACACGCAGAAAGGTGATTCGATCGTCGGCGCCACCAACTTGATGGAGCTGTCCACCAACCTCGACGACGTCACCCCTGAAGTCCTCGCCAACACTGTCGCTCGCTGTCTCCACGCCGGGGCGGCCGATGCGTGGATCACACCGATCGTCATGAAGAAGGGCCGGCCGGCTCACCTCCTGTCGGTGTTGTGCCAGCCGGGTGAGGCCCAAGACTTCCGCCGGCTCGTGATGGCCGAAACTGGAACCCTCGGTGTTCGGCAGCGGAGCGTTGACCGATTCGCCAGCGAGCGCTCCTTCGAAACCGTCGACGTTAGAGGCCACCAGATCAGAATCAAGATTGGTCCGTTCGGAGCGAAGCCAGAGTTCGAGGACCTGGTGGCGGCCGCAGAGGCTCTCGATTCCACAACCCGGGCGATCGGCCAGCAGGCCCTACTACGATTCAGCGAATGAAAGCTGCTGTCCTCAACGAGATCCCCGGTTCCCTTTCCATCGAAGACGTTCATGTCGGGACCCCGGGCCCCCGTGAAGTGCTAGTGAAGACGGTGGCGGCGGGCTTGTGCCACAGCGACCTTCACTTCATGGAAGGCACCTATACAACAGCGGTTCCTGCGGTCTTGGGGCACGAGTCGGCTGGCATCGTCGAGGCGGTTGGGAGCATGGTTTCCTACGTGGAACCCGGGGACCACGTGATCACCTGCCTGGCCGCCTTCTGCGGCCATTGCGAAGACTGCCTTGGCGGCCATCCGGCGCGCTGCCAGCGCAAAGGCGCAGATCTCGTCCGCCAACCCGGCGAAGGCTCCCGCCTCAGTCGCGGTGAAGGCAGTAGCGCCGAGGATCTCCACCAATTCCTCCAGTGCTCATCGTTCGCCGAGAAGCTGCTGGTTCACGAACACGCCTTGGTGAAGATCCGTAAAGACATGCCGCTGGAGAAGGCCGCACTCATCGGCTGCGGCGTGACCACCGGACTGGGTGCAATCTTCCGAACGGCTCGAGTGGAGCCGGGATCAGACGTTGTCGTGATCGGTTGCGGTGGCATCGGCCTCTCCGCCATCCAGGGGGCTCGCATCGCCGGTGCTTCACGAATCATCGCAGTGGACATGAACTCGCCCAAGCTCGAACTGGCGCAATCGCTCGGTGCCACCCACGTCATCAACGCCGCCGATGAAGACCCAGTGAAGAAGGTAAAGAAACTGACCGGCGGAGGCGCCCGCTTCACGTTCGAGGCCGTTGGGCTCAAACAAACGGCCGAACAGGCGTTCAGAATGCTGCGAGCGGGCGGCCAAGCGGTCGTCATCGGCCTGATTCCGTTGGGGACAATGGTGGAGGTTCACGGCGTAGAGCTCACCAACGAAAAGACCCTGACCGGGTCCAACATGGGGAGCACCCAGTTCCGCACCGACATGCCGCGTTATGTAGACATGTACCTCGACGGTCGGCTCAAGCTGGACGAGATGATCAGTGGCACCATCAAGCTGGAGCAGATCAACGAGGGTTTTGCTGACATGAAGACGGGAACGATCGCTCGCCAGATCATTCTGTTCGACTGACAGCCAACAGCTGACGAATCGCCTCCATGAGAGGGTAGGTTCTGGCTTATGGCAGAAATGACGTATCGCCGGCTTGGTCGATCAGGATTGAAGGTGTCCACCCTGTCCTACGGGTCCTGGGTGACCTTCGGGGAACAACAGGGCATCTCTGCGGTCAGACAATCCATGCAGGCCGCATGGGACGGCGGCTGCAACTTCTTCGACAACGCCGAGGTCTACGCCGGCGGCCGAAGCGAGACGTTGATGGGTGAGGCGCTCAAGCACCTTGGCTGGGATCGCGAAACCTATGTCATCAGTACGAAGTTCTACTGGGGCATCGTGGACAACGTGAACACCAAATTCACACTCAACCGCAAGTATCTCACCCAGGCGATCGACCGCTCGCTCGAACGCCTGCAACTCGATTTCGTTGATCTGGCATACTGCCACCGGGCCGACCCGGATACCCCGATCGAGGAGACCGTGTGGGCCATGAGCCAGATGATCGACCAGGGCAAGGCGCTCTACTGGGGAACATCGGAATGGACCGCCGATGAGATTCGGGCTGCCTACGAAATCGCCGAGCGTCACCACCTCCACAAGCCGGTGATGGAACAACCGGAGTACAACATGTTCAACCGCCGAAAGGTGGAGAAGGACTATGCCCGTCTCTACGAAGACATCGGGCTGGGTCTCACCACATGGAGCCCGCTTGCCGGGGGCCTGCTCACCGGGAAATATGTTGACGGCATCCCCGATGACAGCCGGGCGGCCCTGGAAGGCCATGACTACCTCAAGGACAAACTCACTGACAACTCGGTGGTTGACGTCATCAAGGGGGTCGTGGAGATCGCCAAGGAACTGGACTGTACGCCCGCTCAGTTGGCGCTGGCCTGGTGCGCTTCAAACCCCAATGTCTCGTCGGTGATCACCGGTGCCAGTCGGGTGTCGCAGGTCACCGAGAACATGGCGGCGATCGAAGTGGTCGAGGCGATCACTCCGGAGATCAAGAACCGGATCGAGGAACTGCTGGCCTAGCTCCGGTGGGGTTGAGCGTTTGCGCAGCCGGAAAGCTCCGTCTAGGCCTTGAGGTCGTCCCATTCGGGGTGAGCGATGTCGGTGTTGACCAGTTCTGATGGCTCGATGCCGTTGAGAATCATTCGGGCCTGCTTTATGGCGTGATCCAGCATTCGCTGCCGCCCAACCACGGTGGAGGAGGCCACATGGGGCGTAACGATCACATTGTCGCGATGCAACAATGTATGGGTGGGATCCAGCGGTTCGGGTTCGGTGACGTCCAGGCCCGCGGCCCCCACCTTGCCGCTATCCAAGGCCGCCACCAATGCATCGGTTTCGACCAACCCACCCCGAGCGCAATTGATCAAGATGACCCCTGGGTGGCATTTGGCAAAGGCCCTGGCGTTGATAACGTTTGCTGTGTCGGCGGCAATCGGTGCGTGAAGCGAAAGTACGTTGGACTCGGCGAGGAGAGTATCCATATCCACCATGGTGACCGCTTCGTCGGGTTGGAAGACGAACGGATCGTGGGCGATCACACGCATGCCGATTCCCGACGCAATCTGGGCCACGCGTCGAGCGATCCGGCCGCATCCGAAGAGTCCTAACGTGAGGCCGTCCAATTCGATGGCGGTGCTTTGATCGGCGTAATTGCCGGTGCCATCGCGAAGCCGTTGGGCGTGGGGCCCGAGTGTTTTCGCCAGGGCGAACATGAGAGCGATGGCATGTTCAGCGGTGGAGGTGGTGGGGCCTTCGGGCGTGTTCGTCACCGCTACGCCCCGACGGGTTGCCTCGGCAAGGTCGACCGCATCGGTTCCGGTGCCTGTTCGACAGAGCCCTATCAGCTTTGGAGCCTTGTCGAATCGGGCGGCGTCCCAGCGGATTCCTCCCGCCAGTGCAACCACAGCTTCGCCGAGGCGTTCATCGCCCGGACCCACCAGCTGGTGATCATCGATTTCAAGCGGGCCGAAGGGCCGGTCAATGTGAATGACACTCATACCCCAAGTGTGCCACGTAAGTCCGATTTCCTGTATCCAACCACCTGCTTGAAATTTGAAACATCTTTCAATAGGTGGCTTCGATCGTCCATTCCTGCTGTTCCACCGTGAGTAGGTGAGCAGTCGCATCCTCTAGCACCACTTGCATTCGGGCCCGGCGACGATGCGAGCCCGGGTCCCACCAACGTTCATCGGCCGGCCATGGGCCGGCCCAACTCATGATCTGGTGTTCTTTGGTTCCAATCACCAACCACACCGGATCGGCTCGCATCACCCCCCGACCGCTCACCGTCACCTCCTCGGCCGCCTCATCCAGAACGAATACCGAACCCACCAGCGAACCCACCTCAGCAGGAGCAGGTGGCGGGATCCTTCCCGGCCAGGGCTGATTCACATGGGCGGGATCGGCACCGACCCGAGGTTCGCCCAGATCAACCGCCGCCGCCGGGATCAGCCGAATCTGTTCAGCCGGTCCTCGACCGCCACTCCACTCGGGCACCCGAACCGAATCAGCACCAAGGATTCCTTGTAAACGTGCCACGGTGCGCGAAACGTCGTCGGCCCGTTCGGCCCGACCTCCCCAGAACCCCAACTGTCGTCCTGTGGCAGGAACCACTTCGTCGGGGATCAGCGTCAGCCGGGCGATCGCTGAGCCAACCCCGGTATCGGGGTCGCGACCGGCCCCAGCGTGACCCATCCGAGCCTGGTGCAACCATCCGTCCAGTTGCCAGCGGGCCCGTTCAGCCAAGGCCGCGGCGGACAACGTTCCCTCATGACGCCAAAGTCGACTGAATTCCTCGCCAGCTTCGGTCTCGGCCTCGATTGCTACCCGGATACAGGCCAGCCCCTTCTCTTCCAGCGATCGATTGAGCTCATCGGCCAGCGCCTTGGCGGCGAAAGCACAGGGATCGATTCGTTCTGTAGGGGGATCGAAAAGCCACGTGACCGCCATGTCGGTAGCGGGACGGCGAAGATCGGGTGGATACTGATCCACCCCTCGGGCCAGGCGATGGGCCATCAAACCCTCGGCGCCGAAGCGACCCACAACATCATTGGCGCTGATCTCGGCGAACTGGCCCAGTGTGCGGAGCCCCAGCCGAACCAACACATCTACCAAATCGGGTAACCCCAAGACCTCCACACCGAAGCCGGCGAGAAAGCCCGCACTTGCTCCCGAGGGGACGATCACCGGTTGCCCTATCGCACCAGCCAACTGACCATCACCAAAGATCTGCGCTGCTGTTTGGGCGGCCATGCGAGCAGCAAACACGCCATCGGCCATCCCTACGAACAACTCACCACGATCCGCCAGGACAGGGGTCAGCGTCTCCTGCACCTTCTGAGCCAACGACTCGTCGCCACCGAAGAAACGCGACGGCCCCCGTGTGGGGAATCCCACCAGACCGGGGCCCGCCACCTCTACTCGGGGAGTCATGTTGGTCAAGGCAGCCGCTACCGGTTCAAACAGCCGAGCCTCTCGGTCGGTGTCTTGCTCCAGGATGGCGAGGTCAGGACAGCGACTCTGGGCATCCCGGCGGCGCTGCCCTACCCGGACACCATCGGCCCGCGCTGCGGGACTACAAGAAACCACCCGATTTGCCACAAACACCGCGGCCGGTTCGTTCAAAGGAACTCCCCATGCCACCACCGGCCAGTCGGGACAGATCACCACTGCCATTCGAGTGGAGAGCACCGAAGGATGCGTAGTGCCAGCAGAGCCCTCTTTCATGATGCACGGAGTTTGGTGACGGTGGCGAGTTCTTCAGCGGTAGTGAGAGGGCCATCGGGCCCTGGCATCCACAACGACACCGAACGGGGCTGTGCCGCCGAGCGCCGACCGGCCGCCTCCACCCTCATCCGTCGGTAACGCAGGTAGCCGTTTCCCTGGCCGATCCCCTGCCATTCCTGGGTTTTGCAGGTCAGTCTCATGTCCAGACCGCTGGGCCAGGTTGCACCGCCGTCCAGGTGCAGAAGGGTTCCTCGTTGTTCCCGTAGCCGAGCTGCTATCCGCCGGGCATCCCGGTTGCCGATGCTCGATGGCGGACAAATCACCACCACCTGCACAGCCTCCAACAGTGCCGCCACCACCGTGCCCCACTGTCCCGCTGGGGGTGTGTCCACCACCAACACCCGATCCATGCGCAAACCCACTTCGGCCCCGGCCACCAGATTGAGTAACGGTGCCCCAACCACAGCCAACCAACCTTCGTCCCCCAGCGAAGGAACCATCATTCCTGCAGTGAGCGTCCATGCGCCAGGACCCGAAACGCCTACCTGCCAACCCCGTTGAAGTCCACCCCAGGGAAAGAGTGGAGAAAGGGCCTCTGGAACATCGAGCAGCTGTTCGTTGGACAGCGTGGTGGGCCGAACCGCTTCCAGAATCCTGGGGTCCAGCGCTGCCAAACCCGTTGTTTGCCCGTTCACCTCCCCAGGATACGAACATATGTTCGCCTATGCAACACCGCCCGCCCTGGCAGCTGAGGTTCGCGCTCTGAGGGTGGCATCTGAGGTTCGCACTGGCGCGATTCTGGTCTGCCAGTTGGACCGAACGCGATCCTGGGCTGCCACAGATGTGAGGGTGGCAAACCGTTAGGCGTAAGAGAACACTTCCAGCGGCACAACCCTCGACTCCGGATCATCCAGAGAATTCTGCAGCAATTCGAGTTCGGCTTCCTCTGAATACACACCCACGACGGCCCCGCCCGAACCAGCGAACGTGCAAGACAAGCCGAGCGCCGACGCAATTTCAACCAAAGCCATCTGTGACTCAGGAACCGGCGCCAAGGATGCCCGCAGGGCCATGTTTTGTTCCAAAAGGGACGCCAGACCATTCCCGCCCCACCGAAGGGCCGCTTTGCCGCGTAGGACAAGTCCGGCCAAGTTGTGGAGCCGTTCCAGCGTAGGGGGGTCGCCGGATTCATAGAGCCCACGCAGGACCGAGTGATAGACCGAACTGGGTTCAGCCGCTCCGGGGGAATAGGCCAAAAACAACGGTGGGAGACCACTGGGGTCCAGCGACTCGTAGGCGCCGAATACAAGACCGGTCCGGGCGTCCGTGCTCAATTTGTGGAAGTCCATCCCCACCAGCCCGCCGTAGGTTTGGATGACTCGATCCTGCAAACCGGCTGACAAACCCAGCTGATCGGTTTCAACCGAAAGAGCGAGCGCCGGCAACAGATTGCTGTCCAGCGATTGGCCACAGAGTTCCAGAAGGCACCTCAGGCCGGCGATAGCCAGGGCCGACGATCCAGCGAGTCCAACCCCGCGGGGGATTTCGGTATCGAAACTTATCGCCACCCCCTCTGGCACCAACCATCGTTGCGACTGGGCAAGGTTGAGAAACGTTCGGAGCGTCGCCGCCAACAACTGCTCTCCGGTCCCGTAGCCGAACCGGTCGATCGATCGGGAAAACTCACTGATCGACTCGAACTCGAACGGAGATGGACGAGGACCGCTGATGCTGACCACGTCGTCCTCGTACACCGAAACCGTGGCCATCATCCCGGCGATCGCCAACGACATTGCCCGGCCGCCGTAGGCATCGGAGGGATTACCGAGCAGACCAACTCGAGCCGGTACGGAATACTGAATCACGGTGTGACCCCTTTGTCCGGGAACCGCTTTACGCGAAATCGGCTTCGGTGGGAACCCGAACCCCAGGCTTGTAATAGGTGTAGAGGCTTTCGATGATCGATTTGAGGCCGTCGGCGTTCTTACCGGCCATCAACGTGACCGTGACCGTCTGGGCATACACGTGGACCTCGGAGACCTGGCCGGTGGCCAAGAGTTGGCGAGCGATGGCGTCAGGCGGACGGTTGAGCAGTATCTCCTCACCCTGCTTGTACCGCTCGTGACCCATTCCGGTGAATGACCGGTTGGTCTCAAACCTGACCCGCGATGGATTGGCTGTTGCGGACTGAACGACGGTTACCGGCTCTCCCATACCGCTGGAAGGTTACCAACAAACCCAGCGCTACGGAGATGACCGCAAGAAGCGAATGGACCGCTTTGAATCCTCCGCTCCAGTCACCGGAAAGGATCTGATACGCCCGAACCGGCCAAACGACAATATTGATCAACGCCAACGTCATGGCCGCCCCGGAAACGCAGGACCACCAGTCCGAGGCTCCGTCTCGCCAGAGGCCATAGGCCGAGCGAAGCACCCAGAGTGAGACCACGACAAACAGGGTGGCCAAACCCAGCCGCCAGATCAGTTCGGAACCCTGGAAGTCGTCTACGAGAATATTGCGGATGCGACTAGCCCAAACAACCAAGGACCATAGGGCGATCCCGGGGACCGCAAGTCTGGAGAGGCGCAACCAATCGATACCCATAGGCTAGCCCGCCGCAGCCACCGGCTTGGCCTGGGCGAGGCGAATACTGAGTGAGGTGACCCAACTCCCAGGCGGTCTTGATCGACCCCTCGTTCTGGTCAATGGAAACGGCAACGAATTCATCAGCATGAACGGGGATCCAGCGACGCTCGGATGTCTGCCCCACGCGACACAAGAAACACGGGCACCATTCGGAGCCATCTCAGCGAGAGGGACAAGCGGTCACCATCGCGGTTCCAATCGACGACATTGGCGCCTTGGCGCGCTGACGGTGCTCATCAGCAGAAGCATGAAGGTTTCGTCGCCCGAATCAAGCCGATGTAGCGTTTTTTCATGTCACTGATAACTGTGGATCACTTTCGCGCCAAGGCCGAGGTGTTCCTCTCCGCCAACGCCACGTTGAAACCGCCGCGGGATGCGTTCGTGTGGGGCGAAGGGGCCGACGACCCCGCACTGTTCGAAGAGACTGATCGGGAGACCGAGAAACTGGCTCTAGTCGAAGCTTGCGCATGGCGGGCAAAGCGTTACGAAGCCGGCTTCGGCCACATCACTGGCGAAGAACACTACGGTGGCGCGGGTCTTTCGAAAGCCCACGAGCGGGCCTACGTGCTGGCCGAAGCGCGCTACCAGATTCCCGATCAGAGTTTCTTCACCATCGGACTCGGCATGGTTGCGCCAACGATCGCCGCCCACGCCGACCCGACCGTGGCCGCCGACCTGCTTCCCAAGATGTACAGCGGCGAGATCGTGGGGGCGCAACTCTTCTCCGAGCCGGGTGCAGGATCCGATCTGGCCAGCCTGCAGATGAAGGCGGAGCGGGATGGTGACGAATGGGTGGTCTCGGGCCAGAAAGTGTGGACTTCTGGCGCCCACTACTCCCACATCGGCGAGGTGATCTGCCGCACCGATCCCTCCCTCCCCAAGCACCGCGGTCTCACCGGCTTCATCGTGGACCTGAAGGACCCCGCCGTGGACATACGGCCGCTCCGCCAGATGACCGGTGGGGCCAGCTTCAACGAGGTTTTCTTCAACGAGCTTCGCGTGCCCGACCAGATGCGCCTCGGTGAGGTGAACGATGGCTGGAGGGTTGCGCTCACCACCCTCATGAACGAACGGGCAGCCATCGGTTCTGGGGGGAGCGCCGGCTCGGGGGTTTTCTTGAAACTTTCAGAAATGGCCAAACACTACGGCGTTTCCGATGACCCCCGGATCCGACAACAACTGGCAGATCTTTATGTCCGAGGGAACGTTTTGAAGATGAACAATCAGCGAGCCATGGCAAAGATCAAGGCTGGCGAGCTCCCGGGGGCCGAGATGGCTGGAGCCAAATTGGCCCTCACCGAGATGATGCGGAGATCATCGGCCTTGGTGTCGTCGATCCTTGGCGCCAGACTCGTGGCAGACACGGGAGAATGGGGCACGTTCTCCTGGAGCGGGTATGTAAACGGAGTGCCGGGGATGTCCATCGCCGGTGGCTCCGATGAAGTGCTCCGGAACATCATCGGAGAGCGCGTCCTAGGGTTACAGAAAGAGCCCGGGATAGACACCACAAGCCCGTTCTCAGAACTCAAAGTGGGCACTCAACGAACCACCTGAGACTGACTGGGCCTAAGAACTCAACGAGCGATACGTTGATCGGCTTCAGGCGCTAACCCGATTTCCCGGCCTCCACCTGCTTAGATATTGGGGTGAAGTATGGCGAATCGCGACTCCTCCACCCATTGTGGGCTCTCGCCGTCGTGGGCCTGATGGCAGCCGGCTGCTCCAATGCAGGTGGACAGCTTGTCGCCACCGCGGGAAGCGAGCCCACGGTGGCCGGAATTACCACCGAGACCACGATCGCTGCGCCGCCCACAACAACCGGTGCAGACCCGTCATCCACCCTTACCCCAACCAGTGAAGTGGAACGAACTGGAGCGGCGGAACTCCCCGCCCTCCAACCCACCGGACTCGACGTACCGTTGCTCCTGTTTGGTGATTCGATCACCCTGGTGCAACCCGATGGCGAGGCCGTTCTCATCCAACGCGATGAGGCCGTGCGGGTAGCTGGGGACACTCGTGGCGGTGTGGTATTCCAGCGTCGATTGGTGGCCGGGCCGCAGTCTACGATTCTTTGGCAGCCCAATGCCGAAGCCCAGCCAAAGGTGCTGCTGATCCCGGAATCGAACCAACTGGCCGAGCTCCACGGAATCACCACGGTCAACGGGGTTCCCGAAGCCGTATTCAGTGTGACCTCGCCGGACTCTGGCAATAGATCCCTCAATCGGATCGACCTCGAGTCCGGCCAGATCGTGGAGCTGCGGGTGGTGGACGAGCAAGAATTCGGCTCGAAGAGCACCCAGGTCGACGGGTTATTCATCGTGACAACGTGGGAGCGGCCAAACGCCTCGGGCTGGTCGGTGTATCAGAGCGGCACCGGGCGCGAGATCGGTGGGAGCTACGCCGATGTGGAGTCGTCGTGCTCGGCCGGTGTGGGGCCAAACTGTGCTCGACTTGCGTCCCTCTCGCTGGACATTGAGACCGTCTTTCGCATCGTTCCCCATGCCACCAATTCCCCCGATGGTGAGTATGACCTGCTGCTGTCGCGTTCTGAGAACGGGAGCACGATCTCACGGGTGGATCTCAGTTCACTCGACGGCGTCTGGTACCCAGAGCATTTGTCGGAGCTGGCCGATGGAAAAATCCTGTTGTCCCGATCGGTTGATCCACGGCGGGTCAGGCCGATGAGAGCAGTAGTGATCGATCCGGCCACCGGTTCGTTCGAGCTTCTCCCGGAGGTTGGATTCGTTCGTCTGACGTGAGAAGTGGCGTCAAACGGCGCCCTTACCGCTCACCCCCGCCCACCGATGGTGGCCCAGGGAGGATCAGATGTACCCACCCCCCCAATCGGACTCCGGATCGGCCCGCTGGCTGTTTTCACTCTGCCTCTTCGCCAGTTTCACCCTGGTGGTAGGAGCCTGCTCCAACGCTGGCTCCGAGCTGGCCAACAGTGATGATTCCGGGGCGAGTAACGAAATCCCCTTTTCCGTCGAGGAACGCCAGCAGCCGGTCACCGAGCCGGACATCCCGGGCGAACCGCCGACCTCCGCTGTTACGTTCGACCCGGCGGTGGTTGGGCCAACCTTCGACACGGCGCTCCCGGGACCTACGCTGGTGGCTGCAGGTGACGAAGGCGTCTGGTGGTTTGACGCAAATGGCACTTCCCATCTGGTCGTTGAGCCCAGTGTCGCAGCTGACTACGACGGCAGTGGCGGTCTTGTCTTCCAGCGGTCGCCGTCATCGCCAATCGTGCACCGCCGCGCCGATGCCGTTGAGGCGACAGTGGTCGCGGCCGGGACCGGCGAGTCTGTAGAACTCATCGGGGTGGCGCCCGTCAACGGAAACGAGGAAGTGATCTACCTACGACTGATTGACGGAGCCGCCTCGCTCGAGCGCGCCACGCTCGATCAGGGCCTGACCAGCACCATCGGCGCTGTCGCCCGGGACGAAGTGGCGCCGGTCCGATTGTCGATCAACGGTGGCTACGTGAGCGGTGTGTACAAAAGCGGGAGTGGCGCCGGTTGGGCCAGCATCTCCCTGACGTCGGGTGAAAAGCTCTTCGGAACGCCGACAGCCGATTGGGGCAAATGTACGAGCCCAACAGTTGGCTGCGCTGAAGCGGTGACCACCAGTAGCGACGGATCCAGCGTATTCCAGGTGACCCCGAGCGGAGAATCCGGGACTGGCCTCAGCCTCGTGGTGAACAGTTCCAGCAACTTCGCCGAATTGGCTCGCATCGATCTGCAACGACCCGAGGGCGGGTGGCACGTAACCCGTGTCGACGCTCTGGACAGCCTCGTGGTAGTCAGCCGGTCGGCCAATGCCGACGGAAGTGGTTCTCTACCGGCTCTTGTGATTGAGATGGAAACCGCCACGGTGACGCAATTGGCTCAACCGGGGACGGTAAGCATCATCACGGGGTAGGAACTTCGGCACGCTCTGCACGGCTCCTGGGTTCGCCAACGAGACACCGCAGCGATGCGGCTAGCGTGGTTCCGTGACCGTCCCCAAGCTCCGCCGGGCCCTCAAGGCCAGCAGTCCCGGGCTTCGCGTGGAACGCGAACTTTGGGACGATGGGTGCGACATCGTGATCGGCATCGACGAAGTGGGGAAGGGCTCGTGGGCTGGCCCCTTGACGTTGGGCGCCGTTGTGGTCCCCCGCGACCGGCGGATCTACAAGCTGCGGGACTCCAAGCAGCTCACGGCGGAGGAGCGGGAGGCAATGTATTCCCGAATAATCGAGTGGGTGGATGCTTGGGGTGTTGGCCACGCCTCTCCTCAGGAATGTGATCGCCTCGGAATGTCCGCCGCCCAGAGGCTGGCCGCCTGCCGGGCCATCGATGGGCTTGGACTCACCAAGCCTGCCGACGCGATAATGATCGACGGGAAATGGGACTTCGTAGGCCACCCAAGGACCGTGAAGCTGGTCAAGGGTGACAGCATCTCGGTCTCGATCGCCGCTGCCTCGATCCTGGCCAAGGTGACCCGCGATCGAATGATGATCGCCGACGCTCACTGCTACCCGGGTTTCGACTTCGACGCCAACAAGGGGTACCCCTGCCCCCGCCACAAGCTCGCTTTGCAAGCATTCGGCCCAACCGCAATCCACCGGCGCTCCTGGGTATTCATGGATGCACTCCCCTGGACCGGCACGCCCCGCCAGAAGCCGGTCACCCAACTGACCCTGCTGTAGTCGCCGGCTCGGCCCCGTCAACGGGACGGCCTGCGGTGCGGATAGCTTGCAGGCGATGTCCACCATGCCCAAGATCGAGCCTCCTCAGGGGCCGCGTTCGGTTGAACGGCCGGTCGATGCGGGGCGGACCTTGCTCGGCATTTTCGGCGAGCCACCCGTTGCCGCCGTGGACCGGGCTGGTGCCGTGCAATTGGCCGATGCCGACTGGCTCCTGGACTGGTGGATCTTGGGCGAGGACCGCTGGTATGCGCCCTCTACAGAGGCGGCTGTTCGGCAGCAGCGCCTCGGTGCCGGACCAATCATTCAGACCGCGCTACGGATCACCGGCGGCGATGTCATGCACCGCACCTGGGCCGTTCACGACGCGGACAGACCGGCGGTTGTTGTGGAAATCGAAAACACCACAACGGCACCGGTGGCACTTGCGCTGGCTATTCGGCCGTTCGATCTGAACGGGCGGATCGGCCATCCGGTTGTGGACCTCGGTGGAGACCACATCCAGGTGGGAGAAGTGCGCCTTCACTTCTCGCTGGAGGCCCGCGACACGATGCCGGACCACCACGCGGTGGTCATTCCGCTCCCCCATGCAGCCACGGCGCGGGTCCTGATTTCCGGGAGGGAAGAAGCCGACCGGCGCCAGGTTCCGGATCTGGCAACCGCAGTCCGAGCCTGGGATTCTCTGATCACCTCCAAGACCAGACTCGTTCTTCCCGATCAGCGTTTAACCGCCCTCTTCGACCAGGGACGGGGACGGCTCTCGTTGGGGTTCCGCTATCTTTACCACCGGATTACCCAACTCGAAGGGTCCGCCGGTCGGGAGCTGGCCGCAGTGACGCTGACAGGGTCGAGCACCGAGGCCAGCGAGATCCTCAGAAGCCTCGTAGCCGATGATTGGCTGCCGCGGCCTGGCCGGCTCGACGAACCAGAGTCGTTGGCCGCCGTCGCCGACGGGATCGCCTGGGCCACGGTGCTGCATGCCCCGCTGCTGGCCGAAGCCCTCCTCCCGGTACTCACCCAGTTGGCGCAGCTCACTCGGCGAAAAGGGTCCGGCCCGCCCGGACAACTGGCCGAACGAGCCCTTGCCCGAGTGGCCAAGCTCGCGGGGCAGGGTGCGGCAGCCGCCGCCATCGACCCGCGGTTCGGGCTGGGCCCCGACCCTGCAATGCCCGAGACGGTGGCAGCGCTGAGCGCTCTCACGCAGGAAGCCTCAGAGACCGGCGCTTGGGGTGACGATGATATCGGACCCGTCACAAGGGGGCTAATCGCACTTCGCCACCTCGTGGTGCAAGAGCGGTGGGCGGACGACCAGCCCGAAATCGATCTCTTCACCGAATGGCCCACGGCGTGGCGGGGCGGAGCAGCTGAACTCCACGCTTTCCCCACGGCCTTTGGTCAGATCTCGGCCGCCATCCGGTGGCATGGATACCGCCCGGCCCTGTTATGGCAGTTCGACCGATGCGACCACGTTCAGTCGTCCGTTCAGTTGCGCTGCTCGGCCCTCGATCCGGACTGGTCCACTACAGCCGCTTCGGGGGAGACCCTGCTCGCCGGCACCGCAGAAGGCCTCGGTTATGCCCCCGCCGAGGGCGAATCATTCTCCTAGCTCCTTTCCTTCTCGTGGGCCGTAGTACGCCTGTCCTCGAAATTTCGGCAGGCTCAAACCGGTGCTCATCTGACGGACACCCACCCACTGGGTACGCTGAATAGATGGGGACCGAAACAGAAGCTGAAATTCGAGTGACCGTGCTGGGCGGAGGATCGTGGGGGACCACGGTTGCCCATCTCACCGCCCACAACTCGCCCACCCGTATTTGGGCTCGCGACGAAGAAACGGTGAAGGAGATCAACAACCAACACCGAAATCTTCGATACCTCCCTGACTATGAGCTGCATCCCGCCCTCACCGCCAGCTCTGATTTCGATGATCTGGTGATCAATACCGATCTCCTCGTTATGGGGGTGCCAACGTCAGCGTTTCGGGAAACGTGCCAACGAGCAGCTGCCTCGCTCCGCCCCTGGGTTCCGGTGATCAGCCTCGCGAAAGGTTTCGAACAGGAAACCAACAAACGGATGACGGAGATCATCACCGAAGAACTTCCGAACCGTCCGGTAGGAGTGCTGACGGGCCCCAACCTCGCAAAAGAAATCCTGGCCGGCTCGCCAGCAGCAGCAGTCCTTGCACTATCCGGACACCACATCGCCGAACGACTGCAGCAAGTCTTCACTACGCCCACGTTCAGGGTCTTCACCCATCACGACGTTGTTGGCTGTGAGCTGGGCGGTGCACTCAAGAACGTGTACGCCGTTGCCGCTGGCACCGTTGAAGGACGAGGGCTGGGCGACAATGCCCGAGCGGCGGTGATCACCCGGGGCCTGGCCGAATTGATCGAACTGGGGACCGCACTTGGCGGGGAGCCACTCACGCTGGCCGGTTTGGCAGGAATGGGTGATCTGATCGCAACATGCATCTCGCCACAGAGTCGCAACAGCCACGTTGGCCGACTACTGGGCCAAGGGACGTCGATCGAGGAGATCCTCGCCGGCATGTCACAGGTTGCCGAAGGCGTGAAAGCAACCCGGTCGGCCGTCCAACTGGCTGATGGTCTGGGAATCGTCATGCCGATCGCTGGGCATCTGGCCAAGATCTGTTTCGATGGCCGTCACCCAGACTGGGCGCAGGACAATCTTCTACGCGGCACCATCGGGCACGAATAACTTTGCTCCCCACAACCGCTCTCCTGGTTCCGCTGAAGTCCTTCAACTCCGCCAAGGAGCGCCTCGGTGATGCCCTATCGCCCAATGACCGGTCAGCACTCATGAAGTCCCTCGCCGCTGGCGTGCTGGCCAATAGCGGTCACATGTCCGCCTGGGTGGTTTGCGACGACCCCGACGTCGCTCGTTTCGCCCTGGATCACCGAGCGCAGGTGATCTGGCGGAGGGGTGGCCTCAACCCTGTGGTCAAGGAAGCCTTCCGGTTCCTCCGTCACTCAGGGTTCCACCGGGTCGTAGTGGCCCACGGTGATCTGGCCGACCCAGCCGCGCTCCCGCTCTTCGACCACGAGCAGATGGCCGATCCCACGAGCGTGCTGATCGCCAGCGATCGACATCGAGATGGAACCAATGTTTTGGGCGTTCCAACTGAAGCAAGCTTCTCATTTGTCTACGGTCCTGGCTCATTTGGCAAACACTGTGTCGAGGCCGAGCGATGCAATCTCCCCGTGGTCGAGGCCAACGCACCATCGCTGGCGCTGGACGTTGACACCCCGGAGGATCTCGTGCTTTATCGTGGGCTGCGATGACCGCACAGAACCCGCTCACGCCGGAGCCCTTCTCCATGAACGTCAAAACCCGAGACATCCAAACGCCCGAACGGGCGCTGGCCATCGGCGCCCATCCTGACGACACCGACTTTGGCTGCGGGGCCACGCTGGCCAAGTGGGCGGCCAATGGCTGCGATGTCAATGTGCTCGTGTGTACCGACGGCTCAAAGGGCACCTGGGATCCCACCACCAACATGACCACACTCATTCGGACACGCCAGGAGGAACAAATCGCTGCCACCCGAGCCCTCGGCGCGATGGGCGAGGTCGTGTTCTTGGGTTACACCGACGGTGAACTGCCTTCAGATCTGGAGGCTAGGGCGGTGGTGGCGTATTGGATTCGCCAACTACGCCCCACCGTGGTGATCGGCCACGATCCCTGGAAACGCTACCGACTCCACCCTGATCACCGCCACGCCGGACTGCTGGCCTGTGAAGGGATCGTGGCGGCAAGAGATCCGAAGTTCTTTCCCGACCAGGGAGTCCCTCACTTCCGACCTGAGAAGCTGTTGCTCTTCGAAGCCGATGAACCGGATCACGCCGAAGAGGTCTCCCGCACCGTGGGTGCCAAGATGCTCGCCCTCCGCCAACACGAGAGCCAATTCGAGTCCACCATGATCAAGAACACGGGCGGGTCCATGACCGACTTCGACAAGCGGGTGGAAACGAAGCTTCGCGAAGCCGGCACAGCCGCAGGGGTTACCCACGCCGAGGTCTTCAAACTCATCACCGACCTCTGACTGCTACGGCTCGCGTCGTCCCAGCCCGGCCGCTTCGTAAGCGGCATCGATCAGTTCCATCGTGGCGATGGCGTCCTGACCGCCGGTCGGGACCGTGCCCCCCTGGGCTACCGCCTCTACAAATCTCTCCATCTGGTGGTGATAGGTGGTTCGACCGTCAATCTTCTCGTCGATCCCCAAGGCCTCCACCACGATGCTGTTGCCGTTGTGAGGAGCGAGTGGATTGGTCGCCACGAGGGTCGCATCAGCCCCCACCACGGTGAGCGAGGCGTGGAACGCCGTGCCTTCAGTCATCTTGGTTCGCAAAACACCGGGTACTCCGTTGGGGTACCGGATGTGGATTTCGGTGTCGACGTCGGCGCGGGGCCGTCCTTCTTTCATCGTTGCGGACACCACCGCCGGTTCCTCGCCCGGCATCACGAAGCGAGCCCACTGGACCGGGTAACAGCCCAGGTCCATCAATGCCCCGCCACACAGTTCGGCGCTGTGACGAACATCATCGTTCGGGTCGATGTAGACGTCGAACCGGGCCTCAACCGATTGAATCTCGCCCAACTGGCCGCTCTCGAGCAATTGTCCAATACGGCTCGCCATCGGGTGATACCGCCAGTGATAGGCCTCCATGCAGATCCGCCCGCTGGCGTCGGCGGCCTCGACGATCCTTCGGGCAAGGTCGGCATTGGCGGCGAACGGCTTCTCACTCAACACGTGTTTGCCGGCTTCCAAGGCCCGGATCGTCCACGTGTGGTGGAGGCTTACCGGCAGGGGGTTATACACCGCATGGACCTCTGGATCCTCCAAGATCTCTTCGTAGCTGTCATACACCCGCTCTATCCCCCATTGGTCGGCATGGGCCTGAGCCCGGTCCCGGCCGCGGGCGGCAATAGCCCGAACATCGACACCAGCGGTGTCTTGGGCTGGCCGATAGAGCGCCTTGTCGCTGATCCTGGCTGCACCCAGGACACCAAAATGAAGAGTCATACAGTTCATCGTTGCATGACTCCGGTCCATTTACGATTTCCGCTGCTCATTGATACCGTTCAAGTATGAAGGTTCGTTTGGGGCCGGTGAAAGCCACCGACATGGCAGCGTGGCTTCGTTTCAGTCGCCGAATTACCTGCGACCTCCGCACCGATCCGGGCGATATGGCATCCGACGCAGCCCTCGGGCAAGTACGGGAATGGAATCGCCTTCTCGATGAGTGGTCAGCGGAGCTTGAACCCGGGCGGTCTGGCAACACGCTCCTCTCCACCGGTGACGCCAGCTTCAACTGGGACGGCGATTTCGACCCGGACCGGGCCGAGTACCTCATGCATGCGATGCAGAAAACGATCCACTCCGCCACCGTCAACAAACTGGTAACACCGGACGATCTCCGACAACATGGATGGCTCACGTTGCATGTAATGCAACGATTCATCGAATCGCTGGTTACCGAAGGCGCTGCTCACGAAGAGTACGTTGACCAGTTACGTCAAATCGTCAAAGACTTCGCCGCCCGAATCGACGACCAGTCGGACTAGCTCGGCCACCTTGGCCTGACCTTTGTGCAAGTACATTTCGGCCTCGTCCAAGCGGACCCATGCGGCCGCATCCACCTCTGGGATTCTCAGCTGCTTTCCCGAACGGGGCGGCCATTCGATCACGGTGGAGTTGCTGGCCAACGTCGCCGGATCGAAATCCCCCCTGACGAGAAATGGATAGATGTGTTTGCCCGATGCCTTCACGATTGGAAGCGGTGTCAGTTCACCATCTGCCGGCAAGGCCGAACCCATCTCCTCGGCAAACTCACGGCGGGCGCAATCGGCAGGCGCTTCCTCGTCCGGGGCGAACTCCCCCTTCGGGATGCTCCAGGCATGGTCGTTCTTACCGGCCCAGAACGGGCCGCCAGGGTGAACCAGCAGGATCTCCGGGTCGCCATCGGGATCGGGCCGCCACATCACTATTCCCGCGCTGTGCTTCACCACGATGGCGCCATCGGCTCAGGTGCTGCGGAGCGCTTGGCCCGGTAGGCGATCTCGCCGAGCCACACCATCCTCGAGAACTGGAACCCCATTGACCAAAACGGTGCTGATCCCGGCTGACTCGACGGCCGGCGCGGCCACGGTGGCGCGATCGATGATCGTGGCCGGATCGAACACCGTGATATCGGCATCAGCCCCAATTTGCAGGCGACCCTTCCTGCCCATCGCTGGCAGCATGGATTGAGTTCGGCGGGCGGGAAGAATGGTCATCTTGGCCAGCGCATCCATGAGGCTCAGGACGTTGCGTTCTCGCACGTAGACACCAAGTGTTCTAGCGAACGTCCCCGATGCTCGAGGATGATTGTTGCCGTCGGGATCAGCGATTGCATCGGAGCCGATGATCGTCCAGGGCTGCTGCATCGCCAGATCAACTTCGGCAGAGGGGATCGAACCAAGCGCAGCAACCAGCTTGTTCTCGGCCCTGGCCTGCTCAAACGTGTCTGCGGACAAGATGGTCTCGGAGCCTCCCACCTGAAGATTGCCGTAGTCGATCCGAAAGCGGCTCTGCCAATCGCCAGCGAAACGGAAACTTTGCAGCCGAGTGGCCCAGAAGTCATACGGATAGAGGCAGGCAGTGACATCGACCCCCTCGGCCCGGGCCGTATTCACCGTGGCAAGCGTTTCGGCCATGGTGAAGGTTCCGCCAGTGCTGGTGATATGCGAGATGTGCACGCTCCGGCCAGTAGCTTTCGCAATCTCCAAGACCTCCGCTATGGCCTCGGCGTTGGTCCCCGGCGGGTCCGGATCGCTATGGCGAACGTGGAAGAACAGCGTGCCATTCTGCGGGCCGGCAAGCGCACCAAGACGAATCATCTCGTCGGTGGTGGTTCCGGGTGCATACTCCGGCGAGAAGGCGATTCCTCCAAAACCATCTGCCAACTGCTCAGCGGTGAGGGCCTCGAACTCAACCATTTGTCCAGCGGCAAGACCTTTGTCCGGTGCCGCTTTGATACCGAGACCCCGGTGGAATTGATGGTGAAACGCACCGCCGAAATTCACTGGCACCGAGTTGGTGAATCGTTCGAAGAACGGCGTTGCGTAGTTGTTGATGCCATGCATCCCGAGATTGGACGTCACGCCATCCGCCACTTTGAACCACACGCCGTAAGCGTTGGGCCGGTAGCTGAGAATATCGATGAACCCAGGAGAGACCACTTGCCCCGCAACGTCGATGACCTGCACACCGTCCAAGGACTCCGCACCCACATAACCGATGGCACCGCCAACTACGCCAACATTCATGACCCGATCGAACAGGGAGTCAGGATCCATCACCCGTCCCCCGTTGAGGACCACATCGAAGAGCGTTGTGGGATCAGCCGCCCTCGCCGGGTCAAAGACCACGGGCTCGGCAGCCCCAACCTGTGTCGAACCGAGAACCTCGACAGCTGCGCCTTCGAGCTGTGTCCCGGGCACGCCCAGACCGGTGGCGTCGACGCTCCCACCGTCGGTGTTCGGGACCGCCGATATGGCGCCCAACGTGGCAACGCTGGCTGCGCCGTAGCCCAGACTTATGAGCAGGCGCCGTCGATTCTGGTCCACCCCGCCAAATCTAGATCGGCGCTCTGGGTCCCTACGGTCAATCCCCCTATTCAGAACAGATAACCTCTAAGGGTGCCCAACTCTCTTCCTGCCATCTACCCGTTGGGCATCGTCGGCTCGGGCCAGATCGCCCGCATGATCCACACCGCCGCATTGCAGCTGGGGATCACGCCACGACTCATGGCCGAGGACTCCGGCGATTCTGCGGCCTTGGCGGCGCCGGACGCCAGTTTCCGCCACCCCGACGCCCTCTCGTCATTCGCCGAGCTTTGCGAAGTTGTCACGTTTGAACACGAACGGGTGGACCTCGGGATGATCGAATACATGGAGGAAGCAGGAACCATTATCCGGCCGGGCACCAAGGCACTTCGGGCCGCCATGGACAAAGCCCACCAAAGACGAATACTGCTCAATCGTGGTTTCAACGTGCCGCCCTTCGCCGAATTGCGGGGACCAGACGACGTCATCGATTTCGTCGGCATGTTTGGCTGGCCCACGGTGATCAAGTCCGTCCGATCCGGCGGCCAGGCCGAACGCGGCGCATGGGTTGTGGACAATCAATCCGACGCACTCCGGGTGATGGCCGAACAGTTTGAGCGAGAATTGCTCATCGAAGCGTTCCAACCGATCGTGAAGGAGCTCGTGGTGGTGGTGGCCCGTCGACCCGGCGGTAACGCCCGTTGTTACCCGGTGTCTGAGACAGTCAATGTGGAGGGTGTCTGCAAAGAAATCCGGTCCCCCGCTGCCATCGGAAGCCGCGTGGCCACCGAGGCGATGGAAACCGCCCGGAAGATCGCCGATGAGCTTGATGCCCAAGGTGTGATCGCAGTGGAGTTCTTCCTCACCACGGCGGGCCTGGTGGTCAACGAGATCGCCGCTCGACCACACAATGCTGGACATCACACCATCGAGAATGCGCCTACCAGCCAATTCGAGAACCATGTCCGCGCCATCCTCGATCTTCCACTAGGCCCAACCCATGCACTCAACAAGGCCAGCGTCACGATCAATGTGATCGGTGGCATGGATCCGGTGAACCCTGCGGACCATCTTCATGAGGCGTTGGCCGTCGAGGGCGCCCACATTCACCTCTACGGCAAACGTCCCCGGCCCAATCGCAAACTCGGGCACGTGACCGCCGTAGGGGACGACATGGAACAAGTTCGCGAACTGGCCAGACGGGCTGAAGCAGCGCTAATGAATCGGAGGATTTCGTGACCGCCACCCTTAATGTCGTCAACCACCCGTTGGTGTCTCACAAGATCTCCACCTTGCGCGACGTCAAGACCGAACCGGAGCAGTTCCGCCGAACCTGCGCCGAAATCACGCTGCTCACGGCATATGAGGGTCTGCGCGACCTCGCCACCATGGAAGCTAACGTTCAGACGCCCGTGGCGCCCGCCACGACGCGGGTTCTCACCACTCCCGCTCCAGCTGTCATCGGAATTCTTCGCGCCGGGTTGGTAATGGTCGAAGCCATTCTCACGCTGCTCCCCCACGCCCGGGTGGGGCATCTCGGCATGCAGCGGAACGAAACAACCCACGAGCCCGATTGGTACTACGACAAGCTCCCCAACCGGCTAAGCGAACGTGAGGTCATCGTGGTTGACCCCATGCTGGCCACGGGAGGTTCAGCATCGGCAGCTCTTTCCCACCTCAAGGAGATGGGCGCCACCAGACTCCGGCTCCTCTGCATCATCGGTTGCCCGGAGGGCGTGAGGACCGTCCATTCAGATCACCCCCATGTACCGATCACCTTGGCTGCCTATGACCCCGGACTCACGCCGAACGCCTACATCACACCGGGCCTCGGAGATGCGGGCGACCGAATCTATGGCACAGACAAATGAGCAGTTCTTCCGCTGTGCCCTCCGCCATCGATTGGGAGGAGCTGCGCCAACTGGCCATCGAGATGACCAAGCGGGCCTATGCGCCATATTCCAACTTCAGTGTGGGTGCGGCCGCGGTCACCACCACCGGTTCCATCGTTTCCGGGACCAACGTGGAGAACGTGAGCTACGGACTCACGCTCTGTGCCGAATGCGGTCTCGTCTCCGACCTGATCGCCCACGGTGCCGGGAAACTCGCCGGCGTGGTCGTGGTATCGGGTTCGGGTGAACACTGCGCGCCGTGCGGCCGCTGCCGGCAACTGCTGGTGGAGCATGCCGCGCCCCAGGCCCTCATCGACACGGCGGACGGTCCACATCCTCTGGTCGAACTTCTCCCAGAGCACTTCGATGCCTCTCGACTGAAAGACGGATAGCTATGGCAAACCAGTCTCGGTGGGACGCCACCAGCGTCATCATGGCCAAGCGGGATGGTCTCGAACTCCCGGCCGAGGCCATCCAATGGTTCATTCACAACTACACAACTGGGGCTGTTCCGGAGGAGCAGGCAGCAGCGCTCTGCATGGCGGTCTTCTTCAATGGGCTCTCCGAGGCTGAATTACTCGCCTGGACCAATGCCATGATCGACTCTGGCGACCGCACCGATCTGTCGGCCGTTCGCCGGCCCACTGTGGACAAACATTCCACCGGTGGTGTGGGCGACAAGGTTTCGTTGATACTCGTACCGCTCATGATCGCCTGCGGAGCGGCCGTTCCCCAGCTTGCGGGGCGGGGGCTCGGCCATACCGGCGGCACCACAGACAAGTTGGCCGCTCACCGCGGCTTCAATCCCTCCCTCTCGCCCGAAGCGCTGATCGCTCAGCTCAATTCTGTGGGCGGCGTCATCGGTGCCGCCGGCGACCGAATCGCTCCCGCAGATGCGAAGCTCTATCAGCTCCGCGACATCACGGCCACGGTGGCCAGCATCCCCTTGATCGCCTCATCGATCATGAGCAAGAAGATCGCCGAGGGCACCCAAGGTCTGGTCCTGGATGTGAAGGTCGGCGCGGGAGCGTTTATGACCGATGTTGATCAAGCCACCGAGTTGGCCGAGACGATGGTCCGGATCGGAAACGATGCCGGTGTTAAGACCAGCGCCCTCCTCACTTCGATGGACGTGCCGCTGGGCCGAATGGTTGGTAACACCCTCGAGGTGGACGAGTCGATCGACACCTTGAAGGGTGGAGGCCCGGCCGACCTCATCGAGGTCACCCTGGCGTTGGCGGAAGAGATGAACCGATTGGCCGGTCTCACCGCCAATCCCGCCGAGATTCTCGCCTCGGGCGCAGTGCTGCCGATCTATGAGCAGATGATCGCCGCTCAGGGCGCTGATCCCCGAGCGCCACTCCCCCGTTGCGAGCACACCTACGAGGTGAAGGCCCCATCTGCGGGGTGGCTCGCCGGCATGAATGCGCGAACCGTCGGCCTGGCCTCCATGCGACTGGGAGCCGGCAGAGCCCACCGCGAAGACACGATCGATTTGGGTGCCGGGATCGAATGCCTTCGCAAGCCGGGAGAACAGGTGGCGCTACACGAACCAGTATTCAAGCTACATGCCTCCGACCCTGCGCTTTTCTCTCTTGCAAACGAGATGTTGTTGGAATCATTGGCGTTTTCGGAGTCGCCACCCACCCTGCCGCCGCTGATCATCAAGCGAATCGACCCCACCCACTAGTCCAGGGCTATAACAGCCGCAGCAGGTCGGTCAGGTGTCCCAGCACTGGGACCTCAGGGGGCACGTTGGCATGCTCGAGCGTCCATGTGATGTCGTGGGGTACGTGAACCGCTTGCCCGCCGATCGCCAATACGGGTTCGATATCCGAGCGTGTGGAGTTGCCAACCATCAGGAATTCGTCGGGACTACTCAAACCGAGGCCCGCCACGATTCGGCCGTAGGTTTCTGGGTCCTTCTCGCTCACGATGTGCACCGCCTCGAACCGCTCCGCCAGCCCGGAGGCTGCCACCTTGGACTCCTGATGAAACAGATCGCCTTTGGTGATGATGAGTAGTGGAAATCGACCCTGCAGGCCATCCAGCGTCTCCTCAACTCCTTCCAGTAGGTCAACCGGATGATCCATCATCTGACGAGCCCAGTCCACGATTTCGCCTAGTGCGGCGCTGGGAATTGATCCCTCCGATGCCTCGATAGCCGTCTCGATCATGGAGAGAGCGAATCCCTTCACGCCGTAACCAAACGATTGGAGGTTGTCACGTTCCCGCGTCAACAAGCGGTCGGCGGTTTCGCTGGGGTCACACCACGGCGACAGCAGTGCATCAAAGCGCTGCTGGGTAAGGGCGAAGTACGTCTCGGAATGCCAGAGCGTGTCGTCGCCGTCGAAGGCTACGACCTTGACACGGGAAGGATCAGGGACCGATGGGGAGCGAGGTGATGAAATGACCACTACTGAAGAGTACAGATCGGACCCGGATCGAGCCGATACCTTTGTTGAATGGCGATTCCGACCCGTGAACAGATCCTTGCTGCACCCAAGGTGCTGCTCCATGACCATCTTGACGGCGGTATGCGCCCCCAGACCGTGATCGAGCTTGCTGCGGAACAGGGCTATGGCGACCTTCCCACCACGGATCCGGAGGAGCTGGCTGCGTGGTTCACACGGGGTGCCGACCGACGCAACCTGGAACTCTATCTCGAAACCTTCGCCCATACCGTGGGCGTCACCCAAACCGCCAATGCGCTCAGCAGGGCCTCAGCTGAGGCCGCCGAGGACCTTGCGGCCGACGGAGTGGTCTATGCCGAAGTTCGGTTCGCCCCCGAACTCCACACCGAGAAGGGCCTGACGCTCGATCAAGTTGTTCATGCGGTCCTCACTGGTTTCGAGACCGGAGTGGCCAACGCTGCGAAGGCCGGTAATCCGATCAAGATCGGAACGCTCGTCACCGCGATGCGTACCGCCGCCCGCAGCAGCGAGATCGCCGCGCTGGCATTGAAGCACCGCGACGCCGGTGTCGTAGGGTTCGACATCGCCGGTGCCGAGGCGGGATTCCCGCCCACCCGCCATCTCGATGCATTCCAGCTGATCATGCGGGAGAATTTCCACATCACCATCCATGCCGGCGAGGCGTTCGGCCTTCCCAGCATCCATGAGGCACTTCAGTATTGTGGCGCAGAACGTTTGGGCCACGGTGTCCGGATCGTCGACGACATCACGTTTGGGCCTGATGGCGAACCGATCCTCGGCCGACTGGCGGCCTATGTACGCGACCGCCGTATTCCGCTGGAGATGTGTCCAACGTCCAATGTCAACACCGGTGCTGCCGAGAGCTACGAGACACACCCGATTCGACTGCTGAAAGAGCTGCGCTTTCGGGTCACGGTCAACACCGACAACCGACTCATGAGCAATGTCAGCATGACCGACGAGTTCGAGAAGTGTTGCAACGCCTTCAACTGGGATCTTGCCGACGTGCAATGGCTCACTATCAATGCAATGAAGTCCAGTTTCTGGCCATTCCAAGAACGACTGGACATCATCAACAACATCATCAAACCCGGGTACGCCGAGCTTATGGGTACAACGGGTTGACAGACGCCGCCGTAGCGATCCGCAGCCTCTACAAGCGGTTCGGCCCGAAGCTGGCCGTCAACGACCTCAACCTGTGGGTCCCCAAAGGCACATTCTTCGGGCTGGTTGGCCCAAACGGGGCCGGAAAATCAACGACCCTCAAGATTGCCACCGGCCTGTTGCGGCCTGACTCCGGGGACGTCTGGGTTGCAGGACGAGACGTTTGGGCCAATCCACGCGGCGTCAAAGAGATCATCGGAGTGGTCCCCGAGGACCTTCGACTCTTCGAACGCCTCACCGGTCAGGAGATGCTGGAATACGTTGGTCTTCTACGGGGCTTTGATCGAACCGTCAGTAGACGGCGAGCTGGCGAGCTGTTGGAGATCATGGACCTCTCCGAGGCTGCAGGCCGGCTAGTGCTGGACTATTCCACGGGCATGCGCAAGAAAGTGGCCCTCGGCGCCGCCATTCTCCATAAGCCCTCTGTGCTCTTCCTCGATGAACCATTCGAAAGCGTGGATCCCCTCTCGGTACGAACGCTCCGGGCCATCTTGAGCCAACTGGTCAACAATGGTGCAACCGTGGTCTTTTCCAGCCATGTGATGGAGGTTGTTGAGCGCCTCTGTGATCACGTAGCCGTGGTCAACGAAGGGACGGTAGTGGCAGGCGGCGAGACTCGAACGGTTTGTGCCGGGCGCCGTTTGGAGGACGTGTTCGCCGACGCTGTTGGTCGACCCGCTGAGGTGCGAACCCTCGATTGGCTCTGACCCCAATGATCTGGGTCTTCGCCACGCTGAAGCTACGCCTGCTCCGCAACCTGCTTCGGACCGAAAGCGGCGTCCCATTTGTTCTGTTCAGCATCATTTCCCTTGGATTTGGGGGCCTCCTGGCCTACATCCTGCTGGCCAGGGAAGCCCCTGACGGGGTGCTGCCACTCGGTGCCGCAACCGTCGTGATCGCCTGGACATTTGGTCCATTGCTGTTCGGGGCCGCCGATGAAACGATCGACTCCACGCGGCTTGCTCTGTTCCCAGTGCCCGCCCGCCAACTGGCGCCGGGGATGGTGGTAGCCAATCTCATCGGCCCGGGACCGGTCGCCATCGCTCTCCCGTTCGGAGCTGCCGCTCTCCGCGCCGAATCGCTGCCCGCAAAGGGAGTGGCGCTGCTGGCTGCGGCAACCACCGTCGTACTGGCGTCCGTGCTCTCCCGCTGGGTCCAGACGCTCCTCGGCAGCGCGTTGCGGAAACGGAGCCGACGGGATTTTGTGATCGTGATCGCCGGTCTGTTCGCAGGGATCCTGGGGATCGGCTCACAAGTGCTCGTGGTGATCGGGTTCTCGTCGGACCGTCTAGCCCAGTTCGGGCGGGTAGCTCGCTGGTTTCCCGGAGGCTGGACGGGGTGGGCAATCCAGTCGGTCCAGACAGCCTCGGTCGCCACGGACTATCTCGTGCCCCTTGGGGCAATCAGTGCCACAGCCTTGTTCGCGATATTTGCCGCTTGGCGATGGATCATCACTCTCGAGAACGCACTTTCCGAAGTCGCCGACGGCGGGGTAGACGAGGTGGCCACCGGACACTTTATGGACAGCGTCGGATTTCGAGGCTGGATCTTCGCCCAGCTGGGTGTCTATGGACCGGTCCTCGCCAAGGAGCTGCGCTACCTTCGACGACACCCCCGCTATCGGGTCCAAGTGGTCACCCAGTTCATCGTGCTCATTATCGGCGGGGCTCCGTTCCTTGCCGCAATTCTCCAGAAAGACCCGACCTCGGTCCTCGTGGCCTGTGTTCCCGCTTTAACGGCGGGGATCACCGCATCCAACCTGCTCGGGGCCGATGGACGAGCCCTTTGGGCTGAGGTTCTCGCAGTGGATTCCATGACGGTGATTCTTCGAGGGAGGTCGCTGGCGTTCTTCGGACTTGGCGTTGGTTCATCGGTGCTCGTGATCTTGTTCACCGCCACATATACCGGCGGCTGGAATTTCGCTCTGATCGCATTTGCGGCGTCGGTCGGAATGGGTTTTGCGGGCGCGGGCACCGGAGCCTACACGTCCACCCTGGCACCAGTGTTGCTGCCGGATGAGTCAAACCCCAATCCGTTCGCCAGCGGCGACATGGGCCAGGGCTGTGTGAGCGGGATCTTCACCCTGGGCGGGGCCGCGGTGGGTCTGACCACCTCCGCGCCAATTCTGGTAGGACTGGGCTTCGCCCGGACAGAGTTCTGGGCCCAACTGGCGGTTATTGTTCTTGCCCCCATTTACGGCTTCGGCGTCTATGTTGTGGCAACCAGGCTGGCGGCGCGTCGAGCCGACCTGCGCATTCCCGATCTCATCGCCACCCTCTCCTAGTCATTCCGAACGACGCTAGGTACGGCTGTCTCGATCAGCAATCGGTTCATGGAGCGGACGCAAGTGCCTGCGTTCCACCCACACCGGTCCAACCGGCGACTCGATCTTGACTCGCAGGCCTTCGCCAAGACCAAAGAAGCGGTAGCGGGACCACAGCATGGACGCAGTGGGTCGCAGGTGGGCGAACGGGTAGGTACTGTTTCGAGTGGCATAGACGGGAAGCGTCTCGTCGGCATCGACTCCTGCCACCGCGCTCACGGCCCGCTTTCGTTCCCATAGGACCAGCGGCACGCCGAGAACGAGGATCCAAGCACCGGCGAGACCCACAACGATGGGTGGAATCTCGAACGAACCCGGTGCACTCAAGAGTCCGGGGATACCGGAGGTGAGGGAGATTGTCGGTTCGTAGGGCTCCTGGAGCGGAGAGTTAAGTTCGGGTACCAGAACCAGCAGAACCTCGTTGTCTATCGGCAGCTCTGGACGCACCGCTGGAGGGGCCTCGCTGGTAGGCGGAGTCGAGGTTGCTACGGGTGCGGAGGTCGTGGTCGCAGCACTGGTCGTAGTGGTCGCCAACACCGTCGTAGATGTTGTTGACGAGGACGAGGAACTACTGGAGGTCGACGCTGCTGTGGTGTTGGTGGTGACCGGGGGCTGGGTGGTGGGAGTGGTGGTGGTTGTTGGGGGCAACTGAACGATGATGGAAAAGAGGTATCGGCCGAACGTGACGGTGAACCACTGTCGCTCACCCGGATGACCACCGGGAACGTTCCCAGAGAGCTGGCGTCTGGCCAAATCACACGATCGTTGGCATTGTCGACGATCAGTCCCGCTGGCCCAGACACCACAGTGAATGTCAAGGTCTGGCGAGGTCGATCAGCGTCGGCGGCGGAAAGGGCGACCACCACCCGGTCGCCCAGGGTCACGGTTCTATTGGCGATCGGTGCAATCGTTGGAGCGAGGTTGTTCTCCACGACCGTCACGGTGGTGGAACCGGAGTCGGACCCACCGGGACCACCGGCCTCAACGGTGAAGACCACCGCTGACCCGCCGTCGGTCTCGGTGGTTGCCCAGGTCACCAGGCCCGTTGCCGGATTGATCGAGGCTCCAGCGGGCCCGCTGATCAACGTGTAGGAGACGGCGTTCGTGGCGGTGAACGCCAACGAGACGGTCTGTCCCTCCGTGATGTTTTGGTTCGATGGCGGCGTCAGAACCGGTGGCGGGCCAACGGGATCGGTGACCACGCCGGTCCAGGTTGCCCGGCCGGCCAACGCATTCGGTTGCGTGGCCACGATGTCCACCACAAAGGGCCCTGCCGCGGGTGCTGTGTAGGAGATCAGCCCGCTGGTGGGATCGATGCTCATGCCGGGAGGAACCCCGCCGGGCCCACCGAGGGACCAGGTCAAAGGAACCGTTGGCGTATCGGGATCAATTGCACTGGGCATGGCGCTGAAAAGTACGCCAGTGGTAACAGAGGCCACGGGTGGTGCAGTGACGACTGGAGCCTGGTCATCCTCTCCAACCGAGATGGAAACGCTCTGACTCACAGTTTGGGCGCCGGTCGTGAGGCCGATCACCACTGTTTGGACGGTGCCACCGTCAGCCTCGCCGGGTGTCCAACCGATCAGACCAGAGGAAGGATCGATGGTGAGGCCGGTGGGACCCGAAACCACACTCCAGTTGAGCGTCTGGGCTGGGAGATCGGCATCGGAACCGCTCATCAAAAGGGTGAAGGGCGAGAATTCGGTGGCCGTTTGCGGGCCCGGGTCCACGATGACCGGAGGAGTTTCGTCCTCCGCCACGGTGACCACGAACGAGGTCGAAGCCGATGCCGCCCCGGAGGTGATCCGAACACTGACGGTTGGCGTTGTTCCCCCATCGGTCTCGCCGGGAGTCCAGGAGATCTCGCCCGACGTGGGATCGATCGCCATCCCGGCCGGCGCACTGTCGAGACTCCAGGTGAACGCCGAATCGACGTCTCCACCCACCATCGTGAGCGAGAATGGAACCGCTTCGGTTGCGGTTTGTGGTCCCGGGTTCGTCACCGTTGGCGGATTGTCGAATTCGGCCACGGTGATGTCGAAGACTTCGCTGACGGTGACCCCACCGGCAGTCAGCGAGACGGTGACCGTCACAACCGTTCCTCCGTGAGCCTCACCGGGAGTCCAGGTGATCTCACCGGTGACGGAGTCGATGGTGATGCCCGGTTCGGCGGCGGAAACGGACCAGACCAACGGCGAACTGTCTGGATCACTCCCGGCAACGGTGAGGGAGAACGGACTGAATTCCGTCGCATTCTGCGGTCCCGGATTCACGATCGTGGGCGGCACGTTTCCGGTGATTTCAACCGCCGGCGCGAACTCGGACGTGTCTCGGATCTTCACCTGTGAGGCGGCAACGTATGCGGCGGCGGCAGAGGCCGGATCGGAGATGGGAACAACGGAGTTGATGAGGCCACCACTGGAGACGGGGACGGTTGCCACAGGGAATGTGGGTTGGCCTCCAAGGGTGTCGGATGCGTAAAGGTGGGCAGTCGAATCCGGGCAACCCTGCCCGGTTACCTCCCATGTTGCCCCTACCCGCTTCACGAGGATCACGGGATAGTCAATTCCGTCGTTGCCATACAAGGGTTGGTAGCCGCAGTCGGTCCCGGGCGTACCACTGTTGGCGGTGGGGCCATCACCAAACTCGGTGCCGAATTCTCCCAAATCAGGACCAACCAGGTCCACTGCAGTAGCGGCAGGACCGCCCGGATAGTCAGCGAACGAACCATAGACGTTGTCGGTGATGAGGGCCTGCAGACCGGGGCGGCCGACGACGGCAGGACCCAAGCTGGAATCGCCCACTACCACGATGGGCGAACCGACACCGTTGGTGAGCAGGTTGGCGGCCACGGTTGAACCGATGCCGAAGATGCGGATCGCTCCTTCTTCGATACCCCCGCTGCCGAACCCGTCGACGGTGTTGTCCAGCACCATCACCGGAGCTGCCGTTCGGTAGACATCGATGCCGAAGGCCGGGCTGTTCAAGATGTGATTCTGTTGAACGGTGCCAGCCAATCCTCCGAAGACGGTGACGGCTTCGGTATCCGCTCGCTCGACGCTGGGCGAGACAAACCGATTCTGTTCGATCAGGTAGCTGTCTGCTCCGGTGAGAACATCAACGCTGGCTTCTTTCGTGTACCCAAAGGCGTTGCGCCGAACTACTAGTCCGGACCCGCCGTTTGTATTCACTGCGTTCTGCAGCCGGTTCGGCGAGCCAGGGTCACCAAGGCTTGCCAGATCGAAACCGAAGGCGTTCCCCTCAAGCACGAATCCCGTGGTCGGACCCAGCGGGCCGTCATCGACGTTGATCGCCGCCCGAAATCCTTTGAAAGCTATGTTTCGGACCGAGGAGGAGGCGCCTCGCATGCGGAAGCCTTCCATCCCTGGATCAAACGAACGATCGCCCCATAGTTCCAGTTCGGGCACATCCACCGCCGGAATGTTGAGACCGTTCGCTCCGGCTCCAATCGTCGGGAGAACCTCGCCCACGGAGGGGTCCACCATTAGTGCGGGCTGGGTGAAGTCATACGCCTGGCCGTCCACCGCGGTGCCCGCTGGCTGCAGATCGGGTAACTGCAACGTGATCGAACTGCGCCACCAGGTGCGTCCTCCACCACCGGCGTTAGCTGGCACCGCCGGCACAAACCGCATCAGGTTGGGCCCCGAAATTGCTTCGGCGTTGCGGATGAACTGGCGAAGTGTTCCCTGCTGGCTGCGGATGTTGGCCAGATCAAAGTCGGCAGCCCCCCCACCGGCGGTGGTGGTGACAACGTTGAAGGAGAATGCAGTGTCGAGACCGAACTGCGGTCTTGATCCATCCACTCGGAAGACGTGCTCGGAGGAAATGAGCGCTGCGGCGTCGTCCGTCCCAGATCCCGTCTTGCCGGCAACCGCCGGACCGGACACAGTGGAGGTCTCGGTTCCACCAGCGCCGTCGCTCCGAAGACTGCCGGTTGGGCCATAGGTCTGCTCGGCCCACGCATAACCGGCGTTAGTGCCGGGGTTGAGCGTCACCGGTGCGATCGTTCGGGAATCCACCGTGATCCAATAGCCCGCGGCAGAGGCATTGGGCAGGATCCAACCGCCCAGGGAGTCCGTCGTGAGAGTGGTGACCAGTGGGTCTGTTGCCTGGGGAAGCTCCTGTCCTCCGCTGAGGGTCAGATCCTCGTACACCCGAACGGTGGCACCGGCCACCGCCACGGCGTCGGCAAGATTGGCGTCTCCGTTGGGGTCCAGGAGCACTCGCCCACTGATGATGGCAACGTCGAGATTGGCACTGAACTCGCTTGTAGCCTGGAGCGCCAGGTCGGTTGCGGTGGCCGAAACTTCGGCTACACCCGTTGGATCGATACCGATCACAAACGCTCCGCCGGCGTCAGCGATGCCGGAACCGAGGAAAGTGACGCCCTCACCGTGAGTTGCACCGGAGATCGGCTCAACGTCGTTCGCGGTTCCAACCGCGCTGAAGATCTCCACAATACAGCCGGCACAGGCGGTACCGAGCACGTTGGTGATTCCGCCACCCGCATCACTGAGGCCCGTGAGCACCGGATAGTCCAGGAAGGCATTGCCGGCCAATGGGGTGGTTGTGCCGTCGTTCACGGTGATCCCGTCGCCATTTAGAGCGTTGTCCGTAGAGGCCACGTGATTGTCGATGCCGATTTCGTCGTTGTCAACAAAAGAGTTCTGCGAGATGATCGCCCGCGCCGCCGCTCGACCTTGCGCAGTGTTCTCCCCTGCGACCACCACCCCGGGACCCTTGTTTTGTTCGAATCGATTGAACTCCACCAGGGCGGTCCTATCGCCGACTCGCACACCGCCGCTTTGGCCAATGGAGTCGCCGCAGGCATTGAACGTGTTATCGCGAATCACCGAATCCAAAGAGAACGAGTCAACGCAGAACTCGAGCACGCCGACCATTCGGTTGCCCGTGACCTGTGAACCCGGTGACAGAGGCAGCATATTTAACCCATCCAGCCCGCTCGTCACCATCTCGTTGCCGCGAACGATTGGTGCGGCGCTGTTGTCGAGCCTCACAAAATCGCTGTTCGTGCCGGCGATGTAGCTGTTCTCCACCACAACCCCCGGCGAGAACTCTGAGGTCACGCCATAGGAAGGCTTATTCACTGCCGGCGCCGCCGTGAGATCCGTCGGGTTGGCGGTTCCGATAACGACGCCCGAGACAACAACGTTGGGAATCGGTCCCCCGGCCGTGCCGAAAATCCCCACCGGCGGCTTTATGCCATCGTGGGGAAGGATGTGTACGTTACGGATCTCCGATCCGTCCGGCAGGTTGCCATCGCCGAGTTGCAGCTTGAAGGAGCTATCGAAGATCTGGAGTTCTGGCCGTTGTACTACCGGCAGGAGAACACCGCGTGCGCCAACCGGCTGTCCGCCGTTTGCGCTCACCGGACCCGGGTTGGGGTCGAGCAGACTGCCGTCGGGAGCGAATGCCGTTCCGTCCACCACCGTGAGGTCATCGTTGATGATGATCTCGTCCTTGTCTGGATCGGTCACCCAGTAGGAAGCTGCCCCCGTGAACCCATTGACAGGCACGGCAGGTACGAAGCGCATTCTGTTGGGGCCCTCGATGTCATTCGCATTCTGGATGAACTGTTGAAATGAACCCTGGTGTTCGTTGCTGCGCGTACTGGTGACCACATTGAAGCTGAACCCGAACTCTGCAACCGGTCCACCCGGACTCATGAGTGCGATGTGATCGGCCTTTTCCGCATCCGACGTGTCATCATTGTTGACAGGATCCCGCCCGCCATAAAGCGGGCCGGCCGCCAAAGTAACTCCCCCGCTGGCGTCATGCGATCCGGCCGGGCCATAGGTCTGCTCGGCGGCCCATCCCGCGCCGCCACCGCTATTCCCGGAGGGCGGATCTATCGTCCGGGAATCGATTGCAACCCAGTACTGCTCGGCCGTGTTGAGCCCACTGACCAACACCACGCCGGTGGCGTCGGTGGTGTACGTGGGGCCCAGCTTCGTATCGCCGATGTCAGCTTGACCAACAATGGAACCGTCGTCTCTGAAGATGAGGACGTCCACGGCGGGCAAGCCCGGATTCAATGCGTCACCCACAACTCCGTCGAGCAACTGGTCACCAGCCTCATCGAGGAAGACGCGTACCTCGATCTGGTCTGGGTCCATTGCTGAAACGATCAGCACTCCGGCGAAGGCAGAGGAGAGCAGCGCCAACAGCGCGGCGAACCAGAATCCGACCGCTCGCCATCCCCGAAGGCCCGTGAAGAGCCGGCCCGCCATCGAACTACCTCGCTGTTATGAGGGTGGGGGCTGCCGTCCGGCGAACCTGTGCGGCCGGCAGTCGAAGAGTGAAGCGAGTATTCGTGCCAACGTTGTCGGCGGAGAACGTTCCCCCGAGCGCCGGAGCGATCATTCGGCCTAGCAGAAGTACTAGTGATGTGTCGTTATCGAGCCTCCGGGTGGCATGCTCCTCGGCGGCATCGATGAGGTTTGGCGTAGAGAGAATCGATGCTACGGCATCCTGATTGATCTGCGTTCCGTTGTCGGTGACGGCGATCCAGACGCCAGCGGCGTCGGTCCCACCACTGATCAGTACCCGCTCCGCGCCGCGGACTGTGGCATTGCGCACCAGGTCATTGCACAGGAGAACGATCGCCGATCGATCGCCCCACAGCTTGTCGCTACCGTCACCGGCCACGCTCACCAGGTTGGGCCACTTCGTTTGCACGGCGGTCCGTAACTCGTTCACTGTGAGAGCTTCGAACGTGTAGCCGTGACCGACCGCCGTCGCCCCGATCAAGAAGTCGAGGTCGGCGAGCCGGGATCGAAGTTTGGCCGTGATAGAGGAAGCCGGCAGGGAGTCCGTTTCCAGTTCGGCGAGGTGGGCGGCACTGCGGACCAGGTCGGCTCGCCATTCGGTACCGGTTCGCGCTTCGCTGAGCAGGCGGGCCAATTCGATCGTTTCGCGTTGCCGCCGAGTGATCTGCCGGTAGACGAACATGGCGACGGTGGGGACGAAGAAGGCAATGATGAACGTTGCCAGGGCACCGAGCTGGCCCAAATTCTCATCTGCGGCTGTCAGCGCTTCCACAAGGTTTTCGCGCTCGATGATCAGGCTGGCGATCAGGGCGTTGTAGTCATCGTTCATCTGCCCGATCAACAGATCCCGGGCTGATGCGAGGTCGCCGGGTTCATCGGTCTCCAGGAGCTGGAGTACCGCGAGGCCAGAGTTCGAGAAGGACGCGATCAGGTCCTGAGTTTCGTTGCTGTCATCGATGGATCCACTGGAGGCCTCCAAGCTCCCCAACGAGGTACGAGCGTCGTCGAGGGCGGTACCGATGACGCTTCGGGAATCGGTGTTCAGGCTCTGATCCAATTGGCGGAAATTCAACGCTGAGCCCAGCTGAGACCGGATCGTGATCGTGCTTCGCAGGACTTCGTCGAAGGTGTGCAGCTGATTGGATCGGGTGGCGACAACTCGGGACTCCGCCGCAACCGAGAACGCTGCTGCTACAAGGACAAACAGTGCAAGACCCACGGAAATCGCCACGAACAGGGCATTCCGATTTCGGATGCGCGGCCGCGCGAGGTCGGAGAGGGACAGGCCCTCTGCTATTCCTGTTCTGTTGGCGCGGCGGGACTCTCCAGCCGGCGGCGCATCGCTGATTTCGGTCATCAATAGGTCTTTCGGCCTCGACCCGATCGACATAAGGATCAACATGAGGAAAGTGCCGATCATCGCACGAACGATTCACACTCGATCCTTTAAGGCCGACAGTGAACACCAATGACCGCGGTTACCGTTTCCCCACAGGGCCCGAGCCCTGCAATCAGGGTGCTTGAGCGCGCCCTGGATCCCGTTCGGCTACTAACCCTGCTCTTCCTCATCATTCTCCTCACCACGAGGTTTGGCGCCGGTGGCCAACAGGTCGGCAACGACGTTCGATTTGGTTTGGTTGGCATAGCCATCGTCTACATCGGAGCGATCGGGTGGAGCCTGCGCAGTCCCGTCGATGCATTCGTCCACCGTCTCCTCCATCCGCTCGTTCGAGTAGCTCTTGACACTCTCGTTGCCCTGATGGTGCTCCTCCTCGTGGACACCGCCGCCGGTCCGCTGGCATGGCTCGTCCTGGCCATGCCCATGCTGACCGCCAATACGCACTATGGGTCTTTCGCAGCTCTCATCGCGTGGCTGGCCATGTCGCTGGCGTACCTGGGCCTCTCGATCATCTCAGCGGACTCCGCAGATGCTGCGAGCGACGCCCTCGGTGCCGGCATCCAGCAACTCTTCGCCTTGCTCATCATCGCCTCCGGAATCGGCGTGGTTGTTCGAAGCGTTCGCGACAGGGTGGAGGGCACCGAGGATGCCCTGCGAGAAGCCAAAAGCCGGTCTCGCCAGCTGAGCGGCATCGCAAATTCCGCGCAGATCATGGCCGACATCGACGACCCAAACACCGTCCTTGCCCATGCGGTTCGCCTCATCCCAACATTCGGGTTCTCCGATGCGGAGATCATCGAACGATTCGGACCACAGGACTATCGAGTCATGGCATCGGTGCACATCGGGGATCGCCCGATGCCGAGCCCGGAACTCCTCACCGACCGGTCGATCGAAGAAGGCGAACTGTACAAGGCGGCGCTTGGGGACTCGCTGGTCATCGACCAAGCCCTCCATCTCCACGATTACCGGTCCGGAGCAGCCGTTCTGGTCCACCAGGACGTCAACAGCGCCATCGTGATTCGAGCCTGGGTGCCGGCATCGGCAGACCCCCTGGAAGCCAATGACTTCCGCTCCTTTGAGCTCTATGCCACCCAGGTGGCCACCGCCTACAACAACGCAGTCGAGGTGCAGCGTCTGGAGGCTCGATCCAAGGATCTGGCCTGGGAAGCCGACCACGATGCGCTGACCAGCCTGGCCAATCGGGCCCAGTTGATCCGAATCCTTACCGAACGGCTGCGCACTGACTCCGAGCAAAAGGTGCCTACCGTTGCCGCTATGTTCTTGGATCTCGATGGCTTCAAGGCAGCCAATGACACCCACGGGCACCTCGTTGGCGACCAGGTATTGATCGAAGTTGCCCGACGCCTCACGAGAATTGTGGAACGTCCGCACGTGCTGGGCCGCCTGGGTGGAGACGAGTTCCTCGTGATCGTTGATACCTCCACCGGCGCAGACGTTGCGGCGTTTGCTTCCCGCCTGGTGAACGCCGTTTCGCAACCTCTGCGAATCGGTGAAGCCGTTGTCCAGTTAGGCACCAGTGTTGGCGTAGCGAGCGCCGTGCTGAATTCAACACCGGACCAGCTGCTCCAGCAGGCCGACCAGGCCATGTACACAGCGAAGCAGGCCGGCGGAAACCGCGTCTCGATCCACCGCCGAAATCCCATTCCGAGTCCCTCTGCGGCCGGAAATCCGCACCCCCGCATATCCGCCTGGTCTTAGACCTACTTCCTCAGTTGACACTCGGGTCGCTGGGAAGATTGGCAAACCACCGGAATTCCTTTCCGGACCGCTCCATCACGTGTCGCCAAAGGTTGTCTGGATTCGGGTAGAAGACATCGTCGGCGAATCCGGGGACCACCCACCATGCGCCAGTTGCGATCTCGCCTTCCAGTTGCCCCGCTGCCCACCCGGCATACCCAGCAAAGATCCGGATTTCCATGAGCCCGCCTCCTTGCAGGAGGGTGGGCTGCTCGTCCAAGTCGACGCTCACCAGACCAGCCGGAAGGTCAAAGTCCGCCGCTGATGGAGCATCGGGCCGATGCCGACCCAGTGCGATTATCGCATTCGTTTGGACGGGTCCGCCCTGGAAGATCGAGGCGGGAGGACTGGAGAGGTCCACCCAACCGGGGAACGGATCCGCTACCGGCAGAGACGAGGGCCGATTCAGCATCACCCCCACCGCACCATCGCTTCCGTGCTCCAGCAGAAACGTGATCGTCCCGTCGAAATTTGGGTCGACCATGTCGGGACGTGACACGAGCAACTGCCCGGCATAGCTCCGTACCATCGCTTCAGCCTACGATGGAGACAATGCGAGTTCTTCCCAAGGCCAACGAAACCTGCTGGTGCGGCAGTGGCGTGAAATACAAGCGCTGCCACAAACGCAGTCAGGAGCCGGTGACCGCTGGTCGAATTTCCCCGCTTCGGCCCATCCCCGATTCGATCGTGAAGCCCGCCTGGGCCGACGGTACAAACCATTACGAGCGGTGGGACGAGCCTCGAGTGAAAGCTCCGGAGATCATCGAGCGGATGCGGCGCACAGGCCGCGAAGCCGCCGACACGCTGGCGTTTCTCGGCACGCTGGTTGCACCGGGCGTTACCACCGACGAAATCGACGCCGCCTGTCATCAGGCCGCCATCGACCGCAACTCCTACCCCAGCCCGCTCCTCTACCCCGGTTCTAAGGCTCCATACCCGAAGTCGGTGTGCGCATCGGTCAACGAAGTGATCTGCCACGGGATCCCTGATAGCAGGCCATTGGAAGACGGCGACATCCTCAACCTCGATGTCACGCTCTTCAAAGAGGGTGTCCACGGTGATACCAACGCCACGTTCTTCGTTGGTGAAGTGGATGAGCTTTCACAACGTTTGGTTCGCATCACCAAAGAATGCACCGAACGGGGCATTGCCGCTGCGCAACCCGGCGGGCGTATCAACGACATCGGGCGCGCCATTCAAACCCACGCTGAGGCCAACGGCTTTGGCGTCGTACGAGACTTTGTGGGCCATGGCATCGGCGAGCAATTCCACACCGATCTCCAGATCTGCCACTACTTCCACCCTGATCTCAACGATGTGATCGAGCCGGGCATGACCTTCACCGTCGAACCCATGATCACGGTTGGCAACTTTCGGGGCCGGATGTGGAGTGACGGCTGGACGGCCGTGACCGTAGACGGTGGGCGCAGCGCCCAGTTCGAGCACACGGTGCTGATCACCGAGGAGGGTCCAGAAATCCTCACCACTCCAACCGACACCACCACCCACCCGTACTGGACGCTGTAAAACTGATTCCGCTCGCCAGTTGGCCTTCGGCCGACAGGGTCGCTCTCCAATATTGATTCCGCTCGCCGGCTGGCCTTCGGCCGACAGGGTCGCTCCATGCTCGCTCCGCTCGACCAAAACCGAACATGACCATTTGCTGCTCCGTCCCTCCGCAGCGTCCCGCTCGCTCGACCAAAACCGAAGATCACGATTGCTACTCCGTCCCCTTCTCAGCCGTAGAGGCCGAGCATCTTGCCGGCGAGGATGAGCACGGCAACGGCAAGGACGGGTTTAACTACCCGCTCTCCGCCGCTGACGGCGCTATTTGCCCCGGCGTAGCCGCCAATCATCGTTCCGGCGCTGAGCACCAGCGCCGGGAGCCACCGGACCTGGCCCTGGAGGATGAACACGGGTACGGCGATCAGCGAAACGCCGGTGACCACGAAGTTTTTAATGGCATTTCCCGTCACCAGATCGTGCCCGGCCCTATTGAGGATGAGTAAAAGGATGAGCCCGACCCCGGCCTGGATTGCTCCGGCGTAGATTCCGGCCAGGAAGAACACCACAATCGTGACCCAGAGCGGCCACGTGCTTGGCGCGGCATCCGTCTTCTTGGGTCGGAGAGCCAAAATCAACAAGGGGACCATGACCACGCCGAAGATCCGCTCGAAGAGTTTGTCGTCGATTTGAGAGACCGCAACCGACCCCACGGCGCCACCGACGACCGCAGGAGCTGCCACCGGCAGGATCTGCGCCCAATTGACATAGCCGCCTTTGGAGAAACCGCGGCCGGTCGCCAGGGTGGAGAGCAGCACCGCAACCCGGTTCGTTCCGTTGGCGAGTAGACCCTCGACGCCCGCCAACGCCAGCAACGGCACGGTCAGAAGCGAACCACCGCCGGCCATTGCATTGACGAACCCGGCGAAAAGCCCACCCACGAAGATGAGCAGCGCGCTCCCAATAGACACAGTGATGCCGACAGTAGTTGTATGCGCCGCCAATCGCTTCGCTCGGCATGGGAGACTGCATAAATGCGCCGCAGCCTTTCCGCCCTGGTTCTGGGCTTCTCATTGTTCCTCGGCTCCATGTCGTGGTCCGGGTTCAGCATCACCCATACCGTCCTAGACCCCGGCGGTTCAGAAGAATTGGCCGACCAACTGTTCGAAAGCCCTGCGCTGCGTTCGGCACTCGTGAGCGTAATGGCGGACCGGATCGAAGGTCTGCTCCCCGAGGGAATTGCAGTGTCAAGGGAGCAACTGGAGCTTGTCGCAGGTCGAACGCTGGATGACCCTTCAGTGCAACTGCTGGTGCGGCAAGGCCTCGTTCAGGTTCATCAAAAGGCACTGCGCGGCGATAGTTCTCCAACGCAGCTGCATGCCACCGCCGTTGGTACCGCAGCACGAACCGTGTTGGTGGCCGAGCGGCCGGAGCTAGAGGAAAGAGTCCCCCAGGCGCCCGCCATCCAGGTGGAGTTGCCAACCGCCGGCCTGTCCTACCTGGGCAGCATTCGTGCCGGACTTGTGCAGGCAAGCCTGATCTTTGGCCTCGTTGGCGCCGCCGGTGCCTGTATCGCACTCTTGGTGGCCCGAAACCGACCGATGGTGCTCCGGCGTCTTGCGTACTGGGCCTTCGGCACTGCGGCGTTCTGGCTGGTTATTTCGCTGGCGATTCCCTTGGCCGCCGATGTTCTTTCGCCACGATCCGGCGTTCTGGCTGGCGCCATCGCCTCCGTAATGTTCGGAGCGATGATTCCCGGCGCGCTCAGCCTTGCCGGGTTGGGCCTGGCGCTGCTGGTGGGCTCATTCGTGTGGCGCCAGTTCGGGCGCCGTCGCGGCGCCCACATGGTGGGCACGCCGATTTTCGCCCGCTAAGGCTTCCTCCCGGAGCCTCAGGCGTTGCGAACTCGGCGCTCATCCACTCGGTAAGCGGGTGGTTCGCACCGAGAGCGCCACCAACCGGTGCTCCCATAGAGCGAAACCGGGCCGAGGCGAGTATTACGAGCGGCTGTCCAGGTGCTTCTCGAGCCAGTCGGTCATCTCCCCCATGACCGCATTCTGCTCGGGCTCGTTGAAACACTCGTGGCGGAGACCCTTCCAGACGCGACGGGTGACGTTGGGCAACGCCGCCAACGGCTCAGAGAACTTGGCAGGGACGAGCTCATCATCCTCGCCATGGAGTACATAGGTCGGAACACGTATCTTGCCAATCGCAGCGGCTGTGGCAGGCATGGTTGCGAAGAGCGCTCGGCCCAGGCCGGCGGTGGACCCCGCGATCATGAGGGGATCGTTCACGTAAGCCTCCTGAACCGCAACGTCACGACTCAGAACAGCGCCCTCTATCTTGTTTGGAATGAACAGCTTGGGAAAGAAGCGACCGATGATGGGGGCGGCGTACCGTTGCCACTTCGGTACCTCGGCTTCCAAGGCGGGAGAGCTGAGAACCGCCAGGTCCGGTTGAGGCCGATCATCGACCAGGTAGGTGGCTGCGATCAGCCCGCCCAGGGAATGACCCAGCAGGACCACCGGCACGCCCAGCTCCTTGCGTTCGGCCAGGAGGGCTTGGACATCGTCGGTGTAATCATCGAAGCTGGTGACGAATGCTTGGGGCCCCTCAGATTGGCCGAAACCAACATTGTCGAAGGCCAGAACGTCGAAGCCGCGAGCGGCCAAGAAGTCCCCAACATGGACGTATCGGCCGCTGTGCTCGCCGATGCCGTGGACGATCAGCACGGCCGCCTTCGCGCCCGGCGTTGCCCAGCGGCGACGCATCTGGGTTCCACCGCGCGAGTTGACACCAAAACTCTCTACAACTGTCACGGGGAGTCACGGTATCTCGGCCCGCGTACATCGCATCCCCAAACCGTTGGCCGCACGTGAACGATTCCATTCGTCGGATGCTGATGATCGGTGTGGGTGGTGCACTGGGGGCACTCCTTCGCGGCGGGGCGCTTGAGGCTGCCGGCGATGATGCGGCGATCCGGGCACTTCTCTCGATCAACATCATCGGGTCGTTCTGGCTGGGCCTGGCGGTAGTTCGGCTTCGGCGCCAGCCCGACCTCCTGGCCGCGGTCGGGACGGGTTTCTGCGGCGGCTTCACGTCCCTTTCCGCCTTCGCAGTTCAAGTGGCGGAGTTGATCGGCGACGGCCGGGCAACGGTCGGCATCGGGCTGGCCCTGGTGACCGCACTGTGCACAGTTGCCGGGATCGATCTTGGAATTCGAATCAGCCCGGAGCGAGCGGAATGACGGTGCTTGTTGCGGCGGCATTGATCGTCGCAGGCGGTTTCGTCGGAACCATTGCTCGCTGGTTGGCCACCCACTCCAACGATACGTTCCCGTGGGGACTGATCGCAGTCAACATCGCCGCATCCGGCCTGGCGGCTTCCTTCAATGATCTCGACGGCGCAATGCGCTGGCTTGCATCTGTTGGCTTCCTGGGGGCGCTGTCCACATGGTCATCGCTGGCCCTTGCCGCTCACGAGTTCTGGCGCGACGACAAACGAGATGTTGCCATTTTCGTACTAGTGCTGACGGTCTTCAGCTCGGTGGTAGTAGCCGGCCTGCTGCTCTGAGCCTAAAACGAAGAAGCTCGGAGCCATCGCTCCGAGCTCTCACAACGCACCCCGTACGGGATTTGAACCCGTGCTACTGGCATGAGAAGCCAGCGTCCTAGGCCGCTAGACGAACGGGGCAGGACTCAACGACGACGAGGTTTGGCTCGTTCAACGCTGTGGTTCGGAGAGGAGGACTTGAACCCCCAATAACTGGATCAGAACCAGTTGTGTTACCGATTACACCATCTCCGATCGATGGAGCAATAAGCATAGCGGGCTCTAGCGAATCCAGAAACCGGATTAGTGCCCAGCGGCCGCCATCTCGCCACGAAGCTTGTCTTCGTCGTAGCGAGTGAAGATGATGGCGGCGACCGCGTAGAGGGCCATACCGCCAAATCCGCTGAGCCTCACGCCAAGATCATCTCCGACGTCTCGTCCGAAGTTGAGCAACAGGGCGAAGATCACCACGCCGACCGTCTGACCGATCTTCTGAGCGAACGTACGGGCGCCGAAAAACATGCCCGTGGTGGCCTCACCGCGGGTCATGATGGAATGTTCGGCGATGTCGGACAAGATCCAGCCCGGGATCACGCTGAGAATGCTGAACGGCACTGCGAAGATCACCACTACCGCCACCGCCTGAACTATTGCGGGCACGGGGTACCGACCCAAGAAGAAGATCCCGAAGAACATCACCGAGGTCATCACAAAGGCGAAGATCACCATCTGCTTGGCGCTGCGCTTCTTGGCCTGCTTGTTGACGATCGGATACAGGAAGAGCGCCATCACCACCATGATCCCAAGCAGGGGGGCCGTGAGCTCCTCCTCCAGTTCCACCAAGACCGTGATGTAATACAGAATCCCCGTCTGGATCATGGCCAAACCGCAGAAGTAGGCGAAGTCCGCTGCCACGTAATAGCGGAAGAAGGCATTCTCCAGAACCACGCTCAGGGACTGGCGCAAGGTCGCCGTGGTTGGTTCGGAACGGGCATATCGAGGTTCGTCGACCACGAAGACCGGCACATACATCATCACCACCGAGATGGTGACCACGATCCCAACGGCCCACTGGTAGGAGGCGATCGTGCTGATGCCGGAGTTCTCGAACAGAGCGGTGATGAAAGGAGTGAGCGATGCGATCATGATCCCGATCGCCCAGGCCACTGACGTCCAGGTGGTGAGATCTAGGCGTTCCTCGGGCGTTCGTCCCAAGTCGGCCACGATTGCGAACGCCGGCGTGACGTATGCGGTGAGTGCGATGTAAAGGATGACCTGAATGCCGAGCAACCACACGATGTTGAGAGCGCTCACTTCCTGTACCGGAGGGAAGAACATCAGAAAGACCGCCAGACCAGCGGGCAGGGCGCCCAGCCGCATCAACGGAGTACGGCGGCCTCGCTTATGCGTTGAACGATCCGAGTACAGGGCGATAGCCGGATCGGTGACCGCGTCGAGCAGCCGTCCGGCGGCTGCGATGATCACGATCGCATTGAGCACCACAAGGAACTTCGCATCCGTTACCAACTGCGGCAGACCCGAGTTGTCTGGGGGGAGGTAGAAAAAGACCAGCAGGATGCTGAGCAGGTTGATCAAAATGGACATCCCCCCGTGGCCTATGCTCACTGCGAAAACGACGCTCTTCGGAAGTCGGTCCAGCTCGGGTGGAGCCAAACGGGCATCGGCGCTGGTCACCCGTCAGACGGTAGCGACCGATACGGTTTTGCCGTGGTTGAGACCCCAAATCGTCGGCTCGCGGCGCTTGTGTTCACTGTGGTCATAACTACGACCCTTCTGGGCTGCACCGGCGAGGAGCCGATCCCGGTGGATCTCAACGAGACCATTCCGTCAACCACGCTGGCCCCTGATCCCGACGACCCAAACGCTGCGGAACGCCAGCGCATGGAAGACCTCGCCGCCCAACAGTGTCTGGATGATCCGGAACTCGCCGAAGGCGTCACCCGCTTGGTGGATCCCGAGACCAACGAAGCCGTCGCCGAGGTAACCGTCGATTGCGCAACCGTCCGCTAGCTCAGCCTGACGCCCGGAGGGAAGCTCTGAGCAGTCAAGCGTCCAGTTACAAATACGCCTTTGCGACGCCGAAGGCGAGAGCCTCCGTGGCGTTTGAACGGCCCCCATTAGGGAGTTAGAGCACGGCCCCCCAGAGGGACAGCAAAACGAGACCACAGTCGAAGCGACCAGCCCTACGCAGTCCGACGTGAACCAAACAACGCAGTTAGTGCCACGCCGAAGGCGAGAGCCTCCGTGGCGTCTGAACGGCCCCCAGAGGGAGTTAGAGCACGGCCCCCGGAGATACAGCAAAACGAGACCACAGTCGAAGCGACCAGCCCTACGCAGTCCGACGTGAACCAAACAACGCAGTTAGTGCCACGCCGAAGGCGAGAGCCTCCGTGGCGTCTGAACGGCCCCCAGAGGGAGTTAGAGCACGGCCCCCCAGAGGGACAGCAAAACGAGACCACAGTCGAAGCGACCAGCCCTACGCAGTCCGACGTGAACCAAACAACGCAGTTAGTGCCACGCCGAAGGCGAGAGCCTCCGTGGCGTCTGAACGGCCCCCAGAGGGAGTTAGAGCACGGCCCCCAGAGGGAGAGCATTGCGCAACCGTCCGCTAGCTCCTCTATTTCTGGAGATTGTCGAGGCGGCGGAAGCCGATGGCCCTGCCTACTGCCACCGCAATCGTCTCTCGCATCATCGGACCAAAATCAGCCGAACCGACCGCGGAGACCTCGGCATCCAAACCCACCTCTTCGGCGATCAGTTCCACGCGACGGGCGTGGTAGGCGTCGGTAACCAAGATCACACTCTGAATGCCTTCACCTCGAAGGAAGCGGGTGGCCGCAGCCATTGAGGTGTACGTGCTGTCACCTTTCACCTCGAGTCGGAGGTCCTCGTCCGGGACCCCGCTCTGGCGAAGGTAGTCATATCCGGCCTTGGCCTCGGTGGTGGTATCGCCAGCCTGTTTCCCCCCGCTCACCGCTATCAGCACAACCTGGTCGGACCGGTACAGCTCCAGTGCTCGTTCCAACCGCCGTACCAGAACCGGTGATGGAGTGCCGTTGTACTGCGCTGCTCCAAGCACAAGTGCAGCTTGCGCCTGACCATCAGCACTTCTGTGAGTAGCCAACCAGATGTCGGCGAACGTTGCGGCCAGATACAGACCGATGAGCAGCAGGAGTAGCCCCAGCGCTCGGGTTGTGCGGATGCCCCGCCGGGACCGGTCAGGCTGCTCCGTCGTCATCGCTGTCCAGCCGAGCCCGGGCGGCTTTGATGCGGTCGATGACCTCGTCCCGGTTCATTTGAGCCATCGGTTCGAACAAAGGAATGCCGGTGCGGGCGCCAGAGACCGCCATGCGCACCGGAAGCTGGGTCTTGGCTTCGAGCTCTGTCCCTACGCCAAAGACGCAAGCCTCGATCGCATCGGCGTTCCATTCCACCGATCCCAGGCGTTCGGCCACAAGATCCAGTACCGCGGGCACGTTGGGCTTGCGCATCACTTTCTTCCAGTCCTTGGCATCGGGCTCCGCCGGCGGACCGGTGATCCAGCCCAGAAGGTCATGGATCGGCTCGGAGGAGATCGTGACCAAACGTTCCTGAACGTTGGGTGCAAAGAGTTGGAAGATCTCCTTCGGAACCGACGGCGGCACGACACTGCTGGCAGCCTCTACAAACGCATCTGGTGCCAGCGCCCGGATGTATTCGCCATTGAAGTGTTCGAGCTTCTTGATGTCGAAGAAGGCCGGAGAGTTGTTGATGTCGGAGAGCTCGAACTGCTCGATGAAGGTCTCTATGGGAGCGATCTCGTCACCTTCGCGCGGGCCCCACCCGAGCGTGACCAGGTAGTTGCGCATGGCCTCCGGGAGGAATCCCTTGGCCCGGAAGTCCCCCACCGCAACGTCGTCACGCCGCTTGGACAGCTTCTGCCGCTTCTCGTTGACGATCAGCGGGAGGTGGGCGTACACCGGCGGCTCGGCGTAGCCAAGGGCTTGACGTAGGAGCAAAACCCGGGGGGTGGTGTTGACGAGGTCTTCTCCGCGAATCACGTGGGTGATGCCCATCGTGGCATCGTCGTAGGCGTTGGCAACATGGAACATGGGGACACCGTTTGACCGCACGATGATGAAGTCTTCCAACACGGCGTTTTCGAAGTCCACCCGACCTCGAATTACGTCGTCCCAGCCGGTCACTCCCTCGTCGGGTGTTCGGAACCGAACCACCACCCCGTCGCCGGCGGCAATATCTCGATCCCTACAGAAACCGTCATAGCCAGCGTCGGTTTTTCGGCCACTGGCTTGGTTGCGGGCGTCGATTTCGTCCCGGGTGCAGTCACACCGGTAGGCCTTGCCTCTCTCTAGAAGATCGTTGGCAAAGGAGCGGTACTGATCGAAGCGATCGGATTGACGAATCTCTTCGTCCCAGTCCATGCCGAGCCATCGCATGGAGTCATAGATGGCGTCCACCAAATGGTCTGCGCTCCGGTCGGTGTCGGTGTCTTCGATCCGCAGGATGAAGGTGCCTCCGGTGTGCCGGGCATACAGCCAGTTGAACAATGCCGAACGGGCACCTCCGACGTGGAGGTAGCCGGTGGGGGCGGGCGAAAACCGAACGCGAACAGACACGCCGGTCATGCTAACTGCCGCCGTGGGCGCCGCCCGGGCAACCCGAGCGTGTGCACTCTCCGATACTGCGGCCCGACGAGCCCGGTTTCAGCTCAGACAGGATCTGCACGCCGTCAGACGAGATTCAAGGTCCAGTCGCTCTTGTAGTCACTGATGATCGCGCCGTGCGGCCGCCGGAGCATTTCTGCACTCACGCGATCCGCTATCTCACGGCGCTCGGGATAGTGGTGTGCACTGGCAACCTCGGGGAACATCTCCTCGCGCAGCGCTACAAGATCGGCTGCTGGCGCTTCATCCAGGAAACCCCAGATGGTGAAGGCGGCGGTGAGGTCGTGAACAACCGGGGCACGACCGAGCAATCCGGACCGTTTGTTTGCAACGGCAACACATCCCGAAATGACGTCCTCTTGGTCCAATTTGCCGAGGTGTAGTTGATCAGCAAAACCCGACGCCAACTTGATGGCGTACCCCTGGTCCGGACCAGGGGTGCCAAGGCCGTCGCCGGTTGGCCATGCACCATCGATATCACCGGGGCGGTCGGCCATCCAGGAACGTTTGCGACTTGGCGGTGAGGAGTAGGTTCGGACCTTCTCGGTGACGTCGGTTGGCACGTAGTCGGGAGCAGACACAGAACAAAGAGTACCGCCTCCCCTGGCCCGGCGGAGACTACGGTTGCGGAGATATGAGCGCTCTCTACAAGGTCATTCTCGTCATCCATATCCTTGCCACAGTGGTGGGCTTCGGTGGCTTCATCGCCCACTCCATGTACAACGCTCGGGCGCTTCGGGCCACAGCTGCGGAGGCCAAAGTGCTGTTCGGGGTCACGCTGGATGTCTCCAAGATCGCCACTTATGCCATCGCGGCCATCATGCCGCTCGGGATCGTGTTGATCTCGCTATCCGATGGGCTCATCGAGTTCTCGGCGCCGTGGATCTCGGCATCTTTCGTGGTGTGGTTCGCGATGCTCGGAGTAGCGGGAGCTCTCATCACCAAGAATCTGAAATCAGCGGCGGCTCGGGTTGTCGAGATGGACCCCGGAGCAACTGTGGCCGACGATACCGAGGCGGTTGCGGCGCTCAAGAAGGTCGGCGCCGGTGATGCGATCCTGCAACTCCTGCTGGTGATCGCGGTCGTCCTGATGATCTGGCAGCCCGGCAATTAGTAGCTCGCCCCAGGCGACCAGCTCCATATTTCTGCTGGGAAATGGCAGGGCTATTTCTCGAGGGCGTAGATGATCGAGTCGGCGAGGGCTTGCCAGGACGCCTCGATGATGTTCTCGCTCACACCGATGGTGGTCCACCGATCTCGTCCGTTGGTGGCGTCGATCAGCACCCGGGTAACCGCACCAGTACCGGACGCGGAATCCAGGATTCGGACCTTGTAGTCGGTGAGACGGACACTATCCAGCACTGGGAACTCCCCACCGACCGCTGATCGGAAGGCCGCGTCCAACGCATTCACCGGGCCATGACCCTCGGCGGTTGCCAGGACCCGGCGGCGCTCCACACCGACGAAGAGCTTCACGGTGGCTTCGGTTTCAACGCCGTCGAAGTGGCCGAGCGGATTGACCTCTAACGCCATCTTCTCCCCCGGTCGATGATCCACCATCACCCGAAACGATTCCAGTTCGAAGTGCGGGTTCCGCCATCCGCTGGCCCGCCGCAAAAGCAACTCCAACGAAGCGTCGGCCGCCTCGAAGTGGTAGCCACTGTTCTCGAGATCTTTGAGCTTGGCCAGTGCTTGGGCCAACTCCGGCGCGGACATCTCGATTCCCATCTGCTTGGCCTTCAGCTCGATCGTGGATCGGCCAGAAAGATCGCTCACCAGGAAACGGGTCCCATTGCCGACCGCAGCGGGGTCCACGTGTTCATAAGCGTCCGGGGCCCTGGCGATGGCGCTGGTGTGGAGGCCAGCCTTGTGGGCAAAGGCGGACTTGCCAACATAGGGAAGGGCGTCATTGGGCGGCAGATTGACGATCTCGGCCACATGCCGAGAAACGCTCGTGATCCGCTCCATCGAACCGGCCGGCAGCGTCTCGATTCCCATCTTCAACGTGAGGTTGGGAACAAAGGTGGTGAGATCACAGTTGCCAGTCCGCTCGCCGTAACCGTTGATGGTGCCCTGAACATGCTTTGCGCCCGCCCGGACTCCGGCCATCGCGTTGGCCACCGCACAACCCGTGTCGTTCTGGGTGTGCATCCCGATCGTGAGATCGGAGCCAAACGCCTCCACCACCGTACGCGTGATTCCTTCCACCTCGTGAGGCAGCGACCCGCCGTTGGTATCGCATAACACCAGCACCTCGGCACCATTGAGCGCCGCCGCCTCGAGCACCCGAAAGGAGAACTCGGAGTTCCGCTTGTAACCGTCGAAGAAGTGCTCGAAGTCCACGAACACCCGCTTGCCCTGTTCGGTAAGGAACTTGACCGAGTCGGCCACCATGGCAACACCCTCATCGAGGGTTGTCCGCAACGCCTCCAGCACGTGATAATCCCAACTCTTGGCCACGATGCAGCAGATGTCGGTCTGAGCGGCCACGAGATTGCGCAGCGTCTGATCCTCGTCGATCTTGCCCATCGGTCGGCGGGTAGACCCGAACGCAACGAGTTGTGCCGTGTCGAGCGGCAGCTCACCGGCCGCGGCCCGAGCAAAGAACGCATCGTCGCGAGGGTTGGAACCGGGCCACCCTCCCTCGATGAAATGGACGCCAAGATGGTCGAGTTGTTCAGCGATTCGAAGCTTGTCGTCGGTGGTCAGCGCAATTCCCTCAAACTGAGAACCGTCCCGGAGCGTGGTGTCAAAGATGTCCACCGCGGCGGGCCACACCGGGTTGTATTCGGCCGATCTGCTGATCTCCATGCGAAACTCCGTGAACTTGAGGAACTAGCTTGCCACCGCGCCAGCGATGAGATCACCGATCTCCACCGTGGTGCCGGTTGCTTCAAGATTGGCATTACATGCGGCGGTGATGGACGATGCCGCTTCGGTCTCGCCCAGGAAATCGAGCATCAAGGCGGCCGACAGTATGGCAGCGATCGGATTTGCCTTGTTCTGACCGGCGATATCCGGGGCCGAACCATGCACGGGCTCGAACATGCTGGGCGATGCCCGAGTGGGATCCAGGTTGGCCGATGCCGCCAAACCAATGCCACCACTCACCGCCCCCCCGAGGTCGGTGAGGATGTCGCCGAACAAATTATCGGTCACGATTACGTCGTAGCGTTGAGGATCGGTCACGAAATAGATGCAGGCCGCATCTACGTGGTTGTAGTCAGTCTCTACAGAGGGGTAGTCCTCTGCCACGGCATCGAAGGCTCGCTGCCAAAGATCACCGGAAAAGGTCAAGACATTCGTCTTGTGCACCAGTGTGACGTGCTTTTTGCGCTTGACAGCCAGGTCAAATGCGTACCGGATGCATCGTTCGGCACCGCGCCGCGTGTTGACCGATCCCTGGGTGGCGATCTCGTGCGCGGTGTTCTTGCGCAGAAACCCTCCCTCTCCGGCATAGGTGCCCTCGGTGTTTTCCCTGATCACAACAAAATCATGCGCCGCTCCAGCGCCGTCGGCGTGTTTGAGAAACGGCCGCTGATTGACATAAAGGTCCAGTTCGAACCGCATTTTCAGCAGGAGCCCTCGCTCGATCACTCCCGGCGGCACACCGGGAGCGCCTACGGCGCCCACATAGATGGCATGGTGGGCCCGCCACTCGGCCAAAACGTCATCGGAAAGGACGGTTCCGTCCTTCAAATAGCGGGCGCCGCCCAGGTCATAGTGGGTCAGTTCGGTGGCAACACCGGCCGCCTCGATGACCTTCAACCCTTCGGCGATGACCTCGGGGCCAATTCCATCTCCGCCCACAACGGCAATCTTGTGCTTACCCATCAAATCCTCCACGGCACTGGTTCAGCGGCTTTGAACGATAGACGCTCAAGCCCGCCTGTCCTCTGGCCGAAGACGTATACGAGAGATCAATGGAGTTTCGATGGCAGATTCAAAGACAACGTTTTCCGTGCGAGATATCCCCGACTCCTGGGTCGATGCTGCGGCCGAGGGACCGGTAGGTACACCCGGACCGCTCGTCGAACGTAGGCGGTCGGGACGGCGCCTGCCAACGAGCGCCAAGCCCGACCTCGTCACCGGGGCGCTCACTGGCATCGCCATGACCGTGATCAGCGGGGCCGCATGGTTCACCGTGGATCTGTCCGGCACCTACACCGGGCCATGGCTCGCCGTCCTGCTCGGCGCCCTCGTCGCAATCGCGGTCAGGCTTGGTTCTGGCCCGGCTGGCCCGGAGATGCGGATGACCGTTGGTGCCGCTCTTTACATCGTCGGGGTACTGGCCACAACTTCCATGGTCGTCCGCAGCACGTACACCAATCTGTACGGGCGAGCTCCCAGCGCTGGACAGATCGAGGACATCATCACAAGCGACTACGTCACTCGGCCCCTCGTTGTTCTTGCGTGGGTAACCGGGTTGGCGGTAATGGCATGGGTGTCGTTCGCCCTCAAGAAATTCCGTCACTAGAGGTCCCCACGCGATACTGGGCCAATAGCAGGCTCCGCTCGCTCGCACTCCGTTCGCCCAACTGGGCGAGTAGATTTGTCGGATGGCAGATCGACATCAGTTCTCCGCAGAAGCGTTCAAGCGACTCAAAAACGAGTTCGACGATCTGACCAACCGCGGCCGGATTGAAATCGCTCAGAAGATCGAATCGGCGCGGGAGTTGGGTGATCTTTCGGAAAACGGCGACTACCACGCCGCCAAGGAGGAACAGGGAAAGATGGAAGGGCGGATCAAGCAGCTCTCCGCCCTGCTGGAAGACGCCGAAATCGTGGAGATCGACGCCAGCGCCCAGGTGGTGCAGGCCGGCTGCATCATCGGGATTCGCTATGAGGGCGACGATGAGGTGGAGAAATATCTCCTGGGCTCCATCGAAGAAAAGCGCGACGGCCTCGACCCCATGTCACCGCGCTCGCCAATCGGACAAGCGCTCATGGGCCATGCCATCGGCGACACGGTGCAGTTCGAAGCGCCCAACGGGATGTTGAGCGTCGAGGTCGTTTCGATCGAAGTCTGAGGGCGAGCCCAGACCAGTGCCGCTCGGGTTGGGGTGTTAGCGAGCTAGCGCTCGGGCCTTCCTTCGTTTGGGCAGCACAAGGTTCTTCACCAGCTCCAGCAATGCGGTTGCGACAACGTAGTAGACCGGGAAGCTGAGAAGCACCAAGAATGTAGAACTGAGCAAACCACCCATCAGGGTGAAGCTGAGGCCCTCCCAGAACGGATCGCTGAGCGCCAAGGGCAACAGGCCAGCCACCGTGGTGACGGCTGTGGCGACCAACGGTCGGAAACGGCGGGTGACGGCTTGGGCGATGGAATCACCGATGCTCAATCCCTCCCGACGGGCCTGGTTAGCCGAGTCCACGAGCAGAATGGTGTTGTTCACCACCACTCCGATGAGGGCGATGAAGCCGACGCCCGAAAAGAAGCTGATGCCATTGTCGGTAAGAGCGAGGGCCGCGGTGAGACCGAAGAAGCTGAACGGAATGGCGAGGAAGACGAGCACCGGCTGCAGTAGGGACCGGAACTGGATGACCAGCAGGACGAACATCAGGCCAAGCGCAGCCAACAGGGCCGGTCCGAGTGCTGCGAAGTCGTCGGCGTTATCAGACTCCTGACCAAAGTCGAAGGCCAGCGCATCGGCAGGCAAACCTCTAGCGGTCAATTCTGCGGCGGGGTAGCGCTCGGTGACCAAATCCTCGGCTGAGGTGAGGTTGGCTGTGAGGTCGTCGTTGCTGAAGCCGGCCCGGACTTCTATGTAGCGGCGACCGTCGACCCGGGTGACCTGACCGATTGAGCTGTTCACAACCGCGGTGAACGTGGTGGCCTCGCCGGTGGCCTTGCCGATATCAGCGCCTGCAAACTCGCTGACCATTTCATCGGCCAGCGCCTCAGCGGCAATGAGTGTGGCCGAATCGGCATTGATCTGCACTGCGAAAGGAAGATCCGCGGTCGGCGGACCGGCGTCGAGCACATTGATCGTGACGCGGGCGCCCTGTACCGCCTGCATTCCCTCGACCAGGCGTTGCCGATAGACCGGAGCCTTTGTGTCGCGCTCGTCGAATGGAACCAGGTCGACAAAGGTCTCGGTGATGCGCTCGTTACCCCGGACGTACTGGCTGCGGAGGAGATCCTCACCCAATACGTTCACCACGATGGCATCGATTTCATCGGCGATTTCCTCGGCTTGCTCGATCGTTATACCCGGCGGGAAGTCCACCGCCACCTGGAGGACATTGGCATCCTTGGAAGCCGGGAAGATATTGAAGCCCAAGCCGCCGGCGATGACCCCAGCCCCGAAGATCGCGGCGACGGGAAGTAGGCCCAGCAGGATGCCGACCACAACCCCGGCGACACTACCGCGGGCTGGAAAGGCCGCCAGCCGCCCGAGTTGTCGAGCAATGGACTTTTGAACGTTGATGATCGGGCTCTTCGATGGCCCTCCCCGCAGAAGCATGAACTTGCCGATGGCGGGAATGAACACCACCGAGAAGATGTAGCTCACGAGAAGCGTGATGATGACCGTGACGGGTATGGCTCGAATGAACTCGCCGAGGATGCCACCGATGAACAACAACGGGCCGAAGACGAGCACCGTGGTGAGCGTTCCTGCCATCGAAGCCAGTGCTACCCGGGTCAAAGAGACACCAAGAATACGCTCCTCGGTTCCCCCCTCGATTTTGGTGGCATCGATACTCTCACCAATCACGATGGCATCGTCGACCAACAGCCCCAGTGTGAGGATCAAGCCGAAGAGGGTGATGGTGTTCAGCGTGTAACCAAATGTCATTAGGCCGAGGAGCGCAGCCATCACCACGGTGATCATGAACAGCCCGGTGACCACACTGGCCCGCCAGCCGATCAGCACGAAGCTGACGATGACCACTGCGATGAGACCCGTGACCAGATTCCTGATGAGGCTGCTCACCTGGGTTCGAATGTCCACCGCGAAGTCCGCAGTGATTGCGGCGCTGTAGCCGTCGCTGAGAACCGGAGCGTCCGCCGAAGCAAGCCGGGCATTGACCGCATCGGAGAACCCCAGGATGTCCAGGCTGCTGTCGGCCGGATCACGAATGAGGCCTACGGCGATCGCTGGGGAATAACTGTCATCACCGGCGAAGAACGTGCGGGTGTAGCGCGTCTGGCGGGCCACCTCCACCCCGGTGGCGGGATCGATCTGCTCGGTGATGAGATTGCGAGTATCTGCTTGGATGACGCCGGGCGTGCCTTCGAGGAACTCCCGGATCTTGGCGGCCTCGGCCTCCAAATCAGCTGCGGTGGCATCGCTCGGTCCGCTGACCGAAACCAAGATGTCGTAGACCTCGAGGAACTTCGTAGCATCGAGAGCCCTCACTGTTACGACGGCTTCGGGCGGCAACGAGACTGCATCGGTGGCCGGTTGCAACAGTGCGGCTCCGTCGGGGGAAGTGAATCCACTCTCGAACTGGACCACCACGAAAAAGGCGCTGGGCAGTGAGATGGTGGTCACTTCCTCCACCCCCTCGATCGTGCTGTATGCCTCCTGAAGAGGCGTGGCCACCAGTCCATCTACTGCGGTTTGATCATCGACGAAGTAGGCACCGTCCACCACCACGATCGGAACGTCGACCGGCGGGAACCCCTCTCGATCGAGTCCTGAGACAAATGCGTAGAGACCCCCGGTCACCAGAAGCACCCAGACCGCCAGCGTCACGTGCCGATGTTTGGCGGTGAGCAACCCGAGCCGAGCGATCACCGAGTTCCTCGGATCAGCGACTACTCCATCTGAAGCCGTTGGGTCCTGGTCCTCAGCTTCTGAGGGGTGCGAGTCTGTCAGCATTACACGACCCTAGAAGTTGAGTTGGCCGAAGGGGAGATTGGGCCCACCCCATGACAGATGTCACATTCGCAGACGCACCGCAGGTTCATGCGATCAACGATCTCATTGCCGGAGTATTGCGACAAGCTCCGTATGGCGACAACGAGGGTCACCCCGAATCGACCCGGGGCCCGCAGAGCTACCGCCTCACACTCTCACCGCTCCCAGTAACCTGGTTGTCGTGAGCAATGCACCGAGAACACTGGCCGACAAGGTATGGGACCGTCACGTAGTCAAGGCCGGCGAGAACGGCGAACCCGACCTCCTCTACATCGACCTTCACCTGATCCACGAGGTCACCTCGCCGCAGGCGTTTGACGGCCTACGAATCGCTGGTCGCAAGGTTCGTCGACCCGACCTCACGGTCGCCACCGAAGATCACAACGTGCCAACCGAAAACATCCACCAGCCAATCGCCGACGAGATCAGTGCCCTGCAAATCCAAACCCTGCGAAACAACACCGCCGAGTTCGGGATCACCAACCATCCCATGGGTTCCCCGGGCCAGGGAATCGTGCACGTGATCGGTCCAGAGCAAGGCCTCACCAGGCCGGGGATGACCGTGGTCTGTGGTGATTCCCACACCGCTACCCACGGAGCGTTCGGTGCGCTGGCCTTCGGAATCGGCACCAGCGAGGTAGAACATGTCCTCGCCACCCAGACACTCCCCCAGCAGCGCCCAAAGACCATGAGTATCACGGTGGAAGGTTCGCTGCCCGACGGCTCCACGGCGAAGGATCTGATCCTGGCGGTAATCGGCCACATCGGAACGGGCGGCGGCATCGGCCACATCGTGGAGTACCGCGGCCAGGCGTTCACGGACCTCTCAATGGAGGGACGTATGACCGTCTGCAACATGAGCATCGAAGCGGGCGCCAAAGCCGGCATGATCGCTCCCGACCAAACCACGTTCGACTACCTCAAGGGCCGGGAGCACTGCCCGTCGGGATCGGCGTGGGACGCTGCGGTTGCCGATTGGAGCACTCTCCCTACCGACCCCGGAGCAACGTTTGACAGCGAAGTTGTGATCGATGCCGCCACCGTTTTTCCTCAGGTCAGTTGGGGCACCAACCCTGGGCAGGTTGCCAACTTGTCCGGCGCGGTTCCTACTCCCAGTGATTTCGCCGATGCAACGTCGCAGGAAGCCGCCAGCCGAGCGCTTGATTACATGGGTCTCGAGGCCGGAACCCCCTTCAGCGCAGTGAAGGTGGACACGGTGTTCATCGGCTCCTGCACCAATAGTCGGATCGAGGACCTGCGGGCGGCGGCCGCGGTGGCTCGAGGCCGAAAAGTGGCGCCAGGTGTTCGGACGCTTGTGGTGCCGGGGTCACATGCCGTCAAGGCGCAGGCGGTCAGCGAGGGTCTCGATGCCGTGTTCATCGAGGCCGGGTTTGACTGGCGGGAGCCGGGCTGTTCCATGTGCCTCGCCATGAACCCCGACAAGCTCAAGCCCGGCGAGCGATGCGCTTCCACCAGCAACCGCAACTTCGAAGGAAGACAGGGCCGGGGTGGCCGCACCCATCTGGTGGCCCCCGGCGTTGCAGCAGCTACTGCAATCCTTGGACGGTTCGCCCATCCTAGCGACCTGGATAACGTCACAGGAGGAAAGAACTGATGGAACCCGTGCAGGTAGTGACCGGTCGGGCCGTGCCCCTTGACCGCTCCGATGTTGACACTGATCAGATCATCCCGTCGGATTGGCTGAAACGAGTCGAACGAACGGGTTTCGAAAGGGACTCTTCTCCGAATGGAAAGACGACCCGAGCTTCGTTATGAACGACGAACGTTTCTCAGGAGCCACCATCCTGCTGGCCGGTCCAAACTTTGGTGTTGGGTCCAGTCGTGAGCACGCCGTGTGGGCAATCCAACAGAGCGGATTTGCGGCGGTGGTATCCCCGCGGTTCGGCGACATCTTCCGGAACAACTCAACCAAGAACGGTCTGATCCCCGTTGTCCTCCCCGCCGAGGACGTTCGGTTGCTCATGGCCGCCGTTGCGGCAGACCCCGACTTGGAGATCACCGTCGACGTGGCCCGGCGCACGATCGAAGCGCCGGCGATCGGCTTCGAGGCCCAGTTCCCGCTTGACAACTCAACTCAAGAGCGATTCCTGGAAGGCCTCGATGACATCAGCCTCACGCTCCGTTACGAAGATGCCATCACTGCGTTCGAAGCGTCCGCGTAACTGATTCCGCCAACATATTCTGCTTCGGCGGGAACCGAATCCTGCCGATCATCGTCCCATGGGTATGAAACGGTCACGAACTCTTGCCTCGATCGCACTTGCGCTCTCACTTTGCGCCGCCGCCTGCGTTGCCGATGACCCAAGTTCCGCTCCAGACGACACACTGCCTCGGCAGGATCTGAACATAGAAGACATCCTCCTCACGTCGGGGCTGCAGACCGTTGGCAACTGTGATGCCTTGTTGTCCCGCCTGATTGATGAAGGACTGGAACGTGTGGGACCCTACGGTTTCGGAGACAACTTCTACGGTTTCCCTGTCGAGGTGATGGAGGATGCCGCCGCCGGCGAGCCGGCCGATGGAGGCATCGACCTCGCCCAAGGTGGTGACTCTCCAGCGGCCAACCGGTATCAAACCGCAGGAGAGGATGACAGCTACTCCAGCACCAACACCCAGGAAACCGGGGTGGACGAAGCCGACATCGTGAAGACCGATGGCAGCCGGATGATCGTGGTTGCCAACAACATGGTCCACGTTCTGGATATCAGCGGTCCCGTCCCGGTCCTGAAGCACTCGGTGAAAATGGTCAACGAATACGGCCAGGGTGAAATCTTCATCAATGGCGACCAAGCCCTGCTGATGTCCACCTCATGGACAGACTCACCGATTCTGCGCAGCGGAGCCGACCTCTCCCGCTCGTACATTCGGGGCGGGCAGGAACTCACCACCATCACCACGATCAACTTGGATTCCGGCACCGTCGGTCGTTCCATCGAATTCGTCGGATCCTACGTCTCGGCTCGGGAAGTCGACGGCACCGTACGTGTGGTCGTGCGGGCCGGGATGGGCAACTTCGGGTGGCTGTTCCCCAGCAACCCCAACACCGAGGATGCCGCCACCAAGGCCAACCAGGAGTTGCTTCGGCAGAGCACGATCGACGACTGGCTGCCGGCATACCGAGTCATTGAAGATGGAGAGACCGTCGATTCCGGCCTGCTTTTCAACTGCGACCGCACCCACCTACCGGCGGAGTTCGCCGGCTTTGGCAGCATTGGCCTTCTCACCGTTGATGCAAACAACGGATTCACTCTGACCGATTCCCTCGGTGTCATCACCGATGGCCAAACCGTCTACGCCAGCACCGATCGCCTCACCGTGGCCACGCCCCGATACCCCGAGTGGGACAACAACACCGGTCAGCCAAAGGCCGGAGAGATCATCAGGGTGGCGTTGCACAATTTCGACATCACCGATCCCACGCGGGCCAGCTACGTAGCCTCCGGTTCGGTGAAGGGTGAACTACTCAACCACTACAGCCTCAGTGAATACAACGGGTACCTGCGGGTAGCCACAACCCAACGCAACCCCAATGACTGGAACGATTCATCAAGCTCGATCGCCGTCCTAGCTGAACGGGATGGTGCGCTGGTCGAAACGGGGCGGGTCGACGGCCTAGGGAAGAACGAGCAGATCTTCGCCGTGCGCTTCCAGGGCGACACCGCCTACGTCGTCACGTTCCGTCAGACCGATCCGCTGTATGTGATCGACCTAAGGGATCCTGCCGCACCGGCCACCCTTGGCGAGCTGAAGATCCCCGGGTTCTCCAACTACCTTCACCCACTTGGCGACGGCCTCATGATGGGCGTTGGCCAGGACGCCACCGACGACGGACGTCAGCGGGGGGCCCAGGCATCGCTGTTCGATGTCTCCAACCCCGCCAATCCCCAACGCATCGCCACGCTCAGTTTGGGCGGGGAAAGCTCCTCTTCGATCGTTCAGTGGGATGCCCGGGCATTCACCTTCTGGTCTCCTACCAACACCGCCATCATCCCTGTGGAGTCCTGGGAGTGGAACGAACGGACCGAAAGCAATGCGGCCTCGGTTCAGCTGGTACGGGTGGAAGGTCGATCACTCGTGGACGCTGGATCCGTACGGCATAGCGCCGAGAACCATTGTGAGCGAGGCGACGTGTACCCCGTGGAGCCTCTCGTGGATGGTGTCGAGATTGCCCCAAGTGACCCTCCGACCGAGGAGTACTGCTGGTCATACGCACCGGGAATCATGCGCACCGTCATCGCCAATGGAACGCTCTACACCGTTTCGCAGAGCGGTGTACACAGCTGGGACCTCGCAACACTGGCCCCGGGCCAGTGGGTCAGCTTCCAGAAATGACTCAAAGGGCGGTCTACCCCAGCAGCACCAGGTCAACCTGAAGAATCCCGTCGAGGGCGCGGAGGCGCTCACCGATAGCGGCGCTGAACGGTTCCCTGGTGGTGATGACCATCACCGCTGATTCGTGGTCGGCACTGCGCCCAACGTTCATGTCGTCGATGTTCACGCCGGCATCGCCGAGGGCCGTTCCGACAACGCCGATCACCCCGGGTCGGTCGTCGTTACGAAGGACCAACATGTTCCCAGCCGGAGAAACGTCGATGTCGTGTTCATCGAGCACAACGATGCGAGCCTCGTTTCCGAGACCCAGCAGCGTGGCCGAGATCGATCGGCCGGCACCGGTGAAGGTGAGAAGGCTCACATAGTCCCGTGGCTGAACCGACGAAACCACGTTGAGTTGCACACCTTTCTCTCGCAACAGCGAGCGGGCGTTCACGTAACTGGCCAACTCGCCACTGAAATGGAGAAGACCCTTGGCAGCCGCCAGCGTGACAAGGCGATCGTCGTAGCCGCCCAATTCCCCCTCCAAGCTGAGCACAACCCGGTCGGGAAGCTCGCCGACGAGCCCGGCGAAGATGGCGCCAACCTGCTCCGCAAGCGGCAAGAACGGAGACACCGTGCTCGGCACCTCACCGGCATCAACGTTGACAGCGAACGGAACGAAGTGGCCCGACAGCGCGAGATCCACCTGCTCCGCAATGGTTACGCCGGCTCGGAGCTGCGCCTCGGTGGTCGATGCGCCGAGATGGGGCGTGACCACTACCTTGGGATGGCTGAAGAGCGGCGACTCGGTCATCGGTTCAGCTGAAAACACGTCGAGGCCGGCACCACCCACCTGGCCGCTCTCGAGGCCGGCGAGAAGAGCGGTCTCATCCACGATCCCGCCCCGAGCCACATTGATCACTCGTATCCCCGCCTTCGCCTTGCCGATGAACTCCGAACCGATGAGCCCAATGGTCTCCGGTGTCCGCGCAACGTGAACCGTGACGATGTCGCTGACAGCCGCCAATTCGTCGAGCGACATGAGCTCGACACCGAAGCTTTCCGCTCGTTCGGACGACACGAACGGATCGTGCGCTACCAACCGCATATCGAATGCGCGTGCCCGCTGTGCCACCAGCGACCCGATTCGGCCGAGGCCTACGATCCCCAGGGTTTTCCCCGCAAGCTCCATTCCCGTCCACTGACTCCGCTCCCACCGCCCCAGAACAAGGGCCGAGTGGGCCTGTGGCGTGTTCCGGGCCTGGGCCAAGATCAGGGCCATGGTCTGCTCCGCGGCACTCAACACGTTGGACAAAGGTGCGTTGACCACCATCACGCCCCGCTTCGTGGCCGCATTGACGTCTATGTTGTCAAGACCAACCCCGGCCCGCCCCACCACTTGAAGGGCACTGCCCGCATCGAGCATCGCCTCGGTCACCGTTGTTGCCGAACGGACGATCAGTGCGTGCGCTCCGGGGATAACTCGATGGATCTGCTCAGGGCTCAAGCCGAGTTGCACGTCGACCTCGTGACCAGCGTCGCGAAGGAGTTCAAGGCCCTCTGTGGCCAACTTTTCTGTAACGAGGATGCGTCCCATGGCCTAATCATCCCCGGCGCTGCAATCAATCCCTACCGGATTGGAAAATCTTGACGATTTGCAAAGCTGTAACCCTCGCGGCGCCGCCGGCCACCGAGTCCGCTTTGCCTCCACCCTGCGCCGAAAAGTTTCCGGCGCAGCCCCGTGCGTCAACGATTGCTACGGTGTCTGCCGTGTCTAGTGATGGCGTGGATGTTCTCGTAGTAGGCGCAGGAATGACCGGCCTCACCGCCGGCTTGGCTCTAGCCGAAGCCGGGAAATCGGTCCGCCTGGTCGACAAGGGCAGGAGTGTGGGGGGACGCTTGGCGACCCGCCGAATCGGAAAAGCCACGCTCGACCATGGGGCCCAGTTCTTCACCGTTCGCTCAACCGAATTCGGCCACGCTGTGCGAATGTGGGAGCACGATGGGGTCGTGAGCGTGTGGACCAACGGGTTCGATGCCGAAAACCCCGACGGCCACCCCCGATATCGAACGAACGGAGGCATGTCCAGACTCGCCAAACACCTGTCCGCCGCCTTTGTTCGGGCTGGGGGTGACCTTGTGGTGAACCAACGGGTCCACTCCCTCATCGACGCCGGCGGATCAATTACCGCCACCTACGACGCCGCTACTCGTATCCCAGACGAAGCCCAGGCGGTCCTCGTCACAGCCCCAGCACCACAGTGCATCGAGATGCTGGAAGCCGGCGGAATGCCTGTGCCCGATCCGATCCGCCTCATCACTTACCACACCGTGATCGCCCTTCTCGTAATCACCGATACCGATCCCGCCGACCGTCTCGGCGCGAGCGGAGCCCTTCAGCAGCCACTGGACCCGATGTTCACATTCATCGCAGAGAACCGAGCCAAAGGGATCTCCGACCACATTGGGCTCACGTTCCACACCGAGCCAGCCCTTTCCGCCGCTCTCTTCGACCGTCCTGACCAAGAGATCATCGACCGCCTGACCCCGGAGCTTCACCGCGTGCTCGGCTGCAAAACTTGGCACGAGATCCAGGTGAAAAAGTGGCGCTACGCAGGGCCTCGAAACGGTCATCCAGATCGCTTCCTCACGGTGGACGGAACGAGCCACCCGGTGATCCTCGCCGGGGATGCTTTCGGCGGCGCAAGAGTTGAAGGAGCCTTCCTCAGCGGCCGACGAGCGGCTCAACAGCTATTGAGCCCGGGTGCCAAAACCTGAGCTGAATCTGGGCAAGGATTTCGGGATGACGCTAGTCATAAAGGCGAAGGTAATCCCACTCACTCCCCTACCGTAATTCTGCGATGGTAGCCCTCCGACTCAAAACCAGCGGCCCAGCCCGGCCCGACTTCCTGAGCTTTCCGTGGAGCACACCCCTTGAGATGTGGCCCGATGAGATGGCCGTACGGCTACCACGGGGCCGTCACCGGCACGTGGTGCGCTTCATCGAACACGAGGGCACATATTTCGCTTTCAAGGAGCTCCGTTCCGAACTGGCTCATCGGGAGTTCGAGATTCTCGAGTTCCTGAAGGAGGAGGATCTTCCTGTGGTGGACCTCGTGGGAGTGGCCGACGGCCGAATTGCCGAGGACGGGACCCCGATGGATGCCATCTTGATCACCCAACACTTGCGCTACTCACTCCCCTATCTGCATCTCTTCGCGGCCCCTGGCAATGATCTACTCCACGAGAGCCTGATCGACGCCCTAGCCGTGCTCTTGTGCCGCCTGCATCTCGTTGGACTCTTCTGGGGCGACTGCAGTTTGGGCAATGCACTCTTCCTGAGAGACGCCGGGGCGTTGGTGGCGTACATCGTGGATACCGAGACCGGTGATCTACAAGAGAAACTGACCGACGGTCAACGCGAACATGATCTACAGATCGCAGTGGAAAACATCGCCGGAGGTCTCTTCGAACTTCAGGTACTCGACAAGCTCTCCGACGCCGTCGACCCCATCGAGTTGGTGGAGTCACTGGAACGCCGGTACCACGACCTCTGGAACGAATTGACTCGCACCGATGAACTCAACGGCGATGAGCTCTTCCTCATTGCGGAACGGCTGGAGCGATTGAACGACCTCGGCTTCGACACGTCCGAGATGGAGATCCATCAAGACAACGAGGGTCGCCGACTCGTACGCTTTCGGCCGGTTGTAGTGGAAGAGGGGCATCACCGGCGAGAGCTGGAGAAGATCACCGGGATCATTGCCGAGGAAAACCAGGCTCGCAAACTTCTTCGGGACCTCCGCGGCTACGGAGCATGGTTGGCCGCAGAGCCAGGTAACGAAAGAGGCCAGGTGCCCGAGGCGGTGGTGGAATACCGCTGGCTGACCGAACGCTATCGCCCAACCGTTGATGCTATTCCGCCCGATCTAAAGGGTCGGCTGGCGGAGCCAGAGTTCTATGTTCAGGTAATCGAACACCTGTGGTATCTGTCGGAAACGGCCGGCCAAGACTACGGACTTGTCAACGCCACCAACGACTACATCGAGAACGTGCTGGTTCAACTCCCGGAAGAAAAAGCGGTGCTACAAGCCGATGAGTCGAGCTTCAAAGGAACCACCTGATCACTGCTGAGGCAACGGTCTCGGGCGCCTCCAGTGGGCCGAAGTGCGAAAGCTCCATGGGCACGAGCGTAAGGTTTGGTGCCATCTCCACTGCGGCCCGGCCCGCCTGAGCAGGCATCCCGCCGTCGTTCCCAACCGCTACAGCGAAGGGCACTGTCGTGGCACGCGCCGCTTCGAGAGCACCGGCGTTGGCACCTTGGAAGACGAGGGCTTCGGTTTCGGGGAGACAGGCGAGTTGCACGGTCCCGTCGGGCAAATCCACGAAACCGTGCTCAACGTAGCAGTCCAGCGCATCCGGGTTCAGGAGGTTCAGTGGGGCCTTTGATGCGTAGTTCTCCCATGCGTCACGCCGGTTCGCAAAGATCAGACGCCGCCGCTTCGCGCCTTCGGCGATTGGTGATGGCTCGGGGTTCTCCACGACAGGGAGCAGGATCGGCTCATACGTCCACGCCGAAAGGATCCGGTCAGGCTGGCGTTGGGCCGCCAGTGCGATGCACGCCCCACCCATGGAGTGGCCAAGAACTCGGACGGGCTCCTCCGGACTCAGACCGTCGATCACCGCCAAAAGGTCGTCGGTCATTCGATGCCAATCCAAGCTCGCCGCCGGCGGTAGGACGGACTCTCCGTGCCCGCGAAAGTCAAACGCAACGCAGTGGAAATGAGCCTGAAGGTGTCGGGCCAGTGGTTTGTACACCATCCCGTGGAACCCGGTTGCGTGGGCCATGACCAGGAGCGGTCCTTCCCCGCCGAAGTCCTGCACGGCAACCTCAACACCTTGAGTTGATTTCACTCCGAAACTCTAGGGGTCAGCGACCGACGGGTGTTTGGTGCGCTAGCGAAGATCGAGCGGTTCGATGTCATCGGCGGGATTGAAATTGAATACGTAGGCGTAGAACCACAATTCGGCCTCGTAGCTGCGAATCACGTTGGGGGCTTGGCGAAACCCATGCTGCTCACCCTCGAAAAGAACATAGGCATGCGGCAGGCCCTTGGCCGCCACGGCCGCCACGATCGCCTCGCTCTGGTTGGGTGGGACCACCTCGTCCTCGCTGCCCTGCATCACCAGAAGCGGGCAGTTGAGCTGGTCGGTGTGGTTAATCGGCGAACGCTCCACATAGGTGGCTTCATCGTCGGGCCATGGCCCGATCATCTTGTCCAGATATCGGCTCTCGAACTTGTGTGTGTCGGTAGCCAACAGCGTGAGGTCTGCCACACCGTAGAGGCTTGTGCCAGCGGCGAATATTTCGCTTTGCTCCAGGGCTGCCAACACGGTGAACCCGCCGGCGGATCCCCCTCGGATAGTCATGCGGGCGGGATCAACCCGCTCCGTCTCTGACAGATACTGCGCTGCGGCTATCACGTCCTCCACATCTACAACTCCCCAACGCCGGTTCAGCAGATTGCGGTAATCCGTGCCGTACCCGCTGGACCCGCCATAGTTCACATCGACCACGGCGAACCCGCGAGAGGTCCAATATTGCACCCTGAGGCTCAGCGCCGGCGATGAGTGGGATGTTGGCCCACCGTGGCCCATAACCACAAGAGGCGGGCGCTCACCGTCGAGGCCTTGAATCGACGGGCCCGTAGGCGGATAGAAGAAGGCATGCGCCGTGCGTCCGCCAGCGGAGGCAAACGAGATCGGTTCGGCAACCGAGAACCACCCGGCTTCCACGCCAAGGTCGGCCGGTGGTCGATGCACGACCCGTTCCGCAGTCATGGGGTTCACCTGCTGTACCGATGCGAGGCTGTCCGATGAGGCGCTGATGACCACCACCTCGTCATCCAATGCCGCGAGACCGGCGATCGATGCGCAGGGGAAGTCCTCGAGGACCCAGACCGACCCGTCGTCGGCCACCGTTGCCAGTTGATCAGTGGCGGTGCGCGTGAGGGCCACAACCAGGAGTCCGTCGGCCAATTCGACCCAGCGCTGGTTTCCGAATTGCCACTGCGGGTACCCGATCTCGCCGTCAGCCAATGCGGTGATCGGCAGAGCCTTGAAGGTTCCAGGCGTCCAGCGGGCAAGATTCCACCAGCCGCTGCTGTCGGTGGAGAACACAAGATCACCGTTGGCTCGCCAGTTGGCACCATGGACGGCCTCACGGGCACCACCGGCAACAAACATCGAATTGCCAAGGCGGGCGTCATCGAACAACGGTGCGGCGAACAATTCGGTTCCATCCCACGGCATGTTGGGGTGGTCCCACTGGAACCACGACAACCAGTCACCATCTCCCGAGACCCGAGGCCCGGCAACGAAATCGGCGCCACTGACCATGGTCTTGATCTTGGTGGGGTCTTCGGCCGCCGAGCCGTCGGTGGGAATGCAGACGATGGAGTTGACCGCTTGGCCGGCGTTGGAGTCCAGCGCCGCAGATCTATGGTCCTCCATCACGCAGACCACAAACTCGCCGTCTGGCGTCTCACAGCCGTCGGCGAACCGAAGCCCATGGCGAACCTCCGGCTCTGGGGTGATTGGAAGCGGCGTGGGATCGATACCCACCCCAACGAAGAAGCGATACAGGCGCTGGTCATCCCAGTTCGAGAAATACACCGCACCGGGCTGACCTGCCCGATGCAACCCCAGCCACCAGGCGCCACCGCCGTACTCGTGCACACGAGTGCGAGCATTGAACGGGGCATCGATGCGATCGAGACCATTGCGGACCAGGACGGTTCGTCCACCTTCATCGGGACGTTGTTCGCTCCACCAAATCTCCGCCGCCTCGTTGAAGCCTCGCACGGCAGGTCCGGCAAGGCTGACGCCTCCCGACGCAACGCGCTCGGCAGAGATCGGCGAGGGCCAGGTCCCAAACTGCAGAACCGCCATCAGCCGTTGATCAAGTTGACAATTCGATCCAAGCCTTCGCCCAAGTCATCATCACCCAATGCGTAGGAGAACCGGCCATACCCAGGACTGCCGAACGCCTCGCCGGGCACGAACGCCACATTGGCTTGCTCTAGGGCAACCGCAGCCAAGTCCAGGGTGGTCTCGATCTTCTGGCCCCCGATCTGTCGACCGATCAAGGCTTCGAAGCTGGGAAATGCGTAGAACGCCCCCTGGGGCTTGAGACACTCCACCCCCACGATTCCATCGAGCTTCGCGTGCATCGCCAACCGGCGACGATCGAAATGCGTTCGCATCTCGTGCACCGCTTCAAGATCGCCAGATACGGCGGCGAGTGCGGCAATCTGGGCAACGTTGTTGACGTTGGACGTTTGGTGAGACTGGAGGGAGATGAGCGCTTTGGCAACGTCGATCGGAGCAATGACCCACCCCACCCTCCAACCGGTCATCGCATAGGTCTTGGCCACCCCGTTGAGCACGATGCATCGATCTGCCAGCTCCGGCACGAGCGCGGGCATGGAGTGGAACTCATTGTCGTCGTACACGAGGTGTTCGTAGATCTCGTCGGTCAGAACCCAGATGTCGTTCTCGGCCGCCCATTTACCGATCGCTACGATCTCGTCCTTGCCATAGACGGCGCCGCTGGGATTGCTGGGGCTCACAAAGATCAGCGCCTTTGTGCGAGGGGTGCGGGCCGCCTCGAGATCCGCAACGGAGGCCTTGAAGCCCGAGAGGATGGATGTCTGCACGGAGACCGGCACGCCCCCAGCAAGTTTGACGGGCTCGGGATATGTGGTCCAGAACGGTGTTGGGATTATCACCTCGTCGCCAGGATCTACAACCGCGGCGATGGCGTTGTAGACCGCATGCTTGCCCCCGTTGGTGACCACCACCTGGGCAGGATCAACGTGGAGGTCACTGTCACGTTTGGTCTTCTCGGCGATGGCGACCTTGAGCTCGGCAAGGCCACCGGCCGGGGTGTATTTGTGATTCTTGGGGTCGCGGCAGGCCGCCACCGCAGCCTCCACGATGTAGTCCGGTGTAGGGAAGTCGGGTTCGCCCGCTCCAAACCCGATGACCGGCCTGCCCTGCGCCTTGAGTTCCTTGGCCTTGGCGGTGATCGCCAGTGTGGCCGATGGGGCGATGGAACCTACACGAACTGAAACACGACCGGTTGACATGCCCTCAGGCTAGAGACTTTTTCCTGACCTTTACGCCGAGTTCGGTAACTGGTGGGGCCTGCGGCGCCACCGGAGCTGGCTGAAGAATTACTGTCCCTCCGGGGGCCGTTCCGCCGGCCACGGAGGCCTCGCCTGCCGGCCCCCAACAGATCCTCGGTAACTGGTCACCTCACCACTCAACGGGCCACATCCCTCCGGGGCGGCACAAGCGAAGCGATGCACTCTCTGCAGCGAGGCCTTCAGTTGCCGATGCAGTTGTTGGAGTGCCGAAGGCGAAGCCTGCGTGGCGTCTGAACGCCTCCCGGAGGGACAGCAGTCATGCTGCCAGCTGCCATGGCGCCGCAGGCCTACTCCGACTTGGCGAAATCCAGACTGCCCGAGTTCATGCAGAACCGCTCGCCGGTTGGCTGGGGGCCGTCTGGAAAAACATGGCCGAGGTGAGCGCCGCACGTGGTGCACGTGGCCTCGGTCCGAACCATACCCAAGGTGCGATCTTCATGAAGGGTGACCAGATCGTCAGCGATCGGCTTCCAGAAGCTGGGCCAGCCGGAACCGCTTTCGAACTTGGTATCGGAGGTGAAGAGCGACGTCTCACAGACGACGCATTTGTAGACCCCGTCATCTTTGTTATCCCAGGTCACCCCGGTGAAGGGCCGTTCTGTACCGGCCTCCTGCGTGATGTGATACTGCTCGGGGGTGAGGCGCTCACGGAGCTCTGCCTCGGAAAATGTCTTGGTTGGTTCAGCCATGCCTATGTAACGGTTGTCCGACTCGATGTGTTCCAGGTGTTTTGATCCGCACTCAGCTGACGCGCCGCGCATCCTCTACCAGGTTAATCTCATACAGCACCTGATCGAGACGATCACCCGCCTCGATAAGGGCATAAGCCTGAGGCCGAGTCTCCGAGATGCATGACGAGACCGGTGAAAGAATTGTCCATGGCGTGGGGTGACAGAACTGCACCACGCTGTAGCGGTCACCGGGCTGGGCGGGATCGGCCACGACCCGATGCCAACCGCTCGGAATCAAGCCATTGGTCAGGTGCTCGAGCATGATGCCGGTGTTGATGATCACGCCGTCATCGGGCGGGATGGCATTCTCCCACCCAGACTTGGTGCGAACCTGCAAACCGCGGGCGCTAGCACGGGGCAGTGCCGTGATGAGGTTGATGTCGGCGTGTTCTCCCGCCCACACATGTTCCTCACCGGGCGCCAAATCCATTTTGGGGTAGTGGATTGCTCGGGTGAGCGTGGTGCCGTCGGTGGTCATGGTGTCGAAGAAGGACTCGGCACAACCGATCCCGAGAGCAATGATCCTCAGAAAGCGACGTTGCAGTTGTTCCACTGAATCGTGGAACTGTTGCATCACCGCAGCCATCCCCGGCACTTGCGCGCCTGGAAGAACCTGTTTTGGGTAGCGTGCGTGATACTTGCGCTGGAGCGGGTGACCCGCAGGAATCTCTCGACCCCAATTCAACATTTCCTTCCAGTCTGGAACATCGGCCGAGGCGGGAGTCTCCACCAGAAGGCCCGTATACCCGGTCTGGCCGTGGGTTCCCGGTGCGGTGACCTGCGCCTTGGTCTCCGCCGGCAGTTCGAAGAATTCCTGCAGCATCCCGTAAGTGGTGTCGATCAAGTCTTGGCTGAGGTCGTGATTCGTGTAGACGAATCCGGTGGCCAGGCTCCGGCGGACGCCGTCGATGACGGCGGCCCGCTGATCGTTGGAGCCCTGCTCGAAACTCAAAAGATCGACATCGAGGATTTCCGCCACTCGCTGCTCCAGACTTGCCCGAAGGCGGACTATTCGTCGTGCTCGGTGATGACCACCGAGTTCATGGTGACGGCCGGGTTGGGTCGATCCTGTGATCCGGTGGGGGCTTTTTCGATGGTATCGATGATGTTCATACCTTTCACCACCTGGCCGAACAAGCTGTAGCTGGGGGGGAGGCCAACCCCGTTTGGCCCGGAGATGATGAAGAACTGGCTGCCGTTGGTATTGGGGCCGGCGTTCGCCATGGCCAGTGAACCCAACTGGTATTGACCCTGCTTGGGGAGTTCATCGGCAAAGCGATACCCGGGTCCACCGCGGCCACTGCCTTCGGGATCGCCGCCCTGACACATGAAGCCCGGAATGATCCGATGGAAGGTAAGGCCGTCGTAATAGTGGTAGCGAGCCAGACTGACGAAGTTGTTAACGGTATTGGGAGCCACAGCAGTGTTCAATGCGATGACCACATCACCGAGAACGGTGTCACCATGGCTGATGTTCATGGTGGCCGTATACCGCTTGGCCGGGTCGATACACATGTCGAACGACGAGTCGAACTTGGTTTGACGCGGACTTGAGCCATCGGGATTGGGGCATTCGGGCACAGTTTTTCTCCTTCGAAAGAACGTTCAGTCGAGGATAGGCCCGAGGATCGAGCTCTCAGCGAAACGAGACCTGATGCACCTTGAACTCGCTGAAGGGATAGCCGTCGGTGGATTCATCGCAGACCGCATCGCCAATGTAGAGGTCACCGTTTGGCGTGAATGCCAAGGGGACCCTGCCCCATACCACGAAGCTGTCGTCCTCGCAGCCTTCGGGTTCGGCCTCGCCGAGAGTGATCATGTCGGTGGTCGCCACATCGTAGACATAGGTTTCCAGGCCATTCGAAAATGCCACGCGCTGGCTGTCGTCGGACCAGACTGCACCGAGTGAGCTGCCCGCAGCGAGCACTCGCGACTCCCCTGTGTCGAGACTCACCAACTCGATGGAGATCTGTTCGCTAGCGTCAAATACCCAATCCCAGACCAGTAGCCAGCGAGTATCGGGACTGGCCGAGAAGCTGCTGGCGCTGTACTGCTGAAGGGGTTCCCCAGCTCGATTGCCCACCACCACCTTCACCTCTGCTCCAAAGGCGGTGTAGACCAGGCGCCCATCGGGTAGCCGAACCGCGCCGTAGGAGAATTGATCGAGCATCCCAGCTTGGGTTCTTTCCCCGTTTCGGGGGTTTACGAGATATTCGGTGACGGTCGGTTCGTCATCCTGACCGCCCTCACTGGGGTTACCAAAAGGGTAATCGGCGGAGAGGAACATCGAGATGAAGCCCTCTGCGGTCCAGGTGGCATCCCCGGCAATCACGTCGTCCGTCTCGATCCTGATCCCATCTATAAGGCCGAGATCGGGGGCGAGATCATAAAGGATTAGCTCTCCCAAGAAACCTTCGCAGCTTCGCACGTCGAGCACCTGGCGACGGTTGGGGGATGCGGAGGGATACCCGGCATAGGTTCGTTCCCCGGTGGGTCCGCCGGTTTCAGAAACCGCCCCGGCTCCATCAACCTTCACGTAATACGGCGGTGCGATCCCTTCGCAGCCCACGCCGTCACGATCGATTGCAGTGCCCAGGAATCGGCCGTCATCGTCGGCCACAACAATGCTGGCGACCGAAACGTTGCGGTCGATCATCGATGCCACATCGAAACTCGATGCCGACACAGGCGGCAACGTGGTAATTGTGGTGGACGATGACGAGGTGGTGGTGGGCTCAACCGGGTTGACGTCATCGGAGGGCAGCGTGGAGGGCGGATCGCTAACGATGCTGCTGGACTCCAGACCGCTCAGGACGGTGGGGTCGGCTGTCGTCCCGGTTGACGAATCGCCGCATGCGGCCACAGCGAGGCCCAGCGCCGCCCCTACCGCCAGATATCGCGCCCGCTTCATTACAACATTCTGCCCTAATTCAACGTCATGTTGGCGTACACGAACCACCGCAATCACCGATCCCAACGGTCATGGGTCATACCTCGCATGCCCAAACATGCGAGGCCCAGGCCTGGCGAGCACTGCCCGGCCACCGCTTAGCGCAGGGTGTTGCCGAAGCTACTGAACCTCTTTTGCGGCTCGGAAACCCTGCTCCAGGTCCTCGATGATGTCATCGATGGATTCGAGCCCAACGCTGAGCCGTACCAGCCCCGGTTCCACGCCCGCGGTGGCCTGTTCTTCTGGAGACAGCTGACTGTGAGTCGTTGATCCGGGATGGATCACAAGGCTCCTGACGTCGCCAATATTGGCAACGTGACTATGAAGGTCGAGACCGTTGACAAAGCGCTCACCCGCCTCACGGCCGCCCTTGATGATGAAGCTTGGGACCGAACCATAACCCCGCCCCTGGGTGTACTTCTTTGCGCTCTCGTGCCATGGCGAGTTGGGCAGTCCGCTGAAGTTCACCCGTTCGACCTGTGAATGGTGGTTCAAGAATTCGGCCACCTGTTGGGCGTTCAGTACGTGCCGCTCCATGCGCAGACTGAGCGTCTCCAGGCCCTGTAGCAGCAGGAAACTGTTGAACGGGCTGATCGCCGAACCGAGATCGCGGAGCAACTGCACCCGGGCTTTGGCGATAAAGGCGCCGTGGCCGAGCATCGGCCAGTAGGTGAGGCCATTGTACGAAGGGTCTGGTTCGTTGTAATTGGGGTACTTGTCGGCATCGCCGAAGTCAAAACTTCCTCCGTCAACGATCACCCCGCCGATGCTCGTTCCATGCCCACCGATGAACTTGGTGGCGCTATGCACCACGATGTCGGCACCCCACTCCAGAGGCCGGATCAAATAGGGGGTGGCCACCGTGTTGTCGATGATCAGCGGCACACCGGCCGCATGCGCCACCTCAGCCACCGCTTCGATGTCCAACACGTTGTTCTTCGGGTTCCCAATGCTCTCGCCATAGAAGAGCTTGGTGTTTGGTTGCACCGCTGCAGCCCACGCCTGCGGGTCATCCATGTCATCAACAAATGACGTCTCGATGCCGTATTTGGGCAACGTGTAGTGCAACAGGTTGTAGGTGCCGCCGTACAGCGCGGCGCCGGCCACGATGTGGTCACCGGCCTGGGCGATGTTCATGATGGCGATGGTCTCGGCAGCTTGGCCCGACGCCACCGCCAAAGCTCCGGGTACGCCGGCGGCGGTCTCGCTGAGACCCTTCTCCAGCGCAGCCACCCGGGTTTCCAAGACACCCTGTGTGGGGTTCATGATGCGGGTGTAGATGTTCCCCGGCTCACCGAGAGCGAACAGGTTGGCGGCATGTGCAGCGTCTCGGAATTGGTAGGCCGTGGTCTGGTAGATCGGCACGGCACGGGAACCGGTAGCCGAATCTGGTGTTTGTCCAGCGTGGATCTGGAGGGTCTCGAAGCCGGGTGTCTGTCGTGAATCTGCCATCTTCAGGACAGTAACCAGTCCGTACTGCGAAGCCTCTCAAGATTCCATACAAATCCACTGAAATGTCTGCCCAAATTCCTGAAGACAACCACACTCAGTGTGGTTCTGGACAGGGGATTTGCGCCATTTGTCGTTGTGAACAGGGATTTCGGGCTTGCCGCCGCTATTTGCCGGTGAAAGCTGCCTTGCCCGGGCCGTGCTCGATGAAGCTCTTGATGCCGATCACCGCATCATCGGTCTGAAAACTCTTCTTGAACTCCCGCCGTTCGATCTGGATGGCATCGGCCATGTCGTCAGCGTTGAGCCCATCCATGATCGCTCGCTTCACATTGGAGATCGCTGCGGCGGCATTGGCATATTGCTCGGCCAGATCCAACGAGCGCTCGAGGACGTCGGCGTCGGGGTGAACCGCCGAAACGAGGCCGATCGCCAATGCTTCATCGGCCTTCACCATCCGGCCGGAATAGCCGATCTCCTTGGACTTGGTGACGCCGACCAGCCGAGTCAAACGCTGCGTGCCGCCTGCTCCGGGAATGATTCCCAAGAGGATTTCGGGTTGACCAAATCGAGCGCTCTCGCCACAGACGCGAAAATCGGTGGCCATACTCATCTCACACCCGCCCCCAAGGGCCACACCGTTCACGGCGGAGATCGTTATTTGATCAAGACCCTCAATGGTGAGCAACGCTTCGTTGAGTGGATCGGTCATGGGAGTGGGATCACGCTCCTCAGCCGGACCATCGCTGGGGAATTCTTTGATGTCGGCTCCAGCCGCGAAGAGTTTCGGTCCTCCCCACATCACCACGGCTCGAATATCGCTACGGGTCGTCAGCTCCGTTGCAGCCGCTAAGAGTTCGGCGCTGAGCTGACCACTGATTGCGTTGACCGGGGCGCGGTCAATCCTGAGGATCGCCACCTTGTCCCGGCCGCTGTCCTCGATGTTTACGAATTCTCCCATGCCCATTTGCTAGCACAGTCGAATCGAGCGACGAAATTACTCACCATCGCCGAACCGGACAGTTGCGACAGAAAGTGGTTGCACACCGCTCTCAGCGCCATTAAGTTCGACGCACACAACACAAGGAGCGGTAATGTCTCGAACGATCCGGCTGCTGGCGGCAGTCCTTTCGCTACTTATGGTCTCAACGGCGCTGGTCACGACCGCTGCTTCGGCTGCGCCGAAGAAGTCCAAGATCAATTGGCGCTCGTGTTACCAAGACATCCAGCGAGAAGTCTGGCCTGATGAGTTTTCCGAGTTCTTTGGCGGCCCGGTCCGATTCGAGTGCGGCGTGGTCCCAGTTCCGCTGGACTACGACGGAAGCTCGGGTGGCACGATCCAACTCTCGGTGGTTCGGATCCCGTCAACCAATCCCTCCAACACCGGCGGCTCGTTATTCTCCAACCCCGGAGGACCCAGCGGGTCAGGCGTTGAATTCACACTCTTCTCCGCTCCGTTTATCTTCTCGCCGGAACTCCGGGCGAATTTCGACGTCATCGGGTTTGACCCACGCGGCATCCTCCTGAGCACACCGGCCCGGTGTTACGGCAACTACAAGAAACGGGCCCAGGAAGCATTCAGGACTGGAGCATTCCCAATCACCGATGCCGAACAGGCGGAGTGGCTAGCCGGTGACGATGCACTTCAAGAAGCTTGCGCCCAGCGAGGAAACAAGGTGCTTGACCACATGTCGACAGCCAACGTGGCCCGTGACATGGACAGGCTCCGAGAAGCCGTCGGCGATGAGCAGCTCACCTACGTCGGCTACAGCTACGGAACAATGGTCGGCGCCACCTATGCCAACCTGTTCCCCGATCGTGTGCGAGCAATTGCGCTGGACAGCGCGCTGGATCCGGTCGAATGGACCAGTGGCCGCAACGGGACGGGTGAGACGGTTCCGGTGGACGCTCGCCTGAAGAGCCACGAGGGTGCTCAGGACGCGCTCGAGTTGTTCTTCGCACTCTGCGACTCACGGCCAGACGCCTGCCCCATCGCCCCGAACAGCTCCCCGCGATACAACGCCCTCTACGAGGCGTTGTTAGCCAACCCGGTCGAACTGGTGTTCGAGTTCGTGGACTTCGAAACGGGTGAAGTTGTCATTGAAACCTTCACCTATCGGGCCTCGGATCTTATCGCAGAGACCCTTGGCATTCTCTACGTTGGCGACGTATGGCCGATCATCGCGTTCATAGTGGCGGACTTGGAGAATCTCGTCGCCAACCCAGGTGCGGACTTCTCCGTCTTCGCAAAGGACATCCGGGCATTCCGGGCGGAACAACCCAACAGCTTCATCGCCCGGGCCGGACTGTGGCAGGGTTCCTACGCCACCAAGATCGGCCCGCCGAAGTACTTCAACTTCCTGGAGGGCTTTCCAGGTGTGCTGTGCTCCGACGCCACCAACCCCGACGACGCTCAGGTATGGGCTGAGACTGCGGAGCGCCTCGACGCCGATGGGTTCGTCTTCGGGCCACTCTGGACATGGAACGGCAGCGTCTGTAGCGATTGGCCCGGAGTTGACGAGGACCGTTACACAGGCCCCTGGGACGCGGAGACCGCCAACACGGTCCTGGTCGTCAACAACGAATTCGATCCTGCGACCGCCTATGCCGGCGCAGTGGCGATGGACAACGAACTGGGCAACTCACAACTACTCACGGTCGCCGGAGGCCGCGGCCACATAGCTTCGCAGAGTTCAGCGTGCGCAGCGTCCGTCATCGACCAGTACCTGCTGACCCAAGCGCTCCCACCGGTCGGGTTGGATTGTGAACCAAACGTGGCCGATCCATTCGACCTTTTCGGCCCCCCACCCGCTCTCACCATCGTGATCGAGGGACCCGGTGGAGAACCGATACTCGTCGAGTCATTGATTATCAACGGTGAGGTGATCCAACCACCGCTCATTCTCGAAGCCGCCAATGGCGAAATCATCATCATCCAGCCGGTGGTCGTGCCGCTGGGTACCGGAGAAACTGCCACGGTGGATCTCGGCAATGGCGAAATCGCTGTCTTCGAACCATTCGATGTGCCGGGCCCTGATGGGGAGCTGGTCACCGTGGAAGCGAATGTGATCCGCAATGCGGTGATCATCGACATCATCGAAGGCTAATTCCCGCCATTTGCTCCATCTTCGCCGAATCGGTTGAAAAGTCGACCGATTCGGCGACGATGGGCGACAGCGCACGCGGCCGCGGGCTCTTCCACCATCGCCGAAGCGCCAACTCCCCTCAGACGCCGAGAAGTTCCTTCACACGAGGCATGTCTGGATGGGCCATCAATTCATCGCGGCGAAAGATCAGCGACAGCTTTGTTCTGCGCCGAAGAAAGTCATCGATCGTTGCGATCATCTCTCGTTCCGCCATGAGCTGGACCTCAGCCCACAAGACGTCGGTATCGCCCAGGACAGATTCCCCCATGACAGGGTCGGACTCAATACTTCGCAAGACCTGATGGGCAGAGAGGCCGTGGCGGCGCCAGAGTACTTCCGCCATGGATTCGGCACGCTCGACCAATGGCTTGCGATCCAGTCCCAAGGCCTTGGCAGCAGCATAGAACGCCTCCCGGCTCTCCGCAGGCGGCTCGCCGAACCAGCCATCGACTTGGGGCCCTATGACAAAGCCGAGCTCAGCCACCGCCTCTGCCACCTCATCTCCCACGTTCAGGCAGTCGGTGAGTTTGCCGCCAAATATCGACACCACGTTGGCATCGTGGTCGGATTCGATTTCGTGTTTTCGGGAAAGCTTGGTCCAGTCCGTCTCGGTTTCGTCGCTGCCCCCCACCCTCACCACAAGCGGCCGTACCCCTGACCGTTCGCCGATGATGTCGTTGCGTGATAACGGTGTGGCCAAATCCAACCGAGCATTGATCTGTTCCAACAGGAAGTCACGGTCGTGGTCGGTCACTCCTTCATCTGCAATCTCCGTGCGAGTGTCCGTGGTTCCAATTACGGAGCGGTGGGCCATGGGAATCACGTAGAACAAACGGCCGGTGTCGTCGAAAAAGGCCAGAACCCGTTCGGACTCTGTAATCCGAGGAACTACAAGATGTATGCCCTTGGAATACACGATGCGGTGCTCGGTCTTCAGGCCCCACTTCTCATTGAGACCGTCCACGAAGGGACCAGCCGCATTCACGATGGAGCGAGCCTTCAGATTGACTTTCTGGCCGGACAGCTCGTCGAAAATTGTGGCCTCCCAACCGTGGGCGGTGCGATTGGAACCGGCCAGCGAGGCGTAGTTGGCGGCAACTGCGCCGTTGTCGATAGCTGACTGAATGAAGCCCCACACAAAGCGGGCATCGTTGTCCTTCAGATAGGCATCCATGTACTCGATACCGCCTCTTGCAGTTGCAGTATCCACTACGGGTTCAACCGCCTCGATTCGTTTCGGGGTGAAGTACTTCGGCGGCTTTGTGAAGAAGCGACCGATCCCCCAATACCCAAAGGTGCCCAAAGCAGCCAGCCACGGCGGAAACGGCGAGGTCTTGTCGAGCGTTGCGAGGAACCCCAGCTCTGAAATTCGGGTGGGATATTGACGCATCAAGTGATTACGAGATGTGCAGAGCTTCCAAACGAGCGGCAGCTCGTAGTTCTCGAGGTACTTGAAACCGCCCCAGACCAGATTGGAGGACTCCTGACTCGTGAAGCCGGCGAAGTCGCCCCGATCCACCAACGCCACGCTAAGGCCGCGGGCGGTCAAGGCAGCCGCAGAAACCGCGCCGTTGATCCCACCGCCCACGATCAGTACATCAAAGTCCCCGCCGTCGAGGTTGCTGATGTTCTGCGAGCGCTGACCTGCCATCCGCTCAGAGTAGCTCCACATGGATTTCGTCAGTGGGGTCGGGGGTCACCCTTGGCAGAATGGACATGTGACAACGTCTTCACTTCCGCCGCTACCGCCATTTCCCGCTGAAGGTGAGGTTGGCGAAATCTTGCTCACCGAAAAGCAGATCCAAGACCGTGTGGCTGCGCTTGGTGAAGAGCTGGCCAGAAAGTTCCAGGGGGAGACCCCGCTCTTCGTTGCGGTCATGAAGGGCAGCGTGATTTTCGTTGCCGATCTTCTCCGGGCGTACCCGGGACCGGTGGAATTCGATGCGATGGTCGTGAGTTCCTACGGTGATGCCCTCCGATCTAGCGGGGTGGTGAAGATCGTGAAGGACCTGGACACACCCGCCGCTGGCCGCCACGTAGTTTTAGTGGAGGACATTGTGGACACTGGGTTGACGATGCAATATCTCCTGAACCACTTTGAGCAACAGGGCGCCTCGTCGGTGTCGGTCTGTTCACTGCTCGTGCGCGAAGGCACAGATACCGCCGGTCTACGCATCGACCACGTTGGCTTCGAGATCCCCCACGACTTCGTGATCGGCTACGGGCTCGACGCTGCGCAAATCTACCGAAACCTGCCTTTTGTCGGTGTCTTCACCGGCACCGTCGATCACTAACGCTTGCCTCTGTTGGTCAAAGTTTGAACTAGAAAGTAAAGTTTCACCATGGAATCTGGCAGTCCCGAAAATCGGACCGTGGAGTGGGAACGACTCCGTTCCACCTACCTCATGCCCAAGGCAAACCGATCGCCAACATCGGCTCGTGGCTTTCACCACGTGGCAGTCTTATCCACCGACGTCGAGACCACCATCGAGTTCTACCAGGGACTGCTGGGACTACCGTTGACCGAGCTATTTGAGAATCGGGACTACGCAGGCAGCACCCACTTCTTCTTCGACATTGGGAACGGCAATTCCATTGCGTTCTTCGACTTCCCTGGACTGGGCCTCGGCGAGTACGCCGAAGTATTGGGAGGACTCCACCACATCGCCATCTCCGTCACCCCCGAGGTGTGGGAAACGACCAAAGCGAAGTTTGATGAGCTCGGCCGTGAGTACGAAGTTGTGTCCGGTACATCGATCTACTTCGCGGGGCCCGACGGCGAGCGGCTTGAATTCATCAAGGAGCCGCTGGGCCAGATGTATGGCAACGAAGTCCTGTAGCGACCGCATCTGCCTGGCCACAGTACGTGACACACGCTACCAATCGGAGTGAATCCCCGCTCGATGGGGTAAATAGGTGGAGTGGTAACCAAGACTGTTAGAACCAGGGCAAAACCAATGCTGGCGACCGACGTCGTAGTAGTTGGAGCTGGTTATGCCGGGTGTTACGCCATCGCCGGCTTGCGGCGCGCCCGCGTAGATGTGGTCGCCGTTGACCCCACCGGCACTATGGACATGCTGCCCCGGCTCGCTGCCGTCGCTGGCCATGCGGATGCTGCCACCGACGCAGCTATCGAGCTCACGCAACTGTTTCCCCACCTCACGGTCGTAAGAGGAAAGATGAAACGGTTCAGGAAAGGCGTGGTCACTACCGAGGCCGGACATCGAGTACGTGGGCGAATCACGATCATCACCGCTGGCGCCCAACCGGCCGCGCCCCCCATCCCAGGCCTTGCCAATGCCTACCGGCTCCGCACGGCAGCCGATGCGCTCCGCCTCCGAGCTGCCATCGGCGAAGCCGAAGACGTAGTGATCGTGGGCGGCGGTGCCACTGGTGTCCAGCTGGCCGGAGCGCTCAGCACCAGCAGGGTTGCCGACGCAACACTCGTTGATTCCGCTTCCCGCCTGCTGCCTGAGTTCCACCCAAGCCTCGGTTCACATGCGAAGGACCTTCTCATTGGGAGAGGCGTTCGGATCGAACTGGATGCGCCGGTTGCGTCGATCCAGTCCGATGGCGTTGTGCTCCAAGACGGGACAGAACTCAACGGTCTGCCCGTTTGGGCGGGAGGGTTCAACGCCACGATGGACGCATTCAAGATCGGGCCAACTACCGAAGGTCGGCTCAACATCGGGCACGATCTCCGAGTCGAAGGAACGAAAGACCTACTGGCTGCCGGAGACGCCGCCGCCCATCTAGACAGCAACGGCGATTTGCGACCCATGGCCGCTCAGACGGCTGTGCAGGCCGGCACCGGTGCTGCCAAGAATGCGGTGCGAATGCTACGCGGACAACCAACCGCAATGGTGGCTATGCGTGACCTCGGCTGGGTTGTTGATCTCACCGGCGGCCGCGGTGTTGCCGAGGTTGGTCCGTTCCGTTTCGCCACGGCCGGCCTTGATCGCATTCCCCCGTATCTCCACCACTTCATCGATGCGAAGACGTTGTACGAGGTAGGTGGAGTGAAAGCCGTGAAGCGCTACTCCCCCGGTCGCCAGACCAAGCCGCCGGACGGACTAGATCTAGAGTTCCTCCAGCACTACCTCGGCTGACGGCGCCCACGCCGCAGGCAAAGCGACGCACGCTAAGTAGCCAAGCCTGCCGTTACAGATACATCTGTTGGAGCGCCGAAGGCAAAGCCTCCGTGGCGCCTGAACGGCCCCCGGAGGGACAGCAGAGGGAATTAGGCCTTCAGCCTTGGCCGCCAGAGGTGGCACGGACGCTGGTGGTACCGGCATTGATGAAGGGCATCATGGCCCTCAGTTTGCTGCCTACCGTCTCGATCGGGTGAACCTTGCCGGCCTCCTCCAAGGCGTGGAAGTTTTCACGTCCGCCTCGGCCTTCCTCCACCCACTCGTTGGCGAAGGTGCCGTCCTGGATCTCGGTGAGGATGCGCTTCATCTCGGCTTTGGTCTCGGCATTCACTATGCGAGGCCCGCGGGTGAGGTCGCCATATTCGGCGGTATCGGAAATGCTGTAGCGCATCCCGGCGATGCCTTCCTGATACATCAGGTCCACGATGAGCTTCAGTTCGTGGAGACATTCGAAGTACGCGACCTCGGGCTGGTAGCCAGCCTCGATAAGGGTCTCGAACCCTGCCTGCACGAGCGCTGTGGTGCCGCCGCAGAGGACGGCTTGCTCACCGAACAGATCGGTCTCGGTCTCTTCGGTGAATGTGGTTTCGATCACGCCGGCTCGAGCACCACCGATGGCATCGGCATATGCAAGGGCCAGCGCCTTGGCACCGCCGGTGGCGTCATTCTCCACAGCGATCAACGCTGGAACTCCCCCGCCTTCCACGTACGTACGGCGAACCAGGTGACCGGGGCCCTTGGGGGCGACCATGCAGACATCTACGCCGGCGGGCGGTTCGATGAGGCCAAACCGAATGTTGAAGCCGTGAGCGAAGAACAGAGCGTCGCCATCATTCAGATTGGGCGCAACACTTTCGGTGTAGATATCACCCATCGAGGTGTCCGGCATGAGCATCATGATCACGTCGGCTTCTTTGACAGCATCGGCGACCGGCAAGACTCGGAGCCCTTCGGATTTGGCCTTGTCAACCGATCCAGATTCTTTACGAAGACCGATCCGGACATCGATTCCGGATTCCTTGAGGTTCAATGCGTGAGCGTGGCCTTGCGAGCCATAGCCCAGGATGGCGACCTTGCGCTCGGCGATGGCCGACCGGTCACAATCGGCTTCGTAATACATGTTTGCTGCCATTGTCTCTTCTCTCTGTTTTGAGTCAGGCTTTGGTTGGCTCGGCAAAAGGATAGGCCTGAACCGGGGCGGTTCGAACTGGGGACCGGGGCTATTCGGCGCGAACGCTCGTTGGAGTGTTGCCGATCTTGGGCAGTGCGATCCGACCGGTGCGCTGGACATCGTCGATCCCGTAGTCCCGAAGCAGTTCTTCGAAATCGTCCACTTTGCTGGGATGACCCTCCAAACTCACCGTTAAACGCTCCTTGCTGACCGCCAGGATTTTGGCCTCGAAGATGTCGACCAATTCCAGGATCTGGCTGCGATCGCGGGCGCTTCGAACTGTGGCGATCATCAGCTCCCGCTCCACGCTGGCGTTCGGGCTGAGCTCTTGTATCTCCACCACATTGATCAGTTTGAACAGCTGCTTCACGATCTGTTCCAGCGGTGCCGACTCTACGTCGACCACGATCGTTATGCGGCTGAAACGGTGGTCATTGGTTGGAGCGACGGCGAGGCTCACGATGTTGTAACCCCGCCGTGCGAACAGATCGGCAACGCGAGCGAGAACACCTGCCTTGTTTTCCACAAGGACGGACAGAGTGTGGTGGGAAAGATCGCCGGGTCGGGTCATGAGTTGCTGCTTTCGTTGCTGGCGCTGCGGATACGGGCCTGCACCTCACGCTGACTCGGATCCACGATCAGATCGTCGTTACTGCCCCCGGCGGGGACCATCGGGAAGACCTTTTCGGAGTTGACACAGCGGAACTCCACCACGACCGGCCGGTCGTTGATCGCATTCGCTTTCTTGATCACCTCGTCCACTTCCTCGGGGCTTTCCACCCGGAACGCAACACATCCCATCGCTTCGGCCCACTTGACGTAGTCCGGCATTTCGTGGCTCAAGTGCACCTCACTCAAACGTTCGTCATAGAACATGTCCTGCCATTGCTTCACCATCCCGAGGTAGGCGTTGTTGAGCAACGCCACCTTGATGGGGATCCGCTCCACTGACGCGGTAACCAGCTCCTGAGCGGTCATCTGGAAGCAGCCGTCACCATCGATGCTCCAGACTGTGCGATCCGGCATTCCGGCCTTTGCTCCCACGGCGGCGGGAATCGAGAAGCCCATTGTCCCCAGTCCGCCGGAGTTGATCCATGTGTAGGGATAGTTGAACTCCCAATACTGGCTGGCGAACATCTGATGCTGCCCGACACCGCTGGTGACGATGGTGTCCTTGGGTGAGAGATCACGAAGTCGCTCGATCACGTATTGCGGTTTCAGCAACTCGCCATCAACAGATTGCTCATAGGTGAGCGGGAACATCTCTTGCCACCCGCTGAGCGTGGAACGCCAGGCCGAGATGTCGGCGCTAGAAGTGGGATATCCCGCCGTCTTCAACGCCGCGATGAGGGCTTCGGTGGCGAGACGACAATCGGCTGCTATTGCCACGTCGGGCTTGCGAACCTTTCCGTGTTCGGCGGGATCGATGTCGATGTGGATAATTTTTGCATCCGGCGCGAATCCGCCGAGGCGACCTGTGATGCGGTCATCGAACCTGCTCCCCAGCGCAATCAATAGGTCGCTCTTCTGCATCGCATTGACAGCTGTGTAGTTGCCGTGCATCCCGGGCATCCCGAGGCAGAGTTCGTGCCGGTCCGGGAATGCGCCTCTGGCCATGAGGGTGGTGACCACCGGTATGCCCGTGAGCTCAACCAACTCCTCGAGTGCCTCGGCACCCCGAGCCTTCAGAACCCCGCCGCCCACGTAAAGCACGGGTTGGGTGGCCTCAGCGATCAGTTTGGCAGCGGCATCGATGAGATCGAGGTCTGGCTCGACAGACGGTGAGTACCCGGGAAGGTCGATGTGGGCTGACTCATAGTCGAAATCGAAATACGCCTCAGGATTGGTGGCATCCACGATGTTCTTCGGGATGTCCACCAGCACCGGACCGGGGCGGCCGGATGTGGCAATGTAGAACGCCGCCTTGATAGTGCCGGGAATGTCTTCGGCCCGAGTGACGAGGAAGTTGTGCTTCGTGATCGACCGAGTGATGCCGGTGGTGTCGCACTCTTGAAAAGCATCAGTACCGATCGCCGCCAACGCCACCTGACCGGTAATACATACCATGGGGACGCTGTCGAGCATGGCGTCGGCAAGAGGGGTGACGATGTTGGTGGCGGCAGGACCGCTGGTAACCATGCACACACCAGGGCGTCCGGTGGCGTGGGCGTAGCCTTCGGCGGCGTGCCCAGCACCCTGTTCGTGACGAACGAGAATATGGCGAATCGGTGAATCGATGATCGGGTCATAGACCGGAAGGATCGCTCCCCCGGGGTATCCAAAGATCACTTCTACACCCTCGTGCTCCAGGCTCTTGATGAGGGCTTGTGCTCCGTTGAGTCGGGTCATTCTGGTGATCCTTGTTACGAGAAGAGTGGGTCTTGAAAAGCAAGAAAGCCTCCCGGTGGGAGGCTTCGGCGCACGCTGGATATGGGCAGCGGGCGCTACAAACGTACTACTACAACGACGATGAGGGTGGCGGTGAAGGTCGTCATCGACACTTAGTCAATCAGGCACGCTTCGGAGTTGCAACCTGCCCCCCTTCAGGAGCGTCGCTCCACAGGCTCGTTAGCGAGCCCCAGGAATTCTCGCTCTCGTAGATCGGAGATTCGTCCTCATCCTCGTCCGGGAACGCTGCTTGGTCGAAGGGCTTGACACCGCGCTGGAATCCAGTGACTGCCGTCTCGAGGGCTTGGGCGTCGAACACCTCCTGGGAGGCCGGCTCAACAACATCGATGGAGCCACTGGCGACACTGCTGGGCAGATCTAGCGTTTCCGGGTCGGCCCGATCCAGCCTTTCAAGGTCGGCCCGATCCAGCGTTTCCGGGTCGGCCCGATCCAGCGTTTCAAGGTCGGGTTGATCTAGCGTTTCCGGGTCGGCCCGATCTAGCGTTTCCGGGTCGGCTGGATCCGTGCGGTGATTCCACATCATCGGCACGGTGGGTTGGACCACGTCAGAGATGGATTGCACCACCGACTCCTGCCGCGACGGAGCGCTGTTCTCGTGCTGCAACGGAGCGATGCTCTGCAGTGGGTCGTGGCGGTGTGAAAGCGAGGCGTCGAACGGAACGACCTCAGCTGAAGCGGCTTCGACGATCCCAATTGCGGCAAATTCTGCTGCGAACTGATCGGCGGCCACCGCCATCAGAGGCTGTTCCATTTCATCTTCATTGTGTTCATCATGCAGATTTGGTTCAGATGATCGACGCCCGAGGCTGACGGGCGCTCCCAAGTCGTCGGGCACTCCGGGCGCCGAAGAGGTATCGAAACTCTCCACCTCGGCACTGGCCGGCACCGCGTTGGGCATGCTGGGCATGGCGCCAGTCCCTTGCTCACGGCGCTCCGGGGCTCGGAGGCTCTTCGGAACGAGGACCGGCACGGCGAGTTCCGTGGGCTCAAGTGCCGCATCGGCCATGGCTTGGTCTGCAGGCTCGGCTGCACTCGTCAATGCGTCGCTGCTCGCTACCAGATCACTGGCTGCGGGCGCGAGATGGTCATTGTCGGGTAGCACAGGCTCTATGGGCATGGTCCCATGTGATTTGGCAGAAGTAACCACGACCGCCCGTGCGTCCGACGAGGTTTTTGGTGCGCCGGATCGTTTCTTCCGGAGGGTTACAGGACCAAGTTCCACTCGGGCGACGATTCCGCCGCCGATCGTTTCTTCCACCAGTCCGGCGGTCAAGCCATGGCGAGCGGCCAGACGACCAACGGCGTAGAGACCCAGTTTTTCGGACGGGGTCTCCTGATTTCGTCCAGCCGCACCGATGCGATTGTTCGCCGCAACGAGTGCATCACCTTGCAGGCCCAGACCCTCATCTGCCACGAAGAGGAGACTCTCGGTGGAGTTGAGGCGAAGCCCAACCCGCACTCGTGTGGTGGATGGCGAGAAGGTAAGTGCATTTTCGATGAGCTCGGCGAGAAGGTGGACCACATCGGCCACGGCATCCCCATCGATAAGGAGCGGATCCTCGACTTGGACGTCCACCCGCTCGATGCCTTCGACTTCTGACATCGCAGCTCGGATGACATCACTGATGTCGGCAGGCTCCTCCCAGTCACGCGGCGTGCGCGTACCGGCGAGCACGAGAAGCGATTCAGCATTCCGGCGCATCCGGGTGACCATCTTGTCAACGGAATAGAGCCGTGAGAGACGCCCACCAGCCAATTCGTCACGCTTGAGTTCGTCCACTTCGTGCAACAGTCGGCTCAGCATCTTCTCGTTGCGCCGCCCCAGATTCACGTACACGCTGGCGGCGACGCTACGGGGCTGACCCTGCTTGGATGCCAACTCGATCGCGGTCGTGTGAAGCCTATTGAACGCTCCTACCAGGTCACCCAGATCGTCCTTACTTGCTGACACTAATGGTTCGATCTGGGGAACCTCAGCACTAGCTCCATGGGTGCGGAAGAGCGCAACAGCGGCCGGGAGGTCCTCGCTGGCGATCTCCAGGCTTCGTCGGCTGAGTGATTTCAGCGGGCGAGTGATCGACCGGGCAAGAAGCAGGGTGATGAGGCTGATGACCAGGAAGAGGCCGAGGCCGCCCAGGAGCATGTTGCGCTGCAGCAGCCTTGCATCGGCGGCGATCTGGTTGGCTGAAGCGACCACGTTCTGTCGCAGGACGCTCTGTTCGCCGGCTATCGCAGCCAACAGCTCATCGGCTCCTGCGGTAGCACTGGACATCTCCAGGCTGCTGCGGGCTTCGGTCGAACCTGATCGGTTGGTTGCTCGAGCCCGGTCCAGAGTGAGCACCGCAGGGTTTCCAGCTAGTCGATCGGCGATTGCCTGCCGCCCCGCCAGTGTCAGGTTGTTGAATTGTTCTTGGGCCTGGGCGGCCGCTGCGTTGGGACCAAGGAGCCCTTCCTGGGCGACCGCAGCGGGAACACCGGGCTGGAGGTAAAGCTGAAAGGCGTTCCGCTCGGCCACGAGTGCGCCCTCCCAGAGAGCCAGATTCTTCAGGAGCACGATGTCTAGAGCGATCTGCCCATCGGTGAAGACATCACCCTGTAGCCGGTCCAACTGGGCGGTCTCGGTGATGAGGGTCTCAAAGGCTTGCGTGGCCCCAAGGATCTGCGGAGGCTCGGGCGCTTCACCGAGAATCTCCAGGGAGAGCAGGTTCTGGGTCGTTACAGGATCGTCCCCGAATCCTTCCCGTAGTCGGAGGAGTTCAGACTGTTTGAGGTCAAGATCGGCCCGATCAGCCTCGCTCAGAAAACCGAAAACGTCGGTCCAAACAGAGTCCGTGGCGGATCGAGCGACTTCGAGGCTTTCCGCGGTGCCGTTGGCGTCCAGAGTTGCCGCCAGTTCCGTGCGCAACGTTGCGGCCAACTGCTCAATGACGAGGGTGTGCTCGACTTCTTCTACCTGTTGGGCCGCGTCGTCAGCCAGATTTTTTGCCTCCACAAAGGCGAAAGCAACAACGGCACCGAGAACCAACAGCGGTACACCAACAACCATGAAGAGCTTTGTTCTCAACGCGAGCGACCTAAACATGGGCAGTGTCTCCTAACGGGGCCTACCCAGCTATCGACCCGAAACAGGGTGCCATTGACCAATTTCCCGGCAAAAGACCTGCGCTAGGCAGTCCCAGCCCAGACTCACACCCCGGTTGATGCCGAGCCGAGGAGGCGAGGGCTGCGTGCCCGGCGGAACGCCCCCCCGGAGGGAGTTGGAGCACGCCCCCGGAGGGATAGCAATCCTTCTGCCAGCCCACATCGCGCCGCAGGCTTCCCGGGTTGGCAACCCATCTATTGCAGCGCCGAAGGCGAGGGCTGCGTGCCCGGCGGAACGCCCCCCGGAGGGAATTAGAGCACGGAGCAGCACCCAAGACGCTGTGTTCTGGTTGAGCGAAGCGAGCACGTAGCGACCCCGCAGCGAGGAACGAGCCCCGGCGAGCGGAGCCAGTGTTGCAACCCTACGTAGCCAAGCCCTCAGCTATCGATGCATCTATTGCAGCGCCGAAAGCGAGGGCTGCGTGCCCGGCGGAACGCCCCCCGGAGGGAATTACAGCGTGCGGAATTCGATTCGGCGGTTGGCTTGGCGAGCGGCGATCTTGTCCGGGGTGTCTCCCTTGTCGTCGGGAACCTTGAGCTGAGACTCGCCATAACCCACCGCAGACAGCTGGTTGGTAACACCGAGATCGCGGAGCGCAGCAAGGACGGCCTGGGCGCGGTTCTCGCTGAGCACCTGGTTGGGCCCTTCCGGACCAAGAGAGTCTGTGTGTCCGCCGATTTCTATGTTTGCATCGGGGAATTGCTTGAGAATTGCTGCCGCTTCTTCCAGGGTGGACTGTGACTCAGGAAGGATGATCGCCGTAGCCGACTGGAAGAGGATCGGCTCGAACTCGAGTACATCGTTGATGGCCTCGCTGGCGTCGGCTTCGATGATCAAGTTGTTGGTGATGTCCGCAGCACCTAGTTCGCCCAACGCCGCTTCCAACGCCCCACCCAGAGCTACGTCGGTCAGCGTGCCGTTGAGGGTGATTGTGGCTGGGTCGGCACCCTCCAGAACTTCGAGGCGGTCAGTGATCTGATCGGCGTCGTACGCCTGGGCTGCTACGGCCCGCAAATCATCGGCCGCTTGTTCGGAGGGCACGGTGCCCTGGAGCACGATTCCGTCATCGTTTGCGTCGAGGACGGCGGCGGCGGCCCCAACTGCCACCTCATCGGGCGGAGCGACGGTCAGTTCATCAATGACGTCGATTACGAAGGGCTGGGAACCGATGAGCGCCAGGACCTCCGCTTTGGCCGCCTCGTCGGCCACCACACCGCGGGCTGTGACAACTCCGTCGTTCGCCGAGAGCTCGATTCCTTCAAATCCGGCGCCGTTGAGTTCGCTGAGTATGGCCGGAAGGTCAAGGCCCTCTTGGACCGGTTCGGTGACGGGCGGTGCGATAACCGGGGCAACGTCGACCGTTCCCTGGCCGAAGCCCCCGAAGCCGAAGAACACAAACGAGGCAGTGATGATCGCCGCCAACACAGCGATGCCGACCATTCCGCCGAAGGCTACGTCGCCCTCATCTGCCACCGGGGTAGCCATGGCGGCTCGACGCCGTTGCTTCTGGCGCTCCAGTTCCTCATCGGATTGATGTGTTGTTGACTGTGGTGCTGCCATCGCCTCTATCCAGGGTTCATCCAGACCCATCGGGCCGAGGAGAGTATATTAGGCACCGATGACCGAGACCTTGCCCGTTCCGCCTGTTCGATTGTTGGTTCTCAACGGCCCCAATCTGAACATGCTGGGCAAGCGGGAGCCGGACGTCTACGGATCGGCGTCGCTCGATGAAATCATGGACGCCTTGGTGGACTTCGGAGCTACGAACGGTACGGAGATTCGAACCGCTCAGTCCAACAGCGAAGGCGATCTGGTGGATGCAATGCAGTCAGCGGCTGAATGGGCAACCGGCGTGATCGTCAATGCCGGCGGGTACAGCCATACCAGTGTTGCGCTGAGGGATGCCATCTCCAGTATCCCGATCCCGGTGATCGAGGTCCACATCTCCAACATCGCCGCCAGGGAAGACTTCCGACACCAATCGATGCTGAGCGCGGTCTGTGCCGGCGTGATCTATGGGTTTGGTCACATTGGTTATCGCTTGGCCGTGCAATCGTTTCTCGTGTGAAACGTCCAGGTAGTAACCGGGCCGAACTGCCAAGCGGGCCGAACCGCTAGCCGGGCAGAACTTCCGAGCGGGCCGAACCGCTAGCCGGGAAGGACAAAGCGCACCGGTTCGCTGAAGGGATCCATGTGTGCAGGGATTTCGATCTTCTGCGAACCCAAGCGGTACAGCAGACCGCGATAGGACTCCATGTTTGCCGGCGGCGTCGGGGGTTGCCAGTCGAATGGCTTGGTGACTGCGCAGCGCACACTGTCCCATCGGCTCCAGACGCCTGAGCATGAGATGTCAACGGGATCTGAACCCATTGCGACTCCGTAGGAACCTGGCGCCACAGTTGACAGTCAGGTGGCCACCTCCAGCAACGCCTGGCGGATGACCCGAGGGTCTTCGGTCATCATCATGTGGCCCGAGGATGGAAGCTCGATCACCTTGACCCCGGTAGACCGAACCATGGCTTCGGCCATCGATCGACCAGATTTCGCTGGGGTCATCTTGTCTTCCCGACCGATCACCACGAGGGCGTCGCAGGGCAGCGTCGCCGCCCGGACGGCAGCATCGGAATAGGCGGCGCAGGCCTTGAGATCGTTGAAAAGCACGCCGGGTTTGCTCTGCTCGATGAGCGCCTGACAACCTCCGGCCATCCAGAGCCCCGGCGTGGGGTTGAGCCCGATTCGGGAGTGGGTGGCGTAGCTCCAACCGGCCATGAGAGCCGCGGCTCGGGGGAGGTCGTTCTTTGCGGCATCGAGCAAATCCGGGTGCACGGGCATGCCGGTTGCCGTGCCCAAGAGCGCAACCGAGCGAACGAGCTTGGGATATCGATTGGCCATCTCGAGGGCGATGAACGTGCCCATGCTGTGCCCGACAACGACGATGTCTTCCAGACCGGCAGCGTCGCAGAAACGAACCAACCAATCGGCCATTCCTGCAATCGAGGAAATCGCCACACCTTCGCTGAGACCGTGCCCCGGTAGGTCGACCGCCAGAGCATTCACGCCGCGCATTCCCAGGTACCGGGTCTGCTGGCTCCATATCGTGCCATCCATGCCGGCTCCGTGCACGAGCAGGACCACGGGGGCTTCGGGCTTCAGCGGAGCACCGCCGGTGCGGTAGTGCGCTACTTGTTGGTCAACGAGAACCGGCTTGGTGGAACTGTTGTTCATCGCTGGCTGGCCTTGAGCGCCTTGGCAAGATCTTCAATGATGTCCACCGGATCTTCGAGACCGACGGAAAGTCGCACGAGATCTTCGCCGATCCCGGCCGCCTGCATCGCCGCCTCGCTCAGTTGGCTGTGTGTTGTGGAGCCAGGGTGGATGACCAGCGTCTTGGCGTCCCCAACGTTGGCCAGATGACTGGCCAATTGAACGGATTCGATGAACTTCCGACCCGCCTCCCGCCCGCCTTTGACGCCAAAGCTCAGGATGGCGCCGGCCCCCTTCGGATAGAGCCGTTGGGCCAATTCGAAGTCCGGGTGACTCTCGGCCCGGGGATGCTGCACCCACGTGACAGCCGGATTGCTGAGAAGCATGTCGACCACAGCCGCCGTGTTGGACACATGACGTTGCATCCGCACCGGCAGTGTCTCGACGCCCTGCAATAGGGCGAACGCATTGTGGGGACTCATGCAGGCCCCGAAGTCCCTTAGTCCCTCGGCACGGGCTCGCATTCCCAGGGCCGACGGACCGAACTCGTCGGCGAACGAGATCCCGTGGTAGCCCTCATAGGGTTCTGTCAGCGTTGGGAACTTGTCGTTCTGGGTCCAGTCGAACCGGCCACCGTCAACGATCACTCCTCCGAGTGCAGTGCCATGCCCACCGAGGAATTTGGTCACGCTGTGATAGACGATGTCTGCACCATGTTCGATCGGTCGGATGAGGTAGGGCGTTGCGAACGTGGCATCGACCATGAGGGGAAGGCCGTTGGCGTGGGCGATGTCGGCGACCATCTGAATGTCCATCACTTCGATCCCGGGATTGCCGAGCGCCTCCCCGTAGACGATCTTGGTATTGGGCTTGATTGCGGCCGCAATCGCCGCCGGATCGCGAATATCTACGAACGTCGTTGTGATCCCAAAGCGCGGAAACGTGAGTTTCATGGCGTTGTAACTGCCGCCGTAAAGGTTCTTACTGGCAACGATGTGGTCGCCCGCGGAGCAGAGAGTGGCAACCGCTAGATGAAGCGCCGCGGTTCCCGATGCTGTGCACACCGCCCCCACTCCCCCATCGAGTGCCGCCAATCGCTCTTCCAGTACCGCAACGGTGGGGTTGGAGATGCGGCTGTAGATGTGTCCGGGCGCCTCGAGGTTGAACAGTGCCGAGGCCTCGTCGGTGTCGGTGAACATGTACGAGGTCGTTGCATAGATCGGCACGGCCCGGGCCCCGGTGAGAGGGTCCGGCCGTTGTCCCGCATGGAGACTCAGTGTGTCGAATCGATAAAGGTCAGGTTCAATCATTCGTTCGCCTTTGCGACTATACGGATTTACTTCATTCTGTTTGAGCGACGGCTTGGTATTCTCCGTTGGGCATCAGCATCTGGCGGCCCTGATCGCTGTCACGGTAGAACGTTTCGGCATTCGATTCTCGAAGAACTTCCAACATGAACGGGACCTCGCCGCCTTCTGCCTCGATTCGATCGATCATGCGGGCCGGACCCACGTGGTCGATCATCTCGAAAGGACCTTTCTGCCAGTTGAACCCCCATCGGATCGCATTGTCCACGTTGGCAATGTCGTCGGCGATTTCGGGGACGAGACCCGCGGCGTATCGAAGCGTTCCGCCGAAGATGTCCCACGCCATCCGACCCAACAATGAATCGTCGAAGAGAACCTCACCCAGTTCTAGGTTGACGCCCGCCATGTCAGGAGCCACGGGCGGGCGCCACTCCTCTGAATCGAGGTCGAAGGTCTCCTTCGCCTTGGTGCCGTCGGCGTTCCGAATCATCCGACCGAAACCGCCCAAATCGCGAGCCTTGCGTCCCAGCTGGCCCCGCTCCAGCATGGCCCGCTCCACAGCGGGCAGATGGGTGTAAGGAAGGCCAGGGTCTCCAGCCGGGAGGTTGGCCGCCAGGTTCTTCCCCACAAGGTCCATGACGTCCAGTCCGATCAGGTCGATCAAACCGAACAAGCCCGTGGGAGGAAGGCCCACCGGTGCGCCGAGCACCGCATCGATCGTCTCCTGCGAGATACCTTCCGCGAGGTAGGGCTTGGCCCGGTGGAGTCCGGCCAACATGAAGAAACAGCCGATTCGGTTCCCGATGAAGTTCACGGTGTCCTTGGCGTGCACCACCCCTTTGCCCAACTGGTTGGCACCAAAGCGTGCAAAGGCCTCTAGCACCTCAGGGCTGGTGTCAACCCCGGGAACGAGCTCGAAGAGCTTCATCACCTGAACGGGGTTGAAGAAATGGGTGATGGCAATGTCTTGCCGTAGTGACGCCGGCAGGTCTTCGGTGATGTCACGCAAAGGAATTCCCGAGGTGTTCGAAGAGACCACCGATCCTGGAGATCGGGCTGCCTCAATCCACTCGAAAAGCTCTCGCTTGGTTGCGAGGTCCTCGACAATCGCTTCACAGATCCAGTCGTAGCCGTGGATCTTTTTCAGGTCGGCGTCGAACGTGCCGGTGTCCACGAGGTGGCGATGCTCGTCGGCAACCGCAGCCAGGCCGCGCTCGACCGCCTCGAGAGTCAGGTCGAGCATCAGCACTCTGCAGCCGGCCGCAGCCGAGACCGCAGCGATTCCCGAGCCCATTGTTCCGCACCCCAATACCGCCACTGATGAAATTGCTCGCTCCGCAGACATGAACGCATCGTAGGACAGGGCGGGCCGTTGTGCCCCAACCCGCTTGCGCCGCCAACTCCCCCTCCTGTACCGAAAAGCGACCGAGCATCCACCACTCAAACCGTGGTCTGAGCAACACTCTGACCGTTCAAACCCACGGGACAAATCGACTCTGAGTGGCACCTCCACAACCCTCAGAGTTTGTTTGAGTTTTTCTTTCTGTTGAGGTTGACGCGGGCCACCTCGTCAGGGCAGGATCTCTCTACCCCAACGGGAACGACCGAAGATTCCAAGGAATCCGGTTGCTGCAGTCCGGAGAAACGAGCAATCGTTTCGAAGGCGCAGCGGCCCGGGACCAAAGAGGAAACGGAAGGGAACGAGGGGGTAGGTGAGACCCACCCGCAACGGTGAAACGCATCGCCACTGGAAGCAACCTCGGTTGCCGAAGGGGGAGACGGCAGCACCCGAGCAACCACTTCATCCCCACTTCGGTGGCGGTGAGGAGGATCGGCACATACTCCGATCTCGGGTCAGGAATCGCCACCAACGGCTTCGTTAGCAAGCAGCCTCCAACCGCTTCGGCGGGAAGAGGTTGGGAGCTCCGAAGGACCGGGGTGGATCACGAGTCCTGACGTGAACGGGAGGCCGAAAATGGAACACTGCCCGCCGAACCGCAAGGAACGACGGGCAGTGGAAACAGTTGGTAGAAAGGTACAACCTCTCCGATCGACTGTGGTGGATGTCCAACCGACTCAACAACCCGGGCTTCGGCCCGGGTTGTTACTGTTTTGGCCGCTTGCATTCGATGGCCCCAGATCTCGCGAACCAGATCTCGCGAACCAGAACCGTCAGACCGAGGTCTTCAGCTCACGGGAATGCCATTTCTGGGCTTCGTCGGAGCGACGCTGAAGCTCTACCGCAGTTGCCTGCGCCACTCGTCGTACACCCGAGAGTCGGTTGAGTTCGGCATTCACCTGCGCATGGGTCAAGCCGGTGATACCTACGAGGTCACGAACCCAACGGTTGTTCATACTGCGCAAGCGCTCCCGCTCCTTGCGACCACCCGGGACCGTTGGGCGAACACGCCCGTTCGCGTCCACCGGCGGCAAGCGGGTCAGATCGAGGACCAGGTCGGGTTGGTCCACGATTGGTTCAGCGGACTCGTCGTCACCATCGACACCGGGAAGATCAGCTTCTTCAAGTTCGCTCCGTAGCGCAGATGCAACCTCATCCTCGTGGGCGGTGTCGGTAGCCGTTGCTGAATGCACTGCGAACAGCGACATCTGCTCCTCGCCGTCGTCGGCCCGCTCGTTTCGCTCATCGGCGTCCCGCTGTTCCTTGTAGAGGTCTAACTTGTGTCGGCGGACCTCTTTGATGGAGGTGGCAAACTGGCGCAGGCGAGGGTCATCCGGAACGTACATGAACGCTCGCCCCCGGCCGCCTGTGAATCGAACGATTCGCCCAACGGCCTGACGGAAGAAAAGCTCGGTGGTGGTGGTAGTGGCATAGACCCCGACCCGTAGGCGGGGAATGTCGACACCTTCGGAAATCATTCGCACTGCAACAACCCACGGCGTCGTGTTGTTGGCAAAATCGTGAATCTTCTTCGAAGCGGCAGCATCTTCACTGACCACAACCGTCGCTCTGGTCTGGAATCGATCCCTCAGCATCCGAGCAATCCCGCTGGCATGCTCCTGATCGATAGCGATCACCAACCCGCCCGCATCAGGTGTTCTCTCGCGGATCTTCATCAACTGCTCATGGGCTTGGCCCAGAACCGTAGGCAGCCATTCTCCGTCCACACTCAACGCCACCCGGAGACGCTGGTTGGCGTGCGCCCGCGGGAGCGGGTCATCGAATGAGGCAGCCAGCATGGCACCGTCGGGAGCGGTCCATTCCATATGGCCGCCGAAGCGGGGAAAGTAGACCGGACGCACGACGCGACCGTCGCCCAGCGCATCGCCGTAGCCATATTCGCTGGAGGGCACCACCTGGCCGCCCTGGTATCGGAGGAAAGGGATCATTGCATCGTCGCTGCGAAAAGGCGTGCCACTCAAGGCCAGACGGTGTCGGCAGGTAGTGAAGCTGTCGGTGATGCCGGTCCCCCAGGCCCGGTCGCTGCCCGCATGATGGATCTCGTCGAGGATGGCGAACCCGTCGTGACAGATCCTGGCCAACTCCGCATGCGCCGTTGCCACCTGCTGGTAGGTGGTCACAACACCATGAATGTCCGATGGCAGGGGTCCATCGGCGGGCTTCCAGTCATCCTCCAAGTGCAGTCCGAAACGTTCCGCACTTGTGGCCCACTGGGTTTTGAGGTGCCGGGTTGGGGCAACGATCACTAAACGCCCTTGGACCTTCGGAAGTGTCAGCCGGGCGGCGGTCAGCGCAAAGGTGGTTTTCCCAGCTCCCGGTGTTGCAACCGCCAAGAAGTCCGGGCCGATTGTGGATTGGAAAGCGGTGAGGGCGGCCCGTTGCCAGGGACGGAGGCGAAGGGTTCGGCCAGACATGAGTTGACGATTCTGCCCGATCCGGACCCCGCGCGGACGGACCAACCGAACCTTTCGGTAACTCCCTAACTCCCTAACTCCCTCCGGGGGCCGTTCGCCGCCACGGACGCTCGCCTACCCGGCGCGACAGCAGCCAATACATGAAACAACACCGGACTGCCCAACAAGCGGAACTCCCTCCGGGGCCGTTCGCCGCCACGGAGGCTCGCCTACCCGGCGCGACAGCAGCCAATACATGAAACAACACCGGACTGCCCAACAAGCGGTAACTCCCTCCGGGGGCCGTTCGCCGCCACGGAGGCTCGCCTACCCGGCGCGACAGCAGCCAATACATGAAACAACACCGGACTGCCCAACAAGCGGTAACTCCCTCCGGGGGCCGTTCGCCGCCACGGAGGCTCGCCTACCCGGCCCGACAGCAGCCAACACACAAGACAACACCGGACTGCCCAACGAGCATCCTCCCCCCAGGGGCCGTTCGCCGCACACAGGGTGAAGCGCAGCTTAGATACTCTCAAGCCATGCGGAGAGCGGCTGCCATCGCCATCGTGGCACTCCTGTGTTGCTCCTGCGTTGTGTCCGACCCCGATGTGGACAGTGTTGGCGAAGCGATTGTCCCGGCGCCGTTGGATGATGCAGTCAATGCGCCCCCCACCCTCGCACCAAACGCCATCACCACTTCAACCGCCGTGACGACCGCTCCAACAACCGTTCCGACGCAGGTGGTGGCGCTGCTGGACGAGCTCGCTGAACGATCCGCTCAACCCCCACGCGTCGGCTTGGTTGCCCACCTGGCTTCACAGCATCCAGAGGGCCGCACCATCGATCTCATCCACCGCGATGAACGCCTCGACCTGGTAGTCATTTTCGCACCGGAGCACGGTCTGGCCGGTACCGCCGATGCGGGCGAGCTCCTGGAGGACGGCATCGAATCGGCAACTGGCGTACCGGTACTGAGCCTGTACGGCGAACGTCGTGCCCCACGGGCTGCCGACCTCGCAGACTTGGACGTATTGGTGTACGACCTGCAAGACGTCGGCGTCCGGGCCTATACCTACATCGCCACGATGGGACTGGTGATGGAGGCCGCCGGAGCGGCCGGGGTACCGGTGGTCGTCCTGGACCGCAGTAACCCGCAGGGCACGGTGGTGGACGGCCCCATCTTGGCTGCCGGTCTCGAATCGTTCATAAGCCCCTATCCGATTCCCGCCGCCTATGGCCTTACTTCGGGCGAACTGGCCCGGATGATCGCGAACGAATCCTGGATCAAGGGAGCAATCGACTTAACCGTGATCGGCCCCACGGCTGGACTGAATGACCCCTGGGTCCCACCCAGCCCCAACCTGCCAACCTTGGAATCCACATGGCTGTACCCCGCTCTCGTGGCTTTCGAGGCCACAACCCTGAGCGTGGGCCGTGGCACAGATGAACCATTTACCGTGATCGGCGGACCTGGTGTGGACGTTGATCGCATCATCAGCAATCTCGAGAACCGGCAGCTCCTCGGGCTCGATATCACCGCCACATCATTTGTACCCAGGGCCATCGATGGCATGGCGACGAGTCCCAAACACGAAGGAACGATGCTCAGCGGCATTCGCCTCTCCACCGGCGAACCGCTGCCTGAGCCTTTGCGAGTTGCGGTGGAACTCCTGGATGCCTTCATGGATGCCGCTCCGGATCGACGCGTGGTTATCGACCGTCCCGACGTTTTCGATCGGCTGATCGGTTCGTCCGAGATCAGGGAAGCCCTTCTGGCCGACACCGCACCAAGTGCAATTGCGAAGTCATGGGAAGCCGATGTGGCAGCGTTCAGACAACTCTCCGACACCTACCGCAACTGACCACGTTCAGGAGTGAACAAATCCTCCGTCAGCAGTAGCAACTACATGCTTCATCCAGTGAGGTTGACGAGCTGGTTTCAGACAGCCGAATCCGCTAGTCCAGCTGGCGGACTGCCCCGGTGTCAGCACTGGTGACCATGGACGCATAGGCTCGGAGCGCCAAACTGACCTGCCGGTCGCGGTTGGTGGGCGTGAAGGCTTTCGCTCCCCGTGCATCCTCTGCAGAACGACGCTCTGCCAACTCGGTATCGGAAATGTCGAGACTGATGGAGCGTGCAGGGATGTCGATGCTGACGGTGTCGCCGTTGCGGATCAGAGCAATGGCACCGCCGGCGGCAGCCTCGGGCGAGACATGCCCGATCGACAACCCGGACGTGCCACCGGAGAACCGGCCGTCGGTGAGCAGGGCGCACTCCTTGCCGAGCCCCCGACTCTTTATGTAGGTGGTGGGATAGAGCATCTCCTGCATGCCGGGGCCGCCCTTGGGGCCCTCGTATCGAACGATGACAACGTCACCGGACTGCACTTCTTCCCCCAGAATTCCTTCAACGGCATCGTCCTGGCTCTCGTAGACGCGGGCTGTCCCGCTGAAGGTGAAATTTTCGGGGTCGACGCCAGCCGTCTTCACGATGCATCCCTTCTCCGCGATATTTCCGTACAAGACCGCCAGTCCCCCTTCAGTGGAATAGGCGTGCTCAACACTCCGGATGCATCCATCAACTCGGTCGGTATCAAGGCTGGGCCAACGGGTGCTCTGACTGAATGCGACCTGGGTGGGAATGCCGGCGGGACCGGCGGAGAACAGGCGCTTGGCCGCTTTCGTTGCCGTGGGCCGAACGATGTCCCACTGATCCAATGCCATGGCCAACGTTTCGGAGTGGACCGTGGGTACGTCGGTGGTAAGGAGGCCGCCGCGATCGAGCTCACCGAGGATGCCCATGATCCCACCGGCCCGGTGGACGTCTTCCATGTGATATTTCTCGGTGCTCGGCGCCACCTTGCAGATGTTGGGAACCCGACGACTGATGGCGTCGATATGGGCCATCGTGAAATCGTGCCCCGCCTCCTGCGCTGCGGCCAGGATGTGCAGCACCGTGTTGGTGGAACCGCCCATCGCAATGTCGAGCACCATGGCGTTCTCGAACGCTTTCTCGCTGGCGATGTTCCTTGGCAGTACCGATTCGTCATCCTTTTCGTAGTACCGCTTGGCAAGATCCACAATCGTTCTCCCCGCCGTGAGGAAGAGTTCTTCGCGATCTGAGTGCGTAGCGAGCGTGCTGCCGTTACCCGGGAGGGACAGACCCAACGCCTCGGTGAGGCAGTTCATGGAATTGGCCGTGAACATTCCAGAGCACGATCCACAGGTGGGGCACGCGGATCGTTCGATCGCCGCAACATCCTCGTCGCTCACGTTGGAATCGCCGGCGGACATCATGGCCGAGATCAGGTCGACCTTCACCTCCGCTCCGGCCAGGCGGGTCTTGCCCGCTTCCATCGGTCCGCCGCTCACGAAGACCGTGGGGATATTGAGCCGGAGGGCGGCGTTGAGCATCCCCGGGGTGATCTTGTCGCAATTGGAGATGCACACCAAGGCATCGGCGCAATGGGCGTTGACCATGTACTCGACGCTGTCGGAGATGATGTCCCGGCTGGGCAGGCTGTAGAGCATTCCGGCATGACCCATGGCAATGCCATCATCCACCGCGATCGTGTTGAACTCTTTCGCTACGCCGCCGGCGGCCTCGATCTCCCTTGCCACGAGTTGGCCAAGGTCTTTCAAATGAACGTGGCCTGGCACGAATTGAGTGAAGGAGTTGGAGATTGCGATGATCGGCTTGTCGAAGTCGTCATCGGTCATGCCGGTGGCCCGCCACAGCGCACGAGCGCCTGCCATATTGCGGCCATGAGTTGTTGTGCGCGAACGATACTGGGCCATGGGAATAGGTTATCCCTTGGCGTGGCTTCCCTCGCCGGCGCGCCAGACCATCAGTACCGCTCCCATCGGTCCGCCCGTGCTCGAAAGCATCAGGTCACCGATTGTGTGTGGCTATAGGTCAGGCCCAGTCCGGCGGTTCCGGCCTTCTCCAACGAGTGTGTCACGAGATAGCGCACCATTTTGGGTAACACTGTGAGCATGACCGGTCTGTTGTTTGGTGCTGAATCGCGAAATCAGTTCTGGAACCCCGGTCTCAAGGGGATTCCCGTCTGGAACTGGGGGGTGCTCGTCGGAGTGATTCTGCTGATGCTGGCCTACGACCTGTACCGGCATCGCGACGATCACGAACCCACGGGGAACCAGGCCTTGCGGGAGAGCCTGGGCTGGGTCGCCTGCGGCCTGCTCTTTGGCGGCTGGATCGCCTATCACTTCGGCAACCAAGCCTTCGGTGAGTACATCAGTGGCTACCTGATTGAGAAGTCCCTCAGCATCGACAATGTTTTCGTCTGGGCCATCCTCTTCTCATCGATGAAGATCCCCCTGAAATACCAGCATCGCGTGTTGTTCTGGGGAATCTTCGGTGCACTCACCCTCCGGTTCGTTTTCATCCTGGTGGGCGCATCGCTGATCTCCCGCTTCGAGTGGATCTTGGTCCTCTTCGGCGTTTTCCTCCTCTACACCGGCGCCAGGATCATCCGCCACCGAGACGACGAAGGCGACAACGCCAGCACCACCGGGTTAGGCCTGCTCAAACGGATCATGCCGGTGAGCGAAGAATTCGACGGGCACAACTTCTTCACGGTCCAGAACGGGAGGAGGGCAGCCACGCCACTGTTCGCAGCGCTGGTTGTGGTTGAGCTGACCGACGTCATCTTTGCCTTCGACTCCGTCCCGGCCGTTCTGGCGGTGTCGAACGAGCCCTACATCGTTTTTGCGGCCAACGCCTTCGCCATCTTGGGGTTACGGGCGATGTACTTCCTCCTCGCTGACGCCCGGCAGCGCTTTCACTACCTTTCGCACGGCCTCGGCGGCATCCTCATCTTCGTGGGGCTGAAGATGGTGGTGAGCCCGTGGTACCACCTCAACACGTTCATTTCTCTCGGCGTGATTGTGGCGATGCTCATTGCCGCCATCGTCTTCAGCGAACGCAAAGCCCGACAGTTGGGCTTGGCCGACGTGAAGATGGCCGAGAAGGCCGTTTGAATCCAGCTACTCGATCAGCCGCAACGGGTCCCCGATGATTTGGGCCTGCCACGTCGTCGTTTCGCCAATGGTGCCAGACACGGTGTATTCGACCTTCACCCAACAGTCGGTGGTACACGAATAGCCGCCCGGTATCTGGCTCAAGTCAATCTCCACTTGGACAATCTTGTTGTTGAACCAGGTTCGATCCTGTCCCGAGGGGTAGCGAATGCATTCCAGCTGCGCGCAGTTCCGATAGTTCCCGGCCCCCGGAGACCCTATGGAATTGAGGCTGTCATTCACGATCTCCCAGTCCAGAGGAGCGTAGTACCGCTGGTTCAACGCCGGATCGCTAGAGGCTGCGTCTTTCGGTGGCATCAGAAAACGAACCTCATCGATGCCGTCGGCGGTGTCGAACATGTTCACCCGGAGCGTCGACCGATAGTTCTCCGGCCCAACCTCAGCCAAGTACAACTCGATCTTCTTCGCTACACCAAGGCTGCCGCCACCGTCGACGAACATGCCATCATCGGTGAAAATGCCGAGCCAATTGATGGGTCGCACCGTGGCACACGTTGCGCTCGTGACAAGGGAACAGTGGGGAGACCCGCTTGAGGTATTCACAACCCGAAGCGAGTACAACGTCCGTTGATAGGGCGTCGCACCTACTGTCGCTGGGTCGATCACATGCCGAGCCTGGAGGAGCCAGTCGCCGGTAGCGGCACTTTGAATGTTGGTGGACACCTTCTGCCAAACAGCTGATTCCTCAGCGGCCCCGAAGACGTAGGGCGTGCTGCCACAATTCTGTTGGAAAAAGTCCTGTGACGAGTAGGGGGGACTTGTGAAGTTGTCCCGGATGAAATTGGGGGTGTTGGTGGTGTCAGGCAGGTGAAGATTCAAGCGAACACCGCCACTCGCCTCATCAAAACACGTCAGGCGAACTTCGAGGTCATAGCTTTGACCGTTGTCGGGAATGTCGACTCCGAAGAGGTAGCCGTCGGGTTCGGCAACGTTCCAAGGATTCGGTCCACCGGTGCCGTTGTTGTCGGCCTCGAGTAGACCACCATTCCCTCTCGTCGTAGACGGCCGATGAATATTGAGCCAGAAGTTGTTGGTTTCCCCAGGGTAAACACTGTCCACCCCGGTTCCGAGGGCGGACGTGGGCTGGCCCATCGGCAGTGGTCGAGTCAATTCCGCAACCGCATAGCGCTCGATCGGGATGGAATCCATGACGACCTGGCCGAAGTGGGACTCACCCTCGACCGTGATTCGAACCTCCACCGTCGCCGAGTTGAGAACCTTGCTGACAACCTGCGGGTACTGGGGCTTCCCGTCGGGTCCCGGACCATCAGGCTGATCCACGAGACCGTTCAACGCCGCAACCCGTACCGCCTCTATCTGTACATTCGTCGCATGCGGGGCTCTCACCGATGCAGCCAGGGCGGCCGCATCGGCCGCCCGTTGCGCTTCATCAGCCGAGACATACCAGCCACCGACGTCCACAGCAAACGCGGCGAACACCATGAGTGGAATCAACATCAGTGCTGTTGTTGCGAGGATGTAGCCGCCCTGGCGCGGGCGAAGTTTCGCCATAGGTATCTTTCGGCGCGTGGAGGCACCCACTTGAGGCGTGTGGGCATCTCAACCCAGGTGGATCACCGCCGATAGTTGCACGTACATCGTTACGTTTCCGTGACCTTGGGAACCAGACCAGGAAGTCCAGCCGTCCCATGAACATGACCCGGTTAACCGCAATCCTTGCCGCCCTCGCTCTCCTCCTCACCGCCTGCGGCGGAGACTCAGACGAGAGCAGCAGTGCCACCGACGACGGCGCCACAGAGTCAGCAGGTAGTGATTTCTCCAATGCCGGCGGTGCTCTCGCCGCCACGACCATCGCCCCCAGCGACGGCGAAGAAGCAGGCGGTACGGACCTCGTCGATAGCAGCGCCGAACTCGAGCGTGCCAACCAAGCGGCCCCCGACGTGAACCTTCAGCCCGGCACACCCGGCGACGAGACGACCTCGGAGGTGCCACCGGTGGACACCGGTCGTCAGATCATCCGGACCGCCAACATCACCGCCGAAGTCACCGACGTCGCCGCCGCTTCGCAGCAGGCGATCAACACGGTCTCCGCCATCGGTGGCCTCCTGTTCAACCAAGACACCCGGGTGGCCAGCAACAACGTTGAGGCCAATCGCACCACCCTGGTGTTCCGAGTTCCACCGGCGGACTTTCAGCGGGTACTCAATGACCTTGGCGGGATCGGCAACGTTCGCGAGCAGACGATCGATGCCACCGATGTCACCGGCCGAGTGGTGGACCTCGAAAGCCAGATCATCTCCACCGAATTGAGCGTGGAGCGCCTTCGTGGGTTCCTCGCCGATGCTACAGATCTCACCCAGGTGGCAGCGTTCGAGAACGAACTCCGGAACCGCGAAACCGACCTGGAGACCCTTCGGGGCCAGCTGCGGACCATTCAGAACCAGGTTTCGCTTTCCACCATCACCATCACCTTCATCGAAATCCTCGCCCCGGCCAAGCCCACCCCGAACATGAGCTTGGCGTCCTTCCTCTACCAGGGCCATGACGGCGGCTTCAGCTGCGGCAGCAACACCGGCGACGTTCGGGATGGCGATCTCCTCACCATTTGTTTCGAAGTGACCAACAGTGGCGCCACCGGACTCACCGACGTAGTGGTCCGAGACTCTGCCCTGGACATCGACGTTGGAGACATGACACTGGTGGAGGGCAATGCCGACACCACGCTGGAACCAGGCCAACGCCTGATGTACGCCTATGAATTCACCGCCAAGGGCAACCGGCTTATCAGCACCACCCGGGCCCAGGCCACCGCTGTGCCGGCGATCGATTCCGAAACCGACGAATTGGCCCGGACCACTGCTGATGCCCGAGCCGAGTTGTCACGGTCGATCCTGCCCAAGATCTCCCCGGCGGGATTTGCCGACGGTCTCAGCACCGGCTGGGAAGGCCTCACCTCGCTGATTCGAACGCTGCTGGTTGCGCTGGGCTTTGCTCTCCCCTTCATCTGGTTGATCCCCCTCGCCTGGTTCGCCAACAAAGAGTGGAAGAAGCGGCAGGCGAACCGCCCAGCTCGCGATGGCTGGGTCGCAGACCCGACTCCCCCGCCGCCCGCAGCGGCGGAGCCCAAGGTAGACGTCCCGGTTTAGCTCGGTTCTTTTACCATCGCCACCAGGATCACCAGCCCGGCAACAGTGCCGAGCGCTCCGCCCACCATGGCTTGGCGCCACTCACCGGAGTTGTAGAGCCAGGTGCCAAGCGGGCTCCCGATCGCTCGAAACAATGTGGCGCCGCCGATGACGAATCCGATGATCGTGGACCGGGCGTCGGGATCCAGCTCGGCGATGAGCGGCAGCGAAGAGACGAACCCGAACTCATAACCCAGAAAGGCCGTGGCCAGCAGGGCCAGCCCCACCGGTAATGGTGGGGCGGGAACGACCGCCATGACGGCCATTGAGGTGGCGAGGACCAATCCCCCGGTGAGGAGGCTCCGGCGTTTACCTAGCCGGTCGGCCACGCGAGCGGACGAGCCGCTGGCAAAGAACTCCACGAGCCCGATGGTGATGATCGCGAAACCGATCGCGGCGGGGTCGAAGTTGTAGACGTCCTCTAGCCACCGGCCATGGGCCACCACAACAATCTGCGATCCGAGGTTCAACCCACCGATCGCCAGGATCGCGCCGATGACGTTTTTCGCCGCAACGGCGCCAACGAGAACGGCGCCACTTCTCGATCCCCAGCGCGATGGCTTCCGTCACGAAAAGCCAACTGCAAGGCCATGGTGGCTGGCAGGCTGAGACCGCCGATCACCACCGCTGGCAGCCACCACGAAAAGCCGTCGATCAGCAGGCCGACAACAGGAATCCCCACCAATGCGGCCATGGCCCAGGTGAGCTCCACGATGCCAGACACGCGGGCTCGCCGATGGTACGCGACCTCCTCCCCCACCCAACCGTTCAGCGCAACGTCGAATCCGATCTTGGCGAAGCCGAAGACCACGAAACCGATAGCGAGCCCGTAGCGTCCGAGCGCCGATGCCAACGTTGCCGCTGCGGCCAGCCAGCCGAACACCACCATCACCCGTCCAGGGCCGAACCGGTCGGCGGCCCGACCGGTTGCCGGAGCCGTCAGACCGGTGAGATCACGCATGCTGAGGATCAGCGAGAGCTGATCGATACTCACTCCCGACCCCCGGGAGATCGCCGGAAGGAAACTAAACGGGAAACGGATCACCGTGTTCCCGAGCCACCGGACAACAAGCGCCGGTACGAGCGCACGCTTCACGTGGGGGCGCAATGCGTCGGCGGTGGGGCGGTCTGGCACCCAGCGACGGTATCGCCTTTGGGAGGTTCACCTCTGACCCCGCAATCGCGCTCCAACGTGTCACCCTGGTAAGAATGCGTCGGCTGCTCCTCCCCCTCATAACGCTTTGCTTCATGGCCGCCGGATGCGTGAGCACTTCGGATTCCACCGACACCACGGTGGAACCGCTGGAGACCACCAGCACCAGCGGCCGAAGCCAGCGAACCACCGAGGATCCAACCAACGCGGCAAGATCCACCTCGGTCCCCTCGGCAGGCGCGAACTTCGACCCAAACCTCGCCGATCTGGACCCTGGCGATCCCGGGGGGGATGCCATGGGACTCGCCGCCGCTCGTGAGCTCGGTTCGATCGGCGACCCTACGTTTCCCGGCCTCGGCAACAGCGGCTACGACGTGCAGACCTACGCCATGGAGCTGGATCTGACGGGCGCTGAACTGGTTGCCGAGACCACGGTCACGCTCACCGCCCTCACCGATCTTGCCAGTTTCCATCTGGACCTGGTCGGGCTCACGGTCGATGAGATCCGGATCGACGACGAGCCGGCGCTCTTCAATCGCGACGGCCGGGAACTGATCATCCGGCCTCCGGAACCCATCGAGGCCGGACAGACCGTTGCAGTGTTGGTTGCATACCACGGAACCCCCGAACCCATCCACGAGGAGGGCCACCCTTTCAACCTAGGCTTCCAGACCCAATCGTGGGGGACGTTCGTTGCGTCGGAGCCGGTTGGGGCCGCCACCTGGTTCCCCGCTAACGATCACCCCCAAGACAAGGCGCTGTTTACCATCTCCATATCCGTGCCAGAGGGAACCACTACCGCGGGGCCGGGCCGACGCACCGGTAGCGCCACCATTGACGGTGTCACCACCGAGACTTGGACAGCGGTAGACCCGATGAGCACCTACCTCGCCTCCATCGCCACCGGGGCCTTCGAGGTCTCCATAGAGACCCTTGACTCCGGCCTTGTGATTCGCCATGCCGTCCACGCCGATGCGGCACTCGCAACCGGAAACGAACTGGACACCACGGTCGAGATGATCGCCGCATTCGAAGCGCAATTCGGCCCCTACCCGTTCGAGAGCTACGGCATTCTGGTGGTGCCCGAGCAACTCGGGTTCGCTCTGGAGAACCAAACGTTGAGCCTCTTCGGCTCAGACATTCTGATCAGCCCGTCCGCTCAACCGATCCTCGCACATGAGTTGGCCCATCAGTGGTTTGGCGACAACGTGTCGCCGGCGGCGTGGGACGACATCTGGCTAAACGAAGGTTTCGCTACCTGGGCGGAGTGGTGGTGGACCGAACGCATCACCGGGATCAACCGCGTCGAGACGGCCAAGACCATCCCACTCGAGCCGCTCAAGGGATTGCCCGCATCGGGCCTCTTCGAGATCAACGTGTACTGGCGCGGCGGTTTGACGCTGGAGGCGCTGCGCCGGAACGTTGGCGACGAGATGTTTGGGCAAATACTGAGAGAATGGTCCAGCCGCTACGGCGGCGGGGTCGCAAGCACCCAGAACTTCCTGGATCTCGTGGAGGAAATGTCGAGCGCTGGTGCGGCCGATTTGGTTAGCCAGTGGATCTTCTCGCCCACCATGCCCGTGCTTGCCGATGAGTAACGCCAAACCGATGCGTCGAGCGGTCTATCCGGGGTCATTCAACCCGCCGACCATCGCTCACTTGGACCTCAGCCGCGCGGTGGTCGAGCAGCGGAACGTGGATGTGGTGGTCTGGAGCCTCAGCCGGGTGGCGTTGGGAAAGGAAGACCACGACGGGCCCACGGTTGAGGAACGTTTCATCGTGATGAAACAAGTGGCCAAGGAGTATCCGTGGTTGGAGATCCAAGTCACCGACGCTCAGCTCCTGGCCGATATCGCTCAAGGTTTCGACGTGCTGGTGATGGGTGCCGACAAGTGGGAACAGATCAACGAGCTGCGGTGGTACCACGGAGATTCTGAGGCCCGGGCTGCAGCACTGGCAGCTCTGCCGGAGCTGGCAATCGCCTCTCGCCAGAAGCACGTGGCGCCGGCAGAATTCGAGATACACCTCGAGGGCGTCGAGCTGGTCAGTTCAACCGCCGCCCGGGCGGGGGCAGACCACTTGATGCTGCCTCACGCCCGTGCCAGCGGCCTGTGGTAGAGACGCCAGCGGCCCGTGGTAGAGCCGCGCTAGGCCAACGCCCATCCCAGCACCTGATCGATGTCACGAGCCAGGTGCACGGTCATATGGTCCAGCACCTCAGCGGGAACGTCTTCAAGATCGTGCTCATTGTCTTTTGGCAGGATCACCTCTCGCAGGCCAGCCCGGTGCGCAGCCAGGATCTTCTGTTTCACGCCACCGATCGGGAGCACGCGCCCCTGCAACGTCACCTCGCCTGTCATCGCCAGCTCCGGTCTCACGGTTCGGCCTGACAGCAGGCTGACCAGCGCAGTGGTCATGGTGATTCCAGCCGACGGGCCATCCTTGGGGACACCGCCGGCGGGAAAGTGAACGTGCAACCGCTGCCCAGCTGGCATCGTCACACCGAGGCGATCGGCATGAGCACTCACCACCGATCGAGCGATCGCCGCCGACTCTTTCATCACGTCGCCCAGCTGGCCGGTGAGAACCGGTTCGCCTTCGCCTGGCACCAACGCCATCTCAACGAACAGAACATCGCCGCCAGCCCCGGTGACGGCCAAACCAGTGGCGATCCCGGGCCGGTCGATCCGATGCTCGACCTCCTCAGAAGGGATCGGCCGGCCAAGTAGTTCCCGGAGGTCGTCCGGGACGACCACAATCGGCTCGGTCCTGTCCGCCCCCTCGATGGCGATTTTCGTGAGTGACTTCCGGAGCGCCTTGTCCAGCAGTCGCTCCAGCCGCCGGACTCCGGCCTCCCTGGTGTAGTTCCCCGCTATCGAACGGATCGTCTCTTCGGCGATGACTACCTCGCCATCGCGTAAACCGTTCTGACGCACGAGCCGAGGTAGGAGATGGTCGAGGGCGATGGTCGTCTTTTCCGATTCCGTGTAGCCGTCCAGGGTGATGATCTCCAGACGATCCAGAAGTGGGCCGGGAATGGTGTCCAGCACGTTGGCGGTGGCGATGAACACCACATCGCTCAGATCGAGTTCAAATTCCAGGTAGTGATCCCTGAAGCTGTGATTCTGGGCCGGATCCAGGACCTCGAGCAAGGCGGCAGCCGGGTCGCCCTGGTAGCCGCCGCTGACCTTGTCGAGCTCATCCAGCAAGACAACCGGGTTCATACTTCCCGCCTCGGTGAGGGCCCGGACCAGTCGTCCCGGCCGGGCACCAACATAGGTGCGTCGGTGACCGCGGATTTCTGCTTCGTCACGCACTCCGCCCAAGGCGAGGCGCACGAATTGCCGCCCCAGTGACCGGGCGACCGATTCGCCAAGGCTGGTCTTGCCGACACCGGGAGGACCCACCAGCGCCAGGATCACGGCCCGCCGTCGGCCTGACCCTTCGTCGGTCAACTCGTTCTCTACATTTCGATCATGGCGGAGCTTGCGAACCGCCAGATGCTCCACCAACCGGTCCTTCACGTCTTCCAGGCCGGTGTGGTCCGCATCGAGGATGCGGCGGGCCTCGATCAGATCGAGGTTCTCCTCGGATCTATCACTCCATGGGATATCGAAAACGGTGTCCAGCCAGGTACGGATCCAATTGGACTCCATCGACTCCGTCCCCGTCCGCTCCAACCGATCGATCTCAGTGGTTACGGCCTTCACGGTGGCGGTGGGCATGGAGCCCTCCACCTCGCTCAGCTTCGAGCGAAAGCTGCTGACGATGTCGCTGTCGCCTTCGCCCAGCTCCTTCTGGATCGCACTCATCTGCCGGCGGAGGATGGCGTCCCGCTGGTTCTTTTCAAGGTCACCGGTGACCTCATTTTGGATCCGCTCTCGCATCTCCACCTCGGCGAGAGCCTCCTTCACCCAGGCGGTGGCCAGTTGAAGCCGCCGATCAACCTCGATGGTTTCGAGCAAGGTGATACGCCGCTCGTTGCCGAGTTCGGGCCAATAGCCAACCGAGTCAGCCAACGCCGAGGCCGTGGTGAGCTCACGAAGAACCCCGGCCATCCGCCGACCGCCCACCCGTTCCAACAAGGCACCGGCGGCGGCACGGTATTCGCTGGCGAGTGCATCGGTCTCGCCTGTGCTTGTGTCGCTGACCGGTTCGGCCTCGACCCACAAGCCGGCGCTGGCACCGATGACGCCGGTTCCGACCCGGGCCCGCTGATGAGCCTTGATCGTGATCGCCGGGGTGCCATCGGGTAACTGGCCGGTGTCTTCGATCGTGGCGATCACGCCGACTCGGGCGAATCGTGTGCCGCCATCGCTTTCGAAGCGGGGAACCAACAGCAGGCGTTTCGTGGTCGAAGCAGCCTGGACCGCAGCGGTGGCCTCCTCCGATTGCAGCGAGATCGTGACCACGGTGTCGGGCAGGATCACACCATCAGGAAGTGGCAGGACGGGGAGGGTTTCGAAATCTCTAAGGGTAGGACGGCCTTCAACAGGGGAAACACTGTCGGAAGGCGAAGTGGACGTTGCCATGTGTGGAGCTCCATTTGCAGTTATTACAGAATTACACGTAATCTCTCTTGCAGGGTGTAACGATCTCCATCGGCTCGTTGTTCCCACTGATCAGATTTCTCTGATCACATTTCTCGCTCCACCGAAAGAAGGCAACCGATGAAACAGCAAAGCGGTCACCGCCGAGGCCCCAAACGTTATGAAGACCTACCAGAGTGCGAGAGTGCCGCCGCCGCCGCCTGGTTCTCCGGCCAGCTTCCCGACGAGTGGTTCTCCGCCCCGGTAGAGGTGCTGGTCGACCGGGACGAAATCATCGTCACCGGCACCCTCGCCCTCCCTGAACACATCCCCGATGGTCCCGAGAACACCGAGACTGCCGCCGCCGCTCGAATCGATTCTTGGAGGGAACGGACTCGCAATCAACGCATGGCGGTGGCCGATATCGCTCAAGCCCGATGGCATCGGCACGTGACATGGGCGGCGCGCTGCGGTGAACGAGAGATTCGCTTCACCTCCGCCGCCGTGCCGGTGATGACCCGACTTCTGTTCAACGAACGTGAGGTGCTGGACACCCTCATCGACGCCGGTGTCGCCCGATCTCGTTCCGAAGCCATGGCGTGGTGTGTGGCCCAGGTGGGTCAGAATCGTGCCGAGTGGATCGACAAACTCCGGGACGCCATGACCGAAGTGGAACGCATCCGCAACGAGGGTTGACCGCATTTCTGGCCGTCCTAGGACGCAGTGACCCTGTGACCTTAGGGGGTGGACGTTGGGCTAGCCGACCCGATGGTGGTCGGGATCACGGAGATCGACGTCATCGGTGGCAGCATCATCGAGCACCGACCGAACGCGGCTAGCCGGTTTCAGCCCCTGCACTACCGCTTTTGGGGAGAGCTCCTCTGTGTCGTCGGTACGAGAACCGTTGACCACCACCTTCTTCAACTCGCCCGTGGCGTTGAAGATCGCCTGATTGATGGCAGAGCGTCTTTTCCCCCGATTCAACCCGAGGTTTTCACCGAGAACGAAGTTCACCGCAGCCCCGATCAGCAGGACCTGAGATGCCAGCCACACCCAGGTGAGGGCCAACAGGAAAGCACCGATGATCCCGAGAACTGCGCTGGCCCCGCTCCCAAGGCTGATCACGTCGATGTACTTGGTGTAACCGATGGTGAGGGACCACCAGAACACGGCGGCCACCAATGACCCCGGTAGGTCCCAACGCCATTTGCTGCGAGTTGACGGACCGTAATGGAAGATCATGCTGGCCCAGAACACCAGAATGCCCAGCGATACGAGCGGCCGCAGCGTTCCTTCCATCGGTAGTGCCAGGGCATCCCAGAACAGCACTTCGAGCAGAACGATCGGAATGATCACCAGCACCGTGCCCAAACCCAGAATCAGGCCTACGAAACGGGTGACATACCAGGTCCGGCCATCCTCGACGTCATAGACCGAGTCGAGCGCTCGAATCATGCCGGCGAAGCCTCGACTGATCGTGAACAGTGTGAAACCGGCCGCCACCGTGAGCACCTCGGTGGCGGGTTGATCGAAGAGGGCGTTGACGGCCACGATGACCGGATCGGCATCGGTGGTGAAGGTTTCGTTGACGAATTTCAAGACCGCAAAACGAACTTCTTCGTCGAGGCCGCTACCGATGATCCGATCCAGAAAGCTGGCACTGGACACGATGGTAAGGGCCGCGGCGGGCACAGTGATAAGGATCCAGAACGTGACGCCGGCGGCCAAGTCACCGATCCCGCCGTTGTACCACACCTTTGCCACGTCCCACACGAATCGCGGGAATGAACGAATTGTCTTGAGTACGGAGTTCACAACGTACTGATAATAGGTTCTCCCCGCCGACAAAGGAGGTACCTGCAACCGAGGCCGTGGGAACCCTCATCCCTAGACTCGAACTGTGAGTGAACCGCAGAAGATATTTTCAACACGGACCGCGGGCGAAGCGTTCATGGTTGACCCTCCAGGAGGCAAATCCGGGCCCGGCGTGCTGGTTCTGCACAGCTGGTGGGGCCTCAACGACTGGACAAAGGACTTCTGCCGGCAAATCGCCGCCCTGGGTTACACCGTGGTCGCCCCAGATCTTTTCGAAGGCGAGAACCCCACCACCGCCGAGGAAGCCGAGGCCGTGCTCGGCCGCCAAAATCCAGACGCTCTGAGCGGTCTCGTACTCAGCTCGGCCACCACACTGCGAGCGGTTGCGATACGACCGAACGATCGTGTTGCGGTTGTTGGTTTGAGCATGGGGGCATCGCTCGCCATGTGGCTGGCGGCGCGCTCGCCACTGGAGGTGTCGGCTGTCATAGGCTTCTACGGCGCCCAGTCGATCGACTTCGAAAACGCCGACGCAGCGTTCCAGGGCCACTACGGCGACTCGGACCATCTGGTGAGCGAAGAAGATCGCGTCGTAACCGAATCATTCATTCGCCTCGGTGACAACCCCACAGATTTTCACGTCTACCCCGGGGCCGAGCATTGGTTCATGGAGGACGGGGCAACGTTCGACCCCGGAGCCGCCGACGCAGCTTTTCAACGTATGACCCAGTTCCTCGCCCGCCACCTCTAGCGGTGGGCCTCGTCAATTCGTCGATGCACCGGGTAGCGCGAGCCATGGGTCCGAAACTGGCCCCTACGCTGAAGAAGTGAGCACGCTTGTTGTAGCGGAGGGAGTGGCTAAGCGGTACGGGACGTTCATTGCCCTCAGCGATGTCAATTTTACGATTTCCAGCGGAATCACGGGGTTACTGGGGGCCAACGGCACCGGCAAAACCACGTTGTTGGGGATGATGCTCGGACTGCATCAGATCAGCGGTGGTTCGCTCAAGGTCCTGGGCGTCGACCCGTTCACCGACGGCAGCCAAATCCGAGCCCGGATGGGATACGCCCCCGAGCATCACACGCTGCCCGGTGATGTACGGGCCGCCGATTTCGTGCATCACGTTGCTGAACTTCACGGACTTCCCACGCGCGAGGCCCGCACCCGAGCAAGCGATGCGCTGTGGCTCGTGGGTCTGGGCGAAGAGCGGTTCCGGCCCATGGGAACCATGAGTACCGGCCAACGGCAGCGAGTGAAGTTGGCCCAGGCGATTGCGCACGACCCATCCCTCGTGCTGCTCGACGAACCAACCGATGGTCTCGATCCCGAACAGCGGGATGACATGCTGCAACTCATCAAGACCGTGTCGGAATCATTCAACATCAGCGTGATTCTCAGCAGCCATCTCCTCGACGAAGTGGAGCGGATCTGCGACGCCGCCGTGATCATTGGAGAAGGAAGAACACTGGCGGCGGGAACGTTGGATGATCTCCGAGGCACCGGGGCCGACGTTGTAGTGCAAGTAGGGACCGGCGAGGAGGCGGAGTCCCTCGCCCAGATTCTCATGGGGCTGGGAGTGGACCACCAGATCGACGGTCGCACGGTCGTCATTCGGGGCGACGACGAGTCCATTTTCGATACGGCTCGGGATGCGTGCGCCGCCGCAGCGGTCAGCGTTCACCGACTCAGCCGTCGCCGACTCTCCCTCGAGGACGTCTATTTGGAGCGATCGTCGTGACCGCCGAAATCTACGACCGCGGCTACCGCCGTTACGACGGGGAGCGCACCGGCGTTCGTGGTGCCATGACCACGCTGATCAAACACTCGATCAAGCGCAGCCTCGGCCTCGGCCGCTCGGCCCGTTTCAAAGTGGTGCCGATACTCATCATTCTCGCTTCGTTTGTCCCAGCGGTAGTTTTCGTTGGCATTGCAGCACTGATCCCAGCGGCGATCGGCGACGAATTCCTCCCTACCTATGCCGAGTACTACGGCTTCATCATCACCACGCTGTATCTCTTCGCAGCATTCATCGCACCAGATCTTCTCTGCAACGATCGGCGCACCAGCATGTTGGGCGTTTACCTCGCCTCACCACTGGATCGGCGCAGCTACCTGGCCGCCAAAGCCATAGCCGTCGCGATCATGTTGGGGATCGTCACGATCGGGCCACCGCTGTTTCTCATGATCGCCTTCGGTCTCGAAGGATCCGGCCCAGGAGGCATTCTGGAAACCCTTGAGGTGGGCGCAAAGATCATCGCTGCCGGCTTGATGATGTCTGCGGTCTACACCGCCGTCTCGTTTGCGGTCAGTGCCACCACCGACCGGTCCGGCACGGCGACCGCAGGGACTCTTGGCGCCCTGATCGGGAGTACAGCGATCGCAAACATCGTGGTGGAGAACACCGACGTTTCACAGAACGTCCTCCTCTTCAGTCTGCTCGAGTTGCCAGGCGAGCTGGCGTTTCGAATCCATGGCGAGGTTGGAGAATGGCAACCCGCCAACATCTCCACCGCCAATATGTGGCTGGCGGTGGCCGGGATTCTGATCATGTCAACGCTCTGGGTGTGGAGCCGCTACGGACCACTACTGGTGCGCCGATGAGCTTCACACCACCAGGCTCTCCACCATCGATGCCCGGCCCTCCGCACACCGGTCCCGCCCCTCCCCCACCTCCTCCGGCCGGCAACCGCGTGGTGGCCCAAGGCGTCTCCAAATCGTTCGGCTCCCTCGTTGCGGTGAGTGAAGTGAGTTTTGCTCTGGGTCCCGGCATCACCGCATTGCTGGGCCCCAACGGCGCCGGCAAGTCCACGTTGTTGCGGGTGCTTTGCGGCCTCAGCGTCCCCACCACCGGGACCGTGATGGTGGCAGGCGGGAACCCTCGCTTCGACGCCGCTGCACGTTCGCAGATCGGGCTCGTCCCGCAACAGGACGGAATTTTCGAGCGGGACTTGGTGAGCGATTTCGTCAGGATGGCTGCCGTTCTGAGCAACGTGCCCGATCCGGACCACGCCGTGGCGGCCGCCCTGGACTCGGTAGAACTCGATGCCTCGCTGAACCGACCGCTGGGTACCTACTCCAAGGGAATGCGGCAACGGGCCAAAATTGCCGCGGCACTAGTCCACGATCCAACGGTCCTGTTTCTCGACGAGCCTCTCAACGGTCTGGACCCGAAACAACGCCGGTCGATGATCACGCTCTTTCACGATCTCGGCGAGGCTGGGCGAACCGTGGTCGTCAGCAGCCACGTTCTCGACGAGGTGGAAAGGTTCGGTTCCAACGTGCTTGTTATCGCCAGGGGCCGCCTGGCCGCACAGGGAGACTTCCGCGCCATTCGAGCATTGATGAACGATCAGCCCCTTCGGTTCCGAATTGATTGCACGGAGACCCGGCGGGTGGCGGCCGCACTCATCGCCAACAACGTTGCCAGTGGGGTGCGCATTCACGGTGACAAGATCGAACTGACTACCACCAACGCCCCGAGTTTTCGGAGCGCTGTGGCCCCGCTGTGCCTTAGCTTGGATGCACGGCTCCACGAGATGACCCCCCTCGATGAAGACCTCGAAAGCGTCTTCCGGTACCTGGTGGCGTGATGCAGCAGTTCTTGGCCATCTACCGTCTGGTTCTGCGTCATCAGATCACCAGGGGACGCGCTCTGTTGATAGGTGCAATTACTGCCGGCTGCATTCTGATTGGCGCAGCGGTTCTGCGAAGTGTCAGCGATCCGGCCGAGACCACGGTGATCTTCGTCTTTCGACTCGGCCTCGGTCTCACGATTCCGGTGGTGTCGCTAATGCTGGGCAGTAGGGCCATGGGTGAGTGGTATGACGATGAGACCCTTGTGTACGTCTGGCTCCGACCCGTACGGCGATCCGTAATTGCACTCGCGGCAATTGCCGCGGCGCTATCGATCTCGATCCCGGCCAACCTCCTTCCTATGGTGGCCACAGTCCTGGCGGCCGGCGAGACTGGCGGCGGCGTCCTGAGCGGAACGATCGCTGCCACCACACTCATCACTATCCCCTACACAGCGGCATTCGTTGTTCTGGGAATCACGGTGAAGCGGCCGCTGGCGTTCGGACTCATCTATGTGTTCATCTGGGAGTTCTTCATCTCTCGGGGTGCGGAGGGCGCGGCTCGCCTCAGCATCAACAGTTACGGATCCACCATTCTCTCCAACGCCACCGGTATCCCGCTCACCTTCGCCGATCGAGCCGAGTGGGCCACCACCGCGATTCCCGCCGCGGTCACGATCATCGCCGTCGTGCTGGGCACGCTTCGACTGCAGCGGATGGAAGTTGCCTAGCCCAAGGTGGCTGCCCGCCCTCCGAACCGAGTTCGATAAGCCGATCGCAGCCCTGGCGTTTCCTGCGCTGGGCTCGCTGATTGCCGAGCCCCTCTACGTGCTGGCTGACACTGCGGTGGTAGGGCGGATCGGTACCGACGAGTTGGCCGGCTTGGCGCTGGCCTCAACCGTCCTTCTAACGGTGCATTCGCTTATGATCTTTCTTGCCTACGGGGCCACGGGGCCGATCGCCCGAATGATCAGCGCCGGCGACGAACTTGGCGGCGCCAATAGAGGTATTCAAGGATTGTGGTTGGCTGGGATCCTTGGCATTGGCGCAGCGCTACTGATGGGAGTGCTGGCCGAACCTATGCTCGTCCTGCTCCAAGCCGATGGAGCGGTCCTCGATGCGGGTTTGTTGTACCTGCGCTTCAGCCTCCCCGGTTTTCCGTTTCTGCTTTTGGCGATGGCCGCAGCCGGCGTTATGCACGGCCGCCAAGACACCCGCCGACCCCTGGTGATCGCCGTTATCTCCGCAGTGTTGAATCTGATCCTCGAGGTTTTCCTGGTCTTCGGGCTGGGCTTCGGCCTTGGCGCATCAGCGCTCTCCACCGTCTTTGCCCAGACCGTCAGCGGATCCCTGTTTGTTGTAATTGTGATCCGCTGGGCCCGCGCAGCCGGGGCCTCCCTCGCGCCTCGAACGGCGCCCATGCTGAGCATTCTGAAGAGCGGCCAGGCGCTGGTGGTACGGACTGCGTCGCTACGAGGTTCGCTCACCCTTGCTGCAGGCGTCGCTTCCTCCATCGGGACCGCTGAACTAGCGGCCCACCAGGTCGCTTTACAGGTGTGGTTCACGCTGGCACTCGCCCTCGATGCTGTCGCGATTGCCGGACAAGCCCTCACTGGCCGCTACCTGGGCGAAGGGGACCCGCGAGTGGCCTGGGCTGCATCCCGACGCATGATCGAAATTGATCTTTTTGTCGGAGTGGTCTTCGGCATATTGGTCGTGGTGTTCCGGCAGCCGATCGCCGGACTGTTCACCACCGATTCCGCCGTCATCTCCTTCACCGCTTTCATTCTGCTGTTCGTGGCGGCGCAGCAACCAATGAACGGAGTGGTGTTTGCGCTTGACGGGATCTTGATCGGAGCCGGTGATCTCTGGTTCCTGGCCAAGTGGATGGTGGTCGCATTCGCAACGTTTAGTGTTGGTGCGGGCATCGTTTTGGTCACTGGAGCCGGGCTCGGATGGCTGTGGACAACAATCCTGGCCTTCATGCTGGTTCGGATGGTGCCGTTATCCCGCCGCTGGCGCAGCGGGGCCTGGCTGGTCTAGGCCAAGTCCTGGTTCGGGTCAGAGAAGGCGAAGCCTGCGGAATCGCAGGCTTAGGACAGGACAGGGAGGTTGAAACTGCCGTCGGCATCGGGCGGGAACTCTACGATCCGAAGGATGGCATCAATGGGAATGGGCCCGTACACATGCGGGAACTCGGTGCCTGAACCGTAGCTATCTTCGATGACGAGTGGTGCCGTGATCAGCTGAGGGTCCAGGATGAGCAGCACCAGGTCATAACGACCGGAGAAGCGTTGATTGGCCGGCGTCAGGACCTGATTCTCATACGAGCAATGAATGAAACCCTCGTCGGCGAGCGATGGTGTGACGATCTCGCCGACTTCGCGGGCCGCCCGCAGGTCATTTGTTCCAATGATGTGAAGCAGCACGAGGAAACCGTATCTCGTGTGCCTAGCTTCAACAGTACTATGCGTTTATTTACTGTTGTTTGTTTTTTCTTAACATCATGTACAGTCCCGGAACAACAGCCCGCCACGGGCGCAACGCCGCCCAGCTCGGTGGGGTTCTGCCGAGAAGGCGCCTCACCGCTCGAAGCGGCCAGCGCCTCCGCTTCGGAGATGGTGCTTCTCGCCCTCGCCCGGACCCAAGCCAATGATCTTCGGTGTGGGCCACCGCCGCCCGAGGTTCGAGTGTGTAGAGCGCTGTTCGTTCTCTCTGTGATCGACCCGGTCAACAGTCTCAACGAACCAGAAGAACTCGCTCGTGCTCAAGCTGCGGTCTCATGGGTGCTGCGAGACGCAGCCTCCGTTGCGGAGGATGCCACCCTGGCGGCCGCATTGCTTCAGCTCGATGACCTCAACCACGATCTGGCAGCGGCCGCTGGCGACAACGCCAACGCCCAGATTGTGCAGCAGCGAGCCCACCGTGCGATTCTCGACCCGATCGAAGCGGCGTGGACCCACTGTGCGTGATCGGCCCTGTGCGTGATCGGCCCTGTGCGCGATCAGCAAGAACGGTGAGACCGCCGACCCCGGTGGGGTTCTAAGGAACGAAAATACTGGCCACAACGCCCACCAACTGGGGCCCGGTTGGCGACGACTCGAAGAACAGCACCATCGACCGAAGCGGCTCGCCATCCTCCGGCCCCACCACGGTGACCGCCTGCGTTCCCGCGAAGTAGTTCTCGGCCATGTTCTGCTCGAATCCGTACGGCAATGCCGCTCCAGACTGAAGCGCGGGACCCTGGTTGGTGAGGTCCGGCAGGTTCATCAGTGACCGTAGAGAGATAGTCGTCTCGGGTTCACCAAATGTTGCCTCGGGCACCCGCCAGAGACGAGCCTCGGTCCAGAAGGCGGGATCCACCAGATCCGGACCGACCACAAATGTGGGATCGCCGATCCAGCCCACCGCCACCGGCACCCGACGCGAAAAACTGACCCCCGAGAGCCCGTCGAATTCTGCGGCGCTGATGCCGAAGATGGCTGACTCAGCGAGATGCCGCAGTTCTGTTTCATTTAGGGCGGGCTGGTCGGGGGTCAGGAACGAGCTGTGAACCCAGCCGTCGATGTCGTCGGCGGTTCGAACCCGCCACCAAAAGGAATCACCGACGAGGGCTGGCATCCGGGGGAGACGTTGGATGCCAGAAGTGCCAGAGGGGAGAGTCGCCAAGACTTCACCCTCGTCGGTACCGGGGAGATCTCGAATATTGAGACCTCGGTCGGAATCGTTCGGACGAATACGAAACACGGTGTACGTGGTGGAGTCGTCTACCGAACCTCGGTAGTGAATCGGGACGGCCGCAAACGCCGGGACGACGCCAGAACCCGCATTGTCGCCATGAACTATCACGAACGCTTCGCCAACTCCGGGCACCAGCGGTAGTCGGGCCTCGAACGGCACCAGCTCCTCACAGCATCCTGCCATGGTGAATGTGGACGCCAGGCGAGTGCCATCGGTACTGATCAGCTGCACGCCAACCCAAGCCTCGAATGCGCTTCCCTTGCCGGTGACCACGATCTCCTCACCGTCCAACCGAACCGATTCGATCTGCATCGTTTCCGAGGTGGCCGACACGGCAGCGGTTCCATTCGAGTCGGTTCGGGTAGTGATCTTCGCCAGTTCGGGTACGGAGCCGCCGTAGTCCAGCTCCGCTGGAGGTAGCAGGATTCCGATGGAATCACGTTCCTCTATCCGAGTCTGGCCTGGCAAACCGAGCAAGTGGACCAGTGAGCGGCTGGCCTCGGAGACCGATCCAGCACTTGGCAGTTGTGCGGACTCCAACACCTCCACCATGGGTTCCGGCGGTGCGGGTGCAACCGTGGTTGTCACTTCGCCTGGCATCGAGGTCGGCATCACAGCGGTCGTCGGTACCGGCGGAGCGGAGCTAGGAGCGGTGCTGTTGGCAACCCCACCGGTTGCCTCAAAATCGCTACCACCTGACTGGTTAAGGGCGTAGATGCCAGCCCCGGCTACCACGACAACCATCGCCGCCGCCGCCAAGATTCGGGCACTGACTCGCCCACGCGCTTTTGGGGTGCTGGAAATCTCTCCAGCGAGCCGGGACGACAGAGTGAGGTAACTGTTGGCCGCCGGCTCCACCCGATCTGCGTGATCGGTGAGAGCAGAGCGAACCTTGTCGGCAACGCGCTTCTCGGTGAATGGGTCCAGTGACTTGTCGTCACCGAAAGACTCGGGAACGTTCATGCGGCGACCTCCGGAACGATGGCGGCAAGTTTGGCAAGGCCACGGCTGGCGTGACTCTTCACCGAACCGCGGGCGATCCCCAGCGTGTCGGCGATGTCGGCCTCGGAAAGATCAAGGAAATAACGCAGAACGAGCACAGCGGTCTGTTGATCGGGAAGTGTGCGCAGGGCGGCGACGATTTCTGACGACGACGCAGCGGCAACGCCTCCCACCTCAGCAGCATCGGCAGGTCGCGGCACATCGGGCACATGATCTCGGCGGACCTTGCGTCTACGAAGTTGGGATCTCGCCCCGTTGAGAACCATGGTTCGCAGGTAGCCGCCGGGATTCGTTTCGATTCGATAGTTCCCGTTCAGGAGTTTGACGAAGGCATCTTGCACCACTTCTTCGGCGGTCTCGATGTCATCGGTGTAGAACGAAGCCAGCTTCACGAGCTTGCGGTAATGCGCCTCATAAAGAGCCGGAAGATCAACCAGCGGACCTGTGCCAGGACCCGCGTCGACTCGCTGAACGACCGGGAGTTCCCCTGTTGGAGTGCGTTCGAGACCAGCCATCACCATCACCTCATTAGACGCCCCACACGCCTCCTTGGTTTACCAGATCCTCGATCACTTGCATCAAATGACCCATCTGCTTCACCAGAGGGTCATCGTGTACTCTCAGGCTCCGATGTCTCGAAGGAAACCTCGAACAACAGCGGCCCCGGTGGTTCTGATGGCAGCCGGGCTGGGTTTGGCCGCCATGCTCAGCGCGGCGGGCTGCGAAGCTGGAAGTTCCAAGGCCGAAGTACAGGGCACGGTCGTAAAACAAACCAGCTCCATCCCCTCGGCTCCAACCTCTGCGACACTCACCCCGTCCACCGCCGAGCGGACCACCACAACTGTGCCCGGCATCTCGACCAGCACAACGATCCCGCCGCTGGTGGCAGGTCCGCCATTCACCCCGTCGGAAACCGAAGTCCTTCGGGAACGGAAGGAATTGGGCGGGCAATTCGCTCAGTCCGCCCTGACTTACGAGCCGGAGACCGATGTTGACGCACAGGTAGCCAAGCTGGTCGAGGTGTTCGGCGTGGAACCCACCACGGAGCTTTCCTCGCTCCTCGCCGAAACCATGACGCCTGGAACGCAATCGGTGGCCACGGTCCGGTATGTACAGATGGGCGGCAATCGCCCGGACCGAGCGTCGCTGATGGTGTGGGTGGACACCGAACGGCTGTCGGCCGAGGGGCGACGTTCTCGTGAGTCAAGGATCGTGGATGTTCGGGTCCGGCGTGGTCCGGACGGGTTGGAAGTGGACGAACTGGCCTCCGTGGGCGGTCCCGCCGTCGAGCGCCCCGAGAACCTGGGGGAAGTGGCTGCTGCGGTGGTCGATCACCCTGACATCACGATGGCCGATTCAGCTCGTTGGGACGTCTTCGCCGGCCACACCACCGAAACCATGTTGAATCGAATGCTGGAGGTTGCTCAGGAGCACAGCTACAGCGTCCTCGTCTTGAACCGGGGCCACCCGTACAACGTGTTCGCAACCAATAGCGTCAGCCGGCACTCCGTTGGGCAGGCCATGGATGTCTACGCGGTCGACGGACAACTGGTTGTCGACAGTCGGTTCGAGGGTTCGCCGGCCTGGATATTGAGTCGAGAACTCTTCGACGCCGGCATTCAAAGCATCGGGAGCCCGTGGGCCTTCGACGGCTTCGGCGGCCGATCCTTCACCGATGATGTGCACCAGGATCACCTTCACATCACTGGCTACTAGCAACTCGAGTGGCCATCGAGGCTGGCCGGCTGACCTGGGGGCTCCGCCCACCATGGTCGTGGTTGCGAGATGACCCCACTAGCTTTCCCATGGTGCGAAGAAGAATCCTCATCACCATCAGCGGACTATTGCTGGCCGTCACACTCACAACGCCAGTTCAGGCGCAGACATCGAGCAAAATGACCGACGCTGTCACCCTTGAGCAGCTCACGACCGCAGAAGATTTCTATGCAGAGTACGCCAACGTCCTCCGGTTGTACCAAGCGTTCTTCGATCGGCAACCAGACGTAAGTGGTGCCAAATACTGGATTCGTCTCTACCGCCAGGCGTATGAAATCGAAGAGATTGCCAGCTCATTCGCGGCCAGCGCAGAGTTCAAGAATACTTACGGGGCCACCACCAACGAACAGTTTGTGACCACGGTGTACAACAACGTTCTGGGCCGGGGAGCCGACGGGCCAGGCTTCAACTATTGGCTCGATCTGTTGAATTCAGGGCAGTTGAACCGGGGCGGGACCGTCCGCTGGATCGCCGCCGGCAACGAATTCGTGGGCGCCAATCGATTCGTCGGTGAGCTTTCGGCTCGACCGGGCGCGGACCGCGGGATGAAGGTCACCGGGATCAACAACTTCGTGGGGACCGACGACTTTCGGAACTACTCATCCTCAAACACCGGCGCGTGGGCCACCTACACCAAGGCCAGGCCGATCACGATTCCGTCAACGCTCGATTCGTATCAGCAACCGGCCTACTGGGCACCGTCAGACGGATCTCAGCGCCCGCTGCTCTTGGTGCTGCATTCCTGGAGCTCCAACTACACCCAGCAGCTCAATATTCCGTTCGCTCGGTGGGCCGATGAGAACGACTGGGCCATGATCGCTCCCAACTTCCGGGGTGCCAACAACAACCCCGAGGCCACGGGCTCGGTGAAAACAACCCAGGACATCAAAGACGCTGTCAACTTCGCGCTAGCGAACGACAGTATCGATCCCACCAAGGTCTTCATGATCGGCTTCTCCGGAGGAGCGATGGCGAGTCTCAACATGGCGGGTCGGGCCCCCGAGATGTTTGCCGGCGCCGTGGCATGGGTGCCCGTGTACAACATGGTGGACTTCTACCTCCACCGCCTCACCGTGCCGCGTCGTCACTATCGAACCCAGCTGATCAATTCCTGTGGTGGCGAGCCGCTGCCAGGGACGGCGGCGGGTGATGAATGTTTCCGACGTAGCCCGATCAATACCATCGCCAACGCCAAAGCGTCAGGGATCCCCATCTACATCGGGGCGGGGATTCGCGATGTGTTGGTGGGAACTTCAGCGGGGTTCAAGGCGTTCGATGCCTTGGCCGCTCCCGAGGATCAATTCGGTCCTGATGTGTACACCGCCGTGGACAACAACGTGGTTCCCGCTTCGATCCGAGGAACCTACAGCGGCGATGCGTGGTTCGATGGCCAGGATCCACCGCTACTCATGAGCCGCGAGTCTGGCAATGTCACCCTGGTGCTGTTCGAAGGGAAACACGAATCGCTCTATGAACCCGGGCTGGAGTGGATGGCCCGAACCGCCTGGATCGCCGAGCGCTAGCTTCGCCTTCGAAATTTCTGCCCAAGACGACATTTCGACGAAATGTCTGCTGGAGGCGACACAGGTGGTGACGTACAGCAGAGATTTCGGTTACAGCTTTTTGGCGGTGAGGAGTTCGTTGATGGCCTTGCCGTCGGCCTGGCCTTTGGTGGCCTTCATGATCTGCCCGGTGAAGAACCCCTGCAACTTGGCCTCGCCACCACAGAAACGCTCCCACTGGTCGGGGCTCTCGGCGATGATCTGATCCAATAGGGCCTCGAGCTCCCCCACCTCCATCGCTTCGAAACCCAACGACGCAGCGATCTCGGCCGCACTGCCGCCCTTCTCGGTAAGCTCCAACAAGACGCTCTTGGCCTGCGTAGCCGTGAGCTTCCCGTCGGTCTCCATCTTGACCAACTCGGCAAACATGGAAGCGGTCAAAACCCCCACGGCATCGGGATCGATGTTGTTCTGAGCGTGGATCAACGTCTTTTTGGCGTCGGCGCCCGCGGCGATGGTGGCGACCACCAAGGAGCCGAGGCCCCGGGCGATCACCGTGGCGGCAACGTCGGGATCGGCGCCATCGTGGATCAGCGAGGTGCGAATCTGGGCGGGTAACACCGGCATGGAAGCTCGGATCTCCTCGATCCACTCCGGCGACGGATCCATCACCACCAGGTCCGGATCGGTGAAATATCGGTAGTCGTCGGCCTCCTCCTTGGAGCGCCCGGGCTGTGTGCGGCCAGCTTCCTCGTCCCAGTGGCGAGTCTCCTGAATGGGCGCCTCGCCATCCTCATACAGGCGGATATGTCGGGCCACCTCGTAGTTGATGGCCCTACCCAGCGATCGAAGCGAGTTCACGTTCTTCACCTCGCAGCGGGTTCGGAGTTCGGTTGAACCGACGGGGCGGACCGAAACATTGGCATCCACCCGCAGTGAACCCTCCTCCATCTTCCCATCCGAAGCACCAACTGCCACCAGAATCGCCCGTAGTTCCGAAACGTAGGACTTGGCATCCTCGGCGTTGCGGAGGTCGGGGTGGCTCACGATCTCGATGAGCGGTACGCCGGCGCGGTTGTAATCGACCAGCGAATAGTCGGCCCCGGTGATTCGGCCGGACTCGCCGACGTGAGTGGACTTACCGGTGTCTTCTTCCAGGTGGGCGCGCTCTACCCGGATCCTCGTGCCGGTTGGCAAGTCGAGGTAGCCGTCGGTGTTCAACGCCAGCTCGTACTGACTGATCTGGTAATCCTTGGGCATGTCTGGATAGAAGTAGTTCTTGCGGGCAAACTCGCACCGGTTGATCGTGCAGTTGAGCGCCAGGCCCAACTTGATCCCCAACTCCACTGCCTTGCCGTTTACCACCGGCAACGTTCCTGGAAGGCCTAGGCATACCGGATGCACGTTGGTGTTTGGTTCGCCGCCGAACACGTTGCGAGCCGGCGAAAACATCTTCGATTCTGTGGCCAACTCGGCGTGCACTTCCAGCCCTATTACCGTTTCCCAGTTGGTCATCGGGTCCACTCGCCTTCTGTCATCTTTACCGAGATCGTGCTGAGGTTCACCGGACTCATCTTCGCCGGGCTACTCATGCCGATCCTTGGGGCGCGGCAGCCTCAAGAACGGCGGCCGCCTGGAAGATCGCTGCTTCACCCAAGATCGGACCCAGCAACTGCACTCCAACCGGCAGATTGTGGGCTCCCGTACCGAAAGGAACCGAGATGGCCGGATGGCCCGCCAAATTGGATGGGATGGTGCACACGTCGTTGAGGTACATCGTCAACGGATCGGCCTTCGCCCCGAAGGGGAACGCAACACACGGTGAGGTGGGCGATAGCAAAACGTCGAATCGCTCGTAGGCCGCGTTGAAATCGTTGAGAATCAGCGTGCGAACCCGCTGAGCCTTGCCATAGAACGCATCGTAATAACCCGCCGAGAGGGCGTAGGTTCCCAACATGATCCGTCGCTTCACCTCGGCCCCGAACCCGGCGGTCCGCGTGGCGATCATCATGTCGGCCGTGGTCGAACCCTCGGTGACGCGATTGCCGTAGCGAACGCCGTCGTAGCGCGCCAAGTTGCTGGACGCCTCGGCCGGGGCGATGAGGTAATAGGCCGAGAGGCCGTAAATGGTTGACGGAACGCTCACCTCCTCCACCATTGCCCCTGCCGCGGCAAGAGCGTCAGCGGCGGCCCGGGTCTGGGCGAGCACCTCGGGTTCAAAGCCCTCGATCGCCTCCCCCATGAGTTCGCTGATCACACCTACCCGTAGGCCTTGCGCTCCTTTGCCCAGCGCCCCCATGACGTTGGGCATCGGGGCCGGGATGCTGGTGGAGTCACGGGGATCGTGCCCGGCGATGGCAGCAAACGCTACCGCCGCATCTGCAACCGTGGTGGTGAAGGGACCGATCTGATCCAGCGAGCTGGCGAAGGCGATCAGCCCGTATCGAGAGACTGCCCCGTAGGTTGGCTTGAACCCCACCGTTCCGCACAGAGCGGCGGGTTGCCGGATCGAGCCGCCGGTATCGGACCCGAAACTCAATGGCACCATGCCTGCCGCAACGGCCGCGGCCGATCCGCCGCTTGAACCTCCGGGGACCCGGGTGATGTCCAAAGGGTTCCTGGTACCCCCGAAGGCGGAGTTCTCGGTGCTGGAACCCATGGCGAACTCGTCCATGTTGGTCTTCCCAACGATGATCGCTCCGGCAGCCCGGAGGCGTTCCACCGAAGTGGCGTCATAGGGTGGCTTCCACCCCTGAAGAATCCGACTGGAGCAGGTGGTCTCCAGACCAGTTGTACACATATTGTCCTTCAGCGCCACCGGCACGCCTGCCAGAATGCCGGGATCCCGGCCTTGGGCCACTGCGGCGTCTACTGCGGCGGCGGCTTCGTGGGCCTGCTCGGTTGCCACAGTATTGAACGCGTTAATGCGTTCTTCTCCGGCCGTGATGACAGCGAGGCTCTCCGCCAGTACCTCGGCGGCGGATCGCTCACCGGAGCGAATGGCCGCAGCAATCTTCAGGGCCGAATCCACTAGGAACCTTCACCGTGAGCGGGCGGCACTTTGAAACGGCCATCCTCGACATCTGGTCCCATGGCCAGCACCGCGGCTCGACCGGCGAACTCCTCCACCACATCTTCCCGGAACACATTGACCAGCGGATACGGATGCTGGGTGGGGGAAACATCGTCGACGTTCAGGGCCTCTACGTCCTCGGCATGGCCCAAAATAGCTCCCAGTTGAGATGTGAACGTCTCCAGTTCCTCGTCGGTGAGGCGGAGCATCGCCAGTTCAGCGACCCTCGCCACTTCTTCCCTTGTCAGCGGTTCTGCCACCGGAACAGGATAGGCCCCGCCGGCTTGTGGTCAGACCTCGGTGAAGGCGATGATTCGAGCAGCGATCTCTTGGGCTTCACGAGGGATATCCTGGGTCTGGATCGCCTGTTGTTGGATGAGCGGCATCAGTTCGTTCAGATTGCCTTCCACCATGATGCGCCCGCCAAAGATGGCTGGCATCATCACCCCCATGAACGCCTCAGGTCCTTGGGAAGTGAACAGTTCTGCCGCGGTGATGTAGTCGGTGCTAACCGATACGTCGGCGGCTTCCAGCGTGCCCTCCATGATCGCAAAGTTGCCGGCCGTTGTATCGATGTGTCCGCTCAGGTCGTTCCGATGGGGAATCCCGGTGATCGTGATGTTGACCGCCACCTTGGCCGGAGGCACGGGTAGCCGGTCGCCGTAATGGAGCTCCACTTCCTCCCGTAGCTCGGTGGCTTTGACGATCCACTCGTCGCTCAAAAACAGAAGTCGCTCACTCATCAGGCGAAAGCGTACCGTCCAACAAAGCTCAGACTTCGAGCAGGGGAAACCTCACTCAAGCGATCTGCACCAACGCATCGATCGTGGCAAGGATCAATGCGGTTTCTTCAGGAATCGGTTCGGCAAGCCGCGCTGCCGCCACGGGGAGCCGCCACCTCTCCACCTCTGGCAGCGTGGCGCTGGGTCCTTCTCAGCGCCGGGTGATGATGGTGACCTCGGTACCCACCCGAACACTGTCTGGGTTGGGCGGGTCGGTTACGAGCACCGGTCGGTTCGGCGCACCTTCTACGCCGATCACAACGAGACCGAGCGCCTCGAGGCGGGCCGTGGCCTGACCTACCGTTTGACCCCGGGTGTTCGGTACGGTGACGAATGGTTTCCCGGCCGAGACGATCACAGCAACGTCGCCGCCTTTAGGGACAAGGGCGTTTGGAATAGGCAGTGTGGAGATGATGAATCCTTCGGGGACATCCATGCTGTAGTCATCGCCGGCGATCGAGAGCGTGACGCCAAGCTCGGCCAGCTGTGCGGTTGCGTCGACCACTGAAACACCGGTGAAATTGGGCGTTGGGCGCGGCTTTGGCCCTTTGCTGATCGTCAGAGTGATCGTCTCGCCTTCCGGTACCTCTTCACCCACGGGGAAGCTGGAGCTGATCACAAGATCGGCGGGAATCTCCTCGTCGAAGACCTCCTCGGCACTTCCAGCTACCAAACCAACAGCCCGGACGAACTCCAGAGCTTCGCGGCGATCTCTGCCGACCACGGGCGGCACGGTGACGAGCGGGGGCCCGTCGGAGACCAGCAGGGTTACCACCTGACCGGCAGCCCACCGATTGCCCGGAATGGGGTTTTGCGCCAGAACCTCGCCGGGCATTGTGCCGCTCACCCGGTCCGTCACAACTGCTGGAACCCATCCCTTTTCCTTCAGGAGTGACACCGCGTCTGCTTCGCCCATACCCACAAAGATGTCCAGTTCCGGGCCATCGACGGCGGCGGGGACGGGAACCGGCGCCACCTCGGGTCGAAAAATCGCTGACGAAGCCAGAATCGTGATTCCCGCCAGAACTATGAATCCCGCCATCGCAAAAGGCCACAGCGTTCTGGTTGCGGAATCGAGATCGGCCATGTCGCCGCCGGTGTCGCCGGGGACCGCGTCAACTTCGCCCGAGCTGAGACCCATGGCCGCCAAGTCGTCATCGGCGAAATGCAGTGCGAAGGGGGCGAGGTCAACAACCTCTTCGCCATCATCGTCCACGTAGGACGGCGGCCGGGAGCCGATTTCGCCGTGAACGTCGGTGCCACCGGTGCCGGTGACTTCGGGATAATCCAAGGCGGAGGGAGCATCCTCGGCAAGATTGGCGAGGGGGAGCACGTAGGGTCGGGGGAGGTCGGCGGCGGCGCGGTGAAAACTGCGGATGAGCCGACTGGCCGATGGTCGCTGTTCGGGATTGGCCTTGGTTGCGGCGCTCAACCCCTCCCACAGCGGACCCATACCGGCGGGAACCTCCACGTTGGTGTCGTGGCGGAGCACCATGGTGGCGATCGGGCTGTCGGCGATGAGCGGAACCTCACCGGTGACCGCCTCGATAAGAGTGAGCGCCAGCGAATAGACGTCGGCCGCTCCAGTGACCGATGCGCCCGATCCCTGCTCGGGGGCCGCGTACCGGGCCGTTCCGATCAGTGCCCCCTCGGGTTCGGTCCAGGCGGCCTCTGCAACGGCGCGGGCAATACCGAAGTCGGCGATTCGCAACCGGCTATCTGGGCCGAACAGAAGGTTGGCGGGTTTGATGTCGCGATGAACGAACCCGGCCGCATGCGCCGCCTCGAGGCCCTCCAAGGCATGGAGTCCCACAACCAGTGCCTGACTGGGAGAAAGGAGATGTCCCCGGTCCAACATGTCTCGGAGACTGCCGCCCACCAGCAACTCGGTCACGATGTAGCAGTCGCGACCTTCGGCCCAATCGTAGACATTCAAGATCCGGGGATGAGCCAGTTGAGCCACAGCTCTGGCCTCGTTACGGAAACGTTTGGCGAACTTCGGATCGTTGGCGAGGCTCTGGTGAAGGACCTTGACCGCCACCCGGCGCTCGAGCGAGCGATCGTCGGCGGTGTACACAGTGGCCGATGCTCCGGACCCCACCGGACTTATGAGCTGGTAGCGGTCACCCAGGACGCGGCCAACATAGTTGTCGACAGTCACTCCCGGCATCATCGCAAAGGATAGATGGTCAGGCCGCCCTGCTCGGGTCACTCCTCCCGCAACCGGTCACAGGCGGGCATTCGATTGGTCCCTCGGTCAGTTGCGGCGGGGCACGGGTCCCGCTGCGTTGTCCTCCACGGTCCACCCGGCCGCGGTGAGTTCGTCACGGATTTCATCGGCCTCAGCCCAGTCCTTGGCAGCTCGAGCTTCGGTGCGACGAACAACAAGCGCCAAGATCTCCTCCGGTACCGCCTCACCATCGGCCTTCAGTTCGAGCCCCAACACGGTTGCGATCTCTAGTGCGGTGGCGGCGGCGGTCCCGGCTGTTTCGCTATCGCCGGAGTCCAACAGAGAGTTTGTCTCACGAACTTTGCGAAACATCAAATCAACGGCGCCGGCGGTGTCCAGGTCGCGCTCCATCACCGACCGGAATTCACTCATGGCTGACGGGTCCGAATTGGTGGCGAGCGCCGCGGCGCGGCGGGCAAAAGCGTCGAGCCGACCCAAGGCGGCAAGCGCATTGTTGAGCGTGGAGTCGGTGACCTCGATCGGCGAGCGATAGTGGCTTTGCAGAATCAAAAGCCGGTAGGCCCGAGGGTCATAGAGCTGAGCGAGATCCAGCAGATTCTTCACGTTGCCTAGGCTCTTACTCATTTTCTCACCCTCGAGTTCAACAAACCCGTGGTGCATCCAGTGTCGAGCGAACTGTTGACCGTTGGCGACGGCCTGGGCCCGCTCGTTCTCGTGGTGGGGGAAGACAAGATCAAGGCCGCCGGTGTGGAGGTCAAAGCCCTCGCCCAAAAGATCCAGGCTCATGACCACACACTCTGTGTGCCAGCCGGGACGACCCTCACCCCATGGGGAGGGCCACGACGGCTCGCCCGGCTTGGAGAACTTCCACAGCGCAAAGTCCGCGGGGTTTTCCTTCTCTGTTCCAACCACGGTTCGGTCACCGCCGCCCTCGAGCAGGTCTTCGAGATTCTGGTTGGCCAGCAGGCCATAGTCGGGGACAGTCGACACCCGCAGATACACCCCGTCGTTAGTTACATACGCACTGCCACGATCGACGAGAGCGCCGATCAATTCCACCATCTCCTCCACGTATTCGGTTGCATGGGGGGTGTGGTCAGGGCGCAACACGTTGTAGCTGTCCATCGACTTCCACCAGATCGCCTCGCATTTGGTGGCGATCTCGGTCCAATCCCGCTCCTCATCGGCCGCTCGATTGATGATCTTGTCGTCGATGTCGGTGACGTTGGAGACGAACGTGACGTCTAATCCTGACCACGTGAGAAAGCGCCGAAGGATGTCATACACCAGCGTGTGGCGCCCGTGACCGAGATGCGGAGGGCCATAAACCGTGGGGCCGCAAACATAGATCGACACCCGTCCGGGGTCCCGCAGTTCGAGCGGAGAAACCTGGCCTCGAGCGGTGTCATAAAGCGAAAGCACACCACTAATCCTAGGAGCGATTTGTGAATGGAGCCGGACTATTACTCTCCACCCAGGCTCCGGGTGACACCCTAGGGTAAAGGGCCAATGCGTCAGGATCGTTCAGCCCGGGCGTCAAGATGAGCAACGGAACAACCGACAGGAAAGTGTGACCACCTTGGCCTCGCAGCCGGCAAGCGACTCAACCACGAGCACCTCTGTTGTAGTTGGCGTGATCACCTACTGTCGCCCCGAGAAGCTGGCGCGATTGCTCGCCAGCCTCGCGAAGGTTCAAGCTCCTACCCACTGGGATTGGACAGGTGTGGTGATCGTGGACAATGACCCCGACGGATCGGCCCGCTCCACAGTGGAACAATGGACCGACCAACTGCCCAATGTGACCTACATCAGCGAAACCAACACCGGCCTCTCGGTGGCTCGAAACCGAGCGGTGCAGGCAGCCCGAGACGCCGGGGCCGCGTGGCTGGCCTTCATCGACGACGACGAGGAAGCCAGCGAGCAATGGTTGGCCGAGCTGGTGGAGACTCAACGCGCAACAAATGCCGACGCCATCCTGGGCAACACGCAGTTCCTTTTCGAGGAATCGCCGCCATCGTGGCTCGTGGGCTCACGGGTGTATGAGTTTCAACCCGACGTGCCCGACCAGCAGCCCATCAATCACCTGGCCACGAATAATGTTCTTCTCCGCACGGCGCTGGTGGAGGACCTGGGGCCTCTGTTCGACGAGCGTTTCAGCAAGACAGGGGGCGAAGACCACCACCTCGGACGACGACTCCTGCGGGCCGGGTACACGATCGCTCAATCCACAAGGGGGCAGACGATCGAATGGGTTCCACCAGATCGGATGCCGCTCGGCGTCGTCCTTCGACGACTCCAGCGCGATGGCAACACGCTGACAATTGTTGACCTTTCGTTTGCCAGTTCGCCCTTGGAACGCATTCGAGTGAGGCTTCGCCATCTGGCAGAAGGACTCGCCAAACTCCCTCTCGGTCTGGCGAGGGCGGCCGTTTATGGCATTCAGGATGGTCGTAGCGGCGTCCTCCGAGGGCTCAAGACCTCGGTGATCGGCTTCGGACAGCTGAAGGCCGTGGCCGGCAAAGACGTCTTGGGATATCACGTGACGGACTCTGACCCCAGCTGAGGCTCACGCCATAGACGTTCTCGCGTGTCGGATCACCTTCGCCGGCTTGGGTCATTCGAACCATTTCTTGGTGCTTTCACCCTCTACAGACGAGTGGGAAATGCGCCGATGTACCTCGCGTGCCATATGTGGACGGGCCCACCCGGGCCAGTGCCGAACCGAGTAAATCCAGTTGGCAGGGTCGGCCGATCGTCGCCCGATCCATTCGAGTATTCGCTTTTGCCGTCCCGCTGGTCAGCTCCTTCCTGGCCACGATGTACGTCAGTCGACGGTTCCCGATACAGGACAGCAGCCAGCCGAAATGGCTGTGGTACCTGGCGATCTTCGTGGTCGGCGCAATTGTTCTCGTTTCCGTGGACCGGCTCTCCCGCCGGCTGCTGCCCCTGGCCGCCCTGTTCAAGCTCTCGCTGGTGTTCCCGGACCAGGCACCAAGTCGGTTCAGCATGGCCATGCGAACCGGCACCACCAAACAGCTTGAACGTCGCATTCGGTACATCACCGAGCACGGTCTGAGCGACGAGGAGACACTCAACTCTCAAACGATGCTGGAGATGGTTGCTGCTCTCTCCACCCATGACCGCCTTACTCGTGGCCACTGCGAACGGGTGCGGGCCTACACCGATCTCATCGCCGACGAGATGGGAATCTCCGAGCAACGGCAGCAGAAGTTGCGGTGGGCGGCCCTCCTGCACGACGTTAGCTCTTCGTTCCCAGCGAAATCCTGAACAAGCCGGGTAAGCCCACCGAGGAGGAGTGGGAAATCCTCAAGTCCCACACGTGGAAAGGGGACGAACTGGCGGCCCCACTGGCGGGGTGGCTTGGGGAGTTCTCCACTGCGATTCGTAGCCACCATGAACGCTGGGATGGCAACGGCTACCCGGACAAACTGAAAGGCCAGGAAATCCCGGTCGGCGCCCGCATCGTTGCGGTCGCCGATGCTTATGACGTCATGACATCGAAGCGTTCCTACAAGGAGCCCCGCCCCGCCAGCGAAGCTCGAGAGGAAATCGCTCGTTGTGCCGGCGGTCAATTCGATCCAACCGTATCTCGAGCGTTTCTCAACATCGGCTTGGGGAAATTGCGGATGGCGCTCGGACCACTGACCTGGCTGGCGAACGTGCCAAGCGCCGGTGCCGGCACGTTGAGCCCGGTGGTGACTCCCATCGCCAGCTCCGCGCTGCAGGTCGGCTCGGCACTCGCCGCCTCAGCGGTCGCCGTTGGCAGCGGCATCGCAATGGCGCCGGTGGAAGCGCTACCGATCGAACTCGCTGTTGTCGCCGCCCCGGCTGAGCTGGTGACGAAAGACGTGAACGAAACCATTGTCACATCCACCCCTCCCGTGACCCAGCGCGGTGGCGTGGTGGTGCTCAACACCACCTCCACCACCGTCCCGCTGGCCGTATCGGTCGTAGCGCCGACCACCTCCACACCCGGCGCCTCAACCACCCCAACGAGCGCTACGCCTTCGGTATCAACGACGGCTCCTCAGCTCGATACGGCGCCGGTGGCGATGGACAGCATTCTTGTTGTGGAACCGGGGACGTACAAGGTCACGTCGCTCTTGGCTACCACCGCCTCTGGGAACCTGACGTATCGGATCGTTTCGGTCCCGACCGGGCTTGGTGTGGATTTGATCGACGACACCGCAGTGGCATCACCCGGAGGCCCCGCAACGGTGGCGGTTCAGGCCAAGGTCAGCGCCAGCCCCACCGCAACCGTCGGCGAAGTCGTCTTCGAGGTGTGCGACAGCTCCGTTCGCTGTGACCAAGGCCGAGTGACCGTGATCATCGCCACTATTGCTCCTGCAGTTATCACCACAACTGCTCCTGCAGTTATCACCACAACAACTACCACCACCACCACGCCGACACCCACGATCATCCCGGCCACCACCTCCACCAGCACCTCCACCACGCTGGCCACAACTACAACGACCACCACTCCGGCCACTACGACAACCATGGCAACGACCACCACGATGCCCACCACGACGACCATGGCAACGACCACCACGATGCCCACCACCACAACGACCACCACCACCGTTGCCAACCGAGCGCCGGTGCTCGGGAACATCCGCAACCTGGCCACCGTGGGCGCAACCAACTATCTGTTGCCCATCTCGGTGAGCGATGCCGATGGGGACCCCGTCACGCTAACCGCTACCAACTTGCCCACCGGGATGACGGCCACCCAGACCGTGACCAACAACATCTTCCTGCAATGGACCACTTCCGGACCAACAGACAGCCAGGCGGGAATCAGTCGGCGAATCAATGTGACCGCCGACGACGGCGTTGGCGGAGTCGAGCGCGGCGTCGTTCTGGCTGACGCCGATGAAGCTGTCACCCTGGTTCGGCTACTACCGGATCAGTGAAGTCCTCTACGACGAAGACTCCGAATGGGGTCATGAGTTCGTCGAGATCGAAGGGCTCTGGAACGGGACGCTGAACTTCGACGGCTTCCGCGTCCAGGACGGCCCGGGCCGAGGACATGGAACAGGCGCCCAGTCATTCGGTTTGGACTTTGTTGGGGGCGACACCCTGATCAAGAAGAACGAGATGATCATGGTCTACATCGGCCTCGACGACCCGTCGCTCGGGCTGGCGGGAATGGATAATGACAGCTACCACCCGCCCGCTTCGCACTGGTTCAGCGACAAGACCAACCCGGTGCTTGGCAACTCCGGTGATGACATCTGGTTCTTGGATGACAACGGTGCACTCGTGGACTATCTCGGCTGGGGCTCCGGGAGCAACCGAACCACCGACATCGCCGCCCCGGCCTACCTCTGGGTGAGTGGCTACGAGGAGCAGATCATCGGAACCGCCCCCGGCCAGTCGATCTCGCTGGCGACCATCACCGGCAACGCCTCCAGCGGCTGCTGGGAGCCGACCGCGTCGGGAGACGCAGGGGCCCGCTGCGCTGGCCCAACGTTTGTCACTGCAGACACCGATGACCTGATTGCGGCAGGCGGCACCGAGCCCAGGATTACCTCGGCCGGGCGACGGAACAACACCAACTGAAAGCCCGCCCCCACCGGGACGGGGATCGCATAACCTTACGGAATGCAGAAACACGGTTCGGGAGCCCCCGCCAAGGCGTCGCTCGAGGGTCTGGAAGAAAAATGGGATCAGCTTTGGGTGGAAGGTGCTGTCTATGAATTCGACCGCTCCGCTCATCGAGCAGACGTGTTCAGTATCGATACTCCCCCACCCACCGTGTCTGGCTCGCTCCACGTTGGCCACATTTTTAGCTACGCCCACACGGATCTGATCGCCCGCTACCAACGCATGAACGGCAAGAACGTCTTTTACCCGATGGGGTGGGACGACAACGGTCTCCCCACCGAACGGCGAGTGCAGAACTATTTCGGCGTGCGCTGTGACCCGTCGCTCCCCTATCAGGCTGGTTTCCAGCCGCCGGCGAACGAAGGACTCGACGCCGGCGGGAAAAGGCTGAAACAGCAGGTACCGATCAGCCGACCCAACTTCATCGAACTGTGTAACCAGTTGGTGGAGGTGGACGAAAAGGCGTTCGAGGACCTCTTCCACCGACTAGGGCTCAGCGTCGACTGGAGCCTGTTGTACGAGACGATCTCGGACAAGGCCAGACGGATCTCTCAAAAGGCATTTCTGCGAAACCTTGCGGACGGTCAGGCCTACCAACAGGAAGCTCCGAGCCTCTGGGATGTCACGTTCCAGACCGCGGTGGCCCAGGCCGAACTGAAAGACGTTGAGCGACCCAGCGCCTACCACACGCTGCGGTTCCTGCGGCCTGACGGGTCCGACCTTCTGATCGACACCACCCGACCCGAACTTCTCCCGGCCTGCGTTGCCGTTGTCGCCAACCCTTCAGATGACCGCTTCCGGGAGATGGACGGCCAGATGATTACAACGCCGCTCGGTGTTCAAGTCCCGTTGCGGCTCCACGAGCTGGCCGATCCGGAGAAAGGCACAGGCATCGCCATGATCTGTACGTTCGGCGACACCACCGATGTCACGTGGTGGCGCGAACTGAATCTTCCCAGCCGAGCCGTGATCAACCGAGCCGGGCGGTTCACCGACGAAGTGCCTGACGTCCTCACCGGCCCTGGTTTGGCGATGTATCAGGAGATGATCGGAAAAACCGTTCACACCGGCAAGGAAATCCTGGTCAAGGCACTCACCGACGCCGGGGGGATCGTTGGCGAACCTCGCCCTATGACGCACCCGGTCAAGTTCTTCGAAAAGGGCGACAAGCCCTTGGAGATCGTGAGCAGCCGGCAGTGGTACATCCGCAATGGTGGACGCGACGCCCAGCTGAACGCCGAGCTGGTCAAGCGGGGCGAGGAGATCGCCTTCCACCCTCCCTACATGCGAGCCCGGTACAAGAACTGGGTGGAGAATCTCAACGGCGACTGGTTGATCAGCAGGCAGCGGTTCTTCGGCGTTCCGATCCCTCTGTGGTACCGCCTCGATGCCGCCGGTGAACCGCTCTACGAAGAGCCGCTGTCCCCGCCTGAGACGGCTCTGCCGATCGACCCGTCGGTGGATGTCCCCCACGGGTTCACCGCCGACCAACGGGGCAAGGCCGGTGGTTTCGTGGCCGATCCCGACGTGATGGACACCTGGGCAACGTCATCGCTCACCCCCCAGATCGCCGGCGACTGGGACGAACCCAACAGTGATCTCTTCGATCGGGTGTTCCCGTTCGATATGCGGCCCCAGGCCCACGACATCATCCGGACCTGGCTGTTTTCCACTGCGGTGCGCGCCCACTTCGAGCACAACAGCGTTCCGTGGACAAATGCGGCAATCTCGGGCTGGATTCTGGATCCGGACCGCAAGAAGATGTCGAAGTCCGTCGGCAACGTGGTGGTGCCCACCGAATCATTGGAAACCTACGGGTCCGACGCCGTTCGTTACTGGGCCGCATCGGCCCGACCGGGAACCGACACGGCCTTCGACGAAAGCCAGATGAAGGTTGGGCGTCGTCTCGCCATCAAACTCCTGAATGCCTCCAAGTTCGCCCTCGGCATGGGCGTAGACGTCGATGCACTCGACCAGCCGGTTACCGAGGCACTGGACCGGGCCCTGGTCATGCGGCTCAGCCGTCTAGTTGAAGAATGCACCGAAGCCTTCGACGACTACGACTACGCCCGCGCTCTCGAACGAACAGAATCCCTGTTCTGGGCCTTCACCGATGATTACATCGAGCTGGTGAAAAACCGAGCGTACGGCCAGGCCACGGTGGCCTCTGCCGATGGCACCGCATCAGCGCATGCCACGCTCGCCATTACGCTGGACACCCTCCTCCGACTGCTGGCGCCGTTCCTCCCCTTCGCCACCGAAGAGGTCTGGAGTTGGTGGAGAGAAGGATCTATCCACCGAGCGCCGTGGCCAACACCAGACACGCTGCTGAATAAAGCTGGGGCCGACGCCGACCCTGAGGTGTTGACCGTTGCGGGGATCGCACTCACAGAACTCCGCCGTCCCAAGACCGAAGCCAAACGGTCCCTGAAGACCAAGATTACCGATGCCTCATTCACCGTTGCCGAGGCCGACCAAAAGCGCCTCGCTGCCGCCCTGCCGGACCTCACCGACAGCGCCCTTATCGACACCGTCGACATTCACATCGCAGAACCGGAGGACGGGGGACGGATTGCGGTGACCGTTGCGCTTGAACCGGAAGGGTAACGCCGCCATGAAGCTTGCCACTTCGGTTCCCCCTACGCTCATGGCAATGGGGGTTAGCCTGGCCGCATGTTCCACGGGGACCACAACGGTAGATGTTTTTGCCGGGTCGTCATTGACCGAAGTCCTGCAAACCGCAGAAGCTGACTTCGAGGCGATCGACGCCGGAGTGGATATCCGGCTGAATCTCGCTGGCTCAAATGCTCTGGCTCGCCAAATCGAGGATGGCGGTACAGCCGAGCTGTTCATCCCCGCCGACTTGACCGCCCTCGACAGCATTGACCCTGGCCTCTTGGGCCGCTCCGTACCACTGGCCGGGAACTCGCTGGTGATGATCGCTCCGGCCGGCTCCGTGATCCCCGCCCGAGGACCGTCGCCCACCCCGGCCGAAGCGCTCGCATGGGCGGGCTCATTCGCTCGTTGCGCCACCGGCGTTCCCTGCGGGGATGCGGCCGATGCATGGATCTCCGCCGTTGCGGACCTTCCCAGTGCTCGCACCATTTCGGTTGAGAACAATGTGCGGGCCGTCTTGGCGAAGGTGCGAACCGGCGAAGTGGACCTTGGGTTGGTCTACCAAACCGATGCCATCATCGCCGGCGATGAGATCATCACAATCGATCTCGGATCAGAGACCCCCCGAACGCTGGTTACTGGGTTCATTGTGAACTCGGGAAACTCCGAAGCCAGCGCCGCCGCCGACCGATTCCTCAACTACCTGGCCGAGGATGAGGCCCAGGAACTCTTCCAAGACGCAGGATTCACCGCTCCGTGAAACCGGCAAAATCCACTCCCAGGCCGGTAGCCGTGGCCGCCGGAGTCGGAACTCTCCTTTTGGCGATTCCTCTTTTGGCGCTCCTGCTCGACGTGCCATGGATCGAACTCCCCCGTCTTCTCACCTCCACCGAATCACTCGACGCACTGCGAGTGTCCGCCATCGTGTCACTGGTGGCGGCCCTGCTGTCGGTGCTTCTGGGCGTGCCGCTCGCCTACATCCTGGCTCGAACCGACTTTCCCGGCCGCAGTGTCGTTCGAGCCATCGTCACCGTCCCACTGATTCTTCCGCCCGTGGTCACCGGCGTGGCGTTGCTCTCTGGATTTGGTCGAAGAGGCTGGTTGGGCGATGCGTTCGGCTTCGGCCTGCCACTTACAACCGTGGGAGCGGTTTTGGCGGCCACGATCGTCAGCATGCCCTTCCTCATCCTCAGCGTGGAGGGAGCATTTCGGTCGGGTGATGGACGGTTGGAGAAGATGGCCCATTCCCTGGGGGCCGGTCCGCTCGAGACGTTTTGGCGGGTATCGGTGCCGGTGGTGCGGCCCTCCATTGTGGCCGGCGCAGTCCTGGCATGGGCCAGGGCACTGGGCGAGTTCGGCGCCACGATCACCTTCGCTGGAAGCGTTCAAGGCGTCACGCGGACACTGCCGCTTGAAGTTGTCCTCGCCTATGAGCAAGACCCCGAACGGGCGCTGGCGCTGAGCGTGCTTCTGTTGGCGGTCAGCCTTTCGGTGTTGTTCGCTCTCCGAGACCGATTCCTCCCGTCGCGATGACCCAACTCATCGCCTCCAAGTTGAGAATTGAACGCGGTGAATTCTGCCTCAATGTGGATTTCTCTGTCTCGGCGGGGAGATCCTTGGCCGTTATCGGTGCCAACGGCTCGGGGAAATCCTCGCTGATAGAAGGTTTGGCCGGATTCCTTCAGCCGGATTCCGGTCAGATCATTCGTCCCGCCGGCACGATCGGCTACGTACCTCAGGACGGCCTTCTGGTTCCCCATCTGAGTGTTCATGAGAACGTCGCCTTCGGCAAGGGAGTCACGACCGCTGACCTCGCCAAGATCATCGAACATCTCCGACTCAGCGACCTCGTCGAACGCTTGCCCCGGGAGCTCTCTGGTGGGGAGCAACAGCGCGTGGCGTTGGCCCGCGCCTTGGTACGGCGCCCGTCGTTGCTGCTATTGGATGAACCCCTTAGCAAGGTAGACGCCGAACTTCGGAGGCTGAACCGCACCGTCATCCGGGCCTGGAGCGATCCACAGCAGATCACGATTGTGGTCACCCACGGAGCCGACCACGCCGGAGAGTGCGACCTTGTCCTGGCCCTAGAGGATGGTCAGGCGGTGGCGTTGGCGCCGCCGGGGGAGCTTACCGCCGCTCCCCCGGCACCTTGGATCAAGCAGTTTTTCAGCTGACGGGTCAGCTCATCCTGCGTAGCATCATCTGAGTGCTCTCCCCCACGAACAGGTGCGCTCCGTCGGCGATCATCTGTTGAAGAGACTCATCGACCATCAGCTTGTCTGCTACCTGATCCACCTGTTCCGCGCTTTCGTAACTCGTGATCAACGCCATTCCACCGTAGGTCCCGGCGACGTTCATGGATGCGGCGATTGGCACTCCAAGAGCGGCCGAACCAGCGGTGGCCATCTGGACCAACCAACCGACAGCCGGACCCATTTGCCCCGGGGCCGCAGTAGCGACCGTGGCGCGAACGATCGTGGCCGGGCGATCTCCCAGCGAGCCGCCGACGATCCTTGCGATGTTGTCAACAGGTGGAGTTGGTGCCAGCCTGGCCACTTCCTCCATGGCATCAAGCATCTCACTGCTGGCGGCCATCTTGGCCCAGGCCTCTTCGAGCTGCGCTTGGGTTTCCACGCGGGCCGAGGTCATCCAGCCATTCCCCATCGGGTGATACGAAACCTGCCAGGTGAAGGTCGGGATGCCGGTTACCTTGGTTGCCACCGTGGCGGCATGCACGAATGCGGCACGCGTGGAGCCCCCGTTCTGCCCGTTGTGCAGCCTCATTCGGTTGAACAAATACATGGTTCGTTCCTTCTCCTTGGTGACCGGCACATCCGACCCTGCCGGTAACACTGACGCATCGCGGAGCTTTCGGGAAGGGCTGCGATCCAAACGCGAGCGTTCCGAGAACAAAAGGCGAAGAAAATGACAACGTGGTACCTTCACCACAGGGGAAATGGGCGCCATCGAACGGAGGTGCGATGCACGCTGACAGTTCAGATTTCTTGCTCTTCGGTCCGCTCACAGCGTCGTACGCAGGTCAACCGGTGCCGTGCGGCGGCAAGACCGAGCGGGCGGTCCTCGCAACACTGCTGCTCCACCCTGGCCGACCGGTGGACGTTGACACCATAGCGGAATGGGTATGGCCGCACTCCCGTCGACCCAACGATCCCGGCCACGCCATCCAAACGCACGTGATGCGGCTGCGCCGCCATCTCGGCAGTGACGCGGTGGCCACCGATGGCCACGCCTACCACACCACCAATCGAAGCGATCAAGTGGATGTCCATCGCTTCGAGGCGGCCATGTCCGGGGCTGAGAACCAGCGTCGGAACGGGCAAACCGATGAGGCGATCGAGAGCTACAGCCGCGCCCTCGAGGCGGCTGGCTCTGGCATGCCACTCCCCGACCTGGCCAGAACAGCGGCCGGAAAGGCCCGGCAGGCGGAGCTGGCGGAGGCTCGCCTCGACGCTCAGGAGAGGCTGTCGATGCTGCAATTCCTTCAGGGGCGACCCAATATTGCTGAGTTGGAACGACTTGCCCTGATGGAGCCGTTCCGCGAGATGCGCTGGATCGTGCTCATCCACGCTCTGTGTGGCGCCTCCCGCCACGTTGAAGCCCTGCGCTTCTGCCACCACTCCGCTGCACAGTTCCGGTCGGTTGGTCTCACCCCCAGCCGCGTGCTTCAAGAAACCGAACAACTGGTCCTCAACCGCGATGCGCGGCTTGGAAGCCGCGCCGCCATCGGAGAACTGAGTTTGTCGTAAACCTGCCTACCTCGTGAGGCTGGGCCCGGCCTGAGCTGATCTCTCCCTGGCCGACTCACTATCCGCCAGCCGGTTACCCTTCAGACCCATGGCACAACGTTCTTCACCGTCGTCCGCGCACGAACAGACCATTCTGGTGACGATCTCGGGTATCGACCGGACGGGCATCACGGCTGGGGTCATGGACGTGATCGGAAGCGCCGGAGCCGTTGTGGAGGACGTTGAGCAAACCATCACGCGCGGCCGACTCTCGCTCTCCATCGTCGTTGTGGTCCCGCCCGGGAGGGACTTGGTCAAAGAACTCCTTCTGTTCGGCTGGGAACAACAGATGGACGTGGACTTCGAGGTGGTCGATAGCACGCCGACACCTCGCGCCCAGGGGCAGATCGTGACGCTCGTTGGGCGCGAGATCCATCCGCTCGAATTCGCCGCTGTTGCCGCAATGTGTGCCCGAGCGGGTGCCAACATCGACCGGATCACCCGGATCGCCCGGTACCCCGTCATGGCCTATGAACTGGTGGTCCGCGGCGGTCAAGCGGAAGAGTTGCGACGCAACCTTCTCCTCGCCGGCCGGGATCTACGCTGCGATCTCGCCGTAGTACCCGAGGGGCTCGGTCAGCGGGCCACCCGGTTGATCATCATGGACGTGGACTCCACGCTCATTCAGAACGAAATGATCGACATCCTTGCCGCCGAGGCTGGGCACGAAGCCGAGGTTTCGGCAATCACCAGCCGAGCGATGGCCGGAGAACTAGATTTCACCGAATCGCTGACCGAACGGGCGAAGTTCTTGGAGGGTCTGGATGAGGGCGTGTTCAAACGGGCCCGTGGCAAGATCAAACTCACGCCCGGGGCGGCCACATTCATTCGGACGCTCAACGCACTGGGGTACCGCACAGCGATCGTCTCCGGCGGGTTCACCGCAATTGCGGATTCACTGGCCGACGATCTCGGAATCGATTACGCATTTGCGAACACACTGGAAGTTGTCGACGGGCGCCTGACGGGTCGTGTGGTGGGCGACATCGTGGATCGACAACGCAAGGCCGAACTGGTTCACGAACTGGCTGCCAAGGAAGACATCTCGGTGGATCAGGTGGTTGCCATCGGCGACGGTGCCAACGATCTGGCCATGCTCAACATCGCCGGATTGGGTATTGCCTTCAATGCTAAGCAGGTCGTGCAAAACGCCACTGACACCGCTCTGAACGTCCCGTACCTCGATGCCATCCTGTACTTTCTCGGCGTCCGACGCGACGACATCGAGAACGCTGGCCTGGCCTGATGGTGGCGCTCCCCGTCCAGAGCGCAATCAAGGTGCGATTTGCCGAACTGGACCCCTACGGCCATGTGAACCATGCGATGTACTTCACCTATCTCGAACAGGGACGGGCAGAGGCGCTGGAGGCGGCAGAACTCCACCTCGACCGAGTAGCTGCGGAGGGTTTCCAGTTCGTCGTCACCGAGGTTGAAGCCAAGTTCCTGGTTCCCGCCACCGCGGTGGACCCGATCGTGGTGCACACCACCATCGAGAACCTGCGGCGGGCGTCTGGCGTCTGGGTCCAAGACATCACCAGCCCGGACGGCACCACTACCTACCTCACGGCACGAATTCGGGCCGGTGTGACCAATCGAGAGGGCCGACCCGTCAAGCCGGCAGCCTGGATCACCGAGGGCCTCCAACGGTTGGTCGCCGCCGGGGAGTCCTAAGTATGGCGATCGCCCACAACCAGGATTTCGAGCCACACTACGGACAATGCGTTTGGGTGGCACCGTCGATCCGCCGGGTCGTTGCCCAGAACCCGAATGCATTCACGTTCACCGGAACCGGTGTTTATCTCATCGGAACGGGTGATGTGGCCGTCGTGGATCCCGGGCCCAGCCTGCCCGCGCACCTGGACGCCGTCGAAGCGTGCCTTTTGCCGGGCGAATCGATCAACCACATCCTGGTGACCCACACCCATACCGACCACACCGCCGGCGTCCCAGATCTGGTGGCTCGGACCGGAGCCCCTACCTACGGTTTTGGGCCCCATGGTCCGGTGAGTTCCGATGATCCGTTGGCGCGTTTGGACTTCAGCGCCCATATCTCCCCAGAAGAGGACGCCGCATTCGCCGCAGAGTGGGCCAATCTGCCAGAAGAGCTCAAGCGGGAGGGTCCCGACACCGCTTTTGTGCCCGATGTTGTGGTTGGCCACGACCCCATAGACCCCCAGGGGGTCAGCGGTGTGATCACTGGTTCCGACTGGACACTTCAGGTCATTCACACGCCCGGTCACACCAGCAACCATGTGTGTTTTCGACTGCTGGACGACGGCGCCGGGAAGAGTGCAGTGTTCACCGGCGACCACGTGATGGGCTGGGCCACCTCGGTCATCTCTCCACCCGACGGGGACCTGTTCGCGTACCTCGCCAGCCTCGAACGGCTCCTCCTGGTTCCCGATGCCTACTATCTCCCCACCCACGGGCCGATCATCGAAGACCCGGCTCCGTATGTTCGGTCGTGCATCGAGCATCGCAACGGCCGGACCCAACAGATCGTGGACCTCCTTGCCGATGGGCCCCGCAAAGTTGTAGACCTGGTACCGCAGATGTATGCCGAGGTTGACAAACGCTTATGGCGAGCTGCCGGGAACTCGGTCTATGCCCACCTTCTCGCTCTCGCCAGCGAGGGACGAGCCGCGGGGCTCCACGAGGGACGAGACGCGGGGGTCCACGGTTCAACGGCCATTACCGCCACGTGGAGTCTCACATGAGCGATAGACCCGAGACCGAGGTCATCACCTTTGTTGGTGGCTCCGCCGCCACGCTCACCGGAGTTTTGCATCGCCCTCCCCAGAGGGCCAAAGGGGCGGTGTTGATGGCCCACTGCTTCACATGTTCCAAGGACATCCACACCATGACTCGCTTGGCGAAGGCGCTAACCGAGGCTGGGTACGCAGCGTTCCGGTTCGACTTCACCGGACGGGGAGAGTCCCACGGTGATTTCGCCACCAAGACCCTCAGCGGGAATGTCTCCGATGTGGTTCGGGCCGCCACCACCCTGATCCAAATGGGCTTCGGCCCGTGCAGCATCATCGGTCACAGCTTGGGCGGGGCGGCAGTGCTGCTGGCGGCATCTCGTATCAAGACCCTCGAGGCCGTTGTCACAATCGGTGCACCCTCAGATGCCAGCCATGTGCGGCACCTCTTTGCCGACGATGAGGAGAAGCTGCTCTCCACCGGCCGAGCCGAAGTCACGATCGGCGGCCGCACCTTCGAGCTGGAGGCGGGATTCGTGCATGATCTCGAGGTGCACAACGTGTTGGAGGCAGTGGCCACGCTCGGCACGCCGTATCTCACGATTCACGCCGAAGATGACTCCACGGTCCCGGTGACCGAGGGCGAGGCCCTCCATGCCGCCGCCCAGGAACCAAAGGAATTCCTCCGGTATGCCACCGGCGGTCATCTCTTCGGCGACCGAACCGCCGCCGACCTCCTCGCCGCCGATCTGGTTCGCTGGCTCGACGACGCCTTGACCTGAACGGAGGCCGCTCTTCGACTTCAGTGGCCAAGGGGCACTGGGTTGGCTGCGAACTCTCTCGTCGGTCTGTCCGAAAGGCCAGATCTCTGCCGAGCGTGACATTTCGGCGTTCTGTCTGCCGACGACGACACTGGGTGTCGCTTGCAGCAGAAATTTCGGGGAAGGGGATCTGTGGGTGAACCTTGCTCAGAACAGCGTTTGATCGGCGGCACCTTCGAGAGCCAAAAGCCAGTGTTTGGCATCCAATCCACCGGCGTATCCGGTCAACTTGCCGTTGGACCCGATCACACGATGGCACGGCAGGACGATGCTGACCGGGTTGGAGCCGTTGGCGGAAGCGACCGCCCTGACCGATGAAGGTCGGCCGAGGCGCTGAGCCTGTTGGCCATAGGTCACGGTGGTTCCATACGGGATGTTGGCGAGCGACCGCCAGACACTCGTTTGGAACTCCGTGCCACGAAGATCGAGAGGCAGATCGAACTCGGTGCGTTCGCCCGTGAAGTACTCCTTCAATTGTTGCTCAGCAGCAGTTGTCACCGCATTTCCCTGTGGGAGCGCCTCGCCGAAGACCCACCGTTCGTCGTCTTGCCAGAGGACGGCGACAAGACCTTCGTCACTGGCCACGATCTCCAGATCGTCGATCGGCGGTGGCATGTGGAGGTAAGAAACGTACAGATCGGTAGTCATTTGGTTTTCCCTTCGAGTTCATTGAGGTAGAGGTTCCAGAGGTGGTGCATGGCGTAAGAACGCCATGGGCGCCAGCATTCGGCGTGGTGTTCGAGTTCCGCGGCTTCGTGGGGAATGCCCAATCTCTCCGCCTGCTTCAGCAATGCCAGGTCACTTGCGCCGAAGGCATCAGGAGCTGCGAGCGCTTTGGCCGCCACCACGTTTGCGGTCCACGGCCCGATGCCCTTCACCGCTAGAAGCGCCGCTTCCGCCTTGGCTCGATTCGCCCATGGGGAGAGATCCACTCGACCCTGGTCAATAGCGCTGGCCACCGCTACCAGAGCCGTGGCCCGACTCTTCGGAAGCCCCAACTCGGACGGATCCTGGGCAGCCCACTCAGCCGCGGATGGGAAGGCGAAGTAGACGCTGCCCACGGGATTCTCCAACTCCAGTCCGTGAGCAGCCACCAGGCGGGCGGCCATCGCCTTCGCACTCGCCAGCGAGACCTGTTGATGCAGAACAGCCCGCACGGCCGCATCGATCCCATCGACCTCGCCGGGAGAACGAAGTCCGGGCGTGGCTGTTATCAGTCCAGCCATCAGAGGATCATCTTTCAGGTCACCGGCGATCACGGCAGGGTCGGCATCGAGGTCCAGAAGCCGACGCATCCGGTTGATGGCCCGGGGCAGATCCGAGAGTGACGAGAGCCGGAAACGGGCCGGGACAACTGACCGATCGTCCGCACCAAGGTCCACCTCGGCAATCGCCGGGCCGCCGTCCAGACGGAGCGAACGCCGATAGGTGGTGCCCTCCACCTGCTCGACACCATTTACCGCATGAAGGCTCAGCCAGCGGAGAAGCTCCTTGTGAGCCAGAGGCGGGCGAAAGGGAAGGTTGACCGACAGCCACTCCCCCGCTTTTCGCGAGCCTGGCTGCCCTCGGCCGCGGCGCATCTGGGTGGGCGAGGCGGCAAACACCTCCCCCATTGTGTGATTGAACTGCCGGATGCTGTTGAATCCGGTCGCAAATGCGATCTTGGTGAACGGCAGCGTGGTTGTCTCGATGAGAGCGCGGGCGGCCCGAGCCCGCCGCGCCCGGGCCAGCGATTTGGGCCCGGTGCCCACTTCTTCAGTCAAGATCCGTTGAAGGTGGCGAGGACTGACGGCCAGTTCGTTTGCCAGGCCGCCAACCCCATCTCGATCAACGACCCCGTCCTCGATTCCGCGCATGGCCCGAGCCACGAGATCATCGCGCCGATTCCATTCGGGTGAACCCGGCGTGGCGTCGGGCGAGCAGCGCTTGCACGACCGGAATCCAGCCTGTTGAGCTGCTGCGGGAGTGGGAAAGAAGCGCATGTTCGCCCGCTTGGGTCGGACCGGAGTAGGGCATGACGGCCGACAGTAGATCTGCGTGGAGGTGACCCCCACGGTGACCCAGCCATCAAAGCGTGGGTCCCGACTTTCCACCGCCCGCATCCAGGCTTCCCGAGCGTCCATAGCTCCAGTCTGCCTGATGAGGCGAACCCTTCCTAGCGGAAATCCGACATCTCAGTGGCGCCGGGGGTGTTCACGGTAAATGCTGGAACGACCTATTGTTCCTGGACCGCAGGAAGCCTCCCAACCCGCTAATCGGTGTACATGGAGATGTCGTGCGGATGGCTTTCGCGGAGACCGGCTCCGGTGATCTTGGTGAGGCGCGTGTTGTCTTGAAGATCGGCCAGTGTGGCCGCCCCGGCATATCCCATCCCAGATCGCACACCGCCAACAAGCTGCGTGACCAGTTCGGTCAAGGCACCGGCGTAACGAACCCGGCCCTCGACCCCTTCAGCAACATGTTTCTGCGGAGCGATCCCGGCGGCGGGGGTGCCTGTCCCATACCGGTCGGCGGCCCGCCCTCGCATCGCTCCGGCCGAGCCCATGCCGCGATAGGTCTTCCACATCGCTCCGTCCACCAGTTCCAGTTGCCCCGGCGCCTCATCACATCCAGCCAGCGCATTACCAAGCATCACCACATCGGCACCGGCTACGAATGCCTTCACGATGTCACCACTGGAGACAACACCGCCGTCGGCGATGATGGGCACCCCGAGTTCCCGCCCCGCCTCGACACATTCGAAGATGGCGGTCACCTGCGGCATACCGGCCCCGGCAACGATTCGGGTGGTGCAGATAGAGCCGGCCCCTACGCCAACCTTCACCGCATCAGCTCCGGCATTGACCATCGCTTCCACGCCTTCGCGGGTCACAACATTTCCGCCGACCACCGGTAGATCCGGCCAGCCCTTCTTGATTGTGCGGATGGCCTGCACAACCCCGCGCGTGTGCCCGTGCGCCGTGTCGATGACCAACATGTCCACCCCGGATTCCGCAAGCGCCTCGGTCCGCTCGGCCACATCGGTCACGCCGACCGCAGCGGCGACCCGGAGGCGGCCGCGTGCATCCAAGGACGCATTGGGTTTCTCGATCCGCTTGGTGATGTCTTTCACGGTGATGAGGCCGGTGAGGCGACCCTGATCATCTACGAGCGGAAGTTTCTCGATCCGATGTTTGTGAAGAATCTGAACCGCTTCGTCAAGTTCGGTTCCGGCCGGGGCGGTCACCAGTCCATCCGAGGTCATGAAATCGGTTACCGGAAGCCCGAATTCGTCTTGCCCACAGAACCGGATGTCGCGGTTGGTGAGGATCCCTTTCAGAACACCGTCCTCATCGCAGATCGGGACTCCGCTGATCTTGTGGCGGTTCATCAGAACCTCAGCGTCAGCCAACGTGCTGGATGGCGGAAGCGAAATGGGCGACGTGATCATCCCACTCTGAGCCCGCTTCACCTGATCCACCTGAAACGCCTGATCTTCAATGGAGAGATTGCGGTGGAGAACGCCGATTCCACCCTCCCTGGCCAGACCGATGGCCAGCGGAGCCTCGGTGACCGTGTCCATCGCCGCCGACATGAGCGGCGTGGCTAATCGGATGCCACAGATCGAGGTTGCGATGTCCACCTCATGCGGTAGCACTTCACTCCAACCGGGGACGATCAGTACGTCATCGAAGGTCAGGGACTCGAACGAGTCGAAGATGCGAGCATTTAGTTCACGGGCGGTCATCGGGAAACCTCGGGGGTTTGGGGGACGGGTAGCGATTCAAGGGCGATCTTGACTCCGAGTGGAAGAAGTCGGTGCTCTACAGCATGGATGCGTTCGGTGACCGTGTCGAGCGTGTCATCGGTCTCGAACGGCACGGCCTCGGTGACGATCACCGGGCCGGTGTCAACACCAGCGTCGGGCACCCAGTGGACCATCACGCCCGTCTCGCTCACGAGGCCGGCCCGCCAGGCCGCGAAGGCGTCGGGTATCGCAGTGGCCCCTGGGAAGGCACCGGGGAGGGCTGGATGGAGGTTGATGATGGGGAATTGTTGGCAGAACGATCCCGTGAGAATGCGCATCCACCCGGCCAGCACCACCAGCTCGGGATGGTGAGATGAAACGATCGGCGCCAAACGCTGGTCGTAACGGTCACGAGGCTCCCCGGCCAGTTGCTCCAACACCTCGGTTCTCACCCCGGCAGCGGCAGCCCGCCTGAGCACAGGAGCATCCGAGTGGTCCGAGATCATTGCGACGATCCGGCAGTCGAGATCACCGGCGGCGGCGAGATCCAGCAACACTTGGGCATTGGAACCGTTACCGGAGGCCATGATCACCACCCGCCGGTTGCTCATCCCCGCCCCAGCCTCACGAAAGAACGATTCCCGGGGTGGCAGTGACCTCTCCGATATTGAATGTTTCCTCGCCGATCAAGGCCTGCACCTCATTAACGTCGTGGGGCGCAACAACGACCACCATCCCAATCCCGCAATTGAGGATTTGGTGGGCGTCCTCGATGTTGAGGTTGGCCTGTTTGATCAGGTATTGGAACAGAGCGGGTTGTGGCCATGAGGCAGTCTTGATGTAGGCACCGAGGTCGTCGGGCAGTACCCGGGGCAAGTTGTCGACCAGGCCGCCACCGGTGATGTGGGCCAGCGCCGCCACTTTGCCGGAGGCCAACGCCACTTTGAGAACATCGAGGTAACTGCGATGGGTTGCCAGCAGGGCCTCGAAAATCGACTCACCCGCTCCGCCGGGGAGCAGGGCGTTGGTGTCCTTCCCCTGGATGACTTTGCGAGCGAGGCTGTAGCCATTGGTATGCAAGCCCGAAGATTTGACGCCGATGAGCTGATAGCCAGCGGTTATACCCGCCTTGGGCAGAAGGTGGGGCTTGTCGACCGCTCCCACCATGGTGCCGCTGATGTCCACAGCGCCCTCGGAGATCACACCCGGCATCTCGGCCGTCTCACCGCCCAGGAGCACACAGCCAGCCGTCCGGCATGCCGCTGCCATACCGTCCACGATGTTGCCAACTACTTCAGGATCCAGCTTCGCTGCAGCCACGGTGTCGAGAAAGAAGAGCGGCCGCGCTCCCTGCACCAAAACGTCGTTGATGCCGTGGTTCACGATGTCGGCCCCGAGGCCGGCCCAGGCATTGCTGGCATCGCGCCCGTTGGCCACGAGGATTTCGGCGAGCATCGACTTTGTCCCAACACCATCGGTGCTCGCAACGAGGAGCGGCTCGGCCATCTCCGAGAGCTGGGTTGCGGCGAAGACGCCACCGAAGCCTCCCAGCCCCGAAACCACCCGCTCGTCGTGGGTACTCTTGACGGCTGCACCAATGCGTTTGGTCGTTGCGGCCCCAGCGGCGAGCGACACCCCGGCCTCGGCGTAAGGATCGTTTTCTATGCTGGGGATGGTGGTCACGGAAGCTTCTTTCGGCTCGGTAGAGCGGTCGTTCGGTTTGCGACTGACATATCGCCAGCCGATGTCGGAGCGGGCGAACAATCCGTTGCCCACCAGCTGATCAGCGATCTGATAGCTGATCTCGAGAGCCGATGCGAGGTCGGGGCCGATTCCCACCGCATTAAGAACCCGCCCTCCGGAACTCACGATCGTTCCGTTGTGGTCGGCGGTGCCGGCGTGAATCAGGCGACCATTCTCCGGGGATATCACGTTGGGGATCACCACGCCCGTTCGAGGAGCGATGGGATACCCATCTGCGCAGATCACGACGGTGCTTGCACTTCGTTCAGGCTTCACGCCCAGCGGCTCCCACGGTTGCGAGGTGGCTGCCGCATACATCACCGCCAGAAGGTCGCCCGAGAGCAACGGGAGGAGCACCTGAGCCTCGGGGTCACCGAAGCGGCAGTTGTATTCGATGAGGCGGGGACCATCGGCGGTGAGCATGATTCCGGCATAGATCACGCCTACGTAGGGGGTCCCTTCGTCGGCCATGCCGGCCTGCACGGATAGAAGAAAGGTGTTGAACAGGCGTTCGACGAGCATCGGGTCCAGGTCGGGTACCGGGGCGAATGCGCCCATCCCCCCGGTGTTGGGACCGGTATCGCCTTCGCCAACTCGCTTGTGATCTTGCACGGTGAGCCCGCCCAGGGGATCCAACTGCGTTGCCGAAGAGATCCCGAAGAGGCTGAGCTCCTCACCGGTGATCTTCTCCTCCAACACCACGGTGCGGCCGCTCTCGCCCAGGGTTCCTTTGGTGAGGAAATCGGCGATCGCCGCCTCCGCCTCGGCCCGGTCAGACGGCACTACGACACCTTTGCCGCCAGCCAGCCCGTCGGCCTTTACCACCACATCGTAGGGTTGCTCCCGGAGCCAGGCGATCGCTTCAGCGGCATCGGTGAAAGTGGCATTATCTGGGCTGGGGATCCCGTGGCGATCAGCGAACTCCCGAGCTGCGCTTTTTGAGCCCTCCAGGGCGGCAGCCGCCGCACTGGGTCCAAAACAGTTGATGCCGTGCTGGATGAGGACATCGGCGAGTCCGGCCACCAACGGCTGTTCAGGGCCAACGACCACGAGGTCGACGCCCTTGCTTGAACAGAAGGCCACCACTTCGTTGAAGTCGTCGACATCAAGGTCAACGTTGTAGGCGCGGGTGCCAGGATTGCCAGGGGCCACATAGAGGTCCCGCAGTCTGGGCGACTCCGCCAAAGCGTCGGCAAGGGCATGCTCCCTGCCCCCGGACCCGATCAGGAGCACATCTAGGGGACCCAGGTTTTCTGGTGAGACCGAGGTTTCTTCGCCGAAACTTTCGGTGTCGGTCTCGATCACCGTGTCGGGAGGGGCAGAGCCTGGCACTACCAGCGTTGCCGGCATGATAATTTCGGTTTCGGTGTCCGTGCCCGTCACCGGCTCAGCGCCCGCAAGAGTCTCCGGTGCCGGCGAAGAATCGGAAACAACCGGGTTGGGGCCGCTCAACCCAGCACCCCGTCGAACCGCTGTTTGTTGTCAGCAAGACTCAACTGCACGGGAACCGGGTACTGGCCGGTGAAGCAGGCATTGCAGTAGCCGTGGTCCTCGGCAACGACTCCCCCGGGCAAGGGCATGGCGGAGGGTCCGATCGCGGTCATCATGCGGTCCACGCTGATGAATCCCAAGGAGTCCGCCCCGATATGGGCGGCGATCTCGGGAACGCCGAGTTGATGGGCGATCAGTTGATCATAGGAACCCATGTCTACGCCGAAAAAACACGGATGGGCGATGGGGGGGCAGGTGATGCGTACGTGAACTTCGGTGGCTCCGGCTTCGCGCACCAAACGCACCAGCGGTCCACTGGTGGTACCGCGGACGATCGAGTCGTCGACCATGACCACCCGCTTGCCGTACAGGTTTTCTTCCAGCGTCATGAATTTCAAGGCAACGCCCTGGCGGCGGAGATCGTCGGTCGGCTCGATGAAGGTCCGCCCGATGTACCGGTTTTTCACGAACCCCTCGTTGTAGGTGATCCCGGATATGGCGGCGTACCCGATTGCGGCGGGCATCGAGGAATCGGGGACCGGAATGACCACGTCGGCCGCCACCGGGTGTTCGCGAGCAAGTTCCTCGCCGAGGCGCTGGCGGACGGCGTGGACGCTCTTTCCATCCCACACTGCATCGGGGCGAGAGAAGTAGATGTGCTCGAAGGTGCAGCGGGCCTGTTTGGTCTTGGGCTTGACCGCTTGAAAGCTCTTCATGAGCGCCCCCTGCATCACGATGACCTCGCCGGGCTGGATTTCCCTGATGTTCTCGCACCCCAGGGTCCGCAACGCTCCGGTTTCTGAAGCCACGGCATGACCTCCGGCCGGGAACTTGCCGACGCTCAGCGGCCGGAACCCCCATGGGTCGCGGGTAGCAACCACCTTGGTGCCAGCCAGGAGGGCCAAACAAAAGGCACCTTCCAGCTTCGGCATCACGTTCGCCAGGCGCTCTTCCCATGTTTCGCCTTTTGCGGCGGCCAGCATGAGGCTGATCACTTCGGTATCCGATGAACTCATGAGCCCGGCACCACGCTCCAGCAAGCCTTCCCGGAGTCGATCGGCATTGGTGACATTGCCATTGTGGGCAACTCCCAGTGGTCCGTACATCGTCTCCACCACGAACGGTTGCACGTTTCGTTCGTTGCTGCCGCCGGTGGTGGAGTAGCGCGTGTGGCCGATCGCCATCGACCCCGCCAGCGGTGCCAACTTCTCCGGGCTAAAAACCGAGCTGACCAAACCCTGACCCTTGTGGAGCCGGACAGCGCGCCCATCGCTGACGGCGATACCCGCAGCCTCCTGGCCGCGATGCTGAAGGGCATGGAGCCCGAAGAACGCCGGGCTGGCAGCGTCGCCGCTGGGAAGGGAGATACCCAGGACCCCGCATTCTTCCTTGGGCTGGTCCGAATCGAACATGGGTGATGCCTTCTGATGTGACGTGGGTGGGTGGTGAGTCGCTTAGGGATTCTGGGCGGTGTCGGCGTCGAGGACCTTCTGGGCTCGGGCCGCCAGATTGGCACGAACTCGTTCTTTCAACGCCGGATCCTGGAGCGCCAGGATCTTGGCTGCGGCCAATGCCGCATTGGTGGGATGCAGGGCCGTCAACGGATCGACACCGGGCGGCGTCCGGAGGCTGGACAGAACATCCAGACCGCCGAAAGCGTTTTCGGCGGGCGGGCAGGCGATCACTGGAGAGGCAACGTTGGCTGCGGTTAAACCGGACAGTGCATCGCTCATGCCGGCAACGGTGATGAACACCACCGACTCGGGAGCATTGTCATAGTGCGCAAGCAACGAAAGAACATGCTCAGGAACCCTGTGGGCCGACCCCACCCGCCACAGGTTGGGCACGTCGAGTTCATCGAGGGTCTTACGAATCTTGGCGACCCAGTCTGCGTCACTAGGCGACCCACTGAGAACAACCACGAGTGAACTCATGCTGCCCTCACAATTTCCGCCAGGTTCCGGGCAATGCGTTCCGCAGCCGGTTGCTCGCCGGGCACAAACTGGTTGCCGGTGAGACGTTCATACAACGCTACGTAACGCTCCGATGCCGCATCCCACACGCTCTGCGGGAGGTCCGGTATTGGCCCCTCTCCGCGATAACCGGTTGCGGAGAGCGCCAGCCGAACGGGTTCCTTGTCGAAGCTTTCTGGCATCTGGCCACTTCGCAAGCGTTCCTCCAAAGAGTCGACCGCCCAGAAGCGGCTGGAGTCCGGTGTGTGCATCTCATCGATCAACAGCAGCGTTCCATCCGGTGCCAGACCAAATTCGTATTTGGTGTCGGCCAGAACAAATCCGGCGGCAGCGGCGACTTCAGTTCCGCGATTGAAAACCGCCAGCGCTACTTTTTGGATCTCGGCCCAGAGGCCGGCCTCCACAAGTCCGGACTCGGCCACCTCGGCAACCGTGATGGGCTGGTCATGACCCCCCTTTTCGGCCTTCGTAGTGGGGGTGATCAGCGGTTCAGGCAGCGGGCCATGCGGCTCAAGACCATCAGGGAGCTGATAGCCATACAGCACCCGTTCCCCCGCCTGATAGCGGGGCAATACCGATGTGCTGGTGGAGCCGGTGAGCCGGCCGCGGACGACCACCTCGACCGGGAGTGGAGTGGCGTCGATGGCGATCAGAGCATTGGGATCCGGGATGGAGATCACATGGTTCGCCACGATGTCCTTGGTTTGATCGAACCACCATGCAGCCAGTTGGTTGAGGACCTGCCCTTTGTTGGCGACGGTGCCGATCACCCGATCAAAGGCGCTCAGCCGGTCGGTGGTGACCAACAACCGCTGCTGATCAGGGAGTTCCCATGCCTCTCGGACCTTGCCGGCGACATGCCCGGGCAGATCGAATGAGATGGTTTCTAAGGTCCCCTGCGCTCCCACGTAAACAGCCTAGAGGCCGTCATCAGCAGGCCCGACCACTGGTCCGCATTTCACAAAGAACAGCAGCAGGGCGGTGCGCCACGGAGTTTATTGTGAGCCGCTGTGCCCTTTGCGTTCACTAGTTCAGACACCGGAAACCTTCCATTTGCAACAGACCGAACGCAATTCCGCTACACAGGGGGAAGTGAAAAGTGACTGGACAGGGTATTCCTCGATCACTTTCGATGAACTGGTCGATGGTGACGGTAAACCGCGGCCGGGGAACGAGGTCGTGTTCCAACGTCTTGCCGACCTCGGGCCAGCTCTCGTCGAGCGCCAGCATGCGGCCGAAGCCGAAATCCGATCGATGGGGATCACCTTCACCCTCTACACCGAGGGCTCCAGCATCGACCGGGCATGGCCGATCGATGTCATCCCTCGTATTATCACCGCCACCGAATGGAACACGGTTTCGGCGGGACTGATCCAGCGCCTAAAGGCGCTCAACATGTTCATCGACGACGTGTACAACGACCAGAACGTCGTCAACGACGGCATCCTCCCGGCTCAGTGGTTGGAGGACTCTGTCAACTTTCGCACCGAGTGTTGCGGTGTCCACCCCACCGGTGGGGTTTGGGCTCACATCAGCGGGTCCGATCTCGTCCGAGATGCCACCGGCCAGATGATGGTGCTGGAAGACAACCTGCGGGTCCCTTCCGGCGTTTCCTACATGCTCGAGAACCGCCAGATCAGCAAACGAGTTTTCGCCGACCTCTTCCGAGATCTCGACATCCAACCCTTGGACAACTACACCGAAGAGCTGGGGAAGATGCTCAGCAAGCTTTCACCCCGGCAAGACGTGGAGCCCGTGATCGCCTTGCTCACGCCAGGAATCTTCAACTCGGCCTACTACGAACACGGCATGCTGGCCACCCAGATCGGCGCTCACCTGGTAGAGGGCTCCGACCTTCAGGTGGTGGACAACATCGTCTACATGAAGACGGTTCGAGGGCTGGTCCGGGTCGACGTGATCTACCGCCGGGTGGACGACCTTTTCCTGGATCCTGCGGTCTTTCAAGCTGACTCCAGACTCGGGGCTGCCGGCCTGATGGCCGCATGGCGAGCGGGCAACGTAGCGCTGGCCAATGCGCCCGGGGCAGGCGTTGCGGACGACAAGGTTCTGTACTCCTACGTGCCGGACTTCATTCGTTATTACCTGAACGAGGAACCGACCCTGCCCAACGTGCCTACATGGCGATGCATGGAGCCAGACCATCGCCACCATGTACTGGCCAACCTCGACTCCCTGGTCTGCAAGCCTGCAAACGAATCCGGAGGTAAGGGTGTCACGATCGGAAACCGGGCCACTGCGGAAGAACTGGAACACCTCCGAAACGAGATCGAGACCGATCCCCGGAACTGGATCGCCCAGCCAATTCTCAGCCTGTCCACCTCGCCCACCCTCTGCGACGGCCAGATAGCACCTCGCCACATCGACCTCCGCCCGTTCGTGCTTTCGAGCGACGAGCCGTTCGTCAGTGTGGGCGGGCTCACACGCGTGGCGCTGCGGGAAGGATCGCTCATCGTCAACAGCTCACAGGGCGGGGGCAGCAAAGACACCTGGATCGTCGACGAATTGGCCCGGCCCCATCAATCGGTCGAACAACGCCTGGTTGGCCAACAGCAGCGCCAGAGCAGTGGGAACGGACGGCACGCCACGTGAACCGTTCTATCGCACCATCACCGGAGAACCCCATCCTCCTCTCGCGAGTAGCGGAGTCCGCCTACTGGGCGGGCCGTTACCTCGAACGAGCTGAGGGAATGGCCCGACTCATCAAATCCCATTCCGAGTTGGTGATCGATCTGCCCCGGGACGGTGGCCTGGGCTGGGAACCACTCCTGGCCGTCGTTGGCACGGAGCTGGGGCCCGAATATGACCTGCACACCGAGGAAGCAGTGATCGACCACCTCGCCCACAATCATGGGAACCCCGGCTCAATTTGCACGGCGATCGAAGGCGTCCACTACAACCTCCGCGTTACGCGTTCGGTGATGCCGATCGAAGCGGCCGAACTCATCATCGAACTTCACGCCATCGCCAATAGCGACGGGCGTCCGGCAAACGATCGACGAACACGACGGCAGTGGCTGACCAACATCATGCGTAGTTGTCAAACGTTGTCGGCCATTCTGAATGACACCATGACGCACGATGACGCATTCTCGTTCTTCACCGTCGGCCGCCAGCTCGAACGAGCCGACCTGACCACCAGGGTCCTGGACGTTCACGCCGGAGTGCTCACGGGACGCCCCACCGACGCCCTGGCTCCCTACGCCGGGCTGTGTTGGGCCGCAACCCTCCGATCGGTCAGCATGTTGCAGGCATTTCGACGGCGGGGCGTCGCCGCCTCACCAACCGCCACGCTTGATTTCCTCCTCAATGACACCAACTGCCCCCGCACGGTGCGGTCCTGTATGGCCGAGACCTCACGATGGCTGCTCGAACTGCCCCGGAATCCCGATGCAACGGCAGCGTGCGCCGCAGTCGAGTCCTTCCTCCAAAGTGCGAACGTCGAAGAACTCGCCATCGGTGATCTCCACGGCTTCGCCGACAGCCTCGAACGAGCGATCAGTCAAGTGCACCGCCACATTCACACCACGTGGTTTCGGCCGGCCGCCACCGCCGATTCGAGCTGATGCCAACCGCAGCAGCCCAAGGCCACGTGAGCCTTCTCCAAGGTTACGCCCCGCCTCCCACCGGCCATGATGAGCTCCTCGCCGAGAATCGGCGATTTCGGGAACACTGGCTGCATGTTGGGCCGGCTCTCGAGGCCCTCGGTGTAGGCGAACTTTCGCAACGGCAGGAGGACGTTGACCGTCTGTTGGAGGCCGACGGCGTCAGCTACCGGATTCTCGACTCCGGACGACCACAGCGATGGCAGCTGGACCCCATTCCCCATGTGTTGCCATCAGCGGAATGGGCCGAGCTCGAAACCGGTGTGATCCAGCGGGCCGAGCTCCTGGATCTCGTTCTGCGGGATCTCTACGGTGACGGCGCCCTCCTCAAACGGGGCCTACTGCCGCCGGAGTTGGTTTTCGACCACCCCGGATTTCTCCCGGCGTGTCAGGGAATAGGTCTACCCGACGGCTCCCACCTCTTCACCTACGCAGTAGACCTCGGGCGTAATAGCGAGGGCGAGTTCCGGGTCATCAGCGATCATGCCCAGGCGCCATCCGGTGCCGGCTATGCGTTGGAGGACCGGGTGGTGTTGTCCCGCGTGTTCCCCAGCCTGTATCGCGACGCCCACGTACACCGAGTTGCCCCGTACTTTCGGAGCTTGCGGGCCGGACTTCAGGCGCTGGGCTCTCATCGCAGCGACGATCCCCGAATCGTGGTGCTCACCCCCGGCTCCATGTCCGAAACCGCATTCGAACACGCCTATTTGGCGTCGTACCTGGGCTACAGCCTGGTGGAAGGCTCTGACCTGGTGGTCCAGAACAGCTCCGTCTTCGTTCGATCTCTCGGCCAATTGGAGCCCGTGGACGTCATTCTTCGACGAGTCGACGCGGCGTTTTGCGATCCGCTGGAACTGCGACCCGAATCGAGATTGGGTGTGCCCGGTCTGCTGGAGGCCTGCCGACGCGGCAATGTCGCAGTTGCCAACACGCTCGGCAGCGGAGCGATCGAGAACCCCGCATTCAACGCTTTCCTCCCGGCGATCTCCAAAGCACTACTGGGACAAGACCTTCGACTTCCGAGCGCTGCTACATGGTGGTGTGGCGAGCCTTCCAGCCTCACCTATGTGATCGACCATCTGGACCAACTGGTGTGCAAGCCGGTGGCACGAAACCACGCCAGCCGCGTTCAATTCCCAATGGAGTTGAGTACATCTCAACGGGACGATCTCCGGCGCCGTATTCTCGCCGAACCTGCGCACTGGGTGGCCCAAGCGAATGTCAACCTCTCCACCACCCCTACGCTCACCGCTAACGGCGTCCAGCCGCGACGCACGATTTTGCGCACCTATGCAGTTGCCCGTGAAGGTTCCTATGCGGTGATGCCAGGCGGGCTCACCCGCGTGGCTCCCGATGACAGCTCGCCACTCATATCCAACCAGCTCGGGGCGCTGGCCAAGGACACATGGGTACTGGCCAGCGAGCCAGACCAACCCTCAGAACTCTGGCTGCGACGCGGGAGCGGCCCCCGACCCCGGACAGATGCGTTTCCCGGGCTTTCAGAACGAGCGGCGGAGAACCTGTTCTGGATGGGCCGTCATTCAGAGCGCGCCGAGTCTGCGGTCCGACTCCTCCGGGCCGTTCATGACGGTCGGAATACTCAGACCACCAACGACATGGGCGACTGGGGCACAACGCTCGCATTGCTCGAAGCGCTGCGGGTCACAACGTTCAGCGCCTTCCTGTTCGAGCGCAACGATCCTGACCGGCTGATGGAGCAAGCCGACAGCGAGCTATTCTCGCTCACTTCCGATCAAAGCCGGATCGGTTCGCTGGCGCATTCCATTGTGAAGGTTCTCGAGAATGCCGACGCCCTCCGGGACCAGCTGTCGATCGACACTTGGCAGATCACCAACAGCCTGGAGAAGCAGCTGGAGGTTCTGGCCACAATCGCTCCGAGCCGCCAAGACGTTCTACAGGGAACCTTGGGTTCTGTAATGCAATCGCTTCTCGCCCTCCAGGGCCTTTCGGCCGAATCGATGGTCCGGGATCCTGGCTGGCACTTCATGGAGGCCGGTCGTCGAATCGAACGTTTCCAACACGTGGCTCTCCTCCTTAGTTCCCTCCTCGGCACCGAACGCAGCGTCGCAGTTGACAGCCTCGTCCTCGAGTCCACGCTCGTCGCCACTGAGAGCATCATCACCTACCGAAGGCGTTATAGCTCCCAGGCCCGGGTCGAAACTATTCTGGCCTTGCTCGTGACCGACGAGGCGAATCCCCGCTCCCTCCGTTTCCAGATCGATCGGCTGCAAGAGGCTTTGGCTGGATTACCGCGCCGCGCCAGTAGTGGTCTCACGCCTGAGGAACGAGGGGTTATCGAGGTGCTCACAGCGATCAGGGTGGTCGATTGCGAGTTGCTGGCGGCGACCGACGCCAACGGGAGCCGACCCGAGCTCGGCCGATTCCTCAATGACCTCGTTCGTCAGCTCAACGAAGCGGCCGCCTCGATCGCACAGCGCAGTTTCTCTCAGCTCGCTCCGCAGCGCCCGCTGGGCACCAGTGACAACGAGGAATCATGAGTCGATTCGCGGTGACGCACACCACCACCTATCGCTACCAGAGCGCGGTGTCATCGTCATATGGTCAGGCGTGCCTCCTGCCCCGCTCGTCTCCCGAACAACAAGTGATTTCTGCCGCGCTCACCGTCCAACCACAGCCCGCTCACATGGCTACCCGGTTGGATGCGTTTGGCAATCTCCTCTCATATTTCGAGGTTCGGGAACCACATCAGCTATTGGAGGTCACCGCCATCAGTGAGGTGGACATCGTCCGACCCCACGATCAATTCCCCCCGGCCGCTCAGGACTCACTCGCCGAGGTTAAACGGAAAGTCAGTGAACTCGCTGCGGCCGATCGGGTAGAGGCGGCGAGATTCCTCGCCGCGTCAAATCGAGTTCCGCTTGACGAGCAGGTGCGAAATTATGCCCTCTCGTCCATGGTCCAAGACTGGCCGGTGCTCAACTGCGTCCGGGACCTCACCAAGCGGATATACACCGATTTCACGTTCGATTCCAGCGCTACCACGGTCACCAGCACCATCGCCGACCTCTTCGAAAATGGTGGCGGTGTCTGCCAAGATTTCGCCCACCTCGCCGTTGGTTGCCTTCGCGCCGCCGGCCTGCCGGCTCGCTACATGAGCGGTTACCTCGAGACCTTTCCGTCGCCCGGCCAACCCAAACTGATCGGCGCAGATGTTTCGCACGCATGGGCCGCCGTGCTGATCCCCGGAGTGGGTTGGGTCAACTGCGACCCCACCAACAATCAATTCGCCGACGACCGCTATGTCACCACCGCCTGGGGTCGAGACTACGACGACGTAACACCGGTCAAAGGAGTCATCTACAGCGACGGCGGCATGACCCAGCTCACTGTTTCGGTCGATGTCCACCGGATCGTGCCGGATCAGCAGCAACAACAGTGATCGTGACCGCTCGAGTCACTAGGAGCTGAGAACCGGGCCGAGCCAGCGCCGGGCCTCGGCTACCGTCATGCGCTTGCGATTGGCGTAGTCGACCAGCTGATCTTCGGCGACCCGGCGCACGCCGAAGTAGCGACTGTCGGCGTTGGCGAAGTACAGCCCGCTCACCGAAGCGGCCGGGGTCATCGCACAATTCTCGGTGAGCTCCACGCCGATGCGGTCGCTGACCTCGAGAAGCTCGAAGATCGTGCGTTTCTCCGTGTGATCAGGGCAGGCCGGGTATCCGGGAGCAGGGCGAATACCTCGATAGCGTTCTCGGATCAGTTCCTCATTTGAGAAATCGGTGGATTGGTAGCCCCACAGCTCAGTCCGAACCCGGTGGTGGGTGAATTCGGCCAACGCTTCGGCGAAACGGTCGGCAAGAGCTTTCAGCATGATCGACCGATAGTCGTCATGCTCGGCCTCAAATCGAGCCGCCCGGGCCTCCACCTCGGATCCGGTACTGACCGCAAAGGCTCCGATGTAGTCCTCGCTGGAGGCCGCGGGAGCGATGAAGTCAGCCAGCGCATAGTTGGGCCGGCCGTCGGCGTGCACCACCTGCTGGCGGAGCGTGTGGAGCACCGCTAGTTCCTCGTTCTGTTCAACGTCTGCAAACACCTTGATGTCGTCACCGATTGCCGCTGCTGGCCAGAACCCCACCACGACCTTGGCTTGAAGCCAGTCTTCTTCGATCATGGTTTCGAGCATCTCTTGAGCATCGTCGTAGAGGCTGCGGGCTGCCTCCCCCACGATTTTGTCGTCGAGGATCTTCGGGTATGTACCGACCAGGTCCCATGACCGGAAGAACGGGGTCCAGTCGATGAAGTCTCGCAGCTCCTTCAGATGGATGTCTGTGAGGGTCCGGACGCCGGTGTAGCTGGGTTTGACGGGCTCGAACTGGCTCCAGTCGATTGGTACCCGATTGCCACGAGCGGCCTCCAAAGGCAGGAGTGGCTGTGGTGTGGCGTTGGATCGAGCCGTACGAATCGCTTGATAGCGATCGCTGATCTCCGTCTTGTAGTCGGCGTGATCATCGCCGAGGAGTCGGGACACAACCCCGACCGCTCTGGAAGCGTCGGTGACGTGGATGACCGGGCCGTCGTATTTCTCGTCCACCTTGACCGCGGTGTGCACCTCGCTGGTCGTGGCACCACCCAGCAGCAACGGGATGTCGAAGCCCTCCGCTTTCATTTCGCCGGCAACGTGCACCATCTCATCGAGACTGGGAGTGATCAGACCAGACACGCCGATGATGTCGGCATTCTCTCGGCGGGCGGTCTCGAGGATCTTCGCAGCCGGAACCATTACCCCGAGGTCGATGACCTCGTAGTTGTTGCAGCGCAGCACCACACCAACGATGTTCTTCCCGATGTCGTGCACGTCGCCCTTTGCGGTGGCCATGATCACCTTGCCGGCGGTTCGGTTCTCCCCACCTTCGGCTGCCATGAACGGTTCGAGGTGGGCCACGGCCTTCTTCATCACTCGGGCGCTCTTCACGACCTGCGGAAGGAACATCTTTCCAGAACCAAACAGATCGCCCACCACGTTCATACCGTCCATCAACGGCCCCTCGATCACATCGAGCGCCCGTTCCGAACCCTGGCGAGCTTCCTCGGCGTCCTCCACCACGTACTCATCCAGACCATGGACCAACGCATGCACCAGCCGTTCGGCTACCGGCGTCTCACGCCAGCTCAGATCGGTGGCGGCCGCCCGGGCCGAACTCTCTGCTTGACTCGCCACCTCCAGCAGTCGCTCCGTGGCGTCGGGACGACGGTTGAAAAACACGTCCTCGATCCGCTCGCGCAATTCAACCGGTACGTCCTCGAACACCGGCAGCCGGCCAGCGTTGACGATCACCATTCCCATTCCCGCCTGAACGGCATGGAACAGAAAGACGCTGTGCATTGCCTCGCGAAGCGGATTGTTACCCCGAAACGAGAACGACAGGTTGCTCAGTCCGCCCGACACCTTCACCTCTGGCATCCGGTGCATGATCTCGCGGGTTGCCTCGATGAACGCCAGGCCGTATTCGGCGTGCGCCTCGATCCCGGTCGCCACCGCAAATACGTTGGGGTCGAAGATGATGTCCTCGGGAGCAAAACCGAGTTCTTTGATCAGCAACTCATAGGCTCGCTCACAAACCGAGACCTTGTGTTCGGTGGTCTCCGCCTGACCGGTCTCGTCGAAGGCCATGACCACCACGGCCGCTCCATAACGCTGGGCTTCCGCCGCATGAGCGAGAAACTGTTCCTCGCCCTCCTTCAGACTGATCGAGTTGACGATCGGCTTACCTTGCACACACTTCAGCCCCGCCTCGATCACCGACCACTTCGAGGAGTCAACCATGATGGGAACCTTGCTGATGTCGGGTTCCGTGGCGATCAGGTTGAGAAAACGAGTCATGGCTTCCTCGGAATCGAGCATGCCCTCGTCCATGTTCACGTCGATGATTTGTGCGCCGTTCTCCACTTGATCGCGGGCAACGGCAACTGCGGCCTCGTAGTCACCGTTGAGGATCAGCTTGGCGAACCGTGCCGACCCGGTGACGTTGGTGCGCTCGCCCACATTGACGAGGAGGCTTTCGGACGTGATCACCGCGGGTTCGAGACCCGCCAGCCGCATTGCTCGCGGTTTCGAGGAAAAGACTCGCGGCTCATGACGAGAGACCGCCGCAGCGATGGCAGCGATATGGGCCGGGGTGGTCCCACAGCAACCCCCAACCAGGTTGAGGCTTCGGGCGTTCGCCATCTGTTCGATGACCGTGGCCATGTGGTCGGGAGTTTCGTCATACTCCCCCAGCTCATTGGGGAGTCCGGCATTGGGGTGGGCACTGACCGCCACGTCGGCGACTCGCGCCAGCTCTGCAACATGAGCCTTCAACTCGGTGGCACCAAGCGCGCAGTTCAATCCGATCGAAAGCGGGTTTGCATGCCGCACCGAGTACCAGAACGCTTCGGCCGTCTGGCCCGAAAGCGTGCGACCGGAGAGATCGGTGATCGTGCCGGAGATCATGACCGGAATGTCGATACCGGTTTCCTGGCGGAATCGTGCGAGCGAGTAGATGGCGGCCTTGGCATTGAGCGTGTCGAAGATCGTCTCGATCATGATGATGTCAGCGCCCCCTTCCACCAGTCCCTCGATCGCATCTCGGTACGTGGCGACCAGTTGGTCGAAGGTGATGTTGCGGTAGGCACCGTCGTTCACGTCTGGCGAAATGCTGGCGGTTCTGTTGGTGGGGCCTACCACCCCAACGACCCAACGGGGACGGTCGGGATTCTCGGCGGTGAACTCATCGGCCACCCGTCGAGCGAGACGAGCGCCCTCGATGTTCAGTTCACGGGCCAGGTGACCCAGCGAGTAGTCAGCCTGGGAAATGCTGTTGGAGTTGAACGTGTTGGTGCAGATAAGATCGGCGCCGGCTGCTGCAAAGCTGCGATGGATCTCGGTGATCACATCGGGACGAGTGATGGTGAGCAGATCGTTGTTCCCGGCGAGATCGCATTCGTGCTGAGCAAACCGATCGCCTCTGAAATCAGCCTCGTTGAGCCTGAGGTTCTGGATGCTGGTGCCCATAGCTCCGTCGATGATCAGGATTCGATCGGCAAGAGCGCTCCGCAGTGCTGCCCCATGATGGGTGCGTCCGATGTTCACGATGCCACCGCCTGGGTTGTGGCACGTACCAAGGAAGGTCGGACACCCAAGATGTGGCATGTTGCCAGTGAGAGCTCCGGCCGGTTCATCGTGTAGAAGTGGAACTCTCGAACACCGTGCTCCACGAGATCACGACATTGTTCGGCGGCGACTGTTGCCGCCACGAGGTTGCCAACCTCGGGCATCTCATCGAGTCCTTCGAACAGATCAGGCATCCAAGACGGAATCGAGGTACCGCATCGCTTGGAGAACTTGGCGATATTGGTGAAGTTCGTGACGGGCATCATGCCGGGGACGATCGGAACCGAGATGCCAGCCTTGCGGGCTCGTTCGAGGAAACGGAGGAAATGGTTGTTGTCGAAGAAGTACTGGGTGATCGCCCGGGTTGCACCGGCATCGATCTTGCGTTTGAGACTTTCGATGTCGGCCTCGGGCGAGGCGGCCATCGGATGGGTCTCGGGATAAGCCGCCACTGAGATTTCGAAGGATTCGTCGGGAAACTTGGAGCGAATGCCGGCTACTAATGCGGCGGCATCCTCGTATTTTTCGCCCTGCACGTCCTGTGAGCGATCCTGCGAAAGGTCACCGCGCAAGGCCACGATGTGGTTCACGCCGGCGGCGGCATAACGATCGATGACCCGATCGACCTTGGCCCGGTTGGCCCCGACACAGGTCAGGTGACCTGCAATCGGAACCCCGGTGGATGACCCCAATTCGTCAATCACATCAATCGTCCGATCCTGGGTGGTGCCACCGGCCCCGTAGGTCACGCTCATGAAGCGAGGATCGAGCGGGACCAGCTGACCGACACACTCGGCGAGCTGTTCGGAGGCTGGCGGGGATGTCGGCGGGAAAAACTCGAACGACACATCGATGCCGGGCCGGATTGGCGTGGTGGGCCACGGGCGCCGCGCCAGCCGCTGCCCGGCTGTTTCGACCTCCGATCCTACGGTGCTGGATGGCCGGTCGGCAAGCTCGTCGGCGGCTCTGATCGTGGATTTCTGGTTCATGCGGAGCGTTCCTCTGAGGTGATGTGTTGATGGGGAAGGGAGCGAAAGTCGGTGGCATCAGGCCGTTGCCGGAGGGTCCACAAAGTGGTGGTCAGCTGGCCCTCCTGCCGTGGGCCGGATGGGTGAAGGTCTGACCGGGTGAGCCCGGTGAGACCCGCATTCGTAGCCCACGTCTCGATGTCTTCGTGATGGATGCCAAGCCGACGATGAGCCAGTTCCACCCGTAGTTGTTCGAGGTCATGCGGAGCAAAGTCGACAATCAAGAGCTGGCCGTTTGGCCGCAAGACCCGCGCCGCCTCAGCCAGTGCGTCTTGAGGGGCATCCAAGAAGTGGAGGACATGATGAATGACAACAACGTCCTGTGATCCGTCGGGCAGATCGAGGTGGTAGATGTCGCCTTTGCGAAGCGAGATGTTCTGGAGACCTCCCTCGTCGAGCCGGGCCCGAGCCACATTGAGCATTTCGTGGCTGAGGTCGACACCGAGGCCGTGGCTGATTCGCGGGGCGAAGACTTCGAGGATTCGGCCCGAACCGGTTCCAATATCCAAAAAGTCGCGGATCACCTGACCCTTTACGGCGTCGAGCATGGCCGCCTCAACAACCTCGTCCTGCACATGCCGAGTGCGGAGCCGATCCCAGTCCTTGGCGATGTCCTCGAAGTAGGCAGCGGCAATCGCGGCCCGCTCGTCACGTACCGCCGCCAGACGGTCGAGGTCTCGGACGATGGTTTCGTTCTCGGGGTCGATCATGGTGACGATGGCGTCGAGCACCTGCCGACCAAGCCCGGTTCGAGCGGGCTGGTAGAAAGCGTGACTGCCTTCGGCGTTGCGCTCCAGCACCCCGGCGTCGCAAAGCAGCTTCAGGTGTCGGCTGACCCTGGGCTGGCTCTGGCCCAGTACCCGACAGAGTTCCGAAACCGTGAGTTCATTGCGAGAGAGCACAGCAATGATCCGAAGCCGGGTCTGTTCGGATGTGGCTCGAAGTGCGGTGAGAAGTTGTTCCACGGTGTTCCCTGTTGGTGTGGTGCTTGGCATCCAGTGGCTCAGTCGGCCACAAGATCAGAATATAAAGATATCTTGATGTATCGATGCACCGTTGTCAAGCTTTCGGACAATCGCCGGCCAACGCATCTCGGCGTGGAGGGATTTCAGTGTTTGAGATCGAGTGCTCTGGTCGCCGTCGAGGGTCCAGCTGCGCGCAGCTATCACCGCGTGAAGCGTGACGCTCGGCGTTCGATTCGTCGATGATGGAGTGGCGGGCGCATCGCGACGGCCTGGCCGGGCTCGGGAAGGTGAGCGTAGAACCATCGTTTGGCGAAGTCGACGAGAGCCAGGTAGACGGCGGCGAGTACGGCGATGGTGGCGAGCAGTGCTGGGGAGGGGGCAAGGAATCCGAATGATGCCGAGAGCGGTCCATACGGGAAGGCGACGGCGATTCCGGCACAGATCACGGTGGTGGCGAGCAGAGCGTGCGCTGGTTTGCTCTTCCAGAACGGTGTTCGCCTGGTCCGGATGACGAAGACGACAAGTGTTTGGGTGAGCAAGGATTCGATGAACCATCCGGAGCGGAACAGGTCGGGGTTACTCCGGGCGCCGAAGGCGATGATGAGGATTGCGAAGGTACAGAAGTCGAAGATCGAGCTGATCGGTCCGAACACGGTCATGAACCGGCGGATGAATGCGATGTCCCAATGTGCGGGCCGGCGGAGTTGTTCGTCGTCGACGTTGTCACCGGGGATGGTCGTTTGACTGATGTCGTAGAGCAGGTTGTTGAGCAGGACCTGTGTTGGCAGCAGGGGGAGGAAGGGGACGATCAGGGAGACGCCGACAAGGCTGAACATGTTGCCGAAGTTCGAAGATGTGGCCATGAGGACGTATTTCATGGTGTTCGCGAAGATCCGGCGGCCCTCCACGACACCGTCGGCTAGGACGCCGAGGTCTTTGCGCATCAGGACGACGCTGGCGGCGTCTTTGGCCACATCGGTTGCGGTGTCGACGGAGATGCCAACGTCGGCGACGTGCAGCGCGACGGCGTCGTTGACCCCGTCACCGAGAAAAGCAACGGTGGAGCCGCGTACCCGTTCGGCGCGAATGATGCGGCTCTTTTGGTCTGGTGTGACACGTCCGAACACCGTTGTGTGCTGGAGGGCGGTCGCCAACTCTTCATCGTCGAGTAGTTCAATCTCGGAGCCGCTGAGCACACCGACAACGTCGAGACCAATCTGGTCGCACAGATGACGGGCGACGTTCGGATGATCACCGGTGACAATCTTGACGGAAATACCGAGATCGGTGAGCCGAGTGAGTGAAGCGGCGACATCGGGTTTGGGTGGATCGAGAAAGATAACGAATCCTGCGAGTACCAGATCGGACTCATCGTCTGCGCCAAGCACGTGGAGATCGGGTCGGAGGCTGGATGCGACCGCTATCACTCTCAACCCGGCGGCAAATTGCGCATCAAGAAATGCTGCGGCTTCGGCCGGCACCTGCCGGCACCGGCGGATCACGGCCTCGGGCGCGCCTTTCGTGATCAGCGTGCGGCCCGCACTCGGGTCGTCGACGAGTACCGAGGTGAGCTGACGATCGTGGTCGAACGGCAGCGCCGACCGTCGTGAAACATCACCACGTCGGGGCCGTCAGCTGCTTCCCACAGCGCACGATCGAGCGGATTGCCACCCGTGACCGTGGCATCGTCGAACGTGACGTCACTACACAACCGTGCGAGTCGCCACACATTGGCGTCGCTGACGCCCGCTGCATCGACGGTCCGTTCCATCGTGATCTTGCCAGCGGTGAGGGTCCCGGTCTTGTCCGTGAACAAGACGTCGACATTGCCCATGTCCTCGATCGCAACGAGGCGTTTCACCACGACCCCAGACTCGGCGAGCACACGCGAACCGCGTGCGAGCGACAACGTGACAAGGGCAGGCAACAGCTGTGGTGTCAAACCCACCGCTACGGCGAGGGCGAACAGCGCCGTTTCGAGCACAGGTCGACCGCGAACAAGATTGATGGCCACGATCGCCACCACCAGACCGCCAGTGATCCGCACAAGAAGGTTGGTGAATGACCGCAATCCACGTTCGAACCCAGATCGCTCGTGCCGTTCACCGAGCTGCAGCGCAATACGTCCGAACGCCGTCGCTCCCCCGGTCGCCGCAACGACACCAATTCCAGACCCCGAACGGACGATCGTGCCCATCAGCGCGCACGACGGGAGATCCAGCGGCGAGTCGCCGATCGGCGCGGCCTCGACTCGCTTCGAAACGGGGATCGTTTCACCGGTCAGGACCGCTTCGTCACATTCAAGCCCCGTCACCTCGATCAGGCGAAGATCAGCCGGCACCAACTGGCCCAACTCGAGACGGACGACGTCGCCGGGGACCAGGTCGGTGACATCGACCTCGATGTCGGTGCCGTCACGTCGAACCGTCGCTCGGTGCCGAATACGATCGTGGAGTGCCTCGATCGCTCGCTCCGATCGGAGTTCGTTGACGAATCCCAACAGCACGCTGAGCAGGACGATCAGCGTCACGATCATCGCATCTGTTCGCTGGCCGACGACAAGCGAAACCCCGGCCGCTCCGAGGAGGAGCATCTGGATCGGATTTGCGAACTGGCGAATCAGGACCGCGATGGGTCTGACCCGATGGGAGCGCACCGCATTCGGACCAAACGTTCGTATGCGAAGGGCAGTCTCGGCAGCAGTGAGGCCATCGCCGGTGGAACCCAGAGCGACCAACGCCGATCCGACATCGAGGGCAGCGAGGTCACCAAGATCGGGCAACGCCTCCCGGGCCACCCGTTCGATGGGTTCGGCCGCGGTCACACGACGGCGCCGAACAACCGGCCAATCACCGCTGTCACGGCATCGATTCTGCCACCGAATCGAATCCACGATGCGACAACCGGGTAACGGTCAAGGCGGGCTAGTCCTGCACAACCGGCAGACCGGGACCGACTGCTCGGCGGGGCGTTACCAGAGGAAGGCGGTGGCTGCGGTGTCGTCGATCGGTAGGTCAGGTTCGGCGACGGCGGTCACGTTCATCGATTGCAGCGTGAGGCGACCACCAACACTGGTGAGGAACGCCGTGTCTGATGCGTCAGCCCCGGTAGCGATGCGCACCATCGCCTGGCGCGGCGCCAGGCAGGTGGGATCCACCACGTACCACGCCCCGTCCAAACAGGCTTCGGCAACTGCGTGAAAGTCCATCGGAGCGAGCCCCGGTGCGTACACCGACACCACGCGTGAGGGCACATCGTTGGCCCGCAGCAGGGCTGCGGTCAGGTGGGCGAAATCCCGGCACACCCCCTCCCGATCGAGCAGTGTTGCGATCGCTCCGTCGGTTGGGCGCGACGATCCTGGCACGTAGCTGATGTTGCTCCCCACCCAGCTGGAAACAGCGGCCAAGAGATCGAATCCCGCCAGGCCCTGGAACTCATCACGGGCAAAAGGGCCAAGGCGATCGGACTCGCAGTAGCGGCTGGGCCGAACGTACCGGAACCACTCCAGGTCTCCGGCGGCATCCTGTTCCGTGGGATAGGAAACGGTGGCGTCATAGCGAATGCTGAGTTCGCCTGGACCCACAGCTTTCATCAAATGAAAGCGGGCGTGGTGCGGCGCGCTGACCTCCACGGCTTCGCGCTCCTTGCCGTTCAGCGTGACCGTCATGCTCTCGGTGTCGCGGCCGTAGTTGCTCGCTACGGCAATGGCGAGCAAGATGTCCACCGAGTCGGCCAGTTCAGCGTCTATCGAGGCCGAAACGATTCGCTGGAGCACCCCTGGATCGGCCACACAACGAGCATGCCACCGAAGTCGGCCACTTCCGGCTTATCCCTCAGCCAAATCACACCAACCGGATCCATTGCCGCCCAATGGTCGCAGAATCGAAACGCTCACGACGCACTGCGTCCACAGGCCGCGTCACGACCGTTGTCCGACCGAGCCCCCCTAGCAACGCCGCTAGGAAGCAGCCCGAACACCGGCTTGGAAGAGAGGCAGGCAATTGCCGGTACCGCTGCGTCCTCGCAACGGATCCTGGCGCTCCAGGACATGGTTCTCTGGATGGGGCATCATCCCCAGTATCAGTCCGGTGGGGTCGGTGACACCGGCGACGTTGTTTGCTGAGCCATTCGGATTGGCCGGATACCCCTCGCCGGAGTATCGCAACACCACCCCGTTCCGCTCTTCGATTTGGTCCAACCGGCTTGCAACGAATTGACCCTCACCGTGAGCCACCGGGCATCGCAAGGGCTCTTCCAGCTCGGCGGTCCACACGCTGGCAGGGCCGGAATCGAGAGTTACCCAGCGACACTCAAACCGCCCAGACTCATTATGGGCCAACGTTGCCACCCCGGCGTCTCCGTTGTCGCCAGGGAGAAGCCCGGTTCGGACCAAGGCCTGGAAACCATTGCAGATGCCAATAATCGGCTTCCCGGCCGCCACCGCCTCACGGAGCTGATCTGAAAACCAGCCGATGAGGTCGAGGCCGAGGAGGCGCCCGGCGCCGAGTGCGTCGCCGTAACTGAAACCTCCCGGAACCGCGAGCATTTGATAGTCACGCAGTCGAACGTCGCCGTTCCGCAAGTCGGCCAGCGGCACCGTTTCTGAATCAGCCCCGGCGAGGGCAAACGCATCGGCAAGGTCGGCGTCCCGATTGGTACCAAGGGCGATAGGGATGAGGACTCTGGGTCGGCTGGTCATTACACGTGTCCCCGGTAGGCGTGCCCTATTGCGTCCAGGCTGACCCTGATGGGCCCAATTACAACCTCATCTACGTCGGTCACCGACCCGATCCGCTGGGCGCCGGTGACACTGTCCATGTGACCGGCATCCGACGGCGCCACCTCTAGGAGATAACGAGCCGAGCCCTCACCGAACAGAACGGACGCATCGCCGGTGATCGAATCGGCTGACAGTTCCAGGCCGCGGCGGCCACCAAAGGCCCATTCGGCTGCGGCCACTGCCAGCCCGCCCTCGGCCAGATCGTGGGCTGACACCACCGCTCCACTGCGGATGAGGGCAGCTATCTGCTGGTGAACGCTCAAGGCATCCTTCACCGGTGATGGCAGCGGGCCGCCATCACCCGGGTTCAGGTCGGGTCGAACCGCTTCATAGTGCGAACCCCCCAGCGCCCCGGCGGCCGACCCCACCAGCCACACGTCATTGCCCGGCTGAACGAGGCCGGTCAGCGGCAGATTCTGAGGATTGTCAACGAGACCAACCGCGGTGATCACGAGCGTCGGCGCCACGGGGTCGGCGGTGCCGTCGGGGTGAACGAATTCGTTGTACAGGCTGTCCTTACCAGAGACAAAAGGAGCATTGAACGCCAACGCGGCATCGTGACACGCCCGGCAAGCCGCCACGATCTGGCCGAGTGTCTCCGGATTTGTTGGCTTGCCCCACGCGAAGTTGTCGAGCAGCGACAGCTGGTCGGGGTCGGCTCCCCCGAGGATCGCATTGCGAATGGCCTCGTCGATCACGTGCCATGCCATCGCATAAGCGTCGAGCGATCCGAGGAGGGCGTTCACGCCGATCCCAATGGTCACGGCCCTCCCACTGGTGGTGCCCGGTGGAATCTGGGTGGTCCCATCGGCGGGGGCTTCGCCGTGGGGCCCGCCGTAGGGGCGAACCATCGTCCCGCCCATGATCTCGTGATCAAACGTTCGCACCACGTCTTCATTGGAGCGAATGCTGGGATGGGTGAGGAGAGCGAGAAGGTCCGTAACCGGGTCCTCGGAAACCACGGCGACGTGATCGTGAGCGTGAGGGGCGGGCATCACAGCAGCCATTGTTCGTTTGGGGCGGCCGTCGTGAAGGAACCCGCAGTCAAGATCGATCACCGCTGCCTCGCCGTTCATCACCCTGATGTGAGCATCCCCGGTGAACTCGCCTATGACGGCCGAATCAATTCCCCAGCGGTCAGCGATGGCAAGGAGCGGCGCAGGATCAGGAACAGCGAGCACCATGCGTTCCTGCGCCTCACTCAACCACACCTCCCAGGGGGCTAGGCCGGCGTATTTGAGCGGTACGTGGGCCAGGTCTACACGGGCACCCAACTTCTCTGCCATCTCGCCAACCGCCGAACTCAGGCCACCGGCACCACAGTCGGTGATGGCAGTGTAGAGCCGCTCGTCGCGGGCCTGGAGAACCACGTCGATCAGGCCCTTCTCCACGATGGGATCGCCGATCTGCACCGACGAGCCGGCTAGATCAGCCGTCTCCGCCCCCATGGTTTGAGACGAGAAGGTTGCACCACCAACACCATCACGACCAACGGCCCCGCCCAACACCACGATCTTGTCGCCCGGTTGAGCATTTGTGGGGTTGGATCCGGAGGGAAGCAGCCCGATGCACCCAGCGAACACGAGCGGGGTGGTGGTGTAGCGAGGATCGTGAATCACTGCACCCGCAATATTTGGCACACCGATTTTGTTCCCGTAGTCACCCACGCCTTCGATCACTCCGTCGCGAATCCGACGGGGATGGAGCACACCGTCGGGAAGTGTCTCCGGATCGACATCCTGAGGACCGAAACAGAGAATGTCGGAAACGCTGATCGGCTTGGCCGACACACCGAGGATGTCCCGTACCACTCCCCCAACGCCGGTGTTGGCACCGCCAAAAGGTTCCAGCGCCGAAGGGTGATTGTGGGTTTCGGCTTTCAGGGCGATGTCGAACTTGTCGTCGAACTGGACGATCCCCGCATTGTCCACAAAGGCACTTCGGACCCACGGCGCGGCAATCTGGTCGGTAGCCGCACGAAGGTAAGTGTTGAGCAAGCCATCGACCTCGGTTGTGGAACCGTCCGCCTCAGCGCAGGTCACATGCGCACGGAACGTCTTGTGAGCACAGTGCTCGCTCCATGTCTGGGCCAGCATCTCCAGCTCTGCGTCGGTGGGATCACGATCAAGCTCTCCGAAGTATGCGGCGATCACGGTCATCTCGTTGGGATCCAAGCCGAGCCGTCGCCCGGCATTGACAGACGCAAGCGCTTCGTGGTCCAAACCCCGAATTGGGATCGTCTTCACGCCGGGAGAATCGTCGTGAGCATGAACAAACGAGGGATCCAGGTGGCCAACAGCCCACCGTTCGATCACCTCGTTGTGCAGTACCCGATCGACCAGAAGGTTCGTTGCATCGTCAGACAGATCACCGTCCACGATCCAGCGAGTACCGATCGTGGCAGCTTCGACCTCCAGACCGGCCGCTCGCGCCACACGCGTGAGTTCGGCGCCCTCGCGGTCGGTCACGCCAGGGCGCAACCCCGTTTCGATCTGGCCCTGACCCGGACCGGGCGCAGCATGATGAGGTGCCAGCGCATCCTCCCACCAGCCCTCCACCGGATCAACACAGAATGTCCGAGCCAAGGTGTCGAGTTCACCATGGGTGAGGGCGCCCCGCACATGCACCAGTTCATAACTGGTGATACCGGTTGCAGGAATGGCAAAGAGTTTGGCCCGGTCCATCGCCGCTTGATCCCAGTGACCGGGGCCAACAACAAAGGCGTAGCTGTCGATACCGCCCGTCACCGATTTCCGCTCATTCCGCTTGATCCCACGGGATCCATTTCTATCTGGCTGCGGCGCCCGGGCGGGCCTAACTCCCCATCTTCTTGATCTTCTTGCGAGAGATTCGGTCGGCACCACTGTCAATCCCAGGAAGTTGAGGCTGGAGCCAGCCATGCTTGCTGGCCAGTTCCAGGACGAGATCCTCAACCTCATTCCAATCATGGGCACGCGGGCCAGCTAAGTGCCGGTTGTAGGGCTGGTCGAAGACGATGACTTCGTTTCCGGCTTTGCGGAGGCCGGTGACGTTATGTTCGGCGTCATCGATGTAGACGTGGGCCTCCACCTGGGGCTTCGCGCCAAGGAAACAGATATCCCGATAGGGGATCTTCGCTTCATCCAGCCAGAGCACGGTGTCGGTCACGGCGGCCTCGTGACTCCAATTCACATAGAGGCGGTGAGTGATGATTCGAATCCAAATGCCGGCATCGCTGAGGCGCCAGAGGGCGTCGGCCGCACCTTCGATCGCCGGGAGGTGGCGGAACATCCGCTCTTCCTGGACCGCTTTGTGATGGAGGCGAGCGAACTCGGGCTCATCCAGGCCCCACTCGCTGAAGTCCCAGCTCCGCTCGAGCGGCAGGGTTTGGGGATGGACGCCACGCTGTGCCGCCACGAACTCTCGGAACCCAATTGTGTAGTCGGCACACACGCCGTCGAGGTCGACGCCAAAGATAAACCCGCTGGAACTCACTGTGAGAATCTACCGGTTGAGGGAGCCAGGGCTAGGGATAGCGAGGCCCGAGCCAGGTCAGACAGCGGTTGGGGCAACGGCGAGTTGGAGGCGGTCGAGAGCCGTCCTCCACCAAGAGTTCTCCACCACGGTGAGGCCGGGCATCTCGATCAGAAGCTCGTCGACCACCGCCACGATGCCTGGTGCTTCGGAATCAAGACGGATGTCGAGCAGGTGATCGACGATCCGACTCTTGTCGGAAAGTTGTCCGTTGATGGCGGCCCGCATTTCGGCCACCCGTTGAATTAGCTCCGAGTGTTCGATGGTCACAGCTTCCATGTTCTCATGTATCGGCACGTTTCGCTCCATCGGCTGAGGTGTCATGTGACTCAAATTTTAGCCCATTTGGCCTATGGCGCCGTAACTAGCCGATACAGGCCTTGACCGCGCTATCGACTGCTTCCTGATACGAGAGGTACTCCTGGTAGCGCTCATTCTCTTCATCATACTCACCTAGAGTGAAATCTTTGATCTGATCAGGGGTGAGGCCGGAGTCGTCAAAGAGCGCATCGGCCACGCAGGTGGCGTCGGCGGAATCCAGGCCAGCTTGGAGTTCGAGGGTTTGGATCAGGTCCACCCGTTCCGTTCCTGCCCCGAGAAACCCAGAGCAGCCAGTTCCCAGGAACGAGACGGCAACGAGAAACGTGAGGAGTGGACGAGAGACGGCGCGCACCCCACTAGTCAACCATCATCGGAACGGTTTCGGACCGCGCCGAGCCTATTGATAGTGCAGACCGCGCCTAGCCGTTGAGCGCCTTTTCGATGATCGGGACGATGCTCGGATCGGCCAGCGTGGTGGTGTCACCGATCGAACGGCCCTCGGCCATGTCTCGCAGGAGTCGACGCATGATCTTGCCGGACCGGGTCTTGGGGAGTTCAGGGACCATGGCAAGATCGGCAGGCTTGGCGATAGGACTGATCAGCTTCGCAACGTGGTTCCGGAGCTCGGCCTGGAGTTCGGGCGAGGCCTCCACACCACCCCGCAGGATCACGAATGCACTGATGGCCTGGCCCGTGGTGGCATCGTCGCGTCCCACAACGGCGGCCTCGGCCACCGCCGGATGATCAACCAGGGCCGATTCGATCTCGGTTGTGGACAGGCGATGACCGGAGATGTTCATGACATCGTCGACCCGGCCCAGCAGCCAGATGTCCCCGTCGGCATCGAATTTGGCACCATCCCCGGCGAAATACCGGCCGGGGAACCGACTCCAATACGTGTCCTTGTAGCGCTGCGGATCACCCCAGATCCCCCGCAACATCGACGGCCACGGTTCGGTCAGTGTGAGATATCCGCCGCCGGGCACACCCACCGGCTGACCGGCATCGTCCACCAGTTCGGCACTGATTCCCGGCAGGGTGCCGCTGGCCGAACCAGGCTTCAGAATCGTGACCCCAGGCAAAGGGGCGATCATCATGGCACCGGTCTCGGTCTGCCACCAGGTGTCCACAATTGGGCACTGGCCGCCTCCGATGTAGGTGTGATACCAGACCCAGGCCTCGGGATTGATGGGTTCGCCAACCGACCCCAGCACCTTCAACGACGACAGATCCTGCCCCTCGGGCCATTGGGTCCCCCACTTCATGAACGTCCTGATGGCGGTGGGTGCGGTGTAGAGCTTGGTGACGCCATAGTTGGCGATGATCTCCCAGAAGCGGTCCTTGGCCCAGTCCGCCCGATCGCCGGTTCGACGTTCCTCCCGGGGCGTGTCCGGGGTTCCCTCATACATCACCGACGTACAACCATTTGCCAGGGGCCCATAGACGATGTAGCTGTGCCCGGTTACCCAGCCGATGTCGGCGGCACACCAGTAAATGTCGGTCTCGGGGTGGAGGTCGAAAACATACTGGTGGGTGAAGGTCGCCTGCGTCAGGTAGCCACCCGTCGTGTGCATGATGCCCTTGGGTTTGCCCGTGGTCCCCGAGGTGTAGAGGAGGTACAGCAGATCCTCGGCATCCATAACCTCGGGAGGGCAGTCAGCGCTGAAATTCGGCACCACATCATGCCACCAGTGGTCTCGACCCTCCTGCATGTTGACCGGATCGGCGGCATCACCGATGCGTTGCACCACGAGCACGTCGGTGATCGTAGGTGTGGATTGGAGGGCGTCGTCGACGATGCTCTTGAGCATCGACGGTGCACCCCTTCGATAACCGCCATCGGCAGTGATCAGCACCCTCGCCTCGGCGTCGATGATCCGATCCGAAAGGGATGCGGCGCTGAAGCCACCGAACACTACGGAGTGGGCTGCCCCAATACGAGCGCACGCCAACATGGCAACGGGCAACTCGGGAATCATGGGCATGTAGATGGCTATGCGGTCGCCCTTTTTCACGCCGAGATCCTTGAGGGCGTTGGCGGCCTGTTGAACCTCGGCGAAAAGATCGGCGTAAGTGATTGTCCGCTTGTCCCCCGGCTCACCTTCGAAGTAGTACGCCACCCGGTCGCCGAGGCCGTTGGCAACATGTCGATCGAGACAATTTGCCGAAACGTTCAGCTTGCCGTCGACGAACCATTTGGCGAACGGCGCGCCTGACCAGTCGAGGACCTCGCTCCACGGCTCGATCCAGTCCAGACGCTCGGCCTGCTCGGCCCAGAACGCCAGCCGGTCGGCCGCAGCGGCCTCGTACATCGACCGGTCGCTAACTAGTGCTTGAGCCTTGAATTCCTCAGATGACTCGAAGGTCCGAAGCTCCTCCATGAGTTGCTCGATGGCGTCTGATGATCCCGAATCCGTCATGGCCACGATTGTTGCCGTTCAGGCGAACGGCGTCCAACGGACCCTGCCGTATCCTCGCCAACCACGCCCCACCTATGCAATTCCACCCGTTTCCGACCGATGGAGCCTCGGGTACGGTCGATAGCGGCGGATACCAAGGATGTGGCATGAGTTCAAAACAGCAGGGTCGACGAACCCGTAAGCGAGCGATTCAATCGATCGATGAACTCACGCTGTTGCTGAGCACCGTTGAGGGTGAACCCATCGCCAGCCTCCGCGCTGTTCAAGAACCGCTAGCTCGACTTTCAATGGCGATCGCCATCTTCGAAGCCGCCGAGTCAGCTGACGCCGCGGAGGTTCGTCCGTTCCAATCCGTAAAGAACCAACTTCGCCCGCTCGTACAACTGGTAAGCGAAGGAAACGTGACCGCACCGCCCTTCAGCCCCGACTTCCGCCAACGGCTCGCCTACAGCCTCAGTGTGCTGGGTGCTATGCGAACGCGTCTCGTCACCAGCACAGCCAAGTTGAAGGCCAAACCCATCATCACCCTCGCAACATCTCATTTCGTGGATTTCGGTGAGCGGTGGTCCTGTTTCCGCTCCGACCCAACGCTGAGCAATCTTCAGAAACTGGATGACAGCTGCCGGCATCTAGGACTGATCTACTCCAGCATCGGAATCGCCAACTCTGAACCTCGGTTCAGAAGCCATCAGGCGTTATGTGTGTTGCTGCAAAAGGCGCTCGACCGAGACGGGACCCTCAGCGACGTTCCCGCTCTGATGCGCAAAATCACAACGGCGGCCAATCAGCTGGCTCGGCCCACTCAGGCTGAACATCGTGAATGGCTGCTGACTCAAATCGGCTGACCCCCGTCTCGGCAACAGCCAAAACGCTAACGCCGGCGGCAAAGCTACCGAAAGTACCAGGGTGACTGCGTCGTCGGATCTCGATGCTGCGTTTGAAGCCAAACGGGCGGAAGTGCTGGCCAAGTACGCAAAGGGAGGCTCCGACGACGCAGTCCTGAAGCTCTCGTCCGACTCTCCTGCTCCAGCCGCGGCTGCCGATGGCACTCTTCTTCCGGATGGCACTGTGGTCTCGGCTGACCAGGCCCAGCGAAACATGTGGCTGGCGCATCGCTGGCCCGAGCACTACGCCGATCGGTGCGTTCACGTTCGAGGCCACTGGATTTGCCGACGGTGCAGCTTGCTCTATCCCATCGGCACGCTGATCGCCATACTGTTCGCCGCTGGCGTCGAACTCTGGCCCCGCTCATGGGACATGACGGCCATCTGGATCCTGTGCATCCCCGCAACGGTGGCCTATTGCGGCGAAGCGCTTGGTCTCTTCCCTTACCGCGCCCGCTGGCAAACCATCGCCATGGGGATCAGCGCCATCGGCTTCGGGCGGGGTCTCGGGTATGAGTTCCTGGAACGATGGAGCGGCGAGTTCTGGTGGCCGGTCACTGTTTTCGGGGGCACCTGGTTCGCCGCCACCATGGTGGCGGCCTACCGCTCCCGGGCTCCCTCTCTGTAGCCGACTGACCGTCTACTCCCCTGCCAGGTCTCCCAGCGTCGCGGTAGCGATTTCAGCGACGTCTTCGGTTTCGAGTTGGCCGACAACCTTTGCGATCTCGGTCATGCCCTCGACAGTTAGCAGATCAGATGCATCGGGAGTTCGGAGAATTTTCCACAGGTCAGTAGCGGGGAGTTCGAACAGACCGGATTCCACGTAGGCGCTCGAATGCGTGCCCGATGCAAACTTCTGGAAGGCGTCGCCGTCAAGCTCCAGCTCGGCGAACTCGTGCGGGTCGTTGCGCCGTTTGTCCTCCATCATCTCTTGCAGCGTGCACAAGGTGATCTCGAGCCACACCTGGCCGGGTTCGCTCAGCTCCGGTTGAACAAGCCGAAACTGGTGCAGGCACTTGTCGCCAAACTCCGCGTAGTAGGGGGGCGGATCAACCTCGGCGTGACGCCGCTCGAAGTCGGCAAGACGGTCGGCGTAGTAGGTGTCCGTACCGGTAGGTATTGGCGCCGGCAACGATGTATCAGGTGCAGCGGAGCCATGAGCGGGTTGGAATTCCATGAGCTTCAGTCTCCCGATTAGGTCAAAAACGCGCCTGGACCCCAGTTGTGGCCAGCGTACCGATAGTTGCCACCCGCGGCAGCGATGGCCTCGTCGACGCCTCGACGCCTCGACGTTTCCGCCGATTCCACATCGTCGCCTTCACCCAGGGTGAATTCGCCACTCTTGCGGAGAAGGCACTCGACGCCCTACTGGCCAACCAGGACCTCCTCCCACAGAACTCTTCGGAAACACAACGCGAAGTTGACCGGCCGGTCAACTTCTGTACTCTGGAGAGATGCCTGAAGCAGTAATCGTCGCCACCGCCCGCAGCCCGATCGGCCGAGCCTTCAAAGGTTCCATGAAAGACGAGCGACCGGACGACGTCACCGCTCAGATCGTGAAGGCCGCCCTGGCCAAAGTTCCCGAACTCGATCCCAACCTGATTGAGGATTTGATGCTCGGATGCGGTTCACCTGCCGGTGAACAGGGATTCAACATGGCTCGCGTCGTTGCAGTGATGGCCGGGCTCCCCAATGTCCCGGGCGTCACGGTCAACCGCTATTGCTCCAGTTCGCTCCAAACCATTCGAATGGCTGCTCACGCGATCAAAGCCGGCGAGGGCGACATTTTCATGGCGGCAGGTTCGGAGTTCGTCAGTCGGTACGGAAACGGGGCATCCGACAACGCCGACGCCGTGAACCCGATATTTGGTGAGGCTCACGCCCGCACCGTGGCCCGCGAACAGGGCGGAGCGGACGAGTGGAAAGCCCCCGAAGGCCTCCCCGACGTCTATATCTCCATGGGCCAAACCGCCGAAAACGTCGCTCAGATCGAAGGCGTCACTCGTGAGGAGCAGGATCGCTGGGGCGTGCGCAGCCAGAACCGGGCCGAAGAAGCCATCAACCGCGGCTTCTTTGAGATGGACATCACCCCCATCACGCTTGCCGATGGCTCCACCCTCGCCAAGGACGATGGCCCTCGCCCCGGGACCGAGTACGAAAAGATCAGTCAGCTCAAGCCAGTGTTCCGCCCCGACGGCACCGTGACCGCCGGTAACGCCTGTCCGCTGAACGACGGCGCTGCTGCGGTGATCGTTATGAGCGACATCAAGGCCAAAGAACTGGGTCTCACCCCGCTGGCGCGCATCATCAGCAGTGGTGTGACCGGCCTGAATCCCGAGATCATGGGATTGGGTCCGGTGGAAGCCACCCGGATGGCGCTGGCTCGGGCGGGCATGACCATCGACGATGTCGATTTGGTGGAAATCAACGAGGCCTTCGCAGCCCAGGTGCTGCCCTCCGCCAAACATCTGGGAATCGATCATGACAAGCTCAACGTCAACGGTGGCGGCATCGCCCTGGGTCACCCATTCGGCATGACCGGCGCCCGGATCATGACCACCCTCATCAACGGCCTCAAGGATTCCGACAAGACCATCGGTCTGGAGACCATGTGCGTGGGTGGCGGTCAGGGTATGGCCATGATCATCGAACGCCTCTAACGCGCCGCGTCCGCTCAAATTCCTGTTGAGAGCCACATTCAGTGTGGCTGTGACGCCGGCAGAACGTCGCTTTGTGGCTGTTGGCAGGGATTTGGTCTCAATCAACCCCATACCACCGGCTCGGTAAGGCGGAAGTGGCGGGTGGCAGCGTTGACGCGCTCCAATAATTCGGGATCGAGCACCACTTGGGTCGCCTCGACCGCATCGGCCAACTGCTCGGGACGGCTAGCGCCGACGATTGGAGCGGTAACAGTGTCGTTCGCCAACGCCCACGCGATCGCCAGTGTCACCATCGATATGCCCGCCTCTTCGGCAAGCGGACGCAGCGCCTCTACGCCAGCAAACTCGGCGTCCTTCCAATACCGCTCGTTGTAGTAGTCGCCGGGGAGGTCCAGACCGAACCGGGTGCCTTCCGCGGCGGGCTGATCGGCCCGGTGCTTGCCCGACAGCATCCCCCCGGCAAGCGGATTGTAGGGAATGACCGCCAGGCCCTCGGCGGCGCACATGGGCAGCAGTTCATGCTCGATCTGTCGGAAGAGGAGGCTGTAGCGGGGCTGGACCGAAGCGAATTTCGCCCACCCGCGCTGCTCGGAAACCCCGAGGCTGCGAGCCAGAAGCCATGCGGGCCAATTGCTCACACCGATGTAGCGGACCTTGCCTGCCGTGACCAGATCATTGAGCGCCCCGAGCGTTTCTTCGAGCGGCGTGTCAAAGTCGGTACCGTGCAGTTGGTAGAGATCGAGGTAATCGGTCTTGAGTCGACGCAGGCTGTTCTCGCATGCTTCGATTAGATGCTTGCGGGAATTCCCCCGATCCCACGGTCGGGCACCCATCGGGGCGCTGCCCTTGCTGGCGAGGACGAAATCGTCCCGCTTGCCGCTGAGCCATCGGCCAATGATCTCTTCTGTGAGGCCCTGCCGATCATCTCCAGCCGAAGCGCCCATGGGGTAGGCGTCGGCGGTGTCGATGAAGGTAATGCCCGCCTCGGCGGCGGCGTCGAGAATTGCCCTACTGTTCGCCTCATCGACCTGGATCCCGAAGGTCATCGTTCCCAGGCAAAGCCGGGACACCCTGAGGCCGGTAGATCCAAACCGAACATGTTCCATGCCGAAGTATGCCTTCGGCACGGCTCACGGCTGCAAACTAGGCTGGCAACAGACGTCGCAAGCGCAATCCGTATGCGATGCTGGCGGCGACCGCTGTGAGGCAGATCAGCAGCCACCAGACGTAGTTGGCCACCTGCCCCGTGGAGATCAGAACGCCGGGGTCTTGTGGGTCGAGTGCCAAGGAGATCAGTTTGACGAAGATTTGCGCTGCAGCGACGGTGAAGAACAATGCCAGAGCGGCCATGTACCCCACCCTTCGCTGTGCCTGTGCATTCCGATTGATGGCTTGAAGTTCAATATCTGCCTCGGTGAGCGAGGCGGTCGTTGTTGTCATTTGTGCATCGTGCCTGCATTCAGCAACGTTGTCAATAGCTATTGATCTAAATTGGCAGGGTGTCATACCCAAAGGGGATCACATCAACTTCTGGTAGCAGCGATGGGGGCAACGATGGCCCGGGTTGCTGCGATGAGGTCCTGTGGAGCCATGGCGATTTCGAGACCCCGGCGCCCGCCGCTGACATGCATCAGTTCCAAGCTCGCGGCGGTCTCGTGGATCACCGTAGGCAGCTGCTTGCGTTGGCCCAGCGGGCTGATGCCGCCCAACACATAGCCGGTGGTCCGTTCGGCGAGCGCATGGTCGGCCATCGCCGCCTTCTTGGCCGAAAGGGCCTTGGCCACCGCTTTCAGGTTCAGACGATCCGACACCGGAACAACCGCCACCGCCAGGCCGAGCCCCGCAACGTCCACTATTAGGGTCTTGAAAACAGCCGCCGGGTCGAGGGCAAGCGCCTCGGCCGCCTCCAGTCCGTAGCTATCGGCGGTGGGATCATGCTCATAGGACAGGAGTTCGTGGTTGATCCTGCCGCGGCGGAGTGCTTCGACAGCCGGGGTCACGCACCCAACGATATGGTCCGGCAGAAGGCTGCGGACCTTCTTCCTGTCCCCAGCCACATTCGGAGCTTTCTTCCTCTTGATAGCCACACTGAGTGTGGCTGTCGACAGGAATTTCGGCCGTAGGGACTAGTAGTCGATGCCCTTCTTGGCAACGATGCCGCGGTCGAAGGCGTGCTTGATGACCTTCATCTCGGTGACCGTGTCGGCCACGTCGATGACCTCTTGGGCCATGTCCCGGCCAGTGATCACCATGTTGGTCTTCACGGGGCGATCGGCCACGGTGGCAGCCACGTCGGCCGGATCGATCCAGCCCCAGGTCATCGCATAAGAGATCTCGTCCAACACAACGAGGCGGTGCTCGCCGCGACCGATCAGGTCTTTGGCGAATGCCCATGCCGCCACGGCCATCGCCCGCGATTCGTCCAAATCATCCGAATCCCAGGTGAAACCGTCGCCAGCTGCGAACCACTCCACACCCAACTGCCGGCACATCTTCTCCTCACCAACGTGCCAGTCCCCGCTTTTCAGGAACTGCACCACCGCCACCGGCCAATCCAGCGCAAGGCTGCGGAGGACAACGCCAAATGCAGCGCTGGACTTCCCCTTGCCATGGCCGGTGTTGACTACAACCACGCTGGGCGCAGTCTTGAATTGATCCTTCTTGGGGGCCTCGGTGGGTATCTCGTTCTCAGCCATTTGTATCAACTGCCACTTTCTCTGCTGCTCGTGTTGTCTGCGAAACGGTCTCTGCAACGGTGGGTTCAGCAAGACTGCTCCGGATCGGCACGAGTACCGGAAGGCCGTCGGGTCCCTCGATCCGATGCATCGTTGCGCCGTAGTGTCTACTCAACACGGCGGGTTGCATGATGTCATCCGCTACTCCTTGAGCGGCGACCTCCCCATCCCCCAACAGTACGAAATTGTCCCCGTAGCGCGCTGCCGATGTGAGGTCGTGAAGAGCAGAGACCACGGTGAGACCCTCGGTATGAGCCAGTTCACGGACCAGTTCGAGCACGGCCATCTGCCTGCCCACATCCAGCGATGCCGTCGGTTCATCGAGCACAAGGATCTGCGCATCCTGACACAAGGCCCGGGCCAACACCACTCGCTGAGCTTCACCGCCGCTGAGTTCCGACAGCAGTCTGTCTGCGAACGAAGCCACATTGAGCCTGGTCATCGCTGCAGCGGCGCTGGTGCGATCACTGTTGCTCTCGCTTCGTAGCCACCCGAGATGTGCGGTTCGACCTAAAAGCACATACTCGGCCACGCTCATCCCTGCCGGTAGTTCCGGTTTCTGTGGAACAAATGCGATGAATGTGGATCGTCGCTTCGCCTCCGTCGACGGCATGGGAAACGTGACCGCCCGCGCCCCGGGCCCGATACCCACGATCGCAGCGAGCAGGCTGGACTTGCCAGCACCGTTCGCACCAAGGATCACGGTCCACTGGCCAGCGGGTATTCGTAGGCTCACGTCGGAGAGAACTGTTCGATCGCCATAACGAATCGCGAGATCATCAATCTGGACTGCGGTCACTCTTGTCAAGTTCGCCTCCTCACAGCGCGCCGGCCCTGGCCCGCCACAGCAAGAACGCAAAGAACGGTGCGCCCACAAACGCGGTAATCACCCCGATGCCAACCTCCGCTGGCGAAATGACGGTTCGGCTCAGCCAATCTGCCGCTATGAGAAAGGCAGCTCCCCCCACGGCCGAGAGCGGCACCACCGTTCGGTACGACGATCCGGCCACCAGGCGGACCGCATGCGGGACGACCAGGCCAACAAATGCAATCAGTCCGCTCACCGAGACGGCGGCGGCGGTGAGAAGCGACGCTGCGATGATCACGATCAGCCGAATGCGATGCGGCTGGGCGCCGAGCGTGAGAGCCTCGGACTCTCCAACGCGTAGGACATCGAGTTGACGGCGCAAGACGAAGAGAACACCGCCACAGACGACGAGGTAGAAGCCAACGATGCCGACTCGCTCCCAGTTGGCGGTGATCAGCGTTCCGAATAACCATGCGAGAATCGAGCGCTGAGCGGTGATGTCTCTGCTGAGCAAGAGAGTTTGGAGGGCCGTGAAGAATGAAGCGGAGGCAATCCCGGCGAGGAGCAGCGATGCGGTCTGGCCGGGGGCGGCTCGCCCGATGGTCATCGCCACGCCCACCGCAACAAGTGCGCCTACGAATGCCAACAACTGCACCGAGCCGAACGGCCCAATGGCCACGTCGATGTCGAACACAAACGCCACCGAGGCCCCCAGGCCAGACCCTGCCGCAATCCCCAGAAGGAATGGGTCGGCCAGCGGGTTCCGAAAGACCCCTTGGTATCCGGCACCGGCGAGAGCCAACGATGCGCCAACCATCCCTCCCAGTACTACCCGAGGGAGGCGTAATTGGAGCAGGATGGTGGTCTGGCGGTCGGTCAGCCCGGAGTCCACCGACACAAACGGAAGCGAATCGAGCAACTCACGGGCCACTCCCCAGACTGGCAAGCCGGCGGCCCCGCTGCCGAGTGATAGCAGACAAACGGCAGCGAGAAGGCCCACGAAAAGGGCCGTCTTCCCGAGCGGCAGCCGAAAAGACCGGGCCAGTACTCGGGCACTGGGGTGGGTCATTTCGACTGCAGACATCATCAGCCGGTCTTCACCGCAGTGGCAATCTCGGCCATCTGCTCGACGTAATCAGCGATGCGGGGGCCCCACCGAGAAGCGATGTCGGCATTGACCTGCTCAATTGCACCGTTGGACACTGCGCTGATCGAATTCCAGCCAGGCCGGGCCGCCACGTCGTCGGTGGTGTAACCCACCTGGTCCGTGATGATGATCAGTTGCGGGTCGGCCTCCACGATCGACTCTGGAGTCAGCTGGGGGTACCCATAGCCATCAGGGTCAGCCGGGTCGGCGATGTTTTCGAACCCGAGCTGATCATAAATATCGCCGAGGAACGAAGCCGAACTGACGCTGTAGTAGGTGTCATCGAGTTCGTGGTAGATGCGTAGAGAATCGGTACCGACCGTTCGGGCGATCGCAACGTCGATCCGCTCTCGGATCTGGTCGATAACGGCAGCCGCCTCATCTACATTGCCGGTGGCAAGGCCGATCTCGGCGATTTGGCCATAGGTGTCGTCCAGGCTCAGGGCGCCCCCTTGGATGAGGACAGGAACATCGAGTAATGCAAAAGCCTCGGAGAGAGCATTCTCCGGATCAAAGCTGGTGATGACAAGGTCTGGTTCATACGTACTGATCGCTTCTAAGTTCGGCTCGAAGGCGCTCAGGTCGGTGAACGGTGCTTCGGCCGGGAAATTGGAGAAGCTGTCGACCGCAATCACCTGACCACCGGCGCCGACTGCAAAAAGTATCTCGGTCGCAGAAGCCGAAAGGCTCACGATTCGCTGGGGACGATCGACGATCGTGACCGTCCCGTTCAAAGTGTCGATCGACACCGGAAAATCAATGATTTCGGCCTCGATCGTAGACGTCGCCGCGGCGGTCGTTGTTGTTGTTTCCGTGGGCTCGTCAACCGTTGCTCCGGCTTGATCGGGATCGCTACCGCCACAAGCTGCGGTCAACATGGTGAACGCTGCAAGCAGTAGCAGCGGGCGGGCGAAAAGGTTGCTCAAGTTTGTTTCCTACCTCGGGAAGGTCCACCGAACCGGCTGGACAGTTGATCGGTCCCAGGCGACCTGGCTCGTCCTCGGCCGGTGGTATCACCAATGAGGCATGACAGTTGCGGGACAGCGCCGGAATCACACCGGACTTCGCTGGGTTGACGGCCTCTATTGAGACGGTTTAAACGATACCAGAGACGGGCACGATCGCCCGAGCGCAACTATTGCCAGCTGCAAGAACGGTCCACTGCCGCGGCGCCGTCCGGGCAGGTCACCCCAGTCCATGGTGCGTAGTCCCCCAGCACCGGTGTCCCCGTAGCATCCTCAAAATCAACGTTGGTCATTGCAGTTCCAGAAAACTTGAGGCCGCCGATTGACGCTGCCTCGGCCGACACTGATGACCAGTTGCCATACCGGGCCGATGCATCGGTGAGGTCGATCTTTTCCATGTCCACCTCGCTGAACGAGACGCGATCGAAGTTGGCGCCGCTGGCATTGACCCATACGAATGCCGAATCGATGATGGTGGAGTCGGCGAAGTTGGCGCCTTCGAGATTGACTTTGTTGAACTCTACGTCGTCGAGGTTTGAGCCGCTGAAGGTCGATCCGCCGAGGTCGGTCCATACAAATTCCGTGCTGACCAACTTGCTTCCGGTGAAATCGGCACCGACGGCCGAGACATCCCGGAGAATGAGATCCGACAGGTCGGCGTCGGAGAAGTTGGTTCCGTCCAGCACGGAATCACGAATCCTTGCATCGCTCAGGTCCGCACCGCTGAAGTTGGCCCCCACCAGCGAGCCATAGCGGATATCGGACCCAGACAAGTCAAACCCGGCAAGCGAGACGCCGCTGAGGTCGCAGCCGCTGAGATTGACCCAGCTGGCATTCCGGAACTGCCGCGCGGTTAGACCGGGATAGCCAACGCAGCTACCGATGCGATCTGGCAGCTGGCCGTCGGGAGGATTCGGTCCGGTAGCGGCGGTGGTGGTCGTAGTGGGCCGTTGCGTCGTTGACGTCGTTGGCAGTCGTTGACGTCGTGGAAGTCGAGTTTGAGGTGGTGGACGACACCGCGATCGCGGACACCGGTTTCGCGGTTGTCGTCACCATGACCGAAGTCCTGACAGTGGAGGGACGCGTCGTGGTTGTTTCGCCGGGACTGGTCGTTGTGGTTGTGGAGCGGAGTTGAACGGTGGTGGTGACGTCAAAGCTGGTAACGGTGGCTGCCGATCCATCCACGGTGATCCGGGGCTTGGCTTCGCGGAGTGCTTCTACGACCGCATACTCATCCGCTGCGGGAAGCTCCAACGGGGCCATCGGCTCCGTTGCCGCAATCATCCCCATCGTGGCGGCTCCCGCCATCAGGACGGGTGCTGAGGTCGCTGCCACCGTTGTCATGCCACCGGCCACGGGTGACATGATGGCAACAAACTGGGGAATCTGGGTGAACACCGAAAGCGGCGCCAGATGCCACCGAAAGCGACTGATGCCGATCTGGAGAAACGACTTGACAACGTCGGCGTCGAATTGTGACCCGGCACACCGGGCGATCTCTACTCGGGCCTGTACGGCCGGCAGCGGTTCTTTGTAGGACCGGAGGGATGTGATGACGTCGAAGGTGTCGGCCACAGCCACGATTCGCGCCCCGAGGCAGATATCCGTTCCGGCCAAGCCCTTCGGATACCCGCCGCCGTCCCACCGCTCGTGATGCTGGGCAACCGTGTCCGCCCATGGACCAAGAAAGTCTCGGAGCGGTTCTACGAGGTCACCGCCGATTGCGGCGTGTTGCTTCACAATCTCATACTCAACGTCGGTAAGCCGACCGGGTTTGTTCAGAATCTGACCCGGTATCTGCATCTTGCCGACGTCGTGTAGGAGGGCAGCCCATCGAAGCTTGGACCGATCTTCGCTACTCAACCCCATCTCGCCGGCGATGACATCGGCGTAGGCCCGGACCCGCTCACTGTGGCCCCGGGTCATTCGATCGTGTCGGCTGAGCGCAGCCACCAGAACCATCAAGGTCTCGGCGGCCTCATTGGCCGAACTCCCCAGCCCGCTCTCGTTGACCTCGATCAGCGTGCGGCGCAACTCGTCGGTGGAAGAGCAGCGCATTGCCAAACGCACCCGATTGGGGGCTTTGTCGGGAAACAGCATCGTCATCCGCAGCAGGACCGTTATGGGTGCGGCGAGACGGGCGAGACGTTCAGTGGCGATCATCACAACCAGTGCGACAAAGAGCAACAAGAAAATCGTCAGGAACTGTCCGCCCCGTGTCTCTGCCGCGGGGAGCCCTTTGGCGATGGCCAGCGACACGAAAAAGGCCAGAACGAACGGCACCACAAACAGGGAAAACTGCAAGAGCCGACCCAGCACGGGTCGACTGGTCCAATTCGAGTCTTTCGCCGGTGTATTCATGGATGGCGCCATCGTCAGGATGATCGGCGAGGTTCTCGGTGCCCTTGATGGGCAATGCGACTGGCGGGAGAGGCCCTTGACTGCACCGCGGCCCAGCCGGTGGTGGGCCGGCGGTCGTTCGCCTGGCGGCAGGAACACCCTGGGCCTACACCTCGGCGGTACGGTTTGTAGCAATGGCCTCGTGGACGCTGACCGTTCGACTCTTATCGCTCCCCACCAGGCGCACCCTGGCTACAGCGCACGATTCCCAACCAGAACCGAACCGCCTCCTCAGCGTCGTGGAACTGGAAAGCCCGGACGGCGATCGGGGGTGGGGCGAGTGCTCGGCGCTGAATCGGGTGGGCTATTCCACGGAATCGGCTGCTTCCTCGTTCGATGTGCTCAGCACTTCGCCCGAGCTCTCCGCTCGAGCTGGAGGGCAGGAGCTCATCAACCGATTTCCGATGGCAATGGCCGCATTGGAGATGGCGGAATTGGATCTGCGTTTGAAACAACGAGGGGTCTCTTTGGCTGACTACTTGGGAGTGGAACGCTCCCTCGTACCGGCGGGCGCAGTTCTCCCGCTCGCCAGCCTGGACGAGAGCATGAAAGAATCCAGCCAGATGGCAGAACGCGGCTTCCAGCGAATCAAGCTGAAGATTGTCCCGTCCAGTCGAAGCGGAGTCCCGCCGAGGGACCTTGTGCGAGCCGTCCGCTCCTGTGCTCCGAACGCCGAGATCCACGTCGACGCCAATGGCAGTTTCGATTCCACCAGCTTTGCGGAGGTGGCCGAGCTCGCAGAAGAAGGGGTCGCCCTTATCGAGCAGCCCTTTGCGCCAACCCAGGTTGGTCTGGCGGCAGACCTCGTTGCCACTGGCGTCACCGTTGCCGCCGATGAAAGTGCCACCGATTTCATGGCGATTCAGGAGTTGGTGAAGGTGGGGGCGTGTTCCGCGGTGGTGGTGAAACCCGCCCGCCTTGGCGGCCTCTTCGCTGCCTTCGAGTTGCTGGCATGGTGCGAGGAGAACGAAGTGGCTGCGTCGGCCGGAGGAATGCTGGAATCCGGCCTGGGGAGGCATGCGTTGGCCGTGGTCGCCGCCAACGATGCTTGCACGCTCACCGGGGATCTCTCACCGGCCCGCCATTGGTTGCTCCGGGACCCTTGGCCCGACATTGAGATGGTGGAGGGTTGTGTACGGGTTCCGTCATCGCCCGGCGTGGCACCCCAGCCGGAACATGAGCTCCTGGAGGAGTTCACAACTAAATCAGCTCGCCGGACGATGGAATCTCCCTAGGTGCCGCCATGAGCTTTCTAACGATTGAGCACATCGCCGGGCCACACCCGTCAACGGCACCGGTGCTCGTGCTTCTCCACGGGTTCACACAAAACCGCCTTGCCTGGGGTGCGTTTGCTGCCCAACTCGGCCAATCCCATTCGGTCTGGGCGGTGGATCTCCCGGGCCACGGCAGCAGTGGCTACGCCAACACCACCTTCGCCGAGGCCGTAGAGCTGATCTCCGAGACACTCGCCGCTCTACCCTTTGCGGCGGACTCGCTGGTGGGGTATTCCATGGGCGGCCGCATGGCCCTGGCCGCAGCATTGCAGCAACCTGATCTCGCCCGCCAACTGGTGCTCATCGGTGCAACCGCTGGCGTGGCTGACCAGCGGGAGCGCCAGCAGCGACAGTCGGCCGATGGTGAGCTTGCGGCCCGACTACGAAGGGAAGGCCCGCCGGCCTTTCTCGATTATTGGCTATCTCTCCCTCTCTTTGCCGGGCTCACGGGGGAGCAGCAATGCCGAGCTGAACGGCTGGAGCACTGGGGCTCGGGCGTGCCCGAGACGCTGGAGCTTCGAGGAACGGGCTCGATGGAGCCGCTGTGGGGCCAGCTGGCGGACCTTGCTACCCCCACGCTGGTGATCGCCGGGGCCGAGGATCTGAAGTTCGTTGAGATCGGTCAGCAGCTCGTCGCCTCCATGGGGTCAACAGCTCGATTCGAGGCCATTCCCGGAGCAGGTCATGCGTGTCATCTCTCCCACGCAGCGGCTGTTGCCGGAGCAATTATGGGAGCTGGCCAGGCTTCGGAGATCCCACACCCAACTCAGTAGGCGTAGGGATATTCATCCCAGTTTGGCGGACGTTTCTCCAGGAAGGCGTCTCGACCCTCTTGAGCCTCATCGGTTCCATAGGCCAGGCGGGTCGCCTCGCCGGCAAACACCTGCTGACCCACCAACCCGTCGTCGATGAGGTTGAACGCAAACTTGGCCATGCGCTGAGCGGTTGGGGACTTGCTACAAATCTCCGCAGCCCATTGCAGAGCCGTTGACTCCAATTGCGCATGGGGAACCACCAGGTTGACCGCCCCCTGGGCGAACGCTTCCTCGGCGGTGTAGGTGCGGCCCAAGAAGAAGATCTCCCGCGCCGTCTTCTGGCCTACTTGGCGGGCCAGATAGGCGCTGCCGAAGCCCCCGTCGAAACTGGCTACGTCGGTGTCGGTCTGCTTGAAACGAGCGTGTTCTTGGCTGGCGAGCGTGAGGTCGGCAACAACGTGCAATGAATGGCCACCGCCCGCCGCCCATCCCGGCACGACGGCAACGACAACCTTGGGCATCATCCGTATCAGGCGTTGACACTCCAGGATGTGGAGACGACCAGCCCGGGCGGGGTCGATTTGATCAGCTGTCTGAGCGTCGTCGGTGGTGTACTTGTACCCGTCCTTGCCGCGAATTCGTTGATCGCCGCCGGAGCAGAACGCCCACCCGCCGTCCTTGGGGCTGGGACCGTTGCCAGTGAGCAGCACACAACCAACATCGCTGCTCATCCGGGCGTGGTCCAGAGCTCGATAGAGCTCATCCACCGTGTGCGGCCGGAAAGCATTCCTTACCTCCGCGCGGTTGAAAGCGATACGAACCGCTCCTACCTTGCGCGCCCGGTGATAGGTGATGTCAGTGAACCCGAATCCCTCCACCACGTCCCACGCCGCCGGATCGAAAATTTCAGACACCATGCTCTCAACCTACTGCGCTGCTGTTCCCAGGGCGGGGGTGTTCCCCAGAGCATTCACCTCCCAGTTTCAAACCTCTCGCAGGGCGGCCTGACGACTGAGTGTGAGTGAAAGGTGAGGCTTCCCACCACCGCGGCACCGAATCTCACAGAAAGTAACCAGACGTGGGCACAACGTCCCCTTCCTGGGCTATGGTCAGCGAGATATAGTTCTCCGTACAACAGTTAGTCTTACGACAGATGGTTGAGACAATCTGCAGCAAGGAACGCCAAATGCTTCATCTCTCAACAGGCATCCACCACCGAACCGATCCAGGTCACAAAGGCTCCCACCACGCTGGCTTCCCGGCACGAGCAATCACGCTGGTCGTTGCCGAAGTGATTCGCGATCACTGGGTCTCGGTAGGTGCCGTGGCCTTCGCGTTGTGGGTGGTAACCGATCTCGGGACCAACGTCGTGCTGGTCGCACCGCTCCTGGCGGTCTTGGCTGCCATTGTGAACGTTGTTCTGAACCCGGACGATGCTGAAGACCTCAGCACCACGGACGCCGTTGAAGACCGCGTGTGAGCGCACCGTCATCTGCCAAATCCGGCGCGTGGTCATCTAACGACGATTTTTCATCGGCCTCCGCCAAAGAGTGGTCCGCCCTTGTTCCCGGTGCTGATTTTGATGTTGACCTCACGGCCATGGCAACCAGGTTTCAGCGGGCTGCTCGGGTTCTGGCCGCCGCCCACAACAAACAACTCAAGCACTTTGCCGGTCAGGGCATCACCGGCGTCGCCGACTACGACACCATCGTTCTTCTCCGACGATCTGGGCCTTCCGGCTTGCAGATCACCGAAATCTCCAAGAGCCTCCGGACGACGCGGGGTGCAACCTCGAACCGCATCGATCGACTGGAGCGTGACGGCCTGATCGATCGAACGAGCAACCCCAGAGATCGACGGTCCCATTTCGTGTCTCTCACGCCGAAGGGCGCCGACCTCGCCGAGAAGATGTACACGGCTATTCACGCCGTGGACGCAGCGTTTTTTGGAGGCCTGAGCGACTCCCAGGTTCGACACTTGGCGGAGTTGCTCTCCATCGTCCGGGGCACGAGACGTGAACTCTGAGATCGGGTCCAGCTAGAGCTGGTTGCGTCGGATCTTGCCAAGCGCTGTTCGAGGCAGAGCTTCTACGAGTTCCAAACGTTTCGGCGCCCACCACGGAGGCAGCACAGCGGTCACAGCCTCCCTGATCTGCTCCAGCGATGGCGGCGCCCCAACGCTGGCTGGTTCGATGATTGCCACCACCTCGTGACCCCACTCCGGATGCTCCCGACCAACAACGACCACCCCGGTAACACCGGGCAGGGCGGCGATGAGTGGTTCGATTCGAGCGGGCCAGACCTTTTCGCCACCGGTCACGATGACATCAGCCATACGACCCGACACGCTGAGCACACCGTCGGCCGAAACAATGCCGGCGTCACCGGTGGGATACCAACCCTCGGCGTCCTTGGGATCGGTTCCATCTCGATAGCAGCGCAAAAGCGTCGGCGATCGCACCCACAGTTGAGAGTCGCGGTCCGTACGGAGCTCAACTCCAGCGAGGGAGCGTCGCTCGTAGACAACACCAGAACCGGTCTCGGTACTGCCGTAGGTGGCGATGACGTTGGAAGGGCGACCGGCCGGCGGAGCAGCGCCTCCGAGAAGGATTGTTGTGAAGGCGGTTGGATCCACCTGAGCGAGGGCTCGAGTGACAAGAGAAACCCTGGTGACACCGCTGCTGACAACCGAATCCATGACTCGATCGGCGTTGAAGCGATCATGAATCTCGAGCGGTGTTTCGGTCAGCAGGGCTCGCATCACAACAGACAGCCCCCCGATATGAGCGACGGGGAGGCAGCACAGCCATCGGTCAACCGTTGGGTCAATCCCCAGCTCATCGCTGGTCATTCTTGCTGAGGCCGCAACTGCGTTCTGGGTAAGCACGACGCCTTTGGGCCCTCCGGTTGACCCGCTGGTGGCCACAACGACTGCATCGCCCGCTTCGACCGGTCGTCCGCCTGGGAGTTTTCGCCGTTCGCCATCTTCTTCAATGATGTGGGTGGGGGCCAGTTCGGCCACCAACAACTCCCGCTCGGCTTTGGGCAGCCGCAGATCGATTGGAGCAACGGCGGCACCACGCTCCCATTCGCCTCGTAGTGCGGTCACAAACGACGCTCCGCCGGGGAGCGCCAATGCGGTGAGATCGCTCACGCCATCAGTCTCACTGGGGCGGGTCGGTATCGAAGCCGTGATGGGCCATGGCGTAGGAGGCGAGAGGGTCAACCGCACCGTTTACCTGGGCTTCCAGCACGCTCGCGAGCGCGTCTGACCAGAGTGATCCGCCGTAGGCCAACCGCATGGCGACCGTAGTGGGCTGGCCCATGGCCGTTGCGCCCAGGACCCAGGCCGAGTGGTCCCGCCCGTCGATCTCGCGGCGCTCGAATGTGGCTCCTTCGGGACCGAATTGAGTGCGGACCATTCGCAGGCGCTTGCGGCGGGCGAACGGTCCAAGCCTGGCGATGAGCGTTACGAAATAAGCGGGACCGGGATCCCCTTCGGCAGAGTCGGCCACTTCCACCTCGTCCACCAGGTCCAACCAGTGTTGGTAACTCCGGAGGTCCGCAAGGGCGGCCTGAACAGACTGAAGCGGGGCCGGCACGAGGGCGCTGAACGTCTGGTCCACTCCCCCATTGTGGCCGAGTCCTCGCTGTTTCCTCCCGCCCGTTACCGTGGTGGCGTGATTGCCACCACCATCTGGATGGACACCGTCCCCGATCTTGTTGCCTTGGGGGCGCGGACGGGATTGTTGTGGAGCCGGGACGGCGTGCAACTCGCCGGTCTTGGTGAAGCGTTCCGTATCGAAGTGGCATCCTTGGACGATCTGAGTAGCGCCTCTGCCGAGCTGATGACGATCGGCTCGGATCCGGCCTCCACCGCAACCGGACCCGGTACAGGTGCCGTTGCGTTTGGAGCACTTCCCTTCAATCGTAAGGAAGCCGGTGCGCTCGTGGTGCCCGAAACTCTCTTGGGCCGGGCCCCAGATGGTCGCCGGTGGATGACGGTGGTGGCTGCCGACGATGCTTCGGTAGATCTGGCCTCGGCGTTCGAACAGATCTCTGCCGTCGGCAACCGACCGGTACCGGAAGGGCCTGAGCCCACCAGTTTTGATCTGGTTTCCACACTGTCGCCTGCGATCTGGCGTGACGAAGTTGTCGGCTTCGCCAAATCGCGCATTGCGGCCGGTGACCTCAACAAAGCGGTGATGGCTCGCGAGCTGGTGCTACGAACCGATCATCCGATCGACACCGCCCAGACGCTGGACCGGCTCCGGCGCAGCTACCCCACCGCCATCCTCTTCAGTATCGACGGCTTCATCGGTGCGTCGCCGGAGCTGCTCGTTTCCCGAACCGACCGCACCGTGCGGGCTCACCCCCTGGCCGGCACGGCGCCGAGGTCTTCTGATCCCGCCGAGGACCAGCGAATGGCGCAGAGCCTGCTGGGTAGCAGCAAGGATCGAGCCGAACATCGCATCACCATCGACTGGCTGTTGGACACATTGCTGCCGTTCTGCTCCTTTGTGGATGCCGAGCCAGAGCCCACCATCGTGAGCCTGGCCAATGTGCACCATCTGGGCACCCGGGTGGAAGGCCGCCTGAGCTCCCCGCCGGCCGGTATCTTGGAACTTGTGGGTGCTCTCCACCCAACCCCGGCGGTCGGGGGCCAGCCCCAAGAAAAAGCACTGGAGCTGATCAGCGCATTGGAGCGAATGGATCGCAACCGCTACGCAGGACCCACGGGGTGGGTGGATTCCGCTGGTAACGGGGAGTTCGCAGTTGGGATTCGCAGCGCGCAGGTTCGCGGTGCTGAAGCCCGCATCTGGGCAGGCGTTGGGGTGGTGGAACATTCAGACCCAGCGGCCGAGTTGGCCGAGACACGCAGCAAGTTCCAGGCGATGCTCAGCGCTCTGGTTCGCCCGTAGGTGACCCGCCCCCACCAGAACTCGCGGGGCTGAACCCCGCCAATCGGTCAGTCCCTGGGCCGAGAGCGGCGATTCGTTGCCGCAGGGCCAAGCTCTCGGGCCGAGAGGTAGTGGCGATCAGAATCCGGACCCCCTCGGTGGGGACGGAAGCGGAATCGGCGGGGAAAAGGCTGACGTCGAGTCCATGCGCCTTGGCTAACAGCGCAAGGTCGGTCCCATGGGGGGTGCCGAAAAGTTGCTCGTAGCGCTCCGGGGTCAACAGCTCATATTGCGGCAGGGCGGAGAAGATCCCGCCACCGTCATTGTTGACGACGATGATCGTGAGATCAACGTCTCGCCGGGCCAGCGCCGTAAGTGAGGAAGCGTCATGAAGAAATGCCACGTCACCGATCAAGCAGACGGTTGGAACACCGGTTGTTGCCACACCGATTGCAGTTGCAACTACCCCGTCGATCCCGTTGGCCCCACGGTTGGTGTACACCGAGATGTCGGAGCGGTCCGGCCCAAACCATTCCACATCGCGAACGGGCATGGACGACGAGACCACAAGCGCCCCGCCGGGCGGAACCCAAGCAAGCGCAGCGGCGGCAACCTGCAGTTCGTTCGGTGCCCGGGATCCAGCGATCAGTGCGATCACCGCTGGCTCAAATGCATTGATCGCCAACTCCCAACTCTGGGACCAACGCTGATCTGGCTGGACTCTGCGACGACGGAGTTCGGCCTCGATCGCATCGGCGGCGCCCAATTCAGGAATCTGATGGGCCACCCTTTCGGGGTTGATGATTCGTCCCCATGGAGCGAACTGGTGAACCGCATCCGCATCGTTTCTACCGATCGCTTGAATCCACTGTGTCAGCACCTTGCTGGACAAGGGTTCGCCGAAGCGGAGGATCCGTTCGGTTCTGGACTTCAGCTCCGAAGCATGGCGCAGAAACGTGTCGGCAAAGTGCAGTGCGGTTCCGTTGCGCAGCCCGCTGCGATGGTCGGCGATCACCGGCCAGCCAAGTGCATTGGCAAGAGAGCGAATGGCGGCAGGATCACTCTGACCTCGGCCGGCAACTATCACCCCCGGAAGTGGTTGGTTGTCGTGAAGGAGGAGATCGACCACATCGGAAATCCGAGCTTCAGAGGGGCCGGGCGGCTTTTCGAGGACAGCGGGGCGTAGGGGCTCGGGCAGCTCCGCACTGCTTCCAACGAGAGGTTCACGGAAGCTCAGGTCCAGCTGAACCGGACCGGGCTCGGCTGGGCTCGCGGCCGCCGCCCAGCTCTGATTGGCCAGGCTTCGCCATGTATCTTGGTTCCCGTCGTCGGGTGGACCCGGCTGAAAGAAGGCCCGAACGCTGGCGGCATAGAGATTGGTTTGGTCAATGGTTTGGGGTGCTCCGATGCCCCACAGCTCCGGCGGTCGGTTGGCCGTGCAGACCAGCATGGGCACACAGCTGATCCCCGCCTCGGCAACTGCGCCGTGGAAATGCGTGGCGGCCGTGCCCGACGTACAGAGCACGACGGCCGGTTTTGAAGTGGCCAGTCCGTAGCCGAGGGCCGCAAAACCCGCTGAGCGTTCGTCGTGGAACACCTCCAGTCGGACCTCCGGACGTTCCGCCAGTGCAACCGCCAGCGGCGTCGAGCGCGATCCCGGGGCAACGAACGCGGCGGCGAGACCATTGACGATCCACTGATCAACCAGCGTTGCCGAGAACGAGGCGTTGGCAACGCCGATCCTGGTGGCATCCGGTGTGATCATTAGAGTGGGATCATGGGCGGGACCGGTGGGTGAACCGCACCGAAGCTATTGGAGGGCCTGACGAGCGAGTTCTAGGTCCTCCGGATTGGTGATTCCGATCCAGGTCTCCGATGAGCGGGCCACTGCCAGCTTCAGCTCACCTCGGGCGATGAGGTCATTGACCGTAGTGGGCAGGCCGCACTCGGACTTCGGCTCATCACCACGCGAGTCCAGAAAGGCTTCCCACTCAGTCTGAAATTGACCAAGGACCGACGGATCAAAGCACCAAAAATTCATGGATACCGGGGTGCTCTCCGGGACGGCGACGTCACCAGCCACCAGGGTGCCATCGGCCAAGCGCTCACAGCCGTCGGTCTCTACCAGGCCCGAGAAATAGTCGCCATCGATCTGCACCACCGCTCGGGTAACCGAACCGCGGGGCGGCACGGTCTTGCCCAGCTCGAAGGCCACATTGGCGCCTCTTCCCGGTTGAGAGAGCGCCAGTTGTTCAGCCGCAACCTCGAACGTTGACGGGCCGTAATAGTCGTCGGCGTTGATCACCGCAAACGGTGCAACAATGGCCGAGCGGGCGCTGAGAACCGCATGCGTGGTGCCCCAGGGCTTGGCCCGTTCCGGACCGAACTCATCCTGGCAGACATAGGTGACGGCGAGGCCGGGGTGCTGCTCACTGATGTGGTTCATCACGTCCTCCTTGATCTCGTTCCTGACGATCAACACCACCGAGGTGAATCCGGCCGAAAGGGCCTGCGCAATACTGAAGTCAAGAAATGCCTCCCCGTTGCTGCCCACATGAGCCAACTGTTTCACACCCCCAAATCGGCTGCCCAGACCGGCTGCCATGATTACGAGTTGGGGTCCGCCGGTCACTTCTGCGCTCACCCCCTCATCGTAGGCGCTGAACGAGGGAACGCTGGTCAGCGCCGCCCGCTAGCGTCACAGAATCAGCGCACCCCGGACCAGACCCCCCGTCACTGCGCCAGTGGACCGCGGCCTCATGGCAATTGCGGTGGTGTCCATCGCTTCCTCTGCGGTCCTGGTGGAGGTGGCGGCGGCATCTGCGGTAGCACTGGCCTTTTGGCGCTGCCTCGGCGGGGCGCTCCTGCTCGCTCCAGCAGCTGCACGCGGCGGCTTCAATTCTGCGCAACTGCTCCGCTGCCGGATTCCGTTGCTGATCGGAGGACTCGCCCTCGGGCTGCATTTCGCCACCTGGCTGGCGTCGCTGGAACGCACGTCCACCGCAGCTTCGGTCACCCTGGTCACCACGGCGCCGATCTTCGTTGTTGCCGGCAGTTGGCTGGCCGGGCGGCGACCGTCGGGCCGCATGCTGTTCGCTGTGGCAGTCGCCGTCGTGGGGGCGGTCGTACTGACCGGCGGAGACCTGGTCCGCAATCCGGGGTCCGTGGATGGTGACCTTCTGGCGCTGGCAGGGGCGGTCTGTATGGCGGTCTATCTCCTGGTTGGCGACAGGTTACGTCCGATACTGGGCACCGCCAGCTATGCGGCACCGGTCTACGCCGTCGCCGCCATGGCACTGGTTCCAACCGCACTCATTGGCGGGGTGGCTCTCACCGGCTTCGACACCCAAACCTGGCTGGCGATCGGGGCCATGATCCTGGGACCCCAGATCGGCGGTCACACGGTCCTGAACCACCTGCTGGGCCGGATCGGCAGTGTGCTGGTGAGCATGATCCTGCTCGCCGAGCCGATCGTCGCCAGCCTTCTCACCTGGATCTTCTTTGCCGAGGTTCCCCCGAGCACCGCGTGGATTGGAGCGCCGATCGTCCTTCTGGGCATGGGCCTCGCCATCACCGCCACGCAGTCCACTGGTGGCCGGCCGGCCACCATCACCGAGGTGCTGAAGATCGATTGAGCCGGTCGAGGATCGCCGGGAGCAAAGGACCCGACGGCGGCGGACAGACCAGTACTTGCGCAACCTGGGGATCGTCGCCCATCCTCAAGGCTTGGTAAAGACCGTGAGCAAAAGCCATATCGTCTCCAAGCGCCACCGAGAGACGGTGACTCACCTGATCCGGAGCGATGACCAGGACATTCTCGGCGAGCCCAGCGGAGATTCGACGGGTCAGTTCACTGGCAGAAACTACTTCCACCGGCGCCGCCGGGGCGTAATGACTTCGCACCATCCCTGGTGCTCGGACCCTTCCTCCAACGCCGTCGCGCAGGGGGCCGCCCAGAACCTCCTCGAGGGCGCCGATGGCGATGCCACCTCGCCGCAAAAGTGTGGCCGGTTGGCCCGGCAACAGCTCCACAATGGTGCTCTCCAACCCCACCTCACAGGGTCCGGCATCGAGAACGGCGTGGATGCGGCCGTCGAGATCATTGAGGACGTGCGCTGCGGTGGTTGGGCTCACGTGTCCGTAACGATTGGCCGAGGGCGCCGCCAGACCCCGCCCCATTGCCCGGAGCACGGCGGCCATTACGGGGTGGGCCGGGCAGCGCAGTCCAACCGATTGCAGACCGCTCGTCACCTGCGTGAGCGCACGCTCGGAACGGGGCACCACCACGGTGAGCGGACCAGGCCAGAATGCATCGGCCAGTAGGGCAGCGGGTTCAGACCACGTGCTCGCATAACGCTGAGCATGCTCGGGCAGGACATGAATGATTACCGGCTGGTTGGCGGGACGGCCCTTTGCGGTGAAGATCGAAGTTACGGCCGCAGCGTTCTCCGCATCAGCGGCGAGACCGTAAACCGTCTCGGTCGGGAGAGCTACAAGACCGCCGGCCTGAAGAAGCTTCGCTGCGGCGGCCACGCCGTCCGGATCAGCAGTGAGCCGACTGGTTCTCATGGTGTAGCGCAGGCCCGGTGGATTCTCAGCGGGCGATCCCGCCGCCGAGCACACGGTCGCCATCGTAAAAAACCACCGACTGACCCGGCGCTACAGCGATTTGGGATTGGTCCCAGGTGAGGAGGCCGGCAGAATCCAGATGGCCCTGGGCGATGTGTCCGTGGGCGGAGAACTGCGCAGCCACCGAACCAACCACCGGTTGGCTGGCCCAAACAAGATCGCCGATTCTGACGGTTGGCCGGCGAGCGTCAGCAAGATCGCCCATCGTGATGGTGTTGGCTTCACGGTCGATGGCGGTCACGTACTGACGATCAGGATTGCCGCCCACATCGATGCCTCGACGCTGGCCGACAGTCACCAGTTCGACTGCGCTGACGCTTCCCACCCTGGCTCCGGCCTTGTTTACAACCGCCGCCTCGGTAAGGGAAATCCGGCTTCCCAAGAACCGTTCACGACCACCTTTTGAGTGGATGAAGCACACGTCCTGGGAATCGGGTTTGCCCGCGGTTACCAGACCTCGCTCCTCGGCGATTCGGCGGACGTCGTCCTTCGTCATCGACCCCACCGGTAACTGCAGGCGACGTAACTGCTCTTGCCCCAACATGTGCAGCACGTAGCTCTGATCCTTGGCCCGGTCGGCACCACGGGTGAGATAGAACGATCCGTCGACTGTTGTGATGGCGGCGTGATGGCCAGTGGCGATCTGATCAAATCCAAGAAGGTCGGCGCGGTCGAGCAGCTTTGCAAACTTGATGTGACGATTGCATTCGATGCAGGGATTGGGATTCAAGCCGGCGGCGTAGTCGGCCACGTAGCGGTCCACAACATGGGTAGTGAAATCGTCGCCGAGATTGAAGACATGATGCTCGATGCCCAAGGCGGTTGCCACCCAACGGGCATCGTCGACATCGCTTACCGAACAGCAGCCCGAGTCGCTCTCGCCACCCCATAGTTTCAGCGTGACGCCGGTGACGGTATGGCCGGCGTCGACCAGTAGCGCAGCCGCCACGGAACTATCGACCCCGCCCGACATCGCAACAAGCACGTCAGCCATGGCTTCGGCTCCGCATAACCGCTGCGACCACGGCCTCGACCGCGGCATCCACATTCTCCTGAGTAGAGGAATAGCCCAGACTCAACCGAACCGCACCCCGAGCTAGATCGAGCGGGACGCCCATGGCCGCCAGCACGTGACTGGTTTGCTGCGCGCCGCTGGAACACGACGCGGCGGCCGAAGCCATGACGTCGTGCTTTTCCAGCAGAAAGAGAAGGGCCTCAGACTCCACGCCCTCCACGCACAGATGGGCGATGCTCGGCAAGCGTTCCGCCTGACCGCCGGTGATGGTCACGCCGGTGATCGCAGAAGTGATCCGGGCGACCATCTGATCCCTCAGGGAAGCTACGCGCTCGGCTTGTTCGAGTCGTTCGGCGGCCATGACTTCCACGGCCGCCGCCATGGCCACGATGCCAGGCACGTTCTGCGTCCCGCCTCTCCGGCCGCGCTCTTGGCCTCCGCCCAACTGATGCGGAGGAAGCGTGACGCCGTTCCTCACCGAAAGGAACCCAGTCCCCTTTGGTCCACCGAATTTGTGAGCGCTTATCGACATCATGTCTACGGCGGACGCCAGATCTACCGTTGATCGCCAGGCCGGAAACTGCACGGCATCGGTGTGCACCAGCGCATCGGGGGCGAGTTCGCGCGCGATAGCTGCGACCTCGGCGACTGGCTGCACGACTCCGGACTCGTTGTTTGCCGCCATCACCGAAACCAACGCAACCGGGGTCCCGGCTTTGGCCAAGCTGGTCAGAACAGAGGACAGGTGGGTGAGGTCCAGCGTTCCGTCGGGCTGTACGTCCACTACTTCTCCGCCCGTTTTGACCACGGGATCGAGAATGGCGTGATGCTCAATTGCTGAACACACCGCAACCGATCCCGGGCCGGTCCGTTGGAGCGCTCCGTTCACCGCCAGCGAATCCGCCTCGGTGCCGCCGCTGGTGAACACGAGATTTCCGGGCTTGAGACCGAAACACTGAGCGATCGTTGACCGGGCGGCATCGAGGCGAATATTGGCCTCTCGAGCCAGACGGTGGGAGCCCGACGGATTGCCGTAGGAACTGGTGAGGACCTCGGTCATCGCTTCCACGGCGCGGGGGTGCACCGGTGTGCTGGCAGCGTGATCAAGGTAGTGAACCATCTCTTCAGGTTACCGAGGGGATCGCCTCACGATCGGGCGAATGGCGAGCCAGAATTCACGCTCTCGGCGGCCCGGGAGTGGGCGGGTGATTCATCGCCATGGCACCGGAGCCCGGGACACCACCCTGAGGCGGGGGCAAATTGACGGGTGGTCCCATGGGGGCCGGAGGCGGTCCACCCCGTTGGCCTACCAATGGGCTGTTCCGCGTGGCCATAGTTGGGAGGGCCAGCCCGACGGGCCCGCCTACCCCGGCGAAGCGCCGCTGGTGAGCGAAGGCAACGGCAGAGACGAAGATTTCGGCCGGGATGCTGGGGGGGCGGCGTATTCCCAGGTTGAAGAGGCGGTCCGACAAATCGATGGCCACTTTCTGACGGGCTTCGGGGGTCATCTCCCAACTCCGAACCACGAATTCCCGCAATAACCCGTACTGGGGGTGGGAGAGCCGCGTGGTGTCCAAACTGAGCGCTACCTGTTCGGCTCCCGGCGGCGGATTGAAGAACAGCGGGTAGGTGGGATCATTCTTCTCCCGAACCACAACCGTCTCGGCCACCAGATCCCCGACGCGCTGGCTCCGACGCGTGAACAACGTACAGATCAGAGCAACGGCCCCGCCGGGGACGATGAGGAATTCGAAAAACCCGATGAGGCTGCGCACCACACCATGCCGAAAGCGGATAGGCCCACCGTCGGCGGTGATGACTCGAATGGAGAGCGCCTTCTTACCGAGCGTCTGCCCGCTGGTAAACGCCTCCGAGGCCGGATAGGCGAAGAGCACGAGAAAGATTCCTACGGCGCCGCTGATGAAGCCGGCACTCCCGGGCAGCACCCCTGAGACGATGGCAACCACGATCAGAAGCACAACTTGGATTGCCAAGTCGATCAACTTCGCCAGGACTCTGGAGCCAAGACCGGCGGTACGAAACTGCAGCAAAACCGCTTGCGGCGTGATCACCGACGTGTAGGTGCTCGACCGTTCCAATTCCACAGTGGCAACAGTGAGACCTCGCACTGAATTATCGTAATGGACGTGTTCGGCGGCTTCTGTTCCATCCCCGGTGATCCGATCGACACCGGAGCGCGCTAGTGGACCTGGACCGCTATCTCACCACGCACCGACCCGAGTGGGATCGGCTCCGTCAACTCACCAGCAAGGTGAATAGCTCGTCATCCAAACTGCCTCGATCGGAATTGGACGAATTCGTGGCACTCCACCACCGAGTCTCCGCTCAACTGAGTTTCGCCCGCGGCTTCTACGCCGACCCCGGCCTGGTCACAGAACTCAATGCGCTGGTAGCAGGATCGAACGCCGTGTTGTATCGCCGCACGTCGTCCACCCGCAGCGCCTTCCGCCGTTTCTTTTCCATCAGCTTCCCTGGAGCGGTGTGGCACATCCGCAAGGCTGTGCTTGTCTCATTCCTAGCCCTGGCATTGCCGTGGGCCGCCACGGCCATCTGGCTTGGAACCAATGCTGAAGCACTGGATCTGGCGATCGACCAAGAGACTCGCAACGCTCTTGTGGAACGAGACTTCGAGGAGTACTACTCATCGTCCGCCGCCGAAGAGTTTGCGGTGAAGGTGCTGGTGAACAACATTCAGGTCTCGTTCCTGGCCTACGCGCTGGGCGTGACGTTCGGTCTGGGAACCCTGTTCATCTTGGCCTTCAACGGCTTCAACGTTGGCGCCAGCCACGGTGTGTTCATCGCCGCCGGAGCCCAGGGCACGTTCTTTGGACTCATCGCACCCCATGGACTCCTGGAACTATCGGCGGTCATCATTGCCGGAGCGGCAGGCCTCTCGATGGGTTGGGCCCTCGTCCGACCCGGCGATCGCACCCGGGCCCGGGCCTTCGGCATCGAAGGCCGCCGATCGATCGCCGTGATCATCGGTCTCATCCTCGCCTTCATCGTGGCGGGATTCATCGAGGGCTTCATCACCCCCGGGTTGCCACTGTGGCCACGAATCGGTGTGGGTGCCAGCATCTGGTTGGCCTTCGTCACCTACATCGTGGTGTTCGGCAAACGGGCGGCACTCGCCGGCTTCACCGGCCTCATCACCGAAACCGAAGAACGCGCCGCCGCCAGCGTCAACTGACCGTGCTGTCCCTCCGGGGGGCGTTCAAACGCCACGCAGGCTCCGCCTCCGGCGCACCAACAACTCCTGTCTGAGCCTGAGCTCGGACTGCTCAACGTGCAGTTCCGTCCGGGTGCGCCCGCTTTTGGGCGCACCCAGGAGCCTGCGGCGCAACCGCAACTGGCAGCTCGATTGCTGTCCCTCCGGGAGGCGTTCAAACGCCACGCAGGCTCCGCCTCCGGCGCTCCAACAGATGCTGTCTGAGCCGAAACTCGGACTGCCCACAGTTGGGAGCCTGCGGCGCAATGGCAGCTGGAAGAACAATTGTTGTCCCTCCGGGAGGCGTTCAAACGCCACGCAGGCTCCGCCTCCGGCACTCCAACAGATGCACAGAAACAAACCGTTTGACTCCGCAACGTGCAGTCGACCTGGCCGCCCGAGACTTCGGTTCTGAAGGACTTGGCCGCCCGAAAGTTCGAATATCGAAGGTTCGGGCGGTCAGTTCACACTTTGGCGACGTTTCGGGCGGTCAGAATGTCAGCCGGAGAGTTCCGCAACGCGTGCTTCCATCTTGCCAATTGCCATCGCCCAGCCTTGGCCGCCGGGAGAGTCGGCCGGGACGCCGATGTGCGTCATGACCATCTTGGTCTGTTCGCCAAGATCTTCCAGTTCAACTACCACTGAGGTCTCCATCGATGCGCCTGCGGGCATACCCATCTGTTCCGCGGTCATGGCATTGCCGTCTGCGTCGGCCATGCTCTCGGTGTAGACGAGACGAGTCTTGGGGTCGATCTCGCGGTACTCGCCAACGAAGAACATCTTCATTTGGCCCTTGGGGGTTTCCATCTCCATGCCGATGTGGCGGCGGCCGCCCACACGAACGTCCATCTCGGCCTTAGGGATCGTGGCGCCCATGGGGCCATACCAGTTGGCAAAGTGGTCGGCCTCGGTCCACATCGCCCATATCAGGTCGATGGGAGCGTCAAAGGTGCGTTCGATTTGGACGTCCTTGGTTTCAGTCATTTGTCATGTCTCTTTCTTCATTAGCGGTCTGTAGGTTTCGGACGTAGTTGTCCATACGGTCAAATCTGTCGTCCCAGATGTGGCGGTAGCGCTCGGCCCAATCAGCGACCTCGGCAAGTGGTGCGGCGGCAATAGTGCACGGCCGAAACTGGGCCCGGCGGCCGCGCGTGATCAACCCAGCGTGTTCTAGCACCTTGATGTGTTTGGAAATCGCTGGGAGCGTGAGGTCGAAGGGTTCGGCGAGATCGTTCACCGTTGCCTCACCCTTGGCCAACTGGGCCAGGATCGCACGCCGCGTGGAGTTGGCGAGCGCTGCGAACGTCTCATCCAGTCGAGCATCGTCGAGCGTTGCATTCGCTGAACCCACTGCAGGCTTCCTTCCTCACTTGCCATACTCGTTAATTAACCTACTTGGAAAGTACTGCAGAGAGAACCTAGGTGTCAAGCTCCCCCGAGGAATGCCATTTACTCGGCAGTCAGAGCTTCGCGCCGACGTGACGCACCTGGCCGCCCCAACCTTCGAGATTGACGCACCTGGCCGCCCCAACCTTCGAATCGCAAACGTTCAGGCGGTCACTTCGCTCTGCGGCGACGTTTCGGGCGGTCAGTAGGGGGGCATTTCACGGTGCCAAACAAGCCCGTGCGGCCTGCGGCGCAATGGCAGCTGGCCCATGCTTGCGGTCCCTCCGGGGGGCGTTCAAACGCCACGCAGGCTCCGCCTCCGGCACTCCAACAACCGCGGTCTGAGCCTAAGCTCGGACCGCTCACCGTGCTTCCTCTATGTGACGCACCTCCAATAGTGTGCTCCTATGACGAAGTCCGATGTGGAACGCATTGCGGCGTTCGAGCAGCGATTCGCCAAGGCTCAAGCGACGGACGTTGTGAACTTGTCTTGGGGATTTGCTCTCCTGCAAAGAGACTTTCCGGACGCCTACAGTCACAACCGGATCGTGGTCACCTCGGCTGCACCAGCTGCGGAGATCCTCTCGGCGGTCGACGAACTACTCGGCGGCGCCGGTGTGCAGCATCGATATGTTTCCGTTCTCGACAATGCTCTCGGCCAACACCTGAGATCAGACTTCGTCGCCGCGGGTTACGAACATGAGCCTCTCGTAACGATGATTCACTCTGGCCGTGAGGCCGAGCCGGCAACACACCAGGTCCTGCCCGTGTCGCTCGACGTGCTGCGGTCGGCGCTCGTGCGCGACTGGCGAGTCGACTTGCCCGACGCTTCCGACGAAGTGCTCGCCCAACTCGCCGATCGGACGGCCTTGTATTCCCGAGGCGCGGACGTGACGCTGCTCGCAGTCTTCGACGGCGCTGAGATCGCCGCCCGCGTTGATCTTTACCTGGATCGTGCGGACAGCATCGCCCAACTCGAGAATCTCTACACACATCCGAGCTTCCGTGGACGCGGCTACGGCGAGTCATTGGTCCGTGAAGCACTGAGGTGCAGCCAAAATGCCGGTTGCGAGCTCTCGTTCCTCGAGGCCAATCTCCACGACTGGCCGCGTGAGTGGTACAACCGCCTCGGCTATGTTGAAGCCCGTCGGACCCACGACTTCACTCGCGTCCCGCCGAAGTGACCGCTCGAAGCTTCGGTGTTGACGAACCCGGCCGCTGGAAACGTCGAATTCCAAACCCTCAGGCGGCCACCTCGCCCTGCATCGACGTTTCAGGCGGCCAGAAGCAGGGACAGCCCAGCACGCCCCCAGGCGAAGGGGCGCACCCTACGCAACTCGAACCAAAGCGATCGATGCAGCTATCATCGCGCCGAAGGCGAGGGCTGCGTGCCCGGCGAAACGCCCCCCGGAGGGACAACACAGCTGTGAGCCGTGAAACGACCCGGAGTGAGGAACCAAACCGAGGATCTGTTGTAGGCCGGGCAGGCGAGGCCTCCGTGGCCGGCGGAACGGCCCCGTCAGGCCACGCTGCGGAGGGACGGAGCAGCAAACGAGACGCGCCGTTCTGGTTGAGCGGAGCGAGCCGTGAAACGACCCGGAGCTAGGAACCAAACCGAGGATCTGTTGTAGGCCGGGCAGGCGAGGCCTCCGTGGCCGGCGGAACGGCCCCCGGAGGGAGTTACAGCCGACCCATGGATTTGACGTCGAGGTACATGTCGCCGAGCGCTTGGGCGAAGTCGCTGGGGGGTTCGTCGATCACCCGCACGCCGAGTGCTGCGAGATCGGCGGCCACGCGGGTTCGGCGTTCGATCTCCTCGATGGCGGCGGCGCGCAGGAACATCGATTCTTCGTCGGTGATCGGTTGATCGGCCCAGTAGTGAACGTCGGGATCCGAGACGGCCGCTACCACCACAACATGGGTCCGCACCAGCAGTGGCAGTGCGGGGAGAAGGTACTCGCGGACCGCCTGCTCTTCGAGATCGGTCATCAACACCAGTAGCGCACGGCGTCGTTGTTTGGCCATCACCCGGGTGACCATGAGGGAGTAGTTGGATGACACCAGTGCCGGTTGCAGGTCGAACAATTGCTCGGCGATGACTGACCGCTGCCGGCGACGGTTGGTGGCGGAGATCGTGGTGTGAACATCTTGATCGAAGGCCACCAGACCCATCTTGTCGCCAAGACCGGTGGTGAGTTCGGCCAGCATCATCGCGCCGTCCATGGCGTGTTCGATTCGTGGGACCTCGGCGATCCGACCAGCCATCACACGCCCACTGTCCAGCAGTACCAGCACCGTCTGATTTCGCTCGGTCCGGAAGACCCGAACGATGGGTTTACCGGTCCGGGCGGTTGCGGCCCAGTCGATCCGGCGGCTCTCGTCGTCCGGGCCCATTTCGCGAAGTGAGTCGAAGTCGGTCCCACTCCCCCGGACTCGAGCCGCACGGATGCCGACCTCCAGCAGACGAGCCTTCTTGAGACTCAGCTCGGCCTGCTTGGCGCTGCGAAACGGCGGAAGAACCCGAAGTGTTGTGTTCACGCGGTACGTCCGCTGTTTCTGGATCAAACCCAATGGTCCGCTCGTCCGAAGTACCAGTCGAGAAGGAGCGAAGCGGCCCCGTCGGGTCGGTGTGAAATCCACGCTTGAGGTGACCGTGCTCCGAGGGGGAACCGACACCCGCACCCTTCGTTGCTGCGCATGGAGGGTTGGCGCCAACTCGTCGGCCAGGTTGACAACGACGGATCCCCGACCGTTGCCTCGTTCAAATTGCCAGGACATCGTTGCCGTGGACCCCAGTGTCACCGAGGTGGGATGGACGCGGCGCACGGAGATCGAGTCGGGCGGCGGCGCAAGAATGTAGTCCGCTAGTGCCAGGACCAGCACAACCCCGTTCACCAGGAGGAATCGCCCGTCGAACACCACACCGAAGACTTCCACCCCGTCCATGGAGGGAAGGAAGATCACCGCCAGACCCAAGAAGAGTGCCACCAAGGGAAGGCGGATGGTGACGACGGGAAGGGTCACTGCACGTGGACCTGGCTGAGAATTCCGTCCAAGACGAGATCGGTGGTGACACCCTCGATCTCCAGCTCTGGGCGCAGCTGAATGCGATGGCGCAATGTGGGTTTGGCCATGGCTTTCACTTCGTCCGGAGTCACATACGGCCGCCCGCTCAGCCATGCCCACGCTTTGCTTACCGCCAGCAAGGCCGTGGCGCCACGCGGTGAGACACCCAGCTGCAACGACGGCGAAGATCGGGTTGCACGGACCACTGCCACGATGTATCGCAGAACCGGATCCTCCACCGTCATGGCCTGCACCTCCGCCTGCGCTGCCGCAAAACTCCTGGCGTCGGCCACGGCCCGGATCCCGCTGCCGATTGGGTCGTGCGGGTCCATGCCGCCGTGATGACGAACGAGGATGTTGAACTCGTCCTCTTCGCTGGGGTAGTCCACGATCAGCTTGAGTAGGAACCGGTCCAACTGGGCTTCCGGCAGCGGATACGTTCCCTCATACTCCACTGGGTTCTGGGTGGCGATCACCATGAATGGCTTTGGCAGGAGGCGAGGGACACCGTCGATCGATACCTGGCGTTCCTCCATCGCCTCCAGAAGAGCGGCCTGGGTCTTGGGTGGTGTTCGGTTGATCTCGTCGGCCAGCAGGAGGTTGGTGAAGACCGGGCCCTCCCGGAAGCGGAACGAACCATTCTCGAACACCATCTGGCCCAGCACGTCCGACGGCATGAGGTCCGGCGTGAACTGCACCCGCGCCGCATCGAGAGAAACCGCGGCCGCCAGCGACTTCACCAGTGCGGTCTTGGCCGTCCCGGGTACGCCCTCCAAAAGCACATGACCACTCGCCAGAAACGCACACAGGAGTCCGGACAGGACACCACCCTGGCCAACGATCACCTTGTTCACTTCGTCCCTGATGGCCCCCATCCGCTGGCGCTCGCTGGGCGGTGCCTGGGGAGCCTTGGCAACGGGCGGTGCATCCTCGTGAGACGGCAACGCACGGGGGTGCGGTGACATTTGGTCCGGCGACATCCGGTCCGGCAACGCACGGGGGTCCGGCGACATCCGGTCCGGCGACATCCGGTCCGGTGGTATTGGGTTGTGATCAGACATTCTGTTCCTCTCTGATACTGGAGCTGGGCGAAGGGTCCTGAGCGCCCAGAAGGGCTGCCGGATGCAGCAGTTGCTGCCCGATCTTGTCCAGTTGCTGGCTTTGTTTGAGTGCGGTGGGGGTGTCGGCTGGTGGCGGGCCGTCGAGGAGAACCTGCAGTACGTCTTCGGGGGGAACGCCGGATCGGGAAGCAACCTGGTTGGCCCCGAACTCGGCATCGCCGTCGCGGGAGACGCGAAAGTCGCTCCGCACCCGAGAAGCCAGCGACTCCCGGATAACGGCTGCTGATGCTGGTCCGGTTTTGGAGCGGCGGTGGAGTTCGGCGGTGGCCCGGACTGCCAGCGAACCTGGGAGCTCAACAATGGGGGGCTCGTGCACGATCGGGCCGAACCGTCGGATTGCCCACAACAGACCAAAGAACGCCACCACCAAGAGCTGGACACCGAACCAGCGCACGTTGGAACCGATCAGATCGGTGGCACTGCGCTGGCCGCTTCCAACACCGAAGGGTGTGTAGATCACGTTGGCTGCAGCTCGTTCTGATCCGTCGATTCCTTGCCCGAGGAGGAGCCGACCGGCCAAAACGGCGTTGTCACCTTCGTCCAGATTTCGGTTGGTGAACGGGATAGCGCCGCCGAGAGCGGTCACGAATCCGTCGCCCTCAGGAAAACGCACGATGTACGCCCCGTCGAGGTCACCGAAGCAGACCTGACTGAAGGGAACTGGCTCCAGTAGGGCGAGCGAGCCGCCAACCAACTCATTCACGTCGGCAAGCCCATCGACATCGCACACACCTTTTGCTAGATCCTCACCCGCTACGAGATTCCGCAATCCGGTGTCCACCAGCGGACTGGCCTGATCGGTGATCACCGCTTCCCCACCGGCACGGATCCAGTCCAGCAACTTCTCACGGCTCGAGCCGTCGAGCTGGTCACGCAAGACCAGCACAACATCGGTTTCAGCGTCCGGGATCCCCCGCGCAACGCTGACCCCGCTGGTTTCCATGAACTCGACGAGCCCCAGAGTGCCCAGTTCACCCACCGAATCCGGGTCCAGGGGCGGACCGTCACTGCCGGGCCGACCGATGAGAATGGCTACCACGAGCAGCAGGGCGACGGCACCAACGATTTGCAGAGATGACCGGCTTCTCACGCGCCACCCCGTTTCCCGCCGACGACCCGCTCGTCCCACATTGCAAGTTGCGACGAATCCGAGGTGTCGGCGTCGGACCCGCCATACCAGATGTCGGAAAAGGAATCGCTGGCGTCGTTGAAAGGGTCTTTGCGGGCCGCTTCGGCCTCGAATTGGGCTCGCAGCTCATTCACCGTGGTCCCCGGAGAGTCACCAACCTCCTCGTTCTCGATCAACCCCGCCACCGTCGCCCAATAGCGGGCCCGCACCGCCTCGCGATAATGGCCCCGAGATTCGGCCTCCGACGCCTCCGCCAGCCATTCTTTCCGGGACTTCCGGTTCTTCGTGGTCTGGACGACCGCTCGGGCGTTTTCGCGGGCGGCCGGCCGGATCCTGGGCAGGTACCGCACGATGAAAAAGACCACCAACCCCACCATGAACCCCAAGAAGAGGAGCCCTACGAGCACACCACCGAAGGACGTTCCGCCGGTTACGACCGAGAGCAGATCATTGATCAGCTCGCCCAACCGATCGAGCGCCCGGTCCACCAGACCCGGTTCGTCCCCGGCATAACGAGGGTCGGCAAGGATTTCTTGGGCTCGGTCCCGCAGAATCTCGGGGGTCTCGTCAGCCAACAAAAACCTCCCCCGGGGTCTGGGCGGGGAAGAGTTGCTCGAGCGCGACGTTGGAGGTCAAATCCCTCGGAGCGATAGCGCAGATCGAAGTAGAACAGTGTCATTGCGGCAGCATTGAACGGCGCTAAAAGCGAGGTGCTCAGGATGGAGACCACCGAGATCAAGGGCCAAGCGACGTCGGTCCCTACGAACGTCGCGGTGATGACCGGAATGAACGTGAGGGAGAACGAGACCGACAAGCCCACGATGACACAGGCAACGTAGAGACCGATCATCTGCGACGTACGAAGCCGCATGAGAGAATACGCTCTTTTGAGCGATGCGAACGGTCCCAGCTGCTCGATTGCGATCAATGGACTCAAGAGGGCGAACGCCAGGGCCAACGCCACGCCAGGGATCACCAGAATCATTCCCACACCGATGGCAAGTTTGGCTGCGATGAACGTGGCAGCCCAGACTGGGATCCGTCCCACGGTGAACCGCATCACCTCCTGCACGGATGGATCACTGCCCTCCCCCCACGCGTTGATGAGATACGCCACCGAAACGCCGATGAGGGAGATTCGAGTCCAGTCCAGCGCGTAGCTGTAGACGGTGGTACTGAATCCCTGGCTGTCACTGGCCTCCTGCGCCAACGTCGGGTCGTTCAGCATCTCCAAGAGGCTGCCACCTCCGAGAACGCCGCGACTCAACCAGCCTTCCAGCAGCGCCATCGGGACCACGATCCACAGAATGCTGAAGAAGATCACCCGGGGCTTGTGGCGGAGTGCAGCAAAGGATGCGTCGACGAGGTCGATCACCCGCAAGGGTCGATCGGTTGCGACAAACGCCGCTGGGGGGTGCTGCACCCTCCCAGTCTCGCCGCTCCGGGCGCTGCAATGGGGGAGCCATCCAGGGCCACGCTGGGACCGGCTACATGACCGACCGGGCCCAGCGGCCAGGCACCCCAGTACCGTGGCGCCGATGAGTCCAGCAGCAGCGTTCCCTCCGGGATTCGGGCCCGGAACCTACGGGGCCAGCTTTGCTGACGTCTACGACGTTTGGTATCCGTCGATCTCCGACGCTGCTGCCACCGCCCGGTTCGTCGCCAAGCGGTGCCGGCCGCCCATTGTGGTAGAGCTGGGCGTTGGGACTGGACGACTGGTGCCGGAGTTGCGTAGCGCCGGACTGGAAGTGATCGGGATCGACTCCTCCCGAGCCATGCTGGCAACGGGCGTTGAACAAGCACTCATCGCCGACATTGCGGACTTGCCGCTCCGGGCATCGACAGTCGTGGGAGGAGCACTGTGTGCCTTCAATACCCTGTTCAACCTTCCAACCGCTGATTTGCAGCAACGAGCCATCGCTGAAGCCGCCCGTGTGGTGACTGGCGACGGTGTGTTGATCATCGAAGCGATCACGGGCTATGCACTGGCCGAGGCCGAACGCCAGTCGGTGGGTGTCTCCCGGATAACGGCCGATCAGCTGGTCCTGGCGGCCACGGTGATCGACCATGATGCCCAGACCGTCACCGGCCAGCACGTTGACATCACCCAGACCGGTGGCGTGCGCCTGCGCCCGTGGCACCTCCGTTGGAGCACACCTGAACAGTTGGATGAGATGGCAGCAGCAAGCGGACTCGAACTCTCGGAGCGTTTCTCGGACTGGAACGAGACCGCCTTTGACGAGCAAAGTGACACTCACATCTCGGTTTACCGCAAGGCCACCTGAAAGAAGTTGGCCTCGGCGCCCACCACTCCGAGAGCGGCGAAACCCACCATCAGACCGAGCGCCACAGGAATGGCGAGTTCTTTTGGCATCTGCTGGCGCTCGGGCAACCACACCAGGACAAGCGCTGCGAAACCGCCGCCCACCACACCACCCAAGTGTCCCCAGAATGAGACGTTGGGGATGATGAGGGGAAGGGCCAGGTTCAGCAATACCAGTGTGAAGGCCGGGCTCTGTCGGACGTCGGCGCCGCGTGCGAAATACACCGCCGCCATGGCCCCCGCCAAACCGAGAACTGCACCGGATGCGCCGAGCGTAGGAGCACCCCAGTCGAAGATCGTGACCGCGGCGGCGCCACCGAACATCGAGGTGAAATAGAGGAGCAAATACTTGACGGTTCCAAACGCTTTTTCGAGCGGTCGACCCAACATCCACAACAGATACATGTTGAAGCCAATGTGAATCATGCCACCGTGAAGAAACGCACTAGTCACCAAACGCCACCACTCCCCTTCTCCAACCAAAGGCCCAAAGAGGACACCCTCGTTGAACGGGGTGGGGCTGCTCTGCTGATACAGGTAGGCGACCACGTTGAGTGCGATGAGCGCAATGGTGACCCGGGGTTGGAAGGCGAGATCTTGCGGCCGGTACACCCGCTGACCCGACGCCTTCACACATTCGGGGCAGTGGAAACCTACTGATGCCGGCCGCATGTCCTCTGTGCAGATGGGCCGGTCACACCGTTGGCAGCCGGTGGCAGCCGGACGGTCAGGGTGGCGGTAGCAAGGGGTTGATTCATCGATCACTGTGCGTGGTCTTTCCTCGCCTCGTAACGGCGAACAGTGGTTTTGCACCCACTTAGGTGATAGAACCTTGGCCGGACGGAAACCCGTCCAAGAAGGGACAAATAGTAATGATTCAAGAATTCAAGGATTTCATAAACAAAGGTGGCGTCTTCGAGGCCGCTATTGGCCTCGTGTTCGCACTGGCATTCAAGCCGATCATCGACAGCCTCGTGGCCGACGTGATCCTGCCAATCGTGGGCGCCCTCTTCGGTGTACCGAGCTTCGCCGATCTTACGATCGGCCTCGGGGTGACCGAAGACGTACTCGATGCTGACGGAGTGGTAATCGGGACCCAGGAAGCTGCCATCCGGTATGGCTCGTTCCTGGACACCATCATCAGCTTCATCATCATCGCCTTCGTTCTGTTCATGCTGATCAAGGCATACAACAAGGCAAACAAGCCGGCCGAAGAAGAAGAGGGCCCGTCCGAGGTGGACCTCCTTGTCGAGATTCGCGACAATCTGAAGCGGTAAAGTTTGAGGCTCAGCATGGGTACTGTGGTGGTTGCTTTCAGAGCGACACCGCAGTGCCCGTCTCGGCGCCAGCCAACTCGGCGCCAACGTGCACTACTGAGGAAACGCCTTCAACCCGCTTCTTCAGGATTCGCTCGATCCCATCCTTCAACGTGGCGGTAGAAACCGGGCAGGTCACACACGCACCAGTGAGTTCCACCGACACCACCCCGGTGGCCACGTCTACATCGCGCAGAAAAATGTCGCCTTCGTCAGCCTGGATGGCGGGCCGCATGATATCGATGACCTTTTCCACAGCCGCACGGTCGATCGTGGACGCGGGAGCGTCGCCCCCATCGGGCGCGGTCGCCACCGGCGAGACCTTCGTGGATTGAACTTCAGACATACGTGCAAGCCTTTTTGGGGGATTTGGTACCAGGACTAACGCCCCGATGGTCAGACATGTTCCAAGGTACCCATCTAGGCTGGACAGCGTGATCCCGTTGCCACCCTTTTTTGCTCTCACGCGACCCATTTTCGCTCATGAGGGAGGCTGGGACGAAGCACTGCTGGTGTTGGTTCCACTCGCTTTGATCGGGGTGCTCCTGTTACTTGCCAACCGGCGGATGAAGGTCCGGTTGGACGAAATGGAGCAGTCCGAAGACACCGACTGACCTCTGTATGGCCAAATCCAAACTGAAACGAATCGTCGACGACGACGCGCTCGCCCCGTATTTGGAGCCGCGAACCGACCTCCTCAATGAGGTGGAGGTGCGACCCCGAGTCTTCGAACAATCCGAAGGTCCCTTCAGCCGTTACCAACGCATCGTCAAAGTGGCGCCGGCGCAGAACGGTGTCAGCGAGGTGACCGAGGAAACGTCGTTCCGGATGGCCATTCCGGTCTGGGGGCGTGGCGTTGACCTCCTGATGACTCGGGCGCTCAAAGAGCCCGATCGGACGCCCCACCATCGATGGTGGTGGCCAGCCGAAGTGGTCACAACGCACACCACCAGGCTGATCGCACTCCTTTCGATTCTGGGAATGATGGGCGCGTACATCGGTGTGAACATCGGGCAAACGATCACGTTTGCGGCGCAGGAATTCGGTGCCAGCGACACCGCCCAAGCAAACGCCCTGGCTGCCAGTCGAATAGGGGTGTTGGTGAGCACGGTGGTGATCTGGCGAGCCGACATCATCGGACGGAAGCCACTGCTGATCGGATTCGCTGCCGGGGCGGCATCGTTCACCGTGATCGGGGCGTTCTCCACCTCGCTCACAATGCTCACCGTGACCCAAGCCGCCGCCCGCGGCTTCGCCACCGGCATGCTGACGCTGGTCACCCTGGCCGCCACGGAAGAAATCCCCCGCACCATGCGGTCCTTCATCCTTTCCATCCTCACCATGTGCGGCGCCTTGGGGGCGGGTGCCGTGATCTGGTTCCTGCCTCTGGCCGGCATCAACGAACGGGGCTGGCGTCTCGTCTATCTCATCCCGCTGCTCTTCGCACCGGTGATCCATTGGATCTGGCGAACAATGCCGGAGACCCGGCGCTTCGCCGCCGCTGATCGAGCCCACTCCCCCGGCCTGACGGCGATCAAGATGCGATGGTTCGCACTGCTGGGCTTCATCTACTTCGCTACCAGCGTCTTCGGTGCCCCAGCAGCCCAGCTGCAAAACGAATACCTCCGCGACGACATTGGATTCAACGCCGGTCAGATCAGTGTGTTTCGCCTCCTCATTTCCACCCCCGCCGGCCTGGTAATCCTGCTGGCCGGCTGGGTCGCCGATCGCCATGGCCGTCGAATCATCGGAGGACTCAGTTTGGCGGTGGGTGCTACGTCGGGAGCGTTCTTCTTCAGCCAAGAGGGCGCATCGTTATGGATCGCCGGGGCGGTCTCGGTCTGGCTAGGCGGAGCTGCCTTTCCCGTCATCCGTGCCTACCAAACCGAGCTTTTCCCCACCCGAGCCCGGGCCATGGTGGGTGGCTGGGTGGATGTCATCGGTGTCACGGGCTCCGCACTCGGCCTGGTAGTGGCAGGCCAGCTGATAAAGGGCGGTCGTGATATCGGCGAGGCTCTCCGCTACCTCCTGCCACTGCCGCTGGTTGTGGCCGTGATGATTCCGCTGTTTCTTCCCCGGACCGCCGGCCACGCCCTTGAGGATCTGAACCCCAGTGATCCCGAAATCAAGAAGGGCGTGCACTAGCCCTCACCCGGCCCCGCACCACCGGGGGCCCAGGCGCTACCGTACTCATCCGTGATCGTTGCCGAGCTGGAGGTCTTTCACTCCCGTCCCATCGCCCCTACCCGGCGAATTGCACTGGGACAGCGGAACCTTCCCACCGATCCTGCCCCCGGGGCGGGCGGCCTGCTTCTTGCCGGAATCGTGGCGGAGATGGCCCCCGGGATCGCTCCGGACCTGCGAGAACACCTGTATGTGTTGTTGGAAGATCTTGCGGCCGGCAGGCGAATCCGGCAACCCCGCGTCCGTCACCGATTTCAAACCGACACTGTGGGACTCCTCCGCACCAGCCACCGACTCCGTGCGATCGACGGCGCATTGACCTTCGAATTCGATCATGTTGATCGAGGGCTACCGGTCCAACACGCTCTCGCCGCTTTGTATGCCGCCGGACAGCTTCCTGCGGTAACGCACGAAGTTGTCTTCGACGGGTTGCGAGACGCCCTGGTGTGGGGTCAGTCGGTAGACGAGCGCTTCATCAGCGCCGTGATGGGCGGTGGCAATGGCACCATGAGTGATCTCAGCGCGTGGAACGACCCAGTCTCGTGGGCGCTAGAAACCCTGGGGCTGGAATCGAACCCCAGCAAACGGGCCGTAATGAAGCGGTACCGGGGGCTGCTTCGCGAGGCTCACCCCGATCATGGCGCCGAGGAACATGAAGCAGCTGTCCGTATCGCCGAGCTTGGCCAGGCTCGCGATTTCCTGCTCTAGCACCGGTTTCTCGCCGAGCTTGCCTCCGACGTCGACTAAATCAGTGAGAGCCACCGTTGTATGGCGGCGATGATTTCGTGGTCGTGGCCCTTGGGGTCATGGCCCGAACCCGGACCGGTCAGCCAGAGTTGCGTTAGCTCTCCTGGGATCTTGGGCAGATGTTTGGCAAATTCGGCCGGGGTGCCAAATGAGTCCTTGCTTCCTTGCACGAGGAGCACCGGCAGATCCAGCTGAGGAAAGTGGTCCACCCGCAGTTTTTCCGGTTTGCCGGTTGGGTGCAACGGATAACTGAGAAGCAGCAGTCCGGCGACCTCTAGACCTTCGGCTATCGACATGCTGGCGGCCCGGCCACCCATGCTTCGGCCCCCGATCACGATCTCGTGAGCGGCAACCTTCCAACGCTGTGCGGCCGCAGCCACCGCCTCGTCTACAGCGTCCATGAGCTTGGGCATACGATCCGGCGGTCGTCGGCCCGGGCCCCTCTTTCGGTAGGGGAAGTCGATGCGGCTCACCGGAATGTCCAGCTCCTCAGCCAGAGCGAGGAACAGTGGATGGTTCTTGTCGCCACCCGCACCGTGAAAAAGGACGAGTCCTTTGGCGGTCATGGCCGGTCAGTCCGGAATGATCGTCGATGCGATGTTGGGCGGGGCTGGCGGAAACGCCATCTTCAGGCCCTCCAATGTCTGTACCAGGATCTCGCTGATCGCCATGTTTCGGTACCACTTTCGATTTGCCGGTACCACATACCACGGCGCATCCTTGGTGCTCGTCTCGTTGAGGGCGTCCTCGAATGCCTCCATGTAGTCCTCCCACTTCTCCCGATGCACCAAGTCGCCGGGATCGAACTTCCAGTTCTTCTCCGGTTCATCCAATCTCGACTCGAGCCGTTCCTTCTGCTCGTCCTTATCGATGTGAAGCATGATCTTCACAATCGTCGTACCCTCGTCGACCAACATCTGTTCGAAATTCCGAATGTGGTCATAACGCTTTGACCACACGGCCTTCGGCGCAAGATCCATCACTCGGACAACGAGGACGTCTTCGTAGTGGCTGCGGTTGAATACCACCATCTCCCCGTTGGCCGGAGTCTGAGCATGGATCCGCCAAAGATAGTCATGCGCCATCTCCTGTGACGACGGCTTCTTGAAGCTGGCGACCTTGACCCCTGCCGGGTTTACTCCATCCAGCACATGGCGGATGGTGCCATCCTTGCCGCCGGCGTCCATCGCTTGAAGCACCAGCAGGACGCGATGTTTACCCTCGGCGTACAGGAGTTCCTGAAGCGCCTCAAGACGTGTATTTAGCTGGAGGGTTCGGGCCTCCGCTTCGTCTCGCTCACCATCCCAGCCGATGGTCTTCTGCGGATCGATTTTGCTCAACTTCACCTTGTCGCCGGGCTTGACTTGCAACTTGGAAATGTCGAACATCGCTCCAGCGTAGATGCTGCGGCCGCCGCCTTACATCTGGACGGCCACCTCGAACTCGAGCAGCGTGGCCCCCATGGATACCGGTGGTTTGGGGGCATCGGCTTCGCCGGTCTGGGCATGGGCGTTGCGAGCACCGTCACCGTCACGCCACGCCGCATAGGAGTCCTCATCCGACCAGCGCGTATAGACGAACCACCGCTTCTCGGCTTCACCGGTGGGCCGGAGCAACTCGAACCCCTCAAACCCAGCCACGTCCGACAGGCCACTCATCCTGGCGGTGAACCGCTTGATTATTTCGTCCCCCGCATTGGGTGGGATTTCCAGCGCATTGATCTTTACTACTGCCATCGCATCAGCCTAGGCAGCCGCGTCAGCCGGTCGAGAATCGGTAGGCGACTACATTGCCAAGATGACGATCCGGATTGCCCACATCACCATCGACTGCGTGAACGCGGTGACATTGGCGAATTTTTGGGCGGCTGCGCTAGGGGTCTCCGTTGACCCCGATGACCGCGACGCCGGAGAATTCTACCAAAGCGTTGGTCACACCACCGCCAGCTGGACCGGCCCCATCCTCATGTTTCTAAAGGTACCCGAGACCAAAACCGTGAAGAATCGAGTGCATCTTGACCTCCACGCCGACGACTCCGCCGCCGAGGTGGCCCGCCTACTCGCTTTGGGCGCCACCCACGTTCATGACAAAGCTGAGTGGGGAAGTCAATGGACCACCCTGGCCGACCCCGAGGGCAACGAGTTTTGCGTTGCGGCTAACTAACTCGCTTTTGGTCAGTTGAATCCGATTGGGGTGATCTTCCTCAGCTTCTCTGCCTGATGATGGGCTTCGATGAAGCGCACGGTTCCCGACCGGCCCCGCATCACGATGCTCTGCGTTGTGATACCACCCCTGCTGTAGCTAACACCCTTCAACAGGTCGCCGGTAGTGATCCCGGTAGCGGCGAAGAAGCAGTTCTCGGTACTGATGAGATCGTTCAGCCCCAGGATTGCATCGGGATCCTTGCCCTCATCGATGGTGGCTTGGCGCTCTTCTTCGGTCCTGTGCCACAGCCGGCCCTGGAGATCTCCACCCATGCACTTCAACGCTGCGGCAGTGATCACGCCTTCGGGTGTACCACCCACACCGAAGAGGATGTCCACTCCAGAATTGGGCGATGCGCAGGCGATTGCTCCCGCAACGTCTCCGTCGGAGATGAGCCGGATGCGGGCGCCGGCCTGACGGATCTCGGCAATGAGTTCAGCGTGGCGAGGACGGTCGAGAACCACGGCCGTGAGATCAGAGACCCTCAGGCCACGGGCCTTTGCCAAAGCTGTGAGATTTCGTTCTACCGGCAGGCGGATATCCACGATTCCGGCACCGCTGGGGCCAACCGCAATCTTGTCCATATACACCGCCGAACCGGGATTGAACATCGTGCCGCGCTCGCTTGCCGCAATCACCGCTATGGCCCCCGCTCGACCCTCAGCGGTCAACGTGGTCCCATCGATTGGGTCGACCGCAATATCGCAGAACGGTGGCTCGCCATTTCCCACCATCTCACCGTTGAAGAGCATCGGAGCCTCATCCTTCTCACCTTCACCGATCACCACGATGCCGTTCATCTCCACGCCGTCGAGCACATGGCGCATGGCATCCACCGCGGCCTGATCCGCAACCTCCTTCTCGCCCCTGCCTACATGGCGAGCCCCCGCCATGGCGGCCGCCTCGGTGGTTCGCACCAACTCAAGCGCTAGGTTTCGTTCCGCTTTCATACGTGGTTCGTTCATCACGTATCAAGTTAGTCGGAAGAGCCTGGCTCGCGCGCGGGATCATTTCCCCGTTTGCGTCTTGTTGGAGGTTTTCCTTCCAGATCTTCCAGCAAACGCTCGGCATACGATGGGTCTTCGACGCCGGGGTGGAACAACGCAGATGAAATCGCTTCGCCGGTAGCTCTTGGACGCGGGTCGGAGGGGTCGGGGAACGCTTCGCCATAACTCACCAAGCCCTGCGACGGCTCACGAGTGGTCCCGGCTCTCGCCCCCACCCGTTCAAATCGTTCGATAAGGGACCACTTTGATCCCATCCTGCGGCGCTGTCCCCCGCGTCGAAATACCACCCGCAGCAGGAAAGCCAGCGCCAGCAGCAGTGCCACCACCAACAAGATGATCCGCCAGTTCAGCGAAGCATCGTCGGCCGGTGGCGGTGACGGCGGCGGGGTCAGCTCGCCGGGACCGTCGGCGCCGCCGCTGTCCAGGCCGAGGAATTCCAGGAGGCGTTGCCACAGTCCGTCGGCGGAGGAATCTCGGGGCGCGTCGGCTGGTGAAGAACCTGGAGCTTCCGGTGAGCGGGGATGCAGCACCCACCCACCCAGCAGAAGGCTCACCAATCCAACCCCAACGGCCCCTGCGAGGAGTGAGAACAGCCGACGAACCGAAGGGCTCCCGACGCTCGACAGCGCCGCGACCGCCAAGAAAACGAGTGGAGCCACAACATGGATCCGGAGCCCACCATCGGTAGCGCTGATCACGATGGCCATGACGATGAGAGCTACCGACAAGGTTCGCAAGACGAGCGGGACCCCAACAGCCACAAGCAGCAGAGCGAGGAGAGCGAAGCCAATGCTCAGTGGTAGGCCTCGGCCCAGGATCGCCAGGGGCCATACCACCAGAAGCGCCGCCGCCGCGAAAAAGAGCGAAACCGCCTCCGCATTATCAACGCTGCGCAACCGCCGCAAAAGCTCACGCGTACCCCCAGATCGGTTCACAAGTTCACCACCAGCACCCCCAGATCGGTTCACAAGTTCACCACCAGCACCCCCAGATCGGTTCACAAGTTCACCACCCGCACCCCCAGATCGGTTCACAAGTTCACCTCCACCTTCTCAAGGGTCACCATCACGTGGGGGCCGGAGACGGCTACATCAATGTCGGTGGGCCTGGCCAAGGACAACCTCCTGAGTAGGTCGATCTCATCGAGGACCAACCGTTCAACCAATCGTGCCTCCAGCCCGGTGCTCGGCAGTGGCTGCTTCTTATGGACCGTCCGGGCTGCCAGCAGGCGGGCTCGCTCCAATGAGCCAGACAGCTCCTCAGTTGCCAACCGTAACGACCGGCCGCTTCTCAACACTTCCTCACAGATGGTCCTGGTCACCGCCAGCGAGCTCAACACCATCCGATTCCCCGTCGCAGATCCCGATTGGGCGGGATCCATGGAGACAACCACGAGAACTTCATCCTCCTGCACCTGTTCATCACGAACGTGGAGCCGGGTTGTTCGAGCCGTTGCCGACCAATTGACCCGTCCCATTCGGTCCCCTGGCACATATTCCCGGAGACGATCCAGGTCATGCAGGGTGCTCATATGCGGAACCTCCAGCAACCGCTCGCCGGCATCGGGTCCGCGGCAGATCAATTGAAGGGCCGGCCGATGGGCCTTACGTTTCGCCTCCACGAAACCAAACATGCGAAACGCCTCGGTGAATTCCAACGATGAAGCGGCATGCGGATTCCACCCGTTCAGTGCCACCGTTCGTGGCGTGCGGGCCGAAACCGGGTGGATCACGGGATCGGTGTTGCGCAGCGAAGTAACCTGCACCGTGGCGTTGTGTGGCCCTGCAGTTTGGTGGACACGGACGGTTGGCGGCTGGGCGGAGTCCCCCACGGTTCGAAACGGCGTTACGGCGAACCGCACTTTGCGCAACCCGATCACGCTAAGGACTAGGTCGGCGAATCCCGCTGCCACCAAGCTCGCCCCAGTGGCCAGAACCACCGAAGACTGATTGAAACCGATGTAGACGACCATCAAGCTGCCCGTGAGGCAAGCCCAGCCCATCACGGTGGGACGGACCGAGGTACGGCCTCGTAGTACAGACGGTTCAGCGGCTAGCAACCGGGACTTCCACCGAGCGGATGATGCCCCGGATCACTGACTCGTCGAACTGTCTGGGGAGGCGATGGATGAGAACATGAGGTGCGGCCGCCTGTACGTCCTCGGGTGCCACGTAATTCCGCCCCGAGATCACGGCATGGCCGCGGGCTACGTCGGCCAGGGAGGATGAGGCGCGAACACTCAACCAGACATCGCCATCGACTTGCCGGACGGAATCGACGATGTCGAGTATGTACTCCACGATCGAGGGGGCCATCGGCAAATTTCGAACATGGAGCATGAGCTCAACAAGTTCGGCACGCTTGAGCACCGCCGTCAACCCGCCGAGGTGCGCGAAGCCAGCACTCCCGGAAAGAACGGCCCGCTCACTCTCACGCCCCGGCAAGCCCAGCTTGGTCATCAGTGCGAACCGATCAAGTTGAGCGGGAACCAGTGGATGCGTGCCGCCACCACCGGGGGGATTCTGGGTGGCGATCACCATGAACGGCTGCGGCAACTGAGCGGTTGTACCGTCGACCGTGACCTGATTCTCCGCCATCGCCTCGAGCAGCGCCGACTGCGCCTTTGGTGTGGCCCGATTGAATTCATCCACCAACACCAACGAAGCGAAGATCGGGCCGGCCCGAAACGGCCACGTGGCATCAGCGGGATTGAAGACATGAATGCCGGTGATGTCGGTAGGCAACAAGTCGGGCGTGCCCTGAATCCGAGAGGTGTCTAGGCCCAGCGTGGTGGCCAGCGCTCGCGCCAGCACGGTCTTGCCCACACCCGGACGGTCTTCCAGAAGCACATGGCCACCGCTCAAGAGCGCTGCCAGAATCAAGGTCACCGCGTCTCGTTGGCCGGCGATAACACGCTCCACGCTGGAAACGATCTCGTTCAGATGCTCGTGCAACGCCATGGACCAAGCATCGTAGGGTCCCGCCGTATCGTTTGCCGTCCAGACCGTTGGGTCGTTGCCCCTGCTACGCCTCACGTCGCCCCCTGCCAAGCCTCTCGCGTTAGGGTCGGCGCCGTGGCCTCACCGGTCCGCCGCTCTAGCTAGCAGCCAGTTCGATGCGCAGTTCCGCCCACTTCTTGTCGGCGATGGCAAAGGGGTTCAGATCGTCGGCGCTCAGCCGAGACACGGCGTCGGCCAGGTCGGCGTTGGCCGACGAGACATCAATGGCTTCGGCCGGGACCGCGAGGTCGGAGAGCACCGTGACCTTGTTGGGCGTGACCGAGACGAAACCACCGCGAACGGCAAACCGTTTCACATCTCCCTCAGCTTCGGTGACCCTGATCTCGCTCGTCTGCAACGAGCCGATAAAGGGCTCATGACCGGTCAAGAAAGCGATGTCGCCGCCGCCACGCGTGCGAGCGGTCACCATGGTGCCTTCACCGGAGTAGAGGACCGACTCGGGAGAAACAAACTCAATCGTAAAAGCCATCAGTGGACCCTTTGCTGACTAGTGACGCTGCGAAGGGACGGAACAGCCCCGGCGATCCGCAAGCTCTGTCTGAGCGGCAGCGAGTCTGAAGCGACCCGCAGTGAGGAACGAACGAAGGCGAGCGGAAGCAATGTAACTACGCCACACTCTTGCGGAGTTTGTCGGCCTTCTCGCGAGCGGAGTCGGCACCACCAACATTTAGGAAGGCCTGTTCGGGCAGGTCATCGAGGTCACCGTTGACGAGCTGCTCGAAGCTGTCGATGGTGTCCTCCACGGTGGTGAACACACCGGGCAGGCCGGTGAAGACTTGCGCCACGAACATGGGCTGAGAGAGGAAACGCTGGATCTTGCGGGCCCGGTTGACCGTGATGCGATCCTCTTCGGAAAGCTCGTCGAGGCCGAGGATGGCGATGATGTCCTGCAGTTCCTTGTACCGCTGGAGTACCTGCTGCACCTGGGTGGCCACGTTGTAGTGACGTTGCCCAACAACCTCGGGAGCCAGGATGGTGGAGCTGGACGACAAAGGATCCACGGCCGGGTAGATACCGAGGGCGGCGATGTCACGGCTCAACTCGGTGGTGGCATCGAGGTGGGCGAACGTGGTGAAGGGCGCCGGGTCGGTGTAATCGTCGGCGGGTACGTAGACGGCCTGCAGCGAGGTGATGGAGTGACCTCCGGTTGAGGTGATTCGCTCCTGCAGAGTGCCCATCTCGTCGGCCAGCGTTGGCTGGTAGCCCACGGCCGACGGCATACGACCGAGCAGCGTGGACACCTCTGAACCGGCCTGTACGAAGCGGAACACATTGTCGACGAACAGCAGCACGTCTTGGCCCTGAGCGTCACGGAAATACTCCGCCATCGTGAGCGCCGAGAGGGCCACCCGCAACCGCACACCGGGCGGCTCGTCCATCTGGCCAAAGCACAGTGCCGCCTTGGAGAGCACGGCGGTCTCGCCGTCGCCCATCATGGTTTCGCCCATTTCGAGGAAGAGGTCAGTCCCTTCACGGGTCCGCTCGCCAACGCCGGCGAACACCGACACACCACCGTGGTTGGTGGCAACACGAGTGATCATTTCCTGGATCAGAACGGTCTTGCCCACACCGGCACCACCGAAGAGGCCAATCTTGCCGCCTTGGAGATACGGGGTGAGGAGGTCGATCACTTTGATGCCGGTCTCGAGCACCTGCTTGGTGGGCTCGAGGGTATGAAAGGCGGGGGGCGGACGGTGAATTGGCCAGCGTTCTTTGATGTCCAGCGTCTCGATCGGAACGTCGAGCGGTTCGCCGATGACGTTCCAGATGTGGCCGAGCGTGACGTCGCCCACCGGCACGGTGATGCCGCTGCCAGTATTCACAACCTTCTGGCCACGACGAAGACCATCGGTCGGCTTGAGGGCAACCACGCGCACTCGCCCGTTGCCTAGATGCTGGGCCACTTCGGCCATGACCGTGGTGATCTCACCGTCGAGTTCTACATCGAAGGAAACTGCGAAGTTGATCTCAGGGAGCTCGCCCCGAGGGAACTCAACGTCAACCACCGGGCCGGCAATTGCCACGATTCGGCCGTCGGCAAGGCCGCCGGTTGAGGAGGAGGCTGTTTCGGTCATAGTCATAGTGTTTTCAATGCTCCTTTAAGCAGCGTCGTCTTCGAGGGCCTCGGCACCACTGACGATCTCCATGATCTCAGTGGTGATGGAAGCCTGGCGAGCCCGGTTCATGTCTCGGGCCAGCTTGGTGATCAGATCTTCAGCGTTTTCGGTGGCCGCCTTCATGGCCCGCTGACGATTGGCGTGCTCAGAGGCCGCAGCCTCCAGCAGGGCGGCGAAAAGCCGGGCTTCCACATACTGGGGAAGTAAGTCTTCCAAAACACCCTCGGGGGAAGGTTCGAAACTGAACCCGGCCAGAGCCGACGCTTCGCCGCCGCCCTCCTCGGAGATGGTTTCGGTGGATTCCAACGGTAGGAATCGACGAACCACCGGCCGCTGGGTTCCCAGAGAGACGAACTCCGTATAGATGAGCTCCACCTGGTCCACCAGACCGTTGTCGAACAAGTCACGGACCGCTCGCGCTACACGGCGGGCGTCTTCGTAGGTGGGGTTGTCGGTGAAACCGGTGAAGGCCTTCTCGATCTCGAAGCCTCGGAACGTGAAGTAGTCCTTCACCTTCCGACCGACGGAGATGATCTTGTAGTCGCCGCCCTCGGCACGATGCGCCTGGATCTCACGCTCTGCGGAACGAATCACTGCGGAGTTGTAGGGACCGGCCAGACCGCGATCGCCAGCGCACACGATGAATGCCACGATATGAGGGTTCTCCACTTGGCGAAGAAGCGGGTGATCCACATCGGCCCCACCGGCGGCGAGGTTCTCGATCACGCTGGTCAGCTGCTCGGCGTAGGGCCGCGCCGCATTGGCTCGCTGGCGGGCACGCGTTACCCGGGTTGCCGCAATGAGTTCCATGGCGCGCGTAATCTTCTTGGTGTTCTTCACGCTGCCGATGCGTCGGCGAAGTACTCGTTCGGCGCCACCAGGCATCGGTTAGGCCTTCGCTCGGGAGGTGTCGGTTTCGGGCAATGTGGTTGGTGCGTCGACCATCTTGCGCTGCGCTTCGGCCTGCGCCTTGGCCTCCGGTGTTTGGGTTTCGTGGCCGGTGCTTTGGAACTGATCGGTGAATGCAGCGATGGCAGCTTCGAGCGCCTCTTCATCGGGCACCTTGCCGGTGCTGACGATTGCGCCCAGCATGTCACCATGGCGTGACCGGAACCAATCCAGGATTTCCTTTTCGTATCTGCTGACGTCGACAACTTCGATGCCATCGAGGTAGCCGCGGGTACCCGAGTACAGCAACACCACCTGCTCCTCTACCGGAACGGGTGCGCTGATGCCCTGCTTCAGTAGCTCCGTGAGACGGTAGCCCCGGTCCAGCTGGGCCTGTGAAACGGCATCGAGATCAGAACCAAAGGCCGCAAAGGCTTGGAGTTCACGGAACTGCTGAAGATCAGATTTCAACGTGCCCACCGCGCTCTTCATCGCTTTGATCTGAGCAGCGGATCCAACTCGGCTCACCGAGATACCAACATCGACGGCGGGACGAACACCGGATTTGAACAGGTCGTCCTGGAGGTAGATCTGACCGTCGGTGATGGAGATCACGTTGGTGGGGATGAAGGCGGACACGTCGCCAGCCTTGGTTTCGATCACCGGCAAGGCGGTGAGCGAGCCAGCGCCTCGCTCATCGGACAGCTTGGCGGCCCGCTCGAGCAGACGAGAGTGCAGGTAGAACACGTCGCCGGGGAACGCTTCACGACCCGGCGGACGCCGTAGCAGCAGTGAAACCTGGCGGTAGGCCTCGGCCTGCTTGGAGAGGTCGTCGTAGATGGCGAGGGCGTGACCGCCGTTGTCCATCCAGTGCTGGCCCATTGCGCAGCCGGAGTAGGGGGCCAAGAACTTGAACGGTGCGGGGTCTGAAGCTGGAGCGATAACGACCACGGTGTACTCCATGGCGCCGTGAGCTTCGAGGTTGGCGACGGTCTGAGCCACGGTGGAGGCCTTTTGCCCAATGGCAACATAGACACATTTGATCCCGCCACCCTTCTGGGCGAGGATTGCGTCGACAGCGATGGTGGTCTTGCCGGTCTTGCGGTCACCGATGATGAGCTCGCGCTGTCCACGCCCGATCGGGATGAGCGAGTCGACAGCTTTGATGCCGGTCTGCACCGGCTCGTGCACTGGCTGGCGACCGGTGATACCGGGAGCCTGTACCTCCATACGACGTTGCGTCACGTTGGTGAGGGGGCCCTTGCCATCTACCGGTTCGCCCAGTGTGTTCACCACTCGGCCCAGCAGGCCGTCGCCAACGGGGACCGACAGGATCTGACCCGTGGCCTCAACGTTTTGGCCCTCTTCGATTTTGTCAACGTCGCCCAGCACAACGGCGCCAATGCTGGCTTCGTCCAGGTTCAACGCGAGGCCGATGGTGCCGTCCTCGAAGCGCAGCATCTCGTTGACGGCCACGTTCGGCAACCCGCCGACACGGGCGATGCCGTCGCCTACTTCAACGACCTTGCCAACCGTAGAGGAGGAAACGTCGGTGCTGAACGAGTCCAGGTTTTTCTTGAGCGCACTAGCGATCTCGCTCGGGTCAAAGGTGAGTGCCATTTACAGCGCCTCTCGCATCTTGTTGATTCGGCTTCGGACGGTGCCGTCGATCACGGTGTCACCGAGGGTGGTGACAACGCCGCCGACGACGGAGGGGTCGATCTCGATTTGCAGTTCTACCGGGCCGCCGGCTTGCACAGCGAGCGCTGCGGAGAGGCGAGCCTGCTGGTCCGCAGACAAGGGCACGGCGCTGCGAACGACCGCCAAGCGCTTGCCAGTAGAGCTGGCCGCTTTGGCTACGAACGCATCAACGATCTGGCTGAGATCGCCGGCCCTGCCAGCGTTCACGACCAGGCCCACGATCGAGCGAGTTGTGTTGGAGGCCTTCCCCGCCAGCAGATCGTCAACGATCTGGTTCCGGGTGTCGGCTGGCAACAACGTGTTGGCCAGTGTGGAGCGCAATTCGTTGTTGCTTTGAAGCGCCTTGGAAAACATAAGAAGCTCTGCACGCGTGCCGTTGATATCACCTTCGGCCGAGGCGATCGCCAGAATGGCGTCGGCATAGGACTCGGTGGCGTTCATCGGTTGCTCGTTTCCAGGGAGGAAATGTAGGAATCGATGAGACCACTTTGCGAACCAGCGTCGAGTTTCTCGGCCACCAACGCCTCGGTGGAGGCCCGGGTGAGAGAGGAAATCTCTTCCCGCAGGTCGGCGATGGCCTGGCGGGTCTGGTTCTGGATGTCGTTGGTGGCACGTTCCTTCATGGCGGCGGCTTCGGCGTTGGCCCGTGCGGCGGTGTCTACCCGCAATCGGGTGGCGGTCTCGGCTGCTTCGGTCTTGATTCGAGCGGTCTCAACACCGATATTGGGGGCATCCGCCGAGGAGGCCGAGAGGCTCTGCTCGGCGGCGTTCCTCGCCTCGTTTGCCGCATCGAACTCTTTCTGGATTCTTTCCGTTCGACCGTTCAGCCCCTTCACAATGGCCGGCCCGGCCTTCCAGATGATGAGTCCCAGAACGACGAAGAACGCCGCTGACCCCCAATAAACCTCATTGATGTCGCTGGCGAGCTGAGAACCATTTGGGCCCTCTGCAGCAAAGATACCGAGATGCATTAGTTTCCTAACCCCGTTCGGAGATGATGCGGTTCACAACACCCATAGCGGATGCTGCGTCGACCGGTCGATTGATTACCCGTGATGTTGCCTGAGCGGTGAGTTCAGCCACATGAGACCCAACGCCACTCAAAGCTTCGGTGCGGGCGGCGTCGATCTCGGCGGTGGCCAGGTGGCGCATCGTATCGATTTCGGTTTGGGCACCGCCGATGATTTGATCCCGCTCGGCCTCGGCCTCTAGCCGGGCTGCTTCGATGACTGCGGCAGCTTCGGCCCGAGCAGGAGCGAGAGCGTCGGCAATCGCCGCGCCGGCATTGGCGACCTCGGCCTCGGCAGCTTTGGCTGCATCCCACTCGTCACGAAGTGCCTGGTCGCGATCTTCCATCGTGCGCTGCACCGGCGGAAGAAGCACATAACGCATGAGGAGATAGAACAACCCAAACATGAGGCCACCCCAGAACATCTCTGGGATTACCGGCAGGATCGGGTTGGCGGCTTCCTCGGCGGATTCGGCGGCTAGTAAGAGCATCGTGGTGCTCCGCTCTACGCGAACTTGAGAAGAATGAACACCACGAAGCCGATGAGGGCCAAGGCCTCGGTGAAGGCGATTCCGAGGAACATGGTGGTCTGCACCTGTCCGGCGGCTTCGGGCTGACGGGCCATCGCCTGAACGGCCTGGCCAACAAGGTAGCCAATACCGATGCCGGGGCCGATGGCGGCAAGGCCATAGGCGAAACCGGCGCTGGCAGCAGCGGATTCGGCTTTGGCTTCAGCTGGTGTGACTTCCGCGGCCAGTTCTAGGACCTGACTCGCTGCACTCGCAATAGCACTCATGTGAAGGTTCTCCTGGTTAAAATGTTCGAGTTGTGTCTAGTGATGCGGGTGCATCGCACCACCGATATAGACGGCGGTGAGCAGGGCAAACACAAATCCCTGCAAGAAGGCGACCATGATCTCGAAGCCGGTGAGGGCTACGAGCATGGCGAAACTGAACGGCAGCACTATGACGAGGGCGCTGAGCTGCCAGAGGGTGATGCACAACACGCCGAAGGTCACGAGAAGGATGTGACCGGCCAGCATGTTGGCGAAAAGACGAACGGCGAGGCTGAAGGGCCGGATGATGAACGTAGAGAGCAACTCGATCGGAGTTACCAGCACATACAGCGGTTTAGGAAGGCCTGGCGGGAAGAGTGCACTCTTGAGGTAGCCCCCAACGCCTTGTTCCTTGAAACCGACCGCAACGAAAATGATCAGGACCATTACGCCGAGAAGCCCGGGTACGGCCATGCGTGCATTGAGCGGCATCTGGAACGTGGGGATGACCTCGAAGAGATTGCCGATGAACACAAAGAAGAAGATGGACAGCAGGAGTGGTCGGAACTTGAAACCTTCCTTGCCGATCGCGGGGAGGATCACCTGATTGTCGATGAACTCGACGGATCCCTCTACAAGGTTCTGCAATCCTGACGGGATGCGGTCACGCCCTGCTGCCAGGAACATGATGGTGGGAATGCCCAAGGAGAGCACAGCGATGAGGGCGATCTTGTTGAACTCTGCGAACGTACCCTCGAACAGGTAAGCCGGCCACTCCACCAGGTTTTCGATAGACGGGAACTTGAGCCCACCCTCAGACGATTCAGCTGCGAACAGGTTCACGGACACCTAACGATGCTCCTTGGGCTTCAGGCCGGGGTAGGCCATGGAGGCGGATACATAACGAAGTTCCCACACCAGCAAACCCAGGTGGGTGACAATGAGGGTAATTCCCATCGGGACGATTCGGACCCACTCTTGCCCGGCAACTGCAGTTATCGCCAAAAAGATCAAACCGAGGCGCAAACCGAAGCCGCCAAGCGCAGCACCGAACACCAACGCAAAGTTGATTTGGGCGGCCTTTCCGATGAGCCATGCGGCAAGGAAGAAGTTAACGGTCACGATCGCCAAGGCATAGACCACCGAGGCCACGCCCTCAGCGCCACCGATCAGAGCGCCGGCCACGACAACGACCGGGAGGAGATAGAGCGATCGCTTCACCATGTCCATCGCCACGGAAAGGGCCGGTGATGGCCCATCGAGATGGTCGACCGACGGTACGGGGCGATTCTCTACAGCGGTCATCGCTGGTGCCGAGCTCGGTACTCAGACACACCCTGCTCATTGGAAAGCTGCTGCTCGTTGGCTAGGAGCTGAAGTTGGTGCCTGAAGCGGTAATACAGAGAGAACGCCGCACCGAGGAAACCGAACGCGCTGAAGACCAAGACGAAGAACGGCGTGGTGCCTGCCCAACGATCGAGGGCGTAGCCCAAGAAGCCCATGATCAACGCCGAGAACACCAGCTCGTAGCCGCCGGTGCTTTGAAGAAGCGATTCGGTGAGTTTGGTGGGTCTAGTGGCGTCAGGCATAAAGAGTGGCGTCAGGCATAAAGAAGCGAGCTCGGGATTCACACCCCAGCGACGGCGAAATGCTATCCGGCTGGGCGAAGCATCCCACGCATTTCAGTTAGAGCGAAAATACTCCGATACCAAGGCTGTGAAACTTCTCCTTCATCCCGGCGGCGCTCTGTTCGTTTTGGCCCTCGTTGCCTTCCTCGTGTGGCTGATCGCCCCGAGTATTTGGATAATCGGCGGCGTGGTGAGACTGCTGGCGTTCTGCACCATGGTCTTTGGGATCGTTGGTGGCGCTTTCCTCACGTTCTTCGTGAACCAGGCGGAAACGTCGCAATGACGAGCAACATGCCTGCTTCTCCGGTAGCCCCGTCGTGTTCTATCCTGGTGTCATGAAGCTACTCCTGCATCCTGGCGGCGCTCTCTTCGCGATGGCGGGGTTGGCCTTTTTCGTTCGTATGACAGCTCGGTGGATTCCCTTCCTCGGAGGCTTCATTTCCACCGTTGCGCTCTTTGCCATCATCTTCGGAGTCCTCGGCGGGATCTTCCTCACTTTTGTGGTTCGCAAGAGTGAGAGTCCTGCATGACCAACGTTCTGCCCTCAGACCGCATCCGCTTCCCCAATATCTCTTCGGCGGCATGGGAACACTCCACCGACCGTGCCGCCTTGCACGCACTGCAAACAATTCCCGGCTTCGACACCGTGATCCGCAAGGTCATCGGCGCCATTGGTGAGCGCAACATCAAGCTCATCTTCACCGCCCAGGCGCTCGAGGTCGGCCCGGTCCAGTACAGCGACCTCTACGAGCTACTCGTCGAAGTGTGCGACACCCTCGATCACCCGGTCCCCCGTCTCTATGTCTCCCAAACCCCGTTGGCAAATGCCGGTGCGGTTGGGGTGGACAATCCGTTCATCGTTCTCAACAGCTCGCTCATCGAGCTGTCATCGCTCGACCAGATTCGGTTCGTCCTCGGACACGAGGTGGGCCACATCATCAGTGAGCACTCTCTCTACCGCACGCTGTTGTTCATCCTGTTGCAGTTCTCCGGGTCTGTCCTGCCGGTGATCGGCCAGGCGGTCACACCGATCACGTTGGCGCTGCTGGAGTGGAATCGCAAGGCCGAGATTTCCTCGGACCGCGCCGGCCTACTGGCCAGCCAAGACCTCGACATGGTGGTCTCGGCGCTGGGGGTCATGGCGGGCGGTATCCGCGGCAGCGAGGATCAAATCAGCGTCTCGGCGCTGCGGGAACAGGCTGCGGAATACTCCGACACCAGCGGGCTCGACACGTTCTTCAAGTTCATGGCCACCGCCGGCCGGACGCACCCGTTCCCGTGATTCGGGTCAACGAAATAGACCGATTCGCCGCGGTTCCCGGTCATTCGGGTCAACGAAATCGACCGATTCGCGCGGGCGAGGATTACGAGGCGGCGCTAGCAGGGACGTACATCCAACGAGGCGACGAGCCACCGTTGCGTGACGACGTTTCCGCCGCCGGTGCCGGTTTTTCCGATTCCGCTCAGAGCGTTTTCACCAATGCCGACCAATACGTGAACGACGCCCTCACCAATTTCGCAGCTGCGCTTCGCCGTCGAGCCAAGGGCGGCTAGCCACGAAAGTTCAGCTCTGACCGTCGTTTCGGTCGGGCCGCCAAATCCCGGGGGCGAAAAGGGTGTACAACATCAAGCCGAGAGCGGCGACCCCGGCCGGGACGATGGCATCACCCGACCCCTCGTTATAGACCGGCCACAAGACGAACCCCGACAGCAGCGCCGTCCAAGCCCACAGGATGAAGACGCTTCGTCCGTGACCGTGGCCCAGCCGCATTAGGCGGTGGTGGAGGTGATCCTTGTCGGCGGTTGCGAGCCCCTGGCGCCGGGTGGCCCGCCGAACGATTGCGAAAAGAGTGTCGAGAATCGGCACGCCAAGAATCACCAACGGGATCACCAGAGGGGCGTAGAAGAAGAAGGTCTGGCCACTGAAGGGATCGGGGGTTCGTCCGCCAACGGCCATCGTGCTGGCCGCCATCAGCGTGCCAAGAAGTAGCGCGCCACCGTCGCCCATGAAGATCTGGGCCGGGTGAACGTTGTAGGGCAGAAAACCGACGCAGATGCCGAAGACCGTGATGAGCAAGAGAGGACCCAGCGTGGAGATCAAGAGGCCAACCTCCAGAATCTTCACTGAATAGAAGAAGAAGGCCAGAGCGCCGATTCCCACGATGCCTGCCGCCAGTCCGTCCAACCCGTCGATGAAGTTGACAGCATTGGCCATACCCATCACCCACAGCACCGTGAGCAGATAGGCGAGACCAGGATCCACGATGATCGGATCAACGAACGGGATCCGGAAGTAGATGATGCTGACCCCGCCGAAATAGAGAGCGCTCCCGGCAAGTACGAGACCCATTGTTTTGGCCGGTGCGGAGATGTCACGCAGGTCATCGAGCAACCCGACGCCGTAGGCGATGATCCCGCACGCCACCACCGCAAACGGTTCGCTCGTGCCCGAAAAGGCTTCCGGGAACCAACCGGACACCGAAGCCACCAACATCGCCAGAACGAATCCAACGAACATCGCTCCGCCGCCCAAGGTGGGGGTGGGCGCCAGATGGACACCTCGCTCAGTTGGCAGGACTTCCGCCCCTTGTTTCGATGCGAACTTCCGGAAGAACGGAACGGTGAGTCCGGACCCCAGGGCCGCAACAAGCCCGACCAGCAGAAACTTCATGAGGTCGAGTTCCATCGCCCCGAACGATACTCCGCCATGGGGTCACGGCTGTTCTACCCGCGTGTGGTCAAGCGCTACTCCTCGATCTGCGCGGCGACCGCTCGGGTGGCGTCGATGAACTCATCCACCATGTCCACCACCACCTGTCGAGCCGGCTTGGACCGATTCATATCGCCAACGATCTGGCCAACGAAATAGTTGGCCAACTGTTCGGCCCCGGTCCCGGCGGTGTGGGCGGCACGGTCGATCCGGCGGATGGCGTCGTCTACCAGCATGGGTTGCATGGGCATTCCCAGCGGTGCCGGGTTGGCCGGATTGTCCCACTCGTCGGTCCATGCGGACTTCAACATCCTGGCATGTTTGCCGGTACGGGATCGTGAGCGGATCGTGTCTGAGCTGGTGGCAGCCAGGAACTTCTGCTTCACCGCCGGATGGGTTTCGGCTTCCTCGGTGGTCAACCACACCGACCCGCACCAGACACCTTGAGCGCCAAGGGCCATGGCCGCAGCCATTTGCCGACCGCGACCGATACCACCGGCGGCCAGCACCGGCACCGGTGCGACCGCATCGACCACCTCGGGGATGAGCACCATGGTGCCGACCTCGCCGGTATGGCCGCCGGCTTCGGACCCCTGAGCGATGATCACATCTACGCCCGCATTCACATGACGTTCTGCGTGTTGGGCCTTGCCCGCGAGGGCGCCGACAATGCGGCCTTCTTCCTTCACTCGCTGCACCATGTGCTGGGGCGGTGGGCCCAGTGCGTTGACCAAGAACCTGGCCTTGTGAGCGAGGGCGATCTCCAGTTGTGTTGTGGCCCGGTTGAACGAGAAGGCGACGTCTCCCGTCTGAGCCATGAGACGACCGTCAACATCGGGCACCTCCGGCACCCCGTAGCGCGCCAGAATGTCGTCTACGAACGCTCGGTGTTCGGCCGGAATCAGCTGCTGAATCTGTTCAGCGGTGTAGCCACCTTCATCATCACCGAGGTACTTGGCGGGGATGATCAAGTCAACTCCATAAGGCCGATCACCGACCTCGGCCTCGATCCAATCGAGGTCGATCTCCAACTGTTCGTCGGTGTGGGCAACAGCACCAAGCACTCCCATTCCACCCGCTTTGGTGACTGCCGCTACAACGTCGCGGCAGTGGCTGAAAGCGAAGAGCGGGATATCGATACCGAACAATTCGGTGATGTCATTCTTCATAGGTGAAGTGTCCCCGATGCTTGGCGGTACTGCAAACCTTGATCTGGTACCGCCAGTGTTCCCACTGCGCAAGCAGAGCAGTCCCACCTGCGCAAGCGGAATAGTCACTGGGCAAGCAGAATAGTCACAGCGCAACCCGTCCAAACCATCCGGAGATGTAGCCTGATGCGATGCCTTGGCCAATAGTGAATGACACCGTCTACAACAAGATCGAAGCCGCCGAGATCGAGCGTCAGAACACCGGGTTGCAGCTCATAGCGTCGGAAAACTTTGCTTCTCCGGCCGTGATGGCCGCCACCGGTTCGGTCTTTACAAACAAATACTCCGAGGGCTACCCAGGACGTCGCTACTACGGCGGAAATGCCATAGTCGACTGCGCCGAGCAGCTGGCGATCGACCGCATCAAGGAACTCTTCGGCGCCGACCATGCCAATGTGCAACCCCACGCCGGCGCAAATGCAAACATGGCGGTCTATCAGGCAGTGCTGAAGCCGGGCGACACGGTGTTGGGACTGAGCCTCGACCACGGAGGACACCTGACCCACGGCTCACCGGTCAACGCCTCAGGCATGCTGTACGACTTCGTTGCCTACCGCCTCACTAAATCCGATGAGCGGATCGACATGAACGAGGTGGCTGATCTCGCCGAGAAGCACAAGCCAAAGATGATCGTCACTGGCGCCACGGCCTACCCCCGGAGCATCGAGGCCGGGCCGTTCCGGGAGATCGCCGACAGCGTCGGTGCGCTCTTGATGTTCGACGCCGCTCACGTAGCCGGTTTGATCGCCGGCGGGGTCTTTCCCAATCCGGTCCCCCACTGCGACATCGTGACCTTCACTACTCATAAGACGCTGCGCGGTCCCCGCGGTGGCTGCATTCTCAGCCGCTCGGAATATGCCAAAGCGATCGACTCTGCGGTGTTCCCAGGGCAGCAAGGTGGCCCTCAGGAACACAGCATCGCGGCCAAAGCCGTTGCCTTCGCCGAAGCTCAGACCGATGAGTTCAAGACCTACTCAGCTCAGGTGGTCGCCAACGCCCAAGCGCTCGCCACCACCCTGGGCGAAGAAGGTTTCCGGCTGGTGAGCGGCGGCACCGATACTCACCTGTTGCTGGTAGACCTGCGTAGCCTTCGACGAGGATCTCACCGGCAAGGAAGCTCAGATCATTCTCGACGAGGCCGGGATCACACTGAACCGCAACACGATCCCCGACGATCCCCGTTCCCCATTCGTGACCTCGGGCATCCGAATCGGCACCCCGGCGGTCACCACCCAAGGGATGAAAGAAGCCGAGATGGCACAGATCGGATCGCTCATCGCCCGCACCCTTCGAAACAGGACCGACGCCTCCGCCGTGGCTGCCCTGCGCGAAGAGGTCCGCACCCTCTGCTCTGGCTTCACGCCCTATTAACTGGGCTGTCCCCCGGGGGTCGGACCCAGGAGCCTGCAGCGCCATCGGAGCTGGCTTCAAATTGCTGTCCCTCCGGGCGGCGATTGTTGTCCTTCCGGATGGCGTTCCGCCGGCCACGCAGGCCTCGCCTGCCCGGCGCTTCAGAAGGTGCATTGGCCGGGTTCAGCCCGGGCTGCTCACCGGGCATCGCTGTCGCCCCGGACCTCCCTTCAGCTTCGGAATCTCAGCGCCTACTGAGAGCAACTTGGATACATTCGGCTCATGGCCTTGACGATTGCGGTTGCTTCTGATCATGCGGGGTTCGCGTACAAGGAGATGATCGCCAAGCACTTGAAGGCGACCGGCTATGACGTGCTCGACGTTGGCACGTATTCCACCGATCGGGTGGACTACCCCGACTACGGCAAGGCCGTTGGCGAAGCGGTGATCGCAGGAAAAGCCACGTTCGGTATGGCGGTGTGTGGCAGCGGCATCGGCATCTGTATCGCGGCCAACAAAGTGGCCGGCATCCGGGCCGCAACTGTCCACGACATGACCAGCGCCCGGCTCTCACGGGAGCACAACGATGCCAACGTGATGTGTGTGGGTGAGCGGTTCTTGGGCCCGCAGGTAGTGCTGGACAGTGTTGAGGCATTCCTGGCTGCGGAGTTCCAGGGCGGCCGCCACACTGCCCGCGTCGCCAAACTCGGTTAGGCGGTTCCCCGCCCGGCACTTGTCTCCCATGCGGCGGCCTATTCTTACTAGGTGCTCGAACGTTTGGACTCGTTGTTGTCGGAACACTCCGAGGTCGAGTCGCGCCTCGCCGACCCGACCATCGTCAGCGACCAGAAGCGTTTCGTGGAGATGTCACGGCGCTATTCCGAACTCGGCAAAGTGGTAGAGGTGGGAGTGGCGCTTCGGAACCGACTCGAGGACCTGGAGACCGCCACCGAGATGCTCACCGAGCTCGAGGGCGATGACCGAGAAGAGATGCGGACCGAGGTCAATGAAGCAACGGCCGACATCGAACGCCTCGAAACCGAGTTCCGGCTACTCCTTCTACCGCCCGATCCCAATGCCGGCCGGAACGTGATCATGGAGATCAGAGGCGCCGAGGGCGGTGAGGAGGCCAACCTCTTCGCCCGCGATCTGTTCGAGATGTACCAGGCCTACGCCGCTACCAAGAAGTGGAAGATGGAGATCATGAACTCCAACCCCACAGACAAAGGGGGCTTCAGCGAAATCACTTTTCGGCTCTCCGGCGACGAGGTCTGGCCCCGCATGAAGTTCGAGGCCGGCCCCCACCGAGTCCAGCGGGTTCCGGTCACCGAGTCGCAAGGGCGGGTCCACACCAGTTCCGCCACGGTGTCGGTACTCCCCGAGGCTGACGAGATCGACCTGGAGATCGATCCCGGCGACATCAAGGTCGACACGTTCCGGGCCAGCGGCGCCGGCGGCCAGCACGTCAACAAAACCGAATCAGCAATTCGCATCACCCACCTCCCCACAAATGAGGTGGTGTCCATGCAAGACGAAAAAAGCCAGCTGCAGAACCGAATCCGAGCCATGGCAGTGCTCCGCTCCCGGCTCCTCAAGCTGGAGCAGGACAAGGCGGCCGCCGATGCCTCCGCTCAGCGAAAAGACCAGATCGGGTCAGGCGGACGCAGCGAAAAGATCCGGACCTACAACTTCAAGGAGAACCGGGTCAGCGACCACCGGATCGGGTTGACCATTCATCAGCTCGACAAGGTCCTGGCCGGTGATCTCAGCGACGTGAGCGATGCGCTCATCATGGACGAACGAGCTCGTCAACTGGCTCAAGTCGAGGAGTAAAGCGCTTCGTGAGCGAAGAACTGGACGGCGAAACGGCCGACCGAACCATCACCTGGCAGGAACTCCTGGCTGAGACCACCCAGCGTCTTACCGACGGTGGTGTGGACGAGCCCACGATCTCGGCCCGCAGAATCGTGGAGGAGGCTTCGGGCTGGGACGGCGCAGAACTCGGCGTTCATTTGAGCGACCTGGCCACCGAACGCGCCGTGGCACATCTCGATTCCATGGTTAGCCGACGCCTCACCGGCGAACCATTGCAGTACGTGCTGGGCCGGTGGGCGTTTCGAACGCTGGATCTCATGGTCGACGAGCGGGTGTTGATCCCCCGACCCGAAACCGAGGAAGTGACGGGTCTGGCAATCGCCCATGCCCGCCGAGTGGCCGGGACCGGCATTTCGCCGATTGTCGTCGACCTCGGCACCGGCACGGGGGCGATCGGACTGAGCATCGCCGTGGAAGTGCCAGTGGCAACGGTGTACCTGACCGATTCTCACGAGAATGCGCTGGCCGTCGCCCGAGCGAACACGGCCGGGATCGGTCGTCACGCCGTTCGTGTCAGCATTCGTCACGGCTCGTGGTTCAGCGCTCTTCCCGATGATCTGCGCAGCTCACTCCACGTCATCGTGTCCAACCCACCCTATGTTGCCAACACTGATCCGCTTCCGCCGGTGGTCGCCAATTGGGAACCGGCCACGGCGCTCTTTGCCGGTGAAGACGGACTGAACGATCTCACTACCCTTGTTCAGGAAGCACCGAAGTGGCTGGCGGAGTCCGGGGCTCTCGTTCTGGAAATGGCCCCGTCGCAGACTTCCATCGTTGCCGAAATGTGCCTGGACCACGGCTTCGCCTCCGCCGAGATCCACGTTGATTTGTCCGGTAATCCCCGCGCCGTCGTGGCGGTCCGGTGAAGGAACCCATCCGCTTAGCCGAAGGCGCTCGATCTGCAGTCACTGACGCCCGCCCAGCGGCAGCCAATGACTGCGGTTCCCCGGGTCGCGCCATCTGCAGTCACTGACGCCCACCCAGCGGCAGCAAATGACTGCGGTTAGCCGAGGAACCGTTCAGACCCAGCTACCAGGGGGAGGGTAGTGTTTGCATTCGGATCCCGACCGATGTTGCGATCTCTTCGGTGGCCGGGAAGCGGTCCTGTTCGGTTGTCACGATCACGGTTGCGGCGGGGTTGTGGCGCCGCTGATAGTCGGTTGCCACGGGAACCGCTTCGGGGTCAACGCCAGCCACAAACACATACAAGGTGTTGGTAGAGCGGTCGATGGCCGCCGCCGGTTCCGGGCCCAATTGCAGGATGCGGCTGGCCAGCGGCGGAAGCATTTCGAGGTTCACCACGCCCAGTAGCGACGGGTCATGAAAGGCTGACGACCGAAGCCAGCGCTGCCGGCCCTGCCGATTGAGCGGATGGCCGGGCGCACCAAAGCTCCTTATGGACCGAGCGAACTCTGCTGCCTTGGCGAGAAACTCCGAGGGGTCGGTACCGGAGTGCACATACCCATGGAGTTCACGGTCGGCGGTTCCCACACCTATCTCCAGTTGCCCCGTGATCGCATCGGAGCGGGCGATTTCTAGCCCTCGGACCTCGGCGACGAGCCGGCCGAAATCGTCGACCACGTCGGCGCCCGCCGATTCAAAGAGGGCCCGATGAACCTCCGCCAAAGGCCCGATGTCCGGAACAGACGCCAACGGTTCCGCGTGAATCGGTTCGATGGAAGTCTCCTTCAAGGCCCAGACCGAGATCCCTTCGAATGCCTGGGCCTGTCTTGCCAACGCACCCGCCGTGAACCGCGGGAGCGACCACGACCACCGGCAGCGGATGGCGACGAGCCCAGATCAGCACACTCCCCAAACCGAAGACCCGAAGGTCCGATCCGTCGTCATCGGCCCGCTCCGGAAGCAGGATGGCACGGCGTTCCCCGTCGGACACCGCAGCGGCAAAAGTACACGTAACCGCCTCGGGATGGGTACCGAACCGGTTACGGATAACTGCCGCAATGATGGGTGCAGCGAGGTGAGGGGGTGGAGTGGTCAGCTCTTGTTCTTACGGCTGCCGAAGCGGCGCTCGAAGCGCTCGACCCGACCCGCGGTATCAACGATCTTCATGGTGCCAGTGAAGAAGGGGTGGCTGGCCGCGGAGATTTCTACCTTGTAGAGGGGGTAGGTCTCGCCATCGGTCCACTCGATCGTCTGATCGGTTGCGATCGTGGAACGGGTGAGAAATGCGAAGTTGTCGGCCGAAGAGTCCTGGAAGACTACGGGACGATATTCGGGGTGGATTCCTGACTTCATAAGACCGATGAGCGTAGCGCCATTGGAACCGGTTCCCTTACTTGATCGCTCCGAGCATTTCTGCGTTCGACCCCGTCTCGCCGATCTTCACCAGGAGCTTGGACATCGTCTCCAACGCATCCTCTCCGGTAACCGAGGCCCGCAGTTGGGAAACAAGCTCGGCTTCGTCGGAGTCGAACAGTTGGTCCTCGGCCCGGTTGAAGGAGGCACCGGCGTCGATAGCGGGGAAAACTCCCCGGTCGGCGAGGTGGCGGGAGAGGCGGATCTCTGCGGTTGCCGTTCCCCGAAATTCATCGAGGATCAGTTCATCAACCGGAGAACCGGTCTCTGCGGTGACGGTGGCGACCATGGTCAGAGAGCCACCTTCTTCCAGCGGCGCGGGCTGCTCCGAAGAAGCGCTTGGATGGGTAGATCGCCGTGGCGTCTACTCCCCCACCCAGGAGGCGTCCGCCTCCGGGGGCGATGAGGTTGTACGCCCGCACCAACTTGGTGATTCCGTCGACCAGCATCACAACGTCCTGGCCCTCCTCCACCAGTCGTTTGGCGCGCTCGACGGCCATCTCGGCAATGGCCACCTGTTCCTCGGGCGGCCGATCAAACGGGCTGGCGATCACTTCACCGCCGTCCAATCGACGGCTCAGGACCGTGATTTCCTCCGGACGATCGTCTAGCAACATCACGATCAGGTGAGCATCCGGATGGTTGGCCTGCACCGAGACAGCAATGTCGGCCAGCAGGGTGCTGGCGCCGGTCTCTGGCGGAGCAACGATCAGGGTGCGCTGACCCTTGCCGAGCGGCACGAGAAGGTCCAAGATTCGGCCGCCGACAGACCCTTCGACCTCGAGCGGCAACGCCTCTGTTGGAAACACCGGCGTGAGGGTCTCGAAACGAGGCCGTTCCTTGGCCAGGGCTGGATCTTTGTCGTTGATGAGCTCCAGCGAGTGGAGGGCCGCATTGCGTTCGTTCCGGGCGGCTGGGCGGGCCGAGCCGCCAACATGATCGCCTTTGCGAAGGCCATAGACCCGCACGGTCTTGAGCGGAACGTAGACATCTTCGGGTGACGGGAGCGCTCCGTCTACTCGCAGGAAGCCATACCCCTCGTCTCGCAGGTCAAGATTCCCGGCAACCGATTGCGGTTCGATGGTGACCGTTTCCTCTTCGCGATCTCGTCCGCGGCCGCGTCGCCGGCGGCGGCGATTGCCGTCCTCGTCCTCATCCTTGGCTACATCGCTGCGGGTATTGCCTTCATCGCTGCTGGTGTCAACCCGGTTCGGATCATCGGTAGCGGGGCCACTTTCGGTCTTTCCGCCCGCCCCTTGATTCCGGCCGCCGCCTTGGTTGCTGGTCCCCCGGCCGCCCTGAGTGTTGCCGCCCTGATTGGGCGATCGGTTTGGCTGGTTGCGGCCTCGTGTTTGGTTGGATTGTGAGGACCCACGCTCGGGCTTGTCCTCATCAACGTTCCGATCGGCATCTTCAACGACCGCAGCCTCGGCCGGCTTTCCAGCCTCAGGTGACCTTTCGGCCTCGGCCGACTGTCCAGCCCCGGCTGTGCTCCCGTCTGAATCTGGAGCACCACTACCGGACTCGGCGGTCCCGGTGAGTTCGAGCACCATCGATATCAAATCGTCCTTCTTGGCACGGCTGGAGGGTTTACCCCCGAGGGCCGTGATGATCGTTTGCAGTTCGCCACGATCCTTCTTCTGCAGGTCGGCGCGGCCGACGACGGCATCACTCACGTTGAGATTCTCCTGTGAATTTTCTCTCGGATGGCATAGGTGGCGGGGTTGCCAGGTAGCACCGGAATGCGCTACGAATGCTTCTCGCCAGACCCGGACTGTAGCGGCAGATACGGCCGAATAGCGTCAAGATCGTTGGGAACCGAATGGAATCGTTCGGGCAAGTTCATGAGATCACCCGCTCGTTCCGGGACTTCCGGCGTCACTCCGGTGGCCTCGGCAACCGCAGCCCCGAACTTTGCCGGGTGAGCGGTCCCCAAAACGATGAGTGGCACATCGGCGTCACGCCGCCGATTGCGACCTACGTGCAGGCCAACGGCCGTATGGGGATCGATCAGCATTCCCAGTTCGGAATGCACCCGTTTCATTTCGGCCAACGTGCCGTGGTCATCGAGGCGCCCACCGTCGAACTCTGCCCGAATTCGATCCATCCAGGCCTCCGGGACAGGAGCGGTGCCCGTGGACCGGTACGTCGCAAGCAGCTCGGTAACGGCATCGCCGTCGGCTCCGGATGCCTCGAAGAGGAGTCGTTCGAAGTTGCTCGATACCTGAATATCCATACTGGGGCTCAACGAAGGAACTACGGACTCGGCGGCAAGGACCCCCGTTTCCAGCACCCGGGTGAGGACATCGTTGCGATTGGACGCCACGATCAGCTGATCGATCGACAGCCCCATGTGTTTGGCATACCATCCCGCCAGCACGTTGCCAAAGTTGCCCGTGGGCACACTGAAACTGACCGCTGCGCCCGAGGGCGAAATCCGCCGAGCAGCACTGACGTAGTAAGCGGTTTGAGCCATCACGCGAGCCCAGTTGATGCTGTTGACCGCGGCCAGCCGAGCACCGGCCCGAAGCTCGGCATCCCCGAACGCTTCCTTCACGAGATCCTGACAATCGTCGAAGGTTCCCGCAACCGCCAGATTGGTGATGTTCGGGGCGTCGACCGTGGTCATTTGCCGCCGCTGGATCTCACTCACGCGACCCTCGGGATGAAGAATCACTACGTCCACCCGCTCCCGATTTGCGAGCGCATGAATCGCCGCCGAGCCGGTATCGCCCGACGTTGCGCCGATCACCGTGACCCGCTGGTCGCGTTTGGTGAGCTCATAATCCAGCAGGCGACCGAGGAGTTGAAGCGCAAAGTCTTTGAAGGCCAACGTGGGACCATAGGAAAGATCGCAGAGCCACTGCTTGTGACCCAGGTTGAAGACCGGTGCAACCGCGGGATCGGAGAAACCCCGGTAGGTGTCGGTAACCATGGCCACGAAATCGGCTCGCGCTATGGACCCCTCCACAAATGGCCAGATGACGGCAACGGCGATCTCGGAATAGGAGAGTTCGTCGGTGATCCCGTCAGCCAACTCCGGGATCTCCGTGGGGACGTACAGGCCGCCGTCGGTGGCCAAGCCGGCAAGAAGAACATCGGCGAAGCCGAGTTCGGGGGCCTTGCCCCGTGTGGAGCGATAGGTGATGGCCATTACTGACCGATCACCCGAAGAACGCTCCCGACGCCTCGCACGACGTCCATCCCCTTGAATGCGGTAAGGGTCTTGCGAAGGTTGCGCTCTGGCGCGGCGTGGGTGATGAAGACCAGACGAGCGGTTCCGCCATCCTCATCGTGCTCGACATCATGCAGATCGTGTTGTTCCATGGTGCGGATGGATACACCGTTCTGGCCCAAGGCTCCGGCAACCTGAGCAAGGACGCCCGCAGCATCGGTGACTTCCAGATTCACATAGAAGGCACTGGGGAGATCGTCGATGGGTTTGATAGGAACGCGCGGTCCCATCGTCAACGGGCGATGGCCGCCCTGGAGCAGGGCTGCGGAAGCCTCCAGCACATCTCCGAGCACAGCCGAGGCGGTGGGGACACCCCCGGCACCGCGGCCATAGAACATCAGTTCACCGCAGGCCGCACCTTCCACGAACACTGCGTTGAAGCTGTCCCGCACGCTCGCCAGAGGATGAGAATTGGGGACCATCGCCGGGTGGACACGGACTCCCACGGACTGTTTGCCGTCTTCGAGGAACTGTTCAGCGATCGCCAACAACTTGATCTGATAGCCGAGCCGCTGAGCGAAATCGATATCGGTAGCCGTGATGCTGCTGATGCCCTCGTGGTAGACGTCACCGGCAACGACGTCGGCATTGAAAGCAATGGAGGCCATGATCGCGGCCTTGGCACCGGCGTCGTATCCCTCCACGTCGGCGGTGGGGTCTCGTTCGGCGTATCCGAGCCGCTGAGCTTCGCTCAAAGCAGCGGAATAGTCGGCGCCTTCCTCGGTCATCCTGGTGAGGATGTAGTTGGTCGTTCCATTCACGATGCCCGTGATGCGGGAGATGTCTTCGCCAGACAAGCTCGCCCGGAGGGCTCGGACGATGGGAATGGCTCCGGCGACGGCAGCTTCAAAAAGCAGATCTACCCCGGCCTCGTCAGCGACCTTGAGAAGTTCCGCCCCGCAATTGGAAATCAGTTCCTTATTGGCGGTCACCACTGGCTTCCCGGCCTTGAGGGCTGAGATGATGAGCGACTTGGCCGGTTCGATCCCGCCGATCACCTCCACCACGATGTCCACATCGTCACGGTCCACTACCGCCTGGGCATCGGTGGTGAGAAGATCGGACGAAACAGCGGTCGCACGAGCCTTGGTGGCGCTTCGGACCGCCACCGAGCGGAGCACAAGATCGGGTTGGTCGGCCAGCAGCGCTGCCAAGGCACCCCCGACGGTTCCGCAGCCGAGCAATCCAATTCCCAGAGTCACCGGCTCATCCTAGTGCCACCGCCCCACTCGACCCGCCGGCACCAGCCCCTCCGCGACGCTTTCCCAACGCCGTCCCTCGAAGAATGCTGGTAACGAGGGCCGGGTATCGGTTAGGGGGGCATCGTGTCGGTGGAAATGATGAACTCGACGGATTCGCTGAACCCGATCATGATCTGGCCCCGCGTAGAGAGGCCGGTGTCCAGCGCGCCCAGCCAGAACGCTCGACCTTTGGCATCAGGGGGCCGCCCCAGCACGTTCTGGTAGACGAGATCGATGAACTGGCCGTTGTCGAGGTTGCCGTAGGTCCCAACGAATTCAGCGGACCGGGCGAACTCGCCGCTGAGCGCCCCCAGGTCTGCGCCGTTGGCGAATTGTTCGAGCCAGAAATCCAAGCCACCTTGATCGGCGCTGCGGTTGAAGTAGGCGCGGTAGAGACGCTCAATTTGGTGGCCAAGCCCGGGGCCGGGTGCCACGGTTCCGGTCCGATCCAAGAACTCCGGGCTCTCGGAGAAACCGATCATCAAGGAGCCTCGCGACATACCGGCCTGAAGCTGACCCAGCCAAAACGTTCGACCGTTGGCGTCGGGGGACCGACCCAAGACATTGGCATACACAAGATCCACGAAACCACCATCGCTGAGGATGCCGTAGGTGTTCTCGAACTCTGTGGATGCGGCAAACTGTGCCGAGATGGCGCTCAGGGGCGTGCCACCGGCGCGGAACTTGCTCCAATAGGACAGGCCTGTGCTCTCGGGCTCCCGGTCGAGGTAAGCACGATACAGTCGCCGGATCTGGCCACTCAACTGAGGCCCTTCGAGACTGCCCCGAGCGATAATCCGTATCTCAGGGCCGTTGAGATCGATCAGCTCCAGAATTGTGTCGCCCGTCCCCCGCGACGTCAGCAAGGTCGCCCCGCTGAGCGAAGCGTCCCTTGGCCGTCCGAGGGGTGAAGCTCCCGACGTTTGCAGGTAGGTGAGTTCGTCGCTGGTTCGCCACCGATAGAGCTCACCATTGCTGTTGAAGAGCACGCTGGCGGCATTACCTGCCAACGCCACCGGCGTGGCCGACGGAAGGAGGGGCGGGGGGTACTCAACCCCGGTTGGAGTGGACCCGTCTGTTGTTCCGATCGTGAAGCGCACAGGGTCTGCCCCGGGCAACACTTGAACGGAAGCGTCCGCCGAAAGACCGCCAAGTTGATCGAGGGGCGAGAAGCTTGCCACGCCCGAGCTCACCGCAACCCGGCGGATCGATCCCCCAGAGCTGAAGAAGGCGGTCTGCCCGTTCGGGAGGACAAAGACATCGTGGACCTCCGGACCGGCGGTCGGTGTCACCGTGGCCGAAAACGACCGAACCCGGGTGGCGGTCCAGATTCGCATGATTCCCGACGTGCCGCTGACCTGCTCCGTGTAGACCACGACCGCGCCGGACTGGCTGAGGGCCATATCGGTAATCCTCCCTCCGTTGGAAGGAAGCGCAACGCTCTGACCGGTCGCTCTACTCCACCGAAGCGGGAGGCCGCCAGAGCTGTAGACCACAGTTTCGCCTCGGTCAGAAACGCCGTACGGCACTGCATCCACATCGCCCAGAAGGATGGTGTTGTTCATCCCAACGTCGAAGAGCCCAACCCGGCCACCGGGCCGGTCATAGAGAACAAACCGACCGTTGCCCGACAGATCCGCAAACGAGTTGCTGGCCGCCGACCCAACGAAACGCGGGGTAACTCGCATCCTTATGGGCGCCAGAGAGTCAACGGGAGCCGTAGCGGCCCCCGCGGGAAGTGCCAGTCCAGCCACAGTTGTGAGTGCAACAACGAGGGACAGAACCAGGCGACGCATAGTTCTCATCATCCACGATCACCAGCCGGTGCGCGGGGACACCCCGCCTCACCTGCTAATGCCTCCATTAGCTTGCGATCAATCGTTCCACGCCGGCGCGAAGTTCCTCGCCCCTGACCGCACCGTAGGTGGTGAGATCCGTGGTCCCATCGTCGTTGATGAACAAGAACGTTGACCGTCCGCTGGTTTCGAACTGTTTCCACAGCGAACCGTCGACATCCTGAATCTGGGGGAAGTTCGACGTACCGGTATCGTCGATGAACTTCTGGACTGCCGCCAGATCCGACGGGTCGGAGATTCCGATGAACTTCACGTCATCTCCGTATTCGGCTTCGACCTCTGCGACCGCAGGGCCCTCTGCTCGACACGACGTTCACCACGGCGCCCAAAACCACACCACGAGGTCGGAGTTCCGGTAGCTGGCAAGATCTACGGTTTCGCCGGTCACCGTGGAAAACTCTCCGGTGAGCTTTTGTCCAACCGAACCTCCAGCTGCTGCTTGGCTTACCACGGCCTCCTCGGCACTCGCACCGCAGGCGGCAAAGAGCAAAGCCAAAGAAATGATGAGCCGGGACGCCTTCACGGAGGTCACGTTAGCCCGAAGCGTTGGCTCGTCTGGGTCACGCAGCACAGCGGGCGTATGGGATCCACTCATCGTGCTTGGGCGGCGACGCTTCATGTGCGAATTCGCTACGTGAGATCGGTGATGAGCAGGTCGGCGAGTGTTTCGCGGCGCACCACCATGCGAGCATCGCCGTCCTTGCAGAACACCACAGGGGGGCGGAGCACCTTGTTGTAGTTGCTCCCCATGCTGTGGCCATAGGCACCCGTGACAGGAGTGGCCAGAATGTCACCGACCACGGTGTCTGCAGGGAGCAAACCCTCTCGCACCAGGATGTCGCCACTTTCGCAATGTTTGCCAACGATTCTGGCCTGGAAGGGCCGTTCAGCAGCCACCGCCCGGGGGAGGAAGGTCTCGTAGCCGGAGCCATACAAAACGGGGCGAGGGTTGTCGCTCATTCCTCCGTCGACCGCTACATAGTTGCGAATGCCATCAAGCCGTTTGATCGTTCCCACGGTGTAGGCCGTGATCGAGGCACCGGCGGCGATCGAGCGACCTGGTTCGATTCCCAGAGTTGCCGTAATCCCGGCCGCGGCTGCCTCTCGCTTCAGAATTTGACCCCACTGGCGGATCGTGGGAGCTTCCTCGCCTGCTACATAAGGAACGCCAAGACCGCCACCAACCACCAGTTCAGCGAGACCGAATGGCTCGGAGAACTCGGCCAGTACATGCAGAGATTGAGCGAAGCTCTCCACCCGGAACACCTGCGAACCGATATGGGCATGGATACCGACGAGGTTGACCGAGTCCGAAGCACCGGCGCGCTCCACGGCCTGGGCCGCCACTCCGGTGCTGACGGTGAAACCGAATTTGGAATCGTCCTGCCCGGTGGCGATGAACTCATGCGTGTGCGCTTCGACCCCGGGCGTGACTCGGAGAAGAACGTCGAGTGCGCCAAGCCCTTGCGCATGTAGCGAATCGAGTCGATCAAGCTCATCGAAGCTGTCCACCACGATTCGACCAACACCCTCGTTGATCGCCATCTTCAACTCGGCCACACTCTTGTTGTTTCCATGGAAGACGAGATCGCTGGCCGGTACACCCGCCGCACGAGCGATGTGGAACTCTCCGGCCGTGGCAACGTCCAGCGTCATGCCCTCGTCGTGAGCCAGTTTGGCCATGGCCTTGCAGAGAAAGGCCTTTGTGGCATAGGTGGCATTCCGGCCGAAGAGCTCCACCGCGTCACGACAGCGATGGCGGAGGTGAGTCTCGTCGTAGACGAACAACGGCGTTCCGTATTCATCGGCCAGATCGAGAACGCTGCACCCGCCGATGATCAGTTCGCCGGCATCACCCAGTTCGGACGTGTCGGGAAGGAGCTCCCACGGAACTGGTTTCATTGCGGCGATCGTAGCTACATCTCCTCGGGGGCGTTGACCCCGAGCAGATCCAATCCGATGGCAAGGCCAATCTGAGTTGCTTCGGTCAGCCAGAGTCGAGCCTGCTGAAGATCGGGATCCACGTCTGAGCGGAGGATCGGACAGTGAGCGTAGAAGCTGTGGAAATTCCCGGCCAAGCTGCGGACCCAGGTGGTGATGCGATGGGGTGCCCGGTCACGGGCGGCGCCCGCCAGGATCTCCGGCAGTTCGTGGAGATTGCGCAGCACCGCTACCTCGTTGGGATCGACCAGCCCGGACAGGTCGGTTTCGGCAAGGTCTCCCAAGGCGATGTTGCGCTTGGCGGCCTCTCTACCGATTGCGTGGATTCGGGCGTGAGCGTATTGCACGTAGAAAACCGGGTTCTCGCCAGCCTGGGCCTTCCAAACGTCGATATCTATGGTCTGGGCCGTATCGATGCTCTGCAGCAGGTAGGCAAAGCGCGTGACGTCGGGCCCAAGGTCGCCGATGAGTTCGTCAACCGCAATCATCGTCCCGGTTCGTTTACTGAGCTTCACTTCCTCGCCGCCGCGCATGAGGCTGACGTTCTGACCGATGATCGCCTCGTACTCTTCTGCTTCGTGACCAAGTGCAAGAAGGGCGGCCCGCATTCTGGGCACATAGCCATGGTGATCGGCACCGAGGATGTCGATCACGAGATCGCCACGGTTGTATTTGTCACGGTGATACGCCACGTCGGGTAGCAGATAGGTGTAGTCACCATCGGATTTGATCAGGACGCGATCCTTGTCGTCGCCGAACTCGGTGGTAGCCAACCACACGGCATCGTCTTTTTCATAGACATGGCCCGATTGGCGAAGAGCGATCAACGTGTTCTCCACGGCGCCGCTTTCAACCAAAGCGTTCTCCCTGCTCCAGGTATCGAAATGCACATGCATCGACGCCAACGACTCCTCCACCTCCTGCAACGCGCGTTTGATCCCCCACTCGGTGGGGTCCGCCTTGGCCGGCATTTCGGCGGCCCACTCGCTGACGTACTCGCCCTCGTAGCCACCCTCGGGTACGGGGAGACCATCCCGGCGCGCTACCAGGCTCTGCCCGAACAACGCGGTTTGCGTGCCCCGATCATTCACGTAGAACTCTTTGTGCGGGATGTACCCGCAGCGTTCCATGATCCGGGCGAGGCTGTCGCCGAAGACGCCCCAACGACCTCCGCCGGCATGCAGCGGGCCGGTTGGATTGGAGCTCACAAACTCGAGGTTGACCTCGAGACCATTGCCGACATCGAGGCGGGCATAGTTCTCAACACCCTCTGCCACCACGGAACGAAGAACGTCGTGGACCCATGACGGTGAGAGTGTGAAGTTGATGAAACCAGGGCCGGCGATCTCCAACTTCTCCACGTGCGGCAGATCGGCTTTGGCAAGTAGCGCCATGAGTTCTTCACCGAGCTGGCGAGGATTCTTCTTGACCAGTTTGGAACAAACCAGTGAGGCGTTCGTGCTCCAATCGCCATGATCAGGATTACCGGGTCGTTCCACCGTGACAGCGTCGGGAACCTCTGCAACACCGAGGGTTTGCAGGGCGTCTTTTACAGCGGCGAGGATCTGAGAACGAACCATAGGTAGGCCCAGACTGTAGTGGCGCCCCACCACGGAGAGGCTCGAATAGTGGCGAGTAGGAGAACGGTCCCCGGTGGTACCCTCTACAGGCCCCGCCCTCGTAGCTCAGGGGATAGAGCATCCGCCTCCGGAGCGGTGTGCGCAGGTTCGAATCCTGCCGAGGGCGCGACGTAACATTGACTTCGCTCGCCGACGCTCGTTCTGTAACTCCCTCCGGGGGCAGCTCAAACGCCGCTGATGCAGTAATTCCCTCCGGGGGCAGCTCAAACGCCGCTGATGCAGTAATTCCCTCCGGGGGCAGCTCAAACGCCGCTGATGCTTTGCCTTCGGCCTACAACAGATCTCGTTCGATCTTTGGCTCGGACTCCTGAGTAGTTCCCTCCGGGGGCAGCTCAAACGCCGCTGATGCTTCGCCTTCGGCCTCCAACAGATCTCGTGTGATCTTTAGCTCGGACCGCTCGCTATGTCGCACAATGGAGCTATGTCGTTTGTTTCCGGTTCCGCTATCCCCGCCGACGCACCCCAATCGCTGCCCGACCTCCACGCTGAGGCCGCTATCGACTTGGTGAAGTCCTGGCTGCGGGCTGCCGATGCCGTGACGACCCGAACGGAGCGGAAGACCAATGACCGACTCCAAGGACTCCTCGACGACCCCGAAGGCACAGCCTTCGCCATGCGGTTCGTCGATCGAGTGATCCGGCCCGAAAGCAATGGGGTGGCAGCGTCGCAGTTGTCGTCGTTGGTCAAACGCCACCCCCTGCCTGGATTCCTGTCACCGATCGACAAGCTGTTGCTTCAGGCCGGCGCCCGCTTGGCCCCGGTGCTACCCGGGATCGTGATGCCCCTCGCCGAGCAGCGGATGCGCCAGCTTGTGGGCCATCTGGTGGTGGACTCGCGACCCGAGCCCATGGCCAAGCACCTCCAGAAACGGAGCGACGAGGGTTTCACCCTGAACGTCAACCTTCTGGGCGAAGCAGTGCTGGGACATGGCGAAGCCGATCGTCGACTGAATGCCGCCCACGATCTGCTGGACCAGCACAACGTTGACTATGTGTCGGTAAAGGTTTCGTCGATCGTGGCCCAGCTCCCCCACTGGGATCACGAAGCTGCGGTGCTGCAGGTGAATGAACGGCTTCGACCGCTCATGCTTCAGGCCGCCACCAGCGCACCGCCCACATTCATCAACCTGGATATGGAGGAGTACCACGATCTCGAACTGACGATCGCAGCGTTCACCCAACTGCTGGACGAACCGAAACTCCACTGGGTCGATGCGGGCATCGTGCTGCAGGCCTACCTGCCAGACTCGTTCGAAGCTCTTCAGCACCTCGTCCAGTGGGCCACCGCTCGCCGCCACCGCACCGTCGGCGGTGTCGCCGGCGGGTCCATCAAGATTCGGTTGGTAAAGGGTGCCAATCTCGCCATGGAAAAGGTGGAGGCCGAAATCCACAATTGGGACCAGGCGCCGTATCGAACCAAGGCCGAGGTGGATGCCAACTACAAACGCTGTTTGGACTGGGTGTTCACTCCTGAACGGACCGAGGCCGTGCGTATTGGCGTCGCCAGCCACAACCTCTTCGATGTGGCCTGGGCCCATCTCCTCAGCACCGAGCGGGGCGTGGCGCATCGGGTCGAGTTCGAAATGCTGCAGGGCATGGCGGCAGGGCAGGCCCGATTGGTTCAGAAAGCGGCCGATGGACTGCTGCTCTACACACCGGTGGTCAACCCCAGCGACTTCGACGTTGCGATCAGTTATCTCTTCCGTCGCCTCGAGGAAAACTCTTCCGATGACAACTTCATTCGCCATCTGTTTGCCTTGACGCCCGAGTCAGCAGCGTTCGCCAATGAGGCCAACAAATTCCGCACCGCCCTGGCCAATCGCTGGGCGGCGGGAATCGGCCCGCAACGCCTTCAAGACCGCACGATCAAATCAAGCGTCGCATCAGGGTCACCGTTCCGAAACAGCGCAGACACCGATCCTGCTCTGGCCGCCAACCGCCATTGGGCTCGCGAAATCGTGAATCGGCAAAACGAGCCGGCGCACACTCCGATCACCACGTCGGTGGAAGCAATCGACGGCATCATGGCCACAGCCCGCGGCGCCCAGCCAGGGTGGGCTGCGCTGACGGCCGATGCCCGCCGCTCCGTCCTTCACCAGGTTGGCCAGCAAATGATCGATCGCCGGGCCGATCTTCTGGCGGCGATGGTTCACGAGGGAAACAAGACCATTCAGCAGGCTGACCCCGAGGTGTCCGAAGCGATCGACTTCGCGTTCTGGTACGGCGATCACGCCGTGGATCTCGCTCCACCAACAGAGTCGACCGATGTGTCGTTCGAACCGCTGGGCGTGGTGGCGGTCGTTCCACCATGGAACTTCCCGGTGGCTATCCCCGCCGGTGGTGTCCTTGCCGCGCTGGCCGCCGGCAACTCGGTGGTGTTCAAGCCCGCCCCGGAGACGCCTCGATGCGCCGAGATCGTGGCGGAGTGCTGCTGGGCCGCCGGCGTCCCGTCCGATGTCCTGCAGTTCGTCCGAACACCTGACGACCACGTGGGTCAGCATCTGATAACCCACCCTTTGGTGGGCGGCGTGATTCTCACCGGAGCGGAGGAGACGGCTCGTCTGTTCCAGTCGTGGAAACCCGAGATCAGGCTCTTCGCCGAAACCAGCGGGAAGAACGCTCTGATCATCACTCCCAACGCAGACCTCGATCTCGCCGTGAAGGACCTCGCCGCCTCGGCGTTTGGTCACTCGGGCCAGAAGTGTTCCGCCGCCAGTCTCGCAATCTGTGTTGGTGGAGTAGCCGATTCCGAGCGGTTCCGCCGACAACTTGTTGACGCCGTCCAGTCATTGGCCGTAGGTCCCCAATCCGACCTCGTCACCACGATGGGGCCAATGATTCATCCCCCGCAGGGCAAACTCCTCCAGGCACTCACCACTCTGGAGCCCGGAGAAACGTGGTTGGTGAAACCCGAGTGTTTGACCGATGACACCTGGAGTCCGGGAGTTCGATTGGGCGTGAAAGCCGGCTCATGGTTCCACACCACTGAATGCTTTGGCCCGGTGCTGGGGATCATGACCGCCGACTCCCTGGACGAGGCGATCCAACTCCAGAACGCCACCGCGTTCGGTCTCACCGGTGGGATCCACTCCCTGGACCCGGAGGAGATCGAACGGTGGCTGGACACCGTGCAGGTGGGAAATGCCTATGTGAACCGCGGTATCACCGGAGCGATGGTGCAACGCCAGCCTTTTGGCGGCTGGAAGCACTCCGTCATCGGCCCTGGCGCCAAAGCCGGCGGTCCGAACTACGTGAACCAGCTGGGCACCTGGAAACCGATCGAGGATTCCAAACCGGTTGAATCAAAGCTTGCCGCAGCCCGCAAGAGTGACGATGCCGCATGGGCAAGTGAGTTTTCAGTGGAGCACGATCCAACTGGCCTGCGGAGCGAATCGAACGTTTTCCGCTATCGGCCACTCCCCCGCATTGGTCTGTTGATCGGCGAAGGTGCTTCGGCGTGGGAAGCGGATCGGGTGCGGTCGGCGGCCCAGACCTGCGGAGTTCCCATGGTGGAGTTGACCCCGACCACCGCCGATTTTGTTTCGGCTGGCATCGAGCGGGTCCGGGTACTCGGTTCGGTTCCGGTTGCGTTTCGCGCGGCTGCCACCGCAGCCGGGGTTCATCTGGCCGACGATCCAGTGACCACCAATGGTCGGATCGAGCTTCTGCACTATCTGCGCGAACAGGCGATCAGCCGCACCCTTCACCGTTACGGGAACCTGCTGTAGGCCCGCCCGAGTCGCAGCATCAGGCCAGCTCGCAGTTCAGTCGGGCCAGCTGGCAGTTCAGTCAGGCCAGCTGGCGGTTCGGTCGGGCCAGCTGGCAGCTCAGTCAGGCCAGCTCGCAGCTCAGTCGGGCCAGCTGGCTTCGACCTCGTCCAAGAACTCATAGGCGTCGATTGTGCCTCCGGCGAAGACCACCGATGCTCTCAAGAACGCGTCAGCCCCGATTTCAGGTGGCATCAGTGCTGACCCATCGAACCGGAACGGATTGGCACCCACCAGAATCGTTGCCATCTTCCGGTCGATCGCCGCCCGATAGAGGTTAACGTCCTGCAGTTTGTTGGCGCTGAGATACGACCCGGACGCAGCCAGGATGCGATTGTTGGCGAAATCGGGCGCAGCAATATACGCCATGAGTGTCATGGTGGCACGGTCAGAACTGATGGCGGAAGCGAAGCTCCCCGTACCCAACACCACGTTCCCGAAACGGTCATCGACCACCGGAAACTGAAATGCGTCGATATCGAGACCAGCTCCCAGGGTCACACCATCGGCCCGATATGTGGTGGCGATTGAACTGCCCTGGCGGTGCAACACGCATTTGCCGTCAACGTGATCCTGAGCAGCATCTACGAACGAGATGGTGTTGATCGCGCTGCGCCGATACACGTTTCCAGGAGTGAACCACATTTCACCCACCCTGTTCACCACAGAAAAAACCCGCTCGTCGTTGAACCGAACCCGGTGATCAACCCAGCTGTCATAGAACTCCGGGCCCTCGACGCGAAGGATGTACTCCTCGATCCAATCGGTCGCCGGCCAACCAGATTTCTCCCCTGCGGCAAAACCAACGCACCACGGGGTGAGGCCATCGGCCTTGATGCGTTCCACCAGGGCCTCCAACTCGGCCAAGCGTTGCGGGACCTCGTAGCCTCTGGCCGCAAACTCCCTGGGCGAGTACCACACGAGGCTGGTCACGCTCGCCGAGGTGGGGATGCCGTACGTGCGGGAGTTGAGCGAGGCCAGCGTTGCCCAAAACGGATCGAATCCCGCTGCGAGCTGTTGCCGAATGAGCCGCGGCAGCGGGACAAGATCTCCCCGACCGGCAAGTTCTTGCACTCTGCGCGGCTGAGCGGTTATCACCACATCGGGAGCCGACCCCGCTTCAATCAAGTCGTCGACGAGCACGTCGGAGTCGATTGCTCCCGTGTAGTTCACCTCAATTCCGGTGGCGGCGGTGAAACGCCGAAATGCGAACCTCAGGCTTTCGGCACCAGCGCCGATGTCGGGGCCGAGAACGGTAAGGGTGGCGCCTTCGATGGGGTTGAACTGGCCCAACGCTGGCTGTTGGGGGTCAAAACTGGAATCTGCGAACTGCGGGATTCGTATCTGCGGACTCACCACGAGTTGCGGAGCCTCGACGATTTCCACCGGCGGTTCGGCGTTCCTCACCTCCGCCGTGCCAACACCTTGGACGGCATCAAAGGTGGCCGGCTCTACAGTGCAAGCGGCCACACTCAGAACCAAGAACGCAACGACGGCCCATCGGCTCACGATCCGCGCCGCCCGCTGGCGGGTCTCGCGCCGTTGGGTCCCGCAGGGGGATCGCTGGGGTTGATACGAGAAACGGCGGCCCGCCTACTCTGCACGATGCCTTGGATTTCGTCTGCGAAGGTGATGTTGACCCGAGCGATGTTGTCTACTGCGGTTCCCGAGATGATTACCGCCTCCACATCGGTCAATGCTCGGATCGTGAGCAGATTGGGCTTCGTGCCGAGCATCGATTGCTCACCGAAGACTTCACCTTTGGTGAGCGTTACCACTTCATTCGCATTGTTGAGGCCAACGGCGGTTCCGCTGAGGATGAGACCCAGCCCGCGGCTCCCGCCGCCCTCCACCTGAAGTAACTCGCCAGCCGCAAAGGTGAGCACGTGGTTGGCATCGGTCGTGCGGTCGGTTGCTTCGCTCAGAACCTGTTCCCCGGCCAGCGTTTCGGCAACAGATTCGGGAATGGTCGATCCCGACAGAGACCGGACCCGCCGCTGCACCAACTCCGGTTGGCCACCGGTTGGAAGTGCGCCGGCGTCAAAATGGTGCAAGGTTCGGATGGGGAACGGAATAGTGATCTCGTGCCGCTTGGCGGCGTACCAGATTCGGGTCATGAAATGGCTGCGCACCGTCGGCATGATGTCGAAGGACTCCATCCGCAGGTACACCTGGTAGCCAATCGAGAAGTCGTCGTAGCTGACACACCGAATATCAACTTCGCTCTTTGGTGCAAGGTGAGGTGTCCCCTGGATGACTTCGGTCAGCATCGCCCGAACCTTGTTGGGCGGATCTTCATAACTGAAGCCAAGATCCACAACCTCGATGTGGTCCAACTCCGGCCTGGAGTTGTTGACTATCCGTTGGTTTCCAAACACGATGTTCGGAACCACGATGAGGTCCTCTTGGCGATTTCGGATCCGAACGGTTCGCCAATTGATGTCGGTGACTTTGCCCTCTACTCCGTCGATATCGATCCAATCGCCAACAACGAATGGTTTCTCGCTCAGAATCGCTATGCCCCCCATGAGACTGGCGAGGGTGTCCTGCATCGCAAGGCCAAAGACCAGCCCGCCCAGACCAAGAGCGGCGAACGTGCCCGTGATGCTGAGACCCCAAATCGTGGACAAGATGGCCAGCGATCCAACGAACAGCAGAGCAACACGGGCGATGTCCACGAGGAGACGAGGGGCCTGACTGAAGTAGGAGCTACTCCCTCCGCCTGCCGTTAGAAATTCCCGCACCAGCGACAACAGCACTGCAAGCCCAATGACCGCAGCCAACGTGCCGGCCACTTGCACGATCACGTTCGGGCTGTCGCCTGACCGCAGCTCCAGTACCCGCTGCATGAACAGCACGGCAACAGCCAAGGGAAGGAACAGGTTTCGCAGAAGGCGGACCGGCCGAACGAATCTGTTGTTCCTTCGTTCGAGCCGTCGAATGATCTCACCCAGAAGAATTGCCAACAGGGGAAAGCCGATCACTAGAATCGTCCCCCACTGGAACCACGCCTCGGAAAAGAGTGAGCGGCCCAGCATCAGGCTTCGTCCTCGGCCCAGAGCCACGCTTCGATGAAGTGCCCGTCGACGTTGAGCGACTCCGCCGGGACGAACGAGAACCGCTCCGCCAGGGAAGTCGCAATCCCCTTCTCCACCAGCAGCGTGCCCGGCGCGGCGGCATCGGCCAAGCCGGCAGCATCGCTTACCGGATCACCCCACACCTCGAAACTGATCTGCGTACTCCCCACAATTCCCGCCTCGACATTCCCCGAGGCCACCCCAATCCGGAGGTCGAGATTCCAGTCGTTGAACTTGCTGAGCGCCTCCAGTTTTGCGTCGAGAGCCACCGCAAACTGCATAGCCCGTTGCCGTTGATCGAGACGGGGCTCCAGCATGCCGCAGACGGCGATATAGGTGCCGCTGCCACCCCGAATTTTCTCGACACCACTGTCCACGGCCACCTCGTCGAAACTCCCGATCACCTCATCGAGTAGTTCCTTCGCATCCTCCACCGAAGCCGTGCGAGCGAATCGACTGAAGCCGCTGAGATTGGCCACAACGACGGCCACGTTGGGGTACTCGTCGACAATGTTGGTCTCTCCTTTGCTCACCCGTTCGGCGATCTGGGACGGCATGAGGTTGAGGATCAACGACTGCATTTCGGCAGCCTGCTCTTCGATGATGTGGCTCTGTTCACGCATTCCGGCGACCATTTGGTCGATCGACGCCGCCAACTGGCCAACCTCATCTCGACCCGACACTGGCACTTTACTCTCCAGATCCCCTTTGGTCACGCCGTCTGCCCACCCGATGAGAGCGGTGACCGGCCGGATCAGCCGAGTAGAAATGGGCATGGCGAGGCCCGTGAGAAGCAACACGATCAAGCCCGTGGCGATCAGAAGTGAGCGTTGAAGACGGTTCACCGGCGCCTCGGCCTCCCACAGCGCCTGCTCAGTCACGATGGCCCAATTCAGACCGGAGGGGAGATCGAGCGGCCCATAGCTGCTGAGCGTGACACCGCCGTGATACGACTCGATCACATCGTTCCCGTCCTCACCCGCCAAACCGCGCTGGGCGGCGGCGGTTCGCACCACCTGTCGGAGCACGGTATTTCCACTCGACACGGTGGCGGAACCGTCCCCTGCTCCCGTTGCATCGATTGCAGCGCGGAACGCAGTGGGGTCTTCGGCCAGCAACCTCGACTGCGATCGCATCAGAAGGTCCGGACCCACCAAGTAGGCCTCTCCGGTTTCGCCAAAGCCCGCTTCTTCCCAATTCCCATCGGCCGTCATTACCAAGTCGATTTGGTCCGGCGGAATCTGGAAGGCCAGAACCCCTAGGAGGCTCTGATCGTCCGGGTTGAAGATCGGCGCCGCCAGAAAGGCCGCCGGGTTATCCAGCGACGGCCGGTAGAACTCGTAGTCGGAGAAGGTCACAGAACCGGGAACGGGATTGCGCAAAACCTGCTCCACCAGAGCAGCGAGGGAGGAACGACCCCACGGGCCCGATGAGAGGCTCGTTGCGAAGTCGACCCGCTTCTCGACCGTGTAGATGATTTGCCTGGTGTCAGGCTCGATGATGTAGATGTCGCCGTAACCAAATCGATCGGCAAAGGTCCGCAGTGAAGGGTGGTAGCGGGAATGAACCCGGCTGTAGAACGAGCCGTCGTTGGCCTGATCGATCCAGCGCCGCCTGAGCGCAACGTTGTCGATCGTGTAGAAGTGCTGCAAATGGACCGCTACCGGATCCGTTGGTATGTACTGCTCTGCCTTGAGGTCTGCCGTTCTTGCCTCGGCGGGCAGACGGAGCAAGAAATCCTCGTAATACGCTGTGCTGGACTCGACCCAAACTGGATCGGGAGTTTGGCTTGCCAGCTGTCCGGCCGCCACGGAGAACTCGGCCGCCGCCGTCGCCATACTGCGGTCCTGGCTGAGCGTGGCCGCCTGGTTCGCCACCGTCTGCGCGTAGCTCTCTACGAGTTCGGCCCGGGCCTCGCGTTGCGCCACCAAATTGTCCAGCACCAGCTCGCTGATCGCCTGTTGTCCCCGCTGAAAACTGATCACACCAACAACGAGTACCGAAGTAACTGCGACGCCCAACACCGTTATCAACAGCTTGGACTTCACACTGAGATGTCGGTTCACCAGCTTGATAGTACTGCGACAGGAAATCAGGAGCGGCAACAACCGCGGCCTGATCCTCCTGTGCTTCACTATTCAGATCGACCCCATTTCAGCCTCTGCAACCCGCGCCGGTCTGCTTTCACTCCTCGCATTGCTCGTAATTGGCCTTTGCATCGTGGCATTACCAGGTCTCATTTCGGACGACGATGAGGCGGGAGAACAAACGCAGACCTCCAGCACGAGCACAACAACCGAATCGACCGATCCGCAAAACACCTCTCCAACAACCTTGCTGGCGACCGCTCGAATAAGCGCCGAGGGAATCGTGCTCGATGGGCTGGTGTCAACCGAGGGCCAACGCGATGCCCTTGTTGATGCGGCGCGTCGTCGTGTAGGCCCAGCGCTCGTTGAGGACCAACTGGCGGTTGCAACGGGACTGACGTCCTCGGAAGGTCGCGACAACGGCGTGGTCGCTTTGCAGAGCTTCATTACCGGGGTGCCGGACGGGGTGACCATCGCGGCCACCACATCGGTAGATCAGCTTTCGGTGGTCGGCGAGGCCACCGATGCCGCTGCTGCTGCCGGGATTGAGAGGGCCCTCACAACCGCGATCGCCGGTGCTCCGGGAATGGCGAGCACAAACACCGTTGAAGTTCCACCGCCCCCGCCCCCCACAGAAGAGGAACTCCGAGCGGCGGCCCAGGACGAGCTGACCAACTTGAACACCCTGCTCGCTGCTGAGGTTCTCTATGCCACGAGCTCGAACGAACCGACCGACGAGTTCAAGGCCCTCCTGGATCGAGTACCGGATCTGGTGGCCCGCCATCCTTCAATATCCGTCGAGATCGTGGGCCACACCGACGACCGTGGATCTGAGGGCGGAAACCAGAAACTCAGCGATCAGCGGGCTCGGGCAGCGTTGGACTATCTGGTGGCTTCCGGGGTGGACCCGTCCCGGCTCAGCTCCCGGGGTGCTGGCGAAAGCGAACCGATCGCCACCAACTCCACCCGCGACGGCCGCGCCGCCAATCGCCGTGTCGAGCTCATCGCCCGCTGAAACCCCGTAGGCCCTAACAATTGGCAGAGCCGGATACATCGCCGGCTCGGCATTGGGCAGCACTCCACGTACTTGTCTCGGCCTGGATTCTTAGATCTCCATCTCGGCAGTTAGGTGAGATATCTCACTCTAAGTATTGAACAAACCACAAATAGAGGTTTTGGTGCGCTATCTTTCCCTTGAACAGTGAAGAGTCGGGGCAAACCTCGCTGTCGGCTTGGAATCGGGGAGTTCGAAGTGTTGATGCTTTTTAGAACAATGGCGAAGTCTTTGCTTCCGGAGGAAATCACTCGCACTACCGCTTCTGTTGGTTCTCGCCACACCGCTTTCGATAGCTCCTACGGCCGACGCAGCCACGCTGCCTGAAGATTTCAGCGAGCAAACGATGGTTTCGAATCTCAACGGTCCGGTCGCAATGAAGTGGATGCCCGACGGTCGGTTTCTGATTCTGGAGCAGGCTGGAATTGTAAAGATTGCCGATCCCGGCAGTGGCCAGCCAGCTCAGGTCGTTTTAGATATTAGCGACGAGGTGAACAGTTGGAATGATCGTGGACTGCTGGGCGTGGAACTTCATCCGAACTTTCCGACAACGCCCGAAATGTTCCTCCTCTACACCTACGATCCGCCCGAAACCCAGAACGCTGCCGCGTTTTATGACGGCAACGACGGACCAGAGCGACGGGTCGAATATGGAGAACCGGACGCCGAGGGCCAACGTGTCTCAAGACTGGTCCGTTGGGATCTGGATTCTGGAACCAACTTCACAACGGTAGTGGCCAACTCAGACGCCATCGTTCTGGGCCAGAACTCAACTTGGGAGAACATCGGCGATCCGTACACCCACGGGCTCGATATCGACAGCCCGTGGAGTTGTGCAGAGTACGACGAGCCCGAAGATCCGAATACCTCCGGGACACCAATCGAGGACTGTCTACCAACCGACGGCCTCCACACGATCGGGACACTTCGGTTTGGCCCCGATGGCATGCTTTTCGCCGGAATTGGTGACGGAGGGAGCCCGGACGACATCGATCCGCGAGCACTGCGCGCTCAGGACATCGACACTCTGGCCGGCAAGATCCTCCGTATCGACCCCGCCAATGGGGAGGGTCCCTCCGATAATCCCTTCTTCAACAACGACCCGTCATCAAACCAGTCAAGGGTCTATCACTTCGGGCTCCGAAACCCGTTCCGTTTCACGGTGAATCCCGTCTCGGGAGAGCCGATCATCGGCGACGTCGGGTGGAACAGTTTCGAGGAAATCAACGCTGGTCCTGCCGGCTCAGACTTCGGGTGGCCGTGCTTTGAAGGCGGTTTGTCCAACGGAACCATGGCAGCCGGACAGCTTGAAGGGCCCGGTGTCAATCGGCTCGGGCCTGGATACAGCCAACTCCCAGAGTGCTCCGACGATCTCGCCGCCAACACTGCGACACCCCCGATCTGGAGTTGGTGTCACAGCGACGCCCATCCCGATTGCACGCTGGGCGTGGCCTCGAGCTATGCCGGTGCCGTAACTGTCGGCACTAACTACCCACCGCAGTTCAGGGGCTTGTGGTTCGGTGATCTGTACGGAGACATGCAGGTAATGGATCTCGGCACCGGACAGGTCACGTTGATCTCCCCGGATATCAGCTTTCCCGTCGATATGGCACTAGGTCCGGATGGGAACATCTACTACGTCAGTGCGGCGACGGGTTCGGTGATCCGACTTGTCTATGGCGCTCCGATCCTAGAGAAATTCTGCCAGGGCGTTGCGGTGACGGTGGACCTCGCATTCGGCGAGTCGCCGACCAACGGAGCAGATGTGATCCTGGGCACCGGAGCCGATGAATCCATCAATGGCCTCGGTGGAGATGACCTGATCTGTGGCGGTGGGGGCAATGACCTGTTGTTCGGCGGCGATGGTGATGACACTCTTAGTGGAGAGCAGGGCCTTGACTATCTAGAGGGAGGCGCCGGCATCGATACGTTCTTCGGTGGGCCGGACCGAGATTATCTCGAGGGTGGCGCCGAGAGCGAGACGATGAACGGTGATGCTGGTGACGACATCATCTTGGCTTATGGGGGCGATGACACGCTGAATGGTGGTCCTGACTCTGACTATCTATGGGGTGGCGATGGTGTCGATACTTTCACCGGCGGGGATGGTGTGGACCACATGGTCGGTGGCGCCGAGGGCGAGATCATGGATGGTGGTGCAGGCAACGACATCATCCTTGGCTATGGCGGAGCTGACACGCTGATCGGTGATGTTGGAAGCGACTACCTATGGGGTTGGACAGGGGACGACACACTCGATGGGGGCGACGGTGACGACTATCTAGACGGTGGCGACGGCAACGATGCGATGGATGGCGGCGCAGGAAATGACAACGTGCTGGCCCACGACGGAAACGACACCCTCCTGGGGGGCGCTGGATTTGACTACCTCTGGGGTGGGCTGGGCGTCGACTCCTACGATGGGGGCGCTGATGCGGATTATCTCGACGGCGGTGATGAGGGCGAAGTAATGAACGGCGGATCCGGGGACGACACCGTTCTCGGGCGAGCGGGTGATGATTCGCTGTTTGGCGGACCAGGCCTGGGTGACTTCTGCAGCACTGGAACAGGGAACGATTTTGTCGACGCCAGCTGCGAAATAACCGGCCCCTAGAGTCTCAACTACTCGATTTCCCGCTATTTGTGTTGCTGCTCTCCCTGGTGTTCAACTTGCCGGCGAGGTCGACTGACCAATTCCGTCTCGTGCCCTCCCTGCCGGAAGACTCAAGCAGCTGCTGGCTATCCGGTCGATCGTGGCAGACCAATGACCCGATGTACTCCACCTCCACTCGTGATGGGCTGGCTTCCTGGCACGTGTCCTTCCTCTTCCTGGGTCCACACGCATCGTGTACACGCCGCAGTGCTGGGCTTTCCAGCGCGGGACTTGTCGCCATTGAAACGGCCGGCGTTTCTGGCTGCCGATAGTCCGGTTGGTCGCCGAACAGGCATGGTGCTTGCATGCAGTATTCGGGAGGCCGAATTGGCCGTGCGTTCAACCCTTGCTCGAACGGTCCTCCACCTGTCCCAACAGTTGCCCGGGGCTCTTGCGGCCAAGATCTCTGACCTTGCTGAGCGCCAGACGACTTGAGGCGAGCCACTGACCGTGGGAATGTCGGGCCGTATCTGCACTCAGAAGGGCGTCGACTTCTTCGCGGCAGTAGCTCGTGACCTTCGGGCGACACCGTCGGGCCGACAGGGCATCCAAGGCTGAAGTGGACGGCGGCGGCGGAACCGAAGGCGACCTCGCCGAACTGATCGCCGCTGGCGTCGAAGTGACGGGCTGGCTAGACCAGGACGTCGCAGTGAAGGAACCCGCTAGCTGCGATATCTACCTCCCTACCGCAGCGTGGGAGGGCTATCCGATGACGGTCCTCGAGGCATTCGAACTTGGCATCCCCGTCGTTGGCCGAGCAATCCAAGCTCTGACTTCTGAGTCCCGAGGTGCCCGCCCGGTGGCTGACCCCGCCGCTGCACTTACTGAGCTGCTTGAACATGGCGCAGACCGATTCTCGTTGGAGGCACACGCACAGTTGCGACCGGGCGCTGAACCCAGCGCCCGGTCGCCTCTATGTCTTAGGGAAGTATCACTTCACAGTTGGTGAAGGTGTTGGTTCCCGTCCCGTCATCACAGATGTCGTTGCTGCCATCGCCGCCGTCGAGATCGTCGTCTCCCGCACCGCCTACGAGATAATCGTCGTGGGTACCACCAATCAGGATGTCATTGCCGCCCATTCCGTAGATCTGGTCTGGGTCTGCGCCGCCGTCCATGGTTTCGGACTCGTCACTTGGTCCGAAGAAGAAGCCGCCATCGAGGAAGTCCGCGCCGTCTCCGCCATCGAAGGAGTCGATACCGGCTCCACCCCAGATGTAGTCGCCGCCCGCTCCACCCCGCAGGGTGTCGTCGCCGCCATGGCCAAGGATGTCGTCATCGCCGGCGCCGCCGTCCATGATTTCACCTTCGTCGCCGCCGTCGAGAGTGTCTCGACTGTCACCGCCGTTGAAGTTGTCGACGCCAGCGCCGCCCCAGAGGTAGTCGCTACCGTCGCCATTGGCCGGACCACCGATGAGGATGTCGTCACCGCCGTGACCGAGAATGATGTCGTCGCCCTCGCCGCCGTCCATTATCTCACCGATGTCCTCGCCGTCGTCACCGCCGTCGAGATAATCGCGCCCAAGACCGCCTTCAAAGCTGTCGATACCGAGGCCACCCCAAAGGTAGTCGTCATCCTCGCCACCGATCAGGGTGTCATTGCCATCATGGCCGATCACTAGATCATTGCCGCGTCCGCCGTTTATGATGTCGTCGCCCGGACCGCCTTCGAGGATGTCGATGGTGCCGTTCGGGAACTCATTGGTCACGCCGGGGTTGTCGCCGCCGTTGATGAGGTCATTCCCTGCTCCGCCAAAGACGTAGTCGCCACCTCCGTCGCCGTTGATGATGTCGGCACCGTCGTCTCCGATTAGTTGGTCGCCGCCATTTCCACCAGATATCTGATCGTCGCCTGCTCCGCCGAAGACGATGTCGTTGCCGTCGCCGGCGTCGATGATGTCTGCGCCGCCCTCGCCGCAGATCAGGTCGTCACCGCCCAGTCCGTCGATGGTGTCGTTGCCCGGCGTGCCGAAGATGACGTCATTACCCTCTGTGGGGGACTGACCCAGGTTCAGGTCAACCGTTGGTGCAGCGCCGTTGCATTCGTAGGGTTCGAGAGGGAGAAGGCCCGAAATGGGGGCCCCGTGCGTGCGCATGATGCCCCACATACCGGCCTCGAGGAACGGCATTCGCCTATCGAGGATCATGTAGTCGGCTCCTGAGCTGATACCGCCTCCGGCGCCTCCCTTAAGCGTGGCGTCAAACGATGTGCCGGGCATGACGCCCTTTGCAGTGAGCTGCTCGAACCCGTATCCGGTTTCTTCCCAGCTGAATCGATGGCCGTCGATAGCGAACGCGTGTGACTGCTCGCCTGCTCCAACACCGACTCGTAGTCGAACCGGATCGCCGACGTAGGCATTGAGGACCAGGTTGGGATCGCCGTGGACAGCGCTGTCATACGCGCTGCCGGGGTCCGGAACTAGATCGAGTCGGCCCGTGGCCCCGTTGATCAAGGGGTCGGACTGATAGTTGAAACCGGTGAAGCCCTGAACGGCGATGCGGTAGGGCATGACGTCGGATCCGATCTGGTCGTCTTCGTCGTGCATCAGGAGCACCTGTTCCCGGAAGCTTCCGGTCGGCAACATAATGTCGGCCGTTACGCCGGCCTCAACCGGTAGACCATCGGCAGGGTTGCGATAGGTCGCACCCGCTGGTTCGACGATGACGGCACCGAAGGCGCCCTCGAGCATCGATCGGGGATTCGTCACGTTGTAGAACAGGCTTGTGCCTAGTTCTTTGTCGGCGAAGAAGCGGTACCGCTTGGTCTCGTCTCTGTCGGCACGGGAGTCGAGGTTGAAGCCGACCGCTGTTCCCGCAGACGCCTGCACATCATGGAGCAGGTTGCTCATCGAAATGCCAGCTGGATCTCCGGTGGTGTTGGCCAGGAGGATCTCTAAACAGTCACCCTCGTTGACTCGGAGTACCAGAGGCTCCAGTTGCTTGGTGCCAGCTGTATAGGCCGCAGCGTCGGAGGTCAACGAGAACATCGTGAGTGAGAGAGGACCGACGTTCTCCAAGAGGGAGACGTCGTAACTCTTCACGGGAGCTCCGCCCGGACAGCTGTTCCCGCCGGCAAACGGCGCTCGGGTCGGCACACCTCCGGTAAATGTTTGGGTGGGGAATCCTGCGCCCCCGTTAGGAGCGTTCCGATCCGGGAGCGGCTGTAGATCGCCCTGGAGCGTGTTGTGTACCCGGAGAATACCCCAACCTCCGCCGTCGAGATTCCGCTGGAATCCGTTGTAGAGAAGGAAGTCTCCCGGCTGGCCGGCCTCGCCTCCGGCGCCGGTCTCCAAGAGGAGATCTTCGCGCTCGGAGATGCCGAAATCGATGGAGTCAGTGAGGGCGCCTCCGGTGTAGCCCGGTTCCTCCTGGAACCGGTGACCGGTAAGTCGAAGGGAACCTTCGCGCTCCATTACGGCGAGTCCACGAATGACGACGGGGTCGCCGAGATAGGCCCGGAACACGTTGAAGGGATCGTCGTTGGTAACCGACGAGAACGGAAAGTCCTTGTCCCGGTCAGCGAGGGGATTGGAATTCAAGTTCAGGCTGGCGACATTGAGTTCGCCGAGCGGATCGGCCGGATCTACCGGTTTAGCGCTGTCGTGAACGAACGCCATGAATTCACGGAAGCTTCCGTTCGCTCCGGTCCCGATGGCTCCGCTCGGAACGTGGATATCGGCGGTTGTGCCTGTGCGGATCTCCGCTCCCGTTTCGGGGTCATGCCAAGTTGAACCGGCGGGTTCGACGATGTGGGCGCCGATAAGACCATGGTCCCAGTTTTGGAACTTCACATGGTCGTGAAAGAAGACCGTGCCAGAATCAACATCGGAATAGTGAATTGCCTGCACGAACTCCACTCCGACGGCCTCGCCGACTAAGTGTTCGTTTTCAATCGGTGCGTCCAAGGTGATTGTGGTGCCGTTGATCGCCGCGATCGTGAAGATTTCGGTACACGGACGATCGCTGTTCACAGGCACCGGAACCTTGGCTCCGGTAGTTGGGTCGCACATGCCTTCGCCGAGACCGACACCGATGCTGATGCCAACCCGGAGTCGATTGACGTTCGTGACCGAGACGTCGGTGGCGCCAATGGAGGGAGCCGCACTGAGCGTGCGGTTCTCTTCCGCGTAGGGGTAGATGGACTGCTCATAGGAGTAGCCGGTGATCACGCCATCGGACGCCTGAGGGTCAAATTGGGTGAAGTGGCTGTGGAGGTTCACCTTGGCGTTGCCCTCGTGGTTGACATCCTCTTGCTCGCTGGTGAGCAGAAGTTTGACGCAGTCACCCACGTTCGATCGGAGCACGATCGGTTCTGCCGGTTTTGTTCCGTTGCGAATGCCATCGATGTCTTCGTTCAGTGCGTACAACATGCCGTTGGGATCGCTGAAGGTCGGCGTTATCTGGAGCTCCAGATCGATAGCGGAGAGCGGGTAGTTGAGCCAGCGTCGCTGAGGGACCACGTCGGTGGATGGACATATACCGTCGGGACGATCGGCCGTGCCCTCCTCGCCGAGCCACGGTGCCCCGCTGTGACCGTTCGGCGCGAACGGAGGTCGCTTGCCGAGGTGGGGTTCGAATATCGGCCAGGCTCTGCGCCCGTTGCCGAGGTTGAAGAGAAGCTCTGGTCGTTGGCCCGCCTCGGGTCCGGCGTCATAGTTGGCCCAGACGTTGGTGTCGTTGGGTTCACCGAGGAACAGCGGCATGGTCGGATCGCCGTTGACGTACTCCAGATCCCAGTCCCAGACAGTGGCGTCGTCGTTGTCGAGCGTTACACCCTGGGGCGGAAGCTGATCGGCGATGAAGTCCTCAATTGCCAGTTCGTTGGGCTGATCAACATCGACTGCTGGGACGAGTGTCATGCCTTCGACTACCGCCCCGATCAGGTCCAAGGACGTGCCAGAGTCTTCGACGTCAGGAGCGACGTAGCCCGGGTCCGACGGCATAACGGCAAGGTCCGGCTGAGTGGTATCAAACACTCGCCAGAATGACCACATCCCGCTTATGTAGTGCTGTCCGATGTGGCAGTGGAACAGAAAGTCGCCAGCAGCCTGCTGGCAGCCACCTGCACCGCATTCGTGCTCCAGATCATAGGACTCGCCGGGTCCGGCTGACTGGGAGTCGAGGCGGGTTGACTGAGCGTCCTGCACGGGCACCTTGTTCAGACCGGTGGCGAAGTCGCTGACCTCGACCCGTGGATTGCGACGCCACCGGGTACCACCGCCGTGGAGGTGGTAGACGTGGAACATTTCGCTGCCCGGGTGGGTGAGGCGGGTCTTGGTAGGTTCACCGAGGTAGGAGCGGGGGATGGGCGTCGACGGATCGCCATAGCTGTAGGAGCTGTAGCCCAGGGACTTTTCGTTGTCGAGCTCCAAGCGCCGCATGAACGGTTCGCTCCGGTAGTTGAGCGCTCTGGAGCCGGGCCGGTAAGTACCCGATAGCTGGTCGTCGATCACTGGGAGGGGATTATCATTGACGTCTAGGATGTCGTAGTTCTCGTCGCCCACCTCGTGCATCATGATCACGAATTCACGGAAATCGATACCGTTTGGATCGCGTATGATCGCTTCCCATCCGCTTTCGATGGTCTGGGTCGCATCCTCGGGGTCAAGGTAGGTGGAGCCTGCGGGTTCCACGATAAGGGATCCGAACAGGCCGTGAGCGAGCGTGAAGCGATCGTTGGCCCGACTGTGGAACTGATAGGTGCCTTCGGCGACTGGGTCAGTTGGGATCGGAAAGCGGTACGTTAGAGAATCGTTGGGGGCCACATTGGTGCTGGGGTTGAGTCCGACATTGCCGCCTGCGTTTGTGGCGGTATGGGCCAGCCCGTACACATGGAAAGATGCCTCGCCGCTGTTCAATCGATTGGTGAAGTTGACCTCCAGACAGTCACCGACGTTCGCCCGGATCACGAGCGCCTGGATCGGATCCTGACGCAGGCCGCTGGTGACCGTCCCGGCCGCTTCCTGGGCCCGTACATCGGCGATGCGGTTGTCGAGGACGTACATGAATCCGTCGGGGTCGTGATCGCCGAACCGGTTGAGCACCATGTCGATGTTGATGGCGGAGACATCGTAGGAACGCACTACGGCATTGGTATCGCAACCGTCGGCATCGATCGCGGCCGCCGCCGGCACGACGGGTGAAACGGGGTTTGGGGCAACCAGCAGGCCGCTCACAACCAGAACGGCACTCGCCATTCGCACCGAGGTAGCTCGGGTCGGAAGGCCGAAACCAGCGTCAACGAAAGCCTCGCGAGGTTTGTTCATCAGAAACAGGGCTGCGATGAGCAGGGGAAGTGCGGCGACCTGACCGATCAGAGCGTCGCGCACGCCATGAGCGAACACCGACCCTTCCAGAGCATGTCCGGCGCCGAGGAACTCATCGATCTTGCCGTGGACAGGAACCGCCGGGATCATAAGCAGCATGAAGACCTGGGTGATGAGAGTGGCTCTGAGCGCAGGACTAGGCGAGCGTCGAGAAACGACCCTGGAGAGGTTGGACCCAAATTCGACGGCAATCAGCGCGAGCGGTAGAGCGAGCAGGATGTCTCTTGCGACATGGGGAAGATGCGTTAAGAGCGGTGCATCGGATCGAACCAACAGCATTTCATGCAATACGTGCTGGAACAGCACAACTCCGGCAGCCAGCACCGTCGCCAAGATGAGGTTCTCCCGTCTCAGAATAGCTGGGGGCGAGAGTTTCCTCGTCGCCTTTGCGGAACTCTCAACGCTTGCTGTTTCCGTAGTCATCGTTTTGTTCTCCCCGACCCGTTTCTGAGCCAAATCCTTCTTCATGTGTTTCGGAGTGGCGGCTACGCAACTCCGGGTTCTTCTAGTGGTGATCCGATCCCGTGACTGCAAATCGGGTCTCCTGGCCGTTCCAGATCCAGACAAGTTCCATGTCCGAATCTGCTTTGTTGCTCTGTATGTCGAACGCCAGGACGGTGTTCAGCGCGTGCCCTGCGCCGAGATCGGTTGGGCGGAACGTGCCGCCCTGGAGGCCGGGCCAACGGGAACCGTCGTCGTCTTCTAGCCAGAAATCGCTCGGAGACACTTCGGTAGTGGGGCCCGCGGCGTTCTGCATATGGAGCTCGATCTGGAGGCGCTGGAAACCTTCTTCAGGCGTTCCGGGCATCATGCTGGCCGGCCGGGCAAAACCTTCCTGAAGTTCGGGGTTGAGGTCGACGTTGCCGTCGATCGCCACCTCTTCGGAGTCATCATCATGGGAGTGTTTGCCGTGGTCGTGTTCGAGCCACTCGTAGTAGTCCAGGCGAGCCGTCATCTGTCCGCTGCTGGCAGTTGTTTCAAGCGACACCGACGGGTCCGCCGTAATCGCCATGTACGCCAGCAGACCTGCGCCGATGAGGGCAGCCACAAGTCCCGAAACGAGGAGGGCCCGCTCGAGGCTCGACTTTGGGGCCGCCGATGGTGTCTCTGAGGGAAAAACGGGCGTGTTCGCCGCTCTTGGCCGATCAATAGTTGGCGCGCTTTTCATAACGCCGCAAAGTTAAGCGCCCCGACCTTCGGCAAACCTTTGGGAAACGACTCGCTGGACTACGTCTCGAACTCACATGATCCAAGCGGATCGAATGCTCCACCGTCGGGATCTTGGCAGGTGTCGTCGACGCCATCGCCGCCGGAGAGGGTGTCAGCTCCGGTTCCACCCCACACGTAGTCGCCGTCGCCGGCTCCACCGTCGAGGGTGTCGTCGCCACCCCAGCCGATCACAAAGTCGGCACCATCGCCACCGTTCATGATCTCGCCGGCGTCTTCGCCGGCGTCGTTACCGTCTAGGTAGTCGATGCCGTCGCCGCCATCGTAGATGTCAATTCCGGCTCCACCCCAGAGGTAGTCCGAACCGAGACCACCGCTGAGGGTGTCATTGCCACCCCAGCCCAGAATGTCGTCGTTGCCGCCATCGCCATTCATCACCTCGCCCTCGCTGTCGGCGCTTCCGTCAAGTGTGTCGCGGTCGTCACCGCCGTTGTACGTATCCACGCCGGTTCCACCCCAGAGATAGTCGAGGCCAGGACCACCATTGAGGGTGTCATTGCCACCCCAGCCCAGAATGTCGTCGTTGCCGCCATCGCCGTTCATTACTTCGCCCTCGTTGTCGGCGTTTCCGTCAAGTGTGTCGCGGTCGTCGCCGCCGTTGTAGGTATCCACGCCGGTTCCACCCCAGAGGTAATCGAGGCCAGGACCACCATTAAGGGTGTCGTCGCCGCCCCAACCCAGGATCACGTCATCTCCGGTGTCGCCGTTCATTACCTCGCCACCGTTTTCACCATCGTCGTCGCCGTCGAGCCAGTCATTTCCCGGACCTCCATTGAACGTGTCCAACCCGTCGCCTCCGGACAAATAGTCCGCATCACCTGTGATGGCGCCCGATGATTCGCCCCAGAGCTGATCTGCGCCGCCGCCACCAAAAAGTTGGTCGGACCCGGGGCCGCCATTGAGTGTGTCGCCTCCGTCGCCACCCTCCAGAATGTCGCTGCCGTCGCCACCCTCGAGAGTGTCGCCGCCGCCCTGGCCACTGAGGAAGTCCGGCCCATCGCCGCCGTCGAGCATATCTGCGCCGCCGCCACCAAATAGTTGGTCACCGCCGGGTCCGCCGTTAAGCGTGTCGCTTCCACTGCCGCCCCGAAGGATGTCATTGCCGGCATCTCCGAAGATGATGTCGGCACCACCACCGCCTTCGATCACGTCGTCGCCACCGCGCCCGCAGATCACGTCGTTTCCGCCGATCCCGTCGATAGTGTCAGCATTCGCTGTACCGGCGATGACGTCGTCACCGCTGGTGGGTGACTGACCCAAGCCGATGTCCACGGTGACAGGAAGACCGTCGCAGAGGTTGGGCACAGAAGGCGCCAGCACGGTCTGGACCTGCGCGGTCATGGTGAAGCTCTCATTACTGGTTGCCGTGGCCGTGTTGGTGATCACAACTTCGGTTGCGATCCGAATATCATCGACGATCCACCCGTTTCCACCCACGGCTGAGTCCGAACCGAAACGGAATCGAATGAACTGGCTGGTTCCTGCGAACGAGCTGAGGTCGACCGCTGATTCGATGAACCCGAAGCTGTCGCCGGTAAACGCTGGCCGCCCGCCGATGGGGTTGGAACCGTTGAGCAGCGAGCCGTTGTAGCCGTTCATGGTGAAGAACGGTCCGAGATCGGTCCACGTCACCCCGTCAGCCGATGCCTCCACGACACCGCCATCGAAGATGTTCTCGGTGTCGTGATCGTGCCAGAACCGAAGCGTCGTTCCAGAGGTGATGGGAACGGCGGAAACGAGTTCGATACGCTGGTCCGAGACCTGGGCGGGATCAGCAGCGAAGATGGCCTGAACAGGGCTGAACGACTGCGTTGAGCTCAGCACCCAATCGCCGCCCGGTGCCGCATTGCTGATGAACCAGTTCCCTGTGCCGGCCTCCCAGTCATCGCTGAAGAACACCTCAGAGCCAGGACCGGGGTCGATGGTGACCTGGAACGAGCATTCCGTCGAGGCCCCGGCGAGAAGGGTTCCGATGTTGAACACCACTTCGGATCCGACCAGTGATCCCCCGCAGGTCGGTGTTCCTGGTCCGAACGTCGTTCCGCTGGGGACAGGGTCGGTGATCACCACGCCCGTTTGGGGGGCATTGGTGAAGTTTGTGACCTGCAGTATGTAGGTGAGCGCATCACCGGGCGCTGGAAACGGTGAAGATGCTGTCTTGATCAGGGTCAGCGGCGAGCATTCTGGGGGCAGGTCGAAAGCCTCGACACCGTCAGTAGCACTGAGAGGGCTCCCCTGGCTGGCACCGTACCCGAGCCCGCGGCCGGCAAACGCGCTCCAGATGAGGCATTCATTGGCCCCGTTGTTGTTCAGTTCGTCCGCCAGCAGGATGGCGTCCCGGGCATCGACGAAGCCAGGGTCGCACGGCTGGAGCTTCAACCCGTCGACAACGAGTTGTATAGCCGTGATGTTGCCGCCGGTTCCGTTGACAAGATCGGTGCTCAGGCCGTCCCGCTCGATGAGCGCCCACGACATGTCCCACAACATGGTGGTGAATACCGAGCCAACACCATGGGGCACCGTGGCCGTCGTGATGGAGTCATAGGTTCGGGGATCAATCGCCTTGTTCGTGCTGTAGGGGAAGGCTCGAATGCCGGGACCCGTCGATGGCTGGTCGTACAGATAGGTCGCGAAACCACGGGCGTCGGTTCCTTGGTCGCCGCTCTCCATTGTGAGCATGAGGCCGAAGTAGTCGCTCCAACCCTCGCCGGGTTGTTCGTTACGATCCAGACACGCCACGTTGGACGGTCCGCCCGTCAGGCGGTTAGTGAGGCCGTGCGCGTATTCATGGACGACGATCGAGTTGTCCAGGGCGGCGGAACGATCGGGGTCCGCAGGGTTGAAGAGACCGAGTTGCATGCGAGGTGAGAATCCGTCTGGCGGCGTGACGAAATTGGCAACGTTGAAGTTGCCGCCATTCTGCGCCTCGGCCCTTAGTTCATCGTTGCCGGTGCCGCCGTTGCCGTAGTTGTTGGTTTGGAAGTTGCCGCTGGATTCGGTGAACCCGAAGCGATAGAAGATGTCATGGATGCGGTTCGTCGCATAGAAGAGATTGGTGACGTCTGCGTCCCGGTGAGTGGACGGGTTGAGACCAAGATCGAGGGCTGAGCTGAAGTCGAGGTTTGCTCCGCCGTCGGGCTGGCTTCCGGGATCAACCTGGTTGTCGTTGTTGATATCGGTGTAGGCCGAGACGTTGTTCCCGATGGTCAGTGTCGACTCTGCCCCGGTGACGCCGTCGGTATCGTGCCAACCGAAGGGGGAGGCGGTCGGGTCGGCCGGGTTGTTGGCGATTGTGCGCGGACCAGCGTCCGGTGATTCGGTTGGGAACTCGAAGACCTCGTAGGAGTCGGAATCAACCAGGCTGTTGCGATCCAGTTCAGCACCCGTCTTGGCGTCCACCCGGATCTGCCACCAATCGTCGGTGGCGCGATCGTTGACGATGAGTTCCCAGGCCAATCTCAGCTCGCCGTCTGCCAGCGGCTGAAGCACCAGCCGCGGAGGGTAGTCCTCGGTGATGGGCCGGGCCCGTATGCCCCGCCGAGTCACCTCAGGTAGGAAGGGCAGTCCGTTCCTGGCCTGCTCAGGTGTGATGGTGGGCACGGCGCCCGGGTTCTGCCGATCCAAATCCTGTTTGAAAGTACTGGCAACCCGTTTGACCGCACCGGAGCGATCGATGGCGACTGCGCTCACTGCGCCGTGGATTGGGATGCCATCCAGCTGCTGCTGAACATAGACCACAGTTGCTCCACCGGTGGTGGTAGCGACATCGAGCGCCTCAAGGTCGGTGACATCGGCCGGTTCGAGGCTGATGTCACCGGGGTTCCCCTTGATGTGCTCGACGGCGATCTCCTCTGGGGGAGGGAGCTCCTGCTCCCGGAGCTCTTGTCGCTGGGGGCTACGTGGTCCACCGGGGCCCTCCTGGGCCAGCACGGCGGTCGGAACGAAGAGCGCGCTCAGCACGAATGCGGCCACAACGGCACTGCGTGTTCTTCTCTGCATGTACTTGGTTCCTCCGCCAGATTCGCCTTGGTTGTGAGAGTAGATAGTGCGTCCCTGCTGGTCCTGAGGAGATTCGCTCAACCCTGGGACCATTCGGCCTACTCTCGGAAACGCGGGGAGGGGAGACCTCAAGGCCTCCCCTCCCCGCAACTTATGAGCGCCGCTATCGACGCATTGTTACTGACTGCTGCGTGATCAGAGTTCGAACTCGCAGCTGACGTCGTAGGTGCCAAGTTGTGGATCCTCGCAGACGTCGTTGAGTCCGGCTCCACCGGAGAGGGTGTCAGCACCGTCGCCGCCCCAGACGTAGTCGCCGTCGCCGGCTCCACCGTCGAGGATGTCGTCGCCACCCCAGCCGATCACAAAGTCGGCACCATCGCCACCGTCCATGGTTTCACCAGCGCCTTCGCCGGCGTCGTTACCGTCCAGGTAGTCGATGCCGTCGCCTCCAAAGAAGGAGTCGATGCCGGGTCCACCCCAGAGGTAATCGCTGCCGTCGCCGACTGCGGGTCCACCGATCAAGGTGTCGTCGCCACCGTAGCCGAGGACGGTGTCGTCGCCAGCACCACCGTCCATGGTCTCACCGGCGCCTTCGCCGCCGTCGTTACCGTCCAGGTAGTCGATGCCGTCGCCTCCAAAGAAGGAGTCGACGCCAGTTCCGCCCCAGAGGTAATCGCTGCCGTCGCCGACTACGGGTCCACCGATCAAGGTGTCGTCGCCACCGTGGCCGAGGATGATGTCGTCGCCGGCACCACCGTCCATGGTCTCACCGGCGTCATCACCGGCGTCACCACCGTCCAGGTAGTCGTTGCCGTCGCCACCGACGTAAGTGTCGATGCCAAGTCCACCCCACAGGTAGTCTCCACCGAGACCACCGTTGAGGATATCGTCGCCGCCGTAGCCGTAGATGATGTCGTTGCCGGCGTCACCAAACATGGATTCGCCTTCCTCGCCACCTTCCAGCCAGTCGTCACCAGCACCACCACTGTAGGAGTCGACACCGAGGCCGCCCGACAGGAAGTCGGGATCGTCCCCACCAAGGAGGATGTCAGCGCCCTCGTCTCCGAAGAGCTGATCGCCGCCTGTACCGCCGTTGAGAGTATCAACGCCGAGACCACCCGAAAGGATGTCAGCGCCGGCGTCACCGTTTACGGCATCCAGGCCAGCGTCTCCGAATAGGAGGTCGTTGTCGATGCCACCGCTGATGGTGTCGTTGCCGTTGTCGCCGTAGATGATGTCGTTGCCAGCACCACCGTCGATGATGTCATCGCCGCCACGGCCGCAGATGATGTCATTGCCACCGTTTCCATTGATGATGTCGTTGAAGTTGGATCCGACGATGACATCGTCACCGGAAGTTCCTGTTAACGCCACGCCAACGGTGGCACCCGGAGGAGCAAAGATGGTAGCGATACGCCCGTCACAGAGCTCAATGATCTCTTCGGGGAATAGTGCCGGATCGTTGAAGGCATCTCGGAATATAAGACGCTCAATGTTACGGAGCTGATCACGACCGTCGTCCTCGGAGCGAGGAACATCGGGCGGAACAACAAGTCCCAGGCCACGCACATGGTCGACAGTGAAGATTCCACTGCCGCCCGAGATGGACTCCAGGAAGTCGTAGTCTGCCGATGGATTGCGGAAGACTGCCACGTCGACATCGCCACCACGGGTACCAGCGTGGATCTCACGCTGGATGTTGATGGTTCCGGGGTCGATCGTGCCATTCGCAACGCCAGCTTCTAGCGGACCAAGACGGTTGTAGAGATTGCCGTTTTGTTCCAACTGCACCCTGAGCCAGGCGTCACCGTCGAGAAGGTCGTCGAACTCGCCGCCCTGCAGCTCATCCGATCCACCTCCGCCGAGGATGATGTTGCCAGTTCCGGGGAAGCCTGTTGCACCGTCGGGAAGCACTGCTGCCAAGCCGGGGAGCTCGGCGATCTCCGATGCCAACAGGTCGTTGCCGCCGATGTCTAGGCCCTTGCCGTCGCCATAAAGGACGTCGTCAAACTGCCAGCCCGACAGGCCTTCAACGAGGTTGAAGGCATCCGCCAACGGATCTACCGGCGCCGGGGTGAACTCGCCGACCGAAAGGTCGGTGTCACCAGGCTGAGGATCGCTGTAATGGGTATACCAGTCGTAGCTCAGACCACCCTCGTGATCATCGGTACCTTGACCGGCCACGAAGATGTCATTGCCACCCTCACCAAGGAGGGCGTCGAGGTTGGTACCACCGATGAGAACATCGTTACCACCCTCGAGTGGCTCCTGGTTGTCGAGGAGGATAGGCAGGCCCTGATCGCCGAAGACTTCGTCGGGACCCGGTCCACCTTCGATCCAGTCGTCGCCGGCGCCGCCGTGGACTGCGTCCATGGAGTTACCAGCAAACACGACGTCGTCGCCAGAGCCAGCGAGGGTTTCGCTGTCGTCCTCGCCACCGTTGATGAAGTCATCGCCGTCGCCACCCTGAAGGAGGTCGAAGCCGGCGCCACCGTTGATGTAGTCATCACCGGGGCCGCCCTTGATGTCGTCGTCACCGTTGATATCGGTAAGCCGGTCGTCGCCCTCGCCGCCGATGATGTTATCGCCACCATCGCCGCCTCGGAGGAAGTCATTGCCGCCATTACCCCTCATGGTGTCGTCGCCGGCACCACCCTGGGCTCTGTCGGTTGCGGTGTCCACACCGATGAAGTTGGTGTGTTCACCACCGAAGTAAGCGATGGTTCCATCCGCCAAACGGGTCAGCAGAAGGGTCTCGTCATACTCAACCGTGGCGGGATCATCAACGATGCCGGTCGGGTTGGTTTGAGCGTTCAGATCGAACGTGTAGGTGGGGACACTGAAGACGTTGGCCGGAAGGCCTTCGGCATCGGTGTTCCTGGTTACCATCTCGCTCAGGGAGTTGCCTTCCAGAGCGTTCAGGAGGTCCTGCCCAGCCAGACGACCGAGGTAGTAGAACCGGTCACCGTTCTGGAGGTTCTCCATCTGGGTTTCGAAGACGTGCTCAAAGGTCGAGCCCAGCATCGAACCAAAGGCGAACTTCGCCTCGGCCAGACCGCCAACCCAGAGGTCGACGTCTTCCAGGCCAGTGACGGGGATGCCACCAACGTTGGTGTAGTTGACGCCAGCGGGGTCATTGAGCCCGAGCATGAATGCCACTGCGTCGGGGTCGCTGACTCCAGGCTTGGAGTTGTCTACCAGTGCTTGAGCTGCAGCCCGCAGGTCACCCACGGGATCGGTGGCGGTCGCCCATGTGGGCTCGCTGCGATCGAGGGTGCTGTGAATGCCGTAGGCAGCGATGAAGTTCACAAGTGAGTCATCACCGTTCTTGAGGCCTTGACCGAACTCGAACCAGCTGTCATAAGGTGCCAGCGTTGGTGAACCAGTCTGGGCGAAGAAGTCACGTCGTGCTGGGTTGAGCCGTGGAATCTGCGCATCACGAGTACGGGCCATGTTGATGGCCGTGAGGTCCAGCGGAAGTCCGAGGAGCTGATTGCGCAGAGCGTCGACGACAAATTCGTCGATCTCGTTGCCTACCTGAGCCACACCGCCGCGGAACACTGCACCAGCAGCTTCGTCAGCAGTTGCGTACGACACGGTGCCGTTGGCTCCGCCGTTCAGCGTCTGGTCGAGGTTCTGCCACGCAGGCGGGTTGAGGAATGCGTCGAACAACGAAAGGTTGTCCGGCGTCCCGTCCGGCTGGTAGCGGGCAACATCAGTGCTCAGCATCGAGTGACCGAAGCGGTACACGCTGTGTGCAAACTCGCCCTGGATCGCTGCATTGATAGAGGAGTCATAAGCAAGGAACACATCGATGTTAGGAACGACGGTTCGTCCAAATTCCTCGAACACGAGGTGCTGGTATTCCATCTCGGTGACGAGCTTGGCTGCCGCAAACAAGCGGTTTCCGTAGAGCGAGCCCAAACCAGGGTTGAAGAATGCCGCAACTTCGGCGGTCACTGCGTCGGCATGGTCGGGGTTAGTTCCCGCCACGGTCAACTCAATGTCTTCGGTGAGCCTGTTGTGCTCGCTGTGGAAGATGTGGTGAACCGAGGTCAGTGCGATGTTCTCGTTGACTCGACCGTCGCCGGCCATGAAGTGAGCGTCCAACATCTCGTTGTCGTAGACGTTGAAGCCGCCAGGCACAACGAAAGGTGGGAATGGCACGTAAACCTCGCCGGCAACAGCGCCAGCGTTGGGGTTAGGGGTGCCAGGAACGCTGGTGATCGCAATATCGGTGATCACGGTGTCGCCGTCGGCGGGAACATCTCCGGGGAGTTGACCGGGGGCTGCCGCGTTGGCAATATCAGCGATGAAGTTCTCGGATGTGAGAAGCGCATTGCCGGTTCCAGGAGCAAGTCCCTTCGGGATCGCCACTGGAGCTAGCCTGTTGCCGACCAAGAAGGTGCCGTCATCGAGTGCAATCTGTGCATTCTGGCCCGCGGCCGGAATGAGGTTGCCGTAGAGGTCGGTGGCGATGAGCGGTACGTGGTGTACGTCCTCATCGACCAGCTGGAAGCCGAAGTTGGCTGCGACATAGGTCTTGAGTTCGCCCCAGGTGGCCATGCCGCCTGATGCGCCTTCGATCAATCGACCGGTCGGTGTGATGGTTCCCGGAACGTACTCGCGCAGGAACGCAGTTTTTGCCGGATCCGAGCCGTAGGTCTGGTTCTGGTCAACGAACGGTGTTGTCTTGTTCGTGGGCTGACCGTTGATTGGATCCAACACGGTTCGTGACATCGGCACGAAGTCAGCGAACGGTGAACCGCCGCTGTTGCTGCTATGCAGCGGATCGCTTGGGTCCAATGCAATGAAAACCGTTCCATTGCCCTTGTCGACAAAGTCGAGGCCGTGGTCGAAGAACTGGCCGAAGAAGGTCAACATGGAGTTGAACGGAGCCGAGAGACCCTCATCCGGAGCCGTGTTCAGGATTTCCTGCTCGGCCCCAGTCGGAACGGCAACCGGGGGATTCCCGGCAGCGGCTACCGCAGCAGGGTTGTTGTCGGACTGGTCGACGATGATGTTACTGATTCGGCGAGGTTCGGGATCCGTTACGTCCGCATTCAGCGTGGCGTAAATCGGGTCAACGACCGGATCGGTCATTCGCTCGAATGCAACGTCGCCGGCACCGAAGTTCTCCTGGCCTGGAAGCAGGTTGTTACACATGCCGGAGATGGTGCGAATGCCGAGCATGAACTCATGCACATTGCCTTCACTAGCCGGAAGCTGGTTCGGACCGTTTCCGATTAGCAGACTGCAGGGCTCGACGCCGGAGTTAGCCGGATTGGCGATAGCGGCCGCATGGGCCTCGCCCATCTGGATCTGCTGCATGATGAACTCGAGGTCCTTAGGAGTGACCGGGAAACCGGCTCCCACAAGGTCAGACGGGCTCGTGCCGAGGCTTTCCCAGGGAAAACGATCAGCCGCTCCCGCTGGTGACGGGACCACCAACGCAGCGACCATCGACAGTGCCAAAAGGGCAAGTGCCATCGCTTTCGACATCGATTGCCGAGAGGTCTGCGTGCGTTGCCGCGGCATCCTCCCGACCTTCTTTGGCCCATTTCTGGGTACTTTCACCTGCTGTTTCATCATATTCCCTCTTACTGTTACCAAAACGGCCTGTTCCATTCAGAAACACAAGGGATACAGATGCCACCTTCGGAAAAGCTCTGGGCCTTTCGAACTAGAAGACGCCCGTGAGCGAGCACTTCGCGAACTGGAGGTGAACAGCGTCGTCGCCTTTGAACCGTCTGCTTGTAAAGGCAGCTCGGCTGTGGTCTGTTCACCGACTGGGCGGGGATCAGCGACTCGGTCCTGAACCAACTGGGAAGGCCATCCGTTGGCCGAGCAGCCTTGGAATCCTTTAGTTTGTTGTTGCATCACCGGGGCCGGCCCGCCCCCAGGGCAACTCTGATGGCCCAGACCCAAGAAATGGCCGACCTCGTGATTGATGACGTACGCCCGATATTCAAACAACGGCGCCGTCCAGTGCTCCACCGCACCGTTCCAACGATCGACGTTGATGTTGATGTTTCGCCCGTCCCGGCAGGACAGTCGGCCGTTGGTCTTGAGAGGTGCGCAGCGCCGGTCAACGGTCGCCGGGCGAGGCGATCAAGATCGCAATATCGGAAGTCTGATCGTCCACGGTCCGCCGCAGCCGGAGGTCTTGCTGAGCTATCCAACTGCGGTGATCAGCCAGAATTGCTTGCACCTCGAGTGCGGTTTGGTCCGCGAGAAGTCCCAGACCGGCTTCTACCGTCACCGAGAATGACGTCACCGGCCCGGGACCGTCGCCGACTCCTCTACGGCGACTCAGGCTGCGCTCAGAAGGATCGCAACGTGAACGGCAGCACGGGGCCCGAGCCCGCTTCAACGAGAGCGTTGGCGGCGACGGCCAATGTCCAACGACTGATGCTTTCATCGTCGATCAGTAGGACCGGTCCCAGCGGTAGCTGTGAAGACAATTCGGGATCGACCCGAATCCGAGCCAACGCATTTTGGGCCTGGTGCGCCGAGTTGGACATGTCACTCTGGAACGGGAGGTCGTGGTTTGATTGGATCAGCGCCCGATGAATAGGAAGCTTCCCCAACGACCCCAAAGCGTCGGCAACGGCGTCGACCACCGGTTGGCGCCGACGAGAAGGTACAGGACAGATCCAGGTGGGTCGCTGGTCCCAGTTCCAGCGCTTCAATATGCTCGCACAGGCTCTGGCCATCTCCTCGCTCACGACCACCGGGTCACCAGATTCGGCGGCATCGATCATCTTCTGCACAAGCGGATTCCAGCCACCATCCCCCAAGCGAGCGAGCGCCCTTCCGACACTGGCGCGGGAGTTGGCCTTGATGTTGCCCTTTACACCGGGAACACCGGTTGGCCACTGCTTGCGCGGTTCGATGATCACGTCGGCCCCCCGAAGAACGTCTGCTGCCTCGGCCACCTTGATCGGGTCGATCGGGGACTGCCACGAGTGGTCGGTGCAACGATCACAACGCCCACAGTCGGTGGCGTCGGAATCGTCGAGGGACTCCCGCAGATAACGAAGGCGGCACCCGTCTCGTTCCGCCCAGTGCAGCATCTGATTGGCCTCATCCCGCCGCAGTTCGCGCCGCAGTTCGGCCGCCTCGGCGTTGTAGACCCAGGGCTCACCAGTGCGGACCCAACCGCCTGGCACCCGCTTCACCGCGCCGTCGACATCGAGGATGCTGAGCAGGATTCCCAGACGACTGCGGCCGAGGTTGGCGGCCACCTCGAGCTGGCCGATGGAGGTGGGCTCCACGGCGTGAAGACTGTTGAGAACCGCGAGGCAGATGTCTTCGGCCGGCAAGGAGACCGACTCGAACCACCGCCACACCTGAGCATCCTCGAGAGGACGGGGAACAGCGATCACTTCGGCGGTTTCTATCGCCCGCCCCGCCCGCCCGATCTGCTGGTAGTACGCCACGGGCGAGGGCGGCAACCCCAGATGGATACAGAAGGCCATGTCGCCCTTGTCGAATCCCATGCCGAGCGCTGAAGTGGCAACGAGGGCCTTGATCTGGTTGGATCGGAGTTGATCCTCCAACTCCAACCGACGGGCCGGTTCGACGCCTCCGGAATAGGCCGCAGCAGCTATCCCGGCCGAGACGAGCCATTCGGCGGTGGTCTCGGCTTGGGCGACCGTGAGGCAGTACACGATTCCGGAGCCATTGAGCAACGGCAAGGTCTGGGCCAACCACGCCAGTCGGTGGGCGTCGTCGGGGAGATCCACCACCGAAAGGTGGAGCGACGCCCGATCCAGAGAAGTCCGCAACACCAGGGTGTCGGCGCCGAGCTGACTGGCAACATCGTCGGTGACTCGCTGATTGGCGGTAGCCGTAGTGGCCAGAACCGGCGTGGATACGGGGAGATCGTTGAGCAAGGTCCGCAATCGCCGGTAGTCGGGCCGGAAATCATGACCCCAATCAGATATGCAATGGGCCTCGTCACACACAAGGGCGAATGGTCGGGATCGAATGGTAGAAAATACTCGTTCTCGGAATCGATCGTTGGACAGCCGTTCCGGCGAGATCAGCAGAAGGTCTACCTGATCGGCGATCACCGTGCGTTCGATCTCGGACCAGGACTCGAGGTTGGACGAGTTGATGCTGACCGCCCGCAAGCCTAGGAGCTCGGCTGCGGCTACCTGATCCCGCATCAGCGCCAACAGCGGCGATACCACCACGGTGGGCCCCCAGCCCCGATCCCTCAGGATCCGGGTTGCGGAGAAATACACCGCCGATTTGCCAAAGCCCGTTCGAGCCACCAGCAGTGTGCGCCGCCCGTCTACCAGCATTGCCTTGACCGCGGCCAGTTGCTCCGGCCGAGGTGTGGCATCGGCGCCGGCCAATACTTTCACGTGGCGGGAGAGTTCCTCCTCCACTTCTTCCCCCGTGGGACGGGAGGGGTGGGTTGCCGGGAGAGAAGTGGAGGGGTGGGACGGCGGGAGAGAAGTGGAGGGGTGGGACGGCGGGAAATCAGGAGAGGGGCGGGACGGCGGGAAATCAGGAGCGGAGTCGGTCATGGGGGAAGCCATGTGGCAAACCTAATCAGCGGGTGTGACAGCATCCTCGTAGAACACCTCATAAGAGTTGCGATCCACGGTGATCACACCAATCCCGCCGCTGGCGTCGATCGTCAACACCGGTCCATCTTCGATGTGGCCATTGAACACGGCCTTTCTGCCTTCGTCTACCCGAATGGGCTCTGCATCACCAAGCTGGAGAAACTGTTTGCCAGAGAAAAGCAGCTCCACTCGATAGTCGTCCGGCACGTCCAGCTCGATGAGACCGGCACCGAGGCTCACCGGAAAGGTGAAGTCTTCACTGATCACGAGGCTATCGAGATCCACTGTGACCTGACCGACCCCGAAGTCGATCTCCGGCACTGGTGAAGCGTCTGGCCCCTCCACCTCTCCAATGTCGAACCGTACCGATCCGAACCCGTCATTGATGGATGGACCGATAATTGCCGCCCCGAGCACAAGCAGGAACGAAAGGATGCTGGCAGGGATGAGCGCCCAGGCCGGGCGTCGGAAGAAAAGGCTGGCGATGAATCCAAAGACCGAGAATCCCAGAAAGACGGCGGCGAAGGCGACCACGCCAACACCCGAGCTGGTGATCAACATCAGAACACAAACCAACAACGCAGCACCGAGCGCCGCGGAGGTGATCGGTGCCCGACGGCGGCGAGTCCGGGTAACAACATCGGCCTCTGACCGGGTAAGCGCCCAGTGATCGGGCTCGTGGGTCATGGAGGCCACCGGATCGGACCACGCCTCGCCGGTCATCAGCCGCTCGGCTTCGATCAGCAACGGATCCCGATCATCATCAACCGGCGCCCCGGGCGCGGCGGGTGGCGGGGGTGGAGCCACCGATGCCGAGCCAGCAGGGCGTTCAGCTTTTGGGTGCTGCCCTCCCAGGGCGGTACGGGAGTCGTTGTCCTGCATGAGCAGGTAGACACCTCCGCCGACGAGAGCAGCAGGAACCAATAGACCCAGGGAAATGGTGGCGGTCCCGCTCATGGCGCCGATGGCGAACAGGGCGAAGATCCCTCCAGCGATCAGCCGGGCGGGATTCTGAGAGAAGACGAAGGTATCCAGACGGGGATCGTCCTCATCGGGGATGGCCAACCAGGCCGCGATGTATGCCAAGAACCCTGCGCCGCCGAAAAGGAGGCTGACGACGAGCGCGATGCGGATCCACTTGGTCTCGACGCCGAAATAGTTGCCGAGACCCTTGGCAACGCCGGCGACCGAGCCGGAAGTGCTGCGCCGAAGCCGCTTCGGAGAGGCGGCGGGATGACCGGTGGGTGTTGAGGATTCAGGAGATGTTGTCATGCCTTCATCCTCCTCTCTGGCCCCTCCGGCGGGGATCGGGAAGTTCCTTGATCCAACCCTGAGCTCATCAGGGTCCACTCAGGGTAGAACCCCGATGCCTCTCCGGGGCTGACGTGCGACAATAGAGGCGATGTCCACAAGCCCACCTCCACCGCCGCGTGCCGCATCCGGGCTCCCTAGCTGGACCTTCGGTGCCGATGGTTCTTCTCGCAACTGGAAACTCCCCAGCCTCGAGAACGATGAAGCCATCATCGGAGGCGTCGCCAGCGGGCTGGCCGCAGAGCTGGGTGTACCCACGGCTTGGATTCGTTTGGCGTTCGTGTTCCTGTTCGCACTTGGAGGGTGGGGCGCATTCGTGTACGCCTTCGCATGGGCAGGATTGCATTGGGCCCGCACCGCCAATTTCGCCGAGATCCGCTCCGAATCGGTTGCGCCCCGGGGTCGCTCGGATCAGCAACGGCGTCTGGCGGTAATGCTGATTACCGGTGGAGTCGCCTGGGCCAGCGCAAGTTTGATGCCGCTGGGGTCCGAAGTGGGCTTTGCCATTGGCTTCGTCATCGTTGGCCTGGGGTTGGCGTGGCGCACCAGCACCAGCACCACCGCTACCGACCAATCCGCCCTGCCCGGACGGATCCGCGTTCGTCAACTCCTCGGCGGCCTGGCCCTCGTGGTGGGCGGGTTGTCGCTGCTGCTGTTTCAGCTGGGCCCCGGGAGTGCCAGCACGTTCGTCATCGGAGCCGCACTCATCGGGCTCGTTGGCACGATCGTCGTTTCAGGCCCGTGGATCATGCGGATTCTGAGCGACTTCGATTCAGAGCGCCAGGCACGGATCCGGTCCGAGGAGCGAGCTGAAGTGGCAGCCCATCTGCATGACTCGGTTCTTCAAACGCTGTCGTTGATTCAAAAGGCCGAGGACCCTCAGGTGGCAGCCAACCTGGCACGCCGTCAGGAGCGAGAACTGCGAAACTGGCTGGATCCCAACCGGGCGTCGCGGATGGGCGGCAGCATTCGGGGCCAGTTGGATGAGATGGCCAGTGACCTGGAAGAGCGATACGGAACCCCCGTCGAGGTGGTAGCGGTCGGCGACGCCCTGGTGGATCCCGGTATCGCGGCCCTGTTGAAAGCGACGCGGGAGGCGGCGATCAACGCGGCACAACACTCTGGTACCTCCCGAGTAGACATCTTCGTGGAGGTTGGAGAAGACCACGTGGAGCTTTTCGTCCGGGACACGGGCTCGGGCTTCGATCCCGACACCGTCGACGGTGATCGTCGTGGTGTTCGAGAGTCCATCATCGGCAGGATGGAACACGCTGGCGGCACCGCAGTCATCAACTCCGAACCGGGCGAAGGCACCGAGATCGAGCTACGAGTTCCCCTGTCGGCTGAGGCCGAAGCAGAGCCCGGACCGGTCCCCAAACAACGGGCGAACCGATCGAATTCCAGAAACGAAAAGCGGCGTAACGGCCGGAGAAAGCAACAGACATGACCTATGCCCCCAAAGTGATTCTCGTGGATGACCATGACATGGTGCGCGCCGGGGTTGCCGCCCAGTTGGGAGACCGGGTCCAGATTCTCGGGGAAGCGGGCGATGTGGGTGAGGCGGTTGAGCTGATCCTGGACCGGATGCCCGAGGTCGTCCTGTTGGATGTTCACCTCCCGTCCGGCACGGGGGCCGATGTCATCACCGGTGTGCGAGCGGGCGGTGGCGAAGAGATCCGTTTCCTCGCACTCTCTGTCAGCGACGCCCCTGACGACGTGATCGCAGTCATCAGAGCCGGGGCGCGCGGCTATGTCACCAAATCCATAAGTGGCGACCAACTCGCTGAGGCGGTGGTGCGTGTTGCCGAGGGCGATGCGGTCTTTTCGCCTCGACTGGCCGGCTTCGTGATCGACGCATTCAGCGCCACCCTCCCGGCGCCGGAGGACCCCGAATTGGATCTTCTTTCTCCACGGGAACAGGAAGTCATGCGTCTGCTGGCCCGAGGCTACGCCTACAAGGAAATCGCCCGACGGCTGACGATCAGTATCAAGACGGTGGAGACTCATGCATCGAGCGTCCTCCGAAAGCTTCAGGTCTCCAACCGCCATGAGCTCACCCGATGGGCGGCACGCCGACGCATCCTTTGATGCCGGGCTGGCCTGCCGAGTCCTACCCGGACGTTGCCCCTCGCATTTGCGAACTCACCGACGGCTGAAGTCGACCGATAGGGAGCCCTATGACCGAAGCATTCGCCGGAGATAAGAAGAAGGGGCAGTCGCTTCTCGGCCCGGTGGAACGTCGCGCCATCGATTGGATGATTCCGCGTGTTCCGAAACCGATCATGAGTCACCACCTCACTGCCCTCACCGCAGTGTGGTCAAGCCTGATCGTGCTCTTCGGGTGGTTGGCGACGAAGAATCTTCAGTGGCTCCACGCCGTGTCGGTGATGGTCTTCCTGCAATGGCTCACCGACTCATTGGACGGCTCGTTGGGGAAATTTCGGAAGCAGGGCCTGGTGAAATGGGGCTTTTTCGCCGACCACATCCTCGACCTCATCTTTGCGGGCAGCGTAGTGATCGCCTATTCGTTCCTGGTGGAGGCCCGCTGGTTGCAGTTCCTCTTCTTGATCCTCCTGTTGGTCACCTGCGCCACCATGGCCACCAGCTTTCTCAGCTTCGCAGCGACCAACCAGTTTCAGATCGCCTATTACGGCCTTGGCCCGACCGAAATTCGTATCGGCTACATCGCACTGAACACCTTGGTTGCCGCGGCGGGCACTGCGATCTTTTCCTGGGGAGTTCCGGTGATCGTGGCGATCAATCTCATGGCGTTCCTGATTCTGGCTGGCCAAACCAGCAAGAACTTGTGGGCCATCGACTACGAGGCCAATGTGGACGGCAACCCTCGCTAAGGGATCGGCTCAGGCGGCGCGTTCGAGAATCGATCGGAGCGGTTCGCTGAACCGAATGTCCAAACGCTTCTCCCCGGTGAATGCCACCCCCGGTTCCAGCTTGCCTGGCGATCGGTACCAGAAGACGCTGGTAGTGATGGGATTGGGCTCGGTCTGCTGGCAGAGGACCGAGAGCGTGAGCATTCGGGCCACAGCGTCCTGCACGTTGACAAGGGTCCGAAGGGGACTGACGTAGGTGATGTGGGCGGTGGGGCAGCTCACGAGTGCACCCAACTCGCCTACGGGGTGCCGCAGGCGACCGCTCAGATCCATGACGATCCCGCTGGTGAACATGCCTCCATCGAAACAGATGATTTGGGGGTACGTCTCGGCGAGGTCGAAACGCTCGATGCCGCTCTGGCCGACCGAAGCTTCGGTGGCAACCCGCCAGACCTCGGTCTGATTCACCGGCCATTTGCGAATCTTGCTGGCGGCGAGAGGCATGCTGCCCAGGTCGTGATCCAGCGCAACCACAAGATCGGTTTGGGCATCGATTGAACGGGCCAGAAGCTTCCAGCCGGGATTCCAGCTTCTCTGGAGCCGTGTGCGGAGCCTGGGCCGCACCCACTCCCAGTCGTTCATTTGTTGCTCCAGTTCCTTGGGCTTGAACTGATCGAATGAAGCGAAGAAGTTGTAGAGGCCTCGCCGCTGTGTTTCGAGATCGCAATCAGCAGCCGCGACCGCAATGTTGGCGATGTTGAGGTAGGCCCCAGTTGGCATTTCGAGAATTCCGGCCAGATAGTTCAGGGTGACCTGGTCCCCCCAGCGAATCGTGGCGATCTCGCACACCATGTCCCAGTAGTTGTTGGCGTCCTCGGCATTCTTAAAGGGTTGGGCCCATTCGGGCAACAAGTGATCGTCGGTCATCGGTGGTCTCCACACGTTGTGATTGCTCAGGACGGCGGAACCTGCTTCCCCAGTCTATGGGTAAACAAAGGCAGTTGACACGAGTTAAGAGAAACTACTAGTCACCTGTCCGGAGAATTCCGCGGCACACTGTGTGCGTGCCAATGCCGGACGTCGTCATTCGAGCCGGACGGTTGCTGGATGGCAGCGGCCGTCCAGCGATTACCGCCGACATCGCTATTCGGGACGGCGCTGTGGCCGAGATCGGGCGAGTTCGAGATCGTGCTCATCGCATCATCGACGCCGACGGTGCGTTGGTGCTACCGGGCCTCACAGCGCTGCTACCGCCGCCTACCGTTGCACCGTTCGATCGCAACGCCCAACTCCACCTCGCTCCCGGCGTGACCACGGTGGTGGAGGAACTCCCGTCTTCGGCTACGACCGCGGCTGCGAGCTCAACATATTTTCATCACTTGAGACGGCAGCCGGCGCTGGTGAATCGGGCCATATTGGCCAGTCACCACTGGATCAGGGCTTCGGTCATGGGCAACAAGATCCGGGATGGTCTTGCCGCTTCGAATGCCGATATCGAGGCCATGGGGACGCTCGTCGGAGATGCCCTCGAAGCCGGTGCTAGAGGCGTTCATCTCGCTACCGGCGCTCCCCATCTCGAGCAGTTCGGTGTGATCAAGACCCTGGCCCCCCGCTGGAGCGAGGCTTCGAGCGAGCAGCCCGTTGTGGTCATGGTCCCCGCCCACCCCGACCAAGACCCCGAGGAAGTCCTCCACCACGGCCGGCGCATCCTGGCGCTGCACGATGCCACACCGTCGCTGAGCTGTTCGGTCATCGTCACCACTCACGAACCTCTAGATGATCCCCACATTGGCACCGCCCTGTCCCCAGGCCCCGACACCACCGTGCAAGCTCTCATCGCGGCCCTGTCCGCAGGTCGAAGCATCCCCGGCGTCGGGCTGAATCCTCTGGCCTTCTTGGCCGGACACTTCCCCGACGCACCCCTGGATCTGCCGAGTTTGATCAAACGCCTCGCCGACACGGCCACGCTGATCGGGTTGAACACTCGCGGGCAAATCGCCTCGGACCAGCCGGCCGACATCAACATCATCGACCATGTCCACCTGGCCCAGGATCTGACCACGGGGATAGTCAGCACGTTGGTGGCAGGCACGGAGATCATCAGCTTCGATGAACTCACCGGCGAGGCTCCGGGCGAACTTCTCTGAACCGGACCAACATCACTAGGTTGATTTCATGGAAATCCTTCGCACACCCGACGAATGTTTCTCCGACCTTGCCGACTTTCCGTTCAAACCCAACTACGTTGACGTCGCTGCCGAGGCGGGCTCCGATCAGAAGCTCCGGATTCACTACGTAGACGAAGGGTTCCGGACCGGCGCAGTGTTGTTGCTGATGCATGGCGAGCCCACTTGGAGCTATCTCTACCGCAAGATGATCCCCACGCTCGTGGATGATGGCTTTCGTGTGATCGTCCCGGACCTCCCTGGCTTCGGCCGGTCCGACAAACCTGCCGCCACCAGCGACTACACCTACCAGAGGCTGGTGGATTGGATGAAGGCGGCCCTCATCGACCAACTCGACCTGAATGACATCACGATGTTCTGCCAGGACTGGGGCGGCCTCGTTGGACTACGACTGGTAGCTGCCCATCCCGAACGTTTCCACCGAATAATGGTGTCGAACACGGGACTCCCCACCGGCCACGGCGAACCACCCCAAGCATTCCTGGACTGGCAGCAGTTCAGCCAGAGCGTCGCCGAATTTCCTACCAGTAGAATTATCAACGGCGGTTGCGTCCGCGACCTGACTCCGGCAGAGCTGGCGGCCTACGACGCCCCGTTCCCCGACGAGTCGTTCAAAGCCGGTGCCCGGGTGTTGCCCTCCTTGGTCCCCACCAGCACCGACGATCCCGCTCACGATGCCCAGATGGAAGCGTGGGAGGTTCTTCGCAACTTCCACAAGCCATGCCTCACCGCGTTCAGTGACTCTGACCCGATCACCCGGGGTGGTCAGGCGGTTTTCCAGAAACGGATACCGGGCGCCCACGGGCTCGCCCATGTAACGATTCTCGGCGGTGGACACTTCCTCCAGGAAGACGAGCCCGCCCAAATCTGCACCCAGTTAGCGGATTTCGTAGCGCTCGACAACTAAGCGGCCCGGCTCTTGTCAAGAAGCCAGAAGACCAGATACCAGAAACCCATGATGACGGCGGCGACGATGCCGTCCATCCAGAAATGATTGGCCGTCACCATCACTACCCACCAAGTGAGCACGGCGTGGCTGACGCCGATCACCTTCACCCACCAGCGCGAAGCAAATCGGAAGGTGAGAACGCCCACAAACAGGGCCCACCCAACGTGAATCGACGGCATGGCCTGGAGCTGCCCCACCGACTCCCTGCCCAGAGCGGAATAGACCGACTGGTTGTAGACAATCGCGGTGTCGATCATGCCCGTGACATCCACAAAACGCGGTGGGGCCACTGCGACCAGCTGGATGAGAAGCGATGTGCCCGTGAAGAGCGCCATCTGGGTACGGAAGGCCGGGTAGGACGCTCGGTGGCTGAAGAACATCCACAACAGCACCGCCCCGAACGCAGGAACGTGCGCGGCGGCGTAATAAACATTCGCCGCCCTCACCAACCACTCGGTCGGCAGGATCATCTCCTGCATCCAGTCCTCGCTGGGCAACCCGATCCACTGTTGAAACTCCCATAACCGCTCGCCCCGGGCGATGGCCTGATCGGCCCCAAACGCCTGAATTCGGCCGCCGAGATTCCAAAGGGCGTAGAGCCCGGAGACGATGCTGAATTCACGAGCGAACGACCGGGTGAAGTGCAATGCCGGTTTCTCGGTCTTGATCAGGCCGATGAGGAACCAGACGATCAAGGCCACAAGGGCCCCGCCCAGCCCCCACCGCCAGCTGAGCCACTTCACCGATCGGATACTACCCGGACCACACCTGATGGGTTGGGCACCGCCATCCGGATGGCGCCCAACAACCATTGGTGAACGAGGTGACCCCACACGCCGCGCACTGAATAGCTGAAAACGAAAGCGACCGGCCCGAAGGCCGGTCGCTAACAGGATTTCAGCCGTTGGGCTGGGTTTCATCATGCCGCCCATGCCGCCCCGGTTGGGAACGCAGTAGGCATGCCGCAGGCGGCACAGGGATTTACATCATGCCACCCATGCCACCCATGCCACCCATGTCAGGCATACCGCCGCCAGCGCCTTCTGGCTCTGGCTTGTCGGCAATGATGCACTCGGTGGTGAGGACCAGCGCGGCGATTGACGCAGCGTTCTGGAGTGCAGCCCGGGTGACCTTGGCCGGGTCGGTGATACCGGCCTTCATCAGGTCTTCCAGCACGCCCGTGGCAGCGTTGAGGCCAACGTTGCCTTCGGATTCCTCTACCCGGGTGACCCAGATAGCGCCTTCCATGCCGGCATTCTCGGCGATGAGGCGAGCCGGAGCGGACAGAGCGGCCCAGACGCTCTGAGCGCCGGTCCTCTCGTCGCCCTTGAGCTTCTTCATGGCCTTCTCAACAGCGGGGCGGGCCCGCAGGAGAGCGACACCGCCACCGGCGACTACACCCTCTTCCAGGGCAGCACGGGTTGCTGAGAGCGCATCTTCGATGCGGTGCTTCTTTTCCTTGAGCTCCACCTCGGTGGCTGCGCCCACCTGAACAACGGCAACGCCGCCGGACAGCTTGGCCAGACGCTCTTGCAGCTTCTCACGGTCCCAGTCGGAGTCGGTGTTGTCGATCTCGGCTCGGATCTGCGACACACGACCATCTACGTCGGACTTGTCGCCACCGCCGTCAATGATGGTGGTGTTGTCCTTGGTGATGATGACCTTGCGGGCGGTGCCCAGAAGATCCATCGTGGCGGTGTCCAGCTTGAGGCCAACCTCTTCGGCGATGACCTGACCACCGGTGAGAATGGCCATGTCCTGCAACATCGCCTTGCGACGCTCGCCAAAGCCGGGGGCCTTGACAGCAGCGGAGGCGAAGGTGCCACGGATCTTGTTGACAACCAGCGTTGCCAGGGCTTCACCCTCGATGTCTTCGGCGATGATCAGCAACGGCTTGCCGCTCTGCATGACCTTCTCGAGCACCGGCAACATGTCTTGGACATTGCTGATCTTGCCCTGGTTGAACAGGATGTAGGGGTTTTCGAGCGTCACTTCTTGACGCTCGGCGTCGGTGACGAAGTAGGGGCTGATGTAGCCCTTGTCGAATTGCATGCCCTCGGTGAATTCGAGCTCGATACCGAAGGTGTTGGACTCCTCGATGGTGACAACACCATCCTTGCCAACCTTGTCGATGGCGTCAGCCAGGACCTTGCCGACGCTGTCGTCGCCTGCGGAGATGGACGCCACCTGGGCGATCTCCTTCTTCTCCTCGATCGCAACGGCATTGCCGCTGATCGCCTCGACCGCAGCTTCCACCGCAGCCTCGATGCCCCGCTTGAGGACCATCGGGTTGGCGCCGGCGGCAACGTTCCGGAGGCCGGCCTTGATGAGGGCTTGGGCCAGCACGGTGGCGGTGGTGGTTCCGTCACCAGCGACGTCGTTGGTCTTGGTGGCCACCTCCTTCACCAGCTGGGCGCCCATGTTCTCGAACGGGTCTTCCAGTTCGATCTCACGGGCGATGGAAACGCCGTCGTTGGTGATGGTGGGCGCACCGAACTTCTTGTCCAGCACCACGTTGCGGCCTTTGGGGCCGAGCGTCACCTTTACAGCGTCAGCCAGGCGATTCACACCGGCTTCGAGGGCGCGTCGCGCCTCTTCGTCAAACTTCAATTGCTTAGCCATGTTGTCTCCCTCAGCCCATCTTCGCCAGGACGTCGCGAGCGTTGAGGATCAAAAGGTCCTCACCGGCGACGGTGATCTCGGTGCCGCCGTACTTGCTGTAGATGACAACGTCACCCACGGCAACATCGTTGGGGATGAGGTCGCCGGTGTCGCTACGACGACCGGGGCCTACGGCAAGGACTTCACCCTGCTGGGGCTTCTCCTTGGCGGTGTCGGGAATCACAAGACCGCTAGCGGTAGTGGATTCGGCTTCCTTGGCCCGGACAACGATCCGGTCTTCAAGTGGTTGCAAATTCATGCGTGCATGCCTCCAATGGCGATTAGCACTCTCAATGGACGAGTGCTGATTCTAGAAACATCTGAGCGCTCCCCCACCCAAAATCTCGAGAAATTGGCAGTTGAGCCTCGCGAGTGCCAATCGGGGCTCGCGTTAGGGGTACCGACGCCTGAAATCAGCCCATCGCGGTGGTGTGCTCGGGCTTCACCCGGACCACCACCCGCTCATCTCCGGGCTGGTGAAACGGGTACTTGTCCACGCCCATGTATTTCTTGGCCATGGAGTCGATGAACGCATTTTCGGGGTCGTCGTCGATCCGAGCCACCGTGCCGCGAATCTCGAGGTAGCGGTAGGGGTTGTCTGGATCCGTTGCACTCAAGGCGATCGAGGGATTGGCCTGGAGGTTTCGGTACTTCTGCCGGCCCTTCGTGAGCGAGAAGGTGACATGGTCCTCATCATCGGTGCCGACCCAGACCGGGGTGGACTGGGGATCACCGTCGGGACCGATGGTGGCAACATGCCAGAAGGCCACCTTGGTAAGCATGTCGGCATAAGCATCGGGAATCGTCATGAAGCCAAACTAACGGCGTCTCATCGGGAAGCCATCCGCTCCCAACCGCTCCCGGAAACTGCGCTCTTCGGGTCAAAGCCGCAAGGCGGGAGTGGCACCGGTGCTAAGGCTGGTGGGGCCGTCGTGCAGCAAACGCCAATGGGCGGCGGCCGCGATCATGGCCGCATTGTCCGTGCAGAACTCCCGAGCCGGCACGAGCGAATCAATTCCCCGTTCCGCACATGCCGATGCGAACTCCGAACGCAGCAATGAGTTGGCCGCCACTCCCCCGCCAAGACATGCCGTGGTGACCCCGTAACGCTCTACGGCGGTCATCGCCTTGGTCACCAGGACATCCACCACCGCCTCTTGGAACCCGGCCGCCAATGCGTCGTTGGGGGTGTCAGGGTGCTTGCGGACGTAGTTGATCACTGCTGTCTTCATGCCGCTGAAACTGAAGTCCAAGCTGTCGTCCATCATTCCGCGCGGGAAGGGCACCGGCGTGCCAGACCCTTCTGCCAGAAACTTCTGGGCCATGCGGTCGATCACGGGACCGCCCGGATACCCCAGCCCCAAGTACCGGGCCACCTTGTCGAAGGCTTCGCCGGCGGCGTCATCCAGGGTTCGGCCAACTACCTCATAGTCACCGAGATCACGGACGTGCACGATGGAGGTGTGCCCGCCGCTCACCAACATAGTGATCATGGGAACCTGAAGGTCAGGCCGTTCGAGGAATGAGGCGAACAGATGGCCTTCCAGATGGTTCACCCCCACATATGGCTTGTCCCACGCCAGCGCCAGCGTCTTCGCCGCGGTCACGCCAACCAGGAGCGCTCCGATGAGGCCAGGCCCGTTGGTTGCTGCAACCGCGGTCAGATCCTGCGGCGACACACCGGCGTCAGCTAGACCCTGTGCTAACACCGACTCCAGCATCTCCAGGTGGGCCCGGCTCGCTACCTCGGGAACAACACCGCCGAAGCGCGCATGGATTTCGACCTGGCTGGACACCACGTTGGAAAGCATCCGGGTGCCGTCGGCAACCACAGACACACTGGTCTCGTCGCAACTGGTTTCGATAGCGAGAACAAGCGATTGCGCTCTCACTGAATCGCCTCTTGCGGCACAGCAAATCTATCCAAGAGCTTGGTGTACGAGGGCAAGTGGATGTCGTGCGCCCACAGTATTAACGCATCCTCGCCGTTTTCATAGTAGCTGTTGCGAATACCTACCGGCCCCAGCCGGAACCGGCGATAGAGCTCGATGGCCGCATCGTTCCCGTCACGAACCTCGAGGGTTGCGTGCCGAGCGCCTTCGTCAACACTGCGGCGAAGGATCGTTGCGAGAAGTAGGCAGGCGATCCCCTGTCGTTGGGAGCTGGGGGCTACGGCGATGTTCATGACGTGGACATCATCACCGACGAACATCACGCCGGCGAAGCCCACCACCTGATCTGCCCGGTGCGCCACCAACCACAGGCGTTGCCCGGGTGGGAGGGTGACTTCCCCCTCGAACAGACCGCGCGACCACGGCGACGGTGCAACGGAGGCCTCGATCGCGGTGACAGCATCCAGATCCTCAGCGGTAAGTTCCCGGAGCTCCAGCGGCTGGCTGTTGGTTTGATTTGTCATTTGCGACCTCTTGCCTTCTGGGTCGGTGAACCGGAGTGCCGAGTCTTGATGTTTATCGCAGCATCGGGTTCCCGCAAGTACACCGGAGCAACCAGCCTTCCCGGCCCTGACGGGTAGCCGACCGGGAGAAGCGCCGCACTGACAATGCTTGGCCCAACGTCCCGCCGAACCGTTGCCACAGTCTCAAATTGCGGCGCATATCGGTCGGCTCCGTCACCGACAAGCAAAGAATTGGGCGGCAATCGGTCGGCGAGCTCGTTGGGACTCAGCACCAGCGGCTCTCCCACCAAACCGGCTTCATCTGCTTTTTGGGCGAAGACTTGATCGCGGCGAGCATCGACAACGGCGAAAATCGGCCCATCATGAGCGTCGAGTTTCCGGGCAGCACGAGCGATCAAGTCGAGGCTCGTGATGCTCACGACGGGCACTCCCAAGGCGAACGCCAGGGCCTTGGCGGTGGCGATTCCCACCCGCATCCCCGTGTAGCGACCGGGGCCAACGTCCACCACGATTCGCTCGATGTCGACGATCGACAAACCAGCCTCGGCCACGACCGCCGCCAGCATCGGGGTGATCTCCTCGGCGTGACGACGATCGGTGAGGATCGAGCGTTCGGCAAGGAGTCCGCCGTCGTCCACGGTGGCGATGGCCACGCCCACCAACGCAGTAGACGATGTGAGTGCCAGCGTGATCACGCGGTCACCTCAACGATCGCTCCGTGCACCAACTCACGCCATCGGTTCTCGTGCGCTTGATCCGCCTCGAACCAAAGCGTGCGCTCATCATCCACGTCGGTCATTTCCAGACGAACCGTCAGGCGGTCGGTTGGCAATACATCGGTGATGGAATCGCCCCACTCGATCACGGTCACACCGCTCTCGAGGAGCTCAGGGAGGTCCAGGTCCAAGGTCTCGGCGAGATCCTCGAGGCGGTAGACGTCGAGATGGTGCAAGACCTCGTTGCCCTCATACTGCTGGTGCAGTGCAAAGGTTGGGCTGGTGACGGGCTCGGTCACCCCAAGGCCTGTGGCGATGCCTTTGGCGAAATGGGTTTTCCCGGCACCGAGATCGCCAGTGAGCACCAGAAGGTCACCGATCCGTAGCCGTCTGCCAACGGCGTGGGCCAGGACGATGGTCTCGGCAGGACCGGACGTGATAGTGGATTGAAGGACTACGGAGGACACAGCCCCGTTAGTCTGCCTGGATGGCGGGCGACCTCACCGAGACTTCTGACCCAAACCCCCCGGTCACGGCGCAGCAAATCCGCGCCGCCGCTCTCATTATCCAGCCGCGTCTGCGCCGAACCCCGATCCTCGAGGACGAGGGCATCGTCTACAAACTCGAACTGCTCCAACACAGCGGGACGTTCAAAGCACGCGGCGCTACCCATGCGCTCACCCGAGCGATCAACGACGACCGAGTTGGGGACGGCGGCGTGGTTGCTGCATCGGGGGGGAATCACGGAGCGGCCGTCGCCTGGGCCGCGCGGGAACTGGGAGTCCCCGCCAACATCTTCGTTCCCACGATTTCCGCTCCGGCAAAAGTTGATCGACTCCGCTCCTACGGTGCCATCGTCCACCAGATCGGATCGGTCTATGCCGAGTCGCTCGATGCCAGCAGGGCGTTCGTGGCCGAGCACGGCGGCTTGTCCATTCACGCCTACGAGGACCCGCTGGTCGTCATGGGCGCAGGAACCTGCGCAATGGAAATGGAACAGGACGCTGGACCGCTGGACGTAGTCTTCATTTCGTGTGGAGGCGGAGGGCTGGCCGCAGGAAGCGCCGCATGGCTTGATGGGCGATCCGAAATCGTCATCTGCGAAACCGAGACCACCAATGCCTTCGCCGCCTCGGCCGCAACCGGAAGACGAGAAACGGTGGAGGTTTCCGGGATCGCCGCCGATGCGCTCGGCGCCAGCAGCATTGGGGAACTGGCGTGGGACATTCTCTCAGCCGCCCCAACTACGCCGTTGCTCGTGAGCGATGCCGAGACAATCGTTGCCAGACAGTGGATGTGGGACCGCTTCCGCCTCGTCATCGAACATTCCGCGGCCGTCGCAATCGCGGCGATGCACTCCGGCCGTTTCGATTCTGCGGGCAAACGGGTCGGTGTCATCGTGTGCGGTGCCAACACTGCGATCGACTTCTAGCTCCTGACGCGGCAGACGCGGCCCGGTTGGACCACCACCTGCACCCCGCTAGCTGGACTGTGGTGAAACTGTGCTGAGAACGGCCCGGGCCATGGCCAGCTCGGCCGCCGCACGCAACTGCATCGGGTGGACCAGGACGCCCGTGGATGCCGTTGCCGCCGCCACAACAGCATCTCCATCCACAGCGGTGTGAGCCGGGAAGATCGCTTTGGCGTAGCCGTCATGGCCCGCCCGGGCAAGGAGATGGCAGGTCGTTTTCTCCAGCGTGGCATTGGTGAGCAGAATCCCGATGGTGGTGTTTTCCCCGATGGCCGGTTTCCATGGCTCCGCCACCTCGTCCGGTAGCGAGGAACCAACAAACCCGAAGGCATTCACCGCCACCAGCGCCGCCACCCAAACCTCTCCTAATTCGATCATATGGAAACCCAACCCAGCCGCTCGCTCGGTTGCCGGACCGCTCCATTTTCCGCTGGTGGCGCCAGTACCGGCACCAAAGAATCCCACCAATTCTTGAACCTCACCGGCCAGCGCCGCACGCGCCGCCAACGCCCCTTCGGCCGGCCCGGGGCGAACGTTGGCGGCACCGACGCCGAGGTCGAACAAACTCATCCCCACAACGATCGGAATGACGCCATACGCCGTTGGAAAGCCGCGGCCAGCCGCTTCCAGTTCAGTCACCACGCCATCAGCGGCCGACAATCCAAAGGCCGATCCACCGCTCAAGACGATTGCATCGACACTCTGCACCGACGCCAGCGGATCGAGAAGATCAAACTCTCTCGTAGCCGGCGCACTCCCCCGGATCTCGCCAGAAGCCACCGAGCCCTCCGGTAACACCACCACGGTGCAGCCGGTTTGGGCTTCCGCGTGAGTCCAATGAGCGAGGCCGATCCCGGCCGAGGTGAGGGTTTCCCGGGGTTTCACAGCTGCAGTATTGCCCAAGCGTCAAGAAGATGCTTCCGCTCACCGAACATGGTGTACCTGGGCGGGGCTCTAGGCATAACTCCCCACCGATGTTTACCAATCCAAGCCACGGGACACAACGAACTCAGACGAGGGGGTCCGCCGCACCCGGTTGGCCCAGGAAAGCAGGTTCACATGATGACCCAAACAGAAACGACGAAGCCCAACATCTCCCGCGAGAGCCCGCTTCTGCGTGCGCTCGCCACGGGATCGTTCCGCGAAGTGTTCTGGCCGCTCCTACTCGGTGCAGCCGTGTTGACCCTGGCGCTTGCCACGATGGGCAACCTCGGTAGCTCCGCCCTCCTCGTAGGCCCCGTCCTGGCGCTGGGTCTCGTTACCGCCCGAGTGATCATTTTGCTCGCCAACGCTGCGGCCTCTGCCATCCCTCTGAACTTCGACGATCCTCATCGCTTCGAGATCAGCAGTCCGCATTGAAGGCAGTCCGCATTGAGCCCTTGTCGGCACCGATCTCTGCCCAGGCTGCACCCGAGTGACTCGTCTCCGCCGCAAACCGTCTAGTTTGTGTGCATGGGTGCAAGCAGCGCCGTCCAGGCCGGCATCGATCACTTCCTAGAACTCACGGGCGCACCGCAAAACCAGTCGGCGGTACCGATCGTTGGATCAACGCCCCCAGATGCCTCGGCGTTCTCCACGGCGCTTGCTGCGGTCATTGCGTGCGGATCGGTGAACGCCGCTCTGTCCAACCTCACCGGTTTTTCGCCCGGTTCGCTAAATCAAGCACTAGCCCTGTCCAGCTTCACTGCCCACGTCCGCTGTGACGGGCAGCCGGTTCCCAAATGGGCGTCGCTCTCTGGTCACTATCGGACCGCCGATGACCGCTTCATCCAATTGCACTGCAACTTCCCCCATCACGCCGCAGGGGCGGCGGCCCGTTTGGGTGTTGCCCAAGACCGCTCCGCCTTCGAGGACGCAATTTCCCACTGGGACGCCTTTGACCTGGAGACCGCCCTCATCGATGACGGCATGATCGCCGCTGCATACCGAACGATGGACGAATGGAACGACCACTCCCACGCCAACGCCGTTGAACCTCTACCCCTCTTGGACTTCGCAAGGTCCGGGTACGGGCCGAGCCGATCTCGGCCTACTGGAGATTTGCCGCTGATCGGGGTACATGTCCTCGACTGCTCCCGGGTTCTGGCTGGCCCGGTGGCAGGACAGACGCTGGCCAACTTGGGGGCCGATGTCCTTCGGATCGGAGCCGACCACCTCCCCTCTGTCGAAATCGGTGTCATGGCTACCGGCACCAGCAAACGAAATGCCTCTGTTGATCTGCGCACCGCCGAAGGCCGGGCCACGTTTACCGATCTCGTGAAGGACGCCCACGTGGTCATCGATGCATTCCGGCCCGGAGCGTTGGCACAGTACGGATTCAGCGCCGAAGAGATCACCGCCCTCTCCCCCGGTGTTTCGGTGATAGAGATCTGCGCCTTTGACTGGGTCGGCCCGTGGGCCGGCCGCCGAGGTTTCGATTCGATCGTCCAATCCACCACCGGGATCGCTGTGGCCGGTGCAGAACAATGCGGATCTGCCGAGCCCGTGCACCTACCGGTGCAATCACTCGACTACTGCACCGGTTTCTTCGCGGCCGCGGCTGCAATCCGGGCGATTGCGGAGAATCGGGTCACTGGCGGGTCCTGGAATGCCAAGCTTTCGCTCATTCGAACGCGCAACTGGTTTGTCGCCCTCGGCGGGCCGAAACCATTCGAGCAGGCGGCCATCACACCCACCCCGGATCAACTGGCCACCGTGCCATCGGACTTCGGCGAATTGGAACTGGTGCGACCCTTCGTTGGCCGCTGGAGCCATGGCCCCAAACAGCTCGGCACCAGCGAACCCGTGTGGCGCTGATCGCGCAAGAAGCAACCCATCTCCGTCCTAGAAGAGCAACTTCACCGCCGGGCTGAGTCTTCCAGAAGGGCGTCGAGAAGCGGGATGACGTGACTCCAATCAAAGCGGGTGACGTCGATCCTCGCCGCCCGTTCCGGAAACTCTCGGACCGCCGTTTCGAGGGCCGAGCCGAACGAACCGGGCTCGTACAAGAGGCTGGCATTCTCGGCTCCCAGCAATTCGGGGTAACTGAAATCGTTTGGCAGAACCGGCATGCAGCCTGCCGCCAATGCCTCCACTACGGCGATGCCGAAGAATTCGTGCGATGTGCAACTGACCACCAGATCCGACCGCTGCAACCACTGGTGATACTCCGAAAACTCGAACGGACCGAATCCAACTACTCGATCAGCATGACGATCCAAAATGCGCTCCTTACTGAGACTCGGCGGCGTGGCGTCCGCGCCGGCCAGCACCAGACCGAAGTCCAACCCGCTCGCCACCAGCCGCTCCAGCGCTCGTTCGAACACCTCCGGGTTCTTGTCACCCTCCCATCGGTGAGGCCAGAGGATCACCGGCGGCGTGGTTCTCGGACCCCGCCCCCTCGTCCATGAAAGATCGACGCCGGGGTACACCACCAGGCTCTTGGCGCGAATGGCGTCTACGGTCTCGATTTGCTGTTCCTCGGGCATGGCATCGTTGAGCTGCGCAACGGCGTCGATGGCCACCCGCTGGTGGTACCCACTGTTGAACCACACCCGATCGGCCGCCAGCATGGCTGTCCAATTGCGAACTGCGGCTTCAACACCGTCATCATCAGACGTGCGGGGATAGACCGCTTGACTCTCATGCATGTAGAGCACCAAGGGCAGCGCTCGCCCGATAAGCCCCCGCAACGCGGCAACGTCGGTCAAGCCACTCACCAAGATGACATCGGGCGGTTCCGGCAATGCCTCGATCTGGTGAGCGAACCAGGGAGCCGAAGCCCGAAGCCGCCACCGCCATCCCCGGTCCGGCAGGCTGATCAAATCAATGTGGTGACGACTGTGGTTAGCCAAGCCGCTGGCCCATGCGGCATGCGAACCACCCATCCACGGTTCGAGCAGCGCGACTCTCAAGGCTGACGAGCGATTCGCGCCACCCGCGTGCCGATGCCACACGTGATCTCGTAGTTGATCGTTCCCAGCGCCGACGCCCACTCATCCGCAGTGATGCGCTCTCCGGTTTGCTCGCCGATCAATACCGCTTCGTCGCCTGGCCCTACGGGGAGGTCACCGCAGTCCACCATCATCTGATCCATCGTGATGACGCCCACGATCTTGCACCGTTGGCCGTGAATCAGCACCACACCCTGCTCCCACCACCCCCGCCGAGCTCCGTCGGCATAACCGATCGGCAGGGTGGCGATGTTCGCATCCTTCACCAGTTCAGTTCTGAGTCCATAACTGACCCGGTCGCCACCTCGTAATCGCTTGACCAGGCTCACGGTGCTCCACAACTTCATGACGGGGCGAAGGTCCGCCACACCCGCCAGAGCCGGGCTGGGTGCCATGCCATAGAGAGCTACACCAGGGCGCACCACGTTGTGATGGGATCGGGGCACGGCGATCGTTCCGGCGGAGTTGGCCGCATGAATGAGCGGCACCTCTACGCCTGCGGCGACAATCGAGGCCAACGCCTCATCGAATCTGTCCAATTGCTGGTCGGTGTAGGGATTGCCGGGTTCATCGGCAACAGCGAGGTGGGTCCACACCGATCGCAGCGAGAGACCGGGGCTTGAATCCACGCGCTGAGCCCACCGCGCCGCTGACTCCACCGAACAACCGACTCGATGCATCCCGGTATCCACCATGACGTGCACGTTGAGCGGACCGCTGGCACCGGCCGCTACAGCCGCATCCCAGCCTCGCTCGGAATAGACGGGAGGTTCCAGGTGGAACCGAGCGCAGGCGGCAAACTCCGCGGGCTCAGGTTCGGAGAAGAGCCAAATCGGTTCTTCGAAGCCTTCTTCCCGCAGCGCCACGCCCTCCGCTACCTGCGCGACTCCGAGCCGGGTTGCTCCACCGTCCAATGCCGCTCGGGCTGCGGTGGCTGCTCCATGCCCATAACCGTTGGCCTTCACAACGGCACAAACCGCCGCCTCGCCAGCGCATTCGCCCAGAACGCGGGTGTTGTGGGTGAGCGCCGCTTCGTCGATCTCGGCATAGGCGCTAGCCATCAAGCACCTTCGCTATCAACAGTGGAAGGTCTGACGCCATGAAACCGGACCGTAGGGCTCCGGGCGAGGTTGCTGCGACGGCATGGAGTTCCGCCCCCAAGGCCGCCGCCATCATCGGTTCCAGACCCAGAGCCAGACCCGCACCGATCACACCACTCAGCACGTCGCCCGTCCCGGCCGTCGCCAGCCGCGCGTCGCCATCTCCAACCAAGAACACTTGACCAACCGGATCGGCGATCACCGTGGTGGGTCCCTTGAGCAGCACCACCACGCCGAGCTCGCGGGCGGCCGCCTTCACGGCCCCTACGCGATCCTCGCCGGGAACCTTGCCAAGGAGTTGTTGAAACTCTCCATCGTGAGGAGTAAGGATCGTTGGGCCCGAACGGCCCTGGAACCAGGCGATAGCCCCGGCATCAACCACTGCTGGCAGCGCGTTCCCGGCCAGAACAGCCCGAGCCACCACACGATCGGTCAGTCCGGGGCCAATGACGAGGGCCCCATGACGGTCCGAATCCACATCGGCGATCGGGCGACAAACCGCCTCGGTAGGAGCGATCGAAGCATCGAAGCCTGGCACGGAGAGGGTCACATACCCGGCGCCGGCCCGGAATGCTCCGGTGGCCGCCAGCGTGGCCGCACCGTACAGTCCCGGCGAGCCTGCCACGATCCAAACCGCTGACCGCCATTTGTGAGCGTCTCCGGACCGGCGAGGCCAGCCGGCCAGATCCTCGGGTTCGACGATGGAGTTGCCATGTGCGTCCTGTTTCATGTCATTACCCCAGTCCGGGTGTGACCACCACCCGCTCCAGGATCTCCGCCATCTGACCAGGCTCGAAGTAGGTTCCCGCGATCATGGTGATGCCGTTGATCAAAGTCTCGGATTGCGTCCATGCCACCGCCTGTTGGAGCTGGTCCTCGAAGCCTGCCCAGGCCGGGTGCGAAGATCCGTTGAGTATGAAGTCAGCCAAATGTTGCGCTGCCGGGCCGTCCAGTTCCTCCAACCAGGCGCTCAACCAACGCACCATTGTGAGATTCAGGTGCGCCAATTCGCCCAACCGATCGGCAGCCCGCTGCTCCCCGGGAAAGTCCACCAAGACCGTCCGCCACCAGGCATCGGCCCAACGGCTGATCGCCTGGACCGCCGGCATATCCCACTCCTGCCAGTCTCCGGCGGTCAACAGATCAAAGACCTCGAACGCATATCGATCCGCCAACTCACCAAGTGAAACCAGTTCCAGAAGGCGGGGGATGCACTCATCCAATTCCCCGGCGGCGGCCCGGGCAAACACGGCATCGGCGGCCAGTGTGGCCATCAGCACCGACTCCCCCTGGAACTCGGCCTTTAACGTCGCTAGAGCATCCTGCACCGGTCGGGCCAACATGAAGCACAGGCTAGCGACACTCTTCAGCCGAGGAAGCGGCCTCGCTCCTCGGGCGTAGGCAGACGGCACGAGTCTCTTCTGCCAAACAGTCGGTAGCGGTACTTGGCGAGCAGCTTGTACGCCGCATCGCGGACGAATGGAGGAACGATCACCAAGACATAGGCCAGACTCCATGGGAACCCCATCCGCTTGGCGATCTGGAGGGTGGCCGTGGAGCGGTCGAAGAACTTGCCGTCGGCCGCCAGCACGATCGTGTCCGTGTCGACGGCCGCCACCCCCGCCGCGGCGAGAATCCTCTGCCCCGGCTCGCTTTGATTGGAGGCGAATTGGAAAACCCCATCGGGGTCGTGGCGCACGATGAAGTCCACTGAGCCGTTGCACAGATTGCACACGCCGTCGAAGACCACCACCGGCTTCGCAATGGAGGCAGACAATCGACCGCCCCGCTAGGCCCAGAGGGCAGCGATGTCGGAGATCGGAGCGGTGAGGAGGTCGACCACCGCCACATGGGCCAGTAGATCGTCGCGGAAGTTGGGTTCGCGCTCGGTGACCACGTCCACCAGTCCCCGGTAGCGGTCACGGTAGCCGCGCATCACTGCTCGAGCAGCCGCTACCTCGAGCGACGGTTTCAGCCGGAGGTGGCACAGGGTGAGACCGGTGGCTTCGGAGTCCTTGACCTCAGGCACGATCAGCACCACTCGACCATCGGAACCCACTGTCACCAGCACACCTCGCTCAACGGCTACCCGGTGCTTGTTGCCTCGCAAGATGGGATCTCGTTCAACCCGGCTGACCAGTCCGGTAGCGATGCCCGCCTTGTCCACCACATGCAACGTGCCATTGGTTCGAGGGTCCCCCTCCACCCGGTAACGGGTGTGACCCACCACAGCATCGATGGCTGGATCGATTGCCGAAAGGGTGCGCAGGACCTTGTAGGTGAGCCGGTCCCGAGGGCAGCCGGTGGCCAGAACCGCCTGCACCAGGTTGTTCTGCAAGAGGCTCTCGTCGCTGCGGCTGATGCCCACCGTGACGGTCTTGGCCTGATGCTTGATGGCATCAATTGGGCGCGTGAGTTCTTCGATTCCCTCGGTGAGAGCCGCCGCAAGATCATCAACGATCACACCCGGCGTCCCGACCTTTCCGAACTCCGACTGGTACGACTCGAAACGCGAATGCCCGGTGGCGAACCGCAGTAGGGATGACAGTTTGACCGCTGTGGAGGCCTCCATCTGACCGTCGTATTGGTGAGTGCGCATGCCGTCGAAGAATTGGGCGGCAAACGGCTCCAGTTGGTTGCCGAAGGACATGAACCAATCTTCGTCCTCGGGGGTGATGTAGTGCTCTATCAGGCCACGGGCTTCGCGCAAGGGCCGGGCGGACGCATCAATAGCCAAAGCGGCCTCGTACCCGAAGAGATGGCCAACCATGGTGGAGAAGATGAATGCCAACTGCGGGTGCGTTTCGGGAACCCAGATCACTTCGAGCGCGGCTTTGAACCGGTTCTCGCCCTCGGTGGCCACCACGATCGGGGCCGCTTGATGCGCCCGGAAGATTGCAACTTCTTTCGCAACGTCGTCCGCATTCGATCCCTGCAGACCAGCAGCACAGACAAAAATCAGTGGCTCCGAAGAGAGATCGATGTGTTTCTTGTCTTCGGTGACGTCGTAGGCAATGGCTTTGTAACAGAGCTCGCTGAGCTTGATGCGAACCTCAGCGGCCGCCACAAGGTTTGGCCCGTTGCCCACCATGGCCCAGTACCGACGGCTCAGCGCATGGCGCTGGGCGGCAACCGCTATCACATCGCGCTTGGCCAAGGTCTTGGCCATTCCTTCAGGGATTTCCCTCAAGGCAACCAGCAACGACTGCACCTCGGCCTCCGGGATTTGCGTGATCGGCAAGTGTTCGCTCAGACCAACAGCGAGGAGGAACCCGGCGGCGATCTGAGAGTAGAACGCCTTGGTGGAGGCCACGCTCATCTCGACGTCGCGTCCGTCGGAGGTGTACAACACGCCGTCGCTCTTGTCCACGAGGTCACTCCCGCGACGGTTGACGATGGCGATCACGCGGGCGCCTCGGGCCCGGAGAATGTCGACCGTTCGATTGGTGTCAGTGGTGGTGCCACTCTGGCTCATGGCCACTACCAGGCGGTCGGACATATCGTCCTCAATGCGGAATCCGGAAAGTTCCGTGGCAGTGATAGCCAAGACGGGAATCTCGGACTCCGCTAGGGCCCAACTGAGCGCTCCGGCCACCGCTTGCCCACCGATCGCTGCCGTGCCCTGACCGATGACGTAGATCCTCTTGAATTGGCCCCGCTCTAGATCGGCGATCAGCTCTGGGCTAAGCGTTTCGCTGCCCAACTGGACACGAAGCCCATCGCTGGTTTCCCGCAGGCGGCCCCGCAGCGTCTTCCGAAACGATTGCGGGGCTTCGGTGATTTCCTTCAAAAGGAAATGGGGAGCATCCCCACGGTCGATGTCTCTGGTGGTGACCTCGGGCGCCAGCCATTCGTGGTCACTCACCGGAATCGGCGAGCCGTCATAACTCAGCCGGCTGACCCCGTCGACCTCTCCAGCCAAACCACCGCTGAGGCGGATGATTTGTCCCTGCGACCCAGTGGGATTGTTGACGTCCGAGGGCGTTTCGCCGTCCATCCGCAAGTACGAGGTTGCGTCTTCAACGACACCGTAGGGTTCGGATGCGATCACGAAAGCATCCTCACAGAGTCCGACGAAGACACCTTGCCCCGAACCGCGGAGGCAGACATGCAGATCCGCCGGGGCCAAGGTGGTGCTGATCCCAATAGCCACCGATCCCTCGAACTTAGCGACCGTGGAACGAACGGCCTCGTCGAGATCCTTCCCATCGCTCAGCCCCCGGCTGATTGCCGTGGGAATCACCTTGGCGTCGGTGGTGATCTCGGTGGCGATGCGCAAAGACTCCTCGGCAATTACGTCGGCAAAGTTGTCAACATCGCCGTTGAGAACCGCCGTCACGTACGGGCCGGACTTGCCGCCAAGCTCTTCGCTGTTGACCGGGTGGGCGTTGGGTTCGGAGATGATCCCAACGCTGGCCCACCGGGTGTGACCTAGAACTGTTGCTTCGGCTCGTTCGTCGGCAAGGGCACGACGCAGTAGGACGTCATTTTGAATCCCCGACCGCATCGTGGCCGTGTTGTCGCCCAGCTCACCAACTTCGGCCGCGGCCTTGTAGACGAAACTGAGATAGCCGTCAGGCGTGCGGATTGCGGTGTGGGTGAACAGCGGCGAAGCGTCGTGGCGAGCGACAATCTGGGCCGCCAACTCGGGGTCATCGAGGTCGAGGTGGTGGTTTCTCACCAGCACGTGCAGACCGGCGGAGTCTCGGCCCCGAACCTCTAGCCGATCGAGGTTGCTCAGCGCCTGCTGGATGCTGAGATAGGCGGCGATTGAGGCAGCGCCAGGTTCGGATCCGGCCAGCTGACCGACCTCTCGAGCGGTGCGGAGGCGATCCCGCTCGATCGCCCAAAGTGCATCACTGAGGACTATCAAACCGCGATTTAGTTCCTCGACGTCGTTGCGGATGCCCGCTTCGATCTGGCGTTCAAGTTCGGCAACCTCAGCATGGGCCGCCGCCACCGCCGCGATCACCATCTCGGGCAACGCCGGGTCTTTGAGCAACGCCAGCGTGCCCGCTTCGCCCTTCAGCGATTCATTGACAGCGGCAAAGGCCCGCCCCGCCTCACCAGCATCGGGGAGCAGGGCACCAGCCTCGGCGAGGGCTGCGGCAATGTCGGCACTGCTGGGAACCGGACGCTGGGTCCGGCGCCGAACGATGGCAATGATTCCACACATGACTGACTCGCTTTCGCGCTAGCGGCTACCGCAGCTGCAAGGTTGGGGGCCTCAGCCCGTAAACGGTAAGGCGGCAGCGATAAGACTATTCACCGTGGCCTCGGCAACCACCCCTTCAGCATGCTCCACCATCACCCTCAAAAGGGGTTCTGTGCCAGACAATCGCACCAGAACCCGACCGTCGTCACCGAGTTCGCTCTGGGCTTGTTCTATCACGGGCTGTAATTTGGCAAGGATTTCCGGATCGTTCTTCTTGAGCGAAACGTTCTTCAGGACCTGCGGATACTGCACCATGGCGTTGCCAACCAGGTGGCTCAGAGGCTGGCCGGATCGACTCATGGCGCTGAGGAGTTGAAGGCCGGCCAGCATCCCATCGCCGGTGGTGGCCAAGTCCGCACAGATCACGTGGCCGCTTTGTTCGCCGCCCAGAACGAAGCCCCCCTCGGCCATGGCCTGCAGCACGTACCGATCCCCCACCGCGGTTTCCACCACAGTAATCCCGGCGGATTCCATGGCTCGCTTGAACCCGAGGTTGCTCATTTGTGTCACGACCACGGTGTTGTGGGCCAGCTTTCCCCGAGCCAGCCGGTCGGTGGCAAGGATGGCAAGAATCCGGTCTCCGTCGACCACCGAGCCCGTGTGGTCCACTGCGATCAAACGATCGGCATCGCCGTCGAAAGCAAGGCCAACGTCGGCGCCAGCTTCCACCACTGCGGCGGCGACCGCTTCGGGATAGGTGGAGCCAACTCCGGCGTTGATGTTGGTGCCATCGGGGCTGGCGCCGATGACTGAGACCGAGCCGCAGAATGCGGAAAAAACTTGTTGCGCCCAGGGGGCGGCTGCACCGTGGGCACAATCGAGCACAACATTCAGGCCGGTGAGATCGGCATCGGCTCCTCGGGCGAGGATTGCCAGGTGGTCGACCGGGCTGGGCACAGAAATCGCTGCTCCCACTTCGATGGGACCCTCCGGCATCTCCGGGGTTGGCTCCGCTGGGGTCCGCTCCAGGAATGCGAGGTACGCATGTTCGATATCGACCTCGTCGGCATCGCTGAGTTTTCGCCCGCCGGGCCCGAACACCTTGATCCCGTTGTCGTGCCACGGGTTGTGGCTGGCGGAGATCATGATCCCGGCTGTTCCCGAGTCACCCGCAGCCACGGCGGCAGCCACCGACGGGGAAGGGACCACACCGAGCAGGATCACGTCGACACCGCTGGCAGTGAAGCCCGCCACCAAGGCCGCCTCCAACATAGGACCCGAAACTCGCGTGTCTCCGCCGATGATCACCCGCCGGGGAATCAGCGAGAGGCTGACCCCTCGGGCCAATGCCGTGGCAACCTCAGGAGTGAGATCGTGGTTGGCAAGACCCCGAATGCCATCGGTGCCGAAGCGGGGGCTAGGCATGGACGCCGCGTGCCGGGTTCGGGCGCTGGTTAGCGCTTGGAGTACTGAGGAGCCTTGCGGGCCTTCTTGAGGCCGTACTTCTTGGATTCCTTCTTCCGTGGATCACGGGTGAGCAGACCAGCGGCCTTCACGCCGCCTCGATCCTCGGGATTGATCTCGATCAGCGCCCGGGCGATGCCGAGACGGAAGGCGCCGGCCTGGCCAGAGAGGCCACCGCCATGGAGCGACACCTGGATGTCGTAGGCCTCTTCGCTTCCGGTAACCCGCAGAGGCTCGGTGATGAGGGTGCGGTGAACAGCCGAGGGGAAATAGTCGTCAAAGGCGCGTCCGTTGGCAATGACCTGGCCTGTCCCGGGGGTGAGACGAACTCGGGCGACGGCTTGCTTACGCCGACCGGTAGCGATGGTGATGGTCATGCTTTAGCGCTTTCCTTGCTCACGGGTAGCTCCCGGGATTTCGAGGGGTTTCGGGGACTGGGGGGCGTGGGGGTGATCCGTCCCTGCATAGATCTTCAACTTGGTGGCCTGCTGACGGCCAAGACGATTCTTCGGCAGCATGCCGGTGATGGACTTGCGCACCGTGTCGGCGGGCTTTCGATCCAGTGACTGCTGGTAGCTGCGGCTGGTGATGCCACCGGGATACCCCGAGTGCGTGTGAACCATCTGACGGTCCGTTTTGTTGGACGTCATCCGCACCTTCTCGGCGTTGATGATGATCACGTGATCACCGGTGTCGATGTGCTGGGCGTAGGTGGGCTTGTGCTTGCCCCGCAGAACATTCGCTACCACTGTTGCCATCCTGCCCACGGTCATACCGTCGGCGTCTACGATCCACCAGTCACGGGTGATTTCGGATGCCTTAGGCGAATATGTCTTGATCTGCTGTGGGATACTCATGTGAAATCTCTTTGCTTGCTAGGGCTCGACCGAGCCTCAGAGCCGACCGGTTATCGTACCGGCGCCCGGAGCCGGTTCCGTGCGAAGACCTTCGGTTTTTCGCCTTCACTCTCTCCTGCGAGCACCGGTCGCTCGGTGAACCCGGCCTCCAGCCACCATATCCTGCCCCGATCGACGCGACGGACGAGGGCTAGCCTTTGGAATCGTGACGAGAGTTCGGCTGGCCATCGCCTACCACGGCGCCAGATTTCGGGGTCTCGCTCCGAACGCTGGTGTGCGGACCGTCGTTGGCGAACTCACACCGGTTCTGGAGGCGATCCTGGGACCGATCTCCGAGATTCACATGTCCGGCCGAACAGACGCTGGTGTCCATGCCCGTCACCAGGTTTTGTCGTTCGACACGGAGACAGCGATCGACGCGAATCGTCTGGCAAAGAGCATCAACTCTCGACTCGGTCCGGAGGTCATCGCCACAAGCGTCGAAGTTGCCCCAAGTTCGTTTCATGCCCGATTCTCTGCAATCGGACGCCGCTACCGCTACACCGTTCTCAATCACCGCCACCCCTCCCCTTTTAGTGCCGGCATCGAATGGTGGATCCCGGACCCGCTGGATTTGGAGGCGATGCAAGCGGCGTGTGCGGCCGTGATCGGCGAACACGATTTCGCTTCGTTCTGTCGCCGCCCAAAGCCCACTGACAACGCCGAACCGGTCTCGCTCGTCCGGCGAGTCGACTCGGCCGACTGGTCCGAAAACACCGACGATAGTGGACAACGCCGTCTTCGCTTCGAGATCGCTGGCGGTGCGTTCTGTCACCAGATGGTCCGCAGCATCACGGGGCTGCACGTTGCAGTGGGGCTTGGGCGTCGGAGCGTCGCGAATGTGGCCGAGATCTTGGCGGCCCGAGACCGCAACGCCGCCCCGTCCCCGGCGCCACCACATGGCCTGATGCTCTGGGACGTGATGTACTGATGACGATGGAACCGTCACCGGACTCCTCAGTCGACTATCGACTCGTGTTCGAGGTGTTGGCATCGCCGCTGGCGCTGCTCACTGAGTCCCTCGTTTTCGTTGCGGTCAACGACGCGTATTGCCGTGCGACCGGTCGCGACCGCGCCACGCTGGTGGGCCACCAGTTGTTCGAGGTGTTTCCTGATATCGCTGGGTCAGGGGGCGAGGTGGCTTTGCGGGCTTCCTTCTCCAAGGCACTCGAGACGGGCGAGTCCCAGGTGATGGCGTTGCAGCGCTATGACGTCGACAATCCCGAGACCGGCGAGACAGCTGAGAGGTATTGGAGCATTACCAACACCCCGATCATCGGTGGCACGGCAGACTCGACCTACCTGGCGATTCATCCCCAGGAAGTCACTTCGTTCATAGAGCAGCGACTAGCTAGCGAAGCCGCTGGGAGCACCCCACACTCCGCCTCCGAGACACGAGCGATCAGCGCAGTCAACGAAAAGATCGACCGCCTGGAGCAACTCAATGATCTCAGCTCGGCCCTGCTAAGTGCCGCCACCCTCGACGAAGTCGCCAGCGCTCTCATGACCAACGGTTTGACCCTCGCCGGTGCCACCTCGGGTTCGGTGATCAGCGAGAGGGGCGACCACTTCTCGATCCTGGACCATCGCGGCCTCCAGCCCGGAACCACCGCACAATGGTCCACCTTTCCGATCGACCCCCGGCGCGACCCGTTCTCCCACGCGGTCACCACCGGAGAATCGCTCTTCTTCTCCAGCCCGCAGGAGTTCATAGCCGCATACCCTCTCCTCGAATCTCAGCTCGAGGACGGCCACCACTCTTGGGCGGTGCTTCCGCTCCGAGATGGGAACCGGACACTGGGGGCGGTCGGGCTCATCTACGGTGAACCAACCGAATTCGATTCCACAGCGCAATTGGTACTTTTCACGATCGCCAGTTTGGCGAGCCAAGCGATGTCGCGAGCCCAAACACGGGCCGAGCAACACGCCGCCATGGACGCGATCGACCGCGCGCTCCTGCAGTTCATCGCTCACGACGTTCCTGGCGTTGGCGCAACCGGTTTTCACCGGGCCGCCAGCCAGTCCACTAGTGCTGGCGGCGACTGGTATGACATCGTGGAAATCGACCAGGCCCGGGTGGTCGTAGTGATCGGTGACGTCGCCAGTCATGGACCGGCCGTAGTTGGTGAGATGGCCCGTGCCCGCAGCATTGTGCAAACCGTTGCGCTCGACGGGCATCCAACCGAGGTGATAGCCGCCAAGACATCGCTGGCGATGGCCAAGTTCACCACCACGCACGCCACGGCCACCATCGCCATCTACGACCGTGCCGCAATGACACTCACATGGACCAGCGCTGGCCACCCACCTCCCATCTTCGTCCCGAGCAAGTCAACGTGCCCGGTAATCCAACTGGACGCGCCCCACGGAACGCCGCTGGGAGTCGACAACCACTACCAAAGCAGCCACCGGGAGGTTTGCCCCGGAGACCAACTGATCCTCTACACAGACGGCCTCATCGAACGTAGAGACGAAGCGGTTCAGGCCGGCTTGAATCGACTGACGAACGTGGTCGAATCGCTACGGCCAACAATTTGTCCCGAGAATCTGTACACCGCTCTTCACCCCAACCATCGTCATGTGGACGATGTTGCGATCTTGATCCTCCAATTCACCGCCGTCACCTAGGCGCTCTCAGCACCCGCTCTAAATTGCCGTAAAACAGCGGAATGACCGGCCGTGCCGGTCATTCCTCAGTGAGAGATTGGATCGTTTGGCTAGACCAGTTCGATCTTGGCCATGGCGGCATTGTCACCCTGGCGGGGCCCAAGCTTGATAATGCGGGTATAGCCACCGGGACGATCGGCGTAGCGGGGACCGATCTCGTCGAACATCTTGGTGGTCATCTCAACGTCTCCCAGGTAACTGAGCACCTGACGGAACTTGTGGAGGTCCTTATTCTTGGACTTGGTGATTAGGCGCTCGGCAATGGGGCGAACCGCCTTGGCCTTGGCCTCGGTGGTGACAATGCCCTCAGCCGCGATGAGTGAGGCAACGAGGTTGGCCATCATCAGCTTCTGGTGCGAGGCGGAGCCACCAAAGCGGCGAGTCTTGCGGGGTTTTCCTGGCATTGGCCTTGGGTCCTTCTTCTAACGTCGGCGGGCGGCGAACGCCTAGAGCCGACCGGTGCGCAGCGAAAGGCCGCGTTCTTCGAGCTTTTCAATGACTTCGTCGAGGGACTTCTGACCGAAGTTGGTGATGGCCAGAAGGTCATCTTCGGACTTGGTGAGAAGTTCGCCAACGCTGTTGACCTGTGCCCGCTTGAGGCAGTTCCGCGGCCGCTCGGAGAGTTCGAGGTCCTCGATGGGCAGGTCCAAATCGGGGGAGCCGCTGGCGGCGGTTGGCGCTTCGCCCAAGGTGAGACCTTCGGGTTCCTCGCTCATCTCCTCGACGAGTTGTACGAGCGTGCGCAAGGTGGCTCCGGCTGAAGCCAGAGCATCGCGAGGAGCGATGGAACCGTCGGTTTCGACTTCAAGGATGAGGCGGTCGTAGTCGGTGCTCATCTCTACGCGAGTTGCTTCTACGTTGATCGAAACGCGGCGCACAGGCGAGAAGATGGCATCGACCGGAATGACCCCGATGATGTTGGAGCCCGCACTCTTCATGCTGCTTTGCCAGCCTCGGCCCTTTTCGACCACGAGATCGATTGCCAAGCGTCCCTTGGTGTCGAGCTTGGCGATGTGAGTGTCACCGTTGAGGATCTCAACCTCGGGAGGACAGGAAATGTCGCTGGCGGTGACATCGCCTGCGCCCTTGGCATCGAGACGCAGGCTGATCGGCTCATCAGACTCGCTGGTGAGGACGATGTCCTTGATGTTGAGGATGAGGTCGGTCACATCCTCGATGACGCCGGAGATGGTGCTGAACTCATGCAGCGCTTCATCGAAGCGGACACTGGTGACCGCAGCACCGGGGATCGACGAAAGCAGTGTACGGCGCAGCGAATTGCCGAGCGTATGGCCAAAGCCGGGCTCGAGTGGGCCGATGGCAAACCGGCCGGTGTTGCCTTCTCCGTCGTCGAGTTGTTCAACGGTGGGACGCTGGATGATGAGCATCGAGGTCGCTGTCCTTTATAAGTGTTGGATTACTGGTGACTATTACTGGTGACTGAACCGAGCCGAACCCGTCGAGAGCTGCTCGAGGAAGCGCTACTTGCTGTAGAGCTCCACAATGAGCTGCTCGCGCAGCGGGATATCGATCTGCTCGCGAAGCGGTTCGGAATACACCTTCACCGCATAGGCGTGATCGCCCTTCTCGAGCCAGGCGGGTGCCTGACGATCGAGGACGTCCACATTCCATTGGAGAATGGCGTTCTCCCGAGAGGCGGGCTTGACCTCGATGAGTTCACCGGGACGGACCCGATAAGAGGGAATGTCCACCCGGGTGCCGTTGACGGTCATGTGACCATGGCTCACGAATTGGCGGGCCTGAGCCCGGGTGGCGCAGACACCGGCACGGTAGAGAACGTTGTCGAGACGAAGCTCGAGGTACCGGAGCATGTTCTCGCCGGTGACACCGGGACGACGGTTTGCTTCGTCATAGACCTTACGGAACTGCTTTTCGCTCAGACCATAGGAAAAGCGGGCCTTTTGCTTTTCCTGCAGCTGGACGAGGTACTCGGAATTGGAGTTTGGACGACGGCGTGTGCGCCCGTGCACGCCGGGGGGATACGGGCGTTTCTCCAACGCCAGTGCTTCACCTCGGGTGCCGAAAATGTTGGTACCGAGACGACGGGAGACTCGTGCCCGGGGGCCTGTGTAACGACTCATCTTGAAACTCCTTAGACCCTACGACGCTTGGGCTGGCGGCAACCGTTGTGGGGAACGGGGGTGACATCCTTGATACCGGTCACTTCGATGCCGGTGTTCTGGATCGAACGAATGGCGGTCTCACGACCCGAACCGGGGCCCTTCACCTGCACGTCTACCTTGCGGACACCGTGCTCCATGGCCCGACGAGCGGCGGCTTCGGCAGCCATCTGCGCAGCGTAAGGAGTGGACTTGCGGGAGCCCTTGAAACCAACGTTGCCCGAGGATGCCCAGGACAACACGTTGCCGTCCTGATCCGAAATGGCAATTATCGTGTTGTTGAAGCTGGAGGAGATGTGAGCCATCCCGTGAGTGATGTTCTTGCGTTCCCTGCGACGGGGCTTACGCCCGCCCTTTGCCGGCTTGGCCATTACTTCGCCTTCTTCTTTCCAGCGACGGTGCGCTTGGGGCCCTTGCGGGTGCGAGCATTTGTTTGAGTGCGTTGGCCCCGAACGGGTAGGCCACGACGGTGGCGGATTCCCTGGTAGCAGCCGATTTCCATCTTGCGCTTGATGTCCTGGCTCACTTCACGGCGCAGGTCACCTTCGGTCTTGGCGTTGGTATCAATCCAAGACCGGATGGCCTGGATTTCGGCTTCGGTGAGATCTTTCACCCGGGTGGCCGGGTCGACGCCTGTGGCCTCAACGATCTGGGTTGCCGTTGATCGGCCGATCCCAAAGACGTAGGTCAGGGAAATGTCCACCCGCTTCTCACGGGGAATATCTACACCGGCTATGCGAGCCATGTTCTAGCCTTGCCTCTGCTTGTGGCGGGGGTTGGTGCAGAGCACCATCACCCGACGGTTCCGTTTGATGACTTTGCAGTTGTCACACATCTTTTTGACGCTTGGTTTGACCTTCATGGTCTGAACCTCTTCTACTTCTTGGGTGTCCCACCAACAGGTGAAACGATTCGGTGTCAGGGATTTGTTACTTGTAGCGGTAAGTGATGCGACCTCGGGTGAGGTCATAGGGCGTGAGTTCAACTTGAACTTTGTCCCCGGGGAGAATACGGATGTAGTGCCTCCGCATTTTTCCTGAAATATGGCCCAGAACGTTGTGGCCGTTATCCAACTCCACGCGAAACATGGCGTTAGGTAACGACTCCACCACAGTGCCTTCTAGAACTATTGCATCATCTTTGGACAGAACGCTTCTCCCGACGCGAGACCGACCGACCATGCTAACCGAGCCCCTACATCATTCCGCACCACCGCGCAAAGAAAGTGTGATAGGGGCAACAGTGGGAGCCGGCAGAACGATTGCGGACCCTCCGGGGGGCGTTCCGCCGGCCACGCAGGCCTCGCCTACCCGGCTTTGCAGCAACCGAGTCGACCGGTGAACCTCGGTCTGCGCAGTGGGCCGCATCCCCCGGAGGGCAATTGCAGGCCGAAACTAGGCGAAGCGACGTCCATTGAGCAGTCCGAGTTGCTGTTACCGCATCCCGTGCAGCGCCGCAGGCTCTGGTGCCACCGATTTACCGGTTGACCGAGGCGGCCCCCAGGCATATTTTGGACACATCAGCTAACAAGGAGTAGGAAACCATGGCATACGGAATCACACACTTCTTCTCCAACGGAACGGCGTCGCAGTACGACGTAACTCTCGCGGCGGTTCACCCGTCCCGGGACGTCTTGCCCGATGGCCAGACGTTTCACGCAGCCGGGCCAGTCGAGGGAGGCTGGCTGATTTGTGCGATACATGACAGCAAAGAATCCTGGGAAGCCTTTCGCGACAACACCCTGATACCTGCGATGCAGGCGGGCATCGAGGGCGGATTAGAGGGGCCGCCTGAGGAGACCGCTTTCGAGGTACACCACATGGCTCAGTCGTAACCTGCTCACATAGCGCCGCAGGCTTCCCGGAACAGCCCCGGAGGGAGGTGGCCCTGTGAGCAGTCCGAGGTGAATCCCACGAGAGAGTTACTGCAGCGCCGGAGGCAAAGCCTCCGTGGCATGTGAACGGCCCCCGGAGGGACAACAATCATGCCGCCGGAAAGATCGCGCCGCAGGCCCCCAGGAACGAACGCAGGCGAGTCAGGTAAGGCTGCGGAGGGACGAAGCAGCACGCTTTGCGTGCCGTTCTGGTTGAGCGGCAGCGAGCCGTGAAACGACCCGGAGTGAGGAACGAACGCAGGCGAGTGGAACCAATGTTACAGCGCTACGCCGAGGGCGGAGCCCAGACCGTAAGTGACGGCGCAGGCCACTGCGGCGAGCGCCACCTGACGAGCCGCGGTCTTGGTCTTGGAGCGTTCAGTGAACGTAGCGAGGGTGATACCAACCGCTGCCGAGGCCCCCAGCCCAGCCATGATCGAATACAGCACCGCCGATGTGCCATCGGTGACGAACCATGGCAATAGCGGGATCAGCGCCCCCACCGCAAAAGCGGCGAACGAACTCAGAGCGGCCGCCACCGGGTTTCCGATCTCGGCGGGATTGATCCCCAGTTCCTCTCTTGCGTGGACTTCCAGGGCCACCTCGGGGTCGGCCATGACGGCAGTCGCCATGTCACGGGCTGCATCGGGTGCTACGCCGCGTTGTTCATAAATCATCGCCAATTCCCGGGTTTCAGCCCGCGGATTCTTGGCCAGCGAGTCGCGCTCTCGATTGAGCTCGCGTTCCACCAGTTCCGCCTGCGCCTTCATGGACACGTACTCCCCTGCCGCCATGGACGCTGCGCCGGCAAGGAGACCGCTGAGGCCTGCGATCAACACGCTGTTGGAGCTCTCGGCGGCCGCAGCGACGCCCAGGATCAGGGCAACGTTGCTGACGATCCCATCACTGACACCAAATACTGCGGCCCGCTCGGCACCGCCTTGCACATCACGGTGTTGATGAACCATGTGATCGTGCGCCATGCATCAAGGATACTGGCCGCACCGGTTCCAGCCATCTGTCGGGTCAGGACTATTGGTAGCTGATAAAAGTTGGGTCGGGGTTCGTCCGAAGGAGTAGCTGGTCGGGCGTCATCGTGGGTGAATCTTCGTCGTAGAAGATCTTGATGCCCTTCTCGAACCGATCGGGCAACAGATTGTCGTAATCCGCGATCTTGGCGGCCGGACCTCCCTCACCATCGGCATGGAACAGAATCCGAACTCCGGGTGGGCTCTCGATCAGATCGGTGTTGGTCACCATGTCCGGTTTGAATCGATGGATGATGAGCAGCTTGGGTGGTAAACCTCTTTGTTGGACGAGCTGGGACAGGTACGCCGAGACCCGGTTGATTTCACGGGCGTCGAGGCTTCCGATCCGCCCGCTTGGGGTTTGGGTGGGTCCCACAACCCATTCAGGGTCTATTGCCAGCCCCACCTCTGGCTCGCTTAGCAGCGGTTCGTAGGCCATGGCTTCGTCCAGGACGTCCGCTCGCCCCGGCTGGATATCGAGGATCAGTCGACCCTCCACCGTTCTGATCGTGTTCAGGTAGCGACGGAGTTCTTCATCGGTGGCCCGGCTTCGGTAGAGACGGTCGGGGCCGGGACTTGCGGTTACAAGCGTGGAGATCAATTCGAATGCGGGAACGATTGGGCGGCCCGTGACCTCATACGCAGAGGCCTGTGCCAGGAGTCGTTGCAGCGCCTGGTCCGGGGTGCCCTCTCCTGCTACACCCAGGACGCCCGTCCTCGGGTGCCCGTAGAACGCCACGATCAACTCGCCCTCGGGGTTGTTCCCTGGCGCTGAAGTGGGTTTGCCGGAATAGCGGAACTGGTAGTCAACGGCCTCGACCACGCCTGCGCCCGACGCCACACCGGAGGCCGCAAAGACGGTCACGATGACAGCGGCGCCTTCGGCGGCGCGGACTCGTTGATCGGCGGTGAAGAGGAAGACGCTCTTGTCGGTGAGGTTACCCGGGTCCGGCCCGATCGATCCTCTCACCCGCTTGCCGTCCACCGCAACGATTACCGCGGTGGCATCCACATCTATGTCGCGGTCTAGATCAATCCGCATGCGATCCGGGGATCCGGTCCCATTTGGCGAAGGAACGGCGGCCTGCACCGAAAGGTCGGGTTGGAGAATCCCCTCGGTGGATCGGAGTATCTCCTGCGCTATTGCCCCCCGCCCCACTCCTTGGTCCACCAAACCAGACCAGTAGCGAAGACCGCCCGGATCGGGGTCACGGTTGAGGATCACTTGATACATCGCGGTGACGAACGACGTGCTGGTGCCTCCAGACCCAACATAGAACTCCTCCGATGCGAACAGTTCCCGACCCAACGAGGCACCCGTGAAGTCATCGATGATGCCCTCGGACCAGTATCGAAGACCGTTTGTCTCCGGTTCCCGGCCGAGAACTCGGCGGTAGTACCCGGCCGTCACGAACTGTCGGTACTCATCCGCATCGCCGATCGCCGCCACCACCGAACCGGCTGGCACCCCGCTCTCGATCAGCCCAACCCAGTAATCGAAACCTTGCGAATCCGGTGCCCGCCCGAGCAAACCTTCATAGGCGGCGCGAACTACCCGTTCGGCAGAGGTGGACGTGTCCGGTGGATCCTGGGCCGCGACGGCAGTGTTGGGGACGGCCGTCCCCAACAGAGCGAGAAGGCCGATGATCAGGAACGAACGCCGCATCGCCTCATTCTCTCAAACCCCGGCGGTCCGCGGGGTGATCAACACCCGCAGAGCCAGGAGAAGTGCTACCGCAGCGCCACTACAAGTGTTCGTTGATGGCGGCGATCAGACGGGAAGAGACCTCGTCTTCGGTACCCAGCCCGTCCACGGTGACCAAGAGGCCCTTTTCTTTGAAGAAGTCCAGCACGGGGCGGGTCTCTTGCTCATACAGATCCAACCGACGGGCGATGCCGTCGTCGGTGTCGTCAGCTCGACCTCGGCTCTTCATTCGCGCCGTCACTTCCTCCAGCGGAACGTCGAGATCGATCACAGCGTCGAGATGGTGATCGCCGAGGAACTCGAGCAGGGCCTCGGCTTGGTTGGTGGTGCGCGGATAACCATCGAGCACGAAGCCCGGACCGGTGGCGTCGTCCTCCTGGAGTCGCTCGGCAACGATGCCGTTGATGATGTCGTCGCCCACCAGATTCCCTGCGCTCATCACGGCTTTCGCCTTCAAGCCCATCGGTGTCTCAGCTTTTACTGCTGCCCGCAGCATGTCACCGGTTGAAATGTGGGCCACACCGTAGGTGTTGACGATGTTGACCGCCTGGGTGCCTTTACCAGCGCCCTGACGGCCGAAGATCACGAGCCGAACTGTCATTTGAGAAATCCCTCATAGTTCCGTTGCATGAGTTGGCTGTCGATCTGCTTGAGCAGTTCAAGGGACACGCCAACACCAATCAGGATTGACACACCCGAGAAACCGATCAGGCCGACGTTTCCGCCTCCCCCTAGGTACCACGCAAGGATGGCAGATGGAACCAGAGCAACCAACCCCAGAAAGACGGCACCGGGCAAAGTGATCCGGTTGAGGATCTTCGCCATGTGCGCTTCGGTCTGAGATCCGGGACGGATGCCCGGAATAAAACCGCCCTGTTTCTTCAGTTCATCAGCTCGGCGGATCGGGTCGAATGCGATGGAGTTGTAGAAATAGGCAAATCCGATGATCAAGAAGCCAAAGACCAGTATGTATCCCAGGTTTGTGGGCTGATAGAGGTTGTTGGACACGAAGTTACGGACCGAGTCGCCCCACTGCGGATTGGCGGGATCGCCCGAAGTTGGGAGCACGTTTACGACGAGCGACGGAAGCTGCAGAAGCGAGGATGCGAAGATGACCGGGATCACGCCAGCCTGGTTGACCTTGAGCGGGATGTAGGTGTTATTGCCCCCCATGACCCGACGACCCACCTGCCGCTTGGGGAAGTTCACAGGGATTCGACGCTGCCCCTGCTCCACGAACACGATCCCTACCACCAGGAACGCCAGAAGGAGGAGGGCGATTCCCAAAACGCCGAACTGGGTGATGCTGGAGACCTTGCCCCGTTCCCACAGCTGGATACCCAGGGCGGGCAGGGCAGCCGTCACCGAGGCGAAGATGATCATGGACATCCCGTTGCCGATGCCCTTCTGGGTGATGAGTTCACCCAACCACATCACAACGGCGGTGCCGACGGTAATACACATGACCGCCAGGAAGATGCGAGCTGCGCCACCGTTAGGGAAAATGTTGACGCCAGAGCCGGTCCCGAAGAACTGCTCGGGGTTGCGGTTCACCAAGAACACGATGCCGGTGGACTGAACGAGGGCCAGGATGACCGCGATGTAACGAGTCCATTGCGTGATCTTGCGCTGGCCGACAGCCCCTTGGCTCTGCCATTCCTCCAGTTTGGGGATGGCCACGGTAAGGATCTGGATGATGATGCTGGAGGTGATATACGGGAGAATGCCCAGGCTGAAGAAGCTGAGGTTGGCGATACCACCGCCGGAGAGAAGATTCAGATACCCGAAAATGCCGCCCGAGGTGGCGTCCTGGTTGTCTCGCAGCTGGACCAACTGGTCTAGGTCAACACCCGGGGCAGGGATTTGAGCACCCAGACGGTAGACGCCGATGATGAACAGCGTGAACAGGATCTTGTTCCGCAGGTCCGGGGTGCGGAGCACATTTCGAATCGTTGCAATCACGTGGATAACCTAGTTGATGATCTTGGTTGGCTGGTGCCAGCCGACCGTGTGCGGATAACAGAAATGGCTCGGCGCCGAGACGCCGAGCCACATGGAAAAGAACAGAGCAGCTAATCTCCGTTAGCGGTTCATGTGCTGGTTGCCGCTGGCGGGCGGACGCACGCTGAAGGGCAGCGGCACGATTTCGACGGTTCCCCCGGCATTGGTGATCGCCTCGGAAGCTGTCTTGGAAACGGCATGGGCCTTCACGGTGAGGGCCTTGTTCACGGTTCCCCGTCCCAAGACTTTGACCAACGCACCTTTGTGGATCAAACCGGCCTCGCGGAGCGACTCCGGGCTGACATCGGTGAGTTTGGCCTCTATCAAAGTGTCAAGGTTGATGCCCTGATACTCGACCCGGAAGGGGTTCTGGAAACCGCGAAGCTTCGGGAGACGTTGCTGCAGCGGCAGCTGTCCGCCTTCGAAACGAGCCGGGATCGTGCCACGGGCCTTCTGGCCCTTGTGCCCGCGCCCTGCGGTCTTACCGCTACCGCCGGCGATACCCCGGCCCTTGCGCTTCTTGCGGTGGGTTGAGCCCTCAGCGGGCTTCAGGTCATGAATCTTCATCAGACTTCCTCGACGGTGATCAGATGCGACACCCGGGCGATCGAGCCCCGCGCCACCGCATTGTCTTCCAGCGTATTGCTTTGACCGATGCCACGCAGCCCCAGCGACCGCAACGAACCGCGGGTCTTTGGCTTGGAACCGATCGTGGAACGAATTTGAGTCACTTTGATCTGGCTCATGACGCGGCCTCTGCGGTGTTGCGACCCCGGGTGCGCTCGGTCTCGTTATACGCCTCCAGCATCCCTTTCGGGGTGAACTCCTCGGCGTCGAGACCACGCAGTTTGGCCACCTCGTCGGGCCGCATCAGGCTTTGGAGGGCGTTGATCGTGGCTCGGGCCACGTTGATCTGGTTGGCCGAACCCAAGCTCTTACAGAGCACGTCGCGGATGCCGGCTTCTTCCAGAATGGCCCGTGCGGCACCTCCGGCGATAACGCCGGTACCGGGAGCGGCGGGCTTCAAAAGCACCCGGCCCGCACCTTGGGTTCCAATGACGCGATGGGTGATGGTCCCGCCCGCCATGGGCACGTCGAATTGGAGCTTGCGGGCTTCTTCGGTTCCCTTCTGGATCGCCAGAGGGACCTCTTTGGCCTTTCCGTATCCCAAACCGACCCGACCATTCTGATCACCGAGCACCACGAGGGCGGTGAAGGCGAACCGTCGGCCACCCTTCACTACCTTGGCGACCCGGTTGATGGTGATGACTCGAGACTCACGACCGTCACCACGATCGTTACTGCGTTGTGGTTGTGCCATTACTAGAACTCCAGTCCTGCTTCGCGAGCAGCGTCTGCCAGAGCGGCAACCCGCCCGGCGTAGCGATTACCGCCACGATCGAATACCACCGTGGTCACTCCGGCTGCTTTGGCCCGTTGACCAACCTCAGCTCCAACAGCCTTGGCCGCAGCAACGGTTCCTGAACCACTGCGCATTCCGGCTTCGTAGGTGGACGCAGCGGCCAGCGTCTTGCCGGCCGAATCGTCGATTACTTGAACGCTGATGTGTTTGTTGGAACGGAACACCGCGAGACGGGGCCGCTCGGATGTGCCGTTGACCTTTTTCCGGACACGGAACTGGCGCTTGTTCTTGAGCGCCGTCTTCTTTGCCGTTGCCATTACTACTTGCCTGCCTTTCCGGCCTTGCGGATGATCCGCTCGCCGGCGTACATGACACCTTTGCCCTTGTAGGGCTCCGGCTTACGAAGGCTGCGGATCTCCGCCGCCATCTGGCCTACTGCCTGCTTGTCGATTCCACTCACCACGATCGTGGTGTTTTCGGGCACCTCAAACGTGATGCCCTCAGGTGCCTTCACCGTGATGGTATGGCTGTAACCGAGCGACATTTCTAGCGTGGCGGGACCCTTGGCCAGTGCCCGATACCCGACGCCGACGATCCTCAGTTCCTTCTTGAAACCTTTGTCGACGCCCGTGACCATGTTTTTCACCAGCGACCGTGCCAGGCCGTGAAGGGCTCGACTCTGACGCTCGTCGTTCACCCGATCAAGAGTGAGAGTGTTGCCCTCTTGGGAGAGCGAGATCTGCTCGGGGAGATCGAGGCTCAGCGTTCCTTTGGAACCCTTGACCTCGACGTTCTGCCCCGCGACCTTGACCTCGACACCGCTGGGCAATTCAATTGGCGATTTTCCAATTCGAGACATACGAACTCCTACCAGACGTAGCAGAGAACCTCGCCGCCGACCTTGGCCTTGCGGGCCTCCCGGTCGGTAACAAGTCCCTTGTTGGTGGATAGAACAGCCACACCGAGGCCGCCGTAGACCCGAGGGATCTGCGTGGATGCGGTGTAGACCCGGAGTCCGGGCTTGGAAACCCGCTTGAGCCCAGAAATGACCCGGGCCCGTTCGGGCGAGTACTTCATATTGATCGTCAACGTGCGCCCAGGGGCATCCACGTTGTCGGCCGTGCTGAAGGAGCCGATGTAGCCCTCTTGATAGAGGAGGGCCGCCAAGGACTCTTTTAGCTTGGAGGCAGGCATGGACACTTCGTCGTGCATGGCGATGTTGGCGTTCCGAATGCGGGTGAGCATGTCGGCGATGGGATCGGTCATTGTCATATTCTTCTCCCCTACCAGCTGGCCTTGGTCACGCCGGGGATTTCCCCGTTGTGAGCCATTTGGCGGAAACAGATACGACACAGACCAAAACGCTTGTAGACCGCCTTGGGTCGACCGCAGTTCTGGCACCGGGTGTACGCCCGCACCTTGAACTTGGGCTTCTTCTGCTGCTTGTTGATCAGTGCTTTCTTGGCCATTACTGGGCCTGCCCTTCGCGTCGGAACGGGAAACTGAAGGCGTCGAGCAACGCCTTGCCGTGTTCGTTTGTCATCGCAGTTGTCACGATGGTGATGTCCATACCGCGACTCACGTCGACGGTGTCGTAATCGATCTCGGGGAACATCAGCTGCTCGGTGAGACCAAAGGTGTAGTTACCCCGACCGTCGAAGGACCTGGGGCTGAGACCGCGGAAGTCACGAATACGGGGAATGGCCAGCGTGACCAGACGATCGAAGAACTCCCACATCTGGTCGCCGCGCAGGGTGACCTTGGCGCCGATGGCATTGCCCTGACGAAGCTTGAAACTGGCCAGGGACTTCTTGGCCTTGGTGACCACTGCCTTCTGGCCGGTGATGATGCCGAGGTCAGTGACGGCGTTGGTGAGGTTCTTGGAATTCTGAAGTGCCTCGCCCACGCCCATGTTTACGACGATCTTCTCCAGGTTGGGAACCATCATCACATTGGTCAATCCGAGATCTACCAGCAGTTGCTGCCGGATCTCGTCGTTGTACTTTGCCTTCATGCGAGGCACGCTGAGTTCAACTGCGCTCATCACGCTTCTCCATCTGGGATCTCTACGCCGGTCCGTTTGCAGACACGGATTTTGTCGCCTTGTTTGTTGGTGCCGTAGCCAACGCGAGTCGGCTTGTCGTCTTTGGGGCTCAGCACGGCCACATTGGACGCATCGATCGGCATTTCCTTATCGATGATTCCGCCGGGATCTTCAGCGGAACGGGGCTTGGTGTGTCGCTTGGCGATGTTGATTCCTTCAACGATCACCTTGTTGCGAGTTGGGATTGCGGTCTTCACCACACCATCTCGGCCTCGGTCCTTGCCGGTGAGTACCCGAACCTTGTCACCTTTGCGGATCTTCATGTCAGATCACCTCCGGAGCGAGCGAAACGATGCGCATGAACTTCTTGTCGCGCAGCTCACGGCCAACGGGGCCGAAGATACGTGTTCCACGGGGCTGCTTCTGCTCGTTGATGAGCACAGCCGCATTCTCGTCGAAACGGATATAGCTGCCATCGGGACGGCGACGTTCCTTCTTGGTGCGAACGACGACGCACTTGACGACCTCGCCTTTCTTGACCGCAGCGCCGGGAATGGCGTCTTTGACTGTGGCGACGAAGATGTCGCCGATGCCGGCATAACGACGTTTCGAGCCGCCCAACACCTTGATGCAGAGCACTTCGCGCGCCCCGGAGTTGTCGGCCACCCGGAGTCGGGTTTCTTGCTGAATCACCGTGCACGCTCCAAAACATCCACCAAGCGCCAGCGCTTGTTCTTGCTAAGCGGGCGGGTTTCGGCAATCCGAACCCGGTCGCCGGCGTTCAGGGTGTTTTCTTCATCGTGCACGTAATAACGAGCACGGTGCTGAACCGTCTTCGAGTACTGCGGGTGGCGAGACCGGCGGGTCACTTCCACAATCGCGGTCTTGTCCATTTTGGCGGAGTAGACCACGCCTTCACGCATCTTCCGATTGTTGCGCTCAGTGCCGGTTGCACTGTCTTCGGTTGCCATTAGTTGGCTCCTGTCTCAGCGAGTTGGCGACGGCGCTGCTCGGTACGAACCCGGGCGACGCCTTTCTTAATCTCTCGGATGCGAGCGGGGTTCGCAAGCTGTCCGGTGGCGAGCTGAAACCGTAGGTTGAACAGCTCTTTCTTGGCATCGACCAAGCTCTCCAAGAGCTCGGCGTCAGATTGTTCGGTTACGGCATCAGCCATCGAAGCCATCCTCTCGGGTAACGATCCGTGCCCTGATCGGCAACTTCTGGATCGCTCGGTTGAGGGCACCCCGGGCGATCTCTTCGTCTGGGTAGGCCAGCTCGAAGAGGATCCGGCCTGGCTTGACGACGGCAACCCAGTGCTCAGGGTTGCCTTTGCCCGATCCCATGCGGGTCTCTGCCGGCTTGGCGGTGACGGGCTTGTCGGGGAACACGTTGATCCAGACCTTGCCGCCACGCTTCACGTGACGGGTCATGGCGATACGGGCGGCCTCGATCTGGCGGCTGGTAATCCAGCCCGGTTCGATAGCCTGAATGCCGTATTCACCGAAGTTCACTTGCGTGGAACCCTTGGCGGTGCCGCGGGTGCGACCACGATGATGTTTGCGATGTGCCACTTTCTTGGGCATGAGCATGATCAGTCACCATCCGTGGGTCGGAACGAAAGATCTTCGTTCTTGTCCTTCAACGAAGCCTCGATAGCTTCTTCTTCGGCCAGCAGACGCTCGAATTCCGGGTCGGCCTCCCGAACCAGTGGTGCCGGCTCGGCGACGGTTTCGGCATCGACACCCTTGGTGGGCCGGCGGGACGAAACGACCTTCCGAGGTGTATCGGTTGTTCCCTCTTCGATGCCAACGTTGGCCGCAGCTTCCTTGGCGGCTTTCTCGGCGGTGGAGGACTTGTAGGGAAGAATGTCGCCCTTGTAAAGCCACACCTTCACACCAATGCGGCCATAGGTGGTGTGGGCTTCGCGCAGACCGTAATCCACATCGGCTCGCAGCGTATGAAGCGGCACTCGCCCTTCGCGGTACCACTCGGTTCGACTCATCTCGGCACCGCCAAGGCGGCCCGAGCACTGGATCCGGATACCGAGGGCGCCGGCCTTCATGGCCTGTTGCACGGCCCGCTTCATCGCCCGCCGGAACGCCATACGGCCTGCCAACTGGTCGGCAACACCCTGAGCAATCAGAGCGGCGTCGAGTTCTGCGGACTTGATCTCGATGATGTTGAGCTTCACACGAGGGTTGCCGGTGAGCTTGGAAAGACCCTGGCGGAGGCGATCCGCCTCGGAGCCTTTGCGCCCGATCACGATGCCCGGCCGAGCCGTGTGCACATCGATCTGGAGTTTGTCGCGGGTGCGCTCGACCTCGATACGGCTGATCGCCGCGTTTGGCAGTTCCGTCATCAGATAACTGCGAACATTGCGGTCTTCGATGAGGTAATCGCGATACTGGCCACGGTCGGCGATCCACCGTGATTTCCAGTCGGTGGTGATGCCCAGGCGGAAGCCGTACGGGTTTACTTTCTGGCCCATTTATTTGTCCTCTCGCTGGCTTGGCGGTAGTTCGAAGCCAGCGGCTTCTGCGGCATCGGTGCTGGCGAACCAGACCTCGGCCTTGGTGCGGTTGTAGAACGCGCTACCAGGTACGTGGTAGAGCTTCGACGAGGCATTGCCCTTGATATCGAATCCAGCGGGCATCTGCTCGGGATCGTCATCTATCAGAGCATGAGAGCCGTCGCCGTACGGGGAGGCGTCGACGGCATTCACTTCGCCGTCATCGTCGGAGTCGATTGTGGTGGACTTGGCTTCGGACTCCGGCTCAGCAGTTTCAGCCTCTGCCTCGGGCTCAGCCTCTGGCTGATCCGCCACTGCCTGAGCTTTGTCCGCCTTGTCCTCGGCGGCTTTCTTGGTGGGCTCTGTGGTAGTGGACTCGGTCTCGCCGGAGGCAGTGGTCTCGTCTACTTCTGTGGCTGCAACCGCAGCGGTGGGCTTGGTCTCGTCGACCTCGGCCTTGTCAGAGGCAGCCTTGGACTTGGCCACCCGCTTGGAGCGGTCGGCGCTGGGCTTCTTGGCGGAGGTGCCACCCTTGGCCTCGAGGCGAGCGTTGCGACGAGTGATTTCCTCATCGGTCATACGAGCAACTTCCACGGTGATGTGGCAGGTGCGCTTCATGATCTTGCCAGCACGACCGCGGGCCCGGGGACGGAACCGCTTGAGCGTTGGACCCTCATCGGCATAACACGCCGACACATAGAGTTCCTCGGTGGGGATCTCTTCATTGTGGTTGGCGTTGGCCACCGCAGAGCGAAGAGCCTTGGCGATGTCTTGGGAAGCTAGCCGGGGGCTGAGCGCCAGCGTCTCGATGGCGTCGACCACATGCTCGCCACGAATGAGGTCCATCACTACGCGGACCTTGGAGGCCGACATGCGAACGAACTTCACCGTGCAACGGGCGTGCGGGCGATCATGCGTAGGTGCGATGGTCATCGACGTGCGCCCTTTTCCATACCGGCGTGGAACTTGAACGTCCGGCTCGGTGAAAACTCACCAAGCTTGTGCCCCACCATGGATTCGGTGATGTAGACCGGGACATGCTTACGACCGTCGTGAACGGCAATGGTGTGGCCCACCATGTCGGGAATGATGGTGGAGCGACGAGACCAGGTCTTGATGACCTTCTTCTCGTTCTTGTCGTTGAGAGCATCGACCTTCTTCAGCAGGTGATCGTCGATAAAGGCACCTTTTTCAAACTGCGCGGCATCTCTTACCTCCGTCCGCCACGTGTCCGCCTACGGCGGATGATCTTGTCATTGGACTTCTTGGAGCGGTCACGCGTACGTCCTTCCGGTTGTCCCCACGGGGACACTGGGTGACGACCACCCGAGGTCTTACCTTCGCCACCACCGTGGGGATGGTCAACAGGGTTCATTGCTACACCACGAGTCTGGGGGCGCTTGCCCTGCCAGCGGTTACGGCCCGCCTTGCCAACCTTGATCAACTCGAACTCGGCGTTACCGACCTCGCCGATCGTGGCGACACAGTCGATCATGACACGGCGCATTTCGGTGGACGGCAGGCGCAAGGTGGCGTTTTCGCCTTCCTTGGCAACAAGTTGCACGCTGGTACCGGCGGAACGGGCCATCTTGGCACCACCACCGGGTTGAAGTTCTACGTTGTGGAGCACCGTGCCGACGGGAATGAAGCGCATTGGCATGGCATTGCCCGGCCTGATGTCGCTCCCTGGACCACTCTCGACCTGGTCGCCAACGGTCAGGCCCCGGGGGGCCAGGATGTAACGCTTCTCACCGTCGTGGTAGTGAAGCAGAGCGATGCGGCAGTTGCGGTTGGGGTCGTACTCGATGGAGGCGACCGTGGCCGGCACACCATCTTTGTTGCGACGGAAGTCGATGACGCGATAGCGACGCTTGTGACCACCGCCGCGATGCCGGCTGGTCTTGCGTCCGTGGTTGTTACGGCCGCCAGATTTTGATTGCTTGACGATGAGCGACTTTTCTGGTGTCGAGGTTGTGACCTCGGCGAAGTCGCTGCTCGTCTGGAAACGACGTCCGGCACTGGTGGGCTTGCGTTTGCGAATAGCCATTATCCCTGCCCCTCTCAGCTGCTGTAGAGCTCGATCGAACCCTCGGAGAGGGTGACGATGGCTCGTTTGGTGTCGGACCGCTTGGACAAGCGGTTGTTCTTGCGGTTACGGATGGATTTTCCCTTGCGGTTCATGGTGTTGACCTTGGACACCTTGACCCCGTCGAAGATTGCTTCGACAGCGTCGGAGATCTCGGGCTTGGAGGCCGACGGGTGTACGACAAAGGTGTACACGCTGAGGGCCTCGGCTTGGCCGTAGGTCTTTTCGGAGATGATCGGCCGGATGATGATGTCGTGTGGACTGCGCATGAGTGAGACCTTCCTACTTCTTCGCTTCGGCAGCGCCGGCGGCCACGAGGGTCTCGGCGTCGAAGACCAGGTAGTCAGCGCACAGCACGTCATAGGTGTTGAGCTGATCCACGCTGATCACATGAACATTGGTGAGGTTCCGAAAGCTCTTCCATACGGACTCGGCACCGCGGTCGATGACTACGAGCGCCTTGCCCTCCACCTTGTTGGCGGTGAGGACGGCCTGGGCGGACTTGCTGCTCGGAGCATCGATGCCCCAAGAATCAACCACGACGACCTTGGAGTCCGAGGCCCGGTCTGACAAGGCCGAGCGAAGGGCGAGCTTCACCATCTTCTTGGGGGTCTTCTGGGAGTAATCGCGGGGCTTTGGCCCATGGGCAACGCCGCCGCCAACCCAATGTGGCGCCCGGGTAGAGCCCTGGCGAGCCCGGCCGGTGCCTTTTTGGCGCCACGGCTTGGCGCCACCGCCGCGGACCTCGGCGCGAGTTTTGGTGCTGTGAGTACCAGCTCGGCGAGCAGCCAACTGAGCCGTCACCACCTGGTGCATCACGGGCACGTTGGGTTCGATTCCAAACAGCTCGCTGTCCAGCTCCAGAGAGCCGGTCTTGGAACCCTTGGCAGACGTTACCGATACTGCAACCATCAGGCTTGCACCTTCTTCTTCACTGCGTTCTTCACTGTGACGAGGCCATTCTTGGCACCGGGAACGGCGCCCTTCACCATGAGGGCACCCAGTTCGGTGTCAACCTTCACGACCACCAGGTTCTGCTGGGTGACCTTCTGGTTGCCCATGTGACCGGCCATTTTCTTGCCTTTGAACACCCGAGCCGGCGTGGCGCATTGGCCGATAGAGCCGGGCATGCGGTGCACGAGGTGGGCGCCGTGGGTGGCGCGCTGCCCTTTGAAGTTATGACGCTTCATGACGCCGGCAAAGCCCTTACCCTTGCTAATGCCCGAGACGTCTACCATGTCGCCGGGTTCGAACGTGTCAAGCGGGATCTCTTGACCAACTTCGAATCCCGAGACGTCTTCCATCCGAAGTTCGAGCAATTCACGACCGGCCTCGACACCAGCGGCATCGAAATGTCCTTGCTCGGGTTTGTTGATCTTGCGGCGAGCAGGGCCAAAGGTGACTTGGAGGGCGTTGTACCCGTCGTTTTCGACCGTCTTGATGACGACGACCCGCACGGGCTGAACCTCGATCACGGTGACGGGAAGAAGATGGTTGTCTTCACTCCACACCTGTGTCATGCCGGCCTTACGACCGACGATTGCTTTTACTGTCATCTGCTTGCACTTTCGTCAGCGGGCTCAGCCGAAACTGGGCCGTAAACGGTCGAATAAACTACTTCCGGAGGGTTCCCCGCACGCGACGTGAGTCTCTTTGCGCAGGGCCTACCCAGAGGCGAACCATGCAACGATAACGCCGGAACCACCGCGCGCCCACCTCGAAAACCAGTATTTCAAGCGATCTTCGTTGTGCGTCCGATCACCCGTGGCGCTGAAGCGCCATCTCGGGTCACATGGACAACGGAGAGTCTGTCCCAGCCGCAGAACCTGCGTGCTGATGTGACGCTTGGAACTGAGCGAGCCGCTCCTCGCTCAGAATCGTGATACCACCACGGTGGGTAGCGATAGCACCGGACGCCCTCAGCCGCCCGAGGCATCGCCCAGTTGCCTCTCGAGTGGCACCCACCCAGCTGGCGAGCTCGCTCTGAGTCAGCTGCAAGTCTCTCACAACTCGTATCGGTCGACATCGTCTGAAGTTGCCTGCTGATGCGGCATGCCAGATCATCTGATCGTTCAACACTCATTCGCATCGACATTCGAAACCGCGTTGCCACCGCTTCGAGCTGTGCAGCACCGACCGAGGGAAGCTGAATGAGCATCCGGCCGTACTGCGGGCCCGTGAGTATCCACGCCGTCACATTGTTCCTCGCGATCGCAGTGAATTCTCGGGGCCCTCGATCAAAGGCAGACAGAAGTCCGATGGTCTGATCAGGGCCGATCAGTGCAAGAAGGACGGGGTTGCCTGAACTGCTCTCGGCCAGGGCCTTCACCTCCCCCGACGCGATCGCGTAGACATGGCTGGCGCGTTCACCTTCGGTCATCAACCGCTCACCCCGAACAAAGGTCACCCGGCGCCCTTCGCGCTTTATCCACTGCCATGCTTCGTCACTCAGTGAGGGTTTCAAGGAATTACGTCCCTTTCTCGCCAAGTATGGCGAAAAGGCTCCATCTTGAATAGGCCTAGATTTGCGCCCTCTATGGGCTAGCGGACACCCGAAATCTGACAACCGACTCGAACACTCTCAGGGCCCGGCAGCTCCAACATCGGCCGAAGAACTCACCGGTACCGACAGAGGCGCTGACCGGAGCCGAAGTTGGCCCGGAAGAGGTCTAACGCCCGTGGACACTCACTCGTGGCACGGAGCTGGTGAGCGGAGCACGCTCAGATGAATCCGTTCCCGGGAGAAGGTGACCGGAGCGGAACGCCGAGGAATCAACAGCGGCTGGAGCCGAAGCGGCAACCGTGGCACCTTCCACCATGCCGGTTCCCGGGAGGAGGTGACCGGAGCGGAGCTCAACCGAAGCGGTAGCCGCGGCGGGAGCACTCCCAAACGCCTTCGATCCAGCCCGACTGGGGCCAGCGCGGAGCTCCAACGAACCGGTGGCGGCTGGAGCCGACGAGGTCGCCGCCGGCGTCGAGTCGTTGGTCTGCTGCTGCACTACATAGACCGTGCCTGCGGTAATCGCGACGGCCGCGATCCCGATCATCAAGGTGCGGTGCCTCGCCCAATCCTCCAGATGAGGTAAGTGCGGTGCGTGGATTGTGTGCGCCATTGCTTTCTCCTTGAACTCGTAGGATTGTTCAATAGTGCGTGTAGTTCCGACGCCTGTATGTAACCAGGATCGCTTTCCGCGACGGGCTTTCTGGGACACCGAACCGCCGCCGCGGATCAGCGATTCTCGCGGGAACCAGCTGCGGCCGAGAGGTGTCGGTCAGGTCTGGAACTGGGAGAGCTTCTCCTTGCTCAAGATCGTGATGCCACCGCGATGGGTTGCAATGGCGCCCGAAGCCCGGAGCCGCTTGAGGCACCGCACCGTTGCCTCCCGACTAGCGCCTACCCAACTGGCAAGTTCGCTCTGGGTCAGCTCCAAGTCTCGACAACTCATATCTGCCGACATCGTCTGAAGTCGCCTGCTGATGCGGCAAGACAGATCGTCTGACCGCCCAACACACATGTTAATCAACAGTCGAAAGCGGGTTGCAAACGCTTCCAATTGAGCGTCGCCGACCAGAGGGAGCTCGGTGAGAAGCCGCCCGAACTGCTGACGAGTGAGTTTCCACGCGATCACATTGTTCCTGGCGATTGCAGTGAATTCCCGGGTTCGTTGATCGAAGGCAGACAAGATTCCGATGGTCTGATCGGGGCCAATGAGCGCGAGCAGGACGGGGTGGCCTGAACTACTCTCGGCCAGCGCCTTCACCTCTCCAACAGCGATTGCGTAAACATGGCTAGCGCGTGCGCCTTCGGTCATCAGCCGCTCACCCCGGACGAAGGTCACCCTGCGCCCTTCGCGTCTTATCCACCGCCATGCTTCGTCACTCAGCGAGGGTTTCATGGTAACCGGTCCCTTCCTAGCCAAGTATGGCGAACAGGCGCCGATTTGACCAGAGCATACTTTGTGTGATCAATGCGCTTGGCGAGGGCGCACAACCAGTTCCGCTGACTACCGGTAGGGAAATCTCAGAGCCCGGCGGCTTGAGCGTCAGTGCTGAAGGCTTCAAAGAACTCACCGGTATCAACGGAGGAGGTGACCGGAGCGGAACGCCGCCGATCCAACCGCTGCAGGCGCAGCCGGAGCGGTGTTCAACCCGAGAAACTCCCCCGTATCAACCGCTGCGGCGGCCGGAGCACTATCAACGGTGCCCGTACCGGGGAGAAGATGACCCGAGCGAAACTCCGACGAAGCAGCGGCGGAGGGCGTCGAAGCAGCGGGCGCCAACGGAGTAGCGTTCAGCGAGTTCGATCCCGGTGTGGCGACAGCGGCAGGCAGAGCACTATCAACGGTGCCCGTACCGGGGAGAAGATGACCCGAGCGAAACTCCGACGAAGCAGCGGCGGAGGGCGTCGAAGCAGCGGGCGCCAACGGAGTAGCGTTCAGCGAGTTCGATCCCGGCCCTTCGGTCGGAATCGCCACAGCAGCAGCTGGAGCCGAAGCAGCGGGCGCCAACGGAGTAGCGTTCAGCGAGTTCGATCCCGGCCCTTCGGTCGAAATCGCCACAGCAGCAGCTGGAGCCGAAGCGGCGGCCGCCGGTGCCGACGAGGTAGCCGCCGGAGTCGAGTCGGTGGTCTGCTGTTGCACCACATACACCGTTCCCGCGGTAATCGCGACGGCCGCAATCCCAATCATCATCGTGCGGTGCCTCGCCCAGTCCTCAAAATGAGGTAAGTGCGGTGCGTGGATTGTAAGCGCCATTTGCTTCTCCTTGAACTCGGGTGTCCAATCAAGGGTGAGTGGATATCCGACCCCTGTCTGGAACCTAGGTCACTTTTAGGAGACCGGCTCGTTGTGCTCCCGACCCCGAGTGAGGAGGTTCTACTCCCCCACGAGTCCGTCGATGGATTCCCGCAGGAGATCGAGGTGACCGGCGTGACGGGCGGTTTCTTCAATCATGTGAAGGAGAATCCAGCGCAGCGAAGGCTGCCGGCCGTGCGCATCGGGCACAGCGGCGAGTTGGTCCAAACTCGGCGCCTCGGCCACCGTTACGGTGCTTCGAGCGATTGCCGCCCGATACCTGTCGAGCAGCTCATCCAAAGGATCGTTGGCGCCGGTGCGCCACTCCCAATCCGGGTCGGATTCCCAGTCGATGGTGTTCCATGGGGCACCTTCGGGCCGGCCGGCGAAGATCACGTCGAACCAGTAGTCCTCTACGAGAGTGAGGTGTTTGAGCATTCCGCCGATCGAGATGTCCGAGGTTGGAAGGCAGGCCCGAACCTGCTCCGGATTGAGGCCCTTGCTCTTGTAGAGGATCTGCGCCCGCTGGTAGTCGAGAAATTGATTCACCAGCGTCCGTTCATCCCCCACCAGGTCCGGGTCGATCTTCTCCATCCGGCCACGCTAGTTCGCAACCCGAGGCGCGGTCCAAAGCTTCGCGCTACGCGGAACGGACGACCCGTAGGCCGCCCGTTCATTCGTTTCTGGCCCCGAAGGGCCGGGATCAGACCTGCTGGATCTTGATCTCGATGTCGACACCGGCCGGCAACTCGAGGCGCTGGAGGCTGTCGACGGTCTTTGGGTTGGGCTCGAGAATATCGATGAGGCGTTTATGGATACGCATCTCGAAGTGCTCCCGCGAGTCCTTGTACTTGTGCGGTGAACGAATCACACAGAAGCGGTGCTTCTCGGTGGGCAGCGGAATCGGGCCCCGGAACGCCGCATTGGTGCGGGCTACGGTTTCTACGATCTTGGCCGTGCTCTGATCGATGATCTCATGGTCATAGGCCTTGAGACGGATCCGGATTTTCTGGGAAGCGGCCATCAGGCGACGATCTTGGTGACTCGGCCGGCGCCGACGGTGCGGCCACCTTCACGGATAGCGAACCGGAGACCCTCATCCATAGCGATCGGGTTGATCAACTCCACACTCATCTCGGTGTTATCCCCCGGCATACACATCTCAGTCCCCTCCGGCAACGTCACCGAACCCGTGATATCAGTAGTCCGGAAATAAAACTGGGGACGATAATTCGCGAAAAACGGCTTATGACGCCCACCCTCTTCCTTAGTCAACACATACACCTGCGCCTCAAACGTAGTGTGCGGAGTAATCGAACCCGGCTTCGCCAACACCTGACCACGCTGCACCTGATCCTTCTCAATCCCCCGCAACAACGCACCAATATTATCCCCCGCCTGACCCTGATCCAGAAGCTTCCTGAACATCTCCACCCCCGTACACGTGGTCTTCTGCGTGTCACGAATACCAACAATCTCCAACGAATCCCCCGTATTCACCTGACCCTGCTCCACCTTCCCCGTCACCACAGTCCCACGACCAGTAATCGAAAACACATCCTCAATCGGCATCAAAAACGGCTTATCCAACTCCCGGACCGGCATCGGAATGTACTCATCCACCGCATCCATCAACTCCATAATCTTGTCACCAGCAGCCTCATCACCCTCCAACGCCTTCAACGCCGAAACATGCACCACCGGACAATCATCAGGAAACTCATACTCCCCAAGAAGCTCACGAGCCTCCAACTCCACCAACTCCAACAACTCCTCATCATCCACCATGTCCGCCTTATTCAACGCCACCACAATCGCCGGCACACCCACCTGACGCGCCAACAACACATGCTCCCGAGTCTGAGGCATCGGACCATCCGCCGCCGACACCACCAAAATCGCCCCATCAATCTGAGCCGCACCCGTAATCATATTCTTGATGTAATCCGCATGCCCCGGCATATCAACATGCGCGTAATGCCGCTTCTCCGTCTCATACTCAACATGCGACACATTGATCGTGATCCCCCGCTCACGCTCCTCCGGCGCCTTATCAATATTCGCAAACGTCGTCACCGTATTCCCCGCAACACGATCCGCCAACACCTTCGTAATCGCCGCCGTCAACGTCGTCTTCCCATGATCAATATGACCCATCGTCCCCACATTCACATGCGGCTTCGTACGCTCAAACTTTGCTTTACCCATCGGGGCTGTTTCCTTTCATGAATCCGGTGAAGGTCTACTCGCCCCGGATGCGCTTTACGATTTCTTCTTGAACGTTACCGGGAGTCTGCTGATAGTTAGCAAACTGCATCGTGTAACTGGCACGGCCTTGAGTTTTCGACCGCAGGTCGTTCACATAACCGAACATCTCTGAGAGCGGCACTTCGGCCGTCACTACCTGGTTGGCGCCCCGGGCCTCCATCTGGCCCACTCGGCCACGACGAGAGTTGAGGTCACCGATCACGTCGCCCATGTAGTCCTCTGGGGTGACCACTTCGACGCTCATGACCGGCTCGAGGAGTACTGGCTTGGCCTTGCGAGCGGCCTGCTTGAAAGCCATGGTGCCAGCGATCTTGAACGCCATCTCGCTGGAGTCCACGTCGTGGAACTTGCCATCTTGCAGGGTGACTCGCACATCCACGGTGGTGAAACCTGCAAGGACGCCGTTGGTCATGGCCTCCCGTATGCCTTGATCCACGGGACCGATGTATTCCTTTGGAATACGGCCGCCGCTGATCTTGTCGATGAACTCATACCCCTGGCCAACGCCAGAGGGTTCCATGTCGATCGTGACCTCAGCGAACTGACCAGAACCACCCGTCTGCTTCTTGTGGGTATAGGTGTCCTTGATCACACTGCCGGTGATTGTCTCGCGGTAGGCCACCTGCGGCTTGCCGACGGTGGCGTCCACCCGATATTCCCGCAGCATGCGGTCCACCAGCACTTCGAGGTGCAGCTCGCCCATACCGGCGATGATGGTTTGACCCGTTTCTTCGTCGGTGTGGACGGTGAAGGTAGGGTCCTCTTCAGACAAGGTCATGAGGGCCTTGGCCATCTTGTCCTGGTCAGCCTTGGTCTTGGGCTCTACAGCAACGTGAATGACAGGGTCCGGGAACGTCAGGTTCTCGAGGACGATGGCGTCGTTGGCTGCGGTGAGCGTGTCGCCAGTGCGAACGTTCTTCATGCCGATGGCGGCCATGATGTCGCCGGTCATGGCCACATCGCGGTCTTCCTGCTTGTTGGCATGCATCTCGAGCAGACGGCCCATGCGTTCTTTGGAACCGGTGCGGGTGTTGAGCACCTGGTCACCCTTGGAAAGGCTGCCGGAATAGACCCGGAAGTAGGCCAGCTTACCAACTTGGGGGGCGCTCATGATCTTGAAGGCGAGAGCGCTGAAGGACTCATCGTCGTCAGGTTTGCGAGTCATCTCGTCGCCGCCCTTGAGAGCGATGCCCTCGACGGGCGGAAGATCAACAGGCGACGGGAGGTAGTCGATCACCGCATCGAGCAACGGCTGAACACCCTTGTTCTTGAAGGCGGTACCGCACAGAATTGGAACGAGCTTGTTGTTGATCGTGGCCCGGCGCAATGCAGCGCGCAGTTCAGCCTCGTTGAACTCCTCGTCCTCGAGGTACTTCAGCATGAGGTCGTCGTCGGTCCCGGCGATGGCTTCCACCAGCAGAGCTCGGTATTCGTCGGCCTGCTCCTGATACTCCGCGGGAATCTCCACTTCCTCGTACGTGGCGCCAAGGTCCTTTTCGTCAGTTGTTGGCGGCCAGACCAGGGCCTTCATCTTGATGAGGTCGATAACGCCGAGGAATTCCATCTCGATGCCGATGGGCAGCTGAATGACCGCTACATCCTGGGTGAGACGTTCCTTGATGGTGTCCAGACAGAAATAGAAATCAGCACCCGTGCGATCGAGCTTGTTGATGAAACACATGCGGGGAACGCCGTACTTGTCGGCCTGGCGCCACACGGTTTCGGTCTGGGGCTCCACACCGGCAACGCCATCGAAGACGGCTACTGCACCGTCGAGGACGCGCAGAGAGCGCTCGACCTCCACGGTGAAGTCGACATGCCCGGGGGTGTCGATGATATTGATCCGGTGATCTTTCCAGAAACAGGTGGTTGCCGCAGACGTAATGGTGATGCCGCGCTCCTGCTCCTGTTCCATCCAGTCCATGGTTGCGCCGCCGTCGTGAACCTCACCGATCTTGTAGTTCTTGCCGGTGTAGTAGAGGATGCGCTCGGTGGTGGTGGTCTTGCCGGCGTCGATATGGGCCATGATGCCGATATTGCGGTACCGCGCGAGGGGCGTTATTCGAGCTGACATTTCTTGTTTGTGCCTTTGTCTCTGAGAACGGAAATAGGGTTCGCCTACCAGCGGTAGTGTGCGAACGCTTTGTTGGACTCGGCCATCTTATGGAGATCTTCGCGACGCTTGGCCGATGCTCCGATGCCGTTGGAGGCATCGAGAATCTCATTGGCCAGGCGTTCGGAGATGGAACGCTCCCGACGCTGGCGGGAGAAGGTAACCATCCAACGCACGGCGAGGGTGGTTGCCCGGCGAGGGCGAACCTCCACCGGTACCTGATAGGTGGCGCCGCCGACGCGGCGACTCCGGACCTCTAGTTGGGGGCGGACGTTGTCGACCGCTCGCTTGAGCGTGGCGACGGGATCACCACCGGTCTTCTCGCCCACGATCTCCAGAGCCTCGTAGACGGCTCGCTCGGCGACGGTCTTCTTGCCCGAGAGGAGCACCTTGTTGACGAGTTGGGTGACGAGCACGCTGCGGTACACCGGGTCCGGTACGAGCTCACGGCGAGGGGCGGGTCCCTTACGAGGCATCTCTAATCCTTCTTCACGCCGTAGCGGCTACGGGCTTGCTTACGGTCGCGGACACCGGCGGTATCCAGGGTTCCTCGAACGATCTTGTAGCGAACACCAGGAAGATCCTTCACACGACCGCCACGAACCAGCACGATGCTGTGTTCTTGGAGGTTGTGGCCTTCGCCGGGAATGTACGCCGTTACCTCGATACCACTGCTCAGGCGCACACGGGCCACCTTCCGAAGCGCAGAGTTGGGCTTCTTCGGAGTAGCGGTGTACACGCGGGTGCACACCCCGCGGCGCTGGGGCGATCCCTTCAGAGCGGGTGTTGTGCCCTTCTTGGGCTTTGATTCACGGCCCTTTCGGACCAATTGCTGAATTGTGGGCATACGACTTTCGAGGCTCTTGGGAATCGATCGGGATGGTTAGACGAACTTCGGTAACTGTTTCGGGGCAAGGCTCGCCTACGGCCGTGCCGACTGGACAGGCTACCGAGCGCACCGGGTTATCCCACCTCGTCGATCATTACGAGCGCGAAACTTCGAAAGCCAAGATTCTGCTCAGGAAAACTAGGTGGGGTCGCCGGTCATTTCCCAGTGCTCGGGACTGCGGAACAGCGCCGACCGGATGAGGTCTCGAATGGCTCGCATTTCGCCGGGCAGGCGATCATGAAGGCGAGTGAAGAGCTCTTCGTGGGCCAGCAGCTCGGCGTTCCACTCCTCGCGATCTATCGACATAGCCTTGAGGAACTCGGCCTCGCTGAAGCTCTCGAGACCCTTCCAGGTGATGTCCTGGTGACGAGGCATCCACCCCAGCGGGCTTTCCAGAGCAAACGCCTCCCCCTTGGACCGCTTCACGATCCACTCGAGGATGCGCATGTTCTCGCCGAAGCCGGGCCAGACAAAACGACCCTGGTCGTCCTTACGGAACCAGTTGACACCAAAGATCCGGGGCGGGTTGGGGATGTTGCGACCGAAGCTGAGCCAGTGGTTGAAGTAATCGCCCATGTGGTAGCCGGCAAAGGGCAACATAGCGAATGGGTCTCGCCGGACTACGCCGCGCTGACCGAAGGCCGCCGCGGTGGTTTCAGAGCCGCCGGTTGCGGCGAGGTAGACGCCATAGGTCCAGTTGAACGCCTGGACCACAAGCGGCATGGTGTCGGAACGGCGGCCGCCGAAGATGAAGGCGTTGATCGGAACGCCCTTGGGGTCATCGTAATTGGGGTCGATCACCGGGTTCTGTTCGGCGGGGCAGGTGAACCGTGAGTTGGGGTGTGCCGCATTCTCCTCCGACTCCGGGGTCCAGTCGTTGCCGCGCCAGTCGATCAGGTGGGCCGGCACGTCGCCGTCCATACCTTCCCACCAAACGTCGCCATCATCGGTGAGAGCAACGTTGGTGAAGATCGTGTTGGACTGGATCGTGATGACCGCGGAAGGGTTGGTTGACATCGACGTGCCCGGAGCTACGCCGAAGTAACCGGCCTCAGGGTTGATGGCATACAACTTGCCATCCGAGGACGGCTTGATCCAGGCGATGTCATCGCCGACCGTGGTCACCTTCCAACCCTCGTCGGCGAAGGCAGGCGGAGGCACGATCATGGCGAAGTTGGTTTTGCCACACGCGCTGGGGAAGGCGGCGCCAACGTAGGTCTTGTCGCCGTTTGGCTCGGTGACGCCCATGATCAGCATGTGTTCGGCAAGCCAGCCGTCGTCGCGAGCCATGGTGGACGCAATACGAAGCGCCAGACACTTCTTACCGAGTAGCGCATTGCCCCCGTAGCCGCTGCCATAACTCCAGATCGAGCGCTCTTCAGGGAAGTGGACGATGTACTTCTCGTCGGGGTTGCAGGGCCATTCAACATCGGCCTGACCCGGTTCCAGCGGAGCACCGATGGAATGCATACAGGGAATGAATTCCCCGTCGGTGCCCATGACATCGAGGGCCCCCCGCCCCATTCGGGTCATTATCTTCATGTTGACTGCAACGTAGGCGGAATCGCTGATCTCCACGCCGAGCTGGGCGATGTCGGAACCGAGCGGTCCCATGCTGAAGGGGATCACGTACATCGTGCGTCCCTTCATCGAGCCAGCAAAGACGCCGTTGAGAATCTCCTTCATCTCATCGGGGTCCATCCAGTTGTTGGTGGGACCGGCGTCGCCCTTGGTTCGGGAGCAGATGTAGGTACGACCCTCGACGCGAGCGACGTCGCTGGGGTCGGTCCGGGCCAGGAAACTGTTGGGCCGTAGCTCGGGGTTCAGCCTGGTAAACGTGCCGGCGTCCACCAGTTCCTGACAGAGACGGTCATATTCCTCATCGGACCCGTCGCACCAGTAAATGCTGTCTGGTTGGCAGAGTTCTGCCATCTCCTCGACCCACTGCTTGAGATCTTCATGCTTTACATACTCCGGTGCACTCATGCCCCCCTTTGTAGACTCTTGAGCGCCGCAGTAGAAACTCCGGAACCCAAATTCGGCCGATTACTGCCGCGGTTTGGGACAAAAGTCCCACCTCCGGCGACAGATCAGTCGAGCGGGTATTCGAATGCGCCGATATCTGGAGCGGAGCCCCGAGACCGGTCTCTTCCGGCGAAGTCCCGATCCACCACATTGACGAACCGCGTGCTTCCGGCGTCGATCGCGCTGGATCCTTTCACCAGGTCATACGCACGAGCATCCGACGCCGACCCGGCGGAAACTACGAGTTCTCGATCGACATCGGTGATGACGATTTCTCCGTCGTGTTCGGCCCCGCCATAGTTCGCTGGGCGGGAGCCCACATACAAGTTGTTCTCGAAGACGATGCCGCTGGAGTCGGCCGAACGGGCGGGAAACAGACCCTCATTGGCGAACACGAGATTATTGGCGAAGACAACGTCACTGGATTCGAAGGCGCCGAGATCGCCGCCACGGGAGGCGATCTCGGGGGTCTTGAGGTTCTGATAGAGCGTGTTGTGGACCACGTCGACCTTGGAGGACTGATACACCTGAACGCCCCGGCCCCCGTTGTCGTAACAGACATTGTTGGCGATCAACGTTCGACCCTGGTAATCATTGACTCGCAACCGGTCCATGATGATGCAGTTTCCGTCGGTGAAGCGCCCGGCCTCACTGCGAACCTTGTTCTCCACCTCATAGACAACGTTGCCGGTGATGTAGTTGGAGTAGCCGTTGGCGTCGTCACCGATGCCGGGGTTGGTTGGCTCGAGTATGGAGATTCCCGAATGCTGCGTTGGCTCAACTGCGGCAACATCGAAGATCACGTTGTCACGGATCTCGAGATGACTGGTTCCGGTGACAGGAATCCCGCCACCGCCAAATCCGGAGATCGTGTTTCCGATGATTCGAATGTGGTGGTTTTTTGCCTGCACCACATATCGACCGTCGACGTTGATCCCCGAGCCGCTGTAGTTGGGATTGCCGGGCTCCACCGCTCCTTCGAACGTGAGATGGCTGACCTCTACATAGCTGGCACCCTGCACCTGCAAACCGTTGGAGTGAACGGTGCGGATCACTGGGCGTGCTCCCGGGTAAGCGGTGATCGTGACCCAGGCATCCTCGGTACCAGACACGCTGATAGCGATTCCGTTCCCGTCGCCAGCGTCCTCTTCGTACACACCATCCAGGACGTAGAGCGTGACACCCGGGCTCAGCTGCTGGGCGGCGTGATTGATCGTTCGGAAGGCGTCGCTCGGGCTCGTTCCAGCATTGGCGTCATCACCCTGGGGCGAAACATAGAGTCCCGGTGGGGCGGTGGGGTCCTCGATCGGTGGCGGGACCGCCGTGGTTTCGGTGGCGTCGGTTACCGGCGTTTGAGCGGTGGAACCGCCGATGTCCTGGGTGACCGAAGGGAGAGCGCCGTCGGCACCGCTGCCGCCCGACGAACAACCGGCCAGAAAAACGGCTGCAGCCATAAGAATCCTTCGCCGACCACAACCGCTACGCATCACCGTCATGGTGCCACGGATTGGACCGGGAACGACCGCAGGCAATCCTGCTGGCTGCGCTTTGATGCTGGCTAGGCGTCAGCGCTGGCTAGGCGTCGAGTTTGTCGCGGAACCAGTCCAGGATTATCTGGGCCCGCTGGACCCGGTGAAAAGGTGATCCCGAGCGAGACAGTTCGTGGTTCTCCCCTGGGAAGCGGTAGAAGTCAACGTCCTTGTTGAGCAGGCGCAGAGCGACCCACAGCTCCTCGGCCTGGCCAATCGGACAACGCCAATCTTCTTCGGAGTGGATGATCAACATGGGGACACTGATGTCTTCCACGTACGTGACCGGTGATCGCTCTCGATAGAACTCGGGATCATCCAAGTGCGAAACGCCGTGTTCGAGATGGAAAAGGGTGGCAATGTCAGAGGACCATTCCAGCGCTGTGAGGTTGTTGACCGCCCTCTCCGAGCAGATGCCCTTGAATCGTTCGCCGTGCTTGGCGGCCAGCCACGTGGCCATGTATCCGCCGTAGGATCCGCCGAGCATCCCCACCCTATTGGCATCACAGAAGCTGAAACGCGCCAGCGCCCCGTCGAGGATGGCGAGCACATCGTCCACGTCTACAGAGCCCCAGCCGGTGCCGTTCCCCACTTGGTGTTTGGGTCCCAGTATGGCCTGGCCCCAGTCCGTATGACGGCCACTTCCACCCCGGGGATTGCCCATGAGGACCACGAATCCGGCGGCGGCTTGCATTTGTGCTTCGTCGAAGAAGTACTCCCCGTATTGAGTGAAGGGTCCACCGTGGACATTGAGCAAGACGGGGTATCGGCGTTCGGCGTCGAAATCTGCCGGCCGCATGATCCAAGCATCGATCTGGTCAGTGCCGTCGGTGGTGTCCACCGAGAACTTCTCCCAGCCCCGGGCGAAACCGGCGATGGCGCCACCGACGGCGGTGACCTGCCGATCCCCGATGAACAACTCCTCCACTCGGTCAACCCGGGTCTGCACGGTGGCCAGGGTCCCGGCCGCCCACGACACTCCGGTCACGGTGACCGGCCCCGGCGTCAGCTTCTCCACGGGATCGGCGTCGCCTGGGCACAGGCGAAACACGTGGGTTTCGCCCCGATCCTCGGCCACCGCTAATAACGACGTGTCATCTATCCAAATGGGGGCGGGGGCGCCAACGGTGGGATCGAACGTGCGGTCGAGCGTGGTGTTGGCCACCACATAAGTGGAGCCGGGTTGCTCTGGAGTAGTTGCCGAGCCGATCAGGACCTGGTCATTCACTGGAAACACTGTGTTGTCAGTTGAACCCACAAAGGCAACTCTGGATCCGTCGGGTGAGACGGATGGGCGGGCATACCGGCCGGCTCCGTCGGTGAGACGGACCGGCTCTGTCTCCGCCGTCACGGAAATCAAATAGAGGTCTTCAGCGTGGTCGGTGTCCCGCGTTTCGTGGCGGGCCGCCGATGTGATGATTCCTGACGAATCGGGAAGCCAGGCGATCCCGCCATGTTGATACGGACCCGGTGTCAGGTTTCGCGGTGAGCCGGTCCCGTCGGCGGCAACGACATAAAGGTGCATCGGGCGATCAAAGATCCACCCGTCGCCATTCAGGTGGCTGACGAACCGTTCTATCTTGCGGGCCGGCTGCAACGTCTCGTCGTCGGGTTTTGCGTCCTCGGATCGGGTGCGACTCAGAAACGCCAACCACTTTCCATCTGGAGAATAGCTTGGCGCGTCGATTCCCTCGGCGAGTGAGCAGAGCGTGCGCACCTCACCCGGGCCGGTGATCGGGAGCACATGGAGTGTGCCCTCACCGTCCTTCTCTCCCCGCCGAGAAGTGAAGACCAGTGCATCACCTGTTGGGGACCACGTTGGCGAATTGTCGTGCTCGCCACCGGTGAGGGGCGCACCGTTGAGCCACACCTGGGAGAAGCTCTTGTTCTTCTCCAGACTCGTTGTGTGCACGACACACGCAACACTCTTACCGTCGGGGGATACCGCCGGTTGGCTCACCCAGCTTCGACCGTCGATGAGTTGCTCGGCGATCACTTTGTGTTCTGCCATTACAGCAGGTTAGCCACCGGCCGAATTCAAACGGAGGTACGGGGGGCCAGCTTCGCCGAGGCGATGCTGGCCCCCATTTGCTTCACTTCCCCCCGAAGAGGTGATCGTTGCGGAACTCGAGGTTGGCGGCGCTCAAGGCAGGTGAAATGACAGCGATTGTGAGACTACGCAGCTTCGCTCTGGTGTCGGGCTTGAACCTCGGCAAGGACGGCGCACACCCGCTCTACCTCGGCGGGCGTGAGGTGGGGATGCATCGGGAGGGATATGAGTTGGGGCGCATGGGATTCGCTGACGGGAAGGGACGCTTGCCCCTCAACGCGCAGTGAGGCTTGGAGGTGGCACGGAATCGGATAGTGGATGCCCCAGCCAATGCCGGCGTCTGACAGTGCGGTTCCCACCACATCCCGATCCACCACCGTGGTGCGTACAACAAACAGGTGATAAGCGCTGTCCGCCCCTTCGGCCTCTAGGTAGGGGACGAAGGATGCTGGGAGCTTGCGCTCGTATGTATGGGCGGCGTTGTGGCGACATTTGTTCCAGCGATCCAACTCGGCCAACTTCACCCGCAGGGCTGCGGCTTGCAGCGAGTCCAGTCGGCTATTTCGCCCAGGGACGTCATGCTCATAGCGCGAGTTCGAGGAACGGCCATGGTTTGCCAGCTGCCTCATCCTCCCGGCCAGCTCGCCGTCGTTGGTCGTAATCGCTCCACCGTCACCAAGCGCCCCGAGGTTCATGGCGGGGTAGAAGCTGAAGCCGGCCGCCACACCCATGGAACCGGCGCGCTTTCCCCGCCACAATGCGCCGTGAGCTTGAGCCGAATCCTCGACCACCAGGACGCCAGCCGGACCACAGACCTCGCGAACCTCGGTCATGTTGACGGTTTGGCCATAGAGGTGAACCGCCATGACCGCTTTGGTGGCCGGGGTAATGGCAGGCGAAATGTTGGCCGCATCGATGAGGCCCGTGATCGGATCAACATCCACAAAGACCGGGGTGGCTCCGGAGGTCACAACGGCCTCGGCCGTGGCGATGAAGGTGTTGGCGGGGACGATCACTTCGTCGCCGGGCCCCATTCCGAGACCGGCAAGGATCAATTCGAGCGCGTCGGTCCCGTTTGCCACACCAACGCAGTACTCGGCATCGCAGTATTCGGCGAACTCGGCCTCAAAAAGTTCGACTGCCCTGCCACCAACAAAGCCGCTGTTTCCGACCGTGGAAGCCCAGACGTCGTCCAGGGCATCGCGAACCTGGGCGTGTGACGTGCCGAGGTCGAGGAACTTGATCGTTTCGTTCATGTGCGCCTTCTTTCGTCTTTGATCAGGAGTGGCGGGAGGGCGATCATCTGGCCGCGCCGCGCCGCCGTGTTATCTCGAGCTGACCCGCCACCACTTTCAGTCGGAGCCGCGACGGTGAAAATAGCCGAATCCAGAACCACCACTCTAGGTGAACCGAATGCTGCGGAAATGACGTTGCTGGAGTCGTGGCGGATCAACCGGTACGCTGCCAATACCAAATTCACGCCAATGGCCAATAACCACAAAGTTGAATTACCCACGTCGCCTCAATCGGCTTGATCACCCCAATCCACCACTGGGGCAATTATGTTTTAGCAGCTCCCGGATTCGGCTGGCTACCTGGTAGTGCGATATGCCTATGCCGAGATCGAGGAGAATGTGCCAATAGATCGACGCCGAGAATGGTGAAATTCGCAGCCTCAAGGGACGCCCCTGACGTTCAGAGCGAAAGACGATCACTTTTAGTGGTTCTGGCCGATTCCCCCGACGATCACCATGGGTGGTCGATGTGTTTTGAGGCCACCGGATCCGCGTCGAAGAGATCGTGCTTCGACAGGCACGACCACGCTACCGGTGGTGTCGCGTTCCTTGGGAGCCAGGGACTCGAGAGTGCCTGGGGCCAGCGGGGCGGAACATCCGCCGGCTCCCAAGCATCCAAAGTCTATTTCGACACTAAGAACCCGTCAGGTTGAACAGCCCATCGTCATAGATCCTTCAACAAAGACGAGGATCGAGACAGGATCCCCGCCAGGTGATCCAGCGAGCGATAAGAGTGACCGGAAAGAAAGAGATCAGTGTGCGGAAGAGCGGCTGCCATCCCTGCCGCAACGGGGGTATACCCCTCCGATGCCTTCAACGGATTCACCCAGATCAGCTGATGGGTGACCCGGTGCAAACGGGCCATCTGTTCCCCCAACACTGCCGAATCGCCGCGATCCCATCCGTCGGACAAAATGACCACCACCGCCCCGCGAGCCATGCCGCGTATCCCCCACAGGTCGTTGAATTCCGCCAGCGTGTCGCCCAATCGAGTGCCACCACTCCAATCCTTCATCTCGGGCGTGGCAGCCCGCAGAGCAACGTTTGGATCGCGGTTGGAAAGGTGCCGGGTGAGCCGAGTCATTCGGGTCCCGATGCTGAACGCCTCAACCCGTCCCCGGGCCACAACCGCCGCATGGCTGAAACGGAGAAACGCCCGTGCGTAGGGCTCCATGGATCCCGAGACATCGAGGATCATCACCAACCGCCGTGGCTTGATCGTTTTCTTCCGAAAGTGACGCTCCAACGGCTCACCCTGGTGCTTAAGTGCAGCGCGAATCGTTCGACGGAGATCCGGCGAATCGCCATCCCGCTTCGCCCGAATCTGGCGTCGGCTCCTCTGGGCGTGAGTGGTGAACCGAAGTTGAGCCATCATTGCCTGCAGCTCTTCCAGCTCTGCTTCCGTGCAATCCGCAAAGTCTTTGTTGGTCAACACCTCGGCCCGGCTGAAACGGACGGATTGGATGTCCTTCGACGCCTCCTCCTCACCGCTGTCGGCCGATGCATCATCGTCGGTGTCGAGCGCCAACGTTGCCAGGGGTGGCGTACTCTCCACCGTGAATCGCTGGCCGTACCTCTGTTCCCAGAAAGCTGCGAACACCCGGTCATAGAGTTCTATGTCTTCGGGCCGTGCGACCAACGTGGCTCGCCCCGCCCAATACGGAGCCTGCCGATCCCCCACCCCAACCACATCCAGTGCGATGGCGAAGTTGAGGGTGGCGCTGATCGGTACCGCGATGCCGGACTCCCGCAATGCCCGAGTGAACGCCACCGAGATCGTCTCCCCGGTAGAGGCACCCGTCACCACGCTCCCATCGCCCACGGCAGTCTCGGGCGCCTCGTTCACGCCACGACCCTACCGAACCCGTGTCCTCGTCCCGAATCTGTGGACCGATGACGGATCGAGAACGGGTGACAGGCACGGAAAAGGCCGGGGCAAGGCCCCGGCCTATTCTTGTAGCTCTACCGTCCTGCAGGTTTACAAACCGGGGTACGGGTCTAGAGGATCGTGATCATCGTCGTCGTGATCATCATCATCGTCGTCATCGTCGTCGTGATCATCATCATCGTCATCGTCGTCGTGATCATCATCATCATCGTCCATCGAATCATCGTCTACCTGGCCCGATCCTTCGGGACAGGGTTCGGCGAGGACATGGATCCCGTCGGTGAACTTGCAGCCGTAATTTGGATCGGCGATGGCCGCGGGATCGAGCACGTTGTCGCCCTTAGGCTTCTCGTCGTCCTCGGCCCAGTCGACTAGATCAGTGAAAGCCCGGTCGTACTCCGCTGTGGTGAATCCACAGTGAGACACGCCGCGGATGGCCCGCTGGACGAGGTTGTCGGAGTAACCCCGGGCGGCGACCCGCTCGGCGTAAATGGTCTCCATGGAGAAGGGCACGAACAGATCGCCAAGATTGTGCATCGTCAACATGGGAACTTTCAAACGCCCGGTGTGGGCGGGAATTTCCTCACGATCCAGACTATTCAGCTCATCTCGCTGAACTCGGAGGATTCCATTGTTGAACGCGGTCTCTGCGTCAGTCAGGTTGGGGTCGGTGTCGAACTGGTAGACCTCGCCGTCGTTGCCATTGAATTGCTTGTCGATCGGAACGGTCCCGGTGTCAACGGCGAGGTCAAACAGGAATCCGGCACCGCTGTCGGTGGGAACCAAGCCGTTCCAGAAATCCCACGCCTGGTCGAAGTTGGGGCGAACACCACCGCTTTCGAGCTCCGTGAGATCCTTGAGGTTCTGACCGGCTTCGTTGAGAGCAAAGGGCCATGCGCCGGACGATGCTTCGAGATTGGCCTTAATCGTGTTGACCGCCCCTGGCATCGTGGCGTCGACCCCGTAGTACGCGCCCAAGCTGGCCGGATCGGCAAGCGAGACAGGGTAGGCGTCCGCACCGCCGAGTTGCTGGGCGGCGAGGTTGAAGTCAAGAAAGAAGTCGAAGAGTTCTCGGTCACCAAGCACACCACAGACGGGCATCACACCCGTATAGAAGTTGCCGTACTGCTCGGCGGAGTAGGTGGTGATTTCGCCACCCATTGAAACGCCGGTCAAATAGATCTCGTCCGGATGGTCAAGACCGGTGAGTTCCTTGAACTCGTCTGCCAGGAGGCGCGTCTCCTGGGCTGGAGTCTTGATGATGAAATCGTTTGTGGAGTAGGTGGAGGCTGCCCACGCGTACCCGTCAGCAATCAGAGTCTGGCGGAACTCTGCGGAACCGTCCGGTACACCGTCAGCGCCCGTGCCGTCGGGTGGCCCGGCGGGAAAGATCTCGAGGCCCGTGCCGGCATAGCCGTGGGCCCACATGACCAGGTCGCCATTCCAGTTTTTGGGCACTTCGATCCGGTAGCCGGCATCGCCGAGCATTCCGGAGTAGGAAGTTGCGCCGTCGAGGGCATCGAAGGGCAGGAGGTCCTCAAGAACGACGTAGTCCTTGCCAAGGATGTTGCCCCCGCCACTGTCGTTCTTCGCTCCTGCAGGTGCCACCAACGCCCCGCTGATGGTGAGCAGCGCGATAATCGCGACCACAATCTTTCTCATCTGTACTCCCGTCGTTGTGACGTGTGTCTCACGCCAAGTCCCCTTGTCTACACGCTCAGTGACCAGAACGCACGATTCACGAGGTTTTTATTCGCACAAGGATCGCATCCCGCCGTCGTGCTCGTCTACCTCCCTTAGCTGGCGAGGGCGGTGATTTCATCGAAGAGGCTGGTCGGAATTTGGATGCCATCAGTTGGCGTCTGCGCCCGCGCTGCATAGCGCCGATCGGATGGCAGCCGGGTTCCGGCTTGCCCAAGGATCTCGGCAAACAGGCCCTCCGCGTGGGCCAGTTGGGCCGCCGCTCCCCCACCTTCTACGCACTTGGCGGGATCGATCGCCAGGATCAGCTCTCCGCCTTTTGATGGCCCGCCGTCGCCGTTGTCGTTCGCCGTCGCCTCGAAGCTGAAGACATCACCCACCAGTGCACCGGCCAGCAACTCCACCATCATCGCCAGAGCGGCACCCTTGTAGCCCCCGAAGGGCAACTGCGCCCCACCCAATACGGCGGTGGGGTCATTGCTAGGTAGACCGTCGCTGTCGATCCCCCACCCGTCGGGAAGTTTCTTCCCGTCACGTTGATGAATCTGGATCTCGCCACGGGCGCTGGCGCTGGACGCTTGGTCGAAGACCACGGGCGGATGACCGTCCCGGGGCCAGGCAAAGGCCATGGGATTGGTGCCATAGAGGGGTTTGGTTCCCCCGGCCGGTGCCACGAAACTGAGGGAGCTGACAAACGCGAACGCCACTAGGCCTTCCTCGGCAAGGGGCTCCACCTCTGGCCACAGTGCGGCGAAGTGATAGCTGTTGGTGATCGCCAGTGCGGCGATCCCCTGCTGACGAGCGCGGTCGATCAAGGGCTGCCGGCCTCGTTCGATCGCCAGCGGAGCGAGACCGTTGGCGCCATCCACCTTCAACACGGCGGGGGCCAGATCGGTGAGCACAGGCACCGCATCCTTGGTTACCTTGCCGCTTTTGATGGACTTGATGTAGCCGGGAACGCGGAACAATCCGTGAGACTTGCAGCCATCGCGCTCCGCGTTCGTGACGGTCTCCACCACGGCGGCGGTCTGGCGTTCGGACAATCCATGAGCCGAGAAGATGACCGTGGCCAACTCTCTCACTTCATCCAGCGACAGGGTGATTTGCGGCTCGCTCATGACCGCAGCCTAAGTGACCCGCCGTGGCCGTGCATGGCTGCCGTCGACTTCGACTGGAACAACCAATCGGGATGCCATGGAGCGCATGCCAAGCCTTAGGTAACGAGCTGCTGCCGGCCGGCTTCGGTGTTCAGTAGGGCAACCGGAACTTCCGGGTTGTCGAGGGTGACCACAAAGACTCTGCCATCGGTGAGATCCAGACGGATTCCCGGGCCGGCACGATGCACCACTGCGGCCTTCCGCATCAGCTTGAGGCTGCCTCGATACCCCCAGCCACCCCACTGCATCGGCCTGACATCTATGACGCTGGCCATTGCACCAGCAGCACCAAGCGTTGTGGCAAGTAATAACGCTGCAAGCACAACCCACCACGGCGAGTCGGCGTCCTGCCACTGTTCGATACCGCGCTGGCTGATGACGGTGCCGGCCAGGATTGCCGCTCCGAGTCCCGCGAGGAAGCCGCCCAGGAAACCGGTGACCGAACCCACAACATCAGCCAGGGGCCTCCGGATAACCGAAAGCCCAACACAGAGCGCACTTCCGACGGCCATGAGCACGGATGTTGCGATGACGAAGCCAGTCACCGTCAGAGAGCCGTCGGGTGTGCCTGAACCGTCGAAGTGACTGGCGAGGCGTTCGGGCAGTTCGGAACGAAAAACGAGGTACGGAACGAACCCCACCAGGAGAGCCGTCGCAGGGATGGCGATCCCCAGCGCTAAGCGAGATGGACCTTGATTCATAGTTGTGCCTCCAGGAGTTGGCGGATGTTTTCGTCGGTCAGACCGGATCGACGAGCTTCGGTCACGAGCTCTTTGGCAAGTGCGACGAGGTTGGCTTGCTCCTGTCAAGTGCGGTCGTAGTTCGAGCCTGATTTCGCCATCTGCAGTCATTCACGCCCGCTGAATGGGCACTGCTGACTGCAGCTTGGGCAAACGGAGCGATCGAGGTCAACGAGAAAACGCTGTCCGATGGCCGGGGTCGGACCATGCGGTTGTCTGGCCGAGTCGTTGCCTTGGAGCAACGGCTGTCTTGTACGTTGAGCGGGTGACGAGCGCCGATCCGATCGAAACCGAGCGGCTTGGCCGTTTACGCTCAACGATGACGGAGATGGGGGTACCGGCCGTACTCACCGCCGACCCGATCAACATCGCCTACGCAACCGGGCTGCGCAACATGACTATCTACTCGATGATGGGGGCCGTTCGTTTCCTTCTTGTGATCGCTAACGGGCCGGCCGTGATGTGGGAGTTCGATGGTGCCGAACACCTCGCCCGCCACCACATCACGATCGACGAGGTCCGCACCGCTCCCGGAATCACTGCGCACGCCGGTCCGGCCTATGTTGAGAATGCGGCGGTGTTTGCCCGGGAAGTGACCGCTCTCTGCCGACGATGGAGCGGCGATTCCGCCGTCCTCGGCGTCGAGCGCATGGACCACCCGGTCACCGATGCATTTCGCTCGGCCGGACTGACCCTTGCCGATGCCACGGCAGTCTTCATTCGCTCACGGATCCTGAAGACAGAATGTGAAGTACGGGTCATGCGCGAAGCGATGAATCGTGTCACCGCCGGCGTGGAGCTGATGAAGAGCGGATTGGAGCCGGGACGAACCGAAGTGGAAGTGTGGGCCGAACTCCACCGCCATCTCGTCGGAACCGATGGCGAGTACATCTCCACCCGGCTGGCCCAGGCCGGCCACCGAACGTTCCCGTACTTCAACGAAGCCTCGTCGGCGATCGTTGAGAATGGCGACCTCTTCTGCATCGATACCGACGCCATCGGGTACGGCGGTTACGGGGTCGACTTCTCCCGCACCTACATCTGTGGTGACGCGCAACCTTCACCCACCCAGCGCAACGTTCACCAGATGGCCCTCGAACAACTCTCTCACAACGCCGCACTCCTTCGTGCCGGGCGGTCATTCGAGAACTTCGCCCGGCTGGCCTGGCAAGTCCCCTCCCGCTTCCACCCGTACCGCTACTCGTGCCTGGCGCACGGCTTAGGTATGTCGGGTGAGTACCCGTACGTCCCGATTCATGTGGACCACCAGCCATTCCCGTTGCCGGGCGTGTTCGAGCCGGGGATGGTCATCTGTGTGGAGAGCTATATCGGTGACCCCGACACCTCAGAGGGCGCCAAGCTCGAGGACCAGTACCTCATCACCGACACCGGTGCTGAACGTATGAGTACTACTCCTTTCGACCCCGCTTTCGGCGCTTAGCAGGTGCGCTCAGCTTCAAGAATGCAGTGAGCGGAGTGGTTCAGAAGCTGCCGAGTTCCTGGGAATTCATTGCGACGGCCGCTCGGTCGACCAGCTCCCGGCGGTACTGAGGCCGTACTTCTCCAGCGCCACAACGTCGGCACGAATCTCGACTCCATCCACGATCAACGCAGCCGGGAAGATGCAAGCATTCAGCGACCCAGGGATCACACCAACGTCGGGCTGGCTCAGGCAAACCGCAAGCTCTCTACCCGACACCGCTTGGTTCGAAATGGTCAGCTCCAACTGCTGGGGTTCACCGTCGCTCCTCAAGTTGAGCGCTCGAAGGCTCTGGATGCGTTCACCTTCACCGAGGTTCGGATAAAGGTAGGGAGCGCTGGGGAACGCCTCCTCATAAACCTTGATCGCTTCGAACCCTTGCGGATCATCTCCGGCACAACCTGCAAGGATCGCCGCCAACAGAATCGCCCTAGCCGCTCGCCTCATCCCGCCATCATTCCACGGACCAACCGGCGGGGTGTGCCAGACCACCGCTTGATCGTCAAGGGTCGCGGTCGAGCGTGCTTGCGACGTTCCGTGACAGCACGACTTGAGCGCGTTCATCAAGACTTACTACGACGTTGATCAAGGAACTGGCGTGACGATTGGCATTCGAAAGCAGGTTCCGCCGGCTCGGCCCTCGACGCTGACGGCGGGGATGTGTGGCGTTGGATTCTTTCTCAAAAACCTGTCTCTGCCTATTTTCCCTGTTCAGAGCGCTGATAGCAGCCAGTTCCGGTCCGGACGGGCCTTCCACTGTCACACCCTGAGAGGATACTTAGAGACATGAAGTTCTCCGATTCTTCTGCGGCCTCGGGCCCTCCGGTGGTGACTGCTGACCTGCAGGTCCAGTTGGTGGGTGTCGCTCAGGATCTTCTGGCGGGCCCGGTATTGATCGGTTCGATGGATGCCGGGATAGATCTGGTCCGGGCCATCGGTCAGACCGAACGGGCGTTAGAAGCGGTCCGCCTGCAGGTGTCCCGGCAGATCGACAACATGGGGGTGGATGGGCAGTCCCTGTCCGCAGAAGACGTCCTGACCACAGCCGGGAAAATGTCCGACGGGAACGCGAAACGAGCCGCCCGCCGCGCCCACCTCGCTCTGTCCCTCCCCAAACTTGGTGAGGCCGGTGATACGGGTCGGGTGAGTCCAGAGAATCTGGATGCGGTCTCGTTCACCCGCTGGAAGCTGCGCTACAACCCTGACAGCCAAGCTGCGTTCGATGCCCGTGATGCTGTGATTTGCGCCGAGGCCCGGCGCCGCAAGAACGGGTCGTTCCGGCGATGGCTCCGAGATCTCACGGTCGAACTGCTGGCCGAAGATGACACCAGCGATCTCGAGGCTGAAAGAGCCCGGAACCGTTTCCGGGTAGGGAAGACCCCCTCGGGCCGGTTCCGCGGGTCATTCGACCTCGACACCCTGTCCGGGGAACAATTACGAAACCTGGTCCGGGCCACAGCCCGGTCTCTCGCCAACCAGAAAACCAGTGCCGGCGAAGAAGTCCACTACGGCGAGAATCTCGATGCCGAAGCCTTCCTCAAAATAATGGGGGGCGGAGCCGCGGCAGGCCGACCTCTGTTCAACGCAGTCGTCGACCTGGAAACCCTCACCACCGGACCCCATCCCGGAACCGTGAAACGAACCGATTCGGGAACCGACCTCCCCGTCAGTCTGATCCGCCGGTACCTGTGCGACGCTTGGATCCGCCACGTCGGCCTCGACGCCAACGGTGTGCCACTGGCGGTCGGGCGGGCCTATCGCACCGCCACCGAGGCTCAACGCTCCGCCCTTGCCGTGATCTATGAAACGTGTGCGTGCTGCGACACCCCGTTCCCCGATTGTGAGATCCACCACATCATCCCTTGGGAGAGTCACGGCCTCACCGAGCTGGCCAACCTGATCCCCTTGTGCAGCACCCATCACCACAAAGTCCATGAAGGACGCTGGACCATCCACCTCCAGCCCGACAGGACACTACGCCTCTACACACCTGACAACGAGCTCTGGCAGACCTACCCACTGCCATCTAAAACCCTCATCCAAATCCGCCGAAGATCGCACCGCCGGAAACAGCTCGCCAGCAATGGCGGCGAACTGCCCGGCCAGCGAAGACAAGCTCACAAGTGAACAAGCCCGGGGCCGCCTTCACGGGTGTTCAGCGCCCGCAGTCCGCCCGTCTTTCCGGTGGCCTGCATCGGCTCCCCCTCCGCCATCCCGACTTCACGATTAATGGAATCGATACTCGGATCATCGCCGGCAGGATGCTGAGGTATTGGATCGTGCGGCACCTTCACCGCACCGGCAAGAACATGACTGTTGCTGGGCTTCTCCAAGCTCTGGGGCAAGCTGGCTTGGTCGTTGCAGGTCGACCATCGAAAACAGTCTCCGACGCAATGGCAGTCGAAACACGACGAGGCCGGGTGCGCCGAACGGGGTGGGGTCGCTACCAGGCAGGCGAGACAATCCCCCGGAGTACTCGGTATCGAATCAACACCAGGTTGGCCGCACTAGAGGTCGCGCTCGGACAGGCCTATGAACGGGCCGGGCGACGGGCGTTCCAACGGTTCCTCACTCACAACCACCTCACCGAATGCGCTGCCGTTTTCCCGCTCCCGGGTCTGCGACCCGCTCTTGGCGCCACCCAGCCCGTCCTCGTCCGCCCCGCAATCCTCGACGCATCCCCGATGACACTGGAAAAGTCGGTGCTTAACGGGCAAAACCGGAACGGCTACACCGTCCCCCAAGACCCCTCGCCACAAGCCACTCCCTCTGTGCGTCACCAAGCCCCGGAAAAGTCGGTGCCAAACGGACAAGACGACAAGACGACCTCACCTCGCCCCTCTGCTCTTCTACTGCGCCGTCCAGCCACCGTCGACGGCGAGGATCGATCCGTTCACCATGGCGCCGGCCTCGGATGCCAGATAGATCACGGCGCCGGCAACGTCCTTGATCTGGCCAACGTGACCCACCGGGATCCGATCCACTACGGACTTCAGGAACACCGGGTCGTCCAGGCGTTCGGCTGTACCCGGTGTGTAGATGAACGTTGGCGCCACCGCATTGACGTTCACACCCCGTGGCCCCCATTCCAACGCCAACACCCGCACCATTTGGTTCACGCCGCCCTTCGATGCCGAGTAAGCAACATGGTTGGCGATTCCCACCACGCTGGCCTGGGAACTCATGGCCACAATCCGACCGCTCCCCCGCTCCACCATGTGGCGAGCACACGTTTGCGCCGTAAAGAACAGGCCCTTCAAATTCACGTCCATCATCTCGTCCCAGTGCTCCTCGGTCACCTCCAGCGCCGGAGCGTTGAAGCCAAGACCGGCGTTGGCCACCAACACATCCAGGTGCCCGTGGTCACTGATCACGCTGTCCACTGCGGAATTGATCGAGTCCACGTCGGTAACGTCCAGCGAGTAGGCAACGGCCAGCCCGCCGGCGGCGGTGATCGGTTCAACCACCGCTTGGGCATCATCGAGCCGCCGTGAGGTCACCGCCACCGTGGCGCCCGACGCGGCCAGCGCCTCACAAAGCCCGGCACCGATTCCCCGTGAAGCCCCGGTGACCAGCACCACCTTGTGGTCTAGTCGCAGTGAGGGAAGGTGTGCCGATTCCATTCCCCCGAAGATAGCGATCAGCGGCCAGACAACCCGGCGAACACGTTCAGTGCCAGGTGACGATCTGAATCCGACATCTCGGCGATGGCGCTGAACTGTTCCAGCGTGTCGTTCACAACACCGGTGGCGTCGTTGGTCAGCTCGGTGCCGTTGCTCGTCAGCTGAGCCATGGATCGGCGGGCATCACGGTCATCCTTGGTTGTTTCAACGAAGCCCAACTTCTCCAGCGGTTTCAGCGCCCGTGTAACACCGGAGGGGGTGAGACCAACAACAGCCGCAAGGTCCACTCTGGTAGCCCTCCCGCCGGGGGCGTCTTGAATGGCAAGGAGTAACTGATACTCACTGAATGTGATGCCCTTGATGTTGGCGAGCGGCCCATCGAGGCGTCGTTGCACCCGGCCGGCCGCTTCCAAGAGTTCGAAGGCGAGTTCCCGAGCGTTTTCAATCTGCATGATTGAAACGTTACCACTCCGTGAGGGCTCACGTTATTAGTTTCCTGTGGTCTACTTACCCGCCGGTGCTGAAATCGGGCACCGGGCGGGCTTCAGCTTCGGCCGGCGTGGTCGCCTTGCCGTTTTCGGAGATGTCCTCGATCAACCAATCCATCTCGGCGATTTCCTTGCGTTGGGCTTTCACGATGTCATCGGCCAAGGTCTGAACCCGGACGTCGTCGATATTCGCCCGTTCGCTGGTGAGGATGGCGATCGAATGGTGGGGAATCATGGCCTTCATCCAGGACTCGTCCTCCACCGTGGCCTGGGAACGAACCAGGGTGAGCGCACCAGCAAACACCACCACACTGCCGGCGACGATCGCGGCGTTGATCACCTTGTTCTTGTACATGCTGAGCATGAAGCCCAACATGATGAGCGCCATTGCCGCCCCCATGTAGAAGACCATGTAGAAACGGGTCTCACTCCAGCGCACATGACTGAACTCGTAGGAGTTGAGGTAAGTGAGGCCGAACATCACCAACGTCGAGGTGAGAATCATGGCCCCGAACCTGAGGTACTTCTTGGTTTCGTCACCGTCGTGACCAGATGCGGCCATCTTGTCGTCTGCCATCTTGTGGTCTGAAGTTTTCGTCTGCATGTCCATACATGCCGCCTACCCGGTGGAGAACCGCATCAAACGACAAATTGTAGTTTTCGCTCTCTGCCACGTGTCCGACGATTACTTCGGCTGAACGAAGAGCTGTAGGTCCCCTCGTTCCTCGGTTCCGCGCGGCGGCCACGCTGCCAGCCGTACAGACTCAGAAGCGCCAAGAAGGAACGGGGTGATCGGAACCGGGCCGTCAAAGCGAAGGCGCGTCCAGGTCTCACCATCAGTGGATTCCCAAAAGGCCGACTGGGCGGCGTCGGCTTGGTCACGACGGGCGTCGTACTCGGTTCCGGCGGCCAGGAACCCACGATCGGTGGCGGTCACGTCGGACGCAGTTTCGTACGAGACGCTCGGATCGATGGCCGGATTCGGTGGTTGGGGCAGGGCGGACCAGTCGAACCCGTCAGCCGAGATCCATGAGCTCATCAGGCCGGTGCGAAAGAAGTCGCCTCCCACCGCAAGGAAGCCGCCCTCGGGGAGGGTCTCGATGTCCATGACCACCTGATCATTGAACGTCGTATCCGATGGCGTGAGTCGCCGCCAAGTAGCACCGTCGGCCGAGGTGAAGACCGCAGCGGTTGGCACAAACTCACCACCGGGTGACTGTCCGATGGCCAGCAACCCATCCCCGCCGGGCTCCACTTGAGTGAGGACCGAGCTGTCAAATAGCTCTGCAGCGGCACGCTTTTCCTCGGTCCATGTAAGCCCATCAGCGGTAGTGAAGAGATGGGCCACGCTGGACTCCCCAACGGAGGGGGTCAAGCTCAATACCGTGACACTCTTACCGTCTGGGCTGGGGAAGACAGAATGCGCCGGAGCGAAGACCTCACCCGAGAACGCAGTGTCCTCCGCCCACGACACACCGTCGACGGATCGCAGCAAACCGATGGTGCCGGGGCCAACGGCGAAGTAGCCGAAAGGGCTCGCCGCTATCTGATCCACGCAGACACTGGGATCGGGGAGCGCAGCCTCCTGCCAGTTGCGAAGATTATCTGACCACCATATGGCATTCGTGCCGCGGTCGACGGCAGGCTCACAGACCGACACCAGTGACCGGCTTCCGGTGACCAGCGAGGTCGCAACATAGGCGCCCGGAATGGAGGACGGCAGATCCTCCACATTGGTCCAACCCGGCACGCCGGGAGGGACAGCGGTTGAGTCTGGTGGAGCGGCCGGTGTCTGAGGTGTGGGGGTGACCGCCGGAAGCGTTGTCGAGGTGGAGGTGCCTGTGGTGGGTAAGACCACGTCGCTGCCGGATGAAGTGGACGAGGCACACGCCGCAACTGCCAGCATCAGGACCACAACAACAAGCCGCATAATGGTTGGACGCCAAGCCCCCCCGTTCGGTTCCACATCTTCTCTGTCATGGCGGACGCCAGCCGCGATCAGGGGACGATCAGAGGGGCCTCGCTACAATTGGTGGGTGTCTGAGACCAAGAAGCTTCGATTCGCTGTTTCCGAACTGGAAGGGGTGGATGGCTACAAACTGGCCACAGGTCTGATCGTGCCCCGCCCGATCGGTTGGGTCGGAACGGTCTCGGCCAGCGGGGTGAGAAACCTGGCGCCATATTCCTTCTTCAATGCCATCAGTGGCAATCCGCCTATGTTTGTCTTCTCTCCCGGTCGGGGCGCCAGGAAAGACACGCTGAACAACGTGATAGCGACCGGTGAGTTTTCACTGAACATCGTCACGGCCGAAGTCGCCGAAGCGATGAACCTCACGTCGGCCACCGTCGATGCCGACGTCGACGAATTCGAACATGCCGGCGTCACCCCGTTCTACGGCGAAAAGACAGCAGCCCCGATGGTGGCAGAGTGCAAAGCAAACATCGAATGTGTGGTCACCGACATCGTGAACGTCGGAGACCCTCACAAGGGAAACGCACTGGTGATCGGAGAGGCGGTCGAGTTCCACATCGCCGCCAACATCCTGGATGGTACGCGGGTGAACCAGGCCGAATTGAAGGCCATCGGCCGCCACGTAGGCAACGCCTACTCCAATGCCACCGATCTGTTCGACCTCACCCGGCCGCCGTGACAGCCGCACCTCAAGCAAACCCCGAACGCGGTCGACAACTAGGGCATGAAAGCCGCCAAATCTGTCCGGGTCCGGTATGACTTGCTGGGTGCAGGATGGGCCAACGCCCATCTGATTTTGGATGGCACCGTGACGATCATCTCGGCCTCGAACAGCACAGATGCTCTCGGCAGCTTGCTCGCTGCGGCCGGGTCGCTGGCGCAGGGCCAAAAAGACGCCCGATGCACCTGGGAGGGTGAACGAAACGAAACCCGCTGGGTATTCAACTGGCGAGCCGATGGCCTGCGCCTACGAGTTCTGGAGTTCGGGCTGAATGAGCGGTTCTGGGATGACAAGGATGGCAAAACGCTGGCGGATGTCATCGTTGACCGTACACAGTTCATCCGGGCCATCGGGCGAGCTGCCGAGGACGTTCTCTATCACCACGGTGTCGACGGCTACCGGGCCCTGTGGTGCAGCCATCCTTTCCCTTTGGCGAGGCTGGAGGAGCTGCGCGTCGCCTCCCTGAACCAACGGGCGGCGTAGAACATGGCCGTGCAGGAACAGCTCTCTCCCACCGTTATCCTGCCGCCATAAGACCCTTGCGTTCTCGCTGCGGCAGGAGCATGCTTCCCAATGGACCCGGCACCCCAGCCAGCCACAGCGAAAGCGATCAAACCGGACAAGCAAAACCCGTCTGGGCGACAACACTGGTCGTATGACCAGCGTGGATCGTCGGAATACCTCTGGCCACACCCCTACGGAAAGCACTAGAAAAAAGAAATGGCAACACTCAAGAAAACTGACGGCCCAACCTGTCGGTTCAGCGGCATCGAACTCAAGCACACGTTCGCCGATCTCGGTAGGCAACCTCTGTCCAATTCCTATCTTGATCCAGCGAAGCTGTCCCAAGCCGAGCCTCACTATCCGCTCTACGCATGGGTCTCGGAAGACAATTTCCTGGTCCAGCTGGAGCAGTTTGAAACCGCTGACCAGATCTTCAGCGATTACGCGTACTTCTCCTCGTTCTCCGATGGCTGGCTCCGTCACGCCGAGGCCTACACCTCGCTGATGGTGGAACGGTTCGGCCTCACCGAAAACAGCTTCGTGATGGAGGTGGCCAGCAACGACGGCTACCTACTCCAGTACTTCACGCAGCGAGGCATCCCGGTGCTCGGCATTGAGCCCGCAGCCAACGTGGCCGAGGTGGCAATCGAGAAGGGTGTCCCCTCCGAGGTCGTCTTCATGGGCGAGGACTCTGCGAAGGAATTGATGCAGCGGTACCCGGCCGCCGACATTGTGGCCGCCAACAACGTTCTCGCCCACGTTCCTGACCTGAACGACTTCATCATCGGCCTTCGAACCTGTCTCGCGCCGGACGGCGTGCTCACCATCGAATTTCCTCACCTCATGAAGCTGATCCAAGAGACGCAGTTCGACACGATCTACCACGAGCACTTCAGCTATTTCTCCTTCCTCACCGCGCAACGAATCTTCGCCCATCACGGCATCACGCTCTTCGACGTCGAGCAACTGCCAACCCACGGCGGCTCACTGCGGATCTACGGCAAGCACACCGCCAGCACCGCTCATCCCGTCACCGAACGGGTGCAGAGCCTATTGGACGAAGAGATCGCCGCCGGTCTGACCGATATGGCCACCTACACCAACTTCAACGAGAAGGTGAAGAAGCTCAAGCGCAACGCACTCATCTTCCTACTGACAGCCAAAGAAGAGGGCAAGTCGATCGCCGCCTACGGCGCTCCCGCCAAAGGCAACACGATGCTGAACTACTGCGGAATCGGCACCGACATTATCGACTACACGGTGGACCGCAGCCCTCACAAGCAGGGACTATTCCTGCCAGGGACCCAGATCCCGATCTTTGACCCGGACCATGTCTCCCGAACCAAGCCGGACTACCTGCTCATTCTTCCCTGGAACATCAAGGACGAGGTCATGGAGCAGATGGCTCATATTCGTGAATGGGGCGGGCAATTCCTGGTCGCAGTTCCGGAGATGCAAGTCCTCTAACACTCTCGGTTCCCAACCGGATGTGAGCGAACGATTTGAACGCCCCCGAGAGGGGGCGTTCTCGCGCCTCGCCACCAACGATTCCAAGGAAATGTTTGAAAACGCCACGGCCCGGGCAAAAGCAGTACCAGCCATCATCCCTACAGAAAGAGGCCGTATGAGCAGCCCAACAGACCATGAACACGCAGTCGATGTGAAGGCACCGGTCCGAGTTGCCTACAACCAGTGGACCCAGTTCGAAGAGTTTCCCCGTTTCATGAGCGGTGTCGAGAAGATCACGCAGATCACCGATGACACCCTCACCTGGAACGTGAACATCGCCGGAGTCGAGCGTAACTTCTCCACCAAGATCACCGAACAGACACCCGACCAGCGGATCGCCTGGACCACCCAGAGTGGCCCAACCCATGCCGGCGTCGTGACCTTCCACAAGATCGACGACGACACCACCCGGGTCACCCTGCAGATGGACTATGACCCCGAAGGTTTCCTTGAGACCGTCGCAGACAAGACCGGCTTCGTTTCCGCCCAACTGAAGAGCGACCTGGAAAACTTCAAGGCGTTCATCGAGGACAAAGACGCCGCAACCGGTGCCTGGCGAGGGACGATCGTTCAGAGCTAGCCGAGTGGAATACCTTCTTCTGAGCCCGACCCCAACGTCCCTTCGGGTCGGGCTCAGTTGCGTCAAGGCACGTGACCGTAAACACCCTTGCCGGACCTCCCCGCTCACTTCAGACGGCGAGATAATGGACTTCAGGAGGAAATCATGACAACCGATGTTGTTCCAGGCAGCGGCGGTGTTGCTACCGCCCATCATTGGTCTCCGAAGGAGATTCAAGAAGCGGGGCTGGCTGCACGAGCCCAACCGAAACGTCGTTACGGGATCCCAGCCCGGATTCTGTTCCTGGTGCTTGATCTCATCTACGGGAAGAAGTCGACCATCGAGAAGTTCCGAGTTCTAGAAGTTGTGGCCCGGGTTCCCTATCAGGCGTGGGAGCAGGTGGCCTTCGTAGCCGTGACCCACACCCATGAAGACCCTTCCTTAGCCCGCCGAGTACATGACCGGGCATTGCGGGCCCGGGCTCAACAGGACAACGAGCTCTTCCATCTGCTGATCATGGAAGAGTTGCTGGACAATCGAGGCTTCAATCGGTCGGCGCTGCGGGGGCGCTTCCTGCCCCAGATCATTGCCTTCGGTTACTACCACCTCTCGTGGCTGCTTTACGTTGCTCGTCCTCAGCTCTCCTATGGCCTCAATGCAGACTTCGAGGACCATGCGATGCACACCTATCTTGACTACGTAGACGCCCACCCCGAGCTTGCCCAGCAAGAATGGGTCAGCCAATTCAAAGACGAGTACGGCGACTACCGCACGGTCGCCGATGTCCTCACCAGCATCGCCTTGGACGAGCAGCACCACCGGGACGAATCACTCGCTCTCATAGAGGCCGCCCGTTTCGGCTAGGCAGGAGTACGGCGCAGCGACCAGCCGAGGCAAGCAATTCCGAGCAACGAATACAGCAGCGCCCCCAAGAGCATCGGCGTCACCGTGGTACGGATCTGGGAGTCGACGATCGCTGCCAGGGCGGCGCCAGGACCCAGCTGAGCGAAGGCCAGAATGGACGCGGCGGTTCCTGCAATGGCTCCCATTGGCTCCATCGCCAGAGCCGCACACACCGCAGCAACCATCGAGCCTGACGGCGTTGGATGAGCACGCCCAGATCAACCAAATCGCCAGCGACGGAGTGCCGTCGGCTGCCAATGTCACAACAAGGCCAACGACATTCACGATGACGAAACACAGCGGCAGCGACCCAGGCCACCCGGGCGGCGCCGAAGCGTGTGATCAAGCGACCATTACTGAAAAGCGCAACCGACATCGCGAGACCGCTGAGCCCAAACAGCCAGACGAATTGATCACCGGAGTCGTAGATATTCTCGATGATCGGCTGGGCACTACCCAAGAATATGAAGAACGCTCCGCCGTAGAACATGGCGGCAAGGATCGCCCCCGCCGAAGCCGGGGTTCGGACAATTTGGCGGAGCGCCACCATCAGTGGTTTGAACTTGAGGGGCCGGCGCCGTTCGGACGGGAGAGTTTCACCAAACCAGATCGCAACACCGGCTGCCGCACCGGCCAGTCCCACGCCTACCAGAGCGATGAGCTCCCAATCCCCCAAGAGGAGAATGCCCTCGCCGAAGAAGGGCATCACCACCGGCCCAATGAGGAAGACGGCGGTGGCGAACGTGACCACGCGAGCCATCTGGTCTCCGGAGAAGATGTCTCGAGCCACGGCTATGCGCAGACCGTTGGGCGCGGCTGCCCCGACGCCCCAAACGAAGCGAGAGAGCAGAAGGAGTTCAAGATTGGGGGCGAGAATCATCCCGACGGCGCCAAGCGCATAGAGACCCAAGCCCGCCAAGAGGACCGGTACCCGCCCAAACGTATCCGAAACCGGACCCCAAACCAGTTGACCAACTCCCATGCCGATGAGCAGTGTGGTGACCAACAAGGAAACACTCACATCCTGGCGAGAGAAACCAAACGACCGGTCGATCTCGTCGAAGGCGGGCAGGATGGCCTCCACTCCAAAGGCCATGACGATGGCCATGAATGCAACGAACCCGATCACGGAGCGCTCACCTCTGCGGGCGCTAGTACTGGTGGAGAGTGATGCCGTCACCCGATCACGGTAGTGGACCGCTACCCGGCCTCACCTCGAATTCAACTCCGCCGAGACCGAAGCCAATGTGGCTCGCCACGGTGGGAGCTGGATGCCATACCCAGCGAGCAGTTTCGACGAGTCCAAACGAGAGTTGGCTGGCCGGCGGGCTCGGGTAGGGAACTGTTCCGTTGTCAATCTGTTGAGTACCGGATTGCGAGGGGGCTCCATCTGAGAAATCGCCGATTCAGCCAAGTCCCACCACGAAGCATCGTCTGGAGCTGCCAAATGAAACAAACCCGATTCTCGGGCGCCTTGTTCAACAATTGCGACGATTGCATTTGCGATGTCTATTGCTGCCGTGGGGCAACCGAACTGATCGGCAACCACTCCCAGCTCATCTCGCTCCAGCGCCAACCGTCGCATGGTCAGCACGAAGTTGGACCGAAACGAGCCGTACACCCACGAAGTGCGGAGAACGATCGCATTGTGTGCCCGCAACGCAGCTCGCTCCCCGCCGAGTTTGCTCTCCCCGTACACGCTGGCGGGAGACGGCCGATCCTCTTCGGTGTACCAGCCGTCCTTCGTTCCGTCGAACACGTAGTCGGTAGACAGATGTATGAGCGTCGCACCGGCTGCATCAGCCGCTTCGGCGAGATGGCCAACTGCGGTCTCGTTCACTGCGAACGCCATATCGCGCTCATCCTCGGCGTCGTCCACCTTTGTGTAGGCGGCGGCATTCACGATGATGTCCGGCACCTCGTGGGCGACAAGCCGTTGGACAACGAGCCGATCCGTGATGTCCGCGTTTGATCTATTAGCAACGATCAAATGAGTGTGAGATGGCCACGGTGCCCAGGCGAGCTCTCGGCCGACTTGACCGCCTCCCCCAAAGACAAGAACCGTTGTCATCAGAAGAAACTTGCCGGGTCACCAAGGTCAGCAAGTATCGGGGCGGCGGCATCCTTGGCCGACAACGTTGCCGATGCGACGTCGATCGGCCAGTCGATACCTATCTCCGGATCGGTCCAGAGAATGCATCGATCAGCGTCGGGGTCGTAGTATGCGGTGACCTTGTAGGCCATGAGGGTGTCGGGTTCCAGCGTGCAGAACCCGTGGGCGAAGCCCGGAGGAATCCAGAGCTGATTGCCCACCTCGCCATCGAGCCGGACAGCGACGTGGTCACCGAAGGTCGCCGACCCCACCCGAAGGTCAACCGCCACGTCCAATACTGCGCCCTGAACGATCCGAACTATCTTTCCCTGGGCCGACGGTGCAGTCTGAAAATGAAGGCCCCTGATCGTGCCCAGTTCGGCCGACAGGCTCTCGTTGTCCTGAACGAAGACGCCGCTGATACCGAGGCTCTGGCAGGTTCGAGTATTGAATGTCTCAGTGAAATACCCGCGGTCATCACCGAAGCGCCGGGGGGTGTACTCCACAACACCATCGATTTCCTTTTTGAGCACAGACTCCCCTACCTCGTTTAGATCCCGATACTAGGGGGCGTCCACTCTTGGGGGGTCGACCCCGGCACCGCTCTTGAAGAGTGCCGCCTTGACCATCTCGTGGATGCCGCGCTCGTTGATCTTGGCCTGATCCTCCCGGTATTTCAGAACCGTGCCCAGCGTGGCACTAACGGTCTCGTCGTCAAGCTCCATGCGTCCTAGGGCGGCCAACGAAAGGCTCCAGTCGATGGTTTCGGCGATGCCGGGAGGTTTGTAGAGCCCATACCCCCGCATGGTTTCGGTCATGGCCGAGACCTGACGGGCCAGGGCATCGCTGACACCGGGTGCCCGCATCTTCACGATCTGCACCTCTCGTTCGAACGTTGGATGCTCTACCCAGTGGTAGAGGCACCGCCTTTTGAGCGCATCATGGACATCCCGGGTGCGGTTCGACGTGAGGATCACGATCGGGGGTCGGTCGGCGTGGATCGTGCCGATCTCGGGGATCGTGATGGTGTAGTCACTCAACGCCTCGAGCAGGAACGCTTCGAACTCGTCGTCGGAGCGATCCACCTCGTCGATCAGCAGAATTGGTCGGGGCCCAGGGGTGGGACTGAGCGCATGGAGCAGCGGGCGACGAATAAGAAACCGGGGGTCATAGAGCTCCGCCTCGAGCTGATCGGCTGAAGCGTCGTTGGCCCGGCCGGTGGCTTCTGCGGTCCGAAGGTGTAGAAGCTGACGGGCATAGTCCCATTCATAGACGGCCTGGCCGGAGTCGATTCCTTCGTGACATTGGAGGCGAATCAGTTCACCACCGGTCCAGCGAGCCAGCACCTTGGCCACCTCGGTCTTCCCCACGCCAGCTTCCCCTTCCAGGAAGAGCGGCCGTTCCAGCGTGAGGGCCAAGAAAACACTGGTGGCGAGACCGATGTCGGCCAGGTAGTCGTGCTCGGCCAACGCCGCCGCAACCTCATCGACACTCTGGGGCTTGACCATCCTGCCAGCGTAACGGTCACCCGTGCCCGGCCGGAATTCCGCAGCCGACCTAGAACTTGGCAGGCGGAACTACCCGGATGGTTGCCATCTGGGACACAGCGCGGAATCATGCTCTGGTTCGGTTTCCTAGGCGGGGACCGACCCTCACCACCCATGAAAGGCGCACGTTTAATGCATTCTTCCACCCCCTCACGGCGTAGCTGGAAAGTTGCGACTGGCGTTGCCGTCGCCGCTCTCGCAGCCCTCGCCAGCGTTAGCCCCGTTGCGGCTGCGGCCCCAGAGCCACCTGTTCAGGTTCAGAAGAACTTCTTCGAACTCACCTTCAGTCCAGCCGGGGGCTCATCCGCCACCGGTGTCGGGCTTCTCGCCGCCAACACCTCCGGAAATAGTGGCCCGTCTCTCGCCGTGGAGATCAGCGGCCTACCGGCCGACACCCCGTACCGGGCCCGCCTCGCCGGTCCTGCCGACGCCGATACCGTCCCCACCACCTGTGCCGGCGATCTGGCTGCATTCAGCCCCAATAACTTCAGCTACCTCGGCGACGACACAATCGAAACCGGTGACGAGGGAGTACTGCGCTGGACCTATGACTCGATGCCTGCCTTCGCCGGCGACGCTCTCAGGGACCTGAACGCCGGTGAACCGGCCGTCGTGATCGTGGACGCCGCCAACAAAATTGTGGCGTGCGCCCCACTGGGCGGCACCACAAATCTCATCAAGAACCCCACCAGTCGCAACTTCCCCGTGGCGCTGACCGGCGGCCGATCGCCGGTGTATTTGAACAACAGCGGAATCAAGGTCAGCGGAAACGTGAACCTCACCGCAACACTGCTCACCTATGACTTCACGTTCGTCGGGAACAACTTGATCAACAGCACCGCCGGCGGTCTGGAAAACCACATCATGATGCTGCGGAGCTCCGACAATTGCGGCGACGGGTCGCTGACAACGGCACTCCAGAACGTTGAGCAGATGATCACCAACTACGGCAATCCCACTACCCCGGTGACCGACGCCAATCTGGTAGACGCATGGGGTCGTAGCCCGCTGTCCAGCACCGGCGAACTCCGAGTGCAGGGCTCCACCATCCTCTCCACCTCCGATCACAACGTGGTCAAGGACTGGGGCATCGTTCTCCTCGGGCTCGAAAGTGGCAGCACTACTCCACGCAACGGACCAAACACGCTTCAGATTCGCCAAACGATCCCGTCGGCCTGCGTCGCATTCGTAGACAAGGACTCCGAGGTAGGGCCCAGCACCGTCGCCGATGCCACCACACTCAACGAACTGATCAATGCTGTTGACTACAACACCGCCAAGGATCCCGAGATCCTGCGGCTCTACAACGCATTCTTCGGCCGTGAGCCCGACGTGGCGGGCGTGAAATACTGGATTGCTGTGTCACGCGGCCAAATCGACGGCAAGACCTACGGGACGCTCCCGATCGCCGGCTTCTTTGCCCAAGGTACGGAATTCAAGAACACCTACGCCGACGCCCCGAATAATTCGGTCTTCCTGGAGCGGGTCTACTTGAACATCCTTGGCCGCCAGGGTGAAGCAGGCGGGGTGGCCTACTGGACCGACATCCTCAACGGCACCAACAACAGCGGGAAGAACCCCACGCGTCAAGTGGGTTCCCGGGCCGAGGTTGTCTACTACGTTGCGATCAACACCGAGTTCGTGAACCGGAAGCCCTACCTGCCTGGTAACTGACCTCGTCAAATAACTGAAGTGACGGTCCTGGGCAGTACGCCCGGGACCGTCGCTGTTTTCAGGCTGGCCAACGAGCCGTTGTTTTGGCACTCTCCAGATACACCGCAAGTTCCAGGAGAGTCACGGGCTTGGAGAACAGGTAGCCCTGCCCGTAGTCATACCCCATTCCGGCCAGAGCGGAACGTTCGTTCTCATCCTCGATTCCTTCGGCAACCGTATGCAGATCAAGGCTGCGCCCGACCGCGAGGATCGCCTTCAGAAGCGCTCGACCAGAGGGCTCGTTGTAGCGGGTCACGAACGAGCGGTCCGCCTTTAAAGCATCCAGCGGAAGCATGTGCAAATAGCTCAGTGACGAGTAGCCGGTACCGAAGTCGTCCAGCGCCAATTTCACCTGCAAATCGCGAAGTTCGTTCAGGACTCCGATGGCTCGCTCCACGTGTCCCACCATGACACTCTCGGTCACTTCCAGTGTGAGAGATCCGGCCGCTAGCCCAGAGTCCTCCAGCAATGCCCGCGTGAACGACACCAGATCGGGGTCATCGAGCTGGCGGGTGCTGAGATTCACGTTGATCTGGTAGGGAATCTGATCCCGGGTCTGCAATGCGGCCGTTTCCTCCACCGCCCGCTTCATCACGGTACGACCGAGCTGCTCGATGAGTCCGGCATCCTCGGCAACCGCGATGAAAACGTCCGGCGGAACCACTCCACGCTCAGGGTCGGTCCACCGAGCGAGCGCTTCAAAGCCATGAACACTTCCATCGGTGAGGCTGACCACGGGTTGGTACGCCACCTGGAGGGCATCGGCGGCGAGCGTCGCCCGCAAGTCGTGTTCCATTCGTATCCGCTCGAAGCTGGCATGATGCATGGATTCCTCAAAAAGGGCCATTCGATTCTTTCCGTTGGCCTTGGCCGAGTGCATCGCCACCTCAGCGTTCCGAAACAGCGCGTCCGGGGTGACCTCGGCTGAGGCAACGATTGCTACACCGGCGCTTCCGGAAGCGATGATCGGCAAACCGCCGATCGTCACCGGCTCGGCCAAAGAATTGATCAGACGTTGCGCAACCGCCTTGGCGGCGATCAACGACTCACATCCGTTGAGCAGTACGGCAAATTCGTCGCTGCCCACTCGGGCAACGAGATCAGCATCACGGACGCAGTCTCGAAGTCGGGTCGCCACAACGATGAGTAACTCGTCGCCGGATTCATGCCCAAACGTGTCGTTCACCAGCTTGAAGTTGTCCAGATCAACAAGGATCAGGGCTGGCGTTCCCGCGATGTGTCTACTCGTTCGGAATCGTTCCACCACCCGCTCCTTCAGGAGAGTTCGATTGGCGAGACCGGTGAGCGGGTCATGGAATGCCTGATACACGAGCTTGTCCGACATCTCTTTGCGCTCGGTGAGGTCGCGGATGATGATGCTCCAGTAGCGGTCACCAGCCGAGACCCAGGAACTCACGGTCAGCTCCACCGGAACGAGCTTGCCCGAAGCGTGGATCACGTGGGTTTCCAACGGTTTCATACCGGCGGTCGAACCGTCGTAGCCCCCGTCGCTGGCCAATTGTTCGGTGACAACTGTGCTGGATTCCTCCGTCAGAAACTCAATGCAGGGTCGGCCGACCAAGTTCTTGGTTGACGCCCCCAACAACTCATTAGCCGCACGGTTGGTGGCCAGCAGAGTGCCGTCATCATCGAGCAAAACGATCCCGTCGGATGCGGACTCCACCACGGAACGGAACCGTGCCTCAGACTCCTTCAGGCTATTGAGCACTCGGGCATTGTCGATCGTGTATCGCAAAACCCGTTCGATCGTTTCGGAATCGAATCGACCCTTCACCAAGTAATCGGCTGCGCCCATCCTCATCGCTCGCCGATCGACGGCGGCATCGGCGACTTCGGTGAGCATGACGCACGGTGTCTGCTGGTGCCCTTCGACCATGTACTTGAGCACGTCGAACCCGTTGTAACGGTTCAAGCGGAAATTGATCATACACACGTCGAAACGGGCGTCGGCGTTCTCCTCGAAGTACATCTTCGTGGCTCGAAAACCGTTGCACGACGTGATCTCGTAGGTGGTCCCGGGGACGTCCTCGAGGATCATCGTGGTTGCTAGCACATCGGCGGGATCGTTCTCCACCAGGAGCACAGAAATCGTGTCATTCACTGGATGATCCCCCGAAAGAATCGGTCGAAGCAGTCGGTTGCGAGGGTGGGGTGTGGAGCGCCGCGAGCATCGTGAAGGCCTTTCGATGGCTGAAGAAGTCCGGACGGATCATCTGCTCCTACAAGCATCGGCAGGGTGGTGGCAGCACTAAAGCCCTCGGCTACAAACGCGTCGGAAAGCCAAGCCGGGTCGTCCCCACCGGTCTTGGCTTTCCCTCCCGGCGAACCAGGAGCACGAACGACGTTGCACCGCCAGCAGCAGGAATCGGGCGGCGGTACCTCATCATTTCGTCAGCTATCTGGACGTCTCAACCCGCCCTTGGTTGCAGAAAATCTGGAGAGTCCCTAGAGAACGCTGTGATCAGGCAACTTGCCGGCCCTTGAAGCCAACCCGGTTGGCCATCGCCACCGCTTCGAGTTGCGAATTGGCGCCCAGCTTGATCAGAATTGACCGAATCTGAGCCCGAACCGTGGCGATGGAGACATAGTCGCTTTCGGCGATTGCCACTGGGCTGTGGCCATCCATCAATCGCACCAATATCTCCTGCTCGCGGGTGGACAGCTGGGAGAAGGACATCATCGACTCTCTCTCCAACTTCTCAAGCACTCGCAGTTCACTCAGTCGTTGTTCCCGATCAGCGATGCGAATCGGACCGCCCTGCGCCGCGGTGCGAATGAGATCAGCCAGTGCCTCCAGCGACTCACTCTTGTGAACAAGTGCAAGCGCACCGGCCCGAAGGGCCCGAGCCGTGGTTACTGGATCTGTTGCCCCAGTAAGGGCAAGAACTCGAACCCGGCGGGCGGTAAGCGTGGCGATCAGTTCATAGGCGTCGGGGATCGCGGGCATTTGCAGATCAGAGACCACAAGGCCGCCGTCACCAACGACCGGGTGGGAGAGTACTTCGTCGATACTCGACGGATTGACCGTCTCCACAATGAATCCCTGTGAACGAAGATAGGCCGCCATGCCGGTGGTCAGAATCTCGTGATCGTCGACCAACAACACCGGCAGCGAAAATTCGGTTGTGATGGCCCGATCAGCGGTCATTCGCCGGCTCCTGCGAACATCCGGCCACCCACCGGCCGGTCGGGGGTTTCACGCTTAGGTGGTGCCGTCGGCTTCTCGTAGCCGATTGGATCGAGCGGGATGAGCATCGTGAAGCGAGCACCACCGCCAATGCGATTCTGGAACGACAGGTTTCCACCCTGGCTCTCCACCACCTGCTTCGCAGCTGCTAGACCGATCCCGCTGCCGTCTCGGTGGGTGGTGAAACCCCGGTCGAAAATCTTGGCTGCCACTTTGGCGGGGATTCCGGGACCCCGATCCTCCACGGTAATCGCAACTGCGGCATACGGATCACCGGTGATCGCTACCCGGACCTTGACGGGCGAGCCGGGAGCATGACGGACTGCGTTGGCCAGAAGACTCTGGATCGTGTCGATCGTCTCGGATCGAGCGGCCTTGACCATGAATGAGTTTGGACCTTCCACAGTGCAGGGACTGCTGGCTCGCAGGTGAATTTCGGCCAGCTTATTCAGATCCTCCATGAGGTCGAAATGGCTGAGCTCGTAGGTCTTGTCTGTTGTGAGCCCTCGGAGCCGCTCTGCCTCTGCAGCCAGAATTCCGGCGACTCCTTTGGGGTCATCGATCGAGCGGGCGAGCGCCTCGACGCCCAGCAAGCCTGATCGGAGACTATGCATCTGCTCGGCGGAGTTTTGTTCGGCGGCGGCAATATGTACTGCGAGCTTCTGGTTCTCAACGTAGGAGGAGAAGAGGCGCTTGTCTCGACCGGAAAGATCGCCGCGAATCGACACGACGACTCCGTAGAAGCCAACGATGGCGCTGCCACACGCCAGGAGAGCGGCGCACGCTAGGGCCAGCTCTCGATCAGCGGTGAACCACTGCCGGATTGCTTCAGCGGCAGCAAGCCCGGTGAGCTGGAGCCCGAAGAAGCCAAGTGAGGGACGATTGCGAATCCAGCCGATATGGGTGAGCCCGAGCCCGAGGACGGCGAGCACGGCAAGAACGCTGGACACCACCGAAGACCGGGATGGATCCCAGCCTGCCACGGTTCCGCCAACGGTTACGAGAAGAACGGGCCCGAGGGCGACAGCAGAGCGAACCGGCCAGTTCTGCACTGAGCCGAGGAAACGCTTTCTGAACAGCACCATCAGCGCGGTCACGGCGACACTGGCGGCGCTGCCGAGGACGAAGAGACCGTCGTTGGCGGGTCGGGAGAAGTTGTAGACCTCACCCAGGTAGACCGGGCCGAGCCAGCCAAAGGCCACCAGCAGGTAGAGGAAGCCAGATTCGAGCTCGTCGCTAATCCGGAGGATGATGCTTCGGAACCAAGAGAGGCACCCTGACAACAGAGTGATCGCAAATGCGACACTTACGAAGGCTGTTGATGACGATGTGAGGCCATCGATCGGCTGTGCGTCGTTAGACAGTGGAGTGATGCTGACAAGCGCCACGATCGCCAAAGCGACCGTGGCGAAGAACCATTCGGACCGCAGCGCTTTCTCCGCGGAGACGTAACGCCGATCCGACCCAACATATCCGTTCACAACAGCAGCTTTCCGCATGCCCACTGCACCACCCATAACTCTCCACTCCAGAGTTCAACCTCAACTACAAGACACTGAATACCGCATGATCCTCTCACTGGCGAGGGCATCGTTACCTAGATTTGGCCTGGTCGAATACCCAATCTTGAGGATTCGGCGGCCCGGGGGTCTCCTGCATGCTTTGTGGAGCGGAACGAAACACAGTTCGATCCCACTCAAACCAATATCAAGGAGAAATACCAATGCTTTACTTCTATGTCGCAGCCAAGAACGCCGCCCACCGTGCTCAGAAGGGTGCCGGCATGGCCGAGTACGCCCTTCTGCTGGTGCTCGTTGCCGCCGCTCTGTTCGCTGTCTTTACCGCTCTCGCAGGCGGCATCGGCACTGCGCTCAACTCTGTCACCACCAAGTTGGGTGGTACTGCCGGAGTCGTGGGCGGTTAATGAGAGTCTGGGCTGGCAGCTTCCCGCTGCCAGCCTTTTCCGAATTGCCCGAAAACGCTAGCGCGATCATGCAAGCCATTTGAAGGAGACCTCGATGCTCTACATCCGAATCTTCGCGGATAGGACAAGCCAGAAGGGCGCCGGCATGGCCGAGTACGCCCTTCTGCTCGTCCTGATCGCCGTAGTTGCTGCGGTAGGATTCGGCGCCCTCGGCTCAGAAATCGATACTTTGGCTGACACGGTGACCACAAAGCTCAAGGGGTAACGCAATCCAAACGCCCAGAGAAATGCGTATGCATTTCTCTGGGCGTTTCAGTGTTTTCTCGAAACTGCAAAGGACAAGCCCATGGCTGAATACGTACTTATTACCTCGCTCGTCACCACCGTCTGCGTGCTCGCGTTCACCGCGCTCGGCAGCAGCATTGCCCATTGATTGCAGATTTCCCTCTCTGATACAACCACTGAGTGTGGTTGGAGGTCACCTCTATGTATAAGCCCAGTCAAGTTCCGAAAAAACAGAACCAGCGGGGCGCGGCGATGGCCGAATTCGTCATTGTTGTCCCGATTCTCATCATGATTCTGTTCAGCATCATCGAATTCGGCCTGATGATCAACCGGGTGCAGACCTTCAATCTGCCGCTCGCGAAGGAGCCCGAGTTGCATCGCTGCAGAATTCCACTCAATCCGAGATCGAGGATGCCGCCAGCAACACGCTCGACGGCCTCTCATTGGGGATCAGCGAAACAGTGACTGTCTCCCAACTTTGTAGTCAGGGCCCGTCCACCGTCACCGTGACCGTCACGGGCCCGTACACGATCCAGATCCCACTCATCCCGGAAAAGGACATCACCCTGACCGGTAGAGGAGTCTTCCGATGCGAATCGTGAACCACCCAAGCAACGCGGCGCCGTTATGGCTCTCACCGCCATTGCCTCGTGGTCCTACTGGGAGCCGCAGCTCTATCGGTTGACGTCAGCGTCGGGTGGCAGACCCGGCGCAACCTGGTTACATCCACCGATGCAGCCGCCCTTGCCGCCGCCCAGACCTATTCGCAAGGGTGGCAATGGCTGCGCCAACGACGCAGCCGCATTCCTCGGCTCCAACGCCCCCAGCGCCACGATGACGCTGTGCACCACTGGCTCGGCTACGCACCGGCGAAGGAACCGTCACGGTGAGCGCCGAAGAAGACGGTGGACGTCTACTTCGGCCGGGCCATTGGCCTGGATCCCTATCCTGCGATCCTCCAGTACCACGGTCCGCTGGGGTCGACCCTCAGCGCCACCGGCCTCCGCCCAATCGGACTTTGCGTCGATGCACTCGACTCATTCTTCGCGAGTCCCAAACTCCACCCAGACGCTCGAGATCTCCTACGACGAGCAGGGTTCCGGCTCTGGTCAGATCGAGCTTCTGCGGAAACGGCAACCCGGAAGGCAACTGGGGCATCGTCGATTTCGGGAACGACCCAACTCCGCAGCGCAAATCAAGGACGAGCTCCTGCAACGGCTACCAGCTTCCCGTCTACACGGGGACGATCGGTGGTGATTGCAACACGCGAGCCAGATGCCTGCTACGAAGGCAGCTCACCGGCCAAGGTCTCACGAATGCGTACAAGACCCAGCTCGACTATCTCAAGAACAACAACATCTATCTTCAGCGTGCCAATCTTCGACTTCTTCACCGACGGTCCGGGCGCCAACCTCGAGTTCCACCTCGTAGCCTTCGCCCGAGTCAGGATCGTTGCCTACAAGCTCACTGGGTCGAATAGATCAATCACTCTGGAATTCAGCCCTGGCCTGATCACGGGTACATGTTGTAACTCTGGTGGTCCACCTTCAAATGCGTACGTAATCAGATTTGCGCCGTGAAGGAAAACGACCTCAGCGGCTGCTGAAGCCAACCCGAGATTCTCCATTCGTTTGTCCCTTGTTTAAATAGTTTGTTCAGGAAAGAAAGCGCGGAGCTGAAATGCAAAGAAAAGTAGTTGGAATTCTCGTTGCCGTAATTGCGGCCATGGCCGGAACGGTGCTCCTGGTCCGGTACGTGCAGGGTGCCGAGGCCCGAGCCACTGCCGGCGAAGAACTGGTCGAAGTCTACGTGGTCAAGGACGTCATCCCAGCCGGCACAATCGGCGGTGAATCACTGGCCGACTTCGTCGAGGTTGAGACGGTCCCGGTCAAGGTCCAAGCCGCTGGGGCAGTTCGATCGCTTGCCTCGCTGGAGAACAAGGTGACGGCGGTCGAATCTGGTTGCCGGCGAACAGCTGGTTTCCCAGCGATTCGTGACCCAGTCAGACTTCATCTCCCGTGAGGTTGGTGTCGTAGTCCCCGAGGGCAAGGTTGAAATTACGGTCGCCGCTGGAGCCGCAGCGGGCGGTGGGTGGTCTCATCAAGCCCGGCGACACGGTCTCGGTGATCGCCTCTTTTGATCCGTTCGATCTGTCCGGGGGCGTCGTGGTAGTCGACGGCGTCGAGTTCGCACTCCCCGAAGCTGTAACGACCGAGGATGTGCAAGACCCCGAACGTCAGCGGCCTGCTATTGCGCAAAGTCCTCGTTACAGCAATCCAGGAGAACCGCAGTTCCGCTAGCTTCAGCGATGAGGACGCCGAGAATACCGATCGACTACGGCAATCGCCCGAAGGTGAGCTCCTCATCACCCTGGCTGTGGATCCTGCGGACGCCGAACGGTTGGTCTTCACTCAAGAATTCGGGTTCGTTTGGCTGGCGTCGGAACGCTCCGATGTCCCCGAGTACAAGACCGATATCCAGACCCGAGGGAACGTGTTCGACACGCCTCCGAACGCCCCCACAGTCATTCAGGCCGCAAACGGATGAGCGGCGTCACGATTGTCTCCCCGGATGCAGCGCTAGAAGAGCAGGTCCTCGGGATCTATGCAGAGCAAAAGATGCCGGTACGCCGGGTGTGGTCTGATGACTGGCGGGAACCCCGTATCGCCGTCCAGGAAATCTGCGCCGCCAACCCTTCGGTAGTCGCAATTCAGGGAACAGACGTTGCCGACGCACTGGTCCTCGTCAACGAGCTGGACCGTAGGCACCCGGAACTGGGCGTCTTGGTGGTCAGCGAACAGGCGTCCCCGGACGACATCGTAGAACTCCTTCGGAGCGGGGCCCGGGACGTATCAATTGAACCGTACTGCTGAGGCCATTCAGGCTGCGATCGACCGAGCGGTGGCATTGACCGCCGAGCGACGCAGCGCTCGCAGTTTCCAGTCCGGCCTCGAACGGCGAGTCGTCGTTGTGATCGGACCGAAAGGGGGAGCTGGCAAAACCACGTTTGCCTGCAACCTTGGCTATGGAGTGGCGAAACGCCACCCTGGTATGGCCTTGCTGGTCGACCTCGACCTGCAGTTCGGAGACACGATCTCTGCGTTGGGTCTCGAGGCGAATCATTCACTCGTGAACGCGGCTGCGCTGGCCAGCACCGAGCGCTCCGCGCTCAAAGTCTTTCTCGAGATCCATGAATCCAGCCTGGCCGTCCTGGCAGCGCCGCTCAGCCTGGCCGACTCGGATCAAGTGACCGGGGATGACGTCAAGCGGGTATTGGCAGCGCTTGTCGAGGAGTTCCCTTTTGTCGTTGTCGACACTGCGGCCGGAATCGACGATGCTGCCTTAACGGCCATGGAATTCGCAACGGACATCGTGATGGTCTCTACACCCGAGGTACCGGCGATCAGGGCCGCCAAACGGGCGCTGGATGCCCTCGACTCGATTGGGATGAACGCTCCTCGTCGGCATTTCGTCGTCAACCGGGCTGGCTCGAAAGTAGGACTATCGACTCCTGAATTGGAGGAGACGATCGGCATGGATAGCCTCGTTCGAGATTCCGAGCACCCGAAGTTTTCCGATCTCGTCCAACGAAGGGATTCCCCTTCTGCAACGCGATCCTCGGGATCGCGGCTCCCGTCCCCTCCAGGAAGCTGTCAACTATTTCGCACCCCGTCCCCCGGCAGATGACGCTGGAGTGCTCGACCGAATCTTCCGCCGGAAAGAGGCCTAAACGATGAGTATCAGCGAACGTCTGCGTAGTGTGCGGCCCGTTAACGGAGTCGGAGACCTCCGATCCACCGTGGCTGCAAGCGAGGCCGGTGACGAGGCAAGGAGGATTCCACCCTCCGCCATCATGACCCCATGATTCTGATCCGAACCAAAGCCGCCGAGGCGCTCTACAAACGACTCGGCCAACGTCTCTTCGACCCCAACCTGACCGAGGATCAACTCACAACCTACGTGGTACGAGAGCTCGATGCCGTTCTGGCCGAGGAGCTCAGCCAACTCGACGCCGACGATCGCCAGGAACTAGTGCAGTCCATTGCTGCCGACATCCTCGGACTGGGCCCGATCGAGGGTTTCATGGCTGACCCGGAAGTCACTGAAGTGATGGTGAATGGGACGGATGCGATATACGTTGAGCGGGCCGGTCGGCTCTACCTCACCGATTCGCGCTTCGTTGCCGTCGAGCACCTTCGCCGTGTGATCGAACGAATCGTCACGGCCGTCGGGCGGCGAATCGACGAGTCGTCTCCCCTTGTGGACGCTCGCCTCCCTGACGGGTCCCGTGTTAACGCAGTGATCCCGCCGCTCTCGGTTGACGGTCCGATGCTGACGATCCGGAAGTTCTCGAACCACACATTCACGGCAGAACATCTGGTTGAGATCGGAACACTGAACGAGCAGGCATCCGCGTTCATCGACGCCTGCGTTCGGGGCAAGCGAAACATCCTCATCTCCGGCGGTACCGGCACCGGCAAGACCACGCTCCTGAACGTTGTCTCGTCCTTCATTCCCGGCGACGAACGAATCGTCACCATCGAAGATGCGGTGGAACTCAAGCTCAAGCAGCGACACGTTATTCGCCTTGAGTCACGACCCGCAAACATGGAGGGTAGAGGAGCAGTTCCGATTCGAGAGCTCGTAAAGAACTCTCTCCGGATGCGCCCTGATCGCATCATCGTGGGCGAGGTTCGCGGCGGCGAAGCCCTGGACATGATCCAGGCCATGAACACCGGCCACGAGGGTTCGCTGTCCACACTCCATGCCAACTCACCCCGGGATGCGCTGTCCCGTTTGGAGACCATGATCCTGATGAGCGGTATGGAACTCCCCATGCGGGCGATACGCGAACAGGTCTCGTCTTCCCTTGACATGATCATCCAACTCGGTCGCCTCCGGGACGGAACACGTCGGGTGATCGAAATCGCTGAGGTCGTTGGCATGGAGGGTGACACCATCACCCTGTCCACCCTCTACGAATTCGATTTCGAGGCAGGCTTTGACGAGGACGGGAAATACGCCGGCGAGATCCACGCAACCGGCTTGCGCCCGATGTTCTCCGACGAACTTCGGTACATGGGTGTCGAACTCCCGGCGGATATTCTCGCTGGCGACTTTGGCCTGAACGGGCGGCAGTAGCCGTGGCCCGGACTCGAACGACCAGACGGCTCGCCCAAATCGGCATCACGGGCCTGATGTGTCTCGTCGCCTCTGTCACACCAGTCAGCGCACAGGAAGCTACCGGACTAGAGGATCTAGAAAGCAAGATCCAGATCCTTCGAGTAGAGCAGGATCCAGAGAGCAGCACGGTTGAGTTGGTGGTCGCACTTCCCGCGGCGATCGGCGAGGTAGCGCCGACCCCAGAGAACTTTGGCATCACCGAGGGGGGATCCCGGCGGAGCTTCATCGTTGAGGAGATCGACCAGGCCGTGGACATCACGTTGGTGATCGACACCTCGGGAAGCATGCGAGGAGCACCGCTGCAAGAGGCCACTCGGGCCGCGTCGGACTTCATCGGCCAGCTACCGGACAGTGCCCGGGTATCGATAATTAGCTTTGGAGCGCAACCGCAGGTTCTGACCGCATTCACCGATAGCCGCGATGCGTCTAAACTGTCGGTCAATTCATTGCAGGCCCGAGGCGAAACGGCGCTTTGGGATGCGCTCGTCGAGGCCTCGCGAGTCACGTCAGGCGCCAATTCCGAGGAGCGTTACATCATTCTTCTTAGCGATGGCGGCGATACCACCTCCGAACAGGACCAGGATACAGCCGTGTCGGCGTTGACCGAAGCTGGCGCTGCGCTCTACGCCATCACCCTGGAAACTGCGGAGTCCGATCACAGCGCCCTCATCTCGACGGCGGCCTCGGTGGGCGGAACCGTACTCACCACTGACGACCCCGCCGCCCTCCGGGCGCTCTATGGGGAAATCGGCGACCGGCTGAATCATCGCTACCGAATCCTATTCAACTCAACCGAAACTGGGGAACGCCGAATCGGTGTCTCTGTTGCAATCGACGGGGCAGTCGCAACCGCGAAGACAACCGTCGAAACGGCAGAATCTGATTCCGCCACGCCGGCGCAAGTAGCGACGAACGGGTCCGAAACCGTCAAGCCGGACCTGGTGGGCGAATCGATTCTCGGCGCCTTCACCGCTCCGAGTGCCGGCCTCGTGGGTGGAACCGCCTATGGCTAGGCGCAGCAGCGCTCTTCGTAGCTCTCCTTTCGGTCGCAGTGCTCGCAGTGGATCCCTTTGGCGCCCGCGTGCAATCGCTAGGGACCTACTCAGCCGCCAGCACCGGTCGTAAGGTTTCGGGACTGGGCCAGACGAGCGGCCAGCGCAGCTGATCGGGCAATCGCCAAGCATGACGATGACAAGGGCCTGGACCAAGCACTGGACGCTGCCGGCATCAACATGCGACCGGGCGAATTCGCAATGCTCTCCTTGGGTATTGTAATCGCCTTCGGGCTCGGGGCGTCCATTCTTTGGAACGCAGCGGCCGCCATAGTCGTTGTGCTGATCGGATCTGGTCTGGTCCTTGCAGCCGTAAGTATGAAGATCAGCCGTCGCCGCAAGACGTTTGCGGAACAGCTGCACTCAACAATCACGATTCTCGTTGGGAGCATGCGAGCTGGCCGAGGCCTGCCCCAGGCACTGGAGCTGGTGGCCAGCGAGTCTTCCTCGCCCACTGCCGAGGAGTTCCGCCGGGTCACCGTCGAAAGTCGAGTGGGCCGCGACCACGTTGCGTCCCTGAACGCAGTGGCCGACCGTATGAAGAACGAGGACCTTCGGCTGGATCGCTCAGGCCATACAAATCAACCGGGAACTCGGTGGCGACCTCACAGAACTACTCGACAACCTGGCGATCGTGATTCGAGACCGAGGTCGTCTGAAGCTTCAGGTCCAGTCGCTTTCCGCGGAGGGTCGCATGTCTGCTGGGTTGTCGGGGCATTGCCGATTGTCGATTTACGCTACATGCAGTCACCAACCGGGATATATGTCCGGCTTCTCCACCACGAACGGCGGTCTGACCATGTTCGTTGCTGGCCTCGTCGTTCATGATCGTTGGGCAGCGTCTGGATGAAGAAACTCGTAAATATTCGGTACTAAGGAGAACAATCATGCCAACATCTGTATGGTTGGGCACAGCCCTCATTGCGTCCGCCTTTCCGGTCCTCTATTGGTCGTTGAACCAACGTAGCCGCGGTGTCGGCCAAGCCGTCCACAACCTCGGTGATCACACGAAATACAACCTTCGTGTCGCGCAACTGGAAGTCCCGCTCGCTGGAAGACTCGGCCTGCCGATCGCTGCTGCGATTGGTGGAGCTGGCCGCACGCTTCCTCGCCCGTCGAATGGCTCAGTCGGTACGACAAGAACCTCGCTCGTGCCGGAAAGCTGGGGCGGTGGACTGCTGAACAAGTGGTAGGCGGCAAGATTCTCCTTGCGGCATTGCCGTCCTCTACGGCGGGCTGAGCCTGCTCAGCGCGGTCTCGTTTAGCCGGATCTTCCTTTCGGTCCTGGGGATCATGGTGCTCTTTTTCGTACCCGACCTGCTCCTCCGCTCTGCGGCTGATCGTCGTCACGACCAATCATCCAGAACGCCCTACCCGACGTACTCGATCAGCTCACCATGAGCGTCGAAGCTGGTCTGGGCTTCGAATCGGCAATTGCACGAATCTCCGAGCGGGAAACCCACCCCCTTGCTCACGAGCTCGGCCGTATGATCCAGGATATTCGTCTGGGCAAACCTCGCAGTCCGACGCCATGGCCGAGCTGGCCACAAGAGTCGACGTCCAGGACCTCCGCACCGTCGTGCTGGCCTTGCGGCAGTCCGAGAAGCTCGGCGTACCGCTGGCGAAGACTCTCCGTATCCAAGCAGACGAGATGCGAACGAAACGCAAATTCCGAGCCGAGGAGAAGGCCCACAAACTACCGATCAAGATGATCTTTCCGCTCGGGCTCTGCATCATGCCGGCCCTCTTTATCGTGATCCTCGGCCCGGCGGCAATCCGAATCTCCGGCGCTTTTCTAAGGACCGATTATGTCGAACTCAACCACTGGTACAAATGTCAACACGCTGCTCGAGCGCCTCGTCGACGGTCAGGTCACGGGCCTGGGCGTTGGTCCTGCCGCCACGGGATTCACACCGCTGGACGATGTCCTTGATGGCGGCCTCCTCCCGGGGGAATTGGTCCTTCTGGGCGGCCAACCGGCAGTCGGTAAAACGTTGTCGGCCCTGCAGTGGGCGCGCAACATCGCCGGACAGGGACGTAACGTGGTCTTTGCCTGCTTCGAACACGACGAGCACTCGCTACTTGGCCGCCTGATCAGTCAAGAGATTCCCAAGATTGCGCCGGATCTCGACGTTTCATCCATGATCAGCGCTCGCGATCAGGTACGGAACCTGATACTCGGCCTGACAACACTGGACGAGGTCGTGACTTCGCAACCGTTAGTCAAGAAGGCGTTGGAATCGCTCTATGACGATGCCCCGTCGATCCTTCTCAACCGGGCCTCCACGCACAAAACTACGCCAAGGGCGCTCAATGAACTCTGCGACCGTCACCTCGGGGCTGGCGATGTGCTGTTCGTCGACTATCTCCAGAAGGTTCCAATCCCTGGAGTCACCAACCTCTCGGACCGAATCTTCAACGCCACCGAGGAATTGAAGGATCTGGCAACGTCTCGAGACATCATCGTGGTTGCACTCGCCTCAGCGGATGCTACCGGTATCGGTGCGGACCGACTTCGTTTGGAGAACCTCCGCGGCTCCGATTCCCTGGGCCACGAGGCCGACATCGCCATGATCCTGAACCAGAAGTCCAGCGCCACGAGCGAAAATCACACCAAGTTCGACCTGAACATGCTCCAGGCCGCCAAACAGATGGTGATCCTCTCGATCGAGAAGAACCGCCGCGGTGAAAGCGGATTACATATGGAGTTCAAGAAAGACTTCGGCAACTATCGACTCAACCCCACCGGCAACTTCGTAGCCGAACACCTCCGCGGCGAATAGCCGTTGGCGGCTTCTCGACAGACTGCTGAGATGACGCACTCAAGGGAGCCGAACGCCGAGGTGATGCACTCAACGGAGTCCAATGCCGGTGGCAGCGGCTTAATGCTTCGTTCGACGACGGCAATCGGCGGAATACTCCGTTGAGATGAACACGCGAAACGGCCGGCCCGAAGGCCGGCCGTTCCGATTCTCAACGAGAGAGAACCTTAGGCTTTGCGGGACGCTGCCTCGGTGAGGGCCCGCTCCACCAGCACCTTGGAAAGATGCGTGCGGTACTCGGCATCACCATTCAAATCGGTGGGCGGATCGCCACCATCGGCGGCATGCTGGGCGGCATCGGAGGCAGAGGCTCCCCCACCCAACGCATCCTCAACACCGCTGGCCCGCATGGGGGTTGGCCCCATGTTGACCAGAGAAACGCCGGCCGAACCGTTGAGCAGAGCAGCAACACCAACGATGGCCCAGTCTTGGGCCCGTCGGTTGAACTTCTGGTAGCTCCACCCGGCACCGGCTGCCTTTGGTACACGGACCTCGGTGATCATCTCATCATCGGCAAGGCTGTTCTCGAGGAACCCAACGAACAAGTCATCGGCTTTCACCTCGCGAGCACCTTTGGGTCCGGTGACCATCACCGATCCTCGGAGCGCCAACAACGCGGCGGGAAGATCCGACGCCGCATCGGAATGAGCCAACGAGCCACCGATGGTGCCCCGGTGACGGACCGATGGATCGCCAACCTGTGCCGCACAGTGCGCCAGCAGCGGCATCTCGGCCTTCAGAAGCTCACTCTTCTCCACCATCATGTGGCGGGTGAGCGCCCCGATAGCAACGTGATCGCCGGCATCTTTGATGTAGGACAGATCCTGGATCCGACCGATGTCGATCACCACGGTGGGTGTGGCCAAACGGAACTTCATCAGCGGGATCAGGCTGTGCCCGCCCGCCATCAACTTGGCTTCATCACCGTGCTCGGCAAGCGCCGCCAATGCGGCCTCGGCAGAATCAACTGCAACGTAGTCAAACTTGGCTGGAATCATGCTGCGCCCCCAGTGGCTTTGGCTTCTTGAATGGTTTTCCAGACCCGCATGGGGCTGGCCGGCATCTTCATGTCGTCGATACCCAGGTGGCCAAGGGCATCGCAGATGCCATTGATCACTGCGGCGGCAGAACCGATGGTCCCCGCCTCACCTACACCCTTCACGCCCATCACATTGCTTGTGCTGGGAGTGGTGGTGTGGTCGGTCCTGATGTTGCACATCTCCATCGGGGACGGCACCAGATAGTCCAGGAAGGAGGGGTTCCGGCAATTGCCATCTTCGTCATAGTCGGCGCCCTCATAGAGGGCCTGGGCCATGCCCTGAACAATTCCCCCGTGAACTTGGCCATCAACGATCATTGGATTGACCTGATTGCCGCAATCATCCACTGAGATGTACTCCAACAGCTCCACTTGGCCGGTGTTCTCATCCACCTCGAGGACCACGATGTGCGTGCCGAACGGGAATGCGAAGTTAGGTGGATCGAAGACCATCTGCTCGTTGATGTTCGGTTCCATCCCATCGGGAAGGTTGTGGGCGCTGAATGCTCCCCATGCAACTTCTTGAATGAGAAGTCCCTTGTCTGGCGAACCCTTAACGCCGAAGCGTCCGCCCTCGAATTCAAGATCGTCAGGGTTGGCTTCCAACTGGTGAGCGGCGATGAGGCGGGCCTTGTCGATCACCTTGTCGCACGCCATCGAGATGGCGACACCACCGACCGCAAGCGAGCGTGAGCCGTAGGTGTCCAGCCCCAGGGGGCTGATGGCGGTGTCGGAGTGCAGCACCGTGACATCGTCGGGGTCCACACCCAACTTGTCGGCCACGATCATTGACCAGGAGGTCTCGTGACCCTGACCGTGCGGCGTGGAACCGGAAACGACCTCGACCTTGCCGGTGGGGAGCAAGCGAACCGTGCCCGCCTCCCAGCCGCCGGCGCCATAGTTGAGACCGGCGAGTGCCCGGCTGGGGGCCAGGCCACAGATCTCCACATAGGTGCACATGCCAATACCGAGGAGCTTGGACTCGCCCGCATCGCGACGACGCTTCTGTTCGGTCCGAAGATCATCGATCTTGGCCATGGCGAGGGCCTTGTCCAAGTTGGGTGTGTAGTGGCCACTGTCGAAGGTGAGCGTGGAAGCGACCTCGAGGTTTTCGAATGCGTCTCCCCCGGCCAGGTAGTTGCGGCGACGAATCTCTTCTGGCGTCACGCCAACCTTGCGGGCCAGCATGTCCATGGCCCGTTCTATGGCGTAAGACGCCTCGGGTCGACCGGCGCCACGATAGGCGTCGGTAGGAGTCATGTTGGTGAAATAGCCGTCGCAGGTGAACCCGAACGCCGGGACGTCGTACACACCGGTGTAGAGGAAACTGCCGAGCAGCGGCACCCCGGGGGTAATGAGCATCATGTAGGCGCCCATGTCCGCATCCAGGTGGACCCGAACACCGGTGATCTTGCCATCTTCCCCGGCGGCCACTTCGATCTTCTGCTGCTGACCGCGGCCCTGGTGGGTGGAGAAGGCCGCTTCGGAGCGGGTCTCGGTCCACCGCACCGGCAACCCGATCTTGTTGGCCAGGGTGACCGCCAGAAGTTCGTCGGGGTTGACGTTCAGCTTGGCGCCGAACCCGCCACCGACGGCAGGAGCGATGATTCGAAGTTTGGCTTCGTTGATACCGGTGGTGGCCGCAATCATCACTTTGAGGATGTGGGGAATCTGAGTTGCGGAGTACAGCGTGAGCTCGCCACCGTGAGGAGACGGAATGGCCAGCACACCCCGGGGTTCCATGGCCGCAGGGATGAGACGCTGTTGTATGAATTCGCCGGTGACCGTGTGAGCGGCATTGGCAAATGCATCGTTCACGCCATCGGGGTTGGGTTCCAGCGCCCAGTGGAAGGCCTTGTTGGTCCCGAGGTCTGAGTGGGCCAGTTTCGTCCCAGCAACCGCCTCGTCGACACTCGCTACGGCGGGCAGTGGGTCGTAATCAACCTCCACAAATTCGGCTGCATCGACCGCCTGAGAGCGAGTCTCTGCCAACACCACTGCGACGATCTCACCAACGTGATGGACCTCGCCTACTGCGGTGGGGAAGTGCGGCGGGTTGAGCATGTCCGGGGTGACCGGCCAGGCACAGGGCAGCGGCGCCGCCCAAAGACCCATCTCCGAAAGCTCCACACCGGTGAAGACCGAATGCACACCCGGCATCTTCTTGGCCGCATCGGTCTTGATCCCGTTGACTTTGGCGTGGGCGAATGGTGATCGAACCATCCCCATCCACAGCTGGCCATGAGCCTGGATGTCGTCGACATACTTCGCTTCGCCGGTGAGGAGCTTGGGGTCCTCTTTGCGAAGGCGGGGGGTTCCCATTACTGCAGTCATCGTGTCTTCCTATCCTGCCGCGGCCAGCACGGCCTTGACGATGTTGTGATAGCCGGTGCAACGACAAAGGTTGCCTTCTAGACCCTCGCGAACTTCGAGTTCTGTGGGCTTTGAGTTCTCGGCCAGCAGTGAGACGCTGGCCATCACCATTCCGGGGGTGCAGAAACCACACTGGAGCCCATGGTTCTCCATGAAGCTCTTTTGCATGGGGTGCATCTCACCGTTTACGGCGAGCCCTTCGATCGTGGTGATGCTCTGACCCTCGGCCTGGGCCGCCAGCATGGTGCACGATTTCACGGATTCGCCGTTCATGTGGACTGTGCAGGCGCCGCAGGAGGATGTATCGCATCCCACATTGGTTCCGGTGAGGCCAAGATCTTCCCGAAGGAAGTGCACCAAGAGCGTTCGGGCTTCTACGTCAGCTGAACGATCGGCGCCGTTCACATTCATTTGGATCTGCATGATCCTCCTCGGTGGGCTAGGGACTTGCGTTACAAAATGCAGTCTTCCACAAGACGGGCCCCTGTGACCAATGCAACAGCCCCATAGGTCTTTTGGCCCCCAACTCGTTGAGTTCCACCCATGTAGAAGTCCCGCCGAAACCCCGATACCTCTCATGACATATTGGAAGAAGCGAGGAAAGGCAGCCTCAGATGAGCCTGACTCCCATACAAACCCTCCCGGTCGCCCCCAGCGTCCGGAAGTGGTGAAAGGTACTATCAACATGAGCAACTACAACAAGGCCGTCGTGAAGGCCACCACCGTTGTCGTCACACTTTCCGGCTTCGTCGCCCTCGTCGGCGCCGGTCACAAGTGGCGCTGATCGTCTAAAGACGAACACCTACAACAAATACGGACACAGCGAGCGCAAAGCGCTCGCTGTTCTCGTTTTCGCCCCTACCTCCAGGGTTTGGGGGCACCGATTCATTCGGTCAACCCCTCAAGCCAACGAGGCCGACAACCGACCTGAGAACAGTGTGATTCGCGTTTTCACACGCGCTCGAGAGCCACAAACCTGATGCCCGAACCCACCTCCGATTCAACATCGAGAATGAATGTTGCGTACGTGGCCATATTGACCGTGGCCGCATCGGTGATCCTGGTGATGCTGTGGCTGAATCACGAGGGACCGATTCTGGGATCACATCCCGCCCTAGTAGTCATTTTTTCCACTCTCGTGATAGCGCTGGAAGTCCGGCCCCTTCCGTCACTCACCGAAGACAGCTTCTTTACTTTTTCCTGGACGTTCGCATTCACGCTCCTTTTGGTAGCGCCGATCGAGGTAGCGCTCTCGGTCTGTGCGGCAGCCACCGTCCTCGCTGATCTCAGCACCCGCCGACCCGTGGTTCGGGTGCTCTTCAACGCCGCCCAGTTCGTAGTTTCGCTCAGCTTGGCGTGGGGCGTTGCCCATGCGGTCGTGGAACTCCATCAGGTCCGAGACGGCGGTCCGGTCACGCTCCGCTGGCTTGCCGGCGTTTTGGTACTGCTGATCATCGGCATTGGCTTGAACTCGGTGCAGCTCGGAGTGGTAGTCGCGCTCCACCAGCGACTGCCCGTTGGCACGATGGCACTCCGCTTCCTGTCCGACAGCCTCAGTACCGACGGTCTACTTTTCGGCCTTGCGCCCGTCTTCGTGATCGTGGGTGTCTACGGAACCCTCCTCATCCCGGTCCTGCTTCTCACGGTTTGGATCGTTCTGCAGAGCGCCAGCATCGCGATGCGTAACCGGGAAGATGCCACGCATGACCAGCTCACGGGCCTGCCCAACCGAAGGATGTTCAACAACCTGGCCGATCTCGCTCTTGAAGGTGCCCGCCAGTCGGGTTCCGGCCTTGCAGTCATCCACATCGACCTTGACGGCTTCAAAGGAATCAACGACCGGTTGGGCCACCACTTCGGCGACCAAGTCCTGAAAGAAATCGCCGTCCGGCTCCGGGCATCCAAACGTTCGGTTGACCAGGTTGCCCGACTCGGTGGTGACGAATTTGCCGTCCTCCTCTCCGACATCAACGATCCGGAAGAAGCGAAGAAGTCCGCCCGCCGCATGCTGGAGCTCATCGAACTTCAGCTCGATGTAGAGCAGATCCCGCTGGCGGTCAGCGCCAGCTTTGGAATTGCGATGTATCCCCGCAACGGTGAAGACCTGCACACCCTCCTCCACTGCTCGGATCTTGCGATGTATCAGGCAAAGCGGGCCGGCACCGGCGTAGAGGTGTACACCGGCGACAGCAGCCAACGCAAGGGGCCGGGCCGACTGGCCATCATCAGCGAGCTGGCCGTCGCCATCAAGCGCAACGATCAACTGTTCCTGCATTATCAGCCGATAATGCAGACCAGCACGGGCAAGATCCTTCGGGTCGAAGCCCTTCTGCGGTGGAAGCACCCCGAGTACGGCATCGTTTCACCAGACGATTTCATGCCCCAGACCGAGCAAACCGACCTCATGGGGCCGCTCACCGACAAGATCGTGGATATGGCGTTCAAGGCGTGCGCCGAGTGGCACGAGGCCGGCATCAACATCGGTGTGTCCGTGAACGCCTCGGCTCGAAACCTTCACGACCTTCGCTTCCCTGAGCGGATCGCACACCTGATGGATCAGCACGGCGTCCGGCCCGACTGGGTGGAGATCGAGATCACAGAGAACACGATCATGGAGGACGTGGTCCGATCCAGCTCGGTACTCGGCCATCTCCGCCAACTGGGTCTGAGCATCGCCATCGACGACTTCGGTACCGGGTTCTCGTCTCTGGTGGCCCTGCGCGATCTCACAATCGACCGAGTCAAGATCGACCGGTCGTTCGTTACCAATCTGGCAGCGTCCAAGGCTGACCTTACAATCGTCCGCTCGGTGGTGGAGTTGGCCGCCAACCTTGGCGTCCAGTCTGTTGCCGAAGGTGTAGAGACGGTGGAGGTCTTGAACAAGATCGAGCACCTAGGGTGCGACGAGTACCAGGGATTCCTGGCCTCCTCTCCCCGACCGATCAACGAGTTACTACCGATTCTCCGAAACGGCTACATCGTCCCCGTCGGGTTCGAAGCCGAGTCTGAATCAATTACCAGTGGGGTCATTTCATGATTGTTGTTTTCGGCTTTCTCCTTGCGGTCATCAGCGTCCCGCTGCTCGGCGGGAAACTCACCCGGCTGGAGAGCGTGACCTTCAACAAACCATGGCTCATCACGGCGGCCATGATCATCCAGATCCCCATCACCACATTTGCGGCCGGTTGGTTCCCCGAGCCGGTCACCGCCGCCATTCATCTGGTCACCTACTTCTTCGCCTTCGCCTTCGTGTGGTTCAACAAGACCCACGTTGGCATGATCGTCCTCGTGGTAGGCGCAATGTGCAACTTCGCGGCGATCGGAGTGAACGGTGGGGTCATGCCCGCCTCGGAATGGGCCACTCGCACCGCCGGCATCGAAGACAGCGGCGAGTTCATGAACTCAGCGGTGGTAGAAGGCGCCCGTCTGCAGATTCTCGGCGACGTGCTCGCCATCCCCGAAGGATGGCCCCTCGCCAACGTCTTCAGTATCGGCGACATTCTGTTGGTGCTCGGTGGTGGCTACATGCTGCACTGGCTGAGCGGTTCGGCGTTGTTCCCCAAACGGCATCGAGATCTGGTGGTCAGCGACTTCTGGGCCCGATTCGAAGCCGACCAGGATGACACCGAACGCATGATCGAAGTGGTAGAACGAGCGTCGCCACGTGGGGTGAACCACGAGGACCAAACGGTCTAGCCGTAAGCGGCGATGAGTCGGTCACCGGCCTCGGCAAGGAACACATCGGATTTTGCGAAACAGAAGCGAATGTGGTCCTGGCCCATTCGATCATCGGAATAGAAGACCGAGCACGGAACGGCGACAACTCCCGCTTCCTCGGGTAACGCCATGCAGAACGGGACGCTCTTCTTCGTGGTGACCGTTGAGATATCGGCGGTCACAAAGTAGGTGCCTTGGGGAACCAGCACCCCAAATCCGGCCCGATCAAGCTTCTCACACAAGAGCTCCTTCTTGGCCACCATCTGAACCAACAACTCGTTGAAGTACGAATCGCCCAGCCGGAGACCAACGGCAACCGCCGGTTGGAACGGCGCACCGTTCACGTAGGTCAGGAACTGCTTTGCAGTCCGAACTGCGCTGATGATCGGGGCCGGTCCCGTAGCCCACCCGATCTTCCAGCCCGTGAAGCTGAACGTCTTGCCAGCCGAACCGATCGTGACCGTCCGATCCCTCATGCCGGGAAGGCACGCCAGTGGAATGTGGGTTCCGTCGAACACCATGTGTTCATACACCTCATCGGTCACTGCGATCACGTTTCGTTCGAGGCAGAGTTCGGCGATCAACTGCATCTCCGAGAGGGTGAAGACCTTTCCCGTTGGGTTATGCGGCGTGTTCAACATGATCAGCCGTGTCCTGGTGGTAAAGGCTCGTCGCAGTTCTTCGTCGTCGAAACCGAAGGTCCCATCGGGCTGCGGGCGGAGCGGAACGGGTTTGAGAACCGCTCCCGCCATAGCGATCCCGGCCGCATAGGAGTCATAGGTGGGGTCGAAGGCGATCACCTCATCCCCGGTTTCACAAAGCCCCAACAATGATGCAGCGAGAGCTTCGGTAGCGCCGGCGGTCACCAGAATCTCGTCGGCGGGGTCGAGTGAAATGTCGTAGAAGCGCTCCTGGTGTTCTGCAATCGCGGTCCGCAGATCCAGCGTGCCCGGCCCGGGTGGATACTGGTTGACGCCGGCGAAGATTGCGTCGATGGCGGCCTGTTTCACCTCGTCAGGCCCGTCGGAGTCGGGGAATCCCTGGCCGAGATTCAACGCGCCGGTCTGGACTGCGAGTGCCGACATCTCTGAAAACACTGTGGTTCCGAAACCCTGGAGGCGGGAGGAAAGGTAGGGCCGTCGTGGCATGGGCTTGAGGGTAGGGACTCCGCGAGCCGCGCGTGGCATCAAGCCACCGGCGACCAAAAGAACAAACGACCCCCGGTCCGCTGGACCGGGGGTCGTTCTCGCTCTTTCGAGTGTCGGAGTATCTAGCCGATCCGGTCGGCGAAGGATGACACGGTGGCCCCCTCCACTTCACGGTTCTTGGCCGCCAAGAATTCCGACACGTCATCTTCATCCGAGGTGTAGAACTCCATCGGCTGATGATCCGGAGCCTCGGTGCCAACGTTGCGGTGACGCATGAGGCCGGTGCCGGCAGGAATCAGCTTGCCGATGATGATGTTCTCCTTCAGGCCCACCATGGAGTCGGACTTGCCCTCGATGGCCGCCTCGGTGAGCACCCGGGTGGTCTCCTGGAACGATGCCGCCGACAACCATGAGTCGGTGGCAAGCGACGCCTTGGTGATACCCATGATTTCGGGACGACCCTGAGCCGGACGGAGACCCTCGGCCACCATCTGACGGTTCACGCCTTGGAAGCGCCACTGGTCCACCTTCTCCCCGGGTAGGAAGTCGGTCTCGCCCGGATCGTTGATACCTACGCGCCGGGTCATTTGCCGCACGATCAACTCGATGTGCTTATCGTGGATGCTTACGCCCTGATCGCGGTAGACCTTCTGGACTTCCTCCACCAGGTACTGCTGGGTCTCGCGAATACCGCGAATCTCCAACAGTTCCTTGGGATCACGAGGACCATCCACAATGGCGTCGCCAGCCTCGATCTCATCGCCATCCTTCACCTCGAGCCGAGCGGCCAAAGGAACGGTGTAGAGATCCTCTTCGCCATCTTCGGTAATCACGGTGATGTTGTTGCTCTGGCCGTCCTCGTCGGAGATGCGGACAATACCGGAACGGGTGGCCATGGTGGCTGCACCCTTGGGGGTGCGGGCCTCGAAGAGTTCCACAACCCGGGGCAAGCCACCGGCGATGTCGGCGCCTCCGGCCACACCACCGGTGTGGAAGGTACGCATGGTGAGCTGGGTTCCCGGCTCACCGATCGACTGGGCGGCGATAACGCCTACGGCTTCGCCAACCTCAATCGGAATCCCCGTCGCCAAGCTCATCCCATAGCTGGCACCGGTGATGCCAGTGGCGGAATCGTCGGTGAGAGGTGAGAGCACCCGGACCGAGTCGATCCCCGGATCATCGCGCAGGGCGATCATGTGCTCTTCTTCCACCATGGTTCCTCGGGGAATCACGGTGCCGTCGGCCAGCTTCTGGTCATCGGCCAGAACCCGGCTGTAAAGACGGTTCTCCAGATAGGTGCGGACCATGATGGCGTCCTCATCGATCGGAGACGACTTCTCGCCGGTTTCCTTGTTGTAGTACCCGTCGGGCTTCACGTTGTCCAGCACCAAGCCACGCACTGGCTTCCCGTCGGCGAAGGGGTCAACATCGTTGATGATGACTTCCTGTGCTACGTCGACCAGGCGCCGGGTGAGGTAACCGGAGTCGGCGGTGCGGAGTGCGGTGTCTACCAGACCCTTGCGAGCACCCGGTGTGGAGATGAAATACTCCAGCATCGTGAGGCCCTCACGAAAGTTGCTCTTGATGGGCCGGGGAATCATGTCACCACGAGGGTTGGCCACCAAACCGCGCATGCCGGCGATCTGGCGGATCTGCATGATGTTGCCTCGGGCACCAGAGGTCACCATCATTTCGATGGGGTTGAACTGGTTGGCCTTGAGGTTGACCTCCATGGCGTCCTTGACCTTGTTGGTGGCGGTGGTCCAGACCTCCACCTCCCGCTGGCGGCGTTCGCCATCGGTGATGACACCGCGGCGGAACTGCGCCTCGATCTTGTCGGCTTCCTTTTCGTGGAAGTCGAGGATCTCGGCCTTCACCTTGGGGGTCTGCACATCGTCGATGCTGACCGTGAGACCGGACTTGGCGGCGAAGTGGAACGACAGATCCTTGATGGCATCCAGTGAACGCGCCACTGTGGACTTGTCGTAACCAGTGGCCAACTCATCCACCACTACACCGATGTCGCGTTTGCGAACAGGATGGTTCACATAGCTGAACTCATCAGGCAGGGTGTTGTTGAAGAACACGCGGCCTGCGGTGGTGGCGTGATAAACAGCCGCCTTTCCATTGGCCGGAGTGTCGAGCAGCTTGGGGGTACGGAACTCGATGGGCTGGTGCAGCGTGATGTCGCCGGACTCATAGGCCCGTTCGACCTGGGCCAGGGTCCGGAACACATGCTTAGGTGCATCGTCGGGGAACTTCACTTCCTCGGTGAGATAGAAGCAACCGATCACCATGTCCTGAGTTGGTGTAACGAGCGGACGACCGTGGGCCGGGCTGAGCACGTTGTTGGCGCTGAGCATGAGCACCCGAGCCTCGGCCTGAGCCTCGGCGCTGAGCGGCAAGTGCACAGCCATCTGGTCGCCGTCGAAATCGGCGTTGAAGGCGGTGCACACCAATGGATGGATCTGAATGGCTTTGCCCTCCACCAGGACTGGCTCGAATGCCTGAATACCGAGACGATGCAGGGTGGGCGCCCGGTTCAGCATCACGGGGTGTTCCTGAATGACCTCTTCGAGGACCTCCCACACCTGGGGACGACGACGCTCGACCATCCGCTTGGCGGACTTGATGTTCTGCGCCAACTGCTCATCGACCAGACGCTTCATGACGAAGGGCTTGAACAGCTCGAGCGCCATGATCTTGGGGAGACCGCACTGATGGAATTTCAGGGTGGGTCCAACCACGATGACCGAACGGCCGGAGTAGTCCACCCGCTTGCCCAGCAGGTTCTGACGGAAACGGCCCTGCTTGCCCTTGAGCATGTCGGACAGGCTCTTGAGCGGACGGTTGCCCGGCCCGGTTACCGGACGCCCACGGCGACCGTTGTCGAACAGAGCGTCGACGGCTTCCTGAAGCATCCGCTTCTCGTTGTTTACGATGATCTCGGGAGCGCCGAGGTCGAGCAGCCTCTTCAATCGGTTGTTCCGGTTGATCACCCGGCGATAGAGGTCGTTGAGGTCTGAGGTGGCGAACCGGCCACCGTCGAGCTGCACCATGGGACGGAGTTCCGGCGGGATCACCGGGACCACGTCGAGGATCATTGCGCGAGGATCGTTCTGGCGGCGACCGTTCTCGTCACGGCGGTTGAACGCCGCCACGATCTTGAGACGCTTGATGGCCTTCTGCTTGCGCTGGGCGCTCAGTGGCTTCTGACCGTCGGGCGGATCGATATTGATACGAAGCTTGATTTCTTCGTCGTCGAAGTCGATCTTCTCCACCAGCTGGGCGATGGCGTCAGCGCCCATGCCGCCTTCGAAGTAGTCCTCCCAGCGGTCCTTCATCTCTCGCCACAGGGCCTCGTCTTCAACGATCTGGCGAGCGAACAAGCCCTTGAACGTGTCCCACGCCTGATCGAGCATGTCGAGCTCCTGCTCATACTGCTCGCGAACCGCGGTGAGTTCCTTCTCGAAGGCTCGCTGGCGAGCCCGGATCTCGGCGTCCTTGGCTTTGCCTTTTTCGAGCTCGGCGATCTCTTTTTCGAGAGTCTCGTGCTCTTTGGCCAGCTCCAGTTCCATTTCCTTCACGATGACCTCACGGTCACCGATCACCTCGGCCTCGAGGCTGTCCAGGTCGGCTTCGCGCTTCTCCTCGTCTACCTCGGTGACAAGAGACGCCGCGAAGTAGATGACCTTCTCCAACTGCTTGGCCTTCAGCTCTTCCCGGGGCGTGGTGCCCATGAGGAGGTAGGCCAGCCAGGACCGGGTGCCGCGCAAGTACCAGATGTGCACACAGGGTGCGGCCAGCTCGATGTGGCCCATACGCTCGCGGCGCACCTTGGAACGGGTGACTTCCACGCCACACCGTTCACAGATGATGCCCTTGAACCGCACCCGCTTGTACTTTCCGCAGGCGCACTCCCAGTCCTTGGTAGGACCAAAAATCTTCTCGCAGAAGAGGCCGTCCTTCTCGGGCTTGAGGGTCCGGTAGTTGATGGTTTCAGGCTTCTTGACTTCACCGTTTGACCACATGCGGATGGAGTCCGCAGTGGCCAGGCCAATCTTCAGCTGATCAAAGTCATTTACGTCGAGCATGTTGTTCCCTCTAGGTCGCTCTGTCATTCACATCGTTTGCATACGGCGGCGAGCTGGTGCTTCCGCTCTCGGCGAAGCCGGCCCGATCGGGCCGGTTCGCCTTTGGATCAAGCTCGGGCAGCCCGAGCAGCGGCACGGGCGGCGTCCTCTTCATCGGACCCCCGCTCCGGGCGGGACAGGTCGATACCCAGTTCTTCCGGAATGCGGAAGAGCTCATCGTCGAGCTCTCGCATCTCGATCTCGCTGCCGTCCTCGGACAGAACCTCGACGTTGAGGCACAAGGCTTGCATCTCTTTGATCAGCACCTTGAAGGACTCTGGGATACCCGGCTCGGGAATGTTCTCACCCTTCACGATCGCTTCGTAGACCTTCACCCGGCCCAGCACATCGTCGGACTTGACGGTGAGGAGTTCCTGGAGGCAGTAAGCGGCACCGTAGGCCTCGAGAGCCCAAACTTCCATCTCACCGAAGCGCTGGCCACCGAACTGGGCCTTACCACCAAGGGGCTGCTGGGTGATCATGGAGTAGGGACCGGTTGACCGGGCGTGAATCTTGTCGTCAACCAGGTGGCTGAGTTTCAGGATGTACATGATGCCCACAGTGATGGGATTGTCGAAGGCCTCGCCGTTTCGTCCGTCGTACAACGTCGCTTTGCCATCGTTGCCAATAAGACGTTGCCCGTTGGCCGACTCGGGATTGAGGTTTTCGAAAATCTTCTGGATGGTGGGCTTATCGCCGCTGAGCTCGGTCTCGTCCCACTTCGCACCGTCGAACACCGGCGTTGCAACCAATGTGGACGGCGTGGTGAAGGGACGCGTCTTGGTATGGGTGTTGCGAATTGGCGCCTCACCCACGACCTCACCATCGACGTTCCAGCCCCATCGAGCGGCATAGCCCAGGTGAGCTTCGAGCACCTGACCCACATTCATCCGGGACGGAACACCCAACGGGTTGAGGATGATGTCTACCGGGGTCCCATCGGCCATATAGGGCATGTCTTCAGAGGGCAGGATCCGTGAGATCACGCCTTTGTTGCCATGCCGACCGGCCAGCTTGTCGCCCACGGAGATCTTGCGCTTTTGGCCTACGTAGACCCGCACCAACTGGTTGACGCCGGGGGGCAGCTCGTGGCTGTCGTCACGGTTGAAGACCTTGACGTCGATCACCTTGCCGACCTCTCCATGAGGAACCTTCAGGCTGGTGTCGCGTACCTCGCGGGCCTTTTCGCCAAAGATCGCTCGTAGCAAGCGCTCTTCCGGGGTGAGCTCGGTCTCACCTTTGGGGGTGACCTTGCCAACCAGCACATCGCCAGGCGCAACGTCGGCGCCGACTCGTACGATGCCCCGCTCGTCGAGGTCGGCGAGAATGTCGTCGCTCAGGTTGGGGATGTCTCGGGTGATTTCTTCTGGGCCCAGCTTGGTGTCACGAGCATCGATCTCGTGTTCCTTGATATGAATGCTGGTGAGCACATCGTCACGAACGAGACGTTCGTTCAAGATGATGGCATCTTCGAAGTTGTAACCGGACCATGGCATGAAGGCCACCACCAGGTTTTTGCCGAGCGCCAATTCACCGTTGTCGGTGGAGGGACCGTCGGCCAAGAGCTGACCCTTCTTGAAATTGTCGCCCGGGCCCACGCGGAGCCGCTGGTTGATGCAGCTGTCCTGGTTTGAACGGCGGAACTTGAGCATGCGATAGACCTGCCGGCCCTCGGTCTTGTACTCCACCACCATTTCGCTGGCATCGACTTCGACCACATGGCCGTCTTCGCGAGCGGAGATGGTATCGGCGGCATCGATCGCTGCCCGACCCTCTATCCCGGTGCCGATATACGGCGCCTCGGCGGTGAGCAACGGGACAGCCTGACGCTGCATGTTGGCACCCATGAGCGCTCGGTTGGCGTCGTCGTGTTCGAGGAACGGAATGAGACCCGTGCCGATCGAAACGATCTGCTTTGGCGAGACGTCCATCATCTGCACCTCGATGGGCGGAACCGCCGAGATCTCGGTGGTGGCACCGAAGAAGATGTCTCGCTCCAGCTGGAGCTTGAGATCGTGCAGCGAAGCCGCCTGAGGTGAGCGACGGACGAGAACCCGCTCGTCGGTGAAGTTGCCCTTGGCGTCCAACTTTGCGTTGGCCTGGGCAACGATGTATTCCTCTTCTTCGTCGGCGGTGAGGAACCGGATGGTGTCGGTGACCCTGCCGTTTTTCACCTCGCGGTAAGGAGTCTCGAGGAATCCAAATTCGTTCACCCGCGCATAACTGGAGAGGTAGCCGATGAGCCCGATGTTTGGACCCTCGGGAGTCTCGATCGGACACATCCTGCCGTAGTGGCTGAAGTGAACGTCTCGGACCTCGAAGCCGGCCCGGTCGCGGCTGAGACCGCCGGGGCCGAGGGCGGAGAGACGACGACGGTGGGTGAGGCCCGACAGCGGGTTGACCTGATCCATGAATTGGCTCAGCTGCGAGGTTCCGAAGAACTCCTTGATCGCCGCCACGACCGGACGGATGTTGATGAGCGTCTGGGGCGTGATGGCCTCGACGTCTTGGGTGGTCATGCGCTCGCGCACCACCCGCTCCATGCGGGAAAGTCCGATCCGGACCTGGTTCTGGATCAGCTCACCAACGGACCGCACCCGGCGGTTGGCGAAGTGGTCTTGATCGTCGAGGCGATACCCGGGCTCTGCCTGCATCAGGTGCAGCAGGTAGGTGGAGGCAGCGACGACCTCGATTGGTGAAAGCACACCCTGGTCGATCTCGGGCTTGTCGATGAGCGGCTCGATCATGGGGAAGAGTTCGATCAGGCGATCGATCTCGGGACCGAGCTTGCGGTTGAGCTTGTACCGACCAACCCGCGAGAGGTCATAGCGACGGCTCTCGAAGAACGCATTGCGCAGGTAGCTGCGGGCGGCCTCGGTGGTAAGCGGTTCGCCTGGACGGGCCCGCTTGTAGATCTCCCGGAGGGCTTCCTCCTGGGTCGGATTGTTCTCCGCTTCCTTTTCCCACTGGCCTTCGAGGAAGTCGAAGTGATCAACGAACGCATCCAGGAAGCCGGGAGCGTTTTCCTCGTCGAAGCCCAGCGCCCGGAGGAACGTGAAGATCGGGAGACGGCGCTTTCGAGCGACACGAACACCGGCGGTGGGGTACTTGCCGGTCTTGTGCTCTACGTCGAACTCGATCCACTCACCGCGATAGGGGTGGATGGTGCCGGTGACCATCTGGTGCTTGGCGAGGTTACGAAGCCGGAATCGCTCGCCGGGCTGGAAGATGACGCCGGGGGAGCGGACCAGCTGGCTGACCACAACACGCTCGGTGCCGTTGATGATGAACGTTCCCTTGTTGGTCATCATGGGGAAGTCGCCCATGAAGACCGTCTGCTCTTTGATCTCACCGGTGTTGGCGTTGATGAATCTGGCCCGCACGAAGATGGGGGCCGCGTAGGTCATATCCTTCTCGCGGCACTCCTCGACGGAGTACTTGGGAATGGGCTTGAGGTCCTCGTCCTCGGGATCGAACTCCAACTCGAGATGGAGGGTCTCGGTGAAATCCCGGATCGGAGAAATATCTCGGAATGCGTTTGACAATCCCTCCCGAAGGAAATAGTCGAAAGAGTCACGTTGTATGGAAATCAAGTCGGGGAGAGGTAGAACCTCATCGAGTTTTCCGAACGAATAGCGGTCGCGAGCAACGGTACGTGCAGGCAAGGGTCACCACCTGGGGTTAAGCGCTTATGAGGCCAAGGATCCTAGAAATCGCGGCGCGGTGAAGTTTCCGAAACTGGTGTTGCGAGTTGCGAGGGTCAACAAAGCGGGCACGACTGGTCACAAGCCTAGAGCCGCAAGGGCGCGCAACGCAACGCGAGGATTAGATCAATTAGCGCAAGAAAAGTCAAGGACCTGCCTGCGGCGCGATCTGCTGGCATGCACGCACGACTCCCTCCGGGGGCCGTTCCGCCGGCCACGGAGGCCTCGCCTCCGGCACTCCAACAGATCCTCGGTGACTGATGGCGTGACTCCTCAACAGGCCACATCCCTCCGGGGGGCCTTCATCCCAAGGCGACGCCTACTACTCCCAGGATGACAACGGCCACGCCGACGGCTTGGGTGATGCGGACCTCGTCGCCATAGATCCGCCGTCCCACCACCACTGAAACAGCCGGGAACAAGGATGCGGCCACCACGGCCGAAGTCTCATCAACCGCCACTCCAAGCAGGTAGAAGACCGTGGACAAGCCCGCCATCACACCAGCCAGGACCGCCCAGAGCCGCAGGTCCGCCGGCGGCACGGCTGCGGTTCCCTTTCGCCTGGCGATCCCCAAGAGCAGGAAAAAGGCTGCGAGACGCTGTGATACGGCCGGCCAAGATCCACTGGCGTCGGAGGCCTCCAGCACGATGCTGAGGCCGAAGCCGTAGCCGAGTCCTGAGAGGACCCCCCACAGCAGCCCCACTGCCACCGAGGCCGAACTGCGCGAACCCACGGTGATCAACACCAAACCCATCAGACAAATCGCAGTTCCCAGCCACGCCAGAACCGAAGGTGTGGATCCCCGAAGCACCGAATACGCCAGCGGAACCACGGCGCTCAGTGTGGCGACCGGTGGAGCGACGAGGGCCGAGGATGCTCGGTTGAGCCCTGCGTAGTAACACCCCAACCCCGCCCCCAGTCCGATCCCGGAAAACAAGCCGATGATCAGATCGCGAGCCGACCATTGACTAGCGATGAACACCAGCGTCGCACCCGAGGTGACCAATGCCAATGCCTGCATGGGCACCGCGGCCGAGATCGGGCCGGTCCGATGCACCACCCGCCGACCAAAGAGGTCTGACAGCCCAATGCAGAGCGCCGCCAGAAGGCCGAAGACGACGCCCACGGTGTCTGTTATCGACCAACGTTGATGCGGAGCCTGCCATGCTCGGCTGTGGCGGACGAGGCGATGACCAGGTCATAGTCACCTGGATCCACCTTCCAACCGTTCGTTGCCGTGTCCCAGTGCCGAAAGGCCTCGGGCCCGAAGCGCAACGAAAGCGTGGCCGCTTCGCCCGGAGCAAGAGCGGCCTTGGCCCATGCCTTCAGTTCTTTGGGCGGCCGAATACACCGTGGCTCCACCGGTGCCACATAACCCTGCACCACGACGGTGACGGGCCGGTCGCCAGTGGCGGTGATTGGCACGGTGACCGTGAAGTCCTCGCCCGATCCACTGACCGTAGGATCGCCCCAAGCGGATTGCCCGTAGCTAAGGCCGTGGCCAAACGGGAAGCGGGGCTCGATGGCGCGAGCGTCATACCAGCGATAGCCGATGAAGAGGCCTTCGCCATAGCGCTGAACCGCACCCCCGGCAGAATCGTGGTCCGGCCGATGATGCAAGAAGGCCGGGGTGTCCTCCAAGCGCTTCGGGTACGTGAGGGGCAACCGGCCGCCGGGGTCAGCCTCTCCGAGGAGTACGTCCACCAGTGCCTCGGCTTGTTCTTGGCCGGCGAAAAACGAGGTGAGGACCGCCGGCGCCGCAGCCGGGTCGTCGGGATCGGCCCAGTCCATCGCAACCGGCGAGCCGGTGTTCACGATCACCGCGGTGTTGGGGTTGGCGGCCACCACCGCCCGGATCAGGTCGGCTTGGGGTCCGGGAAGGTCCATGGTGTTGCGATCGAAGCCCTCGCTTTCCCACTCGTCGTTGGTCCCCACCACGACCACGGCGAGATCGGCCATTGCGGCTGCTGCGGTTGCCTCGGCGATGAGATCGGCGGTCTGGGGTGGCCGGACGCCCAACCGCAGTGCCGCGAACCCTTTCGTGTCCCCGCTTCGCCATTTGATCGAAACGGCAACCGGCTCGCCTGCCACGCAATCGAGGGTGACGGTGCTCTCGGCGCTGCCCAGGCCGAAGAACTCATCACTCCTAGGTAAGAGGTTCTCCGGATCATCAACGACCGTCTGGGCCGTCCCCGCCGCTGGGGTGACCACCATCTTCACCGGTCCGGTGGAAACCGCTCCGAAGGTGTGGTCTCCGCTCTCGGTCGGCAGGTAGAAGCCGGTTGCGCGTACACCGAAGAACAGCGGGTCGATCCCGGTTGGCGTGCTCCCGAAGAAGCGAAGGATCGACGTTGGCGTGGAGGTGACGACCTCGGCGGGAGCCGACCAGTCCGTTCCGTTGAAATACTCCACCCGCAACCCCGGTTCACCGGTGGGCGTCTGCAGTTGGTCTTGTTGCACCAGCGGCGTCAGCCGGTCGATCGTTGCACCCACATGATGGGAAACCCGAACGCCCGGCAGACGATCGGTGATCGCCGCCAGAAATGAGCGCGACCCGAAGGGTTTCAGGCTGGCCGAGCCTCCGCCCATACTCCGATCGATCGCAGCGTTGGGCCCGATCACCGCCACCGTTTTCAGCTTCGTTGCATCAGCCGGAAGGACGGTTTTCCCATCGGACAGAACGGCATTCCGAAGCAGCACGGTTCCACTGACTGCGGCGCGGCGCGTGAGCGCCCGGTCAGCGGGATCATCCACGGAGGTCTCGGCGGTATCGGCTATCCGGTTGACCGCATCGGTGCGATTGATGGTGGTGACAACGTCGCCCACCAGCAGGTCGATCGCCTCTACGGAAACCAGCCCCGCCCGAACGGCCTCGGCGAGCGGAGCACCGTAGGCAAGGGGAGGACCAGGCATTTCTACCGACAGACCGGCGGCCACCCCGGCCGGGCCATCATGCAGGCCGAACCAGTCCGACACCACCATGCCATCGAAGCCCCACTCATTCCGGAGAATCTCGGTGAGGAGGTTGTGGCTATGGGCGGCGTAGACGCCGTTGACCTGGTTATAAGAACTCATCACACCCCACGCTCCCCCATCTCGGACCGCCATCTCGAATGGCCGAAGATAAAGCTCTCGCAGAGTGCGATCATCCAGCCGAACATCCACGGTCCGCCGTTCGACCTCGGTGTCATTTGCGACGAAATGTTTGGCCGTGACCGCCACTTTGTGGGCCTGGACGGCAGCGATGTAGCGGACCGCCAGCGCTCCGGTCAGCTCGGGATCCTCGCTGTAGCACTCGAAGGTCCTCCCGCCCAGTGGCGTGCGGTGAAGGTTTATCGTTGGGCCAAGCAGGACGTGGGCGCTCTTCCGAACGCACTCCCGCCCCAACAGGTCCCCGATCTCAGCGACAAGTTCAACATCCCAAGATGCTCCCAAAGCGATTCCCGCTGGCACCGAGACTCCGGCCGAACCCTGTTCCCCCAGCTGCTCACCCCGGATCCCGCTGGGACCATCGGTCATCTTGAGCTGCGGAAGGCTGGCATGGGGGTACGCGGGGGTACGCCAATTGGTCTCTCCGGCGATGAGAGCACACTTTTCCTCAACGGTCAGAGAGGCTAGGACTTCCTGGGAATCGAGCACAAGGAGACACTAGGACCGCTTCACAGCGGCTGCACCACTTCTCCGGGTGCGACATCGCAGGCCAGCCTCGCAAAGGCGAGATCCCCGAAAACGACAGAATCTCCGATGCCGGGACGCCGGAGATTCTTGAAATTCCTGTTGTCAACCACAAAGAGCCGTTATTCCTGTTGAGGGCTACACCCGGTGTGGCCCTCAACAGGAATTTCGGTTGTTGTATTACTTCAGTTCTACAGAGCCACCGGCGGCTTCGAGCTTGGCCTTGGCGGCTTCAGCATCGTCCTTGTTGGCAGCTTCGAGGACGGCCTTGGGAGCGGCTTCCACCAGTTCCTTGGCTTCCTTGAGACCCAGGCTGGTGAGCTCGCGCACGGCCTTGATGACCTGGATCTTCTTGTCGCCGGCAGCGGTGAGAACAACATCGAAATCGTCCTTCTCTTCTTCGGCGACAGCACCACCAGCGTCGCCGCCGGCAGGAGCGGCCATCATGGGCGCCGCGGCGGTTACGCCGAACTTCTCTTCAAATTCGGTGAGCAGTTCGGAAAGCTCCAGAACGCTCATGGACGCAATTGCATCGAGGATTTCATCTTTGGACATTGTCATTCACTCTCTTGGTTCTCTGATGTCGATTCCGCATCTGCGGCGTCGTCGTTGGTTTCGTTTGCAGGTGCCGAATCGGCCGAAGCTGATTCGTCGGTGGTTGCCTCGGGGGCCTCATCGGAGGTTTCCTCGGCGGGTGCTGCTTCGTCTTCAGACGCAGCGGGCGTTTCGGCGGCGGGGGATTCGGCCGAAGCCGGGGCTCCCGGTGCGCCACCGATGTCGATAAGGGCTTTGAGCAGCCCGGCAAAGTCCCGGGGGACGGCCTGGAGTAGTCCGGCGAACTGCTGCATCGGGGCGGCCATAAGACCGGCCAATTTGGCGAGCAGAACTTCTCGGGGTTCGATGTCGGCGAGTCGGTTGACCTCGGCGGCATCGATGAATCGACCTTCGAAAAGACCTCCCTTGATCACCAGCTTGTCATGGCCGGCACCGAATTCCTTCAGTGCCTTTGCAATGGCAACAACATCGATGCCTTCCCTGGTGGGAGCATCGGTGTACGTGATGGCGGTGGGGCCGGTAAGGAGTTCGGTGAACTCCTCGCCAACCTCAGCTCGGGCGGCAGCCATTCTGGCCAACGTGTTTTTGTAGACCTTGTACTTCCCACCGGCCGGACGAAGACTCGTTCGTAGTTGGGCAAGATCAGACACGCTGAGGCCCCGGTACTCGCTGATGACGACGACCTCGGAATCGGTCAATCGACCGGCAATTTCGGTTACCGCAGCCATCTTCTCGGGACGGGCTGGCCGTCCTTCGCCTGTGGTGTTGCTTTCTTTGCTCATTGCACCTCCTTTCGCTTCAAGTAGTTGGGTTAATACGGTTTTCGACTGCTTCGCCGATCCGCATCAACGCACACCCGAAAGGGAGCGAGCATCTGCAAACCGCCTCGTTGGGATTTCTGCGCACCAACCGGCAAGCCGGGCGGTGCGAACCCAAGGTCTAGGGCGAGAACACTTCGATGGTGAGGATAGGGACCAAGCCGAGCGTTACCACCCGGTGGCGCCTATCGAGACGAGACTTGCCTATTCAGCCTCGTCGAGACGGGTGGGATCCAGCTTGATACCGGGGCCCATGGTGGTGGACAACGTGGCCTTCTTCATGTAGCGCCCCTTGGATGAGGCAGGCTTCGCCCGGTTCAGCTCCCCTACCAAGGCGGTGAAGTTCTCGTGGAGGGCCGCCGCCTCGAAGCTTTTCTTGCCGATCGAGACGTGCACGTTGGCGAAGCGGTCGGTCCGGTACTCAACGGTGCCGCCCTTGAACTGAGCGACAGCGTTGGCAACGTCGGGGGTTACGGTGCCGGTCTTGGGGTTTGGCATCAGGCCACGGGGGCCGAGAACTCGACCGAGCTTGCCGACCTGGGCCATCATGTCCGGAGCGGCGATGGCCAGATCGAAGTCGAGCATGCCGCCTTCAACCTGAGCGACCAGTTCTTCGCCGCCCACAATGTCGGCGCCCGCCTCAGTGGCCGCAACCGCCGCATCGCCCTTGGCGAACACTGCGATGCGCACGTCCTTGCCGGTTCCCGCGGGAAGGGCGACGGTTCCACGAACGATCTGGTCGGCCTTACGCGGATCCACGCCAAGGCGGATCACTATGTCGACCGATTCATCGAACTTGGCCGAATCGAGGCTCTTGATGACACCGAAGGCTTCGGCCGGACCAAACAACTGATCTCGATCGAATTTCTTGGCGGCGTCGGTATAACGCTTTCCGTTTGCCATTTCCTGGCTCCTTTCGCCCCGACGGTCTTTCGATGCCGGGCTCCCTCTATGAACAGTGGCGGGGGTGAGGTGAATCGACCCGCTTGTGAAACCGTTGGCCCTTGTGGCCGGTAATCAGACGACGTCGACGCCCATCTGGCGGGCGGTGCCGGCTACCTGAAGCTTGGCAGCGTCGAGGTCATAGGCGTTGAGGTCGGGCATCTTGATCGTGGCGATCTCGGCCAGCTGAGCGTCGGTGATCGTGCCGGCGTGATCGGCCTTGGGATTGGCGGCACCCTTGTCGATCCCGGCGGCCTTCTTGATCAGCTCGGCGGTAGGAGGGGTCTTCAGGATGAAACTGAAACTGCGGTCCTCGAAGACGGTGATTTCGACCGGAACCACCTGGCCCCGCTGGGACTCGGTGCGGGCGTTGTAGTCCTTGCAGAAATCCATGATCGCCACACCGTGCGGGCCGAGGGCGGTACCCACGGGGGGCGCAGGGGTGGCCGCACCGGCCGGGATCTGGATTTTTACGAGTGCGAGGACCTTTTTCTTGGCCATGATTACTTCCTACAACTGAGAATGAGAACGACTGAACAGCATAGGACCGGCGATTCTCTTTGCGGCGCGCGCGATCAGCCCTGCCGCTGAGCGCCGGCGCGGGCCAGATCCTCTCGAGCGGTTCGGGAACACCGGTGACATGTCGTCACACTCTGGAAACATGTCGGAAACATGGGCTTCGTACCTTCCTTCACAGGCAATACGCGACCAGCGTTGTTCGGTGTTGCCCACATGAACCGCACACACCGAACAAAGGAAGCCAAAGTGTCCCCAACCCGAATGTTGTCGCGAGCACCCAGTAGAACGCCGAAGGGGCGTCGGGTCATCAGGCGCTATCTTGCGCCTGCAGCCCTCGGCTGGTTCGCCGTTCTCGCTCTAGCTGGTCCGGCGAACGCTCAGGACCTTTCCGAGCAATACGATCGTGCAGCGGCCACCGGTGCCGCGGCAATGAACATGATTGTCCTCGACAACATCTTCATCTTCATCTGTGCTGTTCTCGTCTTCTTCATGCAGGCCGGGTTTGCACTTGTGGAGGCGGGCCTCACCCGAGCAAAAAACGCCGCCAACATCATGATGAAGAACCTCATGGATGTGTGCGTCGGCATTCTGATGTTTGCCCTCATCGGCTGGGGCATCGCTTACCCGGGCGATTTCAACGGCTGGCTCGGCTTCGCCGGGTTTGGCGTGGCAGGGTTCTTCGACAGCTACCTGGTGGACATCTCGCCGGCTTCGCTGGCCGAAGGGGTCTACCCGCTCGCCGTGCCGGTTGACTTCTTCTTCCAGGCCGCTTTCGCCGCTACTGCCGCCACGATCGTCTCCGGAGCGGTGGCTGGCCGAACGAAATTCATCGGCTACCTCGCCTACAGCGTGATCCTCACTGCTTTCATCTACCCGATCGTGGTGGGCTGGCAGTGGGGTGGTGGCTGGCTTTCGTCCCGTGACACCGCATTTATCGACTTTGCAGGTTCCGGACTGGTGCACATGACCGGGGGTTTCGCAGCTCTGGCCGGAGCCATGATCATCGGTCCCCGAATCGGCAAGTTTGCCGAAGACGGCTCACCAAAGGCAATGCCCGGACACAGCATCCCGCTGGCCATCACCGGCGTGTTTATCCTCTTCATCGGCTGGTTCGGCTTCAACCCGGGCTCCGAACTTCAAGCCGACATGGCGGTCCCGATCATCGCCGTTATTACGGCCTTCGCCGCCACGGCAGGCGGGGTTGCCGCCATGGTTACCTCATGGGTGACCATGGGCAAGCCCGATGTTTCCATGGCCGGCAACGGCCTGCTCGCCGGTCTGGTAGCGATCTGCTCGGGCGTCGGCGACGTGAGTCCGATCGGTGCGCTCGCCATCGGAGCAGTAGCGGGAACGATCGTGGTGCTCGCTGTCCTCAGCGTTGAGCGGATTGGGATCGACGATCCGGTTGGAGCCTTCAGCGTGCACGGCGTGTGCGGATTCTGGGGCCTCCTGGCAACCGGCCTCCTTGCCACTACCACGCCAGTGAATGGCGCTGAGGAGTCCGCGGGTCTTCTCTATGGCGGAGGAGTGAGTCTCTTCGTAACCCAGCTCGTAGGCGGTGTCGCTATCGCTCTGTTCGTATCGATTGCGGCGGCGGCTCTCTTCAGCGCTCTCCGCGCCGCCGACCTTCTCCGGGTCTCAGCAGAAGAAGAAGTTGCTGGACTCGATGTGGCCGAGCACGGATCTCCCGGCTACGGGCCCGACATGTTGGTTTCGGCCAGCAGCTACTGACAAGCACTCACCACAGAACGGACAGCTCATGCAACTCATTACCGCAATCATCAAACCCCACAAGCTCGATGACGTGAAAAATGCCTTGAAGGCGATCGACGTGTCGGGCATAACCGTGACCGAAACCAAAGGATTCGGGCGTCAAGGAGGCCACACCGAAACCTACCGTGGCGCCGAATACCGAGTGGATTTCGTACCAAAAGTGAAACTAGAACTGGTGGTTGACCCGGCCCAACTGAGTGCGGCTACCGACGCCATTGCCGACGCCGCCAGGACCGGCAAGATCGGCGACGGCAAGATCTGGGTCACCAACGTGGAGCAGATCATCCGTATCCGCACGGGCGAGCTGGGCGCCGACGCCGTTTAACACCAGCGCTCTGCCCCACCGAACGGCCTTGAGAGCCCTGACGCCTGCGCCAAACAGCGCACGAGCGTCAGGGTTTCTGGCTTCTCAGGGCTTGCGGACCTGGCCGAACTCGAGTTCGACGGGGGTCTCACGGCCAAAGATGTTGACCAACACCTTGAGCTTGAGCTGCTCTTCGTTGATCTCCTCGATCTGACCCTCGAAGTCTGCGAAGGGGCCTTCCTTGACCTGGACGGTCTCGCCAATTTCGTATTCGAGACGGGGACGGCCCTTGCGAACGACCTCGGCCGCTTCATCCTTCTCGGCCAAGAAGTTCTCTACGTCGCGGCGCGGCAGAGGCGAAGGCTTGTTGCCAGCTCCCACGAAGCCGGTGACACCGGGGGTGTTGCGCACCACGAACCACGAGTCATCGTCGAGCTTCATGCGGCACAGCAGATAGCCGGGGAACATCTTCTTGTCTACAACCTGCTTCTTGCCGTTCTTGAACTCCACCACTTCCTCGGTGGGAATGACCACCTCATAAATGCGGTGCTCCATGTTCATGGATGACGTGCGGGCCTCGAGGTTGGTCTTGACCTTTTTCTCATAACCAGACTGGGTGTGCAACACAAACCAGCGTCCGGGTCGGTCATAGGGCGAAATGCGGGGGGCGGCGGCTTCCTCGTCTGACGGTTCCGACAATGCCTCTACGGCTTCAGCATCAGAGATGGTGGGCTCGGCCTCATCGGCAGCCTCGGGGTCAGTCTCTTGCGCCTCAGTCTCCTCTTTGGCAGGTGCGTCGGACACCTCAGCACTAGCATCGGCTTCCACTTCGGCAGGTGCGTCGGTCACATCGACACCAGCATCGGCTTCGTCGGCGTGGTCATCGGTGGTGAGTTCGGAGTTGTCTAGATCGGTCACGTTAATTAGCCAGTTTCAGGATTTGAATGATTCCTTCACCGAAGACAAAGTCGAATCCGGCGATCAGAACCGTGAAGAACAGTAAGGCAACAAGGGTAACGAGGGAGTAGTTAATGACCTCTTGGCGTGACGGCCAGTTGACCCGTCTGAGTTCGGTATTGACTTCTCGCACATACTGGACAGGTCCAACCCGCTCCGACTGTGCCGGTGCCCGAGCTTCGCGGCGAGCCCCTGCAGTGGGGTTGCCCTCGGCGTCCATTTGACCTTGCTTCTGTAGTAAGCGCCTCTGCTCGCGGTTCATCGCCATGTGGAACGGATACTTTCGTTGAAATCGTGCGGGAAGATGTACAGACCCACGCCGAGGCACTCCTCGGGCGATGGGCTAGCAGGGCACGAGGGACTTGAACCCCCAACACCCGGTTTTGGAGACCGGTGCTCTACCAATTGAGCTAGTGCCCTAAGGGAACTGAATCCTAGCATCGAATCGGGCGTTCTCGGCTCCGTTAAACAAACCGCCTCCGGTGAGACCGGGGCGGGCCAGGGCATTCGCGGAACATCTAGCGGCACGGAAACCGCTAACCGGCGAGGCGATGGCCCTTCGTTGTCAACTTGGTGACCAGAACGAAGGCTCCGGCCGCGCCGGCGGTTGCAGCAGCCGCGATGCCCCCAACATAGGCCTTGCGTCGGCTCGGCCGTATCGGCGTGACGGTGGCAGGGGGCCGCACGCTGTCCAACACATCTTGCAGCAATTGGCCATCAGGCTGGACCGTTTCGTAACGCAAGAGACGAAGTTCGCGGTGCAGCCGACGGTAGCTGGCCCGTTCGGCCTGACACCGCAAACACGTTGCCAGATGATGGCGTAGCGGCAGCGGTAAAAGCGTCTCGTCGTCGGCGCTATAAGCGGAAAGGTGGAGAGCTACGTCGTCACACAGCATGGGCCTCGGCCTCGTCAGATTCGTCGTGCGAATGGAGAATCTCCCGAAGGCGCTTACGCGCCCGATGGAGACGAACCTTGGCAGCCGATTCTGAGATACCGAGTTCTGCGGCGATTGCTTCGTGGGAGAAGTCATAGACGTCTCGAAGCACCACAACGGCACTGAGCTTGGGAGGAAGACCCCGCAGCGCATCTGTTAACTGTGTCCGTAGCACACCGACATCCACCCGGGCCGCTGGATCCAGCTGCGGGTCGGTCTCGGCGATATGAACATCTTCCGGCATCGGATCATGGCGGTGCTTGCTGCGCCGCCCCAGAAGTGTGCTGGCGCAGTTGGCGGTGATTCGGTGCAGCCAGGTCTTGAACTGTGAATCGCCGCGGAATCGGCGCAGGCTCTTGTGCACCCTCAGGTACACCTCCTGCACCACGTCGCGCGCATCTTCGGGATCACCTGTCAACCGGAAGGCCAAGGTGTACGTGTCGATATAGGTCTCTCGTACAAGTTCTTCAAAGGCGCGGTGATCGCCGTCCTTTGCCCTTACAACGAGATTGTCGATCTCTTTCGACACGTTCCTTGGACCCCTTTGGACCGGAAAAGGTTACTACGGACAAACGGCACCGAAGTCGATCGGATCCGTACCGCAGACGGTACCACCCAAACCACAATATTGCGTTCATGTGACAAACGGCGGTTACCCACCACCCTCCGGGGTCCGGGAGCCTGCGGCGCGATGTCAGCTGGAAGCACGATTACTGTCCCTCGGGGCCGTTCCGCCGGCGCCGGAGGCCTCGCCTCCGGCACTCCAACGGATCCTCGATAAGTCATGAGAGCCTGCGGGGCGCGATGTCAGCTGGGAGCACGATTGCTGTCCCTCCGGGGCCGTTCCGCCGGCCACGGAGGCCTCGCCTCCGGCACTCCAACAGATCCTCGGTGACTGATGGCGCGACTCCTCAACAGGCTACGTGCCGTTCGGAGTTCTGTTTTGGACCTGCTAGGCGACGATCTTGGTGACTCGGCCGGCGCCGACGGTGCGGCCACCTTCACGGATAGCGAACCGGAGACCCTCATCCATAGCGATCGGGTTGATCAACTCCACACTCATCTCGGTGTTATCCCCCGGCATACACATCTCAGTCCCCTCCGGCAACGTCACCGAACCCGTGATATCAGTAGTCCGGAAATAAAACTGGGGACGATAATTCGCGAAAAACGGCTTATGACGCCCACCCTCTTCCTTAGTCAACACATACACCTGCGCCTCAAACGTAGTGTGCGGAGTAATCGAACCCGGCTTCGCCAACACCTGACCACGCTGCACCTGATCCTTCTCAATCCCCCGCAACAACGCACCAATATTATCCCCCGCCTGACCCTGATCCAGAAGCTTCCTGAACATCTCCACCCCCGTACACGTGGTCTTCTGCGTGTCACGAATACCAACAATCTCCAACGAATCCCCCGTATTCACCTGACCCTGCTCCACCTTCCCCGTCACCACAGTCCCACGACCAGTAATCGAAAACACATCCTCAATCGGCATCAAAAACGGCTTATCCAACTCCCGGACCGGCATCGGAATGTACTCATCCACCGCATCCATCAACTCCATAATCTTGTCACCAGCAGCCTCATCACCCTCCAACGCCTTCAACGCCGAAACATGCACCACCGGACAATCATCAGGAAACTCATACTCCCCAAGAAGCTCACGAGCCTCCAACTCCACCAACTCCAACAACTCCTCATCATCCACCATGTCCGCCTTATTCAACGCCACCACAATCGCCGGCACACCCACCTGACGCGCCAACAACACATGCTCCCGAGTCTGAGGCATCGGACCATCCGCCGCCGACACCACCAAAATCGCCCCATCAATCTGAGCCGCACCCGTAATCATATTCTTGATGTAATCCGCATGCCCCGGCATATCAACATGCGCGTAATGCCGCTTCTCCGTCTCATACTCAACATGCGACACATTGATCGTGATCCCCCGCTCACGCTCCTCCGGCGCCTTATCAATATTCGCAAACGTCGTCACCGTATTCCCCGCAACACGATCCGCCAACACCTTCGTAATCGCCGCCGTCAACGTCGTCTTCCCATGATCAATATGACCCATCGTCCCCACATTCACATGCGGCTTCGTACGCTCAAACTTTGCTTTACCCATGGGGGTGGTTCTCCTTGGTGATTCCGTCTGTAGGACGGGATAGTGGGGTGTCAGTAGCGACGGTGGGGCTCGAACCCACGACCTCTCGATTATGAGTCGAGCACTCTTACCAACTGAGCTACGTCGCCATGATACTGGCCCCTCATATGAGGGTGCGGGTGGAGCCTCCTAACAGAATTGAACTGTTGACCTCTTCCTTACCATGGAAGCGCTCTACCGACTGAGCTAAGGAGGCGTGGTTAGCTCGTAGAGTCTGCCACGAATTCGCCCAGCGCCCAACCGTTTTTGCCACATTCGAGGGCCGGTCCGGCGTCGAGCGAATCGAGCTCTCATATGGCCGGTAACCCGGCCCCACCTATCTGAGCAGCACGCCACGATGGCCGGCATCACGGTGAGAGGACCGAAGGGCCCGCTCCAATGAGCCGTGCGGACTAGGTAGTAGTACCCAAGACCCAACGAAAGGGGCCAAAAGGCTCAAGTCAACTAGGCCATTCGACCGAAGCACTAGGTCATGCGAATCGACCGGCTGGAAGTAGCAACATCAACCGACACGATGGAGATGCGACTCCATCCTCGGATCACCGTGGTGACTGGACTCGGTCAGCCCGAGCGAGAAGCGCTCACCGCCGAACTCGCCAGTTCGCTGGGATCAGGCCGACCCGGACTCAGCACCGACTTGCTCGAAGAGTCCGGGCGGATCCTGCTTGTCCAGCGCCCAATCGACGGGCCCCCATGCGTGATCGACGCTCTGAATGGTGACGACGTCACGGACGCGTTCACCCTCACAAACGGCATTGTGTCAATCGCCGGCACGTTGGGGGTTCGTCACAACGAGCTTCGTTCCTTCGTGCGTCTTGGAGCGCTACACACCAAGACCGAGCAGCGCCGTGACGAACTGATTCGACGGCTGGGCCGCCTCGACCAGGATCGCCTCTGGTCGGCGGCGCTCACCTTGGCCGAAGTAGAAGTGGAAGTCGCCAAGCAGGAGCACAACTCCAACGACGTGCCGTCGGAGTCCCACGAGGCGTTCGTCGACGCCATCGAGGACTGCCACCTGCAGGTGCAGCGAGCCAATGAACGAATCGAGAACACACGCGCTTCGCTCACGGCCAGCTCGGCAACTCTGGCCGTCCTTGCCTTCGTGAGCGCTCTACTGCTCCACCCTCTTGCCGCCATTCCATTCCTCCTGCTGTCGGTAGGCTGCGCCGCCGTTTCGTTCTACAACTTCAAGCAGCTGGAGCTAGCGACCGAGGCCGAGGTGGCGGTGCTCAACGCTGCCGGCCTGGAGAGCTACCTCAATCTCCAAATCATCCAAGTCGAGAAGCTGACCGCCCGACCCGAGATGGCCACCAGTGTTGGTGGCGTCCTCAAACTCGAAGAAATCCAGTCGTTCGCCCGGCAATGCTGGCAGGAACTGGTTGGGGTCGTGCCACTGGAATGGGCCGTGTCCCACCGTCGCGAAATCGAAGCCGCCGCCAGCGGCAACTATCGGGGTGCCGCCGCGATCACCGATCCGGCCGAGATGGTGGACCGAATCCACCATCATCTCGGTCGGGTTGGCACCCAACTGAAAGAGTCGCTGCCAGCGGTGTTGGACGACCCGTTCGCCATCCTGGATGACTTCGATGTGGCCGTCGTCCTTTCGATGGTCACCGATCACGCTCATACCGGTCAGATCGTGCTCATGACCGACGACCCCCGGGTTGTCGGCTGGGGTTACCAGCTTCAAGAACGATTCAGTGCGGCGGTCCTCGAGCTCGGTGAGACCCACGCCCGCACCGCTCCCCCGATTACTCAAGACGCGGTGGGCTGGGAGAGCGACACCTCCGCCCAAATCGCCGCTCGCATCTGGAGCTGACGTATCCGCCCAGCTTCAGGTGCGACGGCACTGGAACTCCCTCCGGGGGGTTAATCGCTGAGGTTGGCGGCCTCGGCGGCGATGGTGGTGCTGTCACCGTGACCGGTGTGGACCATGGTGGCTCCCGGCAGGGTGAAAAGGCGTTTGCGAATACTCTCGACGATGAGGTCATAGCTACTAAAACTGCGACCGGTGGCGCCGGGGCCGCCGTTGAACAGGGTGTCTCCGCTGAAGAGCAAGCCATCGCTCGCCAGACTGAGGCAACACCCACCCGGTGAGTGGCCCGGCGTGTGAATCACGTCGATCGTGTGGTTTCCGATCGACAGCGACAAACCGTCGGTCAGGCTGTCATCGAAGCGTCGGTGGGGATATTCCACCTCCCACAGCATCTTGTCGTCGGGGTGAAGCAGAATCGGGGCGCCCGTCTCATCCGACAGGGCCCCGGCAGCATTGATGTGGTCGTTGTGGCCATGCGTGCAAAGGATCGCCTTCACTCTCCGACCATCGATCCCGGCCAGAATCTTCTCATGGTCATGGGCGGCGTCAACCACCACCACCTGATCGTCATCGCCGATGAGCCACACGTTGTTGTCAACATCGAAGTCCTCACCGTCGAGACTGAATATCCCGCTGGTCACGACACGATCGATCCGGGCCCCCATCAGGCGCTCACCCCATCCATCATCACGACGCTTCGAAGCACGTCGCCGCTTTCCATCTTGTGGAACGCCGCCTCTACGTCCTCCAGGTTGATTCGCTCGGAAACGAATCCATCCAGGTTGAGGCGACCTTGTAAGTAGAGGTCGATCAGCATGGGAAAGTCCCGGCTTGGGAGGCAATCTCCGTACCAGCTGGATTTCAGAGCTCCGCCGCGGCCGAAGATGTCAATGAATGGCAGCTCCACCTTCATCTCGGGATTGGGAACGCCGACCAGAACCACGGTTCCGGCGAGATCGCGGGCATAGAACGCCTGCTCGTACACCTTGGGAAGACCGATCGCCTCGATCACTACATCGGCGCCATTACCGCCGGTGTATTCCCGGATCTTCTCCACCGGATCTTCGTTTGCGGCGTTGATCGTATGGGTTGCGCCGAAGTTCTTGGCCCACGCCAACTTTTTGTCATCGAGGTCGACGGCGATGATGGTGTGGGCGCCGGCGACGCGGGCGCCCTCGATGGCGGCGTCGCCAACCCCACCGCAGCCGAATACGGCCACCGAATCTCCACGACCAACCTGGCCGGTGTTCATCGCCGCACCGAGACCGGCCATCACGCCGCATCCCAACAGGCCAGCCACCTCGGGGGCCGCGGCCGGGTTCACCTTGGTGCACTGGCCGGCCGCCACCAGCGTCTTCTCACAGAACGCCCCGATGCCGAGAGCGGGGCTTAGCTCGGTTCCGTCGGTGAGTGTCATCTTCTGGGTGGCGTTGTGAGTGTTGAAACAGAACTGCGGTCGACCTCGTAGGCAGGACCGGCAGTTGCCACACACTGCCCGCCAGTTGAGAATCACAAAATCGCCAGCGGCCACATCGGTCACACCGGCGCCGACAGACTCCACGATCCCGGCCGCCTCGTGGCCGAGGAGAAACGGGAACTCGTCGTTGATGCCTCCCTCGCGATAATGCAGATCGGTGTGGCAGACGCCGCAGGCCTGAACCTGAACGACGGCCTCCCCTGGTCCCGGATCCGGTACAACGATGGTCTCGATCGTGACCGGTTCTCCCTTTGCTCGAGCGATGACTCCACGAACTTCTTGCGCCATGGGCGGACACTAGTCCACCAAGCAACGCAGAGCCACAGCGCAAGCGGCTACAGCAGCTTCTGCATCACGGTGACGTCCAACCATTGCCCAAACTTGCGGCCAACTTCCTTCTCCACTCCCACGATCTGGAATCCGACGGAGCTGTGAACGCCAACGCTGGAGGCGCTCCCGTCCGCGATCCGGGCCATCATGGCGTGATAGCCGTGAGCGGACGCCACCTTCACGAGATGTCGCATCAACAGGCCACCGACGCCCTGACGCGAATGATCTGGGGCTACATAGACCGAGTCCTCGACAGTTGTGCGATAGGCCGGCCGATCCTTGTAAGGGCTGAGGCTGGCGAAGCCAAGGACGGTCTCATCGCCGTCGGTTGACCGCTCGACCGCAACGATCACTGCCAGCGCCCCGGCTCGGTCGGCAATCCACGCCTCCTGCTGTTCGATTGAGCGCGGCACCAGGTCAAAGGTGACCTTGGTGTTCTCCACATAGTGGTTGTAGATCTGCCGTATCGCTTCGGCGTCGCCTAACTCGGCCAGCCGGACAGTGAGCACCGGTGGTCTAATCCCGGAAGTTGGTGAACTGAAGCGGAAGGTCCAGGTCCGCTTCCTTCAGGGCGGCGATGATTTCCTGCAGCACGTCTCGCTTCTTTGCGGTCACCCGAACCTGATCGCCCTGGGTCTGGGACTGGACCCCTTTCAGCTTCATGTCCTTGATGGTGCTGTTGATCTTCTTGGCATCATCGGAGGAGACCCCGGCCTTGAGATTGGCCTTTTGCCGGGCCCGGGCACCAGACGCTTCCTCGACGTCAGCGAAATCTACCGATTTCAGCGAGATCCTGCGCTTCACCAATTTCTCCTCCAGAACCTGGCGAAGGGCGGTGAGGCGATCGTGACTGGCGGATTCCATCAGAATCTGGTTTTCTTTGTCCTGCAACTCGATCGAGGAGTTGGTGCCTTTGAAATCGAAGCGTTGGCCGATCTCTCGGCTGGCCTGATCCACGGCATTGCGAACTTCCTGCATGTCGATTTCGGAAACCACGTCAAAAGTCGGCATGGAGACACCGTAGCGATGCGCTACCCTCATCGTTCGCACCTCCACCGGGTGCGGGTGTAAACAAGCACTACATGGGTCGGTGCCCGAGTGGCCAAAGGGAGCGGACTGTAAATCCGCCGGCTTCGCCTACGGAGGTTCGAATCCTCCCCGGCCCACGAGGGAAGAAAATGGTTTTTGACGGGAACTGCCCGAGTGGCAGAACCGTCAAACCACCATGGACACCACAACCAACGAAAACAAAGTCAGCAGGCGGACACTGGCACTGATGGCGGCCGCCGGCGCCACCGCTGTGGCAGCAGGCTCTCTCGGAATCGCAACAGCATCGGCGGGCAGTGAAGAGGTCGCCATGGGTGAAGAGATTCAGTTCCTCCAGCCGGTGACCGCCGGCTTCTCCGTTCGGGAGTTCCTCATCCAGTACATCCCGGGAGCTGAATTGATTCTGGGTACACCAGGCGGCCTCGACGACTGGGGCGACTGCCCGGCCTGTGGCATGGGATGATCAAGTTTGGCCTCTCGTTGATGCCAGAACCGGCATTCGCTCTGGCGGCCCTGCCGGTCTTCGACGAAGGTCGCATCGGGTGCGTGGAGTGGAGCTTCGACATGGGTTGGAACGCCACCGGCCGGCCGGCGTGGGTGGACGCACTCCTTGATGACTACAGCGCCGGCGACTGGCTTCTGGGCCATGGCGTGTCCTACTCACTGTTGGGGGCCACCGGTAATCATCAGCGATGGCTTCGTCGCTTGGCTCAGGAAGTGGAGGAGCGGCGCTATCGGTGGATCACCGAACATGTTGGCTTCGTGGGCGCCGGTCGGTTCACGTTTTCAGCACCGATGCCCATGCCGATGAACCCTGACGTTGTCGCCCTTGGCGCTCGACGGCTTCGAAACATCGCCAACGTCGTCGACTGTCCAGTGGGGGTGGAGAACCTCGCCACGTGTCTTTCACCCCAAGACGCAATCGAGCAGGGACGGCTCATCCGAGGCCTTTTGACGCCTGTCGACGGCGTTCTGCTCCTGGATCTTCACAATCTGTGGTGCCAGAGTCTCAATTGCGGGGTCGACGTCGAGACCTTACTCGCGGAGCTTCCGTTGGATCGTGTCTGCGAGATACACCTTGCCGGCGGTCGGGAGTCCGAGGCGGCTTCGGGGCGGTCCCTGCGCCGGGACACCCACGACGACCTAGTCCCGCCTTCTGTGCTCGAACTACTGGAGCGGGCGGCGCCACGTTGTCCGAATCTCGAAGCGGTGATCTATGAGCGATTGGGGGCCAGCCTGGCCGACTCCGCCCTTCACGATGCCTATCGAGCCGACCTCCGCACCGTGAGCGAGGTTGTGGCAGGCCTGCCAGCTCCAATCCCAGTGCCGGCCGCACCTTCGGTCCAACCCGGCGACGCGCCGTCCGGAAAAGGGCTCGATCAGATCGCGAAGTACCAGGCCACCCTCCTCGACTCCCTGGAACGCGGACTCTCCCGCCAGGAGATCGAAGCAGAGCTCCACCACGCCGCCCCGCACCTCCTGCCCGAAGCGCTGGATGACGACCTTCTGGAGGTTGCAGCCCAACTCATCCGAACGTGGGGTGTGCTCGCCTAGCTCACATCCAGTCGTTGCTCCGCAAGCGACGGATGCGTTCTTCAGCGGGTGGGTGCGTGGTGAAAAGGTTGGAGAAGGCAACCCGCCGATTGGCGAGGGGGTTGATGATGTAGTGAGAAGCCTGGGGCGGCGGGACATCCGACGGGATCTGGAGGCTGTACCCGTGAAGCTTCGTCAGCGCATCAGCCAGAGGGTTCCCGTCGTTCAAGAGCTGGGCGGCATCTCGGTCCGCCTCGAACTCCCGGCTGCGGCTGATAGCCATCTGTAGTATGCCGGCCGCCATTGGAGCCAGGAAGGCAAAGGCCAGAGCGATGATCGGGTTGCCGTTGTTGTTGTCCCGCCGGCTACCACCAAATGCGCCGGACCAGAGCACCATGTTGGCCGAGTAGGAAATCACGGTGGCGATCGCCGCCGCGACCGAACCGATCAGAATGTCGCGGTTGCGAATATGTGAGAGCTCGTGGGCAAGAACTCCCCGAATCTCCCTCCACTCGAGGGCTTGCATCAGCCCAGATGTAATACAGACTGCGGCGTTCTTAGGATTGCGGCCGGTGGCAAAGGCGTTGGGCTGATGCTCCGGTGAGACGTACAGCCGGGGCATGGGGAGGTTGGCCTGTGCCGTCAGCTCCTGCATGATCTGGTAGTACTCCGGCATCTGCTCGGGCGTCACCGCCACGGCCTTGGCCGAGCGGATGGCCAGTTTGTCGCTGAACCAGTAGCTCCCTCCGACCGTGATCAGAGCGAGAACCACAGCGATCGTAAGGCCGGTGCTACCGCCGAGAAGCTGACCGGCCAGGAGCATGACGCCACCCAGGCCGCCCAGGAGAATTGCAGTTTTCAATCCGTTTTGCATGGTGAGTAGGAAACGTACTGGCGCTGTGGAGAGTTCCGTTCCGTGCAGAGATCTACCCTGGCCGTGTGAGCATCACCTCACCGCTTCGAGTGGATCGCTGGTTGTGGGCGGTTCGCGTCTACAAGACCCGTGCCCAGGCGAACGAGGCGTGTACCAAGGGCCGGGTGCGAGTGAACGGCGAGATCTGTAAACCGGCTACCAAGATCAAGCCGGGAGATCGAGTAGAGGCTCGCCGCAAGGACCGGGTGATCATCTATGAAGTGGTCGAGACGTTGGAAAAGCGGGTGGGCGCAGCGCTCGCAACCAGCGCCGTTGTGGACCTCAGTCCCCCAGCTCCACCGTGCACGCTCGACCCGATGGCGGACCTACTCCCAGGGTTCGTCCGGGATCGGGGAACCGGTCGGCCGACCAAACGAGACCGACGCCAGATGGAGAAGCACCGGCGCTCCGAATGAACCGAGCTAGGAGGGTGCGTTGGACGCGTCGTTCAGAAGCGAACCCAATACAGCGGTCAGTTTCTGAGCATAGGTGAGGTGCAGGAACTCGTTCGGTCCGTGAGCATTGGACTCCGGTCCCAAGACCCCCATGATTGCAAATTGGGCAGCAGGGAACAGCTCGCCAAGCATTCCCATAAACGGGATCGTGCCCCCTTCTCCCATGATTTGCAGGGGACCGCCAAAGAAACGCTGGGATCCAGCATCGAGGGAAGCCCTCAGCCACGGTGCGAGGTCGGGGGCGTCCCAGCCCGCAGCCGCTTCAGGATGACCCACCGTGATACGGGCATTGGAGGGTGGGTTGGTTGTCAGCTTCGCCACCAGTTCGTCGAGGGCGGCGTCGGCATCGGCGGTCGGCGGCAGCCGCAAGGAAAGCCGTAACGCCGAGGATGGCCGTAGCACGTTGCCCGCCTTTGCCGAGGGCGGAAACCCGTCGGCACCGATGTAGGAAACGGTGGGGCGCCACGTCTTGTTGAGCTGCGCCTCCGCCCCGGTGGCCATAGGGGTCACGCCGTCGATCCAAGGGTAGGGCTCTTCGCAATGGCCTAGGTAGGCGTCCATGGCGCGGGCCTCGGTCTTCCGGTGTTCTGGTATCGGTGTGTTGGCCGACTCGAGCAGGACTGCGCCCGTGGAGGGATCTTCTATTCGATCCAGCAGTTGCCGGATGATCCGAAAGCTGCTCGGCACCACCCCGGACGCACCGCCAGAGTGCACACCCTCGGTCAACACGTCCACCGTGACCGTGGCCGCCAGCATTCCTCTCAACGAAGAGGTGAGCCAAAGGGTGTCGTAGTTGCCACAGCCAGAGTCCAGGCAGACGACCAGGCTGACATCGCCGAGGGTGTCCGCCAGTGCCTCAACGTGGGCGGGGAGATCCGGGCTTCCCGATTCCTCCGATGCCTCGACCAGCAGAACGCACCGAGGATGCGATCCTCCTGACTCCTGCACCGCCTTGATGGCCGTGAGGCTGGCATACGCGGCGTATCCATCGTCGGCTCCGCCGCGTCCATAGAGTTTCTCGCCTCGGCGAACCGGCGTCCATGGCCCAAGATCGGGCTCCCAACCAACCATCTCCGGCTGCTTGTCGCAATGGCCGTAAAGAAGCACCGTTTGGGTGTTTTGGCCAACCTCCCCGAAGGCCGGGATCTCCGCCACGATCAACGGAGTTCGGCCCGGTAGTTCCACCACCCGGCTGCTCATTCCGGCAATGGTCTGAGCGTTGATCCATCGGAAGATGTGATCTACCGCAGCGCGTATGTGACCGTTCGATTCCCAATCGGTATCGAAGGCCGGCGAGAGTGCGGGGATCGTGATGTAGTCCGTGAGCTCGTCGATCAACTGCTCGTTCCAAGTAGTCCCCACAACATCATCAAGCGCAGCAATGTCCATGCCTCAATCGTAGAGGCACGCCGCAGATGTCTGAAGGCCCGGCACCTTCGCCCCATGGCCGACCGTCCTCCAACGATCGCCACGGGTTTCCTCTCCGGGGGCCTGGCAATCCAGATCTTCCAGGAGTACCGTTCGCGCGATAGGAGGTAGTGCGATGGAAGCAGTACCGGGAGCCGCCACTTTCGACAAGTCGGGTTCGGCCTATGACGGATTTATGGGCCGCTACTCGAGACCACTGGCGGTACTGTTCAGCGACTTTGCCGGAGTGGTGCCGGGTCAAAAAGGGCTTGACGTAGGGTGTGGGCCGGGCGCCCTAACTCGAGTCCTGGTAGACCGGCTCGGCGCAAACGCCGTGCTGGCGTGCGATCCCTCGGAATCGTTCTTGGCAGCATGCGCCACCGCCTGTCCCGGAGTCGACGTGAAGCTCGGCCGGGCCGAAGCGATTCCGTTCGACGACGCATCAGTTGATGTTGGATTGTCTCAATTGGTATTGCACTTTGTTTCAGACCCTCCGGCTGCGGTAGCTGAGATGAGCCGCGTCGTTCGGCCCGGCGGCGCAATTGCCGCTTGCGTCTGGGATTTCGACAAGGAAATGGAAATGCTGCGCCACTTCTGGGATGCGGCTTTATCCGTTGACGGCGATGCACCCGACGAAGCCCGTGTTTTGCAGTTCGGACGTGAGGGTGAGATTTCCAGGCTCTTCGAGGCTGCGGGTTTGGAAGATGTGGTCGAATCCAGGCTCGAAGTCAAGGTTCACTATCAGAGCTTTGATGAGCTTTGGGCCGGGTTCATGGCCGGCATCGGCCCCGCCGGCTCTTATTGTGTGGCCCTGGACGACACGCGGCGCGAAGCGCTGAGAGAGGTCATGTTCAGCCTCTGCGGTTCTCCGGCCACCGATTTCTCGCTCAAAGCCACCGCCCGAAGCGCAAAGGGAATAGTCCGAACCTAACGGCGTTCACTCCCCTTGATAGGGCATCAGACGAATCGCATGATCGCGTCACGGACTTGACGCGATCATGTCGTGTGGCGGCCCGGTCATGTCCTTAGATGAAATCGATCGCACCCGATGGGAACGTCCGCTACCTTCGCCCCATGCCCGGCCGACTTCCCGCCATCACTACGGTTGAGCGACGCCGCCGACTCGGGATGCGTCACCTCCTGGTGCCGTCGGAGCGAACCAATGACGTCGGCCGGATCGCTCGCAGTCTGGTTGCGCTACATGGATCAGATCCGGCCACGGTGTTCTTGTCCGCCGGCGCCCGGATGCACGATCCATCGATCGATGCAGTCGAAACCGCTCTCTATGCGGATCGCACTCTGATCCGTCACCATGCCATGCGGCGAACCGTCTGGATCATGCCGCCCGAGACGGCTCGCGCCGCCCACGCATCGTCTGGCCGCAAGGTGGCCGCCACCGAACGGCGGGCGTTTCTGAGGAGGCTGGCCGCCAGCGAACAGATCGAGGACGAAGCGCTGTGGTTGGACGGAGCGCTGGCCCAGGTGACCGCCGCCATTGACGATGCGCAACCCATCGGCACACGCGAGCTCGGCGAACTACTCCCTGACTTGCGAATTCCGCTGGAATACCCCGGTCCGAGAAACGGCACGACCGCCGAGATCATCGCCCACACCAAGGTGGTGCAACTGGCCGCATTCGAGGGCCGCATCGTTCGCACCCGTCCCCTCGGTAGCTGGATCTCCTCGCAGTATCAGTGGGCTCCGATGGCGAGCTGGCTGCCAGAGGGAATCGATGACCTCGACAAACCAGCCGCGGCCGCCACCATCATCCAACGATGGCTCGAACGCTTCGGCCCGGGCACGATGCAGGATCTGCGCTGGTGGACAGGTTGGACGGCGACCCAAACCCGGGCTGCGCTCGACGCAGTGGACGCCACGTCGGTTTCCCTGGACGACGGAACCCTCGCCTGGGTGGCGTCGGGCGACACCGATCCGATCGAGGCTTCCGACGATAAGTGGGTGGCCATACTTCCGGGGCTCGATCCAACACCCATGGGCTGGAAGGACCGCAACTGGTACCTGTCCCCCGACGTTGCCGAGCGGACCTTCGATCGAAACGGCAACGTGGGACCGTCGATCTGGGCCGATGGCGAGATGATGGGCGGCTGGGTGCAGCGAGACGACGGAGAGCTTGCCCTGGAATTACTACGAGATCTCTCGCCTGACCATCGAGACCTTTTGGAGATCGAACGAGACCGGATCAAGAAGCTGGTAGGCGATACCCGCTTCCGCGTCCGCTTCCCCTCCCCCAACCAAAAAGACCTACTGCGCTAGCTAAGTTAGTTTTTCTCCTCTAGAAACTCGTTTGCGGTCCTCGGGTTCTCACCATCGCGTTCGGTTTCTTGGCCGCGCAGCTCTACTCGGCGGATCTTTCCGCTGATCGTCTTTGGTAGATCGCTGAACTCCAGGCGGCGGACGAGTTTGTAGCCGCTGACCTTGCCGCGCATGAACGCAAAAATCGATTGGGCTGTTTCATCGGTGGGCTCGTGGCCGGGTGCCAGGATGACATAAGCCTTGGGGACAAACCCCCGCAGCTCATCTGGGGAGGGGACCACCGCTGCCTCCGCCACCGCAGGATGCTCGATGAGCACGCTTTCCAGTTCGAATGGGCTGATGCGATAACCCGATGCCTTAAAGACGTCGTCGGCCCGGCCAACGTAGGTGATGTAACCATCGCCGTCTCGCATCCCAACGTCACCGGTGTGGTAGTACCCATCGCGCATGACGGCGGAGGTTTTCTCGGGGTCATCTGCATAACCCACCATCAGACCAACAGGCCGATCTACCCCGAGGGCGATGCAAATCTCACCCTCTTGTGCGGGCTCACCCTCGGGGTCCAACAGCTCAACCAGGTACCCGGGCATCGGTCGACCCATCGACCCTGGCTTCAGCTGCTGCCCGGCGGTGTTCCCAACGATTGCGGTGGTTTCGGTCTGGCCGTAGCCATCGCGGATCGTGATTCCCCAAGCAGTGCGGACCTGCTCGATGACTTCAGGATTGAGGGGCTCGCCGGCGGAGATGAGTTCGCGCAAGGCAACCGAATACGAAGCCATGTCTTCTTGGATCAGGAACCGCCAAACCGTGGGGGGAGCACAGAGAGTATTGACACCGTAGTCCACCAAAACGTTCAGGATCGTGGGACCGTCGAAGCGGGTGTAGTTGTAGAGGAAGATCGTCGCCTGCGCGTTCAGCGGGGCAAAAAAGCAGCTCCAGGCGTGCTTGGCCCACCCCGGCGAACTAATGGTCCAGTGGACATCGCCCTTCTGAAGGCCAAGCCAGTACATGGTGGAGAGGTGTCCCACTGGGTAACTGATCTGGGTGTGCTGCACGAGCTTTGGTTTAGCGGTGGTGCCCGAGGTGAAATACTCGAGCAGTGGGTCGCTGATCTGGGTTTGTTCGGCAGCCGTGAACGTTGTGTCGGCGCTCTGAGACTTGGCGTAATCCACCCAGTCGGCATCGGTGAGTCCCACGCCGATCATGGCCACACCCTTCAGGTGGGCTACGTCCACGCTCTCGAAGGAGTGGGCGCCAGCCTGGTTGGTCACCACCATCGTGGCGCTACCCCGGGACATGCGGTCGGCGAGGTCCGGCCCAGATAACAGGGTGGTGGCTGGGATCACCACGGCCCCGATCTTGATGGCCGCCATCATGGTTTCCCAGAGTTCGACCTGGTTTCCAAGCATCACCAGAATCCGGTCGCCCCGCTTCACCCCGTGGGATACCAAAAAGTTGGCGACTTGGTTTGACCGCGTGCTCAGCTCTGCATAGGTGAGTTTGGAGACACCGCCCGTTTCTTCCACGATGTGGAGCGCCAGCTGTTCATTGCCATCCGCTATCCGGTCGAAGTAGTCAATAGCCCAGTTGAACTGGGAAAACTTCGGCCAGACAAAGCCGTCCATCGCGGCGGAATAGTCGGTGCGGTGCTGCTGGAGAAAATCACGGATTGAGAGGAAATCTTCGGCGTCGGTCACGGCCCCATCATGGACCGAATCCCCGCTCTCCTCAAACTGGGCCCAACGGCCTATCGCTCCTGGTGACCGCACTTTGGGTAGTTGTTCCAAATCGTCAAGTAGGGGCCTTGGGGTGTCGAAGTCCCCCATATGGGATTCACCAAAGGCGGCCGCGCCTTGAACGAGCGTGCGCCAAAGGCCGGCCGTCAACGCGGCGCGGTGCTGGTGGAAGCCGCTCTGGTGGCACCGATTGTGATGCTGTTGATCTTTGGCATCTTCGAGGGCGGTCTCTTTATGCTCTCCTACCTGTCGCTGGAGGACGTTTCCCGTGATTCGGCCAGGGAAATGAGTATTCACGGCACCCAGACAGACGCCGAACAAATCGTGGTGGATGAAATCAAGAGCCGGCTGGACGTCGTGGACGATGGTGCCGTTCAAAAGGTGATCATCTACCGGGCCACCACCGTGAAGGACGGTCCCTCGGCCGCATGCCTGGCGGCCGCTGCTCCCGGCAACGCGATTGACGGCTGCTCGGTCTACACCACTACGGAGCTGGCCTCGGGAACCGTGGTATGCGGTTGGTGCTCCACAGATCGCGTTGGCGGAGAACTGGCCGGCGTTTACATCGAGATGGAGTACCAGTCGGTGACGTCGATCTTCCCCAGCACGACCATCGACAGTTTCAGTGTGCTGCGCTTGGAGCGAGGGCAGTGACGCCAACGATGCGCACTCGCCGCCGGCAGCGCGGCGCCGTCCTGGTGGAAACGGCCATGGTCGTCCCCATTCTCATCTTCCTCTGTTTCGGGATTTTCGAAGTCGGTGTTGCCTGGCGCTCCTCCAACGAGCTCACCCGTTCGGTCGGTTCGGCCATCGTCGACAGTGGCCGCCAGACCGACGGTCGCTACAGCGATCTCTTCGCTATGGAGCGAATCACGGCGTCATTGGCGGGGACCGAAACGTTGGACTGGGTGATCGTCTACAAGACCGACGACACCCGTCCAGAACCCTCGGTGAACTGTCTCAATGACGCCGCCGCTATCGCCGGTACCAATCAGGTTCGAAGCCAACCCGACGAGTGCGTGGTCTTCGGCGGGGTCTTCGCCGAAAACGCAACGACCGCAGATTTCCCAAGCCCCACGTGTGCCGGCGACGTTGACGACGACTTCTGTCCGGCCGATCGCGATTCGGTCCTCACCGCCGGGACTGACCGGCTGGGCCTCGCCGTGCAAGTACAGCACGACTGGCTCACTGGATTTCTCCCCGGCGGCGTGACCCTTGCCGATCATGCCGTCATCCCCATCATCACTGGAATAAACGAGGCACGCAATGCGCCAGCAACACCCTAAACAGGCGGGGACGATCCTCGCCCTCACCGCCATCATGCTGATCGGCTTGATCATCATGGCGGCATTCGCTGTGGACTTGGGCGTCTGGTACAACAGCGCCACCGAGGGCCAACGAGCGGCCGATATCGCAAGCCTGTCTGCGGTGGAAGAATACCAGCGCGCCTACAACGCCGGCATCACCGGTGGTCTCACCCCACAGCAGGCCCACGACGCCGCTGTCATCGCTGCCACCGATCGCGCCAACGCATTGACCGCCGAAAACGGCTACGACCCACTCCTCACCACCATTGCTTTCACGGTTGACACTCCCCCCAACGGGAGCATCGAGATCACCGTGGGCGTGAAAGACGAAGACGTGGAGACGTTCTTTGCCGGGGTAGTGATGAGCGATATCGACATCGAACGTGAGGCCACCGCCGGCATCAACGATTGCCGGGCTACTTGTTCGCTCAATATCCCGATCGTCTCCGGATTCCAAACCGTGGGGAGTAGCGGTACCGGGGGAGACGGCTGGCGGCCAACGCTGGCCGACAACGGATACGTGTTCAACCTTTACCACCACGACAGCGGCAACATGTTCTACTGCTTCGACCGGACCCTGGCGACGCCGCAACCGTGCCCGGGTGGATACCCGTTGGAGCCGTACACCAACATGCGAACCAACTACACGCCCAAGCTGGTCCATTCCAACAACCGGATCTATTTCGTGGTGCAAAATGCCACCGACGTTGGCCTCGGCTGCTGGGAGGCGGAACTCGCCCAGAAATGCAGCGGCGCTTTTGTCAGCTCCGCAGTAGGCAAGAAGATCGAGAATTTCGACTACGTGAACGGGAGCAGCTATGGCACCCGGATCGACGGACCGGAGATATCGGCAAACAACCAGATCTTCACCTTCGGGGAGAACGGCAAGGTCTATTGCCACAACCTCGACGGCTCGGTGTGTTCGGGCTACCCCAAGAACACCGCCTTGGCTGGAGCTGAAGCGATCCAACCAAAGGTTGCCGGCAACTACGAAACCGGCCTCGACCCGGGCATCAACGGCATGCAGTTCGACATGGAACCCAATAAGGCGGGCACCAAGGTCTACCTCTCGCTCACCCCGACACCACGTGGGACGTCCCTGACGTGCTGGGACATGATCAACCACCAGACCTGTAGTGATTGGACCGCATCCACGCCGCCATCAACGATCGCAGGGCGGCCGTTCTTGTTCCTCACCTATGACAACGTTTCGGGCAACCATTCCGTCACTGGTGTCTGCGCTCGCGGTGGTCTCAAGGCTGCCGACAAGGGCCTTGCCTGTTTCAACCGGAACGGCAGCTCCAATGGAACCGCCGGCTTACCAACGGCATGGTTCAACGACGGGGGCATGTCGCAGCAGTCGGCCACGGGCGAAACCACCAGTGGTCACTACCGAACGTTCTTCCCGGTCCGTCATGCGTTCGCCGGTTCCTACTTCACGTGCTGGGACTGGGTGGACCAAGCCGAATGCACCGGCATCGTCCCGCCCAGCTCTATAACCCAAGTACTCACGTCCAATTGGAATAGTTACGATGACTATGCGTACATCTACGACGGGTCCCGCTGCATCTACGGCCTCGGACACAACCAAACGGCGTGGACCTTTGACGTGAACAACGGACAGTTTCCCTGCCCGGCCGACGGCACAGCGGCGGCCACGATCGAACCGTGTGCGTGTGCCGATGGCACCAACCTTCGGTGGACGGCATTGTCGCTCAACTCCACTACAGACATTTCGTTGTTCAAGCAGTTCACGATCACCGTGGACTATTTGAATGGAACGAACTTCACCACGGTGGATCTCACCACCTCAAGTCTGGACGAGATCGACCTCCGACCGCTGAACGATCAAACCCCGTTCCCCGCAAAGATGCGAGTGACCGTGGAAGCGGTAGCCGCCGACGGCTTCGAGGACGTCGCCTTCAACCAGGCCAACGACATCAGCGTGATCCAGCTTTCCGGCGTGCTCCCCACGCTGCTCAACTAGCCGGTCTTCAAACCCGCCAAGACTCTGCTGGGCGTGAGCGGGAACTGATCAAACCAAACGCCGGTGGCGTCGTGGAGAGCCGCAATCACCGCCGGAGCGTAAGTGATGTAGGGCATCTCGGCCATGCCGCGAGCGCCCCACGGTCCCAGTGGGTCGGCCAGCTCCAGGATCACACTGTCCACCACCTCGGGAACATCACCAATCCCAGGAATCAAGTAGCTGGACAGGCGTGGATTGGTGATCCGCCCGTCCCGTAGTTGGAGGTCTTCGCTGAGGGCGTAGCCGTGAGCCTGAGCCACCGCACCCTCCACTTGCCCCTTCACCAGTTGGGGGTTGATGGCCCGGCCAACATCGTGGGTGGAGATCACCCGGTCCACCCTGATGATGCCGGTGCCAGTGTCCACGCTGAGGTCGATTGCCTGGGCCATGTAGCCGTAGGCGAAGTTGGGAGCACCGTAGCCAGTTTCGGGGTCGAGCATTTCGGTAGGTGGTGGTGTGAAGCGGAACTTGCCTATGGCCGGACGCTCTCCTTCCCGCCATGCTTTCTCGGCCTCTTCGGCTGCACCCAGAATGGAGTTCCCTGCCATCCAGGTCATACGGGATGCCGATGCCGAGCCGGAGTCGCCGGTAAATGCGGTGTCGGAGAACGTGCCGCTCACGTTTTCCAGAGGGACGCCCGTTGCTTCGGCAGCCATCTGACGCATCGCCTGATGGGAGCCTTGTCCCACCTCGGCGCCGGAATGGAAAACCTCGGCTCCGGACGGGTGTTCATCGCCTGCTGCACCGTGAAGATGAATCTCGGCCTCACAGCGCTCGGGAAAGCCGAAGCTGAAGCCAACGTTCTTGAAACCAGAGGCGAACCCGTGCCCTCGTTTCACCTGCCCTTCTGGCTCCGGCAGACTGGCGATCGAAGCAAACTGAGCAACGGGCGGGGCAGTCTCCGCCCTGGTTGCACAGGCATCGATCACCTGCGGCAGCGTCACGCCGGCCGGCATGATGGTTTGGGTGATCCCTTCACTGCCATCGTGCAACATGTTGATCCGCCGCAACTCCACCGGATCCATCTTCAAAGCGGCCGCCAGTTTGTTCATCTGTGTCTCGGCCGCAAACGCTCCCTGGGGTCCACCGAAGCCTCGAAATGCGCCGCCGGGAACGCTGCTGGTGTAGACGGCCCGACTGTTGATCCGAGCATTGGGCACCTCATAGGCTCCCGCCACGCTGAGGTGAGCATTTCCTAGGACCTTGTTCGAGGTGTAGTTGTAGGCACCGGCGTCCAGCCACACGTCGGCCTCCACCGCGGTGATCTTGCCGTCCCTGGTTGCCCCGAGCTTGGCATGGATCGTGGCACGATGCCGCTTGTGATGCCCCACGATCGACTCTTCACGGCTCCAGCGGCAGTGCACCCGCCGTTGAATTCCCATGGCGAGAAGTTTCTGCGCGGCCAACGCCATCACGATCTGGAGGCTCATGTCCTCCTTGCCCCCGAACGCACCGCCCATCGCGGCATAGATGACTCGAACCTGTTCCTCCGGTAGATCGAGGGCATGGGCGATCTGCTCACGGTCTTCATGGGTCCACTGCCCACTGGTCTCCACCGTGACGCGGCCCTCGGGGTCGATCCATGCAGAGGCCGCCTCGACTTGCAGGTAGGCGTGTTCCTGGTGCGGAAGCTCATACGTTCCCTCGATGACCACGTCAGCGGCAGCCCAACCTGCGTCAAGGTCGCCTTTGAGAATTCGCAGTTCGTAGTAGACGTTTGTGCCGTCCTCCGGATGGACGAGGACCGCATCGGAACGGGCCTCTTCGATGGTTGGCACCAACGGCAACTGCTCCCACTCAACTCGGATAAGACAAGCAGCATGACGCGCCTGTGCTGCGGTTTCCGCTATCACGACGGCGATATGGTCGGCCTCCCAGCGACTCACGTCGGCCGGGACTGCAGACCGATCGGTCCCTCCGAGTCCAACGAGCACCGGCTGGTCCATTTTGGTCAGGCCGTATTCGTTCACTGGCACATCGGCCGCAGTGAGGACGAGGACAACACCTTCAGCGTCCTCAGCGGCGGAGGTGTCCATGGTGAGCATCCGGGCGTGTGGTTGGTTGGAGAACACGGTGAAGGCGTGCAGCGCATCGGTTGGCACGCCGTCGCCGGGATAACGGGCGAGCCCAGTGACTTTGCCGTGGGCGTCGGCACGAAAGGAAGCGGCGCCTACACCGCCCTCGATGGTGCTCATCGGTCCGTCCCCAGCCGATCAGATGCCAATCGCTCAGCGGCAGATTTGACCGCCTGAATGATCGGGTAGTAGCCGGTACAGCGGCACAGGTTGCCGCTGAGCCCAAGCTTGATCTGTTCATCGGTTGGATTGGGCACCTCATCGACCAACGCACTGCCGGCCATCAGAAACCCTGGGATGCAATAGCCGCACTGCACGGCGAACTCATTGATGAACGTTTGCTGCAGTGGATGCAGTTCGTCGTCGTTTGATGCAAGCCCTTCGATTGTCACCACTGTGCCTCCGTCGGCCTGAGCCGCCTGCACGATGCACGCCATTACGGCTGCGCCGTTGAGGTGAACGGTGCATGCGCCACACTCCCCTTCGGCACAACCCTCTTTGGTTCCGTCGAGGGTTCGTTCAACGGCCGCACCGGCGTTCCGCAACCAATCCAGAAGGTTCGCCGAGGATGCCCCGACCCCGGAGAGTTCTGCACCGTTGACGTTCATCGAGATCGGAGTGCTGTCGGTGACGACGGTTTGGGGAGTCTGCGGAACCTTTGGCTGAGCCCAATGCAACCCGGGAATCACCGCCGGCCACTGGCTTCGGTGTCGTTGGTCGCGAATCACCTGGAGGGATCGGGCCACTAGCGACGCCACCGTGTCCCGCCGGTACTCGGCAGTGGCCCGAACGTCATCAATTGGTTCGAAGGCCGCACGAGCGGCATCTGCGGCCGCGGCGATTGCGGTGTCCTCCAATGAGGAGCCAACCAATGCGGCGCCGATGCTCGGGACCAGCATCACCGTCGCCGCCATACTTCCAACCGCAGCGGTCGCGGCAGACACAATTCCATCGTCAAGATCAACCACGAAGGCGGCGTGAATCACCGAGATCGCCTGCGCCCGTCGATTGCCCAGCTTCACCCAGAGCCCTCGCTGATCCGGCCGTAGCTTCGGAACCACGATCCTGGTGATCAACTCGTGCGGTTCGAGCACCGTGGCCCGGAAACCGGTGAAGAAATCAGCAACGGCGACCGTGCGGGTTTGAACCGTGGCCCCGTCCCAACTGCTCAGCTCCACCTCCGCCCGCAAAGCGAGTAGCGCCGAGAGCGAGTCGTTGGCCGGGCTGGCCGTGGCGAGATTGCCGGCGACGGTGGCCCGATTCCGCAACTGAGGCGAGCCGATCTCCAGGCACGCCTGAGCCAGCGGCGTGGCATATTGGATGAAGCGTTCGTCGGCAACGACCTGGCCGTGTCGAACCCCGCCGGACAAGAGCAGTTCTTCGCCAACGTCCTCGATGGCATCGAAATCGGCGATGGCGGTGAGATCCACCACTTCCACCGGTGGCCCCGCACCACCCCGGTGGAGATCGAGGAGAAGATCCGTTCCGCCGGCCAAGGGGCGGCGGGCGTGGTCGGCAGCGAGTAGCTGCAGCGCCGCCACGACCGATTGAGGCCGATGAACTGCTGCAACGGAGCGTCCCGGGATCTGCACTGGATGCAGCGGGCCGGGGAGTGAGGAATCGGCTGTAGAGGTCACCCCTCTAGCGAACCACACCCGACCACTAATGGCGAAGGCGACGAACCGATTAGCGAAGAACGCCTTGCTCGCCCACCGCCTACCAGAAGTCGCGGGTGTCGGGCGGATCGTCGAGCGGTGCCAGAACACCCGGTCGGGCGGCCAGGATCAGACCCAAAAACACCACGATTCCGCCTGCAGCCGTTACCACTAGACGGGGATCGGTGGAATCGGAGAGTCGTGTTTGCAGCAAGGCTCCGAGCGGATACGAACCGGTGAAGGTCATGATTCTGGTGGCCATCACGCGACCCCGAATCTTTTCGTTGACGATGCTTTGAACGGCCGTGTTGCTGGACACCACGATGCACATAAATCCGGACCCGGCCAACAAGAGGCCGAACGCCCCCTGGGCGGTTCCCGTAGAAGTTCCGAAGACAACTATCGCCACGCCGTACATCGGCAACGCCCACCGTACGACGTCGGCCCGTTTCAGATCACCGAAGACTCCACTGACAATCGGCACCGCGAGCACCGCTCCGGCCCCCACCAAACCCGTCAGCAATCCCACCGTTCCTTCCCCTACGCCGTAGACGTCTACGGCGTAGACCACCACGAAATTGACTATCGGGAACCCGAGGAACGCCACGATTGCGGCCAGGCCGATCCCCATCTGAATCCCGCGTTGCTGCCCGATGTAGTGGATGGACTCGATGAAGCCTCGGATCACATTGCGCTCCACTCGAGCCTGGCGGGTCTGGCCGGGGTTCACCACAACAAGAGCAACCAGCACCGCGATGTAGCTAATGGCGTTCCCGAGGAACGCCCAGGCAGGCCCTCCGAGGGCGAGAGTGACGCCACCGAGAGCTGGACCGATCCCGCGGGCGGCGTTGAACTGCAAACTGTTGAGGGTGATCGCCGACGGGAGATCTTCAATCGGTACCAGCAAGGGGATGAAGGACTGCCAGGTGGGAATGGTGAATGCGCCGACGATGCCCGAGATCGCGGCCACCGCCACGATCGCGGCGGGTTGACGTACGCCCGATACCCATACGGCCCAAAGCAACAAGGCGGCGACGGCGGCACACGACTGGCCGATCATGAGAACCCTTCGCCGATCGAAACGATCGGCGATGTTGCCTGCCACGGGCCCCAGCACCATCGCCGGGAAGATGGCCGCGAATGTGGCGATTCCCGTCCAGAAAGCCTGCCCGGTTATACCAAACAGCACCACCGGCAAGGTGAGATTCTGCAACCATGTGCCAGAGTTCGACACGAGCGCACCAAGCCAGAAGCGCCGAAAATTCTGATGCTGAAACGCTCGCAGCCCGTAGGCAACACCACTTCGCCGTGGCTCCAATTCCATCAGTGCGGGGTCAACCGGCTCCATGGGCTGCGGGGCCGTCGGGTCCGACGGCGTCACCTTTGACGCTGCCGAACAACACCGAATCCCTCACCGTTCGGATCGGAGCTCATGCGCAACACTTCTTGTCAGCTCAACGAAACTCGGTTCGAACCGAAGCTGGGGCTGCCGGGGATAGGGCAAGGGCACCTCGATATCGGCCAGAACGCGGCCGGGCCGAGGTGAAAGCACGATGACCCGACTGGAGAGGAGGACAGCCTCGGTCACACTGTGGGTCACGAAGAGCCCGGCGAAGTCCCGCTCAGAGTGGAGAGCAAGCAGTTCCTGCTGAAGCGTTTCACGGGTGATCTGGTCAACGGCGCCAAACGGCTCGTCAAACAAGAACAGCGACGGTTCCATGATGAGCGATCGGGCGATGCTCACCCGCATTTTCATTCCCCCTGAAAGCGCATCAGGGAAATGGTCTTCGAATCCGCCCAGCCCTACAGCATCGATGGCCGCTGCGGCCCGGACCAACCGCTCGGCTTTCGGAACACCCTCCAGTTCGGCCACTAGCTCCACATTGCCCTGAACGGTCCGCCAGTCCATCAGGGTGGCGTCCTGAAAGATGTAGCCCAGGTCAGACGTGTCCGACGCAACCGTACCGCCCGTGGGTGTTTCGAGACCGGCCGCAATTCGCAAAAGGGTGGTCTTTCCACAACCCGATGGACCAACAACGGCGACCAGTTCTCCACTGCCAACCGCGAAGGACACATCGGCCAGCGCCTTGGTGCCATTGGCAAAGTCCATCGACACGTTGGTAAAGCGAAGCCTCATCTCGCTCTGCCCACCTTGCTGCCCACCTTGCTGCCCACCTTGCTGCCCACCTTGCTGCCCATCCCGGGTTGACTCTGGCACATCACCAGTCTGTTCGCTCGCCGGCTCGTCCCCACCGTGCGAGGTCCTCTGTGTGGTGAACAACTACGACGGTACGAAGAAGGTTGGCACCGCCGCAACAGCGGCGTCTGATCAACCGCGGTCGATACCGGTAAACAAAACCACGACCCGCTCCCTGGTTGCGGGAGCCTCGGTCAACAGGCCAGCGAAACCAGCGGTCCCGGTGGAGCACACCGGTACCGACGTGTGAGCGTGGGCCAGATCGTAGGCCTCCACGATCAAGGTTTCCGGTGCCACGATCGGGTGGCCGCCGGTGAGCTTGGTCTGTTTCAGGAGTGGCAACCAGTCATAGGTGACATCGTCGAGGATGCCAGTTGCGAAACTCTGTGGGTTGTCCCACGGTTGCATGAAGTCATCGGGGTGCTGAGCCGCGTCGTCAAAGTCGAAGGTAGGGGCGAGCGCATCCCACGCCCGCCGGAGCGGGGCATTCCCTTCCGCCTGCACGGGGTGAAGCCGAGCGGTGGGAATGGCCAGAGACACCGCAGTGGCGAGCGCACCCCCGCCCACCTGGATATAGAGCGAGTCGATCTGCTTCACCTGGTCCGCCAACTCCCATCCCAGGGTGCGTCCACCGTCGAATGTTGATGGCGTGTCGGTCCCCTGCACACTGAATGCCTGGGCGCCGGCGGCTACCGATTCGCTGAATCGGTGGTAACACGGATCGCCCGCTTCGTCGGGGCGGCGCTCGCAGCGGTTGATCGATGCGCCCAACTCATCGAGACGCTCGATGACGGACTCGTTGGCCCAGACCGGGACAAACACATCCAACGGGCGATTCATGGCCCTTGCGATGACCGCCGCGCCAAGAGCGGCGTTGCCACAAGATGCGATGGCGAGCCGCTCGCCGGTTTCGATGCCCAATTGTTCCTGTACGCGAAGATTCAGCGCCACTCCGAAGAGGTGTCTCGCTTTATGGGATCCGCCCACATTGTGCGGCTCAGCTTTGATGAGCAGTTCCACATCCAGGCCGGCGGCGGCAGCCAATTCCGCTCCGTCCACGATGGGCGTTTCTTGGAAGCCATGGCCCTCAACCCCGGCGACTTCGGCGTCGAGGTCCTCAACGAGGTCAACGAACCACGCATCGCTCAGTCCGCCGGCCAATGCCGCTGCGTAGGAATCCAGCCGTTCCCGATACTTCAGAAAAGGATTCACGAGAAGCTCCAGAAGCTAGGCATTAAATTCTTTGATCATCTCGTCCCAGCGGTCGGTGAGGGGTCGGAGGCTCTTCCAGAAATCCTGGCTGCGGCGCCGCTCGAAGTCAGGAATTCCAATCCCTTGCTGCTCAACCCAGGTGTAATACCCCAGATTGAAGACGCGATTGCGATTTGTTTCGTTCATCTCCAACGTGTGCTCTGTGCTGACGGTCTCCATGTGATCGATGAATACCTTGTCGGCCTCAACATCGTCGAAGCCGCCCGGGAAATTGCGAGCGATGAACTCCTCGCGCTCGGCATCGTAAAGATCGCTGCCGTCGGTGGCCACGGTGAGTACAACGTCGTCAGCTCCCAGGCCCCATACCTTCGCCGCGGTGATGGATGCCAGCATGTTGGCGATCGACGAATAGCCCATGTCCACCAGCATTTCCACCAACTCCGGGGCCATCCCCCGCTCCACGAGTAGTCGTTTCCCGGCCGGAGAGTTGAACAGCAGGTCCAGAGAATCTGTGCTCCGATCGCTGATGGCCACAACGAGGTCGGTGTTGGTGACGTTGTGAATCAAGGGGACATGCTTGTCGCCAATCCCTTGGATGTTGTGCTCGCCGAAACCGTTGTAGAGCATGGTGGGACATTCCAAGGCTTCCACTGCAACGATCTTGGACCCGAAGCTGTCTTTGAGATAGTCGCCCGCACCAATGGTGCCAGCCGAACCGGTGGCACTGGTGAATGCGGCCAACGTGCCGGGGCGGTCGGCCGTGACGTGGTTGAAGACGGCCTCCAGCGCCGGTCCCGTAACGGCGTAGTGGCCCATGTGGTTGCTGAACTCGCTGAACTGGTTCAAGATCACGTTTTCGGGATCCTGTTCGAGTCGATTGCATTCGTCGTAGATTTCCTTCACGTTGCTTTCGGTCCCGAACGTTTTGATCACATCCTCTTCAGGATTCAGCGTCCACTTGTTCAACCAATCGAAGCGAGCCTTGCTCATCCCCTCAGGCAGAATGGCAACGCCGCGGCAGTTCATGAGCCGACTGATGGCGATTCCACCGCGGGCGTAGTTGCCGGTGCTTGGCCAGATCGCTCGTTGGGTGGTGGGGTCGAATCGGCCGGTCACGAGCCGCGCAACAAGACAGGAATAGGCGGCCAAAACCTTGTGCGCTCTGATCATCGGGAAGCGATTACCGAACATGAGCACGATCCGGGCGTCGACACCGGTGAGTTCCTTCGGGAGCTCGATGTGAGTGGGAACGTCAACGAGCCCGGGGTAGTTGAGTCCCTCTTCGTCGGCATGCTCGTTGTACCAGTGCACTCGGAACAGGTTCAGTGGGTCCGCAGCATCCTTGTCGACCGATTTCAGCTTCTCTTTCACGTCGGCCGGGATCGTGGACGGATCGCGTAGCTGCGCAAACGTTGGCAGCGTGATGTTCTGCTCCTTGAAGCGTATTCGGGCATTCTCATATGCCGTCTCCCCGCCTTCAGCAAACTCACCAAATATCGCTAGTTCTTTCATAGTCTCTCTCACAGTTTTGCCCAGAGTTTCTGGGCGGCTTCGGCGGACTTCGTGCGGATCTCGGCGGCGTCGACGTGAGTGGTGGTGCCGTTTTCGAAGAGCACCACGCCATCGACCTCGACGCTGACTGGCGACACCCCCGGGCTGTAAGCGAGGCGCCACGGATCCATAGGGTCATAGTCCCAGACCACGCGATCGTTCAACGCTTCCGGGAAAAGGTCATAGCCCTTTTGGAGCCAGTTCCAGATCAGGTCAGGCGTGGTGGTGACGTCGTACTCGCGGGCTCGGACAAACGCCACACGGAACTCATCCAACATGTCGGCACCGATCCCATCGGTTCCCAACGCCACCGGATTGGAGAAACGCATGGGGGCGCCGTAACCAACGGCGTTGTTCATGTTGGAGCGGGCGTTGTGGACGATCGTTCCCTGGAGTCCATGCTCGGTAGGCAGGTGCACCCCGTGAACCAGCCACCAGTTGGGGGCGGTGTGCCCCTGTAGCAACTGCCATGTGTCGGCGGGACCCTCAGCAACGTGCACGTGCACGCCAACGTGATGGCGCGCAGCCATCTCTGCAGCTGCGGCGATGGTGTCCGGCTCACAAGTAAACGCCGCATGGAGCCCCACCATGCCCCGCCCGCGCGCGGAGAGGAACCGTTCATTCTCTGCCAAACCAGCGGCCGCCCCCGCGGCGCCATGACGGTCGGTGACGCCATAGGCACAGTTCACCCGCACACCCACTTCGGCACAGGCATCGGCGATGAGGCTGAGGGAACCATCGATTGCATTGGGAGACTCGTGATGGTCCACGATCGATGTACAGCCTCGAGACAGGGCCTCCAAGGCGCCGAGTTTTGCCGACCAATAGATGGTTTCTTCATCGAGAGCGCAATCCAAACGCCACCAGATCTGTTCCAGAATCTCCAGAAACTCCGTGGGAGTCTTGGGCGGCGCCGGCATTCCTCTGGCGAGAGCCGAGTACAAGTGGTGATGGCTGCAAACGAGCCCCGGTGTTATGTCCATGCGCTGACCCTTTCTCGGTTGGCCTCGTTGATCATTGGCAGTTCGTTGCGCCATACGCCGTCTTCGGCATGCATCGCCGCAGCAACCGCACCAGCGGTGGGAACCAAACCGATCTCTCCTACGCCCTTGATGCCATAGGGCGAGTTGGGCTCTGGCGACTCCACGAGAATCGTCTCCACCTCGGGCATGTCCTTGGGGCGGATGATGTCGAGACTTCGCAGTGTGGTGTTCAACGGCAAACCATCGGCGTCGCAGGGAAACCCTTCACTGAGGGCATAACCGAGCCCCATGTGGACAGCTCCCTCCACTTGACCTTCGCACAAAAGGGGATTCACCGCTCTACCGACATCGTGAGCAGCAACGACCTTCTCCACCAGGCCGTCACTCATGATCACCAACTGGGCGGCGTACCCGAACGTGGAGTGAATGATCGGATTGGAAAGTCCTTCGCTCAGCGAGTTGGTCCAGTCCACCCGGTACTCACCCTCATAATCCACGCCAACCTTGCAGCCGTCCGCCATCGCCTTCTGGCATGCGTCAGCTACGGACCCGGCACCCATGAGAGTTCCCCTGCTCCCGGTGGTTTGCCCGGCGCCCAGCTCACGGGTGGTGTCAACGATTACCTCGATCTGGTCGGCCGAGATTCCCAGTTCCTCTATCGCCACCTGCTGGGCGACCGTGTGAACGCCCTGGCCCATTTCGGTCCAACAGTGCCGGACCTCAACCTTGCCATCTTCCCGGAAATGAACGACCGCTCGAGCGAGTTCTTTGAAACCGTTGCCGAGGCCGGAGTTCTTCAGTCCGAGGCCCAACCCAACCGACTTCCCGTTGGCAACGGCGGCGTCGTAAGCGGGTTTGATGGCATCCAGACAGGCTTGGGCGCCCAAACAGCCGTCGTCCATCGTTTGGCCGGGTCCCCAGACAACCCCGGGCGAGATGACATTGCGATTGCGCATTTCCCAACCGCTGATACCCACTTTTTCCGCCAACCGGTCCATCACCCCTTCCATGGCGAACTGAGCCTGATTGGCGCCGAAACCGCGGAAGGCCCCACACACGGAGTTGTTGGTCCTGGCGGCCACCGCTTCCACGTCGATATTGGGCAGAACGTAGGGGCCCGACGCATGGCCGGCGGCCCGCTCGAGAACCTTCATACCGACCGATGCGTACGGGCCGGAGTCGCCGAGCATGCGAACGCGAAGTGCGGTCAGCTTGCCATCGGCATCGCAGCCGACTTCGTAGGTCATCCTGATCGGGTGTCGTTTGGTGTGCACCAGAAAGGACTCTTCTCGACTGAACGTGGTCCGAACGGGACGTTGAAGCAGCCAGGCGGCAAGAGCGGTCTGGCCCTGATTGCTCATATCTTCCTTGCCGCCGAACGCACCACCGTTGCTGATGAGCTCGGTGACGATGGTTTCGGTTGGCACCGCGAGGATGCGGGCGATGTCGTCACGATCGTCCCAGATACCTTGGCCGCCCGAATAGACCATGAGCCGATCGAAGTCGGCGGCATCCTGAGCACCAGCGGTAACCGGTAGCGGCGAGCCGGCCGGCACAGGAATGGCCAAGGTTGATTCGGGCTCGATGAACGCATGGTCGATGCGTTGGGTTTGGAAGGTCTCGGTGATCGTGTGAACAGAGTTGGCCAAGCCGACGTCTACATCGCCGCGGACATAGGTCGAGGTGGAAAGGACGTTGCCATCCAACCCCCACACCGCATTCTCCGTGGAGGCCACTGCGGCCGCCGGATCTGTCATGGGGGGATGAACCACGTACTCCACCGTCACGAGGGTGGCCGCCTCACGGGCGATCGCTCGGGTCTCGGCCACCACGAGGGCGAGGATGTCACCCAGGTAGCTGGTGCGCCCGCCAACCGGAATGAAGATTGGCCAATCCTTGTGGATGATCCCGTTGTGGATTTCGCCAGGAACATCGGCGCCGGTGAAAACGGCTACGACGCCCGGCATGGCCTCAGCGGCGGAGGTATCGATCGCCATGATGTCGGCGCGCGCGTGGGCGGCCAGGTGCACGGCTCCGTGCAAGAGATCATCGGGCCGCAGGTCATCGATAAAGGGACGGGCGCCGAGCGAGAGCGGGACCGCCTCATACTTGATGCCGCGCGAGCCAACCCCCTTGGGAGACTGCGGCTCGGGGACCTCACCCTTGGCCAACGCTTCCACCGCATCCAGAATCTTGGTGTAGCCCGTGCAGCGGCAGAGATTCCCGCCCATCAAACGGGCGGCGCCTTCACGGGTGAGCTCACTGCCCTTCTTGTCGATCATCGACTTCACGCGCATGATGATGCCTGGGGTGCAAAACCCGCACTGCAGCGCGCCAAAGGCGGCGAACGCATCGCCGTAACGCTTCTTCTCCTCGTCGGTGAGGCCCTCCAGGGTGAGAACCTCGGCACCGGCGGTCTTTTCCATGCTCGTCTGGCAGGCCACCCGGGCTTTGCCATCCACGATCACCGTGCAGGCCCCGCACTGACCAGACGGCGAGCAGCCGTCCTTGGGGGACAACACGTTCAACCCGTCACGGAGACCAGTCAAAAGGTGCTCATGGTGATCGGCCAGCGTCACCGCCGTGCCGTTGAGATTGAAGTCGATGCTCATGGCAGCATCACACCTTTCTGATTGCTGATTCGTTGGTAGGCCTCGGGCCGGCGATAGCGAGCGAAGTTGAAGAGGGTTTCCTTGTAGTTTGCGCACCAGTCGAGGTCGGCGATAACGCTGACGAGTTCATCTCCGTTGCTGACCGTTTGGGCCACCACCTGACCGCTGGGAGCGATGATGGAGCTCTGGGCAAGGCTTTCGACACCTTCCTCGATGCCGCCCTTGGCGACGCCGATCACCCACGTTCCGTTCTGGTAGGCGCCCGCCTGCATCACCAACTGGTTGTGGAAGCCCGCCAATGCGTTCTGGCCGGGGTCCGGCGCATAGAAAATGGGCGTGTTGTAGCCGATGAGGATGACCTCTACCCCCTGGAGGCCCATCTCCCGGTAGGTCTCGGGCCAGCGACGGTCGTTACATGTTGCCATTCCAACGATTCCGTCGAAGCAGCGATGAACGTTGAACCCTTCTGAGGATTCCTCGAAGTAACGGCGTTCCAGGTGTTGGAACGGTCGCAACGCCTCGTCTTCTTCATGCCCAGGAATGTGCACCTTCCGATACCGACCCACGATCGAACCGTCGCGCTCAACCAGGATCGTGGTGTTGTAGCGGTGACCGTCCGGTGTGAGCTCGGCGTACCCCAGACTGAAGCCGATCTCCAACCGTTTTGCCTCGTCGAAGAGTGGTTGCGTTGCGGCGTTTGGCATCTCGGATTCGTAGTAGTGGTCATGCCCAGCGAGGTCCTCGGTGTACCAGCGCGGAAAGAACGTGGTGAGGGCCAATTCCGGGAACGCCACCAGGTCAACTCCGGCGCGGTGCGCCTGGTGGAGAAGTGCGATGAGCCGCTCCACCACCGACCCCCGCGGTTCGTCCTTGGAGATGGGGCCGAGCTGGCCGGCCCCGAGCGTTATCCGGCGACTCACGAGAGTGGACTCCCGGATTCCAGTAGTTCGGCCACTGTCGCAACGTCAGCCTCGTTGGAACGGGAATCGACGATCCTGCCATCGGCGATGAGGAAACCCTGATCATCGCGGGCGGCGAAGACGGCAGCATCGGTGTAGAGCTTGGGCTTGATCTGGGCAGGATCGCCGTCTTCTGGGCAGAACGTCATGCAGTTTCCGCACTCGTTGCACAGTTCGGCCAGCACGAAATACTGCTGTCGCCCTTCGATGTGGTCCTGCGGGCTGGTGATGTTGAAGAATGCATCATTCGGGCAGACGGTAATGCAGAAGTTGCAGGCCACACATCCGAAGGTTTCCAGCGTATGATCCACTTCGCGCGGCAACTTCTCGTTGGCCTGGAAGTGATACTCGCCGTTGCTCCGGATCCGGTCGGAGTATTCCTGGGCCGACAGCGGGTTTGAAGCTTTCCACTCTGCGAGGGATGCGAACCCTGCGTCGGCGATGGTCGTGGTGAGTTTCTTCAGCATCGGAACAAGCCGTCCGTAGCCGCCCGGCTTCAACAGATCGGAACACACCGTGGCAGGATTGACTCCGACGGCGAGGCTGTCCACCAGGTTGTCCTTGGTGATCCCGGCGCTGAAACTGACCATGAGCTCGGGCGGCAGGTGCGGCCTCAACTTGGTGAGCAACGTCATGGCCACCACATGCAACGGCGGCCCGCTCAAGTACATTGTCTCCTCGGGCATCCACGCCTTGGTGTTGTCGACCACCAGCGTGTTGGTGAGTTTGATCCCGAAGCGACGGCCCCGCTCAGCGGCATAGGTGTAGAGCTCGTTGATGAGTTCAATCCCGCGCTCGAACTGGAGGTCCGCGGCAAAAGCGCTCTCCTTGACACTGACCTCGGAGTACCCCAGTTCGGTGTTAACGATCTGGGCTACCGTCTCGAACCCCAACAACGTGGGGTTGAGTTTCACGATCACGTCCAGCCCGTGCTCATCGATGAGGTGTTTGGTGATCCCCTCGATCTCATCGGGCGGGCAGCCATGGAACGTACTCAGGGTAAGGGTGTCGGAGATCTGCGTTGGGAAGTCCAGATCAGCGAACTGGGCCCAGGGCCCGGTCAACTCCGGGCGCAGCCGCTCGATTTCGTGGCTGGCATCCTTCATACCTCGAATGAATGCGGCCACCTTGGGATCAGAAATGCCCGCGAGGTCGTAGCCAACGCTCATGTCAAAGACAAACGGCCCCGGATCGGCGCCGATGAACTCGGTCAGTGGTTCCCACTTCGAAAGAATGTGGATCAGCATCCACGCCTTCACGTACTCGGTGAGGCTCTGCTCCACGAGCAGTTCTTGGCTCCACTCGATGTTGTAGCCGATGGTCTGCATGTCTATGCAGGGCCGTTGGATTTCCAGTTCATCCAGGATCTGCACGGTCTTGAGCTCGAAGAGCCGAGCACCACCGAGCCAGCTCAAGACGATGTTCTCTGCGAGCTGGCTGTGCGGACCGGCGGCTGGACCGATCGGAGTAGCGCAGGGCCGACCAAGAAACTCAAACCCCAGATCTACTGCGGGATCAGCTTGCCAGAATCGCGCCGTCGGTAGGTCAAAAACTCGCTTGCGACTATGCCATTCGTGGTCGATCCGTTCAAGCAGTTGGCCCAGCGACATTGGCGTGAGTGGCGCCGTGTTGGAAAAGGGCTGGAACCCGGGATGATTTGATTTCAGGCTGTCTTGGGTCATTTCGGCACATACTTTCAGGAGTTGGCGAGGGCGAGGATGGTGTGAAGAAGCACATTGGCGCCCGCTTCGAGATCAGCCGGCGAGGTGAACTCGAGCGGATTGTGGCTGAGCCCGTCGCGGCTCTGGGTGAAGACCATGGCGGTGGGACAGAGGCGAGCCATCATCTGAGCATCGTGGCCAGCACCGGAGGGCATGCGCATGACCGAGTGCCCCAGATCCTTGGCTGTTGTCTCCACGAGGTTCACAACCTCGGGATCGAACACGACGGGCTCGAAGCGGGCCAGTTCTCTGGTCTCGACGGTGCAGCCCTCGGCGGCAGCGGTGGCCTCGAGGAACTGAGCGAACCGTCGTTCCGACTGGGCCAGAACGGCTTCGTTGGTATTTCGCAGGTCGACGGTGAAGCTGGCGCTGGCCGGGACCACGTTGACGAGGTTGGGCCGAAACTCCACCCGCCCTACGGTCCCCACCTGCGGATGACCGATGTCCAGCACAAGTTCACGGACATATTGCGCACAGGCCGCAGCCACAAATCCGGGGTCCTTCCGGAGGTGCATGGGCGTGGTGCCCGCATGATTACTCTGCCCGGTCACGGTGACCTCGGTCCAGCTGATCCCTTGGACCCCGGTCACAGCACCGATCGTGACGCCCTCCACCTCGAGGACCGGTCCCTGTTCGATGTGGAGCTCCACAAACGCATGCGGCGAGGGCCCGGGAAGTGGGGCGCTCCCGTCGTAACCGATGCGAACGAGTTCCTCACCCACGGTGGCGCCGTCGATCGCCCTGATCTCCAGCGCCTCTTCCAGTGGCATGCCGCCAACGTAGACCAAGCTGCCCAACATGTCTGGGGCGAAACGGGCCCCTTCTTCGTCGGTGAAGAATCCTACGGCGATCGGCCGTTTGGGAACCATGCCGGCGCTCTTCAACACCTCGATCACCTCGAGGCCGGCGAGCACGCCAAGGTTGCCGTCATACCGGCCCCCCGTGCGGACGGTGTCGATATGACTCCCCGTCATCACGGGCGGACCATCGGTCTGCCCCACCATTGTTGCGATCACGTTGCCGATCCCGTCGATGGTTACCGCGAGGCCGAGATCCCTCATCTGGGTGATGACCAGATCGCGTCCGTCCTTGTCTTCGTCGGTCAGAGCTAGACGGGCGCAGCCCTCGGTCCCCTCGATTGCACCGATGGCGGCAAGATCGGCGAGACGTTGTTCGAGTCGATCGATGTTGATTGCAAGCACATCTACCTCGTTCACCTCCTCAAGCGTAGTCTTAGTTTACAAAATGTAAAGCCTCAGAAACCACGATCAGGTGGCGGCTCAGCCGTCTGGTTCGATGTCCAACCACCGCCGTGTTTCCTTACGGTTGAACCGTCCATCTGCCACACTGGGTCCGCCATGGCCGACCTAATCATCCGAAACGCCGAGCTTCTCGCCACAGTCGATGAGAGCCGCCGCGAGCTCCCCGGCGGCTGGGTAGCGATCAGCAAGGGGTTCGTTTCCGCCGTGGGTGGTCCGTCTGACCCGATGCCCGATGCCGAGAACGAAATCGATGCATCGGGCTGCCTCGTCACGCCGGGACTGGTGAACACCCACCACCACCTGTTTCAAAACCTCACCCGTGCCTACGCACCCATGACCTCGCAACCGCTGTTCGGTTGGCTCCAGTCGCTCTATCCCCTCTGGACGGCAAACCTGGATGAGGAGGCCGAATATCACGCCGCGTGGATCGGACTGGCAGAACTGGCGCTCTCTGGCTGCACGACCTCCTCGGATCACCACTACCTCCACCCCGTTCGGGCCGGGGACCTTCTGAGCGCCGAGGTTCAGGCTGCGCTGGACCTGGGCGTCCGCTTTCACCCAACGTACGGTTCAATGAGTCTGTCGGTGAAAGACGGCGGCCTTCCCCCCGACGACGCCGTCCGCGACGAGGATGACATCTTGGCCGAATCCGAGCGACATGTTGCTCGCTGGCACGACCCGACCCACGGCGCAATGACCCGCATCGCGCTCGCCCCGTGTTCGCCGTTCAGCGTCACGCCGGACCTGATGAAACGAACCGCAGAACTGGCTGAACGACTCGACGTCCGGCTTCACACCCACCTCGCCGAGAATTCTGAGGATGACGAGTTTGCGCTCGCCACCTTCGGTATGCGTCCCGTGGACCTCTACGAGGAAGTTGGCTGGATGACCAATCGCACCTGGGGTGCCCATGTGGTCCGCCCGGACCCCACGGAGATACAGCGCCTCGGCGCCGCCGGTGTTGGTGTGGCCCACTGTCCCAGCTCCAATATGATCCTGAGCTCCGGCATTGCTCCAGTCATCGATCTACGCTCGGCCGGGTGCCCGGTAGGACTGGGGGTTGACGGGTCATCATCGGCTGACTCGGGGTCGCTCTGGCAAGAAGTTCGGCTGGCCATGTTGCAGGGCAAGTTGATATCGGGGCCTGAGGCCATGACCGCCCGGATCGCATTAGAGATTGCCACCCGGGGCGGTGCACGCTGCCTCGGCAGATCAGGCGAGTTGGGCGAACTGGCGGTTGGTGCCGTTGGCGACGTGGCGATCTGGAAGCTCGACGGTCCCACGTTTGCCGGTGTGCTGGGTGACCCGATCGAGGGATGGCTTCGCTGTGGACCTACCGCGGCGTGGCACACGGTGGTCCATGGACGTCCCGTGGTCAGAGAGGGCGAGCTGCTCGCTCCGCACCTTGATGAGAGACTGGCCCAACACCGCAAGATTGCCGCACGATTCCAGGGACTGACCTAGACCGGAGCATCACCTTGGCTATCCCACCAGATCAGATCATCGGGTTCTCCGAACAACCCCGGGCCGGCAACTGGACCCTGCGCGCCGCCCTGGTTCGGCTGGCGCAGCCCGAACCGCTCCGCTCCGAGGCGATCCTGCAAATAGTGCGACGGCTCGATGCCGCACTCAAACCTTTTGAGAAAGAACCGGAGAAAGCCGGAGAACTCGTCGGCGTGGTGGAAACCATCGGCGGGCTGAGCGACGTCCTCTGCGAGTGGGCTCAGGCCGGACCGGCCAATCCACCGCTCGCCACCATCGATCAAACCTGCGCTGCGCTCTTTGCCAAACTGGACGAGTTGGGCGTCCCAATGGACAGAATCCGTGATGATTGACGCCAAGATGGAAATCATGCACCATGTTGCGCGTATGACTGGGTTGCGTTCATGACTGGGTTGCGGGCATGACCGACCTCCCGACCATCGGTTTCATAGGGCTCGGCAACATGGGTGCACCGATGTGTCGTCGCCTCGTTGATGCCGGCTACCCGATGCTCGCCTTCGACATCAACCCTGCCGCCACAAGTGCCCTCGGCCAGTACGGAGCGGGACTGGCGAGCTCGGCCGCCGATGCGGCCCGCAGATGCGATCTCCTGCTGACCTCACTCCCCCGCCCGGATCACGTAGTCTCGGTGATGGGCGGAGAAGACGGCGCACTTGCCGTCATGCAGCCGGGCTCGATCTGGGTGGATCTCACCACCAATCGCAAAGAGTTGGTAGATGAACTGGCGGCAACCGCTCCGCAGGGCGTGGCCGTAGTGGACTGCCCAGTGACCGGTGCTGTAGACGGCGCCCGAACCGGAAAGCTGACCCTGTTCCTCGGCGGCGACGACGCCAGCATTGCCAAGGTCACTCCCGTGCTGGAAAACATGGGCCTGGTGATCGCATGTGGTCCGCGGGGCACCGGCAACGTGACCAAACTGGTCACCAACCAACTTTGGTTCATTCATGCCGCAGCACTCGCCGAAGGGTTCGCGCTGGGCATGGCCAACGGAGTGGAATTAGAAACACTCTGGCACGCGATCAAGGAGAGTGTCGGCGACTCTTTTGTTGCTCGGCACGACGCCCCCTCCATCTTCGCTGGACATTTCGACCCCAGCTTCAGTCTGGGTCTCTGCCTGAAAGACCTCGGCCTCATCCGTGAGTTGGCTGCCAACGTCACGGCCGAGCTGGCGATGACCGAAGCGGCTCAAACCCAGTTTCAGCGCGCCAGCGATCGCTACGGCCCTGAGCAGGGAGAGCTCCACGTTGCAAAACAAATCGAGGATGACGCCGGCCTCTCGATGCGGATGACCGGTGACTGGGTTCCCCACTGGGAGAAATGAGAGGACCGATGGTGACGACCGACCTCAGCGAGTTGGTGGATCTGGACCGCTACCCGATCCACCAACGCGAGAGCCACGACTACCGAACCTGCGTGGACCAGGCTCGTGAGCGACTCCGCGCCACCGGCTGTGCCTTGAACAAGGACTTCGTCAGGCCGGTTGCTCTCAAGCGCATCGGGAACGAGATCTGGGACCGAAAGGGCTCCACCCATTTCTCCACCCAGGACATGAACCCGTATTTCCACACGGCGGTCAATTCGGACTTCGACCTGGACCACCCGGTCAATACCTTCATCGAACGGTCCAGCGGCTTCATCCCTGGGGACTCGTGGGAACCTGGGTGCACAACCGATCGCCTGTTCCGGTCCCCCGAGGTAGCCCAGTTCCTGGCCGACTGCCTCGAAATCCCATCCCTCTACTGCTACGCGGATCCGCTGGCCGGTCTCACTGCAAACATCCTGGATCCCGGCCAACAATTCACTTGGCATTTCGACACCAACGACTTCGCCGTCACCGTCCTCGTCGACGAGGCGGATGAAGGTGGCCTTTTCGAATACGTGCCAGGGATCCGGTCGGCCGATGACGAGAGCTTCGATGCGATTGCCGATGTTCTGGCAGGCGGCCGCCAGGGCGTGGTGTCGCTCGATCTTCGGCCTGGTGATCTTCAGATTTTTCGTGGTCGGTATTCGCTGCATCGGGTCACCCGGGTTGCCGCCACGTCGGTTCCCCGTCACGCTGCCATCCTCGCCTACACCGAACAACCCAATGTCATAGGACGAGTGGAGCGAACCCGGCAACTCTTTGGCCGGGTACTCCCCGCCCACGAACAGGCCGAGCGTCAAAGAGTCCGGAGCGACGCCCTCCTGGATTAGACCGTTCAGACAGGCTGCGGTTCATCCTGTCGCACGCCCGACATCAACAAACCGATCGACTGGGGAGTGGCATCCGCCCGCTGGACCTCACCCATGATCTCACCCTCGAGGACCACCACGATCCGGTCGGAAAGCTGAATGACCTCGTCGAGGTCCTCCGAGATCAGGAGGATCGCGGCGCCCTTCGCTCGCTGGTCGAGTAGCCGTTCGTGGATGTACTCCGCCGCACCGATGTCTACGCCCCGGGTGGGCTGGGCCACCACCAGAACCTCGGCATCGCAACTGAATTCGCGCGCGATGACCACTTTCTGGATGTTCCCGCCCGAGAGCGACCTGGTGGAAGTCTCGATGCTCGGGGTCTTCACGTTGTAGTTGGCGACCAATTTCTTGGACCACTCGCCGATTGCGGAAAAGTTGAGCAGGCCCCTCCTGGTGTACGGAGGCTTGTGATAGTCGACCAGCAACAGGTTCTCGGCAACGGTGAACTCACCGATGGCTCCCTCCACCATCCTTTCCTCCGGGACATACGACAGCCCCAGCGCCCGCACGCCTTTGGGGGTGGGCGCCGTCACTCGTGCCCCGTTGATCGTCAGTTCACCCGAGTCGATGGGCCGAAGCCCGAAAATGGCATCGGCCAGCTCACGTTGTCCGTTGCCGGAGACCCCGGCGAGGCCTACGATTTCTCCTGAACGAACGGTGAGGTTGAAGTCCTTGAGCGCAGTGGTCCCACGGTGTCCTGTGACGTTGAGATTCCGGATTTGAAGGCGATCCTCACCCAACTCCGCTGGCGGCACGAATCGGGTGAGTACCACAGGCCGGCCAACCATGAGTTCTGCCAAGGATTCCCGGGTGGACTCCGAAGGCCTCGTGTGACCGGACACCCGACCGTCTCGGAGCACGGTGATTTCGTCGGACAGTTCCATGACCTCGTGGAGCTTGTGGGAGATGAAGATGAGGCCCTTGCCATCGGCGGTCATCTGCCGGAGGGTCACGAACAGCTCACCGACCTCCGACGGCGTCAACACCGCCGTTGGCTCGTCGAGTACGAGCAGGCGAGCGTCTCTATAGAGGGCTTTGAGAATCTCGGCTCGCTGCCGTTCTCCCACGGCCAACTGCCAAATGTACGCGTCGGGGTTGACGTGCAATCCGTACCGCTCCGAGACTTCGTCCAGCCGTCTTCTCACCGGCCGCATGTCGCTGAGCCCGCGGTGACCGCCAAGGCCCAGCGCAACGTTTTCGGCCACCGTGAGAGTGGGGACCAGCATGAAGTGCTGGTGAATCATGCCAATACCGCGAGCGATCGCATCCGACGGGGAGGTGATGGAGACCACCTCACCGTCGAGTTTGATGGTGCCCTCGTCTGGCTTGTAGAGCCCGTAGAGAATTTTCATCAGGGTGCTCTTGCCGGCACCGTTCTCACCGAGCAGGGCGTGCACCTGACCGGGCAGTACCGAGAGATCCACAGAATCGTTTGCCAGAACACCGGGAAAGCGCTTGGTGATTCCCTCCATCTCCAGCATCGGTACCGTCCGGTCAGCTTGCACGGGTCTTCTCCTGCACGTGTGTTTCTTAGACGCCGGTCGTGATGGAACCGTCGGCCAGACCGGCTGCGGTTGCGTCGGCAGCGGACCTGATCGCAGGGTCCAAGCTGTATCCATCGTTGTACTCGATGACCAGCCCGTCATTGGCCAACGTGAGGATGTAGACCTCGCCCCCGAGGCTCCCTCCTTCGATGCTGGCGATCATTTCCTCGAGGATCACTTCCCAGTGGTACACCTGGGACGCAACCACGACGTCTGGACCGAGCGAAGTCTGATTGGCCTGGGTACCGAACCATGGCACACCGGCTTCAACGGCAACGCCGGTGGCGCCAACGACCATTTGGGCGCTTCCGGTGAGCACGTCGGCGTTGTTCCCAACATGAGCTGTGGCTGCTTCGGCGGCGAGCGCTACATCACTGAACGATTCGATGTAGTTGACGTTGACGGTGACGCTGGAATCCTGCGCAGCCGATCCGGCAACGAAGCCATCGACGTAGAGCTTGGCATCACCAACTGGCACGGGCCCAACTACACCGATCACGCCGCTCTGACTGAGCTGGGCAGCGATGGTCCCCATGACGTACCCACCTTCGTCGGCACGGACCGTGTAGGCCGAGACGTTGGGAATCCCGAACGTGTCAGCGGCGGTGCCCCACGCAAACGCCACATCAGGGAAGTCGGGGGCGATGAGCTCGAGCGGTCCGCCATATTGGGAGCCGTGGGCGATGACAAGATCGAAGCCGTCTTCGGCGTACCCACGCAGCGCAGCGGCGGCATCTTCAACAACGAATGTTCCGTCGGTGATGTCGAACTCGATGGTGCGGGTCTCACCGATTGCATTCACGGCGTCGACCATGCTCTGGGTAAAGGCCAAGTCGTTCTGGGCGCTTGGGGCCACAACGGCGATACGGAAGACGTCGCCTCCGGCCGCGCCGTCATCGGCAGCAGAATCATCCGCAGCCGCATCATCAGCAGCAGAATCATCCGCAGCAGAATCATCCGCAGCCGCATCATCTGCGGCAGAATCATCGGCAGCAGAGTCATCGGCAGAGCTGCCGCTCCCGCACGCAGCAGCCAGCAGCGCGAACGCCGCCAACAAGACAATGAGGAGGCTGATTTGTTTCTGGTTTCTCATGGTGGGTTCTCCCGGTTGGATGGATGAGATCATGCGGCCCTGTCGAAGGGTCGGGTCAATGCTGCGGGCGCTCCGATTCGGCGGCTCACGGCGACCAGAACGACAATGGTGAGGATTGCTGGGGCCATAGCTGTGAGGCTCGATGCTGGGCCGGAGACGATCCCCAGAGTTTTCCATTGCAGAACGGTAGAGGACACGATCCCGAACAGGAGTGCACCACTCATTACCCACGGCATCCGCCAGGCGCCGAAGTAGACAAGAGCGATGGCAATGAAGCCCTGACCCGAGGTGAGATTCTGCTGGAAGATCCCAACCTCGAGGGCCAGTGCAGCACCCGCCAACCCCGCAAAGGCGTTTCCGATGATGATGGTGAGCGTTCGGATTCGGTTCACACTGACCCCGAGCGTGTCTGCCGCTTCGGGCGTTTCCCCTACGGCTCTCACGTTGAGCCCAAACGTGGTCCGATTCACCACAAACCACATGATGGGAACCATCAGGAATGCCAGGTAGACCAGCGGGTTGTGGTCGAAAAAGATCTCGCCGATGTAAGGGATGTCCGACAGGAGCGGGACCGAGTAATTACTGACCCCGCGAATCGGAATGGGTGTTCCCACCTGCTTCTGGAACAACAAGTCCGTGAATCCGAGACCGAAAAGGAAGATGCCGATGCCGCTGATGCCTTGCTCGGCGTGCATCACTACGGTCAGGAACGCATACAGAACGCCCATGAGCGCACCAACGGCGATCGCTACGAGCACACCGGTCAGCGCACTTCCAGACTTCAGCGCCGTGTAATACGCCGCATAGGCACCGATGAGCATGACGCCTTCGACGCCAAGGTTGAGAACGCCGCTGCGCTGTCCGAGCGCCTCGCCAAGTGCGGCGAAGAGGAACGGCGTCGCCAGCCGGATCCCACCCGCCAGGGTGGCGACCATGACGGAAAGGGTGAAGAAGTCCCTCACTTCGCCGCCTCCCGTTTGCCCGCATCGACCCACCGCTGCAGCCGGCCCCTCATGCGGAGGCTTGCAACAACAAAAACGACAACGACGCCATTGAGCGCCACGATGAGCGCGGCGGGTACCTGGAGCTCTCGCTGCAGGTCGAGTCCACCGGTGAGGAGGCCGCCGAACAAGAACGAAGCCGGCACCGTCAGGAGCGGATGTAGTCCGCCAAAGAGGGCGGTGACAATGCCGTTGAAGCCGGCGTTCTGCGTGAAGCCGGCTGCTCCCCCTTCTCCGATCAGCCGGTGAGATGCGCTGCCGAACACCAGAATGGCTCCGGCCACACCGGCGCACGCCCCGCTGAATGCAAGCGCCTGCACGATCGACTTCTTCACCGGCATCCCGGCGTATCGAGAGGCGTCAGGATTATGGCCGACGGCTCGGAGCCGCACACCAAGCGCACTGCGGAAGAGTAGGTAATACCCCAGTACGGCAACCCCGATAGCGATGATGAAACCAAAGTGGAGCCGGGTTCCGCCGGGGAGAAGCGGGAGGTCGGCGTTTTCGCTGAGACGTTTGGTTTGCTGGATCTTGATCGCACCTTCTTCGATGAGCAAGTCCTGCAGAAGGAAGCTGAGGAACTGGGCGGCCACGATGTTCATCATGATCGTGGACAGGATCTCGTTGACGCCGGCATAGGCCTTCAGGGCTCCGGGAATTGCACCCCAAATGCCGCCACCGATTGCACCGGCGATGAGCACTACCGGCACGAGAAGGAGCCGAGGAAGGTCCGGCAACGAAAGGGCCGCCACCGTGGACAAGATGGCGCCGGCGATGATCTGGCCCTCGCCGCCGATGTTGATGACACCAGTACGAAATGCGATCGAGATTCCAACACCAACCAGCATCAACGGCATCGCCTTGATGGCGGTGTCGGCGAGATTGTCCCAGCTGCCGAAGCCGCCCTGGAGTAGAGCGGCGTAGCCGGTGAGCGGGTTGGCCCCGAGTGCCAACAGCATGATCGCTCCAACCGCCAGCGCCGCGAGGACTGCCGAGACCGGAACCACCAGGCCAACCACCGGCCGGAGTATGCGCCGAAGCGATCTGTACGACAGCTCCGTCTGCGGCACCACCGAGGTCGCCGGCCCGTCAGCCATCGGGTTTCGCTCTGCTCGCAGCCCAAAGCACTTTTGAGTCCCTCTGATGTCCTACGAGCAAATCTCCCCCAAATGGATCGACCCACCTTTGTATGAACTGAACGTTTCGTCAAGTGGAGGTGCAATTTCCCTCTCAGGACAAGACTGGGGCCACGACGCCCGCCGGCCTACTGAATCGGGCGGCTATCTTCGCTGAGCCCGTTACAGCTAGGGTGTTTGCGTGGCTACGGGGGTTTTAGAGATACTTGTCGAACCGTTCAAGGAAAATGACCCTGGCCCACACGTAAAAGCGGTGTTGGACGTTCTCTCCGAAAACGACTTAGCGATCGATATGGGCCCGTTCTCCACCATGGTCGAAGGTGATCTCGACCGCCTCATTGGGATCGTGGAGCAACTCGTCTCGGCAGGGTTCGAGGCGGGCGCAACCAGCATTCAGACCAGAATCTCTTGCCGATGAGCGACCGAGCCCAGGAGTTTCTGTCTGCACTTCGGCCGGTGGTCGAAAGCCTGGGTGCCAGCGTGATCCCGGTCCGGTCATCTCGAAAGGGGGATGAACCCGTGGTGTGGCAGGGGGAAACGGTCGCCTACGTGAGACTCAATGAACTTCATGGGGCACTGGAGCGCGCCGTGGCTTCGGTCGAGCGCGAAATCGGTGGCCGTCTTTCCGATATGGACCGGGCTGAGAAACAGGCCGCGGTGCGTCGACTCGATGAACACGGCGCCTTCCTCCTACGCGGCGCTGTGGAAGACGTTGCCGGATGGATGGGCGTCAGCAAGGTCACGCTCTACACCTACCTCAACGCCATCGAACGAGCCAACGCCTGACGAGCGATAGCGTCGGGTGATGAACTCGAGCGAGAAGTGGTCGGTCGATTCGTGGCTTGTGGCGGGGGCTCGACCCACCGAACCGGGAGATCCACTGAACACGCCGATCGTTGCGGCATCCAACTATGTCCACGGTGGCGAGTGGGGATACGCCCGGGATGAGGGAACGCCAACATGGGTTGCCCTCGAAACCCTGCTGGGCCGGCTCGAATCTGGACGGGCACTAGCGTTCGGCTCAGGCATGGCAGCAATCGCCGCCGTGTTCGACCAGCTCAACGTGGGCGCCCACATCATCTGGCCAGACGATTGCTACCAGGGCGTTGCCGGCATCATCGCCGATGGCGAGAAACAGGGCCGCTGGACCAGCAGCCGGATCGCCGTTGACGATACGGCCCAATGGGTCGAAGCCGCTCCGTCAGCGGATCTGATCTGGCTGGAAAGCCCGTCCAATCCACTGCTGGACATCGCCGATTTGCGGTCTATTGCTGCGGCACACCGGAAGCCGGGCTCAATTCTCGCCGTGGACAACACGGTGGCCACCCCACTCAACCAGCAACCGCTGCAGCTGGGGGCCGACATCTCGGTGATGGCGGCCACCAAGTACGTAGGCGGCCACTCCGACCTTCTGTGTGGCGTCACGATCACCAATAACGATGCACTTCTCGCCGGCCTGTTCCGCTCCCGCTTGCTCAACGGCGCAACCCCGGGAAACCTCGAAACATTTCTCGCCGTTCGGGGCGCCCGAACACTGTCGATTCGATTGGCAGCAGCGCAGAAATCCGCCCAGATCCTCGCCGAACGGCTGGAGGCTCATCCGGCGGTGGTGAAGGTTCGTTATCCCGGTCTCCCCAGTCACCCTCAGCATGAACTGGCCAAACATCAGCTCAACGGTTACGGGACGCTCATCAGCTTCGACCTGCCTGATGGTGCTACGGCCGACACGGTGCTGGCGGCGCTGGAGTTGATAACGAACGCCACCAGCTTCGGCGCGGTGGAAAGCACAATCGAACGGCGGAGCACCGTCGCCGGTCAAGAACACCTCCCCGCAGGGCTACTCCGCTTCAGCGTCGGAATCGAAGATGTCGAGGACCTCTGGCACGACTTGGAGAACGCTCTGGCGTAGGGATCGGAGCGACGACTTTTCACGCAACGAGCTGAATAGAGTCCTTCCAATGGCGCTGTCCGACTACAAGAAAACCACCTTCACCCACGGTGATACGGAACGCCCGGTGTTCACACGTTCCCCTGAAAGCTCGCCCGAACGAGGGATCATCGTGATCCACGAGGTCCCCGGAATTACTCCTTCTGTGCTGTCGTTTGCCGATCGTTTGGTGGACCGGGGTGCCACCGTCTGGTTGCCGTCGCTCAGTGGCATACCCGGCCGTGAGCCCAACGTTCCTTACCTCGCCCAGACCGTCGCCAGGGTGTGCGTGGCCAAGGAGTTCGCTCTCTTCGCCGCCGCTGAAACCCCGCCGATCGCCCAATGGTTGCGAGCGCTTGCCAAGCTGCTCTCGGAGAGTCTCGGGGGCCAACCGGTAGGTGCTCTGGGGATGTGCTTTTCCGGAGGTTTTGCGCTGGCGATGGCAACCGAGCCCGTGGTGCGGGCACCGGTGCTCTCCCAGCCGGCGGGACCTCTCGCCCTTGGAGCTGAACGGGCCGGATCACTCTCCATTTCGCCAGAGGACCTGGAGGCGGTGAAGGCCAACGGCTGCAACGTGATGGGCCTGCGATTCACCGGTGACTTGCTGGTTCCGGCCGACCGTTTCGCCTTCCTTGCTCGGGCGCTGGGAGATCGCTTCACCGCGGTCGAGATCCAGAGTCCGGACCGATCCCTCAGCATTAAACGCACCGCCCATTCGGTGCTCACCGAGGACCTGATCGATGTGCCCGGTCACCCTACCCACGTTGCGCTCAACCAGGTCTTGGATTTCTTTGCAACCCAACTTCCGGCGCCGGCCTAAGGCGAATCAACAGACAGTGGGTCCTCGGGCCAATCGTGTTTGGGATAACGGCCCCGGAGATCGCGTCGGACCTCGGCGTAAGAACCGCGCCAAAATCCCGGTAGATCATTCGTAGTCTGAGCGGGCCGATTCGCCGGTGTGAGGAGTTCTACGGTCACGGGCGTCCGATTGGGTCCGACGACTGGGTGCACATTCATTCCAAAGAGATCCTGGAGCCGAACCGACCATACGGGTCGACCGCTGGCGTAGTCGACCGGACGGGGGTTGCCCTTGGATGGCGTGAGCTCAACCGGGGCTTGCTCGTCGAGGTCCCGGCGCTGCTGCCAATCCAGCAGATCTAGGATTCCTCGACCGGCAACGATCTCACCGGGTCGAACAGCCGTGCCGATCTGGACCCATTCTGGCAACCGCTCAAGAAGTGCTTGGTCGGTCACGATCGGCCACCCATCCGGTGCCACGCCGTGAAGCCAGCGGAGCCGATGCAAGATCGCGATCGCTTCGTCGGTCCACCGCAACGCTGTCAAGCCCTTGGATCGCACCGCATCGTAAAGGGCACGTTCGACCATCTGGGGATCCGGTTTCGGTAGCGGTGCACTCCTCACCACGATGGCACCCAAACGGTCCTGCCATTCGGCCACTACCCGTTGTTGGCGTTCGTCCCATGTAACCACCTCGATTCGCTCAATCCGGTGTTCCATTCGCTCGAGAACCGTGGCTCGGTCCAGCGCTACCGCAGAACGAAGCCGGATCTCGGGGGCCCGGCCGTCCGCGGCTGCGGCCACGATGAACTCGGCGCCCGCCAGAACATCATTCTCCGGGACCTGGACCTCCGTACCCGTGGCGAGGAGAAAACGACCAGGGCGATCGGTGCGCCGCATGCCGACTCGGTCTGGCCATGCATCCAACAAACACTCCGCAACATCGGTGGGGAGGCGGTCACTCCCAGGTGGGGGAAACGACCGACGATGTTTTCGCAGTGCTCTGGCGGATCTCCGACCCCGATCCACCTCCGCCGCAGACGCCGCCTCCAGATCCGCCGAACGAAAACGAACGCCCTCCTCAATAGCGCTGACCAACGCGATCACCCGCTCTCGGAGCACCCCTTCGGGGGCATGAAACACCGCGAGAGCATGGCGCGGATGTACCGGCATCCTGGCCACTTCGTCTCCGAGGCGTGACAGCATCCCGGTGCCATCGACCAGGCCCAACAGCTCCAGCGCCCGACGCCCAGCCTCGAGACGGTGCTCATCGGGCTTGTCCAACAGTGGGAGATCAGCGGCCGTTGGATCACCCCATCGAGCCAGCGCAATGGCCAGTGGGAGCGGGTCGCCCGTGCGGATCTCGGGCTCGGTTGCCTCCGCCAAATGGCGCTCGTCCTCGGCAGACCACAAACGGTGGCACACACCGGGTCCCAAGCGGCCGGCGCGGCCGCGGCGCTGATCGGCGCCGAAGCGGGTAACGAAGACGGTTTCCAGCGACCCAAGGCCGGTGTCTGCATCGAAGGCCGGACGACGAGCCAGGCCCCCATCGACCACGATGTTCACCCCCGGCACGGTCACAGAAGTCTCGGCGATGGTGGTCGCCACAATCACTCGACGGGTCTTGCCACCGGCGAGGATGTCCCGTTGCAGATCGCTCTCGGTGCCACCGTGGAGCCCGAGAACCTCCAACCCGCCCTGACCCGAGAGGGCCCGCACCACCCGATCCACCTCGCCTCTACCCGGAACGAAGACCAGGGCGTCGCCATCGTTCTCGGCCAGCGCCAACCGAGTAACCGCGGCGATCCTTTCTGTCCAGTCACGGCGCGGGGGCCGCTCGTGGTAGCGAGTGGACACCGGGAACGTTCGGCCCGGCACCGAGACCACCGGGGAAGGGCCGTTGGGACCCGAGCCGAGCAGGCGGGCGATGGGTGTTGGGTTGATCGTGGCCGACATGACGACGATGCCGAGGTCGGGTCGAAGCAGTGCTCGAGATTCCACGGCCATCGCCAGACCCAGATCAGCGTGAAGACTTCGCTCGTGGAACTCGTCGAAGATGACAGCTCCCACACCCGGGAGTTCCGGATCGTTTTGGATCCGATTGGTGAGCACTGCTTCGGTCACAACCTCGATCCGGCAGTGCCGGGACACCTTCCTTTCGCCCCGCATTGTGAGCCCAACGGAGTCGCCAAGCTGCTCGCCCAGAAGAGCGGCCAGTCGCTGCGCGGTGGCCCGAGCGGCCAGTCGCCGGGGCTGAAGCATCACAACTCGGCCACCGATCTCGCGGGCGACCATCAACGGAACCAATGACGACTTTCCCGCCCCAGGCTCGGCCACCAAGACCATTGTCTTGGAAGTGCGCATCGCCGCAACGATCTGATCCAAGGCCCCTTCCACCGGCAACCCGGTGGCGGTCCACGTCAGTCTGCTCACGATGCGAGCGATGGTATCCCGACCCTACGGGCGGAAGGCTCGCTCCGGCCACCAATCGCTCCTGTGGTGAGACTGGCTGCCGATGGAGTGGCATCGGACGAATACTTCTGATTCCGCTGGTAATCCTCTCGGGCATGACCTTGTTCATGGCCGGGTTTGCCGTTGGCATCGTGGGCATCGCCCTTCGCCTGCTGACCGGTCGAACCGAATTGGTGACCTCGGGGGCGCAGATGATCCGAGCAATCGACCAGCTGCCGTTCGGGCTCGGCACGGACCGTAGCCATGTGTATTTGATCAGCGACGAACAGGGCGCAGTGAAGATCGGCATCTCCCACGACCCCGGTGAACGTCTCGCCAACCTCCAGACCGGCCATCCTGAATCACTGGCCCTGCTCCACTCGGTGAGTTACCGAACGAGCGCCGAGGCCCGCGCCGCCGAAGCCACCTTGCACGTTGTCTTCGAAGCTCAACGGATGAACGGCGAGTGGTTCGACCTCACCGACCGGCAGGTTCGCCAGGCGCATCGGATCGCCCGCCGCCTCCGCTAGCTCCGTCTGACGGCCTCGGTGAAGATCGGTGGTGGGAGGAAGCCCGGTCTCCGTATACGCCGTTGATCCACCACAGCCAGACCCGCTTTTTCCGCAATGGCACGCATGTGATCGCCGGTGAGCGCTCGGATCGGGGTACCGCCCAGTTGGGAAACAAATCGGAGAATATCCTCGCCGATCCCGGTGACGGTGGCGATCGAGGCCAGCAGCAAACGCCCGCCAGGGACCAGCAGGTCCCGGAGCGTTTCCATCGTGGCAACCTGATCGGTGTACCAGTGGAACGATTCCGTACAGGTAATCACGTCGAAAGAGCCAGGTGCGAAAGGAAGCCGCTGCGCATCGGATCGCACCAGCACCGCTCCCCCGGTTCGATCCGCAGACAGCCGGTCGGTCGCCTTGGTGAGCATCCCCGGTGACAGATCGACTCCCACCACTCCGGAGGCTGGAAATGCATCGATCATGCGCTTGGTCAGGTGGCCGGTGCCGCAGCCCAGGTCCAGAATCCGCCCGGGACCGGTCTCGGCCAGTCGGCGCAGCACTTCGTCATGGATTGGCGTGTACGTGGATTGTTGGAGACGCTCGCGGTCATAGCTGAGCGACCAGCGATCGAAGAACGAGGGACTACCGGCCATACTCCAGCCTGTCAGCTCGTTGTTCAGTTGGTGCAACCCCGGTTCGTGGAATACCGTCTGAATCACTATGGTCACCGACTGCCATACCCACCTCCTTCCGCAGCGATTGGCTCGTAAGGTCCGAGGATTCTTCGACCAGTACCTGCTGAACCAGAAGCTGGCCTACGGCTTGGACTACGACGATCTCCTCACCCGACACGCCGCCGAAGGGGTGACCACAGTTTGGAACCTCCCCTATGCCCACAAGCCGGGCATGGCGGCGACCCTCAATGCTTCGATGCTGGAAGTTGCTCACGCATACAGCGATCATCCGGTCCGAATCGTCTCAGGGTGCACTGTTCACCCGCTGGACGACGATCCAGTCGAGGATCTCGACAACGCCGTCGAAGCGGGTGCCCGCCTTCTCAAGTTGCACTGCTCGGTGGGAGAGTACGAACTCACCGATCCGGGCTTGGCTCCCGTACTCAGCCGCGCCGGTGAGTTGGGTATACCGGTCACCGTGCATGCAGGTCACGCCGTCAGTGGGCACACCGACGCAGAAGAATTGATCCCGATCGCCGAAGCGGTCACCTCTCATCCCGAGACCACCTTCATTCTCGCTCACTGCGGCCACAACGCCTACGAGGCCGCAATCGCCATGATGGGGCGGCATCGGAACCTTTATTGCGACCTCGCACCGGTCATCTTTGAACCGGTTCCACTCACAGCGGCCGATGCGGAGCGCTTCGCCGATCGACTCCTTTTCGGAACCGATGCACCGAACACGGGCACCACCAGCGCACTTCAGCTGGACGCCTTGAAGAAACTCGGTCTCAGCGACGCCACCTATCACGCAATCACAGCGGGCAATGCGGAGAAACTAATTCCTGCCCGCCGATGACGGCCTGGATTCTCGATGGCAACAACATCATGGGCAGCCGGCCCGACAAGTGGTGGAACGATCGACCAGCGGCGATGGAGCGGCTGGGTCAAGAGATCGCCCAATGGTGTTGGAGCCACGAGGACACGGTTCACCTCGTTTTCGACGGACCCCACGTCGAGGATGTTGGCACACTGGCTGGCGGCAACCTCCGGATTCAGTTCGCCGAACGCTCTGCGCGGAACGCCGCCGATGATGTGATCGTCGAATTGGTACAAGCCCTCGGCTGTGCAGATGTCACCGTGGTCAGCGCCGACAAAGGCTTGAAGCAGCGTCTACCCGAGGGAGTCAAGACCGAAGGCCCCGGAACGTTCCTACCGCGTCTGTCCACCTAGAACGAGGTCCAAGGGAAGCCCTACAACCTGGCCGATATTTGCGGCAACAGCGCCTCCAGGCGCTTGCGGTTGGCCCCGAGATCGCTCTTCCCCACACGGGACGCACTGCGAAAATGCAGAAGCTTGTTGGCTTGGTCCGCCGCAAAGATCACGTCATCCTTGAAACGGAAGAACCTGGTGGTGAAGACCGCCCTCACCAACTCGGTCGACCGTTCTTTGATGACCGCCCCACTTGCCTCGCCAAGAACTTCGGCCACCGCCGACAGAGCTTCCTCTGCGGTCCCGGGGTAGGGGATGGCAGCCATGAAGTGCTGACTATCCGACTCCTCGGCCTGCGAGGAAATGCAGTTGGGGGATGACGGGCACGGGTCCAGCTTCATCGGCTCATGCTAAGGGCGAAGGGTGGCTCACCGACGGCGCAAGCGGCTCGGCGTTGGTGGTGCGTTCTAGGAGATGCTCAATACGACTTGGTGTGTCTTGACCTTGGCCACGCCCGCCAGATTCGTGTAGGAGATAGTGACATCGAGCATCCGGGTCCCGGAGGTGATGGCGGTCGGATCAATGAAGATCCGGGCTACATCGGACTCGCCGCCGTTTAACACGTGATCGTGGTGCAGGCTGGTGAAGGATTCTTGAGGATGATAGATCGGCACGCCGTCGGAGGTGACTTCGATGGCGAAGTTGCTATTCATCGGCGACAGACCCATGTAGCCCACCTCAATCCAGTTGGCCATCGGATCAGCGTCATCACCGCTCACGGCCGAGGAGACCTCCGTAAGGATGGCGAAATCATCGCCTTTATACTTCTTGTTGGTGAGGCTCAAACGGCCGGCGTCCATGCTGTGGCGCTCCCCGCCGTCCGTCCACTCCACGGAAACGGACGCCCACTTGGTGCCATTGTTGTCGTCGACGGTGGTGGCGAGGAAACTTGCGAAGTCAATCTCGTTGGCGGAAAGGTCAGCATCCACCATCAGACCGGTGTAGCCGTCGTGTCTAGCGTTATCGGGGTACTCGATCGTGATCCCTTTCGAAGCAGGGGTCACGGTGACCCGCACATCCTGAAGGTCTTCTGACGCCGTCCAGGAAAGGTGGATCCATCCGGTCGAACCGGCGACCCAGTTAATTTTGGAGTTGCTGAGGAGGATTGGAGCAACGGGCAGGTCGGTGTCCTTCGGCGCGGCTGCGGCCGGGGAAACGAGCGAGGCAAGAGCGATGCTGGAAATAGCGACTGCGCTGAGCGTCTTGGAAATCGGCATACCGTGACTTCGGCAGACCGATCGGCTTTCCTTACCTATCGGGGTGTTCCACCCAGAGAAGCCCAGCTCCGGGAGGTCGTATGGCCTACCTCAGGCAGTTCTCCTGGAACGAGAACAACACAGCATCCCGCAAATCCTGGGAGCTGCCGAGCCGAAGAAGGAACGCTTCGTAGTCCGTAGGTGCCACGCCGGACCGCTCCAACTGGACCGAGAGCGCCTCGACTCCGCCGGTGGGAGAGCTAAACGTGCGGCGCTGGAACTCACAAAGCCATGACGCATGGAAGCTGATCAGGTCGGTTTCGGCCCGCTTGAACGTCACCGAGGGCCGTTCAATCAGCGTGGTGGGAGCGACGGTTTCGGCAAACGCCAGGTCATCGGATGAGGATCCGCATCCGCTGAGGATCGCCAACGAAGCAACGACAGCAGCCAGCTTCACCCTCACATGATCCCAATCGGCTCCGCGGCTTGGACATTGAGCCCAACGGAAATCCGGAGACCAAATAGTTCAGAGCGTCCGATGAATCCTGCTCGAAAGGTGCCGAAAGAATATGGCTATGTCCGTCGCCGATACCGAGTTCGAGGACGCTCGTCCTAAGACCACCCCACTGGCAGAGCAGATCTGGCTGCGGATCCACGCACAGTTGGAACACCGTCTGGGTCGGCTCGAACGCTTTACGATGAGCCTCTTCGACCGGCCGCTCTCTGGCGAAGAAATCGCCGAGGCAGCCCAACTTTGCAATGCCCTGGCCAGCACCTTGGCGACGCTGGGCATGTCGGCCGGAGCAGACCTCGTTCGGATCGTTGCCAACACCATCGACCAGCGGGATCTGCCGTCGAGCGAAGCTGTTCAGCTGTCTTCTCTCCTCGACGACACGCGGCTTTCCATCGCATCCGAAGTCGGCGAGGCCATGGCAAGTCTTGGCATCGGGCGGCATCTCCTGGTGGTTGGTCCCCAGCTGCCCCAGGCGGACCGCCTGATGTGGGTGGCGATTACGCGGGGCCTGAAAGTCACCTTTCACGAGAACGGTCTACAGGCCGTACCCCCGGGAATGCGGCCGCCCGATGTAGTCATGGTGACCGCTCCCGATCCGGATCTCGGAGCAGCGCGTCCCCTCATACGTGCCGTCGGGCAGACGTTCTATGCCACGCCGATCATCGTCTTGTGCCCAACGAATACCCTCCAGCAGCGGCTACGGGGGGTTGAGAACGTGACGACCATCCTCAATCTCGAGCTTCATCCCAACGCCCTGATGGAGGAGATTGCGCTCCTCAGCACCAAGCGTCGGAAAGGGAATGAGGTGCTCACAATCGGTCGAGCCTCGGAGTGGTTGGCCGCCAAGATGAAGGAAGCTGGACTGCCGGTTCGCTCTGAAAAATCAGTGAGTTCACTGTGGCAGTCGCTCATGGATGACCCCGTTGAAGCGATCGTCATCGTGGAGAGCGCTTTCACTATGTCCGCCCGCGAGCTGATCGAACTTCTCCGCAGCGACATCAAGACTCGGAACATCGGTGCCATCGTCATCGCCGCGTCCGGTGGCGCCGAAGTGGAGGAACTCCTCCGCGCCGGGGCCGATGCAGTGTTCACCGGCGACCGCACGAACGAAGTCCTTGCGCTCGTACGCTCGCGCTTGAGTCGCCGGTCGCTCAGCGCCAAAATCAGCGATAGCGACAAGCCCGACGGGGTTCTCGCATGGCGACCAGCACAGGTCCTGATCGAGCGAATGCTCACCAGTGCCATGCGACGAAGTGCGCCGGTCGGACTGGCGTTGTTGGAATTGCCAATCGATCGGCGGAACAGCCGTGACGAGGAGATCGGAAAGGAATTTCGCCGCGGCGACATAATGGCTCGCTACGACGACCGCCATGTTGTGGTCCTGCTAGAGGCAGTCAACCGAACCACGCTGGTGAACCGGATGCGCACGCTCTCGGACAAATTCAGTCTTCGTTCCGGTGGCGGCCGAGTGGCCTGCCTGGAGTTCCCGGTCGATGGTCGATCATTGGAGGATCTCGTCACGGGCGGCATGCGGATGATCGAACGAGTAACAGCTGAGGACGGACCCTGGGTGGTTGGGGCGGACTGGCGGCCCAACTCCGAGCGACCCCCCGATGTCTACATTCTGGATCCCGACGAGACGCTGGGCTCGGTGCTTCAAGCCACCATGGAACGGCGCGGCTTGCGAGTTGAGCACGAGACGGACTCCCTCGAAGGTCTTCGTTACCTCACCGGCGGCATGGACCGCCCCTTCCCCCGGCTCATCCTTTTGGAACTCGAGCAGCGAGGGGTCGGAGGACTTCAATTCCTCCGCCAGATGCAGGCGTCCGGTCACTTCGGACGCATGAAGATCATTGTTGTGTCTTCCCGCACGATCGAAGGCGAAATGCGCCAGGCCTTTGAAATGGGCGTGGAGAACTACATTGCGAAGCCTTTCAGCATGCCGCTGCTCCTTCATCGCGTGCAGCGCGCTCTGGACAACTGATGGGTACCGAAGTCGCTCTGTTCGTCAGCGCCTGTGTTCTGGTCGCCGCCACCTTGGTGCTCTACCTCGCCACCGGCGTATACCTCGATGTGTCCGAACGACTCCACACCCACCGCCGTCGCAAGGTCCTGGGTGACCTGAGCGTGCTCTTGTTCGACTCGAACGAGGATGCCGCATCGGTCCATCCACGCCTGGCTTCAACGAAAAAGACTGTGCTCCTCGATGTCATCCAGAGACTGGCTTTGGACGTCACCGGCCAAGCCCAGGAGCGGCTTCAGCAACTCGTGCGCACCTGCGGGTTGGAGCGTCTGATTCGTCGCCGGGCCCGATCGAGGCGTTGGCGGCGCCGAGTGCAGGCGGCCCAGTTGCACTATCTCGTCACTCATCCGGATTTCAACCGATCCCGGCTGTTGAATGACCGCCACTCGCTAGTGCGAGCTCGAGCCATTGAAACCACCACCGCCGAGCAGGCGGTGGTGAACGTTGAGCTTCTCGCAGAGATGATTAGCGATGACTCGCTCAGCGTGCGCCTGTCTTCCAAGAATGCGCTGCTTCGATCCGGGGCGGCGGCCATCGAACCGCTGCTCCGGCTTTTGGATGCCGGCGGCGATCACGTTGGCGAAGCAATGGACGTTGCTTCGGATCTGCCGGACGCCCGCCTCATCAAGGCGCTGGCCAACTACGCGGCCTCGGATCTATCCAAGCACCGCGAGATGGCGGCCAAGGCGCTCGGCAGCGGAACCGGCGTTGGCGCCGTTGCTATTCTGAGCGGTCTCCTCACCGACGATGATGCGGACGTGCGGGTGAGCGCTATCACCGCCCTTCGACGTCTCGAATCGTTGGAGTCGGCGGTGGCGATTGGACGGGCGATGAGCGATCCGGCATTTCGGGTTCGTCGAGAAGCTGGCAACACCTTGGATGAGTTGGGCGCACCAGGCCAACTCGTGCTTCGCCAAATGCTCCAATCCTCCGATCCGTTTGCCCGAGACATGGCGCGCCAAGTGCTGGATGGGTCACTCTCCCCAAGTGCCGGGTTGGTTGCCCCGGGCCTCCGCAATGCCGGCAACGAACATCGGGATAACCGATTCAAGGTCAAAGCGAGGGTGATCGCATGATCCAGAGCGTGTTTCGAGCTGTGCCGTGGATAACAGCAGGGTGGGTCGCCGGAATCACTCTCGCGCAGCTGTCGATTCTGTTTAGTGCAATGTATGAACAGTGGCGGATCTCCCAGCGCGACGAATACCAACTCTGGCGACGAGTTCTGGCCTCCCAGCTCGCTCCCAAGGTCACCATTCTCGTTCCGGCCTACAACGAAGAAGTGACGGTCATCGAGACGGTGCGATCACTTCTCGCCCTGTCGTACCAGAACCTCGAGGTGGTGGTGATCAACGATGGCTCGGCGGACCGCACAGTAGGGGTCCTCATCGATGCTTTCGATCTCCGCCCTATCCATCCAGTCTTTCAACGGGTTATCCAGACCGCCGAGGTGCGGAGCATTTACCGCTCGCACACCGAACGCAGCCTGGTCTTGGTGGACAAGCTCAACGGTGGCAAAGCTGACTCGCTGAACACCGGGCTCAACATCGCATCTGGAGAACTGGTGTGCGCAATCGATGCTGACACATTGGTGGGACCTGATGCGCTTCACGAGCTCGTGGCTCCGTTCTTGAATCGGACTGACACCGTGGCTGTTGGCGGTACCGTGCGCCTCACCAACGACTCGGTAGTGACGGCCTCCGCAGTTCCCCGACTTGTTGTGCCTAGGTCACCCGTGCCCGCATTTCAGGTGGTTGAGTACGTGCGGGCATTCATCGTTGGACGACTTGGCTGGAATCCGCTGGGCGGCAACCTAATCATCTCGGGCGCATTCGGTCTCTTCAAACGTGACGCCGTTCTGGCCGCCGGCGGATACGAGACCAGCTCGATCGGTGAGGACATGGAACTCATCGTTCGGCTTCGCCGAACGGGCTATGAAAATGGGGAGAAGGCCTGGGTGGAGTTCCTGGCCAAGCCGGTGGCGTGGACTGAAGCACCGGAGTCCATGAAAGTGCTGGGTCGCCAGCGAAACCGTTGGCAGCGGGGCCTTATGGATGTGCTGCAGCGCCACAAGAAGATGATGTTCAACCCCAAATACGGCGCTGCGGGGATGTTGTCCATGCCGTACTACTTCGTGGTCGAATTCCTTTCACCGATGGTGGAGGCGATAGGAATCTTGGCCACTATCGCCGGTCTGGCCTTCGGCCTCATCGAGCTGAGCGCCATCTGGCTGATCGTTGCGGCCTACGGGTTTGGGGCGGCACTCACCATCGTGACGCTTTGGTTTGACGACCGGGTGAACCATGCCTATCCAGCGTTCAGATCGCGACTGAAACTTGCGTTCTACGGAATCGCCGAGCAGTTCGTCTACCGGCCCCTCACCATCTACTGGCGATTGTGGGGGGTACGACTCTTCCTGCAAGGTCGGACCGAGTGGGGTCAGCAGGTCCGAAAGGGTTTCCCATCCACGCCATCTTGACCCCGGGTCTGGCCCTTAGCCGCAGATTGGCTTTCTCATCCCGCCCGAGCGGGCGTTGGTCGAGTGGTGGATCTGACCACAACGAACACTCCGAGAACCACCAGCACTCCCCCAAGTGCCTCAATCGGCCCGAGGGTTTCGCCACGGATCGCAAAACCGAAGAGCACACCAAAAAGCGGGATGAGGTAGGCGGTGGCGGCTGCAACGGTAGGGGTTGCTCTTCGCACCACGGTGGCGAGAAGGGCGAAGGTGACGGCGTTGGCCGGCACCGACGCATAGAAGAGCGGAAGGAAGAGTCTCCAACCCCAGTTCGTCTGGCCCAGTCCTTCCACCAGTAGCCCGAACGGCACCAGAATCATGGCCGAGAAAACGAGCTGGACCGCTACCAGCATCACCGGGCTGACACGGCTGAAGTCACGCCATTTCATGTACACATTGCCGAAGGCCCAACACAGCGCAGACACCCCCAGCGACACGAGCCCGACAAACTGGCTGGACCCGGAAAGGCTGGGGATTGCCAATACCACCGTCCCACCAAATCCGACGCCAACGCCGAGCAGCGCTGCTCGGGGAAGCCGAACCTTCAACAAGACCAGCGACAGGGCGGCCGTGAACAGCGGCATGGTGCTGGACATCAGCGAGCCCAGACCAGCGGAGACCTTGCTGATCCCGAAGACGAGGAGGGCGCTGGAGCACGTTGTGATGCTCAGCCCCACGATGAAGATGTTGAACAGATCCTCACGGTTGCGAGGGATTCGCTCCCCCCTCCAGAAAGCAAACGCCATCAGCGTGGAACTGGCGAGCACTGTTCGCATCGCCGCCACCATGAACGGGCTGCTCTCATCGATGGCGTACTTGAGAATGCTGAAGTTGAGACCGATCAACGCTGCCACCAAGAAAACCGTGGCGAGGGTGAGGCGCTGACTCATCCGAGCCAGCTTGGCCGACCCCCACCGCCTTTGCACAAAATGGGCGTGGCGGAGACGGTTGATCTAGCCTCGATCAATGGCACGACTCGCGGTCTTTGACATGAACGAAACCACGCTGGACCTGGCTCCGGTGCGGAGCGAGATCAATCGCCAATTGGGCCATTCGGGGGCGGCCGGCATGTGGTTCGCCCGCCTTCTCGGACTCTCCATGGCGATCACCGCAACCGGTCACTACAAGTCGTTCACCCAGTTGGCCCGAGCTGCAATGGGATCCGTAGCTGACTCGGTGGCAGGCTTCGATTCGATCAGCGACGAGGACTGGCAGCTGGTGGTGGATGCCATCCTCACTCTTCCACCCCACCCGGACGTGGCCGATGGGCTGGACCGGTTGATCGCTGACGGCTGGCGGCTGTTTGCCCTCACCAACAGCACTCAGGCCGCCGTGGAGGCGCAGCTGACGAGCGGCGGGATCACGGATCGGTTCGAAGCCATCGTCTCGGTGGAGGCGGTCCAAACGTTCAAGCCGTCTCCCGCGCCATACCATCACATCGCCGACGTTGCCGACGTCGAGCCGTCCGACATGTGGATGGTGGCGGCCCATGACTGGGACCTCGCCGGGGCCAAAGCTGTTGGCATGAAGACCGCTTTCGTCAGCCGGCCTGGCGCCCGCTTCCTGGATGTATTCCCTCCTGCCGATGTGACAGCAACCGACTTTGCAGACCTGGCCACCCAACTGGCGGATCTCGCCTGACCGAGGCCTGCTGCCGGCTGATGAATGGCCTCGATCGTCGGGAGCGAAACGGAGCGGCCGAGAATCCCCGAGCGAAGACTTCTTGAAATGGCCACGCACCGCATACTCTCGAAGTCATGCAGACGCGGCTGGAACGTATGTGGGGCCAGATCCGTTCATGGCGCGCAGACGAGACGATCACCACGCTTCGCCTGCATCCAAATCTCGGCAAGAGCGACGTGGCCAAGCTGCGAAAGCTCCTGGATGATGCCATAGAAGGCCGGGGAGGGGAGCTGGCGGCTCGCAAGCGGGCCAGTGAAGTAGGAGCCTGCTTCTTGGAGTTGAACAGCGAAGGACGGCGGCGATTCTTTGAGCTTCTGGCGGAGGAATACGCCCACGACGACGAGTCCGTCGACGCTGCGATGGCTGAGGTGCAAGCGGCACCGGCTGGCCACCGGGCAGAAGCGGAAGCCAATCTCCGCAACGTTCTTCGCCCCAAACGCGAACGGCTGTTTCGGCGCTTTGTTGGCCTTCAAGGAGGTCTGTCCTTCCTGGTCGATCTACGCGAAGAGTTGTTACTGATCCGGAGGGAGTCCCCCGCATTGGTGTCGCTCGATCATGACCTGCGCGTCACGTTGGCCCGCTTCTTCGATGTGGGCCTGCTTCGCTTGGAGCGGCTCACGTGGGACTCACCGGCCGTCGTTTTGGAAAAGCTGATCGAATACGAAGCGGTCCACGAGATCAAGGGTTGGGCGGACCTTCGCGGTCGCCTCGACCGCGGCCGCCGGTGTTATGCCTTCTTCCACCCCGCCATGGCAAACGATCCGCTCATCTTCGTGGAGGTTGCATTCACCACCGGCGTCCCCAATGCTCTCGAGCCGTTGCTCGACCACTCGATCGACAAGAGCGATCCCACCAAAGCAGATTCGGCAACCTTCTATTCAATCTCCAACTGCCACGACGGCCTGACAGGGGTGTCACTGGGCGAGCTGCTGATAAAGAGTGTGGTGGAAGAACTGGCCCGAGACCTCCCCAATCTCCGAAACTTCGTAACGCTCAGCCCCATCCCCGGGTTGAGCAAGTGGGTGCACGACAATGCCACCGAGATCCGCTCGCTGATTCCTTCGGGGCTCCCGTCTGGCCCCGGTGAGCTTGCCGATCTGAAACCCAAATTGGAGCAGCTCGCCGCCCGTTACCTCGCCCGCGAGTCCACCTCAGATTCAGACGACAACGGTTCATCCACTCGAGCTCTCGACCCGGTTGCGCATTTCCATCTCTCCAACGGTGCGGAGATCTACCGGCTCAACTGGTGGGCCAATCCCACCGAAACCGGTTGGGAACGCAGCATGGGGATCATGGTGAACTACCGATACGAACCGGCGTTCATCGGTGACCGGCACGACAACTACGCCGCCAGAGGTGAACGGCCGATTTCGGAGATGGTGAAGAAACTCCTGCCCAACAGCTAACTGGGCAGCTGTCGTCGATAGGTGGATTCAACGATCCCATTAGCGAACGCCGTGGTCTCGACGTGATCCCACCAGGTGGTGGCCGGGACCGCGCCGAAGAGCGGAATCCCGCCGCCCAGCAGCACCGGCAGGCGGGAGATCGTCATCTCATCGATCAATCCGTCAGCCAGAAACGACGTTATGAGGGAACCGCCATCGACGTAGAGGGTCTGGTGGCCCATTCGGTGCAGCTCCGTCACCATCTGCGCCGGCGAGCCCGCGACCACATAGACCGAGCCGGCGAGATCATCAGGCACATCAGCCAAGGTCAGCGTTGCGCTGGCAACGAAAACCGGCCGCTCATAGGGCCAAGGTCGAAACCCTCTGATCACCTCGAAGGTACGCCGACCCATCAGCAGAGCATCGGTGGCTTCCATGAAAGCGTTGAACCCGTAGTCGTCATCGTCGGGGTTGGGAAGCTGGTCGAGCCAGTCCAGGCCGTGCTCGGGCGTAGCGATGAACCCATCCAGACTTGTGGCGATGAAGACGCGGTTCATCATGAGCGCTCCAGCAGAGGCGTGTATTGGTCGAGAGCGGTCATGACCTCGCTGGCTGAACCTTGCGGTAGTGCGATCAGCGCACGAGCCATGCCTCGGCGCTCCAGATCATCTAATTCCTCCGGAATGGGCTTGGCGCCAAAAATCCCCAGCTGAATGGTGGCGGGGTCGCGATCGATTAGCGCGCACGCCTTTTGGATCTCTTCCCACCCCTTGTCTAGCGTCCTGGCCCCGATCGGCATCCAGCCGTCGCAGTACTCGGCGATCGCCGCGGCGGTTTTCGGTCCCGCCGTTCCACCCATGATGATCGGGGGGTGCGGCTTGGATTTTGGCTTGGGCCACGCCCAACTGGGTTCGAGGTTGATGAATTCCCCACTGAACGACGCCTCGTCCTGGGTCCAAAGTGCCTTGACCGTGAGAGCGCATTCCCGCATCCGGGCTCGGCGGTCGGTGTATTTCACGCCGTGGCTCGCCAGCTCTTCTTTGTTCCAGCCATACCCCACCCCGAACAGCAATCGGCCGTTGCTGAGGTAGTCGACCGTGGCGGCCTGCTTGGCCGTCCAGATGGGATCGCGCTGGCCGAGCAAAGTGATGCCGGTTCCCAACTTCAGCGTTGTGGTTACCGAACTGATGGCTGCGAGAGCGGTGAACTGTTCGTGGGTCCGCCAGTATTCCTCGGGCAACGGCGGAGCCCCTTCCCGACCACCCCACGGTGTCTGCCGACTCACCGGGATGTGGGAGTGCTCAGGAAACCAGAGCGACTCAAACCCTCTCGCCTCCACTTCTTTGCCCAGCGTTACGGGGTCCATCGTGGTGTCGGTAGGGAAGATCAGTAGGCCAATTTCCATGGACCGAAGATAGTCGCCGCCCAATGGTCCCGCTGAATGTCCGGCTGGCAGCTAGTCGCCGAAGGCCAGCGGAGTTGGCGTGAGGGCCGCATCGGTGGCGGGCGCTTCTGTAGCAATCGCAGTGTCCGGTTGACCGATACTCGTCGGCACCGGGTCAGCTGTCAGCTGCGCGACCGCAGCCCCTGAAATCGAGGCCGTCACGAGAATGGTGAAGATCGTGAATGATCTGATTCGAGAAGGCTGCGGTCGAGCAGAGGGGGAATCCAGGGTCACCCTCAGTACTTCGGCTGGTTAGGGATGGGTTCTCGATACGCAGATCTACCCAACCGGGACTGGGCCCAGCACTCGTTCACCGCTGGCCAGATACCGCCACAGCGCCCGATAGTTGGCGTGGGTGAGTTGCGGTGTGATCCACCCGGCCCGCTCTAGCTCAGCATGGAGCGCCTTCAATTGATTCCAGGGAACGCTGGTGTCAACATGGTGGGCCAGATGGAAACCGGCCTGGTAAGGCGCCAGCATGAACGACGAGACCGGCCCGGTTTTTACCACATGGGTAGTAACCCGCCGATCCGATCCCCGCTCCATACCGCCGTGTTCAGCAATGGCCCGAAGGCGGTTGGTGACCTGCCATGTGGTGAGCCATGGAAGGAACCACACGACCACCCACGCCCACCATTTTCCGGTGATGGCGAACGCGAGAGCGAACATCACCAGTTGAGCACCTACGAGGCGGCGCCGAATCGTCCACGAGGCTCCGCCGAGAAGCAACAGCAGTTTGGCCCCGGAGATACCAACCAAGTCCCGGGCTAGGCGCCGGAGTAAGCGCCAGCCACCACTGGGATAGGGGGCGTACATCGACACATCGGGTTCTTCGGGACCGAGCTCGTCCTTGTGGTGAGCCAGGTGAGCCCGACGGTATGCATCGAAGTCGGTGATCGCCACTGGGGCCAGCAGAAACCGGGCCACGTTGTCATTCAGACGCCGGTCCGAGAACAGCAATGCGTGAACGCCTTCGTGATTGAGGAGATTGAGCAAGGAGATGCAGCGGGCGCTCCAGATCAGCAACGCCAGCCAGGCCAGCGGGTGGTCTAGCCACGCCACCAGTGCCCAAGAGCCGAAGATCTGCGCATACACCGAGGCGATGGCCAGCCCGTTGCGACGATTGTTGATGGTACGCAACCCGGGATTGGTGCCGGGCTTGGCCTTACCGGAGGCGAATAACCGGTCCGTTGGCAACACATCGGGCAGCAGGGAGGCCGTCGGCGCCAGGGAAACCCGGTTGTGATCGGTGGCTACCACTCGATTTCGCTCCTCTGCGGTGCTGTCCCCAGCCTACAAAGCAAAGGGCCCAAGCGAAAGGGCACGCCCTGGGTGGACCAGCCGTGCAGTATCTAGGGCAGCAGTTCTTTCAATTCCGCCTGCATGAACCGATACGCATTGTTCTGCGGTGCTCCCCCGGTCGAGATTCGCCGCACCCCCAATTCGCCGAGTTCCGGCACGCCGGGACCATCCGGCCAGTCGAGAAAATTGACCGGCGCATCAACCTCGGCGACGATGCGGGAGATATCGGACGGAACGAAAATCCCCGGTGCATACACCACGTCGGCTCCAGCTGCTTGATAGCTCTGCAGGCGACGGATCGTATCGTCCAGATCATTTCGACCATACAGATGACCTTCGGCGCGGCCGGTGAGCACCAGGCCGTGAGCCGAGCAAGCCGCCACCGCAGCAGCAACCGCCTCGGTGGCCCGATCGATGTCATCGATCGCATCGGTGGCGGGGTCAAAATCCTCGATGGAACAACCGGCGGCACCGGCACTGGCCAGCAGCTCCACCGTTCGCTCGATCCCGCCGGGGTCATGGGGATACAGGCGTTCACTATCCACATTCAACGGCACGCCGATGAATGCGGCGAGATCGTCCACATGGGCCACCAACTCGTCCCGCGTGAGCTCCTGATCGTTCTTGCCACGCGACCGTGCGTAGGCGCTGCTACTGGTGGCCAACGCCGGGAAGCCGAGCCGCTCCATGATCCGGGCCGACCCTCGATCCCAAGGATTGGGCATCACGAAGCAGCCAGTGGTGTGAAGTTCTCGGAACCGTTCGATCATGCTCATGGATCAGACCCTAGATCGGGAGGTGGGGGCCGCCAAGCGACAACCTGCCAACACATCGATCGCGACGGATAGACCTAGCAGACGTCGGTTGCTCAATCGAAGCCCTCGCGACCATCTCGTGCGACTAGCGTCAGAATGTGGCTGGCTACTCGGGAACCCCACTAGGCAAGAAGCTCGGTATCAAGGACGGCAACCGCGTCTGTCTTCTCAGCGAACCCGAAGACTTCCGCTCTCTACTGCTTGACCTCCCACCGGGCGTTTCGTTCTCCACTCGCCTGCCGAAGCACCCCGACGTTGTGATCGCATTCGCAACCGAGCGCCAGCGCTTGGAGGAGATGATCATCAAATCCTCGCAGTCGATCTTTCCCGACGGATCGCTCTGGGCGGCCTGGCCGAAGAAGGCATCGAAGGTTCCTACCAACATCACCGAAGACACCGTGCGGGAGATCGCACTGCCAATGGGTCTGGTGGACAACAAGGTCTGTGCCATCGACGCCACGTGGTCTGGGTTGCGCGTGGTGTGGCGTAAAGAGCTGCGCTCCCGCTAGCCAACTCGCAAACAGCCCGGCGCTGACTACGCTCGTCGTCAGTTATGCCTGATCCCACCACCGACGCCGCAGCCCTCATGGCCTTCGTCATCGGCCTGCAGGATTCCCAAGGTTCACCACGGCGTCAGCTCACTTGGCGTGTGGGCGACGCACTTCGGGCTGTCATCGAACAGCTTGTTTCCACCACCGCTAGCGATGAAGAACTCACCAAGGTCGCTGAACAGTTGGAGACCATCGGGGCCGTCCTCAGCGAGTACCCCCACGGCCGAAGCTATGAAGGGGTGAGCGAGGCATCCACCCGAACCCAACCCTCCCGCAGATCGGCAACCCCGAACGAGAGTACCGATCACAGCGACTTCAGCCCGATCATGGGGCAAGCCAACCCGCTGGCCCCGCCACTCCGTCTCGGTTACCTGCACGGCGTCGTCACCGGTGAGGTCACCTGCGGTTCGGCCTATGAAGGTCCGCCCGGTCATGTGCATGGCGGTATCATCGCCGCCCTCTTTGATGAACTGCTGGGCGCTACCCAAGTTCTCAGCGGGACCCCGGGCATGACTGGAAAACTGGAGATCTATTACCGAGCGCCAGTCCCCCTTCATTCCCCGCTTCGTTTCGCTGGTCGGTTGGTGAGGGTGGAGGGCAGAAAGATCTTCACCGAGGGAACGCTGCACTCCGGCGAAACTCTCTGTGCCGAGGCGACGGGGCTCTTCATAAGCATCAACTTCGAGAAGCTGGCACGGATGGTGGCCGAGCGGGACGGTTAGCGCGCGGGTTGCTCGGGGCTATTGCCAGAGGTAGTGGCGCGGTACTCTGGAACGATGGCTGACGGCACCAAAGATCCTTTCGATTTCCCCGACGACCCATTGGCCGGAGTTGATGATCTAGACATCCCATCGTTCGGTTCACCAGAAGAACGTCCCGCGGTGCCGCCACCGCTACCCCGTTCGGCGTTTCTCCCGCCGGAAGGCTCACCGAACCCGTGGGAGTCCCCGCAGGGTTTCCCCGCTCCACAGGCCTCCCCTTCCCCGCAAGAATTCCCACCACCTCAGGCGTCGGCCATTCCTCCAATCAGCGGAACCGACTTCCCCCCGCCCAGCGCCCAGCCGCCCACAACCCCGCCCGGGTATGGCGCTACCACCCCACCCGGTTCCGCTCCGCCTCCGGGCGCGCCCGGCCCGGTTCCCAACTATGCCCAGGGCGCCGGCCCGGGTTTCCCGCCGCCCGCTCCAAAGAAGGGACGCGGTTGTTTGTTTTGGGGTGTGCTGGCATTCATCGCATTCATCGTGCTCGTTGGGGGGTGCAGTATCGCCGGGTATCTCCTGGTGCGCGGTCCGATCGATGCCACCAACAAGTTCCTGGCCGCGGCGGCCGCCGACGACTTCGAAGGAGCGGCAGCCCTGACCGCTCCGGAATGCAACCTCAGCTCCGCTCAGATCCAGGAGGATCTCAGCGGTCTCAGCAGCTACAGCATTCTGATCGCCAACACAGCAACGGGCACCGGCACCCAGACCGGCGGCACCATCGTGGTCAACGGCACAACACTTCCGTTTAGCGCGGAAATGACGAAGAACGCCAGCGATGAGTGGGCCGTTTGTTCCTATGAGTTCGCCGACATCGAGATCAACAATTGACGTCTCCGTGCAGCGGTTCGATGAGTACGTAGCCCAGGCGCTCTACGGCGCCGACGGCTTCTACACGTCGGGGCGCGGGATCGCCGGAAGGCGAGGCGGTGACTTCATCACGAGCCCCGAAGTCGGGCCACTCTTCGGCACCCTCGTTGCGCGGTGGATCAACGAGGTGTGGAACAAACTGGGCAGGCCCGCGAGCTTGGGGGTTTTCGACGTTGGAACCGGGCCCGGCACGTTACTGAGATCACTCGCCGCAGCAGCACCCGAATGTGCCCGGGCCTGGACGTTGCACGGGATCGACCTCGCCACGGCTTCGGAACTTCCGGACTCACTTGAGGGGGCCGTGGTCATCGCCAACGAACTTCTGGACAATGTTCCGTTTCGTTGGGTTCGCTCTTCGGCCGCAGGTGGTGAGGAAGCGTTCGTTGGCGACGGGGCCATCGCTTGGCAGCCCTGCCCTGAGCCACTCCTCGCCGAGGGCGAATATCCCCTCGTGGGAGGTGCTGCCGCATTGGTGCAGTCGATCCTGGATCGGAGACCGGCACGCGTTCTGATGTTCGACTACGGCGCCGCCACAACTGCGGACCTCGCCCGCCGGGGAGGCTGGCTCCGGTGCTATCGGGAGCATCAGCGCACCAATGACCCGCTGCGAGATCCCGGTTGGTGGGATATCACCACCGATGTACCTCTGGATCAGCTTCCGCTTCCGGCCAAGACGTGGACCCAGGCGGAGTTCTGTGCCGAGATGGGAATCGGGGATTTGGTTGCCGAAGGGCGCGCCTACTGGCGTGAGCATGCCTCCAAACCAGACCTCAACGCCATGCGAATGCGCAGCCGAATCTCCGAAGCCGAAGCCCTCACCGACCCCACCGGCCTCGGCGCTTTCTGGGTCGCCGAGTGGGACTAGTTGTGGGTAGGAAGCGTCAACTGGCCGCTCGAAACTTCGGTGACGACGCACCTGACCGCCCGAAGGTTCGAAACTCGAAGGTTCAAGCGGCCAGAACACCGACCAGCGATGTTTCGGACGGCCACAACGCCCCCCGGAGGGAATCGTTGCGCAGTCAAACACAAAGCCACGCAAGCATCTGTCGCCAGGCCGAAGGCAAAGCCTCCGTGGCGTTTGAACGGCCCCCGGAGGGAAGCCCTATGCAGTCAAACACAAAGCCACGCAAGCATCTGTCGCCAGGCCGAAGGCGAGGGCTGCGTGCCCGGCGGAACGCCCCCCGGAGGGAGTCAGAGCACGCCCCCGAAGGGAAGCCCTATGCAGTCAAACACAAAGCCACGCAAGCATCTGTCGCCAGGCCGAAGGCGAGGGCTGCGTGCCCGGCGGAACGCCCCCCGGAGGGAGTCAGAGCACGCCCCCGAAGGGAAGCCCTATGCAGTCACGCATTCAGTTTCTGACGCATCTTTGGCAGGCCGAAGGCAAAGCCTCCGTGGCGTTTGAACGGCCCCCGGAGGGAGTCAGAGCACGCCCCCGAAGGGAATCGTTGCGCAGTCAAACACAAAGCCACGCAAGCATCTGTCGCCAAGCCGAAGGCGAGGGCTGCGTGCCCGGCGGAACGCCCCCCGGAGGGAGTCAGAGCACGCCCCCGGAGGGAGTCAGAGCACGCCCCCCGGAGGGAAGCCCTATGCAGTCAAACACAAAGCCACGCAAGCATCTGTCGCCAGGCCGAAGGCAAAGCCTCCGTGGCGTTTGAACGGCCCCCGGAGGGAATTAGAGCGCGACGTTGGTGAAGTCGCTGAGATCGCCGGTGATGCCGGGCAGGATGCCGAACACGATGGTGGCGATCACGGTGATGCCGAGAGCAATCGCCAGTGGGGCCGGGAAGCCGATCGGGGTGTGATCTTCGTTCGGTTCGGGCAGGAACCACATCTGCTTGGCGATGTTCAGGTAGTAGAACGCCGCGATCACGCTGTTCACGGCTGCGATCACCGCTAGGGAGATTCCGGCCCAGGACCCGTTCTGGGTGAGAACGTTGAAGATCTGGAACTTGGCCCACCAGCCACCCACCGGCGGGATGCCGGCGAGGGAGAACATGAACAGCGTCATGGCGGCGCCAAGCCCGGGGGCGTAATTCATGAGTCCGCCATAGCTGGCGATCTCACCCGAGCGAGTCTTGCGAGCCACCAGCAGCACCACGGCGAAGGCTCCGAGGTTCATGGCTGCATAGACCAGTAAGTAGTTGACGATGGCGTTCGCCGGGTTGGTGGTTCCGGTGAAGTTGTCGCCGAACACGGCGAGTGGCGCCAGCATGTAGCCAGCCTGGGCCACGCCGGAGTAGGCCAGCATGCGGACGATGTTGGTCTGACGGAGGGCGATCAGGTTGCCGACGGTCATGGTCAGAGCGGAGAGGACCCACATGAGGGGCTCCACCACGTTGGACTGGGCTGGGAGCGCCACCAGAACGATGCTGATCAGTGCCACGAATCCGGCGGACTTGGAGGCCACGGCAAGGAAGGCGGTGAGGGGCGTGGGGGCGCCTTCATAGGTGTCCGGCGCCCAGGTGTGGAACGGAACGGCGCTCACTTTGAACCCGAACCCGATCACGGTGAACACGATGGCCAAGGTGATGAGCGGCGACGTTTCACCACCGTTTCCAATAGCGCCGGCGATGGCGGACAGCTTGGTATCGCCGGTGAAGCCATAAAGCAGGCTCATTCCATACAGCATGATGCCGCTGGCGAATACGCCCATCAGCATGTATTTGAGGCCGGCTTCGTTGGATTTGAGGTCCCGCTTGCGCCACGCCGCCATGAGGTAGGCCGGGATGGAGATGAGTTCGAGGGCGACGAAGATCGAGATGAGATCACGCGCCGAGCTCATGACGATCATGCCTAGGAGCGATGCCGACAACAGCTGATAGAACTCGCTTTCGTAATAGTCGCCCTCGGCCATGTACTCGCTGGACAGCAGCACAACCACATAACCCGACAGCAGGAACAGGATCTTGAGAGCCAGCGAGTAACGATCCACCACGTATGCGCCGTCGAACATTACCCGGGGAAGATCCTCGGATTGGTTCCAGAGCGTGAGAACGGCGATCAGTGGAATGAGAAACGTGAGCCCGGTGAGGGTGGGCATGTATTTACGGACGCGCTCCAGGAAGACCAAATCCAGCGTGGTGATGATGGCCCCACCGCCGAGCAACAGCAGCTCGGGCGCCACAGCATGCCAGTCGATGTCTGGCCGGAGGAACTCCGGCTGATCAATCTGTGCGAGAAGAGAGAGCATTCGAGACCTTAAGGAGCGCCTTGAGAGAGAGCCTGGAGGCCCTGCACGACGGCGGGATCGGTGATTCCGAAGATGATGCCGGGAAGGAAACCGAACAGGAGGATCAGTACGAGGAGCGGGGTCCAGGCGATCCACTCGGTGGCGACTACGTCGTGGACGTGGGGATCGTCGGCGAACTCTTCGCTGGGCTCACCGAAGGCGGTGCGCTGGAGCAGCCAAAGCAGGTAACCGGCGGCAAGCACGGTGCCGATTGCGGCGATCACCATGTAGACCCGGAAAAGCGTTTGGCTCACACCTTCGGCGGGGTTGTATGCGGCGAGGATGGCGGGGAACTCACCCCAGAACCCAGCGAGACCGGGAAGGCCCAGCGAAGCCATGGTGCAGAACCCGAGGATCCAGCCGAGGTGAGGAGCCTGCTTGAGCAGACCGCCCAGCCGGGCGATCTCCAGCGTGTGGTAGCGCTCCTTCACCGAGCCGGCGATGAAGAACAACATGCCGGTAATCAGGCCATGGGCGACCATGCCGAAGATGGCGGCGTTGATCCCGAACGGGGTGAGGGTAGCGATGCCGAGCATCACATAACCCATATGGGCCACCGAGGAGAAGGCGATGAGACGCTTCATGTCGGTTTGGGCCAGACAGCCGAGGGCGCCGTAGATGATTCCGATCACGGCGAGCAGGCCGATCCATGGGGCCCACTCCACTGCCGCCTCGGGCAGAATCGGAATGGCGATCCGGATGAAGCCGTAAGTGCCCAACTTCAGGAGCACGGCAGCAAGGATGACTGAACCCTGGGTTGGTGCCTGGGTGTGAGCATCGGGGAGCCATGTGTGGAAGGGGAACAGCGGCACCTTGATGCCAAAGCCCAGGAACATCCCTCCGAAGATCAATACCTGCGTGGTGAGGGAGATGTCTCGAGAGGCCACCTCTTCGGCCAGCTTGACCATGTCGAACGTGGAGCTGCCAGTGTTCCAGTACAACGCCAGGAAGGCGACGAGCATGAGCGCCGAACCGAACAGTGTGAAAAGGAAGAACTTGATCGCGGCATACAACCGATCCTCGCCACCCCACACACCGATCATGAAGTACATGGGGAGAAGAACAATTTCGAAGAAGACGAAGAACAACACCAGATCCTGGGCAACGAAACTTCCGAGCATGCCGGTGTGGAGCACCAAGGTCAGTATCAAGAACATCTTGGTGTTCCCCGGACTGGGGATGTGGTTCCAGCTGTAGATGATGACCAGCGGAACGACCAGGAGTGTGAGCGCAATGAGTGGCAGGCTCATCCCGTCGATGCCGACTTTGTAGTTGGCGTTGACCACTTCGATCCAGGACCGGTTGTATTCGAACTGCAGAACATTGGCCCGCCCGAAGTCGAACTGCCGCCACATGACGACGCCCAGCCCGGCGGTGACCAGCGTGGTGATGAGCGCCACAGTCTTGTGGCTCTCCTCGTCTTTGGCAGGTATCGCCATCATGATGAGCACGCCGACCAGCGGCGTGAAGACCAGCGCTGTGGTCAGCCAGTTGTAGTCATCCCAGAACATAATCTCTCCCTATACCGCCACGATGAACACGGCAGCCAACACGGTGGCTGCCCCGAACATGAGGCTGGCGTACTGACGAATTGAACCGCTCTGCATCCGCCGCAAGACCTGACCTACGTCGGAGGAGCTGTTGCCTGACAGGTTGACGGCACCGTCGATGGCGCCCTGATCGATGAACCTGTACACGAACCGGCCCATCGCTGTGGTGGTTCTGCCGGCGGTGTTGATGACTTCGTCGATCACGTTCTGATTCACCCAATAGGCCGCCCGGGCCAGTGGTCCCTTGGTGAAACCGGTGATGATTCCTGTGTAGAGATGGTCCAGGTAGTACTTGTTTTCCAACAACGTGTAACCCGCGCTGGCGAAGGTGTTCTTGGTGCGGATCCCGTCGGTGTATTCGGTGGCAGTGGGGTCCTTGGCGTAGAGCTTCTGGTAGTAGTTCCACACCACGTAGCCCGAGCCGACCGCCGCAAGGGTTGCCACGATGGCCAGCAGGAGGTTGGAGTCGCCGTGACTGATCACGGGGAAGACATCGCCGCCACCGGGTTCGAACCATTGCTCGAACTTCAGGCCATACCGTTCACCGATGGGCCCGAACCAGTCCGCCGGCATGTTCAGGAAACCCGCAAACGTCGCGAAGACGGCCAGGATGATGAGCGACCAGGACATTGCCCGCGGTGGATCGTGGGGATGGTCATGGCCTCGGTACTCGCCAAAGAAGATCAGCCAGATGGCCCTGGTCATGTAGCCGGCGGTCAAGGCGGCGCCGATCAGGCCCATGATCAAGAGGAGGGTGTAGGTGCCGTTGGCGTCGGTGCCCGGGAAACCGCCGGTGCCCACCAAGATCTCGTCCTTGCTCCAGAACCCTGCGAACGGGAACACGCCGGCGAGGGCAAGGGTACCGATCATGAACGTAGCAAAGGTGATGGGCATCTTCTTGCGAAGACCGCCCATCTCGTCTTTCATATCGAAGCTGTGGTGGCAGGCGTGGCTGAGAGCGCCGGCGCCGAGGAAGAGGCATGCCTTGAAGAAGGCGTGAGTGAAGAGGTGGAACATTGCGGCGGTCCAGGCGCCCACTCCGAGGGCGAGCACCATGTAGCCGAGTTGGGAGACCGTGGAGTAAGCGAGGACCTTCTTGATATCTCGCTGCACGAATGCCAGCGCACCACCACCTACCACGGTGAGGGCGCCAACGAAGGCGAGGATGTTGAAACTGGAGCCGGGGATCATGAGCCCGTTCCAGAACACCGGGTAGAGGCGGCCCACCATGTAGATCCCCGCTACCACCATGGTGGCGGCATGGATCAGTGCGGAGACCGGAGTGGGCCCGGCCATGGCGTCGGGTAGCCAGGTGTGGAGGATGAACTGACCGGACTTGCTCATCACGGCGGTCAGCAAACACAGGCTGGCCACGGTCATGGTGGTCTGGCTGAGCTCTCCGGTCACAGCGGCATGGTTGATGGTCATGATGTCGAAGGTTTGACCGGCGCCAAAGAACAGCACGATCATGCCGATGAGCAGGCCGATGTCGCCCACCCGGTTGGTGAGGAAGGCTTTGAGGGCGGCGTTGGAATTGTCTTGGTCTTCCCACCAATGGCCGATGAGCACAAAAGAACAGACCCCCACCAGTTCCCAGCCAACGATCAACTGCAGTGCTGAAGCCGACAGGACCATGAACAGCATGGAGGCGGTGAACAGGCTGAGGAACGCGTAGTAGTGGACGTAGCGTCGATCGCCCTTCACGTACTCGGTGCTGAAGACGTGGACGAGGAGCGAGATGAACGTGACGACGAAGAGCATCATGATGCTCTGCCCGTCGGCGATGGTGCCGATACTGAGCTTCAGGGTGCGGCCACCCTGAGCTGCCTCATCGCCGGATGCGCCGATGTCGGAGCCAAACGAACCGGTTTCGAGCCAGTCGAGACAATTGACGACGGCGGCCGGCTTGATGTGCTCCCCGCCGCCCCCTTCTTCTACCTCTTCGGCAGTAGCCGCTATTTCGGAAACGTCGGTGAGGGCGAATTCATCTTGACCGATCGACAGCTCGTCGGCAGTGGGCCCGAATCGGCCCTTGTTGTTTTCTGCAACGTTGCAGCCGCGAGCGGCGATCTGGCCGTCGTCGTCGTGCCCGTCGCTCTCCTCTTCGGCGTGACCGGCATCGGTGTCCTCGTCGCTCGTTTCCTCATCGGCGGTAGCGATGGTGACGAAGCCGCCGGCGCCCTCTTCTTCAGAGTGATCCTCCTCGACGGAACCGTGCTGGGACTGCTCGTCCTCGTACTGGCCGATCCAAGCGAAGGCGGTGACCGTGCTGAAAAGCAGTCCGGTGGCAACCGCGGCAATACCAAGGATGTGAACGTGCTTGGCGAAATTCTTGCCGAAAAGCAGGATCAACGCGAAGGACAGCGCCGGGAGAGCGGGCACGATCCAGACATTGTCGAAGAGCCAGCTGGCGGGCTGGAACGTCTCGGCAGCAGCGGCGGCGAACAACGCGGTGGACACGAGTGACATATCAGCCCTTCATCAGGCTTGCGTCGGCAACGTTGATGCTGCGGCGATTGCGATAGATGAGAAGGACGATGGCCAGGCCGACGCCAACTTCGGCTGCGGCGACCGCGATGATGAACAGAGCGAATACGGCCCCGCCCACACTGGCTGCGCCGGCTTCAGCGTTGTGAACACCAAAGGCCACCATGTTGATGTTGACTGCGTTGAGAATCAGCTCGATGCTCATGAGGACCATCACACCGTTCTTGCGGGTCAACACGCCGTACACACCGATACAGAACAGAGCGGCAGCCAAGAGCAGGTACTGGTTCAGTAACACGGTGGTCTCCTAGTCCCGGCGGGCCACGACCACGGCCCCGATGAGGGCTGCGAGCAGCAAGACGGATATGGCTTCGAAAGGAACGATGTAGGTGCTGAAGATGGAGTCGGCAACTTCGCCGGTCCGTTGGGGTTCATACCCCACGAGCCGGGTGTCGGACCCGTAGAAGTCCCACAGCGAGTAGGCGATCACAACGAACAGGAGACTGGAGACACCGAGGCCTATCCATCGCTGTTCGTAGTTGAGGTCATCGTCGATCCCGATACGGGCCCGGGTAAGCATCACGCCGAACAGCAGCAGCACCAGGATGGCTCCGATGTACACCAACACCTGGGTTGCGGCCACGAACTCGGCTCCCAGCAAGATGTAGACGGCCGCCACCGATGCCAACACGAGCAGCAAGTAGAGCGCCGAATGCACCACGTTGTTGGTGGTCACCATGCGCAGTGCAGATCCGATGGCGATGACGGCGATCACATAAAACGCGATGTTGGCAGGGAGATCCCAGCTGTTGCCGGTTTGCTGACCGAGGAGGAAAAACTTCGCCATCGATCGACTACTTCGTTTCCAGAGCAGGGACTTTTTGGCCTTGACCTCGGCCCCTGCTTCGTAGGCTTCGAACTCGGGCACGGTGGTCATCCACTTGCCGAGCTTGGCTTTGTCGTGCAAAAGGTCGGCGATCTTGAACTCGGAGTACTCATACTCGGGCGACCAGAACAAGGCTTCGAACGGGCAAACCTCAACACAGATCCCGCAGTACATGCACAGCGAATAGTCGATGTCGAACCGGTCGAGTTTGTTTACCGACCGGGGCTTGCCGCCAGCCCGCCGGGGTGGAGCCAGTTCCTTGTGGCCCTCGATATAGATACACCAGTCCGGGCACTCACGAGCGCACAACATGCAGGACGTGCAGTTGTCTTCGTGCAGGGCGATCACACCACGGGCGCGGGGTGCTGGCTCTTCTTTCTCGTGCGGGTACTGAACGGTCTCCGCACCCTTCACCACCGTCTTGATGATCTCCTTGAAGGTGATCCCCAAACCCGTAACCAACCCAGGAACAAGGCCCATTAGAACGCCACTTTCAGGAGGCCCGTCACGAAGATGTTGACGAGGGAGAGAGGAATAAGAATCTTCCAGGCGAACCGCTGCAACTGGTCCTCACGGAAACGGGGGAAGGTGAAGCGAACCCAGTAGATGACGAAGGTGAGGAGCAACATCTTGGTGGCCATCACGGCCGGGCCGATCACGTTGAACCAGTTGCTGAACTCGTCGATGCCGAAGATGTCCATTACGAACGGCGGGATGGCCCAGCCACCGAGGAACAACACCGAGGCGAGGAAGGCAAACACCGCCGCCGTTGCGAACTCGGCGATGAAGAAAACAAGGAAGCGGAAGCCGGTGTACTCGGTGAGGTAGCCGGTGACGAGCTCGGATTCAGCGATCGGCATGTCAAACGGGGTCTGGGTGAGCTCTGCTTGCACAGCGATCATGAAGATGAAGAACCCTACGAACTGGGTGAGGATGTACGGCAGGCCAAGACCACCGAATCCGAAAATCTCGCCGTTGATCTGGGAGTAGACGATTCCTTGCAGGCTGAGGGTTCCAGCCTGGATGACCACGCCAACAACTGCCAGGACGAGCGGGAGTTCGTACGCAATCAGCTGACCAGCGGCTCGGAGACCACCCATCAATGAGTACTTGGAGGCACTCCCCCAGCCCGCCATCAGGATGCCGATGACGCTGATGGAGCTGACCGCGAGGGCGAAGAAGACCCCTACACCGTCGAACTGAGTGGCATCGAAGCTCCCGGTGTCCAGTGACGCAAAGCCCGCTTCGGGACCAAAGGGGATGACGACGGCCAGTAGAAAGGTGCTGGCCAGCACGACATAGGGCGCAAATGCGAAGACGGTGCGATCGGCTTTGGCGGGGAAGATGTCTTCCTTCTGGAGGTTCTTGCCCACTTCGGCCAGAAGCTGCATTGATCCGTAGGGCCCGGCTTCCATGGGCCCCAGACGGGACTGCATGAACGACACCATCTTGAACAGATAGAGGTACACCGTTCCACCGGCAGGCAGGATCACCACAGCCAAAACGCCGAGCACCTTTGCCAGCCACTCCACCCAACCGAGTTCAATGGCGAGCAGCGGGGTGCTCAGCATTTGGTCAACGAGCGAGGGGCTCAACGGTCGATGTCTCCCAGAATGAAATACAGGCTGGCGAGGATAGTGATCACATCCGGCACATAGGTCCCCTTGAGCACCCAAGGCGTAATGGACATGTTGTTGAAGCTGGCTGTCCGAATCTTCACCCGGAACGGGGTGAGACCACCCTTGGACACTACGTAGTAGCCCATCTCGCCAAGAGGATTCTCGGTAGAAACATACGCCTCACCCGCCGGCACCTTGATGATGCGCGGCACCTTGGCCATGATCGGCCCCTTGGGGATCGTGTCCAGTAGTTGTTCCACGATGCTGCAAGCCTCACGAGTTTCTTGCAGGCGAACCCACGAGCGGGCGAAAGCATCGCCGTCGGGGTGGGTCCAGACCTTCCAATCGACCTTGTCGTACGCCAGTCCGTTGGGGTTGTCTCGCCGCAGGTCCCAATCCACGCCAGAGGCACGGATGTTGGCTCCGCTTAGGCCATAGCTGAGTCCGATGTCGGCCGGGATCACGCCGATGCCACGGGTACGGGCCTGGAAGATCTCATTGCCAAAGAGCAGGTCTTCGATCGTGTTGCAGAAATCTCGGATCTTGCGGACGGCCTGCTTGGATTCGGCGATCCAACCGGCCGGGAGGTCGTCCTTCACACCGCCGATGCGGTCGAAGTTGGGGTGGAAGCGGCCGCCGGTCGCGGACTCGATCTGATTGAGAACATGCTCACGGTCGCGGAAGGCGTAGAACACCGGGGTGATCGCCCCCAGCTGAACTCCAAGGTCGCCCAGGAAAAGGGTGACGTGAGCCATGCGGGCCATCTCGTGGAGAATGGTTCGGATGTGCTGGGCGCGCGGCGGCGCCTCGATATCCATGAGTTGCTCGCACGCCAGGATGAACGGAACCTCGTTGGCGAAACTGCCCAGCCAGTCGATGCGGTTGACCAGCGTGGTGACCTGGGGGTAGGTGCGGACCTCGGTGAGCTTCTCATAACCCCGGTGCATGTAGCCCATGATCGGCTCGGCCTGGATCACCTGCTCGCCATCGAGTTGAGCCACGATCCGGAGCGTGCCATGGGTGGCGGGGTGCTGGGGGCCGATATTGAGGGTCATACCCTCGGTCTCGAGTTCGAGATTCACCCGGGCTTCGGCGGCCTGGGAGGCCACGTAGGCCAGTTGGCGACGGTCGCTTATGGCGGTCATGGCTGAGTCACCTCGCTTGACTCATCGTCAATCGCAGCCGGGGCGGTCGCCACCTCGTCGGTTTCGACATCCGGCATCGGCTCAACATCTACGATCCCGGGCCACGGCTTGATGATGCGAGCCAAAAGGGGAAAGTCTTTGCGAAGCGGATTGCCCTCGAAGTCGCCGGGAAGGTAGAGCGGACGCAGCCCGGGGTGACCGGTGAAGGTTATTCCGAACATCTCCCACGTCTCCCGCTCGTGCCATTCGGCGCCGGGATAAGTGGCGACCCAGGACCCCACAGTGGGGCTCTCATCCGCAACGTCACACTTCAAAGTGACGCCGAGGTTGGTGGTGAGGCTGGAGACCCGGGCCAGAATCTGAAACCGCGTATCACCGCCAGCCAAACCAGACACCATCTCTTCTGCTTCATCTTCGTCGGAGTCGCTCGATCCCTGCTGGGTGTCCACCACTGCGTCCATGGACCTGCCAAAGGGGGAAGGCAACCAGTCGATGGCGCTCAAGAACCCGAAGTACCGAAAACGCTGACGGTCGCGGAGGTAGCTGGCGGTGTCTGTCCACGCTGCATTTGCGATGCGGACGGTGAGATCGACGCCGTGGTTGAGATGCGATTCCACCAGCGCATCGCCAAGTTCGGACTGCATGGCTTCGAGCAGCGCTGAGCGGCCCTCGTCTACTGCATCAGGTGCGTCGGCGGTCTCGGTGTCAGTGGACGATGGCAAGGGGATCACCTTTCCACTTCTCGACCATGTCCTCGTTCTGAATCATCTCTTGAAGAAGGACGATTCCTTCGAGCAACGCCTCCGGACGGGGCGGGCAGCCGGGCACGTAGACATCCACGGGAATGATCTGGTCAACGCCCTTGGTGACGGAGTAGCTGTCCCAGTAGGGACCGCCACAGTTTGCACAGGACCCCATGCTGATGACGTACTTGGGTTCGGGCATCTGCTCATACAACCGACGGACGGCGGGGGCCATCTTGTCGGTGACGGTGCCCGAGACGCACACAAAATCGGCTTGACGGGGGCTGGCAGGCAACGGAATGACACCAAGCCGCATGACGTCATAGCGAGGTGAGCCGAACGCCGCACCCATCTCGATGGCGCAGCAAGCGAGGCCCCACTGGTACACCCACAGCGAGTACTTTCGGCTCATGTTCAGCAACGTGGTGAGCGGCTTGGGGATCTTTCCTGACTCCACTAGACCCATCTGAGTACTCCTGTTTCCACTCGCCGGCGTGTGACCCGACAGGGAGCATTACTCCCTCCGGGGGCCGTTCCGCCGGCCACGGAGGCCTCGCCTACCCGGCGCTCCACTAACTGGGTCAACCGGTTCGGCTCGAACTGCCCCACGCTTTCGCGTCGTTGCGAGCTGTCAGGCAAAGCTGCGATCCCGTGTGGAGAGGAGACTGATTCCACGCTCATACCCATTTGAGTACTCCTTTTCGCCAGGCGTAGGCCAGGCCGAGAGCAAGAATGAAAATGAAGATGGTCATTTCCACAAGACCAAAGAAGCCGAAGGCTTCGAGTCGGGCCGCCCACGGAAAGATGAAAACGGCTTCAACATCGAACATCACAAAGAGCAGGGCAAAGATGTAGTAGCGGATCTGGGACTGACTCCAACTGGATCCCACCGGATCTACGCCGGACTCATAGTTCTCCACCTTGCCGGTGCTGGGGCGGCTAGGACGGAACAACGACGCAGCCCCGATAAGGACGGCGACGAGCCCGAAAGCGAGGCCCCCGAAAACGGCAACCAGAAGGTACTGGCGTAAGAACTCTGACACAGCGCTTGATCGTAGCTGGACCGCCGCCCCGTACCCAAGATGTAGCGAGATTAGGTGGTACGGATCTGGGAGGTGAACCCTCAAGCGAAGTGACGAGTGCTGGTCAGCTCACCGAGTCGTCCAGAATCATCAGCGTCTTGATGTCGCTGTGGAAGTCCAGTGCGTAGTCTCCGCCTTCGCGGCCGATGCCACTGATTCCACAGCCGCCGAAGGGAGCGGTGAGGTCTCGGACCAGGAATGTGTTCACCCACACCAGACCGGTTCGCAGCGAGCGACCAACCCGCTCCGCCCGTTCCTTTGACGTGGTCCACACCATCGCGGAGAGGCCGTAAGCAGTGCTGTTGGCCAGCGAAATCGCCTCAGCCTCATCGGCGAAGGTTTGAAACGTGAGGACCGGGCCGAAGATCTCTTTTTGCACTACTTCACTAGCGTTTGAGGCCGGTTCGATCAGGGTGGGTTGGTAATGCAGGCTGTCTGGCAGCGGCTGACCGCCTCGCAGAATGGTGTCCCCGGCGGCCCGGGCCCGTTCAACGAAGCCATGGACGTTGGCCCGATGATCTGGGTGCACCATCGGCGCGATATCGGTGCTGTCCTCCCGACTGTCGCCCAGGACCAGGCCATCGACAATCGAATTGAAGCGTTCCATGAACGGTTCACGGATGGACTCCTCCACCAGGAGCCGTGTCCCGGCCAGACAGACTTGCCCCGAATCATCGAACTGCCACGCAGCTCGGTGTGCGGCCGCATCCAGGTCGGCATCGGCGAAAACGATCATGGGGCCTTTCCCACCGAGCTCGGCGGTGAAGGGAACGATGTTTTCAGCAGCGGCGTGGCCGATCGTGCGGGCCGTGGCCGGGGAGCCTGTGAAAGTGATTCTGCGTACACCGGGGTTACCGGTGAGGGATGGACCAACTTCGGAGCCGATGCCCTGCACCATGTTGTAGGCGCCCGGCGGGAAGCCGGCCTCGTTGGTGAGATCGGCCAGGAGCGCTGCGGTGAGGGGTGACCACTCGGCTGGTTTGTGGATCACGCTATTACCGGAAGCCAATGCCGGAGCCAGCTTCCACGTACTCAGCATGAACGGGGCGTTCCACGGGGTGATGACAACGGCGGGGCCGGCCGGCATTCTCTGTACAACGTTGTGCATGTTCTTGGCATCCCACGCCCGTTCTTCGTGGGCCACGATGAGGTCGGCGTAGACGCGAAAGTTGGCGGCACCGCGGGCGACCAGTCGCTGCTTCATCGACTCGTACATGAACCCCATGTCGATCGATTCCACGATTGCGATCTCGTCATTGTGGGCCTCGATGAGATCCGCCAGCCGATACATCACTTCGGCCCGAGCCCGTGGTGAATAGGAACCCCAGGCCTCGAATCCGTTGATAGCGGCATCCACTGCGGCGGTTGCGGCGGCGGCATCGCCGCGGGCGATCTGAGCGATGGGCCCGGCTTCCCAGTTCAGCGGTGAACGAGTTTCGAACGCCTCCGGCGAACCCAACCATCTTCCGCCGATGAAGTGATCGAGCGGGACGGTCACCCCAGCCACAGAGGTAGTCCGACGGGTGATCACTGCAAATCCTTGCCGGGCTCGGCCTCATCGAGGGTGCTCTCATAGTGCATGGCGCCCGGCCCACGGGGCGCCCGGATTCCCCTGAACTCCCAGTCGCCGCCTTGGGCGGTGGACATGACCTCTTCGGAGTTGCTGGGCTGTGCGCCAACATCGGTGCGGATCGGCGTTGGACCCGAGACGATCGTGTTGGTGAGAGCACCGAGGCCGTCCACCTCCACGGTAACAACATCGCCGGGGTAGACCGTGCGGGAGTTGGCCGGTGTACCGGACAGGATGATGTCGCCCGGCACCAAGGTGATGGTGCGAGCGAGGTCCGCCACCAGATAGTGCATGTCCCACTCCATCTCGGCGGTGGACGCCTCCTGTTTCACCTCGCCGTTCACGATGGTGCGAATGGTTTTGTCGTGAAAGTCCCAGTCGGTCACCAGTCCTGGGCCAACGGGACAGAGGGTGTCGCTTCCTTTCACCCGCAGCATCGACCCCGCGTCGGTGTCTCGGAAATCGTGCAGGCCGTAGTCGTTGCCAACGCTGTAGCCGGCGATGTAGTCACCGGCGTCGCCCGGTGCCACGTTGCGGCACGTCCGCCCGATCACAATGGCGATTTCACCCTCATAGTTCAGCCACTCACACCCCACCGGACGAACAACGTCGGACCCATGGCCGGTGAGCGCCGTGATGGGCTTGTGAAAGTAGGTGGGAGCCGCCGGCAGTTTGGTCATGAACTCCTCCACCCGGCTCCGGTAGTTGAGGTGGATGCAGAGGATCTTGGTGGGTTGAACGGGCGCCAGATGGACGGCGTCGTCGACCGAAACGGAGCGCCCGTCCCCCGCTACCAGATCATCGCCATGGCGGCGCACTTCGGTGGGGTAGCCATTGAGCAGTATGCGGCGGGTTTCATCCATGCGCGGTGACTTTCGTGAAGGGTGCGAGAGCGGACAGACGGATCGAACGGCGCTGCCGAAGATAGTTTGGTACCAAACGACCTCCGGTTACAACCGCCAGACAGGCCCTCGCCTATCTTGGCCTCGACGATGAGCCCAACACCAGCCCCCGAACCAGATCACCGCCTCGATGCAGAGCGACACGTTCAGGCCCGCCTGGGTTCGCACCCGTTGGATTTCGCCTCTATGGACGCCATCTCCAATATCTACCGGGCCGCCTCGGGGGTCCGCCGTCGGGCCGAGCGCGAACTTCTCTCTGCGTACAACCTGAGTTGGGGCGGTTTCACCATCTTGTGGGTGCTGTGGGTGTGGGGGGCAACGGAGACGGCGAACTTGGCGGCCGAGTGCGGGCTGGCCAAAGGGACGCTCAGCGGGATGGTGGGCACACTGGAGAAACAAGGCCTCGTGCAGCGCAAGTCGGTGGCCACGGACAAACGCCGGGTGCTGGTGACCCTCACCGCGGCCGGCCAAGCGCTGATCACCAAACTCTTTCCTCGGTTCAATCACTACGAGGGGCAGATGTCCGCCGGGCTCTCGGTGGAGGAGAAAAAGGAATTGGCCCGACTACTGCGGATCGTGATCACCAACGCCGGTTGAATCGTTTGGTACCAAACGATTATGCTCCGTCCATGACGGAACTCAAGGGCCTCATGTATCCGAGAACGCCGGCCGGGGCCGCCAGCATTCTGCCCTCGCCGCCATGGCACTACAGCGGCGAGATGCTCACGGTGGAGTTCCGAACCGATCCCGATCGGGTGGCCGAACTGCTGCCCGCTTCGCTCTCACTCGCCGATGACGACCCGGGCGCCGTGGCCATCATCTGGGCGGACTGGCAGAGCTGCAGCGACAATTTCGACGAGTTGCTCGACCCGGCCCGGTCGCAATACAAAGAGGTCTTCGTGGTCATCCGCTGCCAGTATCAGGGTGCCACCTTCAGTCGGGCGGCGTACATCTGGGTTGACAAGGACTTCGCGATGGCCCGCGGCCACATCCAGGGTTACCCGAAGAAGATGTCGGAGATTTGGATGACCCGACCGATCACGATCGGCAAAGCCGGTCCCCGCCTGGAGACCGGTGGACGATTCGGGGCCACCCTCAGCACCTTCGGCCGACGAATCGCCGACGCTAACTTCACAATCACCGGTACCGCCGACTCGGCCGGTTTCGTGAACGCTCACCCCATGCTGCATAGCAGGCAAATGCCCGCCATCGAGATGGATGGCCGAGACTCGCTTGACGAACTGGTCACCATGCGAGGCTTCGATGTTGAGCTTGGCCCGGTCTACAGCGGCCACGCCGAACTGGTGTTGCACAACTCCCCAACCGAAGAGCTCACCCGCTTTCGTGACATAGAGATCATCGGCGGCTACTACCGCCAGGTCGGAAACTCCATGGCCGGCGGTACCACGGTCTGGGCCTCACCGAACCCCATGGTCGCCGCATTGAGAGGACAGGACCAGTGACCGCAGTTGCCAACTACCTCCTCGATCTCGGCCCCGATGATGCCGACATCACCAGCCACGACACCTACGTTTCGGGTGTCCCCCACGCCACCTTCGCCCGTCTGCGGGCCGAGGATCCGGTGCACTGGACCGAAGAGAAAGACGGCTCCGGTTTTTGGTCAATCCTTCGTTACGACGATGCTGTTGCGGTTAGTCGAGACGTCCAGACGTTCACTTCGTCAAAGGGCATCCGCCTGGAAGAAATGGATCCGGAAGAAACCGAAGCCCGTCGCACGATGATGGAGTTGGATCCGCCAGAACATACGCGCTATCGCCGCCTGGTCAGCAAAGGGTTCACCCGCCGCCGGGTGGAGTCCTACGAGGCCGAGATCCGTCAGATCGCCATCGAGGTGATCGAGGAGGCGTTGGCCAACGACAAGTTCGACTTCGTCACCCAGATCGCCGAGGAGCTCCCTATGCGAATGTTGGGCCGCATGCTCGGCACCAGTGACGAAGAAGGACACAAGATGGTGGCCTGGGGTGACGCCCTCCTGGGCAACACCGATCCCGAGTTCACCGATTACCCGGTGGATCTCACCGATACCGAACAGTTTCGGATGGTGCCCTTCCGGAGCCCGGCCTCCATCCAGATCTTCCAATTCGCCCAAGAAAAGGCGGCCGAGCGACGCGCCAACCCCACCGACGACGTGATCTCTCAACTGCTGGAGCCCACCAAGGACGGACATCATCTCACGGACCTTGAATTCAACAACTTCATGACCCTTCTCGTAGCGGCCGGCAACGACACCACCCGCTACACGGTCACCCATGCCCTCTGGAGCTTGATGAATCACCCTTCGCTCTGGGATGCGTGGAAGTCCGACCCCAACCTGACCCCGACGGCAGTAGAAGAGGTGTTGCGCACCAGCTCGGTCACCATGCATTTTCGCCGAACTGCCACCACCGACCTGGAGATACGAGGCAAGCAGATAAAAACCGGTGACAAGGTGGTCATCTGGTACAACGCCGCCAACCACGACCCCGACGCCTTCCCGGACCCATTCTCCTACAACCTCGCCCGACAGGACAACGAACACATGACCTTTGGGCGAAGCGGGCCACATCTCTGTCTCGGCGCCTGGCTGGCTCGAATGGAAGTACGACTGGTGTTTGAAGAACTCATGAAACGAGTGGATCGATTTGAACCGGCCGGCCCGCGCGAGCACCTGCGGTCCAATTTCATCGCCGGGATCAAGCACCTCCCGGTACGGGTTGCCTGATGGGCCAGATTGTTGGAGCGGCGCTCGTGTCCCATGTGCCGCCGCTCGTCCTGCCCGAAGCTGATCGCCGAGCTATGAACAACGGCGAGGACACCACTCTCGTAGCCGGTCTTCATCAACTGCGCTCGGAAAAGATGGACAAGCTCGAGATCGACACGGTTGTGGTGATCGATTCGCATTGGGCCACCACCATCGAGCACATCGTCACCAGCCATCAACATCGCAACGGCGTCTATACCTCAGAAGAACTCCCCCGAGGAATGCGGCAGATCCCCTACAGCATGCCCGGTGACCCCGAACTCGCTCAGGCGTGGGCGGCCGCCGCCGCCGGTCGATCCGACACCTGGGTGACAGCAATCGATGATCCCTACCTGCCGGTTCACTACCCCACGATCAACCTGCTTCCGTATCTACAGGGTGATGAACGCTGGATATCTACCGGCATCTGTCAGACCGGCGACGAACTGGACTACCTGCTCTTCGGGCAACTTCTCGCTGAAGCGCTGAATCCTGTGGACCGTAGAGTTGTGATTCTCGCCAGCGGAGGACTCAGCCACCGATTCTGGCCACTCCGCCAGTTCCGCGATCACGAAGCGGCCGACCCCGATCTGCATCTTCGCACGCCGGAAGCCGCGGCCGCTGATCGTGCGGTGCTGGCAATGATGAAGTCCGGTGACCACGCCGGGATTCTCGACTTCCTTCCCGAGTTCCGCAAGTATGCGCCCGAAGGCCGGTTCGGCCACTACCTCACCATGCTGGGAGCGCTCGGCGGAAAGGAGTGCCGGTTGAAAGGCGTCCAATTTGGCGAATACGAATCGGTGGCCGGGACGGGCCAAGCCCACGTCTGGTTCGATGTGTAGATCGTGACGGATTCGGGATTCGATTTGACCGGCCGCCGGGCGCTGGTGACCGGCGCCTCCTACGGCATCGGCGCTGCAATTGCCGTGCGGCTGGCCGATGCGGGCGCTCAGGTGGTGGCCGTCTCCCGCTCTGGCACTTCCCCCCAGGGGAACAACTCCATCCATCCGTTGAAAGCCGATCTCAGCGATGCCACATCGCTGGATGGGGTAGTGGAAGCTGCTGTGGAAGTCCTGGGCGGGCTCGACATCTTGGTGAACAACGCCGGCCGGGGTGATTGGGTACCGCTCGCCCACATCGATCGGGTGTTCTTCGATGACATGATGAGTCTCAACCTCTGGGCCCCGATTCGGCTGTGCCAACTGGCCTTCCCTCACCTTGCCGCGGCCGAGGAAGCCGCGGTGGTGATGATCGGTTCGGTCGACGCCGTTCGACCCTCAGCCGGAAGCATCGTGTATGGCGCCACAAAAGCCGCTCTGGCCGGCGCGACGATTGCGTTGGCCAAGGAATGGCGAACAGACGGCATCCGCGTGAACCAAGTGAACCCCGGTCTGGTGGATACACCGATGGCCGCCGGTGCCGTGGAGGAACTGTCTACCGCCAGGAAGAGCATCAACATGGTGGGTCGGCCCGGCACCGGCGAAGAGATCGCGGGGCTGGTCCACTACCTCGTGGCCCCCGTGGGCCGCTATGCCACCGCAACCAGTTTCCTGGTGGACGGCGGGGCCACCGCACTTGGCCCCTTCGACCTGCGCGACCACTAGACCGATGCCCACCACTCCCAAGCTGCTCATGCTCCTGACCGAGAACCACACGCTCGTGGATCGTGATGACCTCCGAGGGCTTGTGGATCTGGCCGTGATTGCGGAAGACGAAGGATTCGACGCAGTCATGCTCTCCGAACACCTCGCGCTTGGACCCTCGGCCAATGCGCTGGGTGAACCGGAGAACCCTCGCGCCTACGCCGCCCCCGGCAATCAAGATCCCATGACGGCCTGGCCCAGCAACATCGTGATGGCCGCCGCTGTCGCCGCCCGAACCAGCCACATCCGAATCGTTCTGGGAGCCATCATCGCCCCGCTCCGCCATCCCGTGGCCATGGCCAAGGAACTGGCATCGCTGGACCGCCTCTCCGAAGGACGGCTGGTCGTGCAGCCCACGGTCTCGTGGCACAAGGACGAATACGATGCCCTGGGCGTCCCGTTCGATCAGCGGGGCCGCATTCTCGACGAGCAGCTGGAAGCACTGATGCTGCTGTGGGGACGATCGCCGGCAACCTTCCACGGTAAGTTCTTCCACTTCACCGAGGTCTATTCCGAACCCAAGCCCTTTCGGCCTGGCCGTCCCAAGATGTGGTTCGGTGGCCAGTCGATGCACGACCATTTGCTCCGTCGACTGGTGCGGTATGGCGACGGTTTCCATCCGTTCGGTTCGCCATCGGAGGAGGATTTGGCGCGTCTGGCCGACGGCATGGCTGCCGCCGGTCGGAGCGTGGACGAGTTGGAGAAGATCGGTGGCACCCGGGCTCGATTCACCGGGGCGCACGACGTGGCGGGAGTTGGCCAATCCATGACCACCTTCCCTGAGCAACTGGCGGCCGGCTACACGACCTTCTGCATGAAGCCCTCCCAACACACCGACAACGTGAGCGACCTTGCCGTCATCTGCCGCCAAATGGTGGCGTACGTGGAAACGCTCACCCCGTGAACCCGCAGTCATTGGTGCCCGCTGAGCGGGCGTGAATGACTGCAGTTAGCTGGTCAATCGATCCGTCAAAGGTGATCCTCGTAGAGTTCCCGCGACCAGTAGCGCACCGGCGAAATCCCGTCACGGTCGATCAGTTCTTGTCGTACACCTTCGTAGTCGTAACAGTTGAGCTCGTACTGGTTCCCCCAGGGGTCGGCCAGATCGAATGCCCAACACATGTCGAAGTCGATCACATTGTTGGCCTCGAGCGGGGCACCGTTTGGGCCGTTGATAGGCCCGGGGAGCGAACGAGCAAAAGAGATAAACGTCTCGGTGTCAACACTGAAAGCGACACCGGTTTCCTGGGGGATCATCGGATGGCCGTCGCTCGCTTCAAACAGCGCCAACATGGTCTCGCCCCCATCGGCGGAAATTTGAAGCGGGCCACCCTCAAACCCGGTGGCCCAGAAGTCGAACGCTTTGACGGGTTCGAAACCGAGGTACTTCGCGTACCACGCAGCGGCCTCGGCTCGATTTGGTACTCGGATGTGCACGTGGTCCAGCCGGCCCATGCGAAACCGTCGTTGCTCTGCCATGGCACCACTGTAGGTCCACGAGCCGCCAAAGGATTCTCGGCCTAGTGGTACATCATGTACTCGTTGAGCTCCCAAACGCTGGCGGGCTGGGAGCCCTCGAATGAGCCCTCAGCATCCATGAACCGCTGCCATTCGGCTCGTTTGTTCGCAACGAAGTTGTCGATCAACGGCTGGCTTATTCCGGCGCAAAACGTGGCATCGGCCTCCAACTGGTCCAGTGCTTCATTGAGGTTCGCTGCCGCCGCAACGTCGGTGTTGACATCCTCAAACCCGTCACCTGTCTCGGGCGGTGGGCACGGCAGTTGGTTCACCACGCCCAGTCGAGCCGCCGTGAGGACGGCCGCAACGGCGAGATGAATGTTGACTGCCCCATCGGCCACCCTGCTCTCGATCCGGGTTCCGACACCGCGGGCCGGCGGAACGCGAGTTGCCACGCAGCGGTGGTCGAGTCCCCAGTTGGCCCAGTAGCCGCTCAATTGGGCGGGTTGCAGCCGTCGGTAAGCGTTCACCGTTGGAGCGGTCACCGCCACCAGTGCCTGATGGTGGGCACACAGTCCGGCAATGGCGTTTCGCGCGAATGCTGAAATGCCGTCCGGATCTGACTTGTCGGCCAGCACGTTGTTACCGTTGTCGTCCCACAGGGACATGTTCACGTGGACCCCGGACCCACTGATCTCGGGAAACGGTTTGCCCAGGAAGGTGAGATCCAGCCCATGGGCCAAAGCAATCTCGCGCGCCATCAAGCGGAAAAGGAAGATGTCGTCGGTGGCCTTCAAGGCGTCGTCGTATTGAAGCGTCAGCTCGTACTGGGACTCGTCGAACTCAGCATTGATCGATTCGATCCGAAAGCCGCTGTCCAAGGCGGTGCGCATGATGGCATCGATCACGCCGGTCGGGTCGCTACCTATCCCCGTGCCGTACACCATCGAGCGAGGATTCTGGTAACGATCCCATTTGCCATCGCCGGTCTGCTGCAGCAGGTAGGCCTCGGTTTCGATGCCAATCTTCACCGAGTAGCCCATGTCGCCCCAGCAGGCGATCGCCTGCTGGAGCACGTACCGAGCTGAATAGGGGAACGGTTCCCCGTGAAGTGTGAGGTCACCAATGGCAACCGCGGTGGGGTTCGCTTCCCAACCGGGCCGCAGTGTGCTGGCATCCAGCTTGCACTCAAGGTCAATGAGCCCTTCGAGGAGATATGAGCCCGGCGCCGGAATCATGCTTCGGTCATAGGACAGGCCGTAGGTGGTGGCGCAGTGGCCGGTGCCCCGCTCGGCCAGATGCGGCATCAAGTATTTGCCACGGGCCAAACCCAACTGATCGGGGAACAGCACCCGAACACGTTGGTAGTCATTCAGATCAAAGGTCATCGCACGCTTCCAGCTCTCTCCTCGTTCACGGCTCCGGACGCAGCTCCGGGATCAGTTCACCTTCTACTACCATGGGCGCGCCGTCCAACGAAACGGTGCAGTTTCGCATCGGCAAATCGAAATGGCCCCGGCAGAACCGGCCGGCCACTTCGTTTGCGCCAGTGGAGTACAGGAAGTTGCCGGCGAAGGCCCGGAGTTCGGTCCCGTTGAAATCGGCCTTGTCCCACAGGGCCATGGCGTCCCAACGTGCTGCGGTGTTCATGCCCCAGCCAACGTGGCTCACGGCATAGGCCTCGGGCTCACCGAACGCCGCGAGATAGGAGCGGAACAGCTCGGCGTCAACGCCGTCGCCCTCGATGTTGGTGATGAAGTCCGCCACGATCGTAAGCGTCACGGTCTCCCGTAGGTACTCCTTGAAGGTGAGGTTCACATCACCGGGCGCGAGAACCAGGGTGCCGTTCACCGAACCCTCGGCCGGGAACGCCAGAACAAGTCCGCCCGGCCAGTGGGCGATAGACCCAGGCTCGTTGCACCAGCCATGCGATCCGGTTCGAAACGATCCAGTCAACCTGATCGTCAGGTCGGTGCCAGCAGCCGAGGCAACCCGCATGGTAGAGGCCGCCTCCAACCGAGCGAGCCCATCAGCCACCCGGTGGGCAAGCGAGGGATCGTGCGGCCACCGCTCGGTGTTTTCCGGATGCTCGTTGGAGATCATCAGCACCCGGGCACCGCCGGCCAAGATGGCGCCCAGCTCCGGGGCATGAAGCAAACCCTCCACGGTGCAGTCCACGATGAAACTGGCGGTGCTGAGCGCAGCGAGGGCAGCCGGGTGACCAGCAAGGGCCTGCGAAGCCCCAGTGGATCGGATCGGCACGGGACCAGGATTGGGCGGTGTGGGAACAGCCACGTGGACGGCGGCGACGCCGAGGCTCTCGAGGGCCAGACGAGCGGTCTCCACGATGATCGGACGGCTGGTGGTTTCCGAAAGCACCACGGCAACATCGCCAGCCGCTACCTCACAGGCCCGAAACTGCTGGGCGTAACGCTCCACCCACCGCCACTCTGTCATCGAGACCACCCTGTCATCGGAACGCCCTGTCATCGAACCACGGGTCATCGGAGCTCAGGTCATCGGAGCTCAGGTCATCGGAGCTCAGGTCATCGGAGCTCACTGTCATCGAACCACGGGTCATGCCGGGGACTCGGAGTCGTCTCGGAAGAGGTCGGCTCGGCCGAGGCGATCCATGCAGACCTCCACGCTCCACGGGAGCATGGTGGCACCGCAGCGGGCATCGCGGTAGAACTGCTCCAGGCGGGAGGGTCGCAAAAGCGAACGACCGCCGCATACCCGTAAGGCAAGAGAGGCCAGTTCGGCCGACCCTTCCATGGTGGTCACCGTCGATGCCCAGGCTCGCCTGACCGCGGCCGGAGTGGGGTCCACCCCCGTCTCGCCGAGTACCCGATAACAAAGCCCTTGGGCCTGCTCATAAATGAGGTTCATCGCCGTCCACCCCTGCTGCTTGATGGGATGGTTGCGGCGGGCGTTGGGGCCACCGTCACCGATGAGATACTCGGCGGTGGCGTCCATAACACCGCGCATCAGGCCAACGTATGCGAACGAGAGCGTCATGTAAAAATAGGGCCAGCGTTGGGCAGCTTGATCGAACATGCCGGGCGGGATCCACTCGTGCTCGGCGGGAACGAACACGTTGTCCATCACGAGGTTCCGGCTGTCGGTGGCTCGCATCCCCAGCGGATCCCAGTCGCCCTCGATCCGCACCCCTTCACCGTCGGCTGGCACGCCAAGGAGACGCACTCGAGGATCTCCCTCAACCATGCACACCACGTTGTTGATGTTGGCGGCTCCGCTGAGCGAAGCAAAGATCTTCCGACCGGTGACCCGATAGCCACCCTCCACCGGAACGGCCATTGTGCCAAAGCCGGATGTTGCGCCTGCGGACATCCCTTCGGAGAAGGGTTGGCTGTGAATCAACTGCCGCTCGATCACGCCGGCTTGAAGCAGCGAGCGCCGCTCGTGCAACAGGGCTCGTTCGTCCGCGGTGAGTTGCATGTCGTCGGCGATTTGGCCGGTGAGCAACGTGGTAGCGATGTGCATGTTGAACGTGAGGGCGGTGGCGGTGCAGTGCCGACCGAGCTCCTCGGCCACTAAGGCGTAGCCCACAAAATCCAAACCCCGGCCGCCAGCCTCGATTGGGATGCAGAGACCCAGTAAACCGGCATTTGCGAAATCATCCCAGTTTTCGTAGGGAAAACTGGCTTCTCGATCGTATTTCGCCGATCGTTCGGCGATCGTGGGACCGAGCGCCCGCATCAACTCCACCGCCTCGGCGCGGGCCGGGGTGAGAAGGCCATCGGAATAGGCCATTCCAGCAAGGGTCACGGTGCGTTCTCCTGGGATGTCTTGGTGGTGGTCAGAGTGGAAGTGAGATCGAGAAACTCTCGAACATGCCGATTGAAGCTATCGGGGTCCTCGGACGGAGTCAGATGCCCAACGCCCGGCATTACCACCAGCTGCGCATTTGGCAGGCCGTCCGCCAACGCCTGGGCATAGGACACCGGTGTCTCCTGATCCAGTTCGCCCACGATCACCAGAGCCGGGTGGGGAATCTCGCCGAGCTGATCGCGAATACTGTTTTCGGGGAGGCACGCCACCGCAGCTCGGAACCCACTCACCGGAATACGATCGAACGATGCGATGAGCGCCTCACGAACTTCCGGCGCCAACGGTCGGGCCACGATGCCGTCCAAAACGCTTGCTCCGATCGACCCCGGTGTTTGCCCCTCACCGATCGCCGCAAGCCGAGCCGCCTTCCACTCCTCCGGATCGGTGCCATCCATTCCAAACTCCGGACTGGTGTCGGCCAACACTAAGCGGCGAACCCGGTCGGGGAAACCAAGGGCCGTATGCAAGGCATGCATCCCTCCGAACGACAGGCCAACCAGGTCGGCCTGGTCGATCGCCAACCGATCGAGAAATGCCACCAGTCGCTCGGCGATCGCCTCATAGGTGAGCGGGTCTTCGGGATCAGAGTCGCCATAACCGGGCATATCCCAGGCGATACAGCGCCGGGACTGGCTCAGGTCGGCCAGCTGTGGCCCCCACGAATCCGCGCTGCCCCCCAACCCGTGCAAGAAGACCAACGGCTCACCGGAACCAGACTCACGCCATGCCGTATGCGCCTGCCGATCAGGCACCCTGGTCCGCCCGTTCGAGTAGTCGAGCGACGATCCCGGTGGCGTCCTCGCCGAGGGCCGGAATCGTGGCGAGTGGTGCAGAAACCCCGCTGATATTGAACGGTGACCGATAGACCTCGGCCTCGCCCGTTGGGGTGGTCACGGTCATGAAGCGGCCCCGAGCCCGTAGCTGTTCGTGCTGCCACAGGGAATGCGGATCCCGAACCGAGCTGTGCGTAATCCGGCCAAGCCGGAGGCGGTCCCGGATCTCACCCGCAGGTACCGAACGAAAGGTCTCGTTGATCACATTCTCGAGAGCGGTGATGTTGGCGATCCGGTCGTCATTGTTGACGAACCTCACGTCCTCGCTCAGGGTTGCATCACAAAGTACATGCTCGGCAAACGACACGAACTCCCGATTGCTCTGCACTGCGATCATGATGATCTCGCCGTCAGCGAGGGCATACATCCCGTACGGAGCGATCATGGCATGGCGATGGCCCGCCCGTTGCGGGATCACGCCCCGTCCAACGGCGGCATAGGTGGGGACGGCGGTCCATTCGGCCAGACTCTCCAACATCGACACCTCGATCGAAGCGCCCTCACCGGTCGCCTGACGTCGATACAAGGCAGCGAGGATGGAAGAGAACGCATACATCGCCGAGCTGATGTCGGCCACAGAGAACCCCACCTTTGAGACGGCCTCGGCGCTTCCGGTAAGGGCGATGGCGCCGGCTTCCGCCTGGATGGCGAGGTCGTATGCCTTGTCGTCGGTTCGAGGACCGCCCTGGCCATATCCCGAAATGTCACACGCAATCAACTTCGGATTGGTCACTCGGAGCTGATCAGCCAGCAGCCCCAGCCGACCGGCTGCTGCGGTCGACATATTCTGGATGAAGACGTCGGCCCCCGCGATCAAGCGGTCGAGTGTGGCCCGATCGGTGGGATTCTTGATATCCAGCTCGATGCTCTGCTTGCCGCGGTTGGCCCACACGAAGAACGCCGACGTTCCCCCAACTGCGGAGTCATAGTGCCGGGCGAACTCTCCCTCGCCGGGGCGCTCCACCTTGAGGACCTCAGCGCCGAGATCGGCCAGTTGACGGGTGGCAAAGGGGGCAGACACGGCTTGCTCCAGAGCCACCACAAGGACACCGTCGAGAGGAGCAGGCATCAGGCGTCACGAGGGAGGAACCCGCCGCGGGTCTGCGGCAGTTTCATATCCAAAATTCGAGACGCAACCACGGTGCGGAGGATTTGAGCCGTGCCTCCACCGATGGTGAACATACGAACGTCGCGGTACATGCGTTCCAACGGATTGTCCCGGCTGTAACCGGCCGCCCCAAAGACCTGAAGGGCATCATTCACCACTTGAATCGCCGCCTCGGCGGTAAAGATCTTGGCCTGAGCGGCCATTGCGGCATCGGGAAACGGCGACCCGTCTGCCCCCCGAGACTCCGCCGCACGGTAGGTGAGGCTGCGGGCCGCCTCCAGCTTCACCGACATGTCTGCCAGCATCCACTGAAGTCCCTGGAACTCGGCGATCGGGCGATCGAACTGTTGGCGTTCTTTGGCATAGGCCAACGCCAGCTCGTAAGCGCCTTGGGCGATTCCCAGGCCCACCGTTCCGGCCCCCACCCGCTGAGAGTTGTAGGCGTTCATGAGGTCTGCGAAGCCCCGTTTGAAACCGGAGGGCGGCATCAGCACCATGCTGGCGGGGATCAGCATGTCGGTGAAGATCACCTCCATCTCCGGGATACCTCGAAGCCCCATGGTCGGCTCCCGTTTTCCAAAGCTCAGGCCGGGAGTTTCATCGCGCACTGCCAAGAAGCCACCGATCCCCTCCTCGTTCCCATCCTCATCGAACACCCGAGCGAAAATCAGGTGAAGCAACGACACGGTTCCACCCGTGATCCAGTGTTTCTTGCCGTTCAAGACGTAGTCGCTGCCAACTCGATCGGCGCGAGTTGTCATCTGTGACGCCGAGCTACCGGCACCAGGTTCGGTGATGCAGATCGCTGGCTTGTCGCCATTGAGTACGAGGTCAGCAGCGAGCTTCTTCTGCCCATCGGTCCCGTACGCCATCACCGCCGAGATCGCTCCCATGTTGCATTCCACGGCGATACGGCCGGTTACGCCACACACCTTGGCCATCTCCTCCACAACGAGGACGGCATCGAGGAAGGATCGGCCCGCCCCGCCCAGCTCCCGGGGAACGGTCATCCCGGTGAAACCGGCCTCCTTGAGCGCCGCGACGTTCTCCCACGGGTACTGCTCCGCGGCGTCGACCTCAACCGCACGCGGCCCGATCACGGTGGTGGCCAGTTGTCGGGCCCGAGTCTGAAGGTCGATCTGTTCGGGGCTGAGTTGCCATGTCATCGGTGCGCCTCCAGGGCCGTCCGGGTTCGGTTGATCAGGTCTCGTTGGGCGATGCTGCCGCCGATCCGATACGTATCGGCTTCGATCGATTGCAGCAGTGTGAGGGCGCAATCGGGTTGGCTGCCGCTGATCCGAATCGCCTCGGTGAGCGGTTTCACGACATTCTGAAAAGTCTCGTTGTTCTCGGCCGCACCAGCGTGCCGCTCGAGGACGCTGGCGAAGAACGTCGCTGCGGCGGGATGATCCGGACAGCGGGCAAAGACCAGCGCAAAGTGAAGGTCGAGAAACCCAACGGTGTGCTGCTCGTGCCGGGATGCGAACGCGTCGGCGAGGGGCTTCCACCGACCACCAACATCCACTCCCACCAATTCGAGCCTCCAGAGGAGCGAGGCCAAATCACTGAGCCCGAACGGCATCGTTGTCTCGGGCTGGAGCGAGTCGTGGATCGCCAACACCTCGTCGAAGGATCCGGCGGCGATCAGACGGAGCGCAAGATGCCACCAAATGTGCGTGGCGAGGGCTGGCTGTTGGCTCCACGTTTCCATTCGCCCTCGCAGGAGATCCAAGGCCTGAGTATGACTCTCCGTGCTCTCATAGACATGGGCGAGGGCGTGGAGAGCCCAGAGGTCCCGATGGTCACGTTCCAACGCCTGCCAACCGACATCTTCCGCGGCGGCGTAGTCACCGGCCTCCTCCAGTGCGAAGGAGTATTGACCAAGCACGAATCCACCGCCGGCGGCGTCCTTTGGCCAATCGGCGGCAGCCCGCGAACTGGAAGCGAGCCGGCCGTGATCATCACCTACATGCAGGTAGACATCGTGAGCGAATCGCACTGCGGCCAGATCATGGCAGGCGGCGGCAATACTATCCCAGCGTTTGGCGGCACGGCTGAAGTCGCCATCGACCATATGGCCCAGAGCGTCCAAATGGCTGAGCTCGCGGTCGCTGCTCGAGCGGGTGCGGGCTCGTTCCAGATCCGTTTGGACCCGGTACGAATCGGGGGCGGATCCACCCAAGATCCGATAAGTGCCGCAAAAGACAGACCCCAGGGCGAAGGCGTCATCGGTGTCGTTGGCGGCGGCCAGCAGCCGGAATGCCTGCCCCTCGAAGTGGTAAAAATCCATCCATGCCGCATCCCACGCCATCACCGATTCGGGTGAAGCAGCCGCAACCGGGGCGCCAAAGGCATCAACCGTCATAGGTGCACCGGGAGTGACTCTATGCCGTTGACGAAGTTGGATTCCACAAAGATCGGCTGGCCGGTGGAGACCGGCCGCAACCGCCGATCGAGGATCTCGTCGATGAGTACGGAAACTTCCAGCCGGGCCAGGGAGGCGCCGAGGCAATAGTGAGCCCCACCGCCGCCGAAAGCCACATGGGCAGGGACCGACGGCCGATCCACCCGGAACTCCTGCGGTGAGGGAAAGACCGTTGCGTCGAAGTTGGCCGATGCATACCACATGACAACCTTGTCGCCAACGGTCAGCGGGGTGCCGGCGAGTTCGGTTGCCTTAGTGACCGTGCGCCGGAAGTAGAGGATGGGCGAGGAGTAACGGATGACCTCATCTGCCACGGCAGGGAGCAGTGAGCGATCCCGTTCCACCGCGGCAAACGCATCCGGGAACTGCTGGAGGTGAAGGGCGAGGTGGGCCATGGACGACCGCGTGGTTTCGTTGCCAGCGAAAATCATGAGCCGGAAAAAGTTGGCGAACTCGTCGGGTGTCAGTCGCTCACCGTCGATCTCGGCCGTAATCAGTTTGGAGATCAGATCGTCAGTTGGAGCCAAGCGGCGGCGGTCGGCCAGTTTGTTGGCGTAGGCGGACATCGCCGATGCGGCCGGGCTGTTGAACGGGAGCAGCCGGAGCTCGGTGGTGTTGCCGTACGCAGTGGGCTCCAACGGCTCCTGTCCGGTGCCTGCTACGAGATGATCCGAGAGTTCGATCATGTAGCGATGATCCTCTTCAGGAACACCCATCAGATCGCAGATCACGCCAATCGGGATCGGAGCAGCCACCGTCTTCACCCAGTCTCCACCGCCGTTGACCTGAAGGTCATCCAGCGCGGCGCGTATGCGGTTTCGAACCGCCGCGGTGTAGGCCAGCACATGTCGAGGAGTGAATGCCGAACTCACCAGTCGCCGTAGCCGGGTGTGGATCGGCGGGTCCATGTCGATCATGGAGGCCCGAGCATCCAGAGCGTCAACGTCGATGTCGTAGATCTGGATATGGCCGACGGCCGAGGAATAGGTTGCGGAGTCGCGGGAGACCACACCAAGATCGGCGTGGCGAGCGACAGACCAGAAGCCGGCCGTTGCGCCCCGGCCGGCGGGGGACCAACACAACCCCGGGGCGGCTCGCATCTGGGAAAAGCCCTCGTGAGGAATCCCGGCCGCGAACGTTGCCGGATCGTTCAAATCGATGGGCGCGGCGGCGGGGGTCACGGCCGCTCTCGGTTCGTTCTCGATAGGCGATGGTGGGGCATTGTGCTGAGCTTCACGTTACTTTGGACCCAAAGCAACCTCAAACTCCCTCCCGCCGTGGCAAGGAAGCGCCGTGCCCTATGACTATGACCCCGATGCTCTTCTGAAGGCCGAATCCGATATTCGCTCCCGGCTTGAGGGCCAGCCAGTGGACCTTGAGGTGGAACGAGCGGTCTCCAACATCTACCGAGCTGCGACCGTGGTGAGCCGCACCGCCGAGCGGGAGGTGCTGACCGAGGAGGGCCTTTCGTGGAGCGGCTTCGCCGTGCTGTGGGTGCTGTGGGTGTGGGGCGAGATGGACAGCTCCCGTCTGGCCGCCGAGCTGGGCCTCACGCTGGGAACCCTCACCGGTGTGAGGAAAGGACTGGAGACGCAGGGCCTGGTGAAGATACGCCGGACCAACCGGGACCGCCGGCGAATGCACACCTCGCTCACCCCCGAGGGCGAGGAGGTCATTCAGAGGGTGTTTCCCCGATTCAATCAGAGAGCGGGTGCGATGTTGGGCGGCTTGACCGGCCCGCAGATCAACGAGCTCGCCACGCTCCTGCAAGCCGTGATCGTGCAGCCGAACACCCCGCACGAGCCCAACTAGCCCACCACGAACGGGTCGCGAGTTGCGCCCGCCAACTCAACCCACACGGTCTTGGTCTGAAGGAAGCCGTCGAGAGCTTCCAGCCCGTTGTCCCGACCGTAACCGGACTGTTTGAAGCCACCGAAGGGCGCCATGTAGCTAACGTTGCGGTAGGTGTTGATCCAGACTGTGCCAACGTTGAGTTTGCGGGCCATGCGATGGCCGCGACGGATGTCGTTGGTCCAGACCCCGGCAGCAAGGCCGTAGTCGGAGTCGTTGGCCAGTTCGACTACCTCGTCCTCGTCGGTGAAGGTCATCACCGCCAGCACCGGGCCGAAAACCTCTTCCCGGACGATCGATGTTTGGTTGTCGACACCGGTGATCACGGTGGGCCGGACGAACCGTCCACCCAACTCTGGATCAACTACACCCCCGGCGGCGATCGTAGCGCCCTCTGCTCGGGCCTTATCCACCATCGAGATGATTCGATCACGCTGGGCATCGGACGCCGCCGGGCCCATCTCGGTTGCGATGTCGCTGGGATCGCCCAGGACCAATTCGCCGGCGCGCTTCACGAGCCGTGCGATGATCTCGTCTGCGATGTCAACGTGAATGTACGCCCGCGAACCGGCGACACACGTCTGCCCGCTGGCGGCAAAGATCCCGGCCAGCAGACCATTGGTAGCTGCCTCGGGATCGGCGTCGGCAAAGAGAATCTGGGGGGACTTTCCTCCCAATTCCAACACCGTTGGCGTGAGGTTCTCGGCGGCCGCCCGAGCCACGTGCCGAGCCGTGGCGCCCCCGCCGGTGAAGGTGATCTTGTCGATGCCGGGATGCGATGTAATGCCGGCACCAACCTCCGCACCACCGGTCACCACGTTGATCACACCGTCAGGGAACCCGGCCTCGCTTGCCAGCTGCGCCAGCAGCAGGGCGGTGACCGGGGTGATGTCCGATGGCTTCACCACCACCGTGCAGCCCGAGGCCAAGAGTGGACCTAGCTTCCAAGTGAGCAGAGCCAGCGGCGAATTCCACGGGATGATCGCTCCCACCACGCCTTTTGGTACGCGTTCGGTGTAAACCAAGAAATTGGGTGAAGGACTGGGGATCTGTTGACCAACGATCTTGTCGGTCATGCCGGCGAAGTAGTCGAGATAGCTCTGCAGACTCTTGGCTTGAGCGGTGGTCTCCCGGATGATCTTGCCGTTGTCGCGCGTTTCGATCTTGGCGAGAGCATCGGCCTCACGGGTGGTGAGCTCACCCAGTCGGCGCATACAGCGAGCGCGTTCCTGGCCCGACATCGTAGCCCATGGCCCGTCTTCGAAAGCCGCCCGGGCGGCCCGTACCGCTACATCGACCGCGGTCGGATCATCCGCCACTTCGGCCCACGCCGCACCGGTGTACGGGTTGGACGTCAGCATTCGCCGACCTTCCGCCGGCACCACAAAGGAGCCGTTGATCCAGTTGTCGTAGGTCTCCATCAGCTGGCGTTCGAGACGACCGAGATGGCCCCGCTGGGGCACCGTTCCACCACGAGTTCGGCCCGAGATTTCGGCAGCTCGGGCGGTCCGATGAACCGGGCGATCACGGTCTCGTCATCAACGATGAACGTCTCGGGCTCCACCATCTCGCATTGCCCGCCGCCGATGCAGACATCGGCATCGATTGCCAGTTGAACCATTGGCTCTTCGATCTGCTCACTCATGCTGGTCACTCCTGGGGTTTGTGCTGACGGTCATGTGAACGGAGAGAATCCCGTGAACGAAATTGGACGGGGTGCGGACAGGTTCGCCCGTTCGTTCCAGGGATATGTTCCTGGTGGTCATTTCCTCCAGCAGAATGATCAGTTCCAACCGGGCCAAGAAGGCGCCGAGGCAGAGGTGATGCCCGCCGCCGCCGAAGGCGAAGTGAGGGTTGTCGACGCGGCCAACATCGAACATGAATGGATCATCAAAGACGGTTTCGTCGCGGTTGGCCGAGCCATACCACATCACCACTTTTTGACCAGCAGTGATCGGGGTGCCCGCCAACTCGGTGGCACAGCTGGTGGTGCGGCGCATGTGCATCACCGGCGTGGACCACCGCAGAATCTCCTCGGTGGCGGACTCGATGAGACTGCGATCGGTGAGGATTCGATCCCATTGGTCGGGATGATCCGCCAAGGCGATCGCTCCATGGGAAATGGCGGTACGGGTGGTCTCGTTGCCGGCGAAAACCAGCAGATGGAACAGATTGCGGTATTCGCTCCCGCTCAGTCGGTTGCCCTCCTCCTGGGCTGCTTGCACAAGGCTGGTCACCAGATCGTCCTGGGGGTCCGCCCTTCGCAGCGCCGCCAGCTTCTCCCCGTATTCATAGAGGGCATGGCTGGCCGGACTGTTGAAGGGCAGCAAGCGAAGTTCGGTGGTGTTGCCGAAAGCGTCGGCGGGAATCGACTGGCTCTCACCCGTGCCCTCCACCAGATAATTGGACAGCTCCACCAAATAGCCAGCGTCTTCCACGGGGACGCCAAGCATCGTAAGTATCACCCGGATCGGCAACGGGGCTGCCACCAGCTCCACCCAATCGCCACCTCCGGCAGCCACGAATTTGTCCAAGAGTTCGGTGGTGATGGAGCGAACTGTGTCTTCCCAGCGGCGGACATTCTTGGGCGTAAAGGAGCGAGCGATCAGACGGCGAAGTCGAGTGTGGTCGGCGCCGTCGGTGTCGATAAGGGATCGTCGTGCTTCCAGCGCGTCCGCTTCGAGGTCCCACAGATTGGTGTGCCCGATCGCCGAGGAGAAAACCTCGGAGTTCTTGGAGACTTCCTTGATTTCGCTATGACGCGTGACCGCCCAAAACCCATCGTCGCCGTAAGGATGCCACACCAGACCGGGCGTGTTTCGCATTTGTTCAAACCGGTCATAGGGAATGCCGTTCAGATACAGCGATGCGTCGGTGACGTTCGGGCCGGTCACAGGAGAGGTTGCTGGGGCTGCGGGGCACACTAGCTGTGCTCCATGAAACGAGCCCGTTCCCAATCGTTCACCTTGTCGGCGCCGCCGGCATGCTCAACCGCCAATGCAACCTCGGCCTCGGCGATGCTCACGAAGCTACGGGAAAACGTGTCGCCTAACTGCGACGCCAATGAACTGCCCGAGAAAGCCGCAATGGCCGACGGGAGATCGGCAGGGATCGGTGCATGATCACCGGGGTCGGCATACACGTCGCCAACGCTCATCGGGCCGGGGTCGAGATTCCGCTCCAGCCCATCCATTCCGGCGGCGAGGAGCCCGGCGATCATCAGGTAGTTGTTGGCGTCCGCTCCCGCGCTCCGGTATTCCACCCGATTTGCCCCCGAATCGGATTCGGCGATGCAGCGCGCCATGACCGTGCGGTTGTCCAGCCCCCAGGTCACATGCGTTGGAGCAAACGTGTAGGGGCGGATTCGCTTGCCCCCGTTGATGGTGGCGGCTCCCAAGAGTGTGAGAGCGCTGGCGTTGGCCAGGATGCCGGCCAGCCATTTTCGCATGAGCTCATTGGGTTCGCCGGTGGTGCAAGGCGCAAACGCATTGGACCCGTCGGCATTGAGGCTGGTGTGGACGTGTAGACCGGAGCCCGAATGGTCCGCCCAGGGTTTGGGCATGAAGGAAGCTCGGATCCCGTGCTGTACGGCTACTTGCTTGATGATGCTCTTGAACAACGTGGCATTGTCAGCTGCGGTCAAGGCATCGGCGGGACCGGCGTTCACCTCTATCTGGCCGGGGCCGTATTCGGCGTTGCTCGACTCCACGTCGATACCGGCACCGAGCAATGCGCTACGCATCGCATGCAGAACGGGTTCAAACTCGAGGGCATCGGTGACCGAGCTGTATTGGATGTAGTTCTGCGCCGGTTCCCAGTCCGGAGTGCAGAGGTAGAACTCCAACTCGGTCGCCACGAACGGATCCACGCCGGCGGCCCGACAGCGTTCGATTTGAGCGGCGAGAACGCTTCGAGGCGCGAGCGGATGGGGATTCCCGTGTTCGTCGGCCGCATCGGCGAAGACCAGGCCATACCCCGGCCGGTGAGTGAGCACTCGGCCGCTGGAGTTGTCCGGGATCAGGTGCGCATCCAAGTAGCCGGTGTCCATGTTGACGAATTCATTGTCCGGCAAATCGTTCTGGATATCGAACACAAAAATCGCATCCGCAACCTTGGCACCGCTGGCGTGAATGCCGTTCAGGAACCGCTTGGCCGGGATACGTTTGCCGCGAAGGTGGCCCTGGGTGTCGGGGGCCGCAAGCTCGATCGTGTGCAGATCGTGTTCGTTCGCTACCGACCGAAACTCCTCGATCGATCTTGAGATTCCGGCCATTGTGAGTTCCTCCAGATTGGGGTGGATTAGTGAATTGACTAACGATCAGGTGCATCAGGTTGAGGGGTGCGGGTTCCGTTGATGTCCAGCACCAAACGGCCGCGAACTTCACCCGCCCGTAGACGGTAATGCGCTGTCTGGGCGGCGGCCAAGGGCAGCACCTCCACCGGTTGCACGATCGATGGTTCGCGGCGGGCGAAATCGAGCAGCTCATCCATCTGGTCTCGACTCCCCCAGACACTGGCGACAAAACGGGCCTCCAACGGTACGGACCCAAAACCGAACGGGATGGATCCACCCCCAAGCCCCACCACCACCACCAGTCCTAGGCGAGCCACGCTCCCGGCCGCCGTTGCCAAGGTTGATTCAACACCGATGAAGTCGATCACCAGATCAAACGGCTCTTCGCCACCAAGAGCAACAACGGCCTGATGGGCACCAAGCTCGAGCGCAGTTGCCTGTTTGGCCTGGGAGAGATCCAGTGCCACCACCGTGGCGTCGGTCAGAAGGCGAAGGTAACGGATGGCGTATTGGCCAAGCCCGCCCGCCCCAATGATCAATGCCCGAGCTGCCGAACCCCGTTGGCGAAGGCGATCGAGGCCGTGAAGTACGGCCCGATATGCGGTGAGCCCACCGCACGCCAGTGGCGCTGCGTCATAAGGATCCAGCCCGTTGAGCGGGGTCAGATAGGACAGGTTGGGAATGCGCATCCGCTCGGCGTAGCCACCATCGGTGAACAACCCCGCTTCGCTGGAGTTGGGACACAGCATCTCCAGGCCCTGATCGCATTGCGGGCAATTCCCACAGCCCCACGGCGCATACAGCATGACCGGGCCCAGTTCGGGATGGACACCGGTGACCTCATGCCCGAGGATGATCGGCGGCTCTTTGCCGTAGTCGCCGTCCACAACGTGAAGGTCGGAATGACAGATCCCGCACGCCGTGACATCGAGAACCACGCCATCGTCCGCCTCGGGTTCGAGATGGTCCGGAACGACGAGCAATTCCGCATTCGACTGGGGGAGGACAACTGCTCGCATTGCGGTTCTACGCCTCCGCTTCGTATCCCAGGTAGGCGGCCTGAACCAGCGGGTCGGCCTGGACCTCGGTAGGTGTCCCCTCAGCGATGACTTGGCCCTGATCGAGAACGTAGATTCGGTCTGAGATCCCAGTGATGAAGTTGAGATCGTGATCGATGACGATCACACCGGCGCCCACCGTGGCAGCCATATGGCGCACCTGCTCGATCATGGTGATGGACTCCGTGTCGCTCATGCCGCTGGTGGGCTCGTCGAGCAGCATGAACGCCGGGGCCATGGCTGCCGCCCGAGCCAACTCGAGCCGCCGGGAGTTGCCGTAATCCAGCTCCCGAGCCCGGCGATTACGGTGTTCCCACAAGCCCGCCTCGGCAACAAGTGAATCGGCATCGGGAAGAATGCGGTGGGACCGGTGTTCTCGGGCCACCAGCGCCGCCGCCTCAACGTTCTCGCGAACTGTGAGCGCACCGAAGAGCCGGAGGTTCTGAAAGGTCCGAACCAAACCTGTCCTGGCCAGGATGTGGGCCGGGGCCCGGGTGAGATCCCGATCATCGATGGAAAACTCGCCGGCGGTCGGCGGAACCATGCCGGTGATCACGTTCACCAGCGTGGTTTTCCCGGCGCCATTGGGTCCGATGATCCCCACGATTTCACCACTGGTGGCTGTGAGGCCAGCCTGATCGAGCGCCTGAAACCCTCCAAAGCGGACATCGATCCCCGTGGCGGCGAGGCGGGCCACGGGAGTGTCGGCCACCTCGGGGAGACCACTCGGCTGAAGATCCTCGCCTCGGCCAAATCGCTCGAACAGCCACTCATCCAGTTCCCAATCATCCAGTAGGCCAATGGGCCTCCAAATCATGAAGCCCACCATGGCCGCGCCGAGAAAGACAGTGGGGAGACCCTCTCGGAAGATCCAGTCAGCCGGAGCGTCGTCGAGTCCGAGCCCGAAGAACTCAAATCCGGACGTGCCCATACGGCGGGCCAGCTCACTTCCGGCGGTGATCACCATGGTCCCCACCACTGCACCGGTGACGCTGTTGCGCCCGCCCACGATCAACATCACGAGCGTGAGCAAGGTATAGGAAAAGAAGAACTGATTGGGGAGGATGGTGCCGGTCTCGAACACCCGCAACGAAGCCGCAACGCTGACCACAACGACGGAGAGCAGCAGGGCCACCATCTGCTGCACGAGCGGGTTTACGCCCATGGCGCGAGCGGCCAGATTGTCTTCACGGGCGGCCGCGGCCAATCGCCCACTGCGGCTTTGGGCGAACACTCTCGCCACCACGATCGACGCGGCCAGCGCCAGCAGAATCGGGATCCGGGAATTCAGCTTCCCGCCGATCTGGAAGGACAGCCCGATTCGATTGCCACCGGTTAGCTCGGTCCAGTTTCGAGCAACCTCATGTGTCACGAAGAGCAACGCCAGGGTTATGACGGTTGCCGATACCGCCCCCGATTGAGCGCCCGAGCGGGCCAAACCCAGACCGACGATAACCGCCACGGCCACCGTGACGATGATGGCCACTACCACTGCTCCCGCAGGAATGAGCCCATTGTTGGTGAGTCCGAATGGGGCGTTGGGCAGGACTTTGGCTTTCTGCTCGGGGCTAATCGCCAGAACAGCGAAGGCGTAGCCAGCGATGGCGCCAAAGCCGATATGACCGAAGGACAAGACGCCGGTATTTCCAATGTAGATCTGGATACCGATCACCATTATTGCGTCGATGAGCATTGCGGTTACGAGCCGTTCGGATGCTCCGCCCACCAGCACCTGATAGATAAGGCCGGCGCCCAGCACTAGACCGAAGAGGAGCAGTGACCCCACAACTGGGAAGGCCACGTCTCTCTTGAGATTGGGGAACATCAGACGCGCTCCGCATGGGCAACGGTGATGAGACCCTGGGGCCGGAAGATGAAGAGAAGAGCGATCAGCCCGAACACCACGCCCTCGGTGAGCGCGGCGACGCCGCCGGGGAGCCAAGAGCGCAATAGCACCTCGGTGATTCCGAGCACGAGCCCGCCAAGTACTGCACCCCGCAAACTCCCCAACCCGCCAATAAGGGCAGCCAGCACCCCTTTCAGCATGGGGTCGATGCCGGCCGTTGGTGTGGTGCTGCCCGATCGCATCAGCCAGAAGATGGCGGCGATGCCTGCCAGGAGACCAGAGAGTGCAAAAGCGCCGCGGATCACCGAATCCGAGCGCACCCCCATGAGCCGGGCAGTGTCGAAATCAGCAGCCGCGGCCCGAAGCGCCAGCCCGAACATGGTTCGTTGAAGTAACGCCGCCGTCGCGGCGAGGGTGACGATGGTGACGCCAATGACGACGGTGTCGAACACTTCAACGCTCAAAGGTCCGATCGAATAAGTGCTCGTCACCCATCTGGGACGCGGGAACGACTTGACCGATGCGGAGACATACATCAGGAACATCGCCTGGACGAGGAAGTGAATACCAAAGGAGGTGAGCAGGAGCGTGAAGTCTGACGCCCCTCGAACCCTGCTGAACGCCACCCGCTCGATCACCAGCGAGGTAAGGATCGAAACAACGATCACAAGTGGAGCTACGAGATACCAAGACCACCCGCTCTGGAATACTGCATATGCGGCGTAGCCGCTGATTGTGATGAGTTCACCGTGGGCAAAATTCAAGAGGTGCATCACACCGAAGATCACCGCAATGCCCAACGCCAGAAGCGCATAGATACTGCCCCGCCCGACGCCATCGATCAGGTTCTGAAGAAACCCGGTCATGACGCTGGCCCCGCGCCCACGAACGTGTCGAACAGGTCGGTTCGGGCCAGCAGTTCTGGCCCCGTCCCCTCGGCCACCACAGCCCCGCTGCGCAGGACATAGGCCCTGTCCGCAGCTCTGAGCATCCTGGTGGCATTCTGCTCCACCACCAGGATGGTTGTTCCCTCCGATCGCAGGCGATCGATGAGGGCAAAGATGGCATCCACCAGCAGTGGCGCTAGGCCCAGAGTGGGTTCATCCATCATCAACAGCTTTGGCTTTGACATCAGGGCCCGAGCGATAGCGAGCTGCTGGGCTTCTCCCCCGGACAGGTAGCCGGCCGGGGTGTCGAAGCGGTTTGCAAGGACTGGAAACAGCTGGTTCATTTCCTTCAGCTGAGCCGCACGTTCCGAGGCTGACCGGGTGGTGCCGCCGATCTTCAGATTTTCCTCCACGGTCATGTCCACAAAGATCCGTCGGTGTTCCGGGACCAGCGCCAAACCGGCTCGCAGGATCACTTCGGGCGACGCGCCAGTGATATCCCGCCCCTCCAACGTGACGGTTCCTGCGTCCGGTTTGAGCAGTCCTGCAATAGTTCCGAGAAGCGTGGTCTTGCCGGCACCGTTTGGCCCGATGAGGCCAACCACCTCACCGGAGTCAACCCTCAGGCTGGCATCTCGAAGTGCCGAGATCGCGCCATATCTGGTTGTCAGGCCCGAGATCTCGATCATCGGTTGAACGTTATTTCACGTCAACCTGGACGTCTTCGCCGTTCACGATCCGGTGAACTGGAACCTTCTTGGTGGGGATCCCGTTGGTTCCGGCGTAGGTGATCTCACCCGAGAGGCCCTGGAATCCGGAGATCTGGGCAACGGCGGCACCGATGCCCTCGGAATCGGTGCAACCGCAATCGAGAATCCCCTGGATGCCCAGGAACATGGAGTCAACGTACAGCGGCATGAAGCCCCGGCTCTCAAGCTCTTCACCCTCCGCGGCGGCGAAGTCGGCGAGGAGCTTGTCGTTGCGATCCCCCGCCACGATTGTGACATGGGGGGTGTGGGCGATGCCTTCGTTGTTGTCCTCAAAGGAAATACCCGTTGCATCCAACGCGTCGGTTCCGATGTAGGTGAGCGAGTCGAGGCCCTGGCCCTCCAGCTGGCCCCGAAGTGCGGTCACTTGGAAAGCGAGTGCGGCCGAGAAGACCACTTCGTTGTTTTCAGAGAGCCCGGCGATTTCATTTACCTGGGCGGAGAAGTCGGTGTCGGCCCCCCAGACATAGGTTTGGGTGCTGACCACTTCGCCGCCACCGGCGGTAAACACTTCAGCAAACACGTCCGGGTTGTAGCCGGAATAGGCAATTCCCTGACCCTCGGTGAACACGATCGCCCGGGTAATGCCCTGATCCAGCGCCCATTTGGCAGCGGCGGTGGATTGCAGCGTGTCATCGAACGAGACGTTGAAGGAGTTGATGCTGGCATCTGGCAACGTTGGCTCGGTGGAAGCCGCCAGGAAGAGCGGCACCTTGCCTTCGGTGGTCTGGAGAATTGGGAGAGCGAAATCGGCAAATGGTGGACCGATAAGGAACTGCGCGCCCCAGTTCAGAAGCTCGTCCGTGGCCAGAGCGGCCTTACCGGCGTCGCCGCCAACGTCCTGCACCTGCACCTCAACCGGTGAACCGTTGATTCCACCGGTGCAGTTGATCAGTTCAGCGACATAGGGCACGAGCTTGGAGCCGGGGATGTCCACGAAGCCGACTACCTCGCTGAAGTCCATCGCCATGCCCACCTTGATCGGGTCCCCGGTGGGGGCGGGGGCGCAGTTGTTCAAATCTGCGGCGAGGATCGTGTCGATGTCGAGACCGGTTGCCGACGGCGGAGCAGCATCATCATCGGCTGCGCCATCATCGGCTGCGCCATCATCGGCTGCGCCATCATCGGCAGCGCTGTCATCGGCAGCGCTGTCATCAGCAGCGCTGTCATCGGCAGCGGGCGGATCGTCTACCGCCGTGGAGCCCCCCGTACAGGCAGCGCTGACAAGCGCGAATGTGAACAGCAGCGCAAGAACCGATCGAAGCTTCATTTGGAATTCTCCCCTAGTTAGACCTGAATTACACTAACTTTGGACCCAAAGTAATGTCAAAGGACCCGGGATCCGGTTACTCAAACGTAACATCGTTTGGTAGCGAACGAAATTGGACAAGCGATGGAACTCCAACAGAGCAACGAAGCGAGCGGCACCGCCCTGGTCATCGCCCACGAACCAGACGGGCCCGGTGGTGAAGTAGCCATTCGCTTGGCAGAGCGAGGGTATGTGGTCACGACCCATGTGGTCACAGCCGATCTCCACTCCCCCAACGTTGCCCAGCCCTTTCCATCCTTTGCGGACTACGACGTGGTGGCCATCATGGGTTCGATCCGCTCGCTGACCACCAAGGACGAAATCAGCAGCTGGGTCAATGAGGAACTGGATCTGATTCGCCAAGCATACGCCACCGGACAACCTCTTCTCGGCGTGTGTTTCGGCGGCCAGCTCATCGCCGAAGCGCTAGGGGGAACGGTGGAGGGCTCCCCCACCACCGAGATCGGTTGGTACACAATCTACGAAGTGGACGGCAAAGCCAACCCGATCGGCCCCGGCCCCTGGATGGAGTGGCACCACGATCGATTCACCGCTCCGCCCGGGTCCACGGTTTTGGCCCAAACGGACAACGGCCCGCAGCTCTTCACAATCGGCTCGCTGGTTGGCACCCAGTTTCACCCCGAGGTCAACATCGCCCACGTTGAGGCATGGCTCTCCAGCGCAGATGCGCACTACCTCGCCGAACATGACCAAAAGGCCGAGGTGGTTTTGGCGGAGATGCGGACTCATGATGGCCGCAACCGAGAGCAGTGCAAGGTCCTCGTCGACTGGTTTCTGGAGACTAGCGGCGCCCGCCCGCTCCTGGCTCCCGCCTCGCCGGGAGTTTCGGCATGACTCGTCCCCTGATCGGCCTCACCGGCCGCCGCAAGCTGGCCGCCCAGGTCATCGGCACCGCCGACAACCTGCAACACCTCTCCGGCGATTGGTACTACGCCGACTACGCCAGGGGAGTTCTGGCTGCCGGTGGCCTGCCGGTCAACCTCCCAATGGAGACCGACCCGTCCGCGTATGTGGGCCACATCGATGGGATTCTACTGTCGGGAGGAGCAGACATCGACCCCTCGAGGTATGACGCTCCCGCTGAGACCGACGCCTTTCCGCCCGAGCCGGTCCGGGACCAGTTCGAACTAGATCTCATGGAGGCGGCCAATGGTGCTTCGGTACCGGTGCTGGGAATCTGCCGGGGGCTTCAGCTGATCAACGTGTGGGCCGGGGGCACACTCCATCAGAACGTGCCCGAGCACGCCCGCTACGACATCGCCTCCGGGACTCTGTCTCACTCCATTTCGATTGCCCCCAACTCGTCGTTGGCCCAGCTGTATGGGTCCCAGCTCTCGGTGAATTCGCTCCATCACCAAACGGTCGACCGCCTTGGAGAAGGCCTCGTCGTCACCGCCCACAGCGATGGTGTTGTGGAAGGATTGGAGCATCGGACCCTCCCGGTGTTGGCCGTTCAATGGCACCCCGAGATGCTCGACACTCGGGATCACGACCCGCTCTTTAGATGGATCGTGGATCAGGCCCGAACCTACCGATCCGCCCGCCTGGCTATCTAGTAACTCTTGGGAAGGCCGAGACGTTTTTCGGCGAGAAACGCCAGGATGAGATTATTGTTGATCGGTGCCACCTGATACAGCCGGGTCTCGCGCAGCTTGCGTTCGATGTCGTATTCCACGGCGAAACCAAAACCGCCGTGGGTGTTCAGTGCCGCATTCCCGGCCGCCCACGATGCATCGCTGGCCAGCATCTTGGCCATATTCGCCTCAGCACCGCACGACTGGCCATTGTCGAACAGCGTTGCGGCCTTGAACCTCATGAGGTTGGCCGCTTCCAGCTCGGCGTAAGCCTTGGCCAGGGGGAATTGCACGCCCTGGTTCTGTCCGATGGGCCGGCCGAAAACCACCCGCTCGTTGGCGTATTTCGACGCTCGCTCGAGGAAGAACCGACCGTCCCCGATGCACTCGGCGGCGATCAAGATCCGTTCGGCATTCATGCCGTCGAGAATGTGGCGGAAGCCGTTGCCTTCGGTGCCGATGAGAGCGTCGGCAGGGATCTCGAAGTCGTCGAAGAAAACCTCTGTGCTGTTGTGGTTCATCCACGTGGCGATCGGCTTGATGGTGAGCCCGGGGCGAAGGTCGCCGTTGGCATCGCGCATATCCACCAGAAACACTGACAGGCCGTTGAGCCGGTTGTCGACCTCATCGATCGAAGTGGTTCGGGCCAGGAGAATCATGAGGTCGGAATACAACGCCCGGGAGGTCCAGATCTTCTGACCGTTGATCCGCCACACGTCGCCGTCGCTTTCGGCGCGAGTGCGGATTCTGGTTGTCTCCGAGCCCGCCACCGGTTCGGTAACGGCGAATGCCTGCAGTCGGAGGCGGCCGTCAGCAATCTTGGGAAGGTAGTGCCGCTTCTGCTCCTCTGTCCCATGGCGGAGGAGCGTTCCCATCACATACATCTGCGCATGGCATGCGCTGGGGTTGCCACCGCTGGCAGAGATCTCCTCCAGGATGACCGACGCTCCCGTGAGGCTGAGGCCCCCGCCGCCATACTCCTCGGGGATCAGCGATCCCAGCCAGCCCTTTGTGGTGAGCTCGGTGACGAATGCCTCTGGATAGGTATCCGGCTCCAGGCTCCGCCAGTATTCATTCCCGTACTTGTCACATAGCCGCCGTATCTCGCTGCGGATGACCGAAAAGTCGTCGGGTTCGTTGAAGTCCATTGGGTTCCGGTCAAATAGAGGGGCGGGCAGAACATCTTGCCGTGAGGTTCGCGTGCGAGCAAACCGCAGCCGCAATCCATCACTCGCCGAATGCGCTCACCGAACGGACCAACCGGTACGGCACACTTGATGCATGCATGAAGTGATCGGCGCCTGCCCACTGGATTGCCCCGATGGATGCAGTTGGGTGGTCACGGTGGACGCCGGCAAAGCTGTCAAGCTGCGCGGCAACCCGGCTCACCCGTTCACCGATGGCGGGTTGTGCAAGAAAGTGAACCCGTGGCTGGAATACGCCGCCGATCCCGCCCGCATCCTGCATCCGCTGAAACGGGTGGGGCCAAAAGGCGCTGGCGAGTTCGAGCCCGTAACTTGGAACAACGCTCTCACCGATATCGCCGCCAAACTCATCGACGTGCGCGATCGATATGGAGGCGAGGCGATCTGGCCGTTCACCGGGACGGGCAACGTGGGTTTCATCCAGGGGGTCGGACTGCCCGCCGGGGTACGCCTCATGCAAGCTCTGGGGGCCAGCCGACATTCGGCCTCGATCTGCTCGGTAAGCGGGCATGTTGGGTTGAGCTACAGCCAGGGGCCGGCCAATGGAATGGACCCGGAGAACATCGCTCACGCTGGCGTCATCATGCTGTGGGGCGCCAACGTGCTGGTCACCAACCAACATCTGTGGCCCTTCATCGAAAAGGCGCGAGCCCACGGGGCCACCGTTATCTCCGTCGACCCCATTGGCACCCGCACAGCTCAACGGTCAGATCATCATTTGCAACTTCGGCCCGGAACCGATGGCGCTCTGGCCCTCACGTTGTGCCGTCTCATCCGGGACCGAGGAGGCCATGACAAGCAGTGGCTTCAGGAGAACACTGAGGGCTGGGACGAATTCTCTGAGCTCCTCGATCACTGGCCCGCCGAACGAGGCGCCAAGGTGTGTGAGGTTTCCGGTGAGCAACTGGAAACGATCGCCGATCTGATCGTCTCCTCCGAGCGGCCTCTGACGATCAAGCTCGGCCAAGGGATGCAACGCCATGCCCACGGCGGCCAAGCTGCCCGCACGGTCAGCTGCCTCCCCGGCATGCTGGGCTCTTATCTACACCGCGGCGGCGGCCTGGTCTACAGCACGTCGCCCGCCTACGCCGTCAACTACGAGGCTGCGGCCATGCGCTCCCTGGCCGTCGGGCCTACCCGAAAACTTGCTATGACCAACCTGGTCGACGTGCTGGAGACCGCCGATCCACCCGTTGAAGCCATCATCATCAGCGGAGCGAATCCGGTGGTCTCCAACCCAGACTCCACCGGCGTGCAGCGGGCACTGGCCCGGGCCGATCTCTTCACTGTGGCCATCGAGCTCTTCCCCACTCCCACCACGGCATTCGCCGACTACATCCTGCCATCCACGATGCAACACGAGCAGCAGGAGATGAATGACAGCTTCAGCCACTACTACCTGCATTGGAACGAAAGGGCCGTAGAGCCAGCCGGTGAGGCCCTATCTCACACGGAGATCTATCGACGCCTGGCCACCGCATTGGCGCAACATGATCCGGCCTTCGCCAACCCCGCCCTTCAAGCAAGCGACGAGGACTACGCCCGGGCCCTGCTGGACACCGCGACCTTTCGGAGCGCCGGGCTCACATTTGAGGCCTTGCGGGAGACCGGCTGGATGCGACTCCCGGACCCGCCGCCGATTCGAACCTTCAGCTTCGCCAGCGACCGAGCCGAGCGTGACGGGCTGGGCAGACTGCCCGAATGGCGGGGTCTCAAGGAGAGCGCAGACAGCGCTGGGGGGTATGAACTCATAGCCAACGGAAGTGATTGGCACATCAATACAGTGTTCTCCCAGACGGCCAAGACGCTTGAGCGCACCGGCGAGCCACCGGTGATCATCGCCTCCACCGATGCTGCTCGCGACGGGTTGGCGCCCGGCCAGAGCGTCACTGTTGGCAATGAACGAGGAGCCTTCGCTGCACAACTGATAGTGGACGACGCCGTGGCCAGACCTGGCGTCGCCTCGATATCCAAGGGCTGGGGCACGCAACTGGTAAACGCCACCGTCCGTGAAGAAGACTCCGACACCGGAAATGGCGCAGTCTTCCACGACAACGTGGTCTGGATCACCCAACGCACCGACCAGGACATACAAGCAGCTACCTGCGTAGCCCAGCAGACTAGGTAAAATTCCCTATATGGCAGGGTCGGTTGACCTGCCGATGATCCTTCTGTGACCCTTCGATCCCCGATTGCTGCCATCTCCAACACCACACTCGCCGCCCTATTGGCGATCCTGGTGGCTTTCGGATCAACCGTAATGGGCGTTTCCCCCGCCAGCGCCTCGGGTTTGTTCACGGGCGAAGTCGCTCGGGCCTATGATGCCGAGCCGGAGATGCTCGACACGATCAACCGGCTTCGCTCCGACATCTACGGCTTGGCCCCTCTGGCGAACAAAGAATGGGGGGATTTCGAGGGCTACCTCAACTGCATTGCACAGGAAAACTCCGCCAACGCCCAGTTGGCCCACTATCCGGATTCGTGCAACCAAGGTTTCGTCGAGGCCGAAATCCTCGCCGCCCGCTATTCCAGTGTTTCCGGCGGCAGCACGAACACACTGGTCAACCAGTGGAATGAATCCGACGGCCATCGCCGAATCATGCTGGCCGCCAACGCCAACCAAGCCTCTGTCGGCGTGTATTGCATCGGGCACACGTCATGGGCGATTGCATGGGTCAGCAACTCCAATGGCAGCATCTCACAGAACTTCACGACAAAACAGCCTCAGCCCGACTCCTTCTTCACCGACAACGATTACAACTGTCAAGACTCCACTCCGGTCCCCAGGAACGCTCCCATTGGCGCCTACACACCGGCCGACACCATCGAGGCCCTGATCACCCGCAGCGACTTCACCACCAAGCAGGCCGACGTGCTCCGGCTGTATCTGGCCTTCTTCAATCGCCAGGCCGAGATCGATGGAGCCAACTACTGGATCGGTCTCAACGTTGGTGGGTACTCGATCGATGCGATCAGCGGCCAATTCGCCATCAGTGATGAGTTCATCAATACCTACGGAAGCGTCGACAATCGCCGTTACCTCGAGATCCTCTACCAGAACGTTTTGGGTCGCCAACCCGATGCCAGCGGCTTCAATTACTGGTTCGAGCTCCTGGACAGCGGGCAGCTGAGCCGAGGAAGCGTCGTGCGGTGGGTGGCCGCCAACGAGGAGTTCGTGAACAACAACCGCTACAGCGGCAAGTAAGGCCTACCCGAAAGCTCGCACCTACTCGTAGATGGGCGGCACGAAGGTCTGGTCGGTAATGGGAGGACGAACGTAGCCGGCGCCCCTAGCGACCTGTGGCAACGTGATTTCGGGATGCTCGATGTCCTCATAGGGGATCTGGGTCAAAAGGTGACTGATGCAGTTCAAACGGGCCACCTTCTTGTTGTCCGATTCCACCACCCACCACGGCGCCTGTTTGATGTCGGTGGTGGCAAACATCGCATCCTTCGCCTTGCTGTACTCCACCCACCGATTCCGTGATTCGAGATCCATCGGTGAAAACTTCCATCGTTTTGTTGGATCGGTGAGCCGACGCCGGAAGCGTCGTTCCTGCTCCTCGTCGCTTACCGAGAACCAGTATTTGATCAGGACGATCCCCGACCGAACCAGCATGCGCTCGAATTCCGGAGCCGAACGAAGGAACTCGCTGTATTCCGCGTCGGAGCAAAACCCCATCACCTTCTCCACGCCGGCCCGGTTGTACCAGCTGCGATCGAATATGACCATCTCCCCTGCAGCCGGGAGCTGAGCCACATAACGCTGAAAATACCATTGGGTCGTCTCGCGCTCGGTCGGCGCCGGCAAAGCTACTATCCGCACCACCCGGGGGTTGAGGGGCTCCGCGATGCGCTTGATCGTGCCGCCTTTGCCAGCTGCGTCCCGCCCCTCGAACACAACGACCACTTTCAAACCCTCTTCGCGGATCCACTCGTGCAACTTCACCAACTCGAACTGGAGTCGTTCCAGTTCCTGTTCGTATCGCTGCTTGGTAAGTTTCTTCGCCTTCGCCATGGCTCCAGTGATACACGTATCGTCACCTCTGCGCCAGTCCTTGCAGAGAAACAACAGGCTCGTTACACCGAGCGAGGGTGACTACGTGGGTTGTGCGGGAGCGAGTGCGATAGCTCCGAGAGGGGGAATATCGATCACCAGGCTCTGGGGTCGACCGTGGGCACCGTGACCATCCGCCTCCCATGACGTCTCGGTGAGGGCGCCCGTCCCGCCGAATATCTTGTCGTCAGAGTTCACGAGCAATTCCCATGTTCCCTCCAGCGGCACACCAAGGCGATAACCCTCTCGGGGAATCGGGGTGAGGTTGAGCACGCACAAGACCGGGCGTTCGCCGTCGGCTTCCCGCAACCACGCGAGAACGCTGTTCTCGCCATCATCCAGTACCACCCAACTAAATCCCTCGGCCAGGGTGTCGGTGGCGTAGAGCGCTCCTTCGGCCGCATACATCTGGTTGAGTGCCGTCACCCATTTCTGTATTCCCTTGTGCTCAGGCAGCTCCAGCTGACTCCAGGCCACCGGGTGGTCGTGATTCCACTCCGGCCCCTGCCCAAATTCCTGACCCATGAACAGCAGCTTCTTGCCGGGGTTCATCCATTGGTTGCCGTACAACAGACGCAAGTTGGCAAACTGCTGCCAGGGGTCACCAGGCATCTTGGCGACCAGCGAACCTTTCCCATGCGTCACCTCATCGTGCGACAAACCCAGCACGTAATGCTCGCTGAAGGCATACATGGACCGGAACGTGATCTCGTTGTGGTGGTAACGCCGGTGGATCGGATCTCGTTCGAGGTATTGGAGCGTGTCGTGCATCCAACCCATATCCCACTTGTAGTCAAAGCCGAGGCCGCCGTTGGAGACGGGTCGGGTGACACCGGGGAAGGCTGTGCTTTCCTCGGCCACGGTGATGGCATCTGGGAACCTCTCGCCGAGGCTCTGGTTCAGCTGCTGCAGGAACCCGATGGCTTCAAGGTTTTCTCGCCCTCCATGGACGTTGGGGATCCACTCCCCCTCCTCGCGGGAGTAGTCCCGGTAGAGCATGGACGCAACGGCGTCGACCCGTATTCCGTCCACGTGGTATCGGTCCATCCACATGTGGGCACTGGAGGTCAGAAATGAACGAACCTCGTGACGCCCGTAGTTGAAGACATAGCTTTTCCAATCCGGGTGCCAACCCTCCATGGCGTTTCCGTGCTCATAGAGCGGCGTTCCGTCGAACCGACCAAGGGCAAAGTCGTCAGAGGGGAAATGGCTCGGAACCCAATCCAGAATCACACCTAGACCGCGTTGGTGCAGAGCATCGACAAATCCCATGAAGTCGGTGGGAAGACCAAAGCGGGCCGTCGGGGCGTAGAAGCCAGTGGTTTGATATCCCCAACTGCCGTAGAAGGGATACTCCATGATGGGGAGGAGTTCCACATGGGTGAACCCGGTCTCGATGAGGTAATCAGACAGAGGCTCCGCCAACTCGGCCCAGGTTAGGCTGCGGTATGCCTCTGCATGGCGCCATGATCCGGCATGCAGTTCATAAATCGAAATCGGTTTGTCGAACCGCTGTGTGACCGATCGGTCCTTCATCCAGTCCGCATCGCCCCATTCGTAAGACAGGTCGGTCACCACCGAAGCGGTATGGGGCGGAAGTTCGGCGGCGAAGGCCAGCGGATCGGCCCGCTCCACGGTGACTCCCTGCTCGGTTTCGATGCGGAACTTATATCGGTCGCCCACTTTGGCGTTTGGCACCACGCCGGCCCAGATACCGCTGGAGGCCTGCGGCTCCAATTGCAGCGATGCAGCCCCATCCCACTGCGTGAAGTCCCCCGACACCGCCACCGAACGAGCGGACGGGGCCCACACCGCAAACCGGCGGCCGGGATCAGACCACGCCGTCAAAGGCTGGCAACCGAGCACTTCATACAGCCGCACATGGCTGCCCTCGTTGAACATCCACCGATCGGATTCTGGAATCAAGGTCACAGTGCAAGGTTACGCCGGACACGTCAACTCCACCTCCTCCAGAACTGGCATGAATTATTGCGTCGGGATTGGTGTTAATGCTGAGGGCTGGCGTGCCGATAGCTAGTTTGATGGAGACTTCAAGCGTCTACACGGCCGTTATTGCCATTTCGGACCCGGGAGCAGCAGTTGCGGCGCGCCAGATCGTGCAACGGCACGGTCACTTCGAGATAGCTCGCGAAGTTCCAAATGCGGTCATGGCAGTGGATAGCTGCCGGGTACTACATCCCGACTTGCTTGTCCTCGGCGACGACTCGCCCGGGCTACGAGGCAGTGAAGTAGTGGGGGAGATTCGTCATGAAAGCCCCGAAACGCACATCGTCATGATCGCCACGTATGACCCCAACCACCTGAAGTCGATTCCTGAGGTCTACCTTGCCGTTTCCCTGAGCGATCCGGACTCCCTGGACGACGCTCTGACCGCCGTAGCGACGGTGAAGGAACACCCCGAATCCGTGGCAGCTCCTGAGCGACGCCGAACCGAACGCCGGCTCAAACAAGACTGGTCCAAGGTCTTCGCCGAGCGTCGCAACGACGGCCGACGAGACCACGCTGAGGACCTACCGGTCGACTAAAACCCAGGGGCCAACACAGCGGCACGTCCCACCAACTGCGTCTGTACCCCCTGTGAGGCGTGCGGCTCGTATCCTGGAGCCGTGACCGAAGCAGCCCTCTTTTCACCCGGGAATCGCCCTCGGGTGGTGCTGGCCCCGATGGCGGGGGTCACCAACGCGCCGTTCCGGCGGCTCTGTCGGCGTTATGGGGGCGGGCTTTTCGTGAGCGAAATGATCTCGGCCCGAGCCGTCGTGGAGGGCAATGCCAAAACCATGCAGCTCACCCAGTTCGCCCACGACGAGTCGCCGCGAAGCCTTCAGCTGGCGGCCGTCGACCCTGCGGTAGTGAGCGAGGCGATCCGAAAACTCATCGACACTGAAGGAATCGACCACTTCGACCTCAACCTTGGCTGCCCCGTTCGCAAGGTCACAAGAAACGGAGGCGGCTCTGCCCTGCCCTATAAGAGGAAGCTTCTTCGCTCCGTGGTCGGTGCGGCGGTTACGGCGGCCGGTTCGATTCCCGTCACGATCAAGTTTCGCGTCGGAATCGATGAAGAGCATCAAACCCATTTGGACACCGGGCGTATCGCCGCCGACTTGGGGGTGGCGGCGGTGGCCCTCCATGGCCGGACGGCGGCCCAGCTCTACAGCGGATCAGCGGACTGGTCCAAGATCACCGAGCTGCGCGAAACCGTGCCGGCGCACATCCCGGTGTATGGCAACGGCGACATCTGGGAAGCCAGTGATGCGTTGGCCATGGTGGAACAGACCGGTTGCGACGGGGTGGTGATTGGCCGCGGCTGCCTCGGCCGTCCGTGGCTGTTCGCCCACCTCGATGCGGCATTTGCCGGCGCCGACATACCCCCAATGCCCCGAACCGACGAGGTGAAACTCATCATGGCCGAGCACGCCAAAGAGCTGGTGGCGTGGTTCGGTGATTACAAAGGCGTCCGGGAGTTTCGCAAGCACACTTCGTGGTACCTGAAGGGGTACCCGCTCGGCGGTGAAATCCGAGGCCGACTGGGTCGCATCGATTCCCTCGATGAACTCGATGACCTTTTGGCTGAGGTGCCCGACGTTGCATTACCCGAGGGGAATCGACGAGTGGCTCGCGGCCATACCCGTGGCCCCCAGGTGGTGGCCCTGCCCGATGGTTGGCTGGAGGATCCCATGGACGACCTCGTGGCCGATCCCGAAGGAGACTCTGCCGTTTCGGGCGGGTGAGCTGCCCGCTACGGCACCCTGGCGTTACGCAGGAGACACCGTCACCGGCACGCCATTGAGAGCGATGTTGCCGCTGATCGGATCCCGCAAGTACTCGTCGGTCACAAGATTGGTGTTAACCCCCCGGTACTCCGACGCCACCCGCAGCTGCACACCTTCGGCGTTCTGTCCGAACCCGTGCGGAATGCTGATCACGCCGGGTCGCACGACATCGGTGCACTCGGCGTCGATCACCAGTTCACCCACTCGACTGACCACCTTGGCGGCTGCTCCATCGCTGATTCCCAACCGCTCGGCATCCTGAGGGTGGATCTGCATGGTGCACCGATTCTTGCCCTTGGTGAGAACCCGAACATTGTGCATCCAGGAGTTGTTGGATCGAACATGCCGGCGGCCAACCAACATCATTTCCGGAGTTTTCTCGTGCAACGTCTCGGTGAGGCGGCCCATTTCACTGAGCAGCTGGTCGTTCAGGAGCTCGATCGTGCCGCTCTCGGTGCGAAGGATCCCCGGGAGGCGGTTGGCCTCCAGCGGGCCGAGGTCAACGCCGTGGGGACTGGCCTCCAATGCGGCAAGTGAAAGCCCACCATCGTCAGGGTCGAAACCGTCTCCGAATGGTCCGGTCCGAAGTGTGATATCCAGCAACCGCTCGCTACCCGTACGTTCGCCAACGGCCTCCAGAAGGTCTTCGGCACTGCGATCCGCCACCTTGCCATAACCATCCTTGACAGCTCCACCAGCCATAGCGGTGGCCGTCGCCAAGTCCAGAGCTTCCGCCGCTTCCTTGGCGGCCGGACCACTAGCGGGCTCGCCGAGGAAGACCGCCGCCAGGCGAAGGAGAATTTGCCCCTCGTCCATCTGTGTCTCCTCCAGTGGAAGGACCGGTGGCGAGTAATTGGCCACGTTATGGACCGCGAAGTTCGAGGAGGGCGAGGTCGTAGTGGGACTTCTGGAGTGGCGAGGGCGGCGGCAGGATCACGTTGGCATGGCGGGTGGTCTCGTTGATATAGGGGTCAACGCTGACCATGAAGTCCAGTCCTTCGGATAGCCGCATCGAGACGTCCACTGTTGGGGTTGGAGCTCACCGGATTTCCACCCACCGTCACCAAAGCCCTCACCTGCCCGTCGCCGGGCGTCTCGATCTCCTCCGGCAATGCGGTCACCGGGAACTCCCCGAAGCACTCGGGCTGTTCCGAAACCCGGCTGACGGCCCGACCCATCCGAAAGCCGCGGCCCTTGCCTGGCTCGCCCTGAGTTGAGGGTTGACCGGCTGCGCCCGTTGCAAACATGGCCCCGCCGTCGCGGTCGAGGTTGCCACTGAGGAGGTTGACCACGTCCACTAGCCAGCTACTCAGCGTTCCGAACTCCTGACAGGTGGTACCGATCCGCCCGTAGACGGCGGCGGTGGGACTGGCGATCAGCTCGTCGGCCACCCGTTCGACCTGAGCGGCAGTGAGCCCGGTTCGAGCCTCAACGGTGGCGGGCGTGAACGGCGCGAACAGGGCCGACAGCTGATCCAGCCCGCTTGTGAAGGCCGCCACCCGACCCGGCCCCGGACCGCGGTCCAGCAGCTCATGAGACAATGCTGCCAGAAAGTAGGCGTCGCCGTTTGGTCGAATGGCGAGATGCCGATCCGCCACCTCGGCGGTCTCGCTGCGCCGCGGGTCCACTACCACGACCGAGCCGCCCCGCTCCTGAATTCGTTTCATGCGGCCGGGAAAGTCCGGGGCGGTACAGAGTGACCCGTTGCTGGCCAGCGGGTTGGCACCAAGCATCAGCAGGTAGTCGGTTCGGTCCAGATCTGGCACCGGCACCGTGACCGACCCGAACATCATGGCGGCGGAAATCTCCTTCGGCCGCTGGTCCACCGTGGAGGCACTGAATCGGTTGCGAGTGCCCATGGAGCGAATCAAGGTCCGGTTGTAGAACATCGGTGCAAGGCTGTGGGCATTGGGGTTACCCAGGTAGATCGCAACGGCGTCCCGTCCGTGCTGGTCGATCACCGGCTTGAGCCCGGCGGCGACGGCCTCGAAGGCCTCGTCCCATGTGGCTGGAACGAACCGGCCGTCCCGTTTGACCTGAGGTTCCCGGAGCCAGTCTGGGTCCTCATGTAGGTGTTTGAGGGTGGAGCCCTTTGGGGCAGAGAAAGCCGGCGCTGAAGACGTCGTCCATATCGCCGCGGATGCGCCTCACTTCTTCGCTGCCATCAGGCTTGGCGGTGAGCTCAATCTCCAAGCCGCACCCGGCCTCACAGAGCGGACAGGTGCGAAAGGCAGTGCGATCGGTCATGAACCAACGCTAGGGCGTGGTCCCCCTGCTCACAAAGCGACCGATTCGAGCGCGGAACACCAGAGCTGTGAGAGACCTCCGTCAGCTGCGAAGTTCGGCCGGGGTATCGATTAGTTGGGCCGCTCGACGCTGCCACAGAACGAAGCCAAAACCAGCGAGGAGAATACGCAACCCGGCTGCGAACCAGGGCGCCGGGTCTTGACCGGTGAGGGCAAGAGTGGGCGGAGCCGCGGCGGGCGTGGTCGCTATGGGCGGAGTCGCAACTGGTGTAGTCGCAGTTGGCGGAGTCGCCACTGGTGTGGTCGCCACGGGAACCACCGGCGGCACGGCGGGGACCGACGGAGCCGAGACGGTCACCGTGACGGTGGCCCGGCTCGTTCCCGTGCCATCGGTGACGTCATAGGTGAACGTGTCGATCCCAACGAAGCCGGCCGACGGTGTGTAGGCAATCGAGCCGTCAGCATTGAGAACCGCCTCGCCGTTCGCGGCGCTCGAGACGGTGAGAACCGAAAGGGGGTCACCGTCGGGGTCAGAATCGTTGGCGAGAACATCGATCTGCACCGCGGTTCCGGTCAGCGTGGCAGCAGCATCATCGATCGCTACGGGAGCTGACCCGAGAACCCTCACGGTGACGGTTGCGGTTGCGGTATCGGTCCCGTCGGAGACGGCGTACGTGAATCTGTCGATTCCCGTGAAACCAGCACTCGGTTGGTAGACAACCGAGTCATCGGCGCCGACGGTGGCGACACCGTTAGCCGGCGTCGATAGCGACCCAACTACAACCGACAGGGGGTCATCGTTGGCGTCGAAGTCGTTGACCAACACCGGGATCGAGTACGGCAGTCCCGGCTGCGGTGGTCGCAAGGTCAGCAGCGGCCACGGGTGGCGTGTTTGGGACAGTCACCCGAATCGTCGCGAAAGCGGTATCGGTCCCGTCGCTGATCACGATAGCCGAAGACATCGGTGCCACGGAATCCGTCGGCGGGAACATAGGTCACCACACCGGCGGGATCGACCGAAGCCACCCCGTTCGCCGGAGCCTCGATTCCGACGATCTGCAGGGGGTCACCGTTAGGGTCGCTGTCGTTGATGAGAACCGAGATTGTCACTGGCGTTGACGGGCTGGTGTTGACGGCGTCGTCCATTGCGATCGGAACACCGTTTTGCAACGGTACGACCACCGACGCCGTGGCCTGCTGCGTGCCGTCGGAGATGGTGTAAGTGAACGAGGCCTGCCCCTGGAACGTGACGGCCGGAACGAAGGCGACCGTGCCGTCGCTGTTGATCGACACAACACCCTCCGCGGCGCCACCGGTGGGCTGGGTGACCGCTACTACCGAAAGCACGTCGCCATTGTCATCTAGGTCGTTCTGCAGAACGGGAACGTCAACCGGGGTATTCCAGGCTGTGATTCGCAAAGTCGTTGACCGCAACGGGAGCGGCATCGGGGACCACGACACTCGCTGTTGCGGTGGCCGTATCGGTACCGTCACTGATCGTGTAGCTGAAGGTTGCCGTCCCCCGGAACGAACCGGACGGAATGAATGTGAGCGTGCCGTCACCATTGTTGCCCACAGAGCCAGCACCGCCGCCGGGTTGGGTGAATGCCACGATAGTGAGCGGATCCGAGTTGGCATCGGTGTCATTCGCCAAGACAGGAATGACGAGGGGGGTTCCAGGCGATGTCGCCGCGAAATCGTCGACGGCGATCGGAGGAGCGTTGGTGACCGTCACCGTGGCTTGGGCCTGGTCGAAGCCACCCTGGCTGTCGGTGACGATGAAGTCGAAGCTGTCCGTCCCTTTGAAACCGGCGCTCGGTGTGTAGGTGACCGTACCGTCGGTGTTGATAACCACTGTCCCGTTGGCCGGGGTTGCCGCACTAGCGGTTGAGACGGCGTCACCATCGGGGTCGGCGGCGCCGGTCAACACGGAGATTACGACCGGCGAATCGGTAGCGGTCGTAGCGGTCTGGTCAACCGCACTAGGTGGGTTGTTCAGACGCAACGTTGCGGATGCAGCGTTGTCACCGCCGTTGATATCAAGATTCTGGCCGAGGACGGAGGCGGTGTTTGTGATCGTGCCAGTGCCACTCGCAACCGTGCCAGCCACATCGATGACGGCTACGTCACCGACGGCGAGCGATCCCAGAGCGCAGGTGATCGTGGCGCCGGAGATCGCACACGAACCCCGCGTGGAGGTCGCTGTACTGGCGGTGAACCCAGCCGGCAGATTGTCGGTGACCACGGCGGCAGGCTCGGCCGCCGGCCCGCGGTTACGGGCAACCAGCTGGAACGACGCTGGGCCAGGAACGGTGAGGGGTCCTGGGTCGGTGAACTTCAGAAGCGAAAGGTCCGAACGGGAGCGAGGCGACAGCACCACAGTGTTCGATATGCCGTTCAGCGCCAATCCAGATGTGGCCGCGGTATACGTGGACGTCGCCGTGTTGGAGAGCACATCACCATCTGGGATGTCACCAACGGTGACCCGGAAGGAAACCTCGGCGCTTCCTCCAATTGGCATGGTGCCCAGTCGAGCGACCACGCGCTCTGGGCCCGTCAGAAGTTCACCAGCATCATCGCTGGCGACATCGGTCACCGGCGTGCCGTTGATCCGGAGGCTTCCCGGAACATAGGTGGATCCATCAGGCACCACATCGGTCACTACCGAGTTCACCGAACTGTCGTCACCGCTGTTCGAGACCGACACCGTGTACAGGACCTCATCACCCACGTCCAGCTGGGCACCGTTGAGGTCTACTCCGGACTTGAGGAGGTCCAACTGGGGGGAGAAGAGTTCGGTGGAGAACGATACGACACCGGGGAAGTAGGTGTCGTCATTCGTGTTCAGGTTGATCGTGGCGGAGGAGGCGCCGTTGGCCAGCACGTTGTTGGCCTGCACGGTGTCGATATCGAAGCCGAGCATGTTGGTCTGGAACGGGTCGCCGGTGGTATTGGTTGAGCCGAAACCGGAGAGGCTGCTGTTGAAAAAGTTGGTTGCCGGGTTCAGCGAGTTGGAGAGGGAGGTGCTGTTGAGACGAAGGCTGTCGCCCAGCAGTCCGAGATCACCCTCGTAGGCCACCACGCCAATGCGCGTTCGAACCGGTCCGGCCGGTGGGGTGAGGAAGCCCGACACCGGAATCGCCACATTCTGATCCGCCACCGGTGTCCGCTGCACCACGGCATACCCGTCGAAAATCGTCAGGTTCCGGAGCGGTTCCGTCGGGTCCTGATAGGCCACCACGAGAGCCCAGCCGCCGTAGCGGTCCTGACCCCGACCGGCCTGAAGGTTGCCGGTGGTGTACTCGCCGGAGCGCGCCTCGCTTACCAGCGCCGTTACATCGGCAAAACCCTGGTAGCGGACGCCGCCGGTGACAGGGGAACTGTCCACCTGGTTGGCAGTGATTGTTTGATAGGCGCCGCCGGGCGTACGAAAGCGAATTTGGTTGCGGGCAGCCGCGGTGGGGGCGGCCGACCCACCGGTTCCGGCGGTCGTATCCGCTCCCCAATACAAACCAGCCCAGGCCACGGTGGCATCGCTGGGGATGACGAGGGTGTTGCGGCTGGAGTTGAACGTGCCAGGATCGCCGTCGACGTCAATGAACCCCATGTTGTAGGCGTTGTCGTTGTTGGCGGCCAGTGTGGACGCCGTTCCGCTCCGGGCGGCCAGGCAGCCCGAAGCCGATGCGGGGCAGGTGAGCAACGTGTTCCCCGTCATCACGATTGCACCGGTGGTGTTCATGGTGAAACGGGTGCCGAACGGCCGGATGACGGCCGATTCAGACGGTGACGGAATCACCATGATTGAGGCTATGGCAATTGCCACGGCGGAGACGAGGGAGCGGACCACAGGGGCAGATAAACGACGCACGAGACGCAGCTTTCAAGAGAAGTTGCGATTCGTATCGACACCTGCAACCACAGCTTGAGCAGTTGATTTACCCGCCTCAAACAAACGGTTCGTTCCGTCTCGTTTGGCCGTGAAAACGGGGCTAGCGCAGGAAGGTGGTAGCGGCGTCGCGGAGGATGTCGCCGCCGATATTCGGAACGACTCCCCATAGGAGAGTGATCGCTACGGCGACGATGATGGCGGCCAGCGCAGCAGGTGGGGCAGAGATCCGCTCGGGTGGTGCGGTCACCGGATCGTCGCCGACCAACTCCATGTCGGCCTCCAGCGCAGCGGCTACTGGAACGGTATGGGCGCCATCGCTGAAGAACATGGTCTTGATAATTCTCAGGTAAAGGTACGCGCCGACGACGACGGCGACCATTGCGACCCCGGCCAGCACATAGGCTTCGTCTCGAACCGCCGCCTGGATCACACCGAACTTGGCGAGGAAGCCACTGGTGAAGGGAATGCCGGCCTGGGCGAACAGAAGCACCAGGAACAATCCGGCCAGGATCGGGCTGCGCTGGGCGAGGCCGGCGTAATCGCCGAGATCGTGCTTTCCATCGCCGCGGCCGCCCACCAGGGTGACAACTCCGAAACTGCCGGCGACCATGACCGTGTAGGCGAAAAGGTAGAACAGGACCGATCGAGTGCCGAGTTGCGCTACATCCGCATCGGGCGACGCTGCCGCGAAAACGCCGATGAGGATGAATCCGGCGTGACTGATAGAGGAGTACGCCAGCATGCGTTTGACGTTCTCCTGCCGGATGGCGAGGAACGAACCGATCACGATCGAGAGGAGCGCCATGGCACCAACCACCGGCCGCCAGTCATCGCCCAGGCGGACGAAGCCGGCGAGGAAGACCCGCAGAAGCCCGGCGAAGCCAGCCACCTTCACCGCCGAGGCCATGAACCCCACCACCGGGGTTGGGGCGCCCTGATACACATCGGGGGTCCAGAGGTGGAAGGGAGCGGCGGAGACTTTGAAACCGAAGCCCACCAGCAGGAGCGCCATCCCTGCCAAGATCATCGACGAGTCCTCCGCCGGAACCAGTCCCCGAGCGTTGGTGGCAAACAGTGCGGCGTCGATCTCGCTGAGGCGGGTACTGCCGGTGGCGCCGTACACCATCGCGATGCCGTAAAGGAAGAAGGCCGACGAGAGCGCACCGAGCACGAAGTATTTGAAGCCCGCTTCTTGGCTCTCTGAGCGGCGCAGGTGGAGCGCGGCCAATACGTAGACAGCGATGGAAAGGATCTCGAGCCCCAGGAAGGTGACGATCAGGTCTTCGGCCGCCGCCATCATCAGCCCGCCAGAGGCCGACAACAGAATGAGCACATACCACTCCGGCCCATCCAACCCTTCGCGACGCAGGTAGTCATCGAGGAAGATAGCGACAAAGACAACCGCGGCGAGGATCATGGCGGCAACGACGAGCGTGAAATAGTCGATGCTCATTGCACCGTCGAGAACCAAGATGCGCCGGTTCGGGATTTCGCCAACCCGTCCCCAGATGTAGGGAAGTGATGCGCCGCCTCCGACCGCCATGGCGATCGTGAAGAGCGAGGGGAATTGACGCGTCCGCAGCGCCGGCACCAGCGACGTGATCGTGACCAACGCTACGGCTCCGAGCGCCATGAGCAGGAACGGCCACAGGAGTGACCAGGGAACCTCGGGCGTAGCAACTTGCTGTGCCAACATCACTCCCCCTCTCCCTCGGCATGGCTGGCTTCGGCTTCGTGGAACGCCTCGATCAGCAGATCACGGGGATCATGTTCGGCGGGGACATCCGGTTCGGGTTCATCGAAACCGTCCACGTTGGCCTCGATGTGAGCGATGAGGTCATCGACGGCCGGTTCGATGCGGTCGAGGATGGGCTTGGGGTAGACGCCCATCCCAATGATCAGCGCCATGAGCGGGAGGATGGCGAAGAACTCCGACACCTTGAGGTCGGCCATAGTGGCGTTCTCTCCCTCGGCCACGCCATGGAAGACCCGCTGGTATGCCCACAGCAGATAAAGGGCGGCCAGAATCACGCCGGTCGTTCCAATGATCGCCCACCACCGAGCCTCATCGTTGAATGCGCCCAAAAGGATCAGGAACTCGCCGACAAAGCCGTTCAGACCCGGTAGGCCAATGCTGGACAGCATGACCAAGGTGAAGACGCCCGCAAAAACGGGGGCAGATTTCTGAAGCCCCGAGAGTTCCGCGATCTGGCGGGTGTGGCGGCGTTCGTAGATCCAACCGACCAGGATGAAGAGGGCGCCGGTAGAAATGCCGTGGGCCACCATCTGGAACACGGCGCCTTGGATGCCCTGAGAGTTGAGGGCGAACAGGCCCACCATGATGAATCCGAGGTGGGCGATTGAGGAGTAGGCGATCAGCCGTTTGAGGTCTTTCTGCACGGTGGCAACGATCGCCGCATAAAGGATGCCGATCACCCCGAGCGTGAGGAAGAGCGGGGCCAGATCATGGGACGCTTCGGGGAAGAGGTAGAGCCCAAATCGCAAGAACCCATAGGTTCCCAGCTTCAACAAAACGCCGGCGAGGATGACCGAACCGACGGTGGGAGCCTCGGTGTGAGCGTCTGGCAACCAGGTGTGCAGTGGGAACAGCGGCACCTTCACTGCGAAGGCCAGGGCAAACGCCAACAGCACTGCCCGGGATTCGAAACTGGTAAGCGCCTGAGCTTCGGCCAGCGCCCGGATATCGAAGGTGAGCACCCCGGTTTGGCGGGCGGTGAGGAAGACCACGCCAAAGATGCCAACCAGCATCAGTGCCGATCCGGCCATGGTGAAGATGAAGAACTTGAGCGCGGCGTACACGCGGTTGCCGTGACCCCACCCGCCGATCAGGAAATACATGGGGACCAGCACGATCTCGAAGAACATGAAGAACAGCAGCAGGTCCAACGCCAAGAACACGCCCATGGACCCCGCCATCAGAACCATCACCCACAGGTGGTACGCCTTGGGGTGATGCTCGGCGCTGGTGGCGAGAATGCCCACTGGGAACAAGATGCCGGTCATCACAACGAGGAAGAGCGAGATCCCGTCGACGCCGAACCGGAGTGACAGGCCAAACTCGGCGATCCAGTCTTGGGCCACCACATACTGGAAACCGCCGTCGCTGGCGTTGAAGTCCAACAGCAAATAGACCGAGAGCGCTCCGGTGATGGCCGAGCCAACCAGTGCAGTGAGGCGGGCATACTCGCCGCGGCTACCCGGCAGCAACCCGATCACCAATGCAGTGATGAGCGGCACGATCACCAGCGCCGGTAGCAATTGGAACGACACGGCCTCGGCCGCTTCTGCCCCAAACAGGAGCCCGGTCTCGAGGGGCATCATTGCCACAACCTCGAAAGGAACCATGCCACGACGCCAGCGGAACCAACCACGATCCCCAACGCGGAGTTGCGCACGAAACCGGTCTGGAGCGACTGCATCGACGTGCCCAACGAGCGGGCCGCGGTGGCAACGCCGTTTACTGCACCATCGATTATTCGGCGGTCGAACAGCGCCGCCAGTTCGAATCCCTTTTGGCCGGGGCCACCAGCGATCCGGGCGTAGGTCTCATCCACATACCACGCTCTGGCAAAAGGTGCCTTCTCGATGACCTGGGGGTTCACCCTACCGCGGAGGTACACGGCGACTGCGGCCCCTATGGCTCCGAGCGCGCAAACTATAGCTACTACCGCAAGCCCCCATTTGGTGGAGGTTGCCACGTTCAGCTGGGTCTCGTTGGCGAACAGGCTGGGCTCCAGCCAGTGCTCGAGGAAGTGCAGGTCCTTGCTGAACGGAAGGTTCAAACCGCCCGCTACAGCTGCAGCGCCTGCCAGTACTACCAGGGGCAGCGTCATGGTCCAAGGGGACTCGTGCGGGTGGTATTCCTGGCGCTGGCGGAAGGAGTCTGGCATCTCATCGGCCAGATCGCCCAGCTCCGGGGGCTTGGAGAGAGCGGTCACATGTTCATCGGGCAGCGGCAACGAGTTGCGTTTGGCCTGCAATGCCGCAAATGCGGATTTGGCGGTTGCCAACTGCGTGTTGGCCTCGTCGACGGCGCCGTTTGCCTGCACGAGACCGACCTGGCTGGAGGCGAGATTTTCCGAGGCTTTGGGAACGCTCTTTTCGGCCTTCTCCAGCGCCTTCTGGAGTTTGGTGTGGGCTTCGTCGTCCGCACTTACCATCGCCAACGCTTCTTTTGCATCGTTCAGTTTCTCCGCCGACACCTGCACCGCCTCGCTGCGTTTGTCAACATCGGCGGCGGCCTTCTCTACCGCCGCATGTGCAGCGACGAGATTGTCCTCGGCGCTTGCGACCACTCCCCCGGCGGTGGCCAGACGGTTGTCGAACGCGCCGAAGATCTCCTCGGCGGTGGCGTCGAAGAACCGGGTCCTGCCGAAGAAGGTGAGGAGCACCTGCCTGGTCATGTAGAACGCAGTGAGAATTGCGGTGACGAGGCCTACCGCCCAAAGAGCCTTGTTTTCGTTCCAAGCAAAGAGCAGGATCTCGTCCTTGCTCCAGAATCCGGCGAATGGGGGAACTCCGGCGATCGCCAACCACCCCACGATGAAGGTCATGGCCGTGATGGGCATGAGCTTGGCAAGACCGCCCATTCGGCGCATATCTTGTTCGTCTTTCATCCCGTGGATCACCGAGCCGGAGCCCAAGAACAGCAAGGCCTTGAAGAAGGCGTGAGTGACCATATGGAAGATGGCGGGAACGTAGGCACCGACGCCAACGGCAAGGAAGAGGTAGCCGAGCTGCGAGACCGTGGAATAGGCCAGCACCTTCTTGATGTCGTTCTGGGCCAGAGCCACGGTGGCGGCGAACAATGCGGTGAGCGCCCCGACCCAGGCAATGCTGGTGGTGGCCCATCCGTCGGCGACCGCCAGCACGGGGTTCATTCGGGTCAGCAGGTAGACGCCCGAGGTCACCATGGTGGCGGCGTGAATGAGAGCCGAGACCGGCGTTGGGCCGGCCATGGCATCGGGCAGCCACACATAGAGCGGCAGCTGGGCCGACTTGCCAGCAGCGGCGAGCAGCAAGAGCATCACGATGGCGGTGGCGGTTCCGGTAGCAAGCCCGGGTGCCGACGACAGAATGTTGGCGTAGTTGATCGAACCGATCGTGGAGAACACCAGGAACATGGCGAGCATGAAACCAAAGTCACCGATTCGGTTGGTGACAAAGGCCTTCTTTCCGGCGGACGCGTTGGAGGAATCGGTGAACCAGAACGAAATCAGGAAGTAGGAGCACGCCCCCACTCCCTCCCAGCCGAGGAACGTCATCAACATGTTGTCACCCAGAACCAGGACCAACATGGCGAAGATGAACAGGTTGAGGTAGATGAAGAACTTGGAGAAGTTGGGGTCTCCGTGCATGTATCCGATGGAGTAGAGATGGATGAGCGCACCGACACCGGTGATGAACAGGCACATGGTGACGGAGAGGGGGTCCACCAGAAGCCCGGCATTGACGGTGAAGTTTCCAGCCGGTACCCATTCGAAAAGGGTCTGAACGAAGAAGCGTTCCTCGAAGTCCTCGGCAACGAGCCCGAGAAATACCACGGCGGTGGCGAAGAAGCTGGTAGCCGTTGCCAAGAACGCCAGCCAGCCGGCGATGGGTTCACCGAGTCGGCGGCCGAAGAGAACGAGAAGGACAAACCCGGCGAGTGGGGCGGTGGGTATCAGCCAGGCGAGTTCCAGCACAGCTATCCCCGTAGCGCCGAGATGTCATCGGCGGTTGCTTCAGGGGTGCGTCGCAAGACCGCCACCACGATCGACAGGCCGATTACTACCTCGGCCGCAGCGACCACAAGCACGAAAAACACCGCGGACTGGCCAGCCAGGTCGTTGAGGGAGATGGAGAAGGTAACGAAGGTGATGTTCACCGCATTGAGCATCAGCTCGATACACATGAACATCACGAGCGGGTTCCGCCGGATGAGGAGGCCCACAGCACCTATCGAAAACAGGAGGGCGCTCAGAACCAAATACCAGCTCTCGGTCAGTTCCATGTTCCCTCCTCTCGCTCGATACGCATCGCTTTCCAATCCATCGTTACTCGGCCGCGAGACCGGGTTCGTCGACGACCAAGTCTTCAGCACCTTCGTTACGCACCAGAACAACCGCTCCCACGGTGGCGATGGTGAGCAACAGGGCAGTCGCTTGGAACGCAAGAATGTTACGGCTGAACAGGTCCTCTCCCAACTGTTCAACCTGAGGACGATCGGGCTCGATAGGTCGGATCACCGACTCCTGGCCCGTGAGCGCCACCGCACCCTCCTCGCCACCGGGGCCGGACAAGAAAAGTCCGCCCAAGGTGAGCCCAAGTAGGAGCGCCCCGAACAGGATGGCCATCGGTCGTTGCCCCACCAGCGGTTCTACCCGGAGCGAGTCGGCGGTGTCCACGCCGAGCAGCATGATCACAAACAAGAAAAGGACAACGATGGCCCCCGCATACACCACCACCTGCACCAGTGCCAGGAAGTGAGCCTCCTGAATGATGAAGACCACCGCCACGCCGAAGAATGATGCGATCAGGCTGAGCGCGGCGTGGACGGGTTTTGGGAGCAGGATGACGCCCATTGCGCCGCCGAGCACGATCGCACCGGCCACCAGAAAGCTAATGACTTCCACCATCAGTGGCCCCCATGGTCGGAATGGGCAGAATCGTCCGAATGAGCACTGTCTGAATGGTCGTTGGCGGCCGCCTCGGCCGCAGCCATGGTGACGCTTGCGTCCTTTTCATCTTGCGGCAAGTCGCCGGAACGGACGCCGTAGCCCAGTTCGCCGTTCCAGTTGGTGGTGCCCAGATAGCTGGCCTTACCCGAAGAGGAAGTGGCCCGCATCCAGCCCGAGGTGTGCTCGTCCTCGCCGGGCCGCCAGTCTTCCCATGGGAGGTTCTGGGGTTTGCCGTCATCGCCCACCAAAAGTTCGTTCTTGGTGTAGATGGCGTCCTGGCGGTTGGTAAAGGAGAACTCGAAGAGTTTGGTCTCGGTGATGGCCTGGGTTGGGCAGGCTTCTACGCAAAGATCGCAGTGGATACAGCGCAGGTAGTTGATTTCATACACGTACCCATATCTCTCCCCGGGGCTTTTGGGGTCATCCACGGGATTGTCTTTACCGCGGACGTAGATGCAGTTGGCAGGACACACGCCGGCACACAGCTCACAACCGATGCACTTCTCCATCCCGTCTTCATAACGGTTCAGGACGTGGCGACCGTGGGCCCGTTCGGGCTTTGGCGCCTTCTGGTCCTTGGGGTTGATCTCGCCTTTCCGATTGATCCGACCACCGCGGTATTCCTTGGTGGTCGTGCCTACCCCCCACTGCTTGAGCGTTACACCGAATCCCTCGAAATACCCCATGTCAGTTGACCTCCCGGGGGTCGAAGCCCGCCGCGGTCAAACGGTCCCGACGGGCATTGGTCATGGCGCTGCGAAGAACGTACATTCCAATGAGCAGAATGGCAAAGGCAACGCCGATCACGATCAGCGTGTCGCCGAACGCCGAGTCGGCGATGCCAAGGTCACCGTTGCGGGCAACTCGGATACCGGCCAGCACCAATAGCCACCCCAGCGACAGCGGAATCAGAAGCTTCCAGCCCAATCCCATCAACTGGTCATACCGGAAACGGGGCAGAGACGCTCTGAACCAGACGAAGGTGAACAGAAACACCAACAGTTTCAGGAGGAACCAGAACATGCCAGTCAACCAACCCAGCGTGGAACCAAGGAAGGCCGGACCAGCTGGCCCGCCGAAGAACAGTGTCACGATGATCGCCGCCATCGTAACGGTGTTCATGAACTCGGCAAGGAAGAACAGTGCGAACCGGATGCCGGAGTATTCGGTGTGAAAGCCGCCCACCAATTCCTGCTCGGCCTCCACCAGGTCGAATGGGGGTCGGTTGAGTTCGGCGGTGCCGGCGATGAGAAAGACGGCGAACGGGATGAACCCGGTGACGATGATGTTGAAGTTGGGAATGATCCCACCGAAGCCTTCACCGGCCTGCTGCATGACGATCGAGTTCATGCTGAGACCACCGGTAACCAGCACAACCGCAGCCAAGCTCAGGCCCAGGGCGGCCTCGTAACTGATGGCTTGGGCCGAGGCTCGAACCGAGCCCAACAACGGATACTTCGAGCCGGAGGCCCAGCCGGCCAACATGATCCCGTAGATTCCCAACGAACTCATGGCGAGAAAAAGAGGATACCAACGGGAGGGTCGGCCACCTGAAGGAACGTCTCGCGCCCAAAGATGGTGACCGCACCGTTGTTTCCGTCGTTGAAGTTACCGCCAAGCGGTATCAAGGTGAAGGTGAGGAATGCCGGGATAAGCGACAGATAGGGCGCCAGGCGGAAGACGAACGGGTCGGCATTCTTGGGGATGTTGTCTTCTTTGAAGAAGAGTTTCATTCCGTCCATCAACGTTTGGAGGATGCCAAAGGGACCCGCGGTGTTTGGGCCGATCCGATTCTGAAGGCGACTCACTACTTTTCGCTCGAACCACACCATGAACATGGTGGCGACCAGACAGATGACGAAGGCCAAAATCGCTTTGGTCACCGACAGAAGAACATCGCCGAAATCGACGCCGTCGAGCAGGTAGGGGTCCATTACAGGGCCTGAATCCGTATATCGATCACCGGTTGGCCGGTCACGAGGAAGTCTGACGCATCCACACCGTTGAGGTGGAACGGCACATGAGCGGCTCCCACGGGCACTCGGGGATCGCTCATCACCACCACAGTACGGGCATCGCCTCCGCCCACTGAAACCGACGCCTCATTTCCCGAGGGAATACGAAGGCGAGCAAGGTCGGCTGGGGACACGCTCATCACGGCATTACCCACTTGGCCCTTCAGCGAAGCTGCGGCCAGCGTCATCGTTCCGTTGTCCCAGAGTTTGCGATCAACCACCAAACGAAGACCGTAGTCGTCGGCCGGTGGGATTGGTGCGGTTTCGGCGAGGGTCGGTTCCCATGACCGGATGCCGGTGATGATTGGGCCGTCGACGCCGTGGCCGTTGCGATTCCAGTCGATGTCGGAGAAGCCGGGCACGTTGGCCGAGATGTCGGCTCGGAGCTCGGCCAGGGTGGTACACCCCAGATCTCCACCGGCCGCCGCGGCAATCTCCACAGCGATCATCCAGTCCGCTCGAGCCTGCCCTGGCGATGTCACCTTGGCTTGCACTGGCGAGAGCCGACCCTCGAGGTTGAGGAAACTCCCATCCACCTCACCGAACATGGCGGCGGGGAGGACCACGTCAGCGCGACTGGTGCTGGCGGTCATGAACGTGTCTACCGAAATCACCGTTCCGACCCGCTCGAATGCGGCCGCCGCCAGCCTCGAGTCCGGGAAATCGGTCAAAGGGTCGGCCCCGAGGAGGACCAACGTGTCCAAGGTGCCGTTCACCGCCGATTTCAAAATGCCGGTGGTGTCCAGGCCCTCGGACCGCGGCGCCATATCCCAGCCCTCCATCGTGGCCGAGAGTGGCTGCGCTCCGGGCAGATAACCAGGCGTGAGACCCATTTCCAACGCACCGTGGACATTGCCGCGTCGGAGAGCGGTGAGGAACTTTGCATTGGGGTTGGCCCGACGAAGCGAAGCAACCGCGGAGGCGATGATGTTGGTGGACTCGGCCAGATTTCCTCGTCCCACGATCACGGTGACAGGACGGTCCGACGTCAGAAGCTTGTGAGCGGCAGACAGTTCCTGGGCCGAGCTCCGGCCGATGCTCGTGCCCACCATGCCATCGGCCAACGCCTTGGCGATCTGTCCGGTGGCACCGGGCAGGGGGTTGAGCCGGGCCGCAACCGTGTCACCGAATGACGTGGCTCGGGGTGTCATCTCCACCAGGGAAACGCCATCGAACTGGATGGCGTGCCGCAACCGCAAGTACAGGGTGGGGAGTTCTTCTTTGAGGTCCGGACCGAGCAAGACCACCACCCCACCCGGCTGGCAGGCCGAGTCGATCGTGGCTTTGGGGAGACCTAGGACGAGGTCGGCGGGCAGGCCGTCGCCCAGCTGGGCGTCGATGTTGTCTACCGCGCCTAGGCCCTTGAGGAGCTTGGCCCACGCATACTGACTCTCGAGGGTGAGGCGGGCGCCACCGATCACGCCGATACGGCGAGGATCCGACGGCCCGGTGAGGGCTTCCACCACCTGCTTCACAGCGATGTTCCAGCGGGTGGGAACGGCGTCGCCGCTGCCATCTCGCATCAGCGGCTCGATGAGACGTTCGGGCGAATCTGTGGCCTCGTAGATGAAACGTTCCTTGTCGCTCAACCAACCCCAGTTGGTTGCGTCGGAATCAACACCTTGGATTCGGACCAGCCGATCCTGGCTGGAGTGCAGGGCTACCCGAGCGCCCGTGCTGTCCACCATTGACGTGGACTCGGTTTCGCTGAGGTCCCACGGGCGGGCGGCGAAACGATAGGGCCGCGCCGTGAGGGCTCCCACCGGGCAGATCTGGACGGTGTTGCCGCTGAAGTAGCTGGAAAACTCGTGTTCGGGGAACGTGTTGACCTCGGTCTGAGCGCCGCGACCGATGAAGTGGATGAGCGGATCGCCGGCCACCTCTGATGCGAAACGGGTGCAACGGTCACAGAGAATGCATCGCTCCCGATCCAGATACACCAAATCGCTGATGGGGATGGGCTTCTCGTAATGCCGCTTCTCCTCAACAAACCGGGACTCACCAGGACCGAATGCGTAGGCGTTGTCTTGGAGAGGACACTCTCCGCCCTTGTCGCACACGGGGCAGTCCAACGGATGGTTTATCAGCAGGAGCTCCAGCACACCGTCCTGAGCCTTGGTGGTGGGCTCGGATTCGGTGTTCACCTTCATGTTGGGAGTTACCGGCAGCATGCACGAGGGTTGGAGGCCTGCCCCCCTCCCGGTGTCCACCTCCACCAGACACATGCGGCACATACCCACCGGTGTCATTCGGGGGTGATAACAGAAGTGCGGGATGTGAACGCCGTTGCGTTTGGCCGCATCGATCAGCAATTCACCGTCGTTGGCGTGAAGTTCTACGCCATTGAGCGTGAAGGGCACGCCGGGGTTCGCTTCGGGGCTGGCCGATTCTGGGTTCTCCGTGGCGGTCATTTATGCTCCTGCACCAACCGGGGACGCGGCGGCAATCTTGGCTTCGAATTCAGGTCGGAACCGACGAATGGCACTGGTAATCGGTGCCACCGAGCTGGGTCCGAGGGGGCAGATGGTGGTCTGCTTCGGGGGAAACGGTACCGCCTCCAAACCGCTCTCCGGAGCGGCTGCCACCGGGTAGGGGCTGGGGCTGATATTTGCGCCAACCTCGAGCAGAAGATCGATGTCTTCAGGCCGACCATGGCCGTCGAGGATTCGCTGGAGGATCTTCTCTTCCCAGGTGGTGCCTTCTCGACACGGGGTGCACTTACCGCAGCTCTCGCGGGCGAAGAACCGCACCACGCGCAAACACGCTTTCACCGCATCGGTGGTGTGATCCATCACCACGATGGCCCCCGATCCCAGCATCGATCCTGCCGGACCAACATCGCTGGCCTCCAGCAGCAGGTCCAACTGCTCCTCGAAAACCAGGGAGCCGAACCTCCGCCCGGGATGAACATCTTGAGGTCGTTGTCGTCCTTGATGCCGCCGCAGTAGTTCTCTCCGTAGAACAGCTCGCGGAACGAGACGCGTCCCTGCTCCACTTCATAGACGCCGGGACGTTTGACATGACCGCTGATCGCCAGCATCCGAGTACCGGGCGATTTTTCCGAACCGTATTCTTTGAATTTGGTAGCACCGTTGCTGATGATCCACGGCAAGTTGGCCAGGGTCTCAACGTTGTTCACAATCGTGGGTTTCATGTAGAGCCCCTTGGCGGCCGGGAAGAACGGTGGCTTGAGGCGGGGCATCCCGCGGTTACCTTCGAGACTTTCGATCAGTGCTGTCTCCTCGCCAACGATGTAGGCGCCGGCACCCCAATGGAGGACGATGTCGATGCTCACATCGGTGCCGTCGATGTTCTTGCCAACAAGACCGGCTGCATAGGCATCGTTGAGGGCCTGAGCGATGCGTTCCTGGGCTACGGGCATCTCACCACGTACGTAGAGGAAACAAGTGTTGAGACCCAGGGCGAAGCAGGCGATGATGCAGCCTTCGATCAGCTGGTGGGGATCGCGTTCCATGAGAAGCCGGTCTTTGTAGGTGCCGGGCTCGGACTCGTCGCCGTTGACCACCAGGTAGCGGGGCCACACTGGCGGCATGAACCCCCATTTCACACCGGCGGGGAAGCCGGCACCGCCGCGCCCCAGAAGCACAGCGTCCTTCACCACCGCGGCAACCTCCGCTGGCTGCATCCGCAGGGTCTTCTTCATGCCTTCGTATCCGCCGGTGGCCAGCGAACGCTCCAGCGTGTAGCTGTCCTCATATTGGAACCGACTGGAGACGATCTTCACGCCTTCGTTGTCGACATATCCGGCGGCGTGGGGCACATAGGTATTGGTGGCCATCAAAATGCTCTCAATCGGAGGGGCGAACTAGTTGGAGGACCGGGCGGCGAACCATTCCGGCGTTCCGGTTTTCTCGGGGGCGTCGATTCCGGCCAGCCGGCCGTCGGGTATGTGTTGACGGACGAGGCCGAGCGTTCCGTGGTCTGGGATGTCGGGGCGAGACCCGGACCGGAGTTCGTCGATCAGCGTGTCGAAATCGTTGTGGTCAAGCCGATACTCATGCCGGTAGTTGACCTGCAGGCAGGGTGCTTCGGTGCAAGCAGCCATGCACTCCACATCTTCCAGCGTGAAGAGGCCGTCGTCGGTGGTGCCACCAGGGCGGATCCCCAGGGTCTTCTCGGCGTGATGCAGCAACTCTTCGCCGCCCAGCAACTGACACGAGATGTTGGTGCAGATGTTCACCATGTACTTGCCCTGCGGCTCGAACTTAAACATCTCGTAGAAACTGGCGGTGCCCAGAACTTCGGCCGGCGTGACGCCAACCAACTCCGCCAGATGCTCCATAGCAACCTCGGTGACGTAGCCGTCTTGTTCCTGAGCCACGTGCAGCAACGGGATCAGAGCACTCTTGCGCCGCGGATACCGGGCGATGATTTCGTTGGCGAGTTCGACGTTTTCTGGACTTAAACGGGACATGCAGGATCCTCGGTTGCTGACATCTTTGATCCGCTGGCTTGGAACATCTTTGATCCGCTGGCAGAAAGCATTACTCCCTCCGGGGGCCGTTCAAACGCCACGGAGGCTCTCGCCTCCGGCGCTCCAACAACTGCACCGTGAAGGTGAGGGCTGAACTGCTCACAGGGCATCGCTTCGCTTGCTTGGACCACGATTCGACATGTTCTGGTGGTGCGTGGATCGAGCGGAGGCATCTATCGGTCCACTTCGCCCATGATGGGGTCGACGCTGGAGATGCTGGCGACGGCGTCGGCCACCAGACCGTCGGCCATCTTGTGCGGCAGGCATTGGAGGTTGACCAGGCTGGGGGCCCGGATATGCATCCGATACGGGGTGGATGATCCGTCGCTCACCAGGTAGCAGCCCAGTTCGCCTCGGGGTGATTCCACTGCCACGTACACCTCGCCTTCGGGAACTTTGAAGCCCTCGGTGAAGATCTTGAAATGGTGAATCAACGCTTCCATGGATTCGTCGATCCGCGACCGGGGCGGCGGCGTGACCTTGGTGTCCTGCACCCGGTAGTCGCCCTTGGGCATGTTCTCCACGATCTGGCGCACGATACGAATGGACTCGCGAATCTCGTTCAGACGGATGGCGTAGCAGTCATAGGAGTCCCCGTAGGAACCAACCAGCACATCGAAGTCGACCTCGTCGTAGGCGAGGTAGGGCTCGTCTTTGCGAATGTCCCGGGCGATTCCGGTGGATCGCAGAACCGGGCCGGTGACCGAGAGCGCCAGTGCTTCTTCGGGAGAGAGGACGCCAACACCTTGAAGGCGTTCACGCCAGATCGGCTGACCGGTCATGAGGATGTCGTACTCCTCGAGGCGTGGCGGCAGCATGTCCATGAGGAACAGCACGTCGTCACGCCAGCCGTCGGGGAGGTCTGCCGCTACACCGCCGGGACGGATGTAGTTGTGGTTCATCCGCAAGCCGGTGGCTTTTTCGAAAAAGCGTAGGACCTGCTCGCGTTCCCGCCAGCCGTAGATCATCATGGAAACCGCACCGAGGTCCATGCCGTTGGTGGCCATGAACAGAAGATGGGAAGCGATCCTGTTCATCTCACACATCAACATCCGGATCCACGTTGCTCGGGGTGGGATGTCTACATCGAGAAGCTTTTCGGTAGCCAGCGCAAAGACCAGTTCGTTGAACAGCGGTGATGCGTAGTCCATGCGGGTGACGTTGGTGCCGCCCTGGAGATAGGTGAGCGACTCGCCCGTCTTTTCCATTCCGGTATGGAGGTAGCCGATGATGGGCTTGGAGCGGCGAACGATCTCGCCGTCCATCTCCAGCATCAGCCGCAGAACACCGTGGGTACTGGGATGGGAAGGCCCCATGTTCACCAGCATCGTCTGATCGTTTTCGTCTTCCAGGGGTGCGTCGGCCAGCTCGGCGGCCTGCACTTCGCTCATACGTAATACCGAATTCAACCGCGGCAAGCGGTGGAGTTGGCCACCGGTGGGTTCGGGTGTTCGCAGGGCAGCTGCAGAGTCGGTGTGGGTCTCCTCAGGAATGATGGTCATGAGGATCGGCCTTCCTTCTGGGAACGATCGCTCGGCTGGTTGGGGCTCTTGAACTGCACGGGGATCACACCCTGGGCGAAGTCCTTCCGCAGCGGGTAGCCCACCCAGTTCTCGGGCATCAGGATCCTGCTGAGGTCGGGGTGTCCAACGAACTCGATACCGAACATGTCGTAGGTTTCGCGTTCTTGGTAGTCCGAACCCGGGAAGGTGGCATACAGCGACTCGATCCGCAGGTCGGACTCCGGCACTTGCGTACGCATCCGGATCCGAGCGCCGGTGTCGAACCGAACGAAGTTGGCCACAACCTCGAATCGTTCTGGCTTCACCGGGGCGGGCAGGGCTCGGCCGATGCCGTAGCTCAAGTAGTCCACGGCGGTGATGTCCACCAACATGGTCCAGTTGTCCTCGAACAAAGCCTCGGCCGCCGCCTTCCACTGATCTCGTGGCGGGTGGATGACGTCTTGACCTCTGCTGGAAGTCAGCGGGAATCCGTAGCGCTCAGGCGGTGCCTCGATCACAACCTCGTCAGTGACCTCTTCTTCGGTGACGGTCTCGGCCATGATCAACGCCTTCCGATGGTGAGCAGCTCCGGGACGCCCTGCCCGTCGAGTTGCTCGATCGTTATGCCGCCAACCCCGGCCTTGCGGCGGCGAAGAAGTTCACCGTTCTCGATTTGTTCGTGAAGTGTGTTGATGGCATGCAGCAGGGTTTCGGGGCCGGGCGGGCAACCGGGGGCGTACACGTCGACCGGGACCACCTGGTCTACCCCTTGCACGATGGCGTAGTTGTTGAACATTCCACCGCTGGATGCACAGACCCCCATGGAGATCACCCATTTGGGTTCGGCCATCTGGTCATAGATTTGGCGGAGGACGGGAGCCATCTTCTGGCTCACACGGCCCGCCACGATCATCACGTCCGCTTGACGGGGCGAGGCCCGGAAGACCTCCATCCCGAGGCGAGCAATGTCGTAATGCGAGCCGCCCGTTGCCATCATCTCAATGGCGCAACACGCCAGTCCGAAGGTGGCCGGCCATGATGAGCGAGCGCGACTCCAGTTGACCAGTTTTTCGAGAGGAGCCGTGAGCACATTGTGATCCAGCCCCTCCAAGCCGTGGTCTTGAACTTCTTTGATGAGCCCCATCAGTGCTTACCTCCCACGGCCGGGCCGGTACCGACGAGCGAAGCCTCGAGATCCGCCATCGACGGCTCGGGAATGGCCGCAGCAATCCGGGGCGGGAGTCGACCCTCGGCCCCAACTCGGCGCACGGTGGAGGAACTGGTACGTCGCGAATCGGACATGCCGACGCCAGCCGTTTCAGCCGCTGATGTACTCAGCGGAGCATGCGCATTGAGCGGACCCCAATCCAACGCACCCTTGGAGATCAGGTAGACGAAACTCTCGAAGACCAAGGCGGAGAAGATCAAAATGGCGATGAGGCCGAACCGCCCGAGCGCCTGATGAGTGACGGCGTAAGGGTAGAGGAAAATGATCTCGATATCGAAGATCACGAACATCATGGCAACGAGATAGAACCGTACGGGAAAACGCTGTGGTGGCTCACGCCCGGGGATGATGCCGCACTCATACGGTGCAATCTTCTCCTGTGTTACCCGCCGCGGCGCCAGGAGTTTCGATACCAGCAGACTGGCGAAACCGAAGATGAAACCCAGCACCAACAATGCCAGAACAGGTAGGTACTGACTCATGGTTCAGGGTTCTCCAAAGGGTCGAAGGAGCCGCAGCCTAGGCCGTGGCGTTAGCGCGAATCGCCATTTCCCGCCGGTCACGAATGTGCATGAGGTATGCGCAGATCGCGAAGAGGATGGCGTTAAAGATCGTGAATGCCAGCGGCACGAAACGGGTACCACTGAGGAGGAAGGGGATGGGGCCGCCCCGGTTCCGTTCCACGACCGCTGTGACCACCGGAGCCTCTTCATCGGCAACCGGGATAGGTGGGGCCTGACCCGGAAGGGTGGGTTGGGGAAGGGTGCTCTGGACCTGGATGGCAACCAGTTCTTCGCTGTGCCAGAACTTCAAGATGCTCTCGGCCTTCTTGGTGAAGCGCGTAGCCAGGGAGTCGCCGTCCTGTCCTTGGGGCTTTCCTCCAAAGGCGAAGCCACCGTATTGGAGCGGGATGTAATCACCCGGAGTCTCGAAATAGCCTTCCTCCAATAGGAACTCCTCGGCGGCAGATTGGGCATCGCCCCGCCGGGAATTGGAGGCCACCAGGAACTCCCAATCATTGAGGAGCTCTTTGTTGTTGTCGGCAAACTCCTTTGCGTTGTTCTGCCGCGTGTCGAAATCGGTGCCGTCGATTGCGGAGAAGAAGTCGTTGTTCCGACCCAGGGCGAGGCCGAGCTTAGAGACTTCTTCACTTTCGGCCAGCTCCAAATCACCGGTGGAGACCTCTTTGAGTTCCCAGCTCTGGGCTTCGCCCACCCAGCCGATGCCGTAGATAGTCCACACGGTGCCCATCAGCATCATCCACCCGAACAATCCGGACAGCGCTATCAATCCGCCGGTCCGGGAACCGATATTGGTGGCGATGATCAGATAGGTGCCGCCGATGAGGACCACCACGCCAACCAGAACCGAGAGCAGGCCGCGAAAGAAGATGTCAAATTCGAGGCCTCCGATGAAGGCAAGGCTGTTAGTCATCGCTGCTCAATCTCTTCACGCTCATAGTCAATCACGGCCTGGAGGAGGTCCGTCGGAAGGAGGCCGCCGAAGCCGGGCATCATGCCTGCGCCACTTTGCCCGCCCCGGCCATACCCTTCGCCCTGGTTGGCGCCACTGAAGATGAAGTTGTAATGGGCGTTGCTGGTTCGCGGCGGCATTTCGATCAGGGTGCAGCCAGCGCCGACCCTCCGGTCTTCCAATGTGATTGTCTCGCCGTCGAATTCAGCTTTGAGTGCCGCTGGTTCGATGCGGGGAGGATCCACGAAGGCACCGGTGACTCCCTCCACCTGGTCCTCTTCTGCCAGCACCAGACTCACTCGGGGGTCGAACGGGTAAGCGTTGGCAGCGATGCCGCCGGGCTCCCACAATTCGCTGTAGTAAAGGCAGTCCGCCAGATCACCGTTTTCGACAATCGTGTAGGGCACTGGGTTGCCGTCGCCATCGATCCGATTGGTGATGGCAACGCCCTTCTCATCCAGTGCGATCTGGGTGAGGTCCGACGAATAGACGAACTCCACCCCCTCACTGAGCGATTCGTCGAGCCAGCGACCCGAGGGATGTTTCCACGTGTCATCGGGGAATCGTTCTTTGATCCCGCCGCAGAGACTGAACCCGATGCCGCTGGGGTCACCACCACCGCAGGCGGCGATGCCATCCTCCAGAAGGTTCGGGACGACGGTGGGGCCAAGTGACCACCCCGACGTATGGCAGCGGGCGCAGCTGAGCGAACCAGCCCGATAGCCGCTGTAGAGACCGAGGTTGAAGACGGCTTCGCCGACAGAGTCAAATTCGCCGTCCTCGAGCGACCGGTCCACTTCGGCACGGATTTCTTCGATCAGTACATCGGCCGCATCCTGCGCTTCTGCGGACTCGGCGTCGAGCGGATCGTCGGTGCCGGCTGCGGCGATTTCAATGGGGTCGAGGTTCTGCACCTGGACCGTGCGCAGGTAATCGATCAAATATTCGATCTGTTGCGACGTGAGCGGTCCACCGCCGGGCGTACCCCAAGCCGCCATTGGCGAGCCTGGCCGACCGAAGTTAAGAACGTAGGCCACCTCTTCGTCGCTATATCGATGAAGCACGTTGTTGAGCGCAGGCGCATTCCATGCGGCGTTGCCGAGAAATTGGCCGTCAGCATCTTGATAGACGTACGCGGCAACACCGCCGACACCGCCACCACCATGGCAGTTCACACATTGAGCACCGCCGGTGTAGAGCGCTTCGCCACGGCGCACAAAGGTGGCGTCCAGCGTCTCGATGGCCCCCTCTTGACGACCGGGTTCGCCCAGCCAGTAGAAGGGGAGTACTACCGCACTAATGGTGAGAATTACCAAGGCGAACGTGAGCGATCGGTCCAGCTTGGTGGTCTCCAGTTCCTCGTCGGAGAGATACTCCAGCCGGTTGGCGGCCAACTCGACCTCTGAACCAAGTTCTGGTTTGGCCTCGAAGACGTTCCGCACGAACAGTGCGATGAAGCCGATGAAGATGACCGCAAAGACCACCATGCCGATAGCCCGGAAATCAGCAGCGAACAGAACGGTTGCTCCAAAAAGGAATGACATTAATGTTCCCCTCCACTAATGCAGTTGGGACCCTCGGCCTCTTGACCGGTGGTGTTGGTCCCGATAGCAGGACCCTGAATGACACTACCGGTATCAACGATCAGCTCACTGGCTGCATTCAGTTCCATCGGGAAGCGATCCATGCCGCGTGGCGCCGGTCCGCCTTTCTTCTCACCCACCCGATTGTACTGCGAGCCGTGGCAGGGACATTCGAACCATTGCGAGGTGAGACACTGGGGCACCCGGCAACCCAGGTGGGGACAGGTTTGGTACAAGGCGGTGACGCCGGCATTCAAACCTTGCTCCACCTGACCGAAGAACCCGTACTGGGCACTGGCCTTTTCGAGAGCGGATGATGGATACTCCGTCACCCACATCCGGCCTTCCGGAACATAGAAGAAGCCCCCACCGGCGGCGATGGCAGCTTGAATGTCGGGGATCTTGCCAACATTCACCTTGGAACCGAAGCCGCTGACACCCTGGGGCCAAAGGAACCCGATGGAGGCGGCGCCAAAAGCGGTGATGCCCAAACCGAACATGGCAAAGATGCTCCGGTTGAGGAACTGACGCCGGGCCACACCAATGGTCTCGGGGTCCGGCGGAACGTAGGCCACCGGAGGAGCGGCCTCGGCGGCGACAAGGGCGGCTCGACCCTGAGCCGATCCGATGGCCTCGATTTCGCGACCGGTAGAAGCTTTCTCAGCGGCGGCAGGCGCGGGAACGTGCACCTTGGTGTCACGCTTGACCGTCTCTCCCGAAAGCTGGCCGATGGCGTCGTTGACGTCGCGGTTACGCAGTGCCAGCCCGAGGGCGGCAACAGCGAGAACTGCGATGACGATGGCACCGATGATGATGGGGGTCATAACAAGGTCCTTTTACAGTTCGAAGAACAGGCCTTCGGCCCAGGGGAAAATGAAGTTGAAACCAGGTCCCCGGAAGAACGAGCCGATCAGTACCAGTACTGCCCAGAACATCATGAATATGGTGAAAAGGGAGACGGCGAACTTGCGATCCTCCGGTCGATTGGACGGGTTCTTGTCGATGTAGGGGGCGAGGATCAGCACGATAAGGCCAATACCGGGGATGGTGACCCCGGCGACCATGGGATGGAACAGCGTGAGCAGCTCCTGCAGGCCCATGAAATACCACGGGGCCTTGGACGGGTTGGGGGTCTGGTTGGCGTTGGCCAGTTCCAGCAGCGGCGCATTAACGAAGATGCTGAAGATGGTGAGAAAAGCTGTGCAGAACAGCGCCGCACCGAACTCCACCACGATGAGGTGAGGCCAGGTGTGCACCTTGTCCTGCGGTTTCATCTTGATGTCTTGGATCGAACCGCTCTTGACCACCGTGAGGAGCCGTTGGGTGTGACCCTGGGGGCCCGACATCACCGGAAGATCGCCCGACGCAGCGGCGGCTGCCACGGCGGTTCCAGCACTGGCCGCCGGAGCAACGGCGGTGGCGGTGCCACCGGAAGACTTGGCACTCTTGGAACGTTCCAACAGGTGGGCGGGAATCTTGGATTCCGCCGCCGAGGACGCGGCCGGCGCGGCGTCAGCGGCCGGTGGTGCGTCTGCGCTCTCGGCCTTCTTCTTGGCCTCAGAAGCCCGCTTGCGGAGATGTTCTGGAATCTCGGTCATTGGTGTTTCAGCCTTTGCTTAGAGCGGTCCGGAGATCCCGCCGTCCTTGCGAACCCGCCAGAAGTGGACGGCAAGGAAGATAACGGTGACGAAAGGAAGAAGTAAAACATGGAGCACATACCAGCGCAGCAGCGTCTCTCGGCCGATGACGGTGCCACCGAGGAGCACAAAGCGCACCTCGTTACCAAAGACCGGCGTATACCCCATCATGTTGGTGCCGACGGTGACCGCCCAGAGCGCCAACTGGTCCCACGGCAACAGATAGCCGGTGAAAGAGAGCAGCAGCGTGAACTGAAGGAGTAGAACGCCGATCACCCAGTTGAACTCACGCGGTGGTTTGTACGCGCCGTGATAGAAGACCCGAGCCATGTGGAGGAACACCGAGAGCACCATGAGGTGTGCCCCCCATCGGTGCATGTTGCGGACCAATAGGCCGAAGGCTACGCCGGTTTGCAGCGTGGCGATGTCGTCCCATGCTGCGGCCGCCGTTGGCCGGTAGAAGAACATCAGGAAGATGCCCGTGATGGTGAGCAGGATGAACAGGAAGAAACTCAGCCCACCCAGACACAGCGTGTAGCTGACTTTCACCGCATGGCGCTTCACCTTCACCGGATGCAAGTGATAGAGCACGCTGTTCATGATCACGTAGCTCCGGTTTCGGGGGCTATCGGTATAGCCCTTGCGAAATACCGAACCGGGACGGAAAATGGAGTTCCAGGCCTGGCTGCCCTGAACAGCGCTGGTGGTCTGAGTGGCGATGTCACCGGCCCTCTCAGCGAGGGTTGGCTTGTCCTGAATTGATTTAGCCATCTGGTTGGACTTTCAGTCGGAGGAATTCGTTAGAGCGGAAACTAGGCGAGGCGCATGCCATAGCCATAACCGTGGCCATTGGTGCGCTGATTGTGATCACCGAACACTGACGGTTCGCTGATCTTGCCGAGGATGATGACACCGGTAGGGCATCGGTCGACGCAGAGAGCGCACCGGGTGCACACGTCGTCGTCGATAGTGAAGATGAACGCATCGTTTGGGTCGTCACCGGGCGCCACCGTGCCGAACGCTTGCGCCACCGCCTCGTTGGGCTGCATGTGTATGCACTTCCACGGACAGATGTCTACACAGCCCTCGCAGGCGATGCACTCCGTCTGATCGATGTGAATGAATTGTTTGGGCTTGACGGCGCGCGCCAGATAGTCGGCGTCTACCTCAACGAGGACATAGTCATCCCGGAATTCCGGGAGAGGCGGATTGGCGTCCTGATAGCCCACGTCAGCCTCGCTTCACCAGCGGCCGGCCATAAGTAGAGGTGGGGACCACGCCCGCATCCTTCTTCTCTTTGCTCCGGCTCTGCCAGTCGATGAACATCTTGACCATGATCCCGAGGGCAATGATGTAGATAATGGCGGCGATGGAGTCGGACACCGCTCGCAAGGTGATATCGAAGGGGAACCAACCGCCCTCGCTCTGAGGGACCACGAGGCCCCAGAAGGTGAACAGGCGATCGGCCCGGAAGCTGAGTTCATTCTCGGCGAGGGTGAGCCATTGATGGGGCACCACACCGAAGACGAGGAATGTGAGGAAGAAGGCATATACAGAACCCACCATGGCCTCGCCCCACGTAAGTGGCGTACCCGTGGGACGGCGCGACCCGTACAAATAGACAAGCGCAGCCAACAAAGCGGTGACGATGATGGAGAGAATTAGGGCAACCATGGTGGAGACGACCTCAAATTTCGGCTTCTACTGACAGCCTCGGGCGTTGGAATTTCTCGGCTTCTACTGACAGCCTAAGACTTTGTGAATCTTTGCACAAGCTATCGGACAGGGAGGACACGGGGGTAATCAGGGGTTATCCGGCCGCTACTTCTTGATCGGCCTCGATGTGCGGACCGGGACAGAGTTTATTGCGCTCCTCGATATCCCCGCCACCGGCATCGCCGGTGGCCTCCGGTGTGAAGTTGGGGTTGGCGCAGCTGAGGAAGAGCTCGAGATCGATTTCGTGGTCGGGGGCGTTGCCCTCCTCGACCTCGCGCATGTGGTCCATCCACTCCTGGTAGGCGGGGCTATCGGTCGGTTCGCCACCTAGGGTGGCTCGCTCGTGAAACACGATCAACTCCAGTTGATTCTGAGTGAGGCTGGGATAGTTGGGCATCACGCCGCGGTTGCCGGCCACTCGGGCACCACCGGGACGGTCCGGATCTCCGTACTGGGAGCCAGCGATGGCCGCCGAACCTCGAGCGATGTGCACCATCTGGTCGATCGGAGTGGGGAACGTGGTGTAGATCTCGCCGTCGGAGAACTGATAGCCCACGCCGCCACCACCACCGGCGCCGTGACAGCCGGCGCAACCCTCGCTGCTGTAAAGAGCGGCGGACTCTGTGAAAAGCGGGTCTTCCACATCGGGTTGCTGCATGGTGCCCGCAAAGCTGTAGGCCCACAACAGTGTGAAGAACGGAATGATTGCCATGGCCCACATGGGCATCTTCTTGCGAGTCCGGGAGGCCTGCACGTAGGCCGGGACAGGCTTCTGCGCAACCGGCGCGGGATCGCGCGGGATCGCGGCGGCTGCCTCACGAATGGCTGGTGGCTGGGCGGGGCCCGAACTCTGGGCCGGGGTAACTGCGGTGCCGGCGCTGGCTCCGGAGGATGCCTCGTCGCCGGCAGGTGTACCTTTGCGCGCCTTGGAGCGCTTGAGCAGATGCTCTGGGATCTCAGTCACGCCCGAGAGTGTAGAGGAAGCAGCCGCCGCGGAACGACCCGATCGGGCAGGTTGCCATAGTAAGAAATCGACGTGACGTCCGGCGAGTGCCTCCGCGCAGCTTCCTGCTGAGACCTACGTGGCCGAACCCGTGGCGAAGGCGAACGCCGGAGTTGCGGCCAGTCTCGCCAAGACAGAGCCTCGACTGGTTCCGGATTGGAGTTGAGCCAACAGGATGCCGACCGCGGATTCCTCACCGCGTCGCTCACTCACGTTCTCGTGGACCACATCGAGGAATTGGGCGTTGTTCAGCGGACCGTAGAGCTGCCGGAACTCTGTGGTCTCCACCAAGCGCTGGGCCAGTTGCGAACCGCCCGACCGGTTAAGAGTGATGTGTCCGGCCTGTAATTCCGATGCTGTGGGGAGGCGCCGCAAGGCGGCGATATAGATGCGCTCTACCGCAGCCGAAGGAGCCGATTGAGGTGGCGCTGTGCCCGTACGTGTCACGAACTCGGGGCTCTCGGAGAACTCGAGCGTGATTCGGCCACGTCCGGTCCCTTCCCCGAGAAGGCCAAGCCAGTAGGCATACCCGGACGCATCCGGTTCCCGACCGAGCACGTTGCGATAGACGCGGTTGACGAACTCGGCATCGGTGAGGGCGCCATAGGTCTGCACGAACTCCTCCGAAACAGAGAATGCAGTAGACACTGCCACCATCCCGGCGCCTTCGGCACGCAATGTGCGCCAATACCTAAGACCGCCCTGATCCGGTGTTCGGCCAAGATAGGCCGCATACAACCGGGCGATCTGACCATCGACCGGCAAATAGCGCACGGCGCTACTGGAAACACCTTGGATCGGTGTTTCCTGCCAGGGGCCGGGACCTGTGGCGTTGATGGCGCGGACCCTGAACCAATAGCGGCCGTTTGGCAGTTCGAACTGAGCCGACTGGCTGGCCGTGGTGCGGGCGGGAGACCACGTGCGCTCGGTTCCGGCACGGTGCTGAACTTCGAAATCAGACACTGGCTTGCCTGACTCCGGCGGCCTATCCCACACCAACTCAATTGGCGAACCGGAAACGGTCTTGAGAGCACCGACGCGATTGGGGTTGGCCGGCAGGACCACGGTGGTATCCACCGAAGCTCCCGCAGACCAGCCGGCTCGGCTGGGTGCCACGCTCAAGATGTAGGCCGTGCCGTTTTGCAGCCGGGGGAGAACCGCTTCGAAAGCCAAAGGTGGTAGAACTCGAACAGATTCAACGGGAGGCAACGGCCCGGAGGAAGTTGTGGGGATTGCGGTGATGGCGTAGGCATCGGGGAACGTGGCCGGGATTGACCACTCCTCATTCCAGGTGACCTCAACCGTCTCCGATGACACCGACACAGCACCGACGGTGGGTTGTAGCAGAGCCGTGGCTAGCCGCCAGCCCACCTGATCCAGCACCCCGATCACCGCGGCATCGAGGGATCGCTGGATTTCGCCGTTGCGAAGCGACGGGGTCATGAGGGCCCCGGGGGCGGACGGATCGATCGACTCGTCGAAGTGGCTGTACGAGGAGCCATTGACGAAACGAGTTGGAGCAGACACCGGCATCGTGCGACCGAAGCCCACGTCGATCGCCAGAGCCCCAGAGGTCAATTCGCGGACGGCGTCGGCCTCCGACATTTTGGTAAGGCGCTTACCGGCGTTGGTCTGGATGAAATCGTCGTAGATCGATGGCGGGGCGTAGTCGACCGAGGCCGAGCCGGCCCGGGTTGCGCTGGCAGAACCCATGAAGCCCATGCCATGAGCGATCTCATGAAGGACTACGGAGTACAAATCGATCTGCCCATCGCCGGGTCGACCGTCATTGCCTATGTACCAATCGTCTCCAAGACCGCTGTTCAACTCCACAAGAATTTCGGGGGTGCCCGGTCCGTTGACATCGAGATTGGCCAGCTGGTTGGCCAACGCCGCCGGATACCAGCGATCTGTGGGGAACTGCCCAGCGTCACGGTATTCCCCTTCGGTTCCGGCCTGGCCGAGCAGGCGGGAACCTAGATCTGTCCACAGGACCGAGATTTCCACCGGTGCACCCGGCGAGAGATCGAGCACGCTGTCCCACTGCTGCACCGCGGCGTCGATGACCGTACGGACCGCAGCCGGGGTTGGAGCCTCGTAGGTGGTGGTGATCGAACCAGCGATACGACGCCCCGAAAAGGGCTTCTGGAGGTGTTTCCCGCGTATCTGACGAGTCCGCTCTACGCGCTCCAGCAGAGACGAGCCCTCCAAAGCCGTGCCGTGCGGACCGGCGGGATCGGCACTATGGCCATCCCGTGGCTCCACCACGGTTTCGACACTCCGGCGTTGCAGCTCATCAGAACCGACATCTGACTGCGCCTCCACCACGGTTTCGACACTCCGGCGTTGCAGCTCATCAGAACCGACATCTGACTGCGCCGCAAGGGCCGGGGCGCCCGCAGAGAAAAGAAGGAGCCCAACTACCCCTACAACGATCCGAATGGGGCGGCCAAGCACCCCTAAAGCGTAGGCTCGCTGACATGGAACTGACATTGTCTCTGGGCCCAATACATGAAGCGGTAACAACCGCTGTCCAGACACTCACGGAGAGCGACGCAGTAAGCCGAATATGGGATGGAGATCACACACTGTGGTCTTCCGACCCCACCGAAATCAGCGATCGGATGGGCTGGCTCCATCTTCTCGATGAGATGAACGGAGCTGTCTCGGAGATGGAGATGTTCGCCGCCGGAGTTCAGGCCGACGGTATGAGCAAGGCGGTTATCTGCGGCATGGGCGGCTCCACGTTGTTCCCCGAGGTGCTCGCCAAAACGTTCACAACGTGCGAGGGACTCAGCCTTACCGTGGTGGATACTACGGATCCCGCGGCAATCGATCGGATCCTGGCCGACCGCCAAATAACCGACACGCTGTTTGTGGGGGCCTCGAAATCAGGCTCCACGTTGGAGACCACCAGTCAACTGGCCACCTTTTGGAGCCGCCTCCAACGGGGGCCGCAGTTCACCGTGATCACCGACCCCGGGTCCGCCATGATTGCGTTGGCCGACCAACACGGCTACCGCCGGGTCTTTCAGAACCGCGCCGACATCGGCGGTCGCTTTTCGGCACTCTCCTATTTTGGCTTGATGCCCGGTGCGCTGGTTGGCGCACCTATCGCCAAGTTGCTCGAGTCCGCCCGGGAGCTGGTCCCGGAGTTGCATGGGCCGGAGAACTCCAACCCGGCGGTTCTCCTGGGAGCATCGATGGCGGTGGCGGCCCAACTGGGCCGGGACAAATGCACGATCCTGATCGATCCGTTGGCCCGGCACCTGGGCGTTTGGTTGGAGCAACTGTTGGCCGAGTCCACCGGGAAACACGGCGAAGGTGTTGTTCCCATCGTGGACGAGCCGGCAAACGCGGCGGCCTACGGCGACGACCGATTTTTCGTGGTCATCGGCTCGCCACCCGGCCTCGATCAAATCCCCGCGGGTGCGCCGGTCGTGTCGATCCCCCTTGCCGAGAGCACCGATATCGGTGCCCAAGTGCTCCTCTGGGAGTTTGCTACAGCGGTGGCGGGCGCAGTCCTGGGCGTCAACCCCTTCGATCAGCCAAACGTTGCCGCCGCCAAGGCCGCTACCGATCATGTTCTCAGCACCGGCATCCCGGCGATTCCGCTCGTACCGGTTCCCCAAATGCTGTCGCTCCTCGCACCCGGGGACTTCATCAACCTTTGCGCCTACGTGGATCCAGCTTCGGGCACGGTGGACAAGGTCACTCGGAAGCTCCACCAGTTGGGCCAACGCTTGGGTGTGGCTACCACCATGGGGATCGGCCCGCGGTACCTCCACTCCACTGGTCAACTCCACAAAGGAAAGCCTTACCGTTTTGTTGCCATACAGATCATGGGTGAGGATCGGACCGATGTGGCCATTCCGGATCAGCCCTTCACCTTCGGTCAGCTCAAGGCGGCGCAGGCTGCAGGTGACTACGCCGCCCTCCAGGCCGTTGGGGCCCGGGTGGGCCGGGTGGCGCTCACCGAATTTCTGGACGCTTAGCCGGTTCGGTGCCGCGGGTCTGTTCGACCCCGTCAGGGCCCTCCGAAGGTTTGCGCCTTAGGCATGCAGTCGGTCCTCCAGGACCCCGGATCGTTCCGAACCCGCCATGAACCAGCCCAGCCCCCGCGTCAGCAGAAGCGCGGCGGGGCGCACGGCCAACGGCTCTACCAACGGAACGATCGGCAGGCGGAGCATGCGCTGGGCATACCCCGGTAATGAGGCCGCTGCTGCGGCGAACAGCACGGCGTAGGGAATACGGCCGAGCAGCGGCAGGTCGGGCGGGGCCAACAAAAACCTCACGGTCTGGTGGGCGGCTTGGGACACCTCGAGCTCGGGCCGAAACGCTTGAACACAATCGTTGAGTTCCTGAACCGAACGAGGCACACCTTCTGCGCCCAATCGCAGCGCCACCTGCGCCATCTCCTCCACATAGGAGTCCTTCTCGGCGTCGGTCAGCTTCCCTTGGCCATACCGGTTGAATGCCTCGAGGAAGCTGTCGGTCTCGACCACATGGACCCAGTTGAGAAGGTGCGGATCACCGGCGGAGTAGGGGCGACCCTTGGAATCGACCCCCCGCACGTGGCGATGCACTCGTTTCACCATTTCGATCTGTTGCTGGGCGGCAGCAGTGGACCCGAACGTGGTTGCGCCAACGAATCGGCCAGTTCGGTTCAGCCGCCCCCACGGGTCATGCCGATAGTTGGAGTGTTGGTCCACGCCAGCCATGGCCAGTGGATGCAACGTCTGGAAGAGAAGACTGCGAATCCCGCCGATCAGCATGGCAGCGTCCCCGTGCACGCGCCATACGGTGCTCTGCGGGCCAAAGAGACCAAGGTCAGAGCGGCTGACCAAGTCCGACGAGGGCATCTCGGAGTCGCCAGAGATGCGATGCCGCAGGACTTCGCCGCCCATGCGCTGTAGGGCGCCGAGCGCCTCTCCAACAACAGTCATCCCCTAAACGTACCCAGCTCTTGTCATCTCAGGGCCAGTCGGCCCGGTTCAATACGGATGCGTGGCCACGAATTCGGGGGCAGCGGCGACCCACCGCACCACACCCCCACGGCTCAACCGACCGCTCTCGAGGAGACCAAGCCAGTACTGGAACCCACCGCCGTCTCGGGGGCGGTTGAGAACGTTCTTGTAGATGACCTCTACGTAGGCGACGTTGGACAAGGCGCCGTAGCGAGCACGAAACTCTGATGACCCTGCGAAGGCATCGGCTATGGCATCCAGTGATGCTCCGTGGTCATACATCGACAGCCAGTACCGTGCCCCGCCCAGATCGGGTTCACGGTTGAAGAAGGCCCAGTACAAGCGGAGTACACCGGCATGCTCGCTCCCGAAGTCGTCAGCCCGAAGGATGTCATCGAGTGACATTGCATTTGCGATCGTATTAGCGTCCGGTACGGGCACCACAACCGCAGGGCTGGGGACGCCGTCGCGTGAAATCGCTGTCAGCCGAACAGCGTCGAAACCGGTGGCAGGGGCCAGGGTGTACTGCGCCAGAGCACCGCTGACCTCGGCTGACCAGAGCGTGACGCCACGGCCCCGCTGCTCGATTCTCACGACCGCCGGCGGAGCCACTGGACCACTTAGCTCAATCGACCAGCGCAATGACTGTCCCTCCAAACTGGCCTTCACGGGTGGGGCGGGGGCGGCGGTGAGGGGATATCCGATCTGCGCCAGAGCTCCGAGCGTGGGTCCATTGATCTGGCGGCTCGATCCATTCGGCAGCCCCCCGTACATCATGGCACCGGGTTCGTTGTCCTCCAGCGAGTGGGCAAACCCAAAGTGGGACTGACCGCGTCCTCCAGCGGAATCCACGGGGTAGAGACGACCACCTCCGATGTCGAACCACACATCATCGGCTTGGAAGGCCACCGCTTGGGCACTGGCCGTCATGTCCACCAACCGTCGACCGCCGGAATAGAGATTGCGATCAAATTGTGTAGTGCGACCCGACAACACAACGCCACCGTCCGAAACGGAAGTTTCCAAAGTGAAACCCAGCGCGTGGATCAGTTCGTGGGCAAAGGCGGATCGGAAATCGAATTGTTTGCTGGGGGTTTTGCCATCGAGGCCGAAATACCACTGGTGACCAGAACCCATGGTGACGAATCCATCCACACCCCCTGCGGCGTGCTGACCCCCGAAAAGGGTGTCGGCCAGGGCCGCCGGGTAGTTTGCCCCTCCCGCCTGAACCAACACAGGCCCACCCAAACCCAGCGGGGCAATGTTGTCCCATGCGATCTGGATCTGTGCCGGGCCGGCCCGGTTGAAGGCGATGAGCGAGCCGAGCTCATGCATGACATCGTCTACAACCACCCGCACCTCGGCTGGAACATCGGCGTCGTACACGGCGAGCAGGCCAGCGTGCCGGGCTGCCACTTCTTTGTCCGCCGCCACAGGAGCCGGCAGCACCGCCCCAGCCAAAAGCACAGACAAAAGGGCGCACACCACGGTCAAGAACCGCATCGACCCTCTATGGGTTGGCGGAGCGTTTGAAGTTGAGAAAGAGTCGGTGACCATCGGCGGTGAGGAAGGTTGCGGCAATTCCCCTATTTGCATCCAAGCAGCAATGTTGGCCCAGTTGAGAGGGCATTTGTGCCCAATCCCAAGCCGGCACCACGGAGGGTGGTTAGTAGGCCCTCGCCTCGCCAGAAACGAACGTGAGAACGCTGGCGGGATAGCCCACCGAGAAGCGCAGAACGCTGGTGGGCTCCCACCCGCTTTTCCGTAAAAGCACCGGAATGTCACGGTGGAATGCCAAGCCAAGCCGTTTTGTGAGAATCACCTTTCCCCATCGCTGAATCCGATGGGCCACGCCAACGCTGGCAGTGGGTTCCACAAAAAACAGGCGCGATTCTTCGGGAACCGCCGCTCGCAGCGCACGCAACTCACTCACCGAGACCCAGGGTTGCCACAAGGAGAGATAGCAGACCACCGACACCGGTTGCGTCGTTGACGTTGCCCACTCGGTCACCGCAGGAATCGACCCCACGAGAACGACCGAATCCGCTCCGACGAGCGATCGAACCGCGCCGACGATTGGGGAATCCGAAGCGGCTACCACGCACACCTCGCCGCAGAGATTGGTCAGACGCGGTTGAAATGCTTCGATCAGTTCGGTGTGCGAAACGCCGATGGCCGAGCGGCCCGGGGAGGCGATGGCTACCCGTCCAAGCCAAAGGCGGTATGAAGGTACTGCACTGCTTCTTCGGCCCTGGACGCATGAACAACGCAGCTGATCCGAATAGCGCTCGTAGAAATCATCTCGATGTTGATCTCGTTCTCGGCCAACGTCTCAAACATCGTGGCGGCCACCCCGGGATTGGACTTCATACCCGCCCCGATCACCGACACTCGACCGATCGAGCCATCGGTAGTCACCCGCTCGGCGCCGATCTCGCTGAGCACACCGTCTTCGAGAACCTGCCGGGTCCGCTCGACCTGCTCACTGGGGACGGTGAATGAAATGTCGGTCATGCCTTCTTCGGACACGTTTTGCACGATCATGTCTACGTTCACCTCGGCGCTGGCGAGCGCCCGGAACAACTGAGCGGACACGCCGGGCCGGTCGGGCACGTCGATCACGGTCACCTTGGATTCGGACAAGTCATGGGTGACCGCACGAATGATTGGTTGTTCCATCAAGGCCTCCTCGGCACTGAGTTGCTTGGTTGGGGCTTCGCTGTAATCGCGGACCACCAACGTGCCCGGCTCCCATGTGAAGGCGGACCGAACATGGAGGGGCACACCGTAGTTGTGGGCGACCTCAACCGAGCGCATCGCCGGCTTGGGACAGCCGGTGGCAGTCATCTCCAAGAGTTCGTCGAAGGTGATGGTGGTCATTCTCTGAGCAACGGGAACCACACGAGGATCCGCCGAGAACACTCCGGAGACGTCGGTGTACAGCTCACACATCTCGGCCTTGAGAACCTGCGCCAACGCCACCGCCGTTGTATCGGAACCACCCCGGCCGAGGAACGTAACGTCACGGTCGCCTGAGACACCCTGGCTTCCCGCGACGACGGGAACGATGCCCGCAGCCAGAGCCGCTTCTACTCGGGTCGGGACGATGTCCAGGATCTTGGCGTTCTCGTGGTTGGAGTCGGTCATGAATCCGGCCTGGCTGCCGGTGAAGGATTGCGCTTCGACGCCAAGGTCGGCCAAGGCCATGCACAGCAGTGCGCACGCCTTGCGTTCGCCAGCGGTGATGAGCATGTCCATCTCGCGCCCCGGGCGAACCTTGCTGACCGCATTGGCCATCCGGAGCAGATCGTCGGTTTCCTTCCCCATTGCAGACACCACGAGAATCACCTGCATCCCGCGCCGCTGGCACCGAGCTACATGGTCGGCGACGGTCCGGATCCGATCCGGATCACCAACCGAGGTTCCTCCAAACTTCTGCACAACACGCACCACCCAAGGCTATTGCCTCACCAGCAGATAGCGCCGCAGGCTCCCGGGCACCCAGAAGACGAAAACAACACCCAGAGGGATGTGGCCCGTTGAGTAGTGAAGTGCCAGATACCGAGGATCTTTTGTAGCGCCGAAGGCGGAGCCTCCGTGGCGGCGAACGGCCCCCGGAGGGACAGCAATCATGCTCCCAGCTCACATAGCGCCGCAGGCTCCCGGGCACCCAGAAGACGAAAACAACACCCAGAGGGATGTGGCCCGTTGAGTAGTGAAGTGCACAGATACCGAGGATCCTTTGTAGCGCCGGAGGCGGAGCCTCCGTGGCGGCGAACGGCCCCCGGAGGGAGTGAGAGCACGCCCCCACAGGCGAAGCGACACACCTTGCGCAGTCCGAGGAGAATCTCACCCGAGATCTTTTGTAGCGCCGGAGGCGGAGCCTCCGTGGCGGCGAACGGCCCCCGGAGGGACAGCAATCATGCTCCCAGCTCACATAGCGCCGAGGCTCCCGGGCACCCAGAAGACGAAAACAACACCCAGAGGGATGTGGCCCGTTGAGTAGTGAAGTGCACAGATACCGAGGATCTTTGTAGCGCCGGAGGCGGAGCCTCCGTGGCGGCGAACGGCCCCCGGAGGGATGGCATGGACGGGACTCCTATCCTGAGAGGCATGAACCTCGGAATCGTCGGAGCAACCGGTCAAGTGGGGCGGGTCATGCTGGACCTACTGCGAACCTCAACGCTGGAGATCAGCGAACTGCGTCTGTTCGCCAGCAGTCGTTCGGCGGGTACCACAATCGAGTGGAACGGAGCGGCCATCACGGTCGAAGATGCGGCTACGGCCGACTTCACCGGTCTCGACGCCGCCCTCTTCTCTGCGGGCGGTTCGACCTCGTTGGCCCTCGCCCCCAAGGTGGCCGCGCAGGGAGTAGTGGTCATCGATAACTCCTCGGCGTGGCGAATGGACCCCGACGTCCCGCTGGTCGTGGCAGGCGTGAATGATGAAGACATTGCCAAACGCCCGAAGGGCATCATCGCCAATCCCAACTGCACCACCATGGCCGCAATGCCGGTCCTGAAGCCCCTGCACGACGAAGCCCAGCTGATTTCCATGGTGGCGAGCACCTATCAGGCCGTCTCGGGGGCAGGGCTGATTGGTTCCGAGGAGCTGGCCAGTCAGATCGCCAAAGGCGGCGATGCTCGAAGCCTCACAACAGACGGGCGCAGCGTGGATCTGGGGCCGCACGAGGCGTTCGTCGAACCGATCGCCTACAACGCCATCCCCTTTGCCGGGTCGTTGGTGGACGACGGTTCTTTCGAAACCAACGAAGAACAGAAACTGCGTCATGAGTCTCGCAAGATTCTGCACATCCCCAAGCTGACCGTTAGCGGCACCTGCGTACGAGTGCCGGTCTTCACCGGCCATGCGCTGTCGATCAACGCCTCGTTCGAGCGGCCGATCAGCGTGGCTCGCGCTACCGAGATTCTTCAAGCCGCTCCCCAAATCACGATGGACGATGTTCCAACCCCGCTGAAGGCCGCCGGAATTGACAACACCGTGGTCGGGCGCCTGCGCCGCGACGAGACCGTGACGAACGGACTGGCCCTCTTCTGCACCGGCGACAACCTGCGCAAGGGTGCTGCCCTGAACACGATCCAAATCGCTGAACTCCTCTGACGGAACACGGAATTCCAGGGGTGTGATCGCCCAAGACGCTCCCGCTCAACCGTGGGTGCTGCCACTAGCCTTTGCGCCGTGGGTACTGACAAGAGAGAACGTCAAAAAGCCAATCGCGCCGCACGGCTGAAGCAATTGGAATCTCAACAACGCTCGGCTGACCGCCGCAGCCGCATGTCGCTTTTTGCCATCATCGGCATCTTCGTGGTCGGTGCTCTGCTGATCTTCCGATTCGCCGGTGACACTTCCGAGGATGCCATCGACGATCCTGGTCTCAACCCCGATGCCGTTACCACCACCGTGCCCGTCGTGGAAATCACGTCTCCACCCCCCGGCGGGGAGATCACCGGCGAGACGCCATGCCCAGAGGCGGACGGAAGTTCGGAACGAATCACCAGTTTCGCCCAGCCGCCACCAATGTGTATCGACACCAGCAAGACCTACGTTGCCGAGGTGACCACCACAAAGGGCAACTACACCGTCGAGTTGGATGCCGCAGCAGCACCGGAAACGGTGAACAATTTCGTGGTGCTCGCCCGGTACCACTACTACGACGACGTTGCCTTCCACCGAATCATCCCCGGCTTCGTGGTCCAAGGCGGCGACGCCGTCGGCAACCCGCCCGGGACCGGTAACCCCGGCTACAGCATCAACGATGAACTACCTGTAGCCGATCCCGAAAGTGGCAACAGCTACGAGCTTGGCTCGCTGGCGATGGCCAATAGCGGCGAAAACACCAGCGGATCCCAGTTCTTTGTGGTCACCGGTGATCAGGGGGTGGCCCTGCCGCCGCTCTACTCCCGATTCGGAATCGTGACCGACGGACTGGAGGTCATCCAGGAGATCGAGGCCGTCGGAACGGCCGGCGCCGGAACTCCAAGCGAAGCGGTCACCATCACATCGATCGTCGTCACCGAGCAATAGTCTCCCGAACCGATAAGTTTCACCGATGCCGAGTGAGAGTGGAACAACATCGCGCAGTCTTCGAGTCCTGGTGGTGGAGGACAACCCAATCAACCAGAAAGTCATGATCGGGTTCCTCGAATACCTCGGCCACTCAGCCACTGTTATCGACGACGGAGCGAAGGCATTGCAGGCCATCAATGCCAATAGTTTTGACGTAGCGATGATCGACATACAGTTGCCGGGGCTCAGCGGAACGGATTTGGTGATCAAGGTTCGGGAGACCAGCACGGACCTCCCCTACCTCATTGCGGTTACCGCCCACGCGCGGTCGGACGGGATTATCCATTACCGGAAACGTGGCTTCGACGCCTATCTTGGCAAGCCCGTGACTATCAGCGACGTGAGCGACGTGCTCGAGGCACTAGAGCCCCTTCGCTGAGGGCATTCTTTCAGAATCCGAAGCGGTGGCGAGTCGTTCCGGTGGCAGCCTTACGACAACCGTGGTACCCGCTCCAATGCTGCTGATCAGCTCGATATCACCGTCATGAGCCTCTGCGAGCGCCTGCGCTATCGGAAGGCCGAGGCCAGTTCCGGGTTTCATAGGGTCGAACGCGTCTCCGACACGGCCGAACGGTGCCATCGCCACCCGAAGGTCGGCCGGTGACATGCCCGCGCCGCGGTCGACGACAAACACCGATGGGGATCCGTCTGAAACCATGGTCGAGACGGTCACGGTCTGACCAGCCGGCGAGAACTTCACCGCGTTTGAAATCAGGTTGAGCAGAATCTGACTGAACCGTCTCCGATCCACGAGCGCCACGACCGGCTCACCCACTTCGTGGACAACCACAACATCGCGATCGCGTGCAGAGCTGCCCAACAGTCGAACAGCCTGGGCAACGAGTGACTCTAGATCGGTCCACTCCTCGTCGAGCTTCAGTTTCTTCGCCTCAACTTGCGCGAGGTCGAGCGTCTCACCCACCAAGCCGAGCAAGTGAGTTGCGGCCGCATGAATGTCACTTGCATACTCGACGTAGCGCTCATCACCCACAGGACCATGGGCCTCGATCTTGGTGAGTTCGGCCAAACCCATGATTCCGTTGAGGGGAGTACGAATCTCATGGCTCATGTGGGCCAGGAACTCGGACTTGGCCGAGCTCGCCTCCTCGGCCCGTCGTTCGGCATTCCTCCGAATGAGGTTCTGCTTCTTCAGGTCAGCGGTGCGCTCGACCACTCGTCGCTCCAAGGCGTTGAGCAGGTCCTTGTGCTCAGAGTCCTTCTGGTTGAGACTCTGGACCATGTGATCAAAGGCATCCGCCGTCCGCTGGAACTCCCTCACCCGATAACTCACCGGTTTCGGGGCGGAGAACACGCCGTTTTCGACCTCGGCAGCCCGTTCCCGCAGGTGCGAAAGCGGCTCGGCAACGTTTTGAATCAAGAGCCAAGCGCCAATGACGCTGACGAGGCTGATCGCAACGGTGACGATGGTGTTGTTTCGCTGAAGGCTACGAAGTTCTCCGAGGAAGTCCTGTTCATCCAACGAGATCCCCAAAAACCAATCGGTTTGGTCTATGGGAGCAACAAAGATGTGATGGGTTGACTTGCCATCCTCGACAGCAAAGAACTCCGCTTCGTTCAGTTGACTCCCAGGCACGAGTCGCTTGTACGTGGTAGCCAACAGTGGGTCGCCGACCTCCCCAATCGTGGCTAGACGGAAACCATCGCCACCGTCTTGTGTGATCCGGTCGGGATCCTCTAGCGCTATCACGTTGCCACCACCACTGATGATGAATGCCGTACCGTTGTCACCTAGTTTCAGGTCGGAGAGAAAAGCAGACAGCTGCGCCAAGTCGATGTCCACACCGACCACGCCGGCGAGCTGCTCCTCCTCGAGTATCGCCACAGACGCAGTCACCCCGGGAGTTTGACTGGTGAAAAAAACGTAAGGATCGGTGAAAGCCGGCCCCTCAGCTGCCAGTGCGCCGTCATACCACGGTCGAGTCCGGGGATCGTAGGCATCATTGGGGTCGGTCTCGCTCTCAACTACCGAAAACTCCGCGTTGCTGTAGTCGAGTTCCACAGCTCGAATCCCATCCTGTACCGAGATCGTTTTGGTGCGGTAACCATCCGGACTCACGCGATCCGACCTGCTAACGAAGAGAAACTCGCCATTCGTGGTGCCGTAGAACATTCCGGACAGATAGGGAACGTTGGCTAGCCGACTGGCGAAGTAGTCCGCCAACTCTTCGTTGTCCTCGACGACGTTGGACGACAGAAGTGATTCGGTAAGAACAACTTGGTCTAGTGCACCTTCGATGAACTGCTGGGTTCGGGGGACCATCCCGTCCGCGGCATTGACGAGGATCGACTGCATCCCGGTCCCTATCGCTTCGTCAGTTACCGTTCGCTGAGAATACAAAATGCCCGCCAAGGTCAGCGAGAAAAGTCCGAGGATGGCGGCAACGAGAAACCGCATCCGAAGCCTGAAACCCTGTCTCATCACAGAATGATGCTCCCACAAATCGGCATGCACTCGTCGGCCAAGGGAAACCCTGCAACCCAGGCGGCTCGAGATTTGCCGATGCGACAGTGCTTTCGATTTCGTTGACCGACTGACTTCTCACGGCCCTGATCGTCGGAGGACGACGCCAACAACTCAGAGGCGTCTACTATCGGATGCTGATGAGCAACGAGCCAACGCGATCGTTGGACCACCACGTCCTCGAAGAGCTCTATCGGGGCACGGGGCAGAGCCGCTCGTTCATGATTGAAGTAGCGAAGCTTTTTCGTGATGAAGCCGAAGCTTTCGTTCTCGGTGTCGACGCTCTGTCGCCGAACGAGCAAGCGGCGGCTCTCCACAGCCTGGCGGGTGCTGCTCGCACGGTTGGGATGAAAGAGGTTGCTCGGCTGGCACTGAAAGGCGAGCAGGCTGTCAAGGACCAAGAATCGCCCGCAGACGACATCGCTTCTGTGAAAGCGGCACTCCCGGATCTCAGCGGGCGCCTGGACGGGTGGACTGCCGCTTTGCCCGAGGAGTGAGATCAGTACCCTCGAAGCGATAGCCAACACCTCGAATCGCGGAGACGGTGAGATCAGGAATCTTGCTGCGCAAGGAGACAACGTGGGCATCGATCGTTCGGCTCGACCCGAGGCCCTCTTGGTGCCATACATCGTTGAAGATTTGCTCTCGCCGCAGCGCGATCCCGGGCTGGTCGAGAAAATACAGCAGTAGATCGAACTCTATCTGGGTGAGGTCTACCGTGGTTCCCTCGTCGTCGGTGACAGAACGGGCGAGTCGGTTGACGGTGTGCTTTCCCACCTCAGCAAAATTCCCGGTGACCTCACTGGGCCCTGAACGACGAGTGACTGCTCGAATCCGAGCCAGCAGTTCTCGAAGCGACATGTCTTTGGTTGCGTAGTCATCGGCGCCGAGCTCGAGTCCGATCACCTTGTCCATCTCGTTGTCGCGTGCGGACAGGATGATGATCGGAACGTCGGATTGGGTGCGGATCTCTCGGCAAACGTCGAAGCCGTCGGAATCGGGTAGGCGGAGATCAAGGAGAATTGCATCGGGTGGCCGCTCGGCGAAGAGCCTCAGTCCTTCTTCCGCATTCAAGGCGAGCGTTACCTCGTATCCCTCGGTCTCGAGGAATCGAACGATCGCCGCCGCGAATACCGTCTCATCCTCGATCACTAAGACACTTGCCACCTCCGAGAATGTAGCTCAGACAGAGATTGGGCAGCGGCGAGACGAATCCGGAGCGCTAGCGCTCACCACTTCCTTCGATCGCTGCTAGATGAAGGTGTCAGTCTGAGCGGCTGGAATGGACTTCGCAATGGCCAATTCAGCAACCATCTGACCATCGGGGAAGGTCTGATCGATCACTAGCTTGGCGAAATATGCGGCGACAGCAACGAGCGGCGCTACCCAGAGCGCCGAAACGCCGAGGCCCGCCGATGCGAAGAGCGCAAGGGCGAGGGCCGCGGTGGAAAGAACTATGGTCCGGACCGTCGACCGATGAGTAGTTGCACTGACATCCATGCGTGTGTCTCCTTCAAGTAGCTCGTTGGGGCTTCCAACTGGTTGTACGTGGAGGTGTCGACGATGTCTACGGGTCCGGGCTACTTCTCACAGCGCTTTACACTCCCTTTGCATTCGATCGGCCGGCCTGGGTGATTCAACCCCTGCAAACAACGCCCACTTCCCATCGGCGGCCGAAAAAGCTACCCTTGAGTAACATGGGATCCAAAGGACACGAGATCGGCGTAGTCGGAACTGGAATCATGGGGGCGGGGCTCGCTGAAGTAGCAGCAGCCGCCGGATTCTCGGTGATCGTGAAAGGGCGGAGTGAGGCCAGTGCTGACGCTGCCTTCGCAATCATCGAAAAGTCCATGGCGCGCCAAGTGAAGAAGGAAAAGCGAACGGCGCAGGAGGCCACAGCTCTGCTGAGCCGGGTTCGGTGCACCACCAACTACCAGGAGCTCGCCAGCGCCAGCATCGTGATCGAGTCCGTTGCCGAAGACATGGACATCAAGCGAGAGATTTTTGCCGAGCTCGATCGGGTCTGTGCGGCCGACACTGTGCTGGCCACCAACACTTCCACGCTTCCCGTAGCCGAGCTCGCATTCGCCACCTCGCGTCCGGGTCAGGTGTGCGGGATCCACTTCTTCAACCCGGCCACGCTGATGGAACTGGTGGAAATCGTGGTGCCCGATGCGACCACCGAGGAAACCGTGGTCCGGGCGACCGCCTTCGTCACCGACTGCGGCAAAACCCCGGTTCGGGTGAAAGACAAAGCAGGTTTCGTTGTGAATGCACTGCTCTTTCCGTATCTCAACAATGCGGTGCGCATGGCCGAAGCGGGCACGGCCTCCGCTGCTGACATCGACATTGCAATGCAGGGCGGCTGCAACATGCCAATGGGTCCACTCGCCCTGCTCGACCTCGTCGGCCTGGACACCGCCGTGTCGATTCTTGGAACGTTGGCCAAGGCCTTCGCCGAACCGAACTACGAGCCGGTTCCGCTTTTGACCAAGATGGTGGACAATGGTCATCTGGGCCGCAAAAGCGGTCAAGGTTTCTTCACCTACGGAGATTGACACATCCGCAACCATCCCCACCCTTCCGAATGGAACTTCCCGCCGATCAGTGAGTTGCCGCCCTCGGTGGAGATGATCAGCGTCCCGTCGGACCTCACTGTGGCCGCCCTCCTTCGGGCCTATCGCGCCGGATACTTTCCCATGCCGGTTCGGCGTCGGATCGCCTGGTTCTCACCCAACCCCCGAGGCATCTTTCTGCCGGGCCATCTACGGGTGACTCGATCGTTGCGGCAGTCGGCGAAGCGGTATGAAATCCGTCTGAATACCTCCTTCGACGAAGTCATTTTGGCGTGCGGCGATCCCGGCAGGCCGATGGGTTGGATCAACCGCCCGATCCTGGACGCCTTCACCCAACTCCACCACCACGGGTACGCCCACAGCATCGAAGCCTGGGACGCCGACGGCCTGGCTGGTGGCCTGTATGGCGTTTCGGTCGGGGGGCTCTTTGCCGGAGAGTCGATGTTCCACCGGCGCCGCGACGCCTCCAAGGTGGCGCTCATGGCTCTGGCCGAAATCATGAAGATGGTTCCGGGCAGCATCATCGACACCCAGTGGACCACCGAACACCTTGTATCGCTGGGGGCATTCGACGTAGCCCGTACCGACTACGCCACACTGCTGGAGGGCGCCCTCAAGCTTTCCCCTCCTCCCGCCTTCGCCAACTTCGCTTCCTTGCAGCTCCTCGCCCCGAAAGACACTCTCTCATGACCGACACTCTCTAAGGACAGCCTCTCCTATGACAACTCGACCCTGGATGATGCGTACCTACTCGGGCCACTCCACCGCCGCAGCATCGAACGAGCTCTACCGAACCAACCTGGCCAAGGGTCAGACAGGACTCTCGGTGGCGTTCGATCTGCCAACCCAGACCGGTTATGACCCCGACCACGTTCTCGCCAGAGGCGAGGTTGGCAAGGTTGGAGTACCGATCGCCCACGCCGGCAATATGGCGGCGCTCTTCGACGGCATTCCTTTGGGCGAGACGAACACGTCGATGACGATCAATGCCCCCGCACCATGGTTGCTGGCGCTTTACCTCGTCACCGCGGAGCGACAGGGGGTCAAGTGGACCGATCTCCGCGGCACCACACAGAACGACATCGTGAAGGAATACCTCAGCCGCGGCACGTTCATCTTCGGTCCGGCGGAGAGTCGACGCCTGACGGTGGACATGTTCGCCTTCTGTTCCAAACAGGTTCCGCGCTGGAACCCGATGAACGTCTGCAGCTATCACCTCCAAGAGGCTGGGGCAACCCCGGTGCAGGAGCTGGCCTACTCACTGGCCACCGCCATCGACATCCTCGATGCGGTGAAAGAGTCCGACCAGGTGAATGACGACCGATTCATTCAGATCGTCGCCAGTGTCAGTTTCTTTGTGAACAGTGGAATCCGCTTCGTCGAAGAAGTCTGCAAGATGCGAGCCTTCACCCAACTATGGGACCGGCTCCTCACCGAACGCTACGGAATCACCGACGCCAAGGCGAAACGGTTCCGCTACGGCGTACAGGTGAACAGTCTCGGGCTGACCGAAGCCCAGCCCGAGAACAACGTGCAGCGCATCGTGTTGGAAATGCTGGGCGTCACACTCTCGGCCGATGCCCGGGCCCGCTCGCTCCAACTCCCGGCCTGGAACGAAGCGCTGGGACTCCCTCGCCCATGGGACCAACAGTGGTCACTTCGCATGCAGCAAGTGCTGGCGCACGAGACCGACCTGTTGGAGTACGACGACATCTTCACCGGCTCGGTGGTGGTGGAAGGAAAGACCGCCGAACTGGTGGAAGCGGCCATGGCCGAATTCAATGACGTGCAAGCGATGGGAGGTGCGTTTGCCGCGATCGGCGAATTGAAGCGTCGCCTGGTGGTCAGCCATGCGGCGCGGATCCGGCGCATCGAATCTGGCGACCAAACGGTGGTGGGCCTGAACAGCTTCACTGAAACTACGCCGTCGCCGCTGAGCGAAGGCGAAAGCATCCTGGTGGTAGATCCGGCGGTGGGGGCCGAGATGGAAGCCAACGTGGCAGCGTGGAAGGAGGCTCGGGACCCCAACGCGGTGGAGAAGGCACTCCAGCAACTCCAGGCTGCCGCCGCCAGCGACGACAACATCATGGACGCCAGCCTCGAGCTGGCCCGAGCCGGGGGGACCACTGGTGAGTGGGCCCAGTGCCTACGCAAGGTCTTCGGTGAATACCGTGCCCCAACCGGGGTTGCCGGGACCGCCGGCACTCCAACCAGCGGTGCCTTGAAGGACCTCGCGGCGCTCATCGCCGCCGACCCGCTGGGCCCGCCTCGACTCCTGGTAGGCAAACCCGGACTCGACGGACACTCCAACGGTGCCGAACAGATCGCCATCGCCGCCCGAGACTCCGGGATGGAAGTCATCTATCAAGGGATCCGGCTGACGCCCGAGCAAATCGCAACGGCTGCCCGAGATGAAGATGTGGATGCCATCGGACTCAGTATTCTCTCCGGTAGCCACCGAGAGCTCATTCCTGCCACGGTGAGGGCAATCCGGGCCGCCGGTGTAGACGCGCCCATTGTGGTGGGCGGGATCATTCCCCCGAGCGATCATCAACCGCTCCGCGATGCCGGCGTGGCAGCCATCTTTACACCCAAGGATTATGACATCGGTGCCATCATCACCGAGCTCTACAGCCTCATTCAAGCCCACCGGACCTAACGCCTACTAACCTACAGTTCTGTGTACAAACGCCGATGGTTCTATCGATGAGTGGTAGGTCTGCACTTCCTGGTCTCGTAACCGGCATTCTCTCGTTGATCACGGGTCTGATTGCGGTTGCCTTCGAGCAACAAATCTTCGCCGGAGTCGCTGGCCTCCTCGGCCTGGCGGCCGGTGTCGCGGGGGTTCGCCTGGCTCAACAACTCGACGAGCAAGCGGCAATCCAGCGCTTGGTGGAAGACGAACTTCGCGCCGTGCGATCCGAAAGCCAGGAGACCGAGGAGCGGCTTCGTTCCGAGCTGGATTCCGTGGCCTTTGGTGAGGTCAGCGGCAATGGCGCCGCCAACCCCGACGCCCTCACCGACACCTCCACCGGTCTGTTCAGCGAAAACTTCTTCAACGTGGCCATCGAAAGCCGAATCGCTGCGGCCCGCCGCCACCTCCGCCCCGTGGCCGTTGTCCTCCTCGAGGTTGTGGAAGGCCTCCCGGACACCGAACCATTCGAAGCCGAGCCGGAACTGGTGGCCGAAGCGGTTCGTATCACACTGCGCGAGGCCGACACCGCCTGTCGCCTTCGCAACGGATACTTCGCTCTCCTGCTGGAGGACACGCCCGAAAACGGTGCGATCTGGACCGTGGAACGCATCCGTCGCCAGATCCTCACCAGCCGCAGCGGCTTCACGCTGTGGGCCGGGGTGGCGTGTTATCCCGCTCATGCCTTCGGTGTGAACGAGATCATGGATGCTGCCGAAACGGCACTGGAATCCGCCCGGGAGTGGCGCCAGGACCGCATCGAAGTTGCCGTCCCCGCCCACGACTAAACCCACGCCTTTCGGCCAACCCAGAAGCCTCAGTGTCGGCGAGCGGCCTGCAGGTCTCGCAACCAGTCGACCGTGACCAAACCGGATGGTAATTCCGGCCCGTCTCCCACCACGAGCGCCGGTCGATCGGGGTCGCCCAGACCGCTGAGAACTACTGCGGCGCTGGAGAAATCCTGCTCCACGGCGTAGTCCCCCGGGGTCGCCACCACAAGAGCACCAGCGACCGAAGCCGAAGCAACACCGTCGGCGGTGTCTTCGATAGCAATCGTTTCACCGGGGAGAACACCGAGGCGGGTCATGCAGAGCAGGTGAGCATCAGGGGCCGGTTTCGCCTCATCGAGGTCGCCGCGCACGGTGTACCCATCGAAGTCGTCCAGCGAGATGTCTTCGGGAACCGCCTCCAGGTTGGAAGTGATGTTCTTCAGCGACGTGCCCGTTGCGAAGCCAACAAGCAATCCCGCCTCTTTCGCCTCGGCGATGAGCCGCACCACGCCCGACCGCAGAAGATTGTCTGATTCAGCCAACAGGTCCGCGTACCGGTCGGTCTTCCACTTGTGGATCTCCGAAGCCCGCTCCGGAGAAACATCTGTCTGTCCCTGCTGTTGAGCAAACTGCAGGATCCGCCGCTTGCCTCCGACCACTGTGAGCAGGCCCGCATAGGTCTCCTTCGACCACCGCCATTCGAGACCGTGGTGCTCGAACGCCTGATTGAATGCTGCCCGATGAAGCTCGGCGGTCTCTGTCATGGTGCCAAGGGAGCCGAACACGATCGCAGCCAGGGTCATGGTTCCGTTCTACCCCAATTCTGCAGCGGTGAACGCACCAAAAAGCCGAATAGCGTCTTGGTCTAGTCTTCGTAGGGGCCGTGAGATGGCTGGCAAGCCGACTACCGCCTGGGATAACGCGGCTTCTTCACCCACCAGCGTTTGCTAAAACGCCAGGCCGATGGAGCTGGTGATTCTGAAAGTGAGACGGCCGGGCTCTGGCCCAGCAACACCATCGCTGTCGCGATAGCGGCGGCCTCTTCATCAGTGGGAACTGGCGAAATCTTCATATCAAACGCTCACGAGGCCGCCGAGGGACAGAGCCGCTGAGCGAGGAACGAATCGTGAGGCTGCGGAGGGACGGAGCAGCACAGATGATCCGGCGTTCTGGTTGAGCGGAGCGAGCCGCAGAGCGAGGAACGAATCGTGAGGCTGCGGAGGGACGGAGCAGCACAGATGATCCGGCGTTCTGGTTGAGCGGAGCGAGCCGCAGAGCGAGGAACGAATCGTGAGGCTGCGGAGGGACGGAGCAGCACAGATGATCCGGCGTTCTGGTTGAGCGGAGCGAGCCGCAGAGCGAGGAACGAATCGTGAGGCTGCGGAGGGACGGAGCAGCACAGATGATCCGGCGTTCTGGTTGAGCGGAGCGAGCCGCAGAGCGAGGAACGAATCGTGAGGCTGCGGAGGGACGGAGCAGCACAGATGATCCGGCGTTCTGGTTGAGCGGAGCGAGCCGCAGAGCGAGGAACGAGCGGAGCCAATATCACAGCGGCACGTTTCCGTGCTTGCGGGCGGGGAGTTCTTCGGTTTTGGAGCGAAGCATGTCGAAGCCGGCGATGAGTTTGCGGCGGGTCTCGTGGGGTTCGATCACGTCGTCCACGTAGCCGCGCTCAGCGGCGATCCATGGGTTGGCGAATTCGGTCTTGTATTGGTCGATCAGCTCGGTTCGTCGGCTGGCGGGGTCCGCCGCAGACTGGATTTCGCGCCGGTAGACGATGTCGGTAGCACCTTCGGGTCCCATCACTGCCAGCTCGGCGGTTGGCCAGGCGTAGGAGAGATCCGAGCCGATGCCCTTTGAGTCCATCACCACATAGGCACCGCCGTAGGCCTTTCGGGTGATCACCTGGATTCGGGGAACGGTGGCCTCGCAGTAGGCGTACAGCAACTTGGCGCCATGGCGGATTATCCCGCCGTACTCCTGGTCCACCCCGGGGAGGAAACCGGGCACATCCACAAAGGTGACCAACGGAATGTTGAACGCATCACACGTGCGGACGAAGCGGGCCGCCTTCGACGACGACTCGATGTCGAGAACCCCGGCCAGAACCATCGGCTGATTGGCGACTACGCCAACCGGGTGCCCGTCGAGCCGCCCGAAACCACACACGATGCTGGGGGCCCAGGCTGCGTGGTACTCACAGAAGTCACCGTCGTCTAGGACCGACGTCACCACCTTCTTCATGTCATACGGGCGGTTGGAGGAGTCGGGCAGGAGCGTGTCCAGCTCGTCGCAGGTGCGGCCTGGGTCATCGCCAAGCTCCTGATGCGGGGGCGGTTCGGAGTTGTTGCTGGGCAGGAAGCTGAGCAGGTAACGAACGTCGTCGAGAACCGACTTCTCGTCGGCGGCGGTGAAGGTGGCAACACCGGACTTGGTGGAATGGCTCCCGGCGCCACCCAGCTCCTCCAGGGTTACCTCTTCGCCGGTCACCGTCTTCACCACGTCGGGGCCGGTGATGAACATGTGGCTGGTTTCGCGAACCATGAAAATGAAGTCGGTCATTGCAGGGCTATAGACCGCACCGCCAGCGCACGGACCCATGATCACGCTGATCTGAGGCACCACACCCGACGCCTGAACGTTCCGATAGAACAACCCGCCATAGCCATCGAGGCTGACCACGCCCTCGGGGATCCGGGCCCCGGCGCCGTCGTTCAGACCGATCATCGGTGCGCCTACCGAAATGGCCAGATCCATGAGCTTGTGCATCTTGGCGGCGAAGGTCTGCCCCAGCGAACCGCCCATGATGGTGAAGTCTTGGCTGGAGACGAAGACCTTCCGACCATCGATCGTGCCCCAGCCTGTGATGACGCCGTCGGTGTAGGGGCGCTCGACGCCGGTCTGGCTGCGAGCCAGCAAATCAAGCTCATGGAAGGAACCGGGATCCAACAGGTACTCGATGCGCTCTCGGGCCAGCATCTTGCCCTTCTCACGCTGGCGGGCCACAGCCCGGTCGGGGCCGCCTTTGAGCGCTTCGGCTCGGCGGTCCTTTAGATCGAGCAACTTGGCCTGGATTGGTGATTCAGCCACGTCGGTAGAGTAGTGGATGACCCCGCCGAGTCCGCTTTTTGCGATCGCTCACTGTCTGCTACTCAACCGCTGACCACATAGGCCGAAAGACCTATCATGATCCAACCCGCGGCAACAATCGGTACGTCTCCGGTGCACTTCACGCATTGTTGCAGGCGATTGAAACCTTCTCGCCGCGCCACCTCAACTACCACGCCGTGTAGCACAATGGTCGCCGCATGACTCCCCAGTTCGTTTCGTTCTTCTTCGCCCTGTTGAGCCTTCTCGTGGTTGCTGGGATCGTTGGCATCATCGCCGACCTCGCGGCCTCGGGTTCCCTCGGGGTTGTCCGGACGCTCAGGCCCATCTCGCTGGAATTGGCAGCGGCGATCGCCACCACGAGCATGCTCGGCTCGCTCTACATGTCCGAAATCGCCAATTACACGGCGTGTCGGTTGTGTTGGGTGCAGCGCTTCTTCATGTACCCGGCGGCGATCATTCTGATCATCGCAGTCTTCACCAGGAAGACCGCCCTCAAATGGATCGCTCTCGGCCTTGCATCGGTTGGCATCTGTGTGTCGGCATACCACCGTTATGACCAGTACATCGGTGAGAGTGGCACGTTCTGCGATGTGAACAACCCGTGCTCGGTGCGTTGGATCAACGAGTTCGGCTTCATCACTATCCCCACCATGGCGGGCATCGGTTTCGCCGGTGTCATCACACTAATTCTTCTCAATACACGAAAGGCGGCGTAGATGTCTTCGCCCACAACCCCAAAGAACAAGCAGACCTTCAAGGCGCCCACAACGTCAGGCAAGATCTCGGCCCCTGCGATCAATGCCAACGACAGCTCCGGTCGCGGCTTCACCCTCGCCATCATCGCGCTGGTAATTGTGGGCCTCGGTGCCGTTGCGTTTCTCGCCACCAATCGGGATACCGATCTAGCCAGCGGACCCCAGGTCTCCGATGTAACCGTGGAGGGATCGCCGATCCCGGACTTCCCCAGCGATGCCGGCGTGTCGGTGACCGATATCTCCAACGATGCTGTGATCGGTCAAGTGGCCCCCACCCTTATCGGCACAACATTCAATGAGGAGGAGATTCGGATCGGCCCCGACGGCCGCCCGAAAGCCGTCTACTTCCTAGCCCACACCTGCCAGTTCTGCCAGCAGGAGGTGCCGGTCGTTCAGAACCTCATCGACACTGGCCAGAAGCCCGAAGGGATCGACCTCTACGCCGTCTCCACCGGTGTGAACGTTGAGCAGCCCGGACCAAACTATCCACCCGAGACCTGGCTGAACCGGGAGAACTGGACGGTGCCCACCATGCGTGATAGTGCCGCCAGCGTCGCATTCAACACCATGGGCGGCCAGAGCTTCCCGTACGTCGTCTACCTCGACGGTGAGAATCGCGTACTGACCCGAAGCGCTGGCAAACTGGATGAGAGCATCACACTCACGCTGTGGAACAACCTCGCCGCCGGCGCCGCTACGGACTCCGTCGAGAGCGAAGGCGACAATTCCACCAGCGCCGAATAGTGCGCTAGATCTCCTCGTCGTCCTCTTTGCGAGTGCGGCCGGCGAAGAAGGTGAGGCTCTTGCCGGAGAAGAGGAAGAACCCACCCACGATCAACAGCAATGCCGACGTCACGCCAGTCACCGGTAGCGATGGCGTCGGCACTGGCAAGCGGTTGCGCGGTGCCACGGTTACGGCAGCGGCCGCAGCATCGTTGTTGGCATCATCGTCGATGATCGTCGGATCGAGGAATGAAACGGTTGCGTCGAGCGACAGGGCACCAGCGGTTGGCCGCTGCATGGTTACCACGATCGGTGGAGCTGCCTGGTTGAGTGCCAGCGGCTCGGCGAATGTGGCGGTGAGAACGGTGCCCGTCTGGGTGATGGTCCAACCATTGGCCACGGCCGAGATCACCACGGCGTCCGTGGGCACGGTCATGACCAGTTGCAGACCGCCATCAACCGCCACATTGGAGTTGTTCGTGGCGACCACGGTGAAAGGCACGTCTTCATTCACCCGGTAGGTCGTTTCGGGAACGGTCACAACCACGCCGGCATCATGCTTGATCGGCGAGAGGCCGGCATCGATATTCGCCAGGTCTTGTCCACCTGTGAGCGGTACCAGCGTACTGCCGCTGCTGGGATCGAAGTCGGAATCGACGGTGTCGTCGCTGCCAACGTCGGCCGGCGAGAATGTTGATCCTGCCGGAGGCGTGATGATTACGGCGTAGGTGTCGGCTGGGAGACCGGCAAACGTATAGGCGCCATCCACACCCGTAGTGGTGGTGGCCACGGTGGTACCGGAGCTATCAACCAAGTTGACCGTCACACCCTCAACAGCTGCGTCGCCCGACCTGATGCCATCGAACTCAACGTCGGCGAAGGCCACGCCACTGATCGAGCCGGCTCTCTCGCCGAAGTCCAATCCGCTGGCCCCACCGGTGGTGAGGGTGAAAAGGATCTCGTTCGGTGTGGTGCTGCCCCATTGGACGGGTTGGATCTGGCGAACGATGTAGTTGCCGGGGAAGAGACCGCTGAAGCTGTAACTACCGTCGGAAATGGTCGAGGTCACGGCCACCTGGTTGCCAACAGCATCCAGCAATTCGATGATGACGCCAGCCAACGGGGTATCACCAGAGTTGTTTATACCGTCGGCGTTGAGGTCCAAGAAGACGGTGCCAGCGACCACGGTGCCGGTCTCGCCGAAGTTGTATCCGGTTCCGATTCCACCGGCAGGAACGTTGATGGCACTGATCTGATCGTTGATCGAGGCGTTGCCTCCCAGCGAACCAATGGTCTCGGCACCATCGGCGTAGGCGGCGGGCTGAATCTCGGTGATCGTGTAGCTCCCGGGTAGCAGAGCACCGAAGGAGTAGGTTCCGTCGGCCGCGGTCACGGTGTTCAGCGAAACCGGGTTGGTGTTGATATCGGTCCCGGTCAACGTGAGGGTCACACCGGCGAAGGCCGTTTTCACCGGCGTCCAGTGTGCCTGAATTGTCGACGTCGGAGTAGACCGTACCGCTAAGCAGTGCGCTGGTCTCGGCGAACACATAGTCGGTCCCGTTGGTATCCGGGGTCAGCAGGATATTGGAGATCACGTTGGTGGCTATGTCGCCGCCTGCGGTTCCTGCGGTCTCCCCACCCTCACCGTAGGTGGCGGGTTGGGTTTCGGTCAGCGTGTAGGTTCCCGGCCGAAGGGTGGGGAAGCTGAACAGACCGTCGGCTCCGGTAACCACCGAGGTGTTCACGGTGGCGCCCTGATCATCAGTGCCGGTGAGGGTGACGGTGACACCGGGGACCGGTTCGCCGGAGGTGAGGCGGACAATGCCACTGAGGCTGGCGGGTGCGATTTCGCCAAAGTTGTAGCCGAAGGCGCTGAAGTTCAGCGGCAACACCACGTTGCTGATCACATCATTGACCGAGTTGTCGCCGCCGGCGGTACCGACGGTGTCTATTCCATCCAAGAACGCACCCGGCTGGGCCTCGGTGATGGTGTACGTGCCGCCATTGAGGTTGGCGAAGGCGTAGTCACCGTTGATGTCGGTGGTGGTGCTCAGGGACACGGCAACTCCGTCGGTGTCGTTACCCACGAGGGTGACTACCACGTCTTCCACACCGGCCTCTCCAACGTCCTTGATGCCGTCATTGTTGATGTCCACGTAGACAGACCCGCCGACCACACCATTTCCGTCGAGGCCAAAGTCAATATCGTTGTTCACTGCGCCGGTGGGCAGCGTGATCTGGATCGGATCGTTGCCAGTGGTCACCGTTGAGCCCAGCGGCTCGATCACTTCGATCGAGTAGACGCCACCGGGCAATCCGGCGAGCTGGTAGGAGCCGTCTGAAGCAGATGTTGCACTGAAGGTCTGGTCGTCGCCGTTGCCGAGCGTGCCGTCGGGTCCGCCCCAGGTGGCTACAACGTTGACGCCACCCTGACCAACTTCGCTACCGTCGAAGATCCCGTTGCCATCTGCATCGGAGAACACCAGATCGCCAATGGTGGCCGGCGGGAAGTAGCCAGCGTCCAGGTCACCCAAGGTGGTATCGGTTGCGAGGGCGATCACAGCAGTGAAGCCCGTGATGGGATCGATGTCGGAATCGACGGTGTCGTCGCCCCCGACGTCCTGCAACGTGACAACTTGTCCCGGAGGCGTCACGTACTCGACGGCGTAGGTGCCAGCGAGGAGTGCGTCAACTGTCCAGGTGCCATCGGGGGCGGTCTGGGTGGTCGCAATCACGGTGTCCGGCGTTCCGTCACCGGTGGTATCACGCCACGCATTTACCGTCACTGCCCCAACACCGGGCTCACCGTCGTCCACGCCGTTGCTATCGGCGTCGTTGAACGCTCGGCCGGTGAGGACTGAGGGCGGAGCGAATCCAACATCGGAACCGGCGGTCTGGGTGTTGGCCGTCACGGTCACGGGCTGAGGATCGTTGCCGGTGGTGAGAATACTGCCGACCGGAATGTTGGGATCATTGTCGACAACGTCGACGGTGTAATCCCCAACGGGAACGTCGAGGAAGGTATAGGAGCCGTCCGCTTGGGTAGTTGTGGATGCGAATATGTTGCCCGTACCGTCAGCCAGGTTCACCTGCACGTTGCTGAGTAACGTGTCGCTGTTGTTGAACACGGTGTCGGCATCGGCGTCCAGGAATACCAGCCCGGTGACCGATCCGATCTGGGTGGCCACAACATCGCCGGTGTCGGAGTCGGTGACCGTTCCGCCGGCCGGATCGGAAGCTGTAACGTCGGCCTGGTTCGTGAAGGACGCCGCAACCCCTGTCAGGATGCAGGTGTGGATGGAATCAGCTCCGGGAGCGAGGTCCCCGATGAGTAGGTCACAGGCCGGTGTGGCCGGGTCGGTGACGGTGGCGCCGGTGAGGGCTACGTCCCCGATATTGGTCACCGTGATGGTGAACGTGGCATCGCTGCCGGCAAGGATGGTCTGGGTGTCCGGAGTCTTTTCGATACTGATCGCCGGAGCAATAACGTCAACTATGGCGTCGTCAGAACTGGTTACCGTTCCTCCCACCGGATCTGTGGCGGTAGCGGTAATCACGTTGTTGAAGTCCGAGGCAACTGCGGTGACCGTGCAGCCGTAGCTGGCGGTCTCGCCAACAGTAAGAGCCGCGATGGTGTTGTTGCACACGGGCGAAAGCGGGTCGTCCAACACCACGTTGGCGAGCGGGGTTTGTCCGGAGTTCGTGACCGTGATGGTGAATGTGGCGTCACCGTTTACTGGGATCACCTGATAGTCCGGGCCCTTGGAGACGGTGAGTCCGGGTGCTAGTACGGTGACATCGGCGGTGTCGCTGGCGGTCAAGTCATTGCCCAACGGGTCGGTTCCGATGACATCGACGGTGTTGGTGAAGTCCGCTGGCACTGGTGAGAGCGAGCAGTTGATGGTGGTCGACGTTCCAGCCGTGAGTAGCGGAATCACCGCGTCACAGTTTGGAGCTTGTGGGTCTGAGACGGTGACGTTGGCGAGGTCAACGTCGCCGGTGTTGGCAACCGTGATCACGAAATTGGCGGTGCCATTGACCACGACGGCCTGCGCATCGGGGGTCTTGTCCACGCTGATGCCAGGGTGGATCACGTCCACCGCAGCGTCGTCGGATGCCGAGACGGGGTTCCCAAGAACGTCGCTTCCGTCCACGGTTGCGACGTTCACGATGTCATCGGTCAGGGCCGGCGAGTCACACGTGATCGAGAAGGTTCCGCCTACGGCAATCGGACCTGTTGATACCACATCACATAGCGGGGCAGCCGGGTCCGAAATAGTGGCGTCGGTGATGTCCTGATCGCCGTTGTTCGTGACCGTGAGCGTGAACGTGGCGACGCCACCGTCCAGAACCATCTGGGTGTCCGGGGTCTTCTGAATGTCGATGCCCGGGTTGACCACATCCACCAGAGCGTCATCGGATGCGCTGACAGATAGCGCCAGCGGATCTGTTGCGTCAACCACGGCGGTATTGGTGAAATCGGACGCAACATTGTCGAGTGTGCAGGTGTAGGTGAAGTCCTCACCCGGAGCGAGGTCCGGCACGCCTTGATCACAGTTGGGACTGGCCGCATCGGTCACGTTGATAGCCGAGAGCGCGACGTCGCCCTGATTGGTGACCGTGATGGAGAATGTGGCGGTCTCCCCGGAAAGAAGCTGCTGGAGATCCGGTGTCTTAGCGATACCGATAGCGGGGTCGATCACGTCGACGGTTGCGTTGTCGCTGCTGGAGACCGTGTTGCCAACGGAGTCCTGTGCATTCACGGTGGCGGTGTTGGTAACGGGACCGGTGACATTTGTCAGCGTGCAGGTGTAGGACTCGTTTGCGCCAAGGGCGATGAAGGCAAAGGTGCGGTCGCAGTCAGGTGCCACCGGGTCGCTGACGGTTACGTTCTCCAGGTCGGTCTGGCCCGAGTTGGTGACAAGAATGTCGAACGTTGCGTCCGATCCGTAGCGAACGGTGGGCGTACTGGCGGTCTTGGTGATGTTCACCCCGGGAGTAAGCACGGTGACGTCGGCAGAATCGCTGGACTGGACCGGGCCGGAGACCGGATGCGTACCGCTCACGTCCGCCGTGTTGGTGAAGTCGCCCGTTATCGGCGACAGCGTGCAGTCATAGCTGGTTGATGTATTGGCTGGCAGGTCACCGATGACGCTGTCACAGTTGGGAGCGAGTGGATCGGAAACGGTCACGTCGGTCAGTGGTACGTCGCCAACGTTGGTGACCGTGATCGTGAAGGTGGCCCCACCGTTAACGATCACGGACTGGCTGTTTGGGGTCTTGGACACCAGGATCTCCGGGGAGATCGCATCCACAGCGACGGTGTCTGTGCTCGTCACGTCGCTTCCTGAAGCGTCGGTACCGGTAGCGGTGGCCGAGTTTGTGAAGTCACCGAGGACCCCGTTAAGGGTGCAGTCATAACTTACGACAGCACCGGCGACCATGGCACCGAGGTTTCGGGCACAATCAGGCGCTTGCGCATCGGAGACGACAACCGGATCCAGTGGTGCCGTGCCGCTGTTGGTCACCGTGATGGTGAACGTGGCGTCGCCCCCGACAACCACCTGGGGAGTGCTGGTGGTCTTCTCGATCGTGATACCGGGGACGATCATGGTGACGTCGGCGGCGTCACTATCGTTGACGGTGCCCGAGATCGGGTCGGTCCCCGTGACGCTGGCGGTGTTCGTGAAGTCTCCGGTCACGTTGGTTCGGGTGCACGTGTAGGTAACCACCTCGGCTACCGCCATCCCGCCAATGCTGTTGTTGCAGCTGGCCGACAGTGGGTCGCTCACCGTCACGCCGGTGAGCGGCACGTCGCCGGTGTTGGTGACAGTGATGGTGAATGTCGCCGTACCGTCAGGAAGCACGTCTTGAGCGTCGGGGGTTTTGGCTATCGAGATGGACGGGTTGATCACGTCCACGTCGGCGGTGTCGCTATCGCTCACCACATTGCCGGCAGGATCCTCGCTGCTCACGCTGGCGGTGTTTGTGAAGTCGACAGCAACACCGGCGAGGTCGCAAGTGTAGGTCTGGGATTGACCGATGAGCAGCTGGGCGATGGTCGTGTCACAGTTCGGTGCCAAGGGATCGCTGACCGCAACGTTCGTGAGGTCAGCGTCGCCGGTGTTCGCTACGGTGATCGAGAACGTGGCGGTGCCACCGTTTTGGATCTGCTGTGTTGCAGGGGCCTTCGTTATCGAAATCCTCGGCGAGAGAGTCTGCACGAAGGCGGTGTCGCTGGCGGACACTGTCGCACCGCTTTCGTCGGTTGCGGAGACGCTGGCGGTGTTCGTGAAGCTGGCGGTCACTCCGGTGAGCGAGCAGGTGATCTGGGCGTCGGCACCGGCAGCGAGACTGGCCACGGTGAAGTCACAGGCTGGGACCTGCGGGTCGCTCACGACCACATTACTCAAGACGGAGTCTCCGGTATTGCTCACCGTGATCGTGAAGTTGGCGGTGCCACCGGGCGCAACTCCCTGGCTGGCGGGGTCCTTGACGATCTGGATACCGGGGTTGATCACGGCGACATCGGCGGTGTCGCTGGCGGTGAGCTCATTGCCCACCGGGTCGTACGCCGTCACGTCGGCGGTGTTGGTGAAGTCCGCCGTGGCCACCTCGGAATTACACGTGTAGGTGGAAAACTCGCCCACGGCCAGGGTGGCGATAGTGGTGTCACACAGCGGGGCGATCGGATCGGAGACCGAGATCGTATTGAGGGGGGCGTCACCGTTGTTTGTGACGGTGATGCTGAAGGTAGCGACACCACCGCTGACGATCGTCGGTGTTGTGGTGTTCTTCGCAATGCCAACCGAAGGAGCGAGGAGCAGGACCTCGGCGGTGTCGCTATCGGATACCGAACCGCCGGTCGGGTCTTGGGCGGTCACCGTAGCTGTGTTGGTGAAACCGCTTGTCACGTTGGTGAGCGAGCAGGCGTAAGACGAACTGGCGCCTACGGCCAGCAATCCGACCACGGAGCCGCAGTCCGGGCTGAGCGGATCACTTACCGTCACGTTGCTTAGGTCGGCATCTCCGGTGTTTGTGACGGTGATGGTGAAGTTCGCCGTTCCGTTCGGGGCCACGCTCTGGGTGTCGGGGGTCTTGGAGATCGTTACCCCCGGGGTGATGACATCGACAAATGCAGTGTCGGTGTCGCCGGTGAAGTTGCCGATCGGGTCAAGCGCCGAAACAGATGCTGTGTTCGTGAAGTCCGACGTCACACCGCTCAGGGAACATGTGTGGGTCGAATCCGCCCCGACGGCCAGATCACCAATCGCCAGGTCACAGCCTGGAGCAGACGGATCGGACACGGTGACCGCAGTCAGTGCGGTGTCGCCAGTGTTCGTAACCGTGATCGTAAAGTCAGCGGAACCGTTGACCACGACGGTCTGGGTGTCCGGGGTCTTCTGGATTTCTACACCGGGAACCAGGACCGTTACCTCGGCCGTGTCTGTATCCGTCACGCTGATCCCGCCGGGACCCGTGGCCGAGACGCTGGCGGTGTTGGTGAAGTCGGCCGTGACCGGTGACAGTGAACAGGAGACCGTCTCTACCGCGCCAGGAGCCATGGTGGCGAACGTCTGGTTACAGTCGGGTGCCAACAGATCGCTCACACTGACGTTCCCAAGGGTAGAGCTTCCCGTATTGGTCAACGTGATGGTGAAGTTCGCCGTTCCGTCGACCACCACATCCTGGGTGGCGGGGTCCTTCACTATTGATATTGAACCGGTGGGCTGATAGCCGAAGTCGGCAGCGTTGTAATCCTGACCGGAGATGACAGTCAAGCCGCTGAGTGGTTCGGTGGTCGTAAGGACGTAGCCGCTGGGTACCGAGACCACGTCTACGGTGTACGTGCCGGGCGCTACGCCGGTGAAGTCATAGAGACCGCCCCCGGCGGTTACCTGGGAGTCGATAACTGCTCCTCCGCTATCGACGAGATTGATGGTGATGTCATCGAGGCCGGGTTCACCGGCATCGCGCACGCCATCGCCATTGAGGTCCTGCCAGACGAGGTCGCCCAAGGTGGCGGGGGTGATGAGGCCAGCATCCACGGTATCGATTCCCGCCGAACCGGTGACCACTATCGGGCCGGTACGGCCGGTGGTCTGGTCGGCGTCACTATCCAGAGCGTCGTCACTCCCCACATTGGTCGCCGCGAATGTAGTCCCGGATGACGGAACGAATTCGATCTCGTAGGTCCCGGGGGCAACGGTGAAGCTGTAGAGGCCGCCGCCTGCTGTTGTGGTGGTGGCGATCACATTGCCGCCGTCGTCCAACAGGTTCACTACCACTCCATCGATGCCAGCGTCCGGGCCATTTTGGATGCCGTTTCCGTTGAGATCGTCGAATACCAGATCACCGATGGTGGAAGGGGCAACACCGGCATCAATCGTGGTGTTGGTTTCGCCGGAGACCAGGGAGATTGCGACGCTAACGCCGCTGGCGTCCACATCGGAGTCCAGAGCGTCGTCGCTCCCGACGTCGAGGGCAACGAAGGTGAAGCCGGGTGCCACCACTTCGATGGCATAGTCGCCCGGGGTGAGGCCGGTGAAGCTGTAGAGCCCGCCGCCCGCCGTGACAGTAGTGGCTACGGCGGAACCGCCCTGGAGCAGGTTTACCGTCAGTCCGTCGACCCCGGGTTCGCCGAAGGTCTGAAGGCCATCATCGTTCAGGTCCACGAAGATGGTGTCGCCAAGCGTGGCGCGCTGGAAAAGACCGGCGTCGATGCTGTCGTCGGTAGTGTTGCCGGCCAGAGTGAATGTGCCCGAGTCGCCAGAGGCGTCAATATTGGAGTCGATCGCTGTGTCGGTGCCAGCGGTCTGAGCGGTCGCCACGAAACCGGCGGGGAGCGAAACGCTCACCTCATAGGTTCCGGGCAGGAGCAGACCGAACGAATAGAGGCCACCGGCCGAAGTGGTCATGGTAGCGATCAGGGCTCCGGCACCGTCGAGCAGTTCCACGGTGACCCCAGCGAGGCCGGGCTCGCCAGCATCCTGAAGACCATTGCCGTTGGTATCGGTGAAGACGAAATCACTGATGCTCGAGGGCAACACGCCGACGTCGAGGTTGGTGATCACCAGGCCAGAGGTGAGGAAGACGGGGTTGGTGGTGCCAGTGGCGTCGGCATCACTGTCTACGTCGTCGTCAGCTCCCACGTTGGCGGTGGTGAAGACCACGCCCGGGTTCGTGACCCTGATCGAGTAGAGGTTCGGGGTTAGCCCACCGAATGTGTAGTTACCGTTGGCATCGGTGGTTGTGGTTCCCACCACGGTGCCACTGCCGTTGAGAAGTTCAATTGTGGCGCCGGGTACACCAGGCTCGCCATCGTCGATTCCGTTGCCGTTGGCGTCGAAGAAGACGCGATCACCAATAGAGCCACCGGCGATCACACCGGCATCCACATGGTCGATCGCCTCGCCCGAAAGCAGGGTGAAGACCGCGGTTCGCCCAGTGCTGGGATCGGCGTCGGAGTCAAGAGCGTCGTCGCTGCCGGAGTCCTGCGGGGCCAGGCCGTAGACGCCACTGGGGACGAACTCGATCTGATAGTCACCAGGCGTGAGACCGGCGAAGGAATAGGAGCCGTCTCCAGCTGTGGTAGTGGTAGCGATCTGGGTGCCCGAATCATCCAGCAGATTCACGGCGATGCCGCCGACGCCGGGCTCACCGGCATCCTGAATGCCGTCGCCATCGATGTCCTCGAAGACGAAGTCACCAATGGAGCCGGGGAAGACCAGTCCGGCATCGATCGTGTCAACAGTTGCGCCAGAGGCGACGCTCACGGTCACGGCGCCGGAACTATCGATATCCGAATCGACGGCATCATCGGCACCGACGTCGGCCGTGGTGGGCGTGGCGTCGACCGGAAGCACCACCTGGATGGTGTACGTGCCGGGGACAACATTTGTGAAGCTGTATAAGCCACCCCCGGAGGTGGTGGTGCTCGCCACCACGGTCGCTCCAGAAAGCAACTGCACGACAACGCCATCAACCCCAGGCTCACCGGCATCCTGAATGCCATCGGTGTCGAGGTCATTGAAGACGAAGTCGCCGATCGTGGCGCCGAACAACAGGCCGGCGTCGATCGAAGTGATCGTGTCACCGGACTGAACGGTAAAGGCTGAGGTAACACCGAGATTGGTGGCCGGTACCGCAACGGGATCGGAATCGACCGCATCATCGCTACCCACGTCGGCGGTGGTAAAGCTTGTTCCGGCCGGGGCAGTGAAGCGCATCGTGTAGGTGCCGGGGAAGACGCCCGCGAGGGTGTAGCTACCATCAGCGGCGGTCACCACGCTGGTGACCGGTGTGCCCGCTCCGTTCAGCAATTCGACCAGGACGCCGCCGACGCCGGGCTCACCGGCATCCTGCACACCATCGCCATTCAGATCGTCCCACACGAAGTTGCCAAGCGTGGCGGTGGTGACGTAACCGGCATCAACGGTGTCCGGCGATTCACCCGAGTTGAGCGTCACGCTGACCACGCCTGCGCCGGTGATGTCAGAGTCCACCGAATCATCGCCGCCCACGTCGCGCCCGGTGGGGGCGGCCCCCGCCGGAGCGGTGAAGGTAAGGGTGTAGGTTCCAGGGTTGAGGTCGGTGAACGCATACAGACCGCCGCCGGTGGTGGTCTGGGTGTCAACGAGCACGCCATCTGAGTCGCGCAGCTCGATGTCAACGCCATCAATTCCGGGCTCACCGGCATCCTGGATACCGTTACCGTTGAGGTCGTCCCACACGAAGTCGCTGATCGACGTGGTCTGGAACAGACCAGCATCGGCCACGGTGAGATCATCGGCGGAGGTGACGGTGATGACATCGGTCAGACCGCTGCTGTCAACGTCGGAGTCATTCGTTGGATCCCCACCCTGGCCCTGACCGGTGAACACATACCCGACCGGAGCGGTGACCTGCACCTGGTAGTCGCCGGGAAGAAGGAGATCGAAGAGGTAGAAACCGCCGCCAGCAGTCGTGGTGGTGGCAATGACCGATCCGCCTTGGATTAGTTCAACGGTCACCCCGTCGATGCCAGTTTCGCTGCCATCCAGCTCCCCGTCGCCCACGTTGTCCAGCCACACAAGGTCACCGATACTGCCCACGGGCAACCCAATGTCGACCGAGTCGTCAGCCTGACCGGAGATGACCACGATCGGGTCGGTTATGCCGCTGGCGTCCACGTCGGAATCGATCGTGTCGTCGGCGCCAACGTCCTGGGGCGAGAAAATCCGACCTGCGCCGGGCACCCGAACCCGATAGGAACCAGGGTTCAGGCCACCGAACGAATAGGTGCCATCGCTGGCGGTCTGGACGGTTCCGATGACCGTGCCGGCGCCATCCAGCAACTCCACAGTGATGTCGGGCGCGCCGGGCTCGCCGGAATCCTGGATCCCGTCGTCATTGCCGTCCAGGAAGACAAGGTCACCGATTGACGCATCGGCCAGGAGGCCTGCATCGATGAAATCGACGACTTCGCCCGAGGTCACGGTGAAGGGGTCGGATTCGCCGGTGGTCGGGTCCGGGTCGGAGTCCACATTGCCATCGCCGCCCAAGGCCTGCCCCGTGAACCGGTAGGAAGCGGTGGGCGTGAACCTCACGGTGTAGGTGCCGGGTGCAACATTGGTGAATTGGTAGGAACCGGTGCCGCTGGTGGTGGTGGTATCGATCGTGGTGCCACCGGAATTCACGAGTTCGACTGAGACACCACCGATGCCGGGCTCACCGGAACCCTGGACACCGTCGCCGTCGAGGTCGTCCCAGACGAAGTTCCCGATCGTGGCCGGAGAGACAAACCCGGCATCCACACTGGTGATGGCATCACCCGACGCCAACGTGACGGTCACCGAACCAGTGCCATCAATATCGGAGTCCAACGCATCGTCGGACCCAGCGTCTGTTGCCGTGGGTGCTGCCCCAGCAGGGGCTGTGAACGTGAGGGTGTAATCACCCGGAATCAGATTCGCGAAGCTGTACGCCCCACCACCAGAAGTCGTAGTGGACAACGTCCCCGACGGGCCAGTGATCGAAACGGCAACACCATCAACGCCGGGCTCACCGGCATCCTGAACACCGTCAGCATCCAAATCATCAAACACAAAGTCACCAACCGACACCAGCTCAAACAAACCAGCATCAATCGAATCGTTGCTAGCCCCACTGGGCATGACATAGCTGCCCGTTTGGCCCGAAGCGTCCGCATCGGAATCCAGCGCGTCGTCCGCACCGGCATCGGTCGTCGTGAACACATACCCCGCTGGAGCCGTGAACTGCACCGAATAGTTGCCAGGACCCGGAGAGAATGAATACAGGCCACTGGCATTGGTGGTCGTGGTGTCGACAACACTGCCGCCCTTAACCAGGCCAACGGTGACACCTGCGATACCTGGCTCACCGGAATCCTGGATCCCGTTGCCGTTGACGTCGGTGAACACGAAGTTGCCGATCGAGCCAGGCGCAACAAAGCCAGCGTCCAGGCCAACCAAGCTCGACCCGGAGAGAAGCTGTATGGACGCCACGCCGCCCGCATCGATATCGGAGTCAAGCAAGTCATCCGAACCAGCGTTAGCGATCGTGGGGCTAGAGCCAGCCGGAGTAACAAACGTGACCGTGTAGTCACCCGGAATCAGACCGGTCATCCCGTAGATGCCCGAGGCATCGGTGGTATCGGTGGTGACGAGCACACCACCGGAATCGCGTAGCTCTACCAGTACGTTCTCGATGCCGGGCTCACCGGCATCCTGGATTCCATCACCATCTAGATCGTCCCAGACGAAGTTGCCGACCGAAGCCAGAACATAGAGTCCGGCGTCGATGCTGTCGTCGTCGGAATTGCCGGCGAGGACAAACGTTCCCGTGTCACCTGCGGCGTCGACATTGGAGTCAATCGAAACGTCGGAACCTGCCGTCTGTGTGGTTGCCACATGATCGAGGGGGAACGTGATGCTGATTTCGTACGTTCCGGGCAGGAGTAGACCGAACGAGTACAGCCCTCCGCTCGTGGTCGTGGTGGTGGCCACAAGACCACCGGCGCCATCGAGCAGCTCGACGGTCACGCCGTCAAGGCCCGGCTCGCCACCATCCTGTAGTCCGTTGCCGTTGTCGTCGAGCCAAACGAAGTTGCTGATAGTGGATGGCAGAACACCGGCATCGATGCTGGTGTCGTTCTGGGCCGAGATCAGTGTGACCGGGCCGGACAGTCCCGTCGGATCGACGTCGGAATCGAGGGTGTCATCAGCACCGGCATTAGCGGTAGCAAAGACAAGACCCGCTCCCGGAAGCTGGATGGTGTAGTCACCCGGCGCCAACCCGGTGAAGGCATAGTTGCCACTGCCGTCGGTGGTAGTGGTAGCGATAACCGAGCCACCCTGGAGCAGTTCGACGGCCACACCAGGCACACCGGGTTCGCCGGTGGAGAGGCCGTCGCCGTTGGTGTCGAAGAAGACGGTGTCACCGATCGAGGCCGGTGCCACTAGGCCAGCGTCGATCGTGTCCTGGGTCTGGCCCGAGGTCACGGTGAACGGATCGGTATCGCCGGTGGACGGGTTGGCATCGGAATCGAAAGCATCGGCGCCGGTGGCGTCTTGAGCGGTGAGTTCGTATGTTCCGATCGTGCCGAAGTTGACGGAGTAGGTACCCGGAGCGGCAGTGAAGGCGTACGACCCGTCCGCGGCTGATGTGGTGGTCTGCACCACGGTCCCGCCTTGCAGAAGTTGCACGGTCACGCCGGCGAGCCCCGGTTCGAAAAGGTCCTGGAAGCCGTCGCCGTCGAGGTCGTCCCAGACGAAGTTCCCGATCGTGGCCGGAGAAACAAACCCGGCATCCACACTGGAGTTGGCTTCACCTGAGGCGAACGTAACGGTGACCGACACCAGCCGCATCGATGTCGGAGTCCAACGCATCGTCGGACCCAGCGTCTGTTGCCGTGGGTGCTGCCCCAGCAGGGGCTGTGAACGTGAGGGTGTAATCACCCGGAATCAGATTCGCGAAGCTGTACGCCCCACCACCAGAAGTCGTAGTGGACAACGTCCCCGACGGGCCAGTGATCGAAACGGCAACACCATCAACGCCGGGCTCACCGGCATCCTGAACACCGTCAGCATCCAAATCATCAAACACAAAGTCACCAACCGACACCAGCTCAAACAAACCAGCATCAATCGAGTTGGGAGATGAGGACGGGCTGACTGCGAACGAAGCGGTGAGGCCGGTGCTATCAGCGTTGGAGTCCAGTGCAGGATCGCCACCGACGCCGGGCGCTGTGAACACGTACCCCGCCGGGGCCGTGAACTGCACCGAATATGTGCCGGGCAGAAGCAGGTCGAACAGATAGGCGCCAGTAGCACTCGTTGTGGTGGTCGCCACCACGGTTCCCGAGCCGTTGAGAAGTTCGACTGTGACATTCGCTAGACCCGGCTCGCCGGAATCCTGAATGCCATCGCCGTTGCTGTCGAGCCACACGAAGTCGCCGACGCTCGAGGGAAGAAGCCCAGCGTCAATGGAGTCCTCGATCTCACCGGAAATGAGAACGATCGTCCCGGTGACACCCGAGGCGTCCACGTCGGAGTCAAGTGCATCATCGGTGCCGGCATCTTGGGCGGTGAAGACCAGTCCTGGGCCCGGAATCCGAACGACATAGGAGCCGGGGTTGAGACCGCCAAAGCTATAGGAACCATCGGCCAGCGACGTGGTGGTTGCGACAACGGAGCCACCCTGAAGTAGTTCAACGACGACACCGGGAACACCGGGTTCACCAGCGTCCTGGATACCGTCACCGTTTTCGTCGAAGAAGAGTTGATCACCGATCGAGGCTCCCGCCAGGAGACCGGCATCCATCGTGGAAATGGTGTCGCCCGATACAACGGTGAAGACCGCCGTCTCGCCGGTTGAGGGGTTGGCGTCGGAATCCAGTGCATCGTTAGCGCCGGCGTCTTGGACGGTTAGGCCGTACACCCCGGTCGGGGTGAATCGAAGTTGATAGTCGCCGGGGGCAACATCGAAGGAGTAGGCACCGCCACCAGCGGTGGTATCGGTCTGGACGACCACGCCGCCCTGGAGAAGGTCCACCTGCACGCCGTCGATGCCCGGCTCGCCCGAGTTCTGGATGCCGTCGCCGTTCAGATCGTCCCAGACGTAGTCGCCCACCGAGGCGGCAAACACGACACCGGCATCGATCGTGGAGATCGCATCCCCAGTGGTAAGCGTGATCGCTACTTCACCGGCCGGATCGATATCGGAGTCGAGGGCGTCATCGGCCCCAACATCTGCGGCAGTGGCCACCGAGCCTGCTGGCAATGCGAAGGTCACGGTGTAGCTACCCGGGTCGATGCCCGAGATCGACCACGCCCCTCCAAAGGAGGTGGTATCGGAAGAGATCAACGTTCCGGAACCGTCCCGTAGCTCTACAAGGACGCCGCCAATGCCGGGTTCGCCGGAATCCTGTACCCCGTTGCCGTTGAGATCGTCCCAGACGAAATCACCGATCGAAGCTGGCTGGAAGACACCGGCGTCAATCGTGTCGTCCACGGTGTTACCGGCGAGGCTGAACGACCCGGTGGATCCGGCTGGATCGACATCGGAATCAAGGGCATCGTCGGCCCCACTATTGAGTCCGGTGAAGGTGGCACCAACCGGAGCTGTCACCCGAATCTCATAGTCGCCAGGGAGCAGGTTGGTGAAGGCGTAAAGTCCGCCACCGGCAGTGGTGGTGGAGGCGATGAGCGTTGCGCCGGTACCGTCGTACAGCTCCACGGTCACACCGTCGAGACCGAGTTCGCCGCCATCCTGGATGCCGTCACCGTTGGTATCGGTCCAAACGAAGTTGCTGACGCTGGAGGGAAGGACCCCAACGTCCACGGAGTTGTTGGTTTCATTTGAGACGAGGGTGATCGCTGAGGTGAGGCCCGAAGCATCGACGTCGGAGTCGATGTTGTCGTCACCGCCAGCGTCCTGGGCTGCAAACACAACTCCTGCCGCTGGTACCCGAATGGCATAGGCGCCGGGGGCGAGGCCGCCAAAGGAGTAGTCGCCGCTGGCGTCGGTGGTGGTTGTAGCGATAACGGACCCGCCCTGAAGCAGTTCCACAGTGAGGGCGGGAACGCCCGGCTCACCGGTGGAAAGTCCGTCGTTGTTGGTGTCGAAGAAGACGGTGTCGCCGATTGTGGCAGGGGCCACCAAACCGGCATCAATGCCGGTCATCACGTCGCCGGATACGACGGTGAATGAACTCGTCAGGCCGCTGCCGGAATCCGCATCCGAATCGAGTGCGTCGTCGGCCCCCTGGTCCTGGGCGGTGAGGGAGTAGTTTCCGATGGTTCCGAACTCGACTACGTAGTCGCCCGGCGCAACGTCGGCAAAGTTGTACCCACCAGTGCTGTTGGTTTGAACCGATGCAATCTCGGTGCCACCTTGAAGCAGTCGGACCGTCACGTTTTCAAGACCGGGCTCACCGGCATCCTGGATTCCGTCGCCGTTCAGATCGTCCCAGACGAAGTCGCCGATCGATGCCGGAGTTACGAAGCCAGCATCGACGCTGTCGTCAACCTCACCGGAGGCAAGCGACACAGAAACAACGCCAACCGCACTGATATCTGAATCCACCGCATCATCGGAACCGGCGTTGGCCGTTGTGGCCGACGCTCCGGGTGGCGCAAGGAAGGTCAGCGAGTAGTCCCCGGGATTCAAGCCGGCGAAGCCATAGGACCCCCCGCCGCTTGAGACGTCGGTACCCACCAGGAGGCCACCGGCGTCGCGCAGCTCAACCGTGATCCCGTCGATGCCGGGCTCCCCCGGATCTTGCACGCCGTCGGCGTCGAGATCGTCGAAGATGAAGTCCCCGATCGAGGCAACCTCGAACATGCCAGCATCGATCGAGTCATCGTTGCTTGGACCTGTGACCGCAATGGTTCCGGTGACACCCGAGGTGCTGTCCGCATCGGAGTCCAGAGCATCGTCGGACCCGGCATTCTGAGTTGTCAGTGAGTACCCGGCCGGTTCGGTGAATCGGATCGTGTAGGTGCCGGGCGCAACTGCGAACTCGTAGGCACCGCCGGTCGCCGTGGTTGTGGTGGCGATGACCGTGGCGCCGGAAAGCAGCTCGACAGTGACACCGTCGAGGCCGGTTTCGCCGGAATCCTGGACGCCGTCACCATCGGTGTCGACCCACACGAAGTCGCCGAGTAGGACGGGCTCAACGCCGGCATCGACATCCACGATGTCCAGACCGCTCGTGACAGTTACCGATGAGGTGACACCGGAGGAATCGGGATCGGAGTCCAGAGCATCGTCGGCACCCGCATCCTGGCTGGTGAAGGTGTAACCAGCGGCCACGAACTCAACGGTGTAGGTGCCAGGGATAACGTTGGCGATGAGGTAGGAACCGTCCGCCGCCGTGGTTGCGCTACCAACAACTGTGGCACCGTCCAGCAGGTTGACGGTCACGCCGGCCAAGCCGGGCTCGCCAGCATCTTGAATTCCGTCGCTGTCCAGGTCGACCCAGACGAAGTCAGCGATGCTGCCCAACTCATACATGCCGGCGTCCACAGAATCGTCGTCGTTGCCGCTCGTTAGCGTGATCGCGCCGGTGATCCCGGTAATGGCATCGGCATCGGAGTCAGCCGTATCGTCGGCGCCCTGATCGGCGGGACTGAGGAAGTAACCAGCTAGAGGAGTGAAGACCACCGTGTAGTCACCGGGGGCGAGCCCCGCGAAGCTGTAGTTGCCCAATCCGTCGGTGATGTCTGTAGCGATCACTGTTCCGACGCTGTTGCGAAGTTGAACGGTCACGCCCGGTAGGCCGGTCTCACCACCATCTTGAATGCCGTCGGCATCGGCGTCCACGAAGACGGTGTCGCCAAGCGTGATCGGGGTATAGAGGGCAGCGTCGATCGTGAGGTCGCCAGTGTTGTCCGTGACGATGATCGTGCCCGACCGTCCCGTGACAACATCAGCGTCGGAGTCGACCGTGGTGTCACCCCCCTGGTTGGCGGGCCCGAACTCCAGACCTGCGGGAGCAACGAACTCGATCTGATAGGTCCCCGGACCAACGCCGAAGCTGTACGTGCCGCCCCCACCGGTCGTGGTGGTGGCGATCACAGTTCCGCTGCCGTTGAGGAGGTTGACGGTGACGCCGTCGATTCCCGACTCCCCTCCGTCCTGGATCCCGTTTCCGTTCAGATCATCCCATACCAGATCACCGAGAATCGAGGGCAGAATGCCGGCGTCGATAGTCAGATTGTCAGCGCCGCCTGCCATGGTGAAGACACCAGTGACACCCGTTGAAGCATTGACATCGGAGTCCAGACTGTCATCGGCGCCCTGATCGGCGACGGTGAAGGTGAAACCTGGGGCAAGAACCTCAACTCGATACAGAGCGGGGTCGAGGTCAGCGAAACCGTAGGAACCGTCCGCCCCGGTGGTCGTAGTGGCTACGACTGCGTTGATGGCATCCAGCAGGTTGACCGTGAGACCCGCAGCCCCCAGCTCGCCGGGATCCTGAACACCGTCGCTGTCAGCGTCGACGAACACGAAATCACCCAGCGCCATTGGGAAATAGAAGCCGGCGTCGATGTCATTGTGCGAGCTTCCCGACGTGACGGTGATCGGACCGGTGACACCCGTTGCAGGGTTTGGATCCGAGTCCAGTGCGGGGTCGCTACCGCCGCCGGCTGCGCTGGCGCGGTAACCGGGGGGTGTTGTGAACCGAACGGTGTACTCCCCAGGGCTGATATCGGTGAAGCTATACGCCCCGACCGTGCCAACGATGGCGGTCGTTGTGGTGTCGACCACGGTGGCGCCGTCGAGCAGTTCTACCTGGACCCCGCCGATGCCCGGCTCGCCGGCATCCTGAATCCCGTTGGCATTACCGTCATCCCAAACGAAGTCGCCGATCGTGCCGAGCGTGTAGCGACCGAAGTCGAGGTCGCTGTTGATGTCGCCACTAACCACGGTTATCTGAGCCGTCTCCCCGGTTGCGGGGTTGGCGTCGGAGTCGACCGTGTCGTCGCTGCCCTGATCGGCAGGTGAGCCGAAGCTTCCAGCGGGGTAGGTGATCCGGACCGAGTAGATGCCGGGGTTCACAATGAAGGAGTAGGCGCCGGTGGCATCGGAGGTCGTGGTGTCTATGGTCGAGCCACCGCTGTCCAAGAGCTCGAGGTTCGCACCCTCGAAGCCAGGCTCGCCAGCGTCGCGGATGCCGTCGGCGTTGAGGTCATCCCACACCAGATCGCCAATAATGGCGGTGGTGAACATGCCGGCGTCCACCGTGGTGATCTCGTCCGCAGGCTGCACGGTGATCGTCCCGGTCACGCCGGTTGTGGCATTCGCGTCAGAATCGAGCGTGTCATCGCCACCTTGATCCTGGGGCGAGAAGAGGTAGTCGGTGGGCGGTGTGAACCGCACCGAGTAGTCGCCCTCGGGTAGCCAGGAGAAGAAGTAGCTTCCACCGAGCGACGTTGTAGTTGTGGCATAGACGGCGCCGACGCTATTGAGGAGCTCAACGACCACGCCATCGAGTCCGGGTTCGCCGGGATCCTGAACGCCGTCGCCGTTGAGATCATCCCAAACGAAGTCGCTAATCGTGGCCGCCGCCAGCTCGTCGACCACGGTGAAGCTGTCCGGAGAAGATTGGTCCGAGGCGGCCGTCACCGTATTCACGATGTAGCGAGACGGTGCTGGCGAGTCGATCACCACGGAGAATGTGACGGTTATGCTCTGACCGGCGGCGAGCGTCACGCCGTCGCCGGACTCCACCAGATCACCAGGTACACCGTCGACAAGCGGGTTTGGGGAGCTGACCGCATTGGTTTTGACCTGGGCCGTATCGACGACTCCGGACACCGTGATGTCGTCGTAGTAGACGCGTTCGCCGCCACCGGTGGGAGGAGGACCGGCCACAAAGCGAATGATCGTGTTGGACGTGAGTGCGGCAGACGGGAGCGGGACTGTTGCCGTCGAATAGCCGCTGTCGTTCGCGCTACCCGCGTAGGTGACCAGCGGGGTGAAGTTCGTCCCGTCGATGCTGTAGGAAACGAACGCGGTGTCGTTGCTGTCCCTCAGGTCTCGGCTGTACAGGTAGGAAAGTGTCGCGGACCCGTAGTTGGACAGATCGATGGCCCGTTGGATGCCTTCCCCCGTACCGTTGTCGTTGTCTTGAATGCGTACGGCCTGACGACCGCGATAGTTGCCCACCCGGATGTCACCGCCGCCGGGACCGTCGCTTTCACCGATTTCGGTCCACGACGTAGTCAGCCACGGTCCGGTACCGCTGACCCACGCGCTGGTAGTCGATTCGAAGTCATCGAACGCCGGAGTGGCCGATGTGGTCGCCCCCCACGCGGCGGTGGTGGAGCCTGCAACGTAGCTGGTTCCACCGGGGAGCCCGTCGCTGATCGTCACGCCGGTCTGATCGCCAGAGCCGTCGTTCGTTGCCACGATCGTGTAGGTGATCGTGTCGCCCGGCTTCGTGGATGGCGTGGCGTCGCTGGTCTTGACCACGCTGATCGTGCCGGGCAGCGAGTAGCCGAAGTTGTTGCCGAGATCGCTGAGACCAACGGAGCTGCCGAAGTCGGCGTCCTCGAAGTTGTCGGTGGTCATCGTGGCGCCAACGGGCAATGTGGAGGTGTCGATGTCCACAAGGAATCTGCCAGTGGCCGACATGGTGAACAGGTAGCCACCACCGCTATCGGTGATCTTGGTGCCGACGACCGAATCACCAGCGGTGATGGTGCCGCTGCCGTCGTCATCTCGGTAGATGCGAACCGTGACGTTTTGCGTGCCGCTGTCGCTGCCGTTCAGAAACCCGTCGGAGTTCTGGTCCAGAAATACCGTTCCGGTGAGGGTGTTGTAGCCGTTGGTGTCACAGTCCACGGACTCGTAGTCCGAATAGGCGAGGCCTACAGCGGTGCCGGGAACGGGAGCGCCCGTTGCCTTGTTGAGTTGCAGCAATTCGTTGCTTGTTCCGGTTGTAGCAAACAGTGTGCCCGCATTGTCAAAACTGAGTCCCTCGAGGTCCCGTGCGGGAGCAGTGGACCCGATATCGGTCACCGCGCCGGTGGCGCGATCGACGAGGACGAGACGGTCCTGCGTCCCGCCTTCATTGGCGATTCCGTACAGTTTGTTGTCTACAGGGTCGATGGCGAAGTCGTCAATGTCCCCCACCCCGACCGCAGCGAGGGTGTCGATCACCAGGAAGTTGGCTCCACCGAATGCGCCGGCAACGATGGTTCCGGTGGTCGGGTTTATCTCGACCAACCGATCATTTCCAGCAAGTCGTTGAGCGCCATACAGCTTCAGGGTGATGAGATCGAAGGCCATCCCGTCGACATCGCCCAGACCACCCGGACCGATGGCGGCAAATTCACCCGTGGCGGTGTTGATCGAACCGAACTGGCCACCGTTGGCCGCATACAGAATCTCTGTGACCGGTTGGAACGCAATGGACTCGATGGCCGAAGTTCCGGTACCGGACGCCCCCCCGGTGTCGATATATGTCTCAACTCCGTTGGCGTAGACGGTAAGGAGATCGTTGCCAGTGGTCTGGGGAGAGCCATTGTCTGCCACCAGCCAGCAGACCGTTCCGCCACCGCCAACAGCGAGGTCCACCAGTGCATAATCGTCCTCGGTGGTGCTGGAGTTGCCAGGAGTACTATCGGGGTCGGTCTGATCGGCCGCGGTGATCTCGGCGATGTTGTAGACGCCCGATGACCCCACTACGTCGGCGGTGATCGTGAGCGTGGCAGTGCCGCCGGCGGCAATAGCTCCCACGGTCCAGTCGCCGGTGACGTTGTCATAGGCTCCGACCGAGGCGGTGTGGCTCTGATAGCTCAGTCCAATCGGAAGCTTGTCGTGAACCACCACCCCTGTGGCAGGATCACCGGAGTAGTGCGTGACATTGACAGTGAAGATCACCGTGTCGCCCACGTCGGGAATTGCATTGTCGACACCCTTGGAAATCCCGAGGTCGGTGCCGCTGAGCGTGTCAACGTCGGTCGCGGTGACCGGCGGGTATTGGTTACCCAACCCGTCTTTCCAGAGCACGCTCGCAGTGTTGGTGATTGTCTTGCCCGATGGAGCGACCACCTGGGCGGTGACCGTCACGGTGGTGGAGGACCCGGCCGGAAGCGCTTGGTCGAAAACGAAAGTGACAACGCCCGATGCATGGGACACTCCCCCAGTAATCCCGGGGGCGAACGATCCGCTGACAAAGTTCACGCCGTTCGGCAGCGTGTCACGAAGAACGATCTGACGGGCGGCGCCTGCACTCGCGCCGGCCGAGGTATTGGAGATCGTCAGGTCGTAGGTGATCGTGTCACCGACCGCCGCAGTCGTCGAGCCATCGTCCTTGGTGAGCGTGAGTTGCGGCTCCAGCGGAATTGCCCCGAGATAGACCGGCTTGTTCTGAATACCTTCGAAGATGTACTGCGTGGCACTGTTCAGACAGATCGTGGCCTTCCACCATCCAACTCGGCTGCTGTCGACGGAGAAGATATCGCCCACCCGGGTGGTGTTGGTCGATCCGTTCCAGCGAGAATCGGCCGAGACCGTTCCCGGCTGGGTGGAGCCGTTTGGCAGCGTGTAGGTCACCGATGCGCCCGCCACGCTGTCCATGCCGAAGTTGTTCAGGGCAATCGAGGACTGCGATCCGTCGACGAAGAAGAAGAACTCGTTGCAGACCAGACCAGCACCCACGTGTTGGAAGGTGGAGCGCTGCACTCCCACCTTCAGCTCGTCCCCGCTACCAGCAATCCCGTCGGGGTTGTCGGTTTCGTCACCGTCATCCAGTTCCGCACTCGAACAGCCGGTTGCGCAGTCCGGGTCGGTCACGACCCGAAGCCGCCAGGCGTTGTCGTCATTATCGCTCGTCGAGGCGAACAGACGATAGGTCCCGGGTCCGGCCGGAGTGAACGTGATGAGCTCGGTCCAGAGCCCGTTCGTTCCACCCCCGGTGGTGTAGGTCTGGCTGACGATCGGCGTTCCGGTCAAGTCATGCAGCGTGAAGGTGGCGGTGTCGGCCGTGCCGCGAATCTCGTCGTTAGCCACCAAGCCGCCGCCACCCGGCGACTGAACTTCCGGATCATAAAGCGCCACGGTCACCGGCAGCCCCGGCCAGCTCTCGGGAACGGTGATCTCGATCAGGTGGTCCTGGCCACCACCGCCCGAGCCGGGAGCGGTCGTATACCAGTCGCCAACACTAATCCCAGCATTGGGGCCAGAGGTCTGCAGAGAAAGGCTCGAACTCGTGGCGGCCGGGAGATCGACCGCTTCCGCAGCGGTAGTTCCAAGCGGAGCGATAAGAGGAACAACCGGCATCGAGACCAACGTCAAGGCGAACACCAACACGGCGGAGACCGAGATCTGAAGGGTGCGCAGCGCTGGCCTGGCAACCACCGGGCCGGGGCGTTCCGCCTGATGATTGTTGGCCTTCAGCCGCATAAACACAGACGCGCCGAGTTCCCGCCATCGCCGGACCTCGGATGAACCGCCTGTCAAAATCACTCAATCGCTCCTAGAACCGTGCGCACTCGCATCAGGGCGCACGTATGAAAGATCGGCACTCACACCGGGCGGTTGAGGATTACTTGAAGTGGCGAAGGTTGTTGGAGCATCTACAAGTTCCGGCCATTCTCAATTGGAGTGACCTCTCCAATTGACAGACCCGAACTAGCGAACCGTCTCTAGGTCGCATTTGCGAATACACCTATTTGAACGACCAATTAGAGAAATCTCTCTAGAACGGAAGCCGCAATTGATTGGTTGAAACCCCCGGAGGCATGCTCACGTGATTTGTGCACCCGGGAGCCTGCGGCGCCACCGCAGCTGGCTGTAGGATTGCTGTCCCTCCGGGGGCCGTTCCACCGGCCACGGAGGCCTCGCCTACCCGGCCTACAACAGATTCTCGGTAACTGAACTCGTGGCTCCTTATCGGGCCACATCCCTCCGGGGGTTCTCAACACCCAGGCGAAGCTAAGCACTTTGAGCAGTCCAAGCTCAGAATCACACAACCAGTTAGTGCAGCGCCGGAGGCGAGAGCCTCCGTGGCGCCTGAACGGCCCCCGGAGGGTATTAGAGCGTTTCACGTCCGACTGGGTCGTTCGAACTAGACACCGAGACCGTACGCGCGACAGTATGAACCATGGTCGTTGTTGGGTTGGATGATTCCGTCGTCAAGGAGATCTACGCCCAGATGTTGGCGGCCCGGGTCTTCAGCCAGCGGCTGTTCAATCTGCAACGCCAGGGGCGGGCCGGAACGAACGCACCAGTGGATGGGAACGAGGCGACGATCGTGGGGGCGGCCTTTGCCCTTGACCCAGAACGAGATTGGGTGCTGCCCCAATACCGAGAACTGGTCGGCCTCGAACGGTTCGGAAAGGACGTTCTTGATCGGTATGTGTTGTTCTGCATCGGCCATCCCGATGGTGGGCATGTCCCAGAACCGGTGCGGGTCTGGCCGCCGCAGATCAGCTTGGCTACTCAGCTCCCCCATGCGCTCGGGATGGCTTGGGGCCTGAAACGCGAGGCCGAGATTCTGGGCCGCCCCAATACCAGCTGTGTCCTCGCCTTCATTGGCGACGGGGCGAGCAGCGAGGGAGACTTCTACGAGACTGGCAACTTTGCCGCTGTGTTGGATGCGCCGCTAGTGATCCTGTTGGTGAACAATGGGTGGGCCATCTCCACCCCCGCATCCTCGCAGACGCGTGCCAAAACCTTCGCCGAGAAAGCCCACGCATTCGGAATGCCTGGCGTGACCGTAGACGGGACTGACGCACTGTCGGTGTTCGAAGCGGTTGGCGAGGCGCGCACCCGGGCGGTGGCCGGCGCCGGACCCACCCTCATCGAAGCCGTGACGTATCGCCTTGCTCCCCACACCACCGCCGATGACCCAACACGTTATGTTCCGCCCGACGAACTTGCAGCCGCCCAAGAGCGGGACCCGCTGAAAGTGATGAGGGCCGAAGTGGAACGCCGAGGATTGTGGAGCGAGGAGTGGGAGGCGGCCACGTTGGCCCAGGCCGACGAACGCATGGAACAGGCCGTTGTGGCCGCCGAGGCTCGACCACTTGATCCCGAGAGTCTTTTCGATCATGTGTTTGATGAAATGACTCCACGGCTGGCCCGGCAGCGCCAGAGCTTCGGAGCCCGTCGGTGAGCGAGCCAACTCCGCCCGTTCCAGATGCGCGAACCATGAACATGGTGGAAGCCATCAACCACACGCTCCACCGTGAGATGACTCGCGACGAACGGGTGATGGTCTTTGGTCAAGACGTGGGTGTGAACGGCGGGGTGTTTCGTGCCACGGAGGGACTGTTGAATTCCTTCGGGGCGAGCCGTGTGGTGGACACGCCGTTGGCTGAGGGCGTGATCGCGGGCACTGCCGTAGGCCTCGCCGCCGCTGGCATGATCCCCGTGCCAGAGATCCAGTTCCTTGGTTTCTCCTATCAGGCCTACCACCAGATCGCCGGCCAGGTTGCCCGCCTTCGGTATCGCACGCGTAGCCGGTTTGACGTGCCGATCACCATTCGCTCCCCATTCGGTGGCGGGGTTCGAACCCCCGAACTCCACAGCGATTCCTTGGAAGCACAGTATGCAAACGTGCCGGGCCTCAAGATCGTGATGCCAGCCAGTGCGGCTGACGCCAAGGGCCTCCTCACAACTGCCATTCGGGATCCCAATCCAGTCCTGTTCTTGGAACCTCTACGGGGTTACCGAATGATCAAGGACGATGTTCCACTGGGTGAACACACCGTTCCGTTCGGGCAGGCCCGAACCCTCGGCGAAGGAACCGACGTGGTGATCATCGCATGGAGCTTCATGGTGGAGCTGTCTCATCGCGCCGCCGTCCGTCTCGCCGAGCAAGGGGTGAATGCGCGGGTGCTTGACCTCCGAACGTTGATACCTCTCGATGTCGACTCCATCGTTTCCGCAGTGGAGGCGTGTGGCCGGGTAGTAGTGGTCCAGGAAGCTCCCGAGACCAGCGGGTTCTCCTCCGAGGTGATCGCCACCATCAACGATGAAGCCTTCTACTCACTGGAGGCACCTGTGGTGCGGGTCTCCGGTTATGACGCTCCTTACCCCACTGGGATGTTGGAGGATTTCTACGTTCCCGACGTTGACCGAATCGTGGCCGGGGTTTTGAAAGCGACCGGGGAGATCGCGTGACATGAGCCAATTTGTGCTTCCCGATGTCGGCGAGGGGTTGGAGTCGGCGGAGATCGTTGAATGGCTGGTGGCCGAGGGAGACTCGGTCACCCGAGATCAGCCGTTGGTGGAGATTCTCACCGACAAGAGCCAGACGCAGCTCCCCTCGCCTCGAGCGGGTGTGATTGCGCGGCTCGGTTTCGCAGAGGGCGACATCGCCGAAGTCGGCCAGGTCCTGGTGGAGTTTGCCGCCCGCGACGCCGACGCTACCAGCAGTGTTCCAACAGCATCGCCAATGGAGAGAGCCGGTGACCCCGCCAGCGTCACTGCAGCGCCGCCTCCCCCAGCGAGCACGGGCAGGCCAAAAGCCGCGCCGGTCGTACGGCGACGAGCGCAGGCGGCCGGTGTCGATTTGTATTCGGTCGCGGGAACCGGTCCCGGCGGTCGGATCACCAACGCCGATCTGGATGCGGTCCTGGCGGGATCCGAACAAACCTCATCCTCCTCAGCGGTCCCTCCCAACCGGTCTGCTGCTCTACTTTCGGGCGCTGCCAAACCTTCGGGCACTGGTCTTGGCTACATGGCACCAGGCAAGCACAAGCTCCGCGGTATTCGCCGAGTTACCGCCGAGTCCATGGCCCGCAGCTGGCAGATACCGCACATCCACACCAACGACGAGGCCGACGCCACCGAACTCTTGGCGGCGAGAAAGTGGTTGAAGCTGAGCGGGGAGCCCGGGGCGGCGGTCCTCACCCCACTCGCATTTTTTGTCCTCGCCGTGGCCAACGGCTTGCGGCGATATCCGATCATCAACGCATCCATCGATCCTGACGCCGGGGAGATCACCGTCCACGAGCGCGTGAATATCGGATTCGCAGTGGCGGCAGAACACGGTCTTAGTGTTCCCGTAATCGCAAATGCCGATCAACGTTCGCTCTTCAATCTGTCCGCCGAGATCCAACGGCTCACGGCAGTTGTTCGTAACCGCACGGTCACGGCAGCTGAACTTCAGGGCGGCACGGCCACCATTACCAACTACGGATCCCTGGGTGGCCGATTCGCCGATCCGATCATTCGCTCGCCTGAAGCGGTCATCGTCGGATTCGGGGCCATCAAGCCACGACCGTTCGTTGTCGGCGACACCGTTGTGGCTCGACCCACACTGCCGGTGTGCATCGCTGCCGACCATCGTCTACTGGACGGCGACATCGTCACGGCCTTCGCCGAGTTCGTGATCTCTCAGCTCAGCTATCCCGCTCAGCTCCTGGAGAGCTAGATGGTCGTAGGTGAGCTGTCCGAGCGAACCGACGTCGCCATAATTGGCGGCGGCCCCGGTGGTTATGTCGCTGCCCTTCGGTTGGCCAAGCACGGTAAGAAAGTTGTGCTGATCGAACGCCTCGCCATCGGTGGGGTCTGCTTGAACGTCGGGTGCATCCCTTCCAAAACGCTCATCCACCAAGCGGAGCTGGCTTGGCTTCCTAGGAGCGAAACGCACACGGGGGTCAACGTGTCGGTTGAACTGGATCCGATGGCGATGCTGGCGCACAGGCGACAAGTGGTTGCTTCGCTCACGTCGGGGGTTGCCGGTCTACTCAAGGCGGCCGGCGTGGTGGTGTGGAGCGGCGAAGCCCGATTTGCCAGACCGGACCGTCTGTCGGTGCAGAACAACGGGGTGAAGCACCTCGAGTTCGACCATTGCGTGATCGCCACCGGGTCGCGCCCCGTTGCCTTGCCTTCCCTAGCTGGCGATGATTCCGTGCCACTACTGGACTCCACCGATGCGCTGGCACTTGACACCATTCCCGGCGAAATGGTGGTGATCGGTGGAGGTTACATCGGCGTGGAGTTGGGAACGGCATGGGCCAAGCTGGGATCGGCCGTGACCATCGTGGAGATGGGTGACCGCATCCTGCCCGGCATGGACGCTTCTTTGGCGAAGCTGGTCCATCGTCGGCTGGCCAAATTGGGCGTCACCGTCCTGACGGGAGCTACCGCCGAGACCACCTCCAACGCAGCCGTGATCGTTCGCTCTGGCGATGACAGGAGGGAAATCCCCGCCACATGTGCTGTCGTTGCGGTCGGTCGTCGCCCCAACACCGACCAACTGAACCTGGACCACGTGGGGGTGGACCTCTCCCCCGCCGGTCACATCCAAGTGGCTCCGAACCGGCTCGCCGCTGGTCGGATCTACGCAATTGGTGACGTCACAGAAGGGCCAGCCCTGGCTCACAAGGCTATGGCGGAGGCCGATGTGGCCGCCGATGCCATCGCCGGGCACCATGCTTCTTTCGACCCCGTGGCGATCCCCGAGATCGTTTTCTCCGACCCTGAGGTGGCATCGGTAGGCGCGGCCAGCGGAGCCAAAGCCTTCAAGTTTCCGTTCACCGCAGGCTCACGAGCACAAACACTCGGCGACCGTTCCGGTTTCATTCGGCTCGTCGCCGACGAAGATGACACGATCGTTGGTGCTCAACTGGCAGGCCAGGGAGTCAGTGAGTTGATCGCCGAGTTAGCGTTGGCTATAGAGATGGCCGCCACCGTCACCGATGTTGCGGCCACGATCCACCCCCACCCCACGATGAGCGAGGCGGTTATGGAAGCAGCATTCGGGCTAGAGGGTCGCCCACTCCATGTGCGGGCCTAGCGCTTAGTCGGTTGGGATGAAGATGTTGGCGTACAGCTGCCATGCCAGGACGCTCTTGGCCACAAAGCTGAGGATGATGTATGTCCGTTCCCCCACCAGGTAGTCGCTCCATTTTCCCACTTCCTTGTACTGGAGCCATTGGTTGATGGCGAAAGTGTTGAAGAAGAAAAAGAGACTGAAGATGATTCCGTACACGAATGTTGGGGGCCGCTGATCTCCCGTGAGCAGGTAGGCACCCAGTGCCAGCCACGGGCCCACCCCGGCGATGCAGCCAAACAAGAACGGTGTCCACCAGACCTTTTCGCCCTTGCGATTGACCATCTCCATTATCCAGCCGAACAGAATCATGGAGATGTTCGCAAATGCGACCCCGATCACTGCGGCGAGATCGGTAATGGTGGTGACCATGCCGATGATGATGATCATCAGCGTTGAAGAAAGGGCGTATTCGACCCACCTGAACCGGTTTCGGCCGTGCCGCAACTCGTCGCCATACTTCTCGAAACCCACGCTTGAGATAACAAAGTGGAAGAGGGCAGACAAGAACAAGAACGCCGCCGTGAGTGGTGCCAGGCGCACATCTACGAGGGTGGAAAGCGTGCCTTCGCTCACAGGAGTTCCTGGCGGGCCGTTCAGGTTGAACGAGGTGATCGGCAGCGAGAAGTCGTTGGCCAAGATCACCATCACCACACCCGAAACGAGATGCAATACGCCGGCACCGATGTTGAGGTTGCGGAGCTTGTCCAACTGGCTGGGAGAGACCTGGACCGACGGGGTATCCCCGTGAGCCCGAGGATTGGTGATCACAGCGGGAGAAGACTTCGAATTCATCACTAAATCATACCCCGCAATCGACGACACGAAACTCTGCGAGACTACATGGAATGATTCATCGCTCATCACCCACCGGTGCGGTTCCACCGGACCCTGTTGGTATCGCCGTCGCCGAGTTCGTCGGCGATCTCCTTTCTCTCGCCACCATCAAACTTCGCTACCGGCCGATCGGCTGGGAACCCACACCAGAAGAATTGCCCCCGTCCGGGCCCGATCCCGTCGCTTCGGAGTCGCGTCAGATTCTGGATGGGTGGGTGACCACCCTCATCGTGGACTTCGAGGATCGCATCCCCAGCTCGGTTGCGGTGGCCCAATCCGAGCTGGGCCAAACCCTGCGGTCGCTCCCCGCCGCCGCGCTCGTGGCCGCCCACCGGTTTCAGTCGATCAACCGAACACCCTCCATTGCGCTGAGCCCTGCGCTCAACCGGGCTCTGCGTGACACCGTGGTGGTGGAATTTCTGGGCCAACATCCGATCTGGCACGACTCCGGCTGTGACCCTCGGACGCTCATCGCCGAGACGTTGGAATATCTCATCGAGCTGAGCGGCACTCGAGTGGAAGCCCAGCACCTCACCCACGGCGTGGTGATCACCGATGCGCTACAGAACGATCCCAGGATCACGGTGCAATACCCCTCGGGACTTCGCGACGCCAAGCGCAGTCCGCTCCTCTTCGACGGCCAACGGTCAGTGTTGGTGGTGGACCAAGCGGGACGGGCTCGAACCGAACTCCAACGTCACCGCCTCGAACAACTACTACCTGATGCACCATTGTCTCACGAAGCGGCGCGCTTTGTGGACAGTGGCTCGCTTGTCTCTTTGGCCACCCAGCAGATGGGCGGCATCGGCTTCTTTCTTCGCAGCGACCGGAGCATCTGGACCTTCGTGGACGGTCGACCTCTAGTGATCCGCCGGGGCGAGCGATGGAAAGCGTTCCCGATCTGGCTTACGCAAGGTCTGCAAGAGGCGGTCGGGGCTGGAACTGCCGTGGACCTCGTAGTGCAAGCTGCGCTGATCGTTTCCACCCTGGACAAGGGAGCGATCTTCGGGATCATGGGAAGCCTCGAGGGCCTCGACGCAACCGTTGCCACCAAGGACCGCTACGACCTTCGCAACGAAAGCGATCCCACCGCAATGAATGCGGAGACCCGCCTTCATCATCTGATAGACGCCGCCGAGCCGGATCCCGAGACCCTGGCCCGGCTGGGAACGCTCGACGGTGCAACGTTGGTTGATTGCAACGGCGGCCTCCTCGCCTACGGAGCGATTCTCACCACCAGGGACTCCGAGCACGAAGGAGCACGAACCGCCGCCGCCAAAACCCTCTCGCTTCTTGCGTTGGCCGTGCTGAAGGTCAGCCAGGATGGAGAGATCACCGTATTCCGGGACGGGCGGGTGATCGCCACGCTCCTCTGACGGTTGAAGAGCTAAGCGTTTGGTTCCTGATCCGACCACCGCACGAACTCATGAGCGCGAAGCTCATCCAACGACGACCATTCCAACGTCCGGGCGTGGGTTGCCTCGAGAATCACCGGCGGCGCCATGGTGGCCTCCTTGGCCTCGGCCCACCTGCTCGCACAGAGACACCAGGAATCGCCGGTCTTCAACCCCGTGAAACCGAACTCGGGGCGGGGGGTGCTGAGATCGTTTCCTCGACTCTTGGAGAACTCGAGGAACTCATCGGTCATCACAGCGCAGACCGTGTGAACCCCAGCGTCCTCTGGGCCGGTCTCACAACTTCCATTTCGATAAAACCCGGTGATCGGGTCCATGCCACAGGCGATGAGATCGTCGCCGAGAACGTTTTTGGCCATAGCTGATCATGCCATCGGAACGACCTCTTTGCCCTCTCGCTCCATTTCACGCCTGGAGTTCGGCGGAATACCACTCTTGGATTTGATGAGTCACCGGACCCCGACCCGGCGTCGGGCGCTTGCCCCCCATGGCCGCTCGGACTCCGCCCATGGGTCGCCCATCCACCTCGTTCACGGGAGAGACGCCGGCGAACGTACCGGTCACGAACGCTTCGCTGGCGGCATAGACATCGGTGAGCGAGAAGTTTCGCTGGCGCAAGGTGAGTCCATTTGCCTCGCAGAGCTTGATGATGTTGGCGCGGGTGATCCCGGGCATGCAATAGTCGCCGGTGGATGTCCAAACCTCCGGATCACCGGTGGGCCCGTTGGGGTGAGTGACGATGAAGAAATGGGTGGAGTTACAGGTGGAAACAAACCCCTGGGGATCGAGCATCAAGGCCTCATCCGCTCCCGCCTTGGCGGCCTGAATGCACGCCGTGATGCAGTTGAGTTTCGAATGACTGTTCCACTTCGGGTCTTGAACATCGGGCCGGCCGCGCCGAGTGGTGACGGTGTAGAGAGAGATTCCTTCAACCGCCGCTTCGGGGCGGGGCTTCTTGTACTCGGGCAGGATCACAACGGTGGGCTCACCGATCACGTACCGGGGGTCCTGGTAGGGCGTCGACTTGAGGCCGCGTGTGACCATCAATCGAATATGGACGTGGTCGGTCATCCCGTTTGCGTCGAGGGTGGTTCGGATGGCTGCCACCATCTCCTCAGCCGGCATGCCGATTTCCATGTCGATGGCGGCCGCGCCCTCATAGAGGCGTTGCATGTGTTGATCGATGAATGCCAAGTGCCCGTTATGAAGGCGAATACCCTCCCAGACCCCGTCGCCAAGCATGAACCCGGAGTCCAAGACGCTCACCGTCGCCTCCGATCGATGCTTCAACTCACCGCTCATCCAGACCATCACATCGGCATTTCGGGGATCGGGTTGGTAATCGTGGGTTCCGTGCGCCATGGAAAGAAGTATGCGTGACCGAGCCGCCAACACAGCAGTTATCGCTGGTTCGTTTCGCGCTTCCGCTAAGTCTGATCCCGATCGCTTTGGGCCTCGAATTCGGCTATCAGCTTCTTGGGCGCCACCACGCGGTAGGCCTCTTCAATCACATCGGCTATGTCATGCCAATCAAGCGGAGACTCTTGGAGCCGGTCCACATACGCTCCAATCCAGTCCTTGAATACGCCGGACGCGCTGGGTGTGGGAGCGAAGAAGACCTCGGAATCCAACGCCAGACGGGCAGCTTGGCCGCCGGGTGGAGCGGGACACATGAGAGAGATCCGTCCGTCGCCGGCAAAGTCGGCGTCGTGGAAATAACAGATCGGACGCTTGTCCCGCAGAAAGAAGCTCGGGGCACCGTGACTGAGCCGCTCGTTGACCTCGGGCAGGGCGAGGGCAATCGCTCTGACGCGTTCGAATTCGTGGCTGGCCATATGCGATCAACGTAACAGGGCGGCACAGAATGTCGCCGGTGATACTCCGGGCCGTCAGAAGTTTCCTGATTTCTTCCATGGCGCGTCTTCCCTGTTGAAAGCCCCAACGGTGAGGCTCGAGACCCTGGCTAGGCCGGTCTCAGCCCAGTTACTGTCACACCCCCCGATCATGATGAAAACATGCGATACACCGATGCCGCCGACCCGGCTCTCATCGCTTCCGGCGTGGCCAGTGCAACTGCCAGCATGCTGGTTTCGTTGGGCTCGCAGATCCAATCATTCCAGCCTGCTTTGGCCGATGAAGAGGCCGCTCTTGAGATGGTGCGATCCATCGAGGCGGGGATTCGGCGGCTCCAGGGTTATCAAACCGTGGTGGCGGGTCAGCTCGCCCAGCTCGCTACCGCTGGTTCGGGGATCTCGGTTGAGGATGCGTTCGCTGTTGCCGGAAAGCTCTCGGATCGTGGCGCCAAGAAGGCCGCCAAGCGGGCCCGCCTGGCTGAACACCTGCCACTAGTGGGTGCCAGCACCCTTGCTGGTACAGCTCTCACCGAGAACCTCGATGCTGTAGCCACAGCCCGCCACCGGTTACGGCACAATCCCCACTGGGTCCGGGCTTTCGATGCCCGAGACGCCTCGATCGCCGCCAACGCGGCCAGCTATCGGCCCCGCAAATTCGCCAAGTGGATCAACGGCGTCACCGATGCCATCTCCGATGCCGGTGGCACAGACGCAACCGCAGAACGAGACGCCAACCGGGTTCGCACTTGGCGGTGCCGCGATGGCCGCGTCCATGCCAGTGTCAACCTCGACACCGAAACCGGTGCCCGGTTCCTTCACGCCCTCGATGCCCAAACCAAATCGTTGGCTTCTCGCCGCAAACTGGCCGGGGAAACGTTTCATCTCGATGATCACCACCGGGCTCTGGCATTCGATGAACTCTTCACCGGTGTCAACGCTGGGTATGGGCGGGCCAATATCAATCTCGTCATCGACGAGGCCACCCTGGCCTATGGGCCCCACGCCGGAAGCCAGCTCTACACCACCAACGGATTCCACCTCCCGCTGCAGACTATTCGCCGCTACCTGTGCGACGCCACCGTCACGCTGGTCACGCTCACGAGCGACGGTTTGCCGCTCAACGTCGGCCGAACCCGGCGCACTGCCACCGACGCCCAGCGGGCCGCCCTGGCAGCTGTGTACCCCACGTGTGCCTGGTGTGATGTCCCATTCGACCACTGTGAGATCCACCACATCACCTTTTGGGAAAACGGCGGAACTACGGACCTCCAGGAACTAATCCCGCTGTGCTCCCGTCATCATCACCAGGTTCACGAAGGTCGCTGGAAGATCCGGCTCGATGAACGTCGAAACCTTCACATCATGCGACCCAACAGCGAAACCTGGGCCATCAAACCACCCCCCTCTGCTGAATGTGTCGCCAAGCGAACAGATCATCTACGAACTCTCCGAAAACAACCTGACAACTGAAACACCCCTACGGCTCGGCTCAACCCCGAGACGAGAAACCACGCCTCGATCAACCTCCAGCCAGATCACCACTCCAGCCCACCCCATCCGGGGTCTGCGATGTGATCAGCAGTCACTTTTGACTGAGTGATTCTTGACAATCGAATAGCTCTCAACCAACTAGCAACCCGCCGCTGGAATCGCCATCGGCGGGCAGACGGGATGTGTCGCTCGAGTTGAGGCCAAGCCCACGTTTATCCGTGCCCCTAGCTTGCTGAGTATCCTCTATGGGTATGGACTCAGCAACACCGGACAACGAAACGTACGGACGGTGGAAGGCCTCATACGAAGAATCGCCAACCCGTGACGGTTCCTTCGAGACGATGAGCGGCGTGCCGGTGGAGCCGGTGTACGGCGATGGCCCCTATCCCGGGCAATACCCGTACACGCGCGGCATCCACCCCGCCATGTACCGGGGACGCCTGTGGACGATGCGCATGTTCGCCGGCTTCGGTACCGCCGAAGACACCAACGCCCGGTTCAAGGAAATCCTGCGAAATGGTGGCGGCGGACTGTCCACGGCCTTCGACATGCCCACGCTGATGGGATATGACTCCGATAGCGAATGGGCGGAGGGCGAGGTGGGCCGAGCTGGAGTAGCGGTGGACACGCTGGCAGACATGGAAGACCTCTTCGCCGATATCGACCTGGCCAAGGTCTCCACCTCCATGACCATCAACGGTCCCGCCAACATCTCACTTGCGAAATACATCGCAGTCGCCGAGAAGAAAGGCATCGATCGGGCGCGGCTCAGCGGCACCATCCAGAACGACATCATGAAGGAGTACCAGGCCCAGAAGGAGTACATCTATCCACCTCGGCCCAGCATGCGAATAGTGACCGACATGATGCGCTACACCACCGCCGAGATGCCCAAGTGGCACCCGGTATCCATCAGCGGGTACCACATTCGCGAGGCGGGCAGCACCGCGGCGCAGGAACTGGCATTCACCCTCGCCAACGGCTTCGCTTACGTTGAAGCAGCCGTGGCCGCTGGTCTCGAAATCGATGCATTCGCCAAGCGGTTGAGCTTCTTCTTCAACAGTCACAGTGACTTCTTCGAAGAACTGGGAAAGTTCCGAGCCGCTCGTCGGATTTGGGCGCGGTGGATGAAGGAGCACTACGGAGCAAAGGACGAGAGTTCATGGAAGTGCCGCTTCCACACACAAACGGCCGGGGTCAGCCTCACCGCCCAGCAACCCGAGATCAACATCGCCCGTGTGGCGATCCAGGCCTTCGCCGCAGCGGTGGGGGGAACACAGAGTCTGCACACCGACTCCTACGACGAGGCACTTGCGCTCCCCACCGAAGACGCAGCTCGCATCGCACTGCGCACCCAACAAATCGTGGCCTACGAGACGGGCGCTGCGGTGGTCGCCGATCCGTTCGGCGGCGCCCCCTACGTCGAGTGGATGACCGACGAGATGGAGCGACAGGCCGAAGCGATCTTCGCCCATCTGATGGATCTGGGTGATGGCTCCATACTCGAAGGGGTGTACGAAGGGATCGAAAACGGCTACTTCGTCGGCGGAATTGCCGACTCGGCGTACCGGTTCGAGCGGGAGGTGAACGCCGGGAGGCGCATCATCGTAGGAGTGAACGCCTTCACCGAAGGTGACGACGCCGACCGTCAGCTCCTCCGTATCGATCCCTCCGTCGAGGAGATCCAGCTCAAGCGTCTCGGCGAGGTAAAGCAAAGCCGCAATTCCGATGCTGTGAGCCAGTCACTGGCCAAGTTGAAGGCCGCCGCCGCAGAACCGGACGTCAACCTGATGCCCGCCACCATCGAGGCCGTCCAAGCGTACGCAACCGAAGGCGAGATCACCCAAGCCTTGGCCGACGTCTTCGGCCGCTACACCGAACAGGCGATCGTGTGAGCGCCAACGCATCTTCCACCACCGAAGAAGAGCCAGAACGACTCCGGATCGTGCTCGCAAAACTCGGCCTCGACGGCCACGACCGCGGCCTCAAGGTCGTCGCCCGAATCCTTCGGGATGCGGGAATGGAAGTGATCTTCCTGGGCCTCCGACAGACCACATCGTCAATCGTGGCCGCCGTAGAGCAGGAAGATGCCGACGCCGTGGGCCTGTCTATGCACAACGCTGGCCACCTCACGCTGGGTCCGAAAATGGTGCGAGCGCTGGCCGATGCCGGGTTGGACGTTCCGGTGGTGATCGGCGGCATCGTGCCCGTGGAAGATGAACCGCTCTTGTACGAAGCTGGTGTCGCCGCGGTGCTCGGCCCGGGCGCAGCTGCCACCGACGTAGTGGAAGCCGTTCGAAGCGCTGTGGCGCAGCGGTCTGCGTGAACGTTCGAACCGCATCACTCACCGAATTGGTCGAGGCCGCCCGGTCCGGTGACAATCGTGCTGTAGGACGCCTGCTCACGCTGGTCGAGCGGGGTTCGTCGGCTGCTGAGGAAGTTGCGGCGCTCACCCACCCACTACGTGGCGATGCTCACGTTGTCGGTATCACGGGCGCCCCTGGCTCAGGCAAGTCCACTCTGGTCGGCCGTCTCCTGGCCGAATGGTGCCAACGAGGGCTACGACCCGCCGTGCTGGCGATCGACCCTTCCTCACCGATTTCTGGTGGAGCCATTCTGGGCGACCGCATCCGGATGGATGACGTGATCCCCGAGGGAACCTTCGTACGGTCCATGGCTACCCGCGGTCACCAGGGTGGGCTCGCCTTGGCCGTCCCCGGGGCCGTCCGGGTATTGGATGCCGCGGGCTTCTCACCAATCGTCATCGAGACCGTCGGAGTTGGCCAAGTGGAGGTGGACGTCGTGGCGGCGGCCGACACCGCAGTGGTGGTGGCCACACCTGGAATGGGCGACGCCGTGCAAGCCAACAAGGCGGGTCTGCTCGAAGTGGCTGACCTCTTCGTTGTAAACAAGGCCGACCGACCCGGTGCAGCCGACGTTCGGAGAGATCTCGAACTCATGCTGGATCTGGCCCATGTCACGGGTGCCGACACCAACGACAGCGGCGTGTACTTCCGACCGCAGATCCTCATGGTCACCGCAACTGCCGGCACCGGCGTGGCCGAGGTGATCGACGGAATTGCTGACCACCTCGGGCATCTCACCGCCTCTGGTGGATTAGCTGGCCGACGGGCCCACCGGGTGAAGGCCGAGGTCCGCAGCAGGGCCCACGCCGCACTGGAGCAGAGGCTTCGCCACTCGATGGAAAGCGTCGACGCAGTGGCAGCGCTGCAGCAAGCGATCAACAACGACTTCTCACCCGTGGACGCGGCCAGGAAGATCGTGCAACAGATCACCGGGAACTAGGCTCTCCCCGTGGCCAGCGAAGAACTGATTCCCGCCGCCACAGTTATTCTGGGCCGCGACGGTCCCTCAGGCCTCGAGATCCTCATGCTCAAGCGGAATTCCCAAATCGCCTTCGGCGGAGCATGGGTCTTTCCGGGCGGCCGGGTCGATCCCGGAGATGTCGGCAGCAGTGAACTCGAGAAAGCCCGCTCGGCTGCGGTCCGCGAATCCGATGAAGAAACCGGGCTGATGGTCGACCACACCAGGATGCACGTCTGGTCCTACTGGGTGCCGCCCCAAGCCCGGGAGATGGTTACGGGTGGTACCAAAAAGCGACGCTTCGCTACCTGGTTCTTCTTCGCCCCGGCCCCCGCCGACGCCTCCGTCACTGTGGACATGGGCGAGATCCATGAACATCGCTGGCTCCGACCCGCAGATGCGATCGACCTGCACCGGCAGGAGGAAATTGAGCTGATCCCCCCGACCTGGGTGACTCTGCATCAGTTGTCAGTGCATTCCACCATCGAGTCGGTGACCCGAGCCGCTTCCGGTTCTTTTGACCCGCCCCAATTCCTCACCCGCCCCATCCCCGGCGACCCGATCATTCTCACCTGGGAAGGCGATGTGGCGTACCACGATCGGTCGCTCCGAGACTCTCCAGGATCCCGGAATCGACTCACGATGCGCTCCGGAAACTGGATCTACGAACGCCGCCAATGAACCAGCGATGGGCCGTTGCCGCCTTGGCATTCCTCGCAGTGACGGTGGTCTTCTTGACCTGGCGAGTTCTCACGTTGGGTTCACCCGACGCCGTGTCGGCACCGTCGTCACCAACAATCGAAACACCGGTCACCGCCGACGCCGAGGCCTTCGTTTCGGCCTGGACCAAGGACCAACAGGCAACGTATGTGGCGACAGCGACCGTAGGCCTTCGTGGTGACGGGGTGATATCCGAAACCGAGGAGGTTCGAGCCCGTCGCAACGGACAGCTAGTCGTAAACCGAGATTCCACGATCTACTACCAACACGATGGTGTCACCGAAACCTGCCGACAGACCACTTCAGAAGTCTTCTGCACTCCCCCAGCGTCTACTCCAACGTTCTCAGAACAGCAGACCGAACTCAGCGCTCTCCTGATCGAGACGGGCCGCCGGTACATCACCACCAGCTCGGGCGATTCGCGGTGTTTTGATTTCGAGCTCGACCTGTCAAAGGGCCCCGCCACCATCCTGTTCGGCCGTTCTGCGACGTACTGTTTCGATACCGACGGCGTGCTGGTCAGCACCGTGATTCAACGCCAGAATCGGCAGGACTTCGTAGAGGTTAGCGATGTTGCCACCACCGGCTTGGAAAGCGCTTTGACCGGCCTGTTTCCGGAGCCGATCATCGAACGGTTTCTGAACGCCCCATGACCGCTCAGGGAACGATCCAGGCCTCACCTGGAGTCCGACCGAAAGCGCGCTTTTCGGGCTGGCGGATGTTGGCGATTGCGGCCGTTGCCGGCTCCTTCACCGGTCCCGGGCAGACCATCGGCGTTTCCGTGTTCATCAATTCCTTCATCGCCGACCTGGAGCTCTCCCGAGACAGCGTCGCTTTGGCTTATCTGGTGGGCACCTTGCTCGGTGCTACGGCAATGCCCAAGGTTGGCCAACTGATCGATGAGTTTGGGATCAAACGGAGCCAGCTGATCATCAGCGGGCTTTTCGGTGTCGCCCTCCTCAATATGTCGCTTGTTCAGAACTGGGTTTGGTTGGCCATCGGCTTCATGTTCATTCGCATGCTGGGCCAGGGCAGTCTCACCATGGTCTCCACCATCACCGTGGCGCTGTGGTTCGACCAGCTACGCGGACGGGCGATGGGACTCCTGGGGATTGGTGTCTCGGCCGGAATCGCCCTCACCCCCGTTCTTCTGAATACGTCGATCTCGCAACTCGGTTGGCGACAAGCGTGGGTTTCCGCGGCGATCACGGTGCCCCTGGTGTTGCTCCCCCTCACCTACTTCGGTCTCGTCGACCGACCGGCAACGATCGGGCAGATCCCCGACGGCCAGATCCCCGACGGGAAGGTGGCCAGCTCTCCACCACCAACAAACGGGAACACCTGGGGATACACGCGTGCAGAAGCGATTCGTCACCCGGCGTTCTGGCTCATCCTCACAATGGTGACATTGACATCCATGCTGATCACCGGTCTGAACTTCCATCAGATCGATCTACTCGTGCAGTCTGGTCTCACCGAGGGTGAGGCTGCGCTCATGTTCCTCCCTCAGATTCTGGGGTCAACGCTTTCGGGCTTCGCCGTGGGGTGGCTGGTGGATCGCGTGTCGGGGCGGTTTCTTCCGGCACTGGGCCTGGTCCTGCTGGGAGTCAGCCATCTGTTGGCGGCGTCGCTCGGGGCCCCGTGGATCGTGGTGACCTACGCTCTCAGTCTGGGTGTCACCGGCGGTGCAACCCGAGTGATTTCGTCGTCGTTGCTTCCCAAGTGGTTCGGGACCGCACACATCGGCTCGCTACAAGGGGTAACCCAACTCGCCGGGGTGGCGGGGTCATCGCTCGGGCCACTCCTGTTGTCGATTTCCCAGGGCCAACTCGGTAGCTACGGATCAGCTGCGCTGGTCTTGGCAGTGCTCCCATTTCTCACCGCTGGGTACGCTCTCGTCGTGAAGCCTCCAGGTAAGCAGAACGGGAGCCACCGGCTCCTCAGCCAATAAATTGACTGAGGTGGCGATGCGTGTGGAGGGAGTTGGTGACCCCCGCCCTACTAGTACATCCGGTGTGGGCGATGACCACCGGTTGCACAATGAGTAACGGAATCGGCGGCAAAATACTTGAGCGAAATCTTTAGCCAAGTAACGACGCTCCCGCCCAGATGGCAGCCAGTAGACCGATGACAATCTGGATCACGCTCCGAACCAGCGGAGGCCGCTCCAAGGCACCCTCCTCGCGCTGCCGAGGTGGACGAATCAGGGCCGCCAAGGTCCCCAGCGCCAGCGCTGCCCCGAGCGCCAAAACGATTTGCGGAAGGATGTCCTCACCAAAAAGATTTTGCGCGAACATCCTTCGACGATAACCCGCCCTCGTTGGTGAATTTCACCCCTAAAGAGGTCCCGGCGAGGTGTCGATAGATAAGTACAGTCAAAGGAGCTCACTGCAATGGTCGAGCGAAAGATATCCCCAAAGGAAACCCTGCCCCGGGCAGTTCAGCAAGAGCGGAACCACGTGGCGTTTCGCCGCACAGAACGGCTCCCGTCGCGCCGCCACAGTTACATCATTGCGTCCTCGGCCCATGGAATCCCCGAGCGCAGCCGCACCACAGCACTGGTGTTTCAGGCGATCCTCGGTGCCGCCGCATGTCTGGCGCTGGTCGGCGTGGTCGCCTCCACTCAGAATGCTGCCACAACGCTGAACCCCACCTCGCCTGATGCCCCGCCACCGGCGGTGTTTGTCCAACTGGACTAGAAGTCCTCGGACCCCGGGCCGTCCGGTTCGGGTCGGTAGGCCATGTTCTCAAATCTAGTGAAGCGGCCCTGGAACGCCAGCTTCACTATGCCCGTTGGCCCGCTTCGGTGTTTGGCCACGACCACCTCGGCGAGGCCGGCGTCCTGAGACTCGGGGTTGTAGACCTCATCCCGATACAAGAAGAACACGGCGTCGGCGTCCTGTTCCAAGCTGCCGGACTCACGCAAGTCAGACAACATCGGGCGTTTGTCGGCCCGTTCTTCAAGCTTGCGGTTCAGCTGGGCCAGGGCCATCACCGGGCATTCCAATTCACGAGCGAGAATCTTCAGGTTCCTACTGATCTCAGAGACCTCCTGCTGCCGGTTCTCCACCGACGCTCGACCACTCATGAGCTGGATGTAGTCAACCGCTACCAAACCCAGCGGACCAACTTGGCTCTTGAGCCGTCGAGCCTTGGCTCGGATCTCCATGATCGATGTCTGAGGATGATCGTCGATGTAGATCGGCGTCTCCGAAAGCACGCCGACCGCATGGCTGATCCTGTTCCAGTCAGCCTCGCCCAGGTTGCCGGTCTTGATGTGGGTGGAGTCCACTCGAGCTTCGGAACACAGAATCCGCTGGGAGAGCTCCAAGCTCGACATCTCCAACGAGAACAGCAAAACCGGGTTTCCGGTCTTGGCGATGTTGGTGGCGAGGCCGAGGAGAAAAGCGGTCTTGCCCATACCCGGTCGGGCGCCCACCACATACATGGCGTTGTTCTGAAGGCCCGCCATCAGGCGATCGAGGTCCACAAAGCCCGTGGCCATACCGGTAACATCGCCCCCCAACTCAAAGAGCATCTCCAAGCGATCCAGGTTCTCGCTCAAGAGATCACGGATCTCCACCATGGATCCGCTCAACCGTCGCTGCCCCACCTCATACATGAGCGCCTCGGCATCGTCGATCATGCGGGACACGTCCTCGGGCACCCCGTACGCCATTTCGGCGATTTCGTTGGAGACTGCAATGGCTCGGCGGAGGAGGGCTTTCTCTTCCACAATCTTTGCATAGGAGCCGGCATTGCTCACCGCCGGCACTTCGTTCTGCAATTCGAACAGCGTCTTGTGCCCACCGATGGCGTCGATCAGCTTGGCTTTGGCCAGCTCATCACCCACCGTGATGGGGTCTACGGCCTCCCCGGCGGCATACAGCGCCGTGATGGCCGAAAAGATGTGCCCGTTGGCCGGCCGGTAAAAATGCTCAGCGTCGAGAATCTCAACAACGTCGGCGATGGCCAACTTGTCCAACAGCATGGCCCCCAAAACCGTCGACTCAGCCACCAGATCGTGCGGTGGTTGTCGTCGGGGGTTCTCTCCGGCCATCAATTACATCCAAGCATTTGGGCCTGGTGGATAACTAGACCACGGCCAATGGATCTCTATGGGATTTCCCTGTTGTCTTACTCCGCAATGTTTATCCACCGGCATTTCGAAAACCGGTGGATAAACAGCTCACGGTCAGATTTAGCTGGCCACAACCTCGACGGTGATGGGGAACTGCACCTCAGCATGGGGATGCGCCATCACGGTGTGAGTACCCACAGACTTCAGGTGCTCATCATCCACCATCTTGCGATCCAACTCCACACCGGTCTGATCCATCAAGGCGGCAACGATGTCGCTCGCCGAGACGGAACCGAAGAGTTTGCCGTCGGCCGACGCCCTGGCGGAAATGGTAATGGGCTTGGAAACCACCGAAGTTGCGATCTCTTCGGCAGCCTCACGGTCCTTGGCATTCTTGTGACCCCACGCCCGGCGCATGGCCTCGGCCTGCGCCTCGGCACCGCGAGCCGCTTGTGTGGCGCGGCCCGAGGGGATCAGGAAATTGCGGGCAAACCCATCGGCAACATCTACCACGTCACCGCGGCGGCCGACACCCTTGACCTCATCGTGAAGTACTACCTTCATGCTTCGCTACCTTCAGTTTCCTCAGCCACCTCGGAGACCTCGACCACCTCAGGCTCCACGGCGTCGGTCGCCACCTCATCGCTGAGGTCGCTATCGTCGGTGAATTCCGAGTCGTCTGGTGCCTCCTCGTCACGAGGACGGCGAGGTCTGTCATCGCGATCGGTACGACCGCGACGCTGGGTGGTAACCCGGCTCGTGTAGGGCAGGAGCCCCATCTCACGGGAGTTCTTGATGGCCTTGGCGATGACTCGTTGCTGTTGTACATCGTTGCCATTGACGCGGCGGCCGCGGATCTTGGCTCGGTCAGACATGAACCGCTTCAGTAGGTCAACGTCTTTGTAGTCCACGTAGTCGATCTTCTCGGTAGAGAGGATGCTGACCTTCTTGCGGCGGCCTTTGTCTTTGGGGTTCCCACGTTTGCGGGATGATGCTCGTGCCATTAGAACGGCTCCTCATCTGGGTTGTAGGCCGGGGGTGATTCTTGGCTTCCGCCACCGAAGTCACGGCCACCGGACTGCTTTTCGTAGTTGCTCTGACCGCCGCCTTGGTTCCGGCTGTAGCCGCCACCCTGACCGCCGCTCTGTTGTCCGCCGCTCTGTTGTCCGCCGTCGTTGCGCTCGTTACGAATCACCTGGGCGGTAGCCCATTTCAGGCTGATCGCTACATCTTCTGCAACGATCTCCACCTTGGAACGACGATCGCCTTCCTTGGTTTCCCAACTGCGCTGTTCGAGCCGGCCGGTCACGGTAACCCGCGTCCCTCGACCAACGGTTTCGGCAACATTGGCCGAAAGCTGATTCCAGCAGCTCACATCGAAATAGGAGACCGCCTCTTCCCATTCGTTGGTCTGGCGGTTCTGCCAGCGCCGGTTCACGGCGATACTGAACGATGCAACCTGGGACCCGCCGGTGGTGAAACGCACCTCGGGCTCTTTGGTGGCGTTGCCGGTGACTGTCACCGAATTATCTAAAGCCATAGGAACTCTCCTTTAGGCAGTGACTGCTGCGAGGCCACGCTTGTGGGCCTCAGGAACGGGCAGTCGGATGAATTTGTGGCGGACCACGTCATCCGCGAGACGCAACGTCCGGTCGACTTCGTCGAGGGCGTTGGGGGAAGCGATTTCCAGTACGACGTAGAAACCCTCCCATTTATGGTTGATCTCATAAGCGAAGCGACGAACGCCCCATTTGTCAACCTTCTCTACCGAACCGCCCGCTTCTTCGGCCTGACCGGAAATCCGGTTGATCGTAGCTTGGACCGTCGACTCGTCGAGATCGGCAGAAAAAATAATCATCAGTTCATATGCACGCATAAGCGCAACCTCCCTACGGACCCGGTGACCCGGGGCCCCTCGATGGGGCAGGGTGAATACAACCCGTCCGAGGCTACCGCTCCGCCATCAACTTGCGACGCGGCGCGTCACGGAGTGGTAGTGGTCTGCTCGGGAATCTGGTCTACCGGGATCTCATCGGCGGGCGGGCCCTCGGGCGTGCAGTCGACGGGCGGGGCCACCGTGCTGGATGCCGTTTCACCCTCCACTGGAGGCGGGGCCGGGGCACACACCGGCACCACGGTGGTGGTGGACAGTTGCGGGTTGCGCACTCGCCCAGAGAAGTTGTCGCTGGTAGGGAGTTCGGTGCAGGCCGGGACCAGGGCTAGATCATCGTCGGACTCGGCTGCAACCACACCACGATATTCCGCAGCCCGACTCATGAACTCTGCCCACATCTCGGCCGGATAGTCGCCGCCGTGCACCTCGATGCCGCGGAAGTTGCTCATCGTTCGCAAAGGCTCGCCGGGTGCCCCCGGGTAACCCATCCACACCGCTGCCGTGAGATCGCAGGTGAACCCCACAAACCACGCATCCCGGGCGTCCTGGGTTGTTCCGGTCTTGCCCGCCGCAGGTTGACCAAATTGGGCGGCCCGCCCGGTCCCTGACTCCACCACCTGGGTGAGGCCGTAATTCACCTGCCGAGCAATCTCGGGATCCAGCACCGGGGTGCCGGGTCGCTCCGGCCCCGAGGTGCATGTCCCGTCCACCGGATACCAACAGAGCACCTGACCCTCGGCATTCTCCACCCGTTCGATCAACGCCGGTGCCTCGTAGACACCTTCCCGTTCGAACGTGCTGTAAGCAGAAGCCATGTCGAGCACCGACACTTCACCGGCACCCAGGACCAACGCATTCACGGCGGGGAGTTCGGCAGTGACACCCAGCTTGTGTGCCATTTGCACAACCTGGTCCGGCCGGGTGTCGATCATCAACTGTGCGAAGACCACGTTGGACGAGACCCGCAGAGCGTCCAGAACGTCGCGGTAGCCGTTGCTCGAACCTCCACCCTTCACCCGCCAAACACCGCCACTGTTTGCTCCAGGAATTTCAATCACGGACGGGGCGGCGTACAACGATCGGGCGCTGAACCCCTGTTCGAGCGATTCCGCAAAGGCAAACGTCTTAAACGACGAGCCCGGCTGACGCCCGGAACCACCGCCATCTCGTCCCAACGCCAGGTTCACCTCGCTCACACCGAAGTCCGTGCCGGCCATCATCGCCACCACTCGACCGCGCTCGTCCACAGCAACGATGGATGCGGTGGGGTTGTCGGGATCCTCAGGCGGCAACTCGTTCACCACCGTCTGGTAGGCGTGCCGTTGCAGCTCGTGATCCAGCGTGGTGTACACCCGAAGTCCATCGGTGTAAAGCCCGCCATTGGGGTAGAGCTTTGCCAATTCCTGCCGCACCGCCTCGATGAAATACTCCGAGCCGAACTCGGCCCCTTTCACCCTTCCCAAGCCCACCCTGCTGATCGGGGCGATGATGGTGTTCAGCGTCCGCTTGTCGGCCCGATCGGCCTCCAGTTCGGTGATGTAGCCGTCCTCGAGCATCCGACGTAACACCGTGGCACGGCGGCGTGCTGCTTCTTCAGGGTTGTCGCGGGCATCGGCGGACTCGGGGGCCCGGATCAGCCCGGCCAGGTACGCCGAATCGGCCAGGTTGAGCTGTTCCACGTTCTTCCCGAAGTACGCCTGGGAGGCCGCCTGAATCCCATACGCCCCCCGACCGAAGTAGATGAGATTCAAGTAATCCTGGAGGATCTGTTGCTTGCCGGCGGTCTTGTCAACCGCCTCACGTTCCAGCTTGATCGCCAGGGTGGCTTCCCGGATCTTTCGGGTGATGGTTCGCTCGTTTGTGAGGAAGCTGTTCTTGACATATTGCTGGGTGATGGTGGAGCCACCTTGGGTCCCGCCATAGCGAATGTCCTGATAGAGCGCCCGGGCGATGCCGTAGGGGTCCACGCCCTCGTGCTCGAAGAAATCCTTGTCTTCGGCTGCTACCACCGCTTGCCAGAGAACCGGCGGGATCTGGTCGAACGTCACGAGTTCACGATCCTCAACGGAGGAAAGCGTGGCGGTGGCAACGTCACGAGAACATGTCCCCACCACCTCGGCTGTACAGATGAATGTGGTCTCGTTCAGATCGGGAGCAACGAGTTCTGGCAACTGGATTTGCGATGACAGAACCATCACCGCCGACGCCAGCATCCCCACCCCGGCGAGCACCATCAACAGCAGAGCGCGACGAAGTCGCCAAAGAGGGTTGCGACTCCGCCTCCGGGGCGCACGGGGAGAGAGCAGTAGTTCTAACACAGCGACCCCATGTTGTAGCAGGCCTAACCGAGCAGGCGTGTTCGGCTGGCCTCGCCGATGGGGAATGACTCCCGCAGGTGATTCCACCAGCACGAGCGACACACTTCAACCCGGAAACCGATGGTGGATCGGTGACGGTTCCGTAGTCGCTGCATCTCGGCGACGTCGGTGATACAGCGCCCACCGCGAGGCAGCCCCGGACCGAAAGCAAACGACACAGCCACCAGTTGGTCACCGTCGCAGATCGGGCAGGGCTCCTTCATCGGCGTGGCGTGGTTGTCCGCTACCCGCCGCAGTTCGGGCTGGGCATCGCACACTTCCTGCCGATCGCGATACCCCGCTCGAACCCCGTCGATCACGCGTTGTCGTTCCAGCCGATAACTGACAATCCCGGAACGTTCGATCATCCCTCTGTCCCGCGCGAGTCACGGCGAGCAATCAGCAGCGCCTCGGCGTCTTGCCGGGAGAGCGGACCGTTCTGTACTGCCTCATGGCGGAGGTAGTTGAGCGCCGCTCCTACGGCAGGACCTGGCGGAATGCCGAGCACTTGCTGGACATCGTCGCCGCTGATCGGTGGTTCAAGTTCCTCCCGCGTCACCGCCGCGGTGAGTTGCCGGAATGCGGACCCGAAACTATCCAGACGATCGATTTCCACCCGCCCGAGAATGCGCTGCAGAGCGACAGCTCGGTCCACAAGTTCAACGCCGTGTTCCGCCAGCATTGCCCGTAGCGACTCGGCATCTATCAAGTCCGGGATCTGAAGAGCCAGCAGCGCCCGGAGGTCCCGCCGGTGCTCAGAGGACATCTTCAAGTGGGCCGCCGCCACCTCGGCGGTAAGCCCGGTGAAGTCCAGGAGTGCCGCCCAGCGAATTCCCGAGTCCGCCGGGGTCTGTTGCGCCATGGCGGACACCCGCTCAGGATCATATGCCGGGAGCGTGTCTAGACCTAGGGCGGGTCCCATGACCCCGGTATCCCAAAGGAACCGCAGCCCATCACTGGGGTCGGAAAGGGACAACAGGCGGTCCAGTTCGGCGAAGATTCGTTCCCCGGAGACAATGCTCATCCGTTCGGCCAGGTCGGTGGCCGCAGCAACGACAAGCGGGTCAAACGACATCCCCAGTCTCGCTCCGAACCGGGCGGCTCGTAACATGCGCAGCGGGTCATCCTGGAACGAGATCTCCGGCGAGAGGGGCGTGCGGAGCCGGCGGGCCTCCAAATCCTGGTGACCGCCGAATGGATCCACCATCTCACCGGTGAGCACGTCACGAGCCATGGCGTTCATGGTGAAGTCACGGCGGCTGAGGTCGGTCTCCAGGTCATCGCCGAAGCCAACGTCGGGTTTGCGGCTTTCCGACGAGTAGATCTCGCGGCGGTAGGTCGTCACCTCCACGGCCCGGCCATCCACGGTGGCACCGATGGTGCCGAACTTCTCACCTTGGCGCCAGATCGCCGTGGCCACCGGTTCCAGCAGCCCCAACACCTCACCGGGTCGGGCGTTGGTAGTGAGGTCGATGTCCTCACCGCTCAGGCCAAGCGCCTGATCCCGCACCGCTCCCCCAACGAGGTACAGCTCATACCCGGCGGCGGCAAAGAGCTTCCCCAACCGAAGGGCCACGGCCGGCAGCGGCGGGAGATCCGCAGAATGGCTCACCGATCCCGAAGATGGAAACGCTTGGCCGCAGCGACCTCGCCTCCGCCAACGTTCCCCCCAGTGGCCCCCTCTGGTCGATAGGCGTGATCGACCGCAGTTGAAGCCACGGCACCGGCGCATGAGGCAAGCGCATCGGTGTCGTAGCCGCCTTCCAGGAAGAGCAAACGCTTTCCCGCAGGAACGATGTTCATGAGCGTTTGCGACGCGTCGGCATAGTCGCCCGAACTGAGCCCAAGGTCGGTGATGGGATCGGCCCGGTGACCATCGAATCCGGCGGAGATCAACACCCAGTCCGGGGCGAACGACTCCACCACGGGCACAACGATTTCTTCGATCGCCGACCGATAGACCGAGCCGGCGGTGCCCGCCGGCAACGGGATGTTCACGTTCGTTCGGGCGCCAGCGCCTTCGCCGGTCTCCTCCAGCGCCCCGGTGTAGGGATACCACGGGTACTGATGTAGGGAGACGAACAGGACGTCGGGGTCCTGGTAAAAGATGTCCTGGGTCCCATTGCCGTGATGAGCGTCTATGTCAACGATGGCAACTCGATCGCCCCGATCGGCCAAGAAGCGAGCGGCAACCGCCACATTGTTGATCAGGCAGAAGCCCATCTGCCGGTTGGGAAGAGCGTGGTGACCAGGGGGTCGCACCACCGACCAGCCCGCCACCCCCTCTCCGGCATCCATTCTTCGGATGAGGTCCAACCCTGCACCGGCCGCCACCCAGGCGGCGTCAGATGACGAGCTGTTCACCGCCGTGTCGGGATCGATATTGCCGCCGCCTTCCAGACAGAACATCTGCAGGCGGTCAAGCACTGGCCCGGGATGAACCGCTTCCACCGCAGCTCGTTCCGCCACTGGAGCATCCACCCATCGAACCGCCTCAGACAAATCGGCTTGCGCGATCCCGTGCCGAAAGGCATCGAGCCGCGCCGGACGTTCCGGGTGGTGCGGACCGGCATCGTGCAACCAGCACAGGTCGTTGGTGGCAAGGAGAAGCGTCACTGATGTTAATGTAGCGAGTCTCGTGCACGCAGGCGAAGGCGGCGCTCGCCTACCCTTGTAAGAAGTGAGTTCGGCTGCAGTACCAAACCCAGCAACGCCGGTCAGTCGAGGGATCTCGGTAACGGGCCTCGGCAATTCGCGCGTGCGCGTGAGTAACTGGCAGGGAGACCACGGAGTTGTGCTCGTTGGGCCGGGCCGAGCGTCGATGCTTCCATCGATCAACGATCTCCGCACCGTGCTGGATCGTCTGGCAAAACGCGGCGTGATCCGAGCCGTCACCCCGGCGTTGTCGCCACGGGATGCTCAACCGTTCCTCCAAGCCGGGTTCACCGCCCATGAGCACCTCCACCTTTTGGCGTTCGACCTCCGCACCGGCGGCCGTCTCGCTGGTGTGGCCGTGGCCCAACCTCTGCCAAATAGCTTTCAGATCCGCAGCGGCCACCGCTGGCATGAACACGACGTGATCGCCGTCGATGGTGCGGCTTTCGAATCGTTCTGGCGATTCGATCCGGTCGCACTTCGAGAAGCGCGGCGGGCCACTCCGCGGCACCTTTATCGTGTTATCACCAACCGCAGCGGCGTGGCCGCCTACGCCGTCACGGGCCTCGCTGGACAGCGGGGCTATCTCCAACGATTGGCGGTCCACCCCCGTTTTCAGGGAAACGGACTCGGTCGTGCTCTCATCGACGATTCGATTGCCTGGCTCCGCAAACGCGACGCCACCAGAATCTTGGTGAATACCCAAGAACGAAATCAACGCGCTCTGGCCGTCTACCGCAGCGTTGGTTTCGAACCCGAACCCAGCGGTCTCGTGGTACTGGAATGGCTTCGGTGAACAGCACCGGGGGTGGACGCGGCGTCAGGATCGCTGTTTTGTTCTGTTTCACTCTCCTGACAGGCTTCGCCTTCGCACCTCCGGTGGGAGCTCAGGACGACGTTGGCCTCGGTGCAACACTGGGCTTGGTCCGCCAGAGTGCTTCGGTGGAGTCCGACGGCGTCATCGAGATCGCCCTCGACTGGACCGGGCCGATCACTGACGACCTGTTCCTGAGCGTGCTGTTCCATCAGCGCATCATCGATGCCGAGGATCTCGACGCACCCGCATCATCGATCCTCAACCGTCGGGATCCCATTCCGCTCACCGCCTTTGGAACCGATGCCGACGGCAACCTCGTGGCCGCTATCCCCGTGCGGAGTGTGTCACCCGCCGCCGACGACCGGGTCTATCTGCCGGGGCCGGGCGTCTACCCGTTCACCGTGGAGATCCGCTCCGCCGACGGACCGGTCGCTTCGCTTACCTCAACGATCGTGCGGCTGCCGCAAGACCGATCCACCATGGCCACGGTCGACATGGCGGTGGTGCTGGCCCTCTCCCCCGCCGATGGTCTAGACCTGTCCGACGGCCTCTGGTTTCTCACCACCTACCCCCTTGTGCCGTTCACGATCCAAATGGGCGAGGCGCTGGTGAGCCAGTTGGAACAAGACGAGCCACTGGCCCAGCAGTTCGCTACGGCCGCCGGCGGCAGGGTGATCCTCAGCGACGCCGGCCTCGACCTCGACCCCTCCGCCTTGGAGGAGATCGACCAGGGGCAGTTTTTCACCGCGGCGGTGGAGACCACCAACCAACGACTCACTCGACTCGGCCTCCAGCCCTCGTCCGATGTAGTGATGTTGTCTCCCGACCTGACCGCCGGTGGCGCCGCACTCCTGGCAAAATCCGGTGTCATCGCCGTCCTGTCTACCCGCACCACCGAGATCGAGACGGGAACGATCACCACCCCCAGGGGTTCGGTGGGACTTGTGCAAGCTGACCACGAGATGACCGCCGCTCTTTCGGCAACGGGTTTCACCCCCTTCGCTACCAGCGATGTGTACGCCCTGTATGCGCGGTTGTCGCTGTTGGCCGAAGCCGACCAAACGCCGGTGATTCTGGGCGGTGAAGGCACCGAGCCCTTGGACTCTCAGTCGCTCGACACGTTCCTCGCTGCGCTGGTGGAAAACGGACCTATCCGACCCGTGTCGCTCTCCGATGCGGTCGAGGGCCAGCGTCGCAATCCACTATTGGCGGCGGAACGGCCCGAACAGGATCTCGTCACAACGGGTGACTCCATCGCAGAACTCCAACAACTGGCCGAAACCAGCCGCTCGTTCCGTGGAGTCGACAACCCCGAACTTGAACGCCTCCTGGCGAACTCGTTGAGCCGCTCTCGAAACCCCGACGACCGGACGCGGGCGATCGACCGGGCCAAAGCGGAACTGTTGGATGACCTCTCATCGATTTCGCTGCCAACCTCGGCCTCCATCACCCTCACCGCCGTCGAGGGACCCTTGCCGCTCACCATTCGCAACAGCGCCGACGGGCCCCGGCGGGTCTTGCTGGAGTTCCGTGGCGACCGGGTGGCCATCGCACAAAATAACGAAGTGGTAGTGGTGCCGCCTGGAGAAACCACGATCGAGCTCGACGCCGAGGCGCGGGCCCTGGGGGTTTCCACGCTAGACGTCACCGCTCGCACGCCCGATGGCAGCCGCGTCTTGTCTACCTCTCGCTACCAGATCCGATCCACCGCGGTCCCTGGGCTCGGCTGGGCAATCTCGGGCACAGCCCTGGCCTTCCTGTTGTTGTGGTGGTACCAAAGCAGTCGCAACGCCAAACCCCGAGGCCCGCACCTGGTTGGACTCAAACGATCCTCAGGACCAGTATCGGTGGACTCCGACACCGACCCCGGTGTGGCCGCCGACGCCCAACTCGCCTCGGAGTCGATGTGACCGCCCCCTACCGGACGGCGGTCCGCGGTGAACGCCTCGCCGATCGCTACGAACTCGGCACCCATATCGACTCCGGTGGGATGGCAGAGGTCTGGGAGGCCACCGACCACACCCTCGGACGAACCGTGGCGGTCAAGATCCTGCATGCTCACCTCGCCCGAGACGCAGCCTTTCTCCGCCGTTTCCGCCGCGAAGCGATCAATGCGGCCCGTCTCCAGCACCCCACGATCGTGGCGATCTACGATGCGGTCAGCTACGACGGCCTAGAAGCCATCGTGATGGAGCGGATCGAGGGACGCACGCTGCGTTCGGTCCTGGATGAACACTCCCGCCTTCCCGCCCGCGATGTGATCGATCTTGGCCGCCAGATCGCCCAGGCGCTTTCGGTGGCCCACGCGGCCGGGGTCATCCATCGAGATATCAAACCATCCAACATCATGCTTTGTGAGGATCGCCGAATTCGCGTCACCGACTTCGGCATCGCCAAGGCCGGCGAAGACACCGATCTCACCCGAACCGGCTCCCTGTTGGGGACTGCGAAGTACCTCTCTCCTGAACAGGTTCTTGGCGACGAGGTAGACGATCGCTCCGATCTCTACGGACTGGGGGTGGTGCTGTTCGAGGCCCTCGCCGGAACACCACCCTTCGACGAAGGAAACGATTACGCCACGGCCCAAGCCCGCGTAGTCAACCCCGCTCCCCGGTTGTCGCAGTTCCGACCCGACCTCCCGGCATCGTTGGATGCACTGGTGGCGAGACTGCTCGAACAGGATCCCGCCGACCGGCCAGACTCCGCTCTCGAACTATCAGGTCTGCTCTCCAGCATCACGATCGTGTCCGAAGAGCTTGGCGGGGGTGCTTCCAACGGCGACGTCACCACGATCGACCTCCGCCACAGGGCCAACGGAGATGCTGCCGATTCAACGGGCGAGATTGCCCCCGAGCCGAAACGACGGGCCAGAGGGCGCAAGGTCACCACGGCCACCCCACCGGACTCCACGGTGCTGGCCGCGCCTGCCGCGTCACCCCTGGGCAACGCCACTCTCGACCACCTGGACGCGCCCGCCGCGGAAGGCGATGAAGATCCCGTGAAGAGGGGTTTCTCGCTACCTATAGGCAAGTTTCTGCTCCTCGCAATCGTCCTGGGGACCCTTGGGCTGGTGGCAGCCCTATTGGATGGGTACCGGTCAGATCCCGGTGACGCCGGGATTATCAACCCAGGTGCAAATACTGATGACCAGAGCGGGGACAGCGTTTCCCTCACCCCTGTGCAGGACTTCGGGCCACCGGTTATCGCCGGCGGGCAGGCGGTCGACCCGCTCGGCGACAACACCGAAAACGACGACATGGCCGGCAAAGCCATCGACGGCGACCCGGACACAGCGTGGGTTACCGAGACATACTCGAAACCGGGATTCTCCAGCGTCAAAGCCGGAGTGGGCTACCTCCTCACCCTTACCGATCCCTCCGCTCCCAGCGAGCTGCGGATCACCACACCCACCGCCGGTTGGCGGGCCGAGGTCTATGTTGGAGATGAAGCGGCCGAGTCCCCCGAGGGTTTCACGTTCGGACCCTACGCGCTCGAACCGGTAGACGGCGGCGGAGTAGCCGACCTCCGCAACGCATCGGGATCTCACGTGCTGCTCTGGATTACCTTTGAGGGGCAGTCGTTGCCGCCAAACCCAGACGGCGAGGTACCGCCTCCCGAACTGGAAAACCGATTCGAACTGGCCGAAGTCGTCATCGAGTGAAACACGCACCCACCGACCACTCCGCCCTCGTGGCGGCCGCTCAAGGCGGTGACCGCAAGGCGCTGAACCGCCTCCTCGAGAGCGAGTATGACCGCATCTATGCGGTGTGTCGGCGGGTGATGGGGAACGACGCTGACGCTGCCGACGGATGCCAGGAGGCGCTGCTCTCGATCGTCCGGGGACTCCCCCGCTTCGACTCTCGTTCCAAGTTCTCCACGTGGTGTTATCGGGTAGCCACCAACGCCTGCCTCGATGAGCTACGCCGACGCAAACGGCGTCCGATCCCGGCGGAGCAGACCCAGGACCTCCCGACCACGGGCCAGGGGCACGATTCTCAGACAGCAGACCGACTCGCTATCAGCGCAGCGCTGGATGGCCTGGCCGATGACTTCCGGATCCCGGTCGTCCTGCGTGACGTCGTGGGCTATGACTACGCCGAGATCGCCGAGTTGCTCAACATTCCCCCCGGGACGGTCCGGAGCCGGATCGCCCGGGGCCGCAAGCATCTTTCTGCCCAAGTTGGGAACCCGGCGGGCTCCGGCGACGTCATAGAACCGAAACGTAAGTAGACCACCCCGAAACGCATGAACGACCTCCCTCCCACTCCCCCACTCCCCCACCCAGGGGACGGCGCCACCCCTGCTCCGGTCGGCCGCATAGAAGAACTGCTTTCGGCGATGGTGGACGGCGAACTCACACCGGCCGAACTCCTCGAGCTGGAAGAAACGGCGGTCGCCACCAACTCCACCGTTCAAGAAATGGCGGCACCGTTCCATGACGGGCAGGCGCTTGCCGCGGGATCGGTGCTTTATCTTCACTCGCCGCCAGCGCTCCGGCACCAGCAGCTGAGGAATGCCCTTGCCCAGTTGGAGCAGCCCGAGGTCGCTAGCCTCGCTGCGGCCCGGGCAAAACTTGCCGACAAACAGCACCACCAGCGCCGGCGTATGCAACGCCTCAGCTCCGTTGCCGCGGCCCTCGTCATCGTTGCCGGAATCGGCATCATCGGTTCCCAACTCGGCGGCTCTGGCAGCGACGAGGCCGCTTCAGATGAAGAAAGCGCCGCGGTCACATTGAACAGAGAGCTCAGTGATGACTTCGCCGGTGGAGGGACCGCGGCCGACGATGGAGCGTCGTCCGATGGTGAGATGGCAGAAATGGCTCAGGCGCCTCAAGACAATTCGCTAAGCAGTCCAACCGCTTCCGATGGCGCATTTCTGTATCAGTTGCAGGAGGGCTCAACCGGAATCCTCCCCAGCCAACTCGGTAACGAAGCGGTGGCGGGAAGGATAGACGTCTCGCCGTTCGACCTCGACACTGCGCTGGCCGGAGCTGACCCCACCGCTGCCAGCGAAACCACCGCCGAGGGAGAGTCCGATTCCACCAGATCGGCGGCATCCGCCCGGTGTGTTGACGCAGCGTTCGCACTTCAAAACAACAACGACATCCCCGAGATCACGGGTCTTGCGCTGGTGATCCTCGACGGTCAGATCTACGAGCTCTACCAAATATCAGATGACAACTTCGCCGTCTTGGATCAAGCCACCTGCAACCGAGTCGACTGATCGGCCCAACGTTCGCTAGCCTCTCGGCGTGGACAGCTTCACCCCCGAGCCCGTTTCGAGCGAATCTGAAGACTGGGCCGGACGCGCCACAGCAACAGTCGTCGGTTACGTAGACACCGTCCGGTCGGCCACCACCGGCCGGGCTCTCGTAGCGTCGCGGATTGCGGTGTATGCGTTGGCGATGGGGCTAATCGGGATCGTGATCGGCATCCTGTTGCTCGTGCTCCTGGTGCGCCTCGTGGGCGCCCTTACCGCCTGGCTCCTCCCCTTCATCGAAGACGGAGAGATCTGGTTTAGTTACCTGATCCTCGGAACCCTCTTCATGATCGGTGGGCTCATCCTCTGGCGGAAGAAGGAAGCCATCTAAGTGGTTCCTTATCGGGCGGCTTTACGCTGAAACCGTTCGCAGCGTCCTCACCCACGCTGTCCCAGATGCAAAGGAAACGATGACTTCATCAGACAACGACGTGCGTAACGTCACCATCATCGGTAGTGGACCCGCTGGTCTCACCGCCGCCATCTACACCGCCCGGGCATCGCTGGAACCCCTGGTTATTGAGGGCGAACCATCGAGCACCGGCGACCAGCCCGGCGGCCAGCTCATGCTCACCACCGAGGTGGAGAACTTCCCCGGTTTCCCCGAAGGAATCATGGGCCCGGAGCTCATGCAAAACTGCCGAGCCCAGGCCGCTCGATTTGGAGCCGATCTAAAAACCGAAAAGGTGAGCAGAGTCGACCTCTCGTCCCGCCCGTTCGGCATTTGGGTTGGAGATTCCGAGACCGCCGAACCTACCTATCGTTCGCATGCGATCATCATCTCCACCGGTGCAAAGGCACTGATGTTGGATCAGGTGAATGAGCAGCGGCTGATCGGCCGAGGCGTGTCAACGTGTGCAACCTGTGACGGTTTCTTTTTCCGAGACGCCAACATCGCCGTGATCGGCGGGGGCGATTCCGCCATGGAAGAAGCGAACTTCTTGACCAAGTTTGCCCGATCCGTCACCGTTATTCACCGCCGCGACAGCCTCCGGGCAAGCCAAATCATGGAGGACCGGGCCCGAGCCAACCCGAAGATCTCCTTTCTCTGGGATACCACGGTCAGCGATGTGCTGGGCGGCCAGACCGTGTCCGGCCTCGCCCTGGAAAACGTCAAGACTGGCGAGACCAGCACGCTCGACGTCACCGGGGTCTTCGTGGCAATCGGGCACCGTCCCAACACCGACCTCTTCAAGGGTCAGCTGGAAATGAAGGACAACGGGTACCTGGTGACGGCGGGGAAATCCACCAAAACCAACGTAGAAGGCGTCTTTGCCTGCGGTGATGTACAAGACGACGTCTACCGACAGGCCGTCACCGCCGCCGGTTCCGGCTGTGCGGCCGCCATCGATGCGGAGCGATGGCTGGAAGATCAGCACTAACGCGAAGAGGCCGAGCCTTCCGGCTCGGCCTCGTTGAGTTTCTCCGCAGCCTCGCAGGCGGCGAGCGAGTTCCGCAGCTACAGAGCGAGCTCCTCGATGAGCTGCGCCTTGGCCTTGGCACCCTGTACCCGCTTCTCCACTTCACCCGCCGTGAACTTGATCATGGTGGGGATGCTCATGACGCCGTAACGCATGGCAATTTCGGAGTGCTCGTCCACGTTGAGCTTGGCGATCTTGACGTTTCCAGCCTGCTCGTCGGCGATCTCATCCAGGATGGGGGAAACCATCTTGCAGGGACCACACCACTCGGCCCAGAAGTCCACCACCACTGGGGTGTCGGACTCGGCCAAGAAGGAGTCGAAGTTATCGGCGGTGAGTTCAATGGTGTTTGAGGACATTATGTTTCCTTTGCTGTGGTCAAGCGATCCTAACCACACCCGACGTAACCACAGCGGCTGGGCCGCTATTCCACGCGACGACCAGAACCTCGGCCCTTTGTTAGGGGCGCACTATGAGCGCCACGATCCGGCCTAGATCATCGGCGTCGGCAAAATCGATGACGAGCTGCTGACGACCGGCCTTTTCGACAACTTCCACCGAGGTGTTGAAAACGTCGCTCAACTGGGTCTCCACCTCAAGTGCGGCAGTTGAGGAGAGGCTCGACTTGGTTGGACCTTTACTTCGCCGCTTGGGACCACTGTTTGGTTTGGCACCGTTGCGTTTGAGCGTGCTCTTGTCATGGCCTCGGACCATCGACTCGAGCTGGCGAACCGACCACTCCCCCGCAATACACTCGCCGGCGATCCGAAGTTGCTCCTCGGCATCGTCGATCATGAGCAAGGCCCGGCCGTGCCCGGCTGAGAGCGGACCTTCCGCGATCAGTTGCCGTAGCGGGCCGGGCAAGCGGAGCAGACGAATGGCATTGGCCACGGTTGCCCGTTTCTTCCCCACCCGTCGAGCCACCTCAGCTTGAGAAAGCCGGAAGTCCTCCATCAGCTGCTGGTAGGCAAATGCCTCGTCGATGGCATTGAGATCCTGCCGTTGGACGTTCTCGACCAACGCTTCCTCGAGAGACCGTTCATCGGCGATCTCGCGGACCATCGCCGGGATCGTTTGTAGGCCTGCCAACTGGGCCGCCCGCCACCGGCGTTCACCGGCGATGAGTTCAAACGTGTCGCCGTCACGCCGCACCAGAATCGGCTGAAGCACACCTAACGACGTGATCGATGCTGCCAAATCCTGGAGGGCGGCGTCGTCGAAAGTTGTTCGAGGCTGAAACGTACTTGCCCGAATCGACTGGATGGGAATCTGCTCGTGCGACCCCTCGATGTGGATGGAGACCGCGGTCTGGTCCTGATCCTCGGTAAATCGCTCATCACCCGGTCCCGGAATGAGCGAATGGATCCCGCTCGCCATCGAACTAGACCGGAGTCCGGGCGCCCGCAACTTCGAGGGCGAGGTCTCGATACGCAATGGCCCCCCGGGAGGTTGGCGCATACACGGTGATGGGTTGCCCGAAACTTGGCGCCTCAGAAAGCCGTACCGTTCGAGGAATCACGGTGCGGCAGACCTTTTCGTGGAAGTGGGCCCGGACCTCTTTGGCTACCTGAGCCGCCAACTTGGTTCGGGCATCGAACATCACCAGAACAATCGTGGAGACTTCGAGTGTGGGATTCAGATTCCGCTGCACGAGAGTCACATTGCGCAACAACTGGCCCAGGCCCTCCAAGGCGTAATACTCGCACTGGATCGGGACCAACACCTCGGAGGCGGCTGCGAAAGCGTTGATCGTGAGCAACCCCAGCGACGGTGGGCAGTCGATCAGGACGATGTCGAAATCATTGGCCACCGCGGCGATGGCGTTCTTGAGTCGGCTTTCTCGAGACATCGCTGGTACGAGTTCGATCTCGGCCCCAGCCAGGTCGAGGTTGGAGGGCGCGATGAACAGGTTCTTCACGATGGAGGCCTCGATGGCGTCATCCAGAGGAATCTGGTTGATGATGACGTCGTACATCGTGGAGGTGAGGCTCCGAGGATTGATGCCAAGACCTGTGGACGCGTTTCCCTGGGGGTCGAGGTCGATGATGAGTACCCGGTGACCCAGTTCGGCCGCAGCAGCACCCACGCTCACGGTGGTAGTGGTCTTGCCAACACCGCCCTTTTGGTTAGCGACGGCGATGATCCGGGGCGACCGGGTGCCGGGAGCCGGCCCGGACGGCGAGGTTGCTGTATTCAGGTCCATTTAGAGAGAGTTCTCCAATACATGTTTCACGTTGGTTCAACGAGATTGGGCTAAAGCCTAGTCCGCCGCAGGCGGCGGCTGTGTCCTTCCCGCAGTACGCGCGTGCAGACGAGCCAGCTTGCGCCGGGACCACCACCCCATAGCCACCATTGCCTGGTCCAACTCGGCGCTTACTGAGGCCTCTTGGCGGACCAAGGTGCGCTCCCGATCCTGAGCGTCAGCAAGAGATAGCCGCAACTCCACACTCACCGATTTGGCCTCCGACGCCTGGGTCTCAGCGACTGCTTTCGACCGTTCCGCGGCCACCCGACCGGTTCGCTCCCGGTCGAGCTCTTTGTCCAACCGATCATGCTGACTCCGCCAGTATTCAACATCGGCTTCGGCCCGCTTGAGTTGGGCCTGGAGGCGCCCCTGTTCGGTCCGAATCGCATCGGTGCGGGCCTCAGCGGCCACCGCCCGCACTTCGGCGCTGGTGATGGCGTCCCGAACCCGGGTCAGCTCCGCTTCGACGTTCTCGGCCAGGGCGGTGTGAAGTTCGCTGGCGATAGCTGCCTGAATCTGGCGTACGAGATCCTGCTGATCGGGGGAAGCCTCGGCAGTCACCGGCGCAGTTCGAAGCGATCCCGACGCTGCACCACCCTCGCTCGCCGGCGTGGTGTCAGGCGTTCCCAGCGCCGAAGCCTCACTCAACCTGGCCCTGCGAAGATCGATCACTTGGCCATGGTCCCCGGTGGTAGGCACCGGCGGGACAGCACTAGGCACCGGCGGGACAGCACTAGGCACCGGCGGGACAGCACTAGGCACCGGCGGGACAGCACTAGGCACCGGCGGGACAGCACTAGGCACCGGCGGGACAGCACTAGGCACCGGCGGGACAGCACTAGGCACCGGCGGGACAGCACTAGGCACCGGCGGGACAGCACTAGGCACTTCTGTTGCTTCCCGTGAAACCTCTACGTCCAAGAGCTCCCACTGCTCCCGCGCCGCGATCTCGGTCAGGGAATTACGGGGCAGCACCCAGGTCGCACCGAAGGGGCCTTGTACGAGCAGTGCCTCGTCCAGCTGATTGTCTCGGATCCGGCGCCGTAGCGTGTCGATCGAGACGCCAAAGACCTCCGCTGCATCACGCAGCCCGATCTGGTCCGCAGAGATTTTGGTCATGTCCCCAAGACTAGGCAGTTGCCCATGGGCGCTGGGGGATAGGTCGCGCCAACTGCTTCGCCGAGTTTGGTGCACACCCATTCGAGATCGAGCTCTGAGCTCGAGGCTGCACTACCCATAGGCAACCGCAGCGGGATGCATAGGGGTAGGCAGTGTGGCTGTCACCACTGTCTGAATTAGCGTCACCACTCTAGCGAGAATTCTCTATTAGAGACTACTCTCTAATTTTCAGCAACCCGCACGGCCGGCCGTTGCACGACGAGTTTCCATCGGCGCAGCACCGGCGGCGGACGATGCGAGACAAATCTGGCGATGGGGGCGGCGGTCTCAGAAACCTGCTCCAGCCCAAGGGCGGCAACGTCGATCGGGTTCCAGCTCCGGCCTCCGGGCGGTTCGCTGATCAAGATTCGGCCCTGTGACCTGCAAAAATGCGCCGCCAACTCGAGCGTGGCCGAAGGAGGGCCAAAACTGCGGGCCACAACTACGTCAAAGGATCTGACGAGGGAATCATCACCACCGGCCACGATCTCCTCGGCCCGGCCGGTAACAATGCTGGCCCGCTCCAACAGTCCCAGTTCAGAAATGGCGTAGTCCAAGAACCGGGTTCGCTTGGCCATGGCGTCCAACAGAACTCCAACCAAATCCGTTCGCCACACCAACAGCGGAAGTCCAGGTACGCCGCCACCGCTCCCGAGGTCAAGCAATGAGATCTGCTGCCCATGGGCAACATCTGGCAATTCTGCTTCATACCCATGGGCATGCATAAGGTGCGCGTCAACGGGTCCCGGTCCCAAAAAGCCAAGGCGGGCCGATTCAGCAAGCACCGATGCGAGGACCTCACCCATACCCGACCACCCTTAGGAGGGCGAGTTGCGGGGGAGAGGCACTAGTTGCTAATTGGGGCGATGACAACCTGGCGGCGGGGATCGGTTCCCACCGAGCGGGTCTCGATTCCGTCGATCTCCGACAGCGCATCGTGCACCACCTTACGGTCGGCGGAGGACATCGGATCCAGCACCACTTCGGTGTCGTCGTCAATGGCCTTCTGCGCCGCTTTGCTGGCGAACGCTGCCAGAGCAGCCGCGCGTTTCTTCCGATAGTCGCCAACGTCCACCTTGACCCGTGCCGGAGATGTTCCTCCCTTGAAGGAGGCGATCTTGGCGATCTCCTGGATGGCATCGAGCGTACGAGCCTTGGGCCCAATCAAAACACCGTGCTGGCCGGGAATGTTGGCGGTGATGTTCTCCTCTTCCACCGTGAGCTCCACGTTGGCCTCGATGCCGAAGGCGGTGACCAGTCCATTCAGAAATGTCGTAAGGTTTTCCTGGACCTGTTCCATAGGGATCTCTTCTTTCTGGACCCGAGGTCGGTCCTTGGTGGTTCGCGGCTTTTTCGGGGTTTGAGAACGTTCGGTGCGATCGCCCGTGCCGGTCTTGGCTGGTCGATCAGACCGTGCTCCGCCTGAGGCTACCGGAGCGGATGTCGCTCCGCCTGCGCCGTTACCAGAAGAGGAGTCTTTGGCAGCACCCTTGGGCTTACGCTTTTTGTTGTCATTGCGGTCGTTTCGACCCCGCTTTCGGTCTCGCCGTTGCTCTGTGCGGCGGGGAACCACCCGGGCTCGAACACGAGCATCGGTCTTGCGAAGACCAAAAAACTTGGACTCGCCTTCGTCCTCTACAACAAACTCAGCCTCGGCATCGGGAACGCCGAGTTTGTGGAGGAGTTGCTCCTTCGCTTCAGAGACGGTGGCGGCGGTGAGAGTGATCCACTCCATGGTTAACGTTTCTTCTTTCGCTGCTGGGGCTGTGTGCCCTTTGGGGTGATGCGACTCGACGGAAGCCCGCCGTCGGCGGACTTTCGTTTCGCATCCGCTTTTGCCTTGATCGCCTTCTTGCGTTCCAGTTCACGGGCCCGGCGTTGTTCTACCTTGCTGGCCTGGCGGTCCTCGGAGGTGCCGTCCTCACCGGCCTCGGTATCGCCGGCCTTCTTCTTCTTGGTGGTTTTTTCGACACTGGCTTTTGAAGCCTTCCGCTCCTCCAATTGCGCCTGGAAGGTCGCCTCCATGTCATCCTTCTTCGAATACAGCGCTCGCGTGATGTACGCCTGCTGACCGATCCGGAAGGTATTGGAGGTGGCCCAGTACACGCTGAGTCCGGTGGGGAAGAAGAAGCTCCACACGCCGGTCAGCAGCGGGAGGTATTTGAGGATCGCTTGCTGCTGGGCGAGGACGTTGTTTTCGTCACCGCCTTCGGTCTGAGGTCGACGAGCGGTGACCTGCTTCTGTTGGTACCACGATGTACCAACCAAGAACACAATCAACAACAGGTACGGGATCGCCTTAGGAATCGATTGGCTCAGGATCTCATTGGGCTGGGCGCCCAGATCAAAGACCCCGAGGAACTTCATTTCTGTGGATTTCACCAGGTCCTGGTACATCAGGGAATCAGAGCTGAGGTAGTGGGGATAGAACTGCTTGGGAAAATCCGGAGGCGCCGCTGTCCCACTTACTTCGAAGACTTTGTTGACCACGTCGGTGAACGGGGCATCTTCGACCCGCCGTGTGAGACCGCGGATCACTTGGAAGAGGATCAGAAACACCGGGGCTTGGGCCAGGATGGGAAGACAGCCACCTACTGGGTTGATGCCATGCTCTCGATAAAGCTCCATCATTTCGGTGTTCAGGCGCTCTTTGTCGTCTTTGAACTCCTTCTGCAGCCGCTTGAGCTCAGGTGCCACCATCGACATCTTGATAGTGCTCTTTGTGGCTTTGAGCGTGAGCGGCATCACGAGGACCATGAGCATCAGGGTGAGGACCATGATGGCGAGCCCGTAGCTGCCCCCAATCACCGGTAGCTCATAGATTGCCGCCAAGAGGCGGGCGATGAACTGAATCAGATTGTCAATCACTGGGGCACCTCAGGAACAGGGTCATAGCCATGGGACCCCAGGGGATGGCAGCGACCAATGCGCTTGACAGCCAACCATGAACCGCGGCCGGCACCGTGACTCTGGATCGCCTCTGCGGCATAGCTTGAACAGGTGGGGATATACCGACACCGTGGGCGGCGGGCCGGCCCAGTGGCCTGGTACATGCGGATCGCTCCCAGTAGGAACCTCTTCATCGCTTACTCCTGCCCGACCGTCCCGGGGCGGCGGTAACTGATGGGGCCATCAGCTTCGCACAGTGAGCAACCAGGTCTTGGTAGGGCAGTTGGAGTGCAGCTCGTTCTGCACCCATCAACACATGGGTGACGCCTACGGACCCCCGGTCACAGGCATCTGAAGCGGAATGGCGCAAGCGCCGCCGCATGCGGTTGCGATCGACCGCCGAACCAAACGACCGCCCGATGGTGAACCCCAAACGAACCGTCGGCGAGGGCGCACGTTCCGCCCGTTCCGACGCGTCGATGACCACCCGGGCCCGCAACGGGCCGGAGCGACGGTTCTCTCCGGAGCGTCGCAGAAGCTGGAACTGGCTCCGATGCGTCAGCCGGTCGATCACGCGCTCAGACGGTGGCGACCCTTTTGGCGGCGGGACCGCAGAACGGCGCGGCCGCCGCGAGTGCTGGCGCGAAGCCGGAAACCGTGCTTCTTGGAACGCTTACGTTGATTTGGCTGGAACGTCCTCTTCACGGGGACACCTCTTGATTTGGCTTGACGGATTTTTCGAACACCGACTTGCCGAAAAAGTGGGGCAACCGGTGTTTGCAACAGATCAAGGCTAGACCTGCCATCGTCCGATTACGCCCTATCAGCAGATCACCGCTCGGTCTCTGCTGCCGCCTCGTTGCCGAGACAAGATCCGGGGGCCCCGTCGGCTCGATCAGAGGCATCGATAGTGCGTGCTGCCTTTCTGCCGGTTCACACGATGTTTTCGCGGATTCGTGTGGCGGTGATTCGCTCCGGCCAGTAGGTTCAAATGCCCACGGGCTTTACAAACAGAGGCGACCACGACCCACGCGGGGACTTGTCAGAACTGTGCACTCGCTCGACCCAACGCCGCCTGCCAGCAGAGAGATTCCCCAAGATTTCCATGAGGATCGCACCCGATGCCAACGAAGACATTCTCCTTCCATTGGTGGACCACCTGAAAGAAACGCTGCGTGAAGAACTACGGGGCGGGACGTACCGATCCACTGTGCAGGCTCTACAGCCCCTCAAATTAGATGAGTTGGTGCTGGACCTCGCCGTTCCCAGTGAACTCCATCGGCGCCGGGTAGGTGATGAGGTGGTGGCACGAATGGAGGAACTGTCCTCGGACTACCTCGGCCGAACCATCCAGGTTCGAGTTTCTGTGGCCCAGATGCGCTTGGAGACAGAGGGAATCTTCGACGGAACCGTTGGGGCACTCAATGACCGCAGGACCGAGGAGGTCGACCCCCAGACGATCGACCTCCGACAACAAACCTCGGCGGGCTCTGGCACCAAAACTTCCTCGGAAACTCAACGTGTTGCTTCCGTGGACTACACCTTTGACAACTTTGTCATCGGCGGGTCCAACCGGTTCGCCCATGCCGCCTCGGTTGCCGCCTCAGAAGCCCCGGGTGAGAAATACACGCCTCTCTTCGTCTATGGGGGCTCGGGATTGGGCAAGACCCACCTGCTCAAAGCCTTCGGCCACAACATCAATCAACTCTTCCCCAACAAAACCTGCCTCTTCATCACCACCGAGGAGTACCTCACGCAGTTCGTTGCTGCCATCAGCTCAAACACCGTTCCAGCCTTTGCCACCAAGATGCGCAAGCTCGACGTGTTACTCATCGACGACATTCAATTCATCGCCGGCAAGAGCGGATTGCAGGAAGAACTCTTCCACACGCTCAACACCCTTTATGACCTTGGCTCGCAGGTGATGATCAGCTGCGATTCCAAACCGGATGGAATCAATAAGCTCGAGGATCGCCTGCGCACCCGATTCAGTCAGGGGCTCGTGGTCGACATCCAGCCCCCCGATGTGGAAACCCGCATGGCGATTCTGCAGGCCTTGGCGGAACGGATCGGGTTCTGGTTGCCTGGCGACGTTGCGGGCCTGATCGCTAGTCGAATCTCCGACAATGTCCGATCACTTGAAGGAGCTTTACTTCAGGTGTACGCCCGATCCAACCTCTTCAACGATCCCATCACCACCGATCTCGCCGAGATCGTCCTGAGCGAACTGCTGCCCACCTCGGAAATCCGGATTTCAGTAGACCTCATTCTCAACGTGACCGCCGAAATTTCGGGCTACACCACCGACCAACTACTCAGCGGTTCGCGCAAACGAGCACTGGTGCAATATCGGAAGATCGCCATGCATCTGGCTCGGGAGATGACCAATCACTCATTGGCGGAACTCGGTGGGTTCTTCGATCGGGACCACACCACGGTCCTGCATGCGGTGAACAGCAGCCAGGACCTTCTGGCCGAGCGAGCTGAGTTTTATCAGCGATACATGAAGATCCAGCGCACCATCCAGGAGCAGCTCCGCCTTGCGGAGTAGTCAGACCCTCGTGAACCACCGGACCGCCCCGTTACCTCACCAACAGTGGAGCACCATGGGGAAAACACCCTCCCTCGTCCACGAAGCGCCGGGGAAAACGTGGGGATGGGATTGCACTGACTCTCCCTCCAAGAATCCGGCTGGGGAAATCCACCAGACCGATGGGGAAAGCCTGAGGCAGCAGAGCAGGGGATACGCTCGCTATCCACTATCAACAGCCCCTACTACTACCACTAGCTATTACAGAAGAAGAAGGGGAGGTAGTAGTGCGGAATGCCCACCACCCTTTCAAATGGGTTTGCCAATGGTCCATGCACCATTGGCGCAGGGTTGCAGAAGGTCCCTCGGGCCGGTTAGACATTCAACAGACAGAAATGGGAGATGATGAAGTTTCGGTGTGAACGAGATGCCCTTACCGAAGCGCTCAGCGTTGCGGGCCGAGCCGTAGGTTCCTCGAGCGGAAGTTTGGGGCTCTCTGGTATCCAAGCCACCCTTACCGGTGACCGGCTAGACCTCACCGGATCCGACCTCGACCTCACGATCTCCGCGCAAATTCAGGTGAGTGGACAAAGCGACGGTCGTATCGTAATCCCGGCCAAGTTGGCTGAGAGCATTGTGAAATCACTTCCTCCTGGTGCGGTCAGTTGTTCGGCTGAGGATGACGAATTGTTGATTGCTTCGGGACGCAGCGAGTTCAGCATCCGTTTGATCTCCGCCAATGAGTTCCCATCGTTGAGCGAAGCCGACGACCAGTTCATCGAACTCCCTGCCGACGCTCTTGTCGACGCCTTCCGTCAAGTGGTCACCGCCGCCAGCGGTGATGACTCGCGTCCGGTGCTCACCGGTGTGTATGCCTCCAACGAAGACGGAGGGCTGCGCCTGGTCGCCACCGATTCCTATCGGCTAGCGATGCGGGATATCCCTGGCGCCGCCGAGGTCTTGGGATCGGCCAGCAGCGCCCTCATCCCCAGCAGGGCTCTCAGCGAGCTCAACCGCCTCCTCAAGCGGGGCGATAGCGTGCGCATGCACATGGGCGAAAGTGAAGCCCGATTCGAGGTTCCCGGTGCTCGCCTGTCCACCCGGCTGCTCGAGGGAACGTTCCCCAATTACCGTGGCCTTATCCCGGATCACCATCCCAACACTCTTACCATCGAGCGTACGGCACTCCTAGAAGCGCTCAAGCGGGTGAGTCTGCTAGCTAAGGACAACACACCAGTCCGTCTGCAAATGTCATCTGAGGGCCTGCAACTTGCTGCGATCGCCCAGGACGTCGGGTCAGCCCAAGAGAATGTCGAGGGCACCTATGACGGGACCGACCTCACCATCGCCTTCAATCCGCAGTTCCTTCGCGAAGGACTTGAGGTTGCCCCCGGTGACCACATCACCCTCAACACCATCGACGAATTGAAGCCGGCGCTGCTGCGTTCACCGGTAGCCGAGGACTTTCTCTACCTCTTGATGCCCGTCCGGGTGTCGTAGTAGTGCCAGCTGGTGAAACTCCACCAGATATGGCTCACCGACTTCCGCTCACACGCGGACCTGTCACTTACGTTCTCCGAGGGCCTCACCGCTGTCATCGGTCCCAACGGCTCGGGTAAGACCAACCTGTTGGAGGCCATCGGGGTCTTGTCGCGGCTGCGTTCGTTCCGCGGCGTACCCAACGAGCGTCTGCTACGCCGGGACCAGCCCCGCGCGATCGTGCGAGCAAAAGGGGAGCGTGATGGCCGAGATGTGCTTATCGAGCTTGAACTGAGTTCGGGTCGATCCACGGTCTTTGTGAATAAACAGCGGCTTCAACGAAACCGGGATCTGTTGGGGGCGCTCCGGGTCACGGTGTTCGCACCTGATGATCTGTTGCTTATCAAGGATGGCCCTTCGGTAAGACGCGAATACTTAGATGACCTTCTCATCGCCTTGGACCCGCGCAACGATGCGGTGCTTGCCGATTATGCACGGGTGGTGAAGCAACGAAATACCTTGCTGAAACAGGCCAGGGGTTGGCTGGATGATGCGGCCGAACTCACTCTCGATGTGTATGACACGCAGTTGGCTGGCCTGGGGGAGCGGTTGACGTATCTTCGGGAGCACGTTCTGAGCGCTCTGATGCCCCGAGTGGCCAACGCCTACACACTGCTGGCCGGCACCGAGTGTTCAGTGGTGGCGAGTTATCGGCGGTCCTGGGAAACGGACGCGATGCTGGAGGCGGTGCAGGCGTCTAGAGCAAACGACCTCGCTCGCTCTACTACGTCGATGGGACCACACCGTGACGAGGTTTCCTTGCGCATCAACGAGTTTGATTCCCGAACCGAGGCCAGTCAGGGGGAGCAGCGCACGCTGGCGCTGGCGCTGCGGTTTGCCGGTCACGAACTGGTGACCGAGCATGTGAAGGAACCACCGCTTTTACTGCTCGACGATGTCCTGTCCGAACTCGATGAGGATCGGGCAACAGCGCTGCTCACCAACCTTCCCATCGGACAGACACTGATCACCAGTGCCACCGAGCTTCCCGCCTCCGTTCGCCCCGATGCCATCGTCCGTTTCCCGATCATCAATCTCACCACCCTGGACACAGAACCGGAGCAGATTGCTGAGGTTCTCACCGATGGATGAGCCCACCGTCGGCATCCCGCTTCGGCAGGCGATGGACCGCTACATGCGCCACCTCAAGTCCGCTCCGGTGGACACGCTTACCGGCCTCCACCAGAGATGGAGCGAGATCGTGGGCCCTCAACTCGGCGAAGTCTCGCGACCTGTGTCACTGGTTGATGGAGTGCTCGCTATTAGCTGTGACGATCCCACCTGGGCGGCGCAGTTGAAGTGGATGGAGCAACCGATTCGGAGCTCGGTTGAGGACCTATTTCCCGGGGTCGCAGTGAAGCGAATTCAGGTGCGCCAGCGGCACCAGTAGGGCCCCACAAAATGGTAGAATATACGCCTTGACAAATTCAGATCTTGACGCGGAAATCAGCACACCTCCGGCAGGCCAATCCAATGGTTCAGGCTCGGGTATCGGAGCGGCTTCGGCTGACTACGGTGCCAAGGACATCCAGGTTCTTGAAGGGCTCGAGGCGGTCCGGAAACGACCCGGCATGTATATCGGATCCACCGGCGCCACCGGGTTGCATCACTTGGTGTGGGAGGTAGTCGACAACGCCGTCGATGAGGCGATGGCCGGGTTCTGCAGCGTCATCGACGTGCGGCTCCTGGAGAGTGGCGGGGTTGAAGTAATCGACGATGGCCGCGGCATCCCGGTTGACGCCCACGAGAAGTATCCGGGTCTGTCCGCCGCCGAGGTTGTGCTCACGGTACTCCACGCGGGCGGCAAGTTTGGCGGCGAAGGATACAAGGTTTCTGGCGGTCTTCATGGTGTGGGTGTTTCGGTTGTCAACGCCCTTTCTGAGCGCGTCGAGGTAGAAATAGATCGAAAAGGTGTCCGCCATTACATGTCATTTAAGGATGGTGGTTTGCCGGATGACCCACTTCGCGTCCAGGGTGACTCACCTGTTGGTGAGGATGGGTCACCTCGTACAGGCACGATTGTGCGGTTCTGGCCCGATCCCTCCATCTTTAAAGAGGGCACCACCTTTGTCCGCAAGACGCTCCTCGATCGGTTCCAGACCATGGCGTTTCTCAATGCCGGGCTGGAGTTCAGGGTAACTGACGAGCGCGATCCCAGCCTCGAGGTGGCCACGTTCCGCTATGACGGCGGTATCAAGGACTTCGTTCGCTATCTCAATTCCCACAAAGAGGCCCTTTACGAGGAAATCGGGTATTTCAACGAGGAAGGCGACGCCGAGGAAGTAGAGATCGCCTTTTCGTGGAATACGGGCTATCAGAGTGATGGTATTTTCAGTTTTGCCAATGGGATCTCTACCACAGAAGGCGGAATGCACGAAGAGGGGTTTCGATCCGCTCTCACTCGAACGATCAACGCCTACGCCCGCTCCCACAATCTCTTGAAAGAAAAGGACGAAAATCTTCAGGGTGAGGATATCCGGGAGGGTATGACGGCGATCATCTCGGTTCGTCTGGCAGAACCGCAGTTCGAGGGGCAGACAAAGTCCAAGCTCGGGAACGTCTCGGTTCGTTCCCTCGTGACCAAGGCCACCAACGAGCGCCTGACCGAGTGGTTAGAGGAACATCCCCGGGAAGCCAAGGCCACCTTGGCCAAGGCCTTGATGGCCCAAAAGGGCCGGATCGCGGCCATGAACGCCCGTCAAACGATTCGTCGGAAGTCGGCGCTAGATGGAGCGGGTTTGCCCGGAAAGCTGGCCGACTGTCAGAGCAAGGACCCCAGTGAGTCTGAATTGTTCATCGTGGAGGGAAATTCCGCCGGCGGGACCGCAATCAAGGCTCGCGATCCGCGCACGATGGCGATTCTGCCGATCCGCGGCAAGATTCTCAACGTAGAGCGGGCGCAACCGGCTCGCATGTTCAAGAACACCGAGGTTATCTCGCTGATCCAGGCGGTGGGGGCCGGCATTGGCGAAGAGTTCGAGGTCGAAAAGGCGCGTTATCACAAGATTATTATTCTGGCCGACGCCGATGTGGACGGATCACATATTCGAACCCTGTTGCTCACCTTTCTGTTCCGGCAAATGCGCCCCATGGTCGATGCCGGTTACATCTATGTTGCCCAGCCGCCATTGTTCAGCACCGAAGTAGGAAAGTCGAAGATTTACCTGAAGGACGAGAAAGCCCGCGATACCTACAAGTTGGAGCACCCCAAGGCCGAATTTCAGCGGCTCAAGGGGCTCGGCGAAATGGACTTCGCCGAACTCCGTGACACCACCATGGACGCTGAACAGCGAACCCTGCTGCAGATCAGCGTGGAGACCGCCGTCAAAGCCGACGAAGTCTTTGCCGTATTGATGGGCGAGGACGTGGAGAGCCGCAAGAAGTTCATTCAGAGCAACGCCGACGACGTGCGTTTCCTCGATATCTAGCCCCGGAGCGATTCGAAAATGACCGACCTTCCCCCCAACGATCCGCCCGTAGACCTGGAAATCGGCGAACTACCCCCAGGCATCGAGCCAATCGATATCCAAGATGAGATGGAGGCCTCGTTCCTCGAGTACGCCATGTCCGTCATCGTGGCTCGTGCCTTGCCCGACGCCCGGGATGGTCTAAAACCGGTCCACCGCCGGATCCTCTGGGCCATGTTCGACGGTGGTCACACGCCGGCCCGGAGTCACGTGAAGTGCGCCACCGTGGTGGGCTCTGTGATCGGTAACTACCACCCCCACGGTGACTCGGCAATCTACGAGGCCATGGTTCGCATGGGTCAGGACTTCTCTCTCCGGCACACGCTGGTGGACCCTCACGGAAACTTCGGTTCGCCCGAGTTCCCGCCGGCCGCTTACCGCTACACCGAGTGCAGGCTCACCAAGTTGGCGATGCAGATGGTGGCCAGCATCGAAGAAGACACCGTGGATCTGGTGGATAACTTCGATGGCAAGAAGGACGAGCCAACCGTGTTGCCGTCTCGTTTCCCCAATCTGTTGGTAAATGGCAGTCAGGGAATCGCAGTTGGCATGGCCACCAACATTCCTCCGCACAACCTCGGTGAAACGATCGACGCCACGATTCACCTGATCGATAATCCCGACGCCACCCCGGTGGATCTTCATCAGTTCATCCTCGCCCCCGATTTCCCTACCGGTGCTCTCATCCTGGGCCGTTCCGGTATCTATGACGCCTACACCACTGGCAAGGGCAGCGTCAAGATGCGAGCGGTTGCAGAGGTAGTGGAGCCAAAGAGCGGTCCCGATCAGATCGTGGTCACCGAGATTCCGTACCAGACTTCGGTGGAGCAAATTGCTCGTAAGGCTGCCGAGATCGTGGAACGGGGCGATTTGGATGGCATCCGGGAGATCCGAAACGAGTCCTCGGGTGAGGTCACCCGCCTGGTGTTCGATCTCAAGAGAGACGCCACTCCCAGTGTGGTGCTGAACAACTTGTTCAAATTCACTCCGATGCAGAGCACGTTTTCGGCCAACATGGTGGCGTTGGTGGATGGTGTGCCGCGCACGCTGAATCTCCGTGAGTTGCTGGTGGCCTATGTAGACCATCAGCGAGAGGTCATCACCCGGCGTACGCAGTTCCGGCTGGACAAGAAGAAGCATCGTTCGCACGTCCTTGAAGGCCTCATTCGGGCTCGCGATGTGTTGGACGAGATCATTGCCCTCATTCGGGCGTCCGATGATCGGCCCGATGCCAGGGCCGGACTCGAAGCCGAACCTTTCTCGTTCAGCCCCATTCAGGCCGATGCCATCCTCGACATGCAGTTGGGACGGCTTACTCGTCTCGCTCGAATCAATCTCGAAGAGGAACTCGCCCAACTGGCGGCCGAGATCGTCGAACTGGAGGCCATTCTGGCCGATCCGGTACGGCGAGATTCGGTGATCAAGGAAGAGCTGCAAGAGATCAAAGACGAGTTCGCCACGCCTCGCATGAGCATCCTCCAGGATGACCCCGGGGAGATGGCGATCGAGGATCTGATCGATGACGAAGAAGTCATCATCACGTTGACGGCGTCGGGGTATGTGAAAGCGGTTTCGGTGGACGAGTTCCGGGCTCAAGCCCGTGGCGGTCGTGGTGTTACCGGCGCCAAGCTCAAAGACGACGATGACGACCTGATCACGCATCTGCTGCAGACCTCGGCTTATGCCTATCTGCTGTTCTTCTCCAACCTTGGAAAGGTGTACCGGATCAAGGCATACCAGATTCCGCCGAGCAGCCGGACCTCGCGGGGGATGGCGTTGGTGAATCTTCTTCAGTTGGAGAAAGAGGAGAAGATCCAGGCGATCATCGACACCCGGGATTACGAGACCAGCAAATATCTGTTTTTCGCTACTCGGATGGGTCGGGTGAAGAAGACGGTCTTCAACGCCTATGACTCCAATCTGAAAGCCGGGCTACGGGCCATCAAGCTCAATGATGGCGACGAGCTTGTGGACGTCGTGGCGACCAATGGCGTTCATGACATCTTCATGGTCTCGGAAAAGGGTCAGGCCCTCCGCTTCAAGGAGGACCAAGTGCGAGCGATGGGTCGCACGGCGGCCGGCGTTCGGGGCATGAAGTTCCGTCCCGGCGACCGTCTGGTCTCCATGGACGTGTATCACCCGGAAGCCAAACTCTTGGTGATCACCAACGAGGGCTTCGGCAAGCGGGTGGATCCTGATCTCTTCACACCCAAGAACCGGGCTGGTTTGGGCGTACGGGCGGTCAAGGTGAATGACAAGAAGGGTCTGGTGGTCGGCGCAATGTTTGTCACCGAGGCCGATCAAGTCATGCTGATCTCCACCGGCGGCGTTGTCATTCGGCTCCGCGTGGACGGTGTTTCACAGCAGGGGCGTGATGCCACCGGGGTCACCGTGATGAGCCTCAGCTCTTCCGATCAGATCTCTGCGGTAGCGAGGATCTTGGATTCGCCGGTCGAGGAAGACGCTGATGAGATCGATGGCAACGCGCTCCCGATCATCGACACCAGCGAAGTGGTTCCCGACGACCTGTACGACGACGATGGTCCCGACGACGATGGCTTTGATGACGACATCGATAACGGAAGTGATGATGACGACAGCGACGACGACCTAGAGTAAACAAGCGAAAACCATTGTAATTTATATACATGCTTTTGCCGGGGTCGTTGTGTAGTCACGCCAGCACTTACCAGGGGTCTGTTGCCAGCGCCGGAGGCGAGGCCTCCGTGGCCGGCGGAACGGCTCCCATCAGTTGCCGGGGGTCTGTTGCCAGCGCCGGAGGCGAGGCCTCCGTGGCCGGCGGAACGGCTCCCATCAGTTGCCGGGGGTCTGTTGCCAGCGCCGGAGGCGAGGCCTCCGTGGCCGGCGGAACGGCCCCCGGAGGGAATTACAGCACGGAGCGAGGCGTGTTTCTGCCCGCCTTCGCTCTGTGGGTGGCGGTGGCGGTGCTGTGTGCTGTGCTGGTTGTCGGAGTCTCCGCTCGCGCCAGCGAACGGGCGAAGGCTCAGTCATTCGCCGATGCTGTTGCGCTGGCGGGCGCGGCCGAGGGCGCGGGCGCGGCGGCAGAGATCGCCATGGCCAACGGTGCCGAAGTGGTGAGCTATCGCGAGAATGGAAATGCCGTGGAAGTGACGGTGGAGGCCTTCGGGGTGCAGGCAACAGCGGCCGCGGAGAGGCAGATTCGCCCAGCTGAGTAGGGGTGCCGTCCATTCGCCGCCGAAGCAACTATCGTATGGCGCTGTATGGTCCCGCCGAACTCTGCTGCCGATGAGATGATTATCGACGACGATCTCGTTCAGGCTTTGGGCTTCGAACCCGCCACCGACGACTTCTTCACCGCCGACCTCGGTGGTCTCGGCCCGGACACCGAGCTCGAGACGGTGATCGATCTGGATACCGGCCGTGGTGCCTCCACCCCGGTAAAGGTGATCGCCGAGGCCGCGCCCTCCACGCTTCCACCAGTGGTTTCCACCGGCATCCCCACCGCACCCCCCATCATTCACGTGGGTGGCGATCAAGTGGTCGTGCCTCGACGGCTGGCCCCTGACGACGCCGCCCTCATCGACTTCCGTATCGAGTCAACCTCCGGGCGGCCCAAGCTCAAGGCCCGCAAAGTCCGGCGCGTCGTTCGCCATATCGATCCCTGGTCGGTGCTCCGTTTCTCGGTGATTTTTCACATGGTGCTCTTTGGTGCTTTGCTGATCGCCAGCGTTTTGGTGTGGAATGCTGCAGAGCTAGCTGGCGTCGTGGAAAACATCGAGAGCCTCATCGCCGAGCTTGCTTCGTTGGAGGAGTTCACGATCGATCAGTCCGCTCTCTTCCGAGTGGCGTTGGTGAGTGCCGCAACCCTCACGCTGGCGTCTTCGGTACTGGTGGTTCTAGTCAGTGTGATCTTCAATCTGATTTCCGATCTGACCGGCGGCATTCGCTTTACCGTGATCGAAGAAGAGCGGGTCCGGACCGTGCGACGGGCCCAAGCCAAGGCCGACCGGACGCCAACTCAGTAGCGCATCTCGCAGAGGTCCCGCTACGATTGCTGGACCGCAAGAGCGGGGCTATAGCTCAGTCGGTTAGAGCGCACCCCTGATAAGGGTGAGGTCGCAAGTTCGATTCTTGCTAGCCCCACGTCTAGCGCCCCGAGTAGTGGTTTCTCGGTGTTGGTTCACCCGCTGGATGGGTGGTTGGCGCCCGAGTTCGCAGCGGCCTCGGCGTTCGGGAACAGACGCGGAACGTCCCCGGCCGATGACCGGGGACGTTCGTCAGGGGGGATCTGTTTATCGAAGGCTGCCGGCGCTCGTCATGAGAGCGTCTTCGGGAACGTCATAGCCAGCGTCCCAGCGGCCGAGTCGGTCTTTCCACTCGCTCTGATCGCTGAGGGCGTCGGCGTAAGCGGCTTGACGCTTGGCGATACGTCCAGAGGGCATGTCTTCGTCGCTCTCTTCAAATTGGGATTCGATGCCCAGCTTGAGGTTGCGGAGCGCCTCGCTGCGAAGCTGAGAGATTCTCGACTCTGTTACCCCGAGGAAGCGGGCAAGGTCCTGGGAAGTTTTTCCCTCGAGGAAGTAGCCAACGATCACGAACTGCTGACGCTCGGGTAGGAGCTGAACCGCATCTCGGAGGTAGCTGTGAAGCTCGCGGGTCTCCAACTCGGCGCTGGGTTCAATGCAGGTGGTGTCTTCAAGAACGTCCACCAGCGTGAGGTCCTCGTCGGTATCGCTGCTGGTCTCGTGGTCCAGTGCCAACACGACGCTGCGGAAGAGACGGTCACGCAGCTTGGATAATTCATCCAGCCCCACGCCTAGTTCGGTGGCCATCTCTTCGGTGGTAGGAACACGGCCGAGTTCGGAAGCGAGGTACTGTTCGGTGCTCTCCAGCCGGCGGGCGAGAAGGCGAACCGATCGAGGTGCCCAGTCGGCGGCTCGCACGGAGTCCAGAATCGCACCCCGGATGCGCTGAGCGGCGAACCGCTCGAAGGGAACTCCTCGGCTTTCGTCGTAGCGGCGAGATGCCTCTACCAAACCAAGTGCCCCAGCCCGGGCCAGTTCCTCACGATCGACGTGGCGGGGAAAATGCACCGCTACTTGGAATACCACGTGCTTCACGAGCGGGAGATGGTGCTCGATTCGCTCGTTGATTTCCGTCAAATCCAATTCGCCCATATTGATGGTCCTTTGCATGTTGTCCTCCATAGCCGGATGAGTTATCGGCAAGTTGAGGAACAAACCTTGAGCAAAAGTTTGAGAATTTCCCGCTTTCGTTAGTGTCGACCGCGGACAGTGAGAACTTGAGCCGTTTCCGTCTCTCTGCGGGTGTTTTTTGTGGATAACTTGGGGGAGATGGGGATAAGTGAAGGTCAGGAGATCCTGAGTAACCGCGCTGCAGTGACGCCGCGCTGGTGGAGCTCGTGCAGAAAGAGTGCCGGTGAGCCCAGTTCGGCCACACCGAAAACACCAGCGGGGGAGTCAGAGTGATGGACAAAGTTGGCCGCAACGGCCGCAACCGTGCCAGACGCCACCGATGGGAACGCCATGATCCCGACCACCTCGGTGTGGTAACCCTCGGTCGTGATGCCCCGCACCTCCAATCGGAACCCTCCCGGCCCGCCGTCGTCGTGGGGTGCTCGTAACATCGGGAGCCGACTGGTGAATCGGTCCCGTCGATTGGCAGAGGTGCGCGCCGAGATGCGTTCGGCGTTTGGGAAAAGACGATGAAGGAGCACCGGTTCGGCCAGTGCTCCTCGGTAACAGTCGTGAGCTCCAAGAGCGCCCGGGAACCAGGCGAGGTCCCGACCCGACCCGGCTCGTTTCTCCACCCACTGACCATCGATCCGCGCCAGACCGGGTTGCTGCAAGGAACGGTGATGGCGCCGAGCACACGCTGGTCCCGCCGTACCGGTGGTCCACACAGACAGTTCGCGCACGTCCAGGAAGCGGCGGGCCGCATGAGCGGCCAGAAGGCAGGAAAAGCCAGGGGACAGGCCGGCTCCAACCACCACGGTGACTTCGTTGGACCTTGCGAGATCATCGAGCGTTAGGAGGTCGTGAACGTCGGCGGGGTCATCGCTTGTTGAAATCACCGAGACCCCGCTACGGATCAGTGGTGCGGCGAATTCAGCGTGGTTCCCGGCCGGCGTGGCAAGAACAACAGTGGTACCTGGGCCACCATTCGGTTCGGCCACAGCGTCCCCGGGTCGGAGCGCGGCGAGCACTGTGCTGCGTTGATTACGATCGATGTCATACACCCGTAGTGGGGCGGTGCCGGATCGCAGTTGCCGTGCCACGTGGGAGCCAACCCGACCCAGACCTACGATGCCGATCGGCTCAGGTGTTGACGTCATACTCCGTGGACTCGATCTCGGTCCAACCGCCGCTGCGCGGCGGGACCCCTCCCTGGCCGCGCAGCCGAAACACGGCGGCAAGGAAGCCAGCCATCCCCAATGCGGTGGCCACCCGGCGAATCAAGGTCAGCATCGTGGGGTCTTAACGGCGGGCTTGGCGGGCGTGGCAGTGTGCATATGTGTAGATCCTATGCCGGGGGTGACACGCCGGGGGTCAGAATGCGGCGGCTTCCTGCCATCGGTCGATGATGGCGGCATCGCCGTAAACTTCGAGACGGCTCGCCGGGATCCGGCTCCAAAGCATCAGGAGGAGGTTCGACGCCGTACCTCGCACCGCAACATCACCCTTGGTATGGGAGTGGTCCCAATCGATCCGGTCGGGGTGCAACGTTGCCGTCCATTCACCAGCGCCATCGCCGTCCTCGGTTGAATGGAGGTGCAGGATCTCTCCAGTCCCTCCCAGGGTCTCAAAGCGCATTCGGGTGGGGACGAACACGTCGAAGATTTCATCGATCCCGTCTACCGAAATGGCCGAATCGATCGGATCGGGAGTACCAGAGGCTGCGGCCACATCCCATCGGTGCATGCTCAGCTCGTGGGCCATGCGTCGCACCCACCACTGGGCCTTCTGCGGACCGGCGAATGAGGGTCTCATCACCTCGGGATCGGAATTGGCGAGTGCTATGCCCAGGTTCTGCAGCCCCTCGCTGGCCCAGGCCAGCACGTCGGCTCCGGCGGGTGGGTTGGGAATCGCCGATCGAGCCGGTGGGTTCTCGGGCGTGGAGGTCTGAAGCATTGTGGCATATCGGGCTACCCAACCTGTGTGGCCCAACACATCTCCTACGGTCCACGCTTCGATGTGTGGAATCGAAAATGACAACTGGCTGACATCGGTGGCGAGGAGACGGGTTGATTCGTCGGTGATCTGGGTGAGGAGCTGCTCACGGGACACAGGCATCCCCCTACTCTTGCAGATTTCGCTACTGAGCGCTCTTTCTTGACGCCCAACGATGCGAAGAATGAAGCGCGAAACTCACTGCGTGGGGGCGTCGGGCGGGGGGTCCACCGAATCCGAGGTGACCCATCGGTCCAGCCGCCGCCACTCGTTCTGAAGCCATAGCTCCTGGGCGTCTTCGCCTGGCGGCACCGGTTCGGTTGGCCACCACCGAACGACCACCGGGTTCCGCAACGGGAGGTTGGCCCGCATGCCCGCCATGCTGGCTACGCCGTCGAGTCCACGGTGGGCCAGAATCATCGGTCTCGCGTCGGGTCGGGCCCGGAGCAGCGCCTGGACCCCGGCCGGCTTGGGCGGGAGCAGTGCTTGAAGTTCGTCGGTGAGGGCCAACGCAGCCGTTTCGTTCCGGCGCTCCAAGGACGCTCGGATCTTCTTGCGGGCCGCCGGTGTTGCGAAGGTGCCCTCGGGGAAGATAATCAAAGCGCCTTGCGGCCTGACATGTTCGCCGAGAGCTCGAAGCTGCTGCAGTTCGGCTCCGGTGTTGCCGCCACGCGACACGAAGTAGTTGCCCAGCGGCGGGCCGAACAGATCCATGGACGAGAACCAGCGAAGCTCCCGTTTGAGAACGTAGTGGGCGGGGCGGTTGAGCAGCTGGGGGAAGAGTGCACTGGGGATTATGGCGTCAACATTGGAGGCGTGCCGGCTGAGTAGGAGAAGATGTCCGGCTGGCATAGACGCAAGATCGCCCCAATCCAGTTTGGCTCCCATCGTGTGCCCAGCCCACTTGATGAGCGACATGGACCAGGTGCCCATGGCTTCCTGGAACCGGGTCACTCGTTGCTCTTTGGACTGGGTCATCGCCCGGAGGAACAGCGCCATGGCATACCACTCATGGCAGGCGAAGGCCACCGCCATCAACCCAACCCGGGTCAGCGGCAGGCGGCGAGGGGCGCCGGTGATGATGTCGATGAGTGCCAGAAGCGGTATGACCAGCGGAGACAACACCAGCATCAGTGGCGCCAAGAGCAGTGAGAGCGGAATTGAAAAGGCCCGACGGGCATACCGTCGGGCCGTGGTTTCAGACTGCACAGATCTTGGACTGTTCTTGCGACGGTCCGGTTACTGGAGTTAGCGTTCTTCCTTGAACATGACGTGGCGGCGCAGTACTGGATCGTACTTGCGGAGCTCGAGACGCTCGCGGGTGTTGGTCTTGTTCTTGCGGGTCACGTAAGTGAATCCGGTGCCCTCAGTGGACCGCATCTTGACGAGGGGTCGCTTCTCTCCACCCTTTTTTGCCATTAGACCTTCACTCCTTTGCGACGCATGTCGGCCAGCACGGACTCGATGCCATTCTTGTTGATGGTCTTGATGGCCTTGGTGCTGAGCGTGAGGGTGACCCATCGCTTCTCGCTAGGCACCCAGAAGCGCTGGCGCTGGATGTTGGGATTCCAGCGGCGTTTGGTGACGCGATGCGAGTGGGAGATGCTGTTCCCGAATGTGGGCTTGCGGCCGGTTACCTGGCAGATCTTGGACACGATGATTACCTCACGAGATCGATTCCGCGTTCAGAAACGCAGACCTCACAATCTACACGGCTGGAAACACATTCACTCCGGGGACGGGAGTGGCGTCACAGATTGTGGCTGCGTGGCGACAGCAATATTTCAGTAGCGTGACGAAATGGGTTGTGGGATTCATGAAGTCAGAGACGCGCGCCGAAACACAGTTGCCATGTGTCGTCGCAAATCAGGTTCTGTAGTCGTCGCTGTTTTCCTCGGTTTGGTGGCCACGGTTTTCAGCCCGGTGGGATTGGCTCCGGCGGGAGCGGCCACCGTCCCCACACTGGTTTTGCCGATCGCGTTGGACTACGTCGACGCGGTGCGCTGGACCGACACGTGGGGGGCGGCCCGCAGTGGCGGAAGGGCCCATGTTGGGGTCGACATCATCGGTCCGCAGATGACCCCGCTCGTAGCGGCCGCCGACGGTGTAATCACCTGGATGCGTCACGACAGCCGCCGCGGAAACATCCTCTACCTCACCGATGACAACGGCTGGCAGTACACCTACATTCACATCAATAACGACACCCCCGGCACCGACGATGGAGCCAATCGTTACGAAGAGGCCTTCGGCCCTGGGATCGAGCGGGGGGCGCGGGTGACAGCGGGCCAAGTGATTGCCTACATGGGTGATTCCGGGAATGCGGAATGGACCGTGACTCATCTCCACTTCGAGGTCGTCGACCCCTACGGAAACAACGTGAACCCCGCCCCGTTGGTCGACGACGCTCGCGAGCGGGCCCTCAACCCGATCGACGTGGACCCGGCCGCCGTGGATCCGTTCACCGACTTCAACACGTTCGCCGAGCGTCTCTACCAGACGGTGCATGGGCGTTCGGCCACCGTGATCGAACGCCGAGAATTGGCTGACATCGTGAACGCCGGCGGTATCAACGCGGCTCTCGAAAACGTGATCACCCCCAACAGCACGGGTGCGTCCTTGGACCGATTGTATGAGGCCTATTTCCTCCGTGTGGCCGACACCGGGGGCATCAACTACTGGATGGATCAGCATCGTGATGGGGCGTCGCTCACTGGAATCGCAAACTGGTTTGCCGAGTCCGACGAGTTCGAGAATCGCTACGGCGGCAAACCGTTCGGTGATTTCCTCGACCAGTTGTATGTAGACGTGCTGCACCGGGCACCCGATGCAAGTGGCAAGGCGTACTGGCTCGATCTCCTCGAAAGCGGTCAGCTGACCCGAGGCTCGATCGTGATCCAGTTCACCGAGAGTGCCGAGATGATCAACAGCACACAGCGGCGCACCGAACTCACCGCCCTCTCGCTGCTCTTCACCGACGCAACTCCGAGCTTCGCGCTCACCCAGGAATGGGAGGCGCTGCGTTCCTCAAACGACCTGCAATCATCGCTTCCGCAGTTCTACTCCCTCACCGCCGACTCCTGACCGAAGGTGCCTGGAGGGCATTCGGCCCGTGACCCATTTGCTCGTACTTATGCGGGCGGGGGGATCATTCTCCGGCCCGGGCTGAAGCGTCGGCGGTCTGCCGGAAGAGCCCGGCGGCGGATGGTGATGAGGGTCCCGATGGCGAGCACCACCACCGTGCTGAGCACCGTGGCATACCAAATCCATGACACTTGACCGTCGCGGTTGGTGAGCCACCGGAGCACGACGCTCAGAACGAGACTCCCGGCGACGACCACGCCCACATTCTGCAGGTGGGTGGTTCGCACGGCGGTGCTGATGTCACCGGTCCGTCGGCGGTAATAGTTGAAGGTGAATGCATTCTCGAAGGAGAACACCACTACCGCCGGAAGGATCCACCAAAGGCTCTGCGGATCAAGACTCAGGGTTGCGCCCATGGCAATGGCGGTGAGGAAACCGGCGGCACCGAGTACGAGCGTGTAGATGATGGCATCACCGCTCCGCAAGGCCAGCCAGCCGAACAAGGCGGCCAAGGCCGACATGATCATGATCATGATGATCTGACCCTCCGGATCCGCGGTGGCGGTGGCGGCAACGATGGCCACGAACAGGACCACGCCGCACATCACCATTTCGGGGGCGGCGGCGAGCCGCAGGAGAGCCACTCGGTCTCGTCGTTTCTCGTCCTTGATCTGGGCCCCGGTCTTGGCGATTATCACCCCAACGGCCGTAACGTGCCGTCCGGTGGGGGGCAGCCTGACCGGCCCGGCCCAGGGTGCGCCTGGAGCGCCCGTGGGTGGAGGGGGTGGTGGCGCCATTCCGGGCATCACTCCACCGAGGGGTGGTAGAGGTCCGTCGAAGGCCGATGGGTCGGTGCTCATCGGAAGCCGCTTGCAGATGGCTGACGAATCGAGCCGCGGCCGCCCATCGGTCGTTGGCCGGCCAGAACAGCTTTTTGAAGTACGGGCTCCACCGGGCCGGAAGGGTCCCAGGGAAGCACCACGACGCCTAGCTCGGCGAGGCGCCGCTTCTGCCATTCATTCGTTATGCGAGTCACCCGCCGGGCGATCGAACTGGCGCCGGTATCCAGGTGTCGCTGGACCAGGAGCACAACCACCGAATGGCCGCGTCGGCGGAGTTGGGCGAGGTCGCTGGTGAAGACCTCGCTGTAGAGGGGGCTCACTGCCAGGATGAGAGAACGACCGTCAAGGCTTTCCAAGGGAATGGTGGGAAGGTCGCCGCGTCGGTCCTGCATCACCTTGGCAGACAGCAGGGTGTCAACAATGATGTGGCCGGCTCGCCGACCCAGTGCCGGAGGGAGCCAGCGAACCCCGGTGCTGCGGTCCAGGATGCCCACCCGATCCATGGAGCGAAAGTGCCGTTCCTGTAATCCGGTTGCTGCCGCCACAGTGGATCGAAGGGTGGAATCCAGCGTTTCGCCGACGTCCTGGACGGCATCGATGAACAGGATCACATCGGTGGCCTGATCGGTGTTGCGATCGGCCACCATCGGTTTACCACGCCGCAGCGAGAGCATGGCGTGAATGAGCCGTACGGGGTCTGACGGGTTGTAGTTGCGAACCTCGGCCAACTCCACCCCCGGGCCGCGCGCCGTTGATCGGTGGTCACCGATCGCCGACCGGGTCTGGGCCGCCCTCACCATGGATCGGATGCGCTCTGTAGGCGGGTGAACATGCACCCGGTTGGAGAGTGGGAACTGCTGGATCGTTTCCGACAACCCGAATCGGTCCCTGGTGACAACGTTCAGAAACTCCGGCCCGGTGACTCCCCATTTCTCCACCCGAACATCGAATCGCACTCGGGAATCGCCATCGATCGGCTGGATCACTCGTGGCGGTGTGACCGGGATCATCGACGCTGGGTACTGCATCTCCAGTTCAACGATGGCGATGGGTCGTGGACAGCGGACGTCCACGAAGATGGACAGTTCATCCCCCTCGATCAGGCGGAGCTGGCTCAGCGTGACCCGCTCCACTTCCAGAGACACCCACCAGCCGCTCAGCACGCTGAGTGTGAGGACGACGGCGAACGGGCTGAGGGCGATGAACCACACGGCCGCCTCGCCGTCTCGACTGGAGCTGGCGATAATGAACAACGCAGCCGAGATACCGGCGTAGAGCCAGAAGCGCCAGGTGAGATGTCGGCTCACTGCGGGGCGTCACCAAACGACAACGGTTGGGGCACGGTGGCCATGTCTTCGCCAACATCTGTGGCTGGCGGGGTGGGGACCATCTCCACGACTTCGCTAATGACCTCGAAGGGCTGGACTCCTCGCACCCACTGATCGGGCATCAGCAGCAGTCGATGGCTGAGGGTGGGGATGGCCATGGCTTTCACGTCGTCCGGTAGGACGTAGTTCCGACCACCCATCGCCGCCCAGGCTCGGGCCATTTTGAGCAGTCCCAACGAACCGCGAGGGCTAGCACCGGCCTCGGTGCGGGGGTTCTGGCGGGTGCCGTCAACGATGTCGACGATGTATTGCGCTACGGGGTGGCTCACGTGGACGGTCTCCACGGCCTTCTGTACCTGACGGGTTCCGTCCGGGGTGAGGAGCGGTGCGAGCACCGTGATATCGGACCCGCGGGCGGCGCGCCGCAGGATCAAATCCACCTCCGCGGCGTGGTCGGGATAGCCGATTCCGGTGCGGATAAGAAACCGGTCCAGCTGAGCTTCGGGCAACGGGTAGGTGCCTTCTGACTCGATGGGGTTCTGCGTACCGATGACAACGAACGGCGACGGCAAGGGTCGGGTCTGACCGTCCACGGTGACCTGACGCTCTTCCATCGCCTCCAGCAGAGCGGACTGGGTCTTGGGCGGAGCCCGGTTGATCTCATCGCCCAAGACGAGATTGGCGAAAACGGGGCCCGGCCGGAACTCGATGGTCGAGCGCGAGGGATCGAAAATGGTGGCGCCGGTGATGTCGGCCGGGATCAGATCGGGCGTGAACTGAACACGGGAGAATCCCAGTCCACAGCACTGAGCGATCGCCCGGGCGGTTGCCGTCTTCGCCACCCCCGGAACGTCCTCGAGCAGCACATGGCCATCCGCGAACACCGCGGCGAGCACCAGCCGAAGCATGTCTCGTTTTCCAACGATCACGGTTTCGAGTTGATCCAGCATCGTCTCGGTGAGATCGCCGATCGCACGCGGATCCGAAATCGAGGGATGCTGCGCGGTGCCAGGGGAGGAGTTGGTGTTGGTCACTGGGAAACCTGACTGGGGTGGGAGGGGGGAGGGGCAGAGGGATCGAAGTGAACGCCCACGGGCAGGGGATGAAGATCGAGATGAGCTTCCAGTTGGTCCAGCAGCGACTCAACTTGCACGGTGGCAGGGACCGACTGGGGAACGTCAACGAGGATACCGAACGCCGTAGCGCGGCGGAGCAGGAGCGAAACCACCTCGCCTGGCATGGTCTCCAATGACTCATCCACAGATACAGCGTCCCACGGCACCAACTGCAGTCCTGGGACTACTGGTTCGACCACCCGGAGGGTGCCAGCACCGATGGAGCCCGATGACATCCGCGACCACGCACGGAAAAGCGTGAGCAGGATGATCACGATCGAGAAGAACACAACGGCGGGGAACCCGCGCGCGAAACCTCCAAGCAGCTCGGTCACTGCAGTCCACTTGCCGATGCGGCCGTATCGTGCGTGTCAGGGGGCGTTTCTCCACAGGCGGATCGGGCCAGGCGGCGCAGCGCATTTACGGCATCGTCCCGTTCAATGGAGCGTGCGGTGGCGTCGCCGAAACGAACACCGTTGTAGGACTGCGTGATTACCCGGAGGTCTGGGCCCAGATCGGCATTGGCCGCCGCGATTCGGCGGTGCCATTCGTTTGGTGTCTCATCGGCGATTCGCGGATCGAGGCCACCAAAGCCCGCCTCGGCATAACGCATGGCCACTCGGATCGCCCGGCCAGGGTCCGGGTCTTGCATCAGCTGATAACAGAATTGCTCGAACGCCGCCCAGCCGTGCTCCCCGGTGGGAGAGTAGTGGTCATTGTTCGGGTTGTGCTCCATTCGAGTTGTCCGAGTGTCAATTTCGTCGCTGCCGGAACCGGGTCCATAACGACGGATCACCATGATGAGCCCCACTACGAGCCCGATCGCCAGCAGAAACAGGAAAAGGTTCCACAGCACGTCGATGAACGTGATCTCGGGGGCGTTGATGTTTGGACCGTTGATGTTTGGACCGTTGATGTCGGGTCCGTTGAAATCGGGCGGGTTGAAACTGGGAGCGTTGAACTGGAAGTCGCCGGCTTCCATCCGGATGATGAAGTCTTCGCGGCTCTCGTTGCGGCTGACGAAAGCCGAAAGCGTGACGAGCGCGAGAATGATTCCAGCAATGATGTATGCCGTGCGTTGCGCCATGGGCGGGCGATAGGTCGACACCCCAACCAGAGTAGGGGAAACCTGGGATCGGTTAGGTTCCGGGCGCGAAGATCGCTTTAAGGTAACGACCCTCGGCAAACGTGACCGGATGGTCGATCGGATGCCCGGTGACCGATAGGCCTGTGGCTCGTCGGTCAGCCCGCCCCAGCTCGCCTTTGACGTCCTGCACGAACATCTCTTCTGTGATCCTGGCCGAACACGAGGCCTGCACCAGGGTTCCTCCGGGCTTCAGAACGGCGAGCGCCGCTCTGGTGAGGCGACGGTAGGAGGCGCGGGCCCGATCCACATCGGATTTCTTGGGAGCGAACGACGGCGGATCGACCACCACAACGTCGAACAAGCGCCGTTGCTCCTTCATTTTGTCCATCACCGAGAACGCATCCCCCACGATCGTCTCGTGGCCATCGACCGGTGACCGATCGTTGGACTTCATGTTGGCGGTGGCGGCAGCGATCGCCCCCGGCGAGATGTCCACCGACGTGACTGAGGTGGCACCGCCGGCAGCGGCATACACCGAGAACCCCCCGGTGCTGGAGAACACATCGAGGACGCTCTTCCCAAGGCTGAGTTCGCGCACGGCTTGCCGGTTGTCCCGCTGGTCGAGGAAGTGGCCGGTCTTGTTCCCCGACACCACATTCGCCGCGAATGTCAACCCGTTTTCGGTGAACCGGACGAGCGGGCTTACCAGCGTGCCGCGCTCCACTTGACCGTCGGTGAACTTGTCTCCCCAGACCGCTTGTACCGCCCGGCTGGCCCGCAGGACGATCGCCGTTGGTGCGCAGCGGGCTTCGATCTGGTCGAGCACGGCGGGCAGGTGTGGTTGCCAAGCGGTGGTGTAGAGCTTCACCACCACCACGCTGCCGTAGCGGTCAGCCACAAGTCCGGGGAGGCCGTCGTTCTCGCCGTTGATGAGGCGATAGCCGGTGGTTGCGGGGTCGTCGCTCAGCGAGCGGCGGCGATCGATTGCCTCGTTCACCTTGGTTGCGAAGAAGCCGGCGTCGATGGTGGCCGGGCTGCCGTGGTGAAGGATCCGGATGGCGATAGGGCTGTGGGGGTCGGCCAGGCCGATCGCCAGGAAGCGGTCGTTGTCATCAAAGATGACCGCAAGATCCCCGGCCGTAGGTCTCTTCTTCTGAGTGCGGACGGAGTGGTCATACACCCAGGGGTGGCCGCTTCGAATTGACCGCACCGCTCGCGGTGCCACCGTTGTCGCAATCCGCATCCCCCCAACCTACGACCCTTCCGCCAAAACTCTCCGCCCGAACTCTGCGCCCCGAAATTTCTGCCGGACCCGACACCTTGTGTCACCTACAGCAGACAGAAGGCCAAAATGTCACGTTCAGCAGACATTTCGGCACCCGGACCAGCGGACCAACCTCAGTCGGCGGCGGCGTGCAGTTCGAGTACTCGGCCGATGGTGTTGGGCTGGACCGCCGCCAACGCCACACCGCCGGTGGTGGTCGGGATCGGCAGGGCCGTGGTGGCAAGCATCAGTTGCATGTCCGGGTCCATCTTGGATCGAAGCGCTGTCGCTTCGCCAACGGCTTTCAGTGCGGCACCGCTGGACGAGATCCCCGAACCTTGCGACCCGTTGGCACCAGCCACGTAGATTCCCCACCGCTGGCCGGAGGCATCGGTTGCTGTTGCGTTGAGTCGGAGGCCGCTGCCCCGCACTGAAACATCTTCAGCGTCGATGTCGAAGCCATCATTCTCCAAAGCGGCCAGCGCCATCTTCGGAGCCGAGAGTGATCGATCCGGTTCCGCCGGGGAGTCTTCCAGCGCCGCTAGCACTCGGTCCCGCGCCAGCGAGACATAGTTTGCGTCGGTGTCGTAGCCGATGAATCGACGACCGGCAAGAGCGGCCGCGACCAAGGTGGATCCGGCCCCCATGAAAGGGTCGAGCACAAGGTCATCCACGTAGGTGTAGAGCTGGATCAGCCGGGCCGGCAACGAGACGGGGAAGGGTGCTGGATGTCCGATTCGTTTGGCCGATTCGGGAAGCAATGTCCACACGTCGAGCGTGGCGTCGGTGAAATCGTCGGGCCCGATCGAGTTGAGGTGGGGGAGCCCAGCCTGTTCTCGTTCCTTGGGTTTCAGGGCACGGTCAAATCGACCCTTGCTGGCAACGATCACTCGCTCGCTTACGTCCCGGAGGACCGGGTTGGAGGCCGACCGATAAGAGCCCCATGCGCAGTTGCCGCTGGCGCTTTCGCCCTTGCGCCAGATGATCTCGCCCCGCAACAACAGGCCTAGGTCATCCTGAAGAATTCCCACCACGTCTGAGCTCAGGCTGCGGAACGGCCGGCGTCCGAGATTGGCGATGTTCACGGCGATGCGCCCACCCGGTTCCAGCACCCGCACGCCTTCGGCAAACACATCCCGCAGGAGGGCCAGGTATTCGATGTACGAGCCGGGCACACCCTCGGCCGCCAGGTCAGCTTCGTAGTCCTTGCCTGCGAAGTAGGGCGGCGACGTGACTACCAGGGCAACCGAATTGTCGGCAACCGCTTCCATACTCCGGGCGTCGGCGCACATGAACGGATTTTCCACTGGCTTGGCCGGTGCCACATCAGTGGACAGGTTCAGAACTGGGGGTCGAAAGCGTTGATAGAACGCCGTGGCGTCATGTCCTTCCCGCTTGGCAACACCGAAGCGCGAGGTAGCTGTGCGCTTCTTGGCCACGCTGTAACACTAGTTTCCCCACCCTGGGTGCCTCGCGATGGTCTGGCCCTGTCTCGCCGTCCCGAACTCGGGTGCCAACCATCCGCCGCGTGAGTGGTCCGACACCGAGAACCGGCGTCACGGCAAAAACTAAGGTGTGGTCCTAGACGTTCCGAACTATGATTCGACACCGAGCGCTCGTAGCTCAATTGGATAGAGCATCTCGCTACGGACGAGAAGGTTTGGGGTTCGAGTCCCTACGAGCGCGCTGAACTCAGTTGCCGGGCCGCCGCACCCGGCAACTGTGCTTTTTGGCTACTTGGGCAAGTCGTAAATCCGCACGTAGTCAACCTCGTAGGTGGCTGGTAGTGCTCGTGCGTCCAGGGGGCCGGGGCTGCCGCCAAGGGCGAGGTTGATCTTCAATTCCGTCATCGCCTGGTTGAAAGGAGCGGGCCAGCCTTGTTTGGTGCTTGCGTCGCTCACGGTCTGCACCACCTCGCCGTCCATGCGCCAGATCATCGTGCCGTTCATGCCGTAGTCGAAACTCAGCTCGTGCCAGTCGGCGGAGAAGTTGGTCTCCGACGAGACCTCCTTGCTGGTCTTCTTGTGCTGATCGAAGGGGTCCGCATAGTGCAAAGAGAACACGGTTCGCTTGGGGGAGCGGGCGGTCATCACTTCGAAACCATCCCATTCCCCGCCATTTGGCCAACCCCCGCCGGCCCAACCCGAAGACCAAAACGCGGGCCAAAGACCACCCTGGTTCGCCTCGTCGTCCGGCGTGAGTTTCACCCGGTAGACGATCCGTTGCCCGGGGGAGAAGGTGACACCCTTGCTGCGCACCATGCCGGAGGTGACGTCGCGGGTGCTCCCGCTGGGACAGGTTTCGGCACGCATCTCGGCCCGCAGAACGAGATTGCCGTTCGCCACCGATACCTGCTGCGGGGCGTAACACTGGAGTTCGGCATTGCCGTCCCCGTAGGTGGAGTGTTCTTTGGTCCAGCGGGTGGAATCGAAGCTGTCGAACTCCTCGGCGAAGACCAGCACCGGGCCTGCCGGCGCCGTGCTGGTGGTGGTGGTCGGGCGAGCCGTCGTAGTTGTGGTGGTCGGTGCGGCGGTGGTCGGGCGAGCCGTCGTGGTCGGCGAGGCGGTGGTCGGTGGAGCGGCAGTGGTGGGACCGACCGAAGCGATTGATGGTGCAGTTGTAGGTCTCGCCGTCGTGGCTGTGGAGGGCACAGTCATGATCGTGGTCGTCGATGCCCGTGTGGTGGTCGGGGTCTGGGGCCGGGTGGGTTCGGTCACGACTTCAAATGGTTGAGTGTTTCGGGTCGCGCCTTCGGGGATCGTCACGCTAGTTTCAGGGCCAGAGGTGGTTGGCGGAATCGGCGGCACTGTGGATCCGGTGTTCTCGGCTGCGGCGAATGAGTCTTCCCCACTGATCGCCGGGCTGTCTAGGAGGAGATCGTTTGGCGTTTCTCCGATGAACGGAAGGGCGGCTGGAGCGGATGAGTCTTCGCCCGAGTCGAACAGACACCCCGCGGAGAATGCTGCAAGCGCGAAAAACAGGGCGACAAGGCGGAATCCACTGAGCATGGGCAGGTCATCGGCAGAACGGGGCCTGGGTCTGAAGGCCTACGGTCGAATCAACCCGTGGGCTGGGACTGCCCGAACCGCCTGCGACGAAAAAGGCCACCGGGGTCCGACTATTCGGACCCCGGCAACGCTGAGCGGAGAGGGTGGGATTTGAACCCACGGACCCCTTACGAGGTCACCTCCTTAGCAGGGAGGCACATTCGACCGTACTCTGCCACCTCTCCGGGTGAACTCTGTTAGAGCTGCGGTTGCCGAGTGTAACGCCTCAACAACAATCGACCATACGGATTTTGGCTATCGGACGAGCTCGGCGAGTGCTGTGGCGATCTCCTGGACGTCGGGCTGGTGGGCGGCCACATTGATCACGAGTTCGTTTGCGGGGGGATCGAGGTGCCGTGGTTGCGTCCGTCTGCGCGCCGCTCTCAAATCCCTGTTGATGGCCACAATGGGGCGTTCTGCCCCTTTGATAGCCACAGTGGGTGTGGCTGTGAACAGGAATTTGAGCGAGGGGGCTTTGGCGGAGAGAGGGGGATTCGAACCCCCGGTGACCGTGAGGCCACAACGGTTTTCAAGACCGACGCATTCGTCCGCTCTGCCATCTCTCCACCACTAACGGTACCAACCGGACCGAGGCGGGACGACCGAATTCACAAACCAGCAGCGGTTCTGGAATACCTCAACAACCTGGACTGATCCACGCCACACTGGGGGGTATGGCCGATTCGCCGCTCAAAGCTCAGCTCCGCTCCGATATGACCGCATCCATGAAGGCCGGCACCAAGGAGCGCACCGCCACCCTTCGGTTGCTCATCGCAGCAGTGATGGCAGAAGAGAAAGCCGGCGACACTGCAACCGAACTCGACGACGACCAGGTGCAGGCCGTGCTGCGCCGCCAACTCAAGCAGCGAAGCGAATCCATCGAGGCTTACACCTCCGGGGGACGGCCCGAGCAAGCCGCCGCCGAGCAGGCCGAGGCCGACATTATCGCCACCTACCTTCCCGCCGCAATGACCGATGAGGAACTAGAGGCCAAAGTGGACTCCGCTCTCGCCGCTGCCGGCATCACCGACATGGCCCAGATGGGTGCCGCCATGAAAGCGGTGATGGCCGCCTTGGGGAGCGACGTGGACGGCAAGAAGGTTTCCGCACTGGTTCGTGCCCGACTCTCGGCCTGACCGTGGCTTCGCATCCAGCCCGACTCCATGACTAACGCCGCAGCCTCCAAGTGGTCGGGTCGGCTCGTGGCTCCAGCCATCGGCCTTGTGGTCTGGTACGCGGTCAGTTACGGGCTCCTGTCAGAACGACGCCGGTTCCTCCTGCCACCCCCGCATCGAGTCATCGCTGACTCGGTGTTCAATCCCACCACCGGGAACGTCGGCTCGAATCTCGAATCGATCGCAATCGCAACGTTGCGAACCGGACTGGTCGCTCTGGTAGGTCTGTCGGTGGCGATCGCCATCGGCATGAGCTTTGCACTTGCAATGCACCGCAGTCGCCTGGCCGAACGGGTTTTGTATCCCTATGCCGTCGGAATTCAGGTGGTCCCGGTTCTTGCTCTGGTTCCTCTGATCGGCCTCTGGTTCAACTTCGGCTTCCTCAGCAGGGTGATCGCCTGCGTTCTGATCTGCCTATTCCCGGTGATCGCCAACGCCCACTTCGGTCTGCGCACGGTGAACCAGGGCCACCAGGAACTGTTCACGCTGCACGGGGCCACACCGTCACAACGCCTGTTCAAGTTGGAGTTGCCGGCCGCCCGTCCGGCCATCTTCAGCGGGATTCGGATCGCCGCTGGGGGAGCGGTGATCGGCGCCATCGTTGCGGACTTCTTCTTCCGGCAGGGAGCACCGGGAATCGGTCGCCTGATGGATCGATATTCGAGGGATCTTCAAACCAAGGATCTCATCGTGGCGGTAGGTTTCTCGGTCGTGCTTGGCCTCCTGTTCTTCGCGGCCGTTGGTCTTCTCGAGCGTCGCACCGATCCCCATCGCCGCTAGGCAAAATATGAAACCCCACCGCAAACTCATCGCGCCAGTGGCAGTTTTTGTCGCGTTGCTAGCGGCCTGCGGATCAAATGGCACCGCTCCGGAAGCAGCCAGCTGCCCCGCCAACCTGGTGATCCAGACCGACTGGTGGCCCGAAATCGAACACGGTGGTGCCTATCAGCTGATCGGCGCCGGCGGCACAGTAGACACCGATCGTTTCCGTTACAGCGGGCCGATCCAGGAACGGTATGCGGTAGGGGGAGTGGAGACCGTGGAAATCCGAGCGGGTGGCGATGCGATCGGCGGGCAACCGGCATTGGGTCAGCTTCTCATCGACGACGATGTCTACATCGCATTTGCGAACTTGTCCGACGTGATCGCGAAAACAGCGATCGATTCCACCGCCGTGATGACCTCCCTGGACATCAGTCCCCAAATGATTCAGTGGGATCCCCGCCGGTATTCGTTCTCCGCCGACCGACCACAGGAGCTGGCCGAAAGTGGGTTGCCGGTCCTCTATTTCGAGGGTGACGCCTACATGGAGTACCTGGTGGGAGCCGGGATCATCGGGGCCGATCAGCTCGACCCCTCTTACACCGGGGCGCCGGATCGCTGGCTTATCGCCGAGGGTGACGTACTCCAAACCGGCTTTGCCACCAACGAGATCTTCCGGTATGAAGAGGAATACACGGAGTGGGCGAAGCCGCTCGATTTCATGTTGGTCCACGACCTCGGCTTCCCTGACTACCCCGCCACCTATGCGGTGGAGTCCAGCCGGATCGACTCCGAAGCCACCTGTCTGGAAGCGCTGGTCCCGGTCCTTCAGCAGGCGTGGGTGGACTTCTTGACCGAACCGGCGGGGACCGGCCAGGCGTTGATCGACTTGAACGCTTCGTTCGATACCTATTGGACGCTGTCCGCGGACCTCAACGAGCGAGGCGTCGAGATGATGGAAGAAACCGGCATTGCCGGCAACGGGAGCGACAGCACCTACGGAAACTTCGACCTGGATCGTGTGCAGACCCTCATCGATCTGGTGGGCCCGATCTATCGGGAGCGGGGCATCGATGTTCCCGAAGACCTGGAACCGATGGACGTGGTGACCAACCGCTTCATCGATCCGTCGATCTCCGGCCCCTTCGTCCAGCGGTAGCCTTGACCCCGTGACCATCGCATATCTGGGCCCACCCGGAACATTCACCGAGCAGGCACTGCGTTCCCAAACGGACCTCCTCGATCAGCCCACCATACCCATGCGGACGTTTGTGGACATCCTCCATGCCACCCGAGACGGCGAAGTAGAACAGGGTTTTGTGGCCATCGAGAACGCCATTGAGGGAACGGTCAACGTCACGCTGGACACCCTCGCTTTCGACACCGACCTGCTGATCCAGCGGGAAGTTGTGCTGGACATTCGAATGCAGCTCATGGCGCAACCGGGAACCAGGCTCGAAGACATCAAGGTGGTGGCATCGCACCCGGTGGCCAATGCGCAGTGCCGAACGTACCTTCGCAGCAACCTGCCCGATGCCATCGTGGAACCGGCAAACTCCACCGCCGACGCTGCGCGGATCGCCGCCGAGCGACCCGGGGTGGCGGCCCTCGGTCCGCAGAATGCCGGGGAGAAGTATGGGTTGGAGATCGTGGCTGAGGACATTGCCGACCACAAAGGCAACCAAACCCGTTTCCTGCTGGTGACCAAAACCGGAGTGCCGTCGCCGTCCGGCCATGACAAGACCACCGTTGTTCTCACGCAGCGTCATGATCACCCCGGCTCGTTGGTGGCGATCCTTCAGGAGTTTGCGGCACGAAACATCAACCTCTCCAAACTCACATCTCGGCCGGTCAAGAAGAACCTGGGCGACTACTGCTTCATCATCGACCTCGAAGGCCACATCGCCAACGACGTTGTTGCCGATTGCCTAAAGAACATCCGGGCAAAACATGCCGAGGTCAAGTTCCTGGGCAGCTATCCGGCGGCTGGCGACGGATCCGACGAGAGTCGTTTTCGCTCCACCGAGGCCTGGAAAGAGGCCACGAACTGGATGGACTCGATTCGTTCCCAGGTGGGAGACTGATCCCTATGTCCACCCTTGTCTTCCGTCAACTGCTCTCTGGCCGAGACTTCGCCGTCGGTGATCCCATGGCTGCCCAGATGGCCAATTTCGCCTATCTCATCGGCGACCGCGAATCCGGTGAGGCCATCCTGGTGGATCCGGCCTATGACGCCGACGGACTGTTGGCCGTTGTTGACGCCGAGGGGCTTCATCTCTCCGGGGTAATCGGGACCCACTACCACGCCGATCACGTTGGCGGGAAGATGATGGGATTCGACGTCGTGGGGATAGCCGAGCTTCTGGCACGCCAAGACGTGCCCATTCATCTCCAAAAACCCGAACTCGAATTCGTCACAAAGGTCACCGGGGTCGGCGCGGATCAGCTCGTCGGCCACGATCCCGGCGATCAGCTTCGAGTTGGCAACATTCCGATCATCCTGCTGCACACGCCTGGACATACCCCCGGGTCCCAGTGTGTGCTGGTGGAAGATCAACTGGTCTCGGGCGACACCCTCTTCATCGATGGCTGTGGCCGGACCGATCTCCCCGGCGGGGACGCCGAGAAGCTCTACCACTCTCTGACTTCGGGTCTCTCCGCGATCGACGATCATGTGATGGTCTGTCCGGGCCATGCGTATTCGCCGCTCCCGACCCAGTCCATGGGCGATACCCGCGCCAACAACATGGTGCTGCAGCCGCTCAGCGTGGAGCAGTGGCTGCGAATGTTCAGCTGATACCCGGCCCCCCGGAGACCTGACGCAGTCCTCGACGGCGCTCCTCGCCCCAGGGAATACCCGAGGCGTTGTTCAAACCAGAGCGGCGGCGGCCGACAGTAAACCGAAGCCGCCCACCGGCGGGCTTCTCCGTATTGCTTTCGAGCGAGGAAGTACCTTGATCAACAACGAATTGGCCACTGAGCCCACCCAGCGCACAGAGGTTCCCGAGGATCTGTCTGCCCACGTCGGAGCGGTATTGCGGGAGTTAAGCACCGTGAAGGTGGAGACCAAGCGTCTCCTGGAGCAACGCCGTCAACTGGAGGTTTACCTCTCTGCGCTCAAGACCGAACTGGAAACGCTTCGGGCAGAGAAGCTCGAGCTGATGGCCGAACGGATCCAAATGGCTCCCGAGGCGGTTGTGGATGCAAACGATGTCGACCTTGTTGGCACCCCGTTGCCGACGCCTGCGACCGTTCCCGGTGCTCGCCCCTCGCCCGCCTCGGAGAGTCCGCAACCGAGCAAGTCGACGCCCAGCCACAGCTCTCCCGGCCACGAAGACGCGTTTGCTGCCTTTCTCGGGGCCGATGAAGACCACGACAAGAGCCGCGAGTGGTTCTTGTCCAAGAGCAGCTAACGCAAGCGAAAGCAGCGTCGTTCACCAGCGCTTCGCGGGGTGTGTGAAATAATCGCTCGAAGTGAAACCTTTTGGCCGAGCCACCCTAGCCATCGCGTTGGTTTTGGTGATCCTGCCGTTCGCTGTTTCGGGCCCGGTGGCCGCCGAACAACCAAGCACGGTAATTGCCGCGTTGAGCAGCGATGGGGTGTTCGTAAACAACCGGGTTGACGACGACATCGATCGGGTCCGTTTGGTCGAAGTGGTGCAAGACGCGAAGGCTCTCGGCTACAAGATGGGCATCGTCATCCCGCTCGATCCGCTGCCCGAACTAAGAGCCTTCGTCTTACGGGTGCAGCAGGGCGGCGAGTTCGATGTCGTTCTCGGCTTTGGCCTAGACGGCGAGATCGAGGCCGAAACGGGCGATGTGCTTGATGGTGATCGGCTCAGTGCCCTGGCCGCCGTCCGCAAGGCCGACGGGTCCCCAGAGGATCTCGCGGAGCTTTTCCTCACTGAACTCACCACCGATCCCGAAGCCAAGATGCCTGAATCGGTGCGCCGAATCATCAAATGGGTGATCTGGTTCGTTGCGATCTTCGGGATTGCGATCCTGGTGGAATGGATCTGGCGGTCCCGGTCCAGACGCGGTAAGCCGACGCCAGAGGAGAGTGTTCCCTCTAGCTGAGTGCGTGAGTCCTTATCCACGCGTGCATGGCAATACCGGCGGCCACGCCCGCGTTGATGCTGCGGGTGGAGCCGAACTGCGGGATCGATCGGCACTGATCCAGATGCGGGCGGATCAGGCTGCTGAGACCGGGTCCCTCTTGGCCAAACACCAGCATGCTTTTCCGCGGGAGCGGGCTGGCGTCGAGCGAAGTAGAGCCGGGCAGGTTGTCGATTCCGACGAGCGTGAGATCGGACGACCGGGCAAAAGCGACGAGGTCTTCAGCCACTGAGTGGTGGCGAATGTGCTGGTAGCGATCGGTGACCATCGCTCCTCGTTTGTTCCACTTCTTCTTCCCGACGATGTGGACTTCGGCGGCGAGAAATGCATTGGCCGTTCTCACGACTGTTCCGATGTTGAGGTCGTGTTGCCAGTTCTCGATTGCAATGTGAAACGGGTGACGACGCGTATCCAGGTCAACCACGATGGCCTCCACCGTCCAGTAGCGGTAGCGGTCCAACACGTTCCGGCGATCTCCTTCCGCGAGAAGGACGGGGTCGAGCCGTGCGTCTTCAGGCCAGGGTTCAGGGTGCGGCCCCACCCCAACCTCACGGGCCTCGAGCTGCTGGGGCTCCACCTGATCGGCTGCTGCCATTCGATGCCGCTACTCGGTCCCCACGGCGGGAAGACCAAGGTCGTGGTAGGTGAAGATGGGCACGAAAGGGATCCCGGCGGTACGGAAGTTCTCGGCCGGTTGGTCGCTGCGAGACACGACAGTGGTGGCGAAAACCGGGGTCCCGCCTTCAGCGACCACGCGCTCGCTGGCGGTGAGCGTGGACATCCCGCTGGTGATCACGTCGTCCACCAACAGCACCCGTCGGCCCTTCACTGGAGCGCCTTCGATGAACTTGTTGGTACCGCGGCCCTTGGACTTCTTCCGGACCACGAACCAGTCCACCCCGCCAACCATGGCCACGCCGTGGGCGAATTGGTCGGCACCCAGTGTGAGACCGCCAACGGCATCGATGGTCACCTTGTGTTCGGCCAGGAGGTCCATCATGCACGTGGCGGCGAGGGTGAGATCGTTCCCAGCGCAGAGCGCTCGTTTGGCATCGATGAAATAGCGTGACATCGCGCCCGATGAGAGTTCTACCGGCTCCGCCAGTTCGGTCACACCCTTCTTCATGATGATTTGTTTGAGCGCCGAGCGTCGCTCGGCCGGTGTATTTGGGAGACTGGCCAGCGGATTCATCGCTCTCGACGGTAGCGATGCCCCAGCCCTCTCGCTATGGCTGCCCATCGGTTTGCCCCTATGGTGCGATCACCACCTTGAGCAGACAGAACGCGGCAGAGGTAACTCGGTGGGCAAACTCGGCCCACTGAGTTACGCTCTCTGCACTGCTCCAGCGCGAGTGGTGGAATTGGCAGACACGCAGGATTCAGGTTCCTGTGTCTTAACGGACGTGGGGGTTCAAGTCCCCCCTCGCGCACAGATGTGATGCTCGGCCGGTCCGGTCAGCCTCGAACGGCGTTGTTTACCTCGAGCACGCCGTCCGCGATGGTTCCGAACAGTGTGATCTCACCTTCGGTGAACGTCGTTCCCTCCAAGAAGACCAAGCCCGGTACGTCATTCATGTCCAGATTGCTGAGGATCACCGAAGCGCCAGAGCAAGCGTATTTTTCGCCCGCTCCTACGAGCTCCTCGCACAACAAAAGTTGGTTGTTGCTGCCGAGAAGGTAGCCGCGTACGGCCAAGATGCCGGTTGCGTCGGTACTAAGAGCATCAGAGACCGTGAAGTCGCCGTTCGCTGGCATGCCGGAGCTAGCGGGCTCGTCATCGTTGCTGGGCAGATCGGTCGGGTCATCGTTAGTCACGACGTCGTCGCAGTCCTGTTCACCCTCAACACACCTTCCGGCGTCATCGGGTGCCGGGCCCTTGTCGTCTGCAACCGGCACGTCAGCTGGTGCGGTAGTGGTGGTCGTTTCGTCGCCGGTCGTTTGGGTGTCTTTATTCGAGCCGCATCCGGCTAGGAGCAAGATGGCTCCAAACGCGAGTGCGGAGAGACGGAGGATGAATCGATTCGTTGACATAGCGTTCCTTTCGATCGTCAGAGACCCGTGGTCGAGTAATGGATAGGACGGCCGATCGGCGCTCGAAGTTCCGCGATGGAACATCTGGGTACGGCATGTTGTTCCGTAACTCGTGACACTGCGAACTCCTGAAGACGCCGAGCAGACCCAACTGGTGGTGAGGGACAACCTTCCCGCTGGCCGATTTGAGCTCCTCGATCTAGGAGATCCTGAGGCTCCACTCCGGAGTTATGCCAACTACTCGCTGCAGAGCGGCGGCGTCGTGGTGGTGCCTCACGTTGAGACACTCTTGCCTTACCGCGGGAATGGGTTTGCCGACGAACTCATGGCCGGCATCGTGGAAGACCTACGGCAAACCGATCGCACCATCGTGGCGTTGTGCGCTTTCGCCGCGGAGTATCTGCGGTCTCGCCCCGACACCGCCGACGTGGTTGGTCACTAGCTGACCGGCCCGGTTTCCCTGCTAGAGGGTGCGGAATGTGAAGGTGGCGGGGCCGATGCTGAGCACGTCGCCGTTATTGAGTTCGCCTCGGGTGATGAACTGCCCGTTGACCCGGGTGCCATTGGTGGATTCTTGATCAACGATCTGCCAGCCCGTGTCGGTTGGAAGAAGCTGTACGTGGAAGCGGCTGACGTTGGTCTCGTCGATTACGACGTCGTTGTCGTGATGGCGGCCGATTCGAGCCCCCGCTGCACCAAGGTCCATCGATGTCCCGTCGGTCAGTTCGAGCACCGCCGGCACTGGGACTCTCGCGGAATCATCGAAAGCACTGGCGATGGAAAAGGTTCCCGGGCGACGGGCCTCATCTACAGAGAAGGTGACGCTCACGGGCCCCGAGAGGCTGAGTCGTTCTTTGGCCGCGGCGCTGCGCACTTCGTCGATCAGGTCTTTGATGATCGACGGACTCTGGCCCACGATGCGGTCATGATCGGCCGGACCTAACTCCACCACGAAATGGTTAGCCGCGGTGGCGATGCCCTTGACGTTGACACGACGGTCGCGGACGGCGACGCGGCGCAACCGGCGGCCGATTTCGACCGGTTGGAGCCCCGATCCGAAGAGGCGCGCCATCAGGCCCTCCACGTATTCTTCGATCTGACCCTCCATCGCACGCAGCACCATCACCATGTAACGGTAGTTCAAACATCGCACTGCAAAGCGGTCGGAGCAGGCGGAGCCCTTGGCCTTCCCGGAACAACTACGATCGGGCACAGTGTCCGACGCCATTCTCACCCTTCTCCGCCTCGGGTTCCTGGCGTTGGTTTGGTTCTTCTTTGCTCGCGTGGCGTCCTCGGTCTGGCAAGCGGTTCCGTCTCCCGCCGCCACCACCACTAACAACGAGCGCCGGACACGCCGTTCCAAGAAGTCTGCGAAGAAGCCCTCCGTGGTGATCGTGGAGCCGCTGAGCCATGCCGGATTGGTCTTTGAAGTAGACGGCCAGCTCACCATCGGCCGGTCAGCGGCCTGCGATATCACGCTGGACGACACTTTCGTCTCGTCTCAGCATGCCCGAGTGGCGATTACGCCGGACGGGCTTCTGGTCTCGGATCTAGGGTCCACAAATGGAACGTATGTGGATCGACAAAAGGTCACCGGGCCAGTGGCAGTCAATTCTGGGTCCCGGGTGCAAGTGGGCAGCACCGTGATGGAGGTGCGCTGATGCGATTCGAGATCGCCGCTGCCACCGATCAGGGCATGATCAGAGAGACCAATCAGGATCGGTTCCTCGTCACGCCCACATTTGTGGCTGTGGCCGACGGTATGGGCGGTCATGCCGGCGGTGAACTGGCGGCGGAGACCGCGGTGGATCAGCTCCAACAATTCGGCCTGCTCCGGGATGCGAATGACATGATCTCGGCCATTCAGCTAGCCAATCGCGAGGTGTTGGCGGCCGCCGTTCGGACGGGTATGGCCAACATGGGCACCACCGTGGTTGCGGCCCTGCTGCGGCCCGAACGCCGTTCGGTCACCATCGCCAACGTTGGCGATAGCAGGGCCTACTTCTTCAGCGGTGGTGAGCTAGAGCAGATCACCAGGGATCACTCTCTCGTGCAGGAGTTGGTGCGGTCGGGAAAGATCAGCGAGGCCGAGGCTCGAGATCATCCCCATCGGAACGTGGTGACCCGCGTTCTCGGGATCGGAGAAGATCCCGAAGTTGACATCTTCGACCTAACGATCGGGCAGGGTGACGCCATCCTGCTCGCCAGCGATGGGCTCTTCAACGAGGTGGATCACCATGTGCTGGCAACAATAATTGCCAATGCTGACAACCTCGATGAGGCCGCAGAGCGTCTCATAGAACGTGCCAACCAAAACGGTGGAAACGACAACATCACGGTGGTAATCGTCCGCGTGCTTGATGACGCCCCCACCATCGCTGGACCGGAATCGGCGGTTGCGATTGCGGGCGACGCCGAAGTTGCGCCGCTCGACCTCGAGACCCTCGGCGATGCCGATGCAGAGGCCAGTAGCCTCTTCACCCCAGTTGTCCATCCTGAGCCTGACGATTCACCACCCCCCTCCCAGGACCACACCGATCCGGTGGCCGAGAAAGCGGCGGATGAGGACGATGAGGGGGCCGCCAATCAGATCCCAACCGAGGAGATCCCGGTGGTTTCCGCCTCGCCGCCACGGTCAGGGCGTCGGCTTCGGGGTTTGTTGTTCCTACTCGGGTTCTTCATACTCGTTGGATTGGGAATCGGTGGTTTCACCGCCTATGGCCGAAACGCATGGTTTGTGGAGTCCCGGGCCAGTGAGGTGGTGATCTTCCGAGGTCGACCGGGCGGCCTGCTGTTCATCGAGCCCCAAGCTGTCGAGACCACCGGCCTGGACGTGAACGACCTGAAGCCGGCTTCTCGGGATCAGGTGGGCCAGACTCCAGTGTTCGGTTCACTCGCCGATGCCCAGGCGTTCGTGGAGCAGCTTGAACTCTCCCTCGTCCGCACCGCGGAGTAGCGGTCGCATGATCACGTCCTCTCCCGGGAGCCATCCGGGTCCCTCGGCCCGGGTTTCGAGGCTGCATATGGGATCCCCCCGTGGAGTCGAACTGACCCTGTTGATCGGCGCTGGTCTGCTGACCACTGCGGCGTTCGGCCTCGCCGCCCTTGCTACACGATCCGAAACGCCGCCAAACGTCATTCCCTTTCTTGTTCTTGTTCTGGGCCTCTTGGGGACCGCCCACGTAGTGGTACGTCGGCTGGCGCCTATGGCCGAGCCCACGCTCCTGCCGCTCGTGGCGTTTCTCAACGGTATCGGTTACGTGATGATCGCTCGACTCAACGAGAATTTTGCTGCCCGGCAATCGGTTTGGACACTCGTTGGTCTCGCAGCGTTTGCAACCACGTTGGTCGTGTTCCGCGACGTCCGAACTCTCGAGCAGTATCGCTATCTGATGGCTCTCACCGGCACAGCCCTCCTGTTATTGCCGCTACTCCCGTTCATCGGGCAGGAAATCCGTGGAGCTCGAATCTGGATCTCGCTCGGGTTCTTCACCATTCAGCCTGGAGAGTTTGCGAAGGTCGTTCTGACCATGTTTCTTGCCGGCTATCTGGTGGATAAACGGGAACTCCTGACCATCAGCACCCGCCGGGTGGCAGGCCTCCACGTCCCCGACCTTCGGCATTTCGGGCCCCTCGGGCTGGCCGTCGCGGTGGCGCTCCTGGTCATGGTGGCGGAGCGAGACTTGGGATCATCGCTCCTTTTCTTCACGCTCTTCGTAGTGATGATGTATCTCGCCACCTCTCGGCTGGCATATGTGCTGGGTGGCTTCTGCTTTTTCATGGCGGGGTCCGCGGTGGCGTACCAGATGTTCGGGCACGTGCAGCGGCGAGTAGCGGCCTGGTTGGATCCCTTCGCGGACGTGAATGACTCGGGTTTTCAGGTTGCTGAGGCGGCGTTCGCCATGGCGGACGGTGGCTTGTTGGGTACCGGCCTGGGGGAGGGGACACCCAACGTCATTCCGGCGGTCACCACCGACATGATCTTCGCCGCTATCGGTGAGGAGCTGGGTCTGGTGGGGGCGGCGGCGATCCTCGTCTGTTTCATGCTGTTCGTTGGCGCTGGTTTCCGGGTGGCGATGGTCGCATCCGATCCGTTCGAGAAGCTGGTGGCGGGCGGACTCACCGCACTGCTGGGGTTCCAGGTAATCGTGATCGTGGGTGGTGTCACTCGGTTGCTCCCGCTCACCGGAGTCACGCTTCCGTTCGTGAGTTACGGCGGCTCGTCGCTCGTGGCCAACTACATAATCTTGGCGATCCTCATTCGTATTTCTGATTCCGCAGTCCGACGCCATTCCGTCGTCAGCAGCGCCGACCCCACGTATTTCGGCCAATGATCGATCGGTCACTCAGGAGACTCTTGGGTGTCCTCCTGCTCAGTTTTGGCGTGCTGATGGTGCAGGTCAGTCGCGTTCAGGTACTGGACGCCGCTGAACTTCGGAACAACCCGGACAACGCCCGCTCGATTCTTCGTGACTTCAATCGGCCCAGAGGTCAAATACTCACTTCGGACGGTGTTGTGGTGGCGGAGTCCGAGGGCGTCTTTGGCTCGGCGTTCGACTACCAACGGCTCTACCCAGAAGGTGCGCTTTACGCACATTCAGCGGGCTTCTACTCGTTCAATCTTGGTGCATCAGGGGTGGAGAAGGCCTACAACGATTCGCTGTCGGGCCGCTCGGCGGAATTGCGATTGAGCGGTTTGAACGAATTCCTGGGCGGCGCAGGGCAACCGGGCGATGTGGTGATGTCCATCTCCCACGCTCTGCAGTCGGAGGCGGCGGAGCTTCTTGGCGATCGAGTGGGTTCGGTTGTCATGATCGAGCCCGACACGGGCGCGATCGTGGCCCTCTACAGTTCGCCTTCGTTCGATCCCTCGCTGCTGGCCAGCCATGACGGTGCCGAAGCCGAGGCGGCGTCCCGAGCCTTGAATACGCAGAAAGGCAATCCTCGACGACCCAGTGCAATCGCCGACGTGTACTTTCCTGGGTCGTCGTTCAAAGTGGTCACGGCGGCTGCAATCCTGACCACGTTCAGTCCGGCCAGTGGAGCGAGTTCCGATGCCACCACCGTGAACCCGACCAATGAATACTTCCCGCCTCTGGTCAGTAACCGGCCGATCCGCAATTTCGGGGGGCGTACCTGCGGCGGCACCCTGGCCGAAGCGCTCGCCACATCGTGCAACACCAGCTTCGCCTACCTTGCGGCGGAGCGAGTTGGCCCCGAGGCCATGGTGGATACCGCCCAGGCCTTCGGGTTCAATGAGGAACCCCCGTTGGATATCGGCGGCGCTGTGGCCAGTGTGTTCCCCACCGATTACGGAGAGCAACTGCGAGCGCCGAGCGAGGAGATCCCCGCCGGGGTCTACGCAAACAGTGCCATCCTCGCTCAATCCGCCCTTGGTCAAAACAGCGTGGCCGCCTCCCCGCTCATGATGAGTCTCGTAGCGGCCGCAGTTGCCAACGGTGGCGTGGTTCCCTCACCGCATGTAGTGAGCAAAGTTCTTTCCTCCGACGGCACGATTGTGGAGTCGATCGATCCGAAGCCTTGGCGCACCGCAATGGCACCGGAGACCGCCCTCGAGTTGCGCTCCATGATGAAGCTGGCCGTCACCGAAGGGACGGCCAGGGGGCTCCAAACCCCGGGTCTGGAATTGGGGGCAAAAACTGGAACCGCCCAGGTAGGAGAGGATTTGGAGAGCTCGCACGCCTGGGTGATCGGGTTCGCTGGCGACAAAGGATTTGCACCTGACATAGCGTTCGCAGTGTTCGTTGCCGCCGACGCAGATCATCCAAACCAGACCGGCGGGGGAACTGCCGTACCCATTGCTCGGGAGCTCGTGAGCAGCTACTTCGGTCTTCTATGACGACCGGACCTGTTGACCACCTAGTTACCCAATCGTTCACTACCCTTGGCACGCTGTGACTGAATCGTCCAAACCCCGCCCCGTCCTAAACGGACGCTATGAACTGCACCGTCGTCTGGCCCGGGGCGGTATGGCCGATGTCTTTTTGGCGCATGACCAACTGCTGGACCGACCCGTTGCCGTGAAGGTGCTCTTCCCACAATTCGCATCGGAACCACTGTTCGTTGAGCGCTTCCGACGAGAGGCCCAGGCCGCAGCCAACTTGAACCACCCCAGCATTGTGGCGGTTTACGATTGGGGAGAATACGACCAGACGTACTTCATCGTGATGGAGTACGTGGAGGGTCGGAGTCTGGCCGACGTGCTGCGCACCGAAGGAGTGCTGCATCCTGATCGAGCCACCGAGATAGCGATCGACACCGCCGCCGCGCTGGGATTCGCTCACCGCAACGGAACCATTCACCGCGATGTGAAACCCGGCAATATTCTGATCACGCCGACCGGACAAGTGAAAGTCACCGACTTCGGTATCGCTCGTGCGTTTGGCGGAGGTGACGATCTCACCCAGACCGGGTCGGTCATGGGGACGGCAACATATTTCTCGCCAGAGCAGGCTCAAGGGAAACAGGTCGATCCACGGAGCGATTTGTACAGCCTTGGTGTTGTCCTCTTCGAGATGGTCACCGGCCAACCGCCCTTCTCCGGGGAATCACCGGTGGCGATCGCCTACAAACACGTCCAGGATGAGCCGCCTACCCCTGCCCAAATCAATCCCAACGTGCCGGGCCGGCTCGGTGCGGTGATCGATCGGCTGCTGGCCAAAGCGCCCCACGATCGCTTCGCATCGGCCGAAGAGCTGCGGGCGGAGTTACGAAGTTCCACCGATGGTTCGGTACTTCCGGTCCCGAATCGAAAAGCGATCACCGCCGACGTCGCCGTCGCCGCCGCCGCAACGTCGATGCTCCCGGCGGCCGCCACGTCGATCGCCGCACCGGCCATGGTTCCGCCTGGCGCTCCCGTTGAATACGTGGAACCGGCCCGGCGCAATGGTCTCTTCCTCATAGCGCTGGTGCTCATGATCCTCGGCGTGGCCGGGATCGCCTCCTACATCTATGTCAATTTTGGCGATGGTGAATCTGACGCTGCGTCGGACACCGTGGAAGTTCCCGGCGTCACGGGACGAACCGAGGCGGAGGCCGAAGCCATTCTCCGAGAGCTTGGGCTCTTCGTGGACACCGACTTCCAACCCGCCGAGCCCGGTATCGCGCCGGGCACGGTGACCGCTCAGTCTCCGCTGGCCGGAACTCCGATCGAGCGGGGCGGAACCGTCCTGATCACCGTGGCTCAGGATTCACAGAAAGTCGTGCTCCAGGATGTTTCCGGGTTCAAGTTGGATGAGGCAACTCGGCGTTTGAACGAAGACGGCTTCATTGTTGATTTCAGCATCGAACCGAGCAGCGATATCGAGGAGAACGTTGTCATCCGGTCCGAGCCGGCGCCCAATCAGGAGTTGGATCGCGGCAGTGAGGTCAATCTCATCGTATCCAGTGGCCCGGACCAGGTGGATGTCCCCGAGGTAGCCAACATGACCGTGATCGTGGCTTCGAATGAGTTGGGTCGAGCCGGCTTGCCAAACCCCACGCTGGTGCAGGAAGCATCGGAGACGGTCCAGGAGGGTCTGGTGATACGTACCGATCCCGCCGCCGGCACGCCGGTGTCCATTGACCGCGTGATTCTTTTGATCGTTTCCACCGGTCCACCGGAAGCCGTGGTTCCACCGGTCGTGGGACTGGATCAAGCATCGGCCCAAAACGCTTTGGAAGCGGCCGGGTTCGCACCCTTCGTGGAGCTGGTCGACGTGCCAAATGGTTCACCCGATGCCGGCGTGGTCCTATCCCAAAACCCGGCCGGGAATACGGCCCTGGTCACTGGGTCCACGGTGACTATTCGGGTCGGTGTAGAACTGGCGCCGCCGCCGCCAACCCAGCCTCCAACAACCCAGCCTCCCGCTACGGACCCGCCCGCCGACGGCGGGTAGTTCCCGACGATCTGGGTCTACGATGGGCCGGTGGACGAACAACCGCCGGGCTCGGAGTTCGAACCGACCACCGATTTTCCCGATTTCATCGATGCCGACGATTCCATCATCGGTGGCGCATCAGCCCATGACGCGGAGGTTCAGCGGCGGCGGCGTTCTCGAGTGCGAGTTGTCGCCCTGGTCGCCGCCCTGGTCTTGATTCTCGCAGGATTCGGGCTGGTCCGGACGGTGGTCGCAGTGGCGGTTTCCTATGCCCTTTTCATGGCCGGAGTAGCGGTGATCGGGGCGTTCGCCCGCCCTGTGCCCGACGCTCCACCGCCCGGAGAGCTACGCCGGGTAAAACTTACCTACCGTTGCGAAATCTGCGGAACGGAACTCCGGCTGACATTGGCGAATGACCAGGTGCCAGAGCCCCCTCGGCACTGCTCGGAGCCCATGGTGCTGACAACTAACCTGGACGACGTGCTGTGACACGCTACTTGTCCAATGAGCTGTTCGCAAGTATGGGGAAAACCTCGCTCACCTGCGAATACGCCTGTGGAAAACTAGCGGTTCAGGATTTCCACAGTGGTGGATAACCCTGTGGGATGTAACAATCCCGAAGGGTTTCCGTCACCAGTTCGTAACGGTGCCCCCTTGCTCATGAGATCCTACGACAGACCGACCGGCAGGCGCTACCTCGAAAACAGGATTTTTACCCAAACCGGGAAGTTTCTCGAGCACTTCGCGCCGTGCGTGCGGGTGGTCGCGCGGATCGCTCCTTTTCGCGGCAGTTGGTCGCCGTGAGGTTGCTCAGCGGTATTGCGTAGCCGCCAGAATTCCCACGAGGACGAGGCCCAATCCACCCAACAGGTACCAGTTGCTCGGTGTGCCCAGCGCGTCGCTCGTAAAGAGGTAGTTGCCCAGGATCATCATGAGACCTCCCACAAACCCGATCACCATGATCGCGGGGACATACATGGGCGAAGGGGGAAGCGGTGCAACTGGTTCCGGGCGAATGGACCGCTCGCTCACCTGGCCTTCGGGCTGGGTGCCCTTCGGCGTCACTCGGCTTTTGCTGGGGTCAGGACGTGCCACGCCCAAAACCGTAGCCGGTCGGGGAGAAGTGGGCGCGGCATCGGGAACGGCGAAACCACCTACTCCGAAGCGATACCGTTGGCCTCGTGGCTCCCAAGATTCTGGTGATCGACAACTACGACTCGTTCGTCTACATCCTCGTGCAATACCTCGGCGAGCTCGGGGCCACGCCGATCGTGGTTCGCAACGACGTCGCAACCGTTCCGGAACTCGTGGCAATGAAACCTGATGGCGTGCTTATCTCTCCTGGTCCGGGTCGGCCCGCAGCTGCTGGCGTGAGCATCGAAGCCATTCGAGCATTCGCAGGCTCGGTACCGGTTCTCGGTGTCTGTCTGGGGCACCAAGCGATCGGGGAGTTGTACGGCGGCACCGTGATCGGTGCCCCAGAACTCATGCACGGCAAGACCTCTGACACTGAACACAACGGCACCGGGGTGTTCGCCGGTTTGTCCAGCCCAATTCAGACCACTCGCTACCATTCACTCATCGTCCGGGCCGATGACCTCCCGGCGTCTCTGGAGGTCACCGCCTCTACTGCGGATGGCGTCATCATGGGGATGCGTCACCGGGATCTCGAGGTGGAGGGGGTCCAGTTTCATCCCGAATCTGTTCTCACCGTGGGCGGAAAGACCATGATCGCCAATTTCCTCGAACGGTGTGGAGTGTCTGTGGCGAACCCGTAGCGCCTGAGCGGCGATTTGCGGACAAGGGCGACGACGTAGGACGATTCGGGGATGGAAGAAGCCGTAATCATTGATGCCGTTCGCACCCCGATGGGCAAACGTTTTGGGAAGCTGTCGGGCTGGCACCCAGCCGATCTCGCCGCCGAAGTGCTCAAAGCGATCGCCGAACGGAACAGCCTGGATCCGGTGCTCGTGGACGATGTGATCATGGGCTGTGTCATGCAGGTGGGAGCCCAAGGGCTCAATGTGGGACGAAACGCCGTTCTCACCGCAGGTTGGCCCGAGTCGGTCCCGGCTACCACAATCGATCGTCAATGTGGCTCCTCACAACAGTCGGCTCACTTTGCCGCCCAGGGTGTCATGGCCGGAGCGTACGACGTAGTCATCGCCGCCGGAGTAGAAGTGATGAGTTTCGTGCCAATGGGTGCGACGCAGATGTTGAAACAGACCGGCTTCGCCTTCACCGACGCAATGCAGGAGCGTTACGCCGAAGACGGGGGCTTGGTCGGCCAAGGCATTGGGGCCGAGATGATCGCCGACAAGTGGGATATCTCACGGCAAGATCTGGACGAGTACGGCTTCCGGTCCCAACGGTTGGCGATCCAGGCCCGGGATGAGGGCCGATTTGATGCCGAAATCGTTCCCGTCGCCGAAAAGATCCGAGACCGAGACACCGGCAAGGTCACAGTGACCGGCCAGATGGTGACGACAGACGGTGGCCTTCGTGAACCCATCATGGAAAAGATCGCGAGCTTGAAGCCGGCGTTCAAGGAGGATGGCAAGGTCACGGCCGCCAACAGCAGCCAGATCACCGACGGAGCATCGGCGCTGCTCATCATGAGCGCCAGCAAGGCCGCCGAGCTTGGCCTCACGCCCAAGGCCAAGTTCCACAGCTTCGCCCTCGCCGGCGTGGATCCGGTCACCATGCTCACCGGCCCCATCCCTGCTACCGAGAAGGTCTTGAAGAAGGCCAACCTCACGATGAATGACATCGACCATTTCGAAGTGAACGAGGCGTTTGCCTCTGTGGTCTTGGCCTGGGCCAAAGAGCATCATCCCAACATGGACAAGGTGAATCCCAACGGGGGAGCGATCGCCCTGGGCCATCCGTTGGGCGGCTCCGGCGCCCGACTCATGACCACCATGGTGCACGAACTCGAACGGACCGGCGGCAAATACGGTTTGCAGACGATGTGCGAAGGCGGCGGCCTCGCCAACGCCACCATCATCGAAATGCTCTAACGCTGTGTTGTCCCTCCGGGGCGATGTCAGCTGGGAGCATGATTGCTGTCCCTCCGGGGGCCGTTCAGGCGCCACGGAGGCTCTCGCCTCCGGCGCTGCACTAACTGGTTGTGTGATTTTGAGCTTGAACTGCTCAAAGTGCTTAGCTTCGCCTGGGTGTTGAGAACCCCCGGAGGGATGTGGCCCGTTGAGTAGTTAAGCGAACCAGTAACCGAGGATCTGTTGTAGGCCGGGCAGGCGAAAGCCTGCGTGGCGCTTGAACGCCTCCCAGAGGGACAGCAATCTCTCAGCCAGCTCCCATCGCGCCGCAGGCTCCCGGGTGCGCTGACAACGTGAGCAGCAATCTCTCAGCCAGCTCCCATTGCGCCCAGGCTCCCGGGTGCGCTGACATCGTGAGCAGCAATCTCTCAGCCAGCTCCCATCGCGCCGCAGGCTCCTGGGGTCCGGATCCGTGTTGCTACTAGCTACTAGTATCTTGTCGCATGAGCAGCATCCTCCGCCGCCCTGAGCCATGAGCGGGCGACCCATCGCAACCTTGTTGGCCCCAGGGGACCGGCACACGAGTTGGCGCTGGGAACTCTCGGCCGGAGATGACGGTAGGACGGGGCTGACTATCCCGCTGCCTGGGCTCGGGATTCAGGATCTGCTGGAGAAAGTCGCCGAAGTGGACCGGGTACATGCGTGCTCGGAGTACACCTACGCAGTGGCCGCCCGCAATGCAGTTGTGGAACGGTTGCTGACCAGCACATGGAGCCGACTGGTGGAGCCGCTGGCCCGGTACCTGGGTGGCGTCCCGTCGCTCGTTGTCCGGGTGCCGTATGAACTTATCCGACTGCCCATCGCCACTGCCCGGTGTACTGCAAGCGGTGAGTCTCTGGTCCATCTGAGCGCTGTCACGGTTCAACTCGTTGGTGGAGCAGCGCCATTAGGCGACGATGTTGGCGAGGCGCAGGCAACGGCGTATCGACCGAGACTCACGGGACCCCATCGACCCCATCGGTGGTATTCCAATGCTCGAATCCATCGATTGGACGGACACCAGGAGGAGATTCAGACGCTGCTCAAGGAGGTGGCGGTGGGAAGCTCTGACATTCTGCTGTTGATGGGCTGTCGAACCACGGACCTGTTGCCCCGCGTCAGAAGCCGCGGAATCACTGCGGCCGTCGTGACCCTTTGGGATGTGGAGGATCGGCATTGCGAGCCGCTGGGGGATGCCTTGGTGGCGGCGATCGCCAATGGACTGAGCCCGGATGAAGCTCTCCGGTCTGTCCAGGCGTTGCGGAGTGATCGACCTCCGTTTGAATGGGCTGGCTACGCCGCATTGGAGGCGCCTTCGTCGCAACCGCTGGTTTCCGCCACAACGGAATTGGTGGCTCTATGACCACCGCCGCGCCTGCGCTTCCGGAGTCGGTGGCGCGGCTACCGATGATCCACGTTTCCGAGGTCAGGGAGGGCGACATCGTGTTCTGTTCCCGTCCCGGCTTCCTTCAGAGCCTATGTTCGAGCGCTGGTGAACTCTGGCGGCACGTTGGGATCGCGCTCTACGTTGACTCCGCAGACGGCAGGACAATGGGCATCGTGGAGGTAGATGGCGATCGCTTTGTTACACGGACCATGGCTCAGGTTCAGGGCGGATACACGTATCTTGCGGTCGCCCGCTTGAGCGACGAGGTGGACCGGGCGGGGGCGATCGAGTGGGCCCGGTATTTCATCGGAAGCCGAAACGCCTATGCATGGGACGATGCCGTTCTCGCCGGCTTCGTTGCCCTAACTCGTTGGCATGCCGGCGATGGCAATCCTGAACTTGCCGCCCGAGTCGTCCGGCGAGCCAGTCTGGCGGCGACGGAACGATGGACCAACCGGAGGGTTTCACACACCTGTTCGTCGTTTGTGTATTTCGCCTTCAACTCCGGCGCCGACCACGATCGATTGGTGGTTGATCTGGAGATCTCCCAGCGAGTGGCCGCGGAGGTGATGAGTATCGGACCCGTGCCGGTCTTGCGGGGGGGTCGCGGTTCTCGGATTGATCGTCAGCAGCTCATCGAGGCGGCCAGAGTGGTGGTTGGCGCCCTGGGAGGGTTTGACCCCGGCCCGGCCGCTCCTGATGCGATCGGCCGGTGGGTTATGCCCGGCGATCTCTGGCGATCTCCTTCCATCCGGTTCCGGGCGTTGCTTCCGTGTCAGGAATCCTCCTCCTAGCGGCACGTGCTGATCCAGCGACAACGCGGCACACTTGTCCCGTGGTCACCGTTGATGCAATCCGTGTCTCGGTAATCGGCGAGGTCGGCGTCCGCGTCCCCGATTCCGGGTTTCGCAGACTGCAGCCCGCCCAGCGTCAGCTACTGGCACTGCTGGTGGCCTCGGGCCCCAGCGGCCTTACCGCCGACGTTCTTGCCGATGAGATTTGGCCCGATCGTTTGCCCAACCAATGGCAGGCGTCCTTACGGATGACCGTGTCGCGTCTGCGTCGGGGTGCTGGGGTCGATTTCATCAAACTGGTCGATGGAAGATATCGATTGGAGCTGGACGACCATCAGGTGGACGCCTGGTATGCCCAGCAGATCGCGGCGCGGTCGGGTGTGGCTCTGACCTCGGGCGATTCAGAACGTTTCAGCGAGATTCTCTCATCGGCGGAGATCTACCCGGGCGTCGACCCCACGCTCACCATCGACGCATCGATCCGAGAAATCGAGCGAGCGCAGGCCGACCTCATTCATACGGCAGCTCGCCAGGGGTTGGAGCTTCGTCGCCCTGTTCTGCGCTCGCTCTACCGGCGTGTTCTCGTAGCTCCGTATGAAGAGGATCTCGGATGCTCGATCGCCAGGCTTCACGCCAACGCGGGATTTCTGCTCCCGGCCAAAGAACTTCTTAATCTCGTTCGATCCGAGATCGTTTCAACCTTCGGCACCGAGCTAGGACAGGCTGGCCGTCAACTCCAACGACAAATCGATTCAGGGGCGTTCGGTCCGGCTGCGTCGGCAGAGCTTGCTGGCGAGGTCGAAATCCCCGGACCCAGTGCTGCGACGCCCACGGCCCTACACGTCGACGAGTCCCAGCCGGCTGTTCGAGATGCGGCGGTCCAAGAAGTCGCGACCGAGTTGATCCGGGCGGATCCCGCCATCGTTCTCCTCGGTGGTCCCGCCGGTTCGGACCGGCGAGGCTTCACGGCGGCAGTGATTCACCGGGCCGGACCTCCGCTTGGACGGGTGCTGCTCGGCACATGCACCGAAGGTGTGTCGCTCACCTATGAACCGTTCCTGAAGTTCCTGCCCGGCCTTCGTCGTCGAATCAGCCGAGACGGTCTCGAAGGATCTGGCGTCAATCAGACCGTGCTGTGGTCCTCGGTGGCAGAGGAGCTCAGCACCATCGCCGCTGGGCGACCGATCACCGTGGTTATCGCTGACTGCCACAACCTGGACTCTGCGTCGTTGGATCTCCTCATGTTCTTGGCCCGCTCGTCACTTGGGTTTCCGCTGCGTTTCTTGCTCGAAGGGCAGTCCGACGTAGAGCGTTCCGAGTTCAAACGACTGGCCGCTCAGTTGAAGGATCTGGTTGGGATCCGACCCCATGTACTCGCCCCGCTGAACCTCGACGAGGTGGGGCTGCTGGTTTCCTCGGCCTATCCCCATGCGTCCTCGCTGGTTGTCCGGGGTCTGAGTGAGGAGATCCTGGGGCAGTCCAAGGGGCTCCCTACCGTAGTTCGGGCAGTGATCCAGACCCTGGATCCGAGCAATCTGCGATTGCCGCCAGCCGGAACGGGACAGACCTTCGAGGTATTCAGCCGTCAGGTTGCAAAGCTGAGCACCTCAGCCCAATCGGTTGGTGTGGCCGCCGCGGTTTTGGGTCTGGAGTGTTCACTCAGCGACCTGGAGCAGATGTGCGATGTTGAGTTCGATGATTTGCTGGACATCATCGACGAGCTGCTGGATACCGGTCTCATGGTCGAGACCACCGGTGTTGATCAGATCGCATTTGCGCATCGCTTGGCGATGGATGAGTTTCTTATCACAACACGCGGTCTGCGTTTGCGGCAACTCCATCTGCGGGCGCGAAACCTCAGCGACGACCCGCATCGCCGGGCCCGCCATGATCTCCTGGCGTTCCCAACGGTACCGGCGGCCGAAGCACGGGCATCCCAGCTTCGTTCGGCAAGATTGCTGCATGCGGCCGGTTCTTTTCGTGAGGCGGCTGATGCCTACCGGAATGCCCTCAGCCTGGACGAGTCCATTCCTCTGGAGATGAGGGACGCCACGAAGTTCGCCGATGCGGTCTCCCGTACGGGTGCACTGACCGAGGCGGCCGAACTCAGGAGCGAGATCATCGGTGCCTGCTTCGCTGCGGGCGACTGGAGCTCTGCCTTGGATGCCGCAATCGCCGGCCTGCCGGAGGCCGAGCTCATCGATGGGGACCCGGAGCGGTTCGCCCAGCTCTCGGCCATTCCGTTCACCAAGGTGGATCGGTCCAGACGATTCGAACTGGCCATCCATCTCACCCGCCAGGCGTCCCTGCTTGGTCGGGAACAGGTTGCTCGGACCTGGGTGGATCGGGCGGCGCAGGCGGCAACCTCAGCATCGGAGCGGGCGGCTGCGGTGGTGGCCTGGCGAATGGCGAACGACGTGGGCGTCGCCCCTTCCGAACGTCTGGAACGAGTGGAACGAGCGTTGCTGGACACCGATGATGATCGGTCGCGGCTGCCGTTGCTCCAACTGCGAGCGTTAGATCGCTACCAGGTTGGCGACACTGCGATGGCCCTCGATGCCAATGCCGAGTTCGCCGCGCTCAGTGCCCGGCTCTCGCTCCCGCTTCGGCAGTGGCACGCCCAACTGTTTGAGTCCATGCATCACTACACCGTGGGCGATTGGGACACGGCTCGCAAGATCGCCGACGGCGCCCTGGCCCACGGGCAGCGTTACGCCATCAGCGTCGCCGCGCCCACGCGGCTCGCTCAAGAGTTTTTTCTGATGTGGCTCGAGGAGACGCATGCGGATCTGATCCCCGTGTTCGACACCACCCCGCCCGACGATGCTTCGAGTCTCCTCTTCAAGGCCGCTCATGCGGTTTCGCTGTACGCCAGCGGTGAGGAGAGCCGGGCCATCCGCAAAGCGCTCTTGGTAACCCGGAAGGTGCTCGGGGCTCCCGCCGCCCATGGTCTGGCCGCCGTGGCGCTGGTCGCGCCCGTGCTGGCGGCCTGCAACGACGATGAGCTCGTGGATCGGGTACGACAGTTGTTCGTCCCGCTTCGGGGAAATGCGTTGATCGTGGGAGCAGGGGTGGCCAATCTGGGGCCGATCGACCGATACGAGGCGCAACTCGATGGACCACTGGATGAGGATTCGGCGCGACGCGTGGTGGAACTGGCCGATTCACTAGAGATGCCACTGTGGCGACTGAAGAGCCGTCTTGACCTGGCGAACGCGTTGGGTTCGCCACCCGATATGGCCTCGATCGTGCCGATTGCGGCCGGCACCGGTTTGGAAGCACTGCTACCAAAATAGAACTTGCTGGTGAGAGTTCCTGGACGGCGAATTCTCCGACTGCTGGTAGAAGCATGAGGATCTTCGGTTACGCAACGGTTGCAACTATGGGTAACAATAGGCAACAGAGGCGTAAAGCACTCGCCGCTTGGCGGCGGCTGGGCGGTCATGGAGATCCCGCGGCGGGCTCTCCATGACCGCTCAATGGTTTTGCGCTCAGTTCAATATTCGAGGTCAGTAGCCCCGGTTTCGGTTCACGGTGTTCGGTGGTGACATCCCGGTTTCGAACGCCTGCAGGTTCTCCGCAAAGGACCGGCACAGTCTCGCCATGTAGTCACGACTGAGTCCTGCTACGTGAGGGGTGATCAAGAGGCCTTCAACATCCCACGCCGGATGGTGAGCTGGCAAAGGTTCGGTCCGGAAGACATCCAGGGCCGCCCCGCGCAGTTGACCGCTCTCCAGCGCAGCGATGACCGCATCGAGATAAACCACCCCGCCGCGTGACACGTCAACGAGGAGGCCGCCGCGTCGCATCGCCCCAAGTTCGCGCGGACCGATGAGCCCACGTGTTTGATCGGTGAGCGGAACACACACCACCACCACGTCGGCGTCGGAGAGCACATACTGTCGGTCACCGGTTGCGACCACCTGGTCGATGCCGTCAACATGGCGCCCGCTCCTGCTTATGCCCACAACCTTCATGCCCAGTGCCTTCGCTCTGCGGGCGATACTCCGACCGACAGTCCCCATACCCACCACACACATGGTTTGTTCGAACAGTGGGCGGGGGAACGTCTCGCGCCATTGATGATTGTGCTGTTGCCGAACCAGTTGCGGCACGTTGTAGGCCAAGCCCAGCGCCATTGCCATCACGAACTCGGGCAGGTGAGGTTCGTGAGAGCCCCGGGAATTGGTGATCACAACGTGTTCGGCAAGATCGGGTGCCGGCAACAACGAGTCCACCCCTGACCCGGCCACGTGAATCAGGCGAAGATTGTCGGCCCGGGCCCAACGGTTCCTCGGGGCCCGGCCGGTGACCAGGATCTCCATCTTCGGCAGAGCGGCGCCGAATGCTTTTGCGTCTTCCAACGGAATGAGCCGACGCCCTGGTAACACCCGGGCGAGTTCGTCGGCCATCTGTTGGTTGTGGCCGGGGAGAAACATGTGGACTGGACTACTACTCATGAGGTATTCACCGTTCTGGGTCGCTCGGGGTGTGGGAAGGAGCTCATCGTGCCTGGAATAGCCCGCTTCCAACCGCTTCTACCTCGTGGCGCTGGATCATGCGCTGGAGGTGGAGTTCGGCGGTTCGGCGCTCTACCGAGTCAACGAGGGCGTTCTGCACATGGGGACGGTAGACGAATCGGCGGTCCACCATCTCAGAAACCGAATGCGGGGTGGCGAGAAAACTCAACATCTCCTGGTGACGGCGACCGATGACCGCGGTAAATGTATCGAGCCGTTCAATGAAATTCCGCCGGCCCTCGATCACGCCACGATGATGAAAGGTGACGTAAAAGGCCGCGTCTTCGTCTCGGATTTTGGCCAGACTGCTCTCAAACTGATCAAGATCACTCCAGGCGTCGCCGTAGTACGGCCCGAAACCGGTGAGGTCGATATCGGAACAGAAGAACACGCCGCCACTGATCCGAAAGCCCGAATGGCCCCTGGTATGCCCGGGCAGGTGAACCGCTTCCACCGTGGTCCCTCCGAGATCAAAAACCTGGCCGTCGGAAAAGGCGATGGCATCGGGTCGGGGAACAAAGCTGAACTGGTCCACGATGGTGGGCTCGAACTCGGCCCACACCGCACTCTCGAGTCCATAGGTGGCCGCCAACCCTTCCAGACTGGCGACGCCGGGAAGATCGTCGTGGTGCACATGCACCCGCGCTGTGGAGAACAGCCCGTTGCCCGCCATGTGATCCTCGTGGGAGTGCGAGGTCAGTATTGCGTCGATCGGCAGCGGTGCCCCGCCCCGTTCCACGACGGTCACCGACGGGTCGATGATCACGGATTCCGCAGCTCCGGAGACGACGAGAGAGTTGCCCGATGGATAGGCGCCCGCGTCCGCGCCCAGTAAGACCCGTACGTGGGGAGTCAGGTGTCGTTCACTATCGGACCAGTCGACGATTTTCCCAGCAGCCACGGTGCCCTCCTTGGCCCAGAGCGTAGCTACCGTGCAGGTAGTGGACCCGTTCGAATCGGAAAACGAGCTTGAAGTGACGTGGTTCGAGACACCCTCGTCCTATCGCCAACCCATTTTGATATTGGCGCTGCAAGGGCTCTTCGATGCAGGGAAAGCATCAACCAACGCGGCGGTCTGGATCAGGGAACACACAGATTCAGCTCTGATCGGCGAGTTCGACCCCGAGGAGATGTACAACTTCGCCGAGACCCGGCCCCACACCGGTTTTGGACCTGACGGGCAGAGAATCATTGACTGGCCCAAGGTGAAGATCTTCGGTTGCCGGGCCGAAGGTCCCCGGGATGCGCTGGTGGTGGTGGGGATTGAACCGCAGTACCGCTGGCGGTCCCTAGCCGAAGCGGTCGGGAGGCTTGTCCTCCTCTCCGGAACCGAACTGGTGATCACGTTGGGCTCCACCTTGGCCATGACGCCTCATACCCGACCAGCGCGAGTGGTGGGCAGTGCCGGCGATCCAATTCTCGCTCAACGAATGCAGCTCAACTCGCCGTCTTATGAAGGGCCCACCGGGGTGATCGGCGTGATCAACCAGACCCTGGAAGCATCAAGCCTTCCCGTTCTCTCGCTTCGATCCGAGGTGCCCCACTATGTGCCCGGCGCTCCCAGCCCCAAAGCCACCCAGGTCTTGTTGCGACGGCTCGAGCAACTCACCGGAATCCCCACCAAGTACACCGACCTCGATGGTCACGTGCACGAGTGGACGCGCCAAGTTGACGAGGCCGTACAAGCCGACGAGGAAAGCAGGGTCTACCTCCAGCATCTCGAAAAACGAGTCGACCAGGATGAGGACCGGTTTCCCAGCGGCGACGACCTCGCCGCCGAGCTGGAGGCCTATCTCCGCGAGTCCGGCGACTCCGGGTCCGACTGAGCGCCACAAGCACCCCTGTTCGGGGATCGGTGATTCGGTTCCTTTGGGGCGTCGCCGCAAATGCTCGCTAGCGTTGTGAAAACCGCTGGGTACGAAGGAAGTGCCCACTTCCCCATGGAGTTGATTGATGAGTGTTTCAAAGACCTTGCTCGCCTCGCTGAACCGTTGGAGTCCCGCCCCGGTCGCCTCTGCTCATTGCGACGGCCCCTGTGGTGTGTATGACCCCGCTAGCGCCCGCATCGCCGGTGAAGCCGTGCTGTCCATGACCAAGAAGCTCGTAGATCTCGGCGATGACCAGGGTCTCGCTTCCGAAAACACCCGCACGCGTTATATCGCCATCAAAGAAGAGCAAGCCGAGATTGTGAAGCGGGAACTCAACATCCTCTGGCATGACTACTTCAAGCCGACCCACCTGGAGGCCTACCCAGATCTACACACCACGTTCTGGAATGCGGCCAAGCAAGCATCGGCCTGTAAGACCTCGGTCAGCGTAGATGCCGCCAACGAGCTCATGGCGCAGATCGAAGCGATCCACAACATGTTCTGGGCAACGAAGAACCGCGACGTTGCCTGGGTCACCGCCTCCTAACTCAGACATCGCCTCGCGGTCACCGCGTAGCTACTTCTCTATCGTCGCCGACCTGTGGGCATGGGCCCGCGGTCGACGGCGCCGCTTCGTGGTTGGCGGGCGGTCCATGCTCCCTACACTCGAGCCGGGCTGGTTCGTGCTCATGGATCCCTCCCGTGCTCTGGCCGAGGGTCAGATCGTGGTGGCGCTCCATCCTGGTCAATCGTCCACCGTGGTGGTGAAACGAGTCCAGCGGATTTTGGAAGACGCCTCACTTTGGGTGCTGAGCGACAACGTCGACTGCGGCAACGACTCCCGCCATTTCGGACCGATCCAGGCTGGTGAGGTGCTGGGCGTGGTCACCATGGTGTTGGACCATCCCCGCCGCGGCGTGTTCTAGCTGGGGCCGTAGGCGTTTTGCCTGAGGGCATGATCGGCCAGGGTCAAGAGCACCATCGCCTCCACCATCGGCACCGCCCGGGGCAGAACACAGGGATCGTGGCGACCCTTGGCGGCCAACGTGGTGGCCTCCCCTGTGGTGGTCACCGTTGTCTGCTCCGAGGCGATCGTGGCGGTGGGCTTGAATGCCGCCCGCCCATACACCAGGGCTCCCGCCGAGATCCCGCCCTGGATCCCCCCCGAGTTGTTGGTAGCCAGCGAAGGAGAGCCATCGCCGGGGACGAAAGGATCGTTGTGTTGCAGGCCGGTGAGCCGGGTTCCAGCGAAGCCAGAGCCGATCTCGAAACCCTTGCAGGCCGGAAGTGACAGCACACCCTTACCGAGGTCGGCCTCCAGGCGGTCGAAGACCGGCTCGCCCCAGCCGGCGGGGACGCCTCGGGCCACGAACTCGACCACGCCCCCGAGGGAGTCGCCACGTTTGCGCGCCTCCTCAATTGCTGCCTCCATCTGCTTGGCGGTCGCTGGATCGGGGCAGCGAGTGGGGCTGGCCTCAACGTCGTGAAGCGTCACCTCGGAGCGATCGACTGTGGCGTCGATCGAGTGCACCTGCTGCACCCAGGCCAGCACCTCAACCCCGTACGCGTCGGCCAGCCACCGACGGGCAAGAGCGGCCGCCGCAACGCGCCCCACGGTCTCGCGGGCCGAGCTCCGCCCTCCGCCGCGGTGATCACGTCGACCGTACTTTGCGAGGTAGGTGAAGTCCGCGTGACTGGGACGGAACACCTCTTTCAGGTGGTCATAGGCTCCGGGATTTTGGTCGGCGTTGCGGACCATCATCGCAACAGGCGTGCCGGTTGTGTGACCATCGAAAACACCCGAGAGGATTTCTACTTCATCCCCCTCGGCCCGCTGGGTTACCAAATGACTCTGACCTGGACGGCGCCGATCAAGGTCCACCTGTATTTCCTTGACGACGACCGGCACACCGGCTGGACAACCATCCACGATTACTCCAACCGCTGGTCCGTGGGACTCGCCGAACGTGCTGATACGAAACAGCTTGCCGTAAACGCTGGTCACAGTTTTCCGAGCGGGGAGGTCACAGCGCCCAGCGTATCGCCCGGTCTCCCTTCGGTTGGGTTGTGGCTGTACGGTGTAGCTCGATGAGCGACATCTCTCGCATCCATGTGTGGATAGATCAGGACCTCTGCACCGGAGACGGGATCTGTACCGACCACGCTCCGGAGGTTTTCACGATCCTCGAAGACGGTATTGCGTACTGCCTCGAAGGCGACCGAGTGTTCAACGATCCGGGAGGGTCGGCCGAGATGGCACTCGTTCCCCAGTCGTTTGAAGCCGATGTGATAGCGGCGGCGGCAGAGTGCCCCGGTGAGTGCATCTTTATCGAGGTCGACGAATACATTTCCGCACTGCCCGAGGCGATGGGGACTCCGCTGAACGCCTAACCAGCTATGGACGCGGTTCAAACGGCGTGAGGCGTTAGACGGTCGATCCTTCAGCGGTCTAGTGTCACACCGTGACTGTTTCCCGCAACGACCGCAAGATTCTTCTCACCGAATCCGAAATGCCGACCCAGTGGTACAACATCGTGCCCGATCTCCCCTCCCCGCCACCTCCGGCGCTGCATCCCGGTACCCATCAACCCGCCGGCCCCGAGGACTTCGAGGCGTTGTTTCCAATGGCCCTGATCATGCAGGAGGTGTCGATGGATCGCTACATCGACATCCCCGGTGAGGTTTTGGACATCTACCGGATGTGGCGGCCGACCCCGCTGTTTCGAGCCCACGGGCTGGAGAAGGCGTTGGATACGCCGGCCCGTATCTACTACAAGTACGAAGGCGTTTCGCCAGCCGGATCCCACAAGCCCAACACTGCGGTCCCGCAGGCCTACTACAACAAGATGGAAGGGATCAACAAGCTCACCACCGAGACCGGAGCCGGCCAGTGGGGTACCGCCCTCGCATTTGCCTGCGCTCTTTTCGACATGACCTGCGAAGTCTGGCAGGTTCGATCCAGCTACGACCAGAAGCCCTACCGGAAGGCCATGATCGAGACATTCGGAGGGGTCGTTCATCCCAGCCCCAGCGATCTCACCGCCGCCGGTCGAGCCATCCTCCAGGCGAATCCGGGTTCACCCGGGTCGTTGGGGATCGCCATCAGTGAGGCCGTCGAGGTGGCCGCCCCGGATCCAGAGATTCGGTATGCGCTGGGATCCGTGCTCAATCACGTTCTCCTGCACCAGACGATCATCGGCGAAGAGGCTCTGCTCCAGCTGGCCAAAGTGGAGGACACGCCCGATGTTCTGGTCGGTTGCACCGGCGGTGGCTCCAACTTCGCTGGTCTGTCGTTCTCCTTCATACGAGAGAAGATGGCGGGCCGAATGAACCCGCGCATTCTTGCTATAGAACCGTCCGCGTGCCCCAGCCTCACGCGCGGGAGGTATGCCTACGATTTCGGCGACGCTGCGGGGATGACACCGTTGATGAAGATGCACACCCTCGGCCACGATTTCGTGCCGGACCCGATTCACGCCGGTGGTCTTCGGTATCACGGTATGGCCCCGTTGATCAGCCACATCTACGAACTCGGCATGATGGAGGCCATTTCGATTCACCAGACGGAGTGCTTCGAGGCCGGCGTCAAGTTCGCCCGAACCGAGGGGATCGTGGCAGCGCCCGAGCCGACCCACGCCTTGGCTGGTGCCATTCGGGAAGCGTTGGACGCCAGGGAAAAGGGCGAAGAACGAGTCATTCTCACCGCAGTGTGCGGTCACGGCCACCTGGACCTCCCGTCTTATGAACGGTACTTCGCCGGCGAGATCGTGGACTATGACTTCCCCGAGCAAAAGGTCCAGGATGCGATGGCCCGAATTCCGGCGGTCTCCTGACCCGCACCGTTGTCGACCGTTCCGTTGCCTCGCGGTGGGGATGAAGCGCCGCAGTAGTAGAAAACAACGGTGAGAACCGAGGCAATGGATGATGAACGGGACGATCGTCGGGCTGTCTATGCAGCCTGGGTATTTCTCGGAGCACTCACGGCGATTTTTGTTGGTATGGCGCTTTGGGCCTACCAGCTGAATGACGCCCCGGATTCCACGTTCGTGGATGCCGGGAGGACCACGTCAACAACGGCAATTCCGGCGGCACTGAAACCCGCCATTGTGAATGCAGAGATCAATAGATCGACCGCCACGCTCACCGGTACCGTGCCCGATGAGGGTGCCCGAATCCAGTTGGTTCGAATTGCCGAATCCGAGTTTGGTCGAGGAAATGTGGTGGACGACCTCACCGTCGACCCCCTTGTTGACCTCGCCACCGGAACCATCAACATTCGCGGTGTATCGGAGACCGGCGACGATGCTCCTGAAATCCTGCGTCTTACCGTTCAGGCCCAACTGGGGCTGACCCCCGGCGAGTTCGACATCAGTGTTGTTGATCCTGCCGTCGACCCTGCCGTGATTCTCATGGCGGTTGCGGGTGACTCGGTCATCCTCACCGGGACGGTGCCCGATGACGCAACGGTTCGGCGGCTCGTTGCGGCCGCCGAAGCGGCTTATGGCGATGGCAACGTCGACGGTACGGGTCTTGAGATCGTGCCCACCACGATGGAAGGCTCCACCATCACGATCGAGGGGTCTACCGCTCCGGGCGATCTGCGGGCCAACGATCTGGCCGAAGTCACGGCGCTCGACTTCAATTCTGCGGTCGTTACAAACGCCAGCGAAATCGATCTCAGCGACGCGGCGCTTGAGGTGTATGAGGCTCAGTTGCAGGCGACGCTGGTGGCCAATCCGATTCTCTTCGACGTTGGCACGAGCCGAATCACCGGCGAAGGACAGGCCAATCTTTCCCAGATCGTTGCGGCCATCAATGCTGTTCCCGACATCGGCGTCGAGATCGTTGGCCATACCGATTCTGACGGCGGTGACACGGTCAACCAGACGCTGTCGGAGTCTCGGGCCGAAGCTGTACAGGAGGCCTTGATCAATCTCGGTATTCCCGCGGAGCGGCTGACCACCCGCGGCGCGGGGTCATCTGAGCCGATCGCCAGCAATGACACCCGGGAAGGGCGTCAACGGAATCGTCGGATCGAGTTCAAGTTCGAGCGCTCGCGATGAGCATCTGCAGCCGACTTGCCAGTAGGAAAATCAGTAGAGCTTGATTTCATCTGAGGCTGGCTCATGATGGAGGGCGGTGAAAATCAGATCACTGACAACCGCCAATGTCTCAGGATCCACATCGTCGATATCACGAAACCCGTTGATGATGTCCTGAGCGCGTTGGACGGACGTGTTCAGTAAGTAGGCCACAGTTGTGGCCAACTGCGTGTTGATGAAACCACTTGCGTGACTGGACATCTTTGTATCATCGCAGGTATTTACTGCCAATTGAACTTTTCGATGGGATATTTTCTGCGAAATAGCCGGTTGTCCGGTTATTTGGTTGGCCTTAGATAACGAGTATGGTCCACAAGTTCTGCACCGTCCTGCCGATTGGCACTGATGAAGGTTGGTCCTTTGCCGTTTCCCAGATCCGCCTTACTTCGCACACTACTGACGTCGCTGATGCTCTTCGTTGCCGCGTGCAGCGGCTCCGTCGCCGTCACACTCGAGGATGATGGTGGGGGCAGCTCCACCTCCAGCACTTCGGATCCACCGACCGATCCCGTGGACGCCGATGGTCGTCTGCCGGGTATCGAGCCCATCGTGGACTCCACACCGCTCCCCGTTGACCCCTCCGTCAGAATCGGAACCTTGGAGAATGGACTCGCCTACTACTTGCGCCGCAATGACGCTCCCGGTGGGTCGCTGTCGGTCCGTCTCGCCGTCAACGCCGGCTCGCTCCAGCAGGCGGAGCCAACCGATCAGATGGCCCACTTCACCGAACACATGCTGTTCAACGGCACCGATCGGTATCCCGGCAACACCCTGGACTCCGAGCTTCGCGCCCTTGGTGCGCAGATCGGCCCGGATCTGAATGCCTTCACGAGCTTCGACGAAACCGTGTACTTCCTGGACGTGCCGCTGGTTGGCTCCAATGCGCAAACCGCGTTCACAGTTCTGAGGGAGTGGGCGGGGAACGCCACGATGGATCCCAACGAGGTCATCGCCGAGCGGGGTGTTGTGCGGGAGGAGTTCCGGTTACGGGTGGAAAGCGCCGGAGCCTCGGTCCAGGAACTTTTCGATGACGCTTACTACGCCGACACGCCCTACGATTCCGCCCTGCCAATCGGGACCGAGGATCAGATCATGACCACGACCGCCGAGGACACCGTCGATTTCTACAACCGGTGGTACCGCCCCGACCTCATGGCCGTCGTTGTGGTGGGTGACCTTTCACTGGACGACATGGAAAACCTGGTTGCGGGCTCATTTCGCCGATCTCGAGCCAAGAGGCGATGAGCACCCCCCACGAGAAGAGCCGGTGGTAGCGATCAATACCCCCCAAATCGTTGAGGTAATCGCCGATTCCGGCCTCGACGGAACGTTCATCTCGGTGGACTATCGAACCCTGGCCCGCAATCCCGGCACCTTTGGCGGTGAACAGCTGAACATGTGGGATTCGCTGATCACCACGATGATCACCAACCGGCTGAACGAGTCCATCACGTCCGGCCGTAGTTCGTTGGTTCGCGGCAGCGGCGGCCCATTCAACGGAGCCCGTCAAATGTCCTTCATCGGTTTCAATCTCGACGGTCCAGATCTGACCGCCGGCACCGGCGAATTCCTCGCCACCATGCAGACGTTCGCCCAGGATGGGTTCTCCGAGGGCGAATTGCAGCGGGCCCGGGATGAGGCAAGGGCGGGGCTGGCCCAAGAGCTCGCTCAGATCGACACTCGGCAGGATGGGCAGTGGGCCGAGCTCTACTTCTCGCACTTCCTCGGCGGGGCCGATGCCTCGGCGGCCAAGGATCGGGACATGAGGGTGGGAGCGTTGATCGACGACACGACGGCCGAAGATCTCAGTGGCTACTTCCGATGGGTGATGGAAACGTCTGAACCCATCGTGATCGTGGTCGGCCCGGATGCCTCCGCCCTGCCCGATAGGTCAGAATTGGTGGCGGTGGTCGACTCTGCGGCAGCCCTCTCAGGGGGAGGAGCGGAAGTTGAGCCGATTGACGAGTTGATGGAGCGGCCGGACCGTACAGATATCGAGAGCACGCGCAGCCTGTCCGCCGCTGGGGGAGTGGAGTGGACATTCGCCAACGGCGCCCGCGTCGTCTTCGCTGAATCACAAATCGCCACCGGTGTCGTGGACATGGTGGGTTACAGCGAGGGTGGCTGGTCATTGCTGGAACCCGAGGAGCAGCCACTTCTCGCCCTCGTTGCCGCCATGGTTGCCCAGAGCGGAGTTGGCGATCTGGAGAAGGTCGCCATGGATCGCTATCTCGCCGACAAGGTCGTGGGTGTTTCGCCCTTTGCCTACGAAACAGGTGAAGGCATCTCCGGTCAATCCTCTCCGGCAGATCTCGAGCTCGCATTCCAGCTGATCCACCTCTACCTCACCCAGCCCCGAGTAGATCAATCCGCATACGATCGGGTCATCCTTCAGCAGACCGAAGTTCTCCGCTCCGTCCAGAACCGCCCCGAAAGCGCCGCCCAAGAAGCTTTGGCCCTGGCACTCAACGGCGACAATCCCCGCCGGAAGCCGGTGCTCGATCGGGAAGCCCTGGATCTCCTGACCCCGGAGGCTTCGCTCGACCTCTACGAGGAGCGGATGGTCGGTGTGGACGACCTCGTTCTCACAGTGGTCGGTGACGTCGACCAGTCCTCGGTTGAGGAGTTTGCTCGCCGCTACATCGGCACCATCCCGGAGCGACCCGCCGACACATGGATCGATCTCACCCTGGACCCTCCAAACTCCGTTGTCACCGTGGAACGAACAGCGGGACCCGTTGGCGGGGCCGGGGTCTTGACGGTGGTCTTCAACGAACCGGGGGTCGCAACCGACGTTGATCGAGTCCATGCCGAGGTGCTCCAAGCGGTGCTGGAGGAGCGCTTGTTCACGCGTATTCGGGAGGAGTTGGGCGCCAGCTACAACGGTGGATCAGCCAGCGTTGGTTTCCTCACCGAGCCCGACGAAGAAAGCCAGGTCTACATCAGCGTGGCCGGTGACCCTGAACGTCTCCAAGAGATACGGGCCACGTTGCTCGCGGAGCTAGCCAACCTGGACACGCAGGGGCCAACCGAGGGTGAGTTCAGCAGGGCCATAGCGGTGGTAGAGGATCGCTACAACTTCATTTCCAACGGTGACATCATCGGCCAACTGCTGGAGGAAGCCACCGAGGACGGACCTGTGCTCACCAATTCCGCCGCCGCTCAAATCATCGCCAGAACCACACGAAGCCAGGTCTCTGGCCTGGCGGCTCGTGTGATCGACACCGGGGCATGGACCGAAATATTCGTCACTCCGGCAGAGTGATTCGCTATCGTGGTTCAGACGGGGCCATAGCTCAGTTGGTAGAGCGCTGCCTTTGCAAGGCAGATGTCAGGAGTTCGAATCTCCTTGGCTCCACAGTGATTCCCTCCGGGGGCCGTTCAAGCGCCACGGAGGCTCCGCCTCCGGCGCTGCAACAGATGTTGTGTCAGTCTCGGCTCGGACTCCTCACCGGGCGTCGTTTCGGGTGTTGGTCTCGTTTTCTGGCGTACCCGGGAGCCTGCGGCGCGATGGCAGCTGGCTAAAAGATTGCTGTCCCTCCGGGGGCCGTTCAAGCGCCACGGAGGCTCGCCTGCCCGGCCTACAAGAGATTCTCGGTAACTGGTCACTTCATTACTCAACGGGCCACATCCCTTCGGGGCGGCACAGGCGAAGCGGTGCACTCGATGTTGCCAAGCCTTCAGTTACCGATGCACCTGTTGTAGTGCCGCAGGCGAGAGCCTGCGTGGCGCTTGAACGCCTCCCGGAGGGACAGCAATCATGTTCCCAGCTCACATCGCGCCGCAGGCTCTCGGGTGCGCTGTCAAACGTGAGCCTGGTTACGCAGATCTTCATGGCGAAGTACCAGCTCCGCCAGCTTCTAGGCTGGACGGATGTCCGACGTCAAAACCGAAGCGACCCGTCGTCGGACGTTTGCGATTATCTCGCATCCAGATGCTGGCAAAACCACGCTGACCGAGAAGTTCCTTCTTTACGGCGGTGCGTTGACCGCTGGTGCAGGAGCGGTCAAAGCACGGGCCGGTCGGCGATCAGCCACTTCGGACTGGATGGAAATGGAGCAGCAGCGGGGGATCTCCATTACCTCAGCAGCCTTGCAGTTCGAGTATCGAGGTTGCGTCATCAATCTGCTGGACACCCCTGGTCACCGGGACTTCTCCGAAGACACCTACCGCGTGCTTGTGGCCGCCGATGCCGCGGTGATGGTGCTCGATGCGGCCAAAGGCATCGAGCCTCAGACATTGAAGCTCTTCGAGGTTTGCCGTGAGCGGGAGATCCCGTTCATGACCTTCATCAACAAGTGGGATCGGCCCGGGCTAGGAGCACTGCAACTACTGGACGAAATTGAAAAGACGCTGATCGTTGATCCCACACCTGTCACCTGGCCCGTTGGGCTGGCGGGGGAGTTCAAGGGAATCATCCACCGCAGTACCGGCGAATACATTCGGTTCACCCGTACCGCCCATGGCAGCACGATCGCTCCCGAAGAAGTGGTGACTGCCGAACAAGCGCAGATCGATGAGGGTGACGCATGGACCAATGCAGCCGAGGAAACCGAACTTCTTGACGCACTGGAGCGATCGCCCGATCTGAAGACCTTCCTGGCGTGTGAGTCCACACCGGTGTTCTTCGGCTCGGCCATAACGAACTTCGGTGTGAGGGCGCTGCTGGACGGCGTTGTGGATCTCGTTCCGTCGCCAAGCCCTCGACTCTTGGCCGATGGGGGGCGTCTTCCAGTGGACGCTCCGTTCTCGGGACTGGTCTTCAAGGTCCAGGCGGGAATGGACAAATCCCATCGGGATCGCATCGCCTTCGTCCGAGTCTGCAGCGGCCAATTCGAGCGGGGGATGATGGCAACCGCCGGTGGCACCGGCCGACAGTTCTCCACCAAATATGCCCAAACCCTCTTCGGACAGGACCGCGAAACGGTGGACCTGGCTTACCCCGGCGACATCCTGGGACTGGTAAACGCCAACGACGTTCGCGTGGGCGACGCCATCTACTCCGGTGGGGTGGTGGACTTCCCAGAGCTGCCGGCCTTCGCCCCAGAGTTCTTCATGGTTGCTCGGGTCCTGGACACTTCCAAGTTCAAACAATTCCGAAAAGGAATTGCGCAGTTGGATGAGGAGGGAGCCGTGCAGGTGCTGCGAGATCCGGACCTCGGCGATCAAGCACCGGTGCTCGCGGCCGTTGGTCAGCTTCAATTCGAGGTAGCGAGCAGCCGGTTGGAGAACGAGTTCGGTGCCCCGGTTGAGTTGAACCCCACCCGGTACACCATCGCCAGAAAGACCGACGCCGCAAGCGGCCCTCAGCTGCGGGCCATGCAGGGTGTGGATGTTCTCCAGCGGGCCAACGGCACCTATCTGGCCCTGTTCGAGAGTCGCTATTGGATGGATCGGGTTCTGGCTGACCATCCCGAGCTCACGTTGGAGCGTATGGTTGCCGAGGGTGGGCTCTCTTAGACCGATGAGGACACCTAGACCGATGAGTGCAGCGCAGTGAACCGAACGATTGGGTTTCTCATGGTGTCGGTGGCCTTGGTGCTGGCTGCGGGTGCACTCTGGGCACAGGAACTCTTTCGTACCGACCAGGCCGGAGGGGCCGAGGCGGCTGGTCTGACGGTTGACGCCGCGCCGGGTACAACGATCCCATCCACCACCACAACAACAACAGCACCACCCACAACGACATCCACCACCGAGCCGCCTTATGAGGGCTGGGTTGATCCGGGATCATCGGGTGAACCGTGGTCTGCTCTCGGGGCGGTAGAAGGACTCCTCACCTTCCGGGGGAATCCCACGCGTACCTTCTATGGGCGAAACATCCCCGACAATCCCGAGCTGGCGTGGACCCACACGATCGGCTGCTCAAATTCGCCGGTCGGCGGGGTGTCCAAGACCTGGTGCGGATCGGGCTGGACCGGCCAGCCGTCGGTCTTCCAACCGCCAGAGTCCGCCGGAGCCGATCCCGACACCTGGTGGCTGGCCTTTGGCGGCTATGACCGAAACGTGACGTTCCTGGACCCGTTGACCGGCGATGAGGTGTACGGGCCTTACGCCACCGGCGACATCATCAAGGGCTCGATCACGATCGATCCCGATGGTTACCCGCTCATGTACACCGGTAGTCGCGACAACAACTATCACGTAGTAGCGATCGATCGCCCGGAACCGGAGGCGTTGTGGAAGTTGAACGCTGATGCGGTGAAACCGGTCAAGTGGAACGATGACTGGGACGGCTCGGGCCTCGTAATCGACGACTATTTGTTCGAGGGGGGCGAGAACAGTCGCTTCTTCATCGTGAAGCTCAATCGCGGCTACGACGCGGACGGTTTCGTCACGGTCGATCCACAGATCGTGTTCAGCACGGAGTCGTGGGATTCCGAACTTCTTGCGGTTACGTCCAACGAGCAGAGCATCGAGAACTCCGTTGCGATCAGCGGTGACACCGTCTACTTCGCAAATTCCAGTGGTCTGATCCAGGGCTGGGATATCGGCTCGATTGCCGAAGGCGGAACCCCCGAGCGAGTCTTCCGGTTCTGGGCCGGCGAGGATGTGGATGCATCGCTCGTCATCGACGAGGACGGCATGATCTACGCCGGTGTGGAGTACGAAAAGGGTCGGCAGCGGGCCAAGGATCTTGGCCAGGTCTTGAAGCTTGATCCCTCCCAGCCGGATGACCCCCTGGTGTGGGGCGTGCAAGCCAATCGCGGAATCAAGTCCGGCGTGTGGGCCACGCCGGCGATCCACCGCGACATTCTCATCGTGGCTACCGACGAGGGGGAGATTCTTGGACTTGATCGGACCGATGGCTCCCAACGGTGGGTGATCGATCTTCCCGGGCCCACATGGCAGAGCCCGGTGGTTGTGGACGACGTGCTGGTACAGGGTGACTGCCTTGGTGTGATGCATGGCTTCGACGTGTCCAACACGTCGGTCACACCCCCCGAACTGTGGTCAATCAATCTGGGGGAGGGGTGCCTGGAGTCCACGCCGGCGGTGTGGGATGGCGGCATCTTTGTTGGCTCGCGTAACGGCACGTTTTACGGCCTCCGCGATTCAGCACTGTGAGTCGCCTCACTCCTCACTGCCGATCGAGCGTTGGCGGACGCTACGATGATGGGTTCGTTAACTGAAGGCCCTGAGATGTTTGCAAATCCCCACGATCCGCTCGCTCCCCCGGAGCACGATCCGCTCGCTCCTCCCGAGGAAATGGTTGACGAAATCCCTGCTGACTGGGAGCCCACCCCTCCGGTCAACCGTCAGAACGGACTGTCTGATCACACTGAGCCTGTGGCCGTTGAGCCTGTGGCCGTTGAGCCTGTGGCCGTTGAGCCTGTGGCCGTTGAGCCTGTGGCCGTTGAGCCTGTGGCCGTTGAGCCTGTGGCCGTTGAGCCTGTGGCCGTTGAGCCTGTGGCCGTTGAGCCTGTGGCCGTTGAGCCTGTGGCCGTAGCCGATCCGGTCGAAGCCGACGTCTCCCCAGATATTGGTTTCGCGGCGCTGGGCCTGCACGAGAAGGTCCTAGAGCAAGTCCTGGCGCTTGGCTATGAGGAACCCACTCCCATACAATCCGAGGCCATTCCGCTGCTGATGGCCGGCCGGGACATGATCGGGCAGGCCGCCACCGGTACCGGCAAGACGGCGGCCTTTGCTCTTCCGATCCTTCAACGCCTCGCCGATGCCCCGCAGAACGAGCGTCGAGGAAAGGGTCCCAGTGCGCTGATTTTGACTCCCACCCGGGAGTTGGCCATGCAGGTGTCGGAGGCCATTCACAAATACGGCCGCGGGATCGGTGCCAAGGTGCTCCCGATTTATGGCGGCCAGCCCATCGTTCGTCAATTGAAGGAGCTCCAGCGCGGTGTCGACGTCGTGGTTGCCACCCCTGGTCGAGCGATCGACCACATCAAGCGCAAAACGCTAATCCTTTCGGGGATCGACATCGTGGTGCTCGATGAAGCAGACGAGATGCTTGACATGGGCTTCGCGGAGGACCTCGAATCCATCCTCAGCGAACTGCCTACGGAACGACAGACCGTGCTCTTTTCGGCCACGATGCCGCCGCGTATCACTTCCATCGCCCGCTCCCACCTCGTTGATCCTGAGGTCATAAGGATCGCCCGCCAGACATCGGACTCCAAAGAGATCCAAAAGGTCCGTCAAGTTGCCTACGTGGTGAACCGCAACCACAAGGCGGTGACGCTGGGACGAATTCTCGATATGGAGGCGCCCGAGTCGGCGATCGTCTTCTGCCGTACTCGGGTGGAGGTTGACCAGCTGGCGGAAACCTTGAACGGTCGGGGGTATCGGGCCGAGGCGCTCCACGGCGGAATGAGCCAGGAACAACGGGATCGGGCCTTGGGCAAACTGAAGAGCGGAATCGCCGATCTACTGCTCGCCACCGATGTTGCTGCTCGCGGGTTGGATATCAGTCAGCTCACCCACGTTTTCAACTACGACGTTCCCTCTGCTCCCGAGGCCTATGTCCATCGCATCGGCCGAGTTGGGCGAGCCGGCCGGGAAGGCGTGGCGATCACGCTGGCCGAGCCTCGTGAGCATCGTCAGCTCAAAAACATCGAGCGGGTCACCAAGCAAAAGTTTCGCATGGAAAACGTCCCCACGGTGGAGCACTTGCGGGAGCGCCGCATGGACATCACCCGGGGCCAACTACGCGAAGCGATCCAGGGTGGTAAGAGCGACATGTTCCGTCCAATTCTGGAGAGCCTGGCCGACGAGTTCGATGTGGTCGAGGTGGCTATGGCCGCAATCCTGCTGGCCCACGAGGCCACGGCACCAGAAGCGGACGAGATCGACATTCCAGTCGCCACCGTTAAATCCAAACCGCGTAAGGATCGCGACGATCGGCCAGGTCGCAATGGCGATCGCAAGCACCGTGGCGCCGACCGAGGTCAACGAGGGAGTGAACGCGGCAACCGAGGCGGGCGAGGCGACGACAGCAACCGCACCCGCCTCTATGTGAATAGCGGACGCTCCAACGGCGTACGGGCCAAGGATCTGGTCGGCGCGATCGCTGGCGAAGCCGGCGTGCCCGGTCACGACATCGGCCCGATCGACATTCAGGACCGGTTCTCACTGGTTTCGGTCCCGGCCGAACGGGCCGAAGAAGTGATCAATGCGATGCGGAATGTTGCGATCCGCGGTAAGAAGGTAACGCTGCGGCGGGAGCGGTTCTAGCGTATGTCCCGCGATTTGGCCAACTCGTTCTATGCCGCTCTAGCTGCTGGTGATGGCGAGAAGATGGCAAATCTCTACCGACCGGACAGCGTTTTCGAGGACCCCGTGTTTGGCGTTCTCAACGGAATCGATGCGGGCGATATGTGGCGAATGTTGTGCTCGGGTGCCACCGATCTGACCCTGAACCACACCATCAAGAGCTCGAGCGGTGACGTTGTGGTCACCAACTGGATTGCCGAGTACACCTTTGGCGCCACCAAGCGCCCGGTTCGGAACGAGGTGACCGCCACCATGAGATTCCAAGACGGCAAGATCGTTGATCATCGAGACCAATTCGACTTCTGGAAATGGTCAAGCCAAGCGCTCGGGACGCCCGGGCATTTACTGGGCTGGTCACCGTTCCTGAGGGCTAGGGTGCGAAAGACCACAGCCGCCAGCCTCGCAAGCTTCCAGTCGAAAAAGTAGCTCTCTACTCCTTCGACGGTCAGCCATCGATCTGCGCGAATGCTGTCACACCTGGTGTTTAGGGTGTAGGTATGGAGGTTTCTGATTTCTCGTTGCCGGCGGGTGTGGGGGCTGTCGGGGTGGAGGACGACGGGTTGGTGGATGGTGCCGCGGTTCGGGATGTGATGGCCGGGGTTCGAGCGGGGTTGCGGTCGTTGGCGTTGACGGATCGGGCGGTCTTGGCCGGCATGGATTTGCCGGGTTTGGTGGGTGAATTGGAGGCGGTGTCGTCTTCGTTGGATTCGTTGAAGTGCAGTGTGATGGTCATGTTGGAGGTGGACGGGTGGCATGGGCGGATGGGGTTGGGGTCGGGTCGGTTTGTGTATCGGCATGTCGCCCAGATTTCTGGCGTGCTGGCGTTCGGGTTGTTTGAGACCAGTGTGGCGATGCGGGAGTTGTCCATTTGTGATTGGGGGTACCGGAGGGGGGTGCTGGGGGTGGATCAGGCCCGCCGGATTGGCCGGTTGTGGGGCAACCCGGTGTATCGGGCTCCGTTGCGGGTGTCGCAGGATCGGTTCATGGAGTGGGCGGGCCGGTTGTCGTTCAAGGATTTCGAGCGGCGGGTTGATCGTTGGTGCCGGCAGATCGATGCCATGGTTGATACCGAGACCCGGACCGAGCACACGCGGGCGGCGTCGATGCGGCAGAACCGGGATGGTTCGTGGATGTTGTCGGCACGGTTGGGGTCTGTGACCGGCGCCAAGATGAAGGCGGTGCTTCACAAGTTCTGTGAGGGCGAGTTCAACTACGAGTGGTCACTGCTCAGCGAGCAATACGGCCCTGATCTGGCTCCGGAAAAACTTAGGACGGTCGCGCAGCGGCGGGCCGATGCACTGTTTGAGATCTTTGACCGGGCCGCGGCGTATTCGGGTGGTGCCAAAGGGATGGGCGTGACCACCATTATCAAGCTCGACCCTCAGACCTTTGAGCGCTGGCTCACCAGTCACGGAGGCGGTGACCCCGGGCCGGACACGCCCGGACGAGACAGCTTCTGTTGTGAAACCATCGATGGTGACCAACTCAACGTCGACGAAGCCTGTTCCACCGCTCTGGTGAACGCATTTCGGCGGGCCGTCGTTTCCGCTGATGGGGTCACCCTCGACCTCGGTGAGAAGCGTTTCTTCACCGGTTTCACCCGCCTCGCTGTGCAGATCAATCACAACACCTGCACCGGGATGGGCTGTGAGGTGCCCACCACCCAGTGCCAAATCGACCACCACATTCGGCACGCTGACCGGGGTGGCACAAACCCCAACAACGGGGTTCCCCGCTGCGGAATCCATAACAGAGACAAAGAAAAACGGCGTCGTATCCCCTGGCGAGACCAAAACGGGTCCTGGTGGACCTCAGACCCCGGTGGAACAAACTACCCCGGACCCCCCACTCCCAAAGCTCCCTAACCAGGATCCGAGTGGATTCCGGTAACGAGTTCATCGCACCAGCCGTCTAAGCAACATGCGTTATCGGCTTCGTGATTGGGACGTCCCAATGCCTGCGGCACTCCAGTTGTACTGGACCGCGTGGAATGCCACCGACGTTGGCGACGTGCCTGGACTCTTGATTCGTGCGGTCACGATCGATGTGGAGTGGAATGACCCCCGCGACTCGTTTCGCGGCATCGAAGAAGTCGAAGCAGCAATCGTGCGCCTCCGCACCGGCAAGCCGGAATACAGGTTTTCGATTACCTCAGAGGTGGACCACCATCACGGAAGGTTCCGCTACCGCTGGAACATGGCGCGGTCAGACAGGATTTTGATGGAGGGTGAGGACATCGTCACCACTCATCCCGCCAGCGGCCTCATTCGCCGCGTCGACGGGTTTTTTGGTCAACCCTCGCCAATCCGAGGCGAAGGGAGTGGTGTGCCGCGGAGTCTGCACCCGTGAGCGGCTACCCATCCGAGCCCCGCTTAGCCCAGGTCGTCGTCGGTGGGGTTGTGCAGATCGATGATGCCAAGACGCACTGCACCCAGCACTGCGTGGGTGAGGCTCTGGGCATCGAGCTTGCGATAGATCGCATTGAGGTGGTTGTGCACCGTCTTGGTAGTGATCCCCAAGTGGCGCCCGGCCTGTTTGGTGCTCATTCCGTCGGCAATTGCCTGGAGGATCTCGATCTGGCGTTCGCTGAGAAGATCCTCATTGGCACGCTGCTCGTTTGCGGTGGTGAGCATTGCTCCGGCCAGGGCTGGAGAGAGGACCGTTTCGCCGTCTACAACACGCAGCACAGTGTCGCGAACGTCGACGAAGGACGTCCCCTTGCTGAGGTAAGCACTGGCACCAGCGGCGATGGCGTCGCGGGTCTTGTCGATGTCGTCGTGCATCGTGAGCACGGCGACTCGGCATTTGGGAACCTGTTCCCGAATCTGGGCAGTTGCTTCGATTCCGTCCATCACCGGCATGGACAAGTCCATGAGGACGACATCGGGTTGCAGCGCCTTTGCCAGTGATACTGCCTCTTCACCTGTGGAAGCCTCGCCAACCACCTCGTCGCCAGCGGCTTCGAAGGATCGGCGGAGACCGTCACGCAGTAGTGCATGGTCATCGGCAAGAAGAATTCGGATCATGGGTGTGCTCCCGAAATGGATGGACTGGTGAGAACAGTAATCGTGGTGCCCTCGTTTGGTGTGCTTCGTACTTCCAAGATTGCCCCAACCGAGGCGGCTCTCTCGCGCATACCCACTAGACCATAGGCGTTGCCTCGGATTCCCTTGGCAGGATCGAAGCCGCGTCCGTTGTCGTGGATATACAAGGTGCCCCTCCCGTTGTCGATTGTCCAGGCCACATTGACCTGAGAGGCATTGGCATGTTTCTCGACATTTGTAAGGGCTTCTTGAGCAATTCGTAGTAGCTCGTTCTCAACTACCTCGCCCAGGACCGTGTCTCGATCCTCCGGTGACGTGAGCGTGATTTCCAATGACGAACGCTTTCGTACTCGATCAACTACCTCACCGAGGAGAACCCCGAGTGGACGACCTGGTGAAACGCTTGCCCGCAACTCCATGAGCGTGTCGCGAAGTTCCGCGATCGCCCCTTGCGTGTCAGCGTGGAGCGCTTTGAGATCAGCCGAGGGCTCCTCTCGCTCGCTCTGGATTCGTTCCAGTTCGAGACTGATGTAGGTGAGCCATTGGCCGAGTCGATCGTGTAGGTCACGGGCGATCCGGCCGCGCTCTTCGGTGGCCGCCAGGGATCGAAGATGCCCGAAGGACCGAGCGTTGGACAGCGTGAGGGCTAAGACGTCGGCCATGCCGCCGAGCATGACTGCATCGCTAGGGGAATAGGCGGCCGGCACGTTCCGTTCGATCCCGACCAGACCCTTGTCCCTACCATTCACGATGAGTCGGGCATACATCCCGCTCCCCACCCGATTACTGGTGGCCGATAGGTCAGGGATCCGGAGGACTTCGGTGGCCTTGGCGGCCGCGGAGAGGGGATAGGGGAGTTCGTCGACGGGAAACGTCGGGGGAAGGTCAAATTCGGTTTGGGTCTGAGTGGACCAGAGTTGTTCATTCAGGGTGGTGTCGTCCAGAGTGAGAATCACCATGCGGTCGGGACCGAACACCTCGTTGAGTTGCGCTCGAGTGCCGCGCAGAACGTCGGCTAGGTCGAGCGACGACGGCAGGGTGCGGGCTACGTCCATGAGGGCGCCGAGAAGCTCGTTCGTCTCCACCAGCTTGTCGCGCTGCACGCCCAGGATGCGTCGCTTGGTCTCAGCCTCGGTGAGGTTGATGTGGTAGATGCCCGGGAAGAGGGCGGCGATCACGAGCGCGAGTACGGCGAGAGGACTAAATGCGATCCCACTGTCGTTGAAGTAGAACGCGCTTAGCCCGGACATGGCGAAACCGAGGGCGCTGGCGAACACACCGAAGGGGAGCCCCCAACCGAAGGCGACCACGGCGACCGAGACCATGAGGCAGCCGACGAATGGGCTGTTGAGCCCGGCGGAGACTCCGAGCCCAGCGCCCAGAATCGCTACGTCACCCAAGGCCATCGCCAGCGCCGAACGATGTGGTGCGTCGGTGCGGAGCGGGATGACCGTGCGGAACGTGGCTACGAAAATCGCTACGGCGAGCGTGATGACAACGTCGATCTTTCCAGAGGAGGCTTGCGTGGCGGCCCAGCCCAGACCGATGGCGATCGCTCCCCAGCGCAGGAGGGTGAGAACCGCCGCGAGCGAAGCCGTCAGCACGTTTACTTCAATGGATGAACCGTGTTTCAGCGCGCGCAGTGACTTGATGACCTGAGCGGCCGGAATGTTCTCGGGCGCGTCAGCGCTTTTTGCGGATGTTGCCGTCACCACTCCTTCCATCGGCAGATTCGTCGATGGCTTCACTACTGTCGGTGGTTCGATCAGACGAAGGGTGTGCGCTCTGTGTCACTTATTCAACGCTTTCAGTGGGTGCGTTTGCCAACGTAGCGTGCCAACTCCGACATTGTCACCTGTGTTGATGGGTCTACACGCAACGTGGGGATCGCGGCGTTGGCTTGAGCTATCAACAAGTCGATTCGTTGTTCGATCTCCGCAACCGCTCCGGTCTCGTGGAGCACCGCCACGATGCTGGCAATCTGATCGGTGCTCAGTAGTGTCCGGCCCACCCGTGCCAGCAGCGCATTCTGGGTGGGGTTGGCCCGTTCCAGAGCAATGGACAACAACTCGGTTGCCTTGCCTTCCTGGAGGTCGCCGCCCACCGGTTTGCCGGTGTTGTCGGTGTCGCCCAGCACTCCCAACAGGTCGTCGCGAAGCTGGAATGCTTGCCCTAGTGGGCGCCCGAAGTCCTCAAGTCGCTGTAGGGCCACCGCTCGGGCGCTCGGTTGGAGGGCAGCCCAGCCCGTAGCCATGGTCGCTCCCATTTGGAGTGGTCGAACGATCGTGTAGAGCGCACTTTTGAAGGTGGCGACCGCTTGAGCGGTAGAGCGATCGGCGTCGCCCGCAGCGCTGGAGCGAATGTCGAGGTATTGACCCAGGTTGAGCTCGATTCGGAGCTCGTCCCAGAGTTGTCGGGAGTAGACGTTGGCATTTGTCATGCATCGATCTGCATAAACATGGGCAAGATCGCCGAGCAGGATGGCAACGCCCTCCCCGTAGCGGCGAGGTTCCCCTCGCCATCCCTGGGCCTCAAGCCGTTCGGCTTGGGAGGTGTGAATGGTGGGGATGCCCCGCCGGGTGGCCGCATCGTCCATGATGTCGTCGTGTATCAGTGCGAATGCCTGAAGCAACTCGAATGCAGCACATGCGTTCAACACTTCGGCGTCGTCGTCGGCAGAAACGCCCAACCAGCCGCTCGCACCTACCCAGGACCAGTAGACGAAAGCGGCCCGCAGGCGCTTGCCCCGGCCCATCACCATGCTGCCCAGCAACTGGACACCTTCACCGAGGCGTTCGTCCTGATGCAGCCAGCGCTGGGTCTCGGCGTGGATCATCGAGCCCAGGAGGGCTTCGGTTCGCTGGCCAACAAAGGTCACAGATTCGGGAGGGCTGTTATTCATCCGTCGACGATCCGCCAGATTCCTCGAGGCCGGTAATCAGTTCTTCGACGTCCACCTGGACGACGCTGAGCCGTTCCCGGCAGAGATGTAGCAGGTGGGAGGCCCGTTTCACCCGTTCCGCCAATATGTCGACGTCGATATCACTGCCTTCCAATTCGGCCAGGATTTGTTCTACCTCAACGATTGCGCCGGCATAGGAGATCGACTCACCATCGTGTCCGCCAGACAGGGAAGGGTTCACAGGCGGCTCTCCTCGTTGTTCGGATCTGGTTCGGTAACGGCTGTCGCGGTGCTGACAAGTTCCCCGTCGAGGAGCTGTGTGAGAAGTTGATCGCCGTTGGTGATCTGAGCAACGGACCGCACCAAGTCGCCGCTGCTCGTTCGGGTGAGAGACCAGCCACGCGCCATGACAAGTGCCGGGTCGAGCGCCTTCCGCCGCAGGTCCTGCATCTCCAGCTGGTGGGCGGCGGCCGTGGTACGCCGACGGGTTATGGATCCGAGGCGGAACACGGACCGCTCCAGTTGACGGTCGGCGGTGGTAGTTGCGGTGGTCGCCGCACCAACGAGGCGTTGCTGACGCAGGCTGAGGTTCTGAGAACTGGTGAACAGTTGGCCGCGCGCCGCCATCGCCAGGCGCTCGGCAGCCGACTCCACCCTCTGATCGAAGGCCAGCACTTGCTGAAGTATCCACCCTGCTGCCGCCGTTGGAGTCTTGGTGCTGATTGCGGCCGTCTCGTCGGCGATCGAACGATCAACTTCGTGGCCAACGCCAACTACTACCGGTGTGGGGCATCTTGCGATGGCAGCGGCAACACCGAAGTCGTCAAAGGCCACCAGATCGGTTTTGGCTCCGCCGCCTCGCACCAATGCGATCAGGTCAAACTGACCGGGCTGGACGGATTCGAGTGCGCTCACGATCGTGGGCGGAGCCTCCAGACCCTGCACTCTCACGTCCAACAAGGTGACAGAGAAGGAGATCCCGCTCTCGGCCAACTCGTGCATGAAGTCGGCCTCGGCAGCGCTTCCCCCGCTGGTGACCAGGGCAATCCGCAACGGCAGAACCGGCAGCCCGAGCTGTTTGTTCCGATCCAGGAGACCGTCGTCGGCCAGGCGGCGCAGCACAGCCGCCTTGTTGGCCGCCAACTGGCCGATCGTGTAGCTGGGATCGATCATTGACATGATCAGTTGGACTCGGCCGCCAGATGCGTAGTGTTCTACGGACCCGGCGATCGATACTTCGATTCCGTCCTCCATGCGCATGGCGCCGGTTCGCTTGAGGATGGCATTCACCTGCGCCTTGGCCCGGGCGAACAGCGCAACGCTGAGAACGGCCGTGGGACGGCCACCGATTTCCTCGGGGTCAACCAGCGTGAAGTACACGTGGCCATTTGCGGAGCGGTTGAGTCCGGAGATGGCACCGCGTACCCAGACCTCGGTACCGAAGTGTTGGAGCAGAGCCTCGCTGATCCCATCGCAGACCTCTGCAACGCTGAGCGGGTCTCCGATTGCGGAAGCTTTCACTGCCCCCTGAGGGTAGCGGCCGCACTTCTCATGCCCTTTCACAGCTTGAGGCCGCGGAGGCGATTAGTCTGGCGCCAGTGTTGGCCCAATCTTCTCAATCCCCGCTCACCGCCTCGATCGACGGAGTCATGGTTTCGGCTGTTGATCCGGCAGCCAACAGTGCGCACGTGGTGTATGTAAGTGAGGGGCTGGCCCATATGGTCGGTCACAGCACCACGAGCCTTTTGGGTCAGCCGCCGGACACCATTTTCGATCCTTCTACCCCACCTGAGCAGATGGACGCCGTAGCCCGCCTCGTGGAACAGGGGAAACAGGCGGTGCTACCGATGCGCTTGCGGGTGGCAGACGGCGAGTCGGTCCGAGTCCAGGCCACGTTCCTGGCTGTGCCTTCCATCAGCGACGGCTGGCCCCTCTACCTCTCCATGTTCCGCCGCCTCGACAAACCCGAAGAGAGTCCGGTACTGGCGGATCGGTTCGACTCCACCGAACTCTTCGAGGCATTGGCGCACCCGGGATCTCTTGACGAGGTCGTGGTGCACCTCGCCGAGAGGGCTGAACAGTTCATCCCTGACGGGCGGGTAGTAATGGCCCTGGCCTATGCCCATGAACCAACGTCAGCCAAGTTCGATCTAGTGCGCACCGCCGGTCTCAAACCGTCGCTCCTCACCAGATTCTTCCAGCACGTCCGGGGCAATGGTGACCTCTCGATCACCCAAAATGTTCCCGTCGCCTCCTTACCTCTCGACTTGGCCCTGGAGTTCCAAAACGACGGAACCGCTGCTCTCTGGCTGACTCCGATGCTCCGCAGCGATGGAGAAGTCCTGGGGGCGGTTGCCGTGGCCCACTCCACCACCAGCGCCCCTGCCGGTGCCGAGCAGCAACTCCTTGCCTCTGTGGCCCGTCTCGCCGTGGTGGCGATGGAACGCAGTAGGCGCGAAGCCGACTTGGCCTTGAGGGCCTTGCACGACCCACTCACCGGCCTCCCCAACCGTGATCTCATGACCGATCGTCTCGAGCAGCTCATCGATTCGGCCAAATGGGCAGGCCCTAGGGGCAACGAAGTTCTTGCCGTTGTTCTGGTGGATCTCGATCGTTTCAAAACCATCAATGAACGGCGTGGTGCGATCGTTGGCGACGTCGTGCTCACCCAGACCGCCCAGCGCCTCCGCTCGGAGTTGCACGTTGGAGACACCATCGGTCGAGTTGGTCCCGATCAGTTCCTCGTTGTGTGCCCCGGTCGCAAAGACGAGGCCGACGCCTTCGCCACTGCTGATCTTCTACGCCAGGCGGTGGTGGCACCGATCGATATCGACGAGCAGGAATCATTGCAGGTAACAGCATCGGTGGGGATAGTCATGCTCCACGGCGATGACACCCTCGATGCTGCCGACGTCATCGCCAACGCCGAGTCGGCCGTCGACGTTGCCCACGAGGCTGGTCGAGACCAAGTGAGTGTCTTCGACGCCGAACTCCGAAAGCAGCTCGCCGCCCGCCATGAGCTGGAACGGGCACTTCGGGAGGCGATCGAGGGTGATGAACTGTTCCTCGTCTACCAGCCGATCATCGAAGTTGCCACCGGATCGATGATGGGTGCTGAGGCATTGATCCGGTGGGACCGGCCCGGTCACGGTGTGCTGCCCCCTGCATTGTTCATCGAAATCGCCGAAGATTCTGGCCTCATCATCGACATCGGCAACTGGGTGATCAAAGAGGCTTGCCGCCAAATCGCCGACTGGCCCGACCGTCTAGCCGGTGGCCGCCCGCAGATCTCGGTCAACTTGTCGGCTCGACAGCTCTCCCATCCCTCGCTCTTACCCACTGTCAACGAGGCGCTGGAGTACTTCCAGATCGACCCCCGGTCCGTAGGGTTCGAGGTTACTGAATCCATGAAAGTGGAGGATTTGGAACGGGCGTCGCAGGCGCTGGTAGCACTTGCGGATCTGGGCTGCCATCTCAGCATCGACGATTTCGGGATCGGCTACGCCACGCTCGATTACCTCCGGCGCTTCTCCATGGCCCATACCCTCAAGATCGATCGGTCATTTGTGGATGGGCTCGGCAGCAATAGGGAAGACACCGCCATCGTTTCGGCGTCGGTCACCTTGGCCGAATCGCTCGGGCTCACTGTTGTAGCCGAGGGGGTGGAGACGGTTGAACAGCTGGAACATCTCCATCAGCTGGGTGCTGACTACGCCCAGGGGTACCTGCTGTCCAAACCGGTGGAGCTGGACGACGCCCATCTCCTGTGGCACCGGGCCACACTCATCCCCGGCGAGCCGTTCTAGTCTCAACTGGGTGCGCTAGCGCCGGAACATCCTGATTTTGTCCTCGCCTATGCGGGCTCGCTTTTCTGGGTCTTGGATGCCCAGGCCTTCCTCAGGCGCCAGACAGAGGACGCCCAGTTTGCCCTCATGGCGGTTTTGGTGGACCTGCCGGGTGGCCTCCCCAACATCTTCCAGCGCAAACACCTCCGACAGAATGGGCTGTATGGCGCCTCGATCTATCAGCCGATTCATGGACCACGCCTCCTGGTAGTTGGCGAAATGGCTGGAAACGATCCGCTTGAGCTTCATCCACAAGTGGCGGTTGTCGTACTCGATCATGTACCCCGACGTCGCCGCACATGTAACGATTGCACCGCCGCGTCGGCACACGAAAACCGAGGCCCCCATGGTTTGCCGGCCTGGGTGCTCGAAGATGATGTTGGGATCCTCACCCACCAATTCCCGGATCTTCTTGCCGAATCGGCGCCACTCGCTCTCGTCCTGGGTGTGGGGGTCGGACCAGAACTGGTAGTTCTCCGCCTTGCGATCAATGACGGCTTCGCAGCCGATCTTCTTCAGAAGTTCGGCCTTCTCTGGCGATGAGACCACTCCTACCGGGACCCCTCCACCGTTCAGCACCAACTGGACCGCATACCCGCCCAGGCCACCGGTTGCCCCCCAGATCAAAACCACGTCGCCCTGTTTCATTGCCGAGGCGTTGTTGGACACCAGCATCCGGAACGCCGTGCTGCCGCAGAGGGCGTTCACTGCGCTCTCCTCCCAGGTGAGGTGGCTGGGTTTGGGCATGAGCTGGTTGGCCTTCACGACGGTGAGGTCGGCCAGTCCACCAAAGTTGGTCTCGAACCCCCAGATGCGTTGGTTGGCGGCCATCATCGAGTCGTCGTGGGAGGTGGGGTCCTGGTCGTCGACGTAGTTGCAGTGGATGTTCACCTTGTCGCCGGTTTTCCAGTTTCTTACGCCGCTGCCAGTGCGTAGTACTACACCGGCGCCGTCGCTACCGATCACGTGGTAATCCAGCGTGTGGCGGGCGCCCCATACGCTCTCTTTGCCAAGACGGTCGAGGAAGCCGAAGGTGGACAGGGGTTCAAAAATCGAGGTCCACACGGTATTGAAATTGATTGATGACGCCATGACTGCGACCAGCGCCTCGTCGGGTGCAAGTTCGGGAACCGGGACGTGATCGATCTGGATGGACTCTCTTGGATCTTTCTCCCACGACTCTCGGCCCGCAAACATTTCGGCGTCGCTGCGCCGGACGAACGCCGCTCGATACGTCTCGGGAATCGGCAAGGCTGCCAACTCATCCGCACTGGCGTCAGCAACAATGGCTTCTTGGATCTGCCTCATGGGCGCGAAGGTAGCGGGTAACGGTCACCAGCCCAAAACTGAATGGCTTTCCCAAGAAATTACTTACAAGCCTGCACCCAGTGCCGAACAGTATGTTGAGCGAGGAGGATTTCGCCGTGGCACTTAGCCCTGATCAACTTGAAGCCCAAGAGTTCAAGCAGTCGTTGTTCGGTTCGAACAAACACGAGGTGACCGCTTTTCTGAAGCGCGTCGCCACCGACATGCGCGAGCTGCAAAAGGAAGTGGCGACTGCGAAGGCGGCTGCCGACGAGGCGAGGCGTTCGAAGGAAGCAGCGATTGCCGCCGCTGCCCAGATGCCAGTGCCACCCTCGCTCTCCACTGCGTCGGAAATTGACTCCGACAAGTTCAACGAACTCGGTGATCGCATTGCAGGCCTGCTGCGATCGGCGGAGGAATCAGCAGACACCATCAAGGGATCTGCCGAGGAGGAAGCCGACGCCATTCGCGCCGAGGCCACCGGGCTTCTGGATGAGGCCAAAGTTGAGGCGGACCGGATTCGGTCCGAAGCCGAGGCCGAGACCGAACAGATGAAGGCCGACCTCGAAGAAGCTCGAGCCAATCTGGACAAAGAACTAGAAGAAATTCGCGAAGCCACGTTGAAAGACCGGGCCGAGGCGAAAGAAGCGCTCACCGCAGCCAAGTCTGAGGTCGCCGATCTGTTGGCCGAAGCCCGTAGTCAGGCCGAGTTCATCCGTCACGAGGCCGATGAGATCGTCCGGGTGAAGGTGCGGAGCGATATGGAGACCGCCGAGAAGCGGATGCGAATCCTGCAGCTCACCGAACAGTCCAGCCGGGACCGTCTGGTTTCGGCGCAGGCCGAACTCACTGCGGCTCTCGACAAGCTCGACGCCGACGCCCTCCCTGAGTTGGAACTTGTTGAAGCCGACGAGGTTCTTGGCGAGGCCCATGATCGAGCCACACGGGCTCTCACGAGCGGTGGCAAGGCATCACCATTCGCCAACTCCCTCGATGAGGTCTTCGAGCCCCAGTTCTACGAAAACCCAGACGCAGCCCCCGATAGCGGTGACGAGAGCGTCGACGGTGACGACGCTGTTGGCGAACCAGACGTCGCGATTATCGAAACGCAAGAGTCGGCGGAGGACGATGTCGACGACTTGAGCGAGGCCGAGGACGCTGAGGCTTCCGAGGACGCTGAGTCCGACGTCGAGGAAGCCGCTGACAGCGAGGAGACCCCTGAAGAGGTCGAGGCTCGCGAGCTGGCCGAACTCGAAGCAGAGATCGAGGCGCTCGAGGGCGAGCAAGCTGATGACGCTGAGGACGCTGTTGAGGCTGAGGACGCTGTTGAGGCTGAGGACGCTGAGGACGCTGTTGAGGCTGAGGACGCTGAGGACGCTGTTGACGCTGTTGAGGCTGAGGACGAGCTGGATCACGTGGATGGTGTCATTATTGAAGACAGCATCTCCACGATGCCCGCCGATGACAGCTCACCCCTGGATTCGGTAGAGGTGCCCGACGATTCGGGTGACCTGATGGCTGATGCCATGGCGGGCCCCGCCGAAGCCGTTGATGCTGTACCAGCTGCACTGAGCGGTAAGGGCTCACACCCCGCCCACGATGCCCCCGAGAAGGTCTTGGCCGATGAGGACCCCCTGGCCAAACTGGTTCGTGAGGCGATGCAGCGAGCCGTAGACAGCGCTCGGGGCGACGACCTGTAGCCCTCTGATCGTTGGGTGCATTTGTTGCACCTCAACACAACTCATAGTCTGAAGAGCGTTGGCGGACAATCCGTCAGCGCTCTTTACGTAGCCGAGGTAGATCAATCATGGCCGGATCAGTTGTCGTCGCAGGTGCTCGCACGCCTATCGGAAAGCTGTCTGGTGCCTTCGCCAGTCTCTCCGCCACCGATCTGGGTGGCTTTGCGATCAAGGCCGCTCTGGAGCGGGCGGGTGTGGCTCCGGACAAGGTGGACTACGTCATCATGGGACAGGTCCTGCAGGCAGGGGCCGGCCAAATCACCGCTCGACAAGCGGCGGTTAATGCCGGAATTCCCATGACCGTGCCCAGTACCACCATCAACAAAGTGTGTCTCTCCGGGCTGAATGCGATCATGCTGGCCGACCTGATGATCCAGAGCGGTCAGGCGGAGATCGTGGTGGCCGGAGGGATGGAGTCCATGACCAATGCCCCCTACTTGCTGCCCGGGGCGCGGGCTGGCTACCGAGCCGGCGACAAGACCGTGGTGGATTCCATGATGTATGACGGTTTGTTCTGCGCATTTGACGCCTGTGCCATGGGAGCGGGGACCGAAAAGCATGCAGCAACCGCAGGTCTGGCCCGTGAGCCGCAGGATGAGCTGTCGGCCATGTCACACGAACGAGCCGCCGCGGCCATCAAGGAAGGACGGTTTGCCGAAGAGATCGTGCCGGTCTCGGTTCCTCAGCGCAAAGGCGATCCAGTAATGGTGGAAGAGGATGAGGGAGTTCGTCCCGGCACAACTGCGGAGTCATTGGCACAGCTCCGGCCGGCCTTTGACAAGAGCGGAAACATCACCGCCGGGAACGCTTCTCAGATCTCCGATGGGGCGTCGGCCACGATCATTATGAGCGCTGCGAAGGCTGAAGAGCTCGGCCTCGCTCCATTGGGTGAGATTGTTGCGATTGGCCAGGTAGCAGGACCGGACACGTCACTGCTCAGCCAGCCGTCCCGAGCGATCGTGCAAGCACTGGACCGCGCGGATTTGGCGGTTGACGATCTTGGGCTTTATGAGATCAATGAGGCCTTCGCGGCCGTTGCCGTTGCCAGCATGGATGACCTGGGCATCAACTCCGACGTCGTGAATGTGAATGGCGGTGCTATCGCTCTCGGGCATCCCATCGGGGCCTCGGGTAACCGGTTGGCACTGACCCTCCTGATGGAGATGCGGCGGCGCGGCGTGGACTACGGGGCAGCTGCGTTGTGCGGTGGTGGCGGTCAGGGCGACGCCATCATCTTCAAGGCGCTGTGAGACCCTTTGCCAACTCCTTGATGTGGGCGGGACCGATCCCGCAGCAACCACCGACAACCTGAACACCGCTAGCGATCCACCTGCGGGCGGCCGCCGCATAGTCGTCAGGCGAGATCGTATTCTCGAAGATCCAATTTGGGGGCTCCCACTTGCCGGTGTGGGCGTAGACGCCAACCGGCCCGTCCCAGTGCCGTCGGATTACCTCTAGACAGGCGTCACACTCGCTGGTCTCGGTGTGCATGATCGCCATAAGTTCAATCGGCGCTCCCCATCCCCAGCGCATGGCGTCATCGAGTGTCTCGCCTCCGTAGTGGAGCCAAGGGACACCGTTTCGCTCCTCGCAGCTCCACCCCAGCCACACCGGAAGGCCCGTCCCTACGGCGGCCGTGAGAGCGATTTTGGTGAGTTCGATCGAGCCCATCATTTCGAGAATCAGAAGTTCGGCGCCGGCGTCGGCCTGGATCTGGGCCCCCTCGCTCAGGTTGGCCAACAACACTCCCAGAGGAGGTTGCTCGCCGCCCTGGGTTGTGGTGGAGAGCGACCCTGCAACAACGGCGTTGGCGGCGCCCACCGTGGCGCGAGCGGCGAGCGCCAATTCGATCCCGGCGCGGTTCAACTCTTCGAATTGCCCTTCCCAGCCAGCTTGGGCGAGGACGTGGCGGGAGGTGGCGTAGTTGTTGGCGATGATCACCTTCGCACCAAGCCGGAGGTACTGCTCGTGGACACTCTGAACAATTGCGGGATGGGTGAGCGCGGCGGCGCCGCACCAGGCACCCTGCACCATCGCTCCGCCTTGAGCCTCGATCTCTGTTCCGGTCCCGCCGTCGATGAGGACCGTGTTTCCCTGAGCCAGCTGGTCTCGAAGGTCATCTATTGCAGTCATGAAGGGACTCTAGAGTATTGAGAACGCGCAATCCCCGGGCCGACGGGGAGAGGAATCACCGACCCGGGTATTGGCTGTACTTTGCAAGGGATCGTTACGCTTCGCAGCGGGCGGCAAGTGTGCGAAACGCTCTGGTTCCTTGCGTTGCAGTTAGGTTACGACATATGACGGTCTCGTGACAAGCGATTGGGCAAATTTCCCTGCCGAACGTCACCCGAGGTGGTCTCAGCGGTGCTGCGGCGAACCGCCCGCGGTGGCAATAGGATCAATTTGTGGGTCACCAGTCGCTGTACCGCCGGTATCGGTCACAAACCTTTGGAGAGATTAAGGGCCAGCCCATCGTCACCAACGCGCTGCGAGCAGCAGTGGCGGAAGGGCGGCACGGTCATGCCTACATGTTCAGCGGACCTCGCGGTACTGGCAAAACCAGCACGGCCCGGGTGTTGGCCAAAGCCCTCAACTGTGAGAACCCCACCAACGGCGAGCCCGACGGCACCTGCGTCAGTTGTAGAGACATCGAGAGCGGGCGCTCGTTCGATCTCCACGAGCTCGACGCGGCCAGTAACAACAAGGTCGACGATATTCGAGAGTTGATCAACCGGGTAGCCCTGGGATCACCCGGCCGGACCAAGGTCTACATCCTCGATGAGGTCCACATGCTCAGCTCGGGGGCCGAGAATGCACTGTTGAAGACCTTGGAGGAACCGCCTGACCACGTGGTCTTCGTGCTCGCCACTACAGAGCCGCAGAAAGTTGTTCCAACGATTCTCAGCAGAACCCAGCATTTCCGCTTTTCGTTGTTGCCTGCCAGTGTGCTGGAGGAGCACATTCGCTGGGTGATCGCTGACGCCGGACTGGAGGTGGATGAAGCGGGAATCGCCTGGGCGTTGAAGGCTGGCGGAGGGTCGGCTCGCGACACCCTCAGTGCCCTCGATTTGGTGGTGGCCTCGGGCGGGGCCCCAGAGAGCATCACCGCCGGAGCAGACTTGTGCCGGGCCATCGGCCAGCGGGATAGCGCCGGCGTGATCGCCGCCATGCAGCGGAGTCTGGAGGCCGGAGCCGAACCACGCATCATCGGTGAAGACATGCTCAGTGAGCTTCGTAACGCATTCCTGGCGTCCATGAAGGCGCCGCTTCCGCATCTCAACGAAGCGGCTCGGGATCGGGCCCAGGAACTGGCCGCACTCATGGGACCCGCCACGATCACCCGGTCGCTGGAGATGATGGGTACAGCCCTGGTGGAGGTGCGACAAGCGCCAGATCCGCGGGTCCCGGTGGAGGTCGCCCTCCTTCGATTGGCCCGAACCGACGGCAACGATCTTTCGGCGTTGGAGCAGCGCATCGAATCACTCGAACGACAGCTCGCCGCTCTGTCCCAGGGGACGGTCGCCCCGCCACCACCTTCGCCGGTGGCGGCAGCTACGCCGCCGCCGCCGAACCGTCGGCCAACACCGCCGCCACCGGTGGCTGCGGCCTCGCCGCCTCCGCCCGTTGCTACTTCCGCAGCTCCGGCGCCTGGGGTTGGAGCCAGCATTTCAAAGACCCAGGTGGAGGCCGCCATGGGTGAAGTACTCGAGGGCTTGAACCAGAAGGTCCGGGCCAGATTCCGCCAGGGAAGGCTCACCGCTGTCACCAACAATGTGATCACCTTCGCCTACCCGTCGGCGCTCCCGGCCGATCGGGCCGATGAGGTGAAAACGGAGCTGGAGAACGCCCTCGGTCAGCACTTCAAGTCGGCCGTTTCGGTTGCCGTGATCGTTGACGCTTCCCGTTCCGGTGGTGGGGCGCCGCGGCCTCGCAGTTCTCAGCCCAAGGCGCCTTCCGATTCGGAGGAAGACATAGGCCCGATGAGCGAGCTGACCGATGCCGACGATTCGTCCAATTCCATGGTCGAACGCCTGACCCAGGCCTTCCCCGGTGCGAAACTGGTGGACCCACCCCCTGATCTCACCTGATATCTCCAAGGAGCAAACATGTCCGAAAACAATCCTCTCGCCGGTTTCGATCTCAACTCACTACTGGAAACCGCCCAGGCCATGCAGAGCCAAATGGCTGAAGCCCAGGAGGCTCAGGCCGCCACTGTGGTCACCGGCTCCTCTGGCGGTGGAAAGGTGGAGATCGACGCGCAAGGTGACGGAACGTTCCTCGCTGTGCGTATCAGCCCCGATGTTGTTGATCCCGACGACATCGAACTGCTGTCAGATCTGGTGTTGGCTGCATTGCGTGACGCCGCCGGCCAACTGGCGGAACTTCAGCAAGATGCTCTGGGTGGTATGGACATGGGCGGCATGGATCTTGGTGGCTTGGGCGGAATGCTTGGCGGCGGATGAGTACGTATGCCCGCCCGCTCGAGGTACTGATCGACGAGCTGGGTCGACTGCCTGGTATCGGCCCCAAGTCGGCACAGCGGATCGCCTTCCATCTTCTCAACGTGGATCGTGTAGACGTGTCCCGCCTTTCCGAGGCGCTGATCGACGTGAAGGACAAGGTCTCGTTTTGTGAGCGCTGTTTCAACGTAGCCGAAGGTCCGATATGCGAGATCTGCAACGATCCCAGCCGGGATCACAATGTGATCTGTGTGGTGGAGGAGCCCAAGGACATCGCGGCGCTGGAGCGCACAGGAGCGTTCCGAGGGCGTTATCACGTGCTCATGGGGGCCATCAATCCACTGGAGGGAATTGGGCCGGAACAGCTGAAGGTAAAGGAGCTCGCCACCCGGATCGCCAGTGAAGACATCGAAGAGATCATCATCTGCACCAATCCCAATCTGGAGGGAGAGACCACTGCGGCCTACATCGCCCGGATGCTGAAGTCGTTCGACATGATTCGGGTGACTCGGTTGGCCAGTGGTCTCCCGGTGGGCGGTGACTTGGACTACGCCGACGAACTCACCCTCGGCCGCGCCCTGGAAGGCCGCTCCGCCCTCTAACCCGTCGTTTTCCATTCGGTGGGCCTATCGGGTGGCGAAGAAGTCCTCCACGAATTGATGGGCGTCGTCGAATGTCTCAAAGATGTACTTGCCATGGCCTGAGTCTGGCTCGGCGACGTCGGTGTGGTGGGATTGGACGGCCAGGCTGACCGATCCGATCAAGAAACCCTGGTTTCGAATCTGATTCAGAACTTCATGGGCCTGAGTTGAGGAGGCGATCGGGTCGGTCATCGGGGCATCGGTATCGGTGAGAAAGGTGATGGTGGAGCGCGTGGGTTCGTTCAGGAACGGCGCGATCCCAATAGCACTGCCGCCATTTTCCAGTTGCGCGAGCACGGTTGTAGCGGTGGTCATCTGAGAGTCGTCATAGGTGAAGGCTTCGTCCGTCACGTTGGGGTCGAAATTCGGGTTGTACGGATCGGTGATATCCCCGGCCGCTACGACGAGGCCGATTGCCGCCGCAACGCTCGCCACGGCCACCGCGAGCCTCTGGCCCCGACCGGTCAGATGCTTCTGTCCGATCTCCACAGAGGCGACGACGGCACCGATCGTCACTGCAATCCCAAGCACCTGCGAACGAAAGAGGTTCGGAACGATTCCTTGATGGCCGTAGTCCTGGGTCAGCGCGCCCGCCAGGATCGCCAATCCAACGCCTCGTAATACCCAGCCAGCCGGCCTCAAATCCTTCGCTAGAGCAACGACCCAGGGTGTAGCCGTTCGGCGAATCCACCGACTGAGGCCTTTGATCGCTGAACCGGCAGTAGCCAGGGTGCGCGCTGGTTCTGGAGCTTGGGGGCAGTGTGATAGCAGCTGCAGAGGCAGCCCGGCGGCGGTTCGAAGTTCGGCCACGAAGCGTAGCGGTGGACCAACCAGGTCATCCGGTTGGCCGTTGAGCTCCATCGCCACCTCGCCCACGATCTGGCGAATGTCGTCCTCCAGCTGGTCCTGCTGATCCGGGGTGAGATCGAGCAGATAGGGGCGGCAGCGTTGAACGTAGTCGTGAATGGCGGCCTCGCGGCCGGTGTCGGTGAACGTGCTGGTCATCGGGTTCCTTCTTTCAAAACAAAGTTCATGGTTTCCACGAACCGGCGCCAAGTCTTGGTGTCATCGCGTAGGCGTTGACGACCGGTGGCGGTGAGGTTGTAGTACTTGCGGTGCGGGCCGGCGTCGGAGGGTCGCATATAGGCAGTGAGGAGGTTGTCGTTGTGGAGTCGCCGCAAGGTTCCATACACCGATGCTTCGCCAACATTCTCATGGCCTGCTTCGCGAAGCCGGGTGACGATCTCGTAGCCGTAATTGTCGTGATCCTCAAGCACACTCAGGACCGAAAGATCGAGGACTCCCTTGAGAAGTTGGCTGTCATCCATTTGTGGTTTCACTCCTCGTGGTCTGCCTACGTGGTATCTCGGTTGGCATGCTACCTCGCTATGCGTTGTAGTGAATCTAGCACCGGCCTTTGCGACTGTGGGACGCGGCTCGGCGAAATCTCAGCGGAGCGCAGCGAAGAAGTCGCTTAACAGGGCGCCGGCCTCCTTGGCGTGGACGCCGTCGATGATCTCGAATTGGTGGTTGAGGCGGGGATCGCCGCCGATATTCATGAGGCTGAGGCAGGCACCGGCCTTCATGTCCGCAGCTCCGTATACCACCGTGGCGAGCCGGCTGTTGACCGCAGCTCCGGCACACATCGGGCACGGCTCCAGCGTGACCACGAGCGTGTGTCCGTCGAGATGCCAAGAGTCGGTCAAGGCGGCGGCGTCGCGCAGCGCCAGAATCTCGGCATGAGCGGTGGGGTCGCCGGTCCGTTCCCGTTCGTTGTGGCGCTGGGCCACAATCTCGTTGGACGGGTTCAAGACAACGGCGCCAACTGGCACGTCGTCGTGCTCAAGGGCGGCCACGGCTTCCTGCAGTGCGATCAGCATTGCCTCGGAGTGATTCACGGCTTGTTTGTACCGTGGCACCGGCGTGAAAACCTCAAGAGGTGGCGGCCAGACGATCTGCGGCGCACCGGAGGGACCGCTGAGAGCTGCTGCCTTCCGGCCCTGACTCGGTTCACGGGATCCAGTCGCACAGGGTCCGACCGCCACCTCTCGAGACAGGAAATGAATTCCTGTTACGATCGATGTTCTCGGACCTGTATCCTAGGGACTGCATTTCATAGGGCAACCTATGGGAAGCAAATGGAGGAGTACGAAAGCGGCCGAACCGGCACGCTTGGAAAGCGTGTGTAGGGAAACCTACCGTGGGTTCGAATCCCACCTCCTCCGCTCTCACATCACTTCTGTCAAGAAAATCTGGTGGGGCCCTTACGCTCAGGCGTCGTCGCCTGCAAGGATTGAACCATGGGACTCTTCAGCTGGATCCTCGGTGGGTTGATCGTTGGGCTCATCGCGCAATTCGTGGTGACGGCGCCGAACGATCTCGGCTGTATCGGCACAATCGTTCTCGGCATCGTCGGTTCGGTGGTGGGGGGAACACTTATCAACGTGCTCCAGGGAGAGGGGTTGCAGTTCGCCGCCTCGGGATTCCTGGGTTCGATCTTCGGTGCGGTTGTGCTGTTGGTGGCGGCTCGGCTCTTCAGTAGAAGTAGTTAGTAGCAGCGCATTCCTCAAATCTCTGCTGAACCCGACATTTCGGGGGAAAGGGAGGGGTTATGGGGTGGGCTCGAGGTCGCCGCGGACCAGGGTGGTGTAGAGCTCGGAGTACAGCCCGTCGTTCGCCATCAGCTCCGGGTGTGTGCCCTTGTCCACCAGGTGACCCTCGTCGAGTACCAGGATCAGGTCGGCGTCGGTGATGGTGGAGAGTCGATGGGCGATCACCAGAGCGGTCCGCCCCCGCAGCGCCTCGGCCAGCGCCTGCTGCACGAGCGATTCGTTCTCCGAGTCCAACGAACTCGTGGCTTCGTCGAGGATCACGATCGCCGGGTCTTTCAACAGCATCCGGGCGATGGAAAGTCGCTGCTTCTCACCGCCGGACATGCGGTATCCCCTGTCGCCAACCACGGTGTCCAGACCGCCCGGCAGCTTGTCGATCGTGTCCCAGATTTGGGCGGCTCGGCAGACCCGTTCCAGATCCGCCCTGGTGGCGTCCGGTTTGGCGTACAACAGGTTGTCTCGAATGGACTCGTGGAACAGGTGGGGGTCCTGCACAACAACACCGATGGCGGCTCGCAGCGAGTCCTGGGTGACATCCCGAACGTCGTGACCGTCGATCATCAGCGCACCGCCGGTCACGTCATAAAGGCGGGGGACAAGATTGGTGATCGTAGTCTTGCCGGCGCCGGACGGGCCCACCAGCGCCACCAGTTGTCCAGGCTGGATGGTGACCGAGAGGTTTCGGATGACCGGCGGGCTGTCCTCATCTGAGAGAGCGGAGCTCTGTGTTTCGAGGCTGGGGATGATGGTCTCGGTGCTGTCTGGGTAGCGGAAGGTGACGTTGTCAAACCGGATTTCACCCCGGGGTCGGGGGAGTTCTAATGCGCCGGGTTTGTCGGTGAGCGGGCTCGGAGCGTCGAGGACCTCGAAGACGCGGTCGAAGCTGACCAGCGCGGTGAGCACGTCGATGCGGGCGTTGGTGAGACCGGTGAGAGGTGTGTAGACCCGGCCGATCAACAGGCCCATGGTCACGAGGGCGCCGGCATCGATCGACTTCTGGATGGCGAAGTAGCCGCCCAGCCCATACACCAGCGCAGTTCCGATGGCGCCCAGCAACGACAACATGATCATGAAGCTGCGGGTGAAGAGCGCCGACTTGATGCCGATGTCACGAACCGCGGCGGCGCGTTCGCTGAACATCTCGGCTTCGTCGTTCTGGCGTCCGAACAGCTTCACCAGCAATGCCCCGCTCACGTTGAAGCGCTCGGTCATGGTGCTATTCATCTGAGCGTTATGGTCCATGCTCTGCCGGGTGAGGTTCTGCTGCATCTGGCCGATCTTGCGATAGGGCGCAACGAAGAGCGGCGTGATGATCAGGGCCAGCATGGTGAGGCGCCATTCGATCACAAACATTGCGAATACCGTGGTGACCAACACGATCACGTTGCTCACCACCGTGCCAAGCGTGGCGGTGAGGGCTCGTTGGGCGCCGATCACGTCGCTGTTGAGTCGGTTGGTGAGCGTGCCGGTTTGGGTGCGGGTGAAGAACGCCAGCGGCAGTCGTTGGACGTGATCGAACAGCTGGGTGCGCAGATCGAAGATCACGCCCTCACCGATCAACGATGACCAATAGCGCTCGAAGAGCGAAACAGCAGCTGACGCCAACGCGGCGAGAACGATAAAGAAGGCGAACCATGCCAAGAGGCCGGTGTTCTCTTCGGGGATGGCATCGTCGATGATCCGGCCAAAGAGCAGTGGCGGCACTAGTCCCAACAACGCTTGGGCGATAACCGTGACCAGAAAGCCCAGAACCATTCCACGGTAGGGCCGGGCGAAACGCCAGACGCGGCGGGCGGAGTCCCGATCGATCTTCGCGTCTTTCATCGATTCTCTGTCACGCGGCCAGAGCGAGTGCATACTCATCATGAGAGTTTCAGGCTACCGAGTAACGCTGGCCTGTAATCCTGTAATCCATGGCACGTCTACAGATGGCGACGGCGACTGCGGGTGCTACCCTCACCGGCGGAAGGTTGCCAGAGTGGACGAATGGGACGGTCTCGAAAACCGTTGTGGTGTTTCGCATCACCATGGGTTCGAATCCCATACCTTCCGCCATCCAATCGCTGAAGCGCCACCGGCCGCTGCTCTACTTTTTGGCCCTCGGGCGTTTGGTCGGTTTCGGCTTCAGCGTCTTTGCGTAGTCGTAGCTGAGCTGGAGCCAGCGGGCGGTTTCGTCTGGTTGATTCCGAAGCATGTGGTCGGCACCACCACGTATTCCTTCATGACCGTTTCATAGCTCACAGCAAGATGGGAATCGTAGGTGGCGATGAATTCCTCGCGCTCCGCCTTCCCGAGTCGAGAGCCAATTCGCCCTACTTGCCTAGAAAGCTGAACATGTTTCCGTTGAGCGAGGAGTACGGTTCGCCGCTCCTTGTGATCCTCGCCGATCACGGTCGTGAGCGCTGCGTCGTAGGCCGCCAGTGCTTCGCTGGGTCCTTTGTACTTCGGAGTCATGCTCCGAGCCTACGCTGGAGCGATGGCGCCCGAAGTCACCGTCGTAAATGCCGCGGCTATGGGTGCGTGCCGTGCTTGAACCTGTCCGCCGTTGCCGAGGATGCGGCACCGATGGCCGCCTACATGAAGGATCATTTCCGTTTCTGGGGTGAACGCCGGCTCGGCGGGCTGCGGTGAACCGCTGCTCCGTGCCGCAAAGGCCTGGACCGCCGACGAGATCCTCGATGTCGCAGATGCGTTGATGGATGAGTCTGAACGCGAGTTCGCCCAGGTCGCCGTCGATCTTGTTCGGGCGAACGAAGACTTCTCAGAGCGGGAATCTCGAGCCGCTCCGAGGGCTCATCCAGACCAAGTCGTGGTGGGACACCGTGGATGCCTTGGCCGTTCATGGCGTTGGTCCCGTGGTGAAGGCGGATCGAGAACTTCAAATGGTCATCGACGAGTCGATTGATGATGATGACATCTGGGTCGCTCCGACCGCCATCCTTCATGAGCTCCCTCTGAAAGGCTGACACCGATGCGAAGCAGCTGCTCCACTACTGTGATCTCCGGCGGCCGATAAGAAATTCTTCGTCCTTAAGGCTCTCGGTTGGGCGCTCCGGCGATATACCCGAACCGATCCCGACGCAGTGCGTGTCCTATGTAGAGCGCGATAGGAGCACCTGTCCAGGCTCACCAAACGCGAAGCGTGAAGCATCTCTGAGCCGAGCTGTTCAGGGCTGATCTGCAAGCGCCCCAAATCAGCCGACCAGGCTGCGGAAAGTTCGGCTCCAATTCGCGAGAACTCCGCACGAACTCTTCCGGTCAATCGAGGACCGTCGACTGCGCTGCCGTAGCCGAGCGACTCGGCTGCGAGATCGTCGTGGTCCAAGTTCGGTGATGGTCGCTGTACGTTCGCGGTGAACCGTCCGGTTAGCACGACGATTCTATTTTCGAACGATCCGCCCCGAGATTGATATCAAGCGACCCTCCACAGCGGTCTCGCGACGATACGAACTACAAGCTCACCGCGACTCGCCTCCACCGTGCTAACGATCGATCCCATTCTGGCTCAAGGTCGAAGACCGATCGTCGAATGACTGACGTCGATGGTCAACAACCTCCGAATACGCTCGAGACGGAAGGTTCGAAGCGGATCGCTGTTCGGGAGGGTGGTTGCGGAACCGGGATGAATACCGCCACGAGGTACCAGACGCCACGCTTTGTGACCAGACCGAGGGGACTGATCAGTCGGTGGGATCGGCCGCTGCGGGGGCTCTCATAGTCGATCTCCACTTGGTGGCCAGCCACGACCGACTCGGTCAGGCGGTCGAGATGCGGTGGTGAATCCCGCCTGATCTGACCCCACCCCGTCGGGTCGATCTTGATGGCTGTCGCTGCCGCTTCGGCGTCGGAGCGGAAGGTCTCCGGCAGCGCGCCACTGACTTTCCGAGCGCGAACTTGAGTTCGGGCGTGGCGCGGGCCGACGGCCCGGCAGCCAGGAAGACGGCGCGCGCTTTGTCGGCGGAGAGGCCTGTGAGACGGTTCGAGCACCGCCCAGCAGTTTCCATCCGCCGCCTCGACCGGAGGTGGAGTACACCGGAACTCCGCTCATCGAGAGCGCCTCCAGGTCCCGTCGAGCCGTCGCTCGGACACTTCTAGCTCTGCGGCGATCTCGGCTGCGGTCAGTGATCGCCGCCTCTGGAGAAGCAGGAGGAGGGCGATCGGCGTGCGCAGCGCGCGGTACGCTGGAGTAATCCCCATTCAAACTGTCCAGGAGGTGGCCAGTTTGAGGTGAATACTGAGCTCATGACACAGAACACCGGAATCACCCGCAGGACCCCCGCATGGATTGGCCGACGTAACCAAGCGGTCCGAATCCTGATGGAGACTATTACCACCGACCAGATGGACCTCCCCACGCCCTGCACCGAGTTCAACGTTCAGGGACCTGCTCAATCATCTCGTGCTCGTGAGTCCGACGGGTGGCTGTCGCTCGGCAATGGCCAACATTGCGCACCGAAGCCATGCCCGAGGATGCTGCCCGGGAGGCTGGTCATGCGGAAGCCTTCATCCCGCAGCCCACGACGTAATGGATGCGTGGACAGACCCGGCCAAGCTCCACCAGTTGTATGAAGTTCCTTGGGGAACGCTTCCTGGCGGGCCGGTAATCCTGACCACACCGCCGAACTCGCCACCCACGGATGGGATCTCGCCACCGCACTCGGCGCCGATTTCGAGATCGCCGACGACGATCTGGGCGGCGCTTCGGCGGCAGCCCGGATGTCTCCCTGCTCAGGACAGGGGCAGCGACGAGATTCCCTTCGATGAAGTCGTGGACCCCGGGCCGGATGCACCCGTCCTCCTGCAGATCGCGGGCTGGATGGGTCGTAAGGTGGCGTGATGGCGTTCGAATATCGGGACACGTCGATCTCCGTCGCCGAGGACTGCCCGGTCGACGCCGCTGAAACTCCGCCGGCGCTCTATCAAGGGAGACCCACGATCGCCGCTCAGGAGTTTGAGATGCTCCACGGTCGCGACTTTGATCTCACTATGTCCCAAGACCTTGTCATCGGTCTGGATCACCCGGAAGGGTGGCGAAGGACTCTCGGCCGATGAACACGAGAACTTGCGGAGCGCATACTTCAGCGAAGCACGAGCCTGTTTCCGGGCGTCACCGTTGGCGAAGCGTTATGGATGGGGCTTCTTTTTCGATGCCGATGGCCGCGTTGCGATCGTGCCCTCCGACAGCGAGCGCTACGCCAAACTCCGAGCGGACCACAACCTCGAGCAACTCGCCGCCATGCGCAGCTCCCGGAAGCACCTCTGACGCCTACCAGTATTCCTCGTAGTGGATGTTGCCGGGCTGGTTGCGGCGGTCCACGGTAAAGCCCCGTTCCACGAGCAACTGGACTACCCCGACCGTCTCGGGGAAGTGCTCGTTGCCGTCGGCATCTTGTTCGGGGATGCCGATCATCGACGGGTTCCCGCACAGAAACACGTGAGTGCTGGATGGATCCAGCCCGATACCCATCTCCTCGAAGACATTGTTACTGATGAGCGCCTGGATGTAGGTCTTGGGAACACCCTCTTCTCGTGTGGGCAAGGGGAGGTATGCGTAGTTTGGGTATCGCTCCTCGATGTCCCGGTGCTTTTCCATGTACCCCAGGTCTGCCCACTTTCGGACGCTGACCGCAGACACGATCGGTCCGGTGTGACCCTTCCGGAGCAACTCGAGCAGCATGGCGTTGTGGGGAGCCTCGCCGGTTCCGGTAGAGAAGAACAGCACAGTGGAGCGAGGATCGATCACGCTGTTCAAGGTGTAGCGACCGGCCACCTTGGGTCCAAGGTAGATCCGATCGCCGGGCCGTTTTAGCGCCAGGCGAGGGGTGAGGGCGGGGACATTGTCGTCGGTCGGTGGGACGAGGACGATGTAGAACTCCAACTCGTTGTGCAGATCGTTGTTGACCAGGTAGCCGTGCTCATCGAAGATGCGACTACTTATCGAATACGACCGCCGAATGAGCTTTGGCCAGCGCTCGTCCAACCCCGGATCGTGGGCGTTGTCCACCCGGTCTTCCCAATAACCGAGGCCGAGCGAGGCGTACTGGCCCGGCAGATGAGACACATCTCCGTGGTCGGGCCGAACCGCAGAACCCATAGGTCCGAATGGGTGGGTTCGAAATAGGTGATGGTGGCGTTGTAGTGTTCAGCGCGAAGCTCGTCCACGAGACCCTGCGTGCGTGCTCGCCGGGTCAATCGGTGTGGGAGGACTGGCCAGGGCGACTTCCGGGAAACAGGCGGCGGCGATCTTTTCGCCGATTTCGGCGCCGTTTGCGCTGGTGGGGCTTTTGCCGTCGCCCACAAACCAGAGTCGTCCTGAGGCGATTGCGTCGGCGGACGCACCGATAACATCGGCGGAGGTCAGTTGGCGTTGGGCGGCGAAGACTACATAGTCGAATTGGAGATCCGGAGTGCGACGATCGCCGAAATACGCCATCGGGAAGCCGTTCACCAGGTCCACGGAGTCGGGGATCGCTCGGTAGAGAAGCGTCCCGAGCCGCGCCTTTCTCTCTCGAGACGGCGAAGCATGTGGTCACCAGCTGGAGAAAGCTTGGCGGGATCCAGGCCCGCTGCGGCCATGACCACACCGGCTCCGCCAGCGGCTGCGGCTGCGACCAGCTCGACGGCCCGGTCGGTGTAACCAATGATGAGCACGTCCTGATCGGCCAACCATTCGGGAAGCGAATCTAGCGAGGATGCGATCCGATTTCGCTACCGGGAGCGGCGGGGTCCAATCTGGCTTCTCCGCTCGCTGGGCCACCAACACCGCTTGGGTGCGGTAGCTGAGCCGGTCGGTGTTGACCACTAGATCGTCATCCACCAATTCGATTGAGCTGACGGCCTCGCCGTAGCCGATGTCCAGTGAGTTCTCGGCCGCCAGCTCGGGGAAAGCGACCGTCGAGGACTCCTCAACTATTCGAACCAAACCCAGGCCAGAGCGCAGCGACGAGATGGCAACCGACAGACCTGGAGCGGTGCCGCCCACGATCACAAGGTCATAACGGCCGGACGGCGAGGGGGACATCATCACAATCTAGGACTCTGGCGGGGGCAGTTCTAATTCGTCAGTCGTCGAACATTTGCGGGGAGTCGTCGGCCAGCTCGCCGCCTGGCTGCCACTTCTCGAACATGGCTTTCTTGCTGCTGGGGAATCCGCCGGTGGCAATCGGCTCCCAGCCGGAGATCTCGATATGGATAAGGCATTTCCCCTGCCGCTCCATCGCTTCTCGGTACTCATTCCAATCGGGATGCTCTCCAGCGGCCGACCGGTAGTACTCCACAAGACCGTCCATCGCTTCGGGTAGATCGACCACGTGGGCGTTGCCGTCCACCTGCACCCATGCACCCCCGAACTCGTCGCTCTGCACGCACAGCGAGACGGTGGGGTCCATCCGGATGTTGTGGGTCTTGGCCCGTTCGGGGTAGGTGGAGATCAACAGAGAATTGTCCGATCCGACCGTTCCTGTAACCGGCGAAAGTTGGACACCGCCGGACTGCTTCGTTGTTGTGAGGACCCAGTTCTTTCGTTCCCGCACGAAGCTGAGTAGTTCGTCCAGGGCCACCGTGCGATTCATTGCGAACATAGGCCAACCATATTCGCTGGTGACGCCGCTAGGTCGTAGCGACCCTTCCACGTTGGATCCATGAGCAACCGGGCCATGGAGAGCAGGGTCATGTCGGTGCCAGGCCCGCCCATGAGCTGTACACCCAACTCCTCACCGTCGGAGCTGAACGGCACGGTGACCGAGGGGAGTCCGGCAATGTTCGCGGGCACCGTATTGGGGATGACCACCGAGCGCAGGTCCGTAGCGACACCGTCCACGACGCACTGATTGGGCATGAGCGTTGACGGTGGACCACAGCCCGTCGCCGGCATCACCACAACGGCATCGGTGGTGAGGTCCAACAGCCGCATTCGGAGCGTGGCCCGATCCCGTTGGCCGGCCTGCACCTCTGCCTCGGACCGAGCTTCGGCAGCGGTGAGTCTGCTGACGATGTAGCCGGGGTACAGCTCGCGATGTTCGGGCCAAGTGCCGATCAGGTCCGAGTGCGACCGAAGCGTGGCGAGTCCCTGCACCACCGTGAAAACGCTCAGGAGTTCGTCGATCCCGGGAAACTCTCGAGTCTCCAGCCGTGCGAACCCGTGGTCCCGAACCAGTACCTCCACCGCTTGCTCCACCACTGCAACGGCCCGAGAATCGCAATTGGCCAGCCGCTCGTTTGGCAGGGTGAGGATTCGAGGTTGAGATGCAGCAGAGCCAGCCCCCAGAGCAGAGCCGGCCCGCATCAGGATTTCCGGGTCCGAGGCGAGGAGGCCGGGGTGGTCCAGGCCGGGAGCGAGCGGAAGGATTCCCTCCATCGAAACCAGCCCGTCGCTGAACTTCCAGCCGAGCAGATGACACCACGCCGCCGGGATTCGCACCGAACCCGCTGTGTCTGTCCCGATGCCGAGGTCGGCCTCCCCAAGAGCTACGGCTTCGGCGGACCCGCCCGATGAGCCGCCTGGGATCCGGCCCAGCTGCACCGGGTTCTCCACCGTCCGACCACGGTCATAGGTGGTGATTCCCCAGGCGAACTCATGGGTGGTTGTGGTTCCTACGATGGCGGCGCCGTTTTCCCGGAGCTGCGCCACGATCGCAGCGTCGGCCGATGGATGTTTCCAGCGGTCCGGCAGCGGCACCGGTGTGTTTGCACTGAGTTCGTGGCCCTCGATCGCTACCAGTTCCTTCACCGCTACTCGGAGACCGTCTAGCGGTCCCGGTGCGGTTGGCTGGCGAGCAACCCACTTGAGCATTGGGCGATTCTAGGCGATGGCGGCGACGGCCTCTAACGTCCGGTCGATCTCGGCTTCGGTATTGAAGTAGTGCACTCCGGCCCGAACAACATCGGCAAGACCCCGCTCGCCAAGATCCCATTGGGAGTTGATGGCGCCCGGAGCGCCGACGTTGATCCCACCTGCCTGGAGTTGACGCTGGACCGACGGACAGTCCTGGCCGTCGACGGCGAAGGTCACGATGCCACTTTGGAGCAGGCCAAGGTCCAACAGCTGAACGCCGGGAATCGTGTGCAGACCTGACCGGAGCCGCTTGGAAAGGGTAGCGATTCGCGCTGCAATCGCTTGGAACCCCAGATCGAGGGCGTAGTTGGTGGCGAGACCTAACGCCAGCTTTCCGGAATAGTTCTGTTCGCCGTATTCGAATCGTTGGGCCCCCGACTGGTAGTCGAAGGTGTCCGGACCGGTCCAGATTGCCGAGCGCCCATCTATGAATGGTGAGTGGCCCAGTTGTTCGAGAATCGTGGCGCGGGCGTAGAGAATGCCGCTGCCCCGCATACCCCTCATGAACTTCCGGCCGGTGTAGGCGAGAAAGTCACAGCTGAGAGAATCGACGCTCAGCGGTAGCTGCCCGGCCGCTTGACACGAATCGAGGAGGAAGAGGGCGCCGGCCGCGTGAGCGATTTCACCAACCACCGCAGCTGGTTGGATCGCTCCGTTGGCCATAGCGATGTGGGTGAGAGTCACTAGCTTCACTCGGTCGTCGATCATGGATCGCAGCGCTTCCAGATCGATCAGGCCCATGGCATCGTTTGGCACTACCTCCACGATCACGCCTCGGTCCCTAGCCTGAAGAAGGGCGAAAGCGTTGGCCTGATATTCTGCCGTGCTCGCCAAGACACGATCTCCTGTCTTCAGTGGAATCGCGGCAAACGCCCGCCACCAGCTGTCGCCGGCACCCGAGGTGTACGCGATTTCTGACGGCATACAACCCAAGTAGCGGGCGGTGGCGTCATAGACCGCATTCATTTGGTCTTCCCGAGCCCAGTACGCCTCGTAGCCGCCGATCTCCGCTTCGAGGCGGAGGTAGTCGATGGCGCCCTCCACCACGGGCTGAGGTGGCAGAGATGAGCCACAGTTGTTCAGATGGATAATTGATGCGGTGGCGGGGGTGTTGGCCCGAACGGCTTCAACATCGATCATCGAGCCACACTAGCCAGCTACACCGCTCGCAAAAGCGCTGTGGCTGCAGCGGCCGCCACAACGACCACGATGAAAGGGGCCTTGCGCCACACCAAGATCCCGGCCACCACCATGCCCGCCATCCGTTCGTCGAGGACCAGTGAAGTTCCCCGGGCCAACGTGAGTTGAACCACCACCGCCGAGATCACCGCCGCGGGGATGAGATTGGTTGCTGTGGTCAGAAGCGGGCGTTTCTCCAGCACGGGGCCAACGAGGAACATGCCGGCGAGGCGTTGCCCCCAAGCTCCGAGCATGAGGAGGACGATGGCGAGAGTTGTCACCGGGTGCTTCTCTCGGCCATGGCCAGAGCTGCGCCAACCCCGCCCAGGCTCAAGATGATCGGCAGTCCCGCCGGTGCTACGGGAATGAGCACAAGGCAGATCACTCCGCCAACCACACCCGCCGTTGCGCCGTCACGGCTGTGCAAAGCGTTGCCGATGATTGCCAGGAGGGCAGCCGGGAAGAGGGCGTCGATCCCAAATCTCTGAGTATCGCCCATCACATCGCCCAGCAGAGTTCCGGCGGTAATCCCTAGGAACCAGCCGCTCATCATCGCCGCAGTCACCATCCAGAATGCTCGCCGAGCCCGAGGGAGATCCGATTGTTGACTGGCCATCCCCACGTTGATGTCGAAGGCGTTGATCGCCGCTACCGAGCGAACGAACACACCGTCGCGAAAGATCCGGGTGAGCGTCACGGCCAGTATCCCGAACCGAGACGCCACGATCCAGCCGGCCATAATGGCGGCGATTTCACTACCGCCGGCGCTGGTCACCGCAAGATAGGCGAACTGACTGGTGGCGGAGAAGATAACCGCGCTGGCGATCCATGCCTTTCCCAGCGACGTGCCGGCGTCCAACATGATCACTTGCGTGGTGATGCCGAGGGCCAAGAATGTGAGCGCAACCGTTCCCAGGTCTGCCGGTTGAGGAAGGGGCGGGTGCTGAAGGGCTGGGCTAGTGATGAGCCTCTGACTCCATTTGAACCTGGGCGGCACGCAGCTCGGCCTCGGAACGGTGGAGGTCCGGTTCGATGTACATCGGCCGGGCATGAGGCACCTTGGCTCGCACATTTCTTTCCACGGTGTTCACGGCGTCTGCCAGCTGGTCCACAGACAGTGAGCTGGAGAAGATGACCTTGGCACCCACCAGCAGTTCTTCGGGGGCGATGTACTGGGTTTTCAGATGCACCAGTTTCTTAACGCCGGGGGATCCCTCGATCGCCGCCCGGATGGCGGTCATTTCGGCCTTCTTTCCACCCTCGCCAATGAGGAGGCTGCGCATCTCGATGATGAGCACCACGGCGATGACCAGCAGGAGAAGCCCGATCGATAGGGTTCCGATTCCGTCCCACGTGCTATTGCCGGTGACGTCGGCCATGACGAGAGCGAACAGAGCGAACACCAAACCCAGGAGAGCGCCGGAATCTTCCAGCAGAACCACGGGCAGTTCCGGGCTGCGCGAGCGACGAATGAACTGCCACCAACCGGTGCCTTTGGCTTTGATTTTCGCGCGCTTCCACCACGGCCAGACGGAAGCTGAGCCCCTCGACGAGAATGCCGAACAGCAAAATCCCGATGGCCACGGGAAGATTGTCGATTTCGTGGGGGTGGCGGATCTTGTTGATGCCCTCGTAAGTGGCGTAGCCGCCTCCCAGTGTGAAGAGCACCAGCGCCACCACGAAACTCCAGAAGTATCGCTCCCGCCCGTAGCCGAATTGGTGCTCGGAGTCTGCTTCCTTCTGCGCGGCCTTCCCGCCCCAGAGCAGGAGCCCCTGATTTGAAGTGTCAGCAACGGAATGGATGGCTTCGGCCAGCATGGATGCCGACCCCGTGACCCCGAAACCAACGAACTTCGCCACGGCGATGGAGCCGTTGGCAGCCATTGCTGCGACGACCGCTTTGGTTGAACCACCTGCCATTTCTTCGAGCGTAGTTGGTTGGTTTCCGCGTTGATCGTTTCTTGTCCGAGCGGGTGCCGGCACCTCTACTGTGGAGCCATGGGGATACAGGTGCACTTGGTGGACGGAACCTATGAGCTCTTCCGGCAGTTTTTCGCCCCGGGTCGGCCGGCCAAACAGAATGCCGCTGGATTGGAGATCGGTGCGGCTCGCTCGGTGGTGCGAAACCTGTTTGGAATGCTCGAGGAGGGCGCCACCCACATCGGCGTAGCCACCGACCACGTCATCGAGAGCTTCCGCAACGACCTCTATGCGCCGTACAAGGACGGGTCCGGGATCGATCCGGAGATTCGCAATCAGTTCGAGCCCCTGGAGATGGGAATCCGGGCGGCCGGGTTCGCTTTGTTTGCCATGGTGGAATACGAAGCCGATGACGGGCTGGCGTCAGCTGCCGCGGTGGCCGCGCAAGACCCAGCGGTCGATCGGGTCCTGATCTGCACGGCCGACAAAGACCTGGCGCAATCGGTGCGGGCCGGACGAGTTCTGCAATTGGACTCTCGCCGTAATCGGCTGTTCGATGTTGCCGATGTCATCGAGAAGTTCGGCGTCCCACCCGAATCCATCCCTGACCTGCTGGCACTAACCGGTGACTCTGCCGACGGTTTTCCCGGGTTGAAGGGCTGGGGTGCCAAGTCATCGGCGGCAGTATTGGCTCATTACGGATCCATCGAGAACATTCCTCACCATCACGGCCAATGGGAGGTGACGGTGCGGGGAGCGGCGAAACTTGCCGAAGCGCTCCGGGAGAATTTCGCGGAGGCGTTGTTGTTCAAGACGTTGGCCACCCTGGACGAGGAGGCGCCCACGATCAGCTCCGTTGAGGAGCTCCGCTGGACAGGACCAACGCCCGAATTGCGGGAGGCGGCCCGATTCTTGGAAGCTCCCGACCTGATCGAGCGGGCCCAGCGGATGACCAAGCGGCAGTTCTAGGCCAGAACGGGTTCCCGCTCGGGGTCAACTTCTTCAGAGCCCGGGACGGGCGGCTCGTGGTGCTCTCCCTCAACGTTGAGATTGGGCAAGATGTTGTCGAGCCAGGTCGGCAGCCACCAGTTCCTCGCCCCCAGCAACTGCATGGTGGCGGGGACGAGAAGCATCCGCACGATTGTTGCGTCAATGAGCACCGCGGTGGAAAGGCCGAGCCCGAAGAGCTTGATGATCCGGCTGTCTTCGAACATGAAACTTCCGAAGACCACCACCATGATTGCGGCAGCGGCCGTGATCACTCGTGCAGTTGCCGCAAGGCCATCGGCAACGGAGTTGGCAGCATCGCCGGTCTTTTCATACTCCTCCTTCATGCGCGAGAGGATGAACACCTCATAATCCATGGAGAGCCCGAAGACGATGGCGAACATCAGCATTGGTATGAACGGTTCGATCGGAGCACCTTCTATGCCGAAGAGTCCGAACTGGAACACCGCAACCACCACGCCGTAGGCGGCCCCGATCGAGAGCATGTTCATGATCACTGCTTTTAGGGGTACGAGCAACGACCGAAACACCGTCATGAGCAAGATGAACGAGAGGGTGAGCACCACACCGAAGAAGAGGATGATTCGTCCGGCGAGGTAGCTGGTGAAGTCGATGCCGGCCGCGGTTGCACCGGCCAGTTTCGGTTCGAGTCCGGTGCCCGCCATGGCTGTTGGGATCACTTCTTCTCGAAGGGTCTTCACCAAGTCCTCTGTTTCAGAGGCCTGGGGAGAGGTAGTGGGCTGGAGCTGGATGATCGCAGCACCAGGGCTGTTCGCATCGTTGGGGATTGGTGGCGAGGCAAACGCAACACCATCGGTTCCATTTAGGGTTTGCGATAGAGCGGCAAGCGATTCGAGATCGGCGGGGGAGTCCAGCTCGGTGATGAGTACGAACGGGCCGTTTGCCCCGGCGCCAAAGCCCTCGCTGATCAGGTCATAGGCGCGTCGGGTGGTGGTTGCCTCGGAGTAATTTCCCTCGTCGGAGAAACCCAGATTCAACCACAGCAGGGGGATTGCCAAACCCAGGAGGATGAGGGTGCTCAAGATTGCGAATCGCCATGGCTTGGCTTGAATATGGTGGCTCCAGCTATACCAAACGGTGTCGCGCAGGGGCACTTCGCGCCGGGGGGCGAGAGAATTCTTGAGCGGCGTAGCCACCGGCAGGTAGCCGATCAGTAGCGAGAGCAAGGCGAGACCAACACAGATTCCAGCCAGGATCGGTGGGAGGCTCAGCCCGATGGTTAAGAGCGCAAGCGCGATGAAGACCGACGCCGCCATTCCGCGCCACTTGGTCACGTTGACCTTGCGCTGCACAAGCCCCAGGGCCGCAGGCAGGAGGGTGATCGAAGAAACCATGACTACGGCCACGGTCATGGCCGCACCAAGGCCCAGACCGGCGATGAACGGAACGCCAATGATCAGCAGGCCCATCAGCGAAACGACCACGGTGAATCCAGCGAAGATCACGGAGCGGCCGGCGGTGTCAAGAGCCACCGCAGTTGCGCCTTCAGGATCGAATCCCTGGCCCAGCGCCTCCCGGTAGCGGGTTACGATGAACAGTGCGTAATCGATCCCAACGCCGATTCCGATCATCAATCCGATCGTTACCGCGGTGTCGGGAACCGAGATCACATGCGAGACGAGGCCGATAGCGATCGCTCCGATCCCTACTCCTGTTAGGGCGACGGCGAGGGTGGTTCCCATGGCCACCACGGAGCCCATGGCCACGATGAGGACGAGGACGGCGAAAGCGACGCCCAGGACCTCGGATTCTGGGGGTTCGAATGAGCCGAGGACCGCGCCACCAACCTCAACCTGCAACCCATCGGTTTCGTTGAGACGGTTTGTCCTGACGAGGCCATTGATGTGTTCGCCCATCTCCATTGCCTTGGTCTGGTCGATAGAATTTGGCACGTTGATTCGGGCCTGTGCGATTTGTCCTCCTGGGGCAATGAGCTGCTCGCCGCCCGGTGCGTACGGGGACTGGATGGAGAGTCCCTCGAGCTTGTCACCCGGTGCCATCTCGGACTGGAGCTGATCGAAAAGGGCTGTCATCTTTGTCTCAACGGCCTCGTTGGTCACACCGGCGTCCGCCTTGAAAACGATGGCGCCCGCTTGGCCGCCACCCAAACCGCCGAAGTATTCGGTGAGGAGTTCACTACCGGTCAGAGACTCCGATTCCGGAACGGTGAAGGTGCCGTCATAGGCTGGACCCACCTGGCTGAACACACCGGCGGCGACGGCGAGGATCGCCACCCAGCCTCCGATGACATACCAGGAATGTTTGAAACACCAGCGGGCGAGGCGTGCGTACATGGGGATCTCCAGAGGGGCGGTCGAGGTGGGAGCCGTTTCACTACCGTGGAGTAGGGTAACGAGTTGACGGATGCCGTTGCCGGATCGGGCCGGCATACTCGTCTTCGTGATTCGTCAGTTCCGTCCTAGCGATGTCGATTCCGTTCTCGCACTGAATGCCGCAAACGTGCCCGAGGTTGGGCCGTTGGACCGAACCAAACTCGATCTCCTGGCAGATGCTGCTGCGCTTTTCGCAGTCGTGGAACTCGACGGGTCGATCGAGGGGGCGTTGGTGGTGCTGGCGGAAGGGAGTTCTTACGCCTCGCCCAACTATCGCTGGTTCTCTGACCGCCACGAGGTGTTCGCCTATGTCGACCGGATCATGCTTTCGCCGGCAACGCGTGGCATGGGTTGGGGTGTGAAGCTTTATGACGCTGGGGTAAGCACGGCACGACGCTTGGGGAAACGTGTCCTCACCGCCGAGGTCAACACCGAGCCACCGAACCCTCGCAGCGTTCGTTTCCACGAGGCGTTTGGGTTCGTTGAGGTGGGGAGAGAGCGTCCCTACGGTCCTCACGAGGAAGTAGCGATGTTCGAGCTGGTTCTTTGAGAAGGAGCGGTCGGAACAAACCTCCTTACTCTGTGGTTTGAGACGACATGAAGACAGCAACGTTCAACGGAGCCAAGATTGCCGAGTCCGACGCCACCGTCGTGATCGAAGGCAACCACTACTTTCCCAAGGAAGCGGTGAACTGGGACCACTTCTCCAAGACCGCACACAGCACACATTGCCCATGGAAGGGCGACGCCAGCTACTACACCCTCACCGCCGGCGGTGAAACTAAAGAGAACGTGGCATGGCAATACGAGGCCCCGTACGAAAAGGCCGTCGAGATCAAGGATTACGTGGCCTTTTACCCGGCGGTGGTCGTGGAGTAGAGCCGCTTACTCCTTGGCACGGGAGGGAGCCACCCGGGATGGTTCGTTTGGCATCTTCGGATACACCGGCGGCCATGGCGCATCGCCGAGCCCATCGTTCAGGTCTCGTTCGTACCAATCGAGCAGCACGCCAATGTCCTGCGGCGCGTCGTACATCTCTGCCCAGGGATTGCCGTGGTCGGCGATCCGGGCAGGAACGGTGGCGATGGTGAGGTCATCGGGGTCCACCCCGGCCACCTCGTCCCACCGCAGTGGGCAGCTGACCTGAGCGCCAACGCGGGCTCGGGCGGACCACGTTGCGAAGACGGTTTTGTGGGGGGCGTTCTGATTGAAATCGATGAAGACCCTCTCGCCCCGTTCCTCTTTCCACCACTTCGCCGTCACATCGTTCGGGAACCTTCTTTCCATTTCGCGCGCCAGCGCAACGGCGGCGGCCCGAACGTCGTAGCTGTCATACCCGCTGCGAAGATGCACGAAGAGATGCAAACCCCGGCTCCCGCTGGTCTTGGGATAGACCGCAATACCAAGTTCGGCGAGTAGTTCGCGCACTGCGAAGGCCACCGTCTTGATCTCGGGTAGGCCAACACCCTTGGAGGGGTCCAGATCGATCCGGAGTTCGTCGGTGCTAGCAGGATTGGCGGCGGTGTGGGGCCAACCGTGGAACCCCAGGCAGCCCATGTTGACGGCCCATGCAACATGAGCGATGTCAGCGGCCACCATGGCATTGGAGGTGGTTCCGTTGGGCGTTGAAACGACGGTGGTTTGCAGCCAATCGGGTGCCCCTTTCGGTACGCGCTTCTGGAAAAACGACTTGCCGCTGGCGCCGTCGGGAAAGCGTTGCATGAGGATCGGGCGCCCGCCGATCGCTTTCATGAGCGGGTCTTCGATCGCTCGGTAGTACTCGATCAAGTCCAGCTTGGTTTCGCCTCGCTTGGAGAAGAAGACTTTGTCAGGGCTGGACACCGACAAGTCGTGACCACCCAACGTCAATGTGATCCTCTCGGCGGCGGCCATCAGTTGGCGCCCAGCACAATGTCAACTCCAACCGGCTCCGGTTCGTCCAATTGGGCGAAGTCGCATTGCTCGGGCTCCTTGTCTGGCCGCCAGCGAAGCATCTTGGTGACCTCGCGAAAGCGGCCCCCCAGGGTTGACCCGTATTTGACCTCCGCCACGCGCTCGATTCGGAGTGGAACCCACGAACCGTCCCGCTGAGCGTTCCAGCGGTGCGGTGCCCCGGGCATCTGGCCGGTTTCGTGGGCTTGGGCATCGGCCCATTCGCGCCACGGATGGACCTCGATGGCACCGTCTCGAAGAGGTTCCAATTCTTCGAGCAATTCGGTTCGGCGCTTGGCGGTGAAGCTGGCGGCGACGCCAACGTGTTGGAGGCGACCCTCGGAATCGAAGAGGCCAAGTAGTAGGGAACCCACGCCTTGGCCGTCCTTGTGAACGCGGTACCCCGCCACCACCGCGTCAGCACTCCGTATGTGTTTGACCTTCAGTTGGGTTCGTTTGTTCTCCACATATGGGTCCGCTAGTGGTTTTGCGATCAAGCCGTCCAGTCCCGCGCCCTCGAAGACTTCGAACCACCGTTGGGCTGTTGCCCGATCGGAAGTGGTGGGGGTGAGGTAGACCGGGGCCGAACTGCCGGCCAAGGCGGTTTCGAGAAGGTCTCGGCGATCGGCGAAGGAGTAACTACGTAGGTCTCGGTCATCTAGTGCGAGGAGGTCAAAGGCCACAAAAGAGCTGGGAATCTCGGCGGCCAGCTTGTTGACGCGAGACTCCGCCGGATGAAGTCGCAGTTGCAACGAGTTGAAATCGAGTTCGTTGCCTTTGATGATGATCAGTTCCCCATCCACGACGCAGCGCTTGGGCAGGGAGGCTTTCAGTGGCTCGAGGATCTCGGGGAAATATCGAGTGAGCGGGCGTTCGTTGCGGGAGCCGAGCTCGATTTCGTCGCCATCACGGAAGACGATGCAGCGAAAGCCATCCCACTTTGGTTCGAAGATTACGTCGTCCCGATCGGGGAGGCCGGCAATCGCTTTTGCCAGCATCGGTTTCACCGGGGGCATGACCGGAAGATCCATCTCCTGACGCTACTTCGTCACCGCCCCACCTCACAGTTGATGTCGGGTGGTGTGGACCACCGTTCGAATGGCGAAGTTCGACTTGAGCCTGGCTACGTGGGGCAACCGGGACAGGTGCTGGGCGTGGATTCGCTCGAAGTCCTTTGGGTCCGCCACGGCTAGGTGGACGAGGTAATCGGCATCACCGGCCATCAACCGGCACGACATCACCTCCGGGCAGGTGGTCACGGCATCTTCGAAATCCGCGAGGATGTTTACCGACTGGCTGGAGAGCGAGATCTCCACGAAGACATCGAGCGCCCGGTTGATCTGCTCGGGGTCTAATACCGCGACGTAGCCTGCGATCACCCCTACCTGTTCAAGCGCCTTGACCCGGCGATGACAGGCCGATGGGGACAAGCCCACGGTCTCGGCCAGCTCCACCGCTGGGGATCGCCCATTTGTTTGGAGCTGATCGAGAATAAGGCGATCGATGTCATCGAGCGTGTACACGCACCAATTATGCGGCTAGATCCTCCGGTGCGCCAAATTATTGCGTAGTTTGGCCTTCGTGTCAGGAATTTCGCCAGGATTGTCCCGCGCGTCCTGATCTACGTTTTGTGACACACATCACTTGAAGGAGCCCATTCATGCGCATCGGGGTACCAGCCGAGATCAAGAACAACGAAAACCGGGTAGGACTCACGCCGAACAGCGTTGCCGAACTGGTGGGTGCTGGTCATGAGGTCATCATTCAAGCCGGCGCTGGTGAAGGATCGGGCTTTCTCGACGCCGAGTACATCGACGCCGGTGCCACGATCGTGCCCGACGCCGATGCCGTCTTTGCGGGCGCAACGCTGATCGTGAAGGTAAAAGAGCCCCAAGCGGTCGAGCGGGCCCGGCTCACCCCGGAGCACACGCTCTTCACCTACCTCCATCTCGCCCCGGATCCGGCCCAGGCCGAGGACCTCCTCAACAGCGGGGCAACCTGCATCGCCTACGAGTCGGTGGTCGGCCCCCGCGGCGATCTGGCGCTCCTGGCTCCGATGAGCCAAGTAGCGGGGCGTCTGGCGGTCCAGGCCGGAGCGCGATCCTTGGAGAAACCAGCCGGCGGTTCCGGCGTTCTGCTCGGGGGAGTGCCCGGTGTCGAAGCCGCCAAGGTCACCGTGATCGGTGGTGGTTTCGTCGGCAAGAATGCCATCGAAATGGCCGTCGGCCTAGGCGCTCATGTGGTGGTTCTGGATCGCAACCCGGCCGTTCTGGAAGCGTTGAGCGACCGGTACGGCTCGGCCATCCAGACCGTCTACAGCACCACGGCCGCTCTCGAAAAGCATGTGGCCGAATCTGACCTGGTGATCGGTGCCGTTCTGGTCCGCAACGCCAAGGCACCCCACTTGATCACCAAGGGCATGATCTCCTCCATGCGACCGGGTTCGGTCCTGGTAGACGTAGCGATCGATCAGGGCGGGTGTTCCGAGACGTCCCGAGCCACCACGCATGCCGATCCCACCTACGTGGTTGATGGGGTTGTTCACTACTGTGTGGCCAATATGCCTGGCGCCGTTCCCCGCACGTCAACGTTGGCGCTGAACAACGCCACGTTGAGCTACGTGATGAAGTTGGCCAATGGTGTGGAAGAGGCACTGGCCGCCGACCCCGGCCTCCGTGCCGGCCTTACGGTTCAGGCCGGCAAGATCATGGAGCCCACGGTCGCCGCCGCCCTCGGCAAGTAGCTGGAGGCTGGAGCAGCTAGCTGGGTGTGTTGTTTTGGTTGAGCGGAGCGAGCATGGAGCGACCCCGTAGCGAGGAACGAGCCGCGGCGAGCGGAATCAATGTGACTGCCTGAGGCTGCGGAGGGACGGAGCAGCTAGCTGGGTGTGTTGTTTTGGTTGAGCGGAGCGAGCATGGAGCGACCCCGTAGCGAGGAACGAGCCGCGGCGAGCGGAATCAATGTGACTGCCTGAGGCTGCGGAGGGACGGAGCAGCTAGCTGGGTGTGTTGTTTTGGTTGAGCGGAGCGAGCATGGAGCGACCCCGTAGCGAGGAACGAGCCGCGGCGAGCGGAATCAATATTACTGATAACTCACCATGGCGGGGATGCGGGCGAGATCGTCGCGGACCTCGAGTGGCGTCATTAGACCGGTGTCTTCGTCGAAGAAGAGTTTGAAGCCGGTGTAGAACTCTTCGCTGGGGAGGAGTTGTCGGTAGACGGTCCGCTTCAGCTGTTTGGTTCCATGGCCATCGATATGGAAGATCGTGGCCAATTCGGGGCGGTCTACGATCGTGGCACGGTCTCGCACCATCTTGGATCGGAACTGGTGGATCACGAAGGGCTTCTGCGGGAGGTTGCCTTCCGCCACGATGGTGGCAAGGTACTCACCCACCTCGTTGATTTCGCCCGCGGTGGCGTAGCCAATAATCGTGGCTGGTGCGACCCCCCACGGCATCCGCCACTCGGTATCGAGAGCCAGGCCTACGTCGGGCTGCCGAAGATAGTCCTCGTACTGGACGATCTGTTTCATGAAGTGCCCACCGCCGGGCTGGAAATCCAAGATCAGGAGGCCATCGACGCTGCGAATCGCCGCCAGGTAGGTATCGAGGTCCTCTTTCGAGGTGTGGGCGGAATAGTCACCATCGGACCCGGGAGACGCCTGGGCCACGGTCTGGATGTAATCAAACGCCGGGATCGTGGGAATGCCGGTGGCCTCCTCCCACTCCTTTGCTCGGGCCGCTACCCGCTGGGCCGCCTCGAGAGGAGTTCCTTCACCGGCGATCCCCAAGCGGGGCGTTGCCCCACTGCCGTAGTCAGCGATGATCATTTTTCCATCCACCAGTTGGGCCCGATACATCACGTTCTCGCAGCCCATAACTGCGTCCGGTCCGGCGTCGTTGACCGCGATCGCACAGACCTCCTGGGGACCCTCCTCCAGCTGCACCGCCTTGGTGAATCGACCCGCCTCCTGAACCGGTGGTGCGCTCGTCTCGGTGGGAACCGCTTCTGTGGTTGACCCTGGTTCGATTTGCGGCGGAGCCGATGGTGGCTCGGCCAGCGTTCGGACCGGCTGGCGATCGATCCAAAACGACACGGCGACGTTTTCCGCGGAGCCGTTTCGTTGCGTCTTGCCCGCCACGGTCAGGATGCCGTCATCGCTCACCCGCACGTCGGTGACGATGCCCGAAACATGCACTGATGTTGGGGGCGGAACATGCTCCTGGATCGGTTCGGGTGCGGCCGCGTTGGCGAGTGCGCCGTCGGGGTTCGGCGTGTCGGCGGTCTCGGGGAGCAGCACGCCGAGTCCGCCGCCGAGTCCTACGGTCGCAGCCACGAGGAGAAGCAAACGGGGGCGACGCATTCATCAAGTCTGATTCAGCAACCGCCGGAAAAGGTGGCAATCGCCGAGGACGTCCAGCCAAACACTACGTTGGGGGGATGGCTGGAGACACGACCTGTGCCAATTGTGGTGAAGAGGAGCAACTTCAGGGTGAGCGGTCCGGTGAGACGATCACGATCACCTGCGAGGTCTGCGGACTGGTGTGGGACCGTGATCTCACACCCAAGTGCACCACCTGCGGCCGAACCGACGTGCACAAGGCTTTCCAGTCGATCCTCGAGAAATCCCGGGGTACCCAGTTGTCCATCCAGTCTCTCCGGGTTGTCTATCTCTGCCCTGACTGCGATGCCGTCCAGTTCGCTGACTACGTGAAGTCCAACTCGCCCTTGCCCCCAGCTGAGCTTCCGGTCACCCCGCGTGATTAACTGGGTCGGAGAAAAGGCGGGACGGACAGTAGCGTGGCGACGTGATTCTTTCGGACCGCACTATCAAGAACGAGATTCAGGCCGGCCGCATCGAGATCGAGCCGTTTGATCCCAAGTCGGTCCAACCCAGCTCTGTAGACCTCCGTCTCGACCACCGCTTCCTCGTCTTTCGCAATCACACTCGCAGTCACATTGATGTCAAAGCCGATCTCACCGACCTCACCTCGGATGTAGAAGCCAGCGACGAACGGCCGTTCATCCTGCACCCTGGTGAGTTTGTTCTCGGTTCCACCGCCGAACGTATTCGGCTCCCGAACGATCTGGTGGGACGGATCGAAGGCAAGAGCAGCCTTGGCCGGCTCGGGCTCCTCATCCACACGACCGCGGGCTTCGTAGACGCTGGCTGGAACGGCACGATTACGTTGGAGTTCTCCAACGTGGCCAGCCTCCCCATCACGCTCTATCCGGGTATGAAGATCGGACAGATCAGCTTCATCCAGATGACCACAGATGCCGACCAGCCTTATGGTTCAGGGACGCTGGGATCCAAATACCTGGATCAGTCGGGCCCCCGGCCCTCTCGCTATTGGGAGAATTTCTCCCAATAGGGCGTAGTGCGATGGAACAGCTGGATTGGTTAGCAGAGCTTGACCTCACGGTCGCCGACACCTGGCCCCGAATGGGAACGAGATCGCTGAAGGACCAGCCCTGGTTGCTCGCCGATGCGAACGCTACTCAAGAGCTGGCGCTGCGATCTCAGTTGCTGACCAATCGAAGAGAGGACGTGATCGCCGAGCCCACTAGTGCTGCCCCGGCGACGATGGAGTTGGAGGCGATGGTTCGGGCTGCCGGTGTGACCATCAGCGAAAGCGCATCACCGCTGGAGCGGCTGGGGCGTTCCGTTCAAGAAGACTTCTGTCTTTTGGAAAGGGGCCAGCAGGAATGGGTATTGAAGGCGGCGGTCCTGTGCTTTCCATCCCGATGGAAACTGGCCGCCAAGATCGGGCGGCCGCTCACTCAGGTGCACGGCCCAACACCGCGCTATCAGGAGTTGCTGGCCCAACGGGTGACCACAGCCTTCGATCGCCTGGAGGATCGGACGATCCTGCGGCGCAACTGGTTTGTTCACCCCGATCCTGCGTTGTTCCAACCCAATCGCCCAGCGGGAGGCGACCGTGTTATTCCTGCCAAGCACTGCGGGGATGAGCTGTGGGTGCGGAGCGAACGCCAGACACTCCGCCGCCTTCCCGATACCGGTTGGGTGGTGTTCACCATCCGTGTCCAGCAATCCCGCTTCGCGGAGCTTGTCGAGCGCCGGGGGCCCGAGTTCAGCCAATGGTTGGAGTGCGCCACCGAGGAGCTACGAAGTCATGTGGGGATTCGCCCGGAGCAGGTCCAGCAGATCCGGCTGTACCTAGGTGACGTGGAGCGGGTGACGGGAATCGAACCCGCGTAGCTTGCTTGGGAAGCAAGGATTCTACCATTGAACTACACCCGCAGTCCTGACCTGATCCTAGCAGCTTCATGATTCGGCGGGTCTGCCGATTGGGCTAGGTGAAAGCGATCTCAATCTTGATTGGCGCGGCGTTGGTCGCTGCATCGTGTTCGAACGCCGCCGAGGAATCTGCACCGCCGAGCACCCTGGCGTTGCGAGCAGAGACGATTCCGGATCCCCCTCAATCGACCATCGAAACCACAACTTCGACGGTGCCGAGAACCTTCCCGGAATACGAAGCGATTGACAACTACTACGCATGGCGCGGCGCCCCTGATACCACGGTCGCGCCAACTACAACGACTACCACGGCGCCAGCTCCTGCCGCCCCGGTGAACAACGGCGGTGGTGGTACCCCGGCGGTAACGAGCTCGGGCGGCTCACCCCAGGCCCCCTCCAGTCTCTACAAAGGAGTCTTGGGCACGTACAGTCTCGACCAAGTTTTTGCGCCCGCAGCAGCACCCGCTCCCTCTACCGCGGCCGGAACGTTTCCGCTCACCGCGCTTGCTGGTTCAGCAGCGAATCGGCCGGCCATCGTTGTGAAGGTCGACAACAGCTCGAAGGCCCGTCCCCAGAGTGGTCTCAATCAGGCCGACATCGTCTTCGAAGAGGAGGTGGAATACGGCATCACTCGCCTGGCAGCGGTCTTTCACTCTAAAGACGCCACCGTGGGCCCGGTGCGATCTGGCCGGTCCACCGACATCTCCTTCCTCAATGCCTTAGGTCGGCCGGGCTTGGTCTACTCCGGCGCAAATAAGGTGATCGACCAGCTCCTGTTGAACCAGGTGAACATCAGCAATTACAGTGCGGCCCGGTCGTCGGGCTACTGGCGATCCTCGAGCCGCCGGGCTCCCAGCAATCTCTACACCAAGACATCGAGCTTCTCGTCCATCGCGCCGGGCGGTACGCCGCCGGCCCAGTTCTACTACCGCCCAGCCGGTGTCAACTCGACGGGGGGAGTGGCGAGCGGTGAATTCCGGATCAGCTATCCCAGTAACAAGGTGCGTTGGGAATGGAACGGCGTCGGTTGGGTTCGTTATCAGGGCGGAAGTCTCCACACCACCGACGGTGAACCGGTGAATGCGGCCAACGTTGTGGTGGTGGCCGTCCAGAGCGTCGCGACGGGCCTTTTCGATTCCACCGGTGCTCCGGTTCCGGAGTTCGTTTTCGTTGGCACCGGTGATGCGGTTGTCTACACCGACGGCCGCCGAATCGACGGTCGCTGGACTCGCCCCACCCTCCGGGATCCGGCCATCGTCCACGTCAACGGGAGTGTGATCGAGCTGACGCCGGGCCGAACGTGGGTGCAGATCGTTTCCGCCGGGCAGTTCCAGGGCTAATCCTGCCCCAGATGGGCTAGATGCAGTCGAGGCCCAGCTGGTCAGCAACTTCCTCGGCAAGAGTCACGAGTGCACCGATGGCTGGGCGAGTTGCGCTTGATTGGCGATAGGCCAATTCGACCGAGCGGCAGAACGGCGCCTGGGGATTCAACACTCGAATCCCGGCTGGCTGGTGAGCAAGCCCTAAGTCGGGCACCAATGAAACCCCAGCGCCGGCGGCCACCACATTAAGCGTTGCGGGATAGTCATCAATCTCATGGGCGATGATGGGGGAGAAGCCCGCGTTTTGACAGGCGCTGTGGATGAGGCGACCGCACCACACCCGCAGCGGTGCCAGCACAAAGGGGGCGTCGGCCAAATCGCCGAGAGCGATCGTGTCGCGACCTTTCCCCCATTCTGAATCAGCGGGAACAACGATCCGGAACCAGTCTCTGAACAAGGGTTCGAAATGAATGCCTTCATGGACTGGCGCATGACTGCTGGCCATCACGAAGCATGCGTCCAACTGGCCGGACCGGACGGCTTCGACGCCGGACTGCTCGGACGGGAACTCCTCGGTGCGGATTGTAAGAGCGGGATAGTCGCGCCCGGCGCTGCTGAGGAGCGGCGGTAGAAACCGTGATGCCATCGATTCGCTGAGGCCGATGGTAACGGTACCGGCGACGTCGCTTTGGACTCGTTCGAGGGAGGCCTTGGCTCGTTCCAGCTCATCGAGGATCATCTCTGCGTGCCGTACAAGCTCCCGCCCGGCATCGGTGAGTCGTACATTGCGGCCGACCCGCTCCAGTACTGCTACGTTGCTGACCTTCTCGATCGAGGAGAGTTGCTGGCTCACCGCCGACGGTGTGTAGCCCAACGAGTCTGCGGCGGCCGCGATAGTGCCGGTGTTGGCGACCTCGCAGAGCATTCGGAGCTGCTGAATGTTGAAGTCCATCGCCGCTTAGCATATCAGAATGCCTTAGCAATACTTATGGATACACTTTCCAAAGCATCGCTTTTGCTTTTGGGTCATATCGCCGACAATAGAACCATGCTTCAAATCCACTGCCCCGACTGCGACCGTCAGTACCTCGTCGGCACCCGGTCCATCCTCTCAATTCACAACACCAGTGAAGGCGTCATCGCCTACGTTCGTTGCCCCGAGGGACACACCACGATCAATACCGGAACCACCCGTTCGATCGAGAAGATCGGCGCTGGCGCTGAGCGCCCGCTCCAACCTGTCCGGAAAACGCCAGTAGGCGCGGGTCACTCCTTCTAGCCTGATCTGGTGGTCGCGCCGAGCAAGAGTCTTTTCCAGGCATCACCGGCGCAAAACAACGAGCAGTTCAGCCCGTCCGACTGGGGTCTGTTCACCAGCGTCTCGCTGATTTGGGGGGCATCGTTCCTCCTCATCGCCATCGGACTCGAGGCGATGACGCCGGGCATGGTCACGCTCCTGCGCGTCGGGGGCGGCGCGCTCACTTTGCTGACGCTCACCCGAATACAAACCGGTGGGTTCACGCTGCCCGATCCGGCCGACTTCCGACGGATCGCCGTACTGGGCGTGATCTGGGTTGCCATCCCCTTCACGCTCTTTCCACTGGCCCAAGAGCGAATCAACTCGGCCGTGGCTGGCCTTTTGAACGGGGCCACCCCCATCTTCGCTGCCACGATTGCTGCCGTCTTCCTGAAGCAACGGACGCGCGGGGCACAACTCGCCGGCATCGGTGTTGGGTTCGCGGGCATAGCCCTGATCAGTTTCCCAAGCCTGTCCGAAGGGACCTCGGAGGCCAGCGGCGTGCTCATGATCCTGGCCGCCACGGTGTGTTACGGCATCGCCTTGAACATCGCCGGCCCTCTGCAACGTCGCTATGGGTCGGTGCAATTGATGGCCTGGGTTCTGGGGCTGGCCGCCGTCCTCAACGTTCCGTACGGTCTGGCCAACGTGGGTGAGAACTCGTTTGATGCCGGCGCATTGCTGGCGGTTGGCGTCCTCGGTGTTGCTGGCACCGGTATCGCCTTTGCCCTCATGGGGGCCCTCATTGGACGGGTCGGGGGAACCCGGGCCTCCTTCATTACGTATCTGGTTCCGGTGGTTGCCCTGTTCTTGGGAGTTCGATTCCGGGGCGACACGGTTGCCCCGGCGGCGCTGATCGGCGTGGTTCTGGTGATCGGCGGCGCCGTACTTGCCAGCCGAAAGACCGCCTAGGCCGTCGCTAGCGCGGCGGCAGTTGGATGACGTTCCTGCAGCCGGATTGAGATCGAATGGCCTCGATCACGCCGTCCGGAGTTGACGCTGAAATTCGCGGCTCGGTTTCACTCATCAGCCGCTCGCCGAGCACGAAGATTCTCGTGATTGCCATCGGTCGTTCGTCCTGCTGGATCTCGGACCACTCGGAGCGGAATGAGACAAGCTCGAGCTCGAGGTCTATGACCGCCGCGTCTCGCCGCTCAGCCAACCCGGTGGTTAGCTCGGCCGGTTCGGTTGGCAGGGTGGCATCTCGGGCGATGGCGATCATCGTTTCGAGCGCCTCGGCTGCCAACTCCGCACGTCGTGCCGGCGCGGCGCTTACCTCCGCGGCAGCCATTGTGTTGCCGGCATCGGCGATGGCGTTGTGGAGCTCCCGAGTCTGATCACAGAGTGCAACGAGTTGCACTCCGATCGCTTCGGAATTGTTGCCGCTACATCCGGCGATGGCGGTCAGAGTGCACAGCAGGACAACCAGCCGGGGCCGCATCTTCTTAACCGGGTTCGAGGCGCATGCCGTCGGGCGAGGCCTCGGGAGAGTTGTGGCAGAGATCCGGGGCGGGGTCTGATTGCACCGCCAGGGCGATGCAACGGCCGATCGCTTGTTGGCCGTACGCATTCGGATGCAGCGACTCTTCGATGTCGCCCTGGGTGAGCCCAGTGGTGACGAAGCGGATCCACTCGGCCGAAGCCCCATCGTTGCCGGTGCCATGTTGCGCCGAGGCCGCGCACGCCTCATGACCTTTCAGCGCCGCAGATAGATCGAGGAACTCGGCCCCCGCCGCGCCCGCAACGGCTCGGAGGCCATCGGTGATGCGAGGAATGAGTGACCCGTTGGCCCACTCGAGGTCGGCGTCCCAGAACGGACAGCCGCCTTTGGCCGTTCGATCCCAACCGGTCTCGACGAAGCGGACGTTGGAAGCTTCTGCCACCGGTGAGGGATAACTCTGCAGGATGATCCGAGCGCCGGAATCTCCATTGGTATCGAGGACGCTGCGAAGATCGGCCAGCACTGCGGCAACGTTGGCCATCGCTCCCGGCAATGCCGCCGTCAGCTTCGAATCCTGGGCCGCGTAGCAGGTGTTGGGGGACCAGCGAGTGCTGGTGAGATATCCCGCGACACAATCGGTGATGACATCGGTGAATCCGAGATCGTTGCCTCCCACCGAGATCACCACTATCGCCACATCGTGAATTGCCGCAACCGCGGCCAACTGGTCCGCCTGGGGTGGTTCGCCACGGTAGGACTGGCCGCCGTTGGCCGAGGATTTTACGTGAACCGTGCGAGCCCCCGAGCAAGCCAAGTTGATCGTGACATCTACCGCAAGACTGGCCGAGAGGATGGGCGCAACGTCAGACCGATGGCAGCCCGTGGAATAGGTGTCGGCGTAGACGTTCTCCTCGATGTAGCGCCAATACCATCGTCGCGGTACGGCGGCGCGATCTGTTCCTCGGCGATCACCCCAGTCATAGGTGGTGTTGCCGAGCCACCGTCCCCCTTCGCCAGAGATATAGCTGTCGCCTAGCGAAACAGCCACGGTTGGTTCGGTGGGGTCGGCCGAACTGACACCGGCGCCTGCGAACAGGCTCATGACGATGGCCAGCGCAAGAATGATCCGGGTCACCGTGTCATTCTTGCATGCGGGGGCCAAGTGGGTTGGGCGGTCGGGTTTCGCTAGTCGAAGAGGCGCTCGGTGGAGGACTTGGCCAGACGGCGGGACTCCTCGTAGGCGTGGGCAGCTGCCTCACCGTTCTCGATCGCCTCGAGAACGTGCATGGCGATGTCGGCAACCTTCACCTCGGACTCTTCCACGCCGTGGCCCTTCACACCGTCATCCATCATCACGTAGCAGAACGGGCAGGCGGTGGCGACTCGGCTGGCGCCGGTGTCGATCAGTTCCCGGGAGCGCTCCACGTTGATATTGGTGCCGATGTCTTCTTCCATCCACATCCGAGCGCCGCCAGCTCCACAGCACATGCCCTTGGTCCCGTTGCGACCAGCTTCCACCAGCTGCACACCCTTGAGAGAGCCAATGACGTTGCGGGGAGCCAGGTAAACATCGTTGTGGCGACCCAGGTAGCAGGAGTCGTGATAGACGATTCGTTCTTCCAACGTTGCTTCTGAGACGTCGAGCTTGCCACTCTCGATCAGGTACTCGAGGAATTGGCTGTGGTGAACCACCTCGTAGTTCCCCCCCAGCTGTGGGTACTCGTTTTGAAGCGTGTTGAAACAGTGGGGGCACTGCGTGATGATCTTCTTCACGCCGAGGCCATTGAGGTTCTCTACGTTCTGCTTGGCGAGCATTTGGAAGAGGTACTCGTTACCGGCCCGCCGGGCGGGATCACCGGTGCAGAGTTCATTGGGTCCCAGGATGGCTACGTCGATCTGGGCCCGGCCGAGCAGCTTGGCCATGGCCTGGGTGACCTTCTGGTTCTTATCGTCGAAGGAGCCGGCGCACCCGACCCAATAGAGGTAGTCGTGGTTGAACTGTTCTGGCGCCGAGTTGAGATCGATGATCGGCACGGGGAGACCTTTGGCCCAGTCGGCCCGGCTGCTCTGGCTCATGGCCCACGGGTTGCTGCTGTTCTCCATGCTGCGGAAGGCTTGGCCGAGTTCGGTTGGGAAGTCGCTCTCCATCAACGTGAGGCTGCGCCGCATGTCGAGAATCTTGTCGAGGATTTCGATGTTGACTGGACAGATCTCATCGCACGCCTTGCAACTGGTGCAGGCCCAGACCTCTTCGGTAGTGATGCGTTCGAAGACGCTCTGGGAGGAGACGGTGATCTCAGCCTCAACGCCGATGGGAGGCGAGACCGCCGGGGATCCGGTACGGCTCATCACCTCGCCGGTCTTCAATACGATTTCTCGCGGATCCAACGGCTTGCCGGTGGCGTTGGCCGGACACACGCTGGTACAGCGCCCGCACATGGTGCAGGCATCGGTGTCCAGTAGTTGTTTCCACGTGAACTGGTTGATGGTGTTGGCGCCGAAGGTCTCCAAAGTGGTGTTGTCCAGATCGGGGAGCGGCTTCATGGCCCCCTTGGGCCGATCTCTATGACTGAGGTACATGTTGAGCGGGCTGGTGAACATGTGGCGCATCATGGTGCCGGGGATGATCACCAGGAAGGTGAAGAACGAAAAGACGTGGGCGATCCACCAGAACTGATGCCAGCCGGACAGGTCGGAGTCACCCACTAGCTGGGCGAGCGGATAGCCGATGACGCTCCACTTTTCGAACTCGGGGCTGTCCTGAAGAGCGATGCGGTAGGCCTCGGCACCGAATCCAGTGATGCCGATCGCCAGCAGTGTCCCGTTGATGATGATGTGTTCGGGCCGTGACTTGGTGGCGATTCGGTAGGGCCGCCAGGACCTGGGTCCGTACCGTCGAAGAATCGCCAGAGTTACTCCGGCGAGGAAGCCGACGCCGGCAAGATCGGCCACCAAGGCGTAGCCCTTGTAAACGTCGCCGTTTAGGAACTTCAAGCTCTCGGGGACCTGGTGGTTGATTTCCAGAACGGTGGTGACGGCCAGCAGGATCAGGAAGTTGAAGTAGATGAGGCTGTGCATGATGCCAGCCCCGGGTTCGCGCATGAGTGTTTGCATGTAGACGCCCGAGCGAAAGTCTGCCAACCGGTGTTTGAGGTTCTTGGGGGTGGTTTTACGGCGATCCGGACCACCCCTCTCCCAGTTCTTGACCCGATAGCTCAGTTGCACCGTGGCCCAGAGCAGAAGGATTGGCATGACCGTGTAGAACGCCAGCTTGATCGGTGAAGGGATGTTGAGAAACACCTCTCGCTGAATCTCTGAGTCATCGTGGAACTCAAAGACCGCTGCGGCCACTCCCGACAGGGCCGTGACCAGCGCTACCGTTGCCCCTACCGCAATCCAGATTTGGTTGGCCTTAAGGCGTCCGCTTTGCTGGACCGGGTTGGGTTCGCGGAGTTCATCGGAAAGGGGCGCGTCCATTTCCGCAGTCTACTGGCAGGTACCAGGACGACTGTTAACTTGGGTGGCCTCTTTCGAGAGCTCCCCTCACGCGGGCGGACGGCCAGCCGTCATAGCAGCAGCTAGTGCCAGGTTCTCGTCTAGACGGCGTCTGCGCCCAGCTCGCCCGTGCGAATGCGGATGATTCTTTCGACGTTCGTGACCCAGATCTTGCCGTCACCGATTTTGCCGGTGTGGGCCGCTTTCGCAATGGCGTCGGTGGCGGGGACTACCTGAGAGTCGTCGACCACCATCTCCACCTTCATCTTGGGTACGAAGTCGACCTTGTATTCGGCGCCGCGATAGGTCTCGGTGTGACCACCTTGGCGTCCGAAACCCCGTGCTTCGGTAACCGTCATGCCGGATACATCGATCGACTTCAGGGCATTCTTGACCTCGTCGAGCATGTGCGGCTTGATAATGGCGGTGATGAGTTGCATGAGATGTCCTTTCCCTCGGGAGAGCTTGTCATCAAACGTCTTCGGAAACCAACATGCCCGGCCGAGTTGTTCTCGGGGGTTTGCACCGGCCAAACGACAACGACGGTTCTAGGAGATCTGACGCCGTTCCTTGGCCACCGGTGGAGCGCCGGCGAGAACTTCGTCGATGGGGAGAGGTCGGGCGAATAGGTAACCCTGGCCCAGAGTGATGCCCGCCTCGATCAGTTGCTCACGCTGCTCTTCGGTCTCTACTCCCTCGGCGATGAGCCGAAGATCAAGGTTGCGGGCAAGCTCGATCATGGCCATGAGATAGGGCCGTTCGCCGCCGCTGAGACCGGCTACAACACTCTGGGCGATCTTCACCGCGTCCACGTTGTTGCGTTTGATCACCCCGAGCGAGGCGTCACCGGATCCGAAGTCGTCGATAGCCACAGAGAAGCCGAGGTTGCGAAGTGCCTGAAGGGTGCGGCTGAGGTCGGCGGAGCCTTTCATCAGTTCATTCTCCGACAGCTCCAACATCATGCGCGACGGCTCGAGTCCGGCGGCGGCGATCCTACCGAGGAGTGTTTCCACCGCCGAGTGACGGCACAGATGATCGGCGGAGATATTCAGGGTGACGAACAGGCCTGCCCCACCGGGTACCGGGTGCTGGGTGGCGTCCAAACGAAGCAAGTCTTCTGCGGCCCGGTGGATCGCCCACTGTTCGATTGGCACGATGGCGCCGGTGTCTTGAGCATCGCGCAAAAAGTCGGCGGGAAGCAGCAGGCCATGACTCTCGTTGCGCCACCGCAAGAGGCTCTCGAAACCGACCGTCGTACCGCTGGCGAGATCGACGATCGGTTGATAGAAGAGGGAGAAGGAATCGCTGTCCACGGCGGCACGGAGTTCCTGGTCAATATTTGGTCGGCGGTCTATCGGGACCAAGTCCTCGGTGAAGATCTGGTAGGTGTTCTTGCCGACAGCTTTGGCCGTGAACATGGCGATATCGGCGTTTCGAACCGTCTGGGGTGCCGACTCGTTGGGGCGGCCTGTGGCAAGGCCAATGGACGCGCCGACCACTACGGAGAGATCAATGCCGATCGTGATCGGTTTCGTTACCTCGGCGAGCAATCGAGGCAGCGTTTTTGCCGGCTGCTCGGTTTCTCGAAAGAGGATGGCGAACTCATCGCCACCCAGCCGAGCCACGGCGTCGCCATCTCGAATCACGGCCCGGATGTGTTCGGCCACGGCGATCAGAACTCGATCGCCGGCCTCGTGGCCATAGCTGTCGTTGACGACTTTGAAGTCGTCGAGGTCAATGAAGGCGACGGCCATGGGGTCATCGTCAGCCAGCCCGTCGATGAGTTCCTCGAAGGCGCTTCTGTTCAGCAACCCGGTCAAGGGGTCGGACCGAGCTTGAACGAGCAAGGATTCTTCCAGCCGCCGGAGTTGCTTCACGGACTCGCTGAGACGCTCGCGCTCGATGGCGATACCGAGATGGTTCACAATCGTTCCCATCATGCGGAGATCCTCGGGCCCGAACGTTGCAACGTCGCCCTTGCGATCGCCCACGATAAGCACGCCGGCATCGTTGGCGTCATTGCCAACCTTGCTCACCATCGCTGCGCCAATGTTGCGATCTCTGAGGTAGCGACCCCAGGGTGACCCATCATTTTCGTGAAACAGTAGCGGGTCCTCCGGGCGGGCATCCATGAGGCTTTCCACCGAACCTTCCTCGATTGCGCCCAGCACCTCGGTGATCTCTCCGTTGAAGATCCCGGACCGACGGGTCCGGCCCGGTCGATCGGCCATGAGGAGGAATTCGACGGAGGTAGCGCGGAACATCTCGCTGGCTTCATGGAGGAGACGCTCAATGGCGTCCTTCTTCTCACCCAGGGCGGAGAGCGAACGGGTGGATCGGTAGAGCATTTCAAGTCGTGCTCGCTGGTCTCGTTCGGCGCCGTAGGCCCGGTAGGCCAAGAAAAGAGCAGTGACCGGTATGACGAGCGGAAGTACGAGAGCGATCTCCTCGGTGACAAGCACGGCGGCAATGAGCCCGAGTCCAGTATTGGTCAGCGTGACCACTCCGCCGTAGGTGAAGACATGCAGGAGACTGTTTTCGTCCAGTCGGCCCTCGATGATCGATACCACCGCCACGATGAAGCTCACGTTCAAAATGGAGCCGAAGATGATGGCGATGAAAAGCGGCCCCCAAACGGCTGGATCCGAAGCCTCCGGCAACGCCACCGCCAAATGGAAGAGATGGGCGGTGATCGTGGTCTGTAGACCCAGCAAGCCCACGTTGAAAACCACTTTGATCAGCGGCTGCCTACGGACGATCGCTACTGCGACGAAGGTCCCCAGTAGCTGCGCCATCCAAAGCTCTTTGGGGCTGAACAGCATGAGCCCAACAACCACCGGCATATCGAAGAGATCAAAGCTCTCACTCTCTTGGCGAAAGTGGACATGGATGACCGCAGACGTCGCCACGGCGAAGAGAATCGCCAGAACTGCCCATGAGAATGGGGCACTCACCACGGGTGCCGTATTGGGAAGACCGAGGCCCAGGAACAGATGGGTAACCCAAATCACCGCAGTGATGCCAAGCACGCCGGCGGGCGGCAGTGCGAAGCTAGGGGACCGATTCTTCACCATTGTTGGTTCGGCGCATTCTACGCCGCACCTGAACAGCGATTTCACTGACTCGATCAGTCGTATGGCCTATGTCCGGTTTGGGCCTAGAGGACCGCGGGGGTTCGGAACGTTTGGTCTTGTCGTCGCTGGGTGCTCAATTCAGAACGAGCTCAGCCAACAACGCGATGTCAGAGGAACCCGGAGCGGGGGCCAGGTTCGATCGGAACGAACCGCTTCCGACCTGCCAAGACGCGAACGATTCGGCGAAATCACCTGCGCCGGTGGAGAAGTCCGTGGCGCCGTTGCCGGGCCACCAAGGCTGGTCGCCGATTCCCCGTCTTTCCTGCCAGCGCCGTCGGTCGTCGCCAGAGTTGCGACTGACATCCACCGCATGGCCGAGTTCATGGGCGATGACATGGGCCAGGAGGTCATCGGACATGTCGGTTCGCACGTAGACCTCGATGCGTTCCTCCTGGACGAACGTGTACCCCAGGACCCCGGTACGACCGGGATGAAACGAGATTTCCCAACCGGGCAGGCCGTTTTGCCAGTCATAGGAGAATCGGGCCAAGGCTTCCTCACCGCGCTTCCGTGCCGTTGGAACGGTGGTGGTGGTCATGACTGCGGTGGGGACTGGTGTCGTCGGGGCTGTAGTCGTTGGCACCGTGGTACGGGGAACCGTCGTGGTGGGCTGTGCTGAGATGGCGATGGCAGTGGGCATCGAATCTTCGCTGCCTGCGAGCTGAGCCGGTGTTCGAAGCTCGCTGGAGCGGAAGGCTTCGGTGTCCACCAGAGCTTCCACCACCCGGGCCGGCGGCCGGTCTTGCGGGGCCGTCATGTGGCCGAGGGCAGCGAGGAGAGCCACGATGGCCACCGCAGCGAGCGAGCGCATAATCCAAGTCTCTCCCATCGCTCCCGAAGATAGATGCGCGGTGCCCGCACGGCGAGGGTGAAGTTCCCTCCGCTTCGGCTAAGAGGCCTACCCGAAATCAGTCGGGCAATCCGTTGCTTGCGAGTAGCTGGAAATAGATATCGGTGGCTTCGGAGGCCAGCTCCTCCAGGAGGGGCGGGACGGGTACGCTCTGCGGATCCTCGACAGGGGCGTGGGTGAAACCGGTGGAGGCTTCTACAGATCCATACCAATGTGGTGCCCAGACTCCGTCGCTGGTGCGGGGACCGGCTGGCCATTTCAGCATTTTCGGATCGAACGGGACGCCAGCGTAGTTACACATCGACACCAGCGCTGCCTCGGCGTCGGCGAGAAAAAGGTCGGCGTCATAGACCGGCAGCGGCCCGAAGCGATGCTGAAGCGCAATCTGCTGTGGTAAGCCGAGGTCATTGAGCGTCGGTGCCTCTCGCACCCGGGCATAGCTGGCAATCACGCGACGGGGATGACGCACCATCAGCATGTTGACACCGTGTTCGACCCAGCCCAAGTCCATCTCGGGAAGCAGATGGTGGGCCATGTGTTTCTGGTAGGAAACCGTGGCCGGAGGAGAGAGGGACGGATGTACGCAGGCATCAACGGCAATTTCAAGATCTACCGGCCCAGCGTCGATCACCTCCCTGGCAACCGGGTGGTCTACCCCGGTACGGGCGAGGTAGTGGGCATAGAGCGGCTCGTCCATCACCTCGGTGTCGGGCCGATTATCCCAGGACCGCATGAGGGCTGTGGAGAGGTTCCGAGGGCCTGACCACATGCGCACAATGGTCACTGCAGGTATCGATCTTCCACCGGGGCGGCATCGGTGGGACGGCCGTCGGACCCGATCCCGTAGATCAGCGGCACGCCGGTGGGGATGTTGAGACTGGAAATCTCCTCGTCGGGGATTTGGGAGAGGTGCTTCACGAGCGCCCGGAGGCTGTTGCCGTGGGCTGCCACGAGGACGACGTCGTTGGTGGCGAGATCGGGGATGATGACGTCAAACCAATAGGGGAGCATGCGTTCCACCACGTCCTTGAGGCATTCGGTGTTGGGGAGAACGTCGGGCGGAAGCTTGGCGTATCGGGGATCGGTATTGGGATTATCTGGATGGTCGGCGGGCATCGCGGGCGGACGGGTGTCGTAACTACGGCGCCAGATGTGCACTTGTTCAGCGCCATATTTCTCGGCGGTCTCGGCCTTGTTGAGGCCGGTCAGGCCGCCGTAGTGGCGCTCGTTCAGTCGCCAGTGGCGGCGGACCGGCACCCAGACTCGATCTAGTTCCCGAAGTGACAGGTTGGCGGTCTTGATGGCTCGCGTCTGGAGGCTGGTGTGAACCAGATCGGGCAGAATCCCAGCTTTGGCCATAGCTTGGCCAGCTGCTTTGGCTTCGGCGGCTCCCTCATCGGTGACATCAACATCGAACCAACCGGTGAAACGATTGTCCAGGTTCCACTGGCTTTGACCATGGCGTAGTAACACGAGCGTCGACATGAATTCGATCGTAACTCGTCGCGCCCCCGCTCGCCGGTTTGGCGCCCGGGCGCCGCGAAGCCTCCACCCGTGGTACTTGTCACACTCAGGAAAGTTGATAACGTACGACTCAACTTTGTAGAATGTGTAGTACTCAAGTCTACCTTCCCCTAAATAGGAGTCCCCACATGGCTAAAGCCGTAGGAATCGATCTCGGAACCACCAACTCGGTGGTCTCTGTCCTTGAGGCCGGTGAACCGGTCGTCATCCCCAACGCCGAAGGCGCCCGCACCACCCCGTCGGTGGTTGCCTTCAACAAAGAGGGCGAGGTGCTCGTCGGCGAAGTGGCAAAACGGCAAGCGATCACCAACCCCGATCGCACCATACGGTCAGTGAAACGCCACATGGGTACGGGTTGGACCGTCGATATCGACGGCAAGAAATACACCGCCCAGGAGATCAGCGCCCGGACGTTGATGAAGCTCAAGCGCGACGCTGAGGCCTACCTTGGCGATTCGGTGACCCAGGCGGTCATCACGGTGCCCGCCTACTTCGATGATGCCCAACGCACGGCCACCAAAGAGGCCGGCCAGATCGCTGGTCTCGAGGTCTTACGCATCATCAATGAGCCAACCGCGGCCGCCTTGGCCTATGGCTTGGAAAAGGAAGACGAAGACCAGACCATTCTCGTCTTCGACCTCGGCGGTGGCACCTTCGACGTGTCTGTGCTCGAAATCGGTGACGGTGTCTTTGAGGTGAAGAGCACCTCGGGTGACACCGAACTCGGTGGTGACGACTGGGACCAGGCCGTAATCGATTGGATGGTCAAAGAATTCAAGAACGCCAATGGCGTGAACCTGGCCAATGACAAGATGGCCGCGCAGCGCCTCAAGGAAGCTGCCGAGAAGGCCAAGATCGAGCTGAGCCAGGTGCAGCAGACCAGCATCAACCTGCCCTTCATCACCGCCAATGCAGAGGGACCGCTTCATATGGAGCTGAACCTCACCCGGTCCAAGTTCCAGGATCTCACCACCGACCTCGTTGACCGCGTGAAGAAGCCGGTGGAAGCCGCGTTGTCCGACGCCAGCCTGAAGTTGGGCGACCTCGATCACGTTGTGCTGGTTGGCGGCTCCACTCGGATGCCTGCTATCACCGAGCTCGTAGAATCCCTCACTGGCAAAGAAGCCAACAAGTCTGTCAACCCCGACGAGGTGGTTGCGGTCGGCGCAGCCGTGCAGGCCGGTGTGCTGCGCGGCGACGTGAAGGACATTCTCCTGCTCGATGTCACCCCGCTGAGCCTTGGCATCGAAACCAAGGGATCGGTAATGCACAAGCTCATCGAGCGCAACACCACCATCCCTACGCACGCATCAGAGGTCTTCACGACCGCCGAGGACAGCCAACCCTCGGTCGAGATCCACGTGCTGCAGGGCGAGCGAGAGATCGCCAGTTACAACAAGACGCTGGGCAAGTTCCAGCTTGTGGACCTTCCTCCGGCCCCCCGTGGCGTGCCCCAGATCGAAGTCAGTTTCGACATCGATGCCAATGGCATCGTGAATGTGAGCGCAAAGGATCGGTCTACCGGCAAGGAGCAATCCATCACGATCACCGGTCAGTCCACCCTTTCCAAGGATGACATCGATCGGATGGTGAAAGACGCCGAGGCCCACGCTGAGGAAGACCGTCAGCGCAAGGAAGAGGCCGAGGTTCGTAATCAGGCCGACAGCCTCGTGTACCAGACCGAGAAGATGTTGAAGGATCAAGGCGACAAGCTTGACGCCGACGACAAGACCAACGTCGAGAGCCTCGTTGCCGAGTCCAAGACCGCCCTCGCTGGCACCGACATGGACGCCATCAAGGATGCAACCGAGAAACTGGCATCGGCCAGTCAGGCCATGGGTGCAAAGCTGTATGAGCAGGCTGCGACCCAGAATGCCGACGGTGGTGCCGGTGCCGGAGGCGGCTCCGAAGAGAACGACGACGATGTCGTTGATGCCGAAATCATCGAAGAGGACGAGGGTGGCGAGGAATCGTGACGGATGTCCCGAACGATGGGATGGAGACACCGGAGTCCGACTCGGGTGTCCCCGAGCCCGAGGACGCTACCGAACATCTGGACGCCGAGAGTTCATCCCCAGACTTGGTTCCCGATGATCTCTCGAGCCTGGATGACACGCCACCCGCGCAGGAAACGACAACCGAACTCTCTGTCGAGGACCTTGTGATCTCGCTGGAGTCTGTGTCCGGCGAACGGGACCAATATCTCGATGCGCTGCGTCGAGTCCAGGCCGAGTTTGAGAACTACAAGAAGGCCATTGCCAAACGCGCCGCCGATGAGCGGGAACGGGCGAACGACCGGATCGTCAACGAGCTTCTGCCCGTTCTCGATGCTTGTGATGGGGCCGTAGCAAACGGTGGCGAACAGGTCGTTCCTGTCCGCAATCAGTTGCTGGCAGCTCTCGAGCGGCACGGCTTGGAGCGTTCCGACCCGGCGGGGCAGCCATTCGACCCTGAGGAACACGAGGCAGTGATGCACGAGGATTCCGATGAGGTGGAAGGCCCCACGGTGGCCGAAGTACTGCGGCCCGGCTACCTGTGGAAGGGCCGAGTGGTACGCCCAGCGATGGTGCGGGTCAAAGGCTGACGCACTGAACCCAACAATGAAGACGATGGAAGGAGGGAACGATGGCACCGAATAGCGACTGGTTCGAGAAGGACTTCTACAAGGTCCTGCACGTGAAGTCCGACGCGTCGGAAAAAGAAATCAAGAAGTCCTATCGTTCTCTCGCCGCCAAGTATCACCCCGATCGCAACGCCGGTGACGACGCCTCGGAGAAGAAGTTCAAGGAGATCTCGGCCGCATACGACGTGGTGGGCGATCCCGAGAAACGGAAGGAATACGACGAGGTCCGACGGCTCGGTCCGATCGGCGGCGGGTTCGGCGGTGGCGGTTTTCCCCCCGGCGGTGGAGGCAATCGTGGCGGTGCTCGGTCCTTCGACGTTGGGGACCTGTCGGACTTGCTGGGCGGGATCTTTGGTGGTGGTGCCGGCGGAGCAACCACCTCCTCTCAGCACCGTCAGGGTGGGCCGAGGCGGGGAGCCGACCTTGCGGCAACGCTCAATCTCAGCTTTGCCGATGCGGTCACTGGTGTCACCACTTCGGTCCATCTCAGCTCTGATAGCGCCTGTACTACCTGTTTCGGATCAGGGGCCGCGCCGGGCTCACAACCGGAAGCATGTCGTAAATGCGGCGGGCGCGGTGTTCTCGATGACAACCAGGGGATGTTCTCCTTCTCCCAACCCTGTGACCAGTGCGGAGGAAGGGGCAAAGTGATCACCAACCCCTGCCCAACGTGCTCAGGATCGGGATTGGTTCGCAAACCTCGCCAAGTGAAGGTCCGAATTCCGGCGGGGGTGAAGAACGGGCAGAAGATCCGCCTCGCAGGCCGCGGAGCCCCCGGCGTCAACCGCGGTCCTAACGGTGATCTGGTGGTGGAGTTGCGGGTGGGGAAGCACGAGATCTTCGGTCGCCGCGGCAACGATCTCACCATCACTGTCCCGATCACCGTGGTGGAGGCCGCTGAGGGCGCCGACATCAAAGTGCCTACCTTGACCGGCGAGGTCAAAACGCTCCGAATACCGCCCGGCACGCCCACCGGCCGCACGTTTCGCATCAAGGGAGCCGGCGTCAAAGCCAAGAACGCCGTCGGGAACCTCTTGGTCACGGTGGAGCTGTCCATTCCCACCCACCTCACCGCAGAACAGAAGAAAGCGTTGGCAGGGCTATCCGATCCCAACGTCCGAGACCACCTTTTCAAGAACGCCCAGTAAAGGAGGCGAAACGAAATGAACGAATACACCCAAGCGGTCTATGTAATCAGTGTTGCCGCCGAGCTGGCCGGAGTTCACCCTCAAACACTCCGGATCTATGAGAGAAAAGGGCTGGTGGAACCGGCTCGAACGCGTGGGGGATCGCGGCGCTATTCGGATGCCGATCTGGACCGGCTGAGCCGGATCGCTCAACTCACCGAGGCCGGATTGAATCTGGCCGGCGTACAGACCGTTCTTGCCCTCGAACGCGAAATCGAGAAGCTCACGGCAACCGTCCGCGCTCGCGACTTCCAGATCGAGCAGCTAGAGGCCGAACTGGTCAATGCGGTGGCAGAAGCGCACCGCCAGCACCGGCGAGATCTCGTCCCGCTCAACCAAGCTCTATCGCTCTATTCCCGCCACCGCTATTTCTAACCAGCTCAACGTCAACCACCGTATTCGGGGTCATTGCTGAGAAATCGTAGTGATCCTATGTAGCTGCATTTGATACGTCATTGCATTTTGTTCCGAAAAGGAGAACTCCCATGGCCACACTCGACCCAAACAAATGGACCGTCAAGACCCAAGAAGCGATTGCCGCCGCCATCGATCGGGCCCGCACCGATTCTCATCCCGAGGTAATCCCCGACCATCTTCTTCTCGCACTGCTTGGCCAAGCCGAGGGGGTTGTTCTTCCGCTGCTGTCGAAGCTGGGGAAACAACCGGCTGCTCTCAAGTCAGAGTTGGAGGCTTCGCTGGCCGATCTCCCCAAGGCCTTTGGCAGCGACGCCCGCTTCTCAAAGCAGTTCAACCGCGTCATGGACGACGCCAACTCAGTGCGCACAGAACTGAACGATGATTATCTCTCGACCGAACACCTCTTGCTGGCGTTGGCCAACCCCGATCCCGGCGGAAAAACGGCTGCACGCCTGGACTTGCGGCGCGCCGATCTTCTGGCCGCCCTTCAAGAGGTGCGGGGTTCGCATCGGGTGACCAGCCAAAACCCCGAGGACAAGTACCAGGCGCTTGAGAAATACGGACGGGATCTCACCAAAGATGCTCGCGCCGGAAAACTCGACCCTGTGATCGGGCGCGATGAGGAGATCCGTCGGGTGATCCAGGTACTCAGCCGGCGCCGGAAGAACAACCCCGTTCTCATTGGCGAAGCGGGCGTTGGCAAGACGGCGATCGCCGAAGGCCTTGCTCAGCGAATAGCGGAGGGTGACGTTCCTGAAAGCCTCAAGGACCGGCGGGTCATTTCGCTCGACATGTCGTCAATGCTTGCCGGCGCCAAGTTTCGGGGCGATTTCGAAGAACGCCTCAAGGCGGTTCTGAAGGAGATCACCGATGCCGCCGGAGAGGTGATCACTTTCATCGACGAGATGCACACCGTGGTGGGTGCCGGAGCGGGCGGTGAGTCTGCGATGGACGCCTCCAACATGCTCAAACCGATGCTGGCCCGTGGTGAGCTGAGAATGATCGGCGCGACCACCCTCGACGAGTATCGCAAATACGTGGAAAAGGACCCGGCGTTGGAGCGGCGTTTTCAACAGGTCTTCATCGGTGAACCCAGCGTGGAAGCCACAATTGCGATCCTCCGGGGTCTCAAGGAGCGCTACGAAATTCATCACGGCGTCCGCATCCAAGACTCCGCCATCGTTGCCGCCGCGGTGCTCTCGGATCGATACATCACCGGCCGTTTCCTGCCGGACAAGGCCATTGACTTGATGGACGAGGCTGCCTCCCGTCTCCGGATCGAGATCGACTCCTTGCCGACCGAGATCGATGTAGTGGAGCGGCGCATCCGTCAACTGGAGATGGAGCAGGTGGCGCTGCAGAAAGAAACCGACGACTCCTCGGTTGCCCGTTTGGAGGAACTCCAGGCCGAGCTGGCCGACCTTCAAGAGGAGTCCGCGGGCATGCGGGCCCATTGGCAAAATGAAAAGGAGGCGATCGGCACGATCCAACGCCTGAAAGAGGAGTTGGAGGGGCTCAATCGCGAGGTCGAACGCGAGGCTGACCTCGAAAAAGCCGCCGAGCTTCGTTATGGCCGGATTCCATCCGTGGAACGCAGTGTTGCCGAGGCAACCGCGGCTCTCGAGGTTCTGCAAGCCGACCACACGATGCTCAAGGAGGAAGTGGACGAATCGGACATCGCCGCCGTCGTGAGTCGGTCCACCGGGGTTCCGGTAAGCCGACTGGTGGAGAGCGAATCCCGGAAGCTCCTCCGCCTTGAGGAGGAACTGCATCACCGGGTGATCGGTCAAGACGAAGCGGTTGCCGCGGTCAGCTCCGCGATCAGGCGCAGCAGGGCCGGACTCTCGGACCCCAACCGCCCAATTGGCACCTTTCTGTTCCTCGGGCCAACCGGCGTCGGCAAGACCGAGCTGGCTCGGTCGCTGGCCCAGTTCCTCTTCGACGACGAACGGGCGATGACCCGTATCGACATGAGCGAATACATGGAAAAGCACGCCGTGAGTCGACTCATCGGTGCCCCGCCCGGCTACGTGGGTTATGACCAGGGTGGCCAGCTCACCGAAGCGGTTCGGCGGCGACCTTACGCCGTGGTCTTGCTCGACGAGCTTGAAAAGGCCCATCCCGATGTCTTCAACGTGCTGCTGCAACTGATGGATGACGGGCGCCTCACCGATGGTCAGGGTCGAACGGTCGATTTCACCAACGTGGTGCTGATCATGACCTCCAACCTGCCCGGTGAACCCAAGGATTTCTTCCGACCGGAGTTCATCAACCGGGTTGATGACATCGTTCGATTCACCGAGCTTTCCCGAGCGGATCTTGCCAGCATCGTGGACATCCAACTGCGGCACCTCGCCGAGCGGCTCACCGAGCGACGCATCGCACTGCTCGTTACCGACAGCGCCAAAGCCAAGCTTGCCGAGATCGGCTACGACCCGGCCTTCGGCGCCCGACCCCTGAAGCGTGTGATTCAGAAAGAAGTTGGCGATCGCATCGCCGTGCTCCTACTGGAAGGGTCTGTGCTTGAGGGGGGTACCGTTACTGTCGATGTCAAGGACGACGAGATCGTCGTTTCGTGACCTGGCGTAGGGAGCCCAACTAGCCGGCTGGCTGCATCCAATCCGAGCCGTCCTCGGCGATGAGATCCTGCCAGTGGGGCTGAAACTGGAACCAGCCCGCCAACTGGAATCCGGATTGATCGAAGGTGAACTGGGCGTACTCGCCGGGCACTTCGGTCAGTTGGCCCGTTGCCTCGACGATCATCTGCACCTGACAGGCCCGCTCGAGTGCCATGAACCACCATGCGGCGGCCTCCACGGTGTCGCCAACGGTGATGATGCCATGATTCTGGTGGATGAGGGCCTTCTTCTCTCCCAATGCGGCAGCCATGCCGCTGGCCTCCTCCGGTCCGACCACGATGGCTCCGCCACCGTCGCGATGGCGCACCCAGTCGTTGAAGAACATGCAAGCATCTTGGCTGAGCATCTTAAGATCGAGGTTGGTGGCCGAAAATGCCTTGCCGTAGATCGTGTGCGTGTGCACCGCACACATCACGTCCGGCCGAGCTTCATGGATGGCGTGGTGGATCGCATAGGCAGCGGCATTCACTGGCCGAGTGCCGCTCACAACGTCACCTTCAGGGTTCACCAGGATGAGATCGTCGACCGTTGTCTGCTTGAAGCTCCGACCGAACGGATTGACCCAGAAATGGTCAGTGAACTCAGGGTCGCGCACGGTGATGTGTCCTGCCGCGCCCTCGGCGAATCCCAGTTTGCCGATCACTCGGAGGGCTCCGGCGAGCCGCTGTTTCCGGTAGAGGCGGTCGTCTTCCACATTGTCGAACGACGGCGGAAGGTCGATTTGAATGGCGGCCTTCTGGAACACGGAGTTGGCGAAGGCGATTTCGACGGGATCGCTCGACTGCTCAGTCGTGGTCATACCCGCAGAGTAGAACAAAGTTTCGCCGGTAGCCTTTTGCAGCGTGCCAGCGACAATAGTGTTAGGGACTCAATGGGGCGACGAGGGCAAGGGAAAGTTCACCGACCTCCTGGCCGCTGACGCTTCGATGGTCGTTCGATTCCAGGGCGGACACAACGCCGGTCATACCCTGGTGGTCAACGGCGAAAGCTTCGCTTTGCAGCTGGTTCCCAGCGGCGTCCTCTATCCGCACACCACCCCCGTCATCGCCAATGGTGTTGTGGTCGATCCGTTCGTTCTCCTGGCCGAGTTGGCCATGCTCGAAGAGCGCGGTGTGGATGTGAGTCGGATGAAAGTGTCTGGCAACGCCCATCTGATCATGCCCTATCACCAACAGTTGGATGCTCTCCACGAGCGGCACTTGGGCGATGCCAAGTTGGGCACTACCAAACGCGGCATCGGTCCGGCGTACGCCGACAAATCGATGCGGCTCGGGATCCGGGTGCAAGACATGCTGGACGAGAAGATTTTTCGGGCGAAGCTGCACACGGCCTTGGGACACGCCAACACGATCCTCACGCGCGTTTTCAACCGCCTGCCAGTCGACCCTGATCAACTCGCCGACAAGGTGCTCGCCGAATGCCTCCCCGGCATCGAACCCCTGATCGCCGACAGCGTAGATTTGATCCACACCGCTCTGGAGAATGGTGAAAACGTTCTTTTCGAGGGAGCTCAGGCCACGTTCCTGGACCTCGACCATGGAACGTACCCTTTTGTCACTTCCTCCAATCCCACCGCCGGTGGTGCGTGCACGGGCGCCGGGGTGGGGCCAAAACACATAGACCGAGTGATCGGGATCGCCAAGGCCTACGTCACACGCGTCGGGTCTGGCCCGTTCCCCACTGAACTTTTCGACGACATCGGCGATTATCTGGTAGACGTCGGTCGGGAGTATGGAACCAATACCGGTCGTAGGCGTCGTCCCGGTTGGGTGGATGCGGTGATGTTACGCCATGCGGTTCGCCTCAACAGCCTCACAGACTTGGCGATCACAAAACTCGATGTGCTGGATCAGCTCGACACCGTCAAGATCTGCACCGGCTACAAGATCGATGGCGAGGAGATACGGAAGCTGCCGTATCACCAGTCGCTCATCCATCGGGCCGAACCGATCTACATCGAGATGCCAGGCTGGAAGAAGGATCTCACGGAGGTGCGGTCGGTCGAGGACCTTCCTCCAAACGCCAAGTCGTTCTTGGACGAGCTGGCCGTCCATGCGGGGGTAGGGATCTCACTGGTGTCCACCGGGCCTGGCCGCAAACAGTACTTGAACTTCTCCTAGGCCTCGGGTTCCGGAGGCTGTTCCGCGGGGTCGGCTCGACGGCGACGCCTGGTCAATTCGCCGCCATTGGTTCCTGCTGAAGGCGCCATCCCTCGAAGAATCGGCGGAACCCAGTTTCCTGAGGTATCGATGTCTTTGGGGCCCTGCGATTTCAGCTCAGCTTCGGTCACGAACATCGGTGCATCACCTTCAGCGAGCGGGACTGGTGCCGGCGACTCAGGTTCTTCGACGGCATCGGTGTTCGGTGCAACGGGAGCTGAGGCTACGGCTCCCCATGGTCCGCTCGCGCCCAGCGGTGACTGCTGCGACATCTCCGGCAGGCTCCAGGCGGTGGCGCCATGGTCAGCGGCCGGCAGCCAGACGTCGTCGTCAACTTCGCTCTCCGCATCGCGTAATTGGTTCAACAGTGCGGTTGCCGAAGAATGGTCAGGGTGACCGGACGGTTCGAACTCCTCCGGGGTGTCGGGCAAAACCGGTGGCTCGTTGTCTTCTAGTTCGGGATCGGTGGCCCGTCGTCCACCGGCCACGGTTGTCTCGAAGACGGCTTCATGGTCGGCAAAGAGTTCACTCGGGTCGCTTGGCGCATCGGCAAGGCGGTCAGTCTTGCGCCGCCGGAAGCGGCTCATGATGCCCGTTTCTTTCGTTTGATCTGCTTCGGCCTGGCGCTCTAGCTCGGGCCCGTTGATCAGGTCCGTGCCGGGCATGGTGGTTGCCTGGACGGAGTCTTGCTCGGTTTGTTCAGCCTTGAGCGCCTTGCGGCGGCGCTTGATTTCACCACGCGCTATCGGCTTCACCGGCCGGCGATTTCGGACGCCGCTGAGTGCCATGGCACAGTTCGTGCAGAACGGTGGACCCTTCGGACCGCGTGGGTGCACCAAGCACTTCTCGCAGAACGCCTCGCCGCAGGAGTCGCAGATTTCCACTGCGTAGTCCATGGGATCGTTTTGACAGCGGCTATTCATGTATCGAGAGCTTTCAGATCGGGCAGACTTGCACCGCTTGAATCGTCATCAAATGGTGACTCCTTAAGCGGGTTGGAAGGATTTGAGAGATGACCGTGCCAAATGTCCTAGCCGAGCGTTATGCGAGCGAGCAGATGCGCTCCATTTTCGATCCCGTGAAGCGCATCATCGCCGAGCGGCATCTCTGGATAGCAGTGATGAAGGCCCAGTCTGAGCTGGGGCTCGATATCCCTGAGGCCGACATTGCGGCGTACGAAGCGGTGGTGAAAGTTGTTGACCTGGAGAGCATCGCCGCCCGGGAGCGGGTAAACCGCCACGACGTCAAGGCTCGAATTGAAGAGTTCTCAGCGCTGGCCGGCGTAGAACACGCCCACAAAGGAATGACCTCCCGGGACCTCACAGAGAACGTGGAGGCCATGCTCACGTTCCAGGCCCTCGAGCTCATCAGCAACAAAACCACGGCCCTGCTGGCCCGCTGGGCCGAATTGGCCACCGAACATGCCTCGCTGACGATCGTTGGGCGTACCCACAACGTCCCTGCCCAGCCCACGACGGTGGGGAAACGGATCGCCCAGTACGCCGAGGAATTGCTTTGGGCGCTCGCCAGTCTGGACGGCGTCCGATCCCGGTTCGCGGTGCGCGGCATTAAGGGTCCGGTGGGCTCTCAACAAGATCAGCTCGACCTCCTGGGCAGTGCCGATGCGGTGGACGCGCTAGAAGAGAAGGTTGCCGCCCAGTTGGGTATTCCCAAGGTGCTAACGTCGGTCGGCCAGGTGGCACCCCGATCACGTGACTTCGAGGTTGTAGCGGCGCTGGTGCAATTGGCGTCGGGCCCCGCCAATCTCGCCATCCAGATCCGGCTCATGGCCGGTCATGATCTTGCGACCGAGGGCTTCAGCGAGGGCCAAGTTGGATCGTCGGCGATGCCCCACAAGATGAACAGCCGGTCATGCGAGCGGATCAACGGGTTCCATTCGATCCTCCGAGGTCACCTCACAATGGCGGCATCGCTTACCGGTGATCAATGGAACGAGGGCGACGTGTCATGTTCTGTCGTTCGACGCGTCCTGCTACCGGACGCTTTCTTCGCAATCGATGGACTCCTCGAGACATCGTTTGCGCTCGCAAATGGCCTGGGTTTTTTCGAGAATGTGATTGAGGCCGAGCTCTCCCGATATCTTCCGTTCGTGGCCACCCCCACCCTTCTGGCTCATGCAGTACGCAGTGGTTTGGGCCGGGAAGAGGCCCACGAGATCATCAAAGAGGCTGCAGTGGCGGCCGCTTTGGGGCTGCGAGACGGCTCGGCGTCGGGGGCGACCCTTTTGCAGACGTTGGCAGAAAATGATCGCTTTCCCGGCGATGCCGATCAGCTGGGTCAATTGATCAGCGATCCCACCACTTTGTTGGGACAAATCGATCGTCAGATTGGCGCAACAGTAGCGGCGATCCAATCTCTCGCAGCCGAACGGCCGGAGGCTTCGACCTATCGTGGAGCCCGAATCCTCTAGGCCCACCGGATGTTCCCGGCCTATTTGTGGACGGCCCTGCTGATCCCGGCTTTCTTCAACACCGCAGCCTCGATGCCGAGTTCCCGGAAGGCTGCGTAGGAAATGCCCTTCCGCTCAGCGTAAGACTTGGCCACGCCGATGAATTCTTTCTCCAATGCGGCGATGTCCACTGTTGTGTCGAATTTCGCCAGCTCCTCCTGAAGATCGATCCGTTCCTGGATCATCTCCAGCTTGCGGAGAGGTTGGGCTCGTTCCATTTCAATCTCGATGGCGTCGATCCGCTTGGCGACCGTCTCCTTGGTCCTTTTTCGCCCTCTCTTGGGGCGGGTGGCATCCAAACCTTCAAGATATGTGCGTACGATTCTGCCCTGCTGTCGACCCTCGTTCAAAGCGGCTTTATGGTCATTTGACATAGGTTTTTTCGACGGCGCCATTTGGAAAGTATAGATACGTGGCCGTCGTGATTGTGCAGCGACTTGATCGGCAAAACAAACAAACCAGCGCCCGGAGGCGCTGGTTTGCAGTGTGGTCGGGACCGGCGTCGATCCGGTGACCTACCGCTTTTCAGGCGGTCGCTCTGCCGACTGAGCTACCCGACCAAACCGTGTCGCTCGCTGAGCTGAGAAAATTGAAGCGGTCCCGACGAGATTTGAACTCGCGACCTCCGCCTTGACAGGGCGGCGTGCACTCCAGGCTGCACCACGGGACCTACATTGACCAGCAAGCTGGCTGCGTACCCCCAACGGGATTCGAACCCGTGTTGCTGCCGTGAAAGGGCAGAGTCCTAGGCCGCTGAACGATGGGGGCCTGAGGGCTGGATCATCGTAGCATCGCTACCTCAACTCACAACCCTATTTTCCGAAGTGGTCAGCTCACTGGTCGTCTTGATCCTCGGGAGCGGGGAGATCCTCATCCTCGAAGTCCATCTGAGCCTCCACGATGCTCTGGAGCAACAAGCTGAAGGCTTCGTACGTCGCGTAGTAGCCCTCGTCGTCTGCACGCGGCTTCCATCGGTCATCCTCGGAGAGATCCATATGCGTGCCAAGCACCAGACGGAGATCGTTTACCACCCGCATCCACGCATCGAGGGATTCCCCGTCGAGCTCGTCAGCATCGGCCGAAGCCCGAACGGTGTCGATCGCCGAATGCCGCGTCTCGATGAGTTCGCCTCGGGCCAGGATTTGATAGCCGGCGTCCTTCTCGGGGTCGTCGGGGTAGGCGGTGGGGAACAATCGCTGGAAGACGGGGTGATCACCGTCCAGTTCGTCATCCAATTCCTCCGCTAGTGCCAGGACCGCCTGGCGAAGCCACGAGGGGACATCGAAGACATAGCGGTCTTCGGCGACCCGAGCGATGAGTAAGTACGCGCTGGCCATCTAGTCGGCGTGTTCCATCGTGGCCCACAGCCCGTGTGCGTGAAACTTGTGAACGTCGCTTTCCGCCTCAGCACGGGTCCCGCCGCTCACCACCGCTCGGCCCTTTTCATGAACGTCGAGCATCAATTTGGTGGCCCGTTCCAAGCTGCAGCCCAGGACCTTCTGAAAAATGAGGGTCACGTAGGACATCAGGTTGATGGGGTCGTTCCATACGATCACCTGCCATGGACGGTCCACCTCCACGTCCTCGTCGGTCACGACGCTCGGGTCGGCAACTTCCAATGGCGCGCTCATGGCCGGACCCCCGACGAGACCAACGGTGCCGGGGCGGCGCCGCGAAGAGATTTGTCGGTTGCGCCGACACCGCCAGACACCAGGAAGAACCAGACGCTGGCGCACCAGACCACGATTGATCCGGTGACATGTAGCTGCACGAGCAGTGGTGGTACGCCGGTGAAGTACTGCGCGTATCCGATGGCCCCCTGCACCAGCAGAGCTACCACGAGCACTTGCATGGTGCGCCGCAGCGCCGGAATCCCTCGAAGCGCCACCGCCAGGGCGACCGTAGCGGCCAGGAACGCCCACACTATGACACTGTGCACCCTGGCCACTGCTCCCAGGTCGAAGGGGAGGCGATTGGCGCGAACGTCACCGCTGTTGGGGCCGGTACCGGTGACCACGGTCCCGCTGATGAGAACGGCCGCTCCCAGCGCCAGGTGTCCGAAACGAGCCCACGGCGGCACACCCGGTGCTGTGGTGTGATCTGTGGTGCTCGCGGTCCGATACAAGACGACGGCGTTGGCGAGCAGCAGCATCGAGATCAAGAAATGTGCCGTGACCGACACTGGCGACAATTCGAGCAGCACGACCGCAGCTCCCACAAGAATTTGGGCGAGGACTCCCAGCACGAGCCCACCTGCCAAGAGGACCAGACGCCGATCGCGTGGGGTTCGAAAATGAGCGGCGAGCACTGCGGCGATAACGGCCGCCGAAACCACGCCGGTGAAAAGTCGATTGCCAAACTCGACCCAGGCATGGAATGACCATTCGGGGGCCAACGAGTCTTCTGTGCAGGTTGGCCAGTCCTCACACCCCAAACCGCTCGAGGTCAGGCGAACCGCGGCCCCAGACACGACGATGACGGCGAGCATGATGCCAGCCCCCATGACCACCTTGCGATAAGCGTTGGGCGAGATGCGCACGTTCGACACCACGCACTCATCGTATGCCAGACAGGATCCATACGGCGGAGCGGGCGCCGAGGAGGGGCGAGGCGCCAGAGTGACCCGTCTTCCAAGAGCGGCAACCACGCCGGTAGCCTGGGCCGGTGCTCGCAACCGCTCCTACCCGTTCCCGCGCGAGCGCTTTCATTGCGTTGACCAAACCGCGAATTATCGAGCTCCTCCTCGTCTCCACGGTTCCGGCCATGATCGTGGCCAACGGCGGTCTTCCTTCGTTGTGGCTCATGTTGGCAACCGTGGCAGGCGGAACGCTCTCGGCCGGTGGCGCCAATGCGATCAATATGTACATCGACCGCGACATCGATGCGGAGATGGAGCGCACGGCGGGGCGACCCCTCGTCACCGGCGAGGTGCAACCAACCGAAGCACTGGTGTTCGCGATTGGCATCGAGATCCTCGCCGTGGTGTTCCTCGCAGTGGCAGTAAACCTGCTCGCCGCCGGATTGGCATTAGCCGCCTGCCTTTTCTATGTGTTCGTCTACACGCTGGGACTCAAGCGAACCTCGAAACATAACATCGTGATCGGTGGTGCCGCCGGGGCGGCCCCGGCGCTGATCGGCTGGGCGGCCGTGACCGGGTCACTTGGTTGGGCCCCCTGGCTGATGTTCCTCATCGTCTTCCTCTGGACGCCGCCTCACTTCTGGGCGCTGGCGATCCGCTACAAAGGCGACTATGCCGCAGCTTCGGTACCGATGATGCCGGTGGTGGACGGTCGCAAGAAGACGGCGGTTCAGATCGTGTTGTATTCCGTCTTGGTCTTCGTGGCCACCCTTGTCCTCTGGCCGGTTGCGGGCCTGGGCTGGATTTACGGGTTGGCCTCGATCGTCATCGGTGTGTGGTTCATCTATGGCGCCGTCGACCTCTGGCGAGAGAACGACGAAGCTGCGCTGGACAAGAAGGCCATCCGTTATTTCGCCTTTAGCATCACCCACCTCACCGTGGTCTTTGCGGCCATGGCGCTCGATGTGCTATTGCTGTGATCTTCCGACAGAATCCCTGGCGCATTCGGTCACATGTGGAACGCCAATAATCTAATCGTGTGAAAGTGTGATGGTTTCAAAGTTCGTTAGTAGAGACGTGGGGCGTTACAGTGTGGGCCGACTCTGGCCACCGTCCTGCTGGACGCGCCCCATGGATGCGTAGAGGTTCCACGTTTAATGTCTAACGAACTTGCTTCAACCGGTGTGGTCGATAGAACACTGGGCACAGGCGACCACAAAACAGTGGGGCGGCTGTGGATTTTCAGCGGGCTTGCTGTGGCCGCGGCAGCTCTTGTGCTCCGCCTCCTTACGGCGTTGGAACAGCTCGATGCCGGATCGATCGCCCTGTTCGAGGATCTCGATGAGTTCGTCCAGGTCTGGTCGCTCAGCCGAGACCTGCTGATCTTCGGCGGCGTGGCGGCGGTCCTGGTGGGCATCGGGACCTTCATCGTCCCGCTTCAGGTGGGAGCCAACACCATCGCGTTCCCCCGTGGCGCCACCGCCGCATTCTGGGTATGGGCCACCTCGTTGCTGATGGTGGTTGCCTCCTACATCGGCAACGGTGGGCCCGGCGGTGGACGAGTGGACTTCGTGACGCTCTGGGCCGTGGCGTTGGGCGGCATGTTGTTCGCACTGGTCTGGGCGCTGATCTGCATAGCCTCCACGGTTCTCGGTGCTCGAGCGCCCGGGATGACGCTGGAAATGGTGCCGCTCACGTCCTGGAGCTACCTGGTCTTCGCACTTCTGGGGATTTTGGCGTTGCCGGTGCAGATGGCCCAGCTCGTGATTGCCTTCATCGACGTTCGCGGGGGCTACATACCCATCGTGGAGACAACCCCGCTTGCGTCGGTCATGGACTCGATCACGCTGGCACCGTCGGTCTACTGGCTGATCATCCCGACGCTCGGAATCGCACTGGACATCATCGGTGTCCACACCGGTCGGCCGCTTCGATTCCACCGCTCCGCGCTGGTGCTGATCGGTCTACTGGGTCTCACCGCATTCGGCGCCAGCGTCACAGCCTTCGGTGGTCGTCGGGGTCCGGTGGACTTCAACAATGCGTTCATGGTGATCGGGCTACTGGAGTCGGTGCTTCCCCTCTTGGGCGCGTTAGCGCTAGGCGGCGAAAGTCTGCGGGGTGGAACGCCGGCGTTCCGGGTTCCCCTTCTGGCCGGCCTGACCAGCGGCCTGCTGGCTCTCGGCGGCGCCACCTTGGCGCTGTTGGGTGCGATCGAGCCGATCGTTGGCTTCTTCGCAACGCTCGCCGATCGCACACCCAACGTGCCGGAAGTACTCACGGTCAACGGCACCACATTTAATGCCGGGGTCACTGCGGTCATCGTGACCGCCGCTCTTGTTGGCGGCGTTGCTGGATTGCAGCACTGGGGTCACAAGATCTGGGGTCACCAGATGAATGAGGGTGGCGGGTCACTGGCTCTTCTCGCCCTCGCCGGCGGCGGGACTGTTTGGGCAGCGGGAGAGGTTCTGGGCGGTCTGGGTGATCAGCCGGCGCTGCCGGCGGTCGCCGATCTCGATGCCAGCCTGGTGACGATCGGCAACATCCTGGTTGTGGCCGGCGTGGCCGCAGCTGCGGCCGGGGTGGCGTTGGCCCTGGTGAATACTGCGATGTCCGGAGTCATCGGGCGGGGTTCTGTGGCCGAGCCATGGTCGGGTCGAACGCTGGAGTGGCTGACGCACTCGCCCCCGCCGTTTGCCAACTTTGAAAGCCAGCCGGTGGTCAAGTCGGCATCCCCGCTGGATCACATGGACCTCTCACCGGCCACCAGCACACCGATTCCTGAAGAGGTAACGGCATGACCGACATTTCGATACGTCCCACCATTGGCAGTACGTCTCCGCCCGCAGAGGCGGTGCGGCCCCGCATGCTTTTGGTGGGCACCTCCCTGGCCTCGGCGGCAACCTTCATGGGTTTCCTGGCGCTGATCGGGCTTTACGTTGGCTTCCGTCAGGATGTGATCGCCACCGGCGAAACTTGGTTGCCGAGCGGTGTTGTCATCCCCCTTACTCAGCCCAACATGATGTTGGCAACGTGGAGCCTGGCCTCCACCGCAGTGATTTGGGCCGTGTTTTCGATGCGGAACGACGACCGAGCCAACACCTACATCGCCATCGGCCTCGTGATGGTGCTGGGGTTCGCCTACATCGCTCAGACCGGGTACTTGCTCTCGTTGATGGACATGCCTCTTTATCCCACCGGTGATAACGAGTTGGACCTCTTACAGCGCCCGCCCCTGTTCTATGGAATCATCGGCTCGCACATCGTGATGACCCTGGTTGCCATGGGGTATCTGGCCTTGACCGGGCTTCGCTCCCTCGGCGGGCAATACAGCTCCCGGGATCTCGAAGGTCTCTACGGGTCAACAATGTTCTGGATGACCACCTACGGTGCGTACCTCGTTATGTGGTTCGCCATCTACATCACGAAATGAGGGTCTGAGCGTGTTCACTTGGGGTCCCAAATATCTGATCGGGGTTTCTCTCATCGCCTGGGGTGGAGCCATTCTTTATGGGCTAATCACCGGCGGTGACATCGTGGGCGTGGCGTCCTTTGGCTATAAGGGCGGTGTTGGCGAACACCTTGGCTACACCCTGCTGATGGGCGCGTTCATGGTCACCGCCGTCTTGGCCGGCGTTCTTTTCGTCACCAGGGATGGCGAGGCCGAAACCCTCGCTCGCCTGGCAGGGACCGACAACGTCCCGCAAGTGACCCCGCCCACCGCTCCGTCCTATTGGGGGGCTCTCAGCGCATTCGGCGCCGCTTGTCTCATGCTGGGCGTCGCCATCTCTGCGGTGTTCCTTTATCTGGGCATTGCCGTCCTCATCGTTGTAGCCATCGAATGGCTGGCGCTTACGTGGTCAGATCGGGCCACCGGTGACCCGGCTACCAACCGTGACGTGAAGGACCGTATGCTCGGCCCTATCGAGATTCCCATGCTTGGCGCCCTCGGTATCGCTGCCACGATGATCGGGATTTCGCGGATCTTTCTCGCTGTCTCAAAGACCGGCGCGGTCGTCGCTGGTGGCCTGGTGGCCACGGCGATCTTCGGGACGGCAGTGGTACTCACCCAAACCGATGCCCCCCGCCGCTTCATTTCCGCCGCGGTTGCCGCCCTTGCCGTAGTGATCATCGGCGGCGGAGTCGTAGGAGCGATCGCTGGTGAGCGGGAGCTGGAGCACCCCGAGGATGAGAACCATTCCGAAGACGGCGGATCTGGCGAAGAGGGGATGTTGATCCATGAGTGAATCCTCTTTCGGCGCGAGTTGTGAACCGGTCGATGGCGGTGACAGCATGGAGATTGTGAAATCACGCGCAAAGTCCCGAGCGCTCGCCGGAGCGGTCGGTCTCAGCCTGCTTCTAGCGGCCTGTGCTGATGATGAAAAGCCCCTTAATACCTTCAACCCCGAAGGTCCGGCGGCCGAGTCGATCGACAAGCTGATCGGTCCGATCTTCTGGATCGCCGCCGTGATCGGCGTGCTGGTGGTGGGTGGCGGCATCGGGCTGGCCATCAAGAACCGAGTGCACCCCGACGACTACGATCCCGACGACCTGCCGCCCCAGATCCACGGCAATCCCAAGCTCGAATGGGGTTGGACCGCCGCTCCGGCTGTGCTCCTGGTCTTCATCTCCGTTTTCACTGTGTATGCCATCTGGGACTTGGAAGAGAAGAACACGCCCGGAGGTGGCGTCGCTGCCTGTGGTGACAAGGGTGACCTCGACGTGCTTGTCATCGGCCAGCAGTGGTGGTGGGAATACCGCTACGACATCGATTGCGACGGCTTCTTTGAAGACCTCGACGGTGACGGTGTCAATAGCACCGATGTGTGGGATCCCGACGACGCCGAATGGCCGCTGGAGATCGCCCTCGACGACGACGACGTCTCGGTTGCCAATGAGATGGTGATTCCCGCCGGACAGCAGATCGACCTCACGATCACGTCTCGTGACGTCATCCATTCGTTCTGGATCCCTCGGCTCAATGGCAAGCGGGACGCTGTCCCAGGCCGGTTGCACACGTGGAACCTCGAAGCGTTCGTCCCCGGTGAATACACCGGCTGGTGCACCGAGTTCTGTGGCCTTTCCCATGCTCGCATGCGGATGAATGTGATCGCTCTCCCGGACGCCGAGTTCGACGAGTGGCTGGCCAATCAAAGCACCACTGCCGACATTCCGCCGGAAGGCTCCGAAGCCGCCGCCGGCCGGGAGACCTTCCAACAACAGTGCGCCAGCTGCCACATCATCTGGGAAGATGGGCTGGGCAAGGACGCCACCTACACCGGGGCCCGCAATGAGGGAGATGCTGATCGTCAAGGGCGGGATTTTGAGGCCGCCCTGGTTGCCAAAGCTGCCCCCAACCTCACCCACTTTGCCACCCGTACCGTGATGGCGGGCGCTATTTTCTCCACCTATGTGGGTCTCGATGCCAACGACAACGACCTGAACAAAGGCGAGGAGAACGAGGCCTACCTCGCCCAGTACAACAACCTGCCCGAGGCGATCCCGGAGGACGATGACCGCCTCGGGGTACTGCGGTGGAACCGAGCGCAGTTGCGGCGCTGGATTCGTAACGCCCCCAGTCAGAAGGACATGGCCCCAGACGACCTGCTGGGAATGCCTGCGTTCCCCGGTCTCACCGATGAGGATCTCGACAATCTCATCGCCTACATCGCCACGCTCGATTAGAGGATTCTCTTATGGCCATCATCGAACACGAACCCAGCATCGCCGCCCTTCCCTCCGGCGCAGCCAAGACCGCGGCGAAGCCCCTCGGCGTATTCTCGCGGCCCCGCAATCCAGTTGGTCTGAAGAATTGGCTCACCACGGTGGACCACAAGAAGATCGGCATCATGTACGGGTCGGCCTCGCTCTTCTTCCTGCTGTGGGGAGGCATCCCAGCGCTCCTGTTGCGTCTCCAGCTGGCCCGTCCCAACCAGGGGCTCCTCTCGGGTGCCGCCTACAACCAGATCTTCACAATGCACGGCACTGTGATGATCTTCCTGGTGGTCATGCCGATGGGTGCGGCCTTCGCCAACTACCTCCTACCTCTGCAGGTTGGTGCTCGCGACGTCGCTTTCCCCCGGATCAATGCGTTTAGTTTCTGGGTCTTCCTCGCCGGCGGTCTCATGCTCAATACGTCATGGTTTCTTGGCGGTGGTGCCAATGGCGGCTGGTTCAACTACGCCCCGAACAACGGCATTACCTACAACCCCGGCGTTGGCATCGACTTCTGGAATGTTGGTCTGCTGATCGCCGGTATCGGGTCGCTTACCGGTGCGGTCAACTTGATCACCACCGTGCTGAACATGCGGGCCCCGGGCATGAGCTGGATGCGTATGCCGATCTTCACGTGGATGACGCTGGTAACGCAGTTCCTTCTGCTTTTCGCCATTCCTGTGCTGACCGTGGCGCAGCTGCTGCTACTTTTCGATCGCCGCTTCGACGGCAACTTCTTCAACGTCGACCAAGGGGCGGATCCGCTCCTGTGGCAGCACTTGTTCTGGATCTTCGGTCACCCCGAGGTGTACCTCATGATCCTGCCGGCCTTCGGCATCGTGTCTGAGGTGATTCCGGTCTTCGCCCGCAAGCCGATCTTCGGGTACCCGTTCATGGTGTTCTCCGGCATCGCCATCGGCTTCATGGGTTGGGGAGTGTGGGCTCACCACATGTTCGTTTCCGGTATCGGGCCGCTCTCGGTCACCGCCTTCGCGGTGGCCACGATGTTCATTGCCGTTCCCACCGGTGTAAAAGTACTCAACTGGTTGGCAACACTTTGGGGCGGAAAGCTGATCCTCAATACCGCCATGCTCTTCTCGATTGGCCTGGTCACCCAGTTTACCCTTGGCGGACTTTCGGGCGTGTCCCATGCCGTCGCCTCGGCTGATACGCAGCAGACCGACACCTACTACATCGTTGCCCACTTCCACTATGTGCTCTTCGGTGGTGCGCTCTTCGGCTTCTACTCCGGGCTCTATTTCTGGTTTCCCAAGGCGTTCGGGTACAAGCTCAACGAAAAAATCGGCAAGTGGAACTTCTGGAGCATGGTCCTGGGTTTCAACCTCACCTTCGGCCCCATGCACATCCTGGGGCTCCAGGGCATGCCTCGAAGGATGCAGACCTACGACGCTTCCCAGGGCTTCAACACATGGAACATGGTGGCCACGATCGGTTCCTTCATTCTCGGTGTGGCCACACTATCGATTCTCTACAACGCCCTCGTGAGCTACCTGGCGTGGCGCCGGGCCGGTCGCCCCGATGTTGGTCCCGATCCGTGGGACGCCCGTTCGCTCGAATGGTCGATCCAGTCACCTACACCCGAGCACAACTTCGATGTCAGCCCCACGGTCACCGACCTCGACGATTTCTGGCACCACAAGTACCAGGAGGACGACAACGGTGTGCTCCGCCGGGTCGCCACTGGCAAGGAAATTGCTCAGCCCGGCAACGGCGAAGGTGTGCATCTCCCGGCGCCGTCGTACTGGCCGCTCGTGCTGGCCTTCTCCATGCCGATCATCGGCTACGGACTGATCTTCAGCCTCTGGTTGTGTATCCCCGGCGTCGTCCTTCTGGTGACAGCGCTGTATGGCTGGAGTCTCGAACCGGCTGATGATCTCGACGATGATCACGGTCATGGTGATCACCACGAATCCGAACTGGTAGGCGCAAATGGCTGAGACCACCGCAACTGACGACCTGGACCACGAAGGTGCCGCCGCTGCCGAGTTGGCCGACCAGCTGAACGACTCCCCGTCCGACTTCGTTCACCACGAGGAGCATTACACCAGTCTCGGGTTGAGCAACATGAAGCTCGCCATGTGGTTGTTTCTGGGTTCGGAGGTGCTGCTCTTCGGTGCATTGATCTCCACGTACCTTCTGTCGAAGACGCGGTTCATCACCGAACTCGTGGCGGGTAATCCGTATGTGATCGATGGCATCAGCAACGGTGAAAACGGCGCCCTGGTGAACGAGATGATCGCCGACGCGTCGGTGGAACCGCTGTTCGACATTCCCTTCACGTCGCTCAGCTCGTTCATCCTGCTGATGAGCTCGCTCTCCATGGTGTTGGCGCACAAGTCGATCACCGAGGGGAACTACAAGAACCTCCGGATTTGGCTGAGTACCACCATGTTGCTGGGAGCAACGTTCATGGCCGGTCAGGTGTATGAATTCACCACGTTCTACCGCGAGGGTCTGACCTATGACGGCAGCCTTCTCGGTACCGCCTTCTACACCCTCACCGGCTTCCATGGCGCTCACGTGACCGGTGGTCTGATCATGCTTGGATCGCTGATCTACTTGAGTTTCAAGGACAGAATGCAGATGGATCGGGCCGAGACCGTGGAACTCGTCGGTTTGTACTGGCACTTCGTCGATATCGTCTGGGTTCTGATCTTTACGATCGTGTACCTGATTCCCTAGGGAGCCGCAACCATGAGCACCACCACCACAGAAGCCGTCGTTGATGATCATGCTCCCAGTCACGCCGATGACCACGAACATCACCCCACGGCAACCACCTATTGGCTGACGTTTGTGGGCTTGGTGATCCTCACCGCTATCGAGGTGCTGTGGTCTTATCTCCCGCTCGAGGGCGTTGCGCTTGTTGTCCCACTGCTCGCGATGATGGTCGTGAAGTTCGCAATCGTGGGGGGCGTATTCATGCACCTACAGACCGATTTCAAGATCCTGAACGGCTTCTGGTTTACGTTGGCCTTTGGAATCGCAATAGCACTGGCTATCGCCGTCTATGTCACGGTGTACGCAACATTCAAATTCCAGATTTAGCGCACGCTGATCGGTCGAGCTGAGAGGAGGGAAGCCGGTGGAAACCCCCACAGTAAGCGATGTCCCCTTCGTATTTCACGGTGAGGTCTGGGCGCTGACCCTGGGAGCCATCGCCCTCGGGGTCTACGCCGCCCGAGTGCTCCAACCGCGGGCGGTGGCGCTGGGATATCCGGCTATCACCCGCAGGCAGAAGGCGTTCTACACGGTTGCCGTGATCAGCATGTGGCTGGCCTCGGACTACCCGATCCACGATGTGGCCGAGAACTACCTGTACTTCGTGCACATGTTCCAACACATGCTCTTGAGCATGATCATCCCGGCGCTGTTCGTCTTGGCAACACCACGATGGCTCCTGGAGTTGGTGATCCCGCAGGGCAGCCGGCCGTGGCGTGCGTTGCGCACTCTGTCCAAGCCGCTGTGGGGCTTGGTGATCTTCAACATGCTCACCATTACCTTGCATTTCCCTATCACGGTGAATGCCTCGGCAGAATCGGGGCCGCTGCATTTCGGACTGCACCTGATGGTGTTTGCTGCCGGGCTGGTGATGTGGATGCCGGTGATCGGCCCGATCTCCGAGTGGCAGATCCATCCGCTGGGCAAGTGCCTCTATCTCTTTGGCATGTCGATCATTCCCACCATCCCCAGTGGCTTCCTGGTCTTTGCTGAGAAGGTCGTGTACGAGCACTATTCGGCCTCGCCGCTCCGGCTCTATGGGCTCACGGCCATCACCGACCAAACCGCCGCTGGTATCGTGATGAAGTTGGGTGGCGGGTTCTTCCTCTGGAGTGTGATCATCGTGATCTTCTCCCGTTGGGTGACCTCCGAGGCCGCCAACGACGCAAAAGCCCGGAAGGAACGCCGGGTATCAGCGGATCGGTCGCTCACCTATGCCCAGGTGGCCGAGGAGTTCTCGAAGTCCCCAGCGCCGACTGAGTAGTTCAGCGCTAGGGGGACAGCCGATCGCGCCGCCATGACCCATCGATGCGGCGGTACCGGATGCGGTCGTGCAGCCGATTGGATCGTCCCTGCCAGAACTCCACTTCCGTGGGAGTGATTCGGTAGCCGCCCCAGTGCGGTGGTCGTGGCACGACATCGGGGAACTTGGCATCAAAATGGTGGAACCGGTCGGTGAGAACGGACCGGGATTCGATCACCGATGACTGCTCGCTGGTCCATGCGCCCAGCTGGGAATCCCGCGGCCGCACGGCGAAGTAGGCGTCGGATTCTTCGGGCCGGACCTTCACGGCGAATCCAACGAAGGTGACCTGCCGCTGGAGCGGCACCCACACGAACGTCGCAGAAACCGGCCCGCCGTCGCCCAATGCCTGACCCTTCTGGGAGCTGTAGTTGGTGTAGAACTCCACCCCACCAGAGGACACCCCCTTGGCAAGAACGGTTCTGGTTCGCGGCTGGCCATCGCTCACCGTGGCGACCACCATCGCATTTGGTTCGTCGAGCTCGGCCGCAGTAGCGATTGCCAGCCACGCCTGCCACTGGAGGATCGGATCCTCGGCGAGGGTGGCTTCGTCGATCCCTTCTTCGGAGTAATCCAAGCGCATGCGGGCGAGATCCATCTTCCCAGTGAACCAGACTCCGGCAGGGTGCGGCGTGTCCGGGTCGGGCCCGATACCTTGATCTCGTGCCGGCTGTTGTGGAGGTGGAAGACCTGAGCGTCCGTTATGGCTCGGTCGTCGCAGTCCGCAATGCTTCTTTCACCGTGGGAGCCGGCGAGACCGTTGCACTCATTGGAGAGAATGGCGCCGGGAAGACCTCGAGCCTCTTGGCTTTGCTCGGTACGATCGCCCCGGCCCAGGGAACGGTGAGGGTTTTCGGCCAGAACCCGATGCAACGACGAGCTCAGTTGGCCCGGCGGTGGGGTGTGATGCCCCAGACGGGGGGCCTTCCGATGGGTCTGAAGGCGGGTGAATGTGTTCAGCTTTTCGCCGATCTCTACGGGCGTTCCGCTGAGGCCCGGTCCGTGGTGGAACAGTGTGGTCTCACACCGGTTGCCAATCGTCGCTGGCGTACCCTCTCAGGCGGGCAGCAGCAACGACTCAGTCTGGCTGTTGCTCTGGTGGCTGGATCGGACTTGTTGGTGCTCGACGAGCCCACTGCGGCGATGGACGTGAATGGCCAGCAGCGGGTGCTGAAGCTGATCCGCCAGCGGTGTGACGCCGGGTGCGCAGTGCTGCTGACCACACATCGAATGGATGAGGTTGAGGTGGTGGCTGACCGCATCGTGGTGCTTCACCATGGTGAGGTCCGCGCCGATGCTTCGCTGGTCGAACTGATCTCCACATCTCCCCAGATCCGGCTTAGGGGTCTAGACCATGGTCAGCTGGAGACACTGAATGCTGCAGTTGGCACGCAACTGCAATTGGTCGATGCCAGCGACCTCGCCGTAGGGGCCGTGCCAGAGGGGATCAACCCCCAGGGTGCGCTTCAGGCCGTCCTGGCATGGTGCGGCCAACAGCAGATCTCCACCACCGAGGCATCCGTTGGTAGAAGGTCGTTGGCCGACGCGTACCAGGAGATCGTGGCCGAATGACCAGCCCGTTCGCCACCCTGACCCGTACCGAACTCCGCGTCGCCGCCCGTGACGGCGAGCAACTCCTGCTCACCGCCGGGCTGCCCATCGTCCTCCTGGTCTTGTTTGGGCTGGTTGACGTGCTGCCAACCGGGGGCATGGAACCTCTCGATTTCCTTGTCCCGGGTATTCTCACCATGGCGCTCCTCTCCAGCGGATTTGTGCGCCTGGCGATCGCCTTGGGTTTCGACCGGTCCTTCGGGGCCATCGAGCGGTACGCGGTGAGCCCGGTAAGGGTGAGAGACTTCCTCGGTTCCCGAGCTGCCGTAGCGGGTTTGATCGGGGCGGCTCAGGTTGGGGTCCTGTTCGCAATTGGTGTTGCGCTGGGCTGGCGACCCGCGATTCACGGTCTGCTACCGGTGGTCATTCTCCTGGCGATGGTCAGCTTTTTCGGTCTGGGACTCACGCTGGGTTCGGTGGCCCAGGGCCTGCGCACGTTGGCTCTCGCCAACGCTCTCTACATTGTGCTGCTGCTCTTCAGCGGGCTGGTATTCGATCTGGCCGAACTCCCGAATGCCGTGGCCGCGTTGGCACGGTTGCTTCCCACCTCCGCCACCGCCGATTTGGCCCGAAGTACCACAACCGGCGAGGCCGGCGATCCCCGGGCATGGCTGGTGCTGGCGGCGTGGAGCGTGATCGGCCCAGTTGCAGCTCTGCGGTGGTTCCGATGGCGCTAGTGGTACCCGGTGAGCCGAAGGAGCGGGTCCGGAGTGTCGATCGCTCGCTGAGCTTTTCCGATGTTCTCATGCTCCCGGAGGTGCAGGAGATTTGTGAGCTGCGATCCCGATTCGGGTTTATGGCGTTCCACGGTGGCAACCTTGAACGCCAGACCGATCACATAGCGGTGGAGGCAGCGCGGCGTAGTGATGCGTCGGTGTATGCGGTGGTGCAACCGCCGTCGCTGCGTCATCACTATCGATCGGCCTCGGTTGTCCCGAGCGACTCGGCCACGCTGGCCGCATTCATAGACCATTGTGACGTTGTGATCTCGGTGCATGGCTACGGGCGCCACGGGCACTGGGAGGACTTGTTGTTCGGCGGTCAGAACCGATCGCTGGCCGAACACACCGCCGCAGAGCTGGGTCATGCGTTGGCGGCTGTGGAGCCCAACGGCTACCAATTGGTCACGGATCTGGAAAGCATCCCGAAGCCGTTGCGCGGAGTGCACCCCAGTAACCCGGTCAACCTGCCGACTCGGTGTGGACTCCAGCTGGAACTGCCACCGGGGGTGCGAGGGCTCACACCTCAGGCGAACCGGTTTCCCCGTCCGTTTCCGCCGGTGGCAGCGCTGATCGATGGGCTGGCGTCTGCTGCTCGATCATGGACTGGCTACGGGGGACCGGTCGTGGTTTCGCCGTAAGAATGTCCGTTCGGTGAAGGCGGCGGCGATCAAACCCAGGTTGAGCGCCAGGAAACCCCACCCGAGGGGCGTGGAGTAGTCGCTGATCCATCCGGTGATGTCGGCTTGGACACCCTCGGCCGCGAAGATGAAATCGTTCAACCATGGGGTCACGTTGTCGAGATCACCCAAGACCTGCCTCGACCAGAACCCATACAAGAACACGTACACCCCGACCGGGAGCAGGATCAGGGCCGAAATGAAGTTGATGCGGGGGAGGAGCGCCCGGAACTTGTTGACCATGCCTTGTTTCCCAAAGCCCACCAGCAGGGTCAGCACCGTGGCTAGCAGCCCCATGCCCGCTCCATAGCTGAGGAACCCGCCCAGTTGTTCGGTGAAGGAGGTGTCTCGACTGGACGTACCGACAACAGCCAGAAACACCCCGATCGTGCACGACAACGAGGCCACGGCGTAGGAGACGCCAAAGAGAAACATGTTGGCCATCGAGCCCCCGCTGGTCCCCTTCTCCATTTTGGGAAGGCTGATCATCGGCTTGAAGCCCCGCAACATGGCCAGCCCCAGCAGCACGAGTGCTGCTCCGACCAACATGGAGAACCAGGGCAGGATTGGCTGGATTTGGGAACTGAGACCGGAGAAGACGATGCCGATTACGCCGAACACAATCAGGAATCCCAGCGACATTGCTGCTCCGACCATTTGCGAGCGGCTGAGGGCTTGGAGGCGGGTATCGGTTTTTCCTTCGGTCATACCGAGGAAATACCCCAGGTATGCAGGGAGCAGGGCGAATCCGCAAGGGTTCAGGAGGGCGACCATGCCAGCTGTGAAAGCGATTGGGTTAAACAGATCTGACACAGATCATCCTCCGATTGATGGCGCACTCAGGAAACCTCGTGGTTGGCGGCGTCATTCCCCAAGTTAGGGGCTGGGCAGCAAGAGCTCGTCGATCAGACTGTCCAGTCGCCCCATCGTCAGAGGGCCGGAATGGACCTTCTTCACCTTGCCCTCGGAATCGAGAAAGACCGTGGTGGGCATGCCCAGCCCGCCCGAGGCCAGGAAGAGTTCTTCAGACGGTTGAGAGTAGGTCGGGAAGGTGACACCGGTGGCCTCCACCACCTCCAGCCACGCATCGGTGCTGAAGTCGCGGCTGAGACCAACGAATTGCACATCCTCGGCACGGGCTTGACTGACGGTCTCAAAGTCCGGCATTTCGGCTCGACACGGGGGACACCAAGCCGCAAAGAAGTTCAACACCACCGGCGTCCCTTGGAATTCCTCAAGTCTGTGAGAGCTGCCGGTGGCGGAAAAAATCTCAGAATTGTCAGGAAGCGACGCCTCAGCAGAGCTGCATGCCGCTGCGGAAATGACCAGTGCGAGGATAGCCAGGAGAAATCGACTCTTTCGGGCTGTTGGGAGAACAGTCTTCACGGGGGAGGAAACCTCATTTAGGGGAGCGGGATTCCGTTTTGGCGGGCAATTTGAATTAAATAGCTTGACAGATTGGAAGATGCGTAGTTCCTTCTAACAGGCGAGCGCACCGGCGCCCGCAAAGTCGAAGGAACCGTCATGGTGGTAGCACCTCTCACAATTCTAGAACGCAAAGCGCAATTGTCGCCGTCGCGCTTTGGCATGCTGGTGGTTCCGAACTCATCGTTTCCTGTCGAGTTTGCCGTTGCCATTCGGCAGCGCAGCACCACCTGTTTGGCAGCCAAGGCCGTAGCCAATCACGCATGGACGCCCCTCACCGGCGGTGACCCCCCTCTCTCGGCGAGAGATGTACACCTGACCTGATCTGTACCCAGATCACGATCAGAGGTATCGCCGCCGGGAGCACTGCTCCCGGCGGCTTTTGCGTCTTCGGGCCGAACGCCAGCCCTCATTCACGCCAGCCTGCAAACGAAGAGCCAGATGATCATGACTGCAATCGAGAACTACAACGACAGAGTCGCAGCGCCTCTCACCCTCGAAGGGGTGGATTGGAGTGTTGCGGCTGCCTGCCGCACCGTGGCGAGCGCCAGCGAACTGTTTTTCAGCGATGAGTTCGCCGACATCGGGGCGGCCAAGCTGATCTGTGCTGAGTGCCCAGTGATGGCACCTTGCCTGGAGGAAGCCTTCGTCCGGGGTGAGCCATGCGGGGTTTGGGGTGGTCAGCTGTTCGAGGACGGGAAGATCGTAACGATCAAGCGCAAGCGAGGTCGTCCACCCAAGATCGCCCGACCGCAGGACCAGCTGCCCATGGTTCCCATCCCCGAGCACCTGATGGAGCTGGTGGCATAACTGCAAAAAGCAGACGGTGGCCACGGGTGCCCGGTATCCCAAGGATGCCGGGCACTCGCTTGTCTCGGGGTGGAACAGTCGAGCGGCCTGGTGAGGAGCTAGCGTCCTCACGTGCCCTTGGCGTCGTTTGAAATGAAAGATCCGCGGTCGGAGGGTCGGGTGTTCGAGATGCCCGCCCGGGTTCGCCTCGGTGATGTGACCAGGGGCGGACACCTTCGGCTGGAGGCGTTGATCCGCTACACGCAGGAGATCTCGAACGAGGACACCAACGATGCCGGCTTGGTTGATGACTTGGCCTGGATCGCCCGGTCGACGGTGGTGGATGTGATCCAGCCCGCCGAGTTGGACGAGCGTCTGCAGTTGACCACCTTCTGTGCGGGCTTGGGACGCACGTGGGCGGAGCGTCGGACCCGGGTGGCGGGCTCCGGTGGCGGCCAGTACGAAGTGGCCACACTCTGGATCTCCATCGATCCCGACACGGTGAGACCCCGTCGCCTCTCCGAACAATTCCTCGGAATCTATGGCGAGGCCGCCGGGGATCGAAAGGTGTCGGCCAAACAACGGATCTCCCGGCCTGCCCCGCAGCTGATTCAGACCGGTGAACGGCTGGACTGGACCGCCCGTTGGGGGGACTTCGACACCTTCGGACACATGAACAACGTGATCTATTGGTCCGCTCTGCAGCATGCGATCGGCCACGAGGTTGAAGCGGGCTCCCGGCTGGTGATCGAGCACGGTGCTGGTGTGGTGCCCGAAGATCAGATGGTGATGTTGGTGGATCGGGACCCATCGGCGCTGACGCTCTGGTGGCTCAAGCCCGGCGCTGACAGCGAACCCAGTCCGGCCTACGCTGCCGCCGCACGGGTGATCCACCGCTAGTCACCGCCGGGCCGGATATTCAGTTGTCAAGCTGCGGTGCGGTGTGGATCCCTTGCTCGCCCGATGTCGAGTTGGATCTGCGGTGCGTGTTGGACCCTGTTGACCCCGGGGCCCATCCCTTGCGGGAGTCTGGTTCGGGTGTGAGGCGGGTTGTCCTCTTTGGTAAGGACAACCCGGATGGCAAAGTGAGCGGGACTAGGCGGCGGCAGCGTAATCAGCCGACCTGTGGTTGACAGCGATGGGTGGGGGGATGGTCTGGTCGAGTGTCCCGTTTGGGCGGTACAAATGGATCGTTCTGTCCGGGTCGAGCGTGAGTCTCCAGCCGCCCTCGTGGACCAGATGGTGGATTCGGGTGGAGATGGGGAGCAGGTTGTGCAGTTCTGTTTGTCGGCACGTTTCGTACGGCGTGACGTGGTGAATCTCGAGCATTGACCAGGGGGCGCCAGTGATGGGACAACTGGGGTAGAGGGTGCGGAGAGCGGCTCGCTGGGTGGAGGTGGCCGTGCGAACGGTTCGGCTGGCGCTGACGTGGGCATCGGGTGCGACGTCCAGTCTGCGCAGGACAGCATCGCAACAGAGGCGGCCGACGGTTTCGGGTGCCAGCGTCTGGCCATCGAATGTCTCGGCGATCGTGCCCGGATGGGGACCATCAGCCATGGTCTTGTGGTCGGTGAGAACGTTGATCACCACGCTGGGCCGGAACTGCCCAGTCAAGGGGTTGACGGCGGCACCACGGGTGATGATGTCGTGGATGGCTTGGGCCGTGAGCTGGTCTGAGGTCAGCTCGTTGGTGCCCAGCCGTTTGAGAAGTTCTCGGCGCTCATTGCGGACGGCGTTGTAGATCGCCGTGCCTCTTTCGGTTTCCCACTCGCCTCGCAGCAGGTATCCGGTCCTGTCCCGTTTCGCCGAGACACCGGCAGCGGCTGCAACCCGTTCGCGCTCGGACGCACCGACGCCGTGGTCCTTCCGGATGGTGTTGACGAGGCGCTGCAGATACTTGCGGAATGTTCCGGCCTGGTGGTGGGTGATTCGTTCTGCGATCGGACCGTCGTAGCCCACCAGCGACGCTCGCTCGGTCTCGGAGACTTTGCTCAGTAGGTGGGCGAGGCAATCGACGTTGGCCGGAAGGGCCGCGCCGTTTCGGATTGCGGCCCCTACCTCGGTGAAAAGGCTCATGACCCGGGCTCGGCCGGCGTCGGCAACGACGGTGGACTGACCGACCACACCATTGCTGGACAGGACTTGTTCGATCATGGGCCCAGCTCCGCTCTGCGCGTGCCGAGCGGCGACCTCGGTGAGGCTGGCTACGACTGCGTGCGCGAGCCGCTGCAACCGGCGAATCTGGGCCATCAAAACCATGACGGTGTCGGGGTCAGGGGCCTCGGCCCGCACGATGTACGGGGCGTTAGCCAACGATCCAAGCGCCTGATCCAAGATTTCTGCGACCGTCCCGCCGGGGAGCTTTTCTGCCATAACCCAACCCTAGACAGCGGGTGTGACAGCGTTCCATACGCCCTGGACCAGGGGAAGGAACCTACGACTCGGAGGCGTCGACCTCGGGAAGCACGAAGAACGAGGCACGGTAGTGCTTCAATTCGTTCAGGCTTTCTTTGATGTCGTCCATGGCGCGATGCGCGCTGTCTTTCTTCGGGCCGCCGTCCAGAGCGCTGGGGTTCCAGCGACGCGCCAACTCCTTGATCGTGGAGACGTCGATGGATCGGTAGTGGAGGTACTCCTCGATCTCGTTGGCGTGCACGCTGAGGAAACGGCGATCCATTCCGATGGAGTTGCCACAGAGCGGCACCGTGCGGGGCTCCGGGATGTGTTCCTTCAAAAACGTCAACGTCTGGGCGATGCCATCGGCGAGAGTGATTTCGGAGGCTCGGATTGCATCGAGCAGGCCGGATTTGGTGTGCATATCGATGACCACCTGGTCCATCCGGGCCAGTTCGTCCTCGGTGGCGTGGACCACGATGTCGGGGCCCTCGGCGATGATATTGAGGTCATCATCGGTGATGAGCGTTGCGAATTCGACGATCACATTGGTGGCGGGGTCCAACCCGGTCATCTCCAAATCCATCCAAGCCAGCATGTGTGCAGACTACTCCGGCCAGCGATTCTGGGTAGGGTTTCGCCGTGAGAGTTGACGTTCCGTTCCAATCCGTCCGACCCGATGCCCCCGAAGTCCCGCGCCCGATGCGCGCCGGTGATGCCGCCGCCGACCTCCGGGCTGCGGAGCCATTCACGCTCGAACCCGGCGAGCGGGCTCTGGTGCCCACGGGGTGGTCCGTAGCCGTGCCGGAGGGGATGGCCGGACTCGTGATGGCTCGAAGCGGTCTAGCGATCAAACATGGGATTGCGCTTGTCAATAGCCCTGGTTTGGTGGACTCCGGCTATCGGGGCGAGCTGCGGGTGATCCTGATCAACCACGGTCAGGATCGTTTCGCCGCCGAAGCGGGGGAGCGGATCGCTCAGTTCATGGTGATCGCTCTGCCCACCGTGGCCTTCACCGTGGTTGACGAACTGCCCGAAGGGATCGATTTGCGCGGGACGGCCGGGTTCGGGAGTTCCGGCCGGACCTGAGCCGGTCGATAGGGCCTTATGGACTGGAAGACTCGAATCGCGCCGATGAAGGCCGTGGTCGAGCCGCTCCCGCCAAACGATGGCACCTGGTTCAGTGAGCTGAAGTGGGACGGGATGCGGCTCATGGCCCACATCGGCGATGACTCCCTTATTCTCCGCAGTGGCTCGGGGCGGGACGTCACTGCAGCATTTCCAGAACTCGCACCGCTTCGAACAGCGATCCCGGATGGCTCAGTGCTCGACGGTGAGGCTGTGGTCATGACCGAGACCGGCCCGTCGTTTCGGGCCCTCCAGCACCGGATTCATGTTGCACAGCCGTCGGCGGCCCAACTGGCCCGCTATCCGGTCAATTTCGTTGCGTTCGATCTTCTCTGGTTTGACCACCACAATGTGATGCCGTTGCCGTTCGCCACCCGCCGGAATGCGCTGGAGCAGTCGTTCGAACCGGGCGACCGCTGGAGTGTCTCCCCGCTAAGTGATGATGACCCAGAAGAACTCTTTCAGGTGGCGCTCGATCAGAACCTCGAAGGGATTGTCTGCAAGCGACGGGACTCGATCTATCTACCGGGTTCGCGTTCCTCGGGTTGGCGCAAAGTGAAAGTCCGGCCACGGACCGACATGGTTGTGGGTGGCTGGATTCCCGGCTCGGGATCGCTCGCCAACACGATCGGCTCCGTGGTCGTAGGCGTGGCGGGGCCGGAAGGTTTTGTCTGCGCCGGTTCGGTTGGGAGCGGGCTCACCGATGCCGCCCGACGTCGTCTTGTGAAGTCGTTTGTTCCCCGAGCGGATTCGCCCTTTCTCAACACCGAGGTCGTGACCAGAGGTACGGAGCAGGTGCAGTGGGTGGAGCCCACGATCGTCGTGGAAGTGGGATTTGCTCGCTGGGATCGGCCCGGCCCACTCTGGCAGCCAACGTTCCATGGGATCAGGGTGGACACCGATCCGCTCGCCACCGAATATCGTGGTCCCCAGTGATCAGCGAATTGCGAGTGGAGTATCCCAGTGATCCCTCGCTTCGGGCCGTGGGAAGGGTGGCCGTGATCGGTGTTCTCTTACGACTGCGTACCCCGATGATGGCGGTCGAGCAATTCCGGTCCGAACTGAATGATGCTCTCGCTGCTGCTGCGGGCGAGAACCCCGATCCTGATGGAACCATCACCTTGGTCGCCCGCTGGGATAACAAGCAGATTGTGGTGACCATCACCGGGCCAGCCTCGGTGCAAACGATCTCGAGGCGACGAATCATGCGTTAGACAGAGTTTCTGCGCTGGTGACGTAACGATCTTGATCTCAGAGCGGTCAGAGGATTTGTGAATACTCTGTCGTTCGGAAGTTTCCCGCCCAAGGTAGGCGGCCTACCTACCGGTAGGTAGTCTGCAATATGGTTCGATCCGCTGACATCGATTTTCTCGCCGAGTTGCAGCCTGAGGCCGAGCGCCTGCTGGAACGTCACCTCGCCACGGCCAAGGAATGGCACCCCCATACCCTCGTACCGTGGAGTCGAGGCCGGGACTTCGAGCCCGATTACGAATGGAGTCCAGAGGAATCCGAACTCTCTCCCGAGGCCCGCAGCGCACTCTTCGTCAACCTGCTCACCGAAGACAATCTGCCCTATTACTTTCGGGATATCGAGCGAATGTTCGGCAAGGACGACGCTTGGGGTGAATGGGTGCGTCGTTGGACCGCTGAAGAAGGCCGGCACGCTGTCGTGATCAGGGACTATCTCACCATCACTCGGGCGATTGATCCCGTGGCGTTGGAGCGCGGTCGGATGGTGCAGATGAGCACAGGTGAGGTTCCCCAGCCCCCATCGGCCGCCGATGGGATGTGCTACGTGGCCCTCCAGGAGTTGGCAACTCGGATCTCCCACCGCAACACCGGCACCCACATTGAAGACAAGGTGGGCTACAACATCATGCGCCAGGTAGCGATAGACGAGAACCTCCACTTCCTCTTCTACCGCGATATCGCCACCGCCGGATTTGCCTATGACCCATCACAGATGATGGAGGCATTGGAGCGTCAGCTGATCGGCTTCGCAATGCCGGGCACGGGTATCCCGGACTTCCATGAGCATTCCAAACGAATAGCTGCGGCCGGGATCTATGACCTGGTTGCCCATTTCGACAAGATCATCGAACCGGTGGTGTTGAAAGAATGGAAGATCGACGAACTCGAGAACCTGACACCGGGAGCCCAGCAAGCGCAGGAACGTGTTATGAAGTACGTGGGCAAGGCTCGCCGCGTTGCCGACCGGATGCGCAGCCGTCGTGAGGCCAAGGCTGACACCGATCTGCTCGGTGTCTAGAAGAGCTGCTGGCTAATCCTCGGAGAGTTCAAGCTCGTAGAGCGCCGGCCAGAGTTTGCCGGTCACCAAGTAGGTACCGGTGGAAGGTCGGTAGGCAATGCCGTTGAGCACGGCACGATCGGGGTTGGCATCGTCAGGTCCGAGCGCCGACAGATCAAGAACCCCGATCACCGCCCCGCTGGCCAGGTCGATCGAGATCACCAAATCGCTCTTCCAGATGTTGGCCAGCACCATACTTCCCACGCACTCAAGCTCGTTGAGTTGCTCAACCGGACGTCCGTCACCATCGACCACCTCCAGCGTGCGGAGCACTGCAAACGATTCCGGGTCGCGAATCGTCAATTCCGCCGAACCGTCTGACATCACGAACGGTTCTCCCTCCAGGGAGTCGGCGGCGCAAAGACCCCAGCCCTCTCCCGCATAGGTAAACCGCTGGCCGGTGTCTACCAGCGTTTCGGCCTGGCTGACGATCACGATGCCAGCGTTGTAGGTGAGTTGGTAGAGCAGGCCCTTGCGTTCGGTCATGCCCTCGGCGAACAGTTCTGGGTCCAACGGTTGGCGGGTGATGACCGCACCCGAAGCCAGGTCCACTTCGCGACGGTCGGATTGGCCGCGCAGGCCCACGCTCTCCAGGAGTCGTTCATCCACCATCTCCAAGCCCTGCGTGAATGCCTCTTCGTCATGAGGGAACGTGTTCACAATTTCAAAGGTGATCGAACCGGTAAGCGGCGCCGGAGCCATGGTCGACAGTGTCGGCATACTCGTGACGCTGGCGGACGGTCCGGTGGTTGTGGGTGATGTTGTCCCTGGGGCCTCCGATGATTCACTTCCGCAGGCGGCTGCAAGCAGTGAGACCGCTAGTAACGGGACCGTGGCCTGTGTTGCGAGGCGTTTACGGCTCAAGGGACACCTCGTACAGCACGTCCCAACGCTTGCCGGTCACAAACCAGGTACCACTGGTCTCGCGGTACGCCACACCACTGAGGACGTCTTTGGATCCCAGACCGGCGGGGGTGAGAGTGGCGAGGTCGGCGAGGGCGAGCAGTTCGCCGGTGGTCGCATCGATCTTTACGACTACGCCGGTGTTGCCCACGATGCCCCACACGGCATCACCGTCGCAGTGGAGATCGGTTAGCGGCGGTAAGCGCAGGGTGCCTGCCACCGGTTCGATCGACCGCTGCAGTTCGAGCGTTTGAGCTGATATGAAACTGAGTTGGGAATCTGGGTGGCTCACGACCACGGCAGGATCCGAGGGATTATCTCGCAGAACGCAGGCTCCGCTGACTTCGAAGGGGTACAACCGTTCTTCGCCCAATGCGAGTGTGGTGGGATCGAAGACCGCCACCAACTCTTCGAGCCGGCTGAATTGGAGCGACACTTCGTCGCTTAGTGTCGCGATGCCGGTGGCATAGATCTCGGGTCGAATCCGCACCTGAGCCAGGAGATCGCCGTTGTCGGTATCCAGGATCCGTCGACTGGAGCGGCCGTGCAACCCCACACTTTCGAGGAGTTGCCCCTGGGTGTTGAAATCGAGCGCCTCGGTTGCTGCGGCTTGATCGTGTGGTAGCAGCGCAACCACAGACGGCCGGAGGATGTCGACGCCGCTCAGATTGACCGGGGACAGGCCCAGCGCCACCAGACCCTCCGGCCTCGTTGGAACGATCACGGTTACCGATGGCTGGCTGGTCGTCGGCAGCCGAGGTACCGTTGTAACCGATGTGGTGGTCACCGCAGTGGTGCTGGCGGTGGTAGTGGTTGTTGTTGTGGTGGGCGTGGCTGAAGGAGCGTCGGATGTGCAGCTGGATACCAACAACAACGTCGCCATGAGAGCACCGAACCCACAAGCAGCGTTCACTCGAGTTCTCCCATGAGCGGACCAGCGTAGGTTGCAGCGGCGGTAGGGGTGGGTCAGCCGCCGGTAAGGCGGGCTTTGGCAGCGCGGCTGCGCTCCATCAGGGCCGCCGGGATGAGGTCGGCCACGCCACCGCCACCGCCGCCAGCTTCGACCGCTGCGGCCTCCGGGGCGGAGGTGGTTCCGGCTGAGGAAGCTTGGGCCGCCGCGGCCGCTTCTTCCTCGCGTTGGCGCCACGACGGGTACATCCGCGGGCGCACCAGGTCGGTATGGTTCACCGAACCCACGAGCTCTCCATCAGAGAATCGAACCCAATAACGCTTCCAGTCGTCGAAGCCGCTGACCAGCTTGATCTTGCCCCGCTCACCTTCAGTTCGACCGGGGATCGGGTGCACTAGCATCACTTTTTCGCCGCGCTTGAATGGGGTGTCGAGAGAAACAGTCTTTTTGGCCATGCGTGCCCCCGGTGGGATTCGAACCCACGATCTTTGGATTAAAAGTCCACTGCCTTACCGCTTGGCTACAGAGGCGCACCCGGTATGGGAGCAGCCTCTAGTCTGCCACGGACGGTATCTAACTGCGCTACTTTTTCGGCCGGATCGGTGATTGCCGAAAACAGCTGACGCTTGAAAAGGGGGTGTGTCGAGTCACCCACCGAAATTGGGGGACAGTGGGAGTCGGGCAAATGAGACCGCCCGCGGTGTTCCGATTGCCGATACATCCAGAACATCGGAGCTGAGCGCATCGGCCACCACGATCTCACTGGTTGCGCTGGAACGGCGAAGCAGTACCGCAGTGACGCCGTCGAATGCGATCGACTCGATGACGTCGCCCGAATCACCGATCGGGACGGACAGGATCTCGGCGCCCGAGGTGAGTTCGACCGCTTTGAGTTCGGTTGCCAGCTCCACGCCGTCTTCTCTGTAGCTGATCACGGTGTAGGCCACCGCTTCTCCGTCTGGGCTCATGGCCACGCCTCCAACGGTGGGGCGGCCGGGCTGCCCACAGCTCAGCGTATTGAACGGATCGATTGCAAGCTTCATGCCCTCACCGCTGTAGAAGGAAACCGAGCCGCATTGTGGGTCGCTTACCGCTACCGCCACCACCCCACCGGCACTAGAGATGTCAAGCAGTTCCTCACCGGGCTCCAAGGACGCGAACACCAAGGACTCGTTGTCCACCAGGCGGGTACGGAAGATCTGCCCCGCCCGCTGGGTTAGAGCCTCCGGTGTTCCCAACGAATACCCGATGTCCATCAGCTCGGCTCCGTCCACGCCCACTCGGCGGAGATCTCCGCCGGTTCCCGGAAACCACAGGACGTCGCCATCGATGATTTGCGCAACGAGCCCGCCGAACAGGTCATCGTTTGCATGGGTGAAGTTGGATTCCAGCCTGCCCACAGTGGTGTCATCGGTCTGATCATCACTTTGAACAGGAATGGTGGTGGTGGTGGTCGTGGTACTGCCCTCGGTGGGCTCTGTGGTGTCCGGCTCGGATTGGAGTACGAGTAATCGGGCGGTCTCGAATCGGTCGCTTCCTGTGCCCAGCGACCGGTCCACCACGGCGATGCCGCTGTCGGTGACCACCACGATTGCCGGGACATAGTCCGATGGACCGGGTGGAAAGGCCTGGACTGGGGAGTCACTTGTTGAGCCCTGCCCATCATTTATTCCTGATGCCAGGGAGTTGTCTAGCTCCTCCGGCGTTGAAGATGTTGGGAACGAGCCGAGATAAGGCTCGCCCAGCGACCCGCAGGCGGTTGGCAGCAGCATTGCAAACGCCAGGAGGCTCGGCCCCAATAATCCCCTGGGGCGGCGCGGCCAGGGATTCAAGGTTGGCCGGCGGGGAATCACGTCTGCCATCGTCGCGCACTTTCGTGCTGTCGCCTCTTCATACCGACGTTGAGCTGCAACTCTTGCTCTGTCGCTGCGTGCGGTGGTGCCACCACTGCGGGACGTTGCCGAACTAGTGTTGGCCCTTATGGCTCCCGAACTCATGGAACGCTTTGCCTCAGATCAGTCTGTATCTGCAGCCCGCACATCCCTCGGATCACCCACTGTTTCGCCGTTCCCCTCTGCCCAGAACGGCTCGTCAGCCGTTGAAGATCCCACCACCGCAATCTGCACGATGGCAGATCTTGAGGCACTGGTGAACGAGCTCGATCAAATAGACGCCACGCTGTCCGAGCTGCGGTGACACCTTCAGGGTTTCACCAGCCCTAGATTCTCACCGCATCACCGCCGGTCCGTTCCTCGGGGGCGAGGAGATCGAACCGTTCACCCATCGTGATCGATTGTCCGTCAATCAGTGCTGTCCAACCAGAGAGGTTGGGGACCCGGCTTCGTCGATCGGGGGCGAGGCGATCTACGAGTGAATTGATCACGCCGCCGTGACAGACGGCGAGCGCGGTGGAATGGGTTCGGAGCGGACCTTCCATGGCTGGGGCGGTCACCGCTATCACGCTCTGATGTAGTTCCAGCAGCGCCGCTTTCACCCGATGAAAGAGGACATCGTCGACTTCATACCCCGGTGGCCGCTCGCCTGATCCGAGGAATCCCGGGTAGCGAGACTCGATTTCGTCCTTCGTAAGACCGCTCCATTCCCCGGCGTTGCGCTCTCGGAGGTTCGGCACCCGGCGGGCTTTCAGCTCGAGACCGGCTTCGGTGAGGAGGACGTCGGCGGTCTCCGAGGCGCGGATTTGGGGAGAGGTCACCGCATGATCCAACCGACTGAATGCCTGCGAGAGCGGGCGGGCGGCGTTGATGGCCTGACGTCGTCCGAGATCGCTGAGTGGCGGGTCGGCCTGGCCTTGCCACCGGAACTCTGCATTCCACGTGGACTGGCCGTGGCGAACAAGAACAACTGTGGTGACCATGAGTCCCTAGTGTGGTGTCCCTACACTCTGAACGTTGTGGCACGTTTGCGACTCTTTGCTCAGGCCCGTGAGGCTGCCGGGAACGGCCGGATCGACGTCCCAGACGGGACGGTTTCTTCGGTGCTGCTCTTCGCCACGCAGAATTACGGTGAGCAGTTCGGCGCCGTTGTTGCCGCGTCGCAGATATGGGTGAACGGCGAACCCGCTGATCCTGCCACCCCCGTTGGACCTGATGACGAGGTAGCTGTGCTGCCACCGGTGTCCGGCGGATGACCGCAACGGCCCCCGAGGCCCGATCGGCCAAAGAACCTCAAATCGACCAACGCGTGGCTCGCCGGGCTCGTCGCGAAGCACGCGTTGCGTCTCGAGTTGCCTCTCGTGAGGAGCGTTGGAACAACTTTCGCTATGCCGTTCCTTATCGAACCGAAGGCCCCAAGATCTCCCTGGGTATCCTCTGGTTTACATCGATTATGGCGGCCGTCTGGGTCCAGGGGCTCCTTGTCATCATCCCTGTCTCGTTCGCTGTCACGATCGGCGCATTCCAACTCGGGCACGTCTGGTTGACCGATCGCAGTGCCGGGGCGGTCCGGGAAACGGTGGGGCAGGTGATTTCCATCTCGACTTACCGGTTCCTCAGTGCAGCGTTGGCACTCATGGTGGCGGTAGGGGGTTGGGGGGGCCGCTTTGGCCTGGGGTTGTCCACGGTGGTGGTGGCGTTGATTGCCGTGCTCTGCGGGTCGTGGTTCGGCGGCAGTTACAGCGCGGAGCGCGCCATCGAAATGGCAGCGTTGCTGGTTCGGTGCACCATCCCAATCGGGATCGCCGGTGGGGCGCTGGTGGCCGTGGCCGTCTCGGCGCCCCGTGCGTTCGTCGTGCTCTTCGTCTTGATTTCGGCCTACGAGGCGGCTGACTTCTTGGTTGGTACGGGCTCGTCCGACGCGATCGAGGGTCCGGTTGCCGGAGTCGCCGCGGTGGCTGTTGCGGCATTCGCCTTGCGGTTGGTTCCGCCTGAACCCCTCACCCAGGCCAGTCTTACCGCCTTTGCCGTGTTGACCGCTCTCAGCTGTGTAACGGGCCAGTTCGTAGCATCTGCCATCATGCCCCGTGGCGGCGTGTTCGCACCCGGGTTGCGCCGTCTAGACTCCGCTCTCATCGCGGCTCCGTTGTGGCTGGTTCTTCTGCCGCTGTAACGTGTCCAACCCGATGCAACGATGCCCGGCCGCGGGTCGGTGGTGTTGTCGCCACGCCAGTACCCTGTAGAGCGTGACCCCCACTATCGACGGCCTTCTTGCTGCGGATCTTCTTGACGGCATTCGTACCCGCCCGCTTCCCGAGTTGCGCGAAATTCGCCAAGAGTGCTCGGCGGTGGAGAGCGACGTCTCAATGGTCCGCAGGCTCGCACAAGGACGGCTGGATATCGTGGTTCATGAAGCACGCCGACGCAGCGCCGACGGCGTGGCTGCGCTCCTCTACGATCTGCCCGACATCTTGAGCGACGAAGATCGCACTGGGGTGCCCGGCGCTCGACCCACCGTCAGAGTAGACGCACCAGGGCCCGTCGCCGCCGAGTTGGTGGAGGTGCTGGGACGAATCGGTTCACCCACGGTGCTGAGCGGTATTCAACACCTCGAGCAGTCCGATCTTGATGACCTTTTTGCTCGCATCAGCGAGTTCGAGCAGAAGCTGTCCAACACCCGCCGGCAGATGCATGAGCGGATCGATGCCATCCAAGCCGAGATCGGCCGACGCTACCGCGACGGTGAGGTCACCGTCGACGGTGTGCTCGGCTCCTGAGAGGTCAGAGATGAGCGAAGGAAAGCGTGATCTCGGAGGTTTCATTCGTGAGCAGCGGCGAATTGCGGAGATGTCGCTCCGCCGCCTCTCCGAGGTGGCCGGGATCTCCAACCCGTATCTGTCCCAGATCGAGCGCGGCCTTCGCAAGCCGTCGGCCGAGATTCTGCAGCAGATCGCCCGAGGGTTGAGCATCTCCGCCGAGACGCTCTACGTCCAGGCCGGAATTCTCGACGAGGGGTCCGAACGATCTGATCTGGTAGCGGCGATTCGAAGCGCTCCCGAGCTGAACGATCTTCAGAAGCGAGCGCTGCTGGAGGTCTACAAATCATTTTTGGGGTCCCGGGTGGACCTCTCTGAAATTCTTCCGAGCGATTCCCATGACCTCGATCCCGAACGAGGTGAAGAGTGATGCAGCGGCTAGCGATCCTGTCATTCCATACCAGCCCATTGGTGCAGCCGGGTTCCGGCGATGGTGGCGGCATGAACGTGTACGTACGCGAGCTGGTTGGTGCCCTGGCCCAGGCGGGGGTGCAATGCCGCGCCTATACCAGAATGTGGTCAGCCGATCTGCCCGAGCGCGTCACGGTGGAACCCGGTTTTGAAGTGGTTCACGTGCCCGCCGGTCCTCCCGATCAGACAAAGGAGGAGCTCGCCAGCCATGTGCAAGAGTTCAGCGACTGGGTCTGCAACGACATCGGTTCGTGGGGAGCGCAAGCGATCCACGCCAACTATTGGCTGTCGGGGGTGGCTGGCCTTCAGATCAAGCAGAAACTCCGGCTTCCGCTGCTCACAACCTTCCACACCCTGGCTCGGGTCAAGGCCGAAAACGGCGACCCAGAACCGGAGAGCCGGGCCAAAGCCGAGGCGGCGGTGATGGCATGTGCCGATGTGGTGCTGGCCAACTGCGTGGCCGAGGCCGATCAGCTTGAAGAGTTCTACGGCGCCGTCCGTGAGCGGATTGAGATCGTGCCACCTGGCGTGGACCAGGCGTTTTTCTCGCCGGGAAGTCAGGCGGGCGCGCGCAAGGCCATCGGTGCCGGCGATCGACCCCTGCTGTTGTTCGTTGGTCGAATTCAGCCTTTGAAGGGTCTGGACGTTGCGGTTAGGACCCTGGCGCTGAGCGAGCATCGAGACGCTGAATTGTGGGTCATCGGCGGTGCCAGCGGTGCCAATGGCGAGTCCGAGCTGGCGCGGATCAACGCTCTGATCGACGATCTTGGCGTTCGGCATAGGGTCCGCTTCGTCCCGCCCCAGCCCCACCATCTGCTCTCCACCTTCTACCGGGCCGCCGATATCACTCTGGTGCCCAGCCGGTCCGAGTCGTTTGGTTTGGTTGCGCTCGAGGCCTCAGCTTGTGGCACCCCAGTTATTGCAAGCGCCGTTGGCGGTTTGCTCACTTTGGTCGACTCCGGAGTCACGGGGTTTCTCATGGAAGAGCGTGACCCCGAACGTTGGGCCGCTCACGTTGACCTGATCCTCGACGACCCGTTGCTGGCTCAACGGATGGCGATCAGTGCAGCCGCCCGGGCCCGCACCTACACATGGTCAACCTCTGCCGGCCGCCTCCGCCGGATCTACGCCGACGTGGCCACCGGAGTCCTCCAGCCCTGCGACTGACCGGCGTCGTCTATTTGAAACGGGATGCGAAGCCGATCTTGGCGGCGGTGGGGAAGAACTCCTCGGTGTAACTGAAGAGCGAACCGAGGATTCGGTCCAGCTCGCCGTCTTCCATGATCAGGCGGTTGGGAAGACGGCCCTCGATGTAGATGGCGTCTCTCCTGCCCGACCACGAAGGCCATGCCGAAGAGCTTGGTGTTGCGTTGAAGTAGATGCCGATGGAAGTCGTTCTGGTTTTCTTCTGGGGGCGGGATGAAGTACGTGGAGAAATGCAGCGACCGTTGGTTCAGGGTGAACTCGGCCGAATAGTTGGCCTTGGCCTCCCCGGAGAAACGCACGTACCACGCCGGCGGTCGGTCGCCGATCTTTTCCACTGCCACCACAGCGGGGTCCTGAAGCTGATGGGTGGCGAAGGCAGCGCTGATGAAAGCTTCGAGCTCCTGCAACTCGGCGGGCGACGCGAGCCCCTCCATCACCGGGCCAGGATGAACAGCTGGAGGGTGGCCGCACCGAAGATGAGGATCAGCAGTATGACGAGGGTGATAACGATCGAGGGTCTCATTTGTGAGGGTTCTCCCGGGTTGGGCCGAGCGTAACAGTGGTGGACGATCCGGCGATCTCGGTGCGGCTCAGCTTGATCTGGTCTCCCTCGCTGAGCCCCAGTTCTGCGGCGGCCGAGCCTCGATCGACCGCTATGGAAAGCAGCCCGCTGGCGTCGGTGAGGACACCGATACTGCCGGTTTTGATCTCTGCGTATGTGCTGACGGGAATGCCGGTGCGGGAAAGGTTTGGGCCCTCCATCCTCAGCCCCGGCCAGGTGGCTGTTTGTTCAGGGTCCACATTGAGCTGCACGTTCCCGAACCGGTCGATCCAGAGGACTTCAGAATCGATGGCACCTTCGTCGTCCATTTCTGCGACCGGCAGAACCCCCGGAACCAAGAGGCTGGTATCGATGGGAGTTCCTAGTTTTGATGGGGGGACGCCGGCACTGAGATGGGCGGCCACCGGTGCAAAGATGTCGCGGCCGTCGAAGGTGGCCCCCATAGAGGGGAGGTGGAATTCGGGGTTGTCGAGAACCCAGGCTGCGGTAGCGCCGCCGACCATCCCGATGGCCGGGGCGAAGAGACCGTTGTCGGGGCCAACGAGATAGCTCTGGCCGTCGCCCAATTCGAAACAAACGCCTTTTCGCTTGGTCCCCACTCCGGGATCTACAACGCCCAGGACGATGCCGGGCATCAGGAATTGCACGGCCCGGGCCAACGCCAGACCCCCGGCGCGAATGTCGTGGGCGTCGATGCCGTGGGTGATATCCACAATACGGACGGCGGGATTAATGGACCAAATGATCGATTTGGTGACACCGACGGACTCGTCGGTCACGCCGTAATCGCTGATGAAAGAGATGGTGTCGAGGCCCACTACTGCGCCCCTAGTTGCCGACTGCGTTCGGTAGCGGCGGCCACGGCCTCGGCAAAGATGCTTCCGATGCCGCGTTCATCCAGCACGGCTAAACCGGCGGCTGTTGTGCCATTGGGGGTAGTGACGTTGGCTCTCAAGAGTGCGGCGTCTGCACCCGGTTCGGCCAGCATGGCTCCTGCGCCGGCGATGGTTTGATAGGACAGCGCCTGAGCAACTTCAGGTGTGAGACCCACGGCAATACCGGCGGCGGTCATCGCCTCGGCGATGCGGAAAATGTAGGCCGGCCCTGAGCCGCTGAGTCCGGTTACTGCGTCGATCTGGTTCTCGGTCACCGCTACCGCCTGCCCGGCAGCGGCAAGGATCCGGAGGCCCCAATCGAGGTCGGCTTGTCCAGCGGAGCTGCCGATCGCTACTCCGGCAGCACCCTTACCAAGGAGCGCCGGAGTATTGGGCATGCAACGGACAACCGCCGCATCGGTGACCGTCTCTAATGCCGTGGTGGTGATACCGGCCGCAACGCTGAGCAGCCGGGGGACCGGCGGGAGGGCGGCCGCAATCTCTAGAGCGAGGTGAGGTTTCACGGCCAGGATCGTGGGGACGTTGGGGAGCGCCTCTGTGGCGACGCTCACGCCCGGGTAGTCACGGGCAATCTGGTGGCGAACTTCAGCGGAGGGTTCCACCGCCGTGATCTCGGCGGCCGGAGCAACGTTGTTGATGAGGCCAGCGAGGAGGGCCTGTCCCATTTTTCCGCAACCGACGATCTGGAGATCCATGAGCGGCCAAGGCTATCGACCGGCGCCGATGATCCCCGTTGGCACGGTTCGGGTTGTGACTCGGGATCAGCCCAATTCCACGCCAAGGCTGGCGGGATCAGCGTCCATGAATCGTTGTGTCATCCACACCTTGCCATCGCGATGAACAACGCCCACGCCTACGAGATCGAAGCTGGGGTCTACCATGTTGGCGAGGTGGGTGGGGCTGGCTACGAACGCCTCAAAGAGTTCTTCGAAATGCCCGTCCGGGGCCACGCCAACGTTTTCGCCAAGCTTGCGCCAATCAGCGCGCACGCCCATCGACAGGTCCTCGGCGTGGGAAAGACTATTGGCTTGGGCCAGGCGGGTCGTCCACGCTGTGGCGGTGATTTCCAGTTCAGCGTCGAGCGTGAGAGGGCCTGCTCCGTTTTCGAGCCGCAGCTCGTTGATCCAGCCCAAGAATATCAGCGCCTCGGCATCCTCAGCCGTGGAATATCCCAAGGTGTCAGGCGTGGATGCCGAAACGGTCTGGCCCATTACTTCCTGGGCGGCCAGGCTGCTTTCGGGTGCTCCGGCCACCACGGCCAATCCCACTACGCACAGGGCGGCAGCGGCGAGACCGGTGGCGGATCGCAGGGCTCCTGTGGAGCTGTTGGTCGTGGTTCGTCGTTCAGTCAATAGTCTGAGGGAGGGGGAGAAAGCTTGGCGGATAACGGCGCGATCTGCTTGTTGCATCAGGTTTTGCCGTGCGTAAGTCTTCGACCAGTGTTCGACGGGACTTGAGTCGTGTGGTCAAATCAAGGGGTGACCCAATCGGCCAACCTTGTTCTGCACCTACTCGCCGCCAACACCACCCGCGTGGTGGTGCGCGAGGAGTCCTATCCCGCTGAGTGGCTCCGTGAGAGCGCTGGGCGCTGGGCTGGGCATCTGATGGGTCGCCACGCAAAAGGGTCCCGGATAGGCCTCATCAGCGAAAACGACGAGGCTTTTGTTGTCGGTTACCTGGCCTGCCTCGCGGCCGGAATGGTCGCGGTGCCCATGAACCCACTGTCGCCTGGACCGGAACGGGCGAGGGATCTGGCCTCAGCATCCATCGCTGAAGTCTTCATTGGGCCCTCTTGTGCCGGGGTTGAAGAATCGGTTCGCGCCGCTGGTCCTGGTGTGGTGGTCACCATCCTCGAGGGGTTCAACGCAACGGGTCAGCCGATCGACGCAGTGGCTGATGCGGTTCATGTGGAGCCTGATGACGTTGCGGTCATGCTCTTCACCAGCGGAACGGCCGGTCCTTCCAAGCCGGCCATGCTGACCCACCGCAATTTGAAGGCGTCGCTGCTTTCGGTGGAGGCCGCCGGACTCGACTTGCGGTCCAGCCCCCAAGCGGCGGTGGCGGTGGTCCCGCTCTTTCATGTCTTCGGGCTCAACATCATCCTCAACCTGGGTCTCTCCATTGGCGCAACGCTGGTACTCCAAACAGACTTTGTTGCCGAAAAGATCGTGCAATCCGTTGCCGATTACGGTGTCAGCATTCTCGCTGGCCCGCCCAATATGTGGAAGGCCATTTCGGACCTCGATCCCCAGCAGACCGTCCCGTTGCAGCAACTTCTCATTGCGATGTCGGGAGCCGCACCGTTGGATGCGGCGGTGGCCAATGCCTTGAGGAACAAGCACCACATAGATCTGCGCGAGGGATACGGCCTCACCGAGACCGCCGGGGTGCTCTGCTCCGGCATTGCGGATCCTTCTGTAGGCGTCGGATCTGTAGGCCCGGTCATGCCCGGCGTGGAGTGTCGGCTGGTCAATGCCGACGGCGAGGACGTGTTCATCGGCGACGTCGGCGAGGTGTGGGTGAAGGGTCCCATGATCAGTCCCGGGTATTTCGAAGACGAGGCCGCAACTGCTCGCAGCAGGACACCCGATGGCTGGTTCCTTACCGGCGATCTGGCGGTCGTGGATGACAACGGGCATCTGAGCATCTCCGGTCGGACCAAGGATTTGGTGATCGTCTCGGGTTTCAACGTGCATCCCGCCGAGGTCGAATCGATACTTCAGTCGCATCCGTCGGTGGAGGCGGCAGCCGCGGTTGGAGTGCCAGATGCGGCCACAGGGGAGCGGGTCATAGCATTTGTAGTTTTGACCAAAGGCGTCGACCCGGCGGGAATCGAGGACACCCTCCGCCAGTTCTGTATCGAACAGCTCGCCCGCTACAAAGTGCCAAAGCAGATCAACGTGGTGGCTGATCTACCTGTCGGGATTGCCGGCAAACTGCGGCGCCGCGACCTGTCTTCATAGAGGGCCGATTTCGGCCGGGCTGAAACAGGGCGCCCGGTTGCATTACCCTCACCTGCCGTGGACCCCTCTGTCTCCGCTGCCACGGTTGGTCGTCTCCCCGCGTATCTTCGGGCCGCTATCGATCTGAGCGCATCGGGCTTGGCGTCGGTGTCTTCTGAACGGTTGAGTGAGGAAGCTGCGGTCCACCCGGCAACGATGCGGCGGGACCTCGCCTCCCTCGACATCGCTGGGACCAGGGGAGTGGGGTATGACGTCAACTACCTCATCGTTCAGATATCGCATGTGCTCGGGTTGAACCAGGAGTGGCCGGTGGTCATCGTGGGGGCGGGCAATCTGGGTAAGGCCTTGGCCAACTACGGAGGCTTCTCCGAGCGGGGCTTCCCGGTGGCCGCATTGGTTGATATCGCAGAGGATCTGGTTGGCACCACGATCGGTGGGGTCCTGGTCCACGCACCTACCGATCTTGCCGAACTGGTGGACCATGGGGACATCATGGTCGGCGTGATCACCACCCCACCCGGCGTGGCTCAGGAAGCCACCGATCTCCTGGTGAGCAACGGAATCCGGTCCATTCTGAACTTCACCCCGACCACTCTGGAAACCCCCGCCGATGTGACCGTTCGCTCGGTCGATATTGCTACCGAACTCCAGATCCTGAGCTTCTATCGGCAGCGGGGCCTGGCCGCCGAGATAGGAACCGGGGTTCCCCTGGAGCCCTAGCTGTCAGGGTGACCGGTGTGGCCACGGTCACCAATGACTCTTTCTTGGTGTGGAGTGGCGGAAACGGGGCAGAACGGGCGACAATAGTCGGTGCATGACCTATCTCGCCGTGGGGCTCAACCATCGATCGGCTCCCCCAGAACTTCTCGAGGCCGTAACGCTCCCTGCTGAGGTCATTCCCAAGCTGCTTCACGAACTTACCGCTCACGACGTCGTGAACGAGGCCGTGGTGATCTCCACCTGCAACCGCATAGAGGTCTACCTCCACGCTGAACGATTCCACGACGGCTTCCGAATCACCCGTGATGCCCTGTCGATCGTTACCGGTGTGAGCGCCGATCGGTTTGGCGAGCACCTGTATGTGCACCATGCCAGCGAGGCGGTTGAGCATCTGTTCAACGTCACCGCCGGCCTGGACAGCATCGTGCTCGGTGAGCACGAGATCCTGGGTCAGATCCGATCATCCTGGGAGATCGCTCGTACGGAGGGCACCTCCCGATCCCTGCTCAACCCGCTCTTCGAGCACGCCGTCCATGCCGGTCGGAGAGTTCGCAGCGATACCGCCATTGGCGAGCGTACGGTTTCGCTGGCGCACTCAGCGGTCGAGTTGGCCAATGATCGTTTGAACGATCTCGCCAGCAAGTCGGTGTTGGTGATCGGGACCGGTGAGATTGGTGCCAGTGTGGCCGAAGCACTGCAACGGTCAGGCGTACGCGAACTGGTGTGCTGCAACCGCACTCACAAAAGTGCCCAGGCCCTCGCCGATCGGGTGGGCGGGACCGCGCAACCCTTCCACTCGCTCCCCGCCCTTTTGCAGACCGCCGATGTGGTTATTACCGCCACCGGAGCTGCGGGATTTGTTGTTGATGCGTCTATGTTCAACGATCGAACCGAGCGGGTTCTGGTGATGGACCTGGCCGTCCCCCGAGACGTCTCACCCGACGTGCTCGCCCTTACCTGGATCGACCTGCTGGTGCTGGCGGACCTCCAGGCATTCGCAAACGCCAATATTTCCGAACGGCAGGTGGCTGCAGAAGATGCCCGTCACCTACTGGATGAGGAGATGCAGCGGTATCGCCGAACCATCACCACGGCGGAAGTCGAACCACTTCTCGGTTCGCTCTACCGTGCCGCCGACGCGGACCGGCGGGCCGAGATCGACCGTCTCGCCAAGCATCACCCCGCCCTCACTCCGGAACAGTGGGATGCCGTGGATGCGGCCACCAAAGCCGTTGTTGCCAAACTCCTCCATGGCCCTTCCGCATCGGTGCGTTCGGCGGCAGGCAGCCATCGGGGCGACCGACTGGCTGAAGCCATCAGGGAACTTTTCGACCTCTCGTGAGAATCCGGTTGGCAACCCGCCAGTCTCCTTTGGCGCTGTGGCAGGCCAATCACGTGGCGGCGCTGCTCCAAGCCGCCCACCCCGGTCTTGAGGTAGTACTGGTGCCAGCTACCACAACCGCTGATGAGCGACTGGACCTTACGATTGCCGAGCTCGGCGGCAAGGGAGCCTTCGCCACCCAGATCCAAGCCATGGTGGCCCGTGGTCGGGCCGATGCTGCGGTGCATTCGGCAAAGGATCTGCCGTCATCAACGGCTCCGGGCTTGACGCTTGCTGCTGTCCCAATTCGTGGCAACCCCTACGATGTTCTCGTAGGAGCGACTCTCCACGATCTCGTTTATGGCGCAACCGTGCGGACCGGTTCTGCACGCCGTCGCGTGCAGCTGCAGGCGATTCGACCTGACATTGCATTCGAGGAGTTGCGAGGCAACATCGCTACTCGCTTGACCAAGATCCCCGAAGGCGGGGCGATCGTGATGGCTGCCGCAGCATTCGAACGACTTGGTCTTACCGATCCCGTCCCTCACCCGTTGGACCCTTCGATCATGGTCCCTCAGGTGGGGCAGGGTGCACTAGCGGTGGAGTGCAGAGCAGATGATGCGCTGACGCAGTCCTTGCTGGCCGACATCGAGGACGGGCCCAGTCGGGTACGGCTCGACGTTGAACGGCAGTTCCTTCAGGAACTGGGCGGAGACTGTGAGTTGCCGGCCGGTGCCTTCGCCGAACTCCACGCTGACGGAACCGTCACGATCACCGGGATCCTCGCCCACCCGTCGGGTCATCCCCTCCACCGTGGCTCTGTCACCGATGATGCCGTCAGTGAGCCAGGCAAGCGGCTTGCCATCACGCTCAGGGAATTGCTCGATGGGTGACGGCGAGCGACTTCGTCTCGGGGGCCTCACCGTCTTGACTTGTCGCCAACACGGTCGCGGCGGGGACTTGCATTCACTCATCCGAGAAGCCGGCGGGATCGTTGTGCATCTGCCGCTCATCGAGGTTGTGGCACCAACCGATGGCGGCGCCGCTCTCCACGCGGCCCTCGTTCGGCTAGACGATTTCGACTGGATGGTGTGCACCTCGGCCAACGGTGTGGAGGCAGTGGACCGGGGTCTCAGGACCGTCGGGCGGGAGCTTCCATCGGACCTGCGATTGGCAGCTGTGGGGCCAGCAACCGCCGCCACCTTCACTCGGTTACTGAGTCGCGAACCGGACCTCGTTCCTGAACGGGCTACCGCTGCCCATCTGGGCGCAGCATTTCCTCGTGGCACCCAACGAGTGTTGGCAGCCCTCGCCGCTGCGGCCGGCGATGACGTCAAACAGATCCTTCGGGGCAAGGGCTACTCGGTAGAGGTTGTCACCGCCTATGACACCCAGATGCCAAGCCACGCGCCGGAACTTGTACGCCTGGCAGGCAGAGCCGATGTGGCCGTGGTGTCATCGCCCAGCGCCGTCCGTCGTCTGATAAGTGTGCTTGAGACTCGAACCCCTGCTCGGATCGTGGCGATCGGGCCGAGGACCGCAGCGGTGGCCCGCAGCGTCACCGCCGCACGGGTGTGGGAAGCGCGAGACACATCCACGGCTGGGTTGGTGGCGGCGCTGGCCCAAGCCACCTAGCGGAACCTGTCATTGTTGGCGTCAATGAAAACAGTCCGCTTCGATCGCACCGGCGATTCTCAACAGTGTTGACGGTTCAATTCCGAACACATGGCGGGGTGTACCGGCCGCTGCCCAGACTTCTGGAAATGTGAGCAGATGCGGATCCAGGACGGATCGAAGAGGAGTGGCGTGGCCGATCGGGGGCACACCGCCGATGGCGTAACTCGTGGTGGCACGGACGGCATCAACATCGGCCCGGCCGCACCTTGCAACGCCGAGAGCGAGCGCCAACCTGGCCCCGTCCACGCGGTGCGTTCCGCTGGTCAGGGCGAGAACCAACTCCTCGCCCGTGTCGAAGATCATGGACTTCACGATCTGATCAACGGCACAGCCAACTGCGGCAGCGGCCTCCTCGGCTGTGCGGGTTCCCGCCGGGGATTCCCGGACCTCAATTTCCAGACCATGAGCGGCGGCGGCGTCGACAACTCGCTGAACTGATGGCGGATGCATCACGCCAGCGTATTGCGCCTGGCCGAAGCGTCGTGCTCCGACCCGATCTATTCTGAACTCGTGATCGATCCGCTACTCGAGCCATTCAAACTCAAACATCTCACCCTCCGGAATCGGATCTTTTCCTCCTCGCACGAACCGGCTTACTCCGAAGAGGGGATGCCAAAGGATCGCTATCGGCTTTATCACGAGGAAAAGGCCAAGGGTGGGGTGGCCCTCACCATGACCGCCGGCTCGGCGGTAGTTGCCGAAGACAGCCCGCCCGCCTTTGGGAACTTGCACGCCTACGACGATGCCATCGTTCCGTGGATCCAGCGGCTCACCGACGGGGTCCACGAACACGGCGCCGCCTGCATGATTCAGATCTCGCACCTCGGCCGTCGCACCGCCTGGTCTCATGATGACTGGCTGCCGGTGGTGGCTCCGTCTCCGTTGAAGGAGCCCGCTCATCGAGCGATCCCCAAGGAGGCCGAGGATTGGGATCTGGAACGGATTATCGGTAAGTACGCCGATGCGGCGGAGCGAATGCAGGCGGGTGGGATGGACGGGATCGAGATCGAGTCCTACGGCCATCTCTTCGATGGTTTCTACTCGCCAGCCACCAACGAGAGAACCGATGAGTGGGGCGGGTCCGAAGAGGCCCGGCTGCGCTTCCCGCTCAGCGTGCTGGAGGCCATCCGGGCCCGAGTTGGAGCGGACTTCATCGTTGGCGTGCGCATGTCTATCGACGAGGTTCTCCCCAACGGAATCGATCGACCACGCGGACTCGAGATTCTGAAACGGATGGAGGACGCCAAGCTCATCGATTTTGTCAATGTCATACGTGGCACAGTGGCCTCCGACGTGGTCCTCACCGAGGTCATTCCAATTCAAGGAATGCCCGCCGCCCCGCATCTCGACTTCGCCGGCCAGGTTCGAGAGGCTACGAACTTGCCGGTCTTGCATGCGTCGAAGATCGACGACGTGGCGACGGCCCGTCACGCCATCCGTGAAGGTCGGCTGGACTTGGTGGGCATGACCCGGGCCCATCTGGCCGACCCCCACATCGTGCTGAAGATCATGGATGGCCGGGAGGATCAGATCCGGCCCTGCGTAGGCGCAACCTACTGCCTCGACCGTATTTACGAAGCTGGTGAGGCGCTTTGCATCCACAATGCCGCCACCAGCCGTGAGGCCACCATGCCCCACGTCATTCCCCGCAGCGAGACCACCCGTCGAGTGGTGGTGGTGGGGGCCGGTCCTGGGGGGCTCGAAGCCGCCCGGGTTGCCGGTGAACGCGGCCACGATGTAGTCCTACTGGAAGCGATGCCATGGGCCGGCGGGCAGATTCCTTTGGCGGCGCGCAACCCCCGGCGGACCGATCTTCAGGGGATCGTGGACTGGCGGGTGGCCGAGCTGAAGCGACTGGGCGTGGAGGTGCGGTATGACACCTTCGCCGATGCGGCGTTGGTTGCCGACCTGGGTCCGGACGTTGTGGTCATCGCCACCGGCGGACTGCCGCAAGTGCCGGACTTGGAAGGATCAGAACACTTCGTGACCAGTTGGGATGTCCTGGGCGGCGATGTGCGGCCAATCGGCAAGGTCCTCTTGTTCGATGACAATGGCACCCATTCCGCCATGTCGGCCGCTGAAATGATCGCCCGTTCTGGTGCGGATCTGGAGATCGTGACACCGGAACGGATGCTGGGGATCGAGGTAGGGGGAATGAATCATGTTCCCTATGCCCGCGCCTTCAACGAAACGGATACACGAATCACCCTGAATCAAAGAGTCATGGCGATCCGTCCCGAGGACGGGCAGCTCTGTGTCGAGCTCGGTAGCGAGCACACATCCCACCGGTCGCCACGTCATGTGGACCAGGTGGTGGTGGACCAAGGAACCCAACCGATGGCCGAGCTCTACTTCGATCTGAAACCGCTCTCGTCAAACCTTGGTGCGGTTGACTACAAAGCTCTGTTGGCCGGTCAGCCGCAGCGCCAAGCGGCGAATCCCGACGGTTCTTTCGAGCTGTATCGCATTGGGGATGCGGTCGCGGCACGGAACATCCACGCCGCCATTTACGACGCTCTCCGACTGCTGAAGGACGTGTAGCCGGTCACCAGTGCAACCCGGCGGCTCACGATCACCAGTTCAAGAATCAGACGCATGATTCGTCAAACCAAATCGGTGGATCGGCTGCGGGCAATCAGGATGATCCCTACTGTCAGCAGGGTGATCGGCGCTGCGATCTTCGATTCAGTCGCCACTATCAGCCCCGCCGCCGCGAGGACCAAGACGAGACCCCCACGAGCTGTGGCTTGCTCCAATGGTCGGGCATTTCGGTTCTCCTCGCTTCCTAGATCGTGACGACGGTCTTGCCAGGTCCGTGGCCCTGCTGGAAGTAACGGACGGCGTCGGCCATCTCGACCAAAGGGTAGGTGTGGTCGATGACAGGGGTAATCCTGCCGGCTTCGATGAGTTCGGTCAGATAGTCGAGATTGTCGGTGTTCGGTTTGGCTACGAAGGTGCGGAGATCCTGGCTGACAAAAGGCGAGAGCACGATGGCGTGGGCCAAGCGCCCAAGCGGACCAAACCAGCGGCCACCTTCACCACTGCTCAAGACCAGCGTCCCTGAATCGGTGAGCGCACCCCGTAGCTCGGCGATCGAATGAGATCCCGCACCGTGGTAGATGAGGTCGTATCGCTCTGACTGTTGGGTGAAGTCTTGTTGGGTGTAGTCGATGACGTTGTCGGCACCGAGTGACCTAACAAGCTCGAGACCATTTGGAGCGCAAACGGCGGTCACCTCCGCCCCGAGGACTTTGGCGATCTGCACTGCGAACGTACCGACACCGCCGGCCGCTCCGATGATCAGCACCCGTTGCCCGGGCTGAACGGCCCCGTGGTCTCTGATACCGAGGAGAGCGGTCTGGCCGGCGATTGGTACTGCGGCTGCCTCGGTAAAGGAGAGGTTGCGGGGCTTGAGCGAGACCGCCTTTGCCGAGACCGTGGCGTACTCGGCGAAGGCGGCAGCGGCTTCGCCGTAGACTTCCTCCCCAAGCTGGAATCCCGTGACTTTGCTGCCCACCTCCACGACTTCGCCGGCCAGATCGGACTCTCGCACCGGCTTCGGTCCGCGGAGTCCAAATGCGAGCCGCATGAACAGTGGGTCGCCTTCGATGAAGTGCGTAACCCACGCCCCGATCGACGCCGCCCGGACCCGAATCAACAGTTCATCGTCATCGATGACCGGTCTGGTGATCTCGGCATACTCCAGCACTTCTGCCGATCCGTATCGGGACTGCACGATCGCTTTCATGGCCGGATACGAGTTTTCTTCATCTTGGCACTCCTCCTACGAACGCCGAGCAAAAACGTAACTTCGTTGAACTCCAATTTGCTCTCTGCCGCCCGTCGTGCCCAGAGCCCAACGTCCGTTCTGTTGTCGGCGGACACCGGTAGGTCGGGGGGTGGCGCTGGTGTCGATGAGGGTCGAACGCTTCTCTGCAGCATTGGGTGTGGTCACCACCTCCAGCGATCTTCCCACCGGTAAAACAAATAACCCTGTCTGCACGATCTCTCCGTCGATCGACCAGAATTCTAGGCATCGACGCTCTCACGCCGCCGGCGCGCCATCTTCGGTCGTTTCTCGAGGACCCCCAGATCACGCTGGATCGCGTGATGACTGCCATTGGCGTGGGAGTGGACCCGAAGGCTCCGAGCGAAGCTTCTGTTCTTACCGAACTCGACACGCTGGCTGCTCAATGGTCCGGAGCCAAAGCCGCGACCACTGGCGTTGTCATGGAGTTCGTCTACGGCGAACTGGGGTTCGCCCCCAACACAAACGACTACTACGCACTCGATAATTCACTGCTTCACCGAGTTCTCCGGGCCCGACGGGCCAACCCGATATCCCTCGCCATTATCGGAATCGAGATCGGACGGCGTCTCGGCGTCGACCTCGTGCCGGTGGGGATGCCAGGGCACTTTCTCATTGGGGAGCGGGTGAAACCCGATGGCGATCCGATGCGGTGGTTCGATCCATATGCTGCCGGCAAGGAACTCATGGTGGCCGACGCCAAACAGATCTTCGATGCGATCACGCCGCCAGAATCGGAGTTCTCGGCGCTGATGCTGGGAGCCACCCCTCCGGCATTCGTTGCGAATCGAATTCTGGCCAACATCCGCAATGCAGCAGTTCGGTCCGGCGACATCTCTTCCTTTGCTTTGGCGAGTGAGATGACGCTGGGAATCCCAGGCGCCGGGGTGCCGGAGTTCAAAGAACTCGCCCGGGTGGTGGCCTCCAGCGGGCGGCACGATCGTGCCGTCACGGTCTTCAACTGGCTGGCCCAGAATGATCTCACTGAAGTCCAGGAACATCTGGCTCGGGCGCAATTCCATCTCGCTCATCTGAACTGAACGCATACTGTGGCACCTCGGATCGGTGTTCCGTCTGCCGGCCTCCCGGAAAACTGCAGTCGTTCAGTGCTGTCTGGTGGGAGTGATTGGCTGCAGGTCGCGCGTTCTCGCCCGGTGTTCGGGAATCCCCGGGTACTAACCTGAGCGTGTGTTTCCCCAACGACGATTGCGCCGACTCCGCCGTACCGAGACGCTCCGCCGAATGGTTGCTGAGACCCGGCTGAGCGTGGATGACATCATCGCACCGCTGTTCGTCAGCGAAACCCTCAGCAGTCCCCGTGAGATCCCATCTCTCCCCGGTGTGGTGCAGCATTCACAGGACTCACTGCGAGCCGAGGTGGCGCGTCTCGCCGAACTCGGCGTTCCAGCCGTGATCCTCTTCGGTCTGCCGGCCGCCAAAGACGCCACGGGGTCGGGGGCATCGGATCCTGAAGGCGTGGTGCAGGTGGCACTGCGGAATCTCCGCGCCGACGTTGGCAGCGACGTTGTGCTGATCGCCGATCTCTGTGTTGATGAGTACACAGACCATGGGCACTGCGGAATCGTGTCCTCAAACGGCAGCGTCGACAACGACGCCACTCTGGACTTGTACGCAGACATCGCCGTGGCGCAGGCCAATGCGGGGGCCGACATCTGCGCCCCGTCGGGCATGATGGACGGCCAGGTGCTGGCGATCCGGGAGGCCTTGGACGACGCCGGGCATACCGACACCGCCATCCTTGCCTACGCCGCCAAATATGCCAGCAGCTTCTATGGCCCGTTCCGTGATGCGGTCGACGTAACGATCGCCGGCGGTGGTGACCGCAAGGGTTATCAGCAGGACTTCAGAAACGGCAGGGAGGCGCTGGACGAGATCGCCTTCGACCTCAGCGAGGGGGCCGACATGATCATGGTGAAACCAGCGCTTGCCTACCTGGACATCGTTGCCGCTGCTCGGGCGGTCACCAACGTTCCCATAGCGGCCTACCACGTGAGTGGTGAGTACGCCATGGTGAAGGCGGCCTCGGCCAACGGCTGGATCGACGGCGACGCGGCAATGTTCGAGATCCTCACCAGCATCAAACGGGCCGGAGCCGACATGATCCTTACCTATTTCGCCGCTGATATCGCAAAAGCGCTCAACTCATGAACTACACAAGCAACGCCGAAGCCTTCGAGGCATCGAAGCAGGTCCTAGTTGGCGGAGTGAACAGTCCGGTTCGAAGCTTCCGCTCGGTGGGCGGGACGCCGTATGTGGTCGATCGGGCCCAGGGTGCCTACGTCTATGACATCGAAGGTAACGCCTACATCGATTACGTGCAGAGCTATGGCCCTTGCATTCTTGGCCACGCCCACCCCGCCGTAGTTGAGGCAATCTGCGATGCGGCAGCCAGGGGCACCAGCTACGGCGCTCCAACGATTGGCGAGTTGCGGCTGGCTGAGGAGGTGGTGCGGCGGATACCCGGACTGGAAATGTTGCGCATGACCTCGTCGGGGACCGAGGCCGCAATGTCCGCAATTCGTTTGGCTCGCGGGGCTACGGGTCGAAGCAAGATCGTTAAGTTCGATGGCAATTACCACGGTCACGTTGATTCGCTGCTGGTGGCAGCCGGGAGTGGCGTGGCCAACCAGCGGCTGAGCGGGATGGCCGGGGTCCCTGATGCCGTTGTGGCTGACACAATAGTTCTGCCGTACAACCGGGTCCCGATCCTCACCGACGACGTTGCGGTGGTGGCAGTAGAACCGGTGGCGGCCAACATGGGTCTGGTAGCGCCGGTGGACGGGTTTCTGGAGGGACTCCGGGCCGAATGTGACCGGGTAGGCGCTCTCTTGCTGTTCGACGAGGTGATCACGGGCTTCCGGTTGGACCATGGGGGCGCAACCGCATGGAGCGGCGTGACCCCCGACGTGTGGGCCTTTGGGAAGGTCATCGGGGGCGGTCTCCCTGTTGGCGCCTTTGGTGCCAGCAGAGACATCATGGGCCACCTTGCTCCTCTCGGCCCGGTCTATCAGGGCGGGACGCTGTCAGGGAACCCTCTCGCGGTGGCGGCCGGTATGGCCACGCTCGGTCAGCTCACGCCCGACGCCTATGTTCAGCTCAGCGCCACCGCCGAAAAACTGGCTGCCGGTATCACCGCCGCCTTCTCCGATTCACCGATCGCTGTCCAGGTGCCGCAGGTTGGCCCGCTGCTCGGGTTCTTTTTCGCCGAGTCCCCAGTGGTCAACAACGACGGTGCCACCGCTTCAGCAGAATCCGGCCACTTTGCCCCGTTGTTCCACGCCCTGCTGAAACGGGGGATCGCTCTTGCTCCCGGACCTTATGAAGTGATGTTCCCGAGCCTCGCCCATGGCGACGCTGAGATCGATCGAACCATTGCGGCGTTCCAGGAGGCCGTTGCAGAACTGGCCTAGCATCACGCCACGGAGCACCTACAGGGAGTCCCCGGCGAGAACCCATCGCCGTTGGAAACCTGTCGGGTTGGGGAGATTTGAACTCCCGACCTCCTCGTCCCGAACGAGGCACGCTACCAAGCTGCGCCACAACCCGAATGTTGCGTGACTAAGGCTAGCTGATCGAGCCCTCGAACAGGGTGCCATTTTCGAGCAGCGTTTTTGCGAGCCGCCTGAGCCGCAGTGGGTCCAGTGGCTTCACCAGCCAGCCATCCGCTCGTGATTCCTGAGCAAGAAATGAGTCGGCGTCTCGGTCCAATAGAAGGGCGATTGGGCGCTTCGGCAAGCGGTCCATTCCCTCCTCTTGGCGGACCATCAAACAGGCCGCAACCCCTCCCATATTGCCGATCTGGAGATCGAGGATTACGAGGTCAGGGAGCTTTTCTTCCACCACGGGGAGGACGTGCTGACCCTGCTTGACTCGGTACACGTTGGTGGTGTCGTCGGCCAGGGCCGAATCCACGGCCGCGAAGACCTCGTCGGAGTCTGTTGCAAGCAGCACATCGGTCACCGGGCGCAGGTTAGCACCGGGCTGGCTACTATGTTGACCTGTCCAACGCCCCGGGCGAAGGCGGCAAAGTGGAGGCCACGTGCTCGAGATCAATACCGAAGAAACCGAGGGTTACACGCTGATCCGACCATCAGGGGAGTTGGACGCGTACACCGTTGGTACGTTCCGTGAGACCCTTGCTCGGCTGGCCGAGGGCGGTGACCTGCTCATCGACCTCTCTCAGGTGTCGTTTATGGACTCCGCCGGGCTGGGCGCTTTGATCGGTGGAATCCGTCTGTCCCGAGAGTCTGAACATGCCGTCGCGGTGGCATGCAACCGACCGGTTCTGGTCCGGCTGTTGCACACCACCGGGTTCGACCGCATCGTTCCGGTAAGCGAAAGCGTGGAAGAGGCCGAAGAGGCGCTTCTCGCCGAACCCGAGGACTAGGCCCCACAATCACTCGGTAATGAACGCCTCAGCCATTTGGGCCAATGCTGTCAACGGATCCTCATGGTCGGTCTCGGGCACTTGCACCGCGGTGAATACCTTGGTGAGCGGTGAGGTCGCAATCATTTCGTTTTCGCTGCGGGCGACGAGGTTGTGGTCCATCACCGCCCGGTGGAGGGCTTCGTGGGCATCGACCGCGGGTGCCGGCACCTCGGTGAGTCGACGATTGACCACCAGGGCTGCCGGTGTTATCTCGCGGTCTCGAAGCTGATCGCTGAGCCACGCCGCTGTATCCAGCGGTCCGGGGCGAGCGGTGCTGACCACCGCGAAGTGCGTCTGAGGCGACTGCAGCAATTGATCCACGAGGTCGGCCCGATCCCGAAAACCTTTGTCCATTCCTTCGAACAGGGCGAAGAATTCGATCGCATCGGAGAGGAGAGATGCCCCGACGACCTTGCCTATGGCCCGTGCGGCCAGTTGGGTTGCCGCATTGAGGGTGCGGAGGATGCCGCTCCTCGGCGCCAGCAATGTGCGGTAGATCCGGTGGTCAACCAGCCTGGTGAGCCGGGCGGGGGCATCCAGCACGTCTACGCCGTTCTGGGCGGGCGGTGTATCTACGATAACGAGATCGAAGCGGGGGTCTTGGAGCAGCTGGCGGAACCGTTCCGCTGCCATGTACTCGCTGAGGCCGGACAGCGATTGTATGAGCGTTTGAAAGAGCCGGTTCCGGTGGATAGCGGTGGCCCGCTGAGCAGTGGGGGCGAACTCGTCGACTAGGGCGCTGAGGGTGTGACCTGGATCGAGCATCGTGGCATGAAGACTGCCGAGACCGTCGAGACCGTCGAGACCCTCACTTCCGGGGATTTCCACCGGCACCACCTCCGAGGCATATGCCGCGTCCAGACCGAGGGTCTCGATGAGCCGTTTGGCGGGATCCACGGTGAGCACGACAACCCGGCGTCCCTGGCGAGCTGCGGCGATCCCGATGGCGGCGGCAGAACTGGTCTTTCCCACCCCGCCGGCTCCCAGCAGCACGATGGCGTCGGCAGAAGCGATTGATCTGAGGAGCGGCGGTTGTCTAGAGGCCATAGCTGTTCGCCAGTTCATGAATCGCTTCGGGTCCCAGCTGCGCATGGGCGAGCTTCGGGAGGTGGATCTGTTGGAGAGGGAGGCCCTCAGCGAGGCGATCAAGCTGTGTGTTCTGCACTCTGCCCTGGTTCACTCGGCTCTGGACCACGGCCATTGTTCTCGGATCGAGCTCCGCTCCCTTGGCGGCGTTGATCAGACCCCACAGAACGGGCTGAACCTGATTCACTACCACGGGAGCGAGGGCAACCCCGATTTCCTCCTCCAGGGTGTAGGCGGTGTCTATGCACTCGGTGACCGGTGTGGCCTCGGGAATGCACACCAATTGGACCCGGCAGCGCGATTCATCAGACAGGAACTTCAGGGCCGCTTCGGCCTGGGAATGAATGGGACCGCCAAGACTGGCACGAGCCAAGCCCGATGGCGTACGCAGGAGAGAGATCGCGTGGCCTGCGGCTGGACCATCCACCACCACCAGGTCGGCCTCACCATGGTCGGCGATCTGTCGAATCTTTCCGAGTGCCATCAAATCCCTCACACCGACGGCGGCGGTGGTCACAACGTCGATGATTCCCGTCATCGCGGGCCGACCCGTCAGCCGCTCGAGGCCATGGGAGTTGAGGTAGTCGGTGAGCGCTTCATCGGGGGTGATCCTCCGGCCCACGATTCGACCGCCGGTCGGCGTGCCCGGTACAAGGACCGTCGGTTCGAATTGGAGTGGGCCCGTGCCGAAGAGGTCACCGAGTTGGCTGCGGCCCTCCAATTCGATGAGTTGCACATTGGCACCCGCCCGAGCCGCCGCTATCGCCGCGGTCGCGCCTACGGTTGTTTTTCCAACTCCGCCCTTGCCGGCCACTATTAGGACCTTCGATGCCCCGATCACGTCTTCAAGCACCATTACGCCCCAGAGTAGCCCTCGGGTTGCTCATACTGGCTGGCCTCACCGGTGTGCTAAGTGGCACTCCGGTCTCGGCCCAGAGCGATTCGGTCCAGAACGATTCGGTTACCGTGTCTGCCGCCGGCAGCGTCCGGATCGTCGAGGTTTCCGGTTTGTTGGACTCGGTCCTCACCGACTTTCTGATCTCGGAGGTGATTCGGGCCGAGGAGGAGGACGCCTTTGCGCTCGTATTTCAAGTCGACTCTCTCGGTTCGGTGGTTGACTCTGATCGCTATCAAGAACTGGCCGATCGATTGGACCAGTCTTCGGTAACAACGGCATTGTGGGTAGGACCTTCCGGCGCAGCCGCCCTCGGCGGAACGGCGGAACTGGCCGGGGTGGTGGATCTCGTAGGGGTCTCCGGTGGGTCCCGGATTGGAGAGACGGGTCCGGCTCGTCTTCATGAGCGATTCGGGCCGGCATTCGGCGACGCTACCGAACGACTACGTGATCAGACGATTGGTTCCCAAGAAGCGATCGACCTTGGGATTTCTTCCGGCCCGATCGTGGAGGTTTCCACCATTCCCACGTTCCTTCTGGAGCTCCCCGGCTATCGGCTGAACACCAATGCCGACGGACAACAGACCCCCAATGTTTCCCAAGAGTTCGTGAAGCTGCCGATCACCAGCCAGCTGTTCCACACCGTCGGCAGTCCGGAAATCACGTACCTGTTCTTCGCCGGGGGATTGGCGCTCTTGCTCTTCGAGCTCTTCACCGCCGGCGTTGGCATCGCGGGGCTGATCGGTGTCGCCATGGTGACCGCCGGTACGTACGGTCTTGCCAACCTACCTTTTCGCCCGCTGGGAGTAGCGCTGATCGTGCTGGCGTTTCTGGCGATGGCGGTGGACATTCAGACCAATCTGCCGCGTGCGTACACCGTGGTTGGACTTGTTCTTTTCGTTGCCGGGACCTTCTTCATCTGGGATGGGGTGACCATGAGCTGGGTGACCGGTTTCGTTGGCATCGTGGGGGCGTTTCTGTACGCGTACCTCGGAATGCCCACGATGGTTCGGACGCGTTTCTCCAGCCCGATTATCGGCCGCCGTTGGATGGTGGGCAGCGACGGTTCGGCCATCGGGGAACTCTCAGCCACTACCCCTGGCGAGGTCAAGATTGGCGAAGCACGTTGGACCGCCCTTGCGAGAGAGGGCGTGATAGCCAGCAATACGCCTGTGACGGTCGTGGCCACGAACGGCGTGAAGCTGGTGGTGGAACGAGCACGTCCTGATCGGACGTAGTTTCGGAAAGCTCTGAGCTAATTGCTGACAGCGGCGAGCACTCGCCGTTCCTTCTCGGTGTGTCCGCCCCAGATCCCGTGCTGTTCGTTTCGTTGCAGCGCGATGCTGAGGCAGTCCGCGACGATTGGGCAGGTACTGCAGATCTCTTTGGCCCGAGCCTCACGCCGTCGTTTGGCCCTGCGGGTCTCGGTGACGGTGGGCGGGAAGAAGATTTCCTGATGCGGTCCCCGGCACGCTGCAGTGCCCCACATATTGAGGCTCGCCAGACGAAGCCCCGTTGTTCCTGTGGGTATCGCCATCGCTTTACTTACCGAAGTCATAGACACGTTCGCAGGCCCCCCTCTTGGTCTTGAACGGTTTGTTAAGTTAGAGGGTACAACTGGTGTGACATGGAACACAATGTCCAGACAAATTTCTTTCTTGAGTCGAAGGCTCACAATCTAGGGCCGGGAATGCGGTAGTCGCCTCGGCGTCGGGTGCGGCCATTGGCGTCCAAATGCGCCACGAGAGCCAACACGTATTTTCGGCTGGTGTCCAGGGCGTCACGAATCTCGGCAACGGTGAGACCTTCTGGTGCGGCGGCGAGTTGGGGTCGGAGGAGGTCTACGGCCCGTTCGATCGCAGTGGCACTGAAATAGATTCCATCGGATTCGACCACTACCCCCTGGCGGACCATGGTGCGGAGCTCGTTTCGATCCACGCCTTTGGGGCTGGCGGGTCGAAAAGGGTCGGCGTCGAGCTCGGCCACCCAGGGATGATCCGTCAGAATAGACACGGCCTGGCCCACGGTTACCCGCCCCTCCTGTACGAGGACGTCGTCCAATATCCCGACCAGCGCCCGTTCCCGTTCGTCGAGCAGGGCCGCGTCGAGGCCGAGAGCACCGGCGGCGGAAACCCGTGCTCGGATACTGGCCTCGCTGGCTTGACGGGCCGCGGTGCTCACGATCCAATTGGCCACCGTGGGCTCTCTGGATTCGCCCGTCAGCCGAGCGAAGAGGTCGGCGTCCACCCAACCTCGCTCGGTGATGACACGCTCTGGGTCGCCGTCGGGATCGGCTAGTCGGGCGGGTCGGATCGGGTCGATATCGAGAAAGCGGCCCCCGCCGAGGGTCTCCGAGCGGCCCGACTCTCTAAGGATGAATCGATCTCCCGGTAAGGCGGGCACCTCCCGATCGAGGTAGAGGCGAACCCTGCCGGTGGTGCCGGGATCGATTTGATGTTGTCCAGCGAGGAGCCGGATGCGGGTGGGGAACTCGCCAGAGCCGATGTAGGCGAGGAATGCGCCCCGTCGAGTCAAAGGGTGCCCGACCCGGGGCAAAATCTTCAGCTCGGCGTCGATAATGGCCGTGGAGTGCCAGCGGTCCGGGTGAACGAGCACGTCGCCTCGGCCAACAGCGGTATGGCCGATGCCGGAGAGGTTGATTGCCACCCGATTGCCCGGTCGGACCGAATCGAGGGCGCTGTGATGCGATTGCAGCGCCCGCACCCGGCCCTGTTCCATCGACGGGACAACGGTGATGTGGTCACCGGTCCTCAGCGTGCCATCGGTCAGAGTGCCGGTCACGACCGTCCCCGAACCCGTTGGGGAGAATGACCGATCCACCCATAAGCGAGGGGCGTTTCTGTTGTGAGCGGCACCCACGGCCTCGAAGAGATCGGTGAGCTTGGACTTCAGTTCGTCGATCCCGGCCCCGGTTACCGATGAAACCGGGACGATGGGGGCGCCCTCTGCAAAGGTGCCGGCCACATGGTCTTCGACGTCGAGAACCGCTAGTTCCAGTAGCTCGGAGTCGACGAGGTCAGCCATTGTGAGGGCGATCACGGCATGTTTGATGCCGAGAAGGTCCAGGATCTGCAGGTGTTCCTCGCTCTGCGGTTTCCAGCCCTCGGAGGCGGATACCACGAAAAGCGTTCCCTGCACCGCACCAACGCCAGCCAGCATGTTGCGGAGGAAACGGATGTGGCCAGGGACGTCGATGAGCGAAATCGATCGCTTTCGTGTCAAACCCAGGTTGGCGAAGCCGAGATCGATCGTCAATCCCCGGCTTTTCTCCTCGGCCAACCGATCTGGGTCGGTACCGGTAAGCGCCCGAACCAACGTGGATTTGCCGTGGTCCACGTGCCCAGCGGTGGCGATGACGGTCAAGACAGCGCCGAGATGAGTGCGTCGACAACGAGGGTGTCCTGTTCGGGATCGACGGTCCTGACATCCACGATGGTGTGGCCCTCATGACGGCGGGCGATGACCGGCACTGGATCTTGATTCCGAAGAGCGGTGGTGAGATCGCCACTCAGGCGCAGCCCGGCACTCGGGATCGTACGCCCGGGGAGCGTGCCACCCCCGGGAACCGCATCGGTGCTGATGGTCGAGACCCGATCTGAACCAACTGCGGCGGCAATCGCGTCGGCCCGCTTTCGGACCTCTTCAAGGGGGAGAGCGGCCATTCGCCAGAATGGTATGGCGTCTCCGTCGCGGCGGAGGTAGGAGAGAAACGTGTCCTGGAGAGCCCCGAGCACCAGTCCGCCGGGCCGCAGCGCACGCGCCAGAGGATGAACAGCGCAGCTTCGCACCAGGTCCGCTCGCCCGGCGATGATTCCCGCTTGGGGTCCGCCCAGCAGCTTGTCACCGCTGAAGATGACGAGATCGGCACCACTTTCTATTGTTTGGCGGGCAGCTGGCTCGCCTCGTAGCCACGATGGGGGAGGGCCCCCCAGCCACGGACAGGCGGCATCGAGCAATCCGGAGCCGATGTCGGCCACGACCGGTAGCCCGAGCGTTGCCAACTCTGAAACCGGCGTCTGCTCGGAGAAGCCGGTGATCCTGTAGTTGCTTTGATGAACGCTCAATACGAGTGCCATGTCCGTAACGGAGGCGGCGGTTCGGAAATCGCTGATGCGGGTCCGGTTGGTGGTCCCCACCTCGATGAGTTGGGCGCCCGATTGTCGCATCACATCGGGGACTCGGAACGCGCCCCCGATCTCCACCATTTCGCCCCGGCTCACGGCCGCCCCTCGGCCCGTGGCGAGAGCTGCCAGCACCAACATCAGCGCAGCCGCGCAGTTGTTGACAACGATCGCATCTTCGGCTCCACACGCGGCCCGGGCGAGATCCCCGATGGAGCGTTGGCGCGAGCCGCGCTGGCCAGTGGTCAGGTCGAACTCAATGTTGGCATAGGCCGCCGGGGAACTCACCGCCACCGGGGCCCGGCCGAGGTTGGTATGGAGAAGTGTGCCGGTGCCGTTGATCACCGGGGTCAGCAATCGCTGGCGACGCTCACGGGCCAAGGCGTCGGCCTCTTCCACACGATCTTCGGCGATCGCCTGTCTGGCGACGTCGACACGAAGAGGTTGTGGCAGCCCGGAGGACTCGAGTGACCGCGCCAGCGCATCAACCGAGGGGGGCCGTTGATCCTTCATTGAGGGCAATGCTATTGCGGCGCCTCAGCCGCTGCTCAACCGCACCTGGGCGCTCGCTGTATCGGACGGAGGGTACGCCGGTAGACTATTGGCAATGGTGAAGAAATCGGGGCTGGTGGGAATGGTGGTCACAGCACTACCCATTCTCGAACTGATGACGTTTTTTGTTCTTGGCACCTCGCTGGGATTTCTTTGGACCTTCGTACTCTCGGTCGCACTTTTCTTCCTGGGGAGCTGGTTGTTTCGCTATCGCCTCGCTGCTGTAGCCAACGCCACCGCCAGTTCTCTCGTGGCCCAGGACCGATCTGGGGGCTCCAAGGTTTCCTCTGGGTTGCTTGCCCTTGTGGGTGCCGGGCTGTTGATCGTTCCCGGGTTCCTCACGGGATCAGCCGGCCTGCTGCTCCAGTTCAAACCGGTTCGTTCGCTGATTTTACCTCGCCTCACGGGCAGCTTCGGTTCCATGGTGGGATCGGTTGGCCATCGCTTCACCCCCCGCGGTGAGGTCATCGATGTCGATATCGTCAACACCCCAAACACTCGCCCTCGCCCATCCACCTCATCCCCCGAGCTCCTTTGAGTTCGCCTTCCAGAAGAGAATTGCAAATATGAGGAGACCAGCTCCACTGCCCCTTGACGAACCAACGCCACCGCCGCCGATCATTCCTGGCGTTGCCAGGGCACTCAGTCCGCTGCTCCGCCGAATCGCTCATCAGGGCGCCGAAGGTGAACCTGGCCTCAACACCTATCTGGTAGGGATCGATGAAATCGTGATCGTCGACCCCGGCCCCGGGGATGCCGAGCACCTCGATGTGATCTGCGGATGCGGCGGGGATCGAATCCGCTGGATCGTGATGACCAAGACATCGGATGACTATGCGGCCGGAGCGGTTGAGCTGAAGAGGAAAACCGGAGCGATTCTCATCGCACCTGAAGGTTTTACCGGTGCCGATGAAGTACTTGACGACGGGTACAAGATCGATGCCACCGAGTTCGTGATTCGCGCTCTCAGCACAGGCATTAACGACGACTTCGTCTACGTGTTGGAGCAAGAACGCTCAATATTGGCCGGTGATTTGTTCATTGACGGCATCCCCGATGGCATGCCAGCCAAAGTGAAAAAGTTCCGTCCCAAAACGATCGCTCCCGGCCACGGCCAGTTCATCGAAGACGCCAAGATTGTTTTAGGGCTCTAGCGGCTGCCCTGGTCAACTCCGTTGCGCTCCGGCCGAAATCGGAGGTTGGTGCTGAAAAGTTTCTGAGAATTGCAACTCGTGTCGTCCTCTCACGATCCGGCGCGACTATCGGTGATTCTCCCAGCGTGTGATCTGGAAGTATCACTTACGGTGGTGCCATCTCACAAACTTCACAGGTTGTGGTCACTCCCTTTCGGAGCGTGTCACCACGCTTCGTACTCGACTGGATCCGTGAAATGTCGCGACGGTTCGGCTTAGCTTGCGTCAATGAAGTAGTGCGACGACCTGCGTCGCACAACCCAAGGGAGAACCAAACATGATGCTTGCAGTCGAGTTCAGACAACCCATCGAGAACGCATTCGATGACCTTTTCGGGTTCATCCCGAAACTCATCCTCCTCATTGTCATTCTTGTCGTCGGCTGGCTCATCGCTCGGTTCGTGCGGAGTGCGGTCACGACCCTCTTGCGGCGCATCCGATTTGACGACTATGTGGACAAGGCCGGGATCGGCGGACCACTGGAACGGGCCGGTTTCGCCGACAGCGGCCGCTTCATCGCAATGGTCATCTACTACCTGGTGATGCTGGTGGTCCTCCAGGTCGCACTGACCGCCTTCCGTGACAACCCAGTGTCCGACATGGTGAATGAGCTGATCGCATTCATCCCCAAGGCGATCGTGGCTATCGTGATTGTCATAGTCGCCGGTCTTGTAGCGAACGCCGTACGGAACATGCTGGCTCCCGCACTTGCGGGCCAAGAGTTCGGTGGCCTCCTCACCACTATCGCAGTGGGAGCCATCTGGGTGATTGGCGTCTTCGCCGCATTGGACCAGTTGGAATTTGCCGCCGACATCGTGGATCAGCTCTTCACGGCCATCATCGGCTCCCTCAGCTTGATCCTGGTTCTCAAGTTTGGCATCGGTGGTATCTGGGAGGCGCGGGACCGCTTCTGGCCGGCCGTGTATAACCGCATCAGCGGTACGGTGACCAACGAGCCTAAAAAACCTTTGATGTAATTCGCGACCAACCCTCGGCTTCGTGCGTCTGTAACTGACGTGCGGGGCCGGTGGGCGATCCGGCCTCGTACATGGTGGGAGCGAGTTGACGCTTGGTGTAACGCCCGGCAGTCAACTCTCTCCCATCATTGTTCTATTTACCGCCGACATTCTGTTGCCCGATATCTTCCCTGCTCGACAATCGCCCGGGGCCAGTTAGTCTCAGAAGACCATGTCCAAGTCCGCCACACTCGCCAACCTTAGAGCACCGCTCTTTGTGGCATGGGCGGTCGAGACCACCCGGCGGGTTGCAAAAGCTACTGCAGCGTTGGCCGACACCGGCCAGCCGTTGGGGTCGTCCGGGCTTGGGCCCGAGGCGGATGCCGATCCTGAGGAGCTGACCCGGTTGGTTGCCGAGCACGGCGAGGCGATCTATCGGGTGGCGCTGTCGGTCGTCCGGGACGCCGCTCTGGCGGAGGACGTAGCCCAGGACACGCTGGTCAAGGCATGGCTTGCCCTGCCCAACTTTCGTGGTGAGTCGTCGGTGAAATCCTGGGTGCTGCGGATTGCCCATAACACTGCGATCTCCACCCTGCGGCTGCGGCGATCCGTGCTGACCGATCCTTTCTCGATGCCCGAGCATCCTCAACCCGCCGGGACTTCGGTAGAGCGGCGGGTGGAGAACTCTGCAGCCATGGGCGACTTCGTCGCCGAACTCGGCAAGCTCGACGACCTCTCCCGTTCGGTTGTTGTCCTCCGCGAGGTGGAGGGTTTGCCCTACGACGAGATCGCCCAGATTCTCGACATTCCGCTGTCGACGGTGAAGACCAGGCTTATGCGAGCTCGTCGCCGGCTGGGGACGGCGTTGGAAGAGTGGGCGCCATGAGGTTCCGCCATCCGTCCCGCGAGCGGCTCTCCGAGTGGCTGAATGGGGAACCGGCCGACACCGAGGATCTCGACGCGCATATCGACACGTGTCAGCGATGTTCTACCGTGATCGAGGCGCTTGCCGGTGAGACCGAGCTTCCATCGCTGTCGGTTGCCTTGAATCGGGTGCTCAGCGCTCCCGCCGACCTTCCGCAACGATTGGAAGAACGCGTGGCAGCCAAGCTCAGTTCCCGAGAGGTGGTGGGCCTCATGGCCGAACTCTTCGGCGCTGGCCTCGAAACCGGGCGGCTATTGATCGTGGAATCACCCAGAGGGGAAGAATTATGACAACGACCAAATGGATTTTGGTTGCCGGTTTTGTGGTCGGTGGACTGGTGCTTGGCAATCTTGCCGCCCGGCTTATGACCAAGGTGTTGTCCGCTCCGGATCGCCCAGAACCCATTCGCGATGCGGCGGCGCCGCTCAGCAGTTTGGTCTTCTCCGGTTTCCTGATCGCCGGGCTGATGACCGCGCTGGGAATCGTGCAGCCTTCGGCCTTGGAAGAGATGCCGCGAGACCTGGTGAAGTTCATTCCCAAACTTCTCACCGCTGCCATCATCGTGATCGGTGCCAACGTGATCACGTCGTTCGTGCAGGCCGGGCTCAAACCGATGATGGGGCGGTCCAGCGCATCGGTCCAACGGCAGGTGAACATGGGCGTCAAAGCGTTCATCGTTGGGCTTGCGCTGGTGTTGGCGTCAACGCAAATTGGCATTGACACCACCGTTGTCAACCTGGCACTCGCTGCGCTCTTCTTCGGTATTGCCGCGAGCTTCACGCTGTTGGTGGGGATGGGGGGCCAATCGGTAGCTCGCGAAGTCGCCGCCGGTAGGGCCGTTCGGAGGCTCATTACCGAGGGTGATCAGATTGTCCTTGGCACGATCGCCGGCACCGTGGTGGCTCTTCGCCCGACCGCTGTGGAGATCGTTACCGGCGACGGTGAGCACACACTGGTCCCGTCCAGCCAGTTCGTTGGCCAGCCTCTCACCGTGACCCGCTAGCGTCTAGCCCAGCTCGGCGTCGAGGGCCGCTTCGACCGACGCCATCATCCTGGCGGTGCAACTGGCCATGGAGACCGGGGGTATCAAGTCCTCTATGATTCGCTTGGCAATCTGGTGAAACTCATCGGCACCGGCCCCGTCACCCAGTGCGACCGGAACGCCGGCGTCGCCACCAGCGGAGACGGCAGGTTCGATCGGGATTCTGCCGATCAGGGGTACACCGGCCATCGCCGCCAGGGCGGCGCCACCTCCGGAACCGAACAGAGCGTGTTTTGAGCCGTCGGGGGCGGTGAATTCGGTCATGTTCTCGATGACACCAACCACCCGAAGGTAGGACTTGCGGGCCATCGAGACGGCTCGAGCTGCCACCTTCTGGGCACCCTTGGCCGGCGTGGTGACCACCAGCATCTCCGCACGCGGCAGCATACGGGCCAGGCCCATCGCTACATCGCCGGTTCCGGGGGGCATATCGATCACTACGTAGTCCAAGTCGGTGGCCCAGCTGACGTCTTCGAGAAAGTGCTGCACCGCCCGGTTGAGCATCAACCCGCGCCACAAAAGGGCGGACTCCTCGTCCTGCACCAGGAATCCCATGGACACCACGTCCAGACGACCGCTCCCCACCGCCATGGTGTGGGGACGGATCTTGGCTCCACCCTCGGGAGCTTTTTGGGCGTTCAGGCGGCCTTCGAGCCCCAGCATCCGGGGCATGGAAAACCCCCAGATGTCAGCATCGATGACGCCAACGTTCATGCCTTGGCGCGCCAAGGCAACGGCCAAGTTGGCCGTGACCGAAGACTTCCCTACCCCGCCTTTCCCGGATGCGACGGCAATCACTTTCGTGCTGGCCGGGATAGCTGTGTCGCCCGCGCGCTCGGTTGCGAGGCGTCGGGCGGTCGCCATGGTCTGGGCTTTTTCGGCATCGTCCAACTCGGTCCACGTGATCTTCACCGATTCAACGCCGTCGAGGTCCCCGATCCGACTCCTGATCTCGGACTGGATGTGGGCCCGCAGCGGGCAGCCAGCGGTGGTGAGGGCAACGGTTACGTTGACCGCTCCTTCGGGACTGATCGCAACGTCTTTGGCCATCCCCAGGGTCACGATGTCCGCGCCCAATTCGGGATCCATCACCGAGGAGAGAACTTCGGTCATCGTTGCCACCGAGGGTCTAGTCAGCTCCATACCTCAGCCTAGGACAGGTCCGACCATCAGCGGCAGTGACGATGGCCTCATGTGCTTAGGGCCGCTGGGCATTGATCAGGCCCGCCTAGTCGCGGCGCGATGAATTCCGGTAGGATGGGTGTAGTCCAGGCGCCTTTGGTTACAACGCCTGAAAACCTTTGGAGGTTGTTGTGCTCACACTTACCGATAGCGCCACGTCGAAAGTGGCTCAACTGCTCAAGGAAGAAAATGACGATGCTCTCGCCCTTCGCGTGGCGGTTCGACCCGGTGGATGCTCTGGTTTCAGTTATGAGATGTTTTTCGATTCAGAAACCGATGCCGACGTAGACGAAGTCGAAAAATATGGCGACGACGTCCGGGTTGTCATAGATGCCACGAGCGCCCAACTGCTGGTGGGGGCAACGCTGGATTACAAAGACGGTCTTCAGCAGACCGGATTCTCCATCGACAATCCCAACGCCCAACGCACCTGCGGGTGCGGTCAGTCCTTCTCTTAGGCCGCCGATAGCGCCCTGGGTCGCCGTCTAGCCTCGCAGCGCCTGGAGAACAGATCGAAGTTCGGTGTTGTCGTACACGTTGTCGATTCGATCGAAGATCGTCCTGTCGGGTCGCAACAAGAAAAGCGACGGCTCAAACGTTATCGCCAGGTCGGAGACGGTCGGCGACTGAAGAATGCGGCTGTCGAGATAATTGTTTTCCACGAGCGCGGCGTTGGAGTACACCTCGGCATGGAGAAACTTGATGTTGGGGAATTCTGGCGCCAATTCCAAAAGAACTTCGAGGACCGGTCCGCAATAGGCGGTCTGGCAAAGGGCGGGTGTGGCGATGAGAAGCGCCACGGCAGCCTCGGTTTCCAGCGCTTCCTCGACTGTCACGTCGTGGAGCGGGCAGGGGCCCGCCGAGCGCGTGCAGATCGGGTTCATGCCCAGAGGTTGGGACAGCGTTGGAAAGCGAACAACGGGAAAGCGTTGTCCCGGGAGTGGAACGACTACATCGGCGGAGTCGAACATCTGAAAGGGCATGGTGGCCTCGGCACCGTCCACGGTGACGGTGAGGTCATAGATTCCCGCTTCGGGGAGGTTTGCTCGAACTGCAAAGTATCGCAAGAGGTTGGCGTGCTGATGCGTTTCATCGGCGTTGCCGGCGGGATGGTCATGGGTGACGATCCGACCCAGCACATCGCCACGTAGGTACACCTCGTCGCCCTTGGTAATGGTGACCGGGTACCGGCCATTCTCGGTAGGAGGCGGCTGGCCTTGGTCGATCAGACCGAACGGAATTCGCTGCTCTATCCCGGCGGCTAGGACCATCGACGGGCTGAAGAGGGCCACCAACTGTGGTGCGGTCCTTTCGGAATTGCCGTCGCTGCCAGAACATCCACCCAGTCCAGCGGCAACGACTCCGGCGCCTGCGGCCGACGTCGCCAAGAACTGCCGCCGGCTCCATCTTCGGCTGACCGCTGATCGCTGCTGCATGAGCCAAGAACGTACCCGGTGGAGCCCTCGATGCAGGAGTCGGGCCGTTCAGAATCAACGTCGGCTGGAATCATGTACGATCACCAGGGTGATCGGTACCTACATCATCATCGCCGTGCTGCTGTTGTTTCCCATTGGATTCCTGGTATCCACCGCGGTCGCCGCCGGAGTCATCGGCTGGGCCCTGCAATCCAATGTCGAGTCGGCCAACGAGGACTCCGAGTTGTTGGAGTGTAATTACTAGACCCGGCGGGATGCAGATCCCAAATTCTCCCCCACTCGGCTCAGGGGCCTCTATCGTCTGTGGCGATGATCGATCTCCGACGACTTACTAAAGACCCGGACTATCGGGCGGGCGCCCTGGCCAAGGGCACCGAGCAATCGATGATCGATTCGCTCGTCCAGCTCGATGCTGAGGCCCGGGCCCGACGCACCGTCACCGAGACGCTGCGGGCCCAAGCCAACCAGGCCAACAAGGACATCGGCAAGGCGGAGCCCGAGGAACGCCAACACAGGATCGATGGCGCGAAGCTGCTGAAGGACAACCTCACCACCGCCGAGACGGAGCTGGCCACCGCCGAGGCCAAGGTAGGTGAATTGCTGCTTCAGGTTCCGAATCCCGCTCACCCGTCGGTTCCCGCCGGTGGCGAAGACAGTTTCCGTGTTGAGAAAGAAGTTGGCGATCGTACCCCGCCGCCACTGCTCACCCATGCCGAGATCGGTGAGAAGTTGGGCTTGGTGGACACCGAGCGAGCTGTTCGGATGAGCGGCAGCCGATTCGCCTACGTTCTCGGCGAGGCTGTGGTATTGCAGTTTGCGTTGGTGCAGTGGACGCTGAGCAGACTGATGGCTGCCGGTTTCACACCGGCAGTGGTGCCCGTGCTCGTTCGAGAAGACATGCTGGTGGAGGCTGGTTTCTTTCCGACGGATCGGAGCCAGGTCTATGAGCTGGAAAAGGACGAGCTTTTCCTGGTTGGGACCAGCGAAGTTGCTCTGGCCGGGTTCCATCGGGGGGAGCGTTTGGCTGCTGATCAACTCCCGGTCCGCTTTGCCGGCTATTCCAGTTGCTTCCGGCGCGAGGCCGGCACCTACGGAAAGGACACCCAAGGGCTCTTCCGCGTGCACCAGTTCGACAAGGTGGAGATGTTTTCCTACTGCCACCCGGACACATCCTGGGACGAACTGGAGTTCCTGCGAGAGACGGAGGAGAGCATCTTCCAGGATCTTCAACTGCCCTATCGAGTGATCACCGTTGCCGCCGGCGATCTTGGCGCCGCCGCGGCCAAAAAATACGACATCGAGATCTGGATTGGCTCAGAACAGCGATACCGCGAGCTCACCTCGTGCTCCAACTACACCGACTATTCCGCCCGCCGAATGGGAACCCGGGTAAAGACCGAGAGCGGCTCGGAGTTCGTCCACACTTTGAACGGGACGGCGTGTGCCATCGGGCGAACCCTCCTTGCAATTTTCGAGAACCATCAGACCGCCGACGGATCGATCACGATTCCGGAGGTCCTCCGCCCCTACTGCGGGGGGCTCGAAGCGATTACGCCCAAGTCGTAAAACTTCCCATAAACGTGACGATTAGGGCACCGTGGGACACACTTGGGCCGTGAGCGACACAACGAAGCGAGAGGCTTCGCTCCACGAGGCCGCCAACGCCCAGTTCCAACGGGCGGCTGACTTGATCGACCTCAAACCGGAGTACCGACTCATCCTGTCCGAACCCGAGAACGAGGTTGTTGTCAACTTCCCCGTGTTGCTGGACTCGGGTGACCTTCGAATGTTCCGGGGCTATCGGATCCAACACAACAACGTTCTTGGCCCATACAAAGGCGGCCTCCGGTTCCATCCCGACGTCGATTTGGATGAGGTGAAGGCTCTGGCGGCTTGGATGACGTTCAAGTGTTCGCTCGTCGGACTGCCGTACGGCGGGGCCAAGGGTGGGGTGACAATGAATCCCCGCGACTACTCCGACCGCGAACTGGAGCGCTTGGTTCGTCGCTTCACCCATCAGCTGGGCGACACCATCGGACCCGAAATCGATATTCCCGCCCCGGATGTAGGCACCAACGCCCAAATGATGGATTGGATAATGGATACCTATGCCAACGTTTCCGGCCCCGGCGGTCGGCAACAGTTGCGGGGCGTCGTCACCGGCAAGTCCGTGGCCGTCGGTGGTTCGGTGGGACGCGAAGCCGCTACCGGTCAGGGCGTCCTGTACGCACTCCGTCACTGGTGCGGTGAGACCGGACAACGACTGGCGGGACTCAAGGTTTCGATCCAGGGCTTCGGCAATGTTGGGAGTCACTTTGCCAGGTTGGCGGCGCTGGAGGGGTGCGTGATCGTGGCGGTTGCCGATCACACCACAACCCTTGCCAACCACGACGGCATCGATGTGCCGGCGCTCTTCGACTACGCCCGGACCAACCGCACCATCAAGGGTTTTGAGAAGGCCGACGAAGTCGGAACAGAGGACTTGTTCCGCATACCAGTCGATGCGTTTGTGCCGGCAGCGCTGGAAAACCAGATCACGGCCGAACGTGCTTTCCACATGGTCTGCCGGGTCATTGTGGAAGCGGCCAATGGACCTACTACCGCGGCAGCCGAGGAAATCCTGACCGGCAACGGTGTGGAGATTATCCCTGATGTACTCGCCAACGCCGGCGGTGTGGTGGTGAGCTATTTCGAATGGCTGCAGAACCAGAGCGGTAGGGCATGGCGGGTCGACGACGTCGACAGTCGACTGCGCGAGATCATCTGGGATGCCAACGACAAAGTTGTCCGGATGAGGGCTCAGCTGGGCTGCTCTCACCGTGAGGCGGCCTATGCGGTGTCGCTCACGCGCCTCGCCGACGTCTATGACCGCCGAGGCATCTTTCCTTAATATTGGTTCCGCTCGCCTTCGTTCGTTCCTCACGCCGGGTCGCTTCACGGCTCGCTCCGCTCAACCAGAGCGGTGTGTCCGCGGTGCTGCTCCGTCCCTCCGCAGCGTTTCGCCTTCGTTCGTTCCTCACGCCGGGTCGCTTCACGGCTCGCTCCGCTCAACCAGAGCGGTGTGTCCGCGGTGCTGCTCCGTCCCTCCGCAGCGTTTCGCCTTCGTTCGTTCCTCACGCCGGGTCGCTTCACGGCTCGCTCCGCTCAACCAGAGCGGTGTGTCCGCGGTGCTGCTCCGTCCCTCCGCAGCGTCTCGCGTTCGATTGGCCGGTTGACTAGACGGCGAGGAGGTCTCGGGCTCCGGTGTCGGAGGACGGGTGGCGCAATTTGCTCATGGCCCGGGCTTCGATCTGTCGGATTCGTTCCCGAGTGAGGTTGAAGTGTTCCCCGACTTCTTCCAGAGTGCGGGGTTCTCCACGGTCGAGACCGAAGCGCAGCTTGAGGATCTCGCGTTCCCGCTCATCGAGCGGCGAAAGGAGGCGGCTGATCTCCTCGGGCAACAATGCGGTTGCTGCCACCTCGAACGGCGAATCGGCCTGTCGGTCTTCTACTACGTCGCCCAGTTCCGCATCGCCGTCTTCACGTAGCGGTTCGGACAGCGATAGCGGTTCGGCGGCAAAACGCAATGCCTCGGTGACCTTGTCTTCTGGCATTTCCACTTCTGCTGCCAATTCGACCAGGGTGGCCGGACGGCCGTACTTCAGTTCGAGACGGGAGCGGGCCTTCTGGAGCCGGGCGAGCGTATCGCCGGCGTGCACCGGGAGACGAATAGTCCTGCCAGTGTTGGCGATTCCTCGTGTGATGGCCTGGCGAATCCACCAGGTGGCGTAGGTGGAGAACTTGAAGCCCTTCCGCCAATCGAACTTCTCAACGGCGTGCATGAGGCCGAGGTTGCCTTCTTGAATGAGATCGAGAAGGGGCAGCCCGGAGGCCTGGTACTTCTTGGCGATACTCACCACGAGGCGAAGGTTGGACTGAACGAAGGTTCGCTCAGCTTCTCGACCTTGACGGATGGAACGGCGTAGCTCGCGCTTGCGAGCCGGGGTGAGTTCGGCGGCGGCCTCCATCTCATCGGCCGCCGATTTACCGGCTTCGATTGCCTGAGCGAGCTTGACCTCACCCTCCTTGGTCAGCAGGGGATACTGGCCGATATCGGTGAGGTACAACCTGACGAGATCTTCCTCGTCTCGTTCAACGCGCTCTTTAGCCAATGAAAAACCTCTCGTGAAACAGCGAACTTGCGATACTGCGGGGGCCCACGATTTTGGGGTAATGATCAGACTACCGAGGAGTCGTGGAGTTCCTACCATCAGACATCGGCATTGTCAAAGACTGTCTTGACCACGAAAAATCTGGGGCGGCTCGGTGCGAACCGATCCGAGGATGGAATCGACCACCACTGGAGCGTCATAGAACTCCACGATCGGTGGTGCGCCGTACTTCTCCGCAACGCCTTCTTCCCACTCTCGGTTGAACTTCTCCTCAGCACAACGGCGGTCGGTCCACCAGTACACGCCGCCAACAGAGCCATCCTCGGCCCGGAGGTAGATCTTGCCCAAAAGGCCCGGAACCTCCAGATAACTGGCCGCCGAGCCCGAAAACATCTGGGTGGCCGCCTCGAGTGACGCCGTGGTGGAAGTGGGGAAACGAACGACGGTAACGATCAAGGGGGTTCTCCCGCTGAGGCTCAGCCCCGGTAGTGGTTGGTCATGGGCATCCGGCGGTCCCGGCCAAAGGCCTTGCTGCTCAGGCGGACGCCGGGTGGGTTCTGGCGCCGCTTGTACTCGGCGACATCCACCAACCTCACCACGCGATCCACGATCGCGGGGTCGTAGCCCTTTTCCTTGATCTCGCTCCCCGTGAGGTCGTTTTCGACATAAAGAGCGAGGATTGCGTCCAGCACCTCGTACGGGGGGAGGCTCTGATCGTCGCGCTGGCCTGGTCGCAGCTCAGCCGATGGTGGTTTGGAGATGACGTTCTCCGGTATCAGTTCGGTGCCGGCCTGGTCATTTCGCCAGCGGCACAGATGATAGATCTGGGTCTTCCAAAGATCCTTGATGACCGCAAAGCCACCCGCGGTGTCGCCATACAGAGTGGAGTAGCCAACCGAGGTTTCACTCTTGTTTCCGGTGGTCAGAATCAGCCACCCCAGCTTGTTGGAGAGGGCCATCATCATCACACCGCGGATGCGCGATTGAAGGTTTTCCTCGGTGGTATCTTGCTCGCGGTCGCCGAAACTGGGGGCCAACATTTCAAGCATTGAGGCATGGGCAGGTTCGATCGGCAGAATCCGTGACTCGACACCGAGGTTGGCGCAGAGCTTCTCGGCATCAGAAATGCTGTGGTCGCTGGAATAGCGACTGGGCATGAGGACACAGTGGACATTCTCTGGGCCCAACGCATCAGCGGCGAGGACCGTGACGATCGTGGAGTCGATACCGCCAGAAAGAGCAACCCCCACCTCGCTGAAACCGTTCTTGACCACATAGTCGTGGGTGCCAACCACCAGGGCCTTCCACAGTTCTTCCTCGGGTGCAAGCATTGGCGCAATCGGTGAATCGATCGGTGCTCCAACAACCTTGCTCGCCCCGCTCACCGTGATGATGGGAAGTTCTGGAGTTGCCACCAGTTCCCCGCGTGGATCCAAACGTCGCTTTCGGTAGGTGGGAACCACGTCGAGGTCGCAGAACATCAGGTCTTCGCCGAATTGCGGCGCCCGGGCGATCAGGCGACCCTGCGGGTTAAAGATCACCGATCCGCCATCGAAGACCAACTCGTCCTGGCCGCCAACCTGGTTTGTGTAGACGATGAAGACCGAGTTGTCCGTGGCGCGGGTGCTCACGAGCATGTCTCGGTCCAACGCTTTGCCTTGCCGAAAGGGGGATGCGTTGGGGCACAGAATCACCTCGGCCCCGCCCCGAGCCTGCTCGAGGATCGGTCCGGTTGGGCTCCAGAGGTCCTCGCAGATCACGATGCCGCAGCGGACGCCGTTGATCTCCACGAGATCCAGCGGATCGGTGCCTGGAGTGAAGTACCGGTTCTCATCGAAGACCGAGTAATTGGGAAGTAGCCGCTTGTGATGCACCGTGATCACCTGACCGTTTGCACAAAGTGCTACGGAATTGTGCAGGTTCCTGTTGCCGCTCACGTACCCCACCACGGCAGCGCATGAACCGGTGGTTGCTGCCGCGACTCGGGCGAGAGCTTCCTCGCTGTCCTCAACGAAGCCCGTCTTCAAGACCAGATCCTCGACCGGGTAACCGCAGACGGTCATCTCGGGAAACACTGCGACGTCGGCCCCTCCGGCATCGGCTTCGGTGAGCTTCTCGAGGATTCGATCCACGTTGCCATCGAGGTCGCCCACCACCGTGTTGATTTGACAGCTGGCCACCCGAAGTCGACGCATGGTTGCAGTCTAGAAGCGGTTGCGAATGCCTATGTCACCGCGCCGCCTACGTGCGCGATCATGGGAGGGTGGCGCAAGTAGGTGGCGAGTGTGGTCTATTGTCTCCCGCTGGGGGCGGGCCTCTTTCATGATCCTTCTGCGCCCAAAACTCACTCAGAAACCACTCGCTCAACGGCAGAGCCCGGCGCGTCGCCTCCTTTTCGGCCTCTTTGCTGTGGCGTTGATCGCCGGAGCGAGTGCCCCGACGGCGGCCCAGGACGAAGACTCCACCTCGGACAAGCTGGATGAGATCCGCAAGGAACAGGAACGGCTAGATGGGGAGCTGGCCGACACCGCCAGAGGGATCGACGGGACCTTGGCGGAAATCGGTGAGCTGACCGAGGCGATGGCCACTCTGGAAACAGTTATCAATAAGCAAGAAATCGCGGTAAAAGTTGCGCAGGCTCGAACCACGAACGCCGAGCGTCAGTTTGAGCGGTCCGCTGCGGCCGTCACCGCAGCCGAGGTTGCACTCCTGGATTTGGAGCAGCAGGTTCGTGAGCGAGCTGTCGAGGCTTTCGTCGGTCAGGATGTTGGGTCGCCCGACATCGTCTATACGAACACGCCCAACCTCACCGTACGGATGGAGTCCCTGCTGAATGCGGTGCTCCACGGTGATGCGGACATCGCCGATGCCTATGCGGCAGTCCAGAACGAGCTGGCCGTTGAACGAGAGGCGGCGCGGTTGGCCAGGATCGAGGCCGAGCAGTACCGCGCCCGTGCCGAAGCAGATCAACGCCGCCTCGAATCGGATCGAGAGATTCAGGAAGCTCTCTGGGTGGCGAGCCAGGCCCGGTTGGATCACCTCCTCTTCGAACAGCAGTCGCGGGAGGAATTGAAGATCCAGTTGGATGAGGACGAGAAGCGAGAGATCGCGCGATTGGCCGAGCAACTGTCGCGGTACTCCGGTCCTGGGGGCATCGCCGGACCGGTGGCAACGCCCGACGAGATCGAGTGGGTCTATGGCATCGCCATCCACAACTCCATAGCTGGAAACCTCAAGGCCCTGCTCGACGCCGCCCAGGCTGATGGCATCACGTTCCGAGGGGGCGGCTATCGCGATTCTTCGGCCCAAATCCGTCTCCGCAAGGCCCATTGCGGAGCCTCCGACTACGCCATTTGGGAGGCACCTCCCAGCGCGTGTCGACCGCCGACCGCCCGGCCGGGGTCCTCCAATCATGAGCGAGGACTGGCCGTCGACTTCACCGACGACGGCCGCTCGATCAACAATCGGAACTCGGCTGGCTACAAATGGCTGAAGGCCAACGCCGCCACGTATGGCTTCTTCAATCTGCCATCGGAGCCGTGGCATTGGTCCACAACAGGCTCCTGACGCCGGTGTGGTCGTGGCACTAGCGGTCCCGGACTCAACGCCAACGGATCGGTCATTGCGAGCTGTGGGCTCCTCCCTATTGGGCTAGGAGGTTCCGATACATCCCGATGAGCTTGACGGCTCGCTCCTGCCAAGTGTTGGCCCGAGCGGCCCCGAGAGCGGCGTGACCCATGGCAATTCGACGGTCCCGATCGCGGGCGAGACCGATGATTGCATCGGCGAGATCCTGCGGGGTTTCGATGGGGTTGGACAACGCGATCTTCTCGGCCCAACTCTCGTCCGCAATGAGCCCCGGACCTTGATGGTCCAGCACGATTGCCGGCAGTCCCCACCGCGTGGCATCGTGGAGTGGCGCACTTCCGTTGTCTCGCAGGCTGTTGTACAGCATCACGTGACTCTGGGAGTAGACCTGGTTCATGGTCGCCCGGTCGACCCAACCGAGATCCCTCACAATGCCCCGGGTCTCCAGGTCCTCGAGTCGGTCGGCGTTACCTGGTCGGTCTGGTCCATCGCCGAGAACGGTGAGTTCGATGTCCACTTCCTTGGCGGCCAGTTCTACCGCATCAAGTGCCATTGCCAATGCCTTGAACTCCTGCATTCTGGAGGTCCATACGATTCGCAATGTGGCATCGTCGTCCTGAGGGACAGGATCGGTGTGGATGTCGGCGTTTGCCACACCGTCATCCATCATCACTGGCACGTTTTCGCCCCCGATCGAACGAACCAGGGCGGCCGTTTCGGGGTTGGAAGCTATGACCATGGCGGCGTTGTGCACGGTCCGGCGGGCGAAGGGGTTGAAGCGAACGGAGTCGACAAATCGGTTTCGGGCCCGCTCGTACTTGGAAGTTGTCGGCAGGGAATCTAGGTATTCACGGGGGAACTGTGTGCCGCCTCCCATGGGCCCCATCACCAGGGGCGTCCCCAATTTCACCATCATCGAGCCGTAGTTCAAGCTGCCCCATGAAAGGTGGTGGATGAGGTCGGCGTGGCGCTGGCGCAGCCGACGCTTGACCACACGGCGGACCTTGGATTGCCAGATCCAGTAGTCGATGGCGGTGTAAAGAGGAACCGGGATTCCCCGTCGAGGGATGTGTCGACTGCGAACGTCGAGCAATTCGACGCCACGGGGCGGGGTGCCAACGCCGGCGATGCTGGTTGGGTCCGCTCCGTTGTGAATCACCAGGAGCTCCACGCCCTCTTCGGCGAGTGCGGTGAGCCAGTTCCAGGACATGCGGGCTTCGGAGCCCCCCTCCTTGGCGCAGGAGTGGCAGACGAGAATGGCGCGCAGTGGGCTCACGGGAATCAACCCCTGCTCAGAAGTTGCTGAACCTTCGGAATCCAGCTGAACCAACCGTTGAGTTTCGCGGCGAGAGAACGCGGCGTGTCGAACGGATAGGCGGAGAAGCGGCCGAGACAGTAGCGATCGTCGCTGCGGTCGATGAGTTCGGGTTCGGTGGAGAAAGCACACGTCACGTTGAGCACAGATATCTTTCGGCTCAATTCCCCGCCGGCATAACCAAGTCGGACAACTCCGTAAGGAAATGCGAAGGGAATTGCGTCAAGTCCGTACTCCTCACGCAGGATTTTCGTATTTAACAGGACGTCCTCATCGAAGTTCTCTGGATGTTCCACGAAGTTGGAGTGGGAATGGGAATGGGCGCCGATCGTGATGGTGGAGTCGGCGATGACGCCGCGCAACTCACTGGAACTCATCGGGCGGTAGTTCACAGATTTCACACCGGCGTCGGCATATTTGCTTCGATTGGGGTCGAACGGGAACGCCCCGGGGTCGCCGACAAATGCGGTGTTCACAAAAACCGTGGCGGGAATGTTCAACTCTTGGAGGATCGGTGCAGCGAACTGGGCGGTGCAGGCGTATCCATCGTCAAAGGTCACATGCACCGAGTTCCGGGGGAGTTCGGTTGTTCCGTGGAGCCAGTCGGTGAGCTGATCGATGCTGATGAAGTTGTAACCGAGTTCTTGGAGCCCGTGGAGTTGGTCTCGGAATTGGTTGGGCGGGACATTGAGCTCGTCGTGGGCATCGACCGAGCTGCTGGGTGCCGTTCGGTGATACATCAGCACGCCAACCCGACCAGAATTTCGCGGCGGAAGGACGCGATCAAGCGCCAATGCGCTCACGCCCGCGACGCGTTTGACTATTTCCGATGCCGCTAGCTTCATGTCAAGAGATTAGGTGTTTACCTCGGGTCGTTCCGCTGGCAATACTGCCCAAATTATAGACGCCTAGTGGTGAGATGTCACAAATCGTGAGATTCGACCGATCGAAGCCCGTGACCTGGACGATCTTGGCGTTCCCGGGTCGGTTATCTGGCCGTGGTCCCTCCGGACGCCGGCAGCGAGTTCGAGCTCCCGGATTCCATCGGGCACTCAGTTTGACCGAGACTGGTCCAGTTTGTAACCCACGCTACGTACCGTTTGGATCAAGTGAGCGTGCTCTTCGCCGAATTTCGCACGAAGTCGCCGTACATGAACATCCACGGTCCGAGCCCCGCCGAAGTACTCATAACCCCACACTCGGTTCAGCAGGACCTCCCGGCTGAACACCTTGCCGGGGCTGAGAGCCAGGAATTTGAGCAGTTCGTATTCCATGAACGTCAAGTCCAACGGCCGGTTCTGCAGCGACGCTTGGTAGGTCTCGAGATTCAACAGTAGGGGGCCCAACTCAACTACTTCTGGCCCTGGCGCTTGTCCGGTCCGCCAAAGTAGGTGGCGGATTCGCGCCTCCATCTCCGAAGGGTGGAATGGGCTGAGGATGAAGTCGTCGAACTGCTCGTTTCGATCGCTTAGCTCACCAACGTGGGAGCCGCCGATGAGGACGAGGATCGGAATGATGGTGTCCTCGATGCGGCGACTATCCCGGCAGTAACCCCAGGCTTCAGCAGTCGTTGCATCAGTGGTACCAACGGGCACAACCGACCCGGACCACCCGGCCGCGGGCCGCAGAGCCTTCAGGTCTTGGATGTCTCGGACCTCGATCGCATGATGCCCCGCCATCGTCAGGGTGCGGATGACGTCGACGATCGCCGGATTGACATGTGCACCATCTTTTCCAACGAAGACTGCGAAGGTGGTCTGATCCATCGGAGCGGTCCGTCTCACCACGAGGGTAGGTAGCGCTGCAGTTCCCAGGGACTTACGTGGGCTTTGTAGTCGGCCCACTCCGAGCGTTTGTTGCGGAGAAACCATTCGAAGATGTGGTCTCCGAGCGCCTCTTGCACCAATTCGGATCGTTCCATCTCATCGAGGGCCTCGGCCAGCGACGCGGGTAGCGCACTGACCCCGAGTTTGGCAGCCTCGCTGGGGCTGAGTTCATACAGGTTTTGCTTCAGCTCGCTGGGAAGTTCGTAGCCCTCTGTGATGCCCTTCATGCCGGCGGCGACCAAAACCGAGAACGCCAGATACGGGTTGCATGACGGGTCTGGCGACCGATACTCGATCCGTGTTGAGCTGGGCTTGTCCACCCTGGTGACCGGCACTCGAATCAGCGCGGAGCGATTCTGCTGGGCCCAGCTGATCCACACCGGAGCCTCGAACCCGTTGACCAGCCGCTTGTAGGAGTTCACCAGTTGGTTTGTCACCGCCGTGATTTCCCGGGCGTGGCGCAGCAGTCCAGCGGTGAAGGCTCGGCCAACTTCGCTCAACCCGTACTCCGCTTCTGGATCATGGAAGGCGTTGCCGTTTTCACCGAAGAGGGAGAGGTGGAGGTGCATACCCGAACCCTGGATGCCGGCGATCGGTTTGGGCATGAAGCTCGCATAACGGTCTCGCTCCATGGCGAGCTCGCGCACCACCAGCCGGAAGGTCATGATCTGATCCGCCATCGTGAGCGCATCGGTATAGCGCAGGTCGATCTCGTGCTGGCTGGGGGAGTCCTCGTGGAAGGAATACTCAACCGGGATGCTCATCGCCTCGAGCACCGAGATTGTGCGGCGGCGAAGGTCGGAAGCGACGTCGCTGGTGGTCAGATCGAAGAACGAACCGGAATCCAGGAGTTCGGGCTGGTGGTTTGGATTCCCGTCAGCGAAGTAGAAGAATTCCATCTCCGGTGCCACGAAGAGCGCATAGCCGTTGGCTTCGGCCTCGCGCAGATTGCGTTTCAGAATGTGACGAGGATCGCCGCTGAATGGTGAGCCGTCTGGGTTCGATATATCGCAGAACATTCGGCCCGTGGAACCGCCATCGGCCCACGGCATCAACTCGAAAGTGCTGGGATCGGGTTTGGCGATCACATCCGATTCCTGCACTCGGCTGAAGCCGTCGATGGCGGAGCCGTCGAAGTGCACTCCCTCTTCGAATGCGCTGTCCAGCTCGGCGGGGCTGATTGCCACGGACTTCAGCTGGCCGAGTACATCGGTGAACCAAAGGCGAATTAACCGCACCTGTCGTTCCTCAACCGCCTTGAGTACGTAGTCGAATTGGCGTTCCATTGCTGTGAGTGTGGCGTGATCGTGCGCGGTTCTGCCACCTCCGAGCCCAACTGTGCGGCGATAGTTTACATTCCATTCACAATGTTCGCATTGTGGTTTTGCCTACATTCGGTTTGACTCAAGTGGTCAGAAACGATTGACAGCGTGGTCGGCCGCGGCGCAACCGTTGCGCCGCACCCTGAAGACAACAGTGCGACCCCGCACGGAACTTCCAAACGAAAGAGAGAACCCCATGGCCTACAGGGCTGAATACTTGTGGATTGACGGCAACGAACCAGATGCCGAGATCCGCTCCAAGACCAAGATCCTGGCCGATGGTGCCGAGCCGGGCATCTGGGGGTACGACGGTTCCAGTACCAATCAGGCCACCGGCGACAACTCCGACGTTGTTCTGGTTCCCAAATTCCAGTGCCCTGACCCGATTCGAGGCGGCAACGACCGCCTGGTGATGTGTGAGACCTACCTCACCGACTTGGTAACCCCCCACCCCACCAATACTCGTTCCCGGGCCGTGAAGGCCCTGGAGCAGTTCGGCGATCAGGAGCCCTGGTTCGGCCTGGAACAGGAGTACACGCTTCTTGACCCGGTCACCGGCTGGCCAGCCGGGTTCCCCGAACACGGCTATCCCCGCCCCCAGGGCCCCTATTACTGCGGCGTAGGAGCCGTGAAGATCTTCGGTCGTGACCTGGTGGAGCGTCATACCACGCTGTGCATGACCGCCGGTCTAAATATCAGCGGCACCAACGCCGAGGTGATGCCCGGTCAGTGGGAGTTTCAGATCGGCCCCAGTGACACCGTGGAGGTGGGTGACCACATGTGGATCGCCCGCTACCTGCTCTACCGGCTGGCCGAGGAGTACAGCCTTGAAGTGTCTATCCAGGCCAAGCCGATGAAGGGCGACTGGAACGGAGCTGGCATGCACACCAACTTCTCGACGGAGAAGATGCGCAATGACTATGACGCCATCATTGCGGCGTGCGAATCATTGGGGGCTCACGGCAAGGTGGCTGAGCACCTCGCCGGATATGGCAGCGGTATCGAGGATCGCCTCACCGGTGCCCACGAGACGCAGCGTTATGACCAGTTCAGCTACGGCGTGTCTGACCGAGGCGCCTCTATCCGCATCCCATGGCAGGTGGAGATGGACAAGAAGGGCTACATCGAAGACCGTCGCCCCAATGCCAACGCCGATCCCTATGTGGTAGCCACGCTGATGACGAACACGGTGTGCTCGGCCCTGGCCTAGCGACTGAAGGTTGAATGAAGGGGGTCCTTTCGCAGGACCCCCTTCGACGTTTTGGCGGAGGTGGACGGGAATCGAACCCGCCTGACGAGGATCACCCGTCACACCCGCTTTGAAGGCGGGGGAGCCCACCAGGTACTCAGACACCTCCCAGTAGCGCTCGATCAACGTAGCAGGGTCTGTTCCGCTCCCGAGCAATCCTCTTTTCTCTCTGAATCCGTTTGATAACGTTTGTTTACTGTTATCGTGAGTCTTCAGCCATTCACATGGCCCTCGCAGGATTTGCTCTTGCCAATGTCGCACGATCCGTGCGAGGTGCTCCCTTCCCAGGAGCTTCTCTTGATCCCCGTCTCGCCCCACGTTTCGCCTTTGCTCGTGTTTCACGGTGCCAAGGGTGGTGTTGGCACCTCCGTAGTTGCGGCGGGCACCGCTGTGCTGGCCGCAGAGCGCCAACCCACCCTGTTGGTCGATCTTGCCGGCGATCAAGCCATGATCTTCGGTCTACCCGTGGTATCGGCCTCGTTGTCGGATTGGATTCGGGCCGACCACCCTCACCCCGATTCGCTCGCTCGCCTCGAGGTGAGGTTCTCCCCCCGCCTCAGTCTTCTCGGCGTCGAGGTCGGGCGCTGCCTGCCTCCAGCACATCGCCTCCGGGCGCTGGCCCAAGTATTGGCGAGTGAATCACGCACGGTTGTCGTCGACCTCGGACGATTGGCCCAGCCCGGTGTTGCACTGCTTCAGGCGGCCGACCGATCCCTCCTGGTCACCAGGCCCTGCTACATGGCCTTGCGAGCCGCAATGACGGGTCCTTCGCCCGATGGTGTGGTGCTGGTCGCCGAACGCGGACGAGCACTGAGCCGGCGCGATGTTTCTGCAGCTCTGGGTGTGCCCGTGGATGTGCAGCTCTGGACTGACAATGCGGTCGCCCGATCGGTCGACGCTGGAATCCTCGGTAGTCGCCTGCCTCGGTCGCTTCGGCCCCTCGAGGGGCTGCTGGCATGAGTGGTGGTCTCGAACTTCGCTCTTGGCTGGCCGAAGAACGGTCTCATTCGCCGGCCGAGCTGACCGAACGGCTTCGCTCGGCGCGGCCATCCTCATCGGCGGAGTCGGTGACCGGTGAGGTCCACGGCGCATTACGCCGCATCACCGGCTATGGCCCATTGGCCCAACTGCTCTCGAGTCCCGACATCAACGACATCTGCATCAATGGGCCCGGTCCCGTGTGGGTGGACGCTGGGGGTGTTTGGCATCGGGCGGGGTTTGACCTGGATACCGACGACCTTCAGCTTCTCATCGAGCGCCTGCTCGCGCATACCGGAAAACGGTTGGACCGCCTGCATCCGCTGGTCGATGCGCACCTGCCAGACGGGAGCCGTATCAACGTGGCGGGTTCGCCGGTGGCAACCGACGGACCAATTGTCACAATCCGGCGGTTCCGCGCCGGCGGAGTCCCGCTCGACGCTTTCGCATCCTCGGCTATCGTCGCTCGGCTCCGAGCCGCCCTCGCCGCTCGACAAACGATGATCGTGAGTGGCTCCACCGGTGCGGGAAAGACCTCGTTGGTGGGAGCCTTGATCAGTGAGCTCCCCACCACCGAACGGGTTGTGGTCGTCGAGGACACCGCCGAGCTGCCGTTGCCATCGTCGGCCGCCGTGCGACTAGAAGCCCAGGCGGCTGGCTCAGAGGGAACCGGTGCGGTGACCCTGCGCGATCTTGTGCGGAACGCTTTGAGAATGCGTCCGGATCGACTGGTGGTCGGTGAGGTGCGCGGCCCCGAGGCACTCGACCTCCTCCTGGCGCTCAATACCGGCCATCGGGGCTGCCTCGCCACGTGTCACTCCGGTGATGCCCGGTCGGTCTTGCGCCGGCTCGAGGTGCTGAGTCTGTTGGCGGGCGGATCCGTGGATCGGGCGGCGCTGCAGCCGCTGGTCGAAGGAGGAATCGACCTGGTTGTTCACGTGGAACGCCGCGGATCCGAGCGACGGGTGGTGGACATCCTGGAGGTCTCTTCCCATTCCGAGCAGCGGGATTCCCGATGAGTATTCCGGCGATTCTGACTGGCGTTGCGGCGGCGGTGGCGGTGTTCCTCTGGACTGGCACGGATCTCTCGGTAGCTCGGATCGATCCCATCCGACCGCGTTCGAGCTCCAGGGGGAGCACCACGGTTGCTTTTGGTGGCCTTCTCGTGGTGCCGATGGTGGTAGGGATCCTCCTCGGTTCGCCACTGCTGAGCCTGGGCGCGCCTGCGATGGTCGGCATCGGCTGGCTCGGGATTGCGGGCCGTTCCAGGGCCCGCACCACTCGCCTGCAACTGGCGATGGCACCGGTGGTAGTGGAGCTCATCGCCCAGCGACTGCGGGCCGGCAGCACCACTCTCACCACACTCCAATCACTCGAGAAGGAGCAGGCAGAAGCGGTTGGTGTCCATTCCGTGGTTGCCGAGGTGAACGCTGGTGCCTCGCTTGTTCACGCTTTGGCCGGCGCCCCGGGGCCGGGCGGGCTGCTTCGCGCCGCCCTGCTGGCGGTGGAATTGTCTGGCGGAGCCGGCGCAGCGGCTGTTGAGCGACTGGCCGACCGGTTGCGGCTCGGTGCTGGGGCCGAAGCGACCGCCCGCGCCCAGTCGGGACAACAACTGGCCTCGGCTTCGCTCATGGCGGCGCTTCCCCCGGTCATCGCCCTGCTGTACGCGCTGAGTGACCGCCGCGCTACAGAATTCTACACCAGGAGTTCCGCTGGTGCCCTTGTCGTCGTGTCGTCGATGGCGCTGTCTGGATTCTCATGGCTCTGGATGCGCTGGATACTGCAGAGCCGGAGCCTTCGGTGATCTCGACGTTGCTGGGTTTCATCGCCGGTGGAGCGGTGCTTTTCGCAGCGCCACATGCACCCCGGCGGCCGCAGCTTTCGTTCGAACAACTCGCGTACACCCACCCTCACCGTTGGACCGCACCGGGCACGGCGGGCTTGGCGGGAGCCGCTGGTGTCGTCATTTTCTTCGGCACCAAGTCATTGCTAACCGCCGGTGTTGGCATCGCCATCGTGATGGGCATCCCTCTCCTGCTCGCTTCAGCGAGGTCCGAGGCCGAGCGTAGACGGGAGCGGAATGCCATGCCCGAGACGCTGGAAGTCTTGGCGATGGCGATATCTGCCGGGATGACGATCGACCGCTCCGTCGACTTCATCGTCCGGTGTGGGCCGGATCCGGCTCGTGCAGCGTTCGAAGCCGTTGCCAGGCAATTGGCGGCGGGGAGTACCCGGCGGGCCGCATTGACATCTCTGGCAGAACAGTCGGAGGGTCTGTACTCGCCCCTGGTGGAGGTGCTCCTCGCCGCCGAACGTGACGGAGCCCCGGTGGCATTGGTGCTTGACCGGCTCGCCAACGAGGCCACGCGGGCGTACCGCAATACGGCGGAGGAGCGGGCCAAGCGCACCCCTGTTCTCTTGCTGGCGCCGCTCATGATTTGCAGCCTGCCTGCGGTCCTCATCGGCTCGGTGGTTCCGTTCGTTGTTCTCACACTGGGCCAGACGCCGTTCTGACCCACTCGCAGGTTGATCCTGCCGGGCAGCCCGCTGTCCTCACCCAAGGAACCTCAACGAAAGGGGCGCCACCATGGCACTTCTCTATTCTCTCTACTGTCATCCCGATGCCCGGCAACGCGGCCAGGCCACCGTCGAATACGTGGTGGTCGTTCTGGCAGCGTCATTGGTGGCCGGCTTATTCATCCGTTGGGTGAACGGCACCGGCAAGGTGGGCGAGCTACTGGACCGAGTGCTCGACGCCGTGATCGGTCGTGTCTGAGACATGACCCGGGCAGTTGATCGGGCTCCGCAGGACCGTCCCCCGTCTCGCCAACGGGGTCAAGCAACGGTGGAGCTGAGCCTGATCCTGCCCGTCCTGGCGCTCCTGGCGCTCCTGGTTGCACAGGTCGGTGTAGTGGCCATGGATGCGGTGTTGGTGCATCATGCAGCCCGCGAGGCCGCCCGGGCTGCAGCGGTGGAGCCTGAAATCGGCGTCGCCTCAGCGGCAGCTCGAGGTGCTGCCGGGCTGGTGCCGGATCGCATGACGGTGAGCATGTCGGGAGGTCGTTCCGCCGGCGACTCATTGCATGTCACCGTTCGATATTCGGCCCCTACGCAGGTGCCGATGGTGGGGCATCTCATCGGCGCTATCGATCTTTCGAGCACGGTGACGATCCGTGTTGAATAGAGGTTGGTTGGGCTCTGGCTGGAAGGGGAGTTGCAGCGCCTACTCACCTACTGACCGGCGGTTTCGCGATGAGCGGGAATACCAGCGCGCGTTTGGGGTTGTCCCCGACATCACTTCGGTTTAATACTGGGGCAATCTGGGCAGTGTTACTTCAGACAGTTCACGCGTTGGAGCGGTTCCTCATCGCCCCTCCAACGCCATTCCTTTTGCGGCGCGTGTCATGACCTCTTTCAACTCATCCTCACAGTCTCGGCACTACCGACCACGAGACATCGTGCGAAATTCATCGCTCCTGGCGCTCCTTTGGTTTGCCTACTCCGCCGTTCGGGAGGTCAGTGTCAGCAGCTCTGCCGATGCTTTTTCCAACGCCACCGAGGTGATGAATGTCCAGCAGACGATGGGCCTGGACATCGAAGCGGGCGTTCAGGCGATTCTGGGGTTTGGCTGGCTCTTCAAGACTGCAAATTGGTATTACCTCGTGCATTTCCCGGTGACCGTTGTGGCACTCGGATCGGCGTACCTGCTCAGCAGGTCCGACCTCTTTGTTCGATTCCGTAATGCGCTGATCGGCGCTACGGGGATCGCTCTCCTACTGCATGTCCGGTACCCGCTCGCCCCTCCTCGCATGTTGGACGGGTATGTGGACAGCGGAGCGGTCTTTGGCCCTAACCCGTACGAGTTGGCCGGGAGCGATGGTGCTAATCAGTATGCGGCTATGCCATCTATGCACGTTGGCTGGGCGGTTCTCGTCGGTTTCTTGATCTGGGCCTTCTCCTCCGGATTGCTAGCACGGGCGGTGGCGATTCTGCATCCGCTCGTCACCTCGTTCGTGGTCGTCCTCACCGCCAATCATTACGTTCTCGATGTCATCATCGGCGCGGCCCTGGCCGGTGGGATTTGGTACATGGTTAGCGGACTACAACACCGCCCTCTCGCCCCTATTCCGGTCACCGACCGGGCCTCGGTCACCGATCGCAGCCGCGTTTCCTCAGACTAGAAGGCTTCAGCGTTGCCCAGGGTGGTCCGAAGAAGGGCCAGGGCGGCAAATCGGTCGAGCGGGCTGTTCCCATTGCCGCACTTTGGTGACTGCACACAACTTGGGCATCCCGTCTTGCACTTGCATGCTTCCAGGAGGTCTGCGGTAGCGGCGAGTAGTTCGCCGGCCCGCTCGAACGCCAGAGCGGAGATACCGGCGCCTCCGGGATACCCGTCGTAGATGAAGACCGTGGGCAGCCCCGTTCCGGGCATCTCGGCGATGGACACGCCGCCTACGTCCCAGCGGTCGCAGATGGCGAAAAGGGGAAGCATGCCGATTGCAGCATGCTCGGCGGCGTGAAGGGCACCGGCGAGCGCAAAGTCCCGAATACCGGCCATCTTTATGATCTTTGGTTGCCACTCCCACCACACCGCGGTGGTGTGCAGTTCGGTGGGGGGAAAGTTCAAGTCGGTCACTTCACCCCTGCGCCGTTCGGACATGGGGCCCGAACTCTGAAACTCCTGAAATCCGGTCACCGTTGTGGTCACATTGACATGACCGAACCGCAGGACGGCGCGTCCCAGCGTCTCTTTGGTGCCAACATCGGTGACGGCGATGTCGACTCGGGAGCGGGCGGAAGTCCAACGGCCCGAATCGTCTGGCTCCACGGTGGCTCGCCTGGCATCAAGATCCAGATCCGTCACCCGATAGTTGCGACCCCGGTGAACATAGACGGCCCCGGTGTGGACCAGTGACGGCGCCCGGGTCTTTTCTACGGTGCCGATCGGGCTGCCGTCGGCGCTGACGATCTTCAGTTCGCCGCCAGATGCTGAACGTAGCCCGATCTGACTGAACGGAACGCCTCGGCCGGTCCAGAGCGCCTGGGGCAGCCGTGTGCTATCGCTCCGGACGCCGAGTTGGTCGGCGGCCACCATGCGGCCGATTCCCTCGTCGACTTCGTCCCACCATGTGCGGTCGGTCGGTACCAGCGGACTTTCGTAGGCGGCACAGCAGAGGTGGGCGTCCATGATGTTGGGATTGGTCACGTTTACGACGGCCGGCTCGGGCTGGCGGTCGAAGAGGGCGGTGGGGTGCTGGACAAACCACTGGTCCATCTGGTTTTCGCCCGCGATCACAACGGCTAGGGCCTCCTCGGCGGCCCGACCGGCGCGGCCGATCTGCTGCCACAGTGAAGCGATAGTGCCGGGGAAACCACACAAAACCGTTGCATCGAGTCCGCCGATGTCCACACCTAACTCCAGGGCGCTGGTAGCCACCACGACCCGTACACGACCGGCCGCGAGTTCTTCTTCGATTTCGCGTCGCTCACTGGCTAGGTAGCCACTGCGGTAGGGTCGGATCGTGTCTGCGAGGTCCGGATCTACCGCTTGGGCCACACCGGCCGCAACGCGTTCGGTCATTGCCCTGCTGGGGCAGAAGATGATCGCTCGACGACCGGCGGCTGCCAGTTCAGCCCCCAAACGGATCGCCTCGGCGGCCGGTGATTGGCGGCGTCCTTTTTCTTCATCGATCGTGGCTGGCTGCACGAGTGCAATCGTGCGCCGCCCTCTTGGTGACCCGTCGTTGTTCACGCTGATGACGGGTCGGTGGATGAGCTCGCTGGCCAATCGTTCCGGCTCTCCGATCGTGGCGCTGCAGAAGATGAACGTGGGCGTGGATCCATAGAGGGCTGCCACCCGTTGGATTCGGCGCAGCAGGTGGGCCACGTGAGTTCCGAAGATGCCCCGCAAGACATGGAGTTCGTCCACTACCACGAACTCCAGCCGTTTGAAGAAGGTGGCCCACTGACGGTGCTGGGGAACGATGCCGTTGTGCAGCATCTCGGGATTGGTGAGGATGACGTTGGCGTTGTTGCGGACCCACCGGCGCTGATCGGACGATGTGTCCCCGTCGTAGGTTGCGGCGCTCAGGCCCGGCACATTCAGATCGGCAAACCCCCGGAGTTGGTCGTGCGCCAGCGCTTTGGTGGGATAGAGCAGCAGCGAGGTTGAAGAGCGCAGACCGCTGACGATGGATTCGGCGATGGGAAGTTGGTAGCACAGCGATTTTCCGCTGGCCGTTCCGGTGGCGACCACCACCGATTGTCCGGACCGAATCTGGTTGATCGCTTCCGCCTGGTGGATCCACAGCCCTTCGGGCGGCAGGCAATGCTGGATCGACTGAGGGAGTGGCTCGTGGAGCGAATCAGTTTGCGGGCGGCGTTCAGGGACCACCTCATGGTGAACCAACCGGCCATCAGCGCTCAGCGCAGCTACGATCTCGGCGAGCGGGCGAGCCCCAGGGATCGGTTGCACCGGTGTCGGTTGGCGGATGACTCCGGGTTCCACGGTGAGGTCGATCACCGCACCGTTGGTCAGGCGTTTCCGGCGTCGCCGCTTCTTGGGTGGGACATAGGTTGCCTCCAGCTCGCCAGGAGCGAAGGGGAGAGTGGGCGTCCGCACCTCTTCTAGGCTAGATCCAAAACAGGCGGCGGGCGGGCTCACGGCATGCGACGCTGGCCGATTCTGTCGTTCTCGTCCGCTATTGTCACTACCCCTGACGAAGATGGGAAGATGACGACGCACCCCCCGCAACCGACCGCAGAGGAACACTCTTCCGTAGAAGAATATTCTGTCCTCATCGCCAAGGTCGAGCGCCTCTGGCGCAAAGCCCGCTCAACCAACTTCCCTGCCGAGGCCCAGGCGTATGAAGAGAAGGCGCTGTATCTCATGGCTCGGGCGCGGATCACCCAGGCCATGTTGGATCTCGACGGCGACCCTGACTCGATCGTCGATGTCAAGATCGGCGTCCAGCTCTCTGGTGGGTATCGCATCCCCGCCGAGACCATCTTCAGTGCCGTGTGCAAAGCGTTCGGCTGTCGGGCCTACCTCTATGTCTCGGGCCGTAGAAGCCAACCCGCGGCAGTTGGATTCTCCACAGACATCGATCGCGTCAAGTTCCTCTGGCCGATGCTGCACAGCGATGCGATGCGAGCAGCGTCGGAACTACAGGGACGGACAGCCGCCGATACGTCGGGTCTGCGGCGGAGCGCCATGTATGGCTACGCCGAGGCCATCACCGAACGCTTCGAGGCGATCAACCGGCTCGCTTCGAAGGACGCCGATCACGAGTCAACCACCAGCCGTTCCCATGGCCGCCCGGGGTCAGCCTTGGTCGTCAAAGGCCGCGACAAACAGGTAGACGAACACTTCAAGCGGCTTCGGATCAGCTCCCGGGCACGACGGGTGAGTGGTGGTTATGGCGGCCACGATCACGGCCGTTCCGCCGGGATGGCTGCGGACCTGACCGGTGGCGCCAAGACGATGAAACCATCACCTGGCGCCTTGAGTCACTGATGTTCGGGGTGCCCTCAGTCCGGGTAGTGCAAGAAGTCCGGGCCGGGAAATGGTGAGAGATGTTGATCGGCGCCAGGTCTACTGTGCCGAGGACCTGTCGGCCGAGAGCACCATCCTCGTGCTCCTTCGTCCAGTTGGAGCGCTCCAATCGGTGGCAGACCTTGTCCTGCAATCGGTTTGGTGGAGTGCCAACTCGGTCGTTGGTCCCGCAGCAATCAGCGTCTCGATCAACCGGAGCGAGCTGCGCAGTTGCTGGCAGCCCGGCGCCCGTCGGATCAGTCTCAGTCCGAACGGCGCCGATCTCAGTACGTTGTGCCACGAATTAGCCCATGCAGCAGTAACCGATTTCCCGCCCCCCGGCGGTGCCCCACAGCCTGATCACGGGCCCCACTTTCGAAGCCTCCACGTGGCCATGCGCCAGGTTGTTCTAGGTCAACAGTGCGGCGACGATCTCGCGGAGGTCTATGACCAGTTCGGGCTCGGATCTCGCTCGATCATCGCAGCCCAGGCAGGCCTCGCTCCCTGGGCAAACCCAGCACTGGATCCAGCCACCTACCACGCGGAGTGGCGCACCGTGCCCGGAGCACCCGTTGTGGCCCGGGAACCCCGAAATGCGGGAGGTGCAATAGCGCTCTAACCCTGACCGTTCGGCAATGATAAGAGGTGCATGCCCTCTGAACTTCTTGTTCCCCTCCCTTCCCGGACCGATGCACTGGCCTTCGTTGGCAACCACCTCGATGGTCTCTATTCGGGGACCCTCAGTGGCTCCGATCGGTATGCCGGCGGCCAGGTTCGCGCCGATGCGGCCCTGAGCGCCTTCGATCCCGCCGGCTATGCCACGTATCGGAGTGAAGTATGGCCAGCGCCGCGTCGGGGTGCCTCGGGGCTTTCGCCCTACATCCGGCACGGGTTGCTCAGCCTCCAGCGGGTGTGGGCCCACGCCGGAAGTAGCGGGTCCGATCAAGATGTCGGCAAATTCCGTGATGAGCTGTTGTGGCAGGAGTACGCCCGTCACTGGTATGCCCGTCTTGGCGCCGCCACCCGTAAAGGCCTGCGCCACGTGCATCAACCTCGGGAGGAAAGCCACGCCGGCTGGGATCGGTCGATGGCCTGTGTCGAGATCTGTCTCGACGAACTCGAGGACGATGGCTGGTTGGTGAATCAGGCCCGAATGTGGTTGTCATCGCAATGGACCGTTCGAGACGGGGGCCGATGGCAGGATGGTGAAGACGAGTTCTTTCGCCATCTCCTCGACGGCTCACGCGCCGCCAACCGTCTTGGATGGCAGTGGACCACAGGAGCGGGGTCGGCCAAGGCGTACGGCTTCAGCCGCTGGCAAGTGGAAAAGCGGGCGCCGGGGTTGTGCGGGCAGTGCGATCGATCGTCCGACTGCCCGATCGAACAATGGCCGGAAGACCCGGTGATGGTGAAGGTGGAGCCCAGTCCGCTCATGCGTCGGGCTGCTGATCCCACCGCTGATGCCGGCCCCCACTCGGTGGTGGAGATGGTCTCGCCGGACGTTGTCTGGCTAACTGCGGAGTCACTGGGCGATGCGGACCCGGCGCTTGCGGCCAACCCGAACCTTCCGGCAGTGTTCGTCTTCGATGAGGCATTGTTGGCCAAGCTGCAGCTTTCGGCGAAACGATTAGTTTTCTTGACCGAGACCCTCGCTCAGCTGGGAACCCAGCGCGAGGTCCGCATCTTCAGAGATTCTCCCGTAGCGGTACTGCGGGATCACGCTCCTGCAGTAACGTTCGCACCCGTGCCCGGGTTCCATCGGATCAGCGAACAGTTGGCGCTCGCGCAGGTTCACCCCTTTCCTTGGCTGCGGTGGCCGGCGGGGGGAAGTGTTTCGTCGTTCTCGGCATGGCGCCAGGCGGTGACGGCATAACGATGGCGGAGCAGGTGAGGACAGTACGCATCGAGATCCCGTCATCGGTGGAACTGGTCAATGTTGTGCGCATGACCATCCTGAATGCGGTGGAATCGGTTGGAGCATTGAGCGGACCTCGGTTGGATGATCTGCGCCTCGCCACCTCCGAGGCCGTGACCAATGCCATCGAGGCGAACCTCCAACGTGACGCCGGTCGGCCCGTCAAGATCCGCTGCGATGTGTTTCCCGGCAGTGTGATGCTGGAGGTCGCGGACTTCGGGCACGGCATGCCGGCCGAGCGGTCCCTTCCGCCGATCACGGACCCAGCTCGCCTACGAACCGAGGGGGGGTTCGGTGTTCCGCTGATGCGCTCGCTCAGCGGTGACCAGGTGGAGTTCATCCCGGGCGAGGAGGGCACCACGGTGCGCGTGTGGCTCCATCAATAGCTCACATTGCTCCTGGGCGAGGTCGATCCTGCATGGGGTGCCACGGCACTAACTCCCAGTACCATGACGGACCGGTCCTTCGGCCTGATCCGTACCCCCGATAGATAGATTTTGGGTAATAACTAGATGGCAGCTCACAACAGTCTCCCCATCCGCGACGAAGCCTTCAGTGGTGGCAAGAGTCCCATTGCCCGAGGTTTTGTTCGCCCGGTGGCCACGTTCTTGCGCCGCGAGACCGCCGCCGGAATTCTCTTGATCATTGCCACCGTGGCTGCACTCATTTGGGCAAACGTCGATATCGATAGCTATCACCACTTCTGGGAGACCGATATCTCCTTCGAGGTCGGAACCTTCCGAATCCACGAGCCCCTCGAAGCGTGGGTGAACGATGCGCTGATGGCGCTGTTCTTCTTCGTCGTCGGCATGGAAATCAAGAGCGAGCTAATCCTCGGCGACCTCAGCAACCCCAAAATCGCCGCCCTCCCCGCCATCGGTGCCATGGGCGGAATGATCGTGCCAGCGGCCCTCTACTTTGCGTTTAACACCTCAAGTCCAGAATCCGCCGGTTGGGGTATCCCGATGGCCACCGATATCGCATTTGCCGTCGGGGTTTTGGCGTTGGTCGGCAACAGAGTTCCAAAACAGCTTTCGCTATTCCTGCTCACGTTGGCGATCGTGGACGACATCGGCGCGATCGTGGTGATCGCAATTTTCTATACCAGCGATTTGAGCCTCATGTGGTTGGGCTGGGCGGTGGCCGGTCTGCTCCTCGTGTCCGCTCTCCAGAAACAACGCGTATGGTTCACGCCCGTCTACGCGGTCCTCGGAGGGTTCGTCTGGTTCGCCACATTTGAGTCGGGTGTTCACGCCACTATCGCTGGTGTTGCGTTGGGTCTTTTGACGCCCGCTCGACCGCTTATCGGCAAGGCCGCACTGAGCAGCGTGTTCGAGCGTGACACCGTGCCGTCGATTGGTTTGGTGAAAGACGCTCAGTTCTCGATCCGCGAACAAGTCGGTGTCACATCTCGTCTGATCACCACGCTCAGTCCCTTCACCAGCTACCTCATCATCCCAATCTTTGCGCTGGCCAACGCTGGCATCGTTTTGAATGCCAGTGTCATAGGCGATGCGCTGGGTTCATCGGTCACGCTGGGAATCATCGCCGGCTTGGTCATCGGAAAACCGGTTGGTATCTATCTTTTCTCCATCGCGGCTCTGGCCTCCGGTGTGGCAACGCTCCCCGCCGCTCTACGCAAACTCCACATCCTCGCAGTCGGCGCGGTGGCGGGCATCGGTTTCACCGTTGCGTTGTTCATCAACGGACTGGCCTTCGATGGCCCGGCCGCCGAGGACATCAAAGACCAAGCCACCATCGGTGTTCTTATCGCCAGCATCCTCGCCACCATCGTTGGCTTCGTCATCATCAAGGCCACCGGGTCCGAGGACAGCACGCCCGAAGGTGACCGCAAGGCCCGCTTGGTTGATGCTGACGCCGACGGCGAACCCGACCTCGTGTCCCCCGCCCGACGAACCTGATCCACTCACAACAGTGCCGATTCTTCGTCTCTCACGACATCTTCAACATCCAGATCACAGGGAATTCTGAACTTCTCGGTAGGGGGCTGCCGCGTTTTGGGTGAAGCAGTCCCTACAGTCTCCACTCGTGGCGCACTCCCTTGTCATCGTTGAATCACCCGCAAAAGCCAAGAAGATTGGTGAGTACCTTGGCGCCGATTATGTCGTCGAGTCCTCCATCGGTCACGTCCGGGACCTGCCTCGGAACGCTGCTGACGTCCCAGCGGCCTACAAGGGCGAGAAGTGGGCCCGCCTGGGGATCGATACCGAGAACGACTTCAAAGCGCTTTATGTGACCAATGCGGAGAAGAAGGGTCATGTCCGCTACCTGAAGTCGTTGCTGGGTGACGTCGACGAGCTCATTCTCGCCACCGATAAGGATCGCGAGGGCGAAGCCATCGCCTGGCACCTGTTGGAGATTCTGAACCCCCGGGTTCCGGTGAAACGGATCGTTTTCAACGAGGTCACCAAGGAAGCGATCCAACGAGCGCTGGATGATCCTGGCGAGTTGAACCTGAAGGTGGTGGAAGCCCAGGAGGCCCGCCGCCTTCTCGATCGTCTGTATGGCTATGAGGTCTCTCCGGTCCTTTGGAAAAAGGTCCAACAGGGTTTGTCGGCCGGTCGAGTGCAGTCCGTCGCCACCCGGATTGTGGTGCAGCGCGAGCGGGAGCGAATGGCGTTCGTCTCGGCGAATTATTGGGATCTGGTGGCCACCTTCACCGCCCAGAACGCCGAGAAACCTTTCACAGCCAAGATTCTCGAAGTTGATGGTGCGCGGATCGCTGGGGGCAAAGACTTCAACTCTCAAGGTCAGCTCAAATCGGCCAAGGCCGAGCTTCTGCACCTCACCCAAGATGGGGCCACGGCGCTCGCCACCGGCGTCGAGGGTCGGGACGCCGTCGTGGAAAGCCGCGACGCAAAGCCCTATCGTCGTCGCCCCGCTGCGCCCTTTATCACCTCCACGTACCAGCAGGAGGCCGGACGAAAGTTGCGCTTGTCCTCGGCCAACGCCATGCGGGTAGCTCAAGGGCTGTATGAGCGGGGCTTCATCACGTACATGCGAACCGACAGCGTCACGCTGTCTGAACAGGCCGTCAACGCTGCCCGGGGGCAGATTTCCGAGCGTTATGGCGCGGCTTACCTTCCGTCGGAACCTCGTGTTTACAAGGGCAAATCCAAGAACGCCCAAGAGGCCCATGAGGCCATCCGGCCGGCCGGGGACCGCTTTCGTACCCCGGAGGAAGTGTCTGGCGAATTGCGGGCTCAAGACCTGAAGGTTTACGAACTGATCTGGCAACGGACCGTTGCATCCCAAATGACCGACGCCACGGGTGAGACGGTCACCATGCGTCTCGGCGTCGACACCACCGACAGCCGCCACGCCGTGTTCTCCACCAGTGGCACCGTCATCAAGCACCCCGGGTTTCTGAAGGTCTACCGAGAAGACCGTGATGAGGAAGACGACAACGACGATCCAGCGGAACAGACCCTTCCGCCACTGGAACAGGGCGACAAAGCCGAAGTGATTTCCGCCGAGGCCGAGGGGCACGACACCCAGCCGCCACCCCGGTACACCGAAGCATCCTTGGTGAAGAAGCTCGAGGAGTTGGAGGTTGGCCGTCCTTCCACCTACGCCAGCATCATGCAGACCATCCAAAATCGGGAGTACGTGTGGAAGAAGGGGACCGCTCTCGTCCCCAGTTTCAAAGCCTTCGCAGTGATTGGCCTCCTCGAACAACACTTCCCAGATCTCGTTGATTACGCCTTCACCGCCCAGATGGAAACCGATCTGGACTCCATCGCCGAAGGTGGCGAAGAACGAATTCCCTGGCTCACGCGTTTCTACTTCGGCTCAGGTGACGATGCCGGCCTGAAAGCCAAGGTGCACGATCGTTTGGGTGAAATTGACGCCCGCGCCGTCAACTCCATTCCGCTGGGTATGGACCAGAACAGTGTTCCCGTGGTGGCCCGGGTCGGCCGCTATGGCCCCTACTTGGAGCGGGGCGAAGACCGGGCCTCTATCCCCAATGAAATGCTTCCCGACGAGCTCACCATCGAGGTCGCCCTCCAGCTTCTGGATGCGCCGCAGGGTGACACCGAACTGGGGCTCCATCCCGAGACAAGTCAGCCCATCTTCGTCAAGAACGGTCGCTTCGGCCCCTACGTGCAACTTGGTGAGCATGACGCCGACGCCGAGACCAAGCCAAAGATGGAGTCTCTTTTCAAAGGAATGGATCCCGCTGAGGTCACCCTTGAGCAGGCCGTCAAACTGCTTTCGCTGCCCCGGGTCGTGGGCGCTGATGAGGCCGGGCAGGCGATCACAGCCCAAAACGGACGATACGGGCCGTATGTGTCTCGCGTTCTCGTTGACGAAGACGGCAAGGAGAAGAACGACAGCCGCAGCCTTGAAACCGAGGAGCAACTGTTCTCCGTCACTGAAGAAGAGGCCCGCGCTCTCTTCGCTCAGCCCAAGCGACGCCGCGGTCAGGGACCAGCCAAACCCGGAAAGATCGTTGGGATCGACCCCGTCACCGAGAAGAACATCGAATTGAAAGACGGACGCTTCGGCCCGTACGTGACCGATGGCGAGACAAACGCCAGCCTTCGAAAGGGTGATGACGCCGAGGAGTTGACGCTGGATCGCGCCGCCGAGCTGTTGGCGGATCGTCGTGCGGCTGGTCCAGCGAAGAAACGCAAGAAGAAGGCGGCGAAGAAGAAGAAGGCTGTGGCCAAGAAGTCCGCCAAGAAGAAGGCGACCACAAAGAAGGCGGCCAAGAAGAAGGTTTCGGCGAAGAAAGCGGCGGCGAGCGCACCCACCGCAACCGAACAGGACCCGTTCTAATTGCGTCTCTACATTGCGCTTGAGGGTGGTGAAGGGTCTGGCAAGAGTTCTCAGGCGAAACGTTTGGCGCGCCGCATGGACGCAGTCCTCACTCGGGAACCTGGCGGAACCGGGTTAGGGGCCGAGCTTCGCCAGCTTCTCCTCTCGCCGGAACTTCCCGAGATCAGCGCCCGGGCTGAAGCCTTGCTCATGGCGGCCGACCGAGCTGAGCACATGGAACTGGTGGTAGAACCGGCCCTTGCCGCGGGTCGCCACGTAGTGGCTGATCGTTCTGTCTACTCCTCGCTTGCCTACCAGGGGGGTGCACGCGGTCTGGGAGTGGCTGAGGTCATGGCAATAAACCAGTTCGGGTTGAAAGGGAGACTGCCGGACAAAGTTGTTCTGTTGGAGGCAGATGCGGAGGTGGCTCGCTCACGAATGACCAGCCTTCCGGATCGCCTGGAAAGGGCCGGCCAGCGTTTTCATGATGCCGTTGCCCGCACCTACGCCCAACTGGCGGCTGCTGAGCCTGATCGTTTCGTGATCGTTTCGGCAAACGAGACCTTTGCCGTAGTGGAGTCAATGATATGGGCCGCCATCGAGCCTTGGATCACGGCAGACTCAATCGATGGCAACCACCACTGACGTCTATGCAAAGGTCATCGGGCAGGCCGAGCCAGTAGAACGCCTCCGGGCTGCGGCGGCGTCACCCGTCCACGCGTATCTCTTGATCGGAACACCCGGGTCGGGTTCAGCGGCTGCGGCTCTCGGATTTGCGGCGCAACTCCTCAGTGCCGAGCAGGAAGGTGAGCGAGAGCAACGATCCATCGATCTTGCGCTGGCCGGCAAACACCCGGACCTGGTGGTCGTGGAAGCCGAGGGAGCGTCACTCCGGGTCTCCGACGCCGAGTTCATCATCACCACCGCTTCCACCTCACCTGTGGAAGGGCGTCGCAAAGTGATCTTGATTCACCGGGTCGACGCAATCGAAGAAGAGGCGGTGGGCAAACTTCTCAAGATCATCGAGGAACCACCGGCAAGTTCGATTTTTATTGCGCTGGCTGGCGAACTCACGCCGGAACTCACCACCATCGCCAGTCGCTGCGTAAACGTGGAGTTCTCGCCGCTGTCAATTTTGGCAATCGAGAAGCAGCTGGCATTGGAAGGCGTCGAGCCTGGCCGGGCGCAGTTGGCGGCATCAGCATCCGGAGGAGACCTGGATCGCGCTCGTCTGCTTGCCACCGACGATGCAATCGCCGACCGAGCCGAGCTGTGGCGATCTCTGCCGAGCGTCATGAACGGCTCAGGCCATGCCGCGTATGACTACACCCAACGCCTCCGCGCCGCAATGGATGAGGCCGCCGAACCGCTGGAGCGCCGGCACGCGGCCGAGATGGAGGAGTTGGACAAGCGGGCGGCCGAGCTGGGGGAGCGGGGACTGGGTCGGGCTCGGATTGTGGCTCGCCACAAGCGCGAGCTGCGTAAGCTCAGGACCGACGAAATCCGCTTCGGGTTGGCCACGCTGAGTCGCGTGTACCGGGACCGGCTGGTTCAGGGATCGGATCCCGCCGCAGTTGTGGCCCTCGACCGAATCCAGTTTTCCGCGAACGAGCTGATCCGAAACCCCAACGAAGCCCTCTTCCTTCAAGCACTACTGCTTGAAATCAGTGGCTGAACGACGACTCCAATTGCTAGCCTTGCAGTTCCTGCCCGGATAGCTCAGTTGGTAGAGCGACGCTCTCGTAAAGCGTAGGTCACGAGTTCAATTCTCGTTTCGGGCTCGCAGTTTTGATGTCCTCGCTCTGCGCGTCCGGCGCTGGGGCACCGTTAGCTTTCCGCTCGGCTCGCTCCGCTCGGACAAACCAAAGAACTCGCTACCGCCGGCGCGTAGCTGTGATTTGAAGTCAGTTCGCGCGCGGAAGGCTGCGGAGGGACGGAGCAGCTCGACCGGCTCGCTTCTTTGTCCGAGCGGAGCGAGGCGGAAGCGACCCAGAGCGAGGAACGAGCGTCGGCGAGCGGACGCGGTGAAGCTGAGAACGCTCATTCTTGGGCGGGAGTGGTCGATGGACGATAGTGACGAAAGCGACCGATCGATCCACCGCGCTGGCGGCGGCGGTGATGGCATTTCGAGCCCATGGGTATCTGGGCACGTCGGTACAACAGCTGGTCAAGGCCACCGGAAGGTCTCGCAGTTCGCTCTATAACACCTTCGGGGACAAGGCCGGGCTCTTCAGCGCCACTCTCCGTTGGTACATCGAAAATCAAATCTCGATCGTCGCAACCGAAACAACGTCGTCGCAGTTGCGCCGGTCATTGGACGATTTGAACGCCTCTGGCTCTGATGCTCTTCCTTGCCTGGTCGTTCGAAGTTGTTCTGAGCTCGCCGACTTGCCACCGGAGGCGGCAGAGTTGTTGACCGCCACGATGGAACGGCAATGGACAGCTCTGATCGACAGCCCCGACGGGGCAGGTGCTGAAAGCCGTGGCACCGTGGCACTCGCACTTCAGTACGGGCTGGCCACACTCTTCGCGGCCGGTGTACCCATGGAAATCCTTCGGGATGCAGCAGCCTCTCATCACTAAATGATTGCCTTCTCACCACTAAATGGTCGTGGGTTCCCGCATCGAATTCGGTTCCGGGCGTGAAACCGTCTAGGTTGAAACATGCTTTGCGGGTAGTGCCTGCGGCGGTGGTGCCCGCAAAGCACCAATAAAAGCGTTTGTTTATTGAGCTCTGATTGTGGCGCGGATGCGGGCCGCTAGGTCGGCAGGGACTTCGGTCTGAAGTTTGTTTGCTACGACTGCTCGCAGCTCGGATTCGAAACCGAACGCATCCAGACATGGCGGGCACTCATCCAGATGGGTCTGGATCCGCTGGCGCTTATCGTCGGTAATCTCGCCATCGAGGAAGTAGTGCAGCTCTTTGATCGTGCTGGGGCAATCGGCTTTCATGGACGTATTCCTGGGTTTCGCAAGGGAGACAATCGTTCAACCATCAGCTGTAACGATCCCTCGTTCCAGCGCTAGCCCATACAACGCCTTCTGGAGTGCATTTCTTCCACGATGCAGTCGACTCATGACCGTTCCGATCGGGACGTCCATGATCTCGGCGATCTCCTTGTAGGCAAAACCTTCGACATCAGCCAGCAGGACCGGCAGGCGATAGTGCTCGGGGAGTGATTCGACAGCATCGATCACGGCTGGTTCGGTCAGGCGGTCCAGAACGTCATCCTCGGCACTTGGGCTGATCCCCTCACCTTTGATCGCCCGGTAGAGATAGAGATTGTCTACATCGTCGAGTTCGGCTTCCTGCGGCCGACGAGACTTGGCCCGGAACCGATTAATGTGCGTGTTGGTGAGAATCCGAAACAACCATGCCCGCAGATTGGTGCCAGCCTGGAACGAGCTGTAGGCCCGGTAGGCCTTCAGGTAGGTTTCCTGAACGAGATCCTCGGCGTCCGCTCGGTTGTTCGTGAGCCGCAGTGCCGTCCCGAAAAGGGCTCCCATGAACGGTTCGGTGTCGTCAGAAAAGGTTGCCTGGTCGGCCACCGACCCAGGATAGGAGGCCGAGCACGCTTCACGCGTCATCGCCCCAGGCCTCGGTCCGGTGATCTGCGGCTTTGAGCCCATCCCACCCCGCCCCATGCCACCGCCCCCCGATGGTTGTAGGCTGGACCGATGTTGGCAGTTATTTGGACCTTCTGGATCGGTGTTCTCCTCACCGCCGCCTCGATCGGTGCAATTCTCGCGGTGGTGGTCGGTTACATCGTCAAGGTCAAGCGCATCCAGTACCCGCGAGATAACTAATGCCTGCCACCGTTGATTGGGACACGGCCCGATCGGTAGCTGCACGGATCAGCAAGGACGACGGGTTCGCCACCTCCTATCGAGCCGAAGGGCTCCGTGAAGACATGGCCATCGTCACGCCCCAAGCGGAGAAACTGGTCCAGGCCGAGACGGGCCTGATCAGTTTGGCTGGCGCCGCCCGGGGTAAAGTCGTTGACCGGGCTGAATGGGTAGACGCCAACCTGGCGAGTTTTGATCGACTCATGCGACCGCTCCTGGCCAAGCTGGAGCGCAAGAGCGAAGACGCCGGTGGCGATCCGGGAACGATTCGTCAGCTCCTGGCGCCGTTCGCCAAGTTGATGAACGAGGCGTCGGCGGTGGCCGGCCCCAAAGTCACCGGCGGTGAACTCGGGCTGATGCTGGGCTGGATGAGCGGCCGGGTGATCGGACAGTACGACCTGCTCGTGATCGAGGACGAACGCCCAGAGGACCAAGATTGGGTCTACTACGTGGGTCCCAACATGTTGGGTTTGGAGGAACGCTACGGGTTTCCTCCCGAGGAGTTTCGGTTGTGGGTAGCCATCCATGAATGCACCCACCGGGCGCAGTTCACAGCCGTGCCGTGGTTACGGCCCCATTTCCTCGGTCTCATCAACAAGCTCATCGATGCGGTAGACCCCGACCCTAAACAATTCCTCGAGACGGTGAAGCGGCTGGCGGAACAAAAGCGGAGGGGCGAAGCTGTGCTGGATGGTGGGGGAGTGTCGACGTTGTTCGCCAATCCCGAACAGAAAGCGATCATGGACCAGATGACTGGCCTCATGAGTCTCCTGGAAGGGCACGGTGACATCGTGATGGATCGGGCCGGCAAGGACCTGATTCCCAGCCAACCTCGGTTTCATCGGGTGTTCACCAACCGCCGGGCCAAGTCCACTGGGCCGGCCAAGGTCATGCAGAAACTTCTCGGCATGGAAGCCAAGATGGCCCAATATGCCGAAGGCGAAAGATTCGTTGAGGCGGTGGAGGCGGCCGGCGGGCGCCAGCTGTTTGCTCAAGTCTGGGAAAAGGCGGAACATCTGCCAAGCGGCGCCGAGATCAAGGATCCCTCGTTGTGGGTCCAGCGGATGACCTGAGGGCTGTCGCACCCAGCGAACAGGTAGCCAGGGGTCAAGCAGCGCTGACCGATTGGCTGAATCGGTGTACGTTTCCACCGGCTGGTACTGCGGTCCGTTGCGGGGTCTCGGGCGGGGCAGACTCGCTGGCACTGGTGATTCTCGCCATCTCGGCAGGGCTCCAGGTCACGGCCGTCCACGTTGATCACCAGCTGAGGGCCGATTCGGCAGCCGAAGCGGAACTGGTTGCGTCGGTGGCGAAGCGTTTCGGAGCGCAGTTTCAAAGCCTGACCGTCTCTGTGGATCCCTCCGGCGCCAATCTTGAAGAACGGGCTCGTACCGCAAGGCGCGAGGCGCTTGGGGTCGGCGTCCTCACCGGCCACACCGCTGACGACCAGGCGGAAACCGTATTGCTCCAACTGATGCGAGGGGCCGGTGTCGACGGTATTGCTGGAATGGCCCCGGGGCCCACCAAACCGTTGCTCGCCCTGCGACGTTCCGAGACCGAGGCTGTCTGCCGCCAGTTCCAGGTGACCTGGTTCAACGACCCCAGCAACGAGGACCGGCGATTTCAGCGCAACCGGGTGCGCTCAGAACTGTTGCCCTTGATGAGCCAGATTGCTGATCGCGATGTTGTCCCGCTTCTCGCTCGAGCCGCTGCTTCGGCGCGGGAGGCCGGGGCTGCACTGGCCGAGTTGCTTCCCATTGGAGAGGTGACCGACACCAGATGGCTACAGACCCTCTCGGAGGCCCAATGCCGTCTGACCGTTCGGGCCTGGCTGGAAAGCGAGATTGGGCGTCCGGTTTCCGCAGCCGCAACGGATCGGGTGATGGCGGTGGTGAAACACACAGCTCGCGCCACCGAACTTGAGGGCGGTTGGTCGGTGAGCCGCTCAAACGGACAGTTAGTGATGCACCTTCGCCGGTAGGGTGCTGGGTAATGCGTCCGCTGGTCATGGGCATACTCAATGTCACCCCCGATTCTTTCTCTGATGGAGGTCAGTTCACGGGCGTCGCAGCCGCCGTCGCCCACGCGGAACGGATGGCCGAAGAAGGCGCCGACATCATCGATATTGGCGGTGAGTCCACACGGCCCGGGGCAGATCCGGTGTCGATCGACCAAGAGATCGCCCGAGTTGTTCCGGTGATCCGAGCGGTCAACGGGCTCACTCGAATCTCTGTTGACACCCGGAACCGTGCAGTTGCCGAGGCTGCTTGCACCGCCGGGGCCACCCTGATCAACGACGTTTCCGCAATGCTGGGACCGGTTGCTGCCGAGCTTGGTGTCGGCTACGTCGCCATGCACATGCAGGGCGAACCCGGTTCAATGCAGGATGCTCCGAGGTACCGCAACGTCGTCACCGAGGTTCGCGAATTTCTGGCTGCCCGAGCAGGGGCCGCAGTGGCGGCCGGTTGCGGCGAAGTCTGGATCGACCCCGGCTTCGGTTTCGGCAAGACCGAGGAACACAATCTTGATTTGCTCACCCAACTCCATCAAATCACGGCTCTGCCGTATCCGGTGATGGTGGGGATGAGTCGCAAACGATGGATCGGCGAACTGCACACTCGCTCTGATCGGCGGATCCATTCCGAGGCCCCAGCGGTTGGTGCGGATGATCGGTTGGAGGGGTCGGTGACAACCGCGGCATACGCCATGCTCGTGGGGGCAAAGATGATCCGGGTTCACGATGTGAAGGCGGGGTGGCAGGCCGCAGTGGTGGTTAGCGGTCAGACCGCCCCAGATGTAAGAAACGAAACACACCAGACGGTCGGAGGAGATTGGTAATGGCGAAAGGCAAATGGGCTCAGGGAATCCCGCCCCGAGATTTCAAGTGGGTCATCAAGGACAAGCTTGCTATCTGCGAGAAGCTTGGCGGTTTTGGTGAACAGCATCGAGCCGTTCGGCGCCAGGAGGAAGTCATCTGGGTCCGCGAACGACGTTTTCGCTACGTGATCTCCTTGACGCCCGGTGACGATCTGTCCGGCTACGACGAGTTGGGGGTCCGGTGGAAGCATTGGCCTCTTACGGCCACGGCCGACATCGAGGCACCGCTCGACTCCATCTACACCGAGCTTCGTAGGCTGCTCCGGACCGACGCTCCGATCCTCATGCATATGGAAGAGGTCAGCGATCGGCTGGCTGGTTTCATCGGCGGCTACGTGGTCTTCACCGGCATGGTTCCCGATATGGGCGACGCCATCCAGCTCACGGAGAAACTCATGGGACGGCCCCTCGGACCCTCTGGCCGGCAAATCATCGCAACGGCCACCAAGTTGGCCGACGCCCATAGTGCCGACGCCGATAGTGCCGACGCCACCTGATGGGCCCTCAGGACCATAGCTCTATCGACCGGATCGAGATCCGAGGCTTCGAAATCGTATTGCTGTGTGGCGTTCTCCCTGAGGAGAAGGTCCGCCGTCAGCCTTTCCGTTTCGACCTCAACCTCGAAGTGGACCTGGGTCCCTCCTCCAAAACCGATGACCTCGCCGACACCGTCAACTACGGGACGGTGATCGACGATCTCGCCTCTCACTTGGCGTCCGAGCGGTTCGACCTACTCGAGCGTCTGGCGGGACGGGCCGCCGAGATCATTTTGGAGAACAAGCTTGTCAATGCGGTTGAAGTGACCGTGCACAAACTTCGGCCCCCCGTCCCGCAGCAGGTGTCCAGCACGGGGGTTCGCATTCGGCGGGAACGGCGGTGAATCCGCCTGCTACTGTGCGAGCCTTTCTTGGACTGGGTTCCAACCTCGGGGATAGCCGGAGGTACCTGCGCTCTGCTGTTGGGGCAATCGACGACGTGGTAGCGGTCAGCCCGGTGTATGAGACCGATCCGGTGGGCGGGCCCGAGCAGCGAGCTTTCTTGAACATCGTGGTCGAGGTGCACACCATCCGCACGCCAACGGAGCTTCTGGCGCTGTGCCATGACCTGGAGGCCGAAGCCGACCGGGTACGCGAGCTTCGATGGGGTCCTCGAACGCTGGATGTAGACGTTGTCTGGATCGACGGTTACCAATCCGATGACCCTGTTCTCTCCATTCCTCATCCCCGCGCCCACGAGCGAAACTTCGTGATGCGACCCCTCTTCCATCTCGATCCGGAGTTGGAGATGCCCGGCTATGAAGCGGCAGCCGCAATCGGCCAGGTACGCGCGCTGGGCCCGTTGTAGGGCACACTCTCTCGTCAACCCTTTGCACCAACAGCCACCGAAAGCACACCCATCTCATGGCAGCTCTTGATCTCCTCGTTATCGGAAGTGGCGTGTCCGGCTTGTCTGCGGCCGTTCGAGCCTCCAGTGCCCATCGGCTGCGGGTCGGCGTGATCACCAAGGGTCAACTACACCAGACGACTACTCGATGGGCCCAAGGAGGGGTTGCGGCGGTGCTTGGCGGCACCGACGACCCGGATTCGACCGACCTCCACCTCGCCGATACCCTGGCGGCCGGCGCAGGCCTCTGCGACATCGATGCGGTTCGAGTGCTGGTGGACGAGGGTCCTCGGCGGGTCAGTGAACTCATTGCGATGGGGGCGATCTTCGATCGGGATATCGAAGGTGACTACCTGAAGGCCCGAGAGGGCGGTCATAGCGAAGCGCGAATCCTCCATGCTCGCGGCGATGCAACAGGGGCCGAAATTGAACGAGCCCTCGTCGTGGCTGTGCACGACACCGCAGCCTCCTTGGTGGAACACGCATTCGCCGACTCCTTGCTGATGGACAATGGCCGCTGTGTTGGTGTCCGGTATCAGAACAGCAGCGGAGCACTCCATGAAATGGAAGCGAAGCATGTATTGCTCGCTGCCGGAGGCGCTGGCCAGCTCTATTCGGTCACCACAAATCCGGTCGAGGCAACCGGCGACGGCATCGCTATGGCCCTCAGTGTTGGTGCGGCGCTCGGCGATGTGGAATTCGTGCAGTTTCACCCAACAGCCCTTCATCACGAGGCGATGCCGCGACCGCTGCTGTCCGAGGCGCTGCGAGGTCACGGTGCGCTTCTTCGGGATACCAACGGAGATCGCTTCATCGATGAGCTGCAGCCGCGCGATGTGGTCAGCAGAGCGATGATGCGCACGATGCTGGAGCAAGGTGTGGAGAACCTGTATCTCGATGCCACCGGTCTCGAGGATTTTGCCATACGGTTCCCCACGATCCATCGGTCGCTGGAGATCGTAGGGCTCGACGCCAGAACCGATCTGCTCCCGATCGCTCCCGCCGCCCACTACACCTGCGGAGGGGTGATAACTGACATGCGCGGCGCTACCACCGTGCCGGGCCTTTGGGCGGCTGGTGAGGTGGCGTGTTCGGGGGTCCACGGCGCTAATCGCCTAGCGTCCAATTCGCTTCTCGAAGGCATGGTGTTCGGCCCTCGCGCCGTCGATGCGATTGCGGCAGGGGGCGAGCCGGCCCAACCCAGCGGCGCCATGCGGACAGTGTTGACCCCTGACGACGCTCGTGTGCGCGGAGCCCGTTTCGACCCACCGCCGGCGCCGGTTTGGGGATCGGTCGACACTGACCCGGTGGCCCTTCGCAAGAAGGTTCAGGACGCTATGACCCGAGGTGCTGGGGTTCTTCGGGATGCCAGCTCATTGGCGGAGACGGCGGCGTCGCTGGAGGAATTGATGGGTCATGTCCCTGCGGCCGATAGTGATCCGGCGTGGTTGGAGATCCGCAACCTGATCATCTTGGGCAGGGCCGTCGTCTCGGCCGCAGCCAACCGGACCGAAAGTCGGGGCGCCCACACCCGTGAAGACTTCCCCGAGACCTCTGAGGACTGGATGCTCCGCCAGGTGATGATTCGTGCCTGAAGGTCACACCATTCACCGAGCCGCCCGGCTTCAGAACACAAGGTTCAGAGGTTCGGTGGTCCAGAGCTCGTCACCGCAGGGGCGCTTCGCCGAGGGAGCAGCTCGGGTGGATGGGGTAGAACTGCGAAGGGTCCACGCCAACGGCAAACATCTCTTTTACGACTTTGTGTCAGGTGACGTCGTCCACGTCCACCTCGGTCTCTTCGGCAAGTTCAAACTGGAGGCACTACCGGCTGCCGAACCGTCGCCAAACTGCCGTTGGCTCTTGTGGACCCAGACCTATCAATTGCACCTGGCCGGTCCCACCACATGCGAGGTGATTACTCCCGAACAAATGCAAAAGATTCGCGATCGCCTTGGGCCGGATCCGCTTGTGAAGCACCGAGATGATCCTGTGGACAAGCTTGCGGTGCGGCTCGCCCGGCGCTCCGTTCCTATCGGTACGGCCATCATGGATCAGAAAGTCATGGCCGGGATCGGCAATGTTTACCGCAGTGAATTGCTTTTTCTCATCGGCCTCGATCCGTTTACTCCGGCAAAGGATGTTCAGCGTTCCGAGCTTTCTGCACTGTGGTCCGAGGCGGTCCGGCAACTGAAACGGGGCGAGAAAGCTGGCCGAATTGTGACCACCGAGCCCGCCGACGTTGGCCGAACTCGGCGATCCGACATCAAAGCCGGCGAGCGGACCTACTGCTATAAGCGTTTGGGGCAACCGTGCCGCCGCTGTGGCGAACCTATCCGGCGGGCCAACATCGACGGCCGCAACGTCTGGTGGTGTCCTACGGACCAAAACTGACGTTCCAGAACCGAAGGCCTCAACGCATGCCGGTGTAGTGGAGGACCGCGAGCGTCAGTGGCTATCGTCTCGGGGTGTTCGACATCCTCCTCTCGGTCATGGGTCCGGTGATTCTGATCGTGGCGATTGGGGCCGTCGTTGGTCCCCGCCTCGGGCTCGAGGTTCGAACGCTGTCGAAGCTCGCCTACTGGATCCTTGGCCCGGCCTTCATGTTCGACAGCCTCGCCGACGCCGATCTCCCCGCCGAGACGGTGGTGAACCTGTCCTTGGCGTCCATAGTCGCATTCGGTGCTGCCGGCGTGGTGGGAGCGGCCATTTCGAAAGCGCTGGGCAACGGGTTCGAGAACGTCTCGGCGGATGCGGTCTCCTCCACCTATGGCAATGTTGGCAACACCGGAATTGCCATCTGTGTCTTTGCCCTCGGCGAGCAGGTCCGAGCCGAAGCCAGCGTGGTGATGGTGGTGGTCAACACGTTGGGCATTCTGACGGCGGTATCCCTTGCGTCGTTTCGTACCGGCTCGAGCGCTCGGGCCCTGCTGACCGCGATCACAACACCTCTGGCTCTCGGAGCCCTCGCAGCCCTTCCGGTGAATACGCTCGACGTTTCGATCCCGCAGTGGCTGGATCGGCCGGTGACATTGGTGGCGGGTGCGTTGATTCCCGTGATGCTCTTGACACTGGGTCTTCAGCTTCGAGAGGTGGATGTGCGACGGCCTGAACAGGGTGTGATCGCCAGTGCTCCTGCGAAACTTTTTGTCGCCCCGGTCGTCGGCTGGTTCGCTGCTGCGGCCCTTGGTCTGGCCGGCACCGACCAAGGCGTCGTGCTCCTTCAGGCGTCGATGCCGCCCGCCGTGTTCACCATGCTGGTCGCCGTTGAGCATGATCTCGTACCCCGCCGAATCACCAGCAGTTTGGTGACCTTGACTGCCTTGGCCCTCTTCACCGTACCTGTGGCCGTGGCCGTCGCCCGAGGCTGAGATTGTCCGTGTAGATCAGCAGCGGACCCCTACGATGGACGGGTGAGGACCGATCTGCAGGCGCCAATCGCCGACGTGAGAGCTCTGGTGGCCATGGCGTTGGCCGAGGACCTCACTCCGTTCGGTGACCTCACCTCCTCGCTGCTCGATCCCGAGTTGATGGCCACGGCCGAGTTCAATGCGCGCGAGCCCGGTGTTCTGGCGGGCTGTGTGTGCGTGCAAGAGACCTTCGCCGCCGTCGACCCTAGGCTGAGGATCCAGTGGAACAAGACCGATGGTGAAAGATTTGCCGCGGGTGAGGTCCTGGGGGTAGCAACCGGACCCTTCGCCACCCTCCTCACAGCGGAACGCACTGCCCTCAACTTCTTGAGTGCCCTGAGCGGTATTGCCACCAATGCGGCCAAGTGGGTGGATCTGGCAGCCGGGCGCGTGATCGTCTGGGACACCCGCAAGACCACACCTGGCTACCGCAGCCTCCAGAAGGCCGCGGTGCGCGCCGGCGGAGCAGCCAACCACCGGGGCAACCTGAGCGATTGGCTGATGCTCAAAGACAACCACCTCGTCGGCATGTCCATTAACGAGGCCGTAGAAAAGGCCAGACGGGTATGGCCAGGCCGCACCGTCCACGTTGAAGCCGATCGAGAAGAGCAGATGTTTCAAGCGATGGAGGCTGGCGCCGACATCATTCTGCTCGACAACTTCTCCCCCGCGGACCTCCAGCCTTTGGTTGCCATGGCCTATCAGTGGGCCATCGACAACAACGCCCGACGTCCGCTTCTCGAAGCCAGCGGGGGTATCAACCTGTCCACGCTGGACGCCTATGCGGACACCGGAGTGGACCTCGTCTCCTCCGGTTCGTTGACCAATGCGGCCGGCGTTCTCGACATCGGCCTCGATGTCCGACCAGACAGCTGACCGTCCTCGTCTTTCACTTCCTCCCAGACTGCACCGACTACCTTTATGACTCCTCAAATTCCTTATCGTTTCGAACCGACCGCCACGAGCTCTGAGCTTCTGGCAAAGTACGGTCACATCGAAGACGGCACCGAAACCGGAGTAAGAGCCACAATTGCCGGCCGGCTCATGCTGCGGCGGACCCAGGGCAAGTTGGCCTTTGGGACACTCCAAGACGGTGCTGGCCGGATCCAGCTCTTCGCTCCTGCGAAGGTGACGCCAGAATTCGATGCCTTCACCAGCCTGTCGTTGGGTGACTGGATCGGCGTGACCGGCGAGGTCATGAAGACGAAGCGGGGTGAGCTCAGCGTGAAGGTGGAGGAGTGGGTCCTTCTGGCGGAAACCCACCGCGCCTTCCCGGACAAGTTCCACGGGATCAGCGATCCCGACACCCGGTATCGGCAGCGCTATGTGGATCTCTGGGTCACGCCAGAGGCCCGAGCGGCCTTCGTGATGCGCTCGCAAATGCTGAGCCTGATGCGACGCTGGCTGGAGGACCGCAACTTCCTCGAAGTGGAGACGCCGGTCTTCCACCCGATCCCCGGCGGAGCATTGGCCAAACCATTCACCACGCATCACAACGCCCTCGACTCGGAATTCTTCCTCCGCATCGCGCCCGAGCTGTACCTGAAGCGACTCATCGTTGGCGGGATGGAACGGGTCTTCGAGATCGCTCGTGTCTTCCGCAACGAGGGAATCAGCACCCGCCACAATCCCGAGTTCACCATGCTCGAGCTCTACCAGGCCTATGCCGATTATGGCGACATCATGGAGTTGGTAGAACAGCTGATCGAGCACCTGGCGGTGAAGCTCACCGGTTCCTCCACGGTGCCCTATGACGGGAAAGAACTGGACCTCTCGGCACCGTGGCGCCGCGCCACCCTGACCGAGTTGATCACCGAGTTCACCGGCGAAACGCTCGATCTCGACTCACCGCTCAGTGAGCTACGGGCGGCCTGTGCAAGACACGACGTAGCCGTCAAAGACTTCTACGGTCCCGGCAAGTTGTTGTTGGAACTCTATGAAAAGACGGTGGAGGGCAACCTCTGGGAGCCCGTCTTCGTGATCGACTATCCCAAAGAGGTCTCGCCACTGGCGCGCGACCACCGCTCCAAGCCAGGCTTCACCGAGCGATTCGAGGGCATCGTTGCGGGGCGGGAACTCTGCAACGCCTTCAGTGAGCTTTACGACCCGGCTGAGCAGCGAGCCCGATTTGAGGAGCAGGCTCAGAACAAGGCCGAGGGCGATGAGGAGGCCATGGTGGTTGATCAGGACTACCTTCGCGCGCTCGACTACGGCCTCCCGCCGACCGGAGGTCTGGGGGTGGGGATCGACCGGCTGATCATGCTGCTCGCCGACGTCCAGACCATCCGCGACGTTGTGCTGTTCCCCACGTTGAAGCCCGAGGTGTTCGACTAGAGGTTCACTCGGCGGCGGTCACCACGTGTTTGCGCCGATACTCAAAGATGAGCGAAGTGGTTTCGTCAATTACGCCTTCGGCATTTGCGATGTTCTGAAGAACGATGCGACGGAGCTCCTGGGTGTCCCGCACGCCGAGATGGACCAGGATGTCGTCGTCTCCGCTCACGATGAAGACCCCGAGGGTTTCCGGCAGAGCCCACAGTCGATCGACGAGGGCCTCCACGATCGGCTCGGTCTTGGGTCGAACGCGGATCGAAACGAACGCTTGCATCGGCCGGCCGAGGGCCTCGAGCGGGACTTCGGCGTGGTAGCCGGCGATGACGCCGCGCTGCTCCAGGTCGCGAACCTTCTCCAGTGTTGTGGAGGGCGCCAGGCCTATCTGCTCAGCAAGCGCCCGCTTTGTGGTCCGACCATCTGACTGAAGTTGTGTGACAATCTCTCGTTCGGGCCGAGATAATGACTGAAAGACCATGACATCTCCAAATCTAGTTCGGATTTATTGCTACCAATCCGTAATTGTGGCAGTCTCAGCCTATGACGGCTGTCACCGACTATCAACTGAACGATCGCTACACCAACGACGATGGCCGAGTTCTCATGACCGGTGTGCAGGCCTTGGCGCGCCTGCCGATCGAGCAGCTGCGGATCGATCGAACCAAGGGCCTCAACACCGCCGCCTTCATCTCGGGCTACCCCGGATCCCCGCTAGGTGGTTATGACCAGGAGGTTGCCAGGGCTGCTCGAACCGTTCCGGATCTACCGATCATTTGCCAACCAGGTGTGAACGAGGAACTGGGTGCCACCGCGGTGATGGGCAGCCAGCTGGCGGCGGCGCAGCCCGACTTCAATCGAGATGGTGTTCTGGGTATCTGGTATGGCAAGGCCCCGGGGTTGGACCGGGCCAGTGATGCGCTGCGCCATGCCGTGTTTGCCGGGACGTCGCGATATGGAGGGGCGATCGCTCTGGTGGGCGACGACGCCGGGGCCAAAAGTTCCACGCTGCCCACCAGCTCAGATGCAACCATCTATGACCTGCACATGCCGTTGTTCTACCCGGGCGATGTGCAGGAGACGGTGGATCTTGGCCGGCATGCGGTGGCGTTGAGCCGCCTCACCGGGCTGTGGACGTCCATGAAGATCGTGGCCGCCGTGGCCGATGGAAACGGCACCGTGGACTTGGACATCACACGCGTCCTGCCGGTCAGCCCGGACCTCAGCATTCCCGGTGACCCGACGGGTGAGCTGTTTGTTCCTCACCCCAGCGGCCGCCTGCTGACGCCCTACACCTTGGCTCTCGAAGAGGAATTCAGAAACACACGCCTCGTGCTAGCCGACCGGTATGCGGTTGCCAACGGGCTCAACCGGGTCACGGTCAATCCCGCTGATGCATGGATCGGCTTGGTCGCCACCGGCCACACCTATCACGAGCTGCTCGAAGCCCTTCGCCGCCTCGGTCTGGAGACGGCGGCGCAGATCAAGGCGGCCGGGATCCGACTGATCCAGATGCAGATGCCGCTTTCAGTGGATCGTGAGAACATTCGCCGATTTGCCCGAGGGCTGAAGGAGATCGTGGTCGTTGAAGAAAAGAACCCCACCCTGGAGTGGCTGCTGAAAGACGCTTTGTATGGGGGACCGGATCAGCCCCGGGTGGTCGGCAAGACCCACGAAGACGGTCGGGTTCTGATGAAGGACTATGGGCTGCTCGATGCCGGCTCCATGGTGGAAGGCCTACTCGAACGGTTCGGCCCGCAGATTGGCCACCTACTCGCCCCCGCACCGCCGCCTCAACGCGAGAAGGTCTTCATTCCCCTGACCGTCAAGCGCACCCCGTATTTTTGTTCCGGCTGCCCGCATAACCACAGCACCAAAGTCCCCGAGGGCGCCCTGGTTGGAGCGGGGATCGGGTGTCACGGAATGGTGCTCCTCATGGCTGAGGAGAAGGTTGGTGACTCCGCAGGGATAGGGGCGATGGGCGGTGAAGGGGTCCAGTGGATCGGGATGGCGCCCTTCCTCGAACGGGATCACTTCATTCAGAACTTGGGCGACGGAACCTTTTTCCACAGCGGCCAGCTGGCCATTCAAGCCTCCATAGCGGCCGGTGTGAACACCACGTACAAGCTGCTCTTCAACGGGACCGTTGCGATGACCGGTGGACAGGATGCCCAGGGTGCCGTTGGGGTTCCGGAGATCACCTCGATTCTCTACGCCCACGGTGCAAAAGAGATCCTGATAACCACCGACGAAGTGGAGAAGTACAAGGGCGTCAAACTTCTCGACGGTCCAAATGGGCGGACCAAGGTGTGGGATCGGTCCAGAATGATCGAAGCTCAGGAGTACTTGGCCGAGGTGCGAGGCGTCACCGTTCTGATCCACGATCAGGCGTGTGCGGCGCAACTTCGCCGCGAGCGCAAGCGGGGCACGCTGGTCACCCCCACCGAACGCGTCGTCATCAACCATCGGATCTGTGAGGCGTGTGGTGACTGTGGTGAGGTTTCCAACTGTCTGTCGGTGCAACCGATACAGACCCCACTGGGGGTCAAGACCACAATCGATCAGTCGTCGTGCAATCTCGACATGAGTTGCCTTGCCGGCGACTGCCCCAGCTTCATGACCGTTTCGGTCGATAAAGCGAACAAAGCCACACCGACAGCACCAATCGTGCCGTCCCTGTCAGATCCCAACATCGACACCAACCTGAAGTCCTTTGATGTTCATGTTGTGGGCATTGGCGGCACCGGTGTGGTGACCGCCAGTCAGATCATTGGCACGGCGGCGATGCTCGACGGCTTCGACGTGCGGGGCCTCGATCAAACCGGACTGAGCCAGAAGGCCGGGCAGGTGTCCAGTGATATCCGCCTTCGCCGTAACGAGGCTGCGCAATCCAACCTCATCGGTGATGGCGGTGCTGACCTCATCCTCGGATTCGATCTTCTTGCCGCCGCCTCGCCGAAGTCCCTGTTGGTTGGAGAGGAAGGCCGCACTGTCATGATCGCTTCGGCTACCGAGACTCCCACTGGGTCCATGGTTGGCCGGCCTGACATCGCCTACCCATCCCTCGATGAGCTCCGCAACCGAGTTGGCGAATCCACCCGGCCCGACCGAAACCGGTACGTGGATGCGGGCCGGATCTGCGCACGGTTCTTCGGTGGAACCGCATCGGCCAACATTTTTCTGATCGGTGTCGCCGTCCAGGCCGATGCACTCCCTGTCAGTCCCCAACGGATCGAAGAAGCCATTCGGCTCAACGGCGTGGCCGTAGCGACCAATCTGGCCGCCTTCGCAGCCGGTAGGCACTGGGTCCAGGATCCCGCCCCCTATGAGGGCGCCACCGCGGCGGGGGGTCCGGAGATGGTCGTGCCGGAGTTGTCGAAGAAGTTGCGGGGGCGAGTGGAGGGCCAGCCCGAGGTTGTAGCCCTCCTGGCTGCGGACCTTGTCGCCTATCAGGACCAAAAATACGCCGGTCGCTTTCTCGACCTTGTGGACGCCAGCGCCGCCGTTGGAGGGTCCGACCTCGTTGAAGCTGTCGCCCGCGGCTACCACAAGCTGCTGGCCTACAAGGACGAATACGAGGTTGCCCGGCTGCTTGTCGGGCCTGAGGTCGAGGCGGCCGCTCAGGCGGTAGGCGGCCAAGACGCAGAAGTCACCTGGCGACTCCACCCACCCATGCTGAAAGCGCTCGGAATGGAGAACAAACTGGATGTCCCGGCCAAGCTTGGTATTCCCGCCATGAAAGCGTTGGCGAAAGGAAAGCGTCTCCGGGGGACGCGCCTGGACCCGTTTGGCCGGGCGGAGGTACGGGTAGTGGAGCGGGCCATGATCGAGGAGTTCGAGGCCGCCATGCGGACCACCCTGACCCGGCTTGCGAGCGGCGAGGTTGGAGAAGAAGAAGCGATCAGGATTGCCAGCCTGCCCTTGGAGGTGCGCGGCTACGAACAGCTCAAACTTCGCCGAGCCGCCACATTCCGCGACGCGCTGCAAGCGCTTTGATTTGGCGAAATGACTGACAGCCTTGTTACCCGTCGAAAAAGTCGTCGTCGATATCGTCGGGGACCATGGGGTCTGATGCCGGGCGGTCGTGGCCGCCACCGCCAACGAAGTGGTAGGACTGCGTGATCCAACCGAGGATCTCCTCGTCGATCATGGCCGGACCGTCAACGTTGATCACATGGAAGTACTTGTTGTTGTAGTCGATCACCTTGCGTGAGAGTCGGTCGCTCGTAAGCCGATTGCCGAGGGAAAAACCTAGCGCCACCCACTTTTTCATGGCCCGAAGCTCCAGGAACATGGGCCCGTTCTTGAACATGATTCCCATGTTGAGCGGATCGATGATCACCGGTCCCAGCGTGACGATGTGGTCCCGGACGACCGTGAAGATCGGCTCTTCCCAGGGCGCCGCACTATCGAAATACTCCTCCAGGCTGAGGCCAGGGGTGCACATGTGGGATTGCCCTTTCTTCCCGAAGTTCCTCTGGCACTTTGGACACGTCCATACATCCACGCTTCCATCTTGCCAAAGTAGGGTCGGGGTATGGATTTGATTTGGGGTTTGCCCGCCCACCCGCTCACCGTTCACGCCCCGATCGTGCTGGTTCCTCTGGTCACTCTGGGAGCGATCATCATTGCCATGTCGGTAACGCTCAGATACCGATACGACATCTTGACCTCCATTCTCGCCGTGGCGGCAGTGGTGTCGACCTTTTTCGCCAACCAGGCGGGTGAGGCCTTCACCGAGCGGTTGGGCCTAGAGGAGGCGATTGAAAAGCACGAGGGACTGGCCGGCACCACTCTGGTTCTCACAGTGGCTCTGGCTGTCATGATCCTGGTGAATGTTGGTGCGGCCCGACTCGAGGCCACCCGTAACTCCACCTTGGTTACCTCGGTGTTACCCGTGGTCAGCGCATGCCTCGGCGTTCTCGCCACGATTTGGATGGTGCGGACCGGCCACGAAGGCGCCACGCTGGTCTGGGAAAACGTTGTGGAATAAGACGTTGATCGATCCTGGCCAGGGGCCGAGGCCACAACTGCAGCTGGGTGTGTCAGCATCGCGCCTATGACTCGAACCCCTCTCGGCACCATCGTCGCGCTCGCCGCCAGCTTCGCCCTCGTCCTCGCGGCGTGTGGGGGCTCGTCCTCGGACGCGATCGTTGAGGGCGAGGCCCAGACCACGACTGCGGAGAACAACTCTGAAACCGAAACCACCGAGCCCCAGGCTGGCACCGTCACCGAACCTGTGACCGCCGAGGCGGGCGCCGAGCCCGTAACGACCGAGCCGGAAAGCACCGAGCCGGCGGCGGTCCTTGCGGTCAACCTGTTCGAGTGGGTCGTGGAGGCGCCGGAATTGATCGATGGCGGGTCAGTCACCTTCGAAGTGTCCAACACCGGTACCTTTCCGCACGAGTTCGCCATCGCCCGCGGGGACAGCTACGAGACGCTTCCCCAAGTATCTAATGGGGCGGTGGACGAGGCGGCCCTCGGAGCGGACTGGATTGGCCGTAGCGAACGGGTTCCCCCTGGTGAGACGATGTCGATCTCCTTCGACCTCGAGCCAGGCAACTACGTTTTCCTGTGCAATATTGCCTCCGGTCCCAACAGCCATGCGTCGCGGGGGCAGGTCCTCAGCGTCACGGTTTCCTGAGGAAGTTCCTATGCCGTTCACCACACGGGTTTGGCTGGGTTGGGTGACTAATCGGTCCGCCCCGTAGCCTGAACCCCGTGGCTCCGAACCCTCTCACAAGCCTGCCAACGGCGGCCGCCGACACGAAGCGAGTCGAGGACACCCTTTTGTCCACGGTCCACATCGACGGCGATCCTTACCTCACCGAGATAGCGGCCCATCTCATCAAGGCGGGAGGCAAGCGCCTTCGGCCGCGCTTTGCGATCGCCGCAGCGGCCTGCGCTCTCCCCGATGGCACGCCGGTTCATCTCGACGTTGTCCGCGGTGGTGTCTCGGTGGAGTTGGTCCACATCGGTAGCCTCTACCACGACGACGTCATGGACGAGGCCGTTCTGCGTCGTCAAGTGGAAAGCGTCAACGCCCGTTGGGGGAATCTGCGGGCCATCCTGGCCGGTGACTACCTGCTGGCGAAGGCGTCCGAAATCGCCGCCGATCTCGGCGTGGAGGTGGCCGGGCTGTTGGCTACCACCATCGGCCATCTCTGTCAGGGTCAGGTCGGTGAGTTACAGACCATGTATGACACCCAGCGCAGCGAATCGCAGTACTTCCCGAGTATTGAAGGCAAGACAGCATCGCTGTATGCGGCGGCTGCCCGAATTGGTGGAATCGTCAGCGGGCAGTCTCGCGAGGCGGTCGATGCTCTGACCGAGTTCGGCCGGCTCTACGGGATGGCCTTCCAGGTGGTTGATGACATTCTCGATGTCACCGCATCGGACCAGCAGCTCGGGAAACCCGCCGGCAACGACATGATGGAAGGCGTCTATTCGTTGCCGGTCATTCACACGCTGGCGTCGGCGGCTGGGCCGTCTCTACGCCCTCTCCTGACCGATGAGATGTCTGAGGCGAACCGCCTTGAAGCCATCTCGATCGTTCGCGATGGCACCGGAGTGGCGTCGGCCCTTGGTGTGGCCCAGAGCTTTGTGGCCGAAGCCAAGGACGTTCTTGCCGCCGTCAGCTCCAACGAATCGGCCACCGCTCTCAGCGCCGCCTGCGATCATTTGTTGGCATCAGCCGCCGTAACGGCCTCCTAGACAGTTTCAGCTGTGGTGCTAACCGCTACTGAGTTTGAAGAGCGTTACCCATCGGTCTGTCCGTACGTGATCCGCCGCACGCCCATGCGGATGAAGTGGCAGCAACTCACGATGCTTCACTGGCGTTACGCGGCTGAGGATGTGCAACGCCTGCTCCCCGCGGGGCTGGAGGTGGAGACGTTCGATGGATCAGCCTGGGTGGGCCTAGTGCCGTTCCAGATGCGAATAGACATCCCCTTCGCTCCTGCCATGAAAAGGATTCTTCACTTCCCCGAGACAAACGTACGAACCTACGTACGCGGAAGGTCGGGAAAACCAGGGGTGTACTTCTGGTCTCTTGAGGCCTCGTCATTGCCTGCTGCAGTCGTGGCCCGGGCAACGTACCGCGTGCCCTATCTGTGGGCCGGCATGACGCTGGAGCAAACCGGCGACCGCATCCGCTATTCCTCGGTGCGCAAGTGGCCGGGACCAAAGGGAGCTCGCTCGCTCGTGGACGTGGAAATCGGCGAGCCGTATCGGGCACACGAAGCGACCGATCTCGACCGGTTCCTCACCAATCGCTGGGCGCTCTACGGATCGTTCGGTCGTTTCACCACGTACGCCAAGATGTTTCACGAACCGTGGCCTCTCTACAATGCCAAGGTCCTCCAGTGGGATGACCAGCTGGTTGCGGCCACGGGTTTGGCGCAGCCTTCGAGCCCGCCCCTTGTTCACTATTCCCCGGAGGTAAATGTTCGCTGCGGTTTCCCGGAGCGGGGCTGAGCCTCAATAGTTTCCAATCGGCGACCGTCGGCGGGACAAAACCGCGGCCGATCCTTCGACCGGGAACAATCTCGATCTCGGAGTCGTTGATGTAGACTCAGGCCTGATCAAATCTGGGTCAAATGGCTTATCCACCCCCGGCCTGAGCCGACCTTCTCATGGAGGGACCGGTAGACTCAGACCACGTTCCTCACCCACCTTGGAGGACCCATGTTCGAACGTTTTACAGACCGAGCCCGCCGAGTCGTTGTGCTGGCTCAAGAAGAAGCCCGCCTTCTCAACCACAATTACATTGGTACCGAGCACATCCTGCTGGGTCTCATCCACGAGGGTGAGGGCGTCGCAGCCAAGGCCCTCGAGTCACTGTCGATCAGTCTCGAAGCCGTCCGTGAGCAGGTTCAAGACATCATTGGCCAAGGCTCCAGCTCTCCCAGCGGGCACATTCCTTTCACCCCGCGGGCCAAGAAAGTGCTGGAACTATCGCTTCGCGAAGCGCTCCAGCTCGGCCATAACTACATAGGTACCGAGCACATTCTGCTGGGTCTGATCCGCGAGGGTGAGGGCGTAGCTGCTCAGGTGCTGGTGAAGCTTGGGGCCGACCTTTCCCGAGTGCGCCAGCAAGTTATTCAACTGCTTTCGGGCTACTCCGGCCCTTCCAGCCAAGGGTCCGCGCCCGGCGAAGGAAGCGGTAAGGCCGGCGCCACCGCCGGTGGTACCGGGGGAGAGACACAATCTGGTTCTTTGATTCTTGATCAGTTCGGTCGAAACATGACGCAGTTGGCTCGTGAAAAGAAACTGGATCCGGTGATCGGCCGCGAACGCGAGGCCGAGCGTTTGATGCAGGTTCTCAGCCGTCGGACCAAGAACAATCCCGTCCTCATCGGTGAGCCCGGTGTTGGCAAGACGGCGATCGTCGAGGGCCTCGCCCAAATGATTGCCAACAACGAGGTGCCTGAGACTCTCGATGGTAAGCAGCTTTACACGCTGGACCTCGGCGCCCTTGTTGCTGGGTCTCGGTACCGCGGTGATTTCGAGGAGCGGCTGAAGAAGGTCCTCAAGGAGATCAAGACCCGGGGTGACATCGTCCTCTTCATCGACGAGATCCACACCCTGGTTGGTGCCGGCGCCGCCGAGGGTGCAATCGATGCCGCCAGCATCCTCAAGCCAATGTTGGCGCGGGGTGAGTTGCAGACGATCGGCGCCACCACGCTCGATGAGTACCGTAAACATCTTGAGAAAGATGCCGCCCTCGAACGTCGCTTCCAGCCGATCAAGGTCGAGGAGCCCACTGTCGAACACACCATCGAAATCCTCAAGGGTCTCCGTGACCGCTACGAGTCCCACCACCGTGTGACCATCACCGATCAGGCTCTCGTCGCCGCCGCCAACCTGGCAGATCGCTACATCGCCGATCGTCAACTGCCAGACAAGGCGATCGATCTCATCGACGAGGCCGGCTCCCGCCTTCGTATCAAACGCATGGCCACACCGCCGGAGTTCAAAGAGGTCGAGCAAAAACTCGCCGCCATCGTCGAGAAAAAGAAGGAGGCCGTGGAGTCCCAGGACTTCGAGGCCGCCGGCAACCTGCGCGACGAGGAGAAGGGGCTTCTCGCTCAGAAGGCCGAGCTGGAATCGGAGATCAAGGCTTCCGGTGTCGACCTGTTCGACGAGGTCAACGAAGAGTCCATCGCCGAAGTTCTAAGTATCTGGACCGGGATTCCGGTCTACAAACTCACCGAGGAAGAGACCGAGAAGCTGCTACGGATGGAAGACGAGCTGCATCGTCGGGTCATCGGTCAGCAAGACGCCATTAGGGCGGTTTCTCAGAGCATCCGTCGGACCCGCGCCGGGCTCAAGGATCCCAAGCGGCCCTCTGGCTCCTTCATATTCCTCGGCCCCACCGGGGTCGGGAAAACCGAGCTGGCAAAGACGCTCAGCCAGTTCCTCTTCGGCGACGAAGACGCTCTGATCACCCTCGACATGTCCGAGTACATGGAGAAGCACACCGTTTCTCGGCTTGTCGGTTCTCCTCCCGGCTACGTGGGTTATGAAGAAGGCGGCCAGCTCACCGAAGCGGTCCGCCGCAAGCCCTTCAGCGTCGTACTGTTCGACGAAATCGAAAAGGCTCATCCCGACGTTTTCAACACCCTCCTCCAGATCCTGGAAGAGGGTCGACTCACCGATTCCGCCGGCCGTTCGGTCGATTTCCGGAACACGGTGCTCATCATGACCTCGAACCTCGGTACCCGAGACCTTCGCAAGGCCAACATCGGCTTCGGCAGCTCTGATGAGGCTGTTTCCTATGAGCGGATGAAGGAAAAGGTCAACGACGCTCTCAAGGAGCATTTCCGCCCCGAGTTCCTCAACCGTGTAGACGAGACGATCGTCTTCCACGAGCTGAGCAAAGACGAGGTCACCGAGATCGTGGATCTTATGATCAAGCGCACTGCCGGTCAGCTGGAGGGCCAGGGGATTGGTCTTGAGCTCACGGTGGATGCCAAACACCTCTTGGCCGACCGGGGGTATGACCCCACCATGGGTGCTCGCCCTCTCCGTCGAGCGATTCAGCGAATGATCGAAGATACTCTCTCGGAGAAACTCCTGTACAAGGAATTCCGGGCCGGCCAAATCATCGTCGTCGACGTTGTAGATACCGAAGATGGTGAGAAGGAGTTGTCCTTCACTGCCCACGAGGGGTTCGTACCGCCTTCCACTCCTGAACTCGCTGAAACTGGCGACTGAGGCCAACCGGCCCATCTCACGAGACAAGGCGCTGCGCATCGGTCCAGTGTTGACCCATCCGCAGTGTCGCGTCGCGGCGGAAAGTAGTCTCAAAGCGGTGAACTCGGCACAATCTCGCTTCCGACTGCTGAAATGCTTGTGGCCGCTGCTTTTCGGCGTGGCGCTTCTGATTCTGTCGGCATGTAACGCAGAAGTCCTGACGGCGATCAACGTGGCCGAAGACGGATCGGGAACAGTGGCGGTGGCGTTGATCCTAGACCCCGAGGTAGCGGGGCAATTACCCGATCTCGAGTCGGCGGGGATCGCTCTTGCTGACGTTCGGGCGGCGGGGTGGGTGGTGGAACCGCGGGAGCTCACCGATGACGGTCGCACCCGAATTCAGGCGAGCAAAGCGTTCGCCAACCCCGCACAGTTCAGCGAGGTAATGGCGGACATCAGCGACGGCATGGTCTTTTCGGACTTCCAGTTGGAGCGGATCAATAGCTTCGCACAGGTGGAATATGCCGTAACCGGCGAAATTGCACCGGCCGGTCTCTCTTCGTTCACCGACAGCGAACTCGACATACTTCTGGGGGAGTCGCTTGAGTCATTCGCAGCCCGTTTGGGTGCGGATCTCACTCAAACTTCGATCGTGCTTTCCATAACGCTGCCGGGCGAAGTACCTCCAGAAGGGTCAAACGGTGTGCGCTCCGATCTTGCGCCTGAATCGAGCACCCGTTTCTGGGAGATGTCGCTGGCGCAGTCCCAGCCAGTTCCGGTCCGATCCGAGGCCAGCACTCGCGAGATCGGTGCATTGGTAGCCCTGGGTGTTTCGGTCATTGCTGGCATCTTGGCGCTGCTGGTTGCTGCGTCGGTAGTGCTCCGGGTGGTTCAGGGGCGGCAGCAGGCAAAGGCCAAGCCGGTCTCCAAACGACCCTCGGCCCGCGCCCCCAAGAAGGGGACCCATGAGCTGGTGCTCACAGAGAGCGGGTCCGAAGTCCCTGTCTCGGCCAATCCCACGGTCGTGGCACTCGACGGCATGGGAGTGCTCTATGGAACCGCAGCTGATGTCGCCGATGTTCTCGTCCCGTTCTGTTTCGAGCGAGGGTCTCACCTGACCGCAGATGAGATCGCCAGCCGGGCTCGCCAGCTCAGTCTCGGTCGTATCGAACCGGCCGCATTCTGGGCCGCGGTCGGTGTGGAAGGCGATCCTGATGAACTTGATGATGAGTACCTGTCCCTCCACGCCCTGATGCCCGGTGTGGTTCGCTTTCTTCGATCGCTTCGAGACCGAGAAGTTCGAGTGGCCTGTATCACCAACGACTCTGCCGCATGGGTACGGAAGCTGCGGAAACGACACAGTCTCGACACGTTGATCGACCCGTGGGTGATCAGCGGCGCGGTAGGTGTTCGCAAGCCGGATCGGCCGATTTTCGAGGTGCTGCGCCGCCTCACCGGCGAACCGCCGGCCAATATCTTGGTGGTTGACGATCAGCTGGACATTCTCGATGCCGCCCGCGCCTTGGGATATCGCACGGCATGGTTCGCTCCGCATGCGGCGGCCGATGAGGCGCGGGGCCATTCGATTTTGCGGAGCTTCGATGTGCCCGAAGTTCCCGCCGAGGTCACCGTCAACTGAGAGTCTGGTTGTGCGCCGCTCTCAGGATCGTTGCAGCCGGTCGAGAATGGATGTTTCCACCAGCTGGGTGAGGCTCTCTTTCACGCTCCGGGCCCGGAACGGGTCGATTCCCTCGACCTCCTGAAGTTCGGCTGCTGTTGCCCCTAGGACCGCATCGAGGTTTTCGAACCGATCCACGATGTCGTCGACCATCATGGGCGTAAGACGGGGGACCTTGGACAGGAGTCGGTAACCACGAGATTCCAACGAGCCATCGAGATCCGTAACCGATGCCGAGAGGTGCAATGTCTTGGCAAGAACCTCTTCGTTGAAGAGCGCATCGTCGCTCAATTCAGCCAGGGCATCCATGGCTTGTTCGATATGGAATCCGGCGTCTTCGGTGAAGTAGTCACGGATCAACAGGCGTCGATCGTCGATCACGCCGCCCATGAGTTCTTCGAGCTGGAGGCGCACGAGGCGACCGTCAGAGCCAAGCTCTACCAGATTGAGTTCGATCTCGTTGGCGATGCGGGCCACCATCTCGGTGCGTTGAAGGACTTCTACAACGTCACGTAATGTCACGAGATTCTCCACTTCGAGAGCAGAAAGATTGGCCGAGACGCTTCCGAGCCGGCTGCGGTATCGCTCCAGCGTCTGGATCGCCTGGTTGGACCGCTCCAGAAGTCGGCTAACCGGCTCCAACGAGTGGCGGTCCTCAGAGATGTAGACCTGGATCTCCTTCCGGCTCTGGGAAACCGCTACGACCGCAACATCGAGTGACCGAGCCACTCGTTCTGCGGTGCGGTGCCGGGTACCGGTTTCTGATGTTGGCACGTTGGGGTTGGGAACCAAATGCACATTGGCCCGCGCGATCCGGCTGGCGTCCGCGGCAAGGATGATCGCCCCATCCATCTTGGCGACCTCGGCTAGGCGCTGGGGAGTGAATGCAGAGTCCAGCAGGAACCCGCCCGAGCAGATATTGAGAACCTCAGGGCTGTCGCCAACAACGATCAGCCCACCACGGCCGGATTGGAGCACTCGATCGAGCCCTTCTCGAAGGGGCGTACCGGGAGCGATCTGGGCGAGAACTCGCAATAGTGCTCGCTCAGAAGTGTGTCCCATCCGCCTAGTCTACTTGCGATCTACTTCTGAGTCAGGTAGGAACAGCTGCGAACACCTGGATGGCTTCCATGATGGTTGCGCATCGGCGGAGGTTGAGCCCAGTTGGGCCGTCCGGGCATGACCGAGGCACGATGCACTCGTTGAATCCCAATCTGTAAGCCTCATGCAACCGGCGTTCCATCGATGAGACTCGCCGAAGCTCGCCGCTCAGGCCAATTTCGCCGCACACGGCCAGTCGGGGAGAAAGGGGAAGCTCCAGCTGGGCCGATACCGAGGCAACCAGCATGGCGAGATCGGCCCCAGGGTCGGTGACCTTGGCTCCTCCTGCGGCCGATACCAGGATGTCGGCGCCGGTCATGACACCGGTCAGGTATTGGCGGGCGACTGCGCCCACGAGATTGAGCCGACCGCGTGGAACGCCGTGGCTGGTGATATTGGAGTCCGAGGAATGGCGGCGCACGAGCGCCTGAATCTCCACCATCACCGGACGTCGACCATCGAGTACGGGTACCACAGCGGTGCCGGGTAGGTCCGGGTTTCGGTCAGCGAGAAAGCGGGCGCTGGCATCGGCCACGGGGCGTAGACCCGTTCCCGCCATCTCGAAGAGTCCCACCTCGTTGGTGGGGCCGAACCGATGTTTCATGGAACGGAGAAAGCGAAGGTCGTTGCTGCGATCGCCCTCGAAACTCAGCACGGTGTCTACAAGGTGTTCCAGCGTTCGTGGTCCGGCCAGGCTGCCGTCCTTGGTGACGTGGCCGATGAGCAGGAGTGAAACATCGAGCGCTTTGGCGGCATCGGCCAGAGCTCCGGCCACGGTGCGCAGGAGATTGGCCGAACCGGGCGATGATGAATCGTCCCCATAGGTCAGCATCTGCACGGAGTCGACCACCAGCATCTGCGGGCGGGCTCGCTCCATGAGGTCGATCACACTTTCTGTTCGAACCGTGTCTAGCACTTCGACCGTCGGTGGCATTTCTCTGTGCTGGTGGATGCGAGAGGCTCGGGCCGCTACCTGCGCGGGCGCCTCTTCGCCCGAGACGAGCACCACGCCGGCACCGCTTCTGGCAATTCGCAGAGCCAACTGAAGGGCCAGCGTGCTCTTCCCAATCCCGGGCTCGCCAGACAGGAGGGTGACCGAACCGGGTACAAACCCACCGCCGAGCACCCGGTCGATTTCTTCGACGGTGGTGGGAACCGGTATGGACTGAGCCTGATCAACGTCGCACAATCGTTGGGTGTCGGTTGGGGACCGCACCACTGAGGCCACCGACGCAGGCCGTTCGCCCAGAGTGCCCCATTCTGTGCAGTGATCGCAGCGGCCAGACCATTTGCCATGGATCTGGCTGCAGTTGGAACAAAGATATTGCTTGGAGTTTCTTGCCATGGCTCCATCTTCGTCAGGGGGTGTGACACCTTCCGGGGGGTGAGCGATCAGCGTCATTCCCGAACATCGAAAAGGAACACCAAGGAACACCAGCAAGACTTGTGACATCCTGCACAAACAAGATGTACGGTAGAGAGGTGATTGATCCGGCGCTGCTGTCCGAAGTTGAGTTGTTCTCCGAGTTGGATACCGACACGTTGGCGGTAATTGCCACCCAGTCGGAAATGAAAAAACTCAAGCGCGGTGACGTGCTGTTCAGGGAAGACGATGAACCGGCCGAACTCTTCGTCACCCTCTCGGGCCGTGTGGCCATGGTGAATCGTTCGATCGATGGCAGAGAGAGCGTGGTGGCGCTGATGGAAAAGGGTGATCTCTTCGGTGAGATGCCCCTGTTCGACAAAGCCAACCGATCTACCGACGGGCGAGCGCTGGAACCCTCAGAGGTTCTGGTAATCCCCTACGGCCCACTCAAACGCCTGTATGAGGAGCAGCCCGCGCAGCTCTGGCGGGTGGTAGCTCTCCTCGCCGGCCGTTTACGAGCGATGGATGGCGTATTGGCGGACTCCGTCTTTCTCGACGTCACCGGCCGTACCGCCAAACGCCTCCTCGAGATCGCTGGTGAGAGCGACGACTTCGCCCTCCCCGTAACCCAAGAAGAACTGGCTGGAATGGTTGGTGCCAGCCGGGAACGGGTCAACAAGGCCATCGCCAGCTTCGTGCGTCTCGGTTGGATCGAGCAAAGGGACCGCCGCTACCACATCCGAAATCGCCCGCAGCTGGAGCTTCGAGCCCGATAATCCACCTATGCGATTGTGCTCCGTCGTTGTAGCGGGCGGGACCGGTTCCCGCATGGCCACAGCCGGGGGAGGGGTTCCCAAGCAGCTCCGACGGATTGGGGGAATCCGGGTGCTGGAGCATTCGGTACGGGCGGTGGCGGCTGTCAGTGATGCGGTGGTCGTGGTGGCCCCAGAGGGCTTCGTGCCGGACCATCGCAGCGAGGCCGCCGATCTGATGACCGTTGTTGTACGAGGGGGTACCACCCGCACCGCGTCGGTGAAGGCTGGTCTCGATGCACTCGCTCATCTCCAACCGTCACATGTTCTGATCCACGACGCTGCCCGCCCGGCCGTCCCGCCAGAGGTTGTGCAGCGAGTGGTCAAGGCCCTTGCTGCGGGCGCCCAGGCGGTTGTTCCCGTCGTGCCGGTCACGGATTCACTGCGATCGGTCGCCGGGGATCCCGTTGATCGCACCCAATTTGTTGGTGTACAAACCCCCCAAGGATTCGATTTTGAGTTGATAATGGGCGCTCATCGCGCTGGCGGCGACGCCACCGACGACGCAACACTGGTGAGTGCCATGGGTGGCACGGTCGTAACCGTGGATGGCGATCCGAAGAACATCAAGGTCACCGTTGCGCAGGACCTCGCAATGGCGGAGATACTCATGGGCATGCAACCATCCGCGGAGTTGGACCGGCTGCGCAGCGGTCAAGGGTTCGACGTGCACCGCTGGTCCACCGATCCTCACCGTCAACTCGTGTTGGGTGGTGTGATGTTTCCGGAGGCAAGCGGGTTGCGGGGCCACAGTGACGCCGACGTCATCGCTCACTCGGTCATCGACGCCATGCTCAGCGCCGCCGGCATGGGCGACATTGGTGTGATGTTCCCCGACACCGATCCCCAGTTCGAAGGAGCCAGCAGCATCGAGCTCTTGAGCGTTGCCGCCGAGCGGCTGCGGGCGGCGGGCTGGAAGATCATCAATGCGGACTGCACCGTGGTGCTGGACGCTCCGAAGATCTCCTCCCACCGCAGGGCGATGGAAATAAACCTGTCCGAAGCGGCGGGTGGACCGGTCACAATAAAGGGCAAACGAACCGAGGGTGTTACCGCATTGGCCGAAGGCGTCCAGTGTTGGGCCACCGTCTTGATGGTGGGACCATGAATCAGAGCAATAGAGGCAAGGGCGGACGGACCGGAGCCCGGGGAACGCCAAAACAAACTGGTCCCGGCTCACGAGGACCCAAGCGCGGTCAGGGGGCGCGAGGCACCCGTCCCGTGACCGGTGATCCCGCTGAGCCGCGGGCCCGCAAGCGGCGTTCGGGAGGCAAACCCAGCAGCCGATCCCAACCCCCCTCCAATCGACGCTCAGGCGCTAGGAAAGGCCTGGGCGGAGACCAGGTGGAGGGTCGGCAAGCAGTCCGAGAACTTCTTTTGGCCCAGAAGCGACCGGTCAACGAGATCCTGATGATCGAGGATCTCGACGATGCCGACATTCTGACGGACATTCGCGAACTGGCCGCTGATCTACAGATTCCACTGAAGTCGGTAACGCGCAAACGATTCGATGCCGACGCGCTCACCATGAGCCATCAAGGCGTGCTGGCGAAGGCCAAGCCGCTCCAGGAGCGGTCGCTGTCAAATCTTCTCTCGGTGAAGAATCCGTTCCTGCTCGTTTTGGACGGCATTACCGATCCCCAGAATCTTGGTGCGATTCTCCGCACCGCCGAGTGTGCCGGCGTCACGGGTGTGCTGTTGCCACGGCATCGGGCAGTTCACGTGAGCCCCACGGTCACAAAAACCGCAGCTGGCGCAATCGAACACTTGCCGATGGGATTGGTTGGCGGGGTGCCCGCAACACTCACTGAACTCTCCAAGGCCGGAGTTCTGACCGTCGGTCTCGAAGCCGACGCTCCCACACGCCTGTTTGACGTGAACCTCTCCGGCCGCCGACCGGTGGCGTTGGTCCTAGGTGCGGAAGGCAAAGGACTGTCGCAATTGGTGCGCAAACGCGTGGATGTTTTGGCTAGTTTGCCCTTGTTGGGCCAGCTCAACAGCCTGAACGTGGCCATGGCAACCTCGGCCGCTTGTTTTGAGGTCGTTCGGCAGCGCTCCCAGCACGAGCCGCCGACCTCCGTGGCTCCTGACTAATCCTTGGAGCGGAACTGCTGAACGGCATAGATGATGCCCACCAGGACTGCCACGAAGATTCCGAGCCGGACCAGAGTCCAGAGAATCCCAAAAATCCAGCGGAGCACGAGTAACACCACAATGGCGACGGTGACGCCTCCAACCACGCGTAGCGCCAATGGCATTGTGGGGGGGCTGAGGTCGGATCTTCCGCTGGGCTCGAGTGCCATGCACTTACCCTAGATCGTGTTCAGATGCTTGCACAGACCACCTGCGCTACTAGGTCCACCGTCTCGGTGAGAGCTCGATCCAAACCGAACCGGCTGGCGAGGCTATTCACCCGAACATGCTGGGGGATCTCGCCCGGTTCGAGATCGGTGTCACCAACCACAGCGAGCACTGGGACGTCGGCGGTCCGAGCCCATCTCGATACGCCCCCAACGACTTTCCCGGAGAACGAATTGGCGTCACAGAAACCCTCGCCGGTGACGACGACATCCACACCGGCCAACGCCTCGTCCAAGCGTGCCGCCTCTGCCAGGACATCAAAACCGGAAGCGATTCTGGCACCCACCGCCGCGAGTCCACCGGCCAATCCTCCCGCCGCACCCGCTCCCGGAAGGATGCGAACATCGACTCCATATTGCTCCATGTAGATGTCGGCCAACCTTTGCAGCCGGCGGGTGAGTAGCTCGACCTGGGCGGGGGACGCCCCTTTCTGAGGACCGAACTCTTTGGCAGCATCGGTGAAGTGCGTTTCCACGTCTACGGCGACCGTAATCGTCGTTGATCGAAGCCGAGGCGGAAGTGGCATGGCTCGTTGTGCCCCCAGGCCTCCGTCGGTGGTGGCCGAGCCTCCAACGAAGACCGTGATCTCCTTGGCTCCTTCGGCATGCGCGAGGGCGATGAGTTCGCCGGTTCCGTAGGTGTTTGCCGAAAGGGCATCGTTACCTTCAGCGCCGCCGACCAACGCCAGTCCACTGGCCTCAGCCATCTCGATGAATGCAACCGGATGCCCGGTTCCCTTGTCATCCATCCGCCACCCGGCCGACACTGGATCGCCCAGGGGTCCGGTCACGATCGAAGTTCTGTTGGCCCCGCCGACCGTTTCCAGCGAACCCTCGCCACCATCGCTGAGCAGCGACTCGGTGACAGTGTGCCCTGCCGCCTCAAGGGCGGTTCGGACGGCGTGGTGAAGATCGTCTCGCCGTGCAGTGCCCCGGAACTTGTCGAAGGCGAGCAGTACCCGGGTCAGATGTCGATCTTGCCGTCGAGCCCGATGATCACGATGACGTTGGCGTCGCCGGGGTCATCGGTGTTCAGTTCGGATGGGAACGGGACCACGACGCTGGAATCTAGCCCGAAGGTCTCCGCCACTGCAATGGCATCGGCTTCATAGTCTGGGGCGTATTGGATCTCGGTTGCTTGATCTTTCTTGGCGTCTCCGGCCTTCAGCGTGACATACCCGGCTTGCTCCACGATGGCGGTGCCCCGTCCGGCGATGCCTCGCTTGTTTACCGCAGCGTTGAGGACCAGAACCTTTACCTGATCGGCAGGTCGGGCAACCGCCGGGGGAGCAGTGGTAGTGGTGGCCTCTGTGGTGGGTGGCGCTGTAGTGGTGATATCCCCGTCGGTGGTTGCACCGTCGTCGGTGGACCCGTCGGCAGCGCCGTCGTCGGTGGCGGTCTGCGAGGACTCCTCAGAAGACGCATCCACTGTCTGGTCGGAATACCCCAACCACATGAGGATGGCGCCCACGGCAACAGCAGCGAGAATCACTGCCACGCCGCGGCTGGCACTGGTGCCTACCGATTGACCAAATCCGCCGCCAGCGTCATGTGCTCCGGTGTTCATATGCTGCAGATACTAGCCTTCAGAGCGCCCCAAAGTGGACCAGACCGCGATGGGCATTTGGTGCGGCGCTGATTTCCTGAAAAACCTGAGCCCGAAGTGGGATTCGAACCCACGACATCCGCTTTACAAGAGCGGCGCTCTGGCCAACTGAGCTATCCGGGCGCACCGAAGAGGCTACCACGCTTGGGTTCGCTCCTCCCCCGGGATATCGGTGGTAACCCCTAGTCTGAGCGAGTGAAGAATCTGGTGGCTCATGACCCGTGGCAAGTTGTTCAAGATGGTTTCGACACCGAGAACAACCGCGTCTTTGAAAGTTTGTTCTCCCTCGGTAACGGACACTTCGGCGGTCGGGGCAATCACGAGGAGACCTATTCGGGCGATTCGCTACCCGGTAATTACCTCGCCGGTATCTACTATCCGGACCCCACCAGAGTGGGGTGGTGGAAAAACGGCTACCCCGACTATTTCGCCAAGGTCTTGAACGCTCCAGACTGGAAGACCCTGAGCATTCGAGTAAATGACGTTGAGCTGGATCTGGCCACTGCGGAAGTGGTGGAGTACCGGCGGGAGCTGAACATGCGGGAGGGAACGCTGGAGCGCTCGTTCACCGCCACACTCTCGAACGGTGTAGAGGTGAGTGTGGAGTCGCTCCGTTTCGTATCGTTGCCGAACCCCGAACTGGGGGCCTTCCGCTACCGAATCACCTGCTCGACCGATGCATCCGTTGTGATCACCTCGGCCATCCAAGGTGATGTGGTGAACGAGGACTCCAATCACGATTTTGGATTCTGGGATCCCGTGCGCGAGGACGCGCGAGACAATCGCACGATCGTGGTGTCCAAGACAAAGAAGACCGAGTTTGTTGTGGCCGTTGGTGGTTCCCTCACCTTCGCCACCGAGCCGGACGAGGAGGCCACGTCCTTCACCCGTTCGCTGTATGCGGCGAGCACGTATTCGCTCCACGTCGACGCCGGTCAGACGGTCGAGATGGTGAAGCTCGGGGCCAACGTGACCTCACGCACGATGGACCCCTCACTGGTCGAGGACCGCTGCAACGAGGTTCTCGATGCGGCCGAGTCCAAGGGATTCCACGAGCTTCTGGCCGATCACGTTGGGGCGTGGGAGCGCAACTGGGAAACGAGCGATGTCCAGATCACCGGGGATCCGGCCGCTCAACAAGGCATCCGCTTCAACATCTTCGGGCTCAACAGCACCTTCACCGGTGACGACCCTGACCTCAATATCGGGCCGAAAGGTTTTACTGGCGAGAAGTACGGCGGTGTCACCTATTGGGACACCGAGGCGTTCTGCCTCCCGTTCTATCTGGCAACGTCGGAGCCCCAAGTCAGCAAAAACCTTTTGCGCTATCGGCACCGTCAACTCGGCAAGGCCATCGAGAATGCCGAGAAGCTCGGGTTCACCGACGGGGCCGCCCTCTACCCCATGGTCACCATCAATGGAGAGGAGTGTCACAACGAGTGGGAGATCACATTCGAGGAGATCCATCGCAATGGTGCGATCGCTTTTGCCATCTTCAACTACATCCGCTACACCGGCGACAGCCGCTACCTGGTTGAGGGTGGGCTCGAAGTTCTGGTGGCGATCTCCCGGTTCTGGGTCCAGCGGGTTTCGTGGTCTGAAAAGCGCAATGCGTGGGTGATGCTGGGGGTCACTGGCCCCAACGAATACGAAAACAACGTCAACAACAACTGGTACACCAGCCTGATGGCGCAGTGGACCCTGCGATACACGTTGGCGTCGCTGGCGGAAATCGGATCCGCTGCTGTCCCGGAAGTCTCGCCCGACGAGTTGGCCCGGTGGGCCGATGTTGCCGAGCGTATCTATCTTCCCGAGGACACCGAGCGTGGAATCTTCCTCCAACAGAGTGACTATCTCGACAAGGAAATGATCACCGTTGCTGACCTCGACCCCTCTGACCGGCCACTGAACCAGAAGTGGTCGTGGGATCGAATCCTGCGGTCACCATTCATCAAGCAGGCCGACGTTCTCCAGGGAATGTGGGTGTTCGAAGATCGGTTCGATCTCGCCACGCTGCGGCGAAACTTCGACTTTTATGAGCCCAGGACGGTTCACGAGTCCTCACTTTCGCCCTCCGTCCACGCCGTGTTGGCCGTGCGTTTGGGCCGCTTGGACAAGGCGCTCGAAATGACGCTGCGCACCGCCCGGCTCGATCTCGATGACTACAACAATGACACCGAGGATGGGTGCCATACCACGAGCATGGCCGGCTCGTGGATTGCTGTGGTGCTCGGGTTCGGCGGGCTCCAGATCGTGGATGAGCAACTACATCTCAACCCGCAATTGCCCCCCGGGTGGGACGGGCTAGCGTTCCAGATCCTGCATCGTGGCGCCCGGCTCAACGTCTCGGCCACCACGGCGGAGATCACTATCGAGAATCAGTCGCCTTCACCTGCCACACTCTTCCTTGCCGGCGGCCAGCTCAGCATCGCCGCCCAAGAGATGGTGAATGTCCCGCTCTAATCTGCCGTCTGGCAAGGTGGCAGCTGAGGTTCGCGCTGGTGACATTCTGGCCTGCCGGTTTGGGCGAGCTGGGGTGTTAGGCGCCGGCTTCGGCGAGCCGTGCTTGCTTGCGGGCCTTGGCCACGCGGGCGCGAGCGGTTGGATCCAGTTCGACCTTGCGAAGTCGAATACTCTCCGGCGTCACTTCGACGGCCTCGTCGTCGGAAATGAATTCGAGCGCCTGCTCCAATGACAGCACCTTTGGTGGTGTGAGTTTCACGGTCTGATCCGATGCTGCAGCACGATGGTTGGTGAGCTGTTTCTCTCGGCAGACGTTCACGTCCATGTCGTCGGATCGACTATTTTCGCCAACGATCATGCCCGGATACGTGGGGTCGGTGGGGCTCACCATCATCTGGGCTCGTTCCTGCAGACCTATGAGGGCATAGGCGGTGGCCGGACCCTTGCGGTCCGATACCAATGAGCCGGTTCGACGGGTCCGAAGTTCACCAAACCATGGCTGCATGCCATCGAAGCTCTGGTTGAGCACCCCGGTGCCCCGTGTCTCGGTCATGAACTCGGTGCGGAACCCGATGAGTCCGCGAGCCGGCACGAGGTAATCCAGGCGGACCCAGCCGGTGCCGTGATTGACCATGTTCTCCATGGCTCCTTTGCGGGCGGCCAGGAGTTGGGTAATGGCGCCGAGGTGCTCTTCGGGTACGTCGATTACCACTCGTTCCACCGGCTCGTGGATCTCACCGTGGATCTCCTGCGTTACGACCTGCGGTTTGCCAACAGTGAGTTCGAAGCCTTCACGGCGCATTTGTTCCACCAGGATCGCCAACTGCAGCTCTCCGCGGGCTTGAACCTCCCAAGCATCGGGCCGTTCGGTGTTGAGCACCCGGAGGCTCATGTTGCCGACCAGCTCGCGATCCAAACGATCCTTCACCATGCGGGCGGTGAGTTTCTGGCCTTCCTTGCCAGCCAACGGTGAGGTGTTGATGCCGATGGTCATTGACAGGGCTGGTTCGTCTACGGCGATCACCGGCATCGGGCGGGGGTCCTCGAGGTCGACAAGGGTCTCACCGATCAGGATGTCCTGCACGCCCGCAATCGCAACGAGGTCTCCCGGCCCGGCCGTCTCGGCGGGGACCCGTGTGAGTGCCTCTGTGAGATACATCTCTGAGATCTTTATCCGATCCAGTTTTCTGTCCACTCGGCTGAGGCCAACAGATTGGCCTTTGGTCAGAGTCCCGTTCATCACCCGACAGAGCGCCAGACGGCCAACGTAGGCCGAGGAGTCCAAGTTGGTGACCCATGCCTGGAGCGGGTGCCCCTCCTCATAGGACGGAGCGGGTAGATAGGAAACCAGCAGATCCAGCAACGGCAGAAGATCCTCGCCCTGCTCATTGGCCTTCAGTGAGGCCCAGCCGTCCTTTGCCGAGGAATAGACAATGGGGAAGTCGATCTGGTCGTCTCGGGCGCCGATGTCGATGAAGAGCTCATAGACCTCATCCACCACCGCTTCGATTCGCGCGTCGGGTCGGTCCACCTTGTTGATCAGCAGGACTACCGGGAGCTCGCGCTCCATTGCCTTGCGCAGCACGAATCGGGTCTGGGGGAGTGGTCCCTCTGCGGCATCAACCAAAAGCACGACGCCATCGACCATCGTGAGCGCCCGTTCGACCTCGCCACCGAAATCGGCGTGGCCCGGTGTGTCCACAATGTTGAGCGTGACATCGCCGTATTTCACGGACGTGTTTTTGGCGAGAATGGTGATGCCTTTTTCCTTCTCGAGATCCCCCGAATCCATCACTCGCTCGCCGACGTCTTCGTTCACACGGAAAAGAGCCAGTCTGCTGAAGCATGGCATCGACCAACGTGGTCTTCCCGTGGTCAACGTGGGCAACGATGGCCAGGTTTCGAAGGTCGGTCCGGAGGGTCACCGGACAAGGCTACTTGCCTTTATAGGCAGAAATACCGAGGGGAGGCTCAAGTCACAAGGCCGATTATGCCGATGCGTTCAACAAGCAGCGAGCTGCAACCCGCAGGTCGGATCTGATGAGGAAGTGTATTCATGACACCGCTCACCCCCTTCATTGACAATCGAATCGGGCGACTCACCGAATTGGTCTATCTGCTCTCCGATCGACCGCTGGCCCTTGTACATCAGGCCGTGCTCGATGCGGAGGAAGAAGCCGACGAGGACGCCGCCAAGGATCCATGGTTTATGGTCGCTTCGGCGCTCTATGGGCTTCAGACCATGACCGAGGGCACTTTGCATTCGCGTCAGATTCAGCGTCGCCTTGCCGAAGCTGAAGCTGCTGCCGCAAAAGTTGCCAACTCGCCAACTCGCCGACGCCGGAAGCGCAGCGCGCAACGCTGCGGAGGGACGGAGCAGCCGGAAGGGGTCGCGGTCCTGTCGGGCCGAGCGACCTGAGCGGCAAGCTGACGGCGCCCTCGCGCCGGTTGCGCGGAGGTGACGCTGCGGAGGGACGGAGCAGCGCGTAGAGCTGGATGTTCTGTCGAGCGGAGCGACCTGAGCGGCAAGCTGACGGCGCCCTCGCGCCGGTTGCGCGGAGGTGACGCTGCGGAGGGACGGAGCAGCGCGTAGAGCTGGATGTTCTGTCGAGCGGAGCGAGCTGAGCGGCAAGCTGACGGCGCCCTCGCGCCGGTTGCGCAGAGCGAGGACATGAGACAGAGCGAGGACATGAGAGAGATGGGGGGCGGTCGGTGGGAGTTGAACCCCACCGACCGCTTCTCCCTGGTTCCCGCCAGGAAGGGCCAGGGGCTCGGCTAGGAGGACGCCCCGACCCCACTACGTTCGGTCTCCGAAGCATTCCGATGAGTGGATTGGTTCTAACGGCCCACCCAAATGACCCAACAGCACTACCGCCAACTCCTCGTACACCGTTTGGGCCAAGAGTTGCGGCGGTAAGGATCGAATCTCTACCTCGGTGCTCCCACCTGCCCGGCAGCTGTTTCGGTTCTGAGATCTGGGTTTTGTTGATGTTTTGGCACTCTCATCGCTAGAGTGCCAACTTGTAAAAATCCTTTCTCCCTGAAGAGGTAAGCGCCACCATGGCAAAAATGATGTCCTTTGACGACGAAGCTCGTCGCAGTCTTGAATCCGGTATGAACCAGTTGGCTGACGCCGTTCGCGTCACCCTCGGCCCCAAGGGCCGGAACGTGGTGCTCGACAAGAAGTTCGGAGCACCCACAATTACCAATGATGGTGTTTCCATCGCCAAAGAAATCGATCTCGAAGACCCCTATGAGCGCATCGGCGCCGAACTGGTCAAAGAGGTCGCCAAGAAGACCGATGATGTAGCTGGCGACGGCACCACCACTGCCACCGTGCTGGCCTGGGCAATGGTGAAGGAAGGCCTCCGCAACGTGGCCGCCGGCGCCAACCCCATGGGTCTCAAGCGCGGCATCGAGGTTGGTGTAGCGGCCACCGTTGCTGCGATTGCCGATTTCGCGATCGAAGTCGATGACAAGTCCCAGATCGCTCAGGTGGCGGGCATCTCGGCCAATGACTCATTGATCGGCAAGACCATCGCCGAGGCGATTGACAAGGTTGGCAAGGACGGGGTAGTTACCGTCGAAGAGTCCAACACTTTTGGAATGGATCTCGAATTCACCGAAGGAATGCGGTTCGAAAAGGGCTACATCAGCCCGTACTTCGTCACCGACCATGACCGCATGGAGGCGGTTTTGGAGGATCCCTACATTGTTCTGGTCGGTTCCAAGGTGAGCGCTATTCGCGATCTGGTTCCCCTGCTGGAGAAGGTCATGCAGACCTCCAAGCCACTCCTCATCATTTCCGAGGACGTAGACGGCGAAGCGCTGGCAACGCTCGTCGTCAACAAGATTCGCGGCACGTTCAACGTTGCTGCCGTCAAAGCGCCCGGCTTCGGCGACCGGCGTAAGGCCATGATGCAAGACATGGCCGTTCTCACCGGTGGTCAAGTCATCAACGAGGAGGTGGGCCTCAAGCTCGAGACCGCCACGTTGGATCTCCTCGGCACGGCCCGAAAGGTCACGATCTCCAAGGATGAGACCACGATTATCGAGGGTGGCGGCGCGGCCTCCGAGGTAGCCGGCCGCATCAGTCAGATCCGTGCCGAGATCGCCAATACCGACTCCGACTATGACCGTGAGAAGCTCCAGGAACGCCTGGCCAAGCTCAGCGGCGGGGTTGCGGTGCTCAAAGTGGGCGCAGCAACCGAGGTGGAGCTCAAGGAAAAGAAGCACCGCATCGAGGATGCTGTTTCCACCACCAAGGCTGCAATCGAAGAAGGAATCGTCTGCGGCGGTGGGGTCACTCTCATCCGAGCTCGTGACACCGCTCGGGAGTCCAAAGAGGTCAAGAAGCTCAGGGGCGACGAGGCCACCGGGGCGAACATCGTGCTGAAGGCTCTCAGCCGGCCGCTGCAGCAGATTGCCGAAAACGCCGGCCTCGAGGGTGGCGTTGTAGTGGACAAGGTGTCCAGCCTGTCGGGCTGGCATGGTCTGAACGCGGCGACCAACGTTTACGAAGACCTGCAGAAGGCCGGCGTTGTGGACGCCGCCAAGGTCACCCGTTCCGGCGTGCAGAACGCTGGCTCGATTGCTGCGCTGTTCCTTACCACTGAGGTCGTAGTAACCGATTTCGTCGACGACGAGGACTAGCAACTTTCACGAATAGTCGTCGAATGAGGTCGGGCATAGCCCGACCTCATTCGCGTCCGCCGCCACCACAGGGGCGTAGAATCCGCTGGTGACCAGCCCCGCTCAGTTCGGAGCCCGCCAACAACGGGCCCTACTTTCGGTGGCCACGCAGTTCTTCGTCAATGGTGCGGTCTTCGCGTCGTTCGTGCCGCGACTCCCGGAAATCCGGGATGTTGTGGACATCACGGTGGGCGAGTTGGGGCTCCTCATCACCATTGGCGGAACGCTCGGACTGGTTGGAAGTCTCGGCGCCAGTCCGATCATCGAGTGGCTGGGCACACGCAGGACGCTGATCTTCGGGGCGCTGGCTCTGGTGTGTTTCTTGCCGGTGCTGGGACTGGCCCGTACGCCCTATGTCCTTGTGATCGGCTTTGCGGGTTTGCAGACCTTCGACGTGATCGTCGACGTGGCCATGAATCTCCAGGGGTCGTGGCTCAGCGCTCGGCGTCACGCCCCGGTCATGAACCGCCTTCACGGGTTGTGGAGTTTGGGGACAGTGGTGGGCGGTCTCGCTTCGTCCCAGCTGGCCGGCCTCGGGGTGTCGCTTCGTGATCACTTCTTTGGTGTTACCGCTCTGATGCTCGTCGTGATCGTCTTCGTGGGTAGCGGGCTGCTCCGTGAAGATCGAGAGTTCAGCCACGTAACGGTGGTCAGCCTTACGGACGAACGTCCGGAGAAGGTTCGGGGCCGGGCAAAACGGATGGCTCTGGCGGCCCTGGCGGTTGCCGGAGGTTGCGCCATCGTGGTTGAACTCACCTCTAGTGACTGGGCGGCGTTCCGGCTCTCGGATGACTTTGGAGCCGGTGCCGGTTTCGCTGGTCTCGGTTACGTGGCGTTCACGTCAGGCATGACGCTGGGTCGTTTCGGGGGAGACTTGGTGCTTGTGAAAATCGGATCCGACCGGCTGTTCCGAGTGGCTCTGGCTCTCTCGTTCAGCGGCATGGCCGCCGCCAGCCTGGTGCCCAATCGGTGGGTGACGCTCGCGGCGTACATGGTGGCGGGGGTGGGAATCTCCACGTTCTTCCCCAAGCTCTACGATGATGCTGCCCGGTACCCGGGTAAATCGGGAGCGGGGTTGGGGGCGCTCACCGGCGGATCGAGGCTGGCCGGCTTCATTGCACCTGCCCTCGTTGGGGCCTTGGCCGCAACAGATCTTTCCGTGGGTCAAGCGTCGGCTCTGGTAACGCTGCCAACCTTGGGAGGCTTGGCCGTCGTTTCCTTCGCCGCCCACCGTTTGTCCTAGGCGGGTCTGCTGCGATCCGCTCTCGGGGTCGGCCCAACTCGGGCCCCGATTGTCGGTAGCTTGAACGTGATGGCACACCGGTCCACCTCCCTTGAACTCTTCAGCCGAAAGCTGAAAGCGGACGGAACTTCAACGAAGACGCCTGACACGCTTTTGGTGGAGGAACCGCTCGCCATCCAGCTCGATGGAACCCTCGTGTCATCAACCATGCGAACGCCCGGTCATGACTTTGAATTGGCAGCGGGATTCTGTCTCACCGAACAAATCCTTCACGGAGCACCGGTCATCAGTATTCGATACTGCGGGACGGGCTCGGCGGTGGAATCAGACTTCAATGTGGTCACGGTGGAAACCGGTGGCAAAGCGCCGAAGCCGACGCCTCGGCTTGGTAGTACCACCTCGTCCTGCGGGATCTGCGGGGCTGATGCGATCGAGGAGCTCACCGAGACCTTGAGCGTCTTGCCGCCGCATGATCGGTGGGAATACGCGCCGCTATTGTCGCTGGCCTCCACCATTCGGATGTCGCAGAGGCTTTTTGAATCCACCGGTTCATCCCATGCCGCTGGTGCCGCCGACCGGGAGGGCCAGTTCGTGGTCGTGCGGGAGGACATCGGGCGGCACAACGCGGTGGACAAAGTGATCGGCCGCCTGCTGCTCGATGACCTCCTCCCGGCCACCGACATGGCGCTTTTCGTCAGTGGCCGGGCCAGCTTCGAGATGGTCCAGAAAGCCTGGGCGGCCGGGTTTACCGCGTTGGTGTCGGTAAGCGGTCCGTCGGCATTGGCGGTCCAAACTGCCCGCCGATCTGGAATGACTCTGGTCGGGTTCGCCCGAGACGGCACCGGCACGCTCTACAGTCCGTTCGAAGCCGTCTGACCGATCAGCCAATCGGTCGTGTCGATAGGCTTGTCTCATGGCTTCTCCCACCCAAACAGATGCGAGTGACGTAGTTGACGGCGCCGTTCCGAAGGAAGGGCTGGGAGTGGTGCATCTCTTCTACCGAACTACGGTGCTCGCCGACCGGGAAGCGGCGATCTCGGCATTGAAGACGGCGGAAACCGCTGGAAGCCAGGTGATCTCTGTGGCGATGCTTGGCCACAAAGCGGACTTGGCGGTAATGGCGCTGGGACCGAATCTCTGGACGCTGCGGACGCTTCAGACCCAGCTCACGCAGGCGGGATTCGAACTCGTGGATAGCTACGTCAGCATCACCGAAGTGTCCGAATACGCCGCCGGCGTACCAGACCAAATGAAGAAAGACCGCCTGTACCCGAACCTCCCACCGGAGGGAAAAACGGCGTGGTGTTTCTACCCGATGAGCAAGCGGCGGGCGGAGGTGAGTAACTGGTTTGCGTTGGGGTTCGACGAGCGTAAAGATCTGATGATGGAGCACGGCACCAGCGGCCGGAAGTTTGCTGGCCGTCTGGTGCAACTCATCACTGCCTCCACCGGGCTCGACGACTTCGAATGGGGCGTCACTCTTTTTGCTCAGCGACCCGACGACCTCAAAGAAGTCGTCTACACGATGCGTTTCGATGAGGCCTCGGCAAAATTCGCCGACTTTGGCCAGTTCTACACAGGTATGGTCGCCCCCGCCAACGAAGTCCTCACCGCTATCGGCGTCGACTAGCAGCCCACGGTGCCAATGCGCCCAGTACGGTGGGGGTTATGTCGGATCCAGCAGACGTAACGGAAGAACCCGCCGACGTCGTCCGAGCTCCGTCCCTCGGCGACACACCGCCAATCAGCTTCACGGCCGACCCCGACCCGGCTGAAGAAGCAGTGCTGCCTGATGAGCCGGTTGTGGCTGAAGAAGTAGCTCCGGCAGAAGAAGCAGTTCAGCCTGTTGAGTCGGTTGTGGCTGGAGCGCCCGGCAGAAGAAGCAGTGCTGTCCGATGAGCCGGTTGTGGCTGAGGAAGTAGCCCCGGCAGAAGAAGCAGTGCAGCCTGATGAGTCGGTTGTGGCTGAGGAGCCGGTTGTGGCTGAGATTCCGCACGAGCAGTCAGAGGGAGCGCTACCGGAACCCGAACCCTCACAAGCAGAGCAACCGGCCGCCCCAGTGCACGCAGAGGCTGCTCCCACTCCCACTCCCACTCCTGCGCCAGCACTCGCTGCGCCCCTGATCGAGGTTCCCGGTGGCACCTTGCCGCCTATCGAGGAGCATGCTCCCCTCGTGATGCAGATTCTGGGCGGGATCGTCACCGGCGTCACAAACAAAGAGGTTGACCTCACGCTCGACGACGGTCGAGCGGCGGTCATCCACCGGGAGAACTTTGATTTGGCAGGCACCGATCCCACCACCGTTCTTCAAGTTGGCGACGGTGCTGAAGGAGCGGTGTTGTCGCGCGAGGACCCGCGAAATCGCGTGGTGCTGTCCCGCAAATGGGTCCTTCGGGATCGGGCCTGGAAAAAGGCCACCGATAGCATCGAGGACCATTCCACCATCAACTGTCGCGTGACCGCCGCATCCAAGAAAGGTGTGGTTGTCGACGTGATGGGACTGCGCGGTTTCGTACCCTTGAACCACTTCCAGCTCAGCTCCCAGCCGCCGCCGCCCGAGACGGTGGGCCAAATGGTCGAATTGCGGGTTCTGGCGGCGGATCGCCAGAAGGATCGGCTCCTGCTTTCTCGCCGGTCGGCGCTCATGAAGGAGCAGCGCAGAGCCGATGCCGAGGCGCTGCAATCGCTCAAGGTGGGTGGCACCTACAAGGGGACGGTCAACGAGCTCACAGCGTTCGGCGCTTTCGTTACGGTCAACGGCGTTCGGGGTCTTCTTCATGTCAGCGAAATGTCATGGGATCGGGTGACATCGCCGAAAGGCCTTGTGGAAGTTGGTCAAGAAATCGACGTGCAGGTGATCGAGGTGAAGCCCAAGAAGCGGCGAGTCTCGTTCTCTCGAAAAGCCTTGTTGGACGATCCGATGGCGGGAATCGAGGTGGGCTCGGTTCATACCGGCACGGTGAAACGCCTCGTCGATTATGGGGTCTTCGTAGACATCGGTCCGGCCGAGGGAATGGTGCATCTCAGCGAACTCGCCGAGTACCGACCCCACCATCCCTCCGAGGTCGTGTTGCGAGGCGATGAAGTCCAGGTGAAGGTGTTGAAAGTCAACCGGGAAAAGCGGCGCTTGGAGCTCTCCGTGCGTCAAGCGCTGTACTTCCCAGCGTGACCGACCCGCAACCCAGCGCCATGGACCCGGACAGTGGTGAGAGCCTTCCCGAAGCCGAACTCCTTGCATCCCATGCCAGAGCGCTGCTCGATGCGCTCCGGATCAACGTGGAGCGGTGGGCGGTGAACAGTCTGGTTTCGCGGTCGCCCGCGGATGCCCATAAACGGGTCCAAGAGTGCGCAGACCGCATCAGTGAACAGGTGCGAAACTCTGTCCTGCCCGACCTCGCATCACTTCTTGGTGCTGACATCGATCATCAATGGACGAGTCCATTGGAGATCGTAAGGACTCTCGTCGGGCCGATCACTTCTGAGCTCCAATCTTTGAATGTTCCGGCACCCAAACGCGATGCCAGCAGCGTTGCGCTTCATCCCGATGATCTCTACAACATCGCACCGGCAACTTTCGCCGACGTGCATCCCTCGCTTCACGACCTGGGTCTGGCATGGGGAGCGGCCAAAGCCCACGTCCATCTTCGACGGCACCATATACGAGTGCCGGATCGTCGACCGGTAGTGGTGGTGTGCGCACCTGAACTTGGAGACCGCTCGCGCTTCGATGCCTTCGAAGTACACCACATCAGGAACGCCCAGAAGCTGGCTGAGTTCAGCTCCCATACCGAACCGGACCTTGTGATCGTTGATTTGGACCGTACGGCCGACCCGGTTCCGTTTCGAATCGACAATGCCCATGTTGTTGGTTTTGGGTCCCACGTTGACACCCCGCGCCACGACGCCGCCCTCGATGCCGGCTACGACGCCGTGTTGGCGCGTTCGGTTTTCTTTCGCCGCCTTCCCGAGCTGCTCGCTCCCGTCCGGAAGTCGACCGCCTCATGAAGACCAAAGCCGACTTGCTGATCGCTCCCTCACTTCATGGATCTGAGTACTGCCGGGCCCGTTCCGCGGCAGCGGATTCGTGGCTGGCCGAAGTGTTCGCCACCGCAGCCCAAGGTGACGCGTCAAAGCTGGCGCTGGTTGCCGTCGGTGGGTATGGGCGAGGGGTGCTCTGGCCCCAGAGCGACCTGGATCTCGTGCTGTTCCACAGCAAACGTCGGGATATCGCCGCCGTCGCCGAACGTCTCTGGTATCCGATTTGGGATCGCAATCTGAAGTTGGGTCACGCAGTCCTCACCCCGAAAGAGGCCGGTCAGCTCGCCAGTGCAGAACTGGAGCGGGCAACCGCGTTCTCGGCGATGCGTCTGATAGCGGGAAGCGCTGAGGTACTGGCTGATGCTGCGGCCCAGATCTCCCGAGCTCGTGGAAAGCGGGCGCCGGCACAGCTACGAGAACTGGCCCGCGTTATCGAGGACCGGCATACACAGTTCGGTGACGTTGCATTCCGATTGGAACCTGACCTGAAGGAGGGTCGGGGTGGCCTACGAGATTTGGATGCGTTGCGCTGGGCCGAGACAATGCAGCCCGGATTTGCCGCCGACCTGCTGGTGGGACTGGACGATGCCGCGGAAGTCCTCACCCGGGCCCGGGTGGAGTTACACCGCATCAGCGGCCGTGGCGGAAACCGGCTCAGCCTGGACGATCAAGATGTAGTAGCCGCCGCTGTTGGTGTGGGCTCTGGCCAGAAGTTGATGAAAGAAGTGTCGCTGGCGGCCCGCCGTATCGCCTGGAACTCCGATGAGGCATGGCGACGGTGGCGACGAACCGAGCGAGAGTCGGCGGCACCGGCGCGCGATCGGAGCGAACTGCTGAGCGATGACATCCAGATTCGCAACGGAGCTCTCACCTTCACCGGGACCGCCAATCCCGTGCAACGACCAGCGGTGCTCCTCGAGTTGGCCGTTCTCGCCGCCCAACGCTCGCTCCGGATCGACCGAACCGCCTTGGCTCGGCTACAGGACGAATGCCCGTTTTTCGATCGCAACGTGTGGGACGAGCGAACTCGCCGCCTCTTCGCCGAGCTGTTCCTCGCTGGCCCTGTGGCCCTGGCCGTTGTGGAGGACCTCGACAATTTCAATCTGATGGCTCGGATTCTGCCCGAATGGGATGCGGTTCGAAGCCTGCCGCAGCGGAATGTGCTGCACACCTTTACGGTGGATCGTCATCTATGTGAGACTGCTGTCAACGCTGCAGCTCTCGCCAGTCGGGTGGGTCGCCCGGACTTGCTGGTCATTGGCGCACTACTCCACGACATCGGCAAGGGGTTCCCAGGTGACCACACCGAAGTAGGCATGGACATCATCAATACGATCGGAACCAGAATGGGGTATCCCGACAACGACATCGCCGTTCTCGTGGACCTCTGCCGCCATCATCTGCTGCTGTCTGATGTAGCGGTCCGCCGAGACCTGGCCGACGATGGAACGATCCAGATGACGGCGGCCGCGGTCTACTCCAAGGACTTTCTCTATTTATTGGCCGCTCTCAGCGAGGCGGATTCCATCGCAACTGGACCGGCGGTGTGGGGGTCATGGAAGAAGTCGTTGATGGGCGAGCTGGTGTTTCGGACCGAAGCGCTCCTCAACGGCGAGCCATTCACCGGGCCAGCCCCTCTCTTCCCGAGTTCAGAGACACGGGAACTGATGGCTCAGGGAAAGCGCCAGTTTGCGATCAGCCACAACCGGCTGACCGTCATCACCCCCGACGAGGCCGGGACGTTCGCCGCTGCAGCCGGGGTGCTCATGATGAATGGACTAGATGTGGTCCAGGCCGCCGCAACCGCCGAAGGCGGTATGGCGGCCAACGAGTTCCTCGTTTCCTCTGACGGTGATGATCGGATCGATTGGGAGCCGGTCCTGGCGCTGTTGGAGCGGGCGTTGGATCGCCGCTTGGCTGTTTCGGCCCGGGTCGCGGACAGAGCCGAGAAGTTGCAGCGGTATCGTCGCCGGCTCTCGGCTACACCGCCCGTCACCTCGGTCACCGTGGATAATCGGATTTCCTCGGTGGCCACGGTGGTCGACGTGCACGCTCCGGACGCCGTGGGAGTGCTCTACCGCATCACCAGGGCGATGGCCGACCTTCGCCTCGACATTGGCAAGGCGACCGTGCAGACGTTGGGCCCCCAGGCTGTTGACAGCTTCTACGTCACCGATGCCGCCGGCAGTAAGTTGGACGCCGAGTTGGTGGCCGAGCTGAAGATCGCCGTCCTGCATGCGGTGAGTTCGGCACGATGAGCGCGCGGGAGCCGAATATCAGCGCCCAGGATCTCTTGCGCTGGTCCGAGTCGTTGGCGGGGATCGCTCAGACGGGACTGGCGTTCTCCACGGCGGCATTTGAACGGGAACGCTACGAAGAGATCATTCATGTTGCGGGTGAAATCAAGGCCAGAGCCACCGCTGGCGAACCGCTGGAGTTCTCGGGGGAGTGGCTGCGCCAGATCGCTGATGGCTTGGCCGGGTACGCCACACCGAAGGTAGCCGTGGGTGCGGTTGTAGGAAACGACGACGGCGAGCTCCTCATGATTCAGCGGGCCGACAGTGGGATCTGGCTGTATCCGACCGGGTGGGCCGACATCGGCTATTCGCCGGCGGAGGTGGCGGAGAAAGAGGTTCGGGAGGAGACTGGCATCGTCTGTGAGGCGGTCCGTCCGCTGGGGGTCTTCGATGGCCTCCGTCTCGGCTTTTCCGCCGTTCCGCTCTATTCGATCGTGTTTCATTGCCGGGCGGTTGCCGGCGAGTTGAAACCCCACCCCGAGGAGGTCATCGACCTCGGCTGGTTTACGCCCGATCGGCTGCCGGACCCCATCGCCAGCCAGGAACGTTGGCTGGATCTAGCGTTTTCTGCGATCCGAGGCGAGCCGATCGAGGTGTACTACGACCGCCCTCGGCCCGACGTATGGCTCCGGTAGCTACTTCTGGTCTTTCAAAAACTCTTCGATCTTGGCGATCAGCTCGTTGCCAGAACCTGAACTCATGGCAGCGTCGTACTCAGTTTCGAGGTTGCTGACATATTCGGCCATGTCGTCGTCGTCCGCGATCATCATGTCGATTTGGCGGACGTACTCGTCGGCCGCTTGGCCGAGATCGTGTATCGGGATCGGGAGCTCCAACAGCTTTGAAACCCGTTCTACCAGCGCCTTGGCCACCTTGGGCGACTGGGCGTGAGGGACGTAACTCGGCACGGCCCCCCAGAGCGAGACCGAGTCCAGGTTGGCGTCGTGGGTGGTGGTGTGGACCACGCCCACGATCCCCGTGGGTCCCTCATAAGTTGAGGGCTCGAGCTCTAGTCGGCCGCGAAGCTCGGGGTTCATGGCCGACCCGTAGATCGTTGCGGGCCGGGTGTGGGCGACGTCGGCGATCAGGGCCCCCAGGCTGACCACCATCTCTACACCGGCAGCTGTAGCGAGGTCGCGAATGGTCTCGGAGTAGGTTCGCCAGCGCAACTGCGGCTCGATTCCTCGGAGGATGATGAGCTCCTGTCCGTTCAGCGACCCGTGGCTGAAGGTGTTCTCGGGCCAGTCGATTACCCGCTGGGTGTCGGTAAACCGCACCATGGGTCGGCTCTGCTGGAAGTCGTAGAACGGCTCGGGATCCAGTCGGGCAAACACCGTGGCCTCGGACTGTCCAGCGATGTATTCTGCGGCCGACGAGGCGGCATCGCCAGCATCATTCCAGCCTTCGAACGCCATGATCATGATCGGCGAGTTGAACGATGGGGTGTGGAGGTAGTCGACTAATGCCACGCGACTCACGGTACCGGGCCCATACTTGGAGGGTGCAGATTGAAGAGGCCACCGAGGTCACAACTGAACTGGTGGCGGCGATGAACCGCCTGATTCCCCAGCTCTCCCGCTCCAATCCTCCGCCATCGGCGGAACAACTGGCTGAATTGGTGGCCTCCGATGCTTCCCGTCTGTTGCTGGCGGTCAACGGCGATGGGCACATCGTGGGTTCGTTGACGCTGGTGCTGTTCCGTATCCCCACCGGTGTGCGGGCCTGGATAGAGGACGTTGTAGTAGACGCCAAGGCCCGTGGTCTGGGAGTTGGCGAGAAGTTGAACCAACATGCGCTTCGGTTGGCGGCCGCTCACGGTGCGGTGTCGGTGGATCTCACCAGCCGCCCGTCCCGGGAGGCAGCCAATCGCCTCTACAAACGAATGGGATTCGAAGAGCGCAGCACCAACGTGTACCGCTATGACCTCACTAAGCCGGGCTCAGCTCCAGATTCGGACTAGGTCAGACGCTCTTCCCTGCCAGTGCGATCGCATCGGCGTGAAGGAGCGCTTTGATCCGACCGAGATTGTTCCCTCGACGCCCGGCGGCAGCCTCGGCCACACCCACTGCGGTGGCGAGGAGGTCGTCTTCGGGCACGATCTGGTGAACAACTCCCGCCGCTAGTTGTTGCTCGGGCGCAAGCCGCTCGGCGGTCACCATCAGTCTGCTGGCGGCCGGCCGACCAAGAACGTCGGCGAACAGCGCCATCATCCCCGGCGAGAATGGCATCCCCAGATCCGCTTCTGGAAGACACCAGAATCCCCGTTCTGTTCGCCCGATGCGCAGGTCACCGGCCAACGCCAACATGGCTCCGGCGCCGAACGCATGGCCGTTGAGGGCAGTCACGACCGTGAACGGAGCGGACAACAGGCGGGCCCACAACTTTTCGGTGCTTCCCACGAACGCCAGCGCCTTATCTCCAGCTTCGCTGAGCGCGGTGATGTCGAAGCCGTTGCTGAAGAACTTGTCGGAGCCGGTGACGACCAACGATCCGATGGACTCATCGGCTGAGGCCTCATCGATCAGGCCGTTCAGGTGTTTGACAACCGCTGGGGTGAAGCGGTTTTCTCCGTTGTTCATCTGGAGTACGGCGACACCGCCCTCTACCCGTTCAAGCGTTAGGGCATCGCCCAATGAGGTATCGGTAGCTACCATAGCGGGAGAGGGTAGACGCCTCGCTACGCTCCGCCTCATGCCCGAGTTGCGACATGTGATGCAGCGGGCATCACGCAAGCTACCGGGCGAGACCGTAGAGCTGGCCTTTCCGGCCATTCCCGTGCGCTCTGCGCCCAACGCCCTCCACCAAACGTGGACGGCCCTCTTGCCGGTGGACGTGGCGATTACCGCAGCGGTGGGAAGCACGTGGGCCCTTCGGAAATATCGTCGCCGTCGGGCCATGGTCGGCGTTGAGGAGACAACCGTTGACTCGATCACCGTCCCGGTGATTTTGGCGCTCACCAGCCACGATGTGGTGGTCCTCGACACCGGTCCAATTCGGCTGACGTGGCCCCGCCGCGAACTGATAAGACTTCCAAAGCCGTCCACCAAGGTCATCTACCAGCAGACCACGATTCCGGTGGATACGCGTTTCGTAGTGAACGGGCGGGAGTGGCAGGTGCATGGTCGCTATAGCGAGTCCATCCGCTCCTTGGTACAGAGGTCCAGCTGGTCGGGAATCATCGATCTCTGTTAGCCGCCGCTCGGCTGACCATCGAGAACGGCGGACCGGCGAGCCATTACGCTGCGGCGGTGACTGGTGCCTCAGTGATCGAACAGGCCGAAGCGGCCCTGACCGACGAGGAACGATCGGAAATCTTTGGCTGGAAGATGTTCGACTGGGGATGGTCGGCGTTCAGTACCACCGTTGTCACCGCTCTTCTGGGGCCGTATCTGCTGGAGTTGATCGACGACGACGCCGGAATTACGGTTCTCGGGCTGAACATCGATGAGGGGAGTTTTTATCCCTATGTGATCAGCTTGTCCGCGATCCTCCAGGTCATCGCTCTTCCGCTGGTCGGGTCGGCCGCCGACTTCAGCAGCAAGAAAAAGGCCATCATGCTGACGCTTGCGTACATCGGCTCGATCGCCACCATCGGACTCTTCTTCGTGGTGGAGTCAACCGTTCTGCTCGGTGGCCTCTTGTTCGTTGTTGCCGCGGTGGCGTTCTCCGCCGCCTCGGTGATCTACAACTCCTACCTTCCCGATATCGCACCCCCGGCCTTACGGGACAGGATCAGTTCAGCCGGATTTGCCGTGGGGTACATGGGCGGGGCGCTCTGGTTGGCCGCAAACTTCGTACTCATTCTGCTGATGGAAGACGACGCCTTGGCGGTTCGGATAAGCCTCGGCGGAACGGGCGTGTGGGCCCTTGTCTTCATCTGGTGGTTCCCCGGTCGTCTGCTTCGATCCCGTCCGGCCAATCGTCAGAAGCCAGCAGGCGTTGGCTGGCTGAAGCTCAGCATCACCTCGGTCTTGGCCACGCTGAAGGAGATCAAGTCCGACCACCCGGTCACCTTCCGGTATCTGATCGCCTATCTGATCTTCAACGACGGGATCGCTACCGTTATCACCGTTGCCGCGGTCTTCGCCGCCGACGAACTCGACGCCGAGGCCACCCAGCTCCTCCTGTTGGTCCTGTTGATCCAAGTGGTGGCTGTTCCCGGGGCATTCGCCTTTGGCAGATTCGCCGAGCGAGTGGGAGCGAAAAAGGCCCTGATCATCAATCTGTGTGTCTGGGTGGCCTTGGTGGTCTATGCATTCCTGATCCTTAACAACATCACCCAGTTGTTCGTGATGGGATTCTTCCTCGCCCTGGTGCTGGGTGGCTCTCAGGCCCTCAGCCGATCGTTGTACGCACAGATGATTCCCCACGACCGGGAGTCGGAGTTCTTTGGCTTCTACGAGATCGCTGCCAGGGGAACCTCGTGGATGGGACCACTGGCCTTTGGTATCGCCAATCAGGTCCTGGGCTCACAGCGCCAGGCCATTCTCATTCTGCTGGTCTTCTTCGGGCTGGGGCTAGCTCTGTTGATCCCGGTGAAGGTGCGGCAAGGCATGCTCGACGCCGGTCAGGATCCCACCGGCCTCGTTCTTTAGCGAGAGGTGTTTCCGTTTAGGGCAGGCGCTCGGAGGAGAGAGAACCGGCCAGTTGGTCCAGGGTCGCACAACCGGTTTGGCTCATCACGTTCACAAGATCGTCGCACAGAATGTCGAAGGCATGGCCCGCTTCACCATTGCCGAGTGCGCCAACGCCGTACATGAAGGCCCGGCCGCAAAACACGAAGCTCGCACCCAGGGCAATTGCGCGGGCGACGTCGAGGCCCGACCGAACTCCGCTATCGAAAAGGACCGGTACCGAGCCGCCAACCCGAGCAACGATCGCCGGAAGTGCATCGATTGCGGCGACCGCACCGTCGAGTTGGCGGCCGCCGTGATTGGAGACCTGGATGGCGTCGGCACCGTGGTCGACGCATCTCTGGGCGTCGTTGGGGTCCAGGATGCCCTTGACCACCAACGGGCCCTCCCATTGCGCTCGAACCTCGGCGAGGTAGTCAAACGAGAGTGTCCCACCCAAACTGGCGCCAACGAACCCGGCGGTATTGCGCATCGTGGCTTGATCTACGTAGTCCTCGAGTGTTCGGAAGCGAGGCATGCCGTGGCGCAGTATCTCCGTAGACCATGCCGGTCGCAGGATCGCCTGACTCACAAGGCGCGGACCGATCGTTGGGGGGACGCGGATTTGGGCTTTGCGCTGCCGTTCCCGCCGGCTTGGACTGGGGACGTCGGCGGTGACCACCAGCGTGGTGAAGCCGGTGTCGGCGGCTCGTTGGATGAGCTGCTGGCGTAGCTGGAGATCGCGTGGCGGATACAGCTGGAACCAGCCCATTCCGTGGGTGAGGGGGCCGACGGTCTCAGGGGATTGCGTGCCGACCGTGCTGAGCACGAACGGAATCCGCCGGTCGGCGGCGGCCCGGGGGAGGGAGAGATCGCCGCCGGGCCAGATGAGCCCTACCATGCCGATGGGGGCCATGCCGATCGGTGCGCTGTAGGTGACCCCGAAGAGCGTGGTTTCGGTAGATGGAGTGAAGGGACCCTTCAGCAACTGGGGAACGAAGGTGATCCTTTCGAGGGCGGCGCGGTTACGAGCGATCGCTTCGTCGTTGCCGGTCCCGCTGTGCAGGTACTCCCAGGCGAAATGCGGGATCCGTCGTTTGGCCCGACGTTCAAGATCGGTGATCGCCGGATACTGATCCATCAACGCCCCCACCCTTGCCACCCTAGAACGCCCCATGCCGGAACGCTGCCCCACCGCAACCCGCCCCCCAAATTTCTGCTCCACCCGACACGCGGTGTCGCTTTCAGCAGACAGAACGGCCGATTGTCACTTCCAGCAGAAATTTGGGCATGGCGAGGGGGAAGTGCGGGGATCACCCCATTGGGACGTCCCCGCTACCTCTTGAGCTGCTGGATGAGGGAGGCGAGGGCCTGAAGCGCTTGTTCGCGTTTCATGGCCCACGACCCCGGCGACAACATGGCAACCGAGCGGCGAACCTGCTCCCAGTCTTCGGCGGTTTGTGGCGTAGATGATGACGAAGCTTGAGAGTTGTCCATCTCCGCCACGGTAGCGAACGTTTGTTCCCTTTGCGAAAAGAAACCTCCCCGCTGCGCAAAGTATCAAAGTGCTCTATTCGGCGGGGGCGGGCCCGATCTGGAAGACGCCGCCGTCAAGGCTGAGCACGTACATCTCGCCGTTCTCGTCGGTGCCGAATGAGCTCAACACGTTGCGGGAGAGCTGAAGACCGAGATTCCGGAAAATCACGCCGCCGGGACTGGTTTGGGCGCCGAACAGTTCGCCGGAGCAGAAGTCGCCGAAGATGTAGACCCCGTCGAACAGCGGGAGCAGTTGGCCCCGGTAGACAGCGCCTCCGGTCACCGAACAGCGGTCGTTTTCGTGACCGTAGGCCAGAATCGGCCGGGTGTGGTCCTCCGGCTCCGACCCCCCTTCATAGGGTTCGAAGCCTTCCATCTGGTTCCAGCCGAGGTTCTCCCCGAAGCCGCCGCCCGCCGCTGCCCGGAGCAGGTTGACCTCTTCGAAACGGTTCTGGCCAACGTCGGCGACCCACAGATCACCGTTGGCGCTGTCGAAGCTGAATCGCCACGGGTTTCGTACGCCGTGAAGCCATACCTCGGCGGCGCCTCCACCATCAACGTAGGGGTTTCCGTCGGGAATGGAGTACTTCAGGTCACCCGAGGCCCCGTCGGGGTCGATTCGTAGGATCGAACCGAGGAGTGTGCTGGGATCTTGACCAGATCCCAATGGGTCACCGCTCCGGCCTCCGTCGCCGATACCGATGTAAAGGAAGCCGTCGGGGCCAAAGGCCAAGCCGCCGCCATTGTGGTTGGTGAATGGCTGCTCGAGGCGTAGCAACTCGATCCGGGTTCCCGCGGCCACATTGTCGCGGTCCATGGTGTACCGATCGATGACGTTGTTGCCCGCCTTGTCGGTGAAGCTCACGAACAGGTGGCGCCCATCACTGGAGAAGACGATGTCCAGGAGGCCTTGTTCGTTGTCGTTGCTGACCTCGTCGGAGATGTCGAGCACGGCACCGTTTCGTAGGGCGAAGCGGTCCGGTCGGTTTTTGGTAGTGGTGCGGGTGATCTGTCGGACTCGACCACCTTTTTCTCCCACGTAGAGATCGCCGGTGCCGCTCCGTCCAACGAGCGCCAGGGGCTTGTCGACCTGAGCAATTTCAACGAGTTGAAGTTCTTGGCTTGACCAGACGGGCTCCTCGGCTGACAGCGGCGTACTAGTGGTGCTGGGTACTTCGGTGGGATCGGGCTGGACCGGCTCGGTGATGGTCACCCCGAGATCGGCGGCACCGTCGGAGTTGTCGTTTGAGCTGGCTCCGCATGCGCCGGCCACGAGCGCGACGATTGCCACCGCCACGATCCAACGATGAAGAAACCTACGGTGTTGTGCCATTGCCGCTGCCTTTCTTGGTGACCCGGAACGAAGCTCTTTTACGAGATGAGCCGAACCAGGCCCTCCTGCACAACTGACACTACAAGCTTCCCATCCTGATAAATTAGACCCCGGGCCAGTCCGCGCGCTCCTTGGGAACTGGGGGTGTCCTGAATGTAGAGGAACCAGTGGTCTGCTCGGAACGGACGATGGAACCACATGGCGTGGTCCAGACTGGCCATCATGAGGTTTCCGCTATGAAAGCTCTCGCCGTGAGGCAGGTTGACGGTGTCCAGCAGGGTCATGTCGGAGGCATAGGTGAGGACGCACTGATGAAGCACCGGGTCATCGGGAAGGGCTCCGTCGGCCCGCATCCAAACCTGCTGGTAGGGCGGCAGCGGTTCGCCGGAGGCTCTACGGGCCTCGTCGGGTCCCACGTATCGTGCATCGATCGGACGGGGTTGCTTCAACCACTCGCCGAGGATGTCTTGGCGGTCGGCGTTGCGGGTGGCGAAATCCGGGAGTGATGCGGGGTCGGGGGCATCGGTGGGCGGCTCGAACTGGTGCTCGAACCCTGGTTCAGGGGCATGGAACGAGGCGGTGAGGTGGAAGATCGATTCACCGTGTTGGATCGCAATCACCCGGCGGGTGGTGAAGGAACGGCCGTCTCGGATTCGTTCCACCTCATAGACGATCGGAATCGTGGGGTCTCCGGGTCGGAGGAAATACGAATGCAGGGAGTGGACCGATCCGCTGTCGACCGTTCGATAGGCGGCGACGAGCGCTTGGCCGGCCACCTGCCCTCCGAAGACCCGTTGGCGCATGTCGTTGGGGCTCTGACCACGGAATATGCTGTCTTCTATCCTCTCGAGGTCCAACAGTTTCACCAGGTCATCTACGGCGGATTGGGCGGCATAGGTTTCGCTCACCTTCTTAGTGTGCCCGTCGATAGGAGAACATCGTGTAGATGCTCGGGCCATCCCGGTGACGGGCGTTGGAGGCTACGGTTAGGACTCCGCTATGGCCAGTTTTCGGCACAAACTTCTCAGCTTCGTTGATGGCCGATGGGGTGCCGCGGGCCGGTATGTGATCGTTTCGGCCATCAATGTTCTGAACCACCAGATCGTGCTCTACGTTGCCAACTCCATCTGGGGTTGGCCGGGCGGGTGGGCCAATGCGTTTGCCGCTTCGGTGGCGCTGGTCCCGGCGTACTTCCTCACTCGCACCCTGGTGTGGTCGGTGAATCGCAGCCATTCGGTTCGCCGGGAAGTCGTGCCATTTTTCGCACTGGCGGTGCTCGGCCTCGTGGTCTCCTCTGGGACTTCGGCCGTTGGCCAAGCCATCTTCGGAGCCGGCCTCTTCGTGAACCTGGCCAGCATGATCGGGTATGTAGGCGTCTGGGTGGCCAAGTTCTTCGTTCTCGAACGGATCTTTGCCAGCGACCATGAAGAGGCTCCAGGGCCGATCGGTGACCCACATCCGGGCAGCCGCGTGAGAAGCGTTTGACCCCGGAGGAGCTAGAACGGGCCATAGCTGCACGGGGATTCATGCCGCCGGAAGAAGGCTTGGCGCTTTCCCAGGCAGCCGAAGGCGCCGACTTCACGCTGGGCCCGCTGTTAGAAGTGGGCAGTTACTGCGGAAAGTCCGCTCTTTATCTTGGTCCGGTTGCCCGCCAGCGCAACAGCATTCTCTACTGCGTCGACCACCATCGAGGTTCCGAAGAGAATCAAACTGGTTGGGAGCATCACGAACCAGACCTGGTGGATGGCGAGTTGGGCCTCATGGATACTCTGCCGTCATTCCGTCGGACCGTTTTCGAGGCTGGTCTCGAGCCGTGGGTGGCAGCATTGGTGGGCGACGGTCCCCGTATCGCCCGTCACTGGCGGACCTCCTTGTCCTTTCTCTTCATCGACGGCGGCCATGGGGAGGAACCGGCCCGGCTGGACTTCGAGCTCTGGACGCCTCACGTTGCGCCGGGCGGGATCTTGGCTATTCACGACGTCTTCCCGGATCCGGCCGATGGTGGTCGACCCCCGTACGAACAGATCTATCTGCCGGCGTTGGCAGGAGGATTCGCTGAGCTGAGCAACACCGGCTCACTCCGAGTGCTTCGTAAAGAGGTCTGACGTAGGGGTCTGGCCGAAGAGGGCGTCAGCAGCCAAGATCACGGCGGCTGCGGTGTAGGTGCTCTTCTCCCGATCTGGAAAGTGGATGAGCTCGGGATAGACCATGCCGGTGAAGTACCGACCGTCGGCATCGTCGCGCAGTGCCTGGGCGTCGGCGAAAAGTTTCAGTGCTCGTGACCGTTCGCCGGCGGCGAGATGGGCGATCACGCATTCACTCGTCTCGGCCGCGGTTACCCACGGTCGGTCGTGAACACAGCGGCAGCCCTTGTCCTCCATGATGAACTGATCCCAGCGAACGGCAAGGTGCGCCTTGGCGTCATCACCGGTGATGGCACCCCCCAGCACCGGGTAGTACCAGTCCATCGCCCATCGGTCTTTCGGTTCGAAAGCATCGGGCTGCGAAGCGATCACATGGATGAGTCGTCGGCGAGCCGATGCCCATTCCGGTTGGGCGTCGTTCTGTAGCTCTCCCAACGCCACGGCGCAACTGAGGCTGTGAGCGATTGATGACGACCCGGTGAGAAGGGCGAAACTCCACGGCGTTCCGTTTGGACGACGGGCCCAGATGATCTCCCCCCGTTTGGTTTGGAGATCGATAACGAACTCCACGGCCGGCTTGACGACGGGCCAGAACCGGTTCACGAAGTCCCGGTTGCCGGTGGTGAGCCAGTGATGCCAGATGCCGGTAGCGATGTAGGCGATGCAGTTGGCATCGAACTTGGCGTCCTCGATCCCGTCAGCAACGTAGTAGTTGTGCCAGCTGCCGTCGGGGCGCTGCAATTCGGCCAACCACTCATAGGCCAGTTCTGCTTCGTTGACGAGTCCGGCGGTTGCCATGGCCATCGCTGATTCCACGTGGTTCCAGGGATCTGCGTGGCCGCCGGGGATCCACGGGATCATCCCCGAGGGCAGCTGCCAATCGGCGATGGCCTCAGCGGACGCGACCACCTGGTCGGCGGTGAGTATTCCCGTGACGCAAGGAACCGACACTCGCAGCTACGCCTTCACCGCATATTGCACCAAACTCTTGCCCAGGATCGGGTTGAGGATGCGGTCGGCGAGCCGTGTTGAGCGGGGCGCGTTCACGATGTCCCACGTGAGAAATCGGAGGTACAGCTTCACCAACGGATGAGTGTCATTGGTGACGCCCACGGCGCATTTGAGCCACCAATAGGGGCTGTGCAATGCGTGGGCTCTGTGGTATTCGGTTGATTCCAGCCCAACGGACTCCAGCTTCGTGGTGAGTTCGGATCGGGTGTAGATCCGCACATGACCGCCAACAACCGTGGGCGCGTGGTAGCCGTCATCGAGCCACCAGCAGATCTTTTCGGGTACGGCCGCCGGCACGGTGGCGGCGATGATGCCGCCGGTCTTCAGCACCCGGCACAGCTCTGCCATGACACCGAGGTCGTCCGGCACGTGCTCCAGGATTTCCGATGCGATGATTCGATCGAAACTGTTGTTGGCAAAGGGGAGGCCGAGCCCGTTGGCCTGCGTGCACCCGACGTGGGTGTTGTCCTCCAGTTCGCCCGCTTCGATCATGGCGGTAAAAGTGTCCCGAGTGGATTCCATCTCGTTGAGCGCCAAGTCGGCAGCCACAACCTTGGCACCGCGGCGGGCACTCTCGAAGGCGTGCCGGCCAAAACCCGCACCGAGGTCGAGCACGGTCATACCCGGCTCAAGGTAGAGACGATCATAATCGACGGTGAGCACTAGCGATCAGCCCCATGAACAGCATGCGCCCGCATGGCGATGACCTCTCGATACTGCTCAACCGTTCGGATTGCGGTCTGGCGCCAGGTGTAGAGCTCGGACACACGCTGACGACCAGCCGCCCCAATTCGGGCCCGGAGTTCGGGATCATCAAGCGCCTGCCGGATGGCGTCGGCCAGCGCATCGGCATTCCCGGGCTCGCATTGGAGAACGGTCGCTCCGTGGGTTCCGGTCACCTCTTTCAGTGCGCCGCCGGTGGTGGCTACCAGGGCCGTACCGCTTGCCATGGCCTCCACCGCGGGAAGGGAGAACCCCTCGTACAGGCTGGGTACCACGGCCACCTCGGACTCGGAGTAGAGCTCCACGATCCTCTCGTCTGGCACACCACTGACGAAGGTGATGTAGGGGGTGAGGTTGAGTTCGGTGATCAAGGTGTCGGACGGTCCGCCGGGTTTCGCCCTTCCGATCACGGTGAGCCGAATGTCGCGTCCCTCGGCCCGCAACTTCGCCATCGCTCCCAAGAGAAACTTCAGACCCTTCATCTCGGCGTCGGCGCTGGCGGTGGTGAGGAGGTGGTTGGGCCGGCGTGAGACCTGAGGATTGGGTTTGAAGAGCTCAGGGTCAACACCAACGTGTACGAGGCGCATTTTGGAGCGGTCCACCCCCATGTCGTTGTGGATATCGTCGATCGAGTTCTCACTGACCACGAGAATCCTGGGCATGCGCCGGGCCACCCGGGCCTGCATTTCTACAAAGGAATACCACCGACCGATGCTCCAGCGCTTCCGCCAATTGGGAGCGGCGGCCATCTCGAGTTGGCGGTCCACAGTGATCGGGTGATGGAGGGTGGTGAGTACCGGCAGCATGCGGTTGATCGCTAGCATTCCATACCCGAGGCTCTGGTTGTCATGGACGATGTCGAACTCGGTGGTGCGGGGTTTCAGTCCCTTCCAGGCGCGAAGTGAGAAGGCAAACGGTTCGCTGAAGGCCCCGGTGGAGAACTGCGCCACCTCGGCCAGGTCCGCCAGAGACTTCAGTTCCCAGTAGGCCGGGAAGCGGCCCGGGAATTCGTCATTGAAGATGTCCAGGCTGGGTAGCTTGGTGAGGGCAATCCGCTGGTCGAGAACCGGGTAGGGCTGGCCGCTGAACACTTCAACGAAGTGGCCCAGGTCGACCAGCGCCTTGGTGATGTGACGGGTGTAAATACCCTGCCCGCCGACCGTGGGCTTGGAGCGGTAGGACAGGTAGGCCAGCCGCAGCGGTTGTTCACTCACGAATACAGGGTAGGGGGTTCAACTCCGGCCCTGGCGAGGACGGGTGGCTGCGACCCCGGGGGTTGATTCAGGTCTCCAAGATCAGAGTGACGGGTCCATCGTTGGCGATCATGACCTTCATGTCTGCACCGAAGCGGCCGGTCGCGACCGTGAGGCCGCTGGACGCCACCTTCTCCATGAACGTGGTGAAGAGGGGGAGCGCCTGTTCCGGGCGGGCTGCTTTGATGAACGACGGCCGGTTCCCTTTGCTGGCATCGCCGTAAAGGGTGAATTGGCTGACCAGCAGGATGTCGCCGTCAACGTCGACCACCGACAGGTTCATCTTGTCTTCGGCGTCTGAAAAGATCCGCAGCTTTAGGATCTTTTCCGCCATTCGTTTCATTTCGGTCTCGCTGTCGTCATGGGTGATCCCTACGAACACGCAAAGTCCCGGCCCGATTTGGCCCACCATCTCGCCGTCCACGCTGACCGCCGCCATACCAACCCGTTGCACCACCAAACGCATCGTCCGAGACTACCGAGAGCGACCAGCGGTACGGACGAACCAGCAATCCCGGACCTTGCGAAGAAATTGGTCTCGCCAATTCAAAAGCGGTGGCAGCGGGCAGACTTGGCGCGTGCCGATTCCGCGACCGCAGTTACAGGTGCGGAAACCCCAATGGTGGTTCGTGGGAATCCTGGCCGGGATTTGTCTCGCCGGGTCGCTCCCTCCATGGGGTTGGTGGCCGTTGGTCTTCGTGGGGTTTGCGCTGTGGGATCACCTCACCGCCTCGGTTCCCCCGCAGCAACGGTTTCTCCGTTCCTTCGTGGTTGCGGCCACTTGGCTGACCATCGCAATGTTCTGGATGATCGACCTCACCGCACCCGGATTCGTGGTCGCCGTTTTGGCCTACAGCGCGTATTTCGGCGTGGCGGGCGCGATCACTCCGAGAGACCGCGTGGGTCGATTCCTCGTGTTTCCGTTCGCCGTCATGCTGGCCGAGCTCATCAGATGGCGATTTCCCTTTGGTGGAGTTCCGCTGGCCAACCTCGCGCTCAGTCAGGTGGATACCCCGTTGGCCGGAACCGCTCGCATCGGCGGGCCGTATCTGATCATCGTCCTGGTTGTCCTTCTGGGTCTGAGCGCTCGCGAGGTCTTCACCACCGACAGCCGACGGCTTGCGATAGCGGGTGTTGCGGTGACTGCGGCGTTCGTTGCCGGTAGTTGGCTGCACCCCCGGGCGTCGGACACCGGAACCGTCGAGGTGGCGGTGGTGCAGGGCGGTGGGGCCACCCGGACCCGGGCCAGCGGGGAATCGGCGGCGGTGGTTCTTGGCCGACACATCGAGGCCACCCGCTATATCGACCAGCGTGTCGATCTGATCCTCTGGCCCGAGAATGTGGTGAACCCGGGTCGTTTCTTCGATGTCGACGCGGCCGCCGAGATCGTCGCCGACGTTGCTCGTGAGTCCGATGCCACCCTCCTCACCGGCTGGTTCTACCGGATCAATGATCGCGAGACGGTCAACTATCAGGCCGCCACCAATTCCGACGGGGTGGAAGTCGGGCGATATGAGAAGGTCCGGATCGTACCTTTCGGTGAGTTCGTGCCTCTGCGGGGTCTGATCGAGGCGTTCAGTTCAGACCTTCCCAGCGCCGACGTGCGCCAGGGGACCGGACCGGCGATTTTGTCCACACCCGAGGGCGTAATGGGTGTGAGTATTTCCTGGGAGGCTTATTTCGAGCGGCGCACCCGGGACGCGATCACCAATGGTGCCGTGATCCTCACCAATCCCACCAATGGTGCCAGTTACTGGCTCACCCAGGTGGCAACCCAACAGGTGGCCAGCAACCAGCTGCGGGCAATCGAGGGTGATCGCTGGTTGCTGATGGCTGGTCCCACCGGGTTGTCGGCCATCATCTCTCCCGACGGTGTGGTGGTGCAGCGATCCGATATCGGCGAGCGAATCGTTCTGACAGACACGATCACCCGGCGGGAGGGTCGAACGCTGTTCAGTTATGTGGGCATCTGGCCGGTATTGCTGTATGGGCTGGCGCTGCTGGCCAAATTCAGCCCGATCCGTGGTCGCAAGGCTCTGCCGACCAGTACCCCTACGCCGGGTGACGACCGCCGATAACCTTCGCCAAGTGCCTTCTTCCTCTCCGGATGCCACCACCCTCCCTGCGCTCCTTCGGGCGGCCCGTCAGTTACCTGGACTCTCGGGCACTCCCGGAAATCGGGTGCCCGTGTGGTTCATGCGTCAGGCCGGTCGTTCGCTTCCTGAGTACAAGGAGGTCCGGGGCGAGGGCACCATCCTCAATGTCATTGCCGACACCGAACGTGCCACGGAGATCACCCTGCAACCGGTCCGTCGGTACGGGGTGGATGCCGCAATCCTCTACTCCGACATCGTCACCCCGATATGGGCCGTGGGCTTCGGGATCGACATCACCCCCGGGGTGGGACCCGAGTGCGAGACTCCGTTCTCCTCGGCGGCGGACCTACAACGGCTTCGCCCTCTGGAAGCAAGCGAAGATCTCCCATTCCAAGCCGAGACGATCCGGAATGTTGTGGCTGAGGCGGGTGTCCCGCTCATCGGTTTCGCCGGCGGCCCCTTCACGCTGGCCAGCTACCTGGTAGAGGGCAAACCCTCCCGGACCTACACCAAGGTGAAGGCCTTGATGTTCGGCCAGCCGGACCTCTGGCACAAGCTTTCCGATGTCCTCGCAGACATCGCAATTGCAACCCTCACTGCGCAGGTGGAGGCTGGTGCCTCCATGGTGCAGCTTTTCGACTCCTGGGCGGGGGCGTTGCGCCCGGAGCATTACACCGAATTCGTCCTACCCCACTCCACAAAGATCCTCTCGGCCATGGGTGAGCTCGGAATTCCCCGCACTCATTTCGGGATCAACAGTGGCGAACTCCTGGGTCTCATGGCCGATGCCGGCGCCGACGTGGTCGGCGTGGATTGGCGTACGCCGCTTTCCACCGCCCGAGCTCGAACCGGTGGTCGTGTCGCTTTGCAGGGCAACCTCGATCCAGCGATCACCACCGGAACATGGGCGGTGGCTCGAACCGAAACGCAGCGGGTACTGGCGGACAACGATGGCCATCCGGGCCATATCTTCAACCTTGGACACGGTGTCATGCCAGAATCCGACCCCGGCATCCTCAAACAGATCGTCGACCTCGTTCACGAAGAGGGCATGTGTTGAGCTGGATCGATGTCTTTGAATGCGCTGAGCCAATGGTCGTCCCGTGCGGGTAGCCGTTGTCGGCGGTGGCATAGCCGGGCTGGTGTCCGCTTACGACCTCGCCAACGCTGGTGCCGACGTCACCGTGTTCGAGGCAAACGATCGGTGGGGTGGGAAGGTTTTCAGCTCGTTGGTGGGGGAGCGGCGGGTGGACGCCGGTCCCGACAATTTTCTGGCGAGGGTTCCGGACGCCACCGAACTCTGCGAAGAGCTCGGTCTCGGTTCCAAACTCACCGTTCCGGTTTCGCCGGTCCCGGCCTACATCTATAGATCTGGAACGCTGCATCGCCTGCCGGAGGGAACGATGCTGGGCGTGCCAACCGACTTCACGACGCTGGGGGGTTTGATTTCGGATGCCGGGATTGAGCGGGCGCGGCTAGACCTCACCCTGCCGGCGACGCCCATCTCCGAGGCCACGAGTGTGGATGACTACTGTCGGGCCCGCCTCGGCGATGAGATCACCGACGTCCTCATCGATCCGATGGTGGGCGGTATCAACGCTTCATCGATCAAACACTTGTCGCTGGAGCAGGGGGCCGCCCAGCTCTTCGCCGCCGCACAAGGCTCACCCTCGTTGGTAGAGGGATTGCGGTCGGCGCGAGCCAGCGTTGGGGCCACGCTGGGATCGGCCGAGAAGGGCGAACCGGTGTTTCACGGCCTCGAAGGCGGCATGGTCACGCTGATCGAGGCGCTGGTTGACCATCTCGATTCCCGGTCCCAGTTGCGGCTCCGTTGCCCGCTGGCCGAGCTGCCGTCAGGGTTCGATCATGTCATCGTCGCTACCGAAGCCCACGCCGCGGCGCGGTTGATGGAGCGTCAAAACCCTGAGGCCAGCAAGCTGCTCCACCAGATCCAGCACGCCTCGGTGGCTCAGGTCACGATGGAGATTCCCAAGGAGCAGATCGAGCCGCTCGATGCATCGGGCATCCTGGTGCCGCGCACGGAGGGGATGCTGATGACCGCGTGCACCTGGTTTTCCACCAAGTGGGCTCAGTACGCATCGCCGGATCATTTCCTGGTGCGGATCACCTCCGGACGATTCGGTGACCAGCGGGCCAACCAACTGAGTGATGCCGAGCTCATCGGCCAGCTCACACAAGATTTCGGTACCGTCTATGCCGACCCGGGCGAGCCGCATTCGGTCCGGGTGGTGCGATGGCCCAACGCTTTTCCGCAGTACCAACCGGGCCACGCCGCCCTGGTAGACGGGATCAACGAAGCGCTTGCAGCGTCGAACCTGAGCGTCGTCGGGAACTCCTACCGCGGGATCGGCATTCCCGCCACGATCAAGTTGGCCCGGCAGACGGCGGCTTCGCTGCTTCGCTGACTCCGCGGTCGTTCTTCGAGTGAAAGAAGCAGAAAGAGCTGGACGAAAAAACGTTGGAGCTACTTCGAAACTCGGTGTCTACACTTGACGAGCCCGAAAAGGACTCCCGCTTGACCAACAATGCTTCACAGGATCACCCTGAACTGGCCGCCGAGCAGGCGTTTCTCGACCACGCTCATAGACGGCTGGAGGCAACGAGGCGCCAGGCCATGCAGCTCAAGACCATGGTGGAGGTGGGCCAGGGCGGCACCAACCAGGCGCGGTGGGAGCGCGAGGTAATCAACGAGAACATCGTTGGCCGTCTTGCCAAACTGGAGCTAGGTCAGCGGTCGCTCTGTTTTGGCCGGATCGATCAAACCGAGGAATCCGGTGGCTACTCCTACCACATCGGTCGGATTGCGGTTGCCGACGCTGATTCCGAACCTCTGATCGTGGACTGGCGGGCGCCGGTAGCTGAACCGTTCTTTCGTGCCACCGGCTCCGATTCCATGGGACTGGTCCGGCGCCGTCACTTCATGAGCCGGGGTACCCAACTCCTAGGGCTCGAGGACGAATTCTTCGGTTCGGCTCGGACTGCGGGCCGGGTGACCGTCAACGGCCACGAACTCCGGGGTGAGGGCGCTTTGGTGGCAGCGCTCAAGGCGTCTCGGACCGGTCGGCTGGGCGACATCGTCGGCACGATCCAGGCTGAGCAGGACGAGATCATTCGAGCACCGCTGCCCGGGATACTGGTGGTCCAGGGCGGACCCGGCACGGGCAAGACCGTGGTGGCGCTCCACCGGGCAGCCTATTTGTTGTATACCCATCGGTTCCCGTTGGACGGCCAAGGTGTCCTCGTCATTGGACCCAATCGCCTCTTCCTCGGCTACATCGAACAGGTACTCCCATCGCTCGGTGAGGCGGGCGTGCATCTGCATGTGCTGGGCGACCTTGTGCACGGCGTTCGAGTTCGAGGTAGAGACAACCTCGATTCGGCCCGAATTAAGGGCGACCTTCGGATGGTCCCGGTTCTCCAACGAGCAGTGCGTGACCGCCAACGACCGCTGCGAACGGATCTGCGGGTGGGCTACGGATCACGGGTCATGCGCATGTCGGTTGGTCAGTCCGAGCGGATTGTCAGACAGGCTCGAGCGAAGTTCGACCACCACAATGCTGCGCGGGCGTTTGTGCAACGCGAGGTGTACGAGACGATGGTGGAGAATCACGCTGACGCCGAGGACCTCGATGTCAACGAGGTACGCGAGGTTCTGAAACTCGACCGTGCTGTGCGCGAGGCATTGGAGTGGATGTGGCCGCTTCTCAGTCCAGCCCAACTCCTGCACGATCTCTTCGGGTCGAAGGCTCTGATCCGCTCGGCGGGGCGCCGCCTGACCGCCAACGAACATTCCGCCCTCTTCCGTCCATGGGAGCCCCGTGGACAGTTGGCGCGACGCATCTGGACAGCCGACGATGTCCCGTTGTTGGATGAGGCCCGGGAATTGCTGGGCCGGCTGCCGAAGGAGACCGCCGACGACGATCCCCGAACCTACGGGCACATCGTGGTCGACGAGGCCCAGGACCTGTCCCCACTTCAACTCCGGATGCTTACCAGGCGTTCGCTCAACGGTTCCATGACGATCGTTGGCGACATCGCCCAGAGCACCGGAGCATGGGCGCACAACTCCTGGGAGGAGATTCTGGACCATCTCCCCGACCGACGGGAGCCCGAGAGCCGTGAGCTCACCGTTGGCTACCGAATTCCGGGTCCGTTGATGGAACTGGCGGCGAAGATCCTGCCCCTCGCGGCCCCCGAGCTGTCACCCCCGGTGTCGGTTCGATCAGACGGCGAGGCGCCGCAGTTGCTCGATGTGCCTTCCGATCAGCTGATCGCTCAAGTGGTTGCGGCGGTTCGCGCTCAGGAGAACGAGGGAACCAGTGGCAACGTTGCGGTCATCGTTCCAACCTCACTGGAGGACGAGGTTGACGATGCGCTGGTTGCCGCCGGGATCACCGCAGGGCGGGCCCCTCGAGACAACCTCGACAGCCATATCACGATCGTCCCGGTGAGCCTGGTGAAAGGCTTGGAGGTGGACACCTCAATCATCGTGGCGCCGGATCGAATTGTGGCCGAGAACCCCCAAGGGTACCGAAGCCTCTACGTTGCCATGACCCGGGCTACCCAGCGCATGGTGATCATCGGCCCGCTGCCAGCGGAGATCTGACCCTTACGTTCCGGTGAGGCGGGCGACAACCGGCGCAAACGAGTCGATGTTCTCGGCTCCAAGGGTGATGTAGGAAAAGCCATAGGTCTCCCGTCGCTCGATGAGGGTTTCGGCTATCTGCTCCGCCGTCCCCACCACGGCCAACGGTGAGGCGAGGGCGGCCTCCTTCTCCATCCCGAGACCGGGACCCAATGCCTCGGCGGTCCCGTCACGGTCATCGGTGATCATGGCGAGGAAGATCCGGATCTGGAGTTCGAGGTTCTCAAAACGGTCCCTGGCCCCCTCCTTCACCCAGCTCACTTTCTCGGCGTACCGCTCGGCGGTGGCGTCGGCTGCGGTGGACTCGTCGATCACTCCGGACTGGAGATTGGGGTTGATGCCCACGATGTCGGCGTGTTTGCCAGCCAAGCGGAGCATTCGTGGGCCACCTCCGCCGATCAGGATTGGCACCGGTTCCTGCACCGGCTTCGGCTTGAGATCCAGATCGGTAATCGTGTAATGGTCCCCCGAGTAGCTGAACGCCCCCTCGCCAAAGAGACCTCGGAGGATCTCCACCGACTCCATCATCCGTTCGATTCGAAGGCCGGGCCGGTCATAGCTCATGCCGGCTGCGTCGTAGTCAGATTTCATCCAACCGGCACCGATGCCCAGTTCCAGCCGACCCTCAGACAGAACGTCCAAGGTGGCCATCTCACTGGCGAAGGTGACAGGGTGACGATAGTCGTTACACCACACCAGCGCCCCAACCCGGAGGGTTGTGGTGGCGTCGGCGGCGGCCATCAGTGCAGGCGTTGGGGAAAGCTGGCCATCGAAATGGTCGGGCAGGCTCAGCGACGAATAGCCCAGATCTTCGATCTTCCTGGCCTGCTCCACCCATTCGCTCCGAGAGTTGGCAGATTTGGCTTGGATGGAGAACCGGAAGGGCTTTGGCACCTGCCGATTCTACGCACGGCGGTCAAGTTGGCGGCGGTCGGATAATGATGAGCGAAACTCGGCGCGCAACGGTCGCAACTCTTGCGACAATGGGGTGATGTATCGGCTGGCCTATCTCCTCGAGTTCCTCGTCGTGGCGAGCATCGGCGCTGTCTTCGTTTTCCTCTCTGACATTCAGGACACCTATGGAATCCCCGGTTGGGGAATCGGTCTCATCGCCGCCGTGGGATTTCTCACCACGTTCCCGGTGACGTTGGCTGTCTCACCGCTGGCCGATCGGGGCTACACGGGCATCCTGATCGTGGCAACGGGGATCTTGGCGGTCGCCGGGAATCTTCTGTTTGGTTTCGGAGACTCCCTTGCCGACTTCGTGATCTCTCGGGGTCTGCTGGGAGCGGCCATTGGGACCGGTGGCGTGTCTATCCGGAAGGCGCTGATCGGATTGGATATCGCCGGCAGCGGCAAGAAGCTGGGCCGCCTTCTCAGCGTAGGAGTGGCGGGTTTCATCTTGGGACCGCCGTTGGCGGCGCAGCTCCAGCCCTATGGTTTTGCCACGGTCTTCGTGTTATTTGCCGTCGCAACGGCGATCTGCGCGGTGCCGGTCGCTATCTGGGCTTGGAACGTGCCGCTGTCAACATTTCCGATGACGTTGCGGTCCTCGCTTGGGCTGTTCCGCAACCCGACGGTGCAGGGAGCCGGGCTTGGCTATGCCCTGCTGCTCGGCAGCGTTGGTATCTTCGATGCAACGATCGACATCTATCTCGACGACCTCGGGGCCAGCAACCGGATGATCGGTTTCATTTTGCTCGCGATCGGTATGCCGCTGCTCCTTCTGCCCGGATGGGCTGGAGCGTTCGTAGAGCGAGCCGACCCGAAGAGGATCATGTTGCTGGTCATGGCGGCCAGTGTCATCACGATCACCGGGTATGGGCTCATCCCTGCGCTGTACGCCTTCGCCATCGCCGGCATCGCCCACAGCACCGTTGAGGCCATTGCGTTCCCCGCCTCTCAGGTGGTCACGGTGATCGAGACCGGGGCGTCCCAAGCTGCCAGCGGCCAAGCGATGATGGAGGCCGCCGGCGCGATCACGGGAGGAATGGGAGCGTTCCTCGGGCCGGTCGTATATGAGCAGATCGGTGCCAGGGCGATGTACATGCTCTACGGCGCCATCGTCTTTGTCGGTGTCCTCGTGATTCGGAACCGTTTCTCCCGCCCGGTCACCTTGCCCATAGCGCCGGAGGGCGCATCGGTGGTGGTATGACCGCGGTCGCCGTTGAGGCGAACTTCAATCCGGCCCAGCTCACCACGAAGGCGATGCAGGGGCTCGTCGCCACCTTTATCCCCGCCGATCGACCTCGTCTGGGCCGGGTGGCATTCTGGGACCCAGCTGCAGTTGACACCCTTCCCCAAAGCTCGCTCGATCGGCTCGAAGTGGTTTTGGGCGACGGTGCGGAACACACAGTGTGGGGCCACATCGTTGACCTTCCCGGGGTGCTCGACTGGCTCGTGGCCTTGCCCCGGTCGAGTGAGCTCCATAACTCTTTCCATGCCCTGGCCATCACTGCCCGACTAGCGTTGGATCTGATCGCTCGAGGACGCTTGCTTCCGTGGATAACCGACAACGGCTTTGATGCCTGGCGCATCGACCCGATCGACGCCGAGCATGCGATGTATTTAGATCGCATCGCCCAGGGGACATCGGCGTTCACCCACTGCTCAGTCACCGAGGCACCGGGTGCGGGTGGCCCAGGGATCGCCAGTGCCGCTGGCACGCTCCGGCGGTTCCTCGATGCCGTGGCCGACTGCCTGGTTCGATCACCGGCCGCGGCCCGAGTCCTTGGTAATCCGGCGTTTGCGGATCCTGCAGGTCTGAAGATTCCGCACCTCAGACCATGGCTCACCGAGGTGGCCCAGCCCTATGCCGCCGGCTGTCGGCTTCTCATCAGCGCCATTCCACCGGAAGAGGAACCGGGAATACAAGGTGGATTCGAACGGGAGTTCTCGGCGGCTGACTTCGCCGACTTCGATCCTGGCGACCAAGTAGCAGCGGCCAATTTCGAGGCCGCAATGCAAAGTTTGCGCCGGGGAGCGGCTCCCCGAAACACCAAGCCCATTCCCGATGAAGGCTGGTTCCTGGCCTTCAGTCTCCGCAGTTCTCGAGACCGGACCATCGAGGTTGGGGCATTGGATTTGTGGACCCAACCCTATGACGTTCTTGAAGTCCTGGGCGATGAAGCGGAGAGCGAGTTTCTCATCGGCCTGCGCCAGGCGTCGCTGATCTGTCCGCTGCTTCACAGAGCGATGGAGGAGACCGCGCCAACCGGAGTACACATCACCGAGGCCGAGATCCTGGAATTCATCGACTCTGTTGATGAACTTCAGCAGGCCGGGATCGAGGTTCGCTGGCCCGGCTATGCCGCAAGCGCGACTATTGAGCAGCGCAGATTGGTCTCGGCAACCGCCCCCGCCGGGGAACTGCCATCCATGCTTGATCTGGAGTCCCTACTCACGGTCCAGTGGGAGGTCTTCCTGAACGGTGTGGCACTCACTGCCTCCGAACTCGAGACGCTCGCCACCGCCAAACAACCGATCGTTCGCATTCGGAACCAGTGGGTGGTGCTGGACGAGGAGCAACGGAAACGGCTGGCGAACCCACCGGCCAAGCCGAGCGCCGCCGAAGTGATGGCCGAATTGGCCGCGGCCGACGCTGAGGCCTACGCCGCCGATGAACCCGGCGCCACGCTGTTCGATGACTCCCGTGAGGTTGGAGCTGATGGAACGCTGTACTCCTTGGGTGGGACGATGGTGCCCTTTGCTCAGGCGTTCCGGACGTTGCGGGATGATTCGCCGGTGGCCGAGCCAAAGGGACTGAACGCCACATTGCGGGAGTACCAGAGAATCGGCCTTGGCTGGCTGAAGAAGGTCAACGATCTTGGCGTCGGCGGAGTCTTGGCCGACGACATGGGCCTCGGGAAGACCATTCAGATCCTGGCGCTCCACGCCGAGACGGGGGGTCCCACGCTGGTGGTCTGTCCAACATCGCTTTTGGTCAATTGGGAACGGGAAGCCGCATCGTTTGTGCCCGGCGCAACCGTGCACCGCTATCACGGCCCCAACCGATCCCTGCCCAAGCGGCTCTCCCGGAAACACATCATCCTGACCACCTACGGTGTAGTTCGCGTCGACCATGAGAGCCTGGCGGACAAGAACTGGAAGCTTGTCGTAGCCGACGAGGCACAGGCGATGAAGAACCCCCGCAGCCGTACCGCCATCGCCCTCCGCCAGATACGGGCGGGTACTCGGATAGCGCTCACGGGAACACCGGTGGAAAACAAGCTCTTCGAACTCTGGAGCATCGTGACCTGGTTGATGCCGGGCTACCTGGGCAGCCAAGCTGACTTCCGGCGCCGCTTCGTCACCCCTATCGAGCGAGACAGTGACCCGGTTGCCACCAAACGCCTTCAGGCCATGGTGGCCCCGATCTTGCTGCGGCGGAAGAAGTCCGACCCCGGCATCGCCCCCGAACTGCCAGACAAGATCGAACGAGACGTGATGATCTCGCTGACCGCCGAGCAAATCACCCTCTACCGCGCGACCATCAAATCGGCCGAGGAGGATCTGGCCCGGGCCAAGAACGAAATTTCCCGGCAGGGAATGGTCCTGCGCATGCTCACGGCGCTGAAGCAGATCACCAATCATCCTGCTCAGTACTTGGGCGAGAGTGGCCCGCTCCCCAACCGGTCCGGCAAGTTGGATGAACTCTTCGAGCTGGTTTCGGCTGCGGCCGAGAACAGCGAGTCGGTTCTGATCTTCACCCAGTACGTCAAGATGGGCACTCTTATCTCCACCTTCCTTTCCGGCCAAGGCTTGACGGTGGGCTTCCTCAACGGCTCCAGTTCCGTCGCCCAACGGGAGGAGTTGGTGGATGACTTTCAAAGCGGAAACCTACCCTTCCTGATTCTGTCGCTGAAGGCGGGAGGGACCGGGCTCAACCTCACCCAGGCCAGTCACGTGATTCACTACGATCGATGGTGGAATCCGGCGGTGGAGGACCAGGCCACCGATCGTGCCTACCGGATCGGGCAAGATAAGACGGTCATCGTGCATCGGATGATCGCAACGGGAACGGTGGAAGAACGGGTGGCCGAAATGCTGGAGGCGAAGCGGGGTCTTGCTGACGCGGTGCTGGCCGGAGGGGAGGCATGGATCGGCAAGCTTTCCAACGAAGAACTCACCGAACTTGTCCGCTTCGATGATCCATCGGTTCCCGAAACCCGCGGGAAGAGTTCGAGGACGCCCTGATGGCACGACGTCGAACGTTCGGAACCACCTGGTGGGGCGCGGCCTGGATCCGCTCGTTGGAGGAGAGTCGATTTGCGCAGGAGGGCCGACTGGGTCGGGGCCGTACCTACGCCCGCCAGGATCGGGTCCGCGACGTTGAATTGTCGCCGGGCCGGGTGGATGCCCGGGTCTGGGGGACATCTTTGTACTCCACTCACCTTGGCGTTCGTCTGTTGGACGATGACCAATGGGACCGGCTACTCGACCTCATTGTTGCCAAGGCTGTCTATAGCGCTGAACTCCTGGCCGGGAGCATGCCTCAGGGGTTGGCTGGCGACGCCGCCGCCGCTGGCACTCCACTTTTGCCTCAGCCCGGAGATGTGAGTTCGCATTGCTCCTGCCCTGACGACGGCGACCCCTGTAAGCATTCGGCCGCCTTGTGTTACGTGGCGGCCGATCTCATCGACACGGACCCGTTCGTTCTGATGTTCCTAAGGGGGAGAGATCGCGCATCGGTAGTGGAGGAGCTTCGAGAGCGCCGCGCGAGAGTTGCCGGTCACACACGCCGAGCCCGGAACGATGTCCGCACCGAGGGCGATCGGGTGGATCCGGTCGAAGCCTTCGCCGCTGCACCGCGGCCGCTACCCAGCGCCCTGCCCCTCGTTCACGAACCGGGTCGCCCCAACCCGCTGCGATCCAGCGCTCCCGTCGATTCAGGACTGAACACCGCCGGGCTGGAGCAACTGGCTGCCGACGCGGCTCGCCGGGCTTGGGACATGCTCCTGGGTGAAGCGTCCAGCGCATTGGAGCTATCCCCCCGGGCCGACCTGATTCGTCGAGCCGCCCTCAGACACCAGCGGGGCCTCGATCCCACTCCCATCCTGGAACTGTTCGACGGGACCGCAGAAGAACTGGAAGCGGGCGCCATCGCCTGGTCAATCGCTCGTGGGCCGGGGATAAACGCCGCCACCGTCAAATGGACCGCTACCGCCGAGCAGTTGGCTCCGGCCCGGAGTGCACTGTTGGACGCTGTGCCCGAAGCAAAGGTCCGAAAGTCCGGTAATGCGGTGCACGCGGGATCCGTACAGCTTCGGTTGGATCAGAGCAGCGAGTGGTGGCGCTTCGAAGCCCACGACCGGCTCGGCTGGATTCTCGCCGCCGGCCCGTTCCCCACTCCAGCCGAAGCGGTCTGATCCGTTCAATTTGCTCCGAAGTGGGTACGTTTGTTCCCGTGGCAACGAAGGGAACAGTCCCCAAAACGCATCCCGCACTGAAGGAGTTCAGTCCAGCTGCTGCCGCTTGGTTCTCCACTACGTTCCAAGCGCCCACGAAACCTCAAGCCAAAGGTTGGCCAGTGATCGCGAAGGGCGATCACACGTTGATCCTTGCTCCCACCGGCACCGGCAAGACACTCAGTGCCTTTTTCTGGGGGCTGGACCAGCTGTGTAATACACCGCCGCCGAAAGAGGAAAAAACCCGGACCAGAATCGTTTACATCTCCCCGCTGCGGGCGCTAGCCGTTGACGTTGAGAAGAACCTGCGGGCGCCATTGCAGGGCGTGCGAATGGCGGCGGATCGCCTGGGCGAGCCGTTCTTCGAGCCCTCGGTCGCACTTCGCACCGGCGACACCACTCCCGAAGAACGGCGCAAGATGCAGCGGCATCCACCGGACCTGCTCATCACCACGCCCGAATCGTTGTACCTCATGCTTACTTCCAAGGTTCGTGAGACTTTGGTGAACGTTGAGACCGTCATCATCGACGAGATCCATGCCCTGGCGGCAACCAAACGGGGTGCTCATATGGCACTGACGTTGGAGCGATTGGACGAAATAGCGGAGAAGCCAGTGCAACGGATCGGGCTGAGCGCAACGCAGCGACCGCTGGAGGAGATCGCCCGCTTCCTCGGGGGCCATGACGAGAAATCGCGACCCCGCCCGGTCAGCATCGTCGACGCCGGCGTGAAGAAGACCATGGAGGTGGAGGTGATCATCCCCGTGGAAGACATGGGCCGATTGGGGGAGATGACGGCGCCAGACGAGAATGCTTCCGAATACGCCCAACCCCAGCGGAGCAGCATCTGGCCATCAATGCATCCGAGGCTTCTCGATCTGATTCTTCAGCATCAGAGCACCATCGTGTTCGTGAACTCCCGCCGGCTGGCCGAGCGACTGGCCACCCGACTCAACGAACTGCATCTCGATGGAGACAACCGGGCCGCCGAAGCCGATGGGAAACCGCCATCCGAAGGCGAGCGAGAGCTGGTGAAAGCCCATCACGGCTCGCTCAGCCGAGAGCAACGGTTGCTGATAGAGGATGAGCTCAAGAGGGGTGAGCTGCGAGGGCTCGTAGCCACCAGTTCCCTGGAGTTGGGGATCGACATGGGTGCCGTGGATCTGGTGGTCCAAGTGGAGTCACCGGGCGCCGTGAGCAGGGGACTCCAGCGAGTTGGTCGAGCCGGTCACCAGGTGGGGGCGCCCAGCATCGGGAAGTTCTTTCCCAAGCACCGTCAGGACCTTCTTGAGGCAGCGGTGGTGGTTCGGCGGATGAACGAAGGCTTGATCGAGGAAACCCGCTATCCGAGGAACCCACTGGACGTCCTTGCTCAACAGATAGTCGCAATGGCGGCTATGGATGACTGGCCGGTGGAGGACCTCAAGCGCGTCTGTCGTGGTGCGGCGAACTTCTCCGACATCAGCGACGAGGCGTTCGGTAACGTGCTGGACCTCCTTGCGGGCCGGTACCCGTCAGACGAATTCGCCGAGCTGCGACCCCGCATCATCTGGGACCGTGTTGATGGTGTCATCCGAGGTCGGCCCGGGGCCCAACGGCTGGCGGTCACCAGTGGCGGCACCATCCCTGATCGAGGGCTCTACGGTGTGTTCCTCCCGGATGGCACGCGGGTTGGTGAACTTGACGAGGAGATGGTCTACGAATCACGGGCGGGTGAAACGTTTCTCCTCGGTGCCAGCACTTGGCGGATCGAGGACATCACTCACGAACGGGTGGTGGTGACGCCGGCTCCCGGCCTTCCCGGAAAGATGCCGTTCTGGCACGGTGATGGCCCGGGTCGTCCGCTGGAGCTGGGTCGGGCGATGGGCGCCTTCATCCGAGAACTGGATGGGCTGGACCGACCCAAGGCAATGGACCGGCTCCGAGACAAGCACGGCCTGGATGAACTGGCGGCAGACAATGTGCTCCTCTACCTCAACGAGCAGCGTGAGGTGACCGGCAAACTCCCAACGGACAAGACCATCGTTGTCGAGCGCTTTCGGGATGAGATCGGCGATTGGCGGATCTGCATTCTCTCCCCGTTTGGTGCCCAGGTTCATGCTCCGTGGGGAATGGCGCTTCAGTACCGCCTGGCTGAGCAGTGGGGTTGGGATGTTGAGCTGATGTGGTCCGATGACGGCATCGTCATCCGGCTGCCCGAGGCCGAAGACCGCATCCCCATCGACGAGCTTCTCATCGATCCCGACGACCTCGAAGAACTGTTGGTGACGCAGCTCCCCAACTCGGCAATGTTCGCAGCTCGCTTCCGAGAGTGTGCGGCCCGGGCGTTGCTGCTGCCGCGCCGACGTCCGGATCGGCGGACCCCACTGTGGCAGCAGCGTCAGAAGGCCGCCGACCTCCTCACCGTGGCAGCCAAGTATCCAAGCTTTCCGATCTTGCTGGAGACCACCCGCGAGTGTCTCAACGATGTCTTCGATGTCCCGGCCCTCCGGGGTGTGCTCACCGACCTACGCTCACGCAAGATCAGCGTGCACCCCGTGGACTCCGACACCGCTTCGCCGATGGCCAGCGGTTTGCTCTTCGGCTGGATTGCTCAATACATGTATGCCGGCGATGCGCCACTCGCCGAGCGGCGGGCGGCCGCTCTGTCGCTGGATCGAGAGCTACTGCGCGACCTCCTGGGTGCCGAGGAACTCCGAGAACTACTCGACCCCGAAGTGCTTCTTCAACTCGAGAGCGAGCTGCAACGAACGGCCGATTCGTGGCGTGCCAAAACTGTGGATGGCGTGGAAGACCTCCTTCGCTGGGTGGGCCCTCTGACCGCGGAACAGGTAAGGGAGAGGGTGGACGGCTTGAACGCCGAGATCGCCCTGGCGCAATTGGTGGAGCAGCGTCGCATCATCGAAGTGGGCTATACGGATGCTCGTCGTTTCGCTTCAGCCGAGGACGCATCCCGTCTCCGCGACGCCCTGGGGATCGCTCTCCCGGCGGGGCTTCCTGCCGCCTTCACCGATTCGGTGGAGAACCCGCTACTCGATCTGGTGAGCCGGTTTGCCCGGACGCACGGTCCGTTCCTCACGCATCAGCTCACCAGCGAGCTGGGTGTCAGCGCCGACCGGGCGCTGCCGGTCTTGGCGGAACTAGAACGGCAAGGCCGCCTGGTGCGGGGTGAGTTCCGGCCCGAAGGTGTGGAACGGGAGTGGTGCCATGATGATGTGCTCCGGGTGCTGCGCCGCCGTTCGCTGGCGGCACTTCGCAGCGAGGTCGAACCGGTTGATGGTGAGGTACTCGCTCGGTTCCAACCCGCATGGCAACATGTTGGCTCAAAGTTACGCGGAGTGGACGGGGTTGTTGAGGCCCTCACCGCCCTACAGGGGGCATCGATTCCGGCATCGATTCTCGAGTCCGACGTCCTGCCCGCTCGCGTTCGCGACTATCGGCCGGCTGATCTCGACACCCTCCTGACAGCAGGAGAAGTAGTGTGGGCCGGGGCGGGATCGCTGGGTGCGGGTGACGGTCGCGTCCGTCTGGTCTTTCGCGATCAGGCCCCCTATCTTCTTCCTGACCCCGGCGATGCCCCCGAAGGTGAGGTGCACGATGTCATCCGAGTGGCATTGGCTCAGCGAGGCGCGGTGTTCTGGAATGACCTGGTGGTGGCGGTACAGGAAGCCGGGCTGACATATACCGATCAGATCGTGCTCACGGCACTGTGGGATCTCGTGTGGGCAGGGGAGGTAACCAACGATGCACTGACGCCGCTTCGGGCCGTCGTTTCGGGGGCCACCCCCAAGAAGTCCTCGGGTGCTCGCAGCGGGCGGGCGGGTCGGCGGCCGAACCTGCGCAGCATCAGCCGGATGGGCCCGCCCGCGGCCACCGGGCGCTGGTCGTTGGTGGCTCCGCTCAAGCGACCTGTTCCCACCCCCACCGAGGTGGCAACTACGCGAGCGCTGCAGTTGTTGGAGCGCTACGGAGTGCTTACCAGAGAGATGGCTTTGGCCGAAGGTGCCCAAGGCGGATTCGCCGGCGTGTATCCGGTTCTGAAGGCGTTGGAAGACCGCGGGCAGGTCCGCCGCGGCTACTTCGTTGCTGGTTTGGGAGCTGCTCAGTTCGCCTTGCCGGGAGCAGTGGATCGGCTGCGCGACGAAAAGCGTGAGGGGGAGTTGCCCCAGGATCACGACCCTGACGATGACTGGTTGATCCTCTCTGCCGCCGACCCCGCCCAACCCTATGGTGCCGCCCTGGCGTGGCCTGAGACGGCCGGACGGCCCAGCCGATCGGTCGGCGCGTATGTGGTCCTTCGGGCCGGAGTGCCGGTGGTCTTCCTCGAACGAGGCGGTAGGAGTTTGGCGACGTTTGCCGGCGTTCAGGATGACCCGGCATGGGTTCAGGAACTGGTGGGGCTGGTGAAGCGCCGGCGAGTCAAGAGCATCGAGGTGCAGAAGGTCAACGGGCAACCGACCGCGGAGTCCCCGGCGGTGCGGGACTTGTTGTTGGCCGGTGGCTTCAGCCTTGGCTACAAAGGCCCCACCCTCCGCCGCTAACCCCCGACCCCTTTCTGCAAATTCCTGTGGATACCCACATCCTATGTGGCGGAGCCAGGTGCAGAAGCTCGATTTGTAGCTCTCAACAGGGATTTGACCGCGTTCGACCGAAATGAATCGGTTCGCAATACCGTGGACCGCCTCGCTCGCAGATGCGACGGCGCACACGCCGATTAATCTGCCGAAAAATTGCAGCGCTTCGAGCGCCTCAAGAGCGGAGAACCATATGAAGAACGATTCCAGAGTACTGGAACTGTTCCGGCAACAGGGCGGGGTAGTGCACCGGGAACAGGCCAAAGTGGCCGGGCTGACATATCGTCAGATCGACTACCGGCTGCAACGGGGCGACTGGATCAAATTGCGAGACTGCGTTTACCAGCACGCGGCGTTCCCCGAGTCGGATCTCCTGCGAATGTTCGCACTCACTTTGGGAGGAGCGGGGCACGCGAGTCACCGGTACGCAGCTCGTCTCTACGGGCTCGACCTTGTTCAGAAGGCCAGACCAGAAGTGACAACCCGCCCAAGTCTTGGCCTTACCTACTCAGGTGTGATCGCGCACGAATCGACCCAGTTGGAAACTGCCGACCTCACCTGGATCGACGGCCTTCAGGTCAGCGGAATCGAACGGACGATCATGGACTGCGCAGCCGTCATTCATCAGAAATGGAAGATCCTTGCCCTCATCGATCAGGCTCGCGTGATGAAGCTCACCACGCCGACAAAGCTACGACGCTGCCTCGCCATTCATGCCAGGCGGGGCCGCAACGGAACGGTCAACTTCCGACATGCGCTGGAGCACGTCACCGATTCCCTTCCGCCGATCGGCCATCTCAGCCGGCAGGCATCACAGATCGTGACCAGTGGGGGCCTCCCCGAACCTCGATTCGAAGAGCAGATCTTCGACCGACACGGAAATTTCATTGCGCAGGTTGATGCGTCCTGGCCGATCGGCTATGTGCACTTCTACGACGGCTTCGGGCCTCATCGGTCTCGTCGGGCTCAAACCAACCGCGACATCGTGCAGCGAGCCCGGCTTCGCAACGAGGGCATTGTTGTAGACGAGTTCACTTATGACCAGATCAACGACGACCCGGCATTCGTTCTCCGGACGTCGATCCAGGGATATGCACGGGCGCTCGAACAGTTTCGGGGATGTACCGGGTGATGCCTCAAATCCCTGCCGATAGCCACAAATCGACGTTCTGCCGAGGTGAGAGCCACAACGAGTGTGGGTATCCACAGGAATTTGCAGAAAGGGGTCGGGGGTTAGAGGTTGGCGATGGCGTCGAGCGGGTTGAGCTTGGCGGCGCGGCGGGCGGGGAGATAGGCCGCCAGCACACCGATCAGGCCAGACATCACCACGATCACCACCAGTGTGGTCCAGGGGATCGCCACCTTGTCGATCACGCTGTCGGGAATGGCTCGAACCCCGGCGATGCCGAACAGGATCCCTAGTGCGATACCGAGCAACGCACCGAAAAGGCTCACCATGATCGCTTCCCACCGGATCGTGGACATCAGCTGCCCGCGAGTCATACCAACGGCCCGAAGTAGGCCGATCTCTCGGGTTCGCTCCAGGACCGACAGCACGATGGTGTTGACCACACCGAAGAAGGCCACAACCAACGCCAACCCCAACAGTCCGTTGATCAGCACCAGCAGACCGTTGATTCCGCTCTCCAGCTGTTGCTGGAGATCGTCGCTGTTCAGCACCTGCACGCTGGGATAGCTGTTGCCGAGCGACTTGGCGTTCTCGGTGGTTGCGGCGATGTCGGCTCCGCTTGCGATCGTGGCACCGATTGATTCGATCGGAGCGTCGTCTTCGTGTCGCAACAGCAGCGTGTTGTCCATCAACATCGCTCCATTGGTGAAGTTCTCGTTGCCGAAGATACCGGCGATCCTGACCTGGTCGGTTACGCCGTCTTCGAACTCAACCCCCAGGGCATCACCCACCGCAAGGCCTCGATCCTCCGCCAGCGAGGCGGTGATCAAAACAGCTGAGCCGTCGGACAGACCGTCGAAGCTACCTTCGCTCAGGTCGTAGGTAAGGACTGATTCGCCAGTGCTGGCGGTGAAGCTGTCGGCGGTGAGGACGTCGCCGCTGGGTCCGCCCAACCGAATTGGAATCGACCGGTATTCGCTCACCGCATCGATCCCCTCGAGCTCGAGAAGTGCCACTGCAAAGTCGTCGGGCAGTGGTTCCCCGAACTCAGTGCTCACGAAAAGATCGGCACCGATGCTGTTGTCGAGCACGTCGGTGAGGCTGGTCTTCAGCGATTGGCCCAGCACCGAGACCAGCGTCACCAAAGCCAGGCCGATCATGAGCGCCGTGGCGGTGGCCGCGGTTCGCTGCGGGCTGCGGGCCGCATTTTCCCGAGCGATGCGAGCCATCTTGGTCTCAGCGCCGCCACGGAACGAATGAATCAGCAGACGAAACCCGTCGGCCAACGCCCGCGGGCCTGAGAACAGGAACAGCGCTCCTAGTGCACCGAACATGGCGCCGAAGATGATCGTAATTACCTGACCAGCACCCGAGGGCGGTGTGAAGATCTGATCTTCGGCCCCGTCCTGGCCCGGTACGGTGATCTCACCGGTGATGCCGGCGCCATAGACCAGCGCCGCGAGGCCCCCAACGAGCAGCACAACGCCGGCGACCAGCAACAACACGCCGCTGATAGTTCCGAGGAGGCCAACTAGGCCCGATCGGCCCAGCGCTTGCACCGCTAGACCAGCAAAGAGGCCAGAAAGTAGCGCAACGCCAACGAAGGTGAGCACTGCCCCCACGCCCAGAAACGCCAGAGTGCCACTGAGTCCCGCCGCGCCGGTTAGCCCATAGCCGACGGCGAACAGACCAACCGCGGTGATGAGTGCACCGACCAGAACTCGTATTCGACCATTTCCGGGCGGAAGGCCTTCGTTGCGGATCGCCTCTACCGGTGAGATCTTGCCCGCCTTGAACGCCGGTAGCAGAGCGGAGACCAACGTGGCGACGATCCCCACGATCAGCGCAACGATGACGGTGCGGAGGCTGATGACGGTGCCGGTTTCGGGGAAGCCTCCCTGGCTCTCGAACAGTGCTTTGATGAGCTCAGCTACTCCGACACCACAGATGATTCCCAACACCGATCCGATGACGCCTACCAGGATCGCTTCGATGAAGATCGTGTTCCGAATCTGACCCCGGCCTGCGCCGATGGCTCGCAACATACCGATCTGTTGGATCCGCTGGCTGACCAGGATGGCAAAGGTGTTGTAGATGATGAACAGGCTCACGAAGAGCGCCACCAGCGCAAACCCCAGAAGGATGTTGCCCAGGATGCTGATCACCTGGTTGAAGTCCTCGCTGTCGTCGGTGCTGGCTTGGGCCTGGTCGATCACCTCGACGCCCTCGGGCAGTAATGGCTCGATTGCCGAAAGCACGGCGGTAGGAAGGACTCCCGGCGCAGCCTGAATCTCCATTGCGTCGAGCAGGCCCACCTTGTCGAACTGCTGTTGGCCGGTTGGCAGATCGAACAGGGTGAACCAGGCGCCGCCGGCCGTAAACGACACGATGCCGTCGACGGAGAACACCTGAAGGCCGGTCGGGGTCTGGAAGGTCACACGGTCGCCTACTCCGAATCCGAGCGCTTCGGCTTGTTCCACGTTGATCGCAACGGAGTTCTCACCTGAGGGAGCGGAACCATCGACCAGTTCGAATCCGCCACCTTCCTCGCTGGGCCCGTTCCAGGAGAAGGTGAGTATGGGTGGTCCCCCCGGTGTCTGGGGCTCACCGTCGACGTTGAGCCCGATGAAGCCGTTGGCACCTTCATAGGCAACGAAGCCGTCTACCTGGGATACCTCGCTAAGGGCAAGCACGTCGTCGAGCAGGGACTCTGGAATGGATCCCGGCGTTTGCCCGAACGAGTCGTCGGTGATCGGCTGGACCCTGGCGTCGAGATTCTGGTTGGCCCTCTCGACAATGCTGTCGAAGACTTTGCCCAGCGAATCGGAAATGATGAACGACCCACTGACGAACCCAACCCCGAGGGTGATCGCCAAAACAGTGAGAGCGAGACGTCCCAAGTTGTCGCGTATGCCGCGGATCGAGAGTTTGGTAATGATCATGGTTGTGGCCCTCAGTCGCCCAGGTGACGCATCTTGTCGAAGACAGTGTCGGCGGTGGGGTTCTGCATCTCGTCGACGATCTCGCCATCGGCGAGGAAGAGAACGCGATCGGAATAGCTGGCCGAGACCGGATCGTGGGTCACCATCACGATGGTCTGACCGAACTCCCGGACGGCCCGCTGCATGAAGCTGAGGATTTCGGCACCCGTCTTGGAGTCCACATTTCCGGTGGGCTCATCACCGAAGATGATGTCGGGTCGGCTTGCCATGGCTCGAGCAACTGCGACGCGCTGTTGCTGGCCACCGGAGAGTTCGTTTGGTCGGTGTCCCATTCGATCGCCGAGCCCCACGGTGTCTATTACCTGTTTCATCCACTCCTTGTCTGGGGTGGTGCCGGCCAGGTCTAGTGGGAGCGTGATGTTTTCTTCGGCATTGAGCGTTGGTATGAGGTTGAAGGCTTGGAAGATGAAGCCGATCTTGTTCCTCCGCAATTCGGTGAGCTGCTTGTCTTTGAGCGACGAAAGCTCCACCGATCCCACGTAGGTCTCGCCCGATGTGAGCGAGTCCAAACCGGCCATGCATTGCATCAGTGTGGACTTGCCGGACCCGCTGGGGCCCATGATCGAAGTGAAGCGTCCGGTCTCGAAGCCAACCGATACGTCGTAGAGCGCCCGGACCTCGGTTTCGCCCTTACCGTAGATTTTGGTTGCGTTGCGACAGTATGCAGCGAAGTTGGCCGGGCTGCTAACCCCGCTCATGGTCGGGGCCGGCGGAGGGGCGGTGAGCGGCTCATGCGACGCCGGGGGTGTGGCAATCGCAGCCGCCGATTCCGGCAGGGGTGGCGAGCCGGGGGGGTCAAATGGCGAATCCGGTTGGGCGGGTTCGGCCCAGGGCGAGCCAAAGGGGTCAGGCGTGGGTGCCGCTTCAGTCATGGGTTGACGCTACCGCGCTTTGCTTTGGGGCCTACCCCGCTTTTTCTTAGAGCACTCTCAGGTGAACCACACGCAAGCGTCCGGAGCGAGCTTGCCCGTGTCAGCCTCGGCCGGGTCGCTGATCAGCCGGAGATGGGCATCCTCCGGCAAAGCGATCTCGCCACCGGAAAAGTTCACCCAGCAGTTCAAACCGCCCGGCCGGCGAAGCCCGACTACTTCTGGAGGGAGTGTGGCAAGCCACTCGATGCCCTCGCTGGCGGGTACCAGGGTCCTTCTCAGCTGGAGAGCCAGCCGGTAGAGCTGCAGCATCGAGTCTGGATCGGCGGCCTGAACGGCGGCACTAAGATCGGCGAAAGAGGCCGGTTGTGGTAACCACGGCGGTGCGGCGCCGAACCCGAAAGAGGGCCCGTCAGGGGTCCAGGGGATGGGCACCCGACAGCCGTCGCGGCCCTTGTTGGTGTGGCCGGACTGCTCCCATACGGGATCATCCAGAACCTCTTCGGGCAGATCCCAGACCTCGGGAAGGCCGAATTCCTCGCCTTGGTAGAGATAGACCGATCCGGGGAGCGCCAACATGAACATGATGGCGGCCCTGGCCCGACGCTGCCCGAGGTTGGCATCGAGTAACTCATGCGGACCCTCCAGTAGCCACTTCCGATATTCGACTCCCTCGGGCAAGCCATAGCGGGTGGCATGGCGGACAACGTCATGATTGCTGAGGGCCCAGGTGGGCACAGTTCCTACCGAGCCGGCATCATCCAACGCTTTCTGGATGCTGGTGGTCAGTTCATGGTGATTCCACGAGGCCTCCAAGAAGTCGAAGGCGAACGACTGGTGGTACTCATCGGGCCGCAGGTAGAGATGGACCCGCTCTGGCGCCACCCAGGCCTCGGCCACCATCATGGGGTTGTTGGGCGATGCATCGAGAACCTCGCGCCACTGACGGATGTAAGTGTGCACGTCATCGCGATCCCAAAACGGATGGTCGTGGCGTTTGGCAGTGACCAGAACTTCTTCTGCCTCGGTTGCCATGTCTGGGAAGGCCATGTCCTTGGCGAGACCGTGCGCAACGTCGACCCGGAAGCCGTCGGCTCCCACCTGCAGCCAAAACTCGAAGATGTCCCGGAACTCCTCCTGCACCTCGGGATTGGTCCAGTTGAGATCGGGCTGGGTGTGATCGAAGAGGTGGAGGTACCACTGACCGTCGGGCAGGCGCCCCCAGGCGGGACCCCCGAAAACGCTCAGCCAATTGGTGGGTGGCTCACTACCGTCCGATCCTTTGCCAGGGCGAATGTGGTAACGGTCGCGGCTGAGGTGACCGGGTGGGGACTGGAGGGCTTCCTGGAACCACTTGTGTTGGGCCGACGTATGGTTGGGCACCAGGTCCACGATCACCTTGATGTTTGATTCATGAGCCTCTCGAATCAGATCTCGGGCGTCCTGCAGAGTTCCGTAGATCGGATTGATGTCCCGATAATCAGCGACATCGTAGCCACCGTCGTGCAGCGGGGAGGTGTACCAAGGGTTCACCCACAGCCCGTCCACACCCAGATCCGCCAAGTAGGGGAGCTTGGAGCGAATCCCGTTGATGTCACCCGTGCCATCGCCATCGGAATCGGCGAAGGACCGTACATACACCTGGTAGATCACCGAATTGCGCCACCACTGCTCTCTGACCTCGGTCACCGCATCAATGGTAGGGAGCGTGGGGGCTTCCGCCGCCAGTCAACCGACGGAGCCGGTTGGATTGGGCCGGTTTCGAACCCTCGGGGCGTGTCGTTCATCACTTGTTAACAGAGGTGCTAAATATAGTTTGCACTCCGGCCGTAGAGTAAGGATATGAGCTGTCCATCATGCGGGCTGACTGTGCCCGAGGGCGCTCGCTTCTGTCCCCACTGCGGGAAATCCCAGGTGATTGCCGTTGAAGAACGCCGCCTGGTCACCGTCTTGTTCGCCGATATCGTTGGCTTCACCACCATTTCGCAGCATCTCGACCCTGAGCAGGTCAAACGCCTGGTGGATTCCACCTTCAAACAGCTGGGCCAAGACATCCAACGCTTTGGCGGCAAGGTCGACAAGATCATCGGTGACGAGCTCGTGGCGCTGTTCGGGGCTCCCGTCGCCCACTCCGACGACGCCGAACGCGCCGTCAGGGCGGCCCTGGCCATGAAAGACACCGCGGCCCGCCTCAGCGATGGCGGCGAGACGTTGCAGCTTCGGATCGGTATCACCACCGGCGACGTGCTAGTAGGAGCCACCGTGATTGGTGGCGACTACACGGCCATGGGTGACACCATGAACCTCGCCAGCCGTCTCGAGCAGATCGCGGAACCGGGCCAAATCATCGTTGGTCCCGCCACGCAGGCGGCGTCAGCGAGTGCCATCGTGTACCGCCCCAAGGGCGACGTTTCACCTCGGGGCCGATCTGGCAAAGTGAACATCTTCGAAGCGGTTCGGGCCGCTGGGCCTCCCGGTACCCGCCGGCTGCATAGCCGCCCGCTCGTAGGACGCTCGCACGAACTTGGGGTGCTCGATGCGCTCGGCAAGTTGGCGGTGGAGGCCAATCGAGCCCAAGTCGCTCTCCTTCAGGGCGAGGCCGGCGTAGGAAAGAACCGGATTGCCAAAGAGGCCGCCCAAGAACAGCATCGAAAGCGGAAAGCCGTGGTGCTCGAGGGCCGGTGTGCCCCCTATGGCGAGGCCAATGTTTGGTGGCCAATCGCCCAAGCGCTGCGTTCGGCGCTGAGCGTTGGCGGAGACGCCTCCATAGATGACGCGCGGGCCATAATCCAGCGCTGGTTGGTCGCCAACGGTGTTCAGGTGGACCACGAACGCATGACGATCGCTCTCCTACACACGTTGGGTTACCTGACGCCGCTGCGCGGTGGTGACCGTGAATACAACCGAGCCGAGGTGGTCTTTGGGGTGTCCACGTTGTTGGCTGCACAGCTCAAAAGTACGCCGATCGTTTTTGTCCTGTCCGACGCCGACTGGGCCTCCGCGGCGGTCTGGGTGTTGGTGGAGCGAGTGCTGAAGGATCTCGCCGATCAACCGTTGATGGTGATCATCACCGCTAGAGACATCAGCCTCCCCCCCGGACTCCAGTCCGGAGATTTCGGGAGCCTCACGTTCAGCGTGCATCCGCTCGACCCTGCTGCGACCGGCGAACTCCTTGCCAACCTCGGCGTCCATCTCAGCGCCAGGAATGCCGAGCGCCTGGTGGAACGATCGGGCGGGAACCCGTTCTTCATGGAAGAACTCGTGGCGCTGATCGTTCGAAAATCCATCGACGGTTCCGGGCTTACCGACGATGAATTGGTAGACCAGCTGATGACCGCTTCGGTGGAGGAACTGCCGGACACGTTGCGAGGCACAATCGCGGCACGCCTCGATGGCTTGGAGGCGAGCGTTAAACAACTGTTACAAGACGCCGCTGTGCTCGGCCGGGCGGGGCCAGTTGCTGGACTCAGGGCCCTGGCCAAGGAGACTCGTGGTGTTGCAGATATCTCCGAGACGCTTCAAGCCTTAGTGGAGGAAGATCTCCTAGAGGTGTTGGATGGTCGCTACCGGTTCCGTTCGGACTTGGTGCGTGACGTCGCCTACGCAACGATTACCAAAACCACTCGGGCGATCCTTCACAGTCAGATTGCCACGTTCATCGAGAAAGACACCACCGAACCCGTTCGGAACTCCGTCGTTGCCATGATCGCCGATCACTACTCCCGATCGGCGGGGCTCGTGGCCGAGATGGCCTTTGTCAAGGGCATCGATCGCCCGTCGGTGACGGCAAAAGCGATCTACTGGCTTCGTGAGGCTGGGTTCCGGGCGTTGGAGTCCGATCCTCCTTCAGCGGAAAGCTGGTTCACCTCGGGCATCGAACTCGCCGCTGACGACGAGACCAAAGCCATGATGTATTTCGGACGCGCTCAGGCCCGCCTGGAGGTCGGCGCTCTCCGCTCGGCCCGGGAAGACCTCGAGCAGCTCGAATCTTTCAACGAGACCGACGCTGTTCTCCGGGCCCGCTCCCTCCTCGTGCAAGGCAACCTCGAGAGGCGCTCCAGGAATCTGGCGGAGGCAGCGGCCATCCTTCGTGAGGCCGCTGATCGTCTCGCAGCCTTGGGAGAATTTGCCGAACAGGCGCTGGCGTTACGATTGTTGGGCCTTACCGAGCTGGCTCGTAACAATCGTGTCCTCGCAAGACGAGCATTGGAGGCGTCCCAGCGCGTGGCGGCATCCATCAACGATCGTCGTTCCGAGGCGTGGGCATTTCAGAGCCTCGCTTGGCAGGCCTTTCGATCCGGCCATGTCGATGAGGCGAGCGGATTTGTGGCCAAGGCCAGCGAGCTCTTCACCGAGCTAGGCGATGCCGGTGGCCTCACATGGACCAAAGGCGTAGAAGCCTGGGTTCTGTTCCATAACGGAGCCTTGGCAGAGGCCGAGGAACTGGTGGCCGAAGTGCTGCCCGGAACAGCCCAACGAGGTGACCCCTGGGCCGAGGGCATCACCTCGGTTTTGAGTGCGTCGATCCACCTGTGGTCTGGTCGCCCCGATCGAGCGTTGGAAGCTGTAGACGGGGCACTGGCGGCCGCAGCTCGCGCCGATGACATCACCCTTGCGGTCCAAGCCAGGGCGGTGCAAGGGCGAGCCCATATTTCCTTGGCCAATATCACCGATGGTCTGAAGTCCCTCGAGCAGTCATTTGCCCTAGCCGAGCATCAAGGCGATAACGACTCTCGCCGTTTGGCGGCGGGCGCCAACTGTGCGGCGGGCGCCCGACTCGGTCACCCCCGATCCGTGCTCATGTGGGCAGCTCGATTCGATCAGGTCCATGCGCAGCCCGACGTTGTGGGTGAAAGCGAGATCGTCGTGTCCGTCTCGCTGGCGCTTCTCCAGCTCGGTCAAGTGCTCGAAGCTATTCAGGAGTTGGAATGGATCGATTCGAGTCTGCCCAGGGTCAGCCGGGTATCGGGCGATGCTGTGGCGGCTCTGGTTCTCGTTGCAAACAATGAGATCGCCGAGGCGCAACGTCGCATCGACCATGTGTTGTCAGTTGAAGCCACCTACCTCGACCGATTCCGGGCCCGGCTTGCTCTTGCGGCTCTTCACTACCGTCAGGGCGATCTCGATCGCGCCGATTCCGTTCTTGGCGATGCGATCAACGAGGTCGAGACCACCCGAGACCGGATCACCGGGCCTCTCGGCCGACTACTCCGGGGGGTGTGTGGGTTCGAGCCGCTCGATGGTGCTGAACAACGATGCCGTGAAATGGGTGTCGACCCCGTTGGCTGGCTGACGGCGTTCCGGGCAATGGTTGGCGCCGCCGCCGAAGAGCCGAGCCGACAGCTCTAGGTTGCGACTAGCCGGCCACGGTTGTTTCGGCCGCCGGGTCAGGTTCGGGAGGTGGTGGCGCAGCCGTAGTTGGCGTGGTGGTGGTGCTGGTTGCTCCCGGCGGAATCAGCAGTTGTTGCCCGGCGGCGATCCGATTCGGGTCGGCCAAGTTGTTGAACTCGATCAGAACCTCTTGGCTGATCCCGAACGCAGCGGCAATTGCCCCCAGGGAATCGCCCGGCTGAATGACATAGCTGCTGGGTTGCGGTGCTGCCGTGGTGGGGGCCGTGCTGCCAGTGGAGGGGGCGGATTGGGCCGGGAGCGTCGTGGTGGTTGTGTCGCCTGACGCCACGGGTTCGGTTCGGCCACACGCGGTCAGTGCCAACGTGAACGCAATGGCGGTTACGACCCCGGAGGCCCTGAGCTTCTTGGAACACATGAACATATGGGTTCTAGTGTTGCAGGTCCGCTAACGCCCCTTGCGCCGGCGGCCCGACTTCTGTCGGTTGCTTCCCTTTTTCGACCCATTGCGTTGGCCGTGGCGCTGGACGGTCCGTTCGGATCGCTCCTCGGCACTGACTTTTGCCCGCGATTCGGAACGCCGCTCGAACTCCAGCAATTGCTCGTCCTGGACATCCAGTTCTGCGGTGAGTTTGAGGTAGTGCTCCACCCGCCGGCGAGAGATCTGGCGATCGCGGACCAGGCGGCGAACGGCGCAGTCGGGCTCGCGATGATGGGTGCAGTCGGTGAACTTGCACATCGGAGCGGCCTGGGTGATCAGCGGGAACGCCTTGGCGAGCCCGGTGCGAGCATTCCACAGCGCAATTTCCCGGATACCGGGTGTGTCGACCACAATGCCACCGCCGGGAAGCGGGATCAGGTCTCGAGTCACGGTGGTGTGCCGGCCGCGACGGTCCACGGCCCGTACCTGACCGGTGCGTTGCACCTCGCCTCCGGAGAGAGCGTTGACCAGCGTTGATTTGCCGATGCCGGAAAGACCGATGAGGGCGACGCTTCGTTTGCCGCGAATCCGCTTCTCCACCGCTTCGATATTCCGGCCGCTGTGAGTGGAGATTGCGAGGCATTCCACGCCGGGGGCGATCACCTGGATCGCACTCACTGCACCATCGGGGTCCGCAACCTGATCTGCCTTGGTGAGCAGTACCACCGGTTCGGCCCCGCTCTCCCAAGCGATCACGAGAAGCCGCTCCAAACGTGGAAAGTTCACCGGGCGGTCCATGCCCTGCATCACGAATACGTCGTCGATGTTGGCCGCCAGGACTTGAGGTTCGGGAACGCGGCCGGGCGCTCGCCGCACGAGGGCCGTCTTGCGGTCGGCAATGGCGGAAACGATGTATTCACCGTCGTTTTCCTCGTCGGACCGAATTGCTACGAAGTCGCCAGTGGCCGGAGCCAATCCAGTTCGGGACCGGATGGAGGCCGACGTTGCGGTGACGGCTTTCTGGTCGCCTACGAATACGACGCAGGTTCCGCGATGGGTGCGGGCCACTCGGCCTCTGAGTTCTGCCCCGTTTCGATCGGCCCACTTGTCCAGGCGCGTTGTCCATCCGAGCGAGGCCAGATCGGGAGCGAGGTCGTAAATGTTGTCGGTCACAACGCCACGCCGATCATGGCTGCGCACTGATCATGGCTGGGGCACCGATCAGGTGTTGATGGAGGAAGTCGGATTGGAGAGTGAGAAGGTTCTGCGACACCACCGCTTGCGGCGTCATGTGAGTCACGCCGCTGAGCGGGAGGACCTGATGGCTACGACCACTAGCCAGCAGAGCGCTGGAGAGTTGCAGGGTGTGGGCCACAACGACGTTGTCATCCGCCAACCCGTGAATCAAGAGCAGGGGCCGACTCAGTTTCGCAGCATCGTTGATCAGGTTGGTTCGGGCGTAGTGATCAGGCTGATCATCGGGATGACCCAGGTAGCGCTCGGTGTAATGGGTGTCGTAGAGCGCCCAGTCCGTGACCGGCGCACCGGCTACCGCCGCATGGATTCGGTCGGGAGCTCGAAGAACTGCGAGCGCCGCCAGGTAGCCCCCGAATGACCAGCCTCGAATACCCACCCGGGAGAGATCCATGAATGGATACAACGCGGCAGCCGCATCGAGAGCGGCGATCTGATCCTCGAGAACGGGCGCCGCCACATCCCCCCAGACCTCTCGCTCGAATGCGGGCCCTCGGCCCGGAGTCCCGCGGCCATCGGTGACGAGCACGGCATATCCCTGCTCGGCGAACCATCGAGACACGAGATGGGGATTGTGGGTCTTGAGGACTCGCTGGGCGTGCGGGCCGCCGTAGGGATCGAGGAGGACAGGGAGTGGCGCCACACCGTCGTGATCGGATGGAAAGAAGACCGCAGCAGCAAGGTCCCGGTCACCAAGGCGAAGGAAGGTGGGCTCGGCCCGCAGCCACGGATCCTCGCAGTAGTTGCGAATCTGCAATGTGGGGGTCTCCGCTGGCAGCCGCGACGAAGAGGCATGGAACGAGGTCACCGGGGAGCTCGGCGTTGCCGAGGCGACCACGGTTGTGCCATGCGACCGGACAGCGCTGTGAACCCCTGGATCGGAACTCCATTGCTTAGGGGCCCACCCGTCGGCGGGTACCAGGAATACGTGGACTTCTGTGGAGTCGGTGGAGGCCGTGATCAATGCCCCGTCGATGTCGACGTCCACGATCGAGCGAACGTTGAGCGATGGCTCCGTGACTGGTCTCCCGTCGATACACAACGCCCGTCGGTCGGGTAGATCCTCGATCGTGTACAACGAGTTGTCGAAGATGTTGGGCGACCCTGGGTGCAGGTCTGTCCAGTGCGCATCGGTGATCCGACGCAACTCAGAAATCGTTAAGGTCTCCATCGCTACAGAGACGATCGAAGTCACCCGTTGGTCGCGCGATTGTCGAACGAGCAGTGGATTTCCGTCGGTCCAGACAACATCGGACAGGTACTCCATCTCTCCCTCGGCATCGCCGGCCCAATGGATCGGTTGGGCTGGAAGGCCATTCAACGGCAGAAGGTGCAGTGAGACGGCCGCATTCTGCGAACCGGCGGCGGGGTATCGGATGATTGTGGGCCTTGTGGCCGGCGAGGCCGGGTCAGCGATGTGCCACTCCGTGACAGAACTCACATCCACCCGAGTGGCCAGAAGAGCGTCACTTTGCGGCGACCACCAGAATCCCCGGGTGCGATTCATCTCCTCGGCGGCCACGAACTCAGCTTGGCCCCAGGACACGGTGGGCGTGGATTCGTCTGGGGAGAGCTGTTGGTCTAGGTCGGAGCTGGGATCGCTTCCCAGGGTGACCACCCGAAGGCTGGACCCGACGGTGTAGGCGATGTGAGCACCGGAGGGCGAAAGCCGGGCGTCGAAGGCTGGTGTTGCAGTTGCGACTTTGCGTGTGCGACCAGAACGGAGATCAGCAACGTACACCTCGCCAGCCAAGATGAACGACGCCCAGGGTTGAGACTTCGCAACGGAGAACTGAACGATCCCTTTGGCGGATTCCCGGGCTCGTTCTCTGCGAGCCCGCTCCTCCGCGGATGGTTGATCTCCAACAGCGGCCAGCGTCACCGGGTCGACGACCAATCGTTCGGTGCCGCCGCTCAAATCCAGTACCCAGAGTGACAGTGATGGGGTGGTCCCGTCGACGGAGCGCAAAAAGGCGACCATCCGACCTTCGTCGACGACGGTGAGAGACCGGGGTGTCCCTAACGTAAAACGTTGGGTCTGGGCATACGCCAGCGGGAACCCGCGCACAAGAGTCGTGTCTCTACCCATCACTGGCAGAACCTAGCGAACTATCAGGCTAAGTGCGCCTTGATCGACCTCGGTGGTGGGCAGTTCACCGTATGCGCGCACGGACACCAAGATCCCCGAACCCGGCCCGCAGGCAATTCTTGAAGAGTTTGGTTTCGGCAACGGCGGCCGGATCGATGTGCATGCCCACGAAGCAGGAACTGTTGTACGACATCAGCGTTACGTTCAGTGCCGTTCCCGCCACCGGTCCAACCGGAATCCACCGCTGGATCAGTTGTCCCCCGAAGAACGCCGGTAGCGGCGGTCCCGGGACGTTGCTGGTGGCAAGATCCACCCGTCGTGCTTGGTCCATGGTGAGGCTGGCGGACAAATTGCTCGGCAATGCTGCGGCCAAACCACTCACCGAGCCAAGGAGGTCCCGGTGCGAGCGCAACGCATCTCTTCGCAATTGGATCTCCGAATTGATGTATGCCACCCGTTCCTCGGTTTCTACGCCGTGGCCAGGCAGCGAAATGCTGGCGGGGGTGAACGCATTTACGGTGGGGTCGTCGCCATCTCGGCGAGTGCTGACCACCACCGTGGAGGAGATCTCCGGTAGCTGCACTGCGAACTCGTCGTGATAGCGGAGGACCCCCTCGGCCGACGCAGCAACGAAGATGTCATTCAGTCGGACCTCGCGAGTTCTCGCCGCCTTTTTGAGTTGATCGAGCGGAATCTCCAACCACTCCAGGCGGCGGTTCCGGGACCGCTCGGCCCAGAGCGGCGAACCGGAATGACCTCCGAGACCAGGAAATTGATTGGCCACCGCCCGAGCGGCATTCACAGCGTCGTTGCCGGCCGCGGTGATCCGGTGGCGATCGGCTAGGAGCGACGCCACGCTCCCGACGCGCCCCAGGATGTTGCGTGCGCTGGATTCTTGGTTGTCATCGTCACGACTGGAATCGCCGGACTTGGTGGCGACGGCGGCCACTTCCTCTTCTGCGATCAATTCGGCGATGAGCTGGTTGAGGTCGCGCGGCTTGGGCTTTGTGCCCACCACGCCAAAGTCGTAGATCTCTCCGGCCATCTCGAGTGCTCCGAGGCCATCGGCGATCGAATGGTGGAGCTTGGAGATCAACGCTCCTTTCCCGCCGGGGAGACCGGAGAGGATCAGACACTCCCATAGCGGGCGGCTGCGGTCGAATGGATCGTTGATCCACTGGACGGCCGCGTCGGCTAAATCTTGATACGAGGCCCTGGCGGGAAGCCGCATGAAGCGGACGTGATGGCCAAGGTCGAATGTGGTGTCGAGGATCCAATGGGCCGAGCCCAGGCCGAGAGAGGACCCCTCTACCCGCAGGCGAAGCCGTGGAACGGCCGCTACCGCCTTGCTCCACGAAGCGTGGACCCACTCCGGATCCGGCGGCCGTTCGAGGATCATGAGCGAGCCCATCGTTGAGGCGAGGTTGGGGTTCGACTCCAACGCCCACATCATCGCTTCCATGTCAGTGAGTTGCTGCTGCACGCCCCCAGTATGGCGGGTTCAATGACCGGCCGGTTTGGCGGCTAGACTGGTGGGACTGTTCCGGGCAAGAGGCCTGGCAGCGAGATGAGGTAGCTTTCATGGTCAAAGTATGGATTGATCAGGATCTTTGCACGGGCGACGGCCTGTGTGCAGAGATCGCCCCCGACGTTTTTTTCGGTATGGACGACGGTCTGTATTACGTAAAGGAATCCGCCAGTAACTTCGGTGAAGAGAAACTCTTCGACGGAACGTCCCACCCGGCCGGCGTTGAAGGTATGGCACGCGTGCCCGAAGGTGGCCTGGAAGGTGTGATCGAATCCGCCGAAGAATGTCCGGGCGAGTGCATCTTTATCGAGGTTGACGGCTAAGTTCGCGGCCGCTGGTCCGCTTGAGGGGCCAGTGACGGAATATCTGTGTTCGTTACCAGAGCGCCGGGGCTGATCGCCCTGGTGCTCTGGTCGTTTTGGAGTGGCTCACACTGAGCCCACGTGGGCCGAAAGATCTATATGTTCTGGGATTGGTTCCTCGCTGCCAAATTTGTTGGTGCGCTTGCCCTCGCCGTTGGCCTGGGTTGGATGTGGACCAATTCCGCACTCGTCACCTCGGCCTACACCGACGAACGGGCCGTTCAGGCTCTGACGCTGGAACCCCTGACGTTCTCCTCGGCAACCATTCCACCGTCGGATGAAGCGGTATTCGAACTCGCTCCGGCGCCAGACACGGGCAACATCGCACTCGCTCGGCTTGCGGTTCCGGACCCGGTTGTAACCAACCCGGTGGTCCGGGGCGGCGACGCTCGTCTGTCCGGCTACGTCCGAGGACTCGGCCCCGATGACGTCGGTCAGGTTCGCCTCACCCGAATCACCGATGGCGGCAGCAGTGACTGGACCGTTGGGGTGGACGCCGATGGGAGCTGGACCGCCTCTGGAATCCACGGCGGCCGTTATCGGGTCCGGGCGCTTGTGCCCAACCTCCGAGCGTCGAATGGTTCCGCCGTGCTGTTTCTCGGTGAGAACCAGGGCCGGGAGCTGAACCTCGACGTCACCACACCACCAGAAGGGCTGGTCTTCGAGTTGGTCGCCGCCGATGAACTGCTGCTCGGGAGTGATGCGGTCGTGGCCGTGACGCTTGGGCGTCAAACCGTCGACGGCGACGGTCGGAGCGTGCTCGCGCCGGTTGCCGCGGTGCCGGTTCAGGCAACCTTCTCCACGCTCGTTTCCACGATGTCCGCCAATGTCGTTTCCACCGATGCCGGCGGTGCGGCCCGGTTCCTCATCCGGTGTGGAGCCCCCGGTCGAGCCTCGGTCGCGTTTGTGGCTGGTGACCAAACGGCGCTTTTGACGCTTCCACCCTGCGTCGCACCGGTAGTAGAGGAAGCTCCCGCCGATGGCGGTTCGGAGTCAAGTGATGGATAACTCCAATCAGGAGATCGAGCGTCGGGGGACCGGGGTGGTTCTCGGCGTGGTCAACTCCGGGATCGCGCTTGCTGTGGCGCTGCTGCTCGTACCGCCGGTCATGGCGATCGTTGCCGTGCTCACATTGTTGAAAGCGCCACTTCCCGGGGAGCTGCCGCAGGAGCGCCCGGATCTGGTGGCCAAACCCTCCGTCATTGTGGATTTCAACGGCACGGAGATCGGTCTGCTTCGAGGCTTCGAGCAAACGGTGGAGGTGAAGCAGTCCGATATCCCCAAGGTGCTCAAGAACGCCGTGGTAGCGATCGAGGACCGGCGCTTCTGGGAACACGATGGCGTTGATCTGGAGGGTGTGGCCCGCGCCGCCCGGGTGAACCTGGAGGCTGGTGGCATCGCCCAGGGCGGATCTACGATCACCCAGCAGTACGTGAAGAATGTGTACCTCACCCGCGATCAGACGTTTGAACGCAAGGCTCGCGAAGCGCTCTTGGCCGCGGAGTTGGAACAGGTCATGAGCAAGGAGACCATCTTGTTCCGCTACCTGGAGACCTCTTACTTTGGCGCTGGCGCCTACGGAATCGGCGCCGCCGCCGAGGTGTATTTCGCCAAACCCGTCAATGATCTGGACATCTCCGAGGCCGCGACGCTGGCGGGGATTATTCAGGCCCCGTCTCGCCTGAGCCCTCGCTCCAACGTCGAGGCGGCCGATCAGCGCCGCCGGATTGTCCTTCAATCCATGCTGGACCAGGGCTACCTGGATGAGGAAACCTACGAGATCGAAGCGGCCCGCACGCTTTGGCTGGTGGAGCGAGGCGATCCGCCGTCGGGTCCGGTCACCGTGATCGCTCCGCTGGATGCCAAAGGTGCTACCGACCATCCGTTCTTCATCGACTGGGTGGAAGCCGATCTGTTGGAGCGCTTCGGCGACGAACTGGTGTACCGCGGCGGACTCCGGGTGGAGACCACCATCGATCCCGCACTCCAGGATGTAGCAGAAGACGTCATCGCCACCCGACTGGGGTCATCCGAGTATCCGGTGGAGATGGCTTCGGTCACGATCGATCATGCCACCGGCCACGTTTTGGCGATGGTGGGCGGCCGTGACTACGACTTCAGTCAGGTCAATCTCGCCATCGGCGGCAGCACCGGATTCCAACCGGGGTCGTCGTTCAAACCGATCGTCTTGGCAGAAGCGTTTAGTCGAGGCCTGGGGCCAGACACGGTTTATCGGGCTCCGGGGTCCTACGTTGTGCCGGGATGTGTTGGCAATCAGTGCACGATCGAAAACTATGATTACAAGGATCGCGGCAGGATTGATCTGCGGGAGGCCACCTGGAAGTCGGTGAACACCGTCTTCGCCCAACTCATACTTGACGTGTCGGTGGCTGACACCGTGGACCTGGCATCCGAGCTTGGTTTCGACCGCTTGGATCCAACGGCGGAGTACGGAGCCAGTTTGGCACTGGGTGCCGCCGAGACCTCTCCACTGGAGATGGCATCGGCATACGGAACATTCGCCAACGGCGGCATACGCGTTGCCCCCACCGGGATTCTTCGAGTCACCGACGATGAAGGCAATGTTTTGCTGGACCATTCTGCCCCGGCCGGAAAGAACGTCCTGGATCGGGCCGTGGCGGAGAACCTTACCGATGTTCTCCAGGGTGTGGTCACCGACGGCACAGGCAAGCGAGCTGCGGTGGAGGACCACTTCATCGCCGGAAAGACCGGAACTGCGCAGGCGTATCGTGCTGCCTGGTTCGTTGGTTATGACCCCAACCTCACCACGGCCATCTGGATGGGACATGCGGACAAACTGGCCAGCCTCTACAACATCAATGGCGTTGGCAAGGTAACGGGCGGAAGTCATCCCGCCATCGCCTTCTCCGAGATCATGACCGCCGCTCTGGCCGACTTCGAGCCCGAAGAGTTCCCTGAGCCCCGGGAACTCCCGGCCCGGGTGGCAACACCCGCCGAGGTGGTGGCATCGAGAACCGAGACGGTGGCCAACCCGCGGTCTCCCGTACCCGCCGTGGCTGCCGACTGTGGAGGGCCTTGCTACGCCAACGCCATTCCCCGGCCGGCGCTCTATGCGCCGCCGGTGACCGCGCCACCCACCACCGCTCTGCCGCCCGAGCCAGATCAAACCACTACCTCGCCCCCTGCTGCCACTCAGGAAGAAAGCCAACCATGACCCCTCCCACCGCCAACACGCCAGTGCGGCCCGATGCGCAGAAGTCGGCTCTCCAAGACCGTCCAGCGACTAAGGGAAAACGACCTCCGGTGAAGACCCGCGCTGCGCAACGGCGACCGAACTCGGCCCCGGGGCAGGTTCCGCCACCGCCCAGCATGCCGAGGCCCGTGTCAATGCCGATGCCGATGCCGACGCCGACGCCGACACCGGCCTCGACGCCGACGCTGGCCTCGAGACTCGATGAGCTGAAGCGGTGGGCGGCCCAGATGCTGTCCTCCCTGCCGCTGGATCGCATTCGGTCGGCAGCAATGTCCTTGCAGCGATCGGCTAGTCGTATTCCCCTCGTCTTCAAGAAGAGCCCTATCGCCTTTCGCGACGGGAAAGGGGCGAAGACCGCCGAGCCGATCCGCAAGCACCGGACGGGGGGCGTTGCGCCGGTGGTTAAACCTCCCACCTACCTCAGTCGGCTGCGGCAGGGGCGCCTGTTGGAGCGGAAGGGTTTTGTGCCGCTGAGTCCTGGTCGGGTGAAGCGTCGTCACCGGATTCTGCCGCGCACGGCAATCGGGATCTCGTTCATGTTGCTGTCGATGGGGGTGGGCGCAGCCTTCACCGGAGCCGGGTTCTACGCCTACTACGACAATCGACTGGCCGCCAACGAAGCCGAGATCGCTCGATTTGTTGAAGGGTTCGACGCCCAGTTCGTAGATGCATCGGAGTCGTTGAACCAGCTGCGGGGCGATTCGCTGGACCAGATCCGCCGAGAACTCCAGCCGCTTGGCGAGTACGTTTCGGAACAGAACGGTGTAGTGAATCTGCCGGCGCAGGTTGGCGGTTCGGTGTATCAGCTGCGGACCACCGATCAGAACGGACGGGTGGTCGCTGGATCGGCGGCCGCCGTGGCCGACCATCGCGGCGGAACCGCCCTGGTGACCAGCTACTCGCTCGTGAAGGCGGGAACGATCTCACCGGGCCCTGGCATTGAACTGGTGAAGGGCGACGAGGTGATTCCAGCCACCTTGTGGTCATGGGACGCTGAACGCGACTTGGCTCTTGTTGTGACCGAGGTGGCACTGCCCAGGTTGAGCTTCGCCAACAACACGGATCAGGTTGCTCTGATCGGAGCACGAGTCTTCGCCATGAGTGGCACAGGTGGACAAGGTGCCACGGCCTCACCGGGAACGGTTCTGGACCGATCGGCGGTGGGTTTCCAACACACGGCCGTGATCGGTTCGATGTTCAACGGAGGGCCGCTCGTGAACAGCGAGGGTGAGCTGGTGGGCGTGGCGAGCACCACCTACTCGCCGCTGGGCGTGGACGGGGGCGATGTCTCCTTCGCGGCAGATCTCGACGGGGTGTGCGCCAAACTCTTGAACTGTGCTGATCCCGCCGAGCCCGAACCAGAGTCCGGGGTTGAGGAAAGCCCCGAGGGGTAACTCCTGGACACGACGACGTGCCAGGCGAGTGAGAGGTTTCCACTGCACCTACTAGTACTAGTCTGGTGGCATGCTCTCCCAGACAGGTCTGCTGCTCGGCGGTGCCGGACTCCTGCTTGCGCTTATCGCGGTGATTATCGATCGTCTGAATTTCCCCCAGCGGAAGTTCACACCCAAACGTGTGTGGACCTACGGCCGGGGACCGTTCCGCGACCGGACCGGCGCCCACATCGTTGAGGAATACGAGGAGGACGAGATCTGATGGTTGCGGCTGTGCGCGACCGAATCGATGCCTCCGGCATGGATCTCAATCCCTTTGACGATCCGAGCGCACGGCAATACAAAGTGGGATTCATCCGTACCGCCAAGCTGGTCTTCAAGCGATTTGGCCAACACAACGTAACGGTTATTGCCGCTGGCATCGCCTTCTATGCACTCCTGGCTCTTCTCCCCACACTGATCGCCATGACCAGCCTTTATTCGCTGGTGGCAGATCCACAGGAAATCCTGGATCAGGTAGACAAACTGGCCGCAACGATCGATCCCGAACGCGAACCCGGCGGAACCGGTGATCTGGTAGAGAGCTTTGGAAACGCCGCCGTTCCCAAGAATGATGATGGCACCATCGCAGAAGGAGGCTTCTCCGCTGGCCACCTCACCGGCCTGATCGTGGGCATTCTGGTGGCGTTGTTCTCGGCCTCAGGAACCGTGCAGAAGCTCATGAATGCCGTGAACTCGGCGTATGAGGCCAAGGAGTCCCGACCGGGAATGTTCATACGCGTCTTGGCTTACATGTTCACGGCGGGGGCCATCATCTTCGTTGTGGTGCTGATCGGGCTTCTGGGCGTTGTACCTGCTCTCGCGGCCAGGGCGGATGTGGGCGGTATGGCAGAGGTCGGTGTCAATATCGGCACGTATCTCGGGTTGGCGCTGGCGTTTCCTTTTGCTCTCACCGTTCTCTATCGCTACAGCCCGGACCGTGTGCGGCGCACCCCGTGGCGGAACAGGGGAGCGATCGTGGCCACCGTCATCTGGGTCCTGTCGGCAATTGCATTCAGCATCTATGCCCGAAGCGTCGGCAGTTTCGGCGCTGCATATGCGTTGCTCGGGGGCATCGCCGGTCTGATCATTTTCTTCCAACTCACCTCCATCTCCATAATCATCGGAGCCGAGGTGAACGCAGTGCTCGAGAACCCCGAAAACGCCAAGGTCAGAGCGACCCGTGATGCGAAAGCCGTTGCGCCTGCAGCGGCGCTACGCACCGCTCCGGTGGACCGCCTCAACGCCGCCGGAAAACGAGGGCGCAAGGTGGTTCCGGTCCCGGCGGAACCCATCAGCCTCGGAAAGGCGCTGGTAGGCGTGGCCGCGCTCCTCTTCCTCGGTCGGAACAGCTGACACCCCACCAATTGAACGACTGGGGAGCACCGGAAAGCGACTGGCGGCGCATCGAAGCCCTGGTGGATGTAACGCCGGATATCGACACCTATTGTTCCGGTCCGGACTGGGTGTTCCCCACCCATCTCGGTTTTGCCGCCGACCAACGAGCCATCGTATTGGGAGACATGGAGCGGTGGGCGGCGCTGCTCAGCTCTTACCCCGATGAGGCCGGCGACATCGTTCTCAGCGGCCTTGAACCGCGCTGGGGGTTTTCGTGCCCGATACTCACTGGTGACCCGGCCAAACACGTACCGGAGCTCGTTGTTGAACTGGACGGGATTCCCGACTGGGTCCGGCTCGTCGTCACCGGCCTCACGGCGGAGTCTGAACTATTTGAGGCGTTGGGGCGAAATTTGTCCCGGCTTGGAACGGTCTACATGGCCGACGGCATGGAATGTTGCGTGGCGGACCTCTCCGGCGGGGTGAACCAATGGCTCGGGCGTCGATCCTCCCGGTTCCGAAGACAATGGAAACGGTGGGTTGCCGCGGCGTCTGATCCGTCGTTGACCATCGAGGACGTGAGGAACGGGGTCGGCCTCATGGACCGGTTGTTGGTTATCGAGCGGCGAGGCTGGAAGGGTCAGGATGACGACGGCATCACCGCCGAGTCGATGGAGCGGATCTATCGAGATATGATCGACCGCCTCTCTCAGCGGGGGCGCCTGCTCGCGTCCATTGCGGTACTAGACGGTGAAGACGCCGGTTTCATCCTGGGCGGTACGCGGGCTGGTGTGTATCGCGGGCTTCAATTGTCCTACGCCGAGGGTGCCGCCTACCTTTCATTAGGCCATGTCCTGCAATGCCACCAGATCCGTTCCCTCGAAGCGTCCGACGTGCACACGTACAACCTGGGAATGGACATGGAGTACAAGCGGCGCTGGGCCGACACCGTGCGACCAACGGCGGTGCTGATCGTCCACCGGCGCCTGCACTAAATGGTGCTGCACTAACCGCTGCGCACTGACCCCGCTCCGGGGTTACGACCTCCGCCGAGCTCGTTCGGCCTTGCGCTCCACGGACCGCTCCCATTTCTTCTGCCGGGATCGGCACGCCTTGCGACAGAATCGATGGTTGGCTGAGCGACGTTCGAACAGTTCCCGGCAACGCCAATAGGAGCACTCTGCCAAACGCTCAGGATCTACGTCTTCCAGCGGGAAGTCGTCGGGATAATCGTGGATGCGGTCATGGATAGCATGCCTGACCGACGAGCCGGTGGGAGCTCTACCAAGGTGCCTACGGCTCCACCCACGCGGCGGGCTTCTGCGGTCGCACTGGCATGGCGGGCCGGGAACCGGGATGGGCGTAGCTCTGGGGGTCCTGTGCGTAGTCTGAATAGTTCCGCTGCCACCGATCAGCCGCCCACTCATAACTTTGTATCCGACTGCTATAGACCTCCAGCGCATCGGAATACGCCGCAACCACGGCGGCTCGCTCCCTGCAGAGAGCGGCCAATGAATCAAGATCCTCACCGTTGCTACTACAGCTCATCTGGGTAGTGGCGAGCAGCGCGTCGATCTCCTGAGTCAATTGGCCTCCGATAGTCACGTGAGACCCGAACGCGTGGCGCACCGAGCTGGGTACCGCGTGAACGCCGGTACCCGCTCGGGCGAGCATGTCTGCGGCGCTGAGGAAGTCGGACTCGGTGGGCATGGTGGTTCCTAGCCGACGGTCATTCCGCCCATGGCGGCTTCGAGGTTCTCGCGCTGGGTTCGCACCGCGTTGCTCATCGCAGTTGCGGATTCACTGGCGGTCCCCATCGATATCAAGATCTCGTCGGCGTAGGTGGTGATTTCGCCATTGATGCTGGTGATGGCGCTCTTGAGATTCAGGAACGTTTGGTTGGTGTTGTTCTGGGCGGTCTGCATCGCCGCGGTGAAGGTTTCGTAGTGGCCGTCGAAGGTGGCCCGATTGGGGCCGGTCCAATCCTGGCCGGCCAGCTCTCGCTTCGAATTATTGACGGCGGCGATCATCGCCTCCATAGCGGTCTCGATCAGTGAACGAGCCCGCTCGGCGGCTGCTTCCATTTCGTCAACGGCGGTTGCGGCGACGCGGTTGGAATCGGTCCCAACCTGGGCGATGTCGCTGGCGGTTCCTCCGAGTGCCACATTCAGAAAGTCCAGCTGTTCGAGTGATGCACCGATCATTTCATTCTCCTTGGGTTGAAAGCGCTGTCGTTTACGCTTATTTGCTCAAACCAGAATGTACAGTTTGTCATTTAGATGTAAATAGCAGAATCAAGAGTTGGGGATGTTCGCCCAGTGTCCGTCGACAACATGGAGCGCAAGCGGCGAGCTTCTTTTCGGTGCCGGAGGTCTACCGACGAAGGCATCTTGCCGGCCCCACCGAGCGACGAAACCGCTGATCCCGGACTCCAACTTCAGCGCACGGCAGCAAGGACGAAAATAGCCTGCGGGGGAAGGTTCCCCCCGCAGGCTCAATTGTTTGCAACCTAGACGTCAGATCACGGGAGCTCGAACTCACACTTGGTGAACGTAAGCAAACCGGGTCCTGGCAGATGTCGCTAGATCATCGGTGACCGTCCCCCGAAGAGGACAGCCACCGAGGCAAGTCCTAGAACTCGCAGTTTACTGGTGCCGGTTCTCCGACTCCGGGCAATCCGAGTACGCAGGTGTCGCCGAGTCCGGCTCCCCCATCGAGGGTGTCGATACCGTCGCCACCCCAGACATAGTCGTTGCCGTCGCCTCCGTTGAGGAAGTCGTCGCCCCCGTATCCGAGGACGTTGTCATCGCCAGCGCCACCGTCCATGGTTTCGCCTTCATCGCCACCATGGAGGTAGTCAGGACCGTCGCCAGCATCGAACGTGTCGATGCCGAGGCCACCCCAGATGTAGTCGCTGCCGTCACCAACTGCGGGTCCACCGATAAGGGTGTCTGCACCACCGTGGCCGAGGATAATGTCATCCCCAAGTCCCCCGTCCATGGTTTCGTCCTCGTCGCCACCATCAAGGTAGTCACGGCCATCGTTACCTTCGAAGGTGTCGATGCCGAGGCCTCCCCACAGGTAGTCAGCGCCTTCGCCACCGATCAAGGTGTCGTCGCCGCCCATACCAAGGACGTAGTCGTTGCCGAGTCCGCCGTCGATGGTGTCGTTGCCTTCGCCACCCTCGATGATGTCAATGGTGTTCACACCGTTGTCGCCACCATTGAGGATGTCATCGCCGCCTAGGCCAGCGATGTAGTCAGCATCGTTACCACCGTTGATGGTGTCGTTCCCGTCTTCGCCGATGAGTTGGTCGAAACCGTTCTCACCGTTGATGATGTCGTTGCCGGCACCACCAAACACGATGTCGTTGCCGTCGCTGGCGTTGATCGTGTCGTTGCCACCCTTGCCGCAGATGATGTCGTCGCCACCAAGGTCATTGATGGTGTCAGACGCTGCGGTACCGGCGATGATGTCATTACCGATTGTTGGGCTCAGCCCGAACTGTGGATGAGTGGTTCCAAGACCAAGCACAACAGTGGCGAGGTAAGCGTCACACATAAGGCTTGAGACGTTGACAGTGAAGCCAACCCCACCCAGTCCGTCACCGAACTGGAGCACTTCGATGTTCCGGAGCGTGTCTCGGCCCGTGTCCTGATCAAGCTGACTCACGTTGACAATGGCTGGACAAACCACGCCACCACCGCCACCGCCACCGTTGGGATCACCGCAACCCCGAACGTGGTCGACGATAAGGGCGCCGTCCTCGATCGAGAAGTCATATTCCTCGAAGATTCCAAGGAACACCGCCGTATCGACACCGCTGCTGTCTGACTGGATTTCCCGGACGATGCTGATGTCCCCGGGGTTGAGCGTTCCTGCGAACACCTGTCCCTGGAGCTCCAACATCGAGTCATAACGGTTGCCGTTCGCTTCCAGCTGCGCATTGAGCCAACGGTCGCCGTCGATGATGTCATCTTCGCCACGTCCTTCAAGGACGTCACTACCGCCGCCACCGAGGATGATGTCGCCGAGGACCAACGATGCAAATGGAAGTCCCGTGTTGGGATCGATGGGGAAGGCGGCTGGAGTGATTTGATCGAGACCGTTGATTCGGGCACGACCCTCCAGTGTCAGCTCACTTCCCAGGAAGGGAATCAGCGGGTTGAAACTGTCACCCTTGAGGGTGTCATTTCCGGACCAGCCTGAGAGTCCTTCCACAAGATCGAACCGATCACGAAGAGGATCGATCGTGTCGGGCACGACCCCGTTGAAGTTCATGTCCGCGTCTACCGGGGCAGTGAAATTCTGGTAGGTGACCCAGTCGAATCCGAGCATGCCTTCGAAGCGGCTCGTACCGGGGCTGGCGATGAGAATGTCGTCGCCTCCTTCGGAATCGTAGTCATCCGGACCGCCGCCACCGTTGAGCACGTCGTGCCCTCCGTTTGGATCGTTCTGGAATGGGTTTCCGTTGTCGCCCTGCACGAGGTCGGCTTGTCCGCCACCCTCGAGCCAGTCGTCACCGTAGTCACCGAACAAGACTGCACCGGCGTCGCCGCCGTAGATGAAGTCGTTGCCGGGGCCGGCCAGGGTCTCAGAAATATCCTGACCTTGGACAATGAAGTCATGACCAATGCCACCTTGAAGGAGGTCGAAGCCAGGACCGCCGCTCAGAGCGTCGTTACCCGGACCACCTTTGAGGGTGTCGCTACCGGCGAGGTCGGTGAGGATATCGTCGCCCTCGCCACCGATCAGGTTGTCGTCGCCGCTGTCGCCTTCAAGGAAGTCGTTACCGGCGCCACCTCGGACGGTGTCGTTTTCCAGACCGGTATGAATCCGGTCCGGACCGTCGCCGCCAAACATGTTGGTGTGTACTCCCTCATGGGGGAAACGAACCGTTCCGTCGGGCAGACGGATCAGTAGGGGCAAACCGCCGAGTCCGTCATCGGTCGTCTCGTCGTACGGCGTGTTCGGATCGTCGACAATTCCCGTCGGGTTGCCGTTGGGGCCATTCTGGTAGCCGACATCAAAGATGTAGTTGGGTCGAGTGAACACATCTGCAGGCAGGTTGGTAGCGGTGGTGTTCCGCTCAATCAGCTCGGCAAACGAGTTGCCCTCGAGCGACGCAAGCAGGTTCACACCAGCGAGACGATGCAAGTAGTACAAGCGGTCGCCGTCCTGGAGGTTCTCCATCTGCTTTTCGAAGATGTGGTTGAACGTTGACCCAAGCTTTGGACCGAAGGAATACTTGGCTTCAGCCAGGCCACCGGCCCACAGGTCAACACTGTCGAGGCCGGTGATGGTCTCGGTAGTGACGTGATTGCCACCAGGGGTTACCCACGCACCGGTACCGAACATGAAGTCGGCAGCGTCGACGGGAGCACCCGGAAGGTTATTCACGATGATCGTTGCTGCTTCCCGGCGGGCTGCGAGCGAGCCGGGGGCGTCAACCAAGTTGTCGTAGCTCATGATGAACGGGTGTGAACCGTAGGCGGCTACAAAGTTGGTCAGGGAGTCCTGGTGGGTCAGGTCCAACCCGAATTCGAACCAGTTGGGGTACGGCTCGAGCTGAGCACTGTTCGTGGATGCATAAAGCGCACGCCGAGTGGGGTTGAGTGGTGAAACGCCAGCTTCTCGGCCTCGAGCCATGTTGATGGTCGCGAGATCCAATGGCAGGCCGAGCAAGTTGTTGCGCAGCGCTTCCACCACGAACTCATCGATCTCCTGGCCAATCTGGGCTGTGCCACCACGGAAGACTGCTCCCGCGGCATCATCGGGATCCGCATAACCGGCCTGGAATGCGATTGGGTTCAGGAAGGCATCGATGAGACCGATGTTGTCGGCCACACCGTTCTCGTCGAACCGGGCAACCTCATCGTTCAGCATCGAGTGACCAAAGCGGTAAACGCTGTGGGCGAACTCGGCCGTGATCGCGGCGTTGATGCTGGTGTCATACCCGGCGAAAGGATTCACATCGGGGCTGATGGTTCTGGCGAACTCTTCAAACGCCAGGTGCTGGTACTCCATCTCGGTGATCAGCTTTGCGGCTTGGAACAGACGTTCACCGTTCCAGACGTTGGGACTGATTTGCCACTCAACAAGCTTGCCGGGGTCCTGGGTGGTGAGGACGTCCTTGATATCCGCCTGGAGGCGGTTGTGCTCGCTGTGGAACACATGGTGCACTGAGGTGAGAGCGATATTCTCGTTCACCCGACCGTCGCCGGCCATAAAGTGAGCGCCGAGCATTTCGTCGTCGTATGTGGTGGGGTCGCCGTCGCTGGTGGTTCCGGGGTCAAGGTCAGGAGTTTTTGTTCCTTCCATCCCTGGCACACCGGTAACGAACGGGCCATCTAGATCAAAGTCACCGGGGGCGGCATGGTTGGAGATATCCAGTATGAACCCGTGTCCGGTGGGAAGGGCCGTGGAGGCCAGAACCGGTGTGGTGAGGTTGCCTTCAACAAGACCGTCGGCTGTGACCAACTGGGGGAGACCGTTGGGGCCCGGAATGAATTTGCCGTAGACATCAGTAGCGATCATGGGAACGCGCCCAACATCGCTGTCGTCCAGCTGGATTCCTAGAAGGGTGGCGGCTTGGGACTTAGCGTCGGTCCACGTTGCCATCCCTGTTCCGAATGTCGAGTTCACAATCAGGCGGCCGGTGGAAACCGGTTCGCCAGCAAGGTTGGTCTCATATTCCCGCAGGAAGACCTGCTTGGACGGATGGGACCCATAGGTCTGATTCTGATCAACGTACGGTGTGGTCCGGTTCAACGGCTCTGATCCAGGAGTTGTGGTCCTCGACAGAAGCATGAAGTTGAGCGGTGAACCAGGCGTGTACAGCGGATCGTCACTGTTGAGCGGGACATAAACGAATTCCGAGTTCGTGGTCTTGAGGTCAAGACCGTGGTCGAAGAACTGCCCGAAGAACGTAAGCATGTCGTTGAACGGAGCCCCGAGGCCCTCGTCGGTGCTTTCGTTTTCAATAACTACATCGTTTCTGGCGGTCACTGTTGCGTTCACACCACCACCTGCAGCCAGTGCTGCCGGGTTGCCGGGGGTCTGGTCGACGATCAGGTTGGACACAGTTCGGGGGCGGCTGTCGATGATATATCCGCCGGTGCCCGGGTTAGAGCTGTTGTAGGTGGTGGGCGTTGCTGGTGCACCTCCGGGGCCGTCGGGATCGAAGTCTTCGGCGTCGGCGAAGACGGGCGGGATCAGGTGAATGAACTCCTCGTTCGCGGCGCCCCATCCTTCGTTGCCTGGAAGAAGGTTGTTGCACGATCCGTCCAGGACGCGCAGTCCGAACGGAAGCTCCACAGCATTGTTGCCGGCCGGGATGGTACCTGGGCCACCGATGAGGGCCGCACAGTTGTAGGGATCGTTGGCTGGCCCGGGACCGGCCGCCACATGGGCCTCGGAGATCTTGATCTGCTCGAGGATGAAGTCGAGGTCGTCTGGGCTCACAAAGAAGCCTTGGCCGACAGCATTCGTTTCACGGTCGAAGCCTTCCCACGGCATGGGATTCGCCGCAGAGACCGGACTAGCAGTGAGCGGCAGCAGTGCACAGCCCAGGAAGATCGCCAGTAGCCGCTGGGGGGAACCCAGCCGCGAGCGGCGCTTCGTCTTCTTCGTAGTGAGATGGATTCTCGCTGAATCCCTCCGTTTGATCGTGTCCACTATTTCAATCCCTCTGTTGATCCGCCGATATGCGGAAGTCTGACAAGAGACCTATTTGTAGGGAATCAACCTCCGAAGATTCTTTGGAAAACTGAGAGATGGCGCGATCCGAAACTATTCGAATTTAAACTGATGGCTTGGCACACATGAAACCCATTTAAATGTTTAACCGAGATCGTGGCTAGGTCCAGGTCAAAGGGCACCGCCGTCCAAATTTTGCTTGCAATCTAAACAAGTATTTCAACTCGTATTAAGGACTGCCGTAGGTGGTTAGTTTGCTCGCAAGATAGTCGGTCAAGCTTAATTAATTAACAATCCTATGCAAACAATACTTTCGCCGTTATCATCTAGATAAGGCACCGTCCACGGGCGACCTCCTGTGATAAGCGGGGGAGGTTCCATTCAGACTTACCTCGTTCTCTCCCTCGCATCACAGGCACCTTTAAGATCCGGTGCTCGCGCCGTTACCCGTGCTTTGGGACTGAGTGTTTTGGTCCTGCCGCGTTAGGGCTCGACGGCACAAAGCTCACAGTGGTCGCCCTTGCGGTGGGTACGCAGGTGACCCGACACCTCGTCGAGGATGTCGCCAATCACGACCGCTGTTCGCTTGTCCATGGCATCCAACAGGAAGCGCTCGATGAGGAGTGCGTGCTCACGAGAAACGTGAAGCAGCTTGGCTGATCCGGTTTCGGTCAGCACCGCCTCGGATCCACGGCTGTCGTCGCCCGGTCGCTGGCGAACCACGAATCCTCGCTTGACCAGCCGGTCCACCGTTTGGGTCACCAGCGGAGCCGATGCCACGATCTGTTCGGCAAGAACCGACATCCGCATTCCGCCGCCGTTTCCGTCCAGTCGGACCAGGATCTCGTACTCCCGGTGAGAGATCGAATGCTCGTCGGCCAAATGCCGGGCGATATTCTCTTCGAGCAGCCTCGACGAATCAAGGAATCGAGTCCAGACACGGAGTTGCACCGATCCCAAATGTCGGCCGGTCCCGAGAAGCCGTTGGTCTCCTCGTACGTTTCCGGCGTCGCTGAGATTCGTCTTGCTGATCCTTGCGGGGATGCGGCCTGCCATATCGCCATCTGAGGCTTCTCGCCATCCTGTTTTCATATTTAAGATTGTGGGCCAGGGTGGGTACTGAGGCGCCATGGGACATGGGTACTAGGACCGCCTATGGGTAGTTCTCCTCGATCTTAGAGTTGCGCTCCCGCATCCACTTTCCGGCGCTGGCCCGATCAGACACACCGATGGTTGCGAACACTTTGGTGAGATGGTTCTTGACCGTGCGATCTGCGATCCCCAGCCGAGTGGAGATCTGACGATTGGTAAGGCCAAGACCGACCAGCTCAAGAATTTCAGACTCTCGCGAAGTCAGTTCAACCGAGGACGTTCGAGACCGAACGAGTGCCCTGGCCGCAACGCTGTCGAGATAGGTGGACCCCACCGACGCATCACGCACGGCCCGAAGAATGTCGTCGGGCGGCGCGTCTTTCACGAGATAGCCGATCATTCCGGCATCCAGGCTGGCCAATACACGGTGATGTTCACGGTTTGCCGTAAGGGCTACGATCGCAATTTTTGGATTGACTGAGAGGATCTGCTTGGCTGCTTCGATGCCGTTTGTCGGCGTCATACTCAGGTCCATCAGGATCACGTCGGGCGCAAGATCGACGGCCAGGCTTATCGCTTGGGTCCCGTTTTCCGCGATGCCAACCAGGGTCACGTCTTCTGCATCGTCCAACACGGCTTGGATTCCTGCGCGCACAATGTGGTGATCGTCGGCAATCAGCACGTTAATCATTGGGGCACCTTCAGTGTCAGCGACATTCCTCGTTCCGGTCTGGGATCAAGCGAAATCGTTGCGTCGATCTCGGCGGCCAGTTCACCGAGGAGACGCAATCCCATCCCCCCACCCTCGTTGTGACCCGCTGGGGTGAAACCCCGCCCATCGTCTTCCACGCTGACTGTGATCTGCCCGGAGGATTTTTCCACTCGCACATCAACCGACCGTGCGTCCGCGTGTTTGGCTACGTTCTTGATTCCCTCGTTCACGAACCGGAAGATCAGGCGCTGCACTTCATTGTCATCGATGCGGTCCAATACCTGCAATTGAATATCCAGCGCGTAGCGATGACGACTCCTCTCGGCCAACGCCTCTAAGGCTGCAGTCAGCCCGATCTCGGCAAGGTCCGGCGGGTGGATTTCAATCGCCAGGCTTCGCAGCGATTGGAGTGAATGATTCAAACCGTCGGACGCCTTCTTCAGTCTTTCGGTAAGCACGTGGTTTTGGGTTCCAGCGGCGTTCTGAGCGGCTCGCATCAGGATGAGTGTTCCGGACACGTCCTGAATTACCCCGTCGTGGAGGTCCGCCGCGATTCGCCGCCGCTCGTTGACGGACGCATCAACAGCGCGAACGAGAAGAAGCTCTCGCTCAACTCGATACTGCTCCATTCGGCCACTGAGCCGAGCAGCCAACAACATCGTGAACGTCCCCGCCACGGTGAGACTTCCGAGCGTGATCGGCAGGATGGTCGATCGAATCCGACGGGCGGCTTCACTCACAAATCGGTCGGTAAAGTAGATCTCCAACAAATAAGTCTCTTGATCATGTCCCTCAAACGGAAGGTAGACCTCCAACAAAGGTCCAAGACTCCGTTCGAAGCGGTTCTCCGGCTCTGCTAGGTCATCTTGGAAGATACGTCCCGGCTCCGGGCTCTCCGCCACTGCCTGTCCCAGCGGCTCCAGATGCCTCGCTTCGCTCTCGTAGATCTCTCCGATCAATCGAGGCTCGTCAGAGTACAGAACCTTGCCACTCGAGGTCCAAAGTTTGACCCGCACGATCGAGTCGTCAAGAAGCCGTTCACGGACTACCCGGTCAAGTTCGGCGAGGGCCTCTGGATCACCTTGAATCAGTTCGTCGCTCATCTGCGGAAGGATTAGCGTGCGAGCTGTACCTGCCGTCACGATCTGCGCCTCAACCAGCGCCTCACGGTATCCAGCGCGTTGGGATGCCCAGACCGCTCCTCCCGCAACCGCGGCAAGCGTCAAAATGGCGACGACAGAGAACTGCACAAGCGGTCGGCGCCACCATTTCAAGTCTTTTGGGAGCCGGCTGGTCATCACCTGTGCCATCGGCCGAAGCGATGGGAGATTGAAGCCCAGCCGCCGCGGGAATACGGTGGCGGCATGCTGGAACTTCGGCCAAATTGCGAATGGTCCGACGCAGAACATTCGCAATGGACCGATCCCCAACTTGTCGAACAACGAGAACGCCTCAAGTCACCACCGCCTCATGACCGTTAGCCGGGCCAGTCACGACCATCTTCGATACTGCAGACATCTTGTCCCCGTGCCGAACAAGTCCCCTCACCGATGGCCTTGGCGATATCCTTGCGACTGCTCGGATTCCTTCGGTTTCTGAGGACGCCATGGTCCTTTCATGGCCCCGGCTCGTTCGGGGAGCGCCAACCACTCACAACCAAGCCTGTGAACTGGTAAAACGTTGTAAGGCCCCTGTAGCTCAGTGGATAGAGCATCGGTTTCCTAAACCGTGTGCGGCAGTTCGATTCTGCCCAGGGGCACCAGTGCAAGTCACTCAGCGCTGCGTCCTGGCCCCGACTTATCGATCACCGTCCGATGCGCCCCGTCTCGTACGCCCACATCGCAATCTCGACGCGATTCCTCGCTCCGAGCTTGGTCATCAAGCTGGCCAGGTGGGTCTTCACCGTGCTGAGGCTGATGTGCAGCTCGGCTGCGATCTCGGCGTTCGTTCGACCCGCCGCGACGGTCAGCATGACCTCCTCTTCGCGACCGGTCAGCGGCTCGACTGGCTGCACAGGGGGCCCGCTGTGCGTGTCGGCGAACGCCTGAAGAAGCCTGCCCGTGACGCTCGGGGCGATGAGTGCATCACCGTTGGCGGCGGCCTGGATGGCCTGCACCAGAAGCTCTGGGCCGGCGTCCTTGAGCAGGAACCCGCGTGCGCCTGCCTTCAATGCACCGTGGACGTACTCGTCGAGGTCGAAGGTGGTGATAACGACCACGGCCATCGGTTCGGCGACGTCGGTGCCGGCCAGCAACCGAGTCGCCTCAATGCCGTCGAGGTGCGGCATCCGAATGTCGAAGAGGCAGACATCGGGTCGGAGGCGGCGAGCCAGCTCCACAGCCTCGCGGCCATCGGCTGCCTCACCGATGACCTCGACGCCGGCCTGAGCGTTCAAGATCATTCGCAGGCCGGTCCGGACCAGTTCCTGATCGTCTGCCAGGACCACCCTGATGACGCCGCTCACGTCGCCCGACCGGTCTTGGGGAGCACGGCGCTGACGGTCCAGCCGCGGTGCGGATTTGGTCCAGCCTTGAGCGTTCCTCCGAGCAGTGACGCCCGCTCGGTCATGCCGACCAGGCCGAAGCCGGTGTCGAGCCTGGCGTCGAAGCTTCGAGGCTCGCCGTCGTCGACCACCGAGAGTCGGACCCGATACTGATCGGCGTCCACCGACACGGCCACACCGGTGGCGTTTCGGGCGTGTCGAGTGGCGTTTGTTATCGACTCCTGGGCGAGGCGGAAGAGCGCTCGATCGACCGACGGGCTGAGATCCGCAAGGTCACCGCTCGTGTGGACCGTCACCGCTAATTGTGCCGAGTTCGCGGCCAGGCGTTCGATGTCGGCCACACCGGGTTGTGGGGCCAACTCGGGCTCATGACCGGCACGCAGCGCCCCTACCATGGTTCGCATCTCGGTCAGCGTCCTCGTTGCCTCCGCCTCGATAGTGGCGAGGAAGGTCAGCGCTGCGGCGGGATCGGTTGCGGCCACAGCACGCCCGGCTTGAGCCTGGATCGCGATGGCCGACACGTGGTGGGCGACGGTGTCGTGCAGCTCTCTCGCCAGCTGTTCCCGTTCGCGCAGCTTGACTGCTTCGATCGATCGTGTGCGCGACGTCCCCTGAACCCGGACGATGGTCCCGAGCGCAGCTGGGAACAGCAGGACCAGGGTGCCGCCGATCGCATCGCCGACTCCTGTCCAGTCCTGAACGAAGACATTGACGAGCATCACCAGCATGATCCCAAACCCGAAGGCGGCCTGGCGCCCGGAGCCCCATCGGAAGAGGGCGTAGGGGACGATCAAGAGAACGGCCGATGTGTAAACCTCGATCGGCTGATCTACGACGCTGCGCGAGATGAGGTCGAGGATGGCGATGGAGCCGAAGAGGACCGCGGTCGCCAGCAGCGGGTGGGTCCGCCGCCAGAACATCGCTGCGGCCAAGATGAACGTGGCGACCACCGCCCCTGGTCTCCAGCCAACGGCCTCCCGAAGCGCAATTTCCAAGAACGAGGCCGGAACGAAAGCGGCAACCAGCGCCCAATCGCGCCACACGCGAGTCGGCACGTCGGGAACGCTCGGTTCCTGGAGGGCCGATCGAAAAGCACTTTGCATCACAAGGCAATCGTAGGGAACCTGGAGTCCCAGCGGATCAGCCGAAAGGACGAGCCTGTGACGCCGATCGGCCGGGACCGATCTGACCCTTCGCCCGATGTCCGCCGCCCCACCTTCCTTCACGATGAACCAAGCGCAGCGATGTGCTGCTCGACGAAGGAGAAGAACCATGTCAACTGTTCTCTATCGACTCGGTCGCCTGGCGGCTCGGCATCCGTGGCGCGTGATCGGCGTCTGGCTCGTGGCGGCCGTGCTCGTCGTCGGAGCGTCGTCGGCCTTCGGGCGCAAGCTCGAGGATTCTTTCGAAGTCCCTGGTCTCGACTCCCAGCAGGCGCTCGAGCTGCTATCGAGCGCCGAGTCGGACACAGCAGGGCTCACAGCCCAAGTGGTAGTGACTCCCAGGGACGACAACGCTACGTTCTTCACCGACCCCGACGCTCAGGTGGAGCTGGCAGCGGTACAGGCCCGACTCGCCGGCCTGCCGAATGTTTTGGCCATCTCAGACCCGGCCCGAGCTGTGGCGCTCGGACCTGACGGTGCCGCCCAATCTGGTTCGCTGTCGCCCGATGGCCGCATCGCCCTGATCCGGCTGCAGTATCCGGTGGTCGAGGAGCTCGGTCTCGAAGACCTGGATGCCCTGAAAGAGGTCGTGCTGGCCGCCGATGGGGACGTTCTCCAGGCGGAGACGAACGGTGACCTCTTCTTCGCATTCGAGGAGCCCGAAACGGGTGCCGGCGAGTTGCTCGGTATCGCCGTTGCGGTCGTGATCCTTCTACTGGCGTTCGGATCGGTCATCGCTATGGGACTCCCGATCGGCATGGCGCTGTTTGGCTTGGCGCTCGGCGTCAGTTCGATGCCGCTTGTCGCGTACGTGATCGAGATCCCGAGCTGGGCGCCACAGATCGCCAGCATGGTCGGCCTGGGAGTCGGCATTGACTATGCCCTCTTCCTTGTCACTCGCCATCGCGAGTTCTTGGCTCGTGGATTGCCGGTCGACGAATCGGTCGGACGGGCGGTCGCCACGGCGGGCCAGGCCGTGATCTTCGCCGGTGGCACGGTAGTGATCGCCATCCTCGGCTTGGCTTTTGCCGGCGTCCCGTTCATGACCGCCGCTGGGGTGGCAACGTCGGTCGTCGTGATGATCATGGTGGTTGCCTCGGTGACACTGCTGCCCGCCTTCTTGGGGTTGGCGGGGCACTGGATCAACCGAGTGGGCATTCACCGACGCGGCCACCACGCCGGTGACGCCGCTGGTGCCGGGTGGCAGCGCTGGGGTCGGCACGTGGCCGGCCATGCATGGCTGTACACGATCGGCGTGACGGGGCTGTTGCTCGCACTGACCGCTCCGGTAATGGCGCTCCAACTCGGCTTCCCCGACGACGGGACGCTGCCGCAGACTCGAACCGAGCGGCGAGCGTACGACCTCGTCGCTGACGGTTTCGGTGCCGGCATGAATGGCCCGCTGGTGATTGCAGTCGACATCTCGGCTGATGGCTCTGTGGTGGGACCGCTCGTCGACGCCATTGGGAGTGACCCGGGAATAGCCGCCGTGGCACCGCCGGAGATCAACGAGGCGGCCGGTGTCGCAACCGTCGTCGCCTTTGCCACCACAGCTCCTCAGGACGACGAAACTCGGGTAACGGTTGAGCGCCTTCGCTCCGAGGTGTTCCCCCCGATCCTCGATGGGACGCCGGCCAGCGCCCATGTTGGGGGTCAGACCGCCACGTTCGCCGACATTGGCGACCGTGTGGCATCCCGCCTGCCGTTGTTCATCACGGCGGTGATCGGCCTGTCTTTCGTCTTGTTGATGCTCGTGTTCCGGTCGATTTTGGTGCCGCTCAAGGCGGCTCTGCTCAATCTGCTCAGCATCGGCGCCGCCTATGGAGTGTTGGTGATGGTGTTCCAGTGGGGCTGGGGCAAGGAGCTGATCGGCCTCGAATCCACGGTCCCGATCGTGTCATTCATCCCGATGTTCATGTTCGCAATTCTGTTCGGTTTGTCGATGGACTACGAAGTGTTCCTGCTGTCCCGAGTGCGAGAAGAGTTCCTGGCGACTGGCGACAACGACCGCTCGGTGATCCACGGCATCGCCAGCACGGCACGGGTGATTACGTCGGCGGCGCTGATCATGATCTCGGTGTTCCTCGGCTTCGTCCTCGGAAGCGATCCGACGACGAAGATGTTCGGACTCGGACTGGCCACCGCCATCTTCGTCGACGCCACGATCGTAAGAATGGTGTTGGTGCCGGCATCGATGAAACTCATGGGCGAAGCCAATTGGTGGCTGCCGGCATGGCTTGATCGGATCCTGCCCACGATCGACATCGATGCCGACCCGACCGTTCCTCTGGATCTGGCTCCCATTTCTGAGGATCTGGTTCCTCAGGAATTGGATGTGGTCGCGGTGTCGTGAGTGACGCCGCAATCTGGGAGGACTGTGTATCTGCGCCGACGGCAGAGGCCGGTCGGAATGTCACAATCGTGCGATCTACGCCACCGTGCGATAACGGTCGGCTTTGCCTGTCGGGATAGGTTTTGAGGGCGCGGCCGAGCTTCGTTTTGAAGGCCGTCCCCACTACCGCAGGAGATCATATGAACCCGACCCCCGTTGCTACCTGGTCCGAAGTGGCCGATCGCGCGCCCGTTGGGGCACAGGTGGCCGGTGTGGAACTGGTGATCGTTCGCTTCGACGACAACCACTCAGTGATGTTTGGCCGGTGCGAGCACCGTGGCGCACTCATGGCCGATGGCCATGTCTCGGGAGATGACCTGATCTGCGGTTTGCACGGTTGGGACTACGGCTATCGCACGGGCATCAGCAGCTACAACAACACCGAACGTCTCCACCGGTTTTCGTCCTGGGTGGAGGACGATCAACTCCTCATCGATGCCGATGAGGTCCAGGCATGGGCCACCGAACATCCGCAGCCCTACAACGACGACGCCTACCAGGGTCGTTATCAGGACCACCACGGCACCCCCGACGAACCCCACGTTGCGCTCATTCGAAAGTTGGCCAGCGAAGGACTGTCCAAGGTCGGCCACCACGGACCAGTAGCCGCAATGGGTGTCTCCCGCGAGAAGCTTCCCAAATGGGACGACATTCAGATCCTCACCGCACAATTGGCCCGGCGGCCACTTCTGGATGATGTCACTGTCGATACAGGCATCGTCATCGGTCCCGATGCAGCCAAGCCGCTCCAGCTCGATATCCCGCTCTTTGTGAGCGACATGAGTTTCGGTGCGCTCAGCGAGGAGGCCAAAGTTTCGCTCGCCCGCGGGGCCGAACTCGCCGGCACCGGCATCTGTTCCGGTGAGGGAGGAATGCTGCCCGAAGAAAAGGCGGAGAATAGCCGCTACTTCTATGAGCTGGCCAGTGGTCGGTTTGGCTGGAGCGTCGAGAAGGTCACCGACGTTTCCGCCTTTCATTTCAAGTTCGGGCAGGGTGCAAAAACCGGCACCGGCGGGCATCTGCCCGGCAAGAAGGTGAAGGGAAAGATCGCCGAGGTGCGGGGGCTGGAGGAAGGGACCGATGCAATCTCCCCGGCCACCTTCCCAGACCTGACAACGGCCCAGGACTATCGGGACTTGGCGGCTGAAGTACGAGAAATGTCTGGCGGTGTTCCGATTGGAGCGAAGCTCTCGGCTCAGCACATCGAGGCGGATCTCGATGCTGCACTGGAAATCGGCGTTGACTACGTCATCCTGGACGGTCGAGGCGGCGGGACTGGGGCCGCTCCCGCCATCTTCCGCGATCACATCTCCGTGCCAACGATTCCCGCTTTGGCTCGTGCTCGCCGCCACCTCGATTCGCTCGGCTCCAACGTCACTCTCATCGTTACCGGGGGCCTCCGCACCCACACCGACTTCGTGAAAGCGCTTGCGTTGGGGGCCGACGCTGTCGCCTTGTCCAACGCTCCAATGCAGGCCATCGGCTGCATCGGCATGAGGGCCTGCAACACGGACAACTGCCCGGTCGGTATTGCCACACAAAAGAAGGATCTCCGGGCGCGGCTGGTTATTGACGACGCTGCCCAGCGGTTGGCCCGCTGGTTTGGTGCCACCGTGGAACTCATGGGGGTTCTGGCCCGGGCCGCCGGCCACACCAGTCTGAGCGAGTTCACGATCGATGATCTCACCACCTTCGATCGCGAGCTTTCCCACCTCGCCGGTATCGCTTACGGCGGAGTGTCTCGCTGATGTCAATACTCTCAGCGGTGTCTCTTGGTTGGTGATCGAAGCATGACCGGAGATCGTCTGGATTGGATCTTTGATTCGGAGTCGAGCGGTGAATCGTTGGAGGACAGCGGACGCTCGGCCCCCCTTACACGGCCGTCTAATTTCCGGGTAGCTCGCTCGGTAGGCGAACCGTGACCGTAGTTCCCGTGTCCGGCTGAGTCTCGATCTCGATACTGCCATTGTGGGCTTCGACCAGATTCTTACTGATCGTCAGGCCCAGTCCACTGCCATCGGATGTTGGTCCCTTGTGGAACCGTTCGAAGGCATGTGATCGCTCATCCTCGCTCATCCCGATCCCGTCGTCAGAAACGGTGATGATCACCTCGTCGTTTGAGGGCTGTTCAACCCCAATCGTGATCGATCCGCGGGCCATCGTTGCCCGAAGCGCATTGGCGATCAGGTTGTTCAACACTTCCTTGACTCGAACAGGGTCAGCATGGAGTTCGATGGGTCCGGGAGACGGAGAGGTTTGACGAACGTGGATACCCACGCCTGCCTCCCGGGCCCGCGTCATGAAACCCTCGGCGGTTTCGGTCGAGAGGCGCAAAACGTCAAATGGTTCCTTGTGCAGTTTGAGAACGCCAGCCTCGGCCGAGCTCAACGTGCGCAGGTCATCCAATAGGCGCTCCATCAATTGAACGTCGCCGAGGAGAGCGGTCATTTCGTCTTGATCGATCACTCGAACGCCGTCTGCAATCGCTTCGAGACTGGCACGGATCACGGTCAAGGGGGTTCGTAATTCGTGGCCCACATCGGCCAACAGTTGTTGCCGCAGGACATCCGATGCTTCGAGTCGTTCGGCCATCATGTTGAGAGAGCGGATCACAGGCCGAAGAGCCCTGGGGCCCTCCTCCTGAACTCGGGCGCCGTAGTCGCCCTCGGCGAGTCTTCCGGTGGTCTCGACGAGTTCCCTCATCGGTTTGAATGATCGAACCGCGAGTCTTCCCCCGATGATAAGAAGTAGAAATGCCGCCGCCCAAAAGACCACCACGATGGTTACCGCGGCACTGCCCCCGACCTTTCCGACGAGCAACAACGCAACAGTCACGGGAAGCGCAAGGAAGATTGCACCAACAAGAAAGACGACTCGAATCACTCGGCGTCTGATCTCCAACCATGCTGGGCGCTCTGAGGATCTGGGCGGAAACCTTTCCCCTTCGGGCCACCAGTGGGGTGGGCGGGAAGCGGTGCCGAACCACCCGCCTGGCCTATGCATCGGCAAACTTGTAGCCGACACCGTGAACCGTCAAGACGTACCGGGGAGTGCCGGCCTCGGGTTCAAGTTTGCGCCGGATGTTCTTGATGTGAGCGTCGATTGCCCGCTCGTATGACTCGAAGCTCACGCCATGTACAGCGTCTAACAGTTGGCCCCGAGTGAACACTCTCCCCGGCTGGCCGGTAAGGACCTCGACGATTCGAAACTCGGTCGCCGTGAACTCCACTTCCTGACCATCCCGTTCCACAGTCATCTTCCTCGGATCGATGACGACCTCCCCGATCCTCACCTCGGTCTGGTTCCCGTTCGCTTCCGTGTCGATTCTGCGAAGAAGGGCTCGAATCCGAGCCACCAATTCTTTTGGTCCGAACGGTTTCACCACGTAGTCGTCGCCACCGAGCTCGAGGCCGACCACTTTGTCCGTCTCGTCGCTTCGTGCGGTCAGGATCACGATCGGCACGCCGGATGTCTCCCGAATCTTCCGGATCACGTCGAGTCCATCAAGATCCGGGAGGCCAAGATCGAGGACGACAAGGTCGGGAGCATGGCTGGCCAGAACCGTCAATGCGGTTCCGCCGTCGGCCGCAAGCAGAACGTCGTAGCCGGCCTGGACTAAATAGTCCTTCACCACGCTCGCAATTCGTGGCTCGTCATCGACCACGAGGACGGTTGCCATGCGCTTAGTTTCGCACAGCCCACCGACCTCGGTCATCCGATGAATCACTCGGTGTCGGGAAACAGATCGTCCAGCTCTCGGCGGGCACGACGAACATGTTCACGCCACTCGGCCTCTTCCTTCGTTGGCTCGGCTTGCGGCTTTGGCTCACGACCCATCGTGCGGCGATGGCCACACGGGCGACCGGGTCCGTATCCGCCGACGAATGCCATCATGAACCGGAACAACATGAAGACAAAGAAGATCTTGAAGAGAAAGATCGGGAGGAACAGGACCATGCCCAAACCCGCAGTGAGTGTGGTTCCAAACAGACCGCCGAGGGTGTTTATCAATACGAAAGCTAGGGCCACGAGCCCGAACACCCGAAGTGGGAAGCGTCGGAAGGCATAGCGGAACATTTCAATCTCCTTTTTGTTGGTGTAGGAATCATCATGAATGTCAGGTGTGCACAGAATGTGAACGCGGCACGGAGACCTCGTGGAGGCCGAGCTGCCGAGTAATCTGAGCTAGTGGTCCGCATTGAGAAGGTCGTCGATGACTCTGAGCGCCGCGTGATCCGCCGACTCTTCGGCGAGTACCAGCGGGGAGTGGAGCGCTTGCTCCAAGGCACCGATATCTGTCCCTGATTCAACGACATGCGAGACGAGTTGGTCCAACTCGCAACGGTCTACCAGTCACCGGGCTTTCTGCTGTTGGCCACCGATCGGGACGGCAAGCAGCTCGGTTGTGTTGGTTTGCGATCGCTCGGATTCCCGAACGGGGTGCTCACCGGCGAGATTCGCCGATTGTTCGTTCACGGCGCGGCGCGGAGGACCGGGCTCGGGCGTTCACTCCTCGAGCGAGTCCTCGAGGAAGCGGCTGTCGCCAGATTCGGTCAAATCGTTCTGAACACGTTGCCGGTGATGCACGAGGCCGTGGCACTGTATGAGTCGATCGGTTGTACTCCCATTGCGCCGTACGTTGACGAGCCTCTGGAGCACACCCGCTATTTGGGAATCGATCTCCGCTGACATCGACGAGTAGAAGCGCGATGGATCGGCGCTCGGGCAGATCAACCTCTTCGGTAGTCCCTGGCAAAGCTCCGGCCTAACCTCGTGGTCGGACGCAGGTCTTGACGGGAGTAGGTATGGCAGAAATTCGTGAGAACTCGGCGGGGCGAGACCCCGGTTCATCACTCGTCGGTTGCGATCGGGTCGTCATCGTAGGTCGAACCGGGTCGGGAAAGACCACGCTGGCCCGAGAAGTGGCCTCGGCGCTGGGAGTGAAGCATGTGGAGTTGGACTCGCTGTATTTCGGCCCGGACTTCTCTACCGCTCCTCTGGATGTACTCCGAGATCGGACCACTGAAGCGATCGCCGGCGAACGGTGGGTAACCGACGGGAACAAAAGCGCCGTGCGGGACTTGGTGTGGCCTCGGGCCGACACGATCATTTGGCTGGACTATCCCTTGGCCGTAAGCCTCTGGCGCTTGGCTCGCCGGGCCCGCGGCCGGGCTTCGTCACTTCAGTCATCGGCGTTCGAATCCGGTGACAAGGCCGGCCTTCCCAAACAGCTAGTTGCGGCGGCCAAGGGAGTGCTCACAGCGCTCCGCTCTCACGCCGGTCAACGACGGGAGTATCCAAAGTTGTTCGCCGCTCTCGAGAACCAGCACCTTGCGGTTGCCCGATTGCGATCCCCCCGAGCCACCCAGCGATGGTTGGCCGAGGTAGTCACCAGAAGTGAGCTGAAAATTGAAAGGACCCGTCGTGGCGACGGGTCCTTTCAACTCTCTTCATTGATGGGTGCTAACTGAGAGTTGCCACAGGCTCCGGAATGTCAACGCACGTGACATAGATGGTGTAAGCCACGCTCGTTCCGGTGGTCGCAACGACCTGCCATCCGCTGATCCCCGCGGGTCGGCTCGCTGAGACGTTGAGGACGACCTCTCGGTCAGTGGCATAACCACCGCCAACGGCCAGGTCGCCCTCGTCGCAGAATGCAGTGGTGCTCCGGTTGCTGGTGACGTTGCGGCCATAGATCCCCAGGATCCCGGAAGGACCCTGGATACCTTGCTCGCCGGGTACCCCTTGAATGCCCGGCGCACCGGGCTGACCTTGCAGACCGCGTTCACCTTGCAGTCCGCGTTCACCCTGGGCTCCTGGTGCGCCCGGAGTTCCCTGCGCGCCTTGGGCTCCGGTTGCGCCGCGTTCGCCTTGGGCTCCGGCTGCACCGGTTGCCCCGGTTGCACCAGTGGCGCCGGTTTGTCCAGTAGCTCCTGGGGGTCCGGTTTCGCCTGGTTCGCCTTGGGCTCCGGCTGCACCGGTAGCTCCTGGGGGTCCGGTTTCGCCGCGTTCGCCTTGGGCTCCGGCTGCTCCTGCGGGTCCGGTTTCGCCGCGTTCGCCTTGGGCTCCGGCTGCACCGGTAACTCCTGGGGGTCCGGTTTCGCCTTGGGCTCCGGCTGCACCGGTAGCTCCGGTTGCTCCTGGGGGTCCGGTTTCGCCTGGGGTGCCGGCTGCTCCGGTGGCTCCTGGGGGTCCGGTTTCGCCTGGTTCGCCTTGGGCTCCGGCTGCACCAGTAGCTCCTGCGGGTCCGGTTTCGCCTGGTTCGCCTTGGGCTCCGGCTGCACCGGTAGCTCCTGGGGGTCCGGTTTCGCCGCGTTCGCCTTGGGCTCCGGCTGCACCGGTAGCTCCTGCGGGTCCGGTTTCGCCTGGTTCGCCTTGGGCTCCGGCTGCACCGGTGGCTCCTGGGGGTCCGGTTTCGCCTTGGGTGCCGGCTGCACCGGCAGCTCCTGGGGGTCCGGTTTCGCCGCGTTCGCCTGGGGTGCCCTCCGCACCGGTTGCCCCGGTTGCACCGGTGGCGCCGGTTTGTCCAGTGGCTCCTGGGGGTCCGGTTTCGCCGTGTTCGCCTTGGGCTCCGGCTGGTCCTGTGGCTCCTGGGGGTCCGGTTTCGCCTTGGGTGCCGGCTGGTCCTGTGGCTCCTGGGGGTCCGGTTTCGCCTTGGGTGCCGGCTGCACCGGTGGCTCCTGGGGGTCCGGTTGCACCAACGGCGCCCGTCTCACCGGCTGCCCCGGCCGGACCGGCGGGTCCCTCGGTCCCGGGTGCTCCTGTGGCTCCGGTTGCGCCTGTAGCTCCAGTCGGCCCAGCTGGCCCTGGCGCTCCGGGCGGACCGGGCGGACCGGGAGGTCCCTGAGGTCCCTGAGGTCCTTCCACCACCTCGGGCTGGGGCTCTTCGCAGAGGGTGTAGGTGTTGGTGCGGCGAATGTCGGAGGTGGCGCCGTCCTTATGAACGAGCACCGTCACTTGGTACAGCTGGCATGGGTTGAGATTGGACACCGGGATCTGGTGGTAGGTCCGGCACTCGCTTCCTGATGACCGAGTGACGAAGCTCCCCTGCGGCAGCGCATGAATCTCGAACAGATATCCCGCACAAGGATTCGGCGTGGTGGAGATGTTGACATTGAAACTCGTGGACGTCACGTCGCTCGTCCACGGAATCGGTGCATTCAGCGTGGCGGCGTCGGCAACTCCGACCCCGAACGATGTGGTGACTGCAATCGTTGCAATACATGCAATCGCTAGACGTAGCGATCGTCGCCTCAGCTCGAGACGCTTCATTGGTACTCCCATTGAACTTCCTCCATTGATGACTTCGTGGGTGGGGTCGTGTCGTCACCCCCTTTTGCGAAGGCGGATGACATCGAATTCACCTCGTCAGTCCTCCGGGGAGGTCAGTACGCCCTGTACACGGAGAGGCTGGTCGAAGCTCGAAACGTATTGGTGCCCCACGCTGTGTGCCACCGGTCTCACCTAGTTGTCACACTTGGCGACAGTTTGCCCGCGTTCCGTGGTTTTCCCTTTCAGAAAGCGGTTGTCTTAGCGCTCTGAGAAGTCAGAGGCGAGGTGGGCGGCGAGGATTCTCGCCGTCACGAGTTCGCAACATTGTGACGTGAAGGCAAGCCGTGATGCCCGGCCGAAGGTGTTTAACCTGTTCAGGGGACGTGGTCGTGGTCTGGTGAGAACGCTGATCTCTGAGTTTCTTCTCCAATCGCGCCTCCGAACCGAATTCAGTGGACCCCTTTGCTTTCTTGTTCGAGTGAGTCGACCAGCCACCGGCCAAATCGTTCGGGCTACGGTGCTCCTATGCCCGTAATCGCACTCGACGACATAGAAGACGCCACCAAGCGGGCATTGGTCCGTCACGGGGCGACCGAGGCTGTTGCGGTCAACGTGGCGCGGGCCGTGAGGACGGCGGAGGCAAGAGGGAACAAGATCTGTGGGCTTTACTACTTGGAGAGTTACTGTCAGCAGCTTCGCACCGGTCGCGTCGACGGTTCTGCGACGCCCGAGGTGAGGATCGAGCGACCTGGCGCCGTGCGGGTGGATGGCGGATTTGGATTTGCCCAGCAAGCGTTCGCTGCCGGCTTCGCTGCCGCAAAAGAATCCGCAACGGTCAACGGGATCTGCGGCTTCTCGGTCGAACACACCCATACCTGTACCTCGCTGGGCTATTTCACCGAGCAGTTTGCCGAGGCCGGCTTCCTAGCCATCGGTGCTACTAATGCCACGCCCTACGTCGCTCCGCCGGGCGGCTCGGTGCCGGTGCTGGGGACCAACCCTATTGCGATGGCGGTTCCCGACGGTGCTGGGGGAGTGGCCTTTCAGTTCGATTTCAGCACCAGCGTTGTAGCGCTCGGGAAGATCACAATGGCCAAGGCCGCTGGTGAATCGATTCCCGAAGGATGGGCCCTCGACGAAATGGGAAAGAGCACCACCGATCCCACGGCTGCTCTGGCGGGTTCGCTGGTCTCGGCCGGCGGATACAAGGGATATGGGATCTCCTTGATGGTGGAGATTCTGGCCGCAGCGTTGACGGGCTCCCGGTTGAGTAGCACGGTCCCGCCCTTGAAGACCCCTGAGGGGCCACCTCATGATCTTGGTCAATTCTACCTGGTGATCGATCCGGCCGCCTTCAGCGGCGAGGTCTTCTACGATCGGTTGCGCAGCCTCGCTGAGTCCGTTGAATCCCAGCCCGGGGCCCGTTTGCCGGGATCTACCGTGACAGCGGCGCAGTCGGTAGAACTTGACGCGGAGATCTGGCAATCGGTCCAGGTGCTCGCCTCAGGGCAAGTCCTCACGGTGGAACAACCTTGACGATCGTTTCAACGGAGGGTTTCGTGGTCGCCGGCGGCCCAGGAATTCCCGTTCTACTGCTCGCCCAACTGAATGCCGAGTCAGCTGAGCTTGGACTTCCCGTTCTCGCCGCCTCGCTCATCCTCGTGGTCATCGCCATCGGCTTCGGACTCTGGTTGCGACTTGGGATCACTCGGGACGTGGTGGCGGCCGCTCTTCGTGCCGCTGTCCAGCTGCTGGCCGTTGGTTTCATTCTGACCACGCTGTTCGAGAGCTCGCGCGCCTCGCTCGCCGCGGCGGGCTGGGTGCTCGTCATGGTGGGCGTCGCCACCTTTGTGATCGGTCGTCGGGTCGCAGCACCATCTCGTGGCCTCTATTTTGTGGCCGGCGCATCGGTTGCGGTAGCAACCGTGCTCAGCCTGGTCGTGGTCTTCGCCACCGGGGTGTTGCCGGTTGGCCCCGTCGCAATGGTGGTGATGGCGGGAATTACGATCGGCAATGCGATGCCGGCTGCTGTGCTGGGGGTGAAAAGGGCAATGGCCGAGCACCGCAGCCGCCGGGGAGAGGTGGAAGCGCTGCTGTCGCTCGGGTTGAATCGCTCCCAAGTGGTTCGCTTCATGGCCCCGGGCCCGGCCCGCGACGCCCTGATCCCACAAATCGAACGAACCAAGGTCGTCGGGCTCATCGCCCTGCCCGGTGCGATGACCGGACTTCTGCTGGCCGGGGTGGACCCGGTGGACGCCGTGCTCATCCAGATCGTTGTGATGTATCTGGTGTTGGGCGCAACTGCGTTGTGTGCCGTGGTCACCGTCGCCGCCGTGTCGCGAAGCGCCATCACCGACTACCTGGTCATGGCTCCGTGGGTGGCCGAGGAACAAAGCAACTGAGCCCAGTAACGTGCGGGCATGGTCACCGAACATTGCGTGCACAATGACGGGCTGAAGCTCCGGGTGGTGGAGGACGGGTCGCCGGGAGATCCATGCGTTCTGTTCGTCCATGGTTGGCCAGACTCGGCCGATCTCTGGCGAAACCAGATTCCGGTCTTCGTCTCCCGTGGGTACCGGGTGCTGGCCATCGACCAGCGCGGCTACGGCGATTCTGAGATCCCCGACGCAGTGGAGGATTTCCATGTTTTTAACGCAGTTGGTGATCTGATGGCTGTGCTCGATCATTTCTCCGTAGATGCTGCCCACATCGTAGGCCACGACTGGGGAGCGGCCGTTTCGTGGCTGTTTGCCACCTTTCATCCCGACCGCACACGAACCCTGGTGGCTCTGTCGGTGGGCCATCCCAATGCGTTCCGACGGGCGGGGGTGGAACAGTTGCGAGACAGTTTCTATATGTTGCTCTTTCAGTTTCCCGGGGTTGCCGAAGAATGGCTTGCCGCTGACGACTTCTCAAACTTTCGGACCATGGTGAACAACAGCCCCGAGAACAACCGCCATGTGACGAACCTGAGCCGGCCCGGTCGCCTCACTGCATCACTCAATTGGTACCGGGCCAACATGGCGCCCCACTGGCTGACAGACCCCGAGCCGGATTTGCCGCCGGTAACCGTCCCGACGCTCGGCGTAATCGGCAGCGACGATCCCGTACTGGGAATTTCCCAGATGGAGTTGTCGGGCCAGTTTGTCTCGGCAGAGTTCGAGTGTGTGGTTTTGAACGATCAGAGCCACTGGTTGCCAAGCGATTCGGCAGACCAGTTGACGCCGCTGCTCCTGGGGTGGATCGCCACTCAGGCCGCAGCCGCCGCCAAAAAGTAGAAGAGCGCCCACCGTGGGCGCTCTCCTGGCGTTGTCTGGAAGCGGGAGGGACCGCTTAGGCGAAGTCCAGATCCAACGGGTCACTAGCAGCGACGTTGCCGTCGCGTATCCGTTCTCTCTCCGCATTGCGTTCTCGGCGCTCTGCACTCCGGCGTTTCCACGCTTTCACCTTCCAGTGCCGTTTTTTCTTTGTCTTCGGCGCTGTTCGGGGTGGATGATCAAACTTCGGGACGCTGAAACTGCATCCTCGGGATCATCCACATCGTGGAGCTCCTGATGGAGCTGGTGACGTACCTTACGGTGTTCCTTTGACCGGATCGATTTGTCCGGGCGGAGTTGAACCTCGTCGGTCTTCTCCGGTGTCAAAGTGATTCCGTCCTTACGGTGACGTGCACTCACGTTTGCTGGCTCCTTCCGTCCGGACAGCGCCGGACCGATCGGTCCTGACGCTGGCATCAGCGCCAGGATTCACCACGAGTCAGCTATCACTAACCCGTAGTCCACCTTTGCACATCATCGGGTCAAAGTCCATGAGCCCTAAGTCCCAAATTTGGTCTACAAAGAGAAAGTCCAGTCCCTGGGCCCCCCGAGTTCTGTGAACAACGACCGGGTGCTTCTTCGTCACCGAGAGGAACCGTCCTCGAGACCAGCAGCGATTGGGCATCGTGGGTTTGCAGCAATCGACGCAGCCGGTCAAGGTTCCACCGATGACTGATCGACCATGGGTTGGCATTTCGGGCACCCGGCGGTCCGGCGGTGCCAGGAAAGCCCACCAACCGGCGAATGGGGTCTCCTTTGGCGCTCAGATCCGGCAGGCCACCGCGAGGGCGCTTGGCGACACGGACACCGTGGCGGTTGGACCGACCGCCAAACGCTCGCCGTCGGCCCACCAGGCTGCGTCGATCGTTACAGTTGCGGAGGTCATTGTTGCGGTGCGGACGGCGCCACTGCGAACGTGCTGCCCCACGAATGCGGCGGGAAGTACCGCCGCCAAGTGGAGTCGCCCCACGTCACCGACCACCACCACCTGCATTGACCCGTCGGTGGGATCGGCGTCTGGACAAATCGCCATTCCACCGCCGAAGAACCGGGTGTTGCCGAAGGCGACGATGCTGGCCTTGTCGCCGAGATCACCGAGACCGCTGACGTGGCATGCTCGTAGTTTTGGCAGGCACTGCAGAGTGGCAAGCGTGTACTTCAGTTGGCCCCGGACGTGCCGGAGCTGATTGGCGTACTCCGTGACGTGGCCCGAAAACCCGGCCGTGAGAACGCTGACCGCAAATGCGTGGCGCTCGCCATCGTCGACCCGGATGAGATCGAGGCTGCTGGTTGGACCGATCGCCAGCTGAGCAGCGTCTAAGCGACGGCGCGGGATACCCAGGGCCCGGGCGATGTCGTTGCCGGTGCCGCCGGGAATGATTCCCATGGGCAGGTTAGAGGCTGCTGCTACCTGGGTCGCATGGTGGATCATGCCATCGCCCCCCAGGACTACGAGTCGCTCTATGACGTTGTTCTCGAGGAGGTCACAGATGTGGTCGGCCGCCACGGAGGCCAGTGGCGTGACGCGTGCTCCTCGCCTGCTCCAACGCCGCCTGGGTCGCCTCCGCATCGGCAGCGCCCGTCTTGTGTAGCAGGTGCACTCTCAATGATCGTCGCCCCGATAGTTTCGACCGGCCTTGCGTTCGGATTGATGGCGTTTCGCTTTGAGCCGCCGTTCCTTGGAGCCTCGACTGGGTTTGGTCGGCCGTCGCTTTCTCTTGGGCTTCAAGGCATGTTGCAGCCGTTCAGCCAGCCGACCAAGAGCAACGTCGCGATTCCGACGCTGGGATCGGCTCTCATCTGCGGCGATGCGGACACGAGGGCCGAACGCCGCGGTCAGAATCTCACGCTGGTTGTCGGTGAGCGAACGGCTCTGTTCGATTTCGAACACCAGCTCGGCTCGAGTGTTCGCTGTATTGGCATGCTGGCCGCCAGGACCCCCCGAGGGACCGAAACTCCACTGGAGTTCATCGTCGGGAATCGTGAGGTTGGCATTGATCTTCAACGACACGAGATTCCGCCCGTCTTCGAGGCGGTCCCTGGAGGGAGCGGTGAGCGCGCCGGTATCCCGCACATGCGCAACCAGGAGAAGCTCATGTGATCAGTATGCCTCTAGGCGGCGAGGGCCTGGCCGACCGTGAACCCATCTATCCTTGCAGGATGGTGACTGCAGAGACAACGGGCGATCGTCGTTCCCGGCTGTCGGGCTCTTTGGCGACCGGTGTGTTCATCCTGGGCGTGATTGTGATCGCGTGGTGGAGCATCGAGATACTGGACTCCTACGTTCTCGGTGACCGTCTCCAGCGAAACGGCATCATTCCGCGGCAGCGGGAAGGATTTGACGGGATTCTCTGGGCCCCTTTCCTTCACAGCGATTTTGGGCATCTGATTTCCAACACCTTTCCGTTCCTCGTGTTGTCCGGCCTCATCATGATCCGGGGAATTCGCCGCTGGGTTTCGGTCACCGTCATCGGCGTCCTCGGTGGCGGCTTCCTCACCTGGATATTCGGAGGAACCGGTAACCACATCGGTGCCAGCGGGGTGATCTTCGCCTACTTCGGAGCGCTTGTCGGGGCCGTCGCATTTGAACGCCGACCCGCCGCCATCGCTCCGGCCCTGGTGGCAATGATGCTCTACACCACAATGTTGGTTGGTCTGGTTCCGCAGGACCGAGTTTCGTGGGAAGGCCACCTTGCCGGGTTCGTGTGTGGAATAGCGTCGTCGAAGTTGCTTGCCCAAAGACGGAGCCGACCAGATCCCGATCGTGACGTGGACCTCATTTTTGGTGGTGAACAGCCATGGCTGGAGTGAGTAGTACCCGTGGAGCACCGACCTGCCGTTGGTGGCGTGCCTCACGGGGCGAATAACCCAGAGGCGTAGGTCTGGCGGAGCGCCACTCGGCCTGCCACCCTGGAACAGGCCCTTCACTGAGGGACTGCGGCGCACCACCTTTGGTGTTTGTCGGACCCGGCACGTGAACGCGCTGGTTTCGGGCGATACTGGTTGAGGAGGATCTAATGAGTGGTTACCGGCGATCCGAAGTCATGTTCACCGCGATGCTTGTTGTGCTCGCTGGCAGCCTCCTCTTCCTCAGATTCACACACGATCGATCCGACGTGGTGTCGGACGAGAGCGTGATGAACGCAGAACCGTCGGTTCTGGGCACCTCCACCAGTAGTTCCTTGGCGCCGGTCACCGCATCCACTGTCATAGCCACCACCACCCCGCCCGCGACTGAAGCGGCCACCACAACCACCGAGGCCACCACCACAACTACCGAGGCCACAACCGTTGCCCCAACTACTGCCGCACCAGTTACAACGGCACGACCAACGACCCGCAAGCCCACAACGACCAAACGACCAACCACCACGAAGAAGCCCACCACCACGGCGGCGCCCACCACACAACCGGTGCGGACATTCGCTCCTCCAACCTGGACCGTGGGCCCCTAACAGACAGCCGGTTTACAGCCCGTCGGCCGTACACGTGACCGAACCGTCGCCAACGTTCATCTCCACACCATCACCCATGTAGATCGTCTCGGGATCGTTGAAGGTGGGTTCTCCGTCAATTCGCACGCTGAGCTTGGAGGGGTCGGCGCCCTGATCGATGAACTGCTGCCGGTAGGCGCTTGTGATCAGGCCCTGGGTGACCGTGTGAGCCGTGCGCATGCAGCTACTACTCCCAATCACGTTCTGGGAATACGCATACGCTGTGGGTGTAAGGCCGAGATCGTCACTCACCCACGGAAAGACGTCGGTGGCTTTGCCGACGAGTCCCTTGGAGACCGACACGGACTCTGCGGTAAGTACCGCATTCACGCGAGGTCGGACCAAGGTGATCGACTCGGCCGGGATCACGATCTCGGTTGTCCCATCGGATCGCCTTAGTACCCTGGCGGCACCGCCGTTGACGCAGGTGTCTACGTCGCCGATGGCCACCATCTCGATGGTGTCAGTGCGGTAGACCTGGCCCAATGCACTGTGTTCCCGGGTACCGGCTAACGGCACTTCGGCATGGACCCTGGCGCGGCAGCTCGAGACATGATCGGTTCCACGTTCACAATGCGGGCTTCGGTCGGCAGTTTGAGTTCCACCTCGACAGCGGTGAACTCGGGGAGAACGTCCCAGGGCCACGTGAACGCCAGCGATCCAGTAGTTGCGATGAGGGCAATGACGGCTGCTATCCCTAGCGCTGCGCCCGCCACGACTTTTTCACTGTCCTCTACCTGACCCTTCAACCGGTGGTGCATCCTGCAACGAGTGGTACCGCTCTTCAACGACTGGTACCACCATTCAATGTACGACGTTCCGAGCCCTCATAAGTCGCGGCCCCATTGGGGACAGGCTGGGAAACAACACCGGACCACCGCAGGACGGAGGCTCTATCCTGGTGTTCTTGGCTATGGCGAACACCACCTCCACGAGCGACGAAGCAGTTGGCGACCTGCGCCAAATGTTGATCGACGCACTCATGGAAGATGACTGCACCCAGAGCCTCTGGGCGTTTTATGATTCGGGCGGAGCCGCCGCCGCGGTACCCGAACTCCCCGCATTGGTGCTGGAACAGGACCCGATCCACAAGCACAAGGATGTCTTGGCCCACACCATTGCGGTAACGGCCAAAACGCAACCGGAATTGGTAGTGCGCCTGGCGGCTCTGTTTCACGACATCGGCAAACCCGCAACCCGCTCTTTTGAGCACGGCGACGTGACCTTCCGTCATCATGAGGCCGTTGGTGCAAAGATCACGAAGAAACGGCTGCGCTCCCTGGGTTTCGAGCCGCCGGTCGTGAACGACGTAGCGGAACTGGTTCGCCTCTCCGGCCGGTTCAAGGGGTATGCCGATGGCTGGAGTGACTCCGCCGTTCGGCGCTACGCCCGGGATGCCGGCCACCTCCTGGGTCATCTCAACGAACTCGTCCGGTGCGATTGCACCACCCGGAATCGGGCGAAGGAAGCGCGGCTCATGGCCCACATCGATGATCTCGAGGCCCGAATCATCAAGTTGGCCAAAGATGATGCCAAAGCTCGAGAACGGCCCCAGCTCGATGGCAACGCGGTGATGGAGTATCTCGGGATCCCACCGGGTCCGGCGCTCGGAAAGGCGTTGAAGCACCTCCTGGAAGTCAAACGCACTGAGGGCGAGCTCCCACGCCGTGAATTGGAGCACCGGCTAGACGCCTGGTGGGCCAAGAACCGACCCGAGGCCGCCAACAAGCAGTCCAACTCGCTCGACTAACAATGCACTCCTTCGAAGATGCGGTTCGCTCCGTACTTCATGCCACCCAGAGCGGAGACGTCCTCACCTATGGCGAAGTCGCTGCGGAAGCGGGCTATCCCGGTGCCGCCCGCGCGGTCGGTAACCTCCTCCGGACCGCCGACGGGCTGGAATGGTGGCGGGTCGTTTCTGCGGCAGGACGGCTCTGCCCCGGCCTCGAGGCGGAACACGCCCAACGCCTCCGATCCGAAGGTCACCAGGTGGGAACCAACCGAGCCGGCGAGCCGAGGTTGTTGCCACAGAAGGCCCAGTAGGCGAGTCGCGGAGGCGTCAGTAGCCGAACCTGCCTCGAGCTGGTGCGGTGATGGCCGAAACCAAGAGTCGTTGCCGAGCTGGCAGCTTCTGCTGCCAAGCGTCGTCGAGTTTGAGCGTGACCTCGTTGGCACCGAAGCGAAGCGGGTTACCAGCGGCGGAGTGCATGGGTGTGGTGAGGTGAGCGGTCCGACCATCGAAAACATCTGATGGGAGAGCGGACTCGTCGATGCCGGCGAATTCGGCAACGGCGGTCAGCGTTTCGAGCGGTGCACCGAGAAAATCCTCATACCGGAGCCGAAGGACAGGAATTCCCAGTTTTGTCAGCTGCGCAAAACCAAGATTGTCGGTGACCCAGCGGCCGGCCGTTCGGACCGGGTTGTACGTTGGCATGTCGGTCATGGACGCGGCATCAGCCGCTTCTGGCCGGGAGACGGCCTTGGTCCAGGAGTACGCGACGCCACGGGGGTCGCGGAGCAGGTGGAGTACTCGCACATCCAGGCGAGGGTCCAGTGAATACAGGGCCGCGGCGCTCAGATGTTTGGAGGAATCGATCAGGACCGTTGCTCCGGCACGGGTGCGGGCAACCCGACCGGCCGCCAACAGGACGTTGCCGATGAGGTCGAGGTATTCCTGCTGCGCATCGGAGGGAAACCCGCGTCGATACGCCTTCCGCATCTCGGGTAGTTGCCGGGAACGGTCAATCTTCCAGCGCAATGAAATCGCGGTTGCGAGGTCGATCTCGGACCATCGTCCAAACGCTTCGGCGCCAACGCGGCGCCAGAACGGACATGCGTCGAACGCCTCGCCACAGCCGCAGAGCTCGTTGTCACGCAGGCCCCGTTCCCATAGGTGAACGCTTTCGCCAATGGCAAAAGCGTCGTTGAATTCGTTGAGGAGCTTTTCGATGAGCGTGCTCCCGGAGCGGCCGAGACCGCCGATGAAGAGCAGCTTCTGCGGTTTGCCGGTTTGGATTTCCAACGCATTCACGCCCGCCAGCCCATCGGTCGACCCAGGAGTTCTTCAACGGCCCGGACGCTCGGGGCCAATGCTGCCCGAAGCTGTGTTTCAACCGCGGGTTCAATCACGGTGCTCGCCTTCATGTTCCACGCAGCGAAGGCGTCGGGCTCGAAGCGAGGGAGCTCTAGGAAGTCGGTCACCTGGGCATAGATTCGGGCCGGGTCGGCATACATGTCTTCAGAGCGCAGGACCAGCAGTTGATGCGCCGGCCAGTGGTCCATCCAACGACGCAGCCCTCGTTCGTAGCGACCCTGGTCCACATAGGAATAGTGCTGGTGGGCAAAGCTGTAGTAACTGGGGTCGGCGAGCATACGGTCTTCCTCACCGGCCAATCGCTCGTCTTCGGCAGCGAGAGCCTCGGGGAAGCTGAGCCACTCCACGCCGTTGCGGGTTCGCTCGCCCCAATGACCGAAAGCGCGATCGGTGGGGTCTCGCAGAAGAGCGATGACTTTGGCTGCCGGGGCGAATGCTCGCGCTCGCACCGCAGCATGAGGGTTGTGGAGGTAATAGGGGACTGCCTCACCCACGATCACTGGCCGGGCATGTCGCCGGGACCGCACCGCCAGCGAGGCTCGGGTAGGAAAGTGGGAGCGGTACCAACGTTCTCCCCGATCGTAGTTCACGTCGAAAAAATAGGTGCCTTTCCGTGTTTCTCGGGCCGGGAAAAGAGGCGCGACGTCGGGGTGCTCCAGAAGCCAGCGGGCGAGGGAGGTGCTACCACCCCGCTTGGTTCCGATGATCAGATAGTCAGGCGTAACCCGCAGTGATGCGGTGGCGCCCCCAAAGTGTCGGAGGGCGTCGAGCGCCACGCCTCGAGCTCTCTGGGTGATTGTTTGCCGCTCTGCCTGAGGCCCGCCGTACGGGTTGAGCTCGGGAAGGGGCGAGGGGGGTTGGGGGCCTGCGAAATGGTGGGGTGTGATCATCGGTGTCCAAAGATTATGCGTGAATGGGACCGGTGTGAGTGGACAGGCTGGCCGGCGCTGCACCGCGCCGAACGGACAGGAATTCCGCTGCTATCGCCACGGCGGTTTCGGCGGGGGTTCGGGAACCGAGGTCGAGTCCGACCGGCCCATGGATTCGGTCTTGATCCGTATGACCGATCGCATCCAGCGCCTTGGCCCGGATGGACTGGGTGGAGCGCGAACCCATGGCGCCGATGTAGCCGGCCTGGCTGCCAAGGGCTGCGGCGAGCGCCGGCACGTCGAGCGCTCGATCATGACTGATCACGATCACCGCATCGGCTGCGGTGGCCCGCTGGCAAAAGGCCGTGGCGGTGTCGAGTTCTTCTGTGAGTTCCACCTGCCACCCCATCAGTTCGCCCTGAGCCTTGACGGCGCCAGCCATGGGTCCGTCGCCCACGATCAACGCCTTGGTCACGGGGATTGCCGCCGCAAAAACAAATTCGGTTCCCGCAATCATATGAACCTGCGCGCACGAGGCCCCTCGGCGCAGAATCTGGCGGGCGATCGTTGCTGCCTCATCGTCGGGCCCCACCGAGCCCACCATGCCGTGGAGACCCAGCGCCATGTCGGAGCCGGAACCGTCGGCTGCCGCGATGAGCACAACAGGCTCAGAGTGATCGAGCCACTGCAGGGCCTCGGTTGGGACATGGCCGAGCGGGGTAACGAGGAGCCGGGCGCGGCCGCCACAGACCAACCCCGCCTCGACCGCTTCAGGCAACGTGACGGTGACGGTGAGCGGCGTGCGTATCGAGGGATCGGTGGTGAGGAGTTGCGTATCGGCAATGCCTCGGAGGACCGACCCGCGCACCGTGCGCTGGCCGGGAAGGGTGGGATCGTTGACGAGAATTGCGCCGTCGGTGCCGTCTCGCAGTCCGATTTCGGTGATTTCGACGACTCGAACCAGTGACGAATCAGAAATTGTTGCATTTCGAAGAGGATCTCGTGCCGCTTCCATCAACACAGGATGCCGGTAGGCGGTACTCTTTGCGCCGTGGGTTTGATTTGCAGTCGTATTGGTTGCCGTGAAAAGGCAGCCGCCAGTCTTCAGTTCGATGCCGGACGATCTACCGCCGTTCTCATCGATTTGACACATGCGCGCAACGGCATGCCCCTTTGCGAACGTCATGCGTCCTCGCGCACCGCTCCTCTCGGGTGGCAAATGATCGATCGTCGCACCGGTGCGAAGAAGCTCGAAATGTGGTCCGCTGAAGACGAAGGCAAACCAGCGCCCGACTTTGCCGCCCCCACGGATCGCCCCGCCACCCGACGGCCGACCGAGGCCCCAAAACGCCGAGCCGACGATTCGATGGAGGCAACGGCGTCATCAGCAGCTGCCCCCGAGGCTCCTACCGACGCGACAGCTGCCGTCCGACCGGCCACGAAGCGCCCGGTCGATACTCCTGCCCCGGCGCCTCCCGAACGGGAGGAATCAGCAAAGGAAACCACCAGCGAGTTCCGGTGGCCGAAGCAGGGCGACGAGCCCGAGGACCCCAAAGATGACCTCGGTGCCGATAGCCCGCTGCTGTCCCGGGCGTTTCGCGCTGCAAAATAGTTCCCCGTTATCGCCGATATTTCGCTCAAATAACAACAGATTTGCGAATTTCGGTTCGATACCGATGGGGTGAATGCTGCGAAACTGGCCAAACTGAAGGAAAAGGCCGACCTTCCCGACCTCACTCCGTATCTCAACGATCGGTTCGAGACCACGGGCCCGTTGGTCGGCGCCGCCCTCTGGGCCGTTTGGTTTGGACTTGCTCGCCCGGACTGGAACACCGGTGTGGTCCTGGCCGTGATCCTCGTTGCCGTTCCGCTGGCCCTGCAGATCGTGGACGATCCCCGAAACGGACCTATGACGCCGGCGATTCCTTGGATCCGCCTGGCTACTCCGGCCGCTGGGTTGATGGCCTTGTTGTCAGTGTTGATAGGAAAGGGCTTCTTCTCGGCTCTGCTCTCTCTGCCGTGGCTGACATGTGCCAGTGCTGTCGCTTTAACGGGAGTGTTCCGCGTGTTGTCTCGGCGGGCGTTGGCCGATCCGGGCATCGGCGTGGACTTCGGTTTGATCGGGCTCGGTTTCGCCGGACTCTGGCTCTTCCTCAACCGATGGGGTGGCGGACCGGGTCTGTCCCCGAGTACGGCCTACCTCTATCTATTCGCTTTCGGGGCTCCATTCGTGGTGGGCTGTTCCGCTCGCCGATTGGGATTTGACTCTCGACTATCGATCATCGCCAGCGGCGGATCGATCCTCGCTGCCTTGCTCTCCGCAGTTGATGGTCGGCTCGAGGTGATTGCATCGGGCATAGCTCTCGGCGTGAGTGTGGTGGTAAGCAAGCAGTTGCTGGCGCTTGCCAAGTTCGAACGCGGCGTCACTTCGTCGCTGTTGTCGATCGCCGGCAGCAGTCTGATCGCTGCTTCAGTCCTGAATATGGTTCGTTTGCTGGTGATCAGCGTGGATCCTCGAACCTTTGGCAGCACGGTCTTCCAGCCCGACGCCGTGGTGACCGATGGTTTTGCCGTCAGCTACAGCACGTTGGACGCTCCAACGGTTGCCGCAGTGGCCGGGCTTGGCCTCGTCTTCCTCCTGGGAGCGCTTCGTGCGCTGACTTGGGAAGCCTCCAGCGCCGACGGCGACCTTCGGGCGACGATGGTTCACCTTGTGCCCCGTTCGGACGGCGAGCTCCTCGATCTGCTCCGGTATTCGGCGACGCTGCCGGCTGAGGAAATGCCCGACGCCACTAACGATGCGCCCCCCATCGGTTACCTCCGTAGTCAGTGGTCTCTACCGGTACCGGATTTCGAAAATTCTTGTGATGCGCTTCTGGGATGGGCGGGTCACGAGGCCGCGTCGCTTCGTTTGCGGCCGAACCAGCCCCAGGTGGCCGTTGGCGAAACCTTCGTCATGGCTGTACCGGTGGGACCGTTGACCGTTACGGTCGCATGCCGTATTACGGAAATCGTGGATGAATCTGATCGCTACGGCTTCGCCTACACCACGCTCAGCAACCACGTTTGGGATGGAAGCGAGTCGCTCATCGTCTCACGTGACCCGAATGGTGACGCTGTGGTGACGGCCACCATCTGCTGGCGGCCGACGTCGGTAGCCGCTGGGGCGGTCCCGAAGCTGACCACGGCAGTTCAGGCTCGAGCGGTCAACGCCTGTTTGGTGGGAATCGCGGCGGCGGAATCAGCGGTGGTGGGGGATTACCTTTCATCGGTTGTCGAAGAAGTCGGTTCCCGCAAAATGGAGGTCTCCCGGCAGTCGCTGGTCCAGAAACCGGCGGCTCCATTCCCGCACGTAGCGGTCGATGATGCGGACGTACCGGTTGATCCGAACGCATTTGACCCGGACATGTTCAACGCCGACATGTTCCAAGTTCATAGGTTCGAAGTCGACACGTCCGAAGCTGACACTTCCGATGCTGAGAAATCTGGAATCGAGAGTTTCGAGGACTTCCCCCCGGATCTTTTCGACCCGTCCGGCATGTCGGCTCAAGCAACGGAGACGCCAGCGGAGGACCCCCCTGACAAGCTCAGCTTCGACGAGGTCTTCAGTGCACCCTTCGACGTCCCTGATCCAGGTGAGACCTCGGAGTTCGACAGTTCCCTGCCTTTCGAGGAGCATCGGTAGACCGCTATTCGGCGAAGGCCTCCAGCGGGGGGCAGGAGCATTGAAGGTTGCGATCTCCGTGGGCATTGTTGATCCGGCCCACCGGCGGGAAGTACTTGTCCTGGTCCATTCCCGGAAGTGGAAAGGCCGCTGTCCTCCGACTGTAGGGGTGGGCCCAATCGTCGGCGGTCACGTCGGCCGCAGTGTGAGGTGCGTGTCGTAGCACGCTGTCTTGGGCCGACACCGCCCCTGCGCTCACCATGGCGATCTCATTGGCGATGCCGATCATCGCATCGCAAAGCGATCCAACTCCGCCAAGCTTTCACTCTCAGTCGGTTCAATCATCAACGTGCCCGCCACCGGGAAGCTCATGGTGGGGGCGTGAAAGCCGTAGTCCGCCAACCGCTTGGCGATGTCGTCAACATCGATGCCGGTGGTTTCTTCCAGCGGGCGGATATCGATGATGCACTCGTGGGCGATGAGTCCCCCGGGACCGGTATAGAGAATTGGGAAGTGTTCCCGGAGTCGGGTGGCGACGTAGTTGGCCGCCAATACCGCCCCCTCGGTGGCTCGGCGTAGACCGGCCGGGCCCATCATTCGGATGTACATCCACGAGATCGGCAAGATCCCGGCCGATCCGAACGGAGCGCCGGAGATGCGACGCTGCGGCTCTTCACTGTCCGCTAGCTCAATCTGGGGGAGAAACGGGATGAGGTGAGCGCCTACGCCGATCGGCCCAACGCCGGGACCGCCGCCTCCGTGGGGGATACAGAATGTCTTGTGGAGGTTCAGATGGCTCACATCGGACCCGAACTTGCCGGGCTGGGCCACCCCGACCAGTGCATTGAGATTGGCGCCGTCGGTGTAGACCTGACCACCGGCCTCGTGAACCAGTTCGCACACCCGAGCCACAGTGTGTTCGTAGACACCGTGGGTGGAGGGGTAGGTGATCATCAAGGCTGCCAGGTTCTCACCGTGTTGGGCGATCTTGGCTTCGAGGTCAGGCATGTCCACGTCGCCCCGGTCGTTGCACTTGACCACGACCACTTTCATGCCGGCCATAACCGCAGATGCGGCATTGGTTCCATGGGCCGATGATGGGATCAGGCACACGTTTCTGTGGCCCTGACCGTTGCTGGCGTGCCAGCCTTCAATTGCCAGCAGGCCGGCATATTCACCTTGCGATCCGGCGTTTGGCTGAAGGCTGACGGCGTCGTAACCGGTGATGGCGGTGAGGTCATTCTCCAGATCGGTGATGAGCTGCGCATACCCAGTTGTTTGATCCGCGGGAGCGAAGGGATGGATGGAGGCGAACTCGGGCCAACTGATGGGCTCCATTTCTGCAGCGGCATTCAGTTTCATGGTGCAGGAACCCAAGGGGATCATGGTGCGATCCAGTGCGAGATCTCGGTCGGCCAGCTTCCGTAGCCACCGCATCATCTCGTGCTCGGATTGGAATCTGTGGAACCGTTGGTCGGTGAGGAATGCGCTGTTGCGTCGCTGCGCTTCGGGAATACCCGGCATGGGCTCCATCTCACCGAGGTCGGCTTTCCCGTTGAGCCCGAAGCTCTCCACCACTCCGTTCACCGTGGCTGTGGTGCTGGTTTCGTCGAAGGTGATCCCTACCTCGCCACCGCTCACCCGTCGCAGGTTGATCTGTCGCTCAGCGGCAGCAGCGATCACTTCGTCGGCGTTGTCTACCGTCACGGTGATCGTGTCGAAGAACGTCTTGGGAACGGCTATGCCCCCGGCCCCCAGGAGTCCTGCGCAGACGGCGGTCAGATTGTTGATGCGGTTGGCGATGCTCCTGAGACCTTCGGGGCCGTGCCAACAGGCGTACGACGCGGCAACGTTGGCCAGCAATGCCTGCGCCGTGCAGATATTGGACGTGGCCTTGTCTCGGCGAATGTGCTGCTCACGGGTCTGGAGGGTGAGCCGATATGCGGGTAGGCCTTGGCTGTCGACGCTGACGCCGACCAAGCGCCCGGGGAGCGATCGAGCATGCTTTTCGGCGGTAGCCATGAACCCTGCGTGCGGTCCGCCGAACCCCATGGGCACACCAAAGCGTTGGGCGCTGCCCACCACGATGTCGGCGCCGACTTCGCCAGGTGGCGTGGCGAGTGTGCAATAGAAAAGGTCGGTGGTGACCGCGGCGGTGGCATCGGCTTCGTGAAGCTTGTCGATGACCGATTTCAGGTCACTCACTGCCCCGGTTGATCCCGGCTGGGCTAGCAATGCCCCGTACACCTCCTGTGGTTCGAGGTCAGCTCGGGGATCTCCGATGACGAGTTCGATCCCGAGCGGAGTGGCTCTCGTAAGGCAGACGGCAATTGTTTGCGGGTGGCAGGTGTGATCCACAAAGAACTTGGTGCGCTTGGTTCGGTCGAGACGTCGGAGCATCGTCATGGCTTCCGCGGCGGCGGTGGACTCGTCGAGCAGTGACGCATTTGCGAGCTCGCAGCCGGTGAGGTCGGCGATCATGGTCTGGAAGACCAGGAGCATCTCCAACCGGCCCTGGCTGATCTCGGGCTGATACGGGGTGTACGACGTATACCAGGCGGGGTTTTCGATCATGTTCCGCCGTATGACCGCCGGAGTGATGGTGTTGTTCCAACCCTGGCCGATCAGGCTGGTGAAGACCTTGTTCTTGTTGGCATAAGAGCGCACCAGCGCCAGCGCCTCTGTCTCGGTCAGTGCTTCGGGTACCTGGAGCGGTCCGCTCAGGTGGATGTCGTCTGGGACGGCAGCCTCCAGCAGGTCGCTGGCGGTGGCGTAACCCAGGGTGGCCAGCATCTTCTGTTGTTCGTCCGGGGTGAGCGAAACATGACGATCGGCGAATGTGGCTTGGGGCGTGGAGTTCATTTCAGTTACCTCGATGAAATCGGTGGGGAGCAAAGGGCAGGGCGGCGACGTGACAGACAACGTCGTTGCCCCGCACATCGGCGATGAATTCGGTTCCGATCTCGGCCAGATCCGGCGGGACGTAGCCCATGGCAACCGGTGCCTCGACCGTGGGGCCGAAGCCGCCGCTGGTCACGACGCCGATGGCATCAGGCCCGCTGCTGAGGCGGAGCGTTGCATGGTCGCGAACCGGTCGGCGGCCTACTGGCTTCAGACCAACTCGGATGCGGCTTGGTCCGGTTTCCCATTCCTGGAGAATGCGTTCGGCACCGGGAAAGTTGGCTTCTTCACGACGTCGCTTGGGGATCGTCCATTTGAGGTCGGCTTCCACCGGCGAGATAGTTTCGTCGAGATCGTTGCCGTAGAGGCACAGGCCAGCCTCGAGACGGAGGGTGTCGCGGGCGCCGAGGCCGGCGGGCTTGACCCGCGGGTCTGCCAGCAGCATCCGGGCCAGAGCATCGGCATGTTCGGAGGCCACCGCCAGCTCGAAACCGTCCTCTCCGGTGTATCCGGCTCGGAATGCCGCAACCGGGATTCCCCCAACAGTGGCCATGCGAGCATCCAAAAAGATCGTGTCTTCGAGCGATTGGTCCATCCCGATGATCACCGAGGCGGCCTCGGGTCCCTGCAATGCGAGCAATGAGATTCCGGGCTTGGGAATCACATCGATGCCCAGCGGGCCCAAAGTCTTCGTCAGATGGGCGATGTCGACCTCGGCTCGGGCAGCGTTTACAACGAGCGTGAAGTGGTCTCCCCAGTTGATGCCCATGAAGTCATCGATCACTCCACCGTTGTCGTTGGTGAAGAGGCCGTACCGCTGTTTTCCCTCAGCGAGTGTGGTGTAACCGGCCGGGGTGACCGACTCCAAAGCGAGAGCGGGGTTTTCGCCCCGTAGCTCCACCACCGCCATATGGGCTACGTCGAAGAGACCGGCCGAGTTGCGAACCTGGTTGTGTTCGGCCACTACACCCTCAAATTGGATGGGCATTTCCCAACCAGCGAAGGGCACGAGACGAGCGCCGAGCTCAACGTGCAAATCATGCAGCGGGGTGGTGCGGAGGTTCTCCGGCTGAGGACTGGTGTCTGGCATGGTGGGCGTACCTAAAGAAGAGGTGTGATGGACACCCCCTCTGTCACAGGTACCTGAGAGATGGACGCAAGTGGTGTTTTGCGTTTGCCCCGTCGGTGAACGGTTGAGGATTGCTCCCTCCGTTGCTCTCCAGAGGAATCGATCACAGTGCGGTACGGGGGCCTGAGAGTTTCCGGGGTGGTTGCTCCTTCGGCGGCCGGGTTAGGACCGGCTCTCTCCCACACTGCTGGGCGATTCATCTCGGAGGCTAGCACGAAGCAGGTTGGGACCCGTCATCCCTGCGCCGCTGGCAACAACCCATCCAGGATTGGGCCGCGTATCGTGGTCCGCTATGTCACGGCGACCCCAGATTCTCGTTACCAATGACGACGGGATCGACTCGCTCGGTCTCCATGCCCTGGCCTGTGCTGTTGCCGAGCACGGCGACGTCACTGTGGTGGCCCCCGATCAGGAGTTCAGTGGGTCGAGTTCGGCGATCGGCTCGATCTTCGACATCAAGCCCGAAGCCCATCGCCGAGAAATCCCGGACCTCCCGGGATCAAATAATGTTTGGGCGATAAACGGCCCGCCAGCACTCTGCGTCATGTTCGCCAGGATGGGGGCGTTCCCGGTGCAACCGGACCTCATCGTGAGCGGGATCAACCCCGGCGCCAACGTTGGACGCAGCGTCTACCACTCGGGCACCGTTGGTGCCTGCCTTACCGGGCGCAACGGCGGGGTCCCAGGTATCGCGGTCAGTCAGGCCTTGCAGAAATGGACCACCACCGGTCAGGCCTGGGACGAGGCGATCGCCGCCATCAACTGGTCGACGGCAGCCACGGTCGCTGCAGAGGCCGCGAAAGCGCTGCTCGCTTCGCCGATGCCAGCGCCCGGAGTTCTGAACCTCAACGTGCCAGACAAGGCGTTGTCGGAAATCGGAACATGGGTCTGGACCACCGTGGCCGAGCACCCACCGGAAGAAACCACCGCAGCCCAGCTGATCCCGATCGCGGGGCACTCAAATTCCTTCGAGGTCAAGATCAACTGGGGAAACAAATGGACCGGTGAGCCCGGCAGTGATGTGGCAGCCGTTGCCGATGGCCTCTTGTCCGCCACATGGGTCGGTCACCTCCGGGCGGTCAGTGACCTGCCGTCGCCGATCGATTTCTCCTCGCTAGGGATACACCCGGCTTCCGCCAAGTAAGTCTGAGGGCGCTGGACTACCAGGCCGGTGTTCCCTCGACGAGTTGCACCGTCGACCAGTAAGCCTTCGCCTCTTCGAACGTGAGCGACTGCTGCTCTCTATCCAGGGCTATCAGGGAGATACTGACATCGTTGCCCTTGGAGTCCGGAAGGGTTCGGATCAGTTCACCGTCTGAGCAGGGTGCCGTAGCGCTGCAGATGACTGCGTTGTAGCCAGCGTGAGCAACCACCACCGAGTAGCCATTGCCATCAACAACTGTCGTAAACACAGTGGAGAAGTCTTGGGGCTCCTCGCTGGGGAGCAAGACTTTGCGTCCGGTCTCGCCCTCAACGCGAGCTACGTCGTCCTGCCACTGGGCAACCGCCCTGGTCGACCCGCACGATAACGGCAACCAAAGCCAGCACAAGCGCAATAAGGAGGGAGGAGATTTTTGGCATCTTGAGTCAAGTGGTCTTTCGTTGGCCCGCTCGGGGCGCCTTGGTTTCCTGCAGAGCATGACTTGTCGCGGTTGGTGCCGTCTAGGTCGCAAGGTGGACATCAACTGGACAGAATGCGGACACGCAAACGGGGCAATGTCCTTGGGTCTAAGGGCCTTCTGCAAACCGAGCCTCGCGCGGGCAGCCTGGCGATTCGATGACCCGACATCGTGCATCTTGGCCGCAGTTCAACTGCGTGGCTGCGACGATTCTCCTGATGTATTGACCTCGCTCGCGAACTAGGAGAGCAGTGCCGCGTCGGCCTACTGTTTGAGACGTGACGTCACAGGACAGGAAGATCAAGCTGGGCTACTCGGTCGGGTATTGGAGTGCCGGACCTCCCGAGGGCGCATTGGAGGGCGTGATGGAGGCCGACCGGCTCGGTTTCGACTCGGTATGGACCGCCGAGGCCTACGGCTCAGATTGTTTCACGCCGTTGGCTTGGTGGGGTGCCAACACAAAAAACGTCAGGCTGGGAACGGGCATCGCCCAGATGTCCGCCCGAACTCCCGCCGCCACGGCAATGGCCGCCATGACCATGGACCACCTTTCCGGGGGCCGAATGATCCTGGGCATCGGGGCGTCGGGCCCTCAGGTGGTGGAGGGTTGGTACGGCCAGGCCTACCCCAAGCCGTTGGCCCGGACCCGTGAGTACGTTGCGATCATGCGAGACATCTTTGCTCGCCAAGGACCGGTGGAGTTCAACGGTAAGCACTATCAACTCCCCTTGGACGGAGGGACGGGGCTGGGCAAGCCGCTCAAATCCACCCTGCATCCGTACCGGCCGGACATTCCCATCTATCTCGCGGCCGAGGGGCCAAAGAACGTTTCACTCGCCGCCGAGATCTGCGACGGCTGGCTGCCGCTCTTCTTCACGCCGAAGGAGGACTCCTGGTATCGCGATCGGCTGAAAACCGGTTTCGAGGCGGCGGGTGATCCTGGCAAAGCCGATCGGTTCGAGGTCTGCTCGCCATTGTGGGTTTCCCCTGATGATGATGTGGAGAAGGCGGCGGATCGGATCCGTCCCATCCTGGCTCTGTATGCGGGTGGCATGGGGGCCAAAGAGGTCAACTTCCATTTCGACGTGTTTGTTCGAATGGGCTACGAGGCAGAAGCAACAAAGATTCAGGAGCTGTACATGGCAGGGCGAAAGGACGAGGCGATTGCGTCGGTCCCGCTGAAGATGGTGGAGGACGTGGCCCTGGTGGGACCGATCCCCAAGATTCAGGAAGAACTCACCGAATGGCGCAAGACCTGCATCACCACGTTCATGCTCAGCGGCCCGCCCAACATGTTGGAGTTGTTCGCCGCAGCTCTGGTGTGAACGCCCTCGTCCTAACGCCGACGTTCGCTGTGGAGAACAATGCTGTGCTACCAAAGCACCTGTGAACAGCACGTCGGAGATCCCCGGTATCCAGATCGACACGGTCACGGCATGGATGGTGGATTCGATCCCAGACGTGCAAGCCCCGCTTTCTTTTTCGCCGATCGCCGGTGGGCACAGCAACCTGACCTTTGCTGTTGCTGACGCCGCAGGGCGGAAACTGGTCCTGCGGCGACCGCCGCTCGCCGCCGTCCTCGCCACCGCGCATGATATGGAGCGCGAGTATCGGGTGATCACCGCCTTTGGCCCAACCGAGGTGGCGACACCCCAGACGCTGGGCTTGTGCACCGATACCGCCGTGAACGGGGCGCCGTTCTACGTGATGGACTTCGTGGACGGCGTGGTATTGCACGACCGCGAAATCACTGCTGAGACCATTCCGATGGAGCAACGCAAGGCCTTGAGCTACTCCGTTGTTGACACGCTGGCCGCCCTCCACAGCGCCGACCCCGACGCGATCGGCCTTGGCGATCTCGGACGGCGATCGGGTTACCTTGAGCGGCAGCTGAAACGGTGGCAGGGGCAGTGGGACAAAACCAAGACCCGGGAACTGGTGGAGATGGACCGCACCTTCGAGTTGTTGATGGATGCACTCCCAGAGGAGAAGTACAACACGGTGGTGCACGGTGACTACCGGCTCGGCAACATGTTGGTGACCCCGGCTACCGGGACGGTTGCCGCCGTGCTCGACTGGGAGTTGTGCACTCTTGGCGATCCGCTCGCCGACCTGGGATACCTGCTGAACAACTGGATTCTGCCCGGTGAAGACCAGATCGCCGGCGCAACCTCGTTCCCAACCTCTGATGGCGGGTTCATCACCCGCGAGGAGTTGATCGCCCGCTACGGCGAAAAGACTGGCTTTGATGTCGAGAATGCCGACTACTACCGGTCGTTCCAGTTCTGGCGTCTCGGCGCCATCGTGGAGGGCGTCATGAGTCGCTACATGAAGGGCGCTCTGGACAACGAGGTGGATCTCGATGCGTTCAAGATTCAGATAGACGCCCTTGCCGCCAGCGCATTTGATATTGCGAAGGGCTTCTCGGGTTAGCGTCGGGCGCCCTGTAAGAGCACCCACTCGCCCTCGGCCGTTCCGTTAGTGAATTCGAACGACGGATAGGCCACCCGGGCTCGCGTTGCATGCTCGGCCAGCAAGCCGGTGATGATGAGGGTGGCGGCTGGCGAGGCCAGAGCCTGGATGGCCGCAGCTTCGGATTCGTGCACACCGATCAGCGTGTTGACAACGATCACGCCGAAACCAGCCGAATTCCGAAGCCACTGCGGTGTTGCCAGTTGAGTAGGTGAGGCAGCAACAAAACTCGCCATCTCGGCGACGTGGTTGCGCTGGGCGTTGCGGGTGGCGATCGCCACCGCCTCGGGATCTACGTCGCAGCCAGTGGCGGTGAATCCTCGAATGGCCGCGGCGATACTGAGCACGCCGGTGCCACAACCGACGTCGAGCAGGGTGCTGCCTGTCGGGGCCGGCAGGCCCGCAAGTGCCGCCAAGGCGAGGGCGGTTGTTGGGTGAGCGCCGTGACCGAACGCCGTTCCAACTTCGAGGCGTAGCGTGGTCTCGTCGAAGGCCACCATGCTGGTGTCGGTCTGGGCCCAGTCGCCGCTCTCCACCTTCTCCACCACCGCGCTCTCGATTTCGAAATCGCCAGCTGCGGCCGCGAAGCGATCTGCGTCGGCGAAGCCGTCGAACCCCACCAGGATCTCTACCTGTCCCTCCCGGTGAGGTGCCGTTGTCTCCGCTATGCCGGTTCCGTTGTGAATGATCGCCAGGGTTGTCACGGGTTCGCTGAGCGCAGTGGCACAGCGAACCCGGACGATCCAGCTCACGGCCCGGACTAGCGTTGCGTGACGGACTCGGGCCGTGCCAACGTAACCCAGGTCTCACCGGGGGTGAGCAGGATGGGATTGCCGTTGTCGTCGGTCAGCGTGGTGGGATCCGCCACCGTGGGCCGGGTCCAGGTGCCGGTGATGTACTTGCCATCGGTGTAGACGTGCACCCGTCCGCCACCGGCGCTGATCGCCTCGGGGGTATTGCCATCGGCGATGCTGGGCACGTACTTGGTCTCTTGGACCACCACGTTGTCGGGAGCGATGATCGTGCCATCGTCCATGCTGTGAACCCGGCCGTTCTGGGTCCGCTGCCAGCCCTTGGCAAACGGGTCCCACCTGTAGCTCACGTCGTTAGAGCCGAAGTCGATCCGGACACCGTTGGTTGCGATTCCCACGCTGGAACGAACCCCGGGTTCCCGAAAGCGGAAGATCGGCTGGGGGGCCGTTCCCGCCGGGGCGCTGCCCAGGATGGTGGGGGTCCTGGCGTACAGGTTGTGAGGCGCTTGCCGGCTGTTGTTTCGGAAGTAGGCCGCCGGCACGGTCTTTTCGTTTCGATTCAGCACCGCGGTGCCGTCGAACTCTGACAGGATCTGCAGAACCGTGGAGTTGCCGCCGCTACTGACCAACAGTGGAGTGTTGTACGCTCCGAGAACACCGAAATCGGTGGTTCGGACCGATCTCGTGGGACCCACCACTGGCGGGATCTCACTGTGATAGATGGCGATGAACCGGGTGATGCTGTACTCCACCTCTTCTTCGATCACGATGTCGGCGAGGTGAAGGTTCTTCTGCGGCCGAGCCGAATCCTTGTTGTCCACCTTGACCGCGATCGCTCGGGATGTTCTGGCGGTGGTGACCCGCTCGCCGGTGAGCGGTTGTTTCTGCGGATAGATCGATTCCATTCGGCTGCGATATTCGTTGCCGATGAGGAAGCCGCCCACCACCGCCCGGTAGGAGCCGCCGTCACCGAGAACCGAAGCCCAGTAGCTCAGGCCTTCGGTGTCAGGCTGGCGGCGCAATAGCCCCACATACAGCATGGTGGCCTTCACAATGGGGTCCATGCGGGTCCGGTATTCGGCGGACTCGCTGAAGGCCAACATGACCTCGCCTCGGTTGGCACCTTTGGCCATGAGACCCAACCAATAGGCCCGGCCCGTGGCGTCGGCCGGTCGCTCGAGAACGTTTTGATAGACCAGGTTGATGAATTCTTCATCGGACAGCGACCCGTAGGTCGCCGCAAACTCGGGAGCGTCGGCGAAGGCCTGGGAGACGGCGATTCGGCGGGACCCTGTGGCCAGTTGGTTCGCCCAGAACCGCAGCCCGTCGTAGTCCGGGGATCGACGGAAATAGGCGTAATAGAGCCGCACAACCGGGGCGACACGGCCCTCGAATTCCGGTGAACTGGCAAGCGCAACCACGATCTCCGAGCCAGAGGTGCCCCTGTCCAGTAGGCCGCTCCAGAACCCGAGCCCAGCCGCATCGGGGGCGCGGCCCAGGAAGTCCTCGTATTGGCGCGCGACGAATTGCTCCTCGGTGCTGAGCGGGCCAACGGCATTGCTGTCAGCCTGGGCTGGAGCAGCAACCAGCGCAGTGGTTGCGCAGATCAGCGCCAGGGCACTCATGGCGAGGATCTTGCGGAAGCTGGTCTTCATTTGGATTTCTCCTGGGTTGTCAGCAGTGAGGGACGGCGGCGGAGGACAGTAGTGAACGCCATGGGTATCAGCCCGGGGGTAGTTACGGGATAGGTAGTAGTTAACGGCCAGGTAGTAGTTACGGCCAGATGGTGTCGCCGACCTAAGTGATTGCCACAGCGGAGGGTAGCGACACCAGCACGCTGCATTGCAACGCTTCGGCGAGAAGGCTGACTCGTTCCATGGCCGCATGCACTTCCACTGAGAGGTCCACTTCCTCTGAACTGGGCAAAGGTTCGATTTCTATGGCGTCGCCGAGGAGAACACGGATCGTGCCCACTGCGCCAACATGGCGCCGATCGAGCCCGATTGCGATGCGCAGCAGCCCCGCAAGGGTCCGTACTCGACCCTTGTCTTTTTCCGACAGCTCCACGAACGGCTGGTGGCCGGAGGACGGATGGGACTTTCGGTGATAACGAGCAACCTGGGCGATCAGTCCAATCTCCCGGTCGCTGAAACCGGTGAGTTGCTCACTGTTACGGATCACGTAGTAGCTGTGCTTGTGGTGGCCGCTGTGGCTGATGAAGAGGCCAACGTTGTGGAGCAGCCCGGCCATCTCGAGGAGTTCACGATCAGCCGGCCCGAGGCCGTGAATCGACTTCGTACGGTCGAAGAGTTGCAGCGCCAGCATGGTGCAGTGTTTGGCGTGGTGAACATCTGGGTCCAGTTGCTCGGCGAGCCGCTCCACGTTGGCGCGCCGTAGGTCGTGGAGGTGATCGGCGGCAGCGCCGGGCAGACGGTCCACCAAGACGCCCTCCCGCAAGGCCAGGGCGCTATAGGTGAAACCATCGAGGCCGCTGAGCTCTACAACTTGCTGGGCCAAAATGGCGCCGCCCAGAATGATGTCGCTCCGCTTCCGGTCGAGGCCACGGATCCGCCCCCTCTTCGCGGGGGGTGTCTTGATGATGAGCTCCACCAGATCATCCAGTTGCGCAGCAGTGACGGTGGCCCCGTTGAGGCTGGCAGGGTCCAAGGCTTCTTGGGCAGCCGCCATAGCGGTAAGCGTTGCGGCGGTACCGGACGAAGCGATCAGCAGCTCAGGCTGGTGGCCGACGAATTCCACCCTCACGCCCGCCAGTGTTTGCTGCACGAAAGCCCGGCACCGCTCCACTGCCTCTGCACTGGCTCCGTCGCCGTCTGGGAAGAATCGTTCGGTCAATCGGATTGCTCCGAGCCGGAACGAGCGGGCGGCGAGCAAGTCCGAACCTTCGCCTGCCACGATCTCGGTGCTTCCTCCGCCGATATCGAAGACCATGATGCGTTTGTCAAAGACCGGTAGGGCTTTGAGTATTCCCAAATGGATGAGCCGGGCCTCCTCGAAGCCGCTGATGACCTCCACCTCGATGCCGGCGTCGGTCCGAGCCCGGTCCAGAAACTCGTTCCGGTTGGTGGCTTCGCGCACGGCACTGGTGGCAACGGCATACACCGTGGCACCGAGGCTGTGGGCCACATCGGTCATTCGCCCAAGGGCTGCGATGCCCCGCTCGATCGCATCGGGAGCCAGCAATTTCATGTCGCCGGACCCCGAGCCCAACCGCACCACCTCCTTCTGGGTGGTAACCACCTCATACCCTGAGGTTCCGAGAGTGCGGGCAACGACAAGATGGACCGAGTTGGTACCGATGTCGATTGCTGCGATCAGCTCGGAGTGTTCGGCTTCGTCTTCGGTTTCGGTTTCGGGTCCGGTGCTTTGGTCGTGTTCGGTCATTGTTCCCCTAGCGATAGCTCGAATGCGGTGCCGCCCCAACCGCTTTGTTGATCACGACCTTGGATCGTCACAACGGTGATGTGGGAGGGGATTGTAATGCCGTTCTGGGAGCGAGTGAACGGTTGCTCAGATGCATGGTCGTGGGTGAGTATGCGCTCCCCAAACACGGTTCCGTCTGGACCGACCACGCGCCATGCATCGGCATAGCGGTCGGGACCGTCATAGGGCGAAGAAAGCGTGGCCGAAATCGTCCATGTACCGTCGTTGGCCTGGGTGGCGGAGGCATCGATCACGTCGGGGAAGAGTATGGCTTCGCCCGGCGCGGATGGAGCGCTGGTCGGCGGGGAGGTTGCCGTGCTCGGGTCGGTCTCACCGGCCGCTTCTGGGCCGGCGGCGGTTGTTGGGGTGGTGGTTCTCTCGGTGTTCGTTGTCTGGGTCGTGCTGGCGCAGCCGGCAACCGAGAGCGCGACGATCAAGAGAGCAAACCGCCAGAGACGGGTGGGTACGTTGTTGGCTCGTACGGCGGGCAACGAACGCCGTAGCCTGGCCTTGGTCACGCCACGGAGGTCACCGACAATCGATTCAGAGGTTGGCCCGGGAGGAAGTACGTCAGCCGACATGACCTCCATGATGCCCGACATGAACGGAATACGCCGTGCTGAATGCGCCGGTGCCCTGGCCGCCACGGCCTCGCGACCTTACATCCGATTCCCGAGCGCGCGATGATTTGGGCATGGCAACCTCAAACGAACTTCCCGCCGCACCACCCTGGCGCGGCATCAACCACCTGGCGCTCGTTACGCCCGACATGGACGCCACGGTCCGCTTCTATGCCGGAGCGCTCGGCATGCCGCTGGTCATGACGCTCATGGCCGGACCCATGCGCCATTACTTCTTCGAGATGTCGCCTCACAACACGGTGGCGTTCTTCGAGATCGTAGGCGCCGAGACGTTTGAGAAGGGCGCAGGTTCGCCGGCCCCGTATCCCATCCAACTCGACCACATTTCATTTGACGTACCCGACGAAGTGGCGCTCAAGACACTGCAGAGCCGACTGGAGGCGGCCGGAAGCGAGGTAACCGAGGTCATCGACCACGGCGTAATGAAATCGGTCTACTTCAGCGACCCCAATGGCATCGCGCTCGAAGCCTCGGTCTGGGTCGAAGACGGCACCGGCCGTGACTTCGACCCGAACGACGAGGCGGTCTTCCTCGACCCCAACCCGGTACCCGCAATCGCCGAACTCGCCGCCGGCAGGCTGAGATCGATGCCAAAGACCAAACTGACCTGAGTCATCTCCCTGGTCACTGACGAGCCCACCGCTGTTCTCGGTGTTGGTTCACCCGCTGGGTGTTGTGGTTGCCCGAGTTGGCGGCTGGCTCAGTTGCGGCGTTCCAACTGTTCGTTCTCGATTTGTTGCAATGCGATGCACTCGGCGGCGTCGAGACTAAAGATGTTCCAGTCATACTGGCCTTCCATGGCGAGGACGGTGGAGGCCGATCCACTCTCGATCAAATGGCGATACGCCGGGTTGACTCGGTAGCCCTCACCCAGCGAGAGACCGGCAGCCACGACGAAACGCGTATGGTCGGCTTCGGCGACGCTGAGAAGGAGATCCCGTCCGGGTCGGTGACCGGTGATCTCGATGGAGTCTGGTTGGTACTGGCCGAATACCTCTCGCAGACCGTGGAAAGCGGCCACACCGTCGGCGATTCGGGCCGCCGCAAGCGTGCTGGTGATCGCAACCCCAGTGATCTGAGCATCGAGGCTCCAAGCGGGGGCGGGCCGAACGCTCTCCTCCCTGGCCCGGCCTGTTTCGGAGAAGAGCTGTTCGAGCGAGAAACCGAAGGCCGAGAAGGTGAGTGCCACCGAAGCATCGGACAAAGGGAGCAAACGCCGGTCACGGGCAGGCCGTCCAAACAGCTGGTCCCAGTGTTCCTCGAGCAGGTGGTTGTGCCGTCGGCCTTGGCGCAGGTTCACCGGCTCGGCGAATGTGACCAGCGGGCGGTGACCGATCCGGACCGCTCCGGTCTGCGTGACGGTGAGTCCGGTGATCTCCACCGCACCGAACACCTCGACCCGCCGACCGGTCCGAGTAATGATGATCCGATCGCCGGGGAGCGGGAGTGATTGGGAGGGGCAGAGGTTCGGCTCGACGTTCGTCCCAACATCATCGGCAGACAGAATCCCGCCAAAGGTCCGACTGGTAGCTAGTGGAGACGACATCCAGTGGGTGGGCAGTCCGTCGGCGGCCGTACGCAGGAGTGCGTGGGGGTCATCGCCGGCGGTGAGCTTGGCCACCCACAGGGCGGCGGGCAGGTGGATCTCTACCGAGTTGGCGTGGGACCCGGGAGCCGGGCGGTGGAGTGAGCCCGACGATTGGGAGGAATGTGCGGTGATCATGCTTCTATCATGACCGGGGGGTGTGACAGTGGGTTTTCCCTGTTCAAAGCGATTTTCGTGCAGAAATTGAGGGTTGGCGATACAACGGGATCATGCGCACCGCAATCACCAGTCCCAACGCCTCCTCTGTAGGCCCCTACAGCCACGCCATCGACGCCGGAGGCATTGTTTTCCTCAGCGGTCAGACCCCATTGGATTCCGCAACCGGCAAATTGATCGAAGGGACGATCGGCGATCGGACACAGAAATGCTTCGATAATCTCTTCGATGTGCTCGCCGCCGGCGGGCTGACCGAACACAACGTGGTCAAAGTGAACGTCTTTCTCACAAACATGGGTGACTTTGCGGCCATGAACGAGGTCTACAAGACGCAATTCTCCGAGCCGTTTCCGGCCCGCAGCACCGTTACGGTGGCCGAACTTCCACTGGGCAGCGACATCGAGATCGAGCTGGTCGCTCAGCGATAGCGAAAGGCTCGGCTCAGCTGAGTTCCCACACATCGAACCGCGGGCCATCGCCGGGCAACGTCAGAGAGGTGTGGTTACCCATCAGCGGTGTGATCTCCCTGCCGGCCAACAGCGCTGGGTCCATCGTGATCGCCGGGCCGCTGGCCCACGCGGCGCGAACCAGGACCCGCTGCTGCATGGTCTCGCGGAGCCAGACCACTTGATCATCGTCGGCATGGACCCAACGGAATCCGCCATGATGCAGCGCCGGGGTTCTGTTGCGCATGTGGATCAACGTCCGATACCAGCTCAGGAACTCCTGATTCCAGAGCCTGTCGTCTCCCCACGGCATGGGGAGCCGACTCTCCTCGTTGTCCACGCCGGTAAGACCGATCTCGTCGCCGTAGGTGAAACACGGTGCGCCGGGCAAGGTCATGAGCATTCCGGCCCCAACCAGGGCGGCCTCGTCTGATGTACACATCGTTCGCCACCGGGCGGTGTCATGGCTGCTCAAGAGGCTCATCGATCCGTTCATGACCGACCAGCTCATGGCGGCACGCACCGCATCGAATGCTCGCATCATGGCCACCCCATTGCGGGCGTCCTGACCGGGGCCGGTGCCCATGCCGTGCAGCGTCCCCACCTTGCCCAACCATGACGTGATCGGCCGAGAGATACCCGAGTAGTTCATGACCCCGTGCCAGCCGTCGCCGGGAGTGTCAGCGGCGGCGTCGTGAAAGTGCTCGCCCACCAGCCAACGATCACCACCGGCGACCTCGAAAGTGGCCCGGGTGGCCCTCGCTACTTGGGCGTTGAGGTCCAGTTGCCGCAGCCTGCCGGTCATATTGGCAACGTCGATCCGCCAGCCGTCGAGGTTGAAGGGCGGCAGGATGAACCGGCCGACCACAGACTCCAGGCCTTCATGCAACCGGGCGGCCAACTCTCGGCTGCGATGGTCCAGCTTGGGAAGGCTGTCAACGCCGAACCAGGATTCATACTGGTCCGGGTGCTCGATGAAGTAGTAGAACCCTGCTTCCACGCTTCTGGCGTCGGCCTGGGCGGCTTTGAACCACTCGTGAGTGTCCCCGGTGTGGTTGAGGGTGAGGTCGGTCATCAGTCTCAAACCGGCCCTATCGCAGGCCTCCCTGAGTCGAAGAAGAGCAGCGTCCCCGCCCAGCAGGGGGTCCACATAGTCGAAAGTCGTGGCGTCGTAGCGGTGATTGGATCGCCCCGGAAAGATTGGTGTCAGGTAGACGCCACCGATTCCCAAATCGGTGAGGTGTGAGAGGCGTTGGATGATGCCGTCGAGATCGCCGCCGTACAGCTGGGTCATGGAGCCGGGAAAGGTTTGGTCGATCGGGTCATCCCAATCGGCCCATTGGATCCAGCTGTCGTCGGCGCCAGCGCTGGTGCGGTGATCGCCGCTGGTGGCGAACCGGTCCGGAAAGATCTGGTACCACACGCTTTCCGGCACCCATTCCGGAGCCCGCAGGCCTGGGAGTAGTTTGAAGTCGTTGTGATCGTCCGGATCCCAGTTGTGGAGGCCGGTGCCGTTGAACCAATACGCACCTTGGCCGCTGCGCACGTGGAACCGGTAGTGCTGGATTGGCTGGTCGCACGTGAGCTCAAAGACTTGCTCGCCGGTGCCGGGGTCGCCACTCGCTGCTGCGGGCTCGTAGTGAACCTCGCCATCGATCACGGTTCGTAAGTGCACCTCAGCCTGGCGCCAGCCTTCGGGCAGGGCGATGCGAACCTCCACGGTCTCGCCAACGTCAGGGTTGGGGTTTGATGTGTAGCGAACCGACGGATCGTGATGGGGCAGCCGGAGAAACTTCGTCACGCTGTGAGGCTAGTGAAGACGTTCAGCCCTTCACCGCCGTCTCTTTCAGTCGCGGGCGAGGTCCTCGGCGTAGACCTGCTCCAAGGTTGCCCGCATATCGTCTGCGTTGGTGGCGGGGAACTGGCATTCGTAGATCTCGGCGAGGTCAGGGGCAGATTTCAGCGATGCCCATGATGCCGGGTTCCACACCCCGGAACGGCGGAACGCCTTCGCACAATGGGCGAACAGTTCTTGGGTCTCAACGACCATGGCCATTTTCGGGATCCGGAGTTCGTTGGTGAAGGAGGCCAGAAGGTCCGCTTCGATACTGAGATGAGCCGGGCCGTTGATGCGAACGGTCTCTTCTTTGCCGGGAATGATCAGCAGCAGTCCAGCGTGCGGGTTGGCGATGATGTTCTCGAAACTATCGAGGCGATTGTTGCCCCCCAGGTCAGGCACTGCCACATGCCGCTCATCGAGGACCTTGATAAACCCGGCCGGTCCACCCCGGGGCGACGCATCCACCGTGCCGTCGGCTCCCGCCGTGCTCAGAACGGCCAGCGGGCACAGCGAGATGAATCGGGCGGTGGCTTCATCGATTCGGTCCCGAGTTTTCTCCGCCGCCCGGGTACTGGGTTGCCGGTACAGCTCCCGCAGCTGATCGTTGTTGGTGATCCTCATCCCCGAAACGGTACCGAATGCGATGTGCGGTGGGTTTCGGACGGTTTAGGACTGCCAGGTAAGGGTGCGCCTGACGGGGTCGGCGTCGGCCAGGGTGACCGTGATCCGGTCTCCAAGCTTGTGGCCACCCAACGGCACGGATGACTCGATGGCAGGATCGAGGATCTGGATGTACGCCAGATCTCGTTTCTCGTTCAGTGAGACCACCGAGGCCGCGAATCGTTGGCCGATCCGGCCGGACAGGACCATGGTCTCTGCATAGTCGACCAGTGCCCGTTCGAACGCTGATTCCCTGCTTCGAGCTTTGCCCATCTGGCTTGGCAACTTCTCGAGATCGGCGATCAGCGCCGGACCGGGTGTGGTGCCGGCGAAGAGAGCGAGCAGGACTTCATTGTTGGGTCGGTCGACCAGTCGCCGGAGGGGAGCGGTGACGTGGGCGTAGTGGGAGGCGATCGCCCCGTGCTCGCTGAGCTCGGGTAGTTCGCCGTTGAAGAACGCATACCCCGCCCCTCGGAAGGATCGAGCCGCTTGCAGCAAGAAGGCGGCCTTTCGAGGGGAGTCGGGCGTGACGGTCCGAATCATCTCGGGATAACTCTGATCCTTGGGCCACGGAATTTCCAGGGCGTCAGCTTCTCGCCGGAGGCGGCGGAGATCCTGATGGCGGGGCGGCGGCAGGGTTCGCAGCACACCAACTTTTGCAGCGCACATCTTGCGACCCGCAACGATGCCGGTGAGCAATGACATCTGGGCGTTCCAACCCTCCACCGGGATGGACGTGTCGAACTCGAGGTCGTAGGTCCCGTTGCGCTCCACCACCTCTTGGCTCGGAAGGTTCAGGCTGATCCCACCCCGCTCTACTTCCCGCTCTTGGCGGAGGGTCCCGATTTTCTTGAGCAGGTTCAGCGAGGCATCACCGCCTGCGTCGATCCGCCGTTGGGCCTCGGTGTAGGGGATCGCTTCGCTCACCCGCACGAGAGTTCGCTCCACCATCACATCCATGGGAGCGCCGTCGCTATCCAGGTCGATGGTCCAGAGAAGCGCGGGCTTGTCGGTTCCTGCCAGCAGGCTGGCGCGATCTTCCGAGAGTGTGGGGGGATGAAGCGGCGTTCGCAGATCGGGGGAGTAGTAGGTCGTGCCGCGGCGGCGGGCCTCAACATCGATCGGGTCGCCTGATTCGATGAACGCCCCGACATCGGCGATGGCATAGAAGACCCGGTAGGACGCCGTCGAATCGGTGATCGTTTCGGCATAAAACGCCTGATCCAAGTCCATTGCGCCGGGCGGGTCGATAGCTACAAAAGGGATCTCCCGACGGTCGCTCCGCATGCCGGCAAAGCGGTCCACGGCGTCCTCGGCTGCCACGAGGACCTGGGGGGGAAAGCCCCGGGGGATGTCTAGCTCGTCACGGATCGCCTGGAAGCCTGCCTCGAAGGCGCTGGGGGCGAGGATCTTGCGAGTTTTCATTTCGCGTCAGCTTGTCATCGTTCGTTGAGTCAAACGAGCGGCGTTGATGACGGTGTCTTGGGTGTTCACATGGAAGCTTATCCATGGCAGGTCGGCACGACCAGTACGCGGGGCCGACTGCGGGCGACCGCCTGAGGGCATAACGCTCCCTAGAGGGGAAGCCGGAGGGTGGCGCTGTGGGCCACAACAGAGCGCCACGTGTCAGAGAAACGCTGGAGATCGTCCTCGCCGATGTGATCCATCAGATGGCTCTGAACATCCTCGACGTGGGTGGCGGCCGCCTGCTCCAATAGCGTGGTGCCCTTCTTGGTGATTTCGGCGAAAAGGCCTCGTTTGTCAATGTCATCTTTGCATCGAACCACCAGCCTCGCCTCGACGAGGCGATCCACACGGTAGGTCAGGCGGCTGCGAGAGATGAGCACGTGATCGGCGATCTCGGCCATCCTGAGGCGTCCGCCCGGAGCCTCGGACAAGTGGACAAGAATCTCGTAGTCGGTCAACGGAATACCATGGTTGTCTTGCATGCTCTGGTCTAGGTGTTCCAGCAGGCGATGCACGCCGTCTATGAAGTAACGCCAGGCCACCTGTTCGGGTTCGGTCAGCCAACGAGTCACCCTACGAAACTAGTCTCTACGATCGCTGAGTACGGTCTTCTCCATGCCCGAACTGCCCGAAGTCGAAACGGTTCGTCGGACGCTGGAGCCGCGTGTGGTGGGCAGGACCGTGGTAGAGGCGGGGTCGCATGGGTCGTTGAAGTTCACCCCTGCGGTCGCCGCAACGGACGCAACGTTCGTGGCTCTCGGTCGCCGTGGGAAGTTCCTGGTGTTCTCACTGGATGATGCACGCGAGATGATCGTTCACTTGGGCATGACCGGGGTGATCTCGTTCGGCTCACCATCTACCGATCTGGATTCGCCCTACCTTCGAGCCTGGTGGCATTTGGACGAGAGAGAAGGCCACCCGTCGGAAATCCTGTTGTTCAATGATGTGCGGCGATTCGGCCGGATCCGGGTGGTTCCGGCTGGCGATTATTCCAGCATCCCGACCCTGGCTTCAGCCGGCCCCGAGCCCTGGGATCCGGAGCTCACTCCCTCGTCGTTCCACCGATCGATTCAGACCAGTTCGCGGGCGATCAAGACCCAGCTGCTCTCCCAGAAGCCGATCGCCGGGGTCGGCAACATCTATGCCGACGAAGCGCTGTGGGCGGCCAAGATCAACCCCTCCGTTCGGCGGCTGGGGCTACGGCGTGCCGGCGATCTCCTCACCGAGATCCGATCGGCGTTGGAAAAAGGCTTGGCCAATGGGGGGACAACGCTCAAGGACTACCGCAACGTAGACGGAGCGGAGGGGTCAAACCAGCGATCGCTGTTGGCATACGGACGTGCCGGCCTGCCGTGTTATCGGTGTGAGACGGCTCTGGTGAGTGGCGTCATCGATGCCAGGACCACGGTGTGGTGTCCCCAGTGTCAGCGCCGTTGACCGAGCCCGATGGTGGTGTATCGGTTCCCGGGCGGCTATCACTCAGGGTGTGAGATTGACGATTCCCGGTGACAGCCATGAACCAGCGGCGGTGGCGGCTGCCATCGTGGACTGGCTGCCCCCCAACGCCGACATCATTCTGCCGATTGCCAACGGGGAACCCGTGGAGTTGATGAATGAGATCGAGGCCAATGCCGGTGGACTCCAAAATGTTCGGGTGCACCAGATGCACGCGCTCCGGGATCGGCCTTACATTCGCGGTGAACTAGATGGTCACCTTCGTCATGTTTCGTGGTTCCTCTCGCCCATCACCCGGGCAGCCTTTAGCGCCGGAACGATAGATTTCGCGCCAGCCAACTACAGCGAGGTCCCTCAGTTCTTGGCGGAGTTGAAGCCGGCTGTCGTGTTGGCCGCCGCTAGTCCGCCCGATGCGCATGGTTACGTCTCACTCGGTGTCACCGGGAGCTACACGGCCGCCTTGATCGGCCGGGTGCCATTCGTTTTGGAGATCAACGATCAGATGCCCAGAACCTTCGGTGGGAACCGGCTGCACATCGACGAAGCGTTGGCCTGGTGTCACGCCAGTTATCCCCTTGTGGAGGTCCCGGCGGCAGTGCCATCGGGTCGAGACTTGATAATCGCTGGCCGCGTAGCCGAACGGGTGCCCGACGGGGCAACCATGCAGCTTGGCATCGGTGGCATACCCACCGGCGTTGCCTCACTGCTCACCGATCGGAAACACCTGGCCATTCACACCGAACTCTTTGCGGACCCAATGGTGGACCTCATCGAGTCCGGCGCTGTCACCGGCATCAACAAGCGGGCATACAACCGGCGCTCGGTCGCCACCTTCGCTCTGGGCACGAAACGACTTTATGACTTCCTGGACCTCAACGATGCCGTCTTGTTCCTGCCCGTCAACGAAACGAACGACCCGCGCCGCATCGGGCGCGAAGACAACTTCGTCTCCATCAACGCCACCCTCGAAGTGGACCTCGTTGGCCAGTGCGCATCGGAGACGTTGGGCACCAGGTACTTTTCCGGCAGCGGTGGCCAGGCAGACTTTGCCCGCGGCGCGCAATACTCCAAGGGCGGCGACGGCTACATCGTCCTGGCCAGCACCACCCGCCACGGCACCACCCGTATCGTTCCCACACTTCAGCCCGGGGCGGTGGTCACCACTATGAAGAACACCGTTGATCATGTGGTCACCGAGTTCGGCGTTGCAACGCTGCGAGGAAGAACGCTGGCCGAGCGGGCGCGTGCCCTCATCGAGGTTGCGCATCCTGACTACAGAGACGATCTCACGATCGCCGCCAGGAAGCATGGCCTGATAGGCCGCTGATGAGGAGTCTCCTTGATCGATGGCGTCGGGACTTCGGAGACTACGAGATGCGCATCGGAGGACCAAGCAATTCGGCCTGATGGCGTCGTGCAGCCTCGGCCATGGATTGATTGTCGGGCACACCTCCGCTGGCGGCTGCCAGATCGATGAACTCTTCGTAGAGCGAGTGGAAACCACCCGGAAGGTTCATGCCAACGACTCGAGCCGGCGTCTCCCCTGAATTGATGAATGTGTGTGGTGCGTCTGGGGGTGTGTAAAGGAAGTCTCCTGGTCCAAGTTCGTAGACTTGACCGCTGATCTCGGCTCTGATCTGCCCTTCGATGACGACCTCGTAGCTAGCCCATTTGTGGCGGTGGCGGGGCGGACCGAACCCCGGCGGTACGACGGCGTCGATTACGTCGGGGGTGCGCTCGTCGCCAGCCAGTAGGAACCTCATGTCCTCGGGTGGCATGAGCGACAGCGACATCGCGTCCTCGGAGTGGACCAGAATCGGACGGTCGCTGAGAACGGCTGGATCGATTGCGGCTGTAGTAGTCATTGGCAAACCTTTCGTCGGTTCAAGCGCTTTGCTTGCTTTTCCAAGCTTGAATTGCCATTTGAGAAAGGTCGATGGTGCTTGCCGATCAATCATTGGGCGGTTAACCGAACCTCGGTGCGGTTGATCGCCACGACTCGGTCAGCGAGCTTGGGTCGAGCAAGGATTTCGACAGGAACCCAGCGGCGCCGGCCTCGATCGCCAAACGTTCGTACTCCATCGCTGAGTGAGTCGAGTACACGAGAACCCGACAATGAGGCATCTCGGTTGTGATCAATCTGGTTGCCTCGAGACCGTCTATGCCAGGCATGTTTATGTCCATCAGGATCAGATCCGGCTCTAGTCGACGCGCCAACTCGACTCCGTCCTCGCCGCTATGCGCGACGCCGGCTACTTCAAACCCTTCGCTCATCTCGATCACGAATTGGGCGGTGTCTCGGTAAACCTGTTGGTCGTCAACCACAAGTACGCGGACTGGCTGCACAGCAGCGTTAGGACAGCTCATCTCCGAACCTCAATCCCTTTCCCCTAGAAAGGTCAGAACGGCCTTCACCCGTCGGTTGGACTCCGCCTCCGGTAGGAGATCCAACTTGGTGAAGATCGAGTTGATGTGTTTCTCCACCGCCCGTTGCGAAAGCGACAGTGTGGCGGCGATCGCAGCGTTGCTCTTGCCGCCTGCGATCTCGGTGAGCACTTCAAGCTCACGGGGCGTCAATCGCCCCACCTTCTTATTCGATCTTCGCGCTTTCCCATCAACCAGAGCATTCACAACCTGAGGGTCCAGCATGGACGAGCCTTGCCTTACACGGTTTACGGCCTCTTCCAACTTGCCGGCGTCACCAACTCGTTCCTTCAACAGGTAAGCCAGGCCGCCTGCGCCGTCGTCAAATAGTCCCAATGCATAAGCCGATTCGGCGTACTGGCTAAGGACGACTACACCGATCTTGGGAAACTCGGTTCGTATCTTGAGGGCGGCACGAATGCCCTCATCGGTTTGAGTGGGCGGCATCCGGATGTCGGTAATAACCACGTCGGGCTGGCTTTTGGCCACCTCGGCCATCAGTTCATCGAAGTTTTCTGCAACTCCGACCAGATCGATTCCTGCGAACTCTAAAACGGCTTTCACCCCTTCGCGGGTTATGTAGCTGTCTTCGGCGAGAACGACGCGAACCATGGCTATGAGACCTTCGCGAGCTGTCGGGCTGCCGTTGTGCCGCGAACTTCGGTGCCGTTGCCTGGCTGCGAAATCACCTCAAGACTTCCCCCGACAGCCTCCAGTCGGTCTCGAATGCCAGTGAGTCCGGTGCCTACGCCAGCCATCATGCTTTCCGCTGCAAATCCAACGCCGTCATCCCGCACCACAAACGTGAGAGCCCCGTCGTGCTCCGCCAGCTCGACGTCGACGGCATTCGCTTCAGAATATTTGGCGGCATTGGTCAAGGCTTCGGCGACGCTGAAGTAAACAGCCAATTCGTCATCGATATCGAAGCGACACTTCAGCGAGCTCTCGATCAGAACGGGAAAGGGCGAGTTCGTAACGAAGTTTCGTAACGCCGAGCCCACCCCTTCGGATTCCAGTAGCGGGGGGAATAATCCCTGGGCCAACGCCGTGATTTCATCTAGCGCAATCTGAGTTTGAGAGGTCAACGCATCGAGCTGGCCCCCTATTAGCTCGGCGTGTTCATCGCGTGCCGTTTGAGCCGCCCTGCTCAGTTCGGTCTTGAGGCTCCGGAGTCGTTGTTGGGTGCCACGACTTAGCTGCTCTTCCAGCCGCTGACGCTCAGTGTCTTGGGCGGACAGCAGCGCTTTGCGCGAGTCGTAGATTTCTTCGCGCTGCCGAAGTAACGCATCGTCCAGACGTTCCTTTTCCATTAGCAGAGCTGCCGATCCGGCGAGATCCTTAATGAGCTGAGCCTCCGACGAGTGAAGCTCTTCGCCCTGTCGCTTCTCAACGCTAAGGGCGCCGAGGGTGTCGCCCGAACTCTCTATGAGAACCGAAGCGGTCGGTAGTTCCTCGGCTGGGATGTTGTCAGTTGGGAGACCGTAAGAACTTCCGCTAATCGACCACGAGCCCAGCGGTACAAACGAACCATTTTGACTCGCCCTCCAAATAACCGTGTGTGTCGCACCGGTTCCGGCGGCTAGGCGTTCGGCCAACTGCTCCCACACCAGTTCGCTCGAGTCGGTCCGTCCCATACGTGCGGTCAGTCCTGCCAATACTTCATATGGCGTAGCTCGGCTTCCATAGACCAGGCGGTTTGCGGCTCTCTCTAGACGTGCCCGGGCAGGTTGGAAAGCGACCGCTACAACTACGGTGGCTACGAGCGCCAACCAATCGCCGCCACCAAAACTTCCGATCAGCGATCCGATCCCGTAGACAACCGATACGTAAACGAGGCCGATGAAGGCTGCCAGAAAACCAAACAGGATTGTTCTGCTGACAACCACGTCAACATCAAATAGTTGGTCCCGCCAGATAGCCATGCCATAACAAAAGGCGAAGAAGGGGAAACCGAACGTCAGAAAAGCGACGCCCAGCGCTGAGGCTGACCACGATGCGATCCCCGCGAGTACGGCGACGACACCTCCAAGAACCACCCACCGCAATCGTCGCCGAATGGCGGGTCCGGACTGGCGATACCGAATAACCAAACTCGCCAGAGAGCCCAAGGCGCAGAGGGAGAAAACTGAGAAGGCGACGTTCTGAACGGAGGTGAGCGGGGAGTCGGAGTCGACTTGGTCAATGCTGACATCCCGCCACAATTGCGCCACGAACGTGATGTAAAGAACGATCATAACTACCGCTGAAATTGCGCCGAGCCTTTTCCAACGAGGCCCGTGATACTTGCCATCGGGCGTCAACAAGAGTCCGAAAGTCGGAATTCCGAACGCCCCGAAGACCCACAAGTTGTACACGATTGAGAGAAGTGGCGACAGGCTGCTATGCACGTCGGTGGCCTGGGATACTCCGGCGGCCACTCCGGGAAGAGCGAGGCAGACTCCGAAGCCGGTCACCAGCCACGTGAGTCGATTGTGCAGGTCGGCGCTGACGAGCAACCAACCCAGCGAGCCAAATGTAACGCCGGCGAGTACGTTGACAAGCGCGTAGCTCTCCACTGCATTTCTCAGCTGTCCGGCGGTCAGCAGCAGACCGAGCGTCACTGGCGCAGAAAGGATTGCAGCGGCATTTAAAATGCGCCCCAACATCCTCAGCTGGCGGTCGCTCGCGGTTGAGATCATGTCAAGACCGACTGCCGGTCCGACGCGGGAAACAAACTCGCAGCCGGAAAGTGACCAGTGACCACGGTGACCGCGCCGTCGTCAACGGTTGTAATGCTTCCCCCCACTGCGTTTGCCCGGTTCTCAATACGTGCCAAGTTTAAGAGGAGGACGGCATCGTGATCGGCTGATCGAGACCTCTCCGCCCAAACCTGCACCACCAGCTCAGATCGCCTCTCTAACACCTCAACTCCCAACGAATGTACTCCACCCTCAGAGCAGAGCGAATTGATGGTCTCTGCCACGGTGAAATACACCGTTGACTCAAGATCTCGGGGATGGCGGGAGCGAACATCGATCGTCTGGCGAACATCAATTTCCAACCGGGCGAGCTGAGCTGATAATGCGGCCTCTAGGCCTTCTGCCTGAAGAAGCGGTGGGTACACACCGCGAGCGAAAGCGCGCAAGGACTGGACTGACGCATCGGCCTTTTTGCACAGGCTCTCCAATGCGGCTGCTGTTGCGATGTGTCCGTTCTTGGCTGCCATCTGCTGGGCGATGGACAGTCGAACTTTCAGCGCGACGAGCCGTTGTTGTGCTCCATCATGAAGATCTCGCTCCAAGCGGTGGCGGGTTTCGTCCTGAACTGCAACCAGCCGCCGACGCGACGCTCGCAATGAAGCGATGCCGCGGATCAGGTCTGATGTCTGGGCCCGGTTCCAGAGCGCAAGTCCAATTCCAGGCATGATGTCGTTGATGAGGTTCTGATCGGCAACTGGTAGATCCTCGCCCACGGGCAGTTGGAGGTCGAGATAGCCCACTAGTTGGCCATCGTGACTGATCGGGAAACACGTTTCCGGTACCGGATCGACAGTCTCTTGGCAGTGGGGCCCGGGCCAAGAGGAGATCACACTCGCCTTGCCGTCCTGTAGTGCCCAAACCGAAGCCTGCGACGCAACGGTTCCTGCGCCGATTGATTCGGCCACGGTCGTTAGAACGTGGCCGTCGGCGGCGGCAACACGGCCGGCGAAGTCTGAGAGGACCTCATAGGGGGTGGCCCGGCGCCCGAAGATCATCCGGTTAGCGGTCCGCTCGAGCCTGGCTCGTACCGGGTGAAACAGAACGGCGATCAAGACGGTCGTGGCAATCGGGAACACAGCTGAGTCGGCTTCGCGATTGTTGACTAGCGAGCCAAGTCCAAACACCACACCCACATACAGCGCACCGATGGTCAGTAGGAGGGACGCGTAGATAATCGTGCGGCTGATAACCACGTCGATGTCGAAGAGTTGGTGTTTCCATATCGCGATGCCAAAACCGGCTATGTAGAGCGGGAGGGAAACCAATGATGTGGCCTTGAAGATTGGGCCGCCACCGTGCCCGTGAACTAGCAGATCTAGGCTCGTGGCTATGATCCAAGAGGCTGCGACCAGCGATGTGGTCCAGGCGATCCAACGGAACTGGCGCCTTACAGTGCCGTTTGAGTGTGTGTACTTCGACACCGTTGACGCAATGGCGAGAACACCGGAAATGCCCAGTCCCACGAAACCGATTTTGCCCAGGAGCGGAGCGTCTTCGTTGTAAATGAAGTCACCAAAGGGCCGATACGCCCATCCAAATCCGGCTGATGCAACCGCTAGAGAAACGAAGCTGAGCCACTGAACCGGCCGCCACTTCTTGCTGCGAAGCTTGCCGTCCGGGAACCAGAGCAAAGCCAGGGTGAACATGGGGGCAATCCCCGGAATCCATGTCCAGCTTTCGAGGTTGTTGCCGATGGCTGCGGTCAGAGACACGTCGCTGGGGCGAAGCCCGATCAGGCTGCTCCCCCCTCCGTAATCGAGCACTGACCGATCCAGGTCAAGGCTGACCGCGGCGGCGCCGAGGATTCCGGCACCCTGAAAGAACGACGCCCACACCAGTGCCCATCCGGCGCGGTTACGGGGTTGGGCGCTGATGAGCAACCAGCCAACTGCACCCACCAGTACCGAACCCAAGATGTTGTGAACCAAGAAGGAGTGATACATCTGTGAGCCGGTCAGCGAGGATGCCAGCATGGCCCCGGCTGCGATTGTTGACACGATTGTCACCGCGATCATCCCTCGCCCAATGTGCACTCTGTCGGAGTCGGAAAGTTGCGGCATTTGCTAATCCTCCATGCCGTGACTAGTAGGTTTCTCGACCGGCGCGGCGACGTTGGTGGCCCGGGTCTGGTAGGAAACCGCAATGGCCTTCATCGATAGGCCCTCCGCAATCAATTGAAGCAGGCGTTCATCGTCCGGTTCAAGGGCCCACGCGAATTGAACCGGCGGAACAAGCGCCTTCCCAATTCGAGGATCCAGCATCGATCCGCCTGGGACCAGATCCGGAATCGCTCTAGCCAATCGGCTTCGATTGGCCAGGACGACCGAGAAAACCACCGCCTAGACCGAAGCCGTCTGTCTTGATGTGTGAATCTGAGTTGTGGGAATCTCCTTGAATGTCTGCCACACGAATGCGGCGGCGACAAAGGCTCCGAAAACCAAGGTCACATGGAAGCCCCATTCGATGGCGGCCAGCCCGCTCCAGTTCTCCTCAGCCAGCGACTGATGGAAAGCGGTGTGGGGGACCCAACTGACAAGAGCCCATGCAACGGCGACGTAGGTGGCGACGGCCAGGGGACGGTTCACGTGTTGGACAACTCTCCATCCAAACGCAATCCATGCCAGGCCTACACCGAATGCAACGGCTTCGACTAGCGCAGCGGTCACCAAACCGGCCAGCGCCAGGCCGCTCGGATCGCTTGAGCTCTCCTCGACACCCCAAAATCCTCCAAGCGGGCCCTGCGCTCCGAAGAGCACGGCGACGATAAACCCACCCACAATGACACCAATCCATTTGTTCCTCATTTTCCCTCTTTACATGACGGTGAGGTACCCATCGCACCTCGAGTAAAGCGATTGTCGCCTTCGCTGCTCATCGCATCGAGGGTGGAGCCACTGCGTCCATGGTGTGGATAACCACACCCCAGGTCCTGTAGGACTAGAGCTGGTTCACTCTCGCGTCGGACTTCAAGGAACGTTCTTATCGACGCAGCCAGTTATGCAAAATCGACGTTAGTCGCGGCATCAGCACCCAGCTCAACACCCCAACACCCAGAACGTTTCCGAGAAGCACACCCAGGAAGTATGGAAAATCGTCTGGCAGCACCCGGCTTAGTACTGCGTTGATTGCCAGCACCGTCGGATAGAGCGCCACCAGCACGACGGCTGCTTGCTTCCATGTCTTCACCTGTCGTTGACCGAAGGTAAACCACCCGCCGAAACCGCCGACGACGTTAACTTGTCGATCGCCTTCGACCAACCCATCGAGCCGTTCAAGTTGGTCGCGCCGCTCGTCGGACGACAGCCAAACGTCGAGCTGGTCGCGCGATCGGAACGAGAAAACGATCACCGTCTCGTCCTGAACGCCGCTTACAGGAGGGAAGAGTTGAGCGCTCAGGAAGCCGTCGAACCGGCCTATCGATTGGATGATCCGGTCATAGCCCTCCTCAAATTCTGCCCATCGACCCTGCCGAACTTTGAACGACGCCACTGCTGTTACCGGATTCTCGCCAAGTCCCAGCGCCAGGTGTTGCACACGGGACTCGCCTTCGCTGAGCTCGGCACCTTCGGCCAAGAGGGCGGCCCGAACAGGGGAATCTATCCAATCATCCAGAAGTGACTGTGACTCGAACTGATAGACAATCATCCATTCATCTGGGTGCTCGGGTCCCGGAGGCTGGAGATCGCTACCCAAATGGCCAGGCATACCTGCAGCGGTGTCGGTAATTCGATTGAGCCAACGTTTGAACTCTCGCTCCTGGCCGTGACGGGGTCTACGAGCGACGATGACCGTGGGGATTGCGCGTTCGTTGATGTGGGTCTCCTCGAGGATCGCGGTGAGACGAGAGAATGCTCCGTAGAGGCGTTATCGCTCTAACCGATTGCGGCGGCGGCCTTGCGGCCCGACTTGATCGCTCCGTTGATGCTGGCGTCGTGGCGATGGTCGCCACAGACATAGACACCGCTGTCCAGCCTGACCGGTGGCCCCTTGTCATAACCCGGGAGCTGGAGCGGTTGGGCTTGCGGGATCCGGTCTACCCGAAGCGTTTCCCAGGCGTCGGTTGAGGGCCCCACCAGCTCGCGGAGTTGAGAGCGGAGAGCGGCTTCGGTTCCCTGCGCAACCGTTGGTGCCGACACAACAACGGTGTGGGTGCCGGCGGGAGAATAGGCATCGGAGACAGCGCTCATGTTGACGATGGAGTTGAGGGGCCGTTTTCCGGTGCCATTGAGCAGCAGGATCGGCTCGGTTGAGGCCGGTTCTGCAGCGGAGAACCAGATGCTGGTGACGCCCCGCCAACCGGGGTCGGGGACGTCGGTGAGCCGGGCTGCTTCGGTGGCGCCGGTGGCAACAACAACGGCATCGGCATCGAAGGTTTCGCCGCCCAGGATCGTCACTTCTTTCGCTTCCACATTGACCACCTTGGTGTTCAGATGCAGCTCGCCTTGATCCAATCGATCGGCCAGCTGCTGGCTGATCTGGCCCATGCCATAACGAGGGACCGCAGCGTCCCCCTGGGCCAACATGCGGAAGACAAAATCAACTACCCGGCTGGATCCACCCAGGTCCGGATCCAGGGTGATGCCGGCGAACAGTGGCTGAAGGAACCGTTCGATCATTCTTGGACTGAAACCCAGATCCTTGAACCGGGTCCGAGCGGTCACGTCTTCCTTGTCCCAGAGTTCTTCGATCGTCCCTCGCGTTGTTTTGAGGCGGTAGGCGAGGATGCGGGCCTTGTCTCGCAGCGACCCGATCGGGGCCAGCACGGTGGGGACCAGTTGGTCTAGCGCTCGAAACGGGTCACCCACCAAGGCGATCTGGCCATCGGGAAGAAGTACCTGGGCACCGGGTTTGAACGTCCGTAGCTCTAAGGCGGTGTAGTCCAGCAGATCGGCGGCATCGGGGTAGGCGGTGAGCAGGATCTGAAACCCTCGATCGCACAAGTGACCGTCAACCGTGTCGGTGCGAACGCGACCACCGGGCCCATCGCTGGCTTCGACAACCGCAACGGAATGACCGGCCGATTTCAGGTCAACCGCACAAGCGAGCCCGGAGAGTCCTGCGCCTACTACGACAATGTCCACGTTGATGGTCTAGCAGGATTGGAGGGCCCTTCCGCAGGTTGTTACGCTCAGCCGCCATGACAATGCCGTCCGTCACAGATCTGGTCGCCCGTTACAAGGCGGCTTCGGCAGCATTGGTGAGTCCGGGCGCCAAGTACGAGATGGTGGAGACGGTGGTCGGCGGCGTCGGGATGCGGGTGTTGAAGAATGCGCCCGGGAACATGCGGGATATTTGGGCGATGACCGCCGCATACGGAGACCGCCGCTACCTCGTGTTCGAGGATGAGTCGATGACCTACTCAGAGGCACACGCCGCCGTGCGTTCGCTGGCAGCAGTTCTGGTGGGGGAGTACGGCGTGGGGGCGGGTGATCGTGTGGCGATTGCCATGCGCAACTACAGCGAATGGGTGCTTTCCTATTGGGCGGTCCTCAGCACGGGAGCGGCTTGCGTTGGAATGAACGCATGGTGGACCACCTCCGAAATGGAATATGCGCTTGGTGACTCCGCCCCAAAAGTCTTCATCTGCGACGATGAGCGCCTCCAGCGGGTTCTCCCGATCCACGACGACCTGCAGAACCGCAATGGTCTGAGGGTGATCACCGTCCGTTCCGAAGACACGCCGCTACCCAGTGGCGCAGTCCGGTGGAGCGACGTTGTAGATCCGGCCACGGCACCGGAGTCGCTCCCAGCGGTAGAGATCGACCCCGACGACGACGCCTGCATTTTCTACACCTCGGGCACTACGGGCCATCCAAAGGGCGCACAACTCACCCACCGGGGTTCGGTGCACAATCTGCTCCACATGGGGTTCATGCAAGAGGTGCCAAAGCGGATGGCGGCGGACGCCGGGAATCCGATTCCCGAAGCCACGCTTCAACCCTGCATCATGGCGCCAACGCCGCTCTTCCATGTGACCGCCAACAACTGTCTGCTCCACCCGGCAACGGCGGTAGGCGGTGCGATGGTGTTGATGTATCGCTGGGACCCGGCCCGAGCGTTGGAGCTGATCGAACGGGAGCGGGTCACAACTCTCAGCGGTGTGCCCACCATGTCTCGCGAGTTACTGAATCATCCCGATTGGTCCACACGCGATACTTCCACCTTGCAGTCGATGGGGGGCGGCGGTGCGCCGATCCAGCCCGATCTCGTCGAGAAGATCGGTGCCGCCTTGAAGACCGGGACACCGTCCATTGGCTACGGGCTCACCGAAACCCACGGCATCGTCAGCGCCAACATGCATGCCATGTACCTCGCCAAGCCCGCTTCGTGCGGAGCGGTGGTTCCCACCAGTGACGCTGTGGTGCGTGACGAGCTTGGTAACGATCGCCCGCAGGGCGAAACCGGGGTGTTGTGGGTGAAGGGTCCCATAATCATCAAGGGTTATCTGAACAAACCCGATGCCACGGCCCAGGCCATCCAGGATGGCTGGTTCAACACCGGCGACATCGCCCGCGTCGATGACGATGGGTTTCTGTTCATCGTTGACCGCGCCAAAGACATGGTCCTGCGGGGCGGTGAGAACGTCTACTGCTCGGAGGTGGAGGCGGTCATCTATCGCCATCCGGCCGTGGCCGAGGCTGCGGTCTTCGCCATACCGGATGAGCGAATGGGCGAAGAGGTAGGAATGGCCATCGTGCTCCAGCCCGGCAAAAAGCTGGCAACCGAGGAGGCCCAGGCGTTCATGGCTGTGACCCTGGCGAAGTACAAGATTCCCAGCCGTATCTGGTTCCTGGATGAGCCATTGCCCCGCAATGCCAGCGGAAAGTTCGTTAAGCGAACCCTCCAGGAGCAATTGGTCGGCTGACCGGCCCAGACTGGGATGGTGAAACGCACGGTCACCATTCCGGCCGAATTGGATATGCGGGGCACGATTCGTGGTGCCAAAATGCCAGTGATGGTGGGCCCCAACGGGGCATGGTGGAGTACGCGCACTCCCACCGGCCTCGGCACCCTGTACCTACACCGGATCGATTCCACCCAGGCCGAGGGCGAGGCGTGGGGTTCAGGTGGGGAATGGTTGCTGGAGCAGATGCCCGGCCTCCTCGGTCTGAGGGATGACCCCAGCGAGTTCCGACCCGAAGGGGTGATCGGGCAGCTCTGGCGTCGAAAGCCGTTCCGTCTCAGCCGAACCGACCGGCCCTGGGATGCGATCGTTGGCGCCATTCTTGGCCAAAAAGTCCAAGTCACCAGGGCCGTGGCGTCGCGTCGAACGATCGCACGAAGGTTCGGAGATCCCGCCCCTGGCCCTGCGCACGATAGGCGATCCCGGGGCTGGATCCTCCCGTCGCCCGAGACGGTGGGGGCGCTTGGTTATCACGATCTCCACCGTTGTGGCGTCGAACGGAAACGAGCCGAGATTCTGATTCGAACCGCTCGGGAAATGCGCCGCCTGGATGCGCTTTGGGAACAACCACCGGCCGAGGTCCGGCATCGTCTCCAGCAGATCCGGGGCGTCGGTCCCTGGACCACCGGCATGATTTCCGCCGTGGCATTCGGCGATGCCGACGCCGTTCCGGTCGGCGATTACCACATCCCGAACACGGTGGCATGGTGTTTAGCCAAGGAGCCGCGGGCCGATGACGCCCGCATGTTGGAGTTGCTGGAGCCCTATCGGGGCCACCGCTGGCGAGTGATTCGCATGGCCAAGTCCAGTGGGAGCGCCCCCAAATACGGCCCCCGCCTCAGCCTCACCTCCGACGGAATGAGCTCGGGACGGTAGCCCGGGTCGGAGATGCCAACCGGGCATCGGGGCCAACCCAGTTTTCACCGACAGATTCTGCGCAGGGCCAGTCTTGACTCGATGACGTCGTCTCTCATCGGGAAAATGCTGGGGTCGTCCTGACTTTGACCATCCCACACACTGATCCACTGAGTGGTCGTTTCGTTGAGTCTCTGGATTGCGGCGTCGACGTCATCCGGTGCCTCGAGAGTGCTGAGTTCAGTATTGAGCTCGGCTAGGAGCTGAAAGTTTGAGAAGCTGTCTGCCTCGGTCATCTCGCCGACCAGCTCAACCGCTCGGTTGCATGCTGCTGCCCTCGGTACTTCATTGCTGCTGCCAGTGCAAGCGATCCCAGCGCTCATGACCATCAGAGCAAGAGGCATCACCGCTACCAGTTTGGGCACTTGGGGCTTCCTTCTGTCCGCCGATTCGTAACCGGATTTTCCGAGCCACGTGGTCTCCCGGGACTGCTTTCCGGGTGAGTATCGAACTATCGCAGTGGAGAAGCTCCAGGTCAAGGAGAGCGGCGGGCATCGCAGGGCCGGTTCCGGACATTCGCCAGCACGGAGGCTGGGTCAGTCCCACAGGCTGGCCAGCATGGAGTCGACTTCTTCGGCTACGCCGGTGGTGGCGCCGACCGGGGACCGAAGGTCGATTGCTTCTGCGATCCTGTCGCCGATCACATCGAAGTGTTCCACGGCCGGTTCGACGAATCGGCTGAGTTGGGCGTAGACGTGACGGTCGTCGGAGCCGAACCGGTTGACGTGATAACGGAGCGGGAACGAGATGCTCAGTTCCTCCTTGGCGCGGGTCATTGCCACATACAGAAGTCGAAGCTCTTCGGCCATGCCGTCGTTGTCGCCGATGGCCATATCGGAGGGAATGTTGCCGTCGGCTGCATGGAGCAGGAACACGTGCCGCCACTCCAGCCCCTTGGCTGAGTGAATGGTGGAGAGGGTGAGCCAGTCATCGTCGAGGTGTGGTGGTCCGGCCCAGTCACCGGTGACCGATGGTGGATCGAGCGTCAGTTCCACCAGCATCCGGCTGCGGGAGTTGTAGGTCTCGGCGGTGGTGGCGAGTGCATCGAGGTCAGCTAGGCGAGCGACCGAATTGTCGTACTTGTTGGCGAAGATCAACTCACAGAACGGGCGAAGCCTGTTGATTTGAGCGGCCGGCGAAAGGCTGGCGGACTCGCTCCCATCACCGATGCAATCGGTCAGGGCGGACCGGAGTTCGGCGAACTGGTGGTCGGCGACCGAACTCACTCGTCCTTCGCCGGAAAGGAGCCGGCGCAGTGGGTCCACCTCATCAGAACCGATGCCCAGTTCGGCCACCAGTCGTCGTTCGGTTGCCGGTCCCACCCCCTCCAGTGAGGAGAGCACCCGATGCCAGGCCAATTGGTCGGCCGGATTGTCGAGTATTCGTAAAAGCGACAACAAGTCCTTGACGTGTGCGGATTCGAGGTGCTTCAGGCCACCGTATTTTACGAAGGGGACGTCTCGGCGGGTCAGCTCAAGTTCGAGGCCGTTGCTGTGGTGGCCGGCTCGGAAAAGCACCGACTGATCACGCAGATCGATGCCCCGTTCCCGGGCATCCAGAATGTTGTCTACCACCCAGGCGCTCTGGGCGGTTTCGTCGTGGCAGGTGACCAAGCGGGGGACCGAGCCCCCGGGAATGGAGCTCCACAGCTCCTTGGCGAAATGGGGCCTCTTCCCGCCGATGGGTTGGGCGATCACCGCATTGGCGGCGCGCAGAATGGGCGAGGTGGAGCGGTAATTCTGTTCCAGGGTGATGGTGGTTGCGCCGTCGAACCGCTCGGCGAAGTTCCACATGTTGGCCACCGTTGCCGAGCGGAAACCGTAGATGGCCTGGGCGTCGTCACCGACCGCACAAAGCTGTGTTGTGGCCGAGCACATGCCTTCAACGATGTCGGCCTGGATGGGATTGGTGTCTTGGTACTCATCGATCAGAATGTGATCGAAAAGGTCTTGGAGCACCGGGCCCAGCGAACTTTTGGTGATGGCCCGCCAGAACAGCAGGAGGTCGTCGTAGTCCAGAACCGCATTGGCTCGTTTACGTTTGGTATAGGCCGCAAAGAGGGTTTTCAGATCTTCGGCATGGTCGGCGCACCAGGGGAAATCGACCTCCAGGACGTCGGCCAGTTTTGCCTGACTGCTGACCAGCCGGGTGTAGATGCCAGCGATGGTGTTGGCCCGCGGGAAGCGCTTGGACCGTTCGCCGAAACCTTCTTCGGTCCTGACCATGCCGAAGAGGTCGGTGGCATCGCTGGCATCTAGCACGGTGAAGTTGGGCGGTATTCCGGCGGACGCGCCAAATTGGCGAAGGAGTCGGTTTGCCACGGAATGGAACGTGCCACCCCACACTTGACCGGCCGCTCGATTGCTGGACGACGCCCGGACCCGCTGGAGCATTTCTGAAGAAGACCGACGGGTGAAGGTGAGGAGCAGGATGCGGTTTGGCTCGGCTCCTTCCTCGATCAAACGGAGAACGCGCGACACCAGCGTCTTGGTCTTTCCGGTGCCGGCTCCCGCCACGATGAGGAGCGGCCCGGTGTCGTGATGGACCGCGGCTCGTTGAGCGGAGTTCAGCCCGTCGTTGTCCAGCGACGCCGGGGAAGTCGGCTCGGGAGTCGGCTCGGGGGCCAGTGAGACAGCATCGATGACAGTTGATTCGAACATATGTTCCCACACCCTACACACGGGAAGAAGCCGGTGGCAAGGAGGATCAATCTGGCCTTGAAGTACGTAAAACACGCGCGTATACACTCACGACATACGCTTGGAGACCAGACGTTGGTAACGACTCAATCAACAATGCCCATGCGGGTAGCAGCGGCAATGGCTTCGGTTCGATTTCTCACGCCCAGCTTCAAGTACAAGCTTTGAAGATGGCGGCGAACCGTCCGTTCGCTGAAGTATTGCTCCCTTGCGACATCGGCGATTGTGGTTCCGGTTGCAACAGCTCGAAGAAGGTCCGTTTCCCGGATGGATAAGTTGGTTGGCGGCTTCGTCCGTTGCGCGAGCAGGGCAAGGTTCTGTGCCGCCTGCCTTGGCAACACCACTTCGCCGTGGGTCGCGGCTTCGATCACGGCGGCGGTGATCGTGCTGGACGTATCTAGTGGGACCACGCCAGCCGCTCCGGCGACCAGTGCGCGGACGTAGTCCTCCATCAACGGTGATGGAAGCACCGCCACCACGATGCAGCCCCGCGCCGATTCGCCTGCGAGCAGATCCCAGTTTCGGTCTGAATCGCACTGGATGAGTTTGACTTCAGCCTCCAGATCCGAGGTCATGCGTGACCTACCCCGTTCGCTGACGCGCTGTTCGATCGCCTCCCGATACGGGGCCGAACAGCCGACCATGGCTATGTGCATAGCGATAAGTTATCCCAGTTCAGTAACTGTCAATCTGCTCTTGGAGTATTTGATATGCGTTCATTTACACTTAACGACATGCGCATGGAGGTGGCAAGTTCCCAGATTGATCTCCCCGAACCCCAACCCCGCCTCTCCCGGCTCGGTGTTGGCGGTGGTCTCGGAATCGCTGTGGTGGCTTTGGTGTTGTCGGCTTCATCGGTTCGGCCCAGCGTCCTCCCCACCGATCCGGAGGCGCTCGTTTCGTTCGCCGCATGGTGGGTGGCCAACGTTTTGACGTTCTGGCTGGCGCTCAGCCTTGCGGTCTGGATGTTGGTTCTGGGGCGGCCCGCCCGGTCCCACGGTGGATGGGTACGCATGGTCACCCTTCCTGGATCCCGGCAGTTGACCGAAGCCATGTTTGCGGTGGCGGTGATAGCAATTCCCGTCGCATGTTCCGCCGGTGCCGCCCAGGTAGCCCCACCTCGTATCGAAGTGCTTTCCGGCGGGTTCGACAGCCGGTCTGGTGAGGCTCTGGCGGACTCCACCACCCCACCGGCCAGCACTGAAGTTGAGGCCGTCGAGGAGGAATCTGGTTTCTCCGCCGGCGTCGGCACGCTGAGCGACGCCCCGCCGACCACCCTCCTCGCCGATTCCAGCGCACCAGTGGCTGGCCCAGCCGATCTTGATGTGGAGGCGGGCAGTTCCTTGGCGCCCGGCCTTGTCGCCGGCCTGCAAGATGAAGGGACCGAAGGCGGCTCGCAAGACGGGACTGTGGACATGCCCACCGAGCCATCGGTGGCGGTACCGACAGGCACCGTCTACGTGGTGGCGAGGGGCGACAACTTTTGGGCTATTGCCGATGCTCACCTGACCCTCGTCCGAGGCAGTTCGCCGACCAACTCCCAGATCGCCACCTATTGGCGCCAGATGGTCGACGCCAACCGCACCACGATTACCTCCGGCAATCCCGACCTGATCTACCCCGGCGAGCAGATCGTCCTTCCGTCGGTGTTCACCGAGTAGTTCGGCGAAGGGTCCGAGTAGTTCGGCGAAGGGAGGGCCCGGGGTGGAACAAGTCGTCCGGCAACGGACGTTCTGGTGGGCATGACAACGATTACCGCAGAGCAGGTCGGCGACTTCCGCATCGACATCACCAACGGAACCCATGTGTGGCGGGCGGATGAACCGGTTGACTTGGGCGGCGACAACACCGGCCCCAATCCGTATGATTATCTGCTCGGCTCCCTCGCTGCGTGCACCACGATCACACTCACCATGTATGCAAAGCGCAAGAACATCCCGATCACTTCGCTGTCGGTGAGTTACACCCACGACCGGGTGCACGCCAAGGACTGCGAGCAGTGCGACGATTCCCATTCGGGAATGGTGGATCGGGTGACGTCCGAAATCTTCATCGACGGCGACTTCGATGACGCAACGCGAAAGCGGTTGCATGAGATCGCACAGCGCTGCCCTGTGCACAAGACGCTGGAGAACGGAATCGTCTTCGACGAGACAGTCTTCGCCGGGTAGGAACCGCTAAGGGGGACCTATCCAGGCAACGGAGCCGAGCGGAATGAGCCAGTTCCCGCCTCGGCCGTCGGAGATCTCAAGATGGCCTTCGGTGACGGCGTGGATGATGCCGACGATGGCCGGGCCGCTGACTCTGCCGATTGTGCAGCGCTCCTCGGCGGTCCAGAGTTCTCGAAGTCGAGCGAGCAGCGTCTGCGGGTAGCCCTTGTGAACCGGTGCCGGTGCTCCAAGGGCGGGGCCGAAGCGGATGGCTTCCACCCGGCTCAGCACCACGCCGATCTCCTCGTTGCTGGGACTGCGCAAGGTTACGAACTCTGACGAGATGTGGACGATCTTGCCCCGCAGATCCATCTCCCCGATTTCGATGGTGACTTCGACCGACCGATTACCGAGGTGGAGGAGGCGCGCTTCCAGGGTGGTGCTGGCGGCTTCGGTTTCGGCCACCGCATTCTCCACCTCCTCCAGATAGTCACGTTGCTGGAGGCGGAGTTCTTGGGCGACCCGTTCGTCGCCACCGAAACGAGACCCGCCGGACATGGCGCTAGTTGGCCTTGACCTTCTTGGGTGTTGGGGTGACCGTGCTTTCCTTGAGTGTGGCGATGATCTGATCTCGGGAGAAGTGAAACTTGCGGGAGCCGGCGAGCCGACTGGCTGGAAGGCGCCCATCGCCAGCCATGTTGAGAACGGTGCGAACGTTGAGATCGAGCATCTCCGCTACCTGGGCTGTGGTGAGAATTGCGGGATAGTTTGCTCGTACTGCTTCATAGCCATCGTTTTCATCGCTCATATCACCACCCTATCAGATAACTACTGATTTGTAAGGTAGTTCTGGGACTTGAACGAAACGGGAGTAGTTAACAGTTGAAGCCCGATGGCTGCCAGCGTTCTTTGTCCTGGAGCCAATCCCATAGCCGAGACTTGTCCACCCGACGGATGCGGGGACTGATAAGGAAAGCAGGGAGACCCTCGTTCCGGATCAAGATAGGGATGGTGCGTTCGTGGACCTGCAACAATGCCGCCACCTGGGCAATTGTGAGCAATGTGGGATAGGTCGGCCAGACCTCCCGCTTCGACGGGCCGACGGGTAGTCGTTTCCTTTCCATATAATTAGAATACAGTTGTTTACTCCTAAAGCAAGACGATACACTTCACGCTGTGTGGTACTGCAAAGAATCCAACGGCTCTCACGACCAGCAACCAGGAAACCTACTTTGTCCGTCATGGCGATAAGTTCCCGAGTCCCGGCCCGCTTCACGTTGGCCCACGGTCTCATGATTCTTGCCGGTCTTCTCACATTCGTGCTGGTAAACGGGGCATTGCGAGAGAAATCAGAGACGGTAGCGGTGGTGTATGCCGGCGAACGTTCCGAGGTCGGGTCCATTTCGCCAGTGATCCAAGACATCAACGCCAAGACTCCCGGCCTAGAGAACTTCGCCACAGAGAGTGATATTCGCGACAAGGTCTTGGTGCGCACGCTCGATGAGGGCAGCCCCATAATGAAGAGCGATCTGATCGATCAGGACCGCCGGAGTTTCCGCATCTTTGCGGTCCCCGTCGATGCCTATCACGTTGCTGCACTGAATCTGAAGCGCTACGACCGGGTGGACATCATCGGTTTCGATCAGGATGGCCGTGCCATCTATGTAGCCGTCGGCCTGGCGATCGAGGGCTCCTCCAAGCCGGCCACCGATGGGTTCGCCGCCTCGGGTGACAGCTTCATCACCGTCCAGGTTTCCGATGTGGACGCACTGAAAATGGCCGAAGCCCAACGGGAAGGACCGCTCCACGTGGTTCGCAACACCGGATCAGCTGCGGTCACCAATGTCCGCGATCCCGTTTCAGCAGGCTCGGATACGCGTCCCATGAATGAAACCGCCGACGCGGAACGACCATGAGCACTCCGATGCTCGTAGCGGCTGCCCTGAGTAACCGAGATTGGCGGTCTGCTCTGCAACGCGAGGTCCGAGACCACGAGGCTGACGTCATCGTGGAGTTGGTCCGTGATCGTCATCAAGCCATGGCCGAGGTTGTGGACATCGTGATCGTGGACGATGACACCAGTTGGATGAACGCCGGTGTTGTCAGCGCCCTCCAGAGCGCCGGCAAGTGCGTCGTTGGCGTCTTCGACCCCGCAGAGGGTGACGGCTACGGACAAGACTTCCTGCGCGAGAACGGCATCCACCTCGTGGTCCGGGCCGATCTGCCCACCGATGCCCTGATCGCTTTCTTGCGCAGCCATCGTCCCAATAGGGTGCAGGCCCGGGACGACCGTGCCCTGCTCGATGCCTATGACGACCTGACCCCCATCGAAGCTCGGCGGGTCACTGCAGTCGGAGGACCATCCGGAGGTGGCAGTACCGAGGTCGCAGTGGGTTTGGCGCAGCTGTGGAGCGGCGATTCCGCCGTTCTCGTCGACATCGATGAAAACCATCCGGCGATCGCCAGGAGGCTCGGCGTATCGATTCATCCACACATCGTCACCGCCGTCGATGCCGTCCGCCGTTCCTCAGTGGGTGGAGGCGACGTTAGCGAACTGACCCTCGAAGCGTGCATGGCTCGATCCAAGTTGGGGCAGGGAGAGTTGCCGTTCCACGTCATTGCCGGCCTGGCGTCTCGGGATGACTGGTCCCTGCTGCGGGCCGACGAAACCATCACGCTTCTCGACGAGTTGACCCAGCGCTACGCGCATGTGATCGCCAAGGTCGGGTCCAATCTGGAAGAGCTCCCAGCCACCCCGCGTTACGAGGTCAGCCGTCAGGTAATCAAGCGGGCGGATCGGGTGATCGGTGTTGCCAACGCCTCACCCACCGGGCTCCTGCACTTCGTGGACTGGCTGGTAGATGCGGTCATGCTGGCTGACACCACCCTGGTTGACGTGGTTTTCAACCAGGCTCCGTCAAACCCGTCACGCTGCTCGCAATTGCATGATGAGTTGCTCAACATCACGGGCGATCGGCTGAACAGCATCACTTTCGTACCCACCGATCGCCGGGTCGAACGAGCGGCGTGGGATGCCACCACGATCGCCAAGGGGCCCTTCCTGCGACAGCTTGCCACCATCACCGGAGCTCCAAAATCCCGTCTGGGTTGGCGGCGGACCGCCATCCTCGAGCGCTCCACAAGTCCCGCCTCCACAATCGAAAGAGCTGCCTAATGAGCCTCGCCCCCGCCGATGCCTACGAAGATCTCCGCCATCAGGCGCTCGAGGCGATCCGAATCCGCAGCATCGACCTCCGCGAGATCAGCGAGGTTCGCACCCTGATTCAGAAACTGGTCAACCAGTATCAGGCCGATGCAACATCGGGCGGAAGCCGTCGACCGCTCGCCGATCCATCCGGCATGATGAGCCGGCTGACCCGGAGTCTGTTGGAGTACGGACCACTCACGCCGTTCCTGGATGGTTCGCTGGAGTATGAGGAGCTCATCATCCACGGATCGAATGTCATGTATGTCGATACGGCCGGCCGCATGTTGGCCTGGCCCGACCCAATGAGCGAGGAAGAGGTGACCCACGTGGTTCACAAACTCCTGGCCACCGTGGGGCAAGCCGCCGACGAGAGCCGCCCCATGGTGCAGACTCAGATCCTCGGTGGAAGCGCCCGAATCGGCGTGGTGTTGCCCCCCATTGCCGACGCCATCGATGTGACCATTCGGCGATACCTGTCAAAGCGGGAGACCTTCAAGGAGCTCATGGATTGGCAAGCCATCAGTCCCGCTGCCGCCAGTCTTCTCACCGCGGTTATGGCAACGCCCACCGGTGTGATCATCACCGGTCAACCGGGCTCGGGAAAGACCACGCTCGTGAACGCAATGCTTCGATCAGCTCCTTCCACGCTGCGTGTCATCGCCTGTGAAGAGACCCCCGAGGTGTCGGTGGACCACCTTCATGCCGCTCGTTGGAAGACTCGCCAAGCCGGACCGGATGGCGCCAACGAAGTGAACCTGCGCGACCTCGTGAAGATCTCGCTGGGCATGCGACCGGAACTCATCGTGGTCGGTGAAGTGCGCGGTGCCGAGGCCTATGAGCTCACGCGCGCCGGGAACGCCGGTGCGGGCATGCTCAGCACCATCCACGCCAACAACGCCCGTCAAGGTCTCCAGGCACTGGTTTCCACCGCGGTCATGGCTGGTCCCAATGTCGCGGCTGGCCAAATCCGCTCGGTCTTCTCCAGCATTATCGATCTGGTCGTCCATACCGCCAAGGAGCCGTCAGCGGCGGTCGAAGGCGGTTGTGGTGGTCGCCGCAAGATCATGGAGATTGTTGCCGTCCCATCAATGCAGACCGACGACAACGACTTCACCACTGAGCCGATTTTCCACCGCGAGTCGTTCGATCACGAACTGGTCTGGACCGGAGCACCGCTCCCCATCGATCTCGAGCAACGGATCGATCGGGTCCTCCGACCGGCTGGTCAGACACTCAATGGCGTACTCGCCGGAACGGATCGGCTCGTATGAGGCTGCTCGCAGGACTGTGCGCCGGGCTGTTCGTGTACCTGTCATTGGGCGCGCTCGTTGGCATCACGCCCCGTTACCTCGAACGGACGCCCTCGGGAGAGCGGCGTCACCGGGACCGGGCTCAGGACTGGCTGCATCAAGCGGGGGCTCATGTGACCCCATTCCAGTTCATCGCGGTCTCGGTGGGCATGGCCATGACGGTGGCGTTGGTGATGCAGGCGGTCACGCGTGTGCTGCCGTTGGCGTTCGTGGCAGGAGGACTGGCGCTGTGGATTCCTCGCTCGTTCTACAGTCGGCGCAGAGCCAAGATCACCCAAGAGCGCGTCAATGCCTGGCCCGATGCTTTACGGGATCTCATCGCCCATCTGAAATCGTCGATGTCGATCCACACCGCTCTCGGCGAATTGGGCCGCAGCGGCCCGCCGGCCCTGCGGCCGTACTTCAACCGCTATGCCGGTCTGGCCGCCACCTTGGACCAGCGCACCGCACTAGAGGTTGTGCGGGAGGAACTAGCCGATCCCGTGAGCGATCGGGTGCTCGAGATAATCCTCGTGGCCTTCGAGCAGGGCTCCTCGGTCGTGATCGACATCCTGGGTGATCTGGCCGAGGCGACGGCGGGCGACATCGCACTCCACGAGGAGATCAAGACGGCGCAACTAGAGGTCCGTATCGAGTCCCGGGGTGCGGCGGTGCTCCCGTTCCTTGTGCTGATCCTCCTCATCGCTACCTCGCCTGACTACGGCGACTTTTATCGCAGCCCGGCGGGCTGGTTGGTGATCGGCCTTGGGGGCCTGCTCTGCTTGGCCGGTCTCTTCTCGATCAATCGCCTCGGTCGCATTCCCACCGAGACAAGGATTCTTGCATCCGGGGGCGCTCGATGAATTCGGCGTTCATCGCCTCGGTCAGCGCCGCCGGTTTCGCTGTCTTGCTGTCGCGCTCGATCGTTCCACCCCGGCGCCTGCTCGCTAGTCGGGTCCGGCCCTACGCGGCCCTCTCGCGATCTCGCCTCGGCACCGGCTATGCCGACGTTTCGGTTGCAACGATCATCAGATACGACGACCGCACTGCGGTTGGCCGGGTCTTTGGGCCGCTGCTGGGTCAGGTGGCCGAACAACTTGGCGGATTGGTCGATGCCGCCGATCACGACACACTCCGGCGTCGGCTTCGCAACGCCGGTTTCGTCGATACCGACCCGGCCCAGTATCGAATGCGGCAGCTCACCCACACTGTGGGGGGCATCGCGCTCGGTGTCGGGCTCGGCCTGGTGGTCGGCCGCGTCGCGATCATGCTTCTGCTCATCACCTGCTTCGGCTTCATCGGGGCCACGCTGCAACGCAATCGTCTGAATGCGGCTTCGGAAAAGCGCGCCGAGCGGATGCGCGGCGAGGTCTACACGATCGCTCAATTGTTGGCGGTCCGCCTCCGCACCGGAAGCGGCCCGGTCGACGCCGTTCGGTCAGTGTGCAACCTGGCTCGCGGGCCGGTTGTTGGTGAACTGCGCGACGCTGTCTCCTGGATCTCCTCAGGCATGGCTGCCACTCGGGCGTACGACAAACTGGCCGAAGCGACCGACGAACCAAGTGCCGCGCGGCTCTACCGTTTGCTCGCGGCGTCGTCCACTACCGGTGGCGACATTGCCGGCTCGCTGCTTTCCGTGGCCGAAGACCTCCGCAACGAACGAAAGCAGGATCTGGCTCGCTCGGCGGTGAAGCGCCGCACAGCCATGCTCATCCCGCTGCTGTGCCTTATCACCCCGGTGATGATCGGCTTCGTGGCGGCGCCGCTGCCCTCAATGGTCTTCGGAGCTCGCTGATGCGACCCCGTGAGAAACACAACCAACACAACCCACTCCGTGGAGGAGTTTCAATGTCTTTGTTTATCGCACTCATGACCAGCCTGAAGGCTGACCGCACCAGCGAGAAGGGAGCAGGAGTGGTTGAGTACCTGGGGCTAGCGGCTCTCGGCGTAGCGATCGTCGCCATCTTGCTGACCGGCATGACCGACGTGACCAACACGCTCATGACCGACATCAAGAACATGGTCACCGGCGGCTAATGGTCGCTGTCGCAGCGCGGTTTGGTCAGTCCGGTGAGCGGGGGTCGGTTGCCCTCGCTGGCATCGCTGCAATCAGCATGATGTTCATCGCTTTCGTGCTGATCGCCCAGTTTGCTGTTTGGCAATATGGTCGCGGCGCAGTTCAATCAGCGGCCAATGAAGCGGCCCGTGCATCAGCGTCCTTTGGTGCTGATGCCGGTGACTGTTTCCGCACGTTCGACGATGCTCGTGATGATCTTTTGGGCGGATCGTTGGGGGCTGGCGTAGGAGCGCCACAATGCACCACCGGCGGTGAGTTCTCCGAGGTGATCGTCCCCGTCACCTTCAAGCGTTGGGTGCCTTTCTCGCCGGACTGGTCCTTCCAGGTCCGAGCCATTTCCGCCACCGAACGCCTTCCTGAGACGCCGTAATGGCACCCCTGCGTCCCCGGACAACTACGTTCCGACCATTCAAGGGGGAACGAGGCGCAGCTCTCTTGGAGATGCCTCTGTTCCTAGGATTTGTGATCGTTCCGCTGGCGTTCGTGATTCTCACAATCCCCACCTGGCTGCAGGGAGTTCACGCCGCCAACGATGCTGCTGCCGAAGCGGCGCGGGCGTTCGTCCTGAGCGGTGGGGATCCCGGTGCGGTGGATCGGACGGTCCGAGCTACCGAGTTGAGTAACGGCCTCCCCAGTGGTTCGCTGACGGTCAGTAGCGCTGCCCCTGTTGCCGGAATTGCGGCCGAGGTCCGCGTCACGGTGGATGTGAATCTCCGGGCGGTCGCCTTCTTCGATCTGGGAAGCTTCGTCTACACCGGCAGCCATGTTGAGCGCTACCCCACCTACGTTCGGACGCCGAGATGACCGGTCAGCGGCGGCGGCAGCAGGGTTCGGCAACCGTCTTCGGGCTAGGTCTAGTGATCATGATCTTCCTGGTTGGCGGCCTGAGCATCGACCTCTGGCGAGTGATCGCTGAGCGTCAAGACCTCGTGCAGAAGGCGGATTCCGCCGCCGCCGCCGGCGCCAATCAAATCGACATCGCCGAGTACCGCCTCAACGGCATACTGATCCTGGACGAGGCGGCTGCATCAGAGGCCGCTCAACAGATTCTCGGACAACCCACCACATGGGACTTCACGGTGGTGAACGGCGGTGTGGAAACTCGCGACGCAGACGGCCTAGCTGACGACATGGTGGTGGAGTTGGCCCGGGAAGTCGAGTTTGCACTTCTGGGGATTCTCTCCCCAACCAACTCGGTCACGATCACGGTGGAGTCCGTGGCTTCACCTCAGAGCACCGGTTAGACGCCACAGGGGGTGCGGGTCTGGCGCCGCTAAAGTACATCCCCGACATGGCAAGCAAGAAGGCCAAAACTCCCGAACCCACAACGATCTTCCTGGTCCGGCACGGAAAAACCCCCACAACGGGATCCGTTCTTCCCGGTCGGGCCAAGGGTCTGCACCTAGCCGATGACGGGGTACAACAGGCCGAGCGGGCCGCCGAGCGCCTGGCCGCTCTGGGTTCGGACTCCTTCGCGGCGGTCTATGTCTCGCCCATGGAACGAACCCGCGAGACGGCGGCACCGATCGGCAGGGCGCTGGGCCGTCGAATACAGATCCGCAAAGGTCTCATCGAGGCCAACTTCGGCGAATGGACCGGTCGCAAACTCCGTGAGCTCTACAAGCTCCCCGAATGGCAGAAGGTTCAGAAGTACCCCAGCGGGTTCCGGTTCCCCGGCGGCGAATCCTTCACAGAAATGCAGACCCGGATCACCGGCACCTTGCAGCAGATCGTGACCGACCACCCCGGAGAACGGGTGGTGTGCGTAAGCCACGCCGACCCAATCAAGGCGGCGATCGCCGATGCCATGGGGACCCACCTCGACCTGTTCCAACGGATCGTTGTGGCGCCCTGCTCGGTGTCGGCCCTGCTGTTCACTCACACCGGCCCACTGGTGCTCACTGTCAACTCCACCGGTGATGACCTCTCAACATTGGTGCCCAGCTGATGAGCGAGATCTATGAGTACCGGGAGCCCACCCACTTCACCGCCGGCGCAGTAGGCGATCCTGGAAGCCGAATCTTCTTCCTGCAAGCCGGCGACAGCTTCGGTTACCACAGCGTCAAACTGGAGAAGCAACAGGTGATGGCGCTGTCCAACTTCTTGCTCACCGTTCTCGACGACCTTCCGGCACCTGCGGCCACGCTCCCCGCCCCGGTGGAGTTGATCGACCCGGCCCAACCGGTGTTCGTGGTGGGCCAAATTGCGGTCGGCGTTGACGAAGTCACGAGCCGGGTTGTTCTGGTCGTCGAGGAACTTCTTGATGACCAGACACTCGAGGATGAGTTGGCGGCCATCGCCGAAGATGATGAAAAGAAGGGGGCAACTCTTCGAGTCCATGTATCTGTAGAGCAGGCCACTGCATTCATCAGCACGGCCGAGATCCTTATGGAAGGCGGCCGGCCGCCCTGTCGTTTGTGTGGCCAGCCATTGGACCCTTCCGGTCATAGCTGTCCTCGGCTGAACTAGTCCCGTGGCTGAAACCGAGGACTCCCTGGCGCCGCGTCAGGACAGCACAGAACCATTCGATCTTCCCGCCGACGAGCTGATCGAGTTGTTCGAAACGGGAGACTTTGAGATAGAGGGCCGGATGCCTTACAGCTCGAACCTCACATTGTTGGTCCACTTCACGGCCGAAGATGGAACCGACGTTCGCGGGATCTATAAGCCGGGGCAGGGCGAACGACCGTTGTGGGACTTTCCGGAAAACCTCTACCGAAGGGAGATCGCCACGTTCCGGCTCTGCGAGGCGCTGGGCTGGAGTGTCATCCCGCCAACGGCTTTGGCCATGGGGCAGCTGGGGGAGGGGTCTATACAGGCGTTCGTGAATGCGGACTTCGCCGAGCACTACTTCACCATATTCGAGGGTGGCCGAGCCATTCCCGATCTTCAGCGGTTGTGCCTGCTCGACTGGATCGCCAACAACACCGATCGCAAAAGCGGACACTGCCTTCTCGGCCCGGATGGTCACGTGTACGGAATCGACAACGGACTGTCCTTCCATCAGCAATTCAAGCTGCGCACCGTGATCTGGGACTTCGCCGGCGATGAAATACCCACCGCCATGCTGGACGCTATTCAGAACTTCCTGGACGCCGGGCCGTCCAACGCCCTGGCTGCCATGCTGAGCACACTGGAGAATGACGCCATGATGACGCGGGCGAGAGCCGTCTTGGAGGCTGGCATCTTCCCCGAAGATGACAGCGACGGCCATCGCTGGCCCTGGCCACTCGTTTAGATCGGCAACCGCGATACTCGGTGCCGGTTCACCCGCCGTGCGGGTGGTTGATGCCTGGGAATGCGGCCGCTACCGAGTCCTGATGGTCTCGTAAAGCCTCGCCTGCGCCGCGAAATTAGGCGTTGACACCGAACCCGTCTCGCTCTATGTTCCGCGTAGAGGCGAAGACGGTCTTCTGCCAGCGATGGCAGCGTCCCGCTCCTTCAGCTCTGGCGGCTCCGTGCCTCGCGACCGCCCACTTGCCGGCGACGGTGCTCCGCACCGGTCGGAATACGGGTCAGGAGCCACGGTGCGCCGATTCGCTGTACTCCCCATCATTGTTGCGTTGGTGATGGGTGCCTGCTCCTCGCCGACCGCGACGGTCGCAGCCCCTGCAACAACTGTCGCCGACGGGGATGCCGTCGAAGGCGCGTCATGGGCGATCCAGATCACCAAGACTCACGCCACCATCGCAGTAGTCGATGCCGACGGCGGGTCGCAATTCTCGCCGACGGCGGGCCTGCAGGGAGGCGATCAGACCAATCCCGACTGGTCTCCCGACGGCTCCATGCTTGCGTTGGTCATGAACGATGGGACCCGGGACGATCTGTGGATCACGAACCTCGACGGCTCCAGTGGCCGACTGTTGTTCGACTGTGAAAACCCCTGTGATTTCATCGACGATCCGGCATGGTCTCCTGCGGGCACGTCGATCGCAGTGTGCCTGATGAGCGTCAACGGCAACGACCATCTCAGCACGCTGGTCGAGGTCGATGTCGATACCGGCCAAGTCGCCGACCTCTTTACCCCTGAAAGCCCGAACACGTACTGTGCCGGTCCGCGCTGGTCGCCCGACGGACGGTCAATTGTGCTGGAGCTCGCCGATCGGGATGGGACCTCTATCGACAGCAACGTGATTGGAGTGACTCTGTCGATCGTCGACCTCACGACCACTCCGGCGACCGTCCGCCCTCTCACCGACCCTGCATTGTTTGCCGCTACGGCAGACTGGAACAAGTCCGGTGACCTGATCGTCTTTTCGGCCCTGGTCGAACCGGGCGGCGACAAGCGGGATCTGTTCTCGATCGCACCGGACGGATCAGGCTTCCAGCGACTGACCTTCCGATCGGACAACGGCGGGTCGGCCACGCACCCGTCCTTCGATGCCGCCGGTGCGACGGTTGTGTTTGTGTCGGATGGAGTTCTAAAGCGGCTGGATCTGGCTTCGGGCGAGACCACGCCTGCGTTCACCAGGTCTGTTCAGGGTGAGCACCCGCGACCTCGACCGGCCCGATGACACCCTGCCGGTCCCGGCTCTATCCAACCGGTCAGAGCTCGGCCCGGTCGGTAGTGTGGTGTTTGATCGGTTGAAATGCGGCGGCGTTATTGTCAGCACCAACGAAATACGCAGCGAACGGCGGTTGATGGGCTTTCGGGGCACTCTTTTTGGTTCAGGCGGCCCGTCAGGTTTTGCGCCCTATTTTCCGATAGTCAAGTGTGTCCGAGCCTCCCATCCCTAATCACGACCGTCGTCCGGCCGTGGTCAATGGCGAGTTGGTATGGCTCCCGGCCCTTCCCGGCCTGCTCAGAAGTGGCGGCCAGGATCTTCCTCCGGTAGAACGCGCAGAACTTTGGGACTGCCTGGCCGCCGCGGTGATTGCGCAGGCCAACTTCGATGCGGTGGGGTTCACGGCGGAACGACCGCTCGATCTCCGCAGCGACGACGCTCCGGCCGAGTAGCTTTGCGGGGTGCCGCCCGCCCCCGAAACGCTGTCTCGCCAAACGGCGCTCCAAACCGCCATCCGCCAGATCGGTGAGGCCGACGTAGTCGGGGCGAGCCAAGAGGTCTACCGGCAACAGATGCTGGACTTTTGTTCTGAGCACTCCGATGCTCTGTTTCGCTCTTGCCTTTCTGGCCACCTCACCGGGTCGGCGGCGGTGGTGGATCCGTCCCGTTCGGCCGCGCTGGTCATGCATCACGTGAAGCTCGATCGGTGGTTGCAGCCCGGTGGGCATGCCGACGGCGTCGGTGACCTCAGCGCCGTCGCTCTGCGGGAGGCCTGCGAAGAAACTGGCCTGGCGGGTCTTACCGTGCACCAACCCGCCATCGATCTGGATGTCCACGAGATCCCTGCCCGACCCGGCGAACCGGCCCATCTCCATCTCGATGTCCGCTTCCTCGTTCTCGCCCAGCCCGGCAGTGAGCCGGTGGGGAATCACGAGTCCCATGCATTGGCCTGGTGGCAGCCGGGGACGCCGATCGCTCAACCCGATGAGTCAACCCAGCGGCTTTTCGCGGCGCGCCCTCCAGGTGGTCTCGGCGCCCTAGCGAGCCCTCACCAGCTCGGCCGCACGAGCGAAGACGCCGTCCAGCATTTCCTCGGTGAGGCGGCCGGTGAAGGTGTTCTGCTGACTCACGTGGTAGCACCCCAGAAGCACCGTTCGGTCGCTGATCGGAATCTCTACCCCGTGGCCGAATTTCCGACGCGGCCGAATATCGAAGTGGCGGATGACGGAGGCGAAGCCGATACCGCCCAACGCCACCATTACCGTGGGTTGCAGCAGCTCCAACTCCCGTTCGAAGAACGGTTGGCAGGTGGCGATCTCGGCGGCGGTGGGTGAATTGGCGGGTGGGGCACACTTCACCGGTGAGGTCACCCACGCCCCGGTCAGGGTGAGACCGTCATGAACATCGGTGCTGTCGGGCTGGTTGGCGAACCCGGCTCGAAACAATGCCCGGTAGAGCCAGTCGCCGCTCCGGTCGCCGGTAAACATGCGGCCGGTTCGGTTGGCTCCATGGGCCGCCGGCGCCAAACCCACCACCATGAGCTTCGCATCGGGATCACCGAAACCAGGTACACCGCGTCCCCAATAGGTGTCCGTGGCGAAGGAGGCTCGTTTCTCCTTGGCAACCCGTTCCCGCCACTCCACCAACCGGGGGCATCTACGGCAGGCGCTGATTTCGCCGTCGAGGATCTGTAGTTCCTTCACCGGAGTTACAGGCCTACTCGGACTTCCTCACGAGCCCAGGCCGGCCACCGCTCCCGGCTCTTCTTGGCCAGTCGGTGCATCAGCGCCACCGCGGCAGGGTCGTCGTCGCCGGGCCGGGTCTCTATGTAGCCGTCTTTGATCATGGCATCGATGATGGCTCGGCCCAGTTCGGTACGGACCACAGTGAGGGTCCAGTCGGTCTCGTTGCCGATTCCGCCGGTGGAAATGTCGGCGTGTTCAGCCGCAAAATCTGGGCAGAAGTTGCAGCCTTCACGGGTCCAGGCGTGGCATTCCTTCAACGGGATCTCGTGATAGTCGCCGTTGCGCATCCAGACCTGAAAGACACCTTTGATGTTCATCTTCACGATGTCATTCTTGGCGAGCCGGTATTTGGTCCAGAACAGCTCCTCGAACAGCGAGTCGTCGAAGCTCTTGGAACACAACAGCCCGATGTTCAGTTTGATCGGCTTGGAAACCTTGCCCACCTTGCGGTTCCACATCACCGGAGCAACCGATGTCTGGCAGCTCATACCCACCAGAGCCAAGTCTTTCAGCCCTCGCTCCACCGCCTCGTCGTAGGCGATCGTGTTTGCCGAATACGTGTAGCGACTCCCGGCCGCCGCCATGACCTCGTCGTAGTTGGTGGCCACACCGGGAACGGCCTTCCAGCCGCCGGGGGTTCCGTCGTCGTTGCCCTCCAGCATCGACACCAGCGCACCGTCGATGATCTTGTTTTCCAGGCACCAGATGAGGATCGCACTGACCAGGCCACCGTCCTGGCCCTTCTCATAGACCTTGTCATCGGCGGCGCGGACCAAAAGAATGTCTCGGTAGATGCCGGACATCTCGTCGGGCTTTCGGGTCCGGCCGAACAGGTGCTCATCCGCGGCAGTTTCCCAATCGCGGAAGCGGGGGCAGGCACGGGTGCATGACGTGCAGCCGTTCTCACCCCAACCGCAATTGCCGGGACCCAGGTCCACTTCGAGGTGGTAGGGCTTGTAGGCACCCGGCTCGTGTTTGTAGCCGATCACATCGTGGGGGCAGGCGATGACACATCCAGCGCAGCCGGTGCAGAGCCCAGAGGTGATGACCTCGTCGTAGAGCTCTTTCCATTGAAAGCGCCAACGTTCGGGTTTTGGTTTCGAGGTCGCCGGGGTGGTCATAAGTCGGCCTCTTGGAGGACGCACTGGGCCAGGGCGCTGTTCATCGCCGCGCCGAGGCTGGCATTGAGATTGTTCTTCATCCTGTCCTCCAGTTCGGCGAAGCGGGCGAAGCTGAGTTTCTCCTGAGCGGCAGCAAACGTGCACTCGCACAATTGGGTAACGAGACGCGAGTCGTTTAGTGGATCGGTACAGGCGGCCAGGAAGTTCTCACGGGTTTCCAGTGTGTAGTTGAGCGGCTCGTCACCACCGCAGGCGCTGAGTGTCAGGGCCAAGATTGCGACGATGCGTACTCGCCGAGGGACCATCTGCCGAATCTAGCAGCTGAGCAGAGCCATTCTCGGGCGTCAACACCGGCGGGTCGCACTGGAGGGGCTCGGGACGCTGGTGGCGCCGGCCCTGGTCAGAGCTTGGCGATGATGTCCCGGGTGGTTTGGAGGCTGAAGCCCAGCGGCGTTGACACCCGGGTGGTTGTTGCGCCGCGCCGGAAGTCCAAGAGGGCGGAGTTTCCGGTGGGCTTGATCTCCAAAACCGTCTTGCAGAGCGATGGGATGTCATGCAGTTGATCGTCGATCACAATGGACCCGCCGGCGTCGGCTTCGCTCAGCATCTGCCGCATCCCGTGTTGGGCCACCTGCCGCATTCCATCGATGAAGAGGATCGGCAAGCCGCCAATGTCGTTTGGCATGTTGTCCAGCCACGCCCAGTCCGCCGTGGTCATCTCATCGCTCAATAGTGCGAACGAAACGGCGTCATAGGGTGAGAGCACCCGCAGGGCAACAGCGATCTGGCGGGCCACTGCGAGACAGGCATTTCGTTCGCCCACGATGCCAAGGTGTCCGTTGAGTAGGTCAACGGTGAGCGGTACCGATGCTAGGACCGAGTGTTGCTGGACTGCCACCACCATCGGACCCGGGATGCGGTCGGGCCGATCGAACGGTGGGCTCCAGGGCAGATCGCCGTAGGCGATTGGGACAACACCAAAGCTCTTGTCACCGGGGCTGATGTGGCCAATGTGGTCTGCTCCGGCGAGTGCCATCTGGATCAGTTGACCGGGGTCCGGAAACTGACTGCGGGCATGTTGCACTGCCGACTCGCGAGCTTCGAGCAGCTTGTCGATCAGGGGACCCGACGTCACCGGGTCGGGGCGGTCGGTTGTCCGCTTGCCACGACGGCGAAGGCGGGACACTGTTGGCGGGGGCGGTGGCTTTGGGGACACGTCGACGTAGTCGGCCACACGGATTCGTGGTTGCCGGAGCGGTCCGGACGGGCCAGCGTCAGCTCCTGAATTCACCGTACCGCCGCCCCGGCGCCGGGTGGGAGGCCGGGATTGAGCAACCAAGAACCGGGCGGACCCGGCGTCGATGACCCCCTTCGATACTGCGACCCGACCCGAGATCGGGAGGCCGTCCAGGCGGATGCCCCGCTCGCCCCCTGGCAGCCACGCTCTGTTTTCTTCGTCGACGATCAGGGTGAACGGCCGGGTTTGTTCATCCCCTGCAGGGTTGTTGCTGTCGTTGCCGAAACGGTGTTGACCAGGAGGAAGTGGTTGTGTGTAGCCGGCATTGAGACCGGCCACCTGCCGTAGCTCGAGGCCCATGGCGGGCTGGCCCACCATCTCGAATTCGGTGGCGTTGCCCGATTCATTGGCGCCGAGAATTCGATCCAGGTCATCACCCAGTTGGGCGGCGAGTGCCTTGGCCAAGGCGGTTGATTCGGACATCCTTAGCAAAATCGGCCATTTCGCCCCCTGCCTTAACCATCGAGCGTTTATTTGTTGGGCAGCGCCGCTCGGGCATGGCAACCCTGCAGGTGATCGTTCACCACTCCCATGGCCTGCATGGCCGCATAACAGGTGGTGGGTCCCACGAACTTGAAGCCAGACTTTTTCAGTTGCTTGGAGAGTGCGATGGATTCCGGCGTGATCGACGGGACGTCGGCGAACGTGACGGGAGTCGCCGGTATGGTCTGCTCCACCGAGCCCCAGAACAATTGTTGTAGCGTCACGCCGCGTCGGTGCAGATCCAGGAGGCGCCTGGCGTTGTTGATGGTGGCCTCGATCTTGCCGCGATGCCTCACGATCCCGCCATTTTGCAGTAGCTCGTCGACTTGTTCGGGCCCCATCATCGCCACCCGTTCGGGGTCGAATCCATGGAATGCAGATCGGAAATCAGGTCGCTTCCGCAAGATGGTGAGCCAGCTGAGCCCGGCCTGGAATCCCTCCAGACAGACCTTCTCGAAGAGCGTGACCTCGTCGGTCACTGGCTGTCCCCACTCCCGGTCGTGATAGTCCCGATAGATAGGGGGCGACGCTCCCCAACGGCATCGGGCCAAGCCGTCGTCGCCGATGACGAGGTCGCCCGCGGTGCTCATCTCAGGAACAGGTGATCCCCGGAGGAGGTGTGCCCGGCACGATGCCTATTTCAACGCTCGGCGTGGCAAGTGCTCCACCGACGGGGCTGGCATCAGCGGCGACGGGAACTTCCGGCGCTACCACCGCATCAGCCTCAAGCGGCGTGAGTCGAATACCGGTGAAATCGGTTCCGGTGGTGAGGGAGATGCCTTTGGCGTCCGGGTCGGGCACGAAGGTTGGCGGCGTCTCGAGATACCGGGCGATCCGTTCGGCTCCGGTTTCCATCCCCGGGCCGTAGGCGATCAGCGTCTCTTTGGTGGTAGGCGCATTGTCCACGAGATCGATCTCGAAGCCCTCTGCGCCCAGCGCGCTTTCCACTTCGCCGGCTTGTCCTGCTGTGCGGCTGCCGTTGAAGATCGACAATCGGACAGCGGCTTCTTCGGGTGCGATTGGCTCAGGCTCAACACCCCGATAGATCGATAGAACCGGGTTGGCTTCGGCTGGCTGGAGAGCGAGCACGGCTGAACCACCCGGCGTGCGGAACGGAACCGTTGGCAGAACGTGGGTGGTGATGGCGTCGCCTTCGAGGTCTTGGAAGACGCGAGCCAACTCCACCAGCCGGTCCGGCGTGATTCCCGCATCCACGGTGAGATTGGAACCGGCGGCGCCGATGAGCCGAGCGACCGTGTCGAAATCGGTCACGTTCAGGGAGGCGGTGGCATGGTCAACCATCCGCTGAATCAAGAACCGCTGACGAGTGGAGCGCCCGAGGTCGCCACTGCCATCGGCCCGCCAGGCCTGCCCGTCATAGAACTCCATATTGCGGCTGCGGGAGAACGCCAACGCTTCATACCCGTCTAACACATGGCATCCCGGGGTGGCGATATTCAGGTCGGCGGCGGGGTCCCGTAGTGCCCGGTCGAACCAGATGGGAATCCCGCCCATGGCATCGATCGCCTGTTGGAAACCGACGAAGTTGATCTCGGCGTAGTGATGGATCTGAATGTCGAAGACGCTCTCCACCGTGTCGATCAGGCGCTGTTGGCCGCCCTCACCGTTGAAGGCGCTGTTGATTCGACCATCTCGAGCGGTGCCGTCGATGGGGACCCAAAGGTCTCGGGGAAGCGACATGAGATCGACCGTGCCGGTATCGGTATCCAGGCGGGCCAGCATGATGGTGTCGGTCCGACGACCGATCACTTCTTCGCCAACGAAAATCGCTGACCCTTCAACGTCGGGGTCGATACCTTCGCGTGAATCGCTGCCAACGATGAGCCAGTTTGACTGGTTGGTGCTGGGCGCAAGAGCGGTGTTTAGATCCGGGTTGACGATGTCGCTGGCGACCCCGTCGAGCCACACGATGGTGCCGGCCACTGCGAGGAGACCCGCAACAATAAGAGTGCCAGCGGTGATCAAGAGTTCCTGGGTGTTGGTCCGTCGCGGCGGGTGCGTTGGGGCAGTCTTCGTCCTGCTGGGTTGGGCGGCATCGCGACGTTCCAGCCACGCTGGAGAAGAGGACGTATCGACGGTTTTGTCGGGGGCGGCATCGGCCGCTGGCGTATCGGTGTGGGTGAGGGCCATGGCGGCTATGACAATAGTTTCGATCGTTCCGCGGTTGGTGGAGGGCGGCGGCATCGATGCAACTCTCGTCAGAGCGAAACCCGCAGTGACAAAAGGTGCCCGTTTGCGCACACGTAATGTGCTAATTCGGGAGTCCTTGCGGCCGACTGTGTGACCGTGTGTAGATCTCTCTCACCCTGGCATCCACTGATTCCATTGGTCGTGTCCAATGGCTGATCTCAAATCCTCGGATGCCGTCGTGGGGCTCGATGACTCGCTGATGATCGTGCGCCGGCACTGGAAAGTCCTGGTGGGGGCATCGGTCGCTGGGCTTTTCCTAGGGATCGCTGGTCTGCTGGCCCAGAGCAATTCGTTCTCTTCGGACTCGCTGGTGGAAGTTCGGCCGCTCATCAGCCAGGGTGACTCTCCCAATTTGGATGTAACCCGCCAGGTCAACACCACCACCGAACAATCGATCGCTTCATCCCAGCGCGTGGTGGAACGGGCGCTTGCCCTCCTGGCCGCAGGCGCCGAACCGGGTTTGTCCAATTTCGACGACCCGCCGATCAATGAACAGGCCGCCACGATCTCGATCGACGGTGAGGAGGCCAGACGGGTCCAAGAGCAGATCACCGTGACCGTGGAAGATGAGGCCGAAGTTCTCCGAATCGAAGCTGAGGCGGGATCGGCTCTACGGGCCCAGGACCTCGCCCAGGCCGTTGCGCATGCCTACCTCGATTTCCGGGAAGAAGCCGCCACATCGGCCACCTCTGTAGCCCGTGACCGGCTTCTGGAACGGGAGCAACAACTGCTGGCCGAACTCGACATCATCGCCGCCAACATCGTTGATCAGGAACAGGCCCTAGCCAATGCGGCCCAACCGTTGGATCCTGCCTTCCCATCCATTCTCGCTCCCCAGGTTCGACCGGCCAAGCTTCGAAGCCTGGAAGCCGAAGAGATCGCCAAGCGGACAAACCTTCAAGGAATCGGCTCCCGCCTGGCCAACATCGATGCGATCACCATCAACGTTGGCGAGATACTTGACGACGCCGATCTCCCCGCCCGGCCCGCTGGTGTTCCCGCCGCGGTCGGCCCGCTGGCCGGACTCCTCCTAGGGCTTGGCGTCGGCGTTGGCACCGCCTTTGCGCTGGACCGCTCCGATGCCACGGTGCGCGACGCTCTCAACGAACTGCCGGCCATGGGCGCCGACATCCTCGGTTTCAGCCCTGGCAACAACATGATCGCCGTAACCGAGGGGACCAATCTCCAGGTCGACGACGCCTACCGCCGAACCCAGGCCGCACTCCTCTTCAAGATGGACCGGGCCGACCAGCAGGTGGTCCTCGTTGCCGGGACCAACGACATCCACCGGTCCGAAGCGGCCGCCATGGCGGCCGCCAACCTCGCCGTCGCCGCCGCTCGCGTTGGCCGCAAGACCCTCCTCGTACTCGCTGATCTCCGCGACCCCGGGATCCACTCACGCCTGGACCTGACGAACCACAAAGGCTTGTCCGAAGTAATCGGCGGCAAAGCAGGGGTGACCGAGGTGACCCAGGCCGTGCCGGAGCTCACATCGCTGTTCGTCATCACTCCAGGAGCGGACATCTCCCAGCCCACCCGCCTCCTCCAGAGCAGCAACGTTGGCCGCCTTCTCGAAAAGGCCAGAAGCAACTATGAGTTCATAGTGGTGGCAGCCCCGGCGCTCACCGACTACGCCGATGCCGTGGTGCTCGCCCCGATGTGTGACACCGCCATCCTGATCGTGGAGCCCTCGCAAACCCGACGGGCCGACGTGGTCTCCTCAGTTCGCCAGCTCACCGCCGTTGGGCTCGAAGTGGCAGGCTCGATCGTGGCCCAACCGATCGCCCCCAAAGCGAACCGGTAGCACCAAGCCTGATTCATGGCGACCACTCAGAAACCCCGGCCCGGGCAACTCCCTGAACGCCGCGCCCATGTGGATGGTCGACGGCAAGACCGTCGCCAGCGACAACTTGGCGACCGCGATCTTCCGTCGTGGCCGATCACTGCAGCGTTCGCCCTCATCCCACTGTGGTTTCTGTTGGGTCTCCACGGCTTCATGTGGCTCATCTTTGCCGTGCCGATCACCATTTCGCTGCTCCTAAAGCCGCGATTGATCATTCCGAAAGGCTCGGCCTGGTGGATGCTTTTCCTGGCCGCAGTTCTGTTCAGCGCTCTGAGTCTCGACAGTGCCGGCCGAGCCGCCGGGTGGGCTCTCCGGCTGGGGTATGCCACCGCGGCCTTTAGCTACGCCTTGTATGCACTGAATGGTGGTCGAACCCTCACGGTGTGGCACATGGTCCGGGCGTTCACCTGGCTCTGGATGGGCACGGTGGCCGGCGGGTTCTTGGCGTTCGTGATTGGTTCGGTTAGCTATCGGGCCCCGCTCTACTACTTGCTCCCCGGAGTGTTGCTGGAGAACGACCTGATCAGAACCCTTGTCACCCCCAGCTTCGCCGACGTGCAGGACATCATTGGTTTCGCCGTGCCGAGACCCAAGGCCCCCTATGACTACACCAATACCTGGGGCTCGATGCTGGCCCTCCTCACGCCCTTCGCCTTCATTTCTCTCAGTGACCGGAGGGCGGGATTTTCCCCGCGCCTGATCGGCGGTGTCTTGGTGGCTTCGGTTGTGCCCGGAGTCCTGTCACTGAACCGGGGGCTTTGGCTGTCCCTGGGGATCGGCGTCGTCTACGCGGCTCTCCGCTTGGGAGTGTTGGGCGATGCCAAGCTGATCGTTCGGGGCACCGTGGCTGTCTGTTTCCTCGTGGCGCTCCTCGGTCTCAGCCCGCTGGGCGACGTTGCCCTCACTCGCATCGACACTGCGCACTCCAATGGCGACCGAACCGAACTGATCGTTTCGGCACTCGACGGAACGGCGGAACGCCCATTGTTCGGCTGGGGTGCGCCGCGTCCCAACCAGCGCGGATTGCCCTCCGTCGGTACTCATGGCCAGCTCTGGTATCTCCTGTTCTCCCATGGTGTCATCGGCGCCATGGGGTATATCGGGTTCTTCGCTTCTGCGACTATTCGGTCGTGGCGCCAGACCTCCAGTTCGGGTATCTGGTTACATTCGGTCCTCATCATTCTGGCCGTGCAGTCGCTGTTCTATTTGACCATTCCCACTCAGCTCTTCCTGGCCATGGTCACGGCGATGTTGGCCATTCGTGCCCAGCGCGAACTGTAAGCGGCGCAAGGCTGCCAAGCGATTGCCCTCAGAGGGACGCGGTCTGTTGCGTAGTCAAGTGCTCCGATGCTGAAGATCTCTTGCAGTGCCGCAGGCGAATGCCTGCGTGGCGTCTGAACGTCCCCCGGAGGGACAGCAATCACGCTGCCGAAAGATTGCGCCGCAGGCTCCCGCTGCGCGTAAAGGGTTACACCCCCGGAGGGTCCGCACGGTGAGTAGTCACGCGTTCAGTTACCTATGCACCTTTTGCAGTGCCGCAGGCGAAAGCCTGCGTGGCGTCTGAACGTCCCCCGGAGGGACAGCCCAGTCTGCGTGGCGTCTGAACGTCCCCCGGAGGGACAGCCCAGTCTGCGTGGCGTCTGAACGTCCCCCGGAGGGACAACGATCGTGCTGCCAGCTGCCATGGCGCCGCAGGCTCCCAGGTGGCCCGTAACGCGCTTGCCCTCGCCCCGGAGGGACCGCACGGTGAGCAGTCCGAGCTCAGGCTCGGACAGGAGTTATTGCAGTGCCGGAAGGCGGAGCCTGCGTGGCGCTTGAACGTCTCCCGGAGGGACAGCCCAGCCTGCGTGGCGTTTTGAACGTCTCCCGGAGGGACGACCCAGCCTGCGTGGCGTCTGAACGTCCCCCGGAGGGACAGCCCAGCCTGCGTGGCGTTTGAACGTCCCCCGGAGGGACAACAGTGCGCTCTAGCGATTGAGGCCGAACGCTGTTCTGTTCATGGAGATGTAGCCCAGCATGAGTGCGCCGGCGCCTGCGGTTGTGAGCACCAGCCCGGCGAAGGTGTTTGGCGTGAGGAGTGCGAGCGGCACGACCACGACCACCGCTGCGCCCATCGCTCGAATCGCCGGAGCGGCAAGTCCCATCACGCCGTGCCAGCGCGCCGAGAGGTAGCTATTCACAACGTTCTCGATCGCCACGCTGAAGGCCCACGCCACGGCGGCGCCGCCGATACCGAACCGGTCGGTGAGGGCCACGAGCAAGACGATGTCCGTCACGAGCGAGAGCGCCGTTGTGGCGAGCGTGGCCCGCGGGTGGCCCCTCATGAGGAGGTGGAGTTTGATGGGGCCTGCTGCCGAACTCACCATCATGCCCACCACCAGGATCGAAAGGATTCGGGCGTCGGGCACGTAGTCGTCTTGGAGCAGCCGAGCCAGCGGTTCTGGTTTCAGGGCAACGATGAGCAGATAGGGCCAGGCGATCAGAACCATCCAACTGGATGCCTGGTGGAGCAGCGTGGTGGCCTCTGCCAGGCGGTGATGTTTGAGGGCGGTTCGAAGGTTGGGCGACACCGCCTGGGCCACGGCGAAGACGATGAAGTTGCCCGCTGTGGCGAACCGGCTGAGGCCGCCGTACACCCCGGCCACAACTTCGCCAAGGAGCAGGCCAACCAGAAGGACGTCCAGCCGCTCGACGGCGATCTGCAATCCGGTGGTGAGCGCATGAGGTCGGCAGTAGGTCCAAAATTCGCTGCTCCCCACCACTGCCGCATCACCGGCGTGGAAGCCGCCATGCCGGGCTACTGCTGCAGCGGCCGCTGCGGCTCCCACCAACACTGGAGTTCCCCATGCGATCGAGGCGCTGAGGGCACTCAACTCACCGCTTACGAGCAGTCCAATCAACAGCGTCATCTGAAGTAGCGGTCGACCCACCTGTTGGATCACCATGGTCGGGGTCACGGTTCCAAGGCCACGCGTGGCGCCAAGCAGCGAGTTTCCGAGCGCCCACGCGGGAATGGTGGGAGCCAGCCAACGAGCGACGGTTGCCAGTTCCTCGGCCCGGTTTCCACCGAAGAGTTCGCCGATCGTTCCTGCTCCCACAAAAACGAGTGCAGCGAAGGCCAGCCCAATGACCAGCACCGGGGCGCAGGCGACCCGAATGAGGTCACGGGGATTTGGGTTCTCCTCAGCCATGACCTGGGGCATGAAGTAGACGAGCGCGAGCGGCGTGCCCACCGTGGCGGTGGTTCCCAGCAAAGAGACCAACGCCGTTCCGAGGAAGAACACGCCAGCTTCGCCGACACCGTTTTCGGAAACGAGGCGAGCGATGCCGAAGGTGGCGACCATTGTGGTCACCGCGCCAATGATTGCAAGGCCCGACGCCTTCACGCTGGTTTGCTTTCCCCTGGTGAGCGTGGCCGTCACGATGCCAGCCGGTTCTCGAGTGTTTCGACCAGTGGTTCGCGGTAACCGGCCATGGGCCCGTGCCATCCCTGGCCGGAGAGCCGGGATTCCCTAAGCGCCAGATCGGCGAGGTACACGTCGATCGCCACGGTCCGCTGCGGATCGCGCTCGGTGTCCATCTGTCGCAGGAAGGCCGCGATGGCCTCGGTGGGTGATCGGCCGCCGCTCCGGCGGAGCGTCTCGAATTGGATATGCAGATAGTCCTGTCCCACAGGGCGATCGGCCCCGGCGAATTCCCAATCGAAGACTCCGAGAGCAGCACCGCTGGTCACGGTGTTCCAACGGTTGAGGTCGCCGTGCCACAGCCCTGTCTCCAGTTCGACCTGAGCATGTTGATCACGAACCGCCATGATGGCGGCTCCGAGCCGTTGGCTGAGTTCGTCAACAGTCGAGCCGTCGTTGTCCGGCGGCGTCAGCCACGAAAGATCAGCAACGTTGCGTCTTCGGGTTCCCAGCGTTCGCGCCAAGCTCTTTATCTCGGATGCGTCGAGTTGGGGATACTTCCGCCCCCGGCTTCCCGGCAGTGGCGTCATCACGATGGTCTTGGTCGGCCCGTCCGGTCCAGATGGAGCACCTGTGGCCAGTAGTGGCGCCGGGATGACAAAGGGCTCGGGGACCCGTCCGTCGAGGCGCTGCAACCAATCGAATTCGTTGGCCACCAGGCTTCGAGTGAGTCCGGACCAGCCGATCTTCGCATAGGCCAGCGTGCGCCCATCCGGCGTTATCAACATTACGGACGGCTTCCGGTTCCGACGGGGTGGCCCGATCCCGACGGCTGGGATCAGCCCGGTATGGCCCAGCTCGGTCGCCAACAGCTGCACCGTGGCGGTAGCCGGAAAATCGACGACCTCGCCGCCCGCTCGACGGAGCTGACCGGTCCTCGTGGCCATCAATGCCAACTCCGAGATTGCTTGTTCTCTTAGTGATCGCCCGTCGTGGCGCCGGGTTAAGGCGGCAGCTGACACCGCCGGTGACGACAGTGGGATCAGCAGTTCCGGATTCTCCGCTGTCGGCCGAGCCAGCATGGGGGTGGAAGGTCCGTCGACCTCGCCGCCCAAAACCTCTATCAGCCATTCGAGCGAACCTTTGGGGCTGGCAGCCCGGCCGTGGATCTCAACTGTCATCGGAGGGCTCAACGGGTGCCTAGTGGGTCGTAATGCGCGAAACATCGTGTTGCTCAATAAGTCGTCAGTGCGTGTCGACAACTTAAGTAAGTAGCAGATGAAGGCGGCAACGAAAAGTGACCCTTAGCAGCAGCGAGACCAAACAGCATCGAGTGCTCTTTGTGTGTTCCTCCGGTGGTCACCTCTCCCAGCTGATCCAGTTGGAGCCCTGGTGGCGTGATCATTACCGGCACTGGGTGACCTTCGATCTCCCCGATGCACAGAGCAAGCTTGCGGAGGAGTCATTCACACCGGCATTTCACCCCACCACTCGAAACCTGCTGAACGTTGCTCGCAACTACGGCTTGGCGCGTCGGGTGATCGCTCGAGAGCAACCCGATGTGGTGGTGTCCAATGGTGCTGCCGTGGCCGTGCCGTTCTTTCTGGAGGCCCGGCGGCGGAAGATCCCCACGATCTTCTTGGAGGTCTATGACCGCGTTGATTCCCGCACCCTCACTGGCCGCCTGGTGCAGCCGTTCACCACGTCGTTTCTCGTGCAATGGCCCGAGCAGCAGAAGCTGTACCCGGGAAGTCACCTCATCGGACCGCTGTACTAGGAGGCTGGCAGATGGATCAACCAACAACCCAACTCGTCATGGTGTCGGTGGGAACCGACCACCACCGGTTCGACCGCCTGGTCAACTGGATGGACGCATGGGCTGGTGATCACCCCGAGGTCGAAGTGGTCATTCAATACGGCTCGGCAGAGGTTCCGACCAACACCAAAGGTGACGCACTCCTACCCCACGATCAGCTTCGTAAGCTGTTCGCCCGGGCCGACGTGGTGGTCAGCCATGGCGGTCCGTCAACGGTGATGGATGCCCGCATGGCGGGACGGATTCCGATCGTCGTTGCTCGTGATCCCGCCCAGGGTGAGCACGTGGATGGTCACCAGATGTCCTTCGCTCGCCATTTGCAGCGCCATGACATGGCCATTCTGGCCGCCACTCAGGACCGGTTGTATTCTGCGGTGGAGTCGGGTTTGGCCGACCCGGCCCGCACGGCCTTTCCCGTGAACGATGGCGTTCTCCCCGCGGGCGTTGTGGCCTTTGGGCGTCACGTTGACGGCTTGCTGGGAAATCGCCCGTGACCGCCGCCGGCGTTTCGGTGGTGATCGCTACCCGCGATCGTCCAGAACTTCTCCGTCGAGCGATGGCCGGGATTCTCTCTCAGGACTACGAGGGTCCGATCAACGTGATCCTGGTCTTCGATCGGTCCGAGCCCGATGACTCCCTCGTTTCTGTAGATCCGGACCGGTCCGTTGCAGTCACCACGAACTCGCATTCGCCGGGCCTGGCGGGCGCCCGAAACACCGGGATCGCCGCTGCCACACAGCCCTGGGTTGCCTTTTGCGACGACGATGATGAGTGGTTACCCGGAAAACTGAACGCCCAGATGCAGGCGTTGAGCGCAGCCCCGTCGTGTCAATTTGCTGCCACCGGCGTCTTCATCAACTACGAAGGAACCGACACCGCTCGCATTCCCGACCCGCAGAAGGTGACCCACAACGGATTCCTCAGGGATCGCATGACCGAAGTGCATCCGTCGTCGTTCGTTGCCGCCACCGAGTTGCTCCGACAACTGGGCGGGATCGACGAGGACCTTCCCGGCGGTTACGCCGAAGACTATGACCTGCTCCTACGGGCATCGGAGCGCACCGAATTTGCCGTCATAGCAGAGCCGCTGGTTCGCATCTACTGGCACGGCGCATCCTTCTTCTTTGAGCGCTGGAAGATGATCGACGAGGCTCTCGAGTACCTGGTGGTCAAACACCCGGATTTCCAATCTGTTCCGGCTGGCCTGGCCAGGATCAAAGGCCAGCAGGCGGTGGCTCAGGGGGCGATCGGTCAACGACGAAGGGCACTCAAAACCGTGGTCGAAGTGGCCCGGTTGAACTGGCGGGAGCCCCGCTGGGTCGTTGCCCTCGCCGTTGCAGCCGGCGTTCCCGCCAATCGAGTTCTCCAACTGCTTCACCGATTCGGCAAGGGGATCTGACCAGCAATCCGCTGGGTCAGTCCCAGCGGCGGGAGCCGGCCTTCCAGTCTTCGACCTTGCCGGCTTCACCGGTGTTCACCCCGAGGGCGCGCAATTGAGGGCGCTCTCGCAGACTGCGCTTCATCTCCGCAAAACTCGGGAATGCCGCGAGGGTCGTGACCGCATCCCACAGTTCCACCGCATCCTCGTCATCGGGCACTCGGCTGATCACCGGGCCAAAGAAGGCGGTTGTCTCTGCACCGTCCTTCCCATGGAATGCGATGATGGGGGTGCCAACGTCACGTCCGGTAAGTGCAACCGCCGCATCGGTGTCCGCCTGCACGATGGCGTCGCGTGTCTCGTCGTCGGCGGCGGCCGCGTAGCTGGGGTCGTGGCCCAGGGCCTTGAGAACGGTTTGGAGGTGGTCGGTGGTTCCCAGCCATGTGCGGGGTTCCGCCCCGGGATCCAAGCCTCCCTCGGATCGGTCCACGTCGAAAACCGAGCTGCCGAATGCGTCGTAGAGATCCTGCATCGCGTCTTCGCCCAGGTCGTCGCGAATTGCCGAAGCCACCCGCAGCATGCGGAGCCCGGCCGTATGGCCGTGCTCATAGTCCGGCGGGAAGTGAGCCTCGTAGTCGATGTGGGAATTCAACAAGCGGAGCGAGATGAAGCGCCAACGAACCGAGTACTCACGCTGGTCCATGACTTTGTGAATCCAGCGCGAGGTGATCCATGCGAACGGGCATACAGGATCCCAGAAGAACTCGATGTCGTACTTGTTGGAGTCGGCGGCCGAGGGCGCGTCACTTGTCATACCGGCCCCAACCCCGGAAATCGGGGCTTTGTTCCGGTGGCCGAAGATCCGGCCCTAGCCCACAACGATTCCGCCCCGGTCGCCAACGACCACCGACCCCAGGCGCTGCGCAAAAACCGGCGGTAGCTCACGGTCACCGGGGACCGATAACCAGAGCCGCAGAAGGTGGCGGGGCGCGCCGGGCCGATCGGTGAAGGCCGTGCGATCGTGGAGCATGGAGTGATTGTGAACGAATTGCATGTCACCAACATCCAAACGCATTTGTAGATGCATGGTGGGGTCGTTGGCGATCCGGTCGAAAAGGTCGAGAGCCTTCATCACCTTTGTGGTGAGGCGCGGAGCCTCACCAAACCGCTGGGCGGACTGGATGTATTGACGCTGATACATGACCGTTAGAGCGTTGCGGTACGAGGTGAGCACCGGGATGGTGAAGTAGGGCAGAGCACCCGGCGGAACCTCACCACGGCGATCGGTGGCGATCGGTTGGAACAGGACCGCAGCCAGGGCCTTGTCTGTCCGCAACATCTCGTTGTAGATGGTGGCTGCGCTCACCAGGAGTGAATCGCCGCCGGTGGCGCCGGTCTGTAGGCAAAGGAGGCCAACAACGTCGGCGGAGTCGGTATGGAAACTCTGCCGCTCGTTGGTCTGGTAGATGCGCACGTTCGGGTCTCTGCCATCGGCTCCAACGTTCCTCACCTGGCCGAGAAGATCGCCGGCGCCATTCTGGCTGCGAAGGCTTCCGATGTGCGTCCCGATCCCGGCAAAAACAGCTCGACACTGGCCTTCGGTGAGGTCCTGGGCGGGAAACCCCTGAACCAGTTCGAAGCCTCGCCCATGGGTCAGCCGGCGGCGGAGCGCAATGAGTTTTGGGGTGACGGAAGGAAGCCGAAAGGTCTCGGGTGTGAGGCCGGACAGCTCGGTGTCGGATGCCTCCCGGTAGGGTTCAGCCGCAGCTAAGAGCTCATCGACCTCACTCGCAGTCCATTGCCAGGACCATTGCATGGAGTCTTGTATGTCGCAGCCCCGCCACGCCGTGGGTCCGGTTTGAGGCGGCGCCGGCGGCGCTCCTGCGCTGGTCAACTCACACCTCCCACAGCGGGGAGGTGGACAGGGGCAGAACACCGGAGCTTGTCACTTGCACCATTTGTTCTAGTTTGATGCCTTCCGATCCGCCAGTGGCGCCAACGTAACTTTCCACCGAGAGCACCGTGCCGTCTTCCAGTTCGCCGTCATATCCGGTCCAATGCCAGTCCTGCGGATAGGGGATCTTGGGGTACTCATCGCTCATCCCTACACCGTGGAAAGCGCAGGCATATCGGTTGGCGAGGTATTCCTCAGGGTGGCGAAACGTTGCGTTTGAGATGTCGCGGAAGCTGGCCCCGACTTCGAGCAGGCTGGTGTTGTGGTGGATCTCCGCGAGCGCCCGCTTGTACAAATCCGTTTGAGCAGGACCGGCTGCACCGCCACAGACCCACGTACGGGAGATGTCGGCGCAATAGCCAAACGGTCCGATCATGTCTGTATCGAAGGCCACCAGTTCGCCATTTTGGACCCTTCGACCACTGGCTTCTTGATACCAGGGGTTGGTCCGTGGGCCGGAGCAAAGCATTCGTCCATCTATCCAGTCGCCGTCGTTGGCGATGTTTGTGTGATGAAGAATGGCGAACAGTTCGTTCTCGCTGATCCCGGGTACGAGCGCTTCGTGCATCCGGGCGATCGCTTGTTCGGCTACCCCGATCGCGGCTCGGAGGGCGGTGAGTTCAGCCGGGAGTTTGCGGCTCCTGGCCAGTTCAAGGGTTGGCTCGGCATCCACCACGATCAGCCCGGCCGCCTCCAGGGCTCGATGCCCGGACGGGGTGGAACGTTCAACGGCCACGGGCGCCTCTGGTCCAAGCCCACAGGCGCGTAGAGCGGCTTGAACGTCGGCGACAAATCGTTTCGCCGCAGCACCCATGTCCAAGCCGGCGTCGAACCCCGTGATGGAGTGGGCGGTGGCGCAATTGTCGATCGTGCTCAACGCATCTGTGTACGCGCCATGCAGGACCACCGGCCCGGTGATCGCAATGAGAAGGTATTGGCTGGGGATTCGGCTCTGGAATGTGCCATAGCCGCGGTAATCGGTGGCGTACCGAATGGAGACAGGGTTGGTCAGGACACAGAGGCCGATACCCGCTTGAACCATGTGCCGCCGGAGGTGTTCCCGCCGTGCATGGCGCAACGCCTCCAGATCCAACGGTGCGGCATCATGATCGGTTGTTGACAAGCTCGCTCCGTTCCGAGGATGTGCACTGTCAATCTAGGCTCTGGTGTTGCGGCGCAGTCAGGTCATCTCAAGTCTTTCCCACCCGCCGGTCCAACTACTCTCAGGCAATGACGTCTGAGTATTCTCGAGCTGACGCGATAGACGACGATCTTGCCGACTATCTGGCACTCCCCGGCTCCGCTCCGCTGGACTACGCCACCTGCACCACCCAAGAGGTCCGGGGTCAGTTTGCTGCCAACCGGAAACCGACAGCGGTTCCTGCGGTCCATTCGGTTACCAACTCCAGCTTCTGCGGCCCCGGCGGGGATGTGCCGGTGCGCATCTATCGGATGAAGGACACGCCTGCCCCCGCCATCCTCTGGTTCCACGGTGGCGGTTGGGTGCTAGGAGATCTGGACACCGGCGAGCTGCCGGCCCAGACGTTGTGTCATCTGAGTGGTTGCACGGTGATCAGCGTGGATTACCGGTTGGCCCCGGAGACGCCGTTTCCCGGTGCGTTCGATGACTGCGCCGCATCCCTCCACTGGGCAATCGATCATGCGGCGGAGCTCATGATCGATCCGGCTCGCATCATCGTGGGTGGAGACAGTTCGGGCGGCAACCTTGCCGCCGCGGTAGCCCTAGCCGCAAGGGACGACGGCATCGTGCTGGCCGGGCAACTCTTGGTTTATCCGGTGGTTCAGAGTGACTTCACGCTGCCGAGCTTTGAGCAAGTGGGGGAGGGGTATGGGCTGGTGACCGAGGCCATGGAGTGGTTCTGGGACAGCTACGTTCCGAACCCCGCCGATCGCAGCGATCCGAGGGTGGCCCCACTCGGGCAGGACCTATCCGGAATCGCCCCGGCGTTCGTGCTCACGTGCGGGTTCGATCCGCTGGCCTCGGAGGGTCTGCTCTACGGCGACGCCCTGCGAAACCACGGCGTTCCGGTCACCGCAGTGCACCAACCGTCGGGGATCCACGGGAACTTCGCCATGGCAAAACGCAGTGGCGTTGAGGGTCGAGCGGCGGCAGCAAGCTGGGTAAGGCAGCGCTTCACCTAGGATCAGGACATGGCAAATCCCAACAAACTGCAACGGGAACTGATCGAGGGTCACCCTGTACTCGTGGTCATCGACATTCTGGAATCAGCGTTCATTGAGCAGGACGTGCGCTCAATCGACCATATGTCCGACTACGCCGAGCGCATGGCGAAGGCCCGCATCGCAGTGGACAAGGCACGCGAGCGAGACATTCCGATCATCTTCATCCAGGAAGTTCACCGCCCCGACCTCTTGGATTTCGGCCGAGAGCTTGATGGCGATGAAGACGTCCACTGCATCGAGACCAACCCCAACACAGCGGTAGCCAAACAGACCGGTTTTCTGGAGACCGACATTCTGATTAAGAAGCGACGGTATTCCGCCTTCTTCGGGACCGATTTGGAGATCATGCTCAGAGCGTTGAAGGTCGACACGCTGCTGTTGTGCGGGGGGCTCACCGATGTGTGCGTCCATTACACGTTTGTGGACGCACATCAGTCCGACTACTTCTGCCGAGTTATCGAAGACTGTGTTGCCGGGTCCAGCCAGGATGCGCACGAGTATTCGCTGCGGGCCATGGAATACCTTCAGAGCGGCGCCCGTCGATCGCTGCCCGAGGTCCTCGACGCCATGGACTCCTACCAGGGAGCTGGTGCTTTCTCCGCCTCGTAGTCGGCACTAGTTGAAGGGCGCTCCGCCCTTGACGGCTGCTACGAATTCGGCGGATCGGTCGGCCCAGTTGCCGAAACGGGCGGGCGTTGGAGCGGCCGGGCTGAACAGGACCACAGTGGACTGATCGGAGAAGATCCGAGCCGACTCCACTGCCTCGGCCACTGTCTTGGCCTCGATGATCTGCACGAAGTCTCCGCACGCATGCACGAGTTGCTCGGCGATAATCATGCCGTTGTCGGGGAGGGTGGCGATGGAGAAGGCCGAGTGTGCAGCCATCGCTTCATTCACTGCCGCGATCAGCGGATCCAACGAGACGTTGCGGTCGATCCCGCCCACAATCAGATAGATCGGCTGCCCGAGGAATGCCCGAACGGCCGCAGCTGCACCGCTGGGATTGGACGCCAGCGAGTCATCGAACCAGCGGTGTTCGTCGTACTCGGATATCACCGGTCGAAGTCGACCTGGGAGGGCGGGAAGTTTGTTGAGCACGGCAACCGGGTCGGCGGACATTTGCACCCCCGGGTAGATCTCCTTTATCCAGCGAGCGGCGGCGATTGCGAGTTCGGCGTTGGCCGCCATGTGGGACGGCATGGTGAGTTGGCCGGTATGAAGCGGTTGAACGGTTCGCACCTCGCCCGCACGGGTGGAGAGGGCCCCCACGCACTCCGGGTGGGTGAGTACACGTTGGGCCTGATTGACGGGTCCGAGTTTGTCGGCGTGGTAACGCTCCACCGAGCCGTGCCAGCTGACGTGATCTTCGCTGAGACCGGTGAGGACGGCGAGATCCACCACCGCGTCGATGTCGGCGGCCTGGTAGCTGCTGACCTCGCAGATCACGGGCCGTCCCTTCTTGATTGCTAGCAACGACCAGATCGGTACGCCGATGTTTCCGGCCATCTCGCTCCGACCCAGCAGCGCTTTGATCATGGTGGTGACGGTGCTCTTGCCCTTGGTGCCGGTGACCAAAACGGTGGGGTGGTCCGCCCCGAAGGTGTTGAGCCAGAGATCCACTGGTGTTGTGACCTTGACACTGTTGAGGACGCCGGCGATGTCGTCCCGATAACGGGGGAATCCCGGTGCCCGCACCGCGACTGGGGCGGGGGTGGTCCAGCGGCTCACGGCGTCGACGATCACATTGTGTTTGGCACAGACGCTGGCCTCTTCGGCACTGAGGCTGTCGGGGTTGTCCACCCACGCCCGCAGAGGGCCGGCCAGTTTCGCAATCCGGGGAATCAGGGCACAGATGTCGGTTCCCAGCCCGACCAGGTCAACTGGTTGCCCTTCGAGATCGGCCAGAGCCAGGCCGCCGCGAGTGCTCATACCGCGAGCGCTCCGAGCGCTGCGTTCAACCGTTCTGCGAACACCGCTGGAACCGGAGGGGGAGCAGGGATCGACGATGTCCGTATCGGGTTCGGGTCGGGATCGGAGAGCGCATGCTGTGCAGCGGAGGCCAATTCCTGAACGACCGAGCGATCGGACCAGTAGGAGTCTTTGGCCAGCGTCGAGAGCGCCGACGCCGCATCGGTTCGCTCGCCGACGCATTCGAACGGTTTCTGCGTCGACCACAGCTCGGCGAAACCGGGCACGAGCTCCGCCCGGTTCAGAAGGTCGGACCCGAAAATTGGGATCAGCACATCGGGAGTCAGTTCGGTGGCAAGCAGAAGGTAGGTGAAGAGGCACTTTGGGCACTCACCACACCATCGCTGGGGTGCTTCGTTCTCACCGCCGACGGTCCGGCCCGAGAACGCTCGGTTGCAGCTGATGAGGTGGGGGAGTGCCTCGGTCTGGCGAGCGAGGAGCGCAATAATCTCAGGTTCGCTGATCTGGCGCAGCAACGAGAAATATCGAACCTCGATCCCGCTCGCGGCCAGAGCGGCGACGAAGAGAGCTTCGAAATCAGCGCCTTTCGACCACTGATGATTCACCGGCTCCGCCCCATTCCACAGCGTCGGCTCACTAGCTGCCGCCTCGTTGGCCATGACCACCGATGTGTACCCTTCCGCCGCAGCTAGCAGCACGGCGATGCTCGAAACGATCGCCGTGATCGGGATGTGGCCGTTGAACCGATCCGGGTTGGTGAGTTCGTCCAAGCGGTCGAGTTTTCGGGTCACCGAGAGCAACTCGTGGCCCAGGACTCTGGCCACGCTGGCGTGGGTACTGGTCCCGTTGATCGTGACAGGCGTTGCCTCGGGCAGCAGGCTGAGAACAACTGTGGAGTCCTTGCCACCGCCAAAGGGGACAAGCGGGCGCCCGATTCCGTTCATGCTCGTGGGCGGTGAGACAGCCTGGCGGAGACCGCCTGCCCATTCGAACTGGGTCTGCAGCGGGATTGGGAGATCGTTGGTATAGGCGAACTCCCGAAGGCCGTGGTCATAGACCGCTTCGGTCAGGGCGCGTTCTGCCATAGTGGTGGCGACCTCCACCACGATCGTGGTAGGCGCCTGCGACTTGTAGTACGAAACCCCGGCAATGAGCAGGAGGACCCGGGCGGCGGCATCGAACCCGGCGGAATCGCCGGTGCCGGCCGGGCGGGGTGGGAGTTGGATACGTTCGGTGAAGTGGTTGGGCTGGTGAGACGCCGCCGTCTCCTCGAAGGAGTAGCGGAGAGCAACCACCCCGGTGGTGGGGTCGGCCTCAACACCTTCGATGTGGAAGGGGGCCACCCCTTGTGAACTCACCGCTCCAGCTTACGCACGATGAGCGCTGGTCAGAGCTTCTCAGCGGCGCGCTGGCTGGCTTTTTGGCGGTGTCGGCTAATGATCGACGTTGACCTTGCCGCTGGTCTCGCTGTGCAGGAGCTCGGCATGCCGGTTGAGGCCCACCAGTTCGGCGGAAATTCCCCTCTGGGCGAACTTGGCCACGACGGTGTCCAGGGCTACCACGGCCGACGTGTCCCAGATCCGGGCTTCACTGAGGTCGATTTCCACCCGGTTAACCCGTACCGAGTCATAGTCGAATGAGTGGATCAGTTCGTTGGTGGAAGCGAAGAACAGTTCCCCGCTCACCGCATAGAGGCGCTCCACATTGTCGGGATCCACCACGCTGGTAACCCGCACGATGTGGGTGGCCTGCCGAACGAAGAAGACCGCCGAGAGCGCAACACCGGCAATCACGCCGTAGGCCAGGTTGTGGGTCACCACCACAATGGCCACGGTGGAGACCATCACTGCGGTCTCGGGCCGGGGCATTGTCTTAAGGGTGATTGGCTTGACGCTGGCCCAGTTGAAGGTGCTTACAGCGACCATGATCATGACGGCAACCAGGGCAGCCATGGGGATCTGGGCCACCAGATCACCGAGTCCCAGGATGAGTCCCAATAGGAAGATGCCCGAGGCCAGGGTGGAGAGGCGGGTGCGACCGCCGGAGCGGTGGTTGATCATGGATTGGCCGATCATGGCGCAGCCGGCCATACCGCCAAAGAAGCCGGTGAGCACGTTGGCGATACCTTGGCCCCGCGACTCGCGGTTCTTGTCCGAGTCCGAGTCGGTCATGTCGTCCAACAGTTGGGCGGTGAGCAGTGACTCCAGAAGCCCCACCAGCGCGAGCGTTATGGAGAACGGCAGCACCAAGAGCAGTGTGGCAACGGCGAAGGGGACATCGGGCAGCGTGGGCAGCGGAAGTGACCCTGGCAGGGAGCCCATCTCGCCCACGGTGGGTAGCTCCAGGTTGAATCGAATGGCGATGCCTGAAAGCAGGACGATGGCCACCAAGGGCGACGGGATGGCCTTGGTGATGCGGGGCAGCCCGTAGATGATCCCCAGCCCGGCGGCGATGAAGAGAAGGTTGAGTTGGAAACGGGCGTCGGTGGAGCCGCCCTCGTTGAGCAGGATGTGGGGGATCTGGGCGATGAAGATGAGCAGGGCCAGAGCGTTCACGAAGCCCAACATCACGGTGCGGGGTATGAAACGCATGAGCGAGCCAACACCCAGGTAACCCAAGCCCACCTGGATGACACCAGCGAGGACGGTTGCGGCCAGTACGTAGGCCAGCGCTTCCTCCGGATCGGGAAACATCTTGACCAGAGGGATCAGCACGAGAGCCATGGCCCCAGTGGCCGCGGAGATCATGCCCAGGCGGGAACCGGTGAATGCGATGATGATCGCGATCGAGAACGACGCGTACAGCCCGACCTTGGGATCGAGCCCGGCGATGATCGAGAACGAGATCGCCTCAGGGATCAAGGCCAACGCCACAACCATGCCGGACAGAAGGTCGGCTTTGGGGTCTTGGATCCACTCGGACTTGTAACGGGCGAACTTGTCGCGCGTAGGGAACGTGGTTGTTGCGGTCATTGACACCCTTGTTGATCGGCAGTGGTCGCCGATACTGAATAGGCGCTCTGACAGGGTAGTTGTGGGTAACCCTGGGGCGCCGATGTCGCCCTGTTGCGTGAGTCACACCGGTGAGGGGTCACACGAGCGGCCGCTACCTGCCCAGTTGGGAGTCCTGAGCTGGGCTGGCGTTGCTTGGGAGCCGTCTCAGCCGGCGGCGATGTCCAACCAGCGGTCGACATCGCTGCGGTTTGCAGTAATCCACTCTTGGGCGTGTCGAGCCACGTCCTCTGGGCTGTCTTCACCCGCCAGCATTTTTACGGTCTGGAAAGAAACGTCGAGAACGCTGATCTTCACCTGTTCGAACAAGCGCTTCGCCACGGGCTGGGCCTCGAGGAAATCGTTGTTGGCGGCAACCAGGATGTCGGACGGGCTGAATCCCATGGTGCAGGGCTCCAGTAGGCACTGATCCGGGGGCAGCCGGGCCGGTATGGACTGGGCCGGATCAGGGTTTTCGACGCCGAGCCAAATGACGTCAATCCCGGGCTGGAGCTGGGTGATGAAGGCGCCAGGCGTCCAGATGTATGCCAAGACCGGTTCCCCGGCTTCGAAACGAGCCACCTGTTCTGCGAAGAGCTCCCCGTGTGTCCCTTTCACCTGCACCAGGGCATCCTCCCAGCCATTTTCCACGATCAGCGTGTCGATGACTTTTTCACAGCCCCAGCCGACGTCGCAGCCGGCGATCTCGGCCCGACCGTCCCCATCGGTGTCGAAGAGAGAGCGGAGCTCGGGATTGTTGGCGATGTCATCGAGGGTCACGATGTTGGCTGAGGTGGCGGTAGGGATGTCTACAACGAACCCCTGAAGGCCTCCCAAGAGCATCTCGGAGCCGATGAAGCGCATCTTGTCGCCAGCCCTGCTGCCGTCGGCCATAGAGGTGTCGAAAAAGCGTTGGTGGCTGATCGGCCAGCTATTGGCCCAGAAATCAAACTCGCCTTCGGCGAGACGGGGGAAAAACTCTTCCGGCTTTAGCGCGGGCCCTCGATCGACCGTGTAGCCCAGTTCGGTGAGTAGCTGGGCGTAGATCTCGGCCTGCATGAATCCCGATGGCCAATTTGCTCGGGCCATGTGAACATCGCCCGATGCCACCGGGCTGGACTCCGTTGCACCTTCATCCGGGGCCTCATCATCAAAGGCCAGGGGTTCGTCGTCAACGGTTCCGATTTCGGTTACAGCTCCTTGCACGGCTAAGGCCCCGTTTGGGCCCGCCCCGATCGTCTCGCCCGCACACCCAGCGGCGAGAATCGCCAGAACGGCCAACAGGGTCAGCGCAACGATTCGAGATGAGGACACTGATTGTGTTTTCGCCGATTTCATGGGCACCTCACAAGCTTCTCCGGCCGCACTGAGAAACTACTTCACCTTCGCTGGTTGCCGGTGTATATGGGACGGTTCAAATCTGATTCCCGGGGAGATCCACGCCCGCCGCAAGCGCAAAACTCTTGGCCACCCGGTTGGGCTCAAACGTAGTTGATGCGTACGCTCGCCCGAGATTCCCCATCCGGCGGCGTCGCTCGGGGTCCGCCAGAAGCTCACGGATCGTGTCGACGGCGGCGTGGATATCGGACACCGCCACCCCGGCGCCGATCTCCTCCACCAAAACGGCGGACGGATTGGACTTCTTCATCAAGGCGACAACGGGCCGGGCGGCGCACAGGTAGGAGAGAATCTTGGAAGGGACCAGCGCTTCGGACGCTCGATCGTCCAGGGTCCCTAGCAGCACGTCGGCGCTGGCGAGCACGTTGGCCAGATCGCCCAATGGCTGAAGCTCACAGAAATGGATATTTGGATGTGATGCCAGCTCAGGGCGTCGTCGCAATGCATCGACGCCGGGCCCGGCTGCCACGATGACCATGTCGATATCGCCGTTGGCTGTGAGCGTGAGCGCCAGTGCGGCGATTTCGTCTGGCCGGTGTTCCAGCCCCATCCGGCCGCTGTAGAGAACCCGATGACGCTCGGGCACCAACTGGTGGTTGGTGGACCATTGGTTGATGCGATGCCGGCTCGGGAGGTACCGCAGCGGAGCCCAGTTTGGTAGCACGGTGACTTCGTCGGCGCGGCCCCGTCGGGCGCTGATGGCGAACTCGGCGAAGCCGTCGGAGATAGCGATCACCCGATCCGCCGAAGCAGCGATCCGTCGTTCCAGTGCGGAGAACATCTTGCCCGGCAGCGCTCGGCCGGTGGAGGAAACCGAAAGGTCGGATTGGAGTTGTTGCAGCCAGAGGACCACGTTCTGCCGCCGGGTCTTGGCGCCCCCTTGAATGAGGACTGCCGCCGCCGGTGGAACCTGACAGAGCACCACCGTGGCGGACGAGGGGGCGAGCCGAACGAGTTTGGCGGCCGCCCAGCCGAATTGTTGCTCGTCACGGAAGCGGCTTCGGAGTCGGGACGAGTTCACCGGGCGGCCGAGATCGATGTCGTGCACGATCACACCCTCGTTTTTGGCATCGGAGAAGTCGCCGTGCGGATTGGACTCATTCGACGAGCTGAACACGTAGTCGACTTCCGCTCCCGAACGCTTCAGCGAGATGGCCAGATCGGCGGTGAATGGGTGCCCGCCGTAGTCGATCAGCAGGATTTCGGGATGGGTGGCCGCGGCTGACACATGCCCACGTTAGCCATCTTTGTGGTCCCGTCATGCCATCGTGCTCTGGCTGGCAGGGCCTCGGAAGGCCAAATCTTCGGGTTGAACTACCTCCCGCCATTGGGCCCTTCGGGCATGTTCTGGGGCCCGCCCAAGCACCTAATCTGATGCCCAGGCGTATTACTTAGGAGTGGCAATGGCGATCTTCACTACCCGTCCGCGGGTCTTTCTTTCTTTTCTTCTCGTGTTCGGTTCCGTAATGGCCGGCATGAATCCGGTTGTGGCAGAGATCGGGAACAACAACAACATCCCCGACGGCGTGGTGGGCCTCGCCACCGGCACGCAGACCGACTCGATAGCCACCAAGGTCTGGGCGATCGAGCAGATCGGGAGCAGGGTGTACGTTGGCGGCCGCTTTCTTCAGGTCACGGCCGGAAACACCGTGGTGAACCAGCCGTATCTGGCCGCATTCGACTCCATTACTGGACAATTCATTCCCAGCTTCGCGCCGATTCTGGACAATTCGGTCTACACCCTCCAAGCGTCACCCGACGGGAGCAAGCTCTTTGTGGGTGGAGATTTCGACACGGTCAACGGGTCCCCAATCGACGCATTGGTCGCCCTCGATCCGGTAACCGGTGCCGTGGACAGTTCCTGGACCGGTGACGTGAACGGAGCCCCGGTGGTCCGCGGATTCGATGTTGAAGGCGACTGGCTCTACGTTGGCGGAAGCTTCACCAGCGTAATTTCAAGCGCCGGTAACAATGCGGCGTGGCGAGCCCTTCGCTTCAACGTGAACACCGGCGCCCACGACCCATCTTGGCGTCCTGTGGTGACCGGCGGATCGGTGTGGGGAATAGCCGCCAGCCCTGATGCGGATCGCGTCTACCTCGCCGGCTACTTCACGACGGTGAACGGCAGTGCCGTCGCCGGCGGATTTGCTCCCCTCTATGCTTCCACCCCGTCCTTGGTGGCCGGCGCCCCCTCCTTACCGTTCAACACCGCCAACCTCAACCGCCGCTACCTCTATGACGTCGTTGTTGGCAACGGGTTTGTTTGGGTGGCAGGTAGTGAGCACTTCGTTCAGGTGTTGAATGAAAGCGATCTGTCGCTGGAGCGTTTCCATGTGGCCGATCCTCGCGGCGACTATCAAGATCTCGAAATCGTCGGTGATCGGGTGTATGCATCTTGTCATTGTCGAGCGGATGCAATCATGAAATCCGCCGAGGGTGTGATCTGGTTCCCCTCGCCACCCGCCGGCGAGACGAACGCTCCAATTCTGGCCCAAGGGCCCACCACCTGGGTGGCGGCATTCGATGCAATCACCGGTGACTGGATCCCCACCTTCGTTCCCGATGCGACGTCATCGATGAGTGGTATCTGGGCCATCCACGGTGACCAGAACGGCTGCGTTTGGTTGGGTGGCGACATCACCAGTTCCAGCGGTGCCGGCGTTGACAACCTGATCAGGCTCTGCGAGGCCGGAACGGTCGATGTTGTGCGGCCGTCGGTGCCGGGTGCGGCGCAGGTGCTGGGTGTTGGTGTGGATTCGGTTGATTTGGCGTGGACTGCGGCCACAGACGATGTGGGTGTTGCGGGGTATCGCTTGTTTGATGCGGTGACGGGTGCGGTGATTGTTGAGGTTGGGAGTCCTGGTGTGAGTTTGTCGGGGTTGGCTGCTGGTTCGTATTCGGTGTATGTGAAGGCGTTTGATGCGGCGGGGAATGAGTCGTATCGGTCGGGTATTCGGTCCTTTACGGTGACTGGTGCTGTGGTCGATGTTGTGCGGCCGTCGGTGCCGGGTGCGGCGCAGGTGCTGGGTGTTGGTGTGGATTCGGTTGATTTGGCGTGGACTGCGGCCACAGACGATGTGGGTGTTGCGGGGTATCGCTTGTTTGATGCGGTGACGGGTGCGGTGATTGTTGAGGTTGGGAGTCCTGGTGTGAGTTTGTCGGGGTTGGCTGCTGGTTCGTATTCGGTGTATGTGAAGGCGTTTGATGCGGCGGGGAATGAGTCGTATCGGTCGGGTATTCGGTCCTTTACGGTGACTGGTGCTGTGGTCGATGTTGTGCGGCCGTCGGTGCCGGGTGCGGCGCAGGTGCTGGGTGTTGGTGTGGATTCGGTTGATTTGGCGTGGACTGCGGCCACAGACGATGTGGGTGTTGCGGGGTATCGCTTGTTTGATGCGGTGACGGGTGCGGTGATTGTTGAGGTTGGGAGTCCTGGTGTGAGTTTGTCGGGGTTGGCTGCTGGTTCGTATTCGGTGTATGTGAAGGCGTTTGATGCGGCGGGGAATGAGTCGTATCGGTCGGGTATTCGGTCCTTTACGGTGACTGGTGCTGTGGTCGATGTTGTGCGGCCGTCGGTGCCGGGTGCGGCGCAGGTGCTGGGTGTTGGTGTGGATTCGGTTGATTTGGCGTGGACTGCGGCCACAGACGATGTGGGTGTTGCGGGCTATCGGATCTTCGACTACGCCACCGGCGAGATCCTGATCGAGGTCCCCGGACCTTCGGGAACAGTGACCGGACTGGCGACCGGCACCTATCAGCTGTTTGTCAAGGCCTTCGACGCTGCTGGCAACCAGTCGTACCGGTCCGGGCTCCGTACCGTCGTGATTGGCTAGACCCCTAGTGGCCGGTTAGACCGCCGCCCGCAGGGCGCGTGGCGGTCCCGTGGGGAGGGCGTCGCGTGCTTGCGGAGAGGATTGAGCACAGCGTCGCAAGTTGGGGACCCGGGACTCCCGATAGTCTTTGACCCGTATGGCTTCAAACGAAAAGAATTACCCGCTTTCCCCCAAAGAGGAGATCGTTCTGGGCGCCGTTGCCGCTTCGTCAAAAGGGCGCAAGAAGGTGCACGGGTATGTTCTCGCCCAAGACATCGGCGAGCTTCGGCCGCGTCACTTCACAATGAATTACGCCACGCTCTACCGAGTATTGAACCGACTCGAGCAACGGGGGCTGCTGTCGTCGGAGCTCGCCAAGCCGGGGGCATTCCCGGGCCGTAGCCGCCGTTCGTACGGGGTTTCGGCCGAGGGTCGCAAGGTGATGAAAAAGTGCGAAGTGGCAGTGAAACGGGATGAGGACGGCGAACTCTACGTAGAGTTCTAGCCGCTCTGTGCAACTGGGTCGCGTGTGATTGACCGCGGTGAGCGTTCATTCGTTCCGCGTCATTGGTGCCGGTTCGAACAGAAAGTGGATGATGCACCAGAGGCCGATTCCGAGGAGCTCCCATTCCGCCAAGCCGTTTCCATTCACATCGAGCGTCCAACGCGGCCCGTGTTCGTCCATCCGGGTCCGCCCGGCCACCCCTTCGGTGAAAGCGTCGAAGCATCGCGCCACCACCTCGCAGGCTTCGTCGTGGGGGAGTGCGGTCCACGGCTGAGCCGTGTAGTTGAAGATCGCGGCGAACAACTGGAAGAATGCGATCCATTCCACCAGGTCCTTTTCGTATGCCTCGTGAAGTGCCTGGGTTATCACTTTTGGATTCGCGGGGTTCAAACCGTGGAACGCCGCTACCCCAGTGCTGATCAGCCATCCGGGCGACGCGATCATGTCCTCCACCGCGGCCGCAGCATGGACCCGGGTGAGTTCGGTGACGGCCCGTTTGTTCTCACCCGGTTGGGTGAGGTCGAAGTGGACAAGAGCGGCAGAGACCGCCTCGGTCCGGTTTCTCACGATGGCGGATGGACGTACCGCGGCGGCTGCTGCGACGACGTCAATTTGAAAATCGTTTTGCGATGGCCAGATCCGGCCGTGCACCTGCGCTCGGTTGATCGACACGCCCTTGGTTGCGTGGATCCGTTCGAACACCCGGGCATAGGTGATGTGTTCGCCCCCGTGGCCAAAACCGTTGTCGATCATCCATGATCGGCCGGCCTCCAACATCTCGACCCGAAGCTGGCTGCGCTCCATCCGTTCCCGACGCACCGGGGTTGTTTTCCCCGAGCAGCTATTGTTACCATCGGTAACAACATTTGGTACCACGACGCCTTCGGTTGGCTGTTGCGGGGCTGGCCGGTCTGAAATCGAGACCATCGCCTCCGCAACAGCGGCCGCTGTAAGCGCCTCCACGGTCCAAAACTCGTGGCCACACCAGATGGCTTGCAGTGACGTCTCCACCGTCGCTCGGCCCGCAGCTCCACGGTTGATGCTGTAGAGCAGCTCTGCGAACAATGTGAGGCCTGACTCTGGCGTCAGCCCCCAACTCGTCCCCACTTCCAGGCCCAAACGCTCGCCGACGAGACCGTAGAGCTCCACGTAGGGACGCAACGTTGCCCGCTGATTCTCCTTGACCGCCTGGCCCAGCCGGTCTTGAAACTCGCCAGCGTTGGCCTGGTTCTGGTGCGTGCGGAACGCCTCCAGCGCCCAAACCGCGTCGACAGCAATGGTATCCCGGTCGGAGCGGGCCACCGCGATGTTTGCTTCCACGCCGGCTCGCGTAAGGGCCACCGCGGTCTGGAGTCGCTGTGTATCGGTCTGGGGTTCAGCGCCGGGCGCAGAGGTCAAAGCTTCGACGGCTCCGAGAACCTCTGCTGTGGTTTCCTCGACGCTCCGCGTTGCGCGGTACTCCAGAAAAGTGAGGAGGACATCCAGCCGATACGCATCCAGGGAGTCCCAGATTCGATTGTGGATCTGGGCCCGGCTGACGGTGAGGCCCCGGTTTTCTTGCAGCCACCGGAACGCGTCGGCATACCCGATCGGGAGGGTTCCCGCGGCCAAACCATCCTCGAGCAACAACTCGAGGCCGACGGCCAGCATGAGGGTTTTCAGCTCGTCCCGGCGAAGCCGTTGCTTCTCGTACATTATGTGACGCGCCCGATCCTGGTCCCATCCGGTTCCGTTCCCTACTCTAAGCAAAATCCACGAACCGTGCCACAAGGGTTCCTAGGTTGAAAGATGGTCGACTACTGCGAGGATGGAGCGGTGAATTCCAAGACCTCCCGCCCCCACGCTGACTCGGTGGCTGTCTGCCCCGTTGGTCTGGAGGCGGTATGTGGATCCGAACTGGTGGCACTGGGATACAAGATTGGTTCACCCACTGCCGGTTTGGTCCCGTTTCGCGGCTCCACCCGGGCGGTCTATGAAAGCAATCTGTGGCTCCGGACCGCAACCCGCATCATCGTCCGGCTCGCCCGTTTTCGGGCCACGGACTTCGATCATCTCGAACGGCGCATGGCCGAGGTGGACCTCACCCCCTATCTGGCTGCCGGGGTCGCCCCCCGTTTCCGGGTGACCACCCGAAAGAGCGCGCTGTTTCACAGCGATGCCGTAAGCGAACGGTTGCACAAGGTCGTGGGGGCGCCCAAGGTGAACGACGATGACCCCGAGCAGCTGTTCATCATCCGCGTCGACCACGACACCGTGACGGTCAGCGTCGACACGAGCGGCGAGCCCCTCCACAAGCGTTCATGGCGAACCCAGACCGTGGAGGCTTCGCTCCGTCCAACCCTGGCGGCGGGGGCCCTCCTTTTGTCACCATGGGACCATTCCACGCCCGTGGTTGATCCGTTTGCCGGGGCGGGAACCATCGTTATCGAGGCGGGTCTGATCGCCATGGACCGGCCGCCCAGTGAGGGCCGTGAGTATGCATTTCATCGCTGGCCCTGCTTCGAGGGAGGGACCTGGGGGTCCGTCACCGGTGCCGCAAAGACCCGAATCGAGGCCGCGCCAGCCGCAAACCTGCTCGAAGCGTTCGACCGAGACTCGGTCGCGGTAGAGAAGATCGTGGCCAATGCAGAGCGGGCCGGGGTGGCCGTCACTGCCGAGGCGCGCCCAGTCGGCCAACTCACCGGCTGGGCTGGTCCGGGCCTTGTCATCTCCAACCCGCCGTACGGGAAGCGGGCCGCGACCGGCTCGAAGGGATCGTCGGCGTTGTATCGCCGATTCGGTGAGATGGTTCGTGACCGTCGCCCGCAATCCGCACTCACCGTGGTGGCACCCCGGGGAACGCGGGATATCGATACCCGTCTGAAAACCGTTGCCAGAGTCAACAATGGCGGTATCGACGTTCAGATTCGATGCGCGACACCGCCAACCGATGTTGCACCCGCCCCGGCAGTCTCAGCTGCCGAGCTGTAGTCGTCCCACCTCGGAGCCCTCTGCATCGAAGAGGACGTAACCCCCGGGTTCGGAAGTGGCCGACGCCACCGCTTGCAGGAGGTCGATGGCCCGCTCTGCTTCATTCCTCGCCGCCGTGGAACAGCTGTTGGTATCGCGGCCGGGCAGCGAGAAGGATGTTGGGTTCCCGTCTTCGGACGTGGTGAGTGATCCCAGGATCCGTGCACAACCGGTGCGCCCATCTACCGCAGCGGTGTCCAGGGTGATGTCGAGGAAAAGGTCCGTGCCCTCGAGAAGCCAAACGCCCTCAAGACTTGTTGGTGTGTTTGCGACCGACGAGGTTGGGGGAGTGGCGGGCGCTTCATCAGCTCCGCACGCCGACCCAAGAATGAGGGCACCAAGGAAGAAGAATCTGTAGACGCGGCGAAGGCTACTCACACCGCACAGGATCGCAGCTAGTTTGGTGGGTATGAAACGTCGCGGCTTCTTTGGTCAGGTTGCAGAGCAGGAGCGTACGCCCCCCGCTCCATCACCATCAGCCCCCGCCCCGGTGATTGCCAACGTTCCTCCGGCGCAACCACCCCAGCGCAGCCATGTAACACCGCCTGCTACCAGTGAGACACCACCGGTGGGTGGGGCCACGCCCGGTTTGGTGTCGGCCCATCACCGGCTTTACGCCGCGATCGCTCGCGGCCTCCCCGCGCCGCGGAGCACGCCGAAGAACTTCACCGACCTCCTCAAGAGTGTGATCTGGCCGATCGAGAATGCCCTGGACAGCCCCATGATCGAGGCGGCTGCCCGTCTCGGAGCACTCGAAGCCCTCGAAGCCGGCTGCACCACGGTCATCGACCACCACGCCAGCCCAAGAGCCATCGAAGGATCGCTCTCGCTCATCGCTCGAGCCGGCGCCGAAGTTGGTGTGCGGGTGGTGTGTTCCTACGCCGCGTCTGACCTCCGCGGTCCCGAGCGCGCCCGGCTCGGTCTGGAGGAGTCCCGGCGGTTCGTGGAACTGGGCGGACGCGGCATGGTGGGGTTGGATGCATCGGTAACCGCCAGCCCGGAGACGATCGACCTTGCCATTGGCATGGCCAATGAGCTGGGCGTTGGTGTTCACGCCAAAGTTGCCGAAGGAATCGCCGACTCCGGCGGAGGGGCCGACCTGGTCCGCCGATCAAAGGAGAGCTGGGTCCTCGCCCACGGCGTCCATCTTCCCGATGGTCTCGAAATCGCCGGCACCATCGCCCACTGCCCCCGTTCCAACATGGACCGTGGGGTTGGTTATGGCATGCCCAGCCGATTCGGGCAACGGGTTGCTCTGGGAACCGATGGCTACGGCGGCGATCTGCTCGAGGAGTTTCGGCTCGCCTACGCCCGCCTCCGAGAGATCAACGTTGGCACCAGTCCTCGGCTGCCGTGGAGCTGGTTGGAGGCGGGCTGGCTCCTGGTGCCCGAGGCCCGGCAGGATCGCGTGCACTGGTCATTGCGAGAGATCGAGCCCGAATACCTGGTGGCCAACACTGGTATTCGGCCGCTCACGGTGGTGGTGGGAGGCAAAACGGTATTGAGCGGGGGTCAACCCACCCTCGTGGACGCCACGGAGATTCGCGCCAAGGCCGCCGAGCAGACTCGGCGATTGGTTAGCCGTCTGTAAATGCTCTCCTCCGTAGGAGCTATGAAACGGGCCGCAACCGGCCTCCTGATCCTGGCCGGTTTGGTCTTCCTTCTCGCCCGACTCGGTGAGGATGGTCGACCATGGCTGGGCTATGTGCGCGCAACGGCAGAGGCCGCCATGGTGGGAGCGTTGGCCGACTGGTTTGCGGTCACCGCAATCTTCCGGCACCCGCTGGGAATTCCGATTCCGCATACGGCCATCGTGCAGAAACGCAAGGACGATATAGGCCGGACGCTTGGAGAGTTCGTCCGTGACAACTTCATGACGCAAGACAACTTGGCGAAGTTGGTGAAGGACGAACAGATGGCGCTTCGCTTGGGAGAGGCCCTGTCGGACCGCCACACCGCCCGGCGGATTGCTGACGAGGGCTCCGCCATCATCCGCGGGCTTACCGACGTCCTCAACGATGACACGGTGCGATCCGGGTTGGAACAAGCGGTTTTCGAGCGTGTTCGCGCCACGCCGGTGGCACCGTTGGCCGGTCGGGCGGTGGACTGGGCCACCGAGGGCGGCCATCACGAACTTCTGATTGACAGCACGCTGACTGGCCTCGGACGGTTTCTCAACGAGAACCAGCTGACCTTCCGGAGTCGACTGCGGGAGGAGTCGCCGTGGTGGGTTCCCGAAGCGATCGACGACCGAGTCTTCGACAAGATCTATGAGGCGCTCAATCGTTTCATCGACGAGGTGGGTGGTAATCGTGACCACGAACTCCGACGCCAACTGAACCTTCGCACGCTCGATCTCGCAGAACGACTAAAGACATCGCCCGAACTCGAACTGCGGGGCGAGGAACTCAAAGAGGACTTCCTGGCCAACCCCGAGGTGCGAGCCTGGGTGGCAACGTTGTGGGACCGTATCAAGGAAGCGGTCATCGAGGGTTCGCACAACCCGGACTCGGTTCTCCTGGAACGAGTGACGGAAATGATCATGGAGGCCGGTGTCTCCGTGCAGTCCGATCCACAACTACGCACCACCATCGAAGGGTTCTTGGAGAGCGCCGCGGGTCACATAGCGGCCCAGGGTGGTGATCTGGCCGTGAACACCATCTCTCGCACCGTGGAGAGCTGGAATGCCGAGGAGACCACCACTCTCATCGAGGATCGAGTGGGGCGGGACCTTCAATTCATTCGGATCAACGGGACGATCGTCGGTGGTCTCGCCGGTCTCGTCCTCCACATCATTTCACGATTCCTGTGAAACGGATCGGCATGATCCTCGGGGCGTTCATCGTGGCCGGCGCAGCGTGTTCGGCGGCCAGCATTCCGGAACCCGAAGCCGCGTCAGATGGCCCCATGACCGGGGTTGAGGTGGTGGTGGGCGGGACAACCTCAGCGACCGACCAGATCATGAGCGCCATGATCGTGGTGGCCTTGACCGAACGGGGCGCCACCGTCATCGACCGGTCAAACAAGGGCGACGATGCGCTGAATCGCGATGATCTGGTGGCCGGCCGGTTGGACGTGGTGCCGGAGGACCTCAGCACAGGCTGGTTCATCCACCTCGGAGAAACAGCCGAGTTCGAGCGGACCGCTGAGCAGGCTCAGGCGCTGCGGACGGCCGACCGGGTCAACGGTGTGGAGTGGTCTGACCACTCGGCATTCGACGACGCAATCGCCCCCATCGCCACCGAATCATTCGGGACGGACAGCAATGGTGAGACGATCACGATGGACCGGTTGGCGCTGCGTTTGGAGGGTGACTTCAGTGCCAGGGTGTGCGTCGACACGGCCACGCTGCAAAGCCCCGATGGCCTTGTGCGCTTCGAAAAAGCAACCGGGTTCACCATCCCGGCGGAACAACTGGACGTTCTGGCCGAGGGCGAGCCGCTGCGCCTGGTTGTCGACGGCCAGTGTTCTGTGGCGTTCGCTCCCGCCGTCGACCCCGAACTTCTCGGGGCCAAGGTCGCAATCGTGGATCGACTCAATTCGAGTGCCGCTCCACCGCTGGTGTTCGCTCCCCGCAATGCGGCGTACATGTTCGACGCCGAGCTCTTCGCCGAACAGATCGAGTGGCTTCCGTCGTTTCTCGAAGCTCTCATGGTGACCGTAGACCGCCAGGCTATGACTGCGCTGAAAGCCCAGTTGGCCCAGGGAACCGTGGCAGTGGATGTGGCTCGTTCCCATCTGCAGGCATCTGGGCTTTCCGCACAATGAGTGATATCGGCGCAGGACGTTTTGCGCCCAGTCCCACCGGAGACCTCCACGTTGGCAATCTCCGGACGGCGCTGGCGTCGTGGCTGGATTGTCGGTCCCGGGGAGTTCCCTGGCTCGTGCGGTTCGAGGACTTGGACCAAGCCGTAGCAACGGTAGAAGCGGGTGAACGACAGCTGGCACAGTTGGCGGCACTCGGGATGGAGCCAGACATCGAACCGTTGTGGCAGTCAGATCAGTCCGATCACTATTCCAGTCCGATCGATCATCTCGTGGCCAGCGACCGCACCTACCCGTGTTACTGCAGTCGTCGGGAGATCCGGGAAGCCATCGCCGCAGCGGTGAATGCGCCAAACGGTCCCGAGGCCGGGCTGTATCCCGGAACCTGTGCCGAACTGGATTCTGCAGAACGAGAGCGGCGGGCGCAGTCGCGGCCGCCGGCGTTGCGTTTTCGATCCGGTCGATCCGCTGTGGACTTTCATGACGACAATTACGGTCCGCAGTCGTTCCTTGTGGATGACTTCGTGGTACGCCGAAACGATGGTGTGCCGGCGTACAACCTTGTGGTGGTGGTTGATGACAACGCCGCGGGGGTGGACAGTGTCGTGCGGGCCGACGATCTACTCCCTTCCACGGCCCGGCAGATCCTGGTGGGGGAGGCGCTGGGGTATGACCCACCTCGGTATGCCCATGTCCCATTGATCGTGAACGCAGATGGGGTCCGGCTATCCAAACGCGATCGCTCGATCACTTTGGAGGACCTCGCCGCCGACGGCGTTGCGGCGAGCGAAGTACTGGAACGGCTCGCTGCTTCCATGGGAATCGCCGCGGTGGGGGAGCGCCTCGCCGCCGCGGATCTGGTGGATCGGTGGGAGTCGGTCAACGTGACGGGTTGGCGCAATACGTGGCCGTAGCCACCGCCGTACTGTGGGCCGAAGCAAGCGCCGTACTGTGGGCCGAAGCTAGCGCCGTTCTGTGGGCCGAAGCTAGCGCCGTAGCGCAGGGTCGGTCTGGGTTGCTTTCATTCGGACCGTGAAGACGCTGGCACCGCTGAGAACCCCGCCGCGGGCGAAGAGCCGACCGAACTGCCAGTTGGAGAGACCAAGTTCGGGCTGATTGAGGGCGTACTGCCCGTCCACCCACCGGGTGAACCCGTCGCCGACAAAGGGCGAATCGATCGTGGCAAAGAACGCTTCCTGCTCGGCCGGGTCATCGCTGATGAGCGACGCCGCAAAGTGAGGGGATTGCTCGTTGAACAGCTTCACCGCGTCAGCGACCGATGCCACCCGGATCAGGGTGATCTCGGGAGACTCCTCCCACTCCCACTCCCGGCCCAGCTGATCACCGGCGATCAACTCCGCTCGAGGCTCGTCCACGTTTCCTTCCGCCCGAGCAATGGGAACCAGCTCGGTGAACCAATTGGATGGAACTGAACTCTCGGCACCGGTGACCACGTGAACCTTGGGATTGGTACTGCGCTCGGCGGCCGCTTCGGTGAGCCCGGCGATCACCGCCGGAGCGAGGTGGTCGAACTGCTGGTCCAGAACGCACACAGTATTAACTGTGTTGCAGACCTTCCGATCCAGTGAATTTGTAACAACGGTGCGGAGTCGGTCCGGGTCACAGCTGGCACCCGTGACGATCCATGCTCCGCCGGTCCCATGCAGGCTCACCGGCGTTCCGGTCTGCTGGGCGATGGCGCCGAGCTGGGCTACCGCCGCCCCGCTCCCTCGGGCCACCGCGAGGGCTAGGCGGCTGTCCGAGAAAAGGGCCCACCCGGCCGAGCGTTCCGGGGAAGCCACCAGGCTGGCGGCGCCCTGGGGCAGGCCGGACTGGGCTAATGCGGGATCGAGGGCGTGCTCAACGATGGCCTTGGCGGTACCGAGCGCAGCGGAGCCGATGCGGAAGACAACGGTGTTGCCGGTCCGGAGTACGCCGCATGCGTCGGCAAAAACATTGGGTCGACCTTCGAAGACGAAACCGACCACACCCAGCCCGGCCGAGCGTTGCTGCACGCTCCAGCCGTCATGGTGAATCTCATCGATGACGGCGTTGCGCGTGCTGGCGGTGTCTCGCCACATCTGGAGGCCGCTGATCATGTCGGCCCGCATCTGGGGGCTGAGGATCAAACGAGTCACGCTACGGCCCTTTGCTTGTGCAGCTGCAACATCGGCGTCGTTTGCGGCCGAGATAGCCGCAAATGCGGTGTCGTCCGCAAGCCGCCCTGCGAAGGCATCGAAGAACGTGCTGATGGCATCGTCGGTTACGGACCCCATCTTGGCGAATGCGGTCGCCGCGCTCGTCACCGCTTTATTGGCTATTTCGTGAACAGCCGCCGGCACCCGGAGGAGGGCCCCGGAGTTGGCCACGACTATCAGATGGTCGCCAGCCATGAATTCCGCCGCCAATTCGGCCGGAACGGTGGCGAAACGGTCACCGCCGAAGGGGATGGCCTGTCCAGCCTCGAGGGATACCAGTTCGCCGGAGTTCTCGGTCACCTTAGACAGTATGCCCTGGGACAGGCACCGTCGATGTGCGACCCTGAGGGGATGCGCCGTCGTGACTTCATCGCCGCTACGGCCGCATTGGTAGCGGCAGCCTGCTCGTCGGAGACGCCGGAGGATGCTGCCGGCCCGTCAACTACGGCCAAGACATCGTCTCCGGTTGAGCCAACGACGGCTCCTTCTTCGACTACCTCATCCTCCGTGGCCCCCGTGGTCGATTTGGTGACGCCCGTTGTGGTTCCGGCTTCTGGCGTTGAGTTGTTGGCGGCGGCGTTCGGCCTCGGCGTGGCGAGCGGTGACCCAGACCACCAGAGCGTGGTGTTGTGGACCAAAGTGTTCCCCGTCGCAGGGTCTGTCGATCCCGTTTCGCTGGCCTACGACATATCGCTTGACGAGGCTTTCACCGAGGTGGTCGGCAGCGGTTTGGTGGACGCCTCACCGGACGATGCGTTCACTACCCGGGCGATCGTGTCCGGGCTCTCTTCTGGCCGCCAGTTCTGGTATCGCTTTCGAACCCACGATCAGACTTCGCCGGTAGGTCACACAAGAACGATGCCCGCGCCTGGTGAACTGCCTGGGCGGTTCGGGCTGGCCGTCAGCTCGTGCCAGTCGCGGGCACACTTGGAATTCTGGGACTGGCATTTGGACCTTGCGGCAGACCAGACCGTGGACATGGTGGTCTGGCTCGGTGACTTCATTTACGAACGCAGCGACACCCGCTTGGTGGATGACTATCGGGAGCTCTACAACACCTACCGCGGCGATGAGCGATTGCGGGCCAGTTCCGCAGCTCACCCGTGGGTCTTCACTTGGGACGATCACGAGGTGAGGAATGACTACAACCGAAACGTTGACCCGAGCCGACGGGCTGCTGCCTACCAGGCGTGGTGGGAACACACGCCAACCCGACTACCTCGACCAACCCCGGAGGGACTCACCGTTTACCGCTCACTGGACGTGGGCGGGTTGGCCCGACTGCTGTTGCTGGACTGTCGGCAGTATCTGGACCGCGACACCGTGCTCGGCGCCGACCAACTGGCCTGGCTGGCCGAGGCTGCCCAGCACGATCGGGTTCACACCATGGTGTGCAGTCCCGTGATCGCGTCGTCCCTTGAGGTTGAAGACGTCCTCCCGCCCTACGCTTTCGAAGCCCATCCCTCCGACCAGCAGCAGCTCCTCGCCATACTCTCGAACGCGCCCAATCCATTCATCGTGAGCGGAGACCTTCATGCCGCGATGGAGATGGAGTTCGCCCCGGGCATTCCCGAGTGGATGGCTCCGCCGCTGAGCTCGGTTTTCCCCGAGGAGTTTGCTCGATACCTGCCGTTCCTGCCGTTCGTGTCACCTGCGGTCACCATGGCTCAGCTCACTCATGGTTACCTGCAGGTTGAGCTGACGCCTACCTCCGCCACCCCTCGCTTCCCCGCCCTTGGTGGCAGCTGAAGATGTCGCTGGCGCGAATGTTATGTCGCTGGCGCGATTCTGGGCTGCCAGTTGGCGGCGCTAGTCGAGGTTCGAGCCGAAACGAAGCAGGTTGCCGCTGGGATCCTTGATCGAGAACTCTCGCATGTTCCAGTCGGTGTCATCCAGCGAGCTGGTCTGCGCGTGGCCGGCGCTGATTTGTTTGTGCCAGGCGTCCACATCGGAGACGTGGAAGTAGCCAGCAGCGGCATTTTCTGACGGGTCGAGTTCCGGCCGAAGGGCGAGGTGGAACAGCTCGCCGTCCTCATTGTGGATCCAGGCGTAGCCGTCGTCGTACATCTTGACCTCGAACCCGAGTGACTCGTAGAAAGCAGTGGCTTCGGTCATGTCTTTCACGGGAAAGATGATCTTGGTGACGATCTTTGGCCGCATCTGGCCCCCCGCTAAGTAGACGGCGTGGCACCGAGCCGATTGCAATATGTCCTTCCCAGTCATGCCCCAATGATGCCGGAGGAGCGATCACTTCGGTCGTTGTGGCAGCCGAGGATCGCGCTACCGCGAACCTGTGCTGCCAGTTCGCCTTGCTGTGTTGTTGGCGCCGGCTAGGAGATCTTGATGCCGCGTACGCGTGCCTCGCGCAGAAGCTGACCGGGCAGCGTTGGTGAGAAGATCATTCGAATCGTGTCGACAGTCGTTACGTTGCGGCCATCGCGGACGGCGATATTGATCGGGTCCTTGGACTCCACCTGGAGCGCCAAACCGATCGCCCCTGCCGATAGGTCGATCGTGCCTCTCGGCTCGGCCGGCGCTGGACCGAGGGCGGCAATGTCCTGACGGCGCAAGAGGATGCTTTCAGCCAAAACGAAGTAGTCGTGGATCACGAAGCCGGCGGGGGTGAAGACGATCCAGCGCCGAGCCAATTGATGCAACGACTTGCCGCCTCGATAGACCAGGAATCCTGCCGCAGCCGTTACGGGGACGCCGAGAAACCACCGTTGGCTGGCCAGTAGCAGCGGCCCGGCGACCGTTGTAGACACCATGAGAACCCAGGCCACGAGGATTGGGCCCAGTAGAAGGGAGGCGGGCGGGCGGAGCGCCAACCGTCGTTCGGGTCCGTATGCCGAACCGTTCACCATTTCATCGCCGGTGACCGGGAGGAAGGCCAAACCCAATGCGGCCGCACTCGCCGTCGCCGCCACCGTGGCCTGCCCGGCCGAAACTCCACTGCCGCCGATCAAGACCGTGCTGAGCGCTACCAGGGGCACCGGTGCCAGTACCCGATACACCGTGAGACTCATGGTGGAGGGCGCGAGCAATGCAACGAAACCCATGAACCATGCCGCCCACAACAGCACCCCGGCCGTGATCTGAACCGCGCTGTCGGCAGCGTCGAGACCGGCGCTCAACGCCCCTCCCACAAGTAGAGGTAGGAGAAACCACGAGATGCGAGCCGGCCAGAGGCGAAGTCGGTCCAGCAACGAGGCGGGAAGAGAGGTTTGTCCGGTGGCACCCACGGCCAAGAGTCTGCCACCGGCACCAGGCTTCTCGTGCTACCGGAACAGCAACGCAACCCCCTGCGAGCTGTCACTGCCCTTCGCTAGCCTGTCGTAGTGCAGCCAGAGCAGCGGATCGAAGAACTTCGAGCCCTCATCGCCCAGGCGAACGAGGACTATCACACCAACGATGCGCCTCAGATTCCCGACGCTGACTACGACGCTCTCGTCCGCGAGTTGACTGAGCTCGAAGCGGATCACCCGGACTTGGTGACCGAGGACTCGCCAACACAACAGGTAGGCGGTCCCGTTTCCACGCTGTTTGCCCCAGTTACGCACAGCGTGCCCATGATGAGCCTGGACAATGCGTTCTCGGGCGATGAGCTCACGGCGTGGTCTGAACGGGTGGGTAGAGGACTGGATCTCCCGCCAAAGGCGCCACCGGTGGCCTATGCGGTTGAACTGAAAATCGATGGTGTTGCATGCTCGCTCCGTTACGAAAACGGAAAGTTGGTGCAGGCCGCCACCCGGGGCAACGGCAAGGTGGGTGAAGACATCACCGCCAATGTCAGAGGCATCGATGTCATCCCCCACACTTTGGTGTCGTCGGCTCCACCGGTGCTCGAAGTCCGGGGCGAGGTGTATCTGCCGGTGTCGGTCTTCGACGCACTGAATGAACAGATGGAGGCCGAGGGCAAGGCCCGGTACGTGAATCCCCGCAACACGGCGGCCGGGAGTCTTCGTCAGAAGGATGCCGAAATCACTGCTGCACGAGGGCTGGCGTTCTGGGCCTACCAGCTTGGTCAGGTGGAGGGCGGCCCGGAGCTGACCTCACACAGCGAGGCGTTGGACTGGTTGGATGAGCTCGGATTTCCGGTAAACCCCGAGCGACGGGTGGTGGAGGGGATCGATCAGGTGAGCGCTCTGGCCGATGAGTGGTTGGAACGCCGTCACCAACTGGACTACGACATCGACGGCGCCGTCGTGAAGGTGAACAGCCTGGCCCGTCAGCGCTCGCTCGGATCAACGTCCAAGGCCCCACGCTGGGCCATTGCGGTGAAGTTCCCTCCAGAAGAACGCACCACCAAACTCCTGGACATCCAGGTGAGCATCGGCCGCACCGGTAAGGCCACGCCCTTTGCGGTGTTGGAGCCGGTCTTCGTTGGCGGCTCCACGGTGCAGATGGCCACGCTTCACAATGATGACCAGGTGCGCCTGAAAGACGTGCGGCCGGGTGACACCGTCACGGTTCGAAAGGCCGGCGACGTGATCCCCGAGGTCTTAGGACCGGTCCTGGCCGATCGCGATCCCAACTCCGAGCCCTGGGTCTTTCCCACCCACTGCCCTACGTGCTCGGAACCACTGGTTCGGCCCGAGGGCGAGGCTCACACGTTCTGCCAGAACCCTCTGTGCCGGGCGCAGCGACAGGCTCGCATCGAGTACTTCGCGTCACGCGGGGCCATGGACATCGATGGGTTCGGCTTCAAGCTCGTGGCTCGTTTCATCGAAGAGGGCCTGATCAACGACATCGGCGACATCTACTTCATCGATTGGGATCGCGTGCTTCAGATGGATCGGATCGGTGAGACCACCGTGGCCAATCTTCGGGCCTCCATCGATGCAACGAAGAGCCGACCGTTGGCCAGTCTGCTCGTGGGTCTCGGTGTCCGTCATCTTGGGCCCAGTGCTGCGGAGGCGTTGGCAACGAACTTTGGTCATCTGGATCGGATCGTGGAGGCGACGCCCGAGGAGATGGCCGCCATCGACGGGGTGGGCCCGAAGATTGCTGAGGTAGTGGCGGAATACTTCCGCTCCGACGTGGCCAAGATCCTGAATGACAAGTTTCGGGCCGCCGGGTTGAACCTGGAAGGTCCGGAGGTGGTGGATATTCCCCAGACCCTGGAAGGAAAGGCGGTGGTGGTGACCGGTGGGCTGGAGGGGTTCAGCCGCACGGGGGCGGCCGATGCCATCAAGGCCCGGGGTGGGAAGAGCCCGGGTTCGGTCAGCAAGAAGACCTTGGCGGTGGTGGTGGGGAATGAGCCCGGCGCCAGCAAGATCACCAAGGCCGAGGAGCTGGGTATCCCGATGATCGACGAGCCGGCCTTCGTCGCCCTCCTCGAAACCGGCGAACTCCCCGCCTAGCCCGCTTTTCGCTATCTGCAGTCAGCTGCGCCCGCTGACCGGGCGCCATTGACTGCAGAACGAGCGAAGGCGAGCGAGGTCAGGCTGCGGAGGGACGGAGCAGCTGGGCTGGCGTTGTGTATTGGTCGAGCGGAGCGAGCGTGGAGCGACCCGGGAGCGAGGAACGAGCGAAGGCGAGCGGAACCAGTGTTAGAGAGCGTCGAAGGTGTGGACGATTGTGCGGCACGAGTCCGGGCCGTCGGTGTTGCGGTAGACGCAGACTTCGAGCTGGTTGTTCTGGGGCCGAAGCACTTGACCGTTGGGGCATCCCTCTTCGGGGCCCCACGTGAATTCGCCCAACGAGCTTCCGGCAACGTTCACCCGGACTCCCTGAGCGTTGAGGCCGAAGCCGTTCATGTCTTCCTGAGCGATTTCCACACCGTTGATCGTGAGCAGAGCGGAGAAGCCGGCGATCAAGTCCACCCCTACGGCCTCGGTGCAGGTTGCGCCTTTACCAGTGGCGGGAAGAAATGCTTCAACGGGGTTGATGTCCAGCTCTTCGGTTCCCAGGGTTTCACTGTCTCGATTGCCGCCGCCATCCACGGGTCCGCCGGTGAAGACCGGGTCAGAGTTGCCGCTGCCGGAATAGACACTGGCCAGAATCAACATGAGTAGCGCAACGATCAGACCCGCCCCGATCAGCCCGTACTGCAAGAATCCGATCTTGGGAACCTCAACGGCGTCAGAGGTCGGCCCAGTCGGGGGTGAAGGGGACTCTCTGCTCTCGGCCACTCCACCATTCTGCCCGGTATCGCCGATCGAAGTGAGACGCGCCCGCTGTTAGTTGCGGCACTCCTGTCAACTATCCGAATCTCGCCGCCACTGCCTATCGTTGGGGCATGGCCCACTCAACTCATCCCATCGATATCGGAATCCCAGAGGACGAGCGTAAAGCGATCGCCGAAGGCCTTGGTCGAGTGCTCGCCGACACCTACACCCTGTACCTAAAGACCCACAACTACCACTGGAACGTCACCGGCCCGCTGTTCAACACTCTCCATCTCATGTTCGAGGTGCAGTACAACGAGCTGTGGATTGCCGTTGATCTCCTGGCTGAACGAATCCGCAGTCTCGGCGAGTTCGCCCCTGGCTCGTACCGCCAGTTCGCGGAACGGACGGTGATCGACGAGAGTTCCGACGTTCCGCCGACCGCCGAGAACATGCTGGCGGACCTGGTGGCCGGTCACGAGGCGTGTGCCCGAACCACCCGGTCGGTTTTTCCACTTGCCGATGAGGCCCGCGACGAATCCACTGCCGACATCCTCACCCAGCGCCTGCAGCAGCACGAAAAGACTGCTTGGATGCTTCGCTCGATGATCGGCTGACGCACGATCCCATGGCTTCCACTCGCGACGTTCTTGATCTCCTCGACGAACTGGCTCAACTCACCACGCTCCAAGAAGGAAGTCCGCAGAGTTTCAAGGTGCGGGCCTATGAGAATGCCAAGCAGGCAATTCAGGCCGACGGTCGGGACGTTACCCAGCTGTCGGCCACCGAGCTCACCAAGATCAAAGGCATCGGGAAGTCCACGGCTGGCAAGATTCGCGAGTTCATGGACACCGGCCAGGTGGAGAAGCTGGAAGCGCTGCGAGCCGAGTTTCCACCTCCGGTGGTGGAGCTGAGCCGAATTCCCGGTGTTGGCCCCAAGACGCTCACCCTGATGCGCAGAGAGCTCGGCATCGCCAATCTCGAGGATCTGAAGCAGGCGATCGCCGACGAAAAACTTCGGGACCTGAAAGGGCTGGGCAAGAAGGCCGAGGAAAAGATTGGCACGGCGATCGAACGGTTGGGTTTGAGCGGGAAGGATCGGCGACGGCCGATCGGTGAAGCCCTTCCCTTGGCGCAAAAACTGGTGGATGAACTGCTCTCCCATGATGTTGTGGAGCGGGCGGAGTACTGCGGCAGCCTTCGCCGAATGAGCGAAACGATCGGCGATGTGGACATCACGGTGGCCAGCGCCGATGGGCCGGCGGTGATGGCGATCGTGCGCAGTCAGCGTGCGGTTCACGAGGTCATCTTGAGTGGCGACACCAAGACATCGTTCCTCACCAGGGAGGGAATGCAGGTGGACGTGCGGGTTGTTGGCGCCGAGCAGTTCGGTGCCGCAACGCTTTACTTCACCGGCTCCAAGGCGCACAACATCGCTATGCGGCAGCGGGCTTTGGATCGAGGTTTGCTCCTCAACGAGTACGGTTTGCTGCGGAAGCCCGAGGTCGAAGAAGGCCAGGAGCCCGGGGAGCCCGAAGTGGTGGCGGCCTTGGACGAAGAGAGCATCTATGCGGCGCTGGACATGGCCTACGTTCCGCCCGTGATGCGGGAGAACACCGGCGAGGTGGAAGCGTCGATTGCCGACGAGTTGCCAGATCTGGTGCAGGTGGCGCACATGCGCGGCGACCTTCACTATCACACCGACCGCTCCGGCGATGGCCGCTCATCGGTGGAGGACATGATCGCCGAGGCAGCCGGACGGGGATATGAGTATCTGGCGATCACCGACCACGGCGAAGACTTAGCGATCAATGGTTCGTCGGCGGAGGAGATGCTGGAGCACAGGGAACACATCATCGAGGCCGCCAAGGCTCATCCCCAGATGACCGTGCTCTGGGGCTGTGAGCTGAACATCGGTGCCAAGGGCGGGTTGGACTACGAAGATGATTTCCGATCCCAGTTCGACTACACGGTGGCCTCGGTTCACTCTCACTATGACCAGAGTGTCCGGCAGCAGACCGAGCGCCTCGTGGCCGCGATCTCGGATCCCACCGTGAACTCGATCGGTCATCTCACCGGCCGCTACATCGGGCGGCGGCCCGGCATCGAGATCGATGTAGACGTGGTGCTGGAGGCGTTGTTCCAGTTCGATAAGGCACTTGAGGTCAACGGTGCCCTGCAACGGCTGGACGCCGCGTCAGACGTGGTCCGCAAGGCGGTGGAGCGGGGTGTGAAGTTGGTGATCAACACCGACAGTCACCACACCTCCGAGCTTGGCCGCATGGAGTACGGCGTGAAGACTGCGCAACGGGGCTGGGCTCCCCGGGAACTCGTGGTCAACACCTGGCCCAGGAGGAAGTTCTTGAAGTGGATCGGCTACAGCTGACCGCTGATGCCGGCTACGAAGCTTTCCACTTCGCCGGGGGAGCGGAGGATGATCACATTCTTTCGGGCCCACTCTCCGGTATGGATCTTGGCTTCGTAGAGTGAGCGTCGCCGTGCAAAGCTGAGCATCGCATGGAGCGCTACGTTTTTGTCTGGATTTGGGTGGATAAGGCCGGAGACGGACTCGCGATTCCCATTCCATAGTTCTTCACGGGTGATTCCCCTTCGGATCGTACGCAAAATAAGCCGTGTCAGAACGGTCCGGCGTGGAAGGTGGAGCCAGATGATGGTGTTTGCGTGTGCATCTCGGAGCGGCCCCGCGACCGTGTCATAACCACCGCACATCACCCATCCCTTCTCCTTGCTGGCATCGAAAGAGTCTTGGATGACCGCCGTGAACTCCTCTGCGCTTCGGTGTTGCCAATCGGGAAGGTGGTAGAGCGCGTCCAATTCGATGTGGTAGAGGTCCAGGACCTGTGATAGCTGCCGGGCGAGGGTGGTCTTCCCGGACCCCGACGACCCGACGACGGCGATCGCTAACCACGATCTTCCGGTCAAGTCCCCTTGAGGCACCCTGGCTTTGCGTCTACCAGCCCACCCGTTGGTCGGACTTGCCTTTGTCCATACTGGCCCGGGCGTCGATCACGCTCTGCTTCACTGAGACCTCGGGGACACCGACCTCCCAGAACGAGCCGCCCTCGGTCCAGGTGTAGGGGTCCACCTCGCTCACGATCACCGTGGTGCGGTCGGCCGTGCGAGCTTGTGCCACGGCCGCTTTGAGTTCGGCGATGGTGGAAACGTTCTCGGCGTTGGCCCCCATGGACCGGGCGTGGGCCGCGAAGTCCACCTTCACCAAATCCTCTGCGGCGACCCCACCGCGTCGAGTGTCGCTGAGCAGGTTGTTGAACGGCTCACCACCCTGCCCGGTCTGAAGGCGATTGATCACGGCGAAACCGCCGTTGTCGCACATGAGCACGATCATTTTGTGACCGGTGAGTACCGAGGAGTACAGGTCGCTGTTCATCATGAGGTAACTGCCGTCGCCAACGAACACGAACACGTCGCCGTCGCTGCCGCTGCCGCGAGCCTGTTGGGCCATGGACGCGCCCCAGCCTCCGGCGATCTCATACCCCATGCACGAGAACCCGTACTCACAATCAAACGTGCCTATGCCTTTGGCCCACCAGCCGTTGTTCACCTCGCCGGGGAAACCACCAGCGGCCGCAAGGCAGACATCCTCATCGGTTGCCAAATCGTTCACCGCTCGTACCACCTGGGCGTAGCTGAGCGTCTCGCCCTCAGCGGGTGCGCTGCCGATGAGGTCCAGGTAGTCGCGGAAGCCGGCTTTCTTCTCGGCGGCCAATTCGGTCCAAGCGGTGGGAGCCGCATAGCCCGCGGTGAGGCCTTGGAGTTCGTGGAGCGTTTCGCGGGCATCGCCCACCACCGGGACGGACCGATGCTTGATGGCATCGAATCGGGTGGTGTTGACATTCACGAACACGGTGTTCTCATTTGTGAACACTGTCCATGATCCCGTGGTGAAGTCTTGCAGACGGCAGCCGACGGCGATCACAACGTCGGCTTCGGCGGCCAGGTCATTGGCGGCCGTGCAACCGGTTACACCAATCGGACCTATGTAGCTGGGGTCGTCGCCGAGGAAGCTGGTCTTGCCCGCCACGGTCTCCACCACCGGAATGCCTCGTTTGGAGGCGAAGTCTCGGAGTAGGGCTTCGGCGACCGAATAGTGCACCCCTCCGCCGGCGATGATCAGTGGTTTTTGGGCACCATTGATCAGCCGGGCAGCTTCCACTATCTCGCTTACGTCGGGCCGCGGGCGGGGGACCTCGTGCACGGTCGCTTCAAAGAAACGTTCCGGATAGTCGTATGCCTCGGCTTGAACGTCCTGGGGGAGCCCGATGAAGGCAGGGCCACGGGTGGCCGGGTCCAGCATTCGGGACACGGCGGCTGGCAATGACTGCACTACTTGGGCGGGGTGAGTGATGCGGTCCCAGAACGTGGTGACCGCTTTGAACGAATCGTTGACCGTGATGCTCGGTGCGTGGAACTGCTCCACCTGTTGGAGTACGGGGTCAGGGATCCGGCTGACGAACGAATCGCCGCTGAACAGGAGCAACGGAAGACGGTTGGATGACGCCACGGCTGCAGCGGTGACCATATTGGTGGCACCGGGACCCACCGATGATGTGGCTGCCATGATCTGGCGACCCTTCTGCGCTTTGTTGTAGGCCACCGCCGCCAGCGCCATTCCTTGCTCGTTCTGGCCTCGCCACGTGGGAAGGTCATCCCCGGCTTGTTCCAGAGCGTGACCCAAACAGGTGACGTTGCCGTGACCGAAAATGGCAAAGATCCCCGGGAACAGCGGGGCTTGGGTCCCATCGCTCAGGAGCGTGCTTTGAGCGATCATCCATCGGACGATGGCCTGGGTAGTGGTCAGTCGAACCGTCTGCATGCTCGAAATCGTATGCCCTCTGGGAATGTCGTACCTACTATTGACCAAATGGACCGCCAAACGATCCCGGGCTCGCACCTGGTCCCATTCGACTTCGACCGAGACATCGAGTCGGTGCTGAGGACTTGGTCCGAAACTGGATGGTGGGACAACGAGGACGACCAGAAGGAACGGATTTCGGAGTATTTCAAAGCGAACGACGGTCGCACGGTCGTGGGCTTGATCGACGGGAGCGCAGAGTGCGCGGTGCATCGAGCCCTCGGCACGGTTCGATACGACCAGTCGTTGCTCTCGCTTGGCTGCGTTACGGCGGTGACCACCAGCCGGATCGCCCGGCGGCGGCGGTTAGCCTCCCGCTTGACTGCTCGCACCGTTGCGCACTTGGCTGACGAAGGGTGCGTTGTGGCGATGCTGGGAATGTTCGACCAGGGCTTTTATGACCGTTTCGGTTTCGGCACGGGACCCTATGAGAATCATGCCTGGATCTACCCCGGGGCCCTTGCGATCCCGGCCGACTATCGAGCCCCGGAACGCCTGGAGTTGGACGTCGACAGCGAGGAGCTTCACACCGCCATGACCTCCCGATTGGATGCTCACGGTGGTGTTGTCATCGGCGGCGAGCGGTTGACGGCGGCCGGGATGCGAGTGGATGGCGATATCGCGATCTACGGCTACCGAACCGACGGTCATATCTCGCATTTCATGGCGATTGTGACCACGGGCGAGCACGGACCGGACCGAATCACCCAATGGGCGTATCAGACCCGGGAACAGTGTCTTGAACTCCTTCGATTGATCCAGGAGTGGGGCGATCAAGTGGACGTGCTGCGGCTCACCGAGCCGGTCTGGTTGCAGCTTCAAGATTTCATCGTCGACCCGGGGGCGCAGTTTCGCCGGACTCGAGGAAGTCAAACAGGGGCGTTACGCATCGAAGCTGACGCCTGGTGGCAGGCTCGGATTGTTGATCTCCCGGCGTGCATCAGGGCTATTCACGCCGTGGATGACAGTTTCTCGGTAGTCGTGAAGGTCAACGACCCGGTGGAAGCACACCTGGTGGACAGTGGCTATGACGGCGACTGGAACGGTGTTGGCGGAACGTGGAGTCTGAGTTTCGGTGCCACTCACACCGTTGAGCGGGTGACCGGCGACGAACCGATTGACCTGGAGACCACGGTGAACTCGCTCACTCGCTGGTGGCTCGGGGTGCTTCCGGCATCGACCCTTCTGGCGATGGGCGAATTCGCGTGCACCGCGGAGACGGCTGAGCGGATGGACAGTCTCACCGGGCACCTCCCTACCCCCCAACCGGGCTGGGATTTCTAGACCTGGATTTCTAGACCTAGAGCCGTTCGAGGATTCCTCGGACGATGCGGGCGGTGGCTCCCCAGAGCGTGTCACCCTCCAGCTCGAAGAAGGTAACGGGCAGGCCCTCGAACCCAGCGTTGCCGCCGATATGGCGAAACCAGATCTCCTCTCGGTAGATCGTTGGGTCCAGCAGCTCCGCCAGCTGGATGAAGACCACGTCGTCCACCTCATCGGTCGCCAGCGTCAGGGCGGTCGGCCGTTCCTCCAGCAAGCCCAGGATCGGCACGATGTTGGCCGGGCTGCTCACGGTGGTGAGGCGCTCCAGTTCGCCGATGATCGTTATTGCCGACCGAGGTAGTCCGATCTCTTCTTCGGTTTCGCGCACTGCCGTATCCACCAGATCGGCATCTTCGGGATCCCGCCGACCCCCGGGGAAAGACAACTGGCCGGGATGCGAACGAAGCGTCCAGGCTCGGCGGGTGAAAAGGAGCTCGGGACCGGTGGGGGTGGGATAGATCGGCACCAGGACGGCTGATGGCTCCTTACCGGCGTCGACCGGTGGGTGGGGGAGGCCGGGATTCTCGGGATCGGCCAGGGCGAGAATTCGCTCCAGGTCCACTGGAGGCACAACATTGGTCCACCGGGCCGGTTCTCCCAGTTGGGCGCCCGGTGGACGGGGAATCTGCTGCGGGCCTCCTCGCCCAGGGGGCGGATCGAAGATCAGGAAATCTCCCGTCCGGCCAGCTGGTGGAGCAGCTCCTTCATGCCGCCATTCTTCAGGTTCTTCATCACCGTGCCGGGGCTGTCGTTGCCTTTCTCCCATTCCATCCAAAAGTCAAGCAGTTTGGCGGGATCGGGGGGCGGTTTCTCCATGAGGTGATTCTATGGGCGTCAAATCAACTCCGCAGTGGAGAAGCTCACCCCAAAGCGGACGCACCAGATGTCGATCCGATTGAAGACGCCGATGTCAACGTCGGGCGGTAACTCATAGTTCTGGCTACCAATATTGCCTTTGAGGTCGCCAAGGTCGATGAAGTTTCCCGATCCATCGCGAAGGTAGACGTTGAGATCGGGGCCGTTGTCGGTAGCGAAGTTCTCTTCGAACCGGAGGAATTGTTGGGCGCCATCCGACAGGACCACGGCGTCGCCACTGCCCGAATGGATCTCCGAATCAGCAAACGAGGCGCGAGCCACGGTCTCCACTACCGGTGTCGGGTTCGGTTCATCCGCTACAGGTTCGTCCGATTCGTCAGATGCCGGTTTGTCGGCGGGTTGGTCGGTTTCGCCGATCGGTGAGTCTGTTTCATCCTGGGACGCTGCACTGACGCCGCTGGCGAACACCGGGCCACCTTCGCTGACTTCGTTGTCGTAGAAAAGGGTCTGGACTCCAAACACGCCGAACGCCAGTACAGCCACAACAACGAGCCCGACACTGGCGCCAGCCCCGAGAAAGACCTTGTTCCGTCGTATGAATTCCATGGGGGTGTGTAACTCTCTCCTCAGAAGGTTTATTGCAGACAAGCCAAGAGTGCCCGACCGGCAATAAAGCTGAGGTATGTGAAACGGTCCCGTCGATTCCCGGAGCCCACGGGACTGCATGCGGCGCGACGCGTTCCCGGACGGCACCGTACCAGAAGCGGCCTCCACGCTCAGTCCGGGGTAGGCAAAGGCCGGGGCAAATTCGCGCCGCCGTTCGTTTGAGTTCCGGCGCGCCTGCGCCAGACTGCGAATCGTGGATCAGGCCGGGGCTCGTCGAATCGCATTGGCGGCCCAGGGGTTTTGCGATAGTCGGCCCGGAGCGGTCACCGTAAGCCAGTTCCGCCGAGTGCTCCGGCGAATGGCGATCCTGCAACTGGACTCCGTGAACGTGGTCTGCCGCAGTCACTTCCTCCCGGTGTTGGCAAGGTTGGGTCCCTACGACCAGGAAAAGCTAGACCGATGGTTGTGGGAGAGCGGCGAGAACATGGAATTCCTGGCGCATGAGGCTTCGATCACTTCGGCTGAGTTGTTGCCGCTGCTGGCGCATCGATTTGATTCCTGCCGGTGGCGGCGAGCCGGGGAGGTTCGAGAACAGCACCCCGGCTATATCGAGAACGTGCTGGCGGAAATTGGGGAACGGGGAGCGCTCAGCGTTTCGGACCTTTCCGAACCGGGGGAGAGGAGCGGTCCGTGGTGGGGAAGTCCCAAAGGCAAAGTTGCACTTGTAAGCCTGCACTCCGAGGGTCTGCTGGCCGTGGCAAATCGTCCTGCCAACTTCAAGACCCACTATGACCTTCCCGAGCGGGTGCTGCCGGAGCGTGTCAGATCCTTGCCTCCCTTGCCCAAAGACGAGGCGGAACGAGAACTGCTCATGATCGGGGCGAAGGCCCTCGGCATTGGCACTGCGGCCGACATTGCAGACTACTTTCGCATCAAGATGCCAGCCGCTCGGCCTCTCCTGCGGGAGGTGGTGGAAGAAGGGCTGCTGCGTGAAGTTGAGGTTTCTGGCTGGGACCAACCGGCGCTGCTGCACGCCACAGCCAAGCGCCCGCGTCGAGCATCCGCTCGAGCTCTCCTGTCACCATTCGACCCGGTGGTGTGGTTCCGGCCTCGAGCGGAGCGCCTCTTCAATTTCCGCTATCGCATCGAGATCTATGTGCCCGAGGCGAAGCGCATCCATGGGTACTACGTGCTTCCTTTCCTGCTCGGCGATGAGTTGGTGGCACGAGTGGATCTGAAGGCGGATCGAACGGCCGGCGTACTTGGGGTTCGCGCCGCTTTTCTCGAACCGGGCCATGATCGCTCCCACGTGGCCGAGAATCTCGCTCTGACACTCCTCGAACTGGCTGGCTTTCTGGGTCTCGATTCAGTCGCATGCGACAGCAAGGGCGATCTGGCCCCCGCACTGCAATCGTGCCTGTGAAGATTCGGACCACCCTTCTTCTCCGACTGCGGAAAGCGCTCTCGATAGGGGCGGGTGCTGCAGCGGGGCTCATGACCCTCGGGATGTTCCTGGGCTGGTTTGTTGCCGGCACCCGGGTGAGGAACAGTTTCGAGATGTTCCGCATCCCCCAACAGCTCGGTTTGGAGGGTTTTACCACCATAAGGATTGGGTGGTTCCTGCTGCCGGTGGTGGCGGCGGGCGTTGTGGGATTCGCCGCGCTGGGGCGGTTGCGTCCCGCAGCCGGGTTGCTTGCCTTGCAGTCGCTGGTGTCGTTGTGCGTTGGTGTGATCGTGATACTCAGCCCTATCAACGCCGGGACTGGTCCACCCCTCACCGTCCTCGGTGCGGTTGCTGGACTCATCATCGCTGTTGGGCTTGTTGTGGTCGCTTCACCGTAAAAACTCCTGATCGAAGGCGCTCTGCGCCGCCTCTCCCTCATGAGGAATTTCGCTTAGATCCTCAAGGAACAACATGTGGCGGTCCGATGTCCATAGATGGGTCAGGACCACGCCCGGTCTTGCGGCAATCAAACAGCGGAAGCATGAGTAATGACAGATTCAGGATTCACACCCCCTTCGTGGAACAACCCAGCGGCAGGAGCCGCCTCATCGGGGTTCCCCGGCGCGCCCGGTGTTCCACCAGCAGCGCCTCACCCATTTGGCGCTTCGGCCCCGGCGGGATTCAGTGCCCCTGGTGCGGCCCATCCGGTTCAGCCCGAGATGCTGCTGGGTCAACCACAGGACAGCGCATCCACCCATTCTGCGGTCGGTAAGTCCGGTAAAGCGGGCCGGTTCGCCGTTGCCGGACTGCTCGGCGCCCTTGCGATCGGCGGCGGTGTTGCCGCTACGGCCGCTCTCCGAGCCCCCCAAGGTCCCGCCAGTTCCGAAGAAGCGGTAGAACTCTTCTTCGCGGCGTTGGACAACGAAGATCTCGTTGGCGTAGCAGAGGTCATGCACCCCGGCGAGCGCGAATCGTTGGCCCAGCCCATGTTCGACATGGCTGGGCACATGCGTCGACTGGAGATTCTTGGCGCCGATGCCGACCCGGCTGCGGCCAGCTTTCTCGACATCCGGGTGGAGGGCGTCACCTACTCCGTGGAGGCGCTCGACCCCGGGTTGCACTACGTGACCACCACCGGCGGCACGATCTCAGCCCCCAACAATCCTCAGACCCCGATGGGGCCCCTCTGGGATCGGTTCGAAATCGAGATGCCCGAAGCCGACACCACTCGGACCGTCGCCGACATGGCCAAAGAGCCTATGAAGATGGCCGTGGTGGAAGTGGACGGATCGTGGTATGTCAGCCTCTACTACTCGGGTGCGGAAGCCGCGCGCCGAGATGCGAAGAAGCTCTTCCCCGGGCTCGGAAACGGTCCGGCCCCGGTGGGAGCCGAGACGCCGGACGCAGTGATGGAAGACATGATCCTGGCGATCTCAGATCTGGACGCCACGGCCATGCTGACGCTGATGGACCCCTCGGAGGCCGCCGTCCTCTATGACTATTCGCCGCTCTTCTTGCCTGAGTTGCAGGAAGGAATGGATGACGCGGCTGCGGCCGCACAACTCCAGGACGTCGAGTGGTCGGTGGACCTGGTGGACTTCGCTGCGACCGAAGTGAACGGCCGCCAGGTGGCCAGCCTCAACGAGATCAAGGTGTCGATAGAGGTAGGCGCCGGCGAGCTGAGCAGCTCACCGGTCTCTGGGTCCTTCACGATCGCCGGAGGTTGCACCACGATCATCTTCGATGGTGAGACCACGCAAAGCTGTGCCAGTGACACCTCGCCCGAAGCCGAAGCAGCCCGAGAGTTGTTCGATCGACTGCTGGAGGTCGCGGACCTCTCCGACACCACCGTCAGCGCTTTCGAGCGGATGGCTGCGGTGGATCTCGGTGTGACCGTGGTAGAGCGAGACGGCCGCTGGTACCTCTCGACGATGCCTACGTACCTGGAGACGATCAACGATCTGATGACTGTCCTGGAACCGACCGACCTCGTGGCTATCGGTACCGACATCGAAGAGATCGTGGACCGCCAAGACGAGATCGGCCAGGAAATGCTGGATGTCCTCATGGAGACCGATTGGGAGGCGTTCGGTAACGCTGAACAGCTGGCGGAACTCGAAGGCCTCTTCGACCAATTCAACGGTGGCGGAACTACGTCGTTCGAGCCCGGAAATGGGGCGGTCGACTTCGGATCCGATGGTGAGGCCATGACCGAAGAGGAATGGTTGGAATTCCTTGAAGAACTGGAGACAGGCGACGAGCCAGGTACCAGGCCATCAAATGGTGAGGATGCGCTCAGCGGCGTGCTGGCTCCATCGATCGAAGGTTCATTCGCCGTTGAAGCGGACGGTACCTACCTTGCGTGGTTCGGCGACATGACCGCAGCACCGGCTTTCGAAGTGGCGGCCTTTGCTTACAGCGGCGACAGCTCGGTGGAGATCATTCGCTTCAGCAGTCCCGTGGACCCCGCCGCAGTCTTGAGTTCGGACTTCACGATTGAAATTGTTGACGGCACGGCCCAAGCTTCCGATCAATTCGGCTACACGTTCGCTTTCGTGGACAACTACGTGATCTGGGGCGATCTCAGTTCAACCGAAAGTGAATGGGTCTTCAACGAGCAAGTGAGCTTCATCAAGGGTCTCTAGACAGCAAGTCCAGCTGACTGGCGAGGATGAGGGACCGCTCGGCTTTCATCCGGAATGAACCAGCGTCTAGGCTCAGCCGGTAGCCGACTGGCCAACAGGAGCCCGAACAACAATGAGACTTCATCCCGACGCCAAGATGGACCGTCTGAAGAAAATCCCACTCTTCCGCAACGCCACGAAAGAGGGGCTGGTTCATCTCGCTCAGGCAGCAGACGAAATTGATGTCACCTCTGGCACGCAGATCATCAGGCAGGGTCATCACAATCGGGAAGCGTCGATCATCGTGTCCGGGTCGGTGGACGTCCACGTCGATGGTGAGCACGTAGCGACGATCCCCGCCGGCGAAATTGTGGGCGAACTCGGCCTCTTCGGGCTTGGACCTTCCAGTGCGACCGTTACGGCGGCAGAGGATGTGACCCTGCTGACCATTCCGTATAACCGATTCGACCAGATCCTCGAGGACAACCCTTCGATGGGAATTGAACTTGCTCGCGAGCTCGCAGGGCGCCTCTTCAACATGGACGTCGATCACGCGAAACACGCCCACGAATGAGTCAGCTGTGGTTGCTCCGAGCGTTGGCCGACCGGAACGTCTCCGAGCTGGCGGTGTGGGAGCGCGCTCGATAGGTCAGGGTGCTCGGTCGGCCCGTACTCGAACGGCATGCAAGACGTCCGCTTCAGCCCCGCGCGCTTCAGACGTTTCTCGAAGAGCTCCTTCGGTCCGATAGGCCAGCACCAGGGCGTCGTAGGGCATCGGACGGGCGAAGTGGAAGCCTTGGCCCAGACGGCAGCCGAGATCGCGCAACACGGTGATCTGGTTCGGCTGGTCGATCCCTTCGGCGATAACTGTCATGTTGGTGTTGTCGGCTAGTCCGACCAGCGCGGAGATCACCGATCGGCGCTGGTCGTCGCCGACGACACCGGCGACGAAAGTTCGATCTATCTTGATCACGTCCACCGGGAACGAAACGAGATGAGTGAGGGACGAATAGCCTGTCCCGAAGTCGTCGACGGCGAGGTGGATTCCTGCATCGGCGAGTGCAGCGAGATTGGTGGGCACGGCGATGCCGGATCGGCTACGTCGCTCGAGCATCGACCGTTCGGAGATCTCAATGGTGAAACGGTCCGGTGCGACGCCCCATCGCCGCAGCGAGTCTGCGACCACAGAGGGATACTCCGGATCGGTCAGCTCATCGACCGATGCATTGACAGAGACGCCAGGCATGACGCCGGCGTCGAGATGAAGACGATGCATGTCGGCACAGACCATATCGATCACGATTTCACCCAGCCGAGCTCCTCTGCCGATGTCTTCGATGATGTCGAGGAAGTCGACCGGTAGTAGGAGACCCTGCTCAGGATGGTCCCAGCGGGCGAGAGCCTCGAGGCCGACCCATCGGCCTGACTGGAGCTCGACGATCGGCTGGTAGTGAACCACGAACTCGCCCATGTCGAGGGCCTGGGAGACCCGTTCGGCGAGACCACGCCGAACCAGCACCGTGCGACCGGGGGTCAAGTCGGACTGTCGGTTGTTCTTGGCGGCGTACATGGCAACGTCCGCCTCGGCCAGGACCGTGTCGACTTCGTCGCCAGGCACCGCCTCGATCACCCCGACGCTGGCGGCGATTCTCACCTCTCCGACTGACAGATTGAAGGGCCGGTCGATCACCTCTTCGAATCGGGTGGCGAGCTGCTGAAGGTTGAGGTCGGCTGCGAGTCTAGCGATCATCACGAATTCGTCGCCGCCGAACCGGGCGACCAAATCGTCTCCACGCACCACACTACGGAGGCGAGAAGCGACGCTAATGAGCAACTCGTCGCCTGTCTCGTGGCCGTACAGGTCATTGACCGGCTTGAATCGATCGAGATCGATGAATGCTATTGCGATCCGCCCGCTGGCTGTTTCGGCGTTATCCAGCCAGGTCTGCAGGACTTGCGTGAGTTGGGTCCGGTTTGGGAGACCGGTGAGCGGATCGTGCCGTGCGAGGTGCTCGAGCTCGTGGCGGATATCGCGCAGTTCGGTGATGTCGTGACCGGAGATGACCACTCCTCCCACCGTAGGGTCGGCAAGAAGATTCACCATCGAAAGTTGGCAAGGAACCGGAGCTCGCCCGGTCGCGCCAAAGATCACCTCGAGCTTGGTCTGTCCGTGTTGGTTCTCGAGCAGCTTTTGCAGGGCGAGGGAGAACCGGCCCCGGTCGGCGGGAACAACCAAGTCGGTCACACTGCGGCCGATGGCTTCGTCTGGCCCGCGGCCGGTGAGCCGGATCAGTGCAGCAGAGACTGCTCGCACAATGCCCTCGCGATCGGTGAGGAAGGTGAGGGTGGGAGCGTTCTGCATGATCGAGCGAAACATCGCTGTGTCGTCACCGGCTACCTCCCACAGACGTCGTTCTGTCAGGTCCCGGACCGACAGCAGGATCAGATCTTCGTCCTGGTGGGCGAACGATGTGCCGATGACTTCGACGAGTCGCCAGTCTTCTGCGCTACGCACCCGAACCTCGATGGGAGTGCCGACGTCTTTCGAAACGACCGTGTCCAGCGAGGAAATCGCCCATTCGATATCGCCGGGATGGATGAGTTCGAGAAGACTACGGCCGAGCCATTCTTCTCGTGGCCATCCAAATCGGCTTTCCGCGGTCGCGTTCGCGCCGCGCAACACCCCGGCTGTGTCGATCGCCAAAACGGCATCTGGAAGCTTGTCCATGAGCCCCTCGAGCGAAACGGGTTCCATGCCGTACTTGTCGGTTCAAGAAGCGTAATTATTGAGTTTGCCACCACGGTTTTCAGTGTCGCGTTTGGAGTCCCAGCTCCTCACCATGGATGTTCCGTGCAGCACCGATGATGTCGTCTTCGCCGAGAAGCACGTGATTTGCCGCAGCGCCGAGGGGGATGAAGGAGTCCTCGCTGGTGACGCGGGCGATCGAACCGGTGAAACCAGCATCGACGAGTTCTGCGAGGATGCCTTCGCCCACACCTCCGGTTCGTCTCGTCTCGTCAACGACGAGAACCCGACCCGTGACGTTCGCTTCGGCGAGGATCTGATCGGTCGGTAATGGTGCCAACCAGCGAAGGTCCAGGATGCGAACGTTGATGCCGTGAGTATCCCTCAGGGTTTTCGCAGCTCGCCTGCTGAGGTACACGCCATTGGCCCAGGTGAGGATCGTGAGGTCTGTTCCGGCACCGTGGACTCGTCCACCGAGAGGATCGATGCGGACAGACCCGAGGTCTGCGGTCCATTCCTCATCTCCAGGTTCGTGCAGATCGGTGGTGTGATACAGCGCAATCGGTTCGAGGTACACACAGACAGCTCCGGTCCTGGCCGCGTGCTCAATGCATGCCCGAAGCATCGGGCCAGCGTCGCTGGGGTGGGCAGGCGACGCTATTACCACGCCGGGAATGTCACGGAGGACGGCGATCGAGTTGTCGTTGTGGAAATGTCCTCCGAAACCTTTCTGATAGCCGTAGGCCGCCACCCGCACGACCATGGGATTGAGATACTGGCCCTTGGAGAAGAACGCCAGCGTTGCAGCCTCGCCGCGAAGTTGATCTTCGGCATTGTGTAGGTAGGCGAGATATTGGATTTCGGGCATGGGAAGGAATCCGTTGAGCGAGGACCCCAATGCGAGACCGAGTACAGACTGCTCATCGAGCACGGTGTCGAAGACTCGCCGGTCTCCGAACCGCTTCTGGAGTCCCCGGGTCACGCCATAGACACCACCTTTGCGCCCGACGTCTTCCCCGAAAACGATTGTCTTGGATCGTTCGGTTAGTAGATCACCCAAGGTCCGGTTGATGGACTGGGCCAGTGTGAGTCGCTCGCTCGACAGCGACTTTGCGGTGTCCTGTTCAGCGAACGAGTCGCCCCGGATCCTCAACATGGGAGCGAGCGGCTCCATGACCTCTGCCGCATCGACCAGGGTCGGCTCTTCGGCCAGTTCGAGAGCCCTACCGCGGATGGTGGACCGCAGGTCGTGATACCACTCCACGACCTCGGTGGCGTCGCACACGCCGCTGTCGATGGCGAGTTGGGCGGCGGAAAGAATCGGATCACGGTCAAGATCGGTGCGTATGTCATCAGGGGACCGATAGGCCGTTTCCACGTCGGTGCCGGCGTGGCCGAGGTAGCGAACCGTTTCGAGATGGATGAAACCGGGACGGCCCTCGTCTCTGACACGTTGGATGGCTAGGGGTAACGCCGCCAGTGCCTGCGAGGGGTCGGTACCGGCGATCCGTGTGTAGTCGATCGTTGGGCGGGACCGGACCGAATCAGCTACCCAATCGGGTTTGGTTGGGACGCTTAGTCCCAATCCATTGTCTTCACAGACGAAAAGAATCGGCACTCGCCTCCCGGCAAATGCCAGGTTGGACGCCCAGTTGATCGCACCCTGAGCCGTCGAGTGGTTCAACGAGGCGTCGCCGAAGCTGCACACGATAACGGAGTTGATCGGCCACGTGAGCGAGGCATCGTCTGCGAGTTCGAAGCTGAGCGCCAGTCCGACGGCGCGGGGCAGATGGGATGCGATGGTCGACGTTTGCGGGATGATCGACAAAACGTGATTTCCGAAGACTTTGTGGCGTCCGCCTGCGATCGGTTCGGTGGACCGAGCGAGCATGCCGCGCAGGATGTCGTCCGCCGGATCGTCCACCGTGGTGCCGGCGTGCTGTGCCTGCAGTGACCGAGCGACGTAGAACCCGCCAGAGCGATAGTGGAGAAGCGCAGGGTCGGTCGGTTCCAGCGAGAGCGCCACAAGGGCGTTGGCCTCGTGGCCGGCAGATCCGATCGTGTAGTGCCCGAGACCGTGTGTAGCTCGCAGCCAGCGGGCGGTGTGATCGATGATCCGACTGGTGATCTGCGCCTCCAGCAGCGTTGCAGCCATCATCGGCTCGTGGTGCTCCCGGTGGGGGTCGGCTATGAGCCGGTCAATTCTGTCGAGGAGCGAGCGTTCGAGTGGATCGAGATCGTCGTGGGGTTGATCGGTCAACGTTCGTGCCTCCTTGGTAACTTCGCAAGAGCGATCACGACGGCATCGCCTCTGCCACATCGTAGGTCACCGCGGACGCCGGCTCTGATTGATCGAGTACTGGTTGATTCCGTCCTGACTGAGATGGTTGCCAAGACCGCAGGACCGACCAACACGATCCCGCCGGTCTGCCACCCGGCGCAACAAAACACGTGCCCGGCGAGAGCACGTGTTCTGGATGTCTTACTCGGTGTTCACGGGGCGAGTGAGTTGGATCCCGGTCCTTCGGTGGGTGTGGTCCATGGGATCAGGGTCGCCACTGGGGTGGCGGCAAGTGAGTTAGATCCCGGTCCGTAACGAACGGTTGCCCATTCCGTTGGCTCGACCGTTGTGTAGCTAGGGACTACGTCGATCACCACTCCTTCAAAAGAGGTGGGTGCCAGCGAGTTAGATCCCGGTCCTTCGGTGGGGGTGGTCCATGGGATCAGGGTCGCCACTGGGGTGGCGGCAAGTGAGTTAGATGCCGGTCCGTACCGAACGGTTGCCCATTCCGTTGGCTCGACCGTTGTGTAGCCAGGGACTACGTCGATCACCACTCCTTCAAAAGGGGCGGCTGCCAGCGAGTTCGATCCCGGTCCTTCAGTGATGGTTACCCACGGCTCGCTTGCCACCGTGTCGGTGTTGTCACCACGCAATACCAAACCAAGGGCCACTGCCCCAGCCACCAGCAGGAGGACTGCGGGCATCCACCGCATCCAGCGAATGCCAGACGCTGCGCGACCGCCGCCGGCCCGCATGGGGTGTGTGATCCCGCTTACATCATCAGGGATGGTGACATCGGTAGGAAGTTCGGGAAGAACTTCGTGCGTCTCGGGAAGGTCTTTGACCGCCTCCCGATCTAGGTTCTCTCGTTCATAGAGTTTGCTCATCTCATGCTCCTTTCGGCTGTCTTCGCTTCTTTCTTGCTCGTATTATCCGCTGATCGCTTGAACGCTCTTGCTCCTGGGTCTGTACCCGAACTGTGGGTCCTCTGGCACTGGACATGGAGGCCACATGGAGGACACTTGAAGCAGAGGTGAGGCCTCATGCAGAACGACTACACGGTTCGTGTGCTTGGACCGATCGACGTACTCCTACCGTCTGGACCCGTTTCGGTTGGTGGGCGGCAGGCCCGCGCTCTGCTGGGAGCGCTCGCCATAGGAGCTGACCACGCCGTCCCGATGGACCATCTCTATGAGGTGCTGTGGGCGGACCATCCGCCCGCCTCGGCCTACAGCACTCTTCAATCGTATGTCTCACACTTGCGCCATCTACTCGGTGCCGAAGCGATCGTGCGGCTCGATGACTCCTATGAACTGGTCGCTGATGTGGAGAACATCGATGCGCTTGTGTTCGAACGGTTGGTGAATGCCGCTACCGAATCACGGGGATATCCCGAGCGTTGTCAGCGCACCTGTCGAGAGGCGTTGGCTCTCTGGCGGGGGCGACCGTTCGGGGATCTCGCTGACCACGAGGCGTTCCGGCTTGAGGCGTACCGTCTGGACGAGTTGCGGCTGCTTGCAATGGAACTCAGCCTCGAGGCCGACTTGGCCATGGGAAACCACGAGTTGGCGGTCGGCGAACTTGAAAGTGCCGTGGAGGAAAACCCTTACCGGGAACACCTCTGGTATCTGTTGATCGCTGCGCTGGCTAAGTGCGGCCGTCGGGTTGAGGCCCTTCGGGCGTGCACCCGGCTTCGTGACGAACTCGCCGGTGTAGGACTTGCGCCTGCGGATCAGCTGAACGCCATCGAACAAGACATCCTTGCCGGCCACACGCCATCCATTGTTCACTAGCGAACCCGCATGGGACGGGCCAAGTGGGACTAGCCTGCTAGCTTCACCCGGCTCTGAGGAGATGATGTGGCCAACCTTGAAATAGGTATGGGAAAGACCGCCAGGGCGGGCTACTCGCTGGACCAGCTCTGCCTGAACCCCACCCGTCGCACCAGAGATCCCGAATTGGTGGACCTGTCCTGGCAGATCGATGCCTACCGATTCGAGCTTCCGTTCATGGCCGCCGCCATGGACTCGGTCACCAGTCCAGACCAGGCAATTGCCATTTCTCAGGCCGGTGGCCTCGGCGTGTTGGACCTTGAAGGACTCTGGACCCGCCACGAAGACGCCGGTGACATGTTGGGCCGGTTGGAGGGTCTCAGCTCGGCCGCTGCTCTCCCACTGCTACGAGAATGGTACGGAACGCCGGTCGACCCCGATCTCGTCACTCAGCGGATCAAGGAAGTTCGGGCGGGCGGCGTCTACGCCGCTGGTGCCGTGAGCCCCAAACATGTGGCGGAGATGGCGGACACCCTCATGAAGGCCGAACTGGACCTGTTGGTCATTTCGGGCACGGTCACCTCGGCCGAACATGTGAGCGCCCGGCCAGAACCCTTGAATCTCAAACAATTCGTCCGTCAGCTGGAAACACCGGTTGTGGTGGGCGGCTGTGCCAGTTATTCCGCAGCGCTACATCTCATGCGAACCGGCGCGGCTGGCGTTCTGGTGGGGGTCGACACAGGTGAGGCCACCACCAGCCGGCGTGTTACCGGATTGGGTGCGCCCCAGGCAACGGCAATCGCCGATGTCCGGGCTGCACGGATGCGGCACCTGGATGAAACCGGCGTGTACGTTCACATCGTGGCCGACGGCGGACTTCGTTCCGGCGGCGACATCGCCAAAGCAATCGCAGTCGGTGCCGACGCCGTGATGTTGGGCTCCCTGCTGGCCGGCGCAGATTCCGCCCCCGGTCACGGACACCACTGGGCTCGCTCGGTGGCACACCCCACGCTTCCCCAGGGCCTTGTTCTCCCCGCTCCCACGGCGGGAACGCTGGAGGAGGTCCTCACCGGTCCCGCCGTAACTGCCGACGGACGAACCAACGTCTTCGGTGCTCTCCGGCAGACCATGGCCAGTCTCGGCTACGAGACCGTGAAAGAACTCCAGACCGCTGAACTCTCGGTGCGGCCATGAGCACCGCGGTCGCCCATCCCGATCAGGTTGTCCTCGTGGTCGACTTCGGCGCTCAATACGCGCAGCTGATCGCCCGTCGAGTACGCGAATGCAACGTCTATTCCGAGATCATCCACCATGATCTCAGCCCCGCAAAGATCGCCGAGATGAAGCCGGCTGCGATCATCCTCTCCGGCGGGCCGATGTCTGTTCACGTGGAAGGCGCTCCTCGTTTGGATCCCGAGATCTTCGATCTAGGGATTCCGATCCTCGGCATCTGTTACGGTGCCCAGCTCATCGCCCACCAGCTGGGCGGAACGGTTGGCCGGAACGAGCGGGGCGAGTATGGCCGAACCGCGTTGAGTAAGTCGGCGGGCGGCGGTGCCTTGTTGGGCGAGCTTCCCGAAGACTTCACGGTATGGATGAGCCATTTCGATGCGGTGACCGAAGTTCCCGACGGGTTCACGGCCGTGGCTATGTCGCCCAACTCGCCGGTTGCCGCCCTGGAATGCCGGGAGCGGGCGATCTACGGCGTGCAGCATCATCCCGAGGTGAAACATTCCGAACACGGTCAGCAGGTCCTGAAGCGATTCCTGCTGGACCTGGCTGGCTGCGAGCCAACGTGGACCATGGCATCGGTGATCGATGAGTCCATCGCTGCCATTCGAGATCAAGTTGGTTCCGATGGCCGTGCCATCTGCGGACTCTCGGGCGGAGTGGACTCTGCGGTCGCTGCGGCCCTTGTGCACCGAGCGATCGGTGACCGGCTCACGTGCGTCTATGTAGACACCGGGCTCATGAGAGCGGGCGAATCCGATCAGGTGGTCGATTCCTTCGAACGGTCCCAGGGTGTGCGGCTCGTTCACGTTGATGCCGCTGATCGCTTCTTCAAGCATCTCGACGGCGTAACCGAGCCGGAGGCGAAACGCAAAGTGATCGGCTCGCAGTTCATTCGCGTCTTCGAACAAGCCCAACTCGAAGTTGAAGATGCCAAGTTCCTGGTCCAAGGAACGCTCTACCCTGACGTAATCGAATCCGGCAGCGACACCGCTGCCAAGATCAAGAGCCATCACAACGTTGGTGGCCTGCCTGACGATCTGGAGTTCGATCTCGTCGAGCCGCTTCGCAACCTTTTCAAAGATGAGGTTCGGGCCGTGGGTACCGAACTGGGATTGCCCGACGAAATCGTGTGGCGGCAACCCTTCCCCGGGCCCGGGCTTGGTGTGCGGATCATCGGTGAGGTCACGCCCGAGACCGTTGCGATTCTGCAGAACGCTGATGCGATCGTCCGGGAGGAAATCATTGGGTCCGGTCTGGAACGCGAGGTGTGGCAGTACTTCGCAGTCCTGGCTGACATCCGTTCCGTCGGTGTGATGGGTGACGAACGGACCTACGCCCGACCCATCATTATTCGGGCCGTTACCTCCGACGATGCCATGACCGCAGACTGGGCTCGACTGCCCTATGAGCTGCTGGAGAAGATGAGCAACCGCATCATCAACGAGGTGGATGGCGTCAATCGGGTGGCCTATGACATCACCAGCAAACCGCCGGGCACGATCGAGTGGGAATAACCATCGCCCGATAGCTGGTGTGACCCCGGATCAGACGCAGAGGCCTTCGGCGGTTTTGCCGCGACTGCAGATGATCTGTTCATCCACAGCGGTCACCGATCGCTTACCGGCCGTCTCCACCGTGGTGACGGTGAGGCGAAACCCCTTGGCGGCATCGTCACCAAGTCCGATTACGTCCATGATCACCACGTCGTCGAGTGGCTGGGCGGCCACGGTGATCGTGCTGGGTGGGTCTACCGATGCCGCCGCCTGCGCGACCAGTTGGGCCATTTCCAACGCCGTGGCATTGGCGGCGGGAATTGAGGGTTCGAGGGCCCGACTGGACCCGAGATACCCCACAAACGACTCGTTCACCCATCCCAGCTGAGCTTCGAACTCCACTTCCACCCAGAACGAGTTGGGCAGTAACCGGTTGTGCCCAGTGGCGGTAACGCCGGTGGTGTCGGGGTCCAGGGTCCCGATGATTTCGAAATCGGTCCCGGGGGCAATGCGGACGTTGAGCACGTCGTCGAACGCCACGCCAACGACATCGAGCTGATCGCCCTGGGCTGGCCCAAATTCGATCAGGTCACCCGGCAGGGATTCCGGGGGAGTTGCCGGGCTCGATTCGGTCGTTGAGGTCGTGGTGGAGACGGCTGGCTCAGTGGGAGCAACGGTTTCTGCCGTGGTGATCGTGGTGGTGGGGTCCGCCGTGACCACTTCAGAACCGGAGCCCGTGCAGGCTGCCGCCCCGAGCACGATGGCAAGGAGTCCGGTGACCGCCCGGATTGGAGAGGGACGAGGACGGTGGGAACGAGAGCTCACCGCATGATGGTAAACAATAGAAGCCACAGAAGGAGGACAGCGCTCACAACTGTGGCATTCAGGAGTCGAAGCCGGTGCTCGGCCCGCCACACAAGATCGGCCAGAGTACGGAAGGGTTCCGGGGCGGTTCGCACTCGGACTTCCCGAACGAGCATGGGTGTGGAGAGCGCAACCGCCAAGCCCAGTAACCCGAAGAGCAGAAATCCGAGCATCGCCGCAACTGCAACATAGGTACGAGTCATGGCCCAGTAGTTCACTGCTCGCCCTACCTGCCATTGACCGAAACCAATCACATCGCTCTTGCCCAGTTCGTATTGTCCGACCGGATCGATCCTGGTGGCCTCGGCGATACATGCCTCGGACTCTGAAAACCAACCGTTTCCGGCGTATGCCGCTGCGAGAGCGTGCCAGTTCTTCACCGATCGAGGCGCCATCTGCACCGAGGTCCGGGCCGCATGCTGGGCGGGGTCGAATTGGAATCGGGCCAGTGCCACCTCGCTCACGGTTCGCCAGGTGAGGGAGCGATCGCCAAATTCGTCGCTGAGCCGGCGTAGGGCCTCACGGACCAGCTTCCGGTTCCGTCCCAGGTGGGCGTGGGTTATGGCGATCAGCGACAGCGTTTCGGGATCATCGGGCCGGAGGCGTTCAACTGATTCCAGAACACGGGCGGCATCACGGAACCGGCGACCAGCCAGCAACGACCGGGCTTCGGCGAGAATGGTGGCGCCGACGTCGATGGCTTCGCCGGCGGCGGTCTCCGCGAAGGGTGTGGTGATCGAGGTCTCGGTGGCCTGTTCCACGGCAGCGGGTTCTGGCCGGCGGCGCTCCAGGGCATCGGCAGAGGTGTCCTGCTGTATGGGCTCGGTTTCGGCTCCAAGTTCGGAAGATCCCTGCACGATGGCCTATCGGCCTTTCCGGCGAGCCGTTAACCTTTCCGGGATTCCCCGGTGCGGCGGATTCCTAGGCCCCCTAGCGTGGTGCGGTGGCCAGGATCGACCCGTTAAGAGTGTTGATGGTGAACGAGAACATCGGCGGCCACGAGACCGTTCACTTCCACCTGCGCAAAGCGTTCGCGGAACGACAAGACATTGCCCCTGTGTGGGTGGAGACTCCGGCGCCCGGGTTGGCTGGGCGGTTGTGGCGGGCCCCTATTCCTGGGTTGGCCCCGCTCGACGCGGATCTTCAGCCGTTGCGGAGCCAGCTGGGAGTGAGCGCCAGGCTTCGGCCTATCATCGCCCGCCACCTGGGAGAGGTGGATGTGGTCCACGTCTACACCCAAAATGCTGGGCTGCTCAGCACCAAGATGTTGGCCACCGTGCCCACGGTGGTGTCGTTGGATACCACAAATGCGCTCAACGCCTATCGGATTCCGTACCGGTCGCCGGGGCGGGGAACCCCGTTCACCGTCCGGCTCACCAAACCCATCGAAAAACGGGTGTACGACAGAGCGGATCTGATCGTAGCCAACAGCGAATGGTCAAATCGCAGCTTGCAGGACGACTATGGGATCAGCGCCGCCAAGATCCGGGCGTTCCCGTTCGGGATCACGCCACCGCCGGTGCTGCCGCGGCGGCTGTCGGGGAGCTCGATCCGCATCGGCTTTCTCGGTCGTCAATTCGTTCGCAAAGGCGGCCCGGTGTTGGTGGACGCTTTTCGGTCGCTCGGGGCACAGAATGCCACGCTGGTCTTGATCAGCCCCGACCCGTTGGCCGCCGTTGCTGCCGCTACCCACGATCGGATCGAAGTCATAGATGATCTTTCCCCTGGCGATGACCGGCTATGGGAACTGCTCGCCGGTCTCAGCATCTTCGCGTTTCCATCCTCGATCGACCAAGCGCCCAACGCGGTTCTCGAGGCGATGGCGGCCGGCCTGCCGGTGGTCGGTGCCAACGTTGCCGCAGTCCCGGAGATGATCGATCACGGAGTGACCGGTGTGCTGGTGCCACCGGATGACCCGGTGGCCCTCGCAGCAGCGTTGCAGGAGCTGATGAGCAGCCCGGATCGAGCTGCTCAAATGGGTGGGGCCGGGGCCAAGCGCTTCGCCGCCCGCTATACCGCTGCGGTTGGTGCGGACCGTTTGATCACCGTTCTGCGCGAAGCGGTCGAGCTTCACGGGGCGGCGTCATGATCGTGTATCGGCCATTGGCTGATCGGCTCCGGGGCCCGCTCTCCGCTTTGGTCGCCAAGGCCCGGCACCGGTTGGGTCCTGGGCATGTGGTGCTGGGGTATCACGATGTGCTGGCCCCGGGGGAGGCATCGGTGGGCATGAGTGTTGGTGCCGACGACCTGGCGCGACAGATCGCCCAGGTCCGTGCGGCGGGCTACACCATCGTGACGGTCGATCAACTCGTGGAAGCAATGGAGACCCCCGATGCGCCGCCGTTAGCTGCCATCACCTTCGACGACGCTCTCGGTGGCCTCTATTCCAATGGGATGCCTGTCCTTGCCCAAGCTGGGGCACCCGCCACCGTTTTTGTGGTGGCCGATCATCTGGGTGTGGTCCCGCCGTGGTGGGACGGCATGCCGCCCACTATGACGGCCCAACAACTGGGCGAATGGGTAGCGGCGGGTCACGCAGTGGGCTCTCATACGCGGAGCCATCGTTCGCTCCCCGGTCTGACCGACACCGACTTGGCGTCGGAACTCAGCGAGTCCAGGGTCAAACTCCGAGACCTCCTCCGCTCGGTGGGCGCTGAACAATCGGTGGATCTGCTGGCCTATCCCTCCGGCCATCACAACGCCTGGGTTCGGGTTGGCGCCGAATTGGCCGGGTATCGAGCAGCGTTCACCTTTCTCAACGGGCGCGTCGTAGCCGGCGATGACCCGCTACGGCTGCCGCGGATCACCATGGGCGACCACTCCACCGCGCGGCGTTTCGACTATCACCTCCACCGTGCGGCCGATTCCTGGCCCAACCATCAAGTCAACGAGGTCCGCTGAGCGAACTGGGTCTTGACCACTCGGTGAGCGGGTGGTTCGCACCCGAGAACTGCACAACGGAGGCTCGCGATAGTGTCAAGGAGGTGAAGCCCTCCCATTTCTCGCTGTTCGGATTTGGAATTCGAATCGAGATCTTTTTTGGTTTGTTGGCCGTATGGGTGATGGCTAGCTTCTCTCCTGACTACGTGCGAGGAGCGGCGATAGTGGCCGCGGTGGGCTCGTCGATCCTGGTGCACGAACTTGGGCACGCCTTCGCCTTCCGCCGCTACGGATTCGAATCCTCTATCGTCCTACACGGGCTCGGCGGCTACACCATGCCTGTCCAGGGCACTCGGCTTACCAACGGGCAAGACCTGCTGGTCTCCTTGGCCGGGCCGTTTACCCAGATCTTTGGGCTGGGCTTGCCCGCCCTTTTGCTCAGCCGCCAGGGGACCTTCACCGGGACGGCCGACGTGGTGGTTCGAAGCATGGTGTGGTTCAACCTTCTGTGGGGTGCGGTGAACCTCCTGCCGGTCCTTCCGCTCGATGGCGGCAATATCTTCTTTCGAGGCGTCAGCATCCTGACGCAGAAGAACCAGATCCAGCTGGCCCGGTTGGTGTCGGCTGCGGTCGCCATCCCAGTAGGCGTGGCCGCCTACTTCGTTGGTTATGTGTTTGTAGCTCTCGGTGCTGGCTATTTCGCTGTGAGCAACCTCATGGAGTGGTCCAACTTCCGCAAGCCGCCGTCGGCTCGGCCCGCACCGCGTGACTTCTCTGTTCCGCCGGCCCCGGAAGGGCCGCCGGCACCGCGTGACTTCTTCTGTTCCGCCGGCACCGGAAGGGCCGCCGGCACCGCGTGACTTCTCTGTTCCGCCGGCCCCGGAAGGGCCGCCGGCACCGCGTGACTTCTCTGTTCCGCCGGCACCGGAAGGGCCGCCGGCACCGCGGGGCTTCTCTGTTCCACCGGCCCCGGACTAACGGGCTCCCATCGTTCGATTGCGCCGCGTCGGAGGGTCGGTGCCAGGCACCAACCCTCCGACTCCGCCGATCTGTTAAAAGTCTTCCCCGAAGGCGACTTCGCCCTCGATCCCGGTCTGATAGCTGGAAACGGTCCGTTCGAAGAAGTTCGACAACCCCTGTACATCCTGGAGTTCCATGAACGAGAACGGGTTCTTCGCTCCATACTCCGGGGCGTAACCGAGCTGGCCGAGGCGCTGGTCGGCCACGAACTCGAGGTAGGTGCGAGTGTCCCGCAGGCTCATGCCGGGGACGCCTTCGCCCAGCACATCGGCGGCGAACAGGTGCTCGGCATCGATGGCCTCCTTCAACATGTTGCGGATGTCGGTTTCCAACCGGTCATCGAACAATTCGGGCTGTTCCCGTCGGACCGTATCGACCACTTCGAGAGCGAAGTTCATGTGGCAGCTCTCGTCACGGAATACCCAATTGGTGCCGTCGGCCAGACCGTTGAGAAGGCCCTTTGATCGGAGGAAGTAGACATACGCGAATGCCGCAAAGAAGAAAAGGCCCTCGATGCAGGTGGCGAAGCAGATTAGGTTGAGCAGGAATGAACGGCGATCCTCATCGGTCCGGATCTCGTCGAGGGTGTCGATGCTGCCGATCCACTTGAAGCAGAACTCTGCTTTGGCCTTGATGGAGGGGATGTTTTCCACCGCATCGAAGGCGGCTTCTCGGTCAGCCATTTCCGGGATGTAGTTGTCCAGCAGAGTGAGGTAGAACTGCACATGCAGCGCTTCTTCGTAGAGCTGCCGGCTCAGATACATCCTGGCCTCGGGGGCGTTGATGTGCTTGTAGAGGTTCAAGACCAGATTGTTGGAAACGATCGAGTCACCCGTGGCGAAGAACGCCACCAGCCGGCTCACCAGGTGACGTTCGGCGGGCATGAGACGCCGGTCGAGGTCGGTGAGGTCATCGGAGAAGTCGATCTCGTCAACGGTCCAGGTGTTCTTGATCGCATCTCGGTACATGTCGTAGAAGACCGGGTAGCGCATGGGCCGAAGGGTCAGATCGAAGCCCGGGTCCAGGATATTCTTGCGGACCTTGGGGGCCAGCGCACTGGGGGAAGGTTCGGTGATGAGCTCTTCGTCGAGGTAGGAATAGGTTTCAGCAAGTGCCATGAGTGGGTGTCTCCAGGGGTGGTTGGGGGCGGGCGAAAGTGGGAGCGGGCCTAATCACAGGCTTCGCATGACTCCGGGTTCTCCAAGCTGCAGGCCAACGCTTCTTCATCGGTGAAGGTGGTCTTGGGCGCCGGCAGAGAGGTGGGATCGGGCGAGTCGGGAGATGCGGTGGCCGTTGTTGCCTGGTTGATCCGGGTAGCGGCCCGGCTGCGCAGGTAATACGTGGTCTTGAGGCCCCGCTTCCAGGCGTGCAGGTACATGGAGGAAAGCTTGCCGATGGTAGGCGTCTCCATGAACAGGTTGAGCGACTGGCTTTGGTCGATGTAGGCGCCTCGGTCGGCAGCCATGTCGATGAGGGCCCGTTGCGGGACTTCCCAGGCGGTGCGGTAGATCTCTCGGAGATCGGCTGGGATCCGATCGATGAACTGCACCGAGCCTTCGGCTTTCTTCAGTTCGTTGATCATCTGCGCATCCCAAAGGCCCCGCTTTTGGAGTTCGGTGACCAGATATCGGTTGATCTGCATGAACTCGCCGCTGAGTGTTTCACGCTTGAAAAGGTTGGAGACCTGGGGCTCGATGCACTCATAGCAGCCCACGATTGAGGCGATGGTGGCGGTGGGAGCGATGGCGATGAGCAGGCTGTTTCGTAGTCCGTGTTCGGCGATTCGAGCCCGGAGGGACTCCCAGTCGAGCTCTTTTGGCGGTTCCACGTTCCATAGGTCGAACTGGAGATCGCCACCGGCGGCCCGGGTTCCTTCCCACGCATCGTGCGGGCCGCTTTCTACAGCGAGTTCGGTGGAGGCCCACAACGCGTGATAGTAGATGTGGGCGCTGATCTGGGCCGAAAGAGCCTGAGCCTCGGGCGAATCGAAGGCGAGGGACTTCTTGAAGAAGACGTCTTGTAGGCCCATCAGACCCAACCCCACTGGACGCCAGACGCTGTTTGACGTTTCGGCTTCGGGGGTGGGATAGAAGTTGATGTCGATGACGCGGTCGAGGAAGGGAACGACCTGCCGGACAACGTCGCCGAGGCGATCGAATTCGAACTCGCCACTCGGCGTCACGAACGAACCGAGGTTCAGCGATCCAAGGTTGCATACCGCGGTGTTCTGTTGGTCGGTGATTTCCAGGATTTCGGTGCACAGATTGGAAAGGTGGACCACTCGAGGTGAGCCATCGGGGTTTGTGGAACCGGTCTGGTTGCACTTCTCGTTTGACGAGTCCTTGAACGTGATCCAGCCGTTTCCGGTCTGGGCGAGGGTGCGCATCATCTTGCTGTAGAGGCTGCGAGCCGGGAGCTGCTTTTCGAACAGGCCAGCCTCCTCTGCCGCTAAATAGGCTTGTTCGAATTCTGTGCCGTAGAGGTCGACCAGATGGGGGACCTTCTTGGGGTCGAAGAGGGACCACTTCCAGTCATTCTCGACCCGCTGCATGAAGAGGTCGGGGATCCAGTTGGCGAGGTTGAGGTTGTGGGTGCGGCGGGCGTGATCACCGGTGTTGTCACGCAGTTCGAGGAAGTCTTCTACATCGGCATGCCAGCTCTCGAGGTACACGCAGGCCGCACCTTTGCGCCGGCCGCCCTGGTTGACGGCCGAGACCGACGAATCGAGGGTGCGGAGCCAGGGGACGATGCCGTTGGAAAGTCCGTTGGTGCCCTTGATCAGGCTGCCGGTGGAGCGAACCCGGTGCCAAGCAACACCGATGCCCCCGGCAAACTTGGACAGACGGGCGATGTCGGTGTAGCGCTTGTAAATGCCTTCGAGGCTGTCTTCGGGGGAGTCCAGCAGGTAGCAGGAGCTCATCTGCGGGTGGGTGGTGCCGCTGTTGAACAGCGTGGGGCTGGAGGGCAGGTAGGACAACGACGACATGAGATCGTAGAACTCGATGGCTTCGTCGGCGGTGGTGGACAGACCACACGCCACCCGCAAGAAGAAATATTGCGGGGTTTCGATGACCTTGCGGGACTCGGGGTGGCGCAGGAGGTAGCGGTCATAGACGGTGCGAAGCCCGAAGAACTCGAACCTGCGGGTCGCGGTCGGAGTTGATGGCGGCGTTGAGCGCCGGTGCATTTGCGTTTACGAAGTCCAGCACGCTGTCGGCCACGATTCCGAGCTGGTGGCCAACGGCGATTGATTCCGAGAACCATGGGATCTTCTGGTTGCGAACCTCTTTGTCGATGACGGTGGAGAGGAGACGAGCGGCCAGGCGGGAGTAGCCGGGTTCTTCCATGATTAGACCGGCGGCCGTGCGGATGGACAGTTCGTCGAGTTCGTAGGTGCTGGCGCCATCGGCGAGCCCGGAGATGGTTTTGGTGGCCACGCGCATGGGGTCTACACCGAGGAGACCCTCTGAGGCCCGAGCGATGGCGTTCACGATCCGGTTGATGTCGACCGGTTCCAGATTGCCGTTGCGCTTCCGAACCCGCATTCCCGGCGTGCTGTCTACGGAGATTCCGTCCCGTTTGAGGGAGTTTCGCTGGGCTTCGGCTTCGGTTTCCTCGATCAGTGTCACTCGCATGCTCTTTCTGGTTTTGGTTCTGGCTGCCACTACATGTGGTGGTCTGGGTGGTGTTTGTGCGATCTGAACCCACATCTTGTGGTGGGGATAGAGGATTACACCATTGAAATTACATCTGCGCAACCCTACGTGCTCAGAAACTTTCCTCGCATTGACCGTTGCTTCGCCCCCGGTCGCTCGTGACGCGGGGATTTGCCCTGGGTGTGTAGCTCTCGTTGCGGAGAGTCCCGTTCGGCGCCCCATGAACGTAGTTCTGCTGCGGTCGGCCCGACCAGTGGACGGCCCTGGGGATTGTGTGGGAAAACCGGCCCATGAACGGTGCACAACGCCCGAAGATGTCCCCAATTCACCAACTTTCTGCTCAGGGTGACGCCCTGTGTCACCTGCAGCAGACTTTGACCGAAATGTCACCTGCAGCAGAAATTTCGCAGGAAAAGATGAAACTAACTATCTAGCACTAGCGTCTCTTTGTCGAAGGATGGTTGGTGCAGTAGATGCCCTGCACCGCGATGAGAGGAAACGCCCCAGATGTCAGCTCTTAGTGCCGCAACTGCCGCTCACACCGCCGCGAACGCCGTATCAGCGGCAACTAAAGCCAAGAGACGCCGGGCGCTGCACGCCTACCTCAGCGATGCCGCCCACGACACGTGGCATCAGTTCGCGGCTGACAACGGGGTGACCGTCAGTGCCACCTTGGAGGCTCTCGCCGCTGAACTACACGATCGCGACCCTGCCGATGGTGGGATCGACTTCGCCCCGATCATCGAGCGAGCCCGCCAAACCGACTCCCGTAGGCGCCGGCGCCGCTGAGTCAGTGTCAGCCGAAGAGCGGGTCGATGTCGCTGGGGCCAGGACGACCCGTCCCGCGAGATCCACCATGCGAAGGTGGTGTGCTTGCCGAGCGGGTAGCGAAGATGTTGGTCAGGCGCCATTGGCGCTCACGTTGGAACGCATCGTGGGCGTAGTGTCACCGGTCCGGTAGAAGCCATCGGAGCGCGCTGTCTCCGTCAAATTTCTGTTGAACGTGACGTTTCGGCCAAAAGTCTGCTGCAGCTGACACTGGGTGTCGGGTAACAGCAGAAATTTCGGGGGAGGGGTTGGGCGGTAAGGTCAGGGGGTGGTGCATGACAGGATTTTGGACGGGCTGAACGCGGCGCAGTTGGATGCTGTCACCCACGCCGGTGGCCCGCTTTTGGTGATCGCTGGTGCGGGTTCGGGCAAGACCCGAGTCCTTACTCGTCGGATCGGTTGGCTCATCGACCAGGGCGCTTCGCCGTTTGAGATTTTGGCGATCACCTTCACCAACAAAGCCGCCGGTGAGATGAAACACCGGGTGCAGGAACTGGTGGGACCGGTGGCGCAGAAGATGTGGGTGTCAACATTCCACTCGGCCTGTGTTCGTATCCTGCGACGCGACGGCAGGGCGCTGGGTTATCCCAGCAACTTCACGATCTATGATCAGGCCGACTCAACCCGGCTGGTGGGATATGTGATCCGTGATCTGGGCTTGGACGCCAAGCGATTCAACGCCAGGGCCATCCATAACTCGATCTCCTCAGCGAAGAACGAGGGCTTGGATGCGGTGGCGTTTCACGACAGCGCCCAACACATCGCTGCCAAGAAGACCGCGGATATCTACTCGGAGTATCAGCGGCGCCTGGTGCAGTCCGGAGCGATGGACTTCGATGACCTCCTCCTCAACACCGCCAAACTGCTCCGCACTCGGCCCGATGCCTTGGAGCACTATCAGCAGCGGTTCACCCACGTGTTGGTGGATGAATACCAAGACACCAATGCGGTGCAGAACGAGATGATTCTTCGCCTTGGGGCGGAGCACCGCCAGGTCACGGTGGTTGGCGATGATGCGCAAAGTGTCTACGGATTCCGCGGGGCCGACATTCGTAACATCATGCAGTTCGAGGAAGCCTTTCATGACACGTCGGTGGTGCTGCTCGAACAGAACTACCGCTCAACCCAGAACATCCTCACCGCTGCCAATGCGGTGATCGCCAACAATTTCGGCGCCCGACCCAAGAACCTCTGGACCGAAACCGGCGAGGGCGAGAGTATTCAGCACTTCGTTGGTGAAGACGAGGTGGACGAGGCCCAGTTCGTTGCCAACGAGTTCAGCCGTCTCCATTCCTACGGCGAGTACCGCTGGGATGAGATGGCCATCTTCTACCGAACCAACGCCCAATCCCGCGTCATGGAGGAATACCTGATGCGGGTAGGGATCCCGTACAAAGTGATTGGTGGCACCCGGTTCTATGACCGGCGGGAGATCAAAGATGCCGTGGCCTACATGCGGGCTGCGGTCAATCCGGCCGACGAGGTGAGCGTCAAGCGAATCCTCAACACCCCCAAGCGGGGCGTTGGTGACACCAGCGTTGCCAAGATCGACGCATTCGCGCAACAGCGCAACCTCACGTTCTTCGATGCGCTGGAGCGGGCCGATGAAGCTGGCGTCTCGGGATCAGCGATCAAAGGGATCGCCCGCTTCCTTCAGATGCATCACTCCTCCACCCTCGAAGCGGAGAAGGGGCCGGTAGAACTGCTGGAGCGCGTTTTGAATGACAGCGGCTACGTGGCGGAGCTTGAGGAGGAGCGGTCGGTGGAGGCCGAGAGTCGACTGGAAAACCTTCAGGAACTCATCGGCGTTGCCCGCGATTTCGACACCGTCGACGAATTCCTCGAACAGGTCTCACTGGTGGCTGATACCGACGGGATCGAAGATGATGCAGGTGTTCTCCTCATGACGGTCCACGCCGCCAAGGGACTCGAGTTCCCAGTGGTGGCCGTCATCGGTCTGGAGGACGGCGTCTTCCCTCATATAAGGGCGCTCACCGAGCCCAAGGAGATGGAGGAGGAACGTCGCCTTTGTTACGTTGCGCTTACACGGGCCCAGGAACGGTTGTACCTCTGCAACGCCCAGCACCGGATGCTGTTTGGTTCCTCTCAGTACAACCCGCCAAGCCGTTTCCTCGAGGAGATCCCCTCGTCGGTGATTCAGTCCGCCGAGGGCAGCAGGGGCAAGAAACGCAAGCTTTCCACCAGCTTCGGGAAACGGATCGGTTCCACCGACGACGCTCGCCAGTTCAGCGATTCGGTAGCCGGCAAGGGCCCGGGAATGTTCAGCAGCCGTGAGTATCAAGTCAACTCTGCCCTCAAGGCCGGAGCCGAGGCTGATACCGAGATGCAGTTTCGGGTGGGCGACGATGTTCGCCATGGCAAATTTGGCGACGGGGTGATCCTGGACATCAACGGGGCGGGCGAAAAGGCCCAAGCCGTGATCCGGTTCCCCGGCGTCGGCGAGAAGCAGTTGCTGCTCTCTTGGACTCCGCTCGAGAAAATCTGAAGATGATCTGGTCCCACCGCGTTCGCAGGTCTCCGCCCTGTGCAGCCCGTTGACCTGTACTCAGATTTGCAGTTGGATCGGTTTCGGCACGGACGCCCTATCGATGAAGCGCGCATGGGTGATCACCTGGGCCTCCTCATCGTTCGGGATACTCAGCAGCTGATACCCGATGGGGTCGTTGATGATCGAAGGAACAGCGGAGTTGCTGAGGTCCAGATTGATATGCATCGTGGTGGCGATCCCTACGGACGCCACGGTGGTTCCCACCTGCGCGGTGATGCTGCGATGGAAGTGGCCACTGATGATCCGCGTGGGGGGATGCTGGGTGAGGACGGCCCGGAGCTCGTCGAAACCCTCGAATCCCATGGCGTCCATCCAATCGATTCCGGTGAGAAACGGTGGGTGATGCATGGCCACGATGCAGGGTTTGCGGGCCCAGGTGGCTTGATCGATTTGGTCGGCCACCCATTCGAGCCGATCGGCGTCTACATACCCGCCTTGCCGACCGGCCTGGGTGGTATCTAGGGCGATGACCTGAATGTCGGTATCGGGGACTTGCTGCGACCAGCTGGCGTGGTTTTCTTCCCACGGCATTTCCGGGAAGGATTTTCGAATGTTCACCCGTGAGTCATGGTTCCCCGGCAGCGGCCAGAACGGCATGTTCAGCTGGCTGGTGATTGCGGTCAGGATCTCATAGGCCGCCGCTGACCCGCATTCAACGAGGTCGCCAGTGCCGATGACAACCGCCGGCGGTTCGGTCTCGGCATTGAGCGAGCGGATGGCGCTACGTAGGCGACGCGTGTTCTCGTCCCAGTAGGCCTGGCCGGGGCCGTGGTTTCCCACGCTGACATGGGTGTCTGTCAACTGAGCGATAACTACCTGTTCTGCACGCACTACTCACCTCCCGCAGTGATCAGGGTAACGGATTCCCTATCGGCAGATGGAGTTCAGTTTCGCTGCTGGAATACTTCACCCATGCCTGTGGCACCGAATCGAAACAATCCAGGGACGCAGGCGGCCGCCATCGCGGTGGCGGGGATCCTTGGGTTCCTTGCGATCATTTTCCTGATCACTCGCATCTCTCAACAGGCCGAACGGGGTGATTTGCAGCTCAACCTCGGTGACGACAAATTCTTCGTTGGCAATGCACAGGATCTCGCCGACAAGATCGACGACGAAGATGTCTTCGGTGGCGATCCGCTTCTCATCTCCGGTCTCGGCAATGACCGCGACGTCTGGGTACAGCACATCGGTGCCGACGCTCAGGCCGGTTGGTTGGTGTTCGCGGTCCGGCCCGATGACGCCCCCCGGAACTGTGTTGCCGAATGGCAGCGGGAATCGTCCACGTTTGTGGACTCTTGCGACGGCACGGTGTACCCCGAGGACGGCGAGGGTCTACGGCAATACGGCGTGGAGGTATTGGACGGTCAAGTGGTTGCCACCATCGTCACCGCCGATAGTTAACCTTGGGCCCAATTCAGCCGCTCGTCACCACCAACTGGGGTGGATTAGAGCCTTCCCGAGAACTAAAGCGGGAGCCATCGCTTGAGAGGGACACGAGGTGGAGCGTGTACACCCCCGGCGTGGTGATTGCCGCACTGACGTCCAGTTCATACCAGCCGGTCCCGATGGCGCCCGCGTCCGCGTATGGGCCGCCGGATAGCTGAGCTGGTCGCGTAGCCCACGTGACGGTGTTCTCGTCCCAGTTGTTGTCGGCGAGGTACACCCCGGGTCCGTTGGACGTACCGTTGCTTACAAATATCCGCAGGATGGCGCTTTGCACCGAAGCAACGCCGCTGACATCAAAGCGTAGGAGTGGCTGCTCTATCTGTGATGCTGCGTCGGATTCGATCGTGGTGAGGGAGCCATAGTTGGTGGTCGTGTTGCTCCCATTCACATACGTGTCCGCCACTGGGAGCAGGGTCACCTCGGTGGGCTGACTGGCGATGATGGAGAAGGACCATGAGGTCGGGTTGGTTAGGGGGTTGCCGGCGCTGTCGGTGACGGTGGTTGCGAGGTTTGCGTTGTAGGTCTGTCCGAGTGTTAGTGGTGATGACGGTGTGAATGTGGCGGTCCGGGTAGTAGCTGCGTAGCTTACGTTTCCGTTGACTGGCTGACCGGCGGAGGACAGTGTGAGACTGGTTCCGGTGATCGTGGCTGGGTTCATGGCCTCGCTGAACACGACCCGTATGGGTGCGGAGGGGGAAACATTGTTGGCGCCGTTGGCGGGGCTGAGCGAGGTGACTGATGGCGGTTCGGTGTCTGGCCCGACCGGAGCGGTGATGACCAACTGGGGTCGGTTTGTTGCCGCTTCCTTTGAGCGGAACCCGAGACCGTTGCTCGATTGGGGGAGGAGGGCGAAGCTGTAGGTCCCGGGTCCGGTGATGGCGGTGGTGACATCGAACTCGAAGTAGGCGCCCGATGGGATGGTGCCGGCATCGTCGATAACGCCGCCGATCTGAGTGGGCTTGGTGTTCCACGTGACTGTGGACTCTGACCACGTGGTCCCGGTGAGTACAACGGTTGGCCCGTTGCTCGTGGCGTTGGTGACGAAGATTCGGAGCTTTGCGCTTTGGGCGGACCCTGTAATGCCGGCCACGTCGAATCGCAGCAGTGCCTGCTCGGCCCGATTGGTGTTGCCGTCGACGTTGAGGGTTTGGGCGGTCCCAAAGTTTGCGTTGGGGTTGGACTGGTCAACCCAGGTATCGGCTACCGGAGTCAGGGTGATCTCCTGGCCCACGGGTGGGTCGTCGTTGTCGGTGATCGATACTGTCGCGGAGTTTGGTGTGCCGACGGTGTAGGTGCTGTCGGTGTCGATGGTGACGGTCACGGTTTCGGTGGACTCGGGTTCGGTGTCGTCGATCGGTTGCACTGCGAGCACGCTGCTGGTTTGGCCGGTTGGTATCTGGATGCTTGTTGGCAGTCCCGTATAGTCGGCGCCGGCAGTGGCGGTTCCGCTGATCGTGAGTTGCACGGTCAGCGGGTCGGTGGTGGGGCCGTTTCGGGTGACGGTGATTTCGCCGGGGTCGGTCCCGGACTCTGCGGCATCGGGATCAGTCGCACTGACCGTCACCGTCACCGCCACGGGTGGGTCGTCGTTGTCGGTGATCGATACTGTCCCGGAGTTTGGTGTGCCGACGGTGTAGGTGCTGTCGGTGTCGATGGTGACGGTCACGGTTTCGGTGGACTCGGGTTCGGTGTCGTCGATCGGTTGCACTGCGAGCACGCTGCTGGTTTGGCCGGTTGGTATCTGGATGCTTGTTGGCAGTCCCGTATAGTCGGCGCCGGCAGTGGCGGTTCCGCTGATCGTGAGTTGCACGGTCAGCGGGTCGGTGGTGGGGCCGTTTCGGGTGACGGTGATTTCGCCGGGGTCGGTCCCGGACTCTGCGGCATCGGGATCAGTCGCACTGACCGTCACCGTCACCGCCACGGGTGTGGTGATCGTCCACGACCACGTGGCGGGTGTGGGATCAGGCTGGCCGGCGGGACCGGTTGCTGTGACAGCGAAGGTGTGTGGTCCCTCGCCCAGTCCGGTGAAGGTGGCCGGGGAGGTGCAGGCCGATGCAGTGGCACCATCTAGTGAACACTCGAACGTGGCCGGTTCGTTTGCGGTGAATACGAACGTGGCGTCCGGAGACGGCGAAGGGTCCGAAGGGCCAGACGTGATAGTCGTTTCCGGTGGCGTATTAGAATCCGACTCTGTGCGGAAGCTCCACGCCGTGACGGGGAGCGGGTTGCCGTTCTCATCGGTTGCGCCATCGATGACGGCGGTGTAGGTCAATCCGGGGGCAAGCGCCGCGTCAGGAGTAAGGGTTGCGGTTGAACCGCCTGCGTCATAGCTGACTGTGGCCGGAACGGCAGTGGTGGCACTCGGCGTGTAGCTCCATGCGGCCGCCCAGTCGATGGTCACATGTCCGGTCGCGCTGGCCGAAGGTGGCCCACCGTTGATTTGCGTTTCGGTCTGGAGGACCCAGTGCATCGGAGTGTTCGGGATGCGGTCCGTTACCGTCCCGATGACTACACCATCGAGAATGAAGCGCACTTCGGTCGGCGACCACTCGGTGACGGCCGTATGCCAGCTTTCGTAAGTCTCCGACGTCAAGAATCGGTCTTGATCACCTGGGTCGGTCGCATCCTGGCGGTGCATGTAGGCCTTGATGACGTCATCGAGATCACCTTCGGGGAAGTCGATCTCACCGTCACGCGGCATCACACCACTCTGCGGCCAGAGCAGCCAGGCAGTTTTGTAGCCCGGCACCGGATCCGCACGGAAGCGAACGGCGTAGCGACCATACAGTTGGTCGCGGCCAGCGGCCGGCCCATTGATGTTGGGCACTGGCGCGGCCACGAGATGCTGACCGCCCTCCGTGCGCAGGTTGATGTCCATCAGTCCGTCATGGGTGGAGATGATGTTGGGCTCGTATGTGCCGTTGCCGCTCGTATCGGCCCAGCCCGAGGGGTAGGCCCACCACTGACCGTTAGTGGCGGCTGGGAACTGACCCTCGGGAATTTCCTCAGTGAAATCGTCAGTAAAGATCTGCGTCCAGCCGGGTAGGTCCACGGTCGGCAGGCATTCTCCCGATGGGCATGGGGCTGTTGGTGGGGGCGATGCCTCGGGCAAGAGCCAGAACGTAGAATCGGCTAGCGACCCCGGATTCATCGGCTCGCTGAACGTGGCGGTCACTGTGGAGTTGACCGGGACGTCGGTGGCCTGATTCGCCGGGTTGGTGCCGATGACACGCGGTGGCGTATCGCCGCTGGGGACGCCGTGGCAGGGGGCTGAGCCGCTGTCTGGCGTCGTGCCGCTTTCAGTTAGGAACGCCCAGTCATACGAGCCGCTCCCGAGCGTCAGCTCTAGGATGCCGAACTCGGTATTCCACTGGAACTCGCTGTTCGCTTCGATGGCTCCGAGTGGCCGGACTGAGAACCCACCGGTGCCGACCACGAACTCACGAATTCCATACTGCGGGTCCGCGGTGCCATCCGGTGCCTGAGGGGCAAAGCGCTCGTAGTGGTGGTCGTGGCCGGCCAGGATGAGGTCTACGCCGTATTCGTAGAGAGCATCGACCAGGGCCGCAGTGGCGGTGTTGCTGCCGTGTGCAGCACCGCTGGACCAGCGAGGGTCGTGCCAATAGGCCGCCGTGCAGGCGGTGGGGTTGGCCGCCAGGTCAGCTCGCAACCACTCTTCTTGCGGTGACCCCGCACCGCACCCGCCGATCTTGCTGCAGTTGGAGTTGAGGCTGATGAGGTGCCAGTCGCCGAGGTCGTAGGAGTACCAGCCCTCCGAAGGAGAGCCAGCGGCAGCACCGAAGTAGTCGAAGTAGTCGGCGGCGGTGCCGGTGGTGTCGCAATCGATACCTCCCGTTGTGAAGTACTCGTGGTTCCCTACCGAGGGGCGGGTGATCGACTTCACCCGACCCCAGCTCGGTTCGTAACCCAACGCAAACTCGCTGGAGCTGCCGCACTCATACTGATGGTCACCTAGGGTGAGTACTGCATCGTAATTCCCCTCCAGGATTAGATCCGATGTTGCGATCTGGCGGCACCTGGTGGTCCCTACATCATCACAGGCGATATCGCCGGCGCTTGCGATCACGGGACTGAGTGTGGCGGGGACCACGTTGATCGATCGCCCGGGCGACGGTGCTGATTGATTGCCAGCAGCATCGGTCGCCGTCGCCGTGATCACGTGGGCCCCGGCGCTCAAGCCGTTCACCACGGTTGCCCACGTGTTGGTGGCGTCTGACACGGTGGCAGACTGCTCGATCCCGTCAGCGAAAACGGTGATCCTGGCTCCTGGCTCGGCGGCGCCCCGAATAGTGAAGGTGCCAGTCGTGACCGTCTCATTCTCGATTGGTTCAGTGATGGTGGGAACGGTTGAGGCACCGGTGTCGATGGTCCACGTGGCCGATGCGGGGGAACTGTCTTGATTCCCGGCCGGATCGGTAGCCCGCACCTGGAAGGTATGCGTGGCATCTACAAGTCCGGTGTAGGTGGTCGGTGAGGCGCAGGCGCTGAAGCTCGACCCGTCGAGCATGCATTCGAACGTGGATCCGCTGGTCGAGGACGTGAAACTGAACGACGCGTCTGGCGAGTTCGACGGATCGGACGGTCCGGAAGTGATCGTGGTCTGAGGCCCAATGGAATCGAATTCCACCGCGCCCAGATCTGGCGCCGACCCGCTGTAGGCAGTAGGTGGAAGTTCCAACACCAACTCGCTGTTCCAGGTGTAGCTGGCCACGCCGGCATCGATCGCAGGACTCCCCGCGGAGAGGCCGTAGTCGACATCGAACAGCGGATCGCTTGACAGAGTGGTTGAACTCTCCACGTTCGAGCCGGAGTTGTCGGTCCCGTTGTTCCAGAACAGGTTGTGTGCAAGCAGGCTTCCGCCGTCCACATTCTTGACGGCGATGTTTGAGGAGTTGGCAAAGATGTTGTTGAGTGCGATGACGTTGTCGCCGCCGCTGAGGCCGTGGTTATTGGTGAAGAAGGTGTTGTTGAAAAGGTTGATCCGATCGGTGAGACTGGCAGCCCGATAGTCCTCGGTGGTGTCGGCGTTGTCCATGAGGCCAATGCCCGCCTGTCCGTTGTCGATGAACCGATTGCGCTCGATGGTGAACACCCGGTTCGACGCACCGGGTTCATCGATGATCTGTATGCCGTCCTGACGATTGCGGAGTAGGTCGTTGTTACGGAAGACCAAGTCGATCTGCTGAGCGGCGTCGCCGAGTCGGATCTCGACGCCGTCGCCTCGGTTGTCTCTAAGGATGTTGTCCTCGTAAAGCCCGCCGGTAGCGCCATCGAGGTCGAAGCCGTCGTCGGTGCCGAGCTCGAGGAGGTTCCGTAGACAAATGCAGTTTGAGGTCACAGATCCAATGGGGGAGTCGGCGTCGATGGCATCGTCGAACTGAACGATGTGGTTGTCGAGGATGCTGGCGCTGCCGTCAAGGCGAATTCCGTCCAGCTGTGCCCCGGTTGGGTTCAGGAGCTTCAGGCCCATGATCGTGGGTCCCGCCCCGACGGTATTACTAATGATGATGGCGTCTTCTGACCCATTGGTGTCGATGACGGTGGCGTCGATCAGCGACGGATCGGGGTTCTCGAAATATTGGGAGGCCAGCGTGATGTTCTTGCCGGAGATCACGACGCTCTCGTGGTAGGTGCCGGGTGCGACCAGAATGACGTCGCCATCTTGGGATGCATCGATGGCGGCCTGGATTGTGGGGAAATCAGCGGGCACGCGGCGCGGCGCGGTGGGATCAATCGTGAGATCGGTGGAACTCACTGCGGTCCCCGCCGAGTTCGTGACCGAGATCGGCCCAGTGGTGGCACCGACCGGCACAGTGGCGGTGATCGACGTGTCGGCCGTTGGGGTGAATGCGGCAGCCGTCCCGTTCATCTGGACCGTAGTCACACCCGTGAACCCCGACCCCGTGATCACTACTTCGCCACCCGACGACGCGCTCGATGGAGAGAAGGCGGTGATGACCGGTGGAGCGGGGGCGGAGAAATCGAACTCGAGATGAAGTGTTGCTGCCGATCCGGCACTCCCGTTGAACGATTCGGCTACGCGTGACCCGCTTCCGGTCACGATGATCGCCAGAGCGTTCCCCGACTGCCATCCGGGCCGGTTGATAACGCTCTGCACTACCGGGGCGAGGTTTGGTGTTCGCTGAGCCGGCCCCCGTTCTCCAACCGTCGGCCACGGACTGGGGTTCCAGTTGCCTGCGGCCGTGGTCACCGCTCGGGCGGTGATGCTGTTGGCGGTGGTGGTGAAGGGAGAGGCGTTGTCGGTGGCTTCGGCTCTGAACGTGAGCGAGGTTGAACCGCTGGTCGCCTCGTCCACGGTGAACTGGATCTCGGCGTTCACGATTGCAGCGCCGGGGGGGACGTTGAGGTTGGCGAACCGCATTCCGACGGTTTGCGGTGCGCCGTTCTCCGCAACCAGTTCCAGGTCCGAACTGGTGAGTGTGACCGACCCGTTGGCGCGTTGTTCGGCGTCGTCGTTGCTCGCTGATATCGACACGGCGATCGTCTGTGTGGCCGCACCCGCCGGAAGTGATCCAATAATGGTCAGCGGCACGGCGAGAACCGCTGCACCGAGTAAACGGCCCAGGACGCCGTTCCGTCGAGTAATACGATCCTGCGAAGGATTCATCTATTGCGCCTCTCGTGTGCCGTTGACGTGGAACTTAGTACAGCTCATTCGAAACTGTCATTTTGTTTGGTCCTGGTCGGAATAGAGTCATGGGTCATGGACCTGCTCGAATTTCAAGGCAAGCAGTTCTTCGCTAGCTACGGCATCCCGGTGTCTGACGGCGAAGCAACACAAGACGTCGACGAGGCTGTAGCCATCGCCGACCGGATTGGTTACCCCGTGGTGGTGAAAGCGCAGGTGCACACCGGGGGCCGTGGCAAAGCCGGCGGGGTGAAGTTGGCGGAGAATGCCGACGAGGCACGCCTCCATGCCGGCAACATCCTCGGTCTCGATATCAAAGGACACATCGTGCAGACCATCTGGGTTGAGCGCGCCAGTGATATCGCCGAGGAGTACTACGCCAGTTTCACGCTGGATCGCTCAGCCAAGCAACACCTTGGGATGCTCAGCGCCGAGGGTGGCGTTGAGATTGAGACCGTGGCAGAGACGAACCCCGATGCCATCGCAAAGATCCATGTCAATCCCGCTGAAGGGCTCTCGGAAGAGAAGTGTCGAGCGTGGGTGGAGGCCGCCAAGCTCAACCCCAAGGCCACCGATGGTGCGGTGGACATCCTTCTGAAGCTCTACACCGCTTACACCGAAGGCGATGCGGATCTCTGTGAGATCAACCCGCTCATCCTCAAGCCCACGGGCGAGGTCCACGCTCTCGACGCCAAAGTGAGCCTCGACGCCAATGCCTTGTACGAACACCCCGAGTACGCCATGTACGACAAAACCCAGCCTCGTGATGAGCGGGAGACAGCGGCCCATGAGCGCGGCCTGCAGTATGTGGGGCTCGACGGCAACGTAGGGGTGATCGCCAACGGCGCCGGCCTGGCCATGAGCACGCTGGATGTTGTGAACCAGGTGGGCGGATCCGCTGCCAACTTCCTCGACATCGGCGGTGGCGCCAACGCCGACGTGATGGCCGGAGCACTCGAGGTCATCAACGATGACAAGAACGTGAAGGTCATTTTCATCAACATCTTCGGTGGTATTACCAGAGGTGAAGAAGTCGCAAACGGGATCGTAGAGGCCATGAGCCGGGTGAAGCTGGACTCACCAATCGTGATCCGTCTCGACGGCACCAACGCCGCCGAGGGGCGAGCGATTCTCAAACCGAAGCTGAGCGACCGGCTGATGATGGAAGACACAATGTTGAGTGCCGCCGCCAAGGCTGTAGAACTCGCCTCGGAAGGACAGAAGTAAATGAGCATCTTCATAGACGAAAACACCAGGATCATCTATCAGGGCCTCACCGGCTCCACCGGCCGCTATTACGGCCTTCTCAACCGTGAGTACGGAACCCAAGTCGTTGCCGGAACCCACCCCAAAAAGGGTGGGACCGACGTTGACGGGATCCCGATCTTCACCACGGTGAAGGAAGCGGCCGAAGCTACCGGTGCCACCGCCACGTGTGTCTTCATCCCGGCGGCCGGTGTGCAATCGGCCGTTCTGGAGGCTGCCGAAGCCGGCATGGAGCTGGTGGTGTGCATCACCGAAGGAGTTCCCGCCCACGATGAGGCGTACTTCTACAACGTGCTCAAGCGCGACTTCCCCAACACCCGACTGCTAGGACCAAACTGTCCCGGTCTCATCAGCCCCGGAAAAGCCAACGTCGGCATCACCGCCGGCCACATCGCCAAAGCCGGGGGACCGGTTGGCATCGTGAGCCGGTCTGGCACGCTCACGTATCAGGCGCTGTATGAGCTTCAGCAGAAAGACATCGGCGTCACCACCTGCGTTGGTATCGGTGGCGATCCGGTGCCCGGCACCAGCTTCATCGATTGCCTCCAGGCCTTCGAAGCCGACCCTGAGACCAAGGCGATCATGATGATCGGCGAGATCGGCGGCTCGGCCGAAGAGGAAGCCGCTGAATACATCAAGAACAACGTGTCCAAACCCATCAGCTCCTACATCGCCGGGGTCACCGCCCCGCCGGGAAAGAAGATGGGCCACGCCGGTGCCATCGTTTCGGGCGGCAAGGGCACGGCCAAGGCAAAAATCGAAGCGCTTCAGGACGCCGGGGTACAGGTGGGGCAGAACCCCACCGAGGCCGGCGAGCTCATGGCCCAGATCGTGGCGGGGCTTAAGCCCTAACCTCCTGCGTTCCTTTTCTACAGTTCAACGTAGGAAAAAAGTACAATCCATGGTACCTTCAGTGCATGGAGTCAAGTCCGTTCCCGTTTTTCGGTCCTCTGCGTGCGGAGCAGGTGGAAGGCCGCCATGACCTGATTGCCGACCTGACCGCCCGGATTTCGGCTCGGCGGGTCACGGCACTGCTGGGCCCCCGGCGGTACGGAAAAACGAGCCTCCTCCGGCGGGTCGCCGCAGACTTGGCCGCAGGTGGTGGCATAGTCCTGTGGTTCGACCTGTATGAGGTGCAGTCGATGGCCGATCTGGCGATCCGGCTCGATGACGGGATGACCGATGTGGGCTCCGAGGTTGGTGCAACCCTTCGGACGATCGCCATCGGGGCCAATCTCAATCTCGGACTCATCAGATTGAACCTCACGGGCCCCAGCGCACAACGACCGGACCCAAGCGCTGTCGTGCACGGCCAAATGCAGGCCCTGATCGAACTATCGAAGCGGAGCCCGTTGGTTCTGATCTTCGATGAGTTCTCCAGCCTGTCCACGGTCGATGGTGCCCCAGGTCTGCTCCGCACCCATCTCCAGAACCACTATCAGGAGATCGGGCTGGTCTTCGCCGGCTCGGAGCCATCGATGATGCTCGGCATGTTCACCGACCAGAACCAGCCGTTCTACAGCCAGGCCGAACTGATCAACATTGCTCCGTTCTCTGCCATGGAGGTAGAGGAAATCGTGGCGGCGGGGTTCCTACGGACGGGACGGCGCAGTGGTGCCATTCCGTCCCGCATCTACGGGTTGACCGGTGGTCATCCGCAGCGCTCGATGCAGATGGCCGACATGGTCTGGCAGCTCACAGAACCCGGGGAGGAGGCAGCGACGGCCACATGGGAGCTCGCAGTTACGGGCGTTCGCAAAGAAGTTGCCGGTGGTTTGGAGCGACTCTTCTCCTCGTTTCGGGGTCCGGAGCGAGCGGTTCTGCGCATCGTGGCCTCGGGTGGAAGCATTTTCGGTTCGGCGGCAGACCTGCTGGATCTCTCCAGCGGGAGCGCCCAGCATGCCCGGGGTTCGCTACTGGATCACGGGCATCTCCGCAAACGTGACGGTGTCCCGCTGGAGCTTACCGATCCACTCATGGCCGACTGGCTCCGGCAGACCCTCCCCGCCTAGCCAATTTGGGTCCGTCGCGGTTACTCCAGCGCGGGGTCTTCACAGTTGTCAACGCCGCCGGTGCCCCCGGTTGGCGTGAATGTTCGGTTGACCTGGTTGGGGGTGACGCCGGCCTCGTCGGTGGTGAGGTAGCGCTCGGCCGCAGCTGCTACCGCTTCGGCGGCGGCATCGATGTATTCGGGCGTCTCGAAGAGGTCGGCCTCGGACTGGTTGGCGATATAGCCGAATTCGGCCAAGACCGCCGGTGTCTCCGGACGGCGGATCATGCCGTAGGACTCGGTTCCGTCGGGCTTGAGCACCGCGACTACCCCAGCATCCCGCGCCGACACCCAGCCGATGCCGTCGAACTGGCTCAAGGCGGCCAGGATCTCCTCCTGTACCAGTCCACCGAGACGGGCGGACTCTGGAGAACGCGACTGGTAGAAGACCTCGCTGCCCGGTTTGGTGCTGGCGGTCAACACCGGGGCATTGTGATGGATGGAGATCAGAGCTTCGGCTTTCAGCGTGTCAGCGATCTGGGTGCGGGTCCGGATTGGGAGGCGGTAGTCAGCGGTGCGGGTGAGCGCTACAGAGATGCCGCGAGCCTCAAGTTTTCGCGCCGCCACTTTTGCCAGACGCAGGTTGAGGTCCTTCTCGGTCAGACCGTTTGGGCCAACGGCGCCGGTTTCCGCCTCGCCACCGTGTCCGGGATCCAGCACGATGTCCACCTGGTAGATCGGCGTGCCGTAGACGATCTGTACCTCAGCCTGGCACGGGCTCTGCACGAGATAGGCGGTCGGAGTGATATCGAGAATGGGGACCACAACACCGGTGGGCGTGATCAAGGCCAATGGCGTGCCCGGATCAAGCGTGGTGGAGGGCGTAGGCGGGGTCGATGTTGGAGCGGGAGCGGCCTGTACAACGTTGGCGGGCAAAAGGAAGGGGCGGTCGTCGCTGGCGCACGCCGAGGCGGCGAGGCATAGCGCCACCACCGCCGACAGGGCGCGGGGGCGAAACGAACTCCGCGACTGTCTCCTCTGCATAAGTCTTATAGTCTCTCACCGATTACAGCCCGAGGGCGGTCAGTGACGGAATTGGCGTTCGCCGGTGAAGATCATGGAGACGCCTCGCTCGTTGGCGGCTTCGATCACTTCGTCATCCTTCACCGACCCGCCCGGCTGGACCACGATGACCACCCCGGCGTCAGCGGCGGCATCGACGCCATCACGGAATGGAAAAAAGGCATCGGATGCACATGCACCGCCCTGCACCCGACCATTGGCCTTGGCGGCGGCCAGCATCGAGGACTCCACGCGGTTCTGCTGGCCGGCGCCGATCCCATAAGCGGTGCGGTCTTTCACCATCACAATTGCGTTTGAAGAGACCGCGGCTGCCAATCGCCAGGCGATGACCGCATCCACCAGCTCGGTTGGACTGGGCTGACGTTTTGTGACGACCTTCCATTCGTCGGGGGCGGTGACGAAACGGGCGTGGTCCTGTACAAGGAACGAGTCGGAGAGTTGGCGGACATGGAATTCGGCGGTGCTACTGAGACTGGCTTCGAGAAGGCGGGTGTTCTTCCGCTTCTCGATCAGGCGATCAACCACACCGTCGTTGTAACCGGGAGCGACGACGACGTCGGCCTGGGCGGCTTTCTCCATGGCTGCCACCGTTCCGTCGTCGATCGGCTGATTCAGCGCAACAATGCCTCCGAAGGCCGAACGGGGATCGCACGAGAATGCCAGTTCGTAGGCCTCCGCCAAGGTGCCGGCAACGGCGTAGCCACACGGGTTGCCATGTTTGATGATGGCGACAGCTGGCTCGTCACCGCCCATCATATGGGCGAGCGACCATGCGGCGTCTGCGTCGAAGATGTTGAGGTAGGAAAGCTCCACACCGCTGTGCTGCACCACCGAATCCCACCACGACAGTCGTCCGTTGACCCGGTAGCGACCACCGCGCTGATGGGGGTTTTCGCCATAGCGAAGATCCGAGACTTTCTCCAAACCGATCGGCACGAGATCGGGTAGTGGCTTGAGCTCTTCCCCGTCCATAACGGTTGGTGTTTGGTCGTCCAGCCATTGGACGATGCTGGCGTCGTACACGGCGGTGTGGGCGAAGGCCTTGCGGGCCAGTCGACGCCGGGTCGCTGCCTTGGTTTCGCCCTTCTCCTTGAGTTCCTCGATTACCACGGGGTAGTCGTCGGGATCCACCAGCACGGTGACGAAGGCGTGATTCTTTGCTCCGGCCCGGATCATGGCAGGACCACCGATATCGATGAGCTCGATACCGGGATCGGAGTTGAAGGGATAGAGGTTGCCCACCACGAGGTCGATGAATTCGATGCCGTGGTTCTCCAGATCGGTGAGGTGCGACGAATCTCGTCGGTCGGCCAGGAGTCCGCCGTGGACATAGGGGTGGAGGGTGACAACCCGATGACCGAGCATTGGCTTCATGCCGGTGAACTCGGCAACATCAGTCACGGGGATGCCGGCCTCGGCGATGGTGGTAGCGGTTCCACCCGAGGAAACTAGGTCCACCCCGAGTGAGTGGAGGACTGCCGCCAGTTCGGCAATACCAGTCTTGTCATAGACCGAGAGCAGGGCACGCATTTGGAGCAACCTATCCCCAATCCTCGGCGACCAGCACCCCGCAGGAAGGTGTTCCTGCCCCCCAACACTGGGTGGTTGCAAACTCGCCGAGAGCGCTTGCGTTGGGCCCGTCGGTGCCGCGGGGTGCCCGAAATCCCTCCGGTGGACCGGCGGTCCCCGGCTACCGTCATCCAAGTGGAAATTCCTGTGGAGCAACCGAATCAGTCCATGCTGGGTCTCGGTCTGCGTCTGGTGTATCGGATGTATCGGATGCACCCCCTCACCGCGGCGGTAGCGGTGTTCGGTGCTCTGCTCACCGCCCTCGGAATTGTGGGATCCACGATCGTGGTGGGATCGGTGGTGGACGACGTGGTCATTCCAGCGTTCGCCGAAGGCTCCACCATCGGCGCTGGTGAGATTTTGCTGGGTATCGCCGGGATCCTCGCAGTTGCGATCTTGCGTCTTGCCGGCAACGTGATGCGTCGCTACTTCGCCGCCATGACCACCCAGCGCGTGGAGCGCAGCCTGCGGGAACGTCTCGGTCGTTATTACCTCGGTCTCCCGCTGGAGTTCCATCAGCGGGCGATGTCCGGCCGACTCCTCGCCCACGCCGACAACGACACGATCATGGCAACAGGTGTCCTCGATGCCGTCCCGTTCAGCCTCGGGGTCATCTTCCTCATGGTGTTTTCTGCCCTGTCGCTTCTTGCGGTTGACCCGCTGATCGCCGCCGTGGCCTTGCTGATCTTCCCGGCGATGTACGGGATCAACAAGATCTACACCTCTCGGGTGGAGCGTCCCACGGCGTTGGTGCAGGCGGGTGTCGGTCGGGTGAGCAGCGTGGCGCACGAGAGTTTCGATGGCGCTCTCATCGTGAAGACGTTGGGCCGGGCCGCGGAGGAGAGCGAGCGATTCGACACCGCCAGTGCCGGGCTGCGGGACAACCGGATAGAGGTAGGCAATATCCGGGCGGTCTTCGAGGCGGTGCTGCAGTCGCTGCCCAACCTTGGTATCGCGATCGTGGTGCTGATCGGGGCCTACCGAATTCAAGCCGGTGCCATGACCTCGGGTGACCTGGTGCAGGTGGCCTCGCTGTTCACCCTGCTCGCCGTGCCGATGGCGGTGTTCGGCTACTTCCTAGAGATGATTCCCCGCTCGGTGGTCTCCCATCGCCGCCTCCAGACGATTTGGCGCGAGCCGCTCCCGGAACCAAACGTGGGATCGTCCGTGTCTGCCTCGCCGGTACCCACCTCGCCACTACTGCGGGCGGATTCGGTTGGCTACACCTACCCGTCAGCGGAACGCCTGGACGATGACGAGGCGCTGCTTTCCGGGACGGCGGTGGTCCGCTCCGTGTCTTCAGCGCCGCCCATCGCCACGCTCTGTGACGTCTCTTTCGAAGTGCGGGCCGGAGAAGTGGTGGCATTGGTGGGGAGCACCGGCGCCGGTAAGTCAACACTGTGCTCACTGCTCGCCGGGCTCGTGGAGCCAACCGCAGGGACCGTGTCATTCAAAGGCCAGCCGCCCACCGCCCTCACCGATTCGGAACGAGCAAACCAAATCGCTCTGGTCTTCCAGGAATCGTTCCTCTTCGCCGCGTCGCTCACCGAGAACATCGCGCTGGCCAACCCTGATCCGGTGGCGGTTCAGCGAGCTGCTGAGTTGGCGTCGGCCGCCAAATTCGTGAGTGAACTCCCGGCGGGATTTGAAACGGTGGTGGGTGAGCGGGGCGTCACGCTCTCGGGCGGTCAGCGACAGCGCATCGCCTTGGCCAGAGCCCTCTACCGGCAGCCTGATCTCATCATCCTGGACGATGCCACCAGCGCCGTGGATCCCGTGATCGAGCAACAGATTCTGGATGCACTCCGCACCCAGATGAGCATCACCGCCGTGATCGTGGCGCAGCGGCTCTCCACGATTCAGCTCGCCGACCGGGTGGTTTACCTCGATCAAGGTCGGGTGGTCGCCGAGGGAACCCATGCTGATCTTCTCTCTCATCCCGGCTACAAGGCGCTGGTCGAGGCGTATGAGGAGTTGTCGGCATGACCGCTTTGGTGCCGGGCCTGCCGCTGCACGAGGAAGCGGCGCGCAGTCCCTATGAACCCGATGAGTCCGAGGGGGCTATCAGCGTTGTGCGCCGGGGGATGGCCGCGTCGCCGGCGCTGCGGCGAGGCCTGTGGATCACCGCATCCATGGGCCTGTCGGTGGCGCTGGGCCGCCTGGTGATCCCCGTTCTCATTCAGCGGGCGATCGACGTTGGCGGTCTGGCCGACCCGGAACTCATCGATGTTGGCGCGGTGACCGGGCAGGTCATCATCGCAATCTTGATCGTGTTGGCGTCGGGCGTTGCCAGCTGGCTCACCCAACGTCGGCTGGTTCATCGAGCCGAGGAAACGCTGTTTCATCTTCGCACCAGCGCATTCGCCAAGGTGCATGAATTGTCCGTTGCCGATCACAATGAGACCCGCAAGGGGATCCTCCTCGCTCGGGTGACCGCCGACGTTGAAGCGTTGGCCCTCTTTGTGAACTGGGGCTTCTTTGCCTGGGTCACCGAGCCGATTCTGATCGTTGGCTTTTTCGGCCTATTGGCCTTCTACTCCTGGCCGCTGACTCTGATCGTGATCGTTAGCTTCATTCCTGCGCTCCCACTGATAAAGATGGTCCAACGTCGTCAGCTTGCTGCCAATGATGACCACCGCACCGCAGTGGGAACCATGCTCAGCACCTTCAGCGAAGCGGTGACCGGGGCGGCGGTGATCCGGGCGTATGGGGCTCAGCAGCGGATGTCCAGTCAGTTGAGCGACAGCATCGATCTTCGCTACCGCACCAAGATTCGGACCAATCGGTACGTGGCCATGACGTTCGTGATCACCGATCTTCTGGCCGTGATGGCGTTCGCACTGGTGCTCGTTTTGGGGATCCGTTATCGAGAGGCGCTGAGTCTTGAGGTAGGTGAGCTGGCCGCTTCGCTCTTCGTGATCACGCTGCTCTCCAGCCCGATCGCCAGGCTGGGCGAGACGTTGGACCAAACGCAGGGTGCGGTGTCGGCGTGGCGGAAGATCCTGCACTTGATCGATTCCGAGTCCGACGTAGTTGAGCCGGCGGCGGGATCGACCGCTGCCCTCGGGAGCGTTCGAGTGGACGTTGAAGGCCTGGGGTTTTCTTATCGCGTCGGGCCGATGGTGCTGCGGGATGTCACGGTTCACATTCCCGCGGGCAGCAACGTTGCGATCGTGGGGGAGACGGGTTCGGGTAAAACCACATTCGCAAAACTGCTGTGCCGTCTGGCCGATCCCCAAGCTGGTTCGATCCGACTGAACGGCGTCGAGCTTCGGGAGTTGTCGCCGGACTCTCGTCATGCAACCGTTCGGATGGTTCCTCAGGATGGCTTTCTGTTTGACACGTCCCTGGCCGAGAACATTCGGTACGGTCGGCCCGGCGCCACCGATGCCGACATTGCCGCCGCGATTCAACTACTGAACCTGGATTGGTGGGTGGCCAAGTTGCCTCGAGGTCTCGCCACCGAGGCGGGGGAACGGGGCGGCAATCTCTCGGTAGGCGAACGTCAGTTGGTGGCGTTGATTCGAGCGGCGCTGGCCGACCCCGGCCTGTTGATTCTGGACGAAGCAACCAGTGCTGTGGATCCCGAGACCGATGCCGCCCTCACCGCGGCGATCCGACGGCTCTCCGAGGGGCGCACCTTGGTTTCGATCGCTCACCGCCTGGCGACCGCCGAGTCGGCCGACACGGTGATGGTGTTCGATGCCGGTCGATTGGTGCAGATGGGCCCCCACACCAAGCTGGTGGCCGAACCCGGTATCTACCAAAGCCTCCACGAGGCCTGGATCGGCGCAACGAGATAGGCCACGCATGGCCGGGGCCATCAGCCTCGGCGTATGGCCCATGGCGCTTGGTGAGTTGCCAGAGCGTGAGGTGGCCAGATCGTGAAGTGACCGTCAAAGGTGAGCGGGCGGTCAGAGCGTGGAGCGAAGCAGTTCCAACGTTTCGGCCCAGGCGGTCGCGGCCGCATCGGCGTTGTGGGTGCCCAGGGGGTTCTCCTCGTTGGCAAATGCGTGGCCAGTGCCGGGATAGACCTTGAATTCCACGTCTTTGCCCATGGCCTGCAGCTCATCCTCCAGCGCCTTCACCGGCCCGGGAGCGAAGAAATCATCGTTTTCGGCAAAGTGGCCGCGGACCTTGGCGGTGAGGTTGGTCCAGTCCGGCCCTCCATCACCCAGCGGGGCGCCATAGTGGGGCGCGGCCGCAGCCACCCGGTCACCCTCGAGCGCACTGATCATCAGGCAGAGCATCCCTCCCATGCAGAACCCCACCACCCCGACCGCGGCCCCGGTGACTTCGGGGCGATCCAACAGGGCGGTAATGGCGCCGGTCATGTCGCGGGCGGCCCGATCGGGCGGAAGGGTGTTCATCAGTTCACCGGCCTTGTCCATTTCGTCGTGCCCAGCGAGCTCGCCGTGGTAGAGATCTGGTGCCAACGCCACGAAACCCTCGGCGGCCAGACGGTCCGCCACGCTCTTGATCTGTGAGTTCAGACCCCACCATTCCTGAATCACCAGCACACCGGGCCCGGAACCTTCCGGAATGGCTAGGTACCCGCCGGCGGTGGTTCCGTTCGAGGCGAATTCGATGTTTTCTGACGTTGTCATGCAAAAACGGTAGTAGGCCTGCTGCGGACCTTCAATTTGGCGGGCGATCTCGACGCTGATCCACCTCTACACCGGGTGGTTTGACACCGAGTTTGTCCCAAATGGGGGACACGCAGAGTGTTACAACTTTGGGGAATCCGGCCACTCGGCCGCTGATCGGGGTTAGTTTCTCAGCATTCCAATGACGCCCCACTGGAGGGAAAATATATGAAAAGCACGAAAGCGTTACTGGCGATTTTGTTTGCACTGTCCTTTGTCGCCGCCGCATGCGGTGGCAGTGATGAGGTTGCAGACGGAAGCGCCGACGATTCCGCGGTGAGCGATGACACCGGAGATGATTCTTCGGCTGACGACAGCGCCGATGACAGTTCGGCTGATGACGGCGCTACGCCGTCGGACTTCGAGGGCATGAGTCTCGCTGCCGAGTCTTGCGATTACGGCGGCGAACTCAAGAGCATCACCGCAGTGGATGAGCTCACGGTCCAGTTCGAGCTCTGCTTCCCCGATGTGGCATTCGAGTCCAAGGTGGCATTCTCCGCCTTCGGCATCCACCCCTCCGAGGTGCTGGAAGCAACCGGCGGTACCGGCACTGCGCTGCTGGAGTCTCCCGTTGGTACGGGCCCCTATCAAGTAGCTCAGTGGGACCGTGGCAACCAGCTGGTTTACACGGCCAACCCCAACTACTGGGGCGAGCCCGCGAACGCCGAAACCCTGGTGTTCCGGTGGAGCGAAGAGTCCGCCCAGCGCCTAGTGGAACTGCAGTCCGGTCAGGTTGATGGAATCGACAATCCCGGACGAGATGATTTCGATGTGATCGCCGGCGACAGCGACCTTCAGCTGCTGGAGCGGGAAGGTACCAACATCTTCTACCTCGGCTTCAACAACACCCTCGCCCCGTTCGACAACGAACAGGTTCGCCAAGCGATGGCCCTGGGCCTCGATCGGCAACGTCTGGTAGACAACTTCTACCCGCCGGGCTCCACGGTTGCCGATCAGTTCCTGCCGACGTCGATCTTCGGTTATACGCCCCAGCCCACATGGTATGACTATGACCCCGAAGCCGCCAAGGCACTTCTGGCCGAAGCCGGCTTCCCCGATGGATTCGAAACCACGATCAGCTACCGCAATGTGGTCCGCAGCTACCTGCCAGACCCGGCCACCGTGGCCACCGATATCCAGGCGCAGATGGCTGACATCGGCATCACCCTGAATATCGAGGAAATGGAATCCGGGGCGTTTCTCGATGCTGCTGATGCTGGCGAACTCCCCATTCACATGCTGGGCTGGGGTGCTGACTACCCCGACGCCACCAACTTCTTGGACTACCACTTCGGTGCCGGTGCTTCCGACCAATTTGGCGAGAAATTTACCGACATCACCGACCCTCTGAGCGAGGCCGGCCAGGTTGTGGATGCTGATACCCGTCTAGGCCTCTACGAGCAGGCTTCCGAAGCCATCAAGACCCATGTTCCCATGATCCCGGTGGCCCACGGTGGTTCGGGAACAGCATTCCGGGCCGACGTGACCAACGCCCAGGCCAGCCCGCTTGGCAACGAGGTGTTCGCGGTCATGGATCCGGGTGGTCGAGACACGATCGTTTGGATGCAGAATGCTGAACCCATCAGCCTCTATTGCGCCGATGAAACCGACGGCGAGTCTTTGCGGGCCTGTGAGCAGGTCAACGAATCCCTCCTTTCCTACGAGGTCGGCGGCACAGCGGTGCAGCCGGGCTTGGCCGAGACGTGGTCCGCCGATGACACAGGTACCGTCTGGACATTCAACCTGCGTCCCGGAGTTACCTTCCATGACGGCTCTGCGTTCGACGCCAACGACGTGGTGACCTCGTGGGTGGCCCAGTGGGATGCCTCCAGCCCGTTGCATACGGGTCGAGATGGCAACTTCACGTACTTCGCGGCTGACTTCGTCAAGTTCCTCAACGCTCCGGAGGAGTAGGAAGGCTCCGGTCGCACTCCCTCATGGGTAGGTTCATCGCCCGTCGCCTGCTGTCGGCTGTCCCGGTTCTGCTGGGCATCCTGCTCCTGGTGTTCGCTATCGCCCGCTTGATCCCCGGTGACCCGTGCCTACTGGCACTGGGGGAGCGGGCGACGGAGGAATTGTGTGATGCCTACAACGAGCGGTTTGGCTTGAACGAACCGCTCGTCACGCAGCTGGGTATTTATCTCGGCGACGTCGCCCAGGGGGACCTGGGCGACTCGCTGCGATTTGGTAAGCCGGTCACCACGCTGCTGAAGGAGCGGCTACCCACCACGGTGGAGTTGACACTGGCGGCCCTGTTCATCGCTGTCCTGGTGGGAATTCCGTTGGGGGTGATGTCGGCCTACAAGCACAACTCCAAACTGGACGTTGTCACCATGGTGTTCGCCAACACCGGCGTCTCCATGCCCGTTTTCTGGTTGGGTCTGATGTTGCAGTATCTCTTTGCGGTAGTACTCCAGGACACCCCGCTTTTCTTGCCACCATCGGGCCGGCTCAAGGCCGGCATGATCCCCGAACCGTTTTATGAGAAGTGGGGACTGCCCGAGACCGGCGTCTTCGAGTTCATCTCCAACATGGAGATCTTCAACGGCATGCTCACCCTTAATTGGGAAGTCTTCTGGAGTGCAACGTCGCATATGATTCTTCCCGCCATTGCATTGGCTACTATTCCGATGGCGATCATCGCTCGCATGACCCGGTCCAGTCTTTTGGACGTGCTGGGTCTGGATTACGTCCGTACCGCTCGAGCCAAAGGCCTGAAGGAAAGCGTGGTCATCCTTCGCCACGCCCTCCGCAATGCCCTGCTGCCGGTGATCACCGTCATCGGTCTCTCGCTTGGTGCGCTTTTGGGTGGCGCCATTCTCACCGAGACGATCTTCAACCTCAGCGGCGTCGGCAAGACGCTGTTCGATGCCATCGAGGCCCGGGATTACCCGGTGGTCCAGGGCTTCACGCTCTTCATCGCTTTCATCTTCGTCGTGGTCAACCTGCTGGTTGACGTCCTGTACACCTATCTCGATCCCCGAGTGAGGGTGTCATGACCGATCTCACCGTCGATATCAATCCGCTGGAGGTCTCCCAATCATCGTCGGGCGGGTTAGGCATTAACCTGGTCAAGGAATTGTTCCGCAAGCGAGCAGCGGTGGTGGGCGCTGTGATGCTAGGGATCTTGGTCTTCATCGCCCTCTTCGCTCCCCTTATTTCGCCCTACGATCCCACCGAGGTCCTGCTCACCACCGAAGGTGTTCAACCGCGCGAATCACCCTGCATCCATATTCTCGGATGCGACAGTGAACAACCCCAGCACATTCTGGGAGTAGACGGCAACGGGCGTGACGTACTGAGCCGCATCTTCTACGGTTCCCGCGTCTCGCTCACTGCCGGGGTCGCCGCCGTTACCTTTGCCGTGCTGGTGGGCGTTGTGGTGGGTTTGGTCGCCGGTTTCTTCGGGGGCTGGATCGACAACGGGCTGATGCGAGTGATGGACGTGCTGCTGGCATTCCCCTCGCTACTGCTGGCCATCTTCATCGTGACCGTTTTCGGGCGAGGGCTCACCAACGCCGTACTGGCCATCACCGTGGTCACGATTCCCGGGTATGCGCGCGTGGTTCGTTCCAGCGTGTTGACCGTGCGCGAAGCCGACTTCGTAAAAGCGGATCGGGTGCTTGGCGTCAGCACCTTCCGGCTCCTCACCCGCCGTATCCTTCCCAACTCGCTCACCCCGTTGGTGGTCCAGGCCACGCTCGGAATCGCCAGCGCCGTGCTGGAAATCGCCGCCCTCTCCTTCCTCGGGCTCGGCGTCCAGCCGCCGCAAGCCGAGTGGGGCTCAATGCTGGCTTCGGAACGCAACCAGGTCTTCACCGCTCCCCACCTGGTGTTCTTTCCGGGCATCGCCATCATGTGGAACGTGCTGGCATTCAACCTTCTGGGTGACGGGCTCCGCGACGCCATGGACCCACGGTTGAACCGATGACCGAAACTGTGGTGACCACCACGGCTGCGCAAAAGAGCAGCGAGCAGGAGCCGATCCTCAGCGTCACTGGCCTCAAAACCTACTTCTTCACCAGAGCCGGGGAGGTGAGGGCAGTGGATGGAGTTGATCTGTCGCTACAGCCCGGCGAGATCGTTGGTCTGGTGGGTGAGTCAGGCTCGGGCAAATCGGTCACGTCGATGTCCATACTCCAGCTCGTAAGCGATCCCGGCAAGATCGTTGCCGGCGAAGTGATCTTCGATGGCCAGCGTTTGGACAAGATGAACAAGCGGCAGATGCGGAACATCCGTGGCGACCGGATCTCCATGATCTTCCAACAGCCAAACGCCTCGTTGAATCCGGTGTTTCGAGCCGGTGAGCAAATCGCCGAGGTCTACGCCGCCCATACCGCATTGAAGAAAGCCGTCCGTAATGAGCGGGCCGTGGAGATGTTGGAGAAGGTGGGCATCCCTGATCCTGCCACCCGGGCCAAGGCCTATCCGCACGAGCTTTCCGGCGGTATGGCTCAGCGCGTCATGATCGCCATGGCCTTGGCCAGCAGCCCCGACGTGCTGATCGCCGACGAACCCACCACCGCACTGGACGTCACGATCCAGGCTCAGATCCTCGATCTGATGTTGTCCATGCGGGACGAGCTGGGCACGGCGATCCTGCTGATCACCCACGATCTGGGGGTGGTTGCCGAAACCGCCGATCGGGTGGCCGTGATGTATGCCGGCCAGATCGTCGAAGAATCACCAACCGATGAGCTGTTCGCTGATCCGCAGCACCCCTACACCCAGGGTTTGATCGGTTCGATCCCCATGCCGGGCGAGCGCCGGGATCGGCTCACCGTCATTCCCGGCCGGGTGCCCGACCTGGTGGACATGCCCCCGGGTTGCCGGTTTGCACCGAGGTGCGAGGCTCGCATTGCTCACAACCTCACCAAGTGCACCGAGGTGGAACCCGAACTACTGCAAGTCTCACCCGGCCGCAAAGTGCGTTGCTGGCTGTTCGAAGAATCCGGCCCGTCAGCTGGCGGCCAACTATGAGTGATCCGTTGCTGGAGGTCACCGATCTGGTGAAGACCTACGCCGTATCCGGGGGCGGGTTCCGATCGAAGGCTGAGGTGGTGAGGGCGGTGGATGGGGTCAGCCTCACGATCGAGCGGGGCGAAACCTTGGGCCTGGTGGGGGAGTCCGGGTGTGGTAAATCCACCCTCGGAAGAGCCATCCTGCGGCTCGAGGATCCGGACCGGGGCACGATTCGATTCGACGGGCAGGACATCACCCACCTTTCCACCAAGCAGATGCGGCCACTGCGGGCCAAGATGCAGCTGATCTTCCAGGACCCGTTCAGTTCTCTGGACCCCCGAACCACCGTGGGCGGCAGCATCGCCGAGGGGCTACGGGTGCAGGGCCTCGATCCCGACCAGCGGGCCAAACGGGTGGATGAGATGTTGGAACTGGTGGGCTTGGAGAGCTACCACGCCCGCCGCTTCCCCCACGAGTTCTCCGGCGGTCAGCGCCAGCGAGTAGGCATCGCCCGGGCGCTTGCGGTGAACCCTTCGTTTCTGGTGCTCGATGAGCCCGTTTCGGCCTTGGACGTCAGCATCCAAAGCCAGATTCTGAATCTGTTGAAAGATCTCCAAGTCGAACTTGGCCTCACCATGTTGTTCATCGCCCACAACCTGGGCGTGGTGGAACACCTCTGCGACCGGATTTCGGTGATGTACCTGGGCCGGATTGCCGAGACCAGCAGCCGAAATGATCTCTTCGACTCCTGTGTGCATCCCTACACCCAGGCGCTGATGTCGGCCATCCCTGTGCTGGACCCCACCCGCCGCAAGGATCGGGTAATCCTCGAGGGTGACGTCCCCAGTCCTCTCAACCCGCCGACCGGTTGCCGTTTCCACCCTCGCTGCCCAATCGCGAATACCACCTCATGCGTCAGCGACCAGCCACCGCTGGTGTCGGTTGGAACGGCGCACGAAGCCGCCTGCCACGTGCGAGCACCCAAGACCGCCGATTGGGGCCAGGTCCGTACTTCATAGGGGCAGCCCGCCGGCACGGCCGGGACTGTGGGCCGAGTCCGGCCGGGACTGTGTGTCAGCTTTGAACCCCATCGGAACAGCGGGCATACTGTGTGGCCTATGGCAAAAACCCCTGTTCGTGTAACTGTTACCGGCGCTGCTGGCCAAATCGGCTACGCCCTGCTCTTCCGTATTGCATCCGGTGAGATGCTGGGTGCTGACCAGCCCGTGATCATCCAGATGTTGGAGATCACCCCGGCATTGGGCGCGCTCGACGGGGTGGAGATGGAGCTGAACGACTGCGCCTTTCCTCTGCTGGCCGGGACGGTCAAGACCGACGACGCAAACGTTGCATTCGGCGACGCCGACTATGCACTGTTGGTTGGCGCCATGCCCCGCAAGGCTGGCATGGAACGGGCCGATCTCTTGCAGGCCAACGGCGGCATCTTCGGCCCCCAGGGAAAGGCCATCAACTCCAGCGCCAGCAAGAACATCAAGGTGCTTGTAGTCGGCAACCCGGCCAACACCAACGCCCTCATCGCCATGCACTCCGCTCCAGACATCGATCCGCGGCAGTTCCACGCCATGACCCGGCTGGACCACAACCGAGCCCTCAGCCAACTTGGTGAGAAGGTTGGCGAGCCGATCACCAACATCACCAACATGACCATCTGGGGGAATCACTCCACCACCCAGTATCCGGATCTCTTTCACGCCAAGGTGAACGGCCAGAATGCCGCCGAAATGATCAACGACCAGGACTGGCTGGAGAACACGTTCATCCCCACGGTCGCCAAGCGTGGCGCCGCAATTATCGAGGCTCGGGGTGCGTCGTCGGCAGCTTCGGCTGCGAATGCCGCCATCGATCACATGCACGACTGGGCCCTGGGCACGCCGGAGGGCGACTGGGTTTCCATGTCCACCGTGTCCGACGGTTCCTACGGCATTCCTGAGGGCGTCATCTACAGCTTCCCATCCACGTGCTCCGGCGGCGATTTCAGCATCGTGCAGGGCCTGGAGATCGACAACTTCAGCCGTTCCAAGATGGACGCTTCCGCCGACGAGCTCGTGAGCGAGCGCGACACCGTCAAAGAACTCGGTTTGCTCTAGTCCCGCGACATACCCGCCGGACCACATCCCCAAAAGCCTGAGGGATGTCCCGCGACATAACATTCGCGCTGTCGCGATTCTCGCTACCAGAACGCTCCAAGCGCCCAACCGGGAGACTTGATCGACTTCTTCCTGGTTTCGTCACCGACCTCCTGGAGTTCGTTTTCGACCAAACGCGAAGACGAAATGGGTCACTTGGAGAAGCGATTTCAAGCAAGAGCCGGGAGAATTACCTAAAGGCGACTACATTCGGGCCGATCCTCTTCCCAGAGGAGCCGAAAGACGTCGACTCATAGAAGCGCTCTCGCGCTGTTGGAGGATTTCAAGTGAAGACCGTCACCGCCCCATTACGTAGCCTTGCGAAGACTGTTGCCGTCGCAGGCCTCATTGTCATGAGCATCGCCGGCACAGCAGCCGCTCAACAAGCCGAGTATCCACCTGCAGCAGGTGCAACCATCAGCGGTTCGCTAGTACCCGGAGGCTCGGTGACCATCAACGGCACTGGCGCCGCAGGAGATACAGTTTTGGTCTTGGTTGATTCAGTCAGCGTGGCTTCCGGGGCTGTAGGCGCCGATGGCACCTTCTCGCTGACTGCGACAATTCCAGCCGATCTGTCGCCAGGCAGCCATGTGCTTATCGTCCAGGTGGCCGGATTCACCGTGGCATCCACCGCATTCACCGTGGCTGGCGAAACTGCGGCTCCGGCACTGCCAGTGACCGGTGGGAACTCGCTTCCGCTGCTGTCGATTTCTCTTGGTCTCATCGCGGTAGGCGCGTTGGTTCTGGTAGTCCGTCGAAAAGCCGCCACGGCCTGAGTGAAAGCATCGGCGACTAGTGATCGCCGCTGAGTCACGAGCCCTGCACCAGCGGCTCGCCCTAAACTCCGCGCTCTTTGAGGGCGCACTCGCTGGACTGGCCGGGTTGTGGGCTGCATTCTCCAATGCAGCCCCAACCGGCTTGGCCTGGTGGGACAACGTGTTGGCGATAACTCTTGCGATTCTGGTCACTGCGAGTGCGAGGAAGGTTGCGCCATGGATATTGCTCCTGGCGCTTGCCCTCACTGCGCCGTTTGCAGCCGCGACCGTCGCGATACCGGCAGTTGTGGCCATTGGCCTAATCACCTTTTGCGAAACCCTGCCCTTTGACCGCAGTTTGGCCGCAGCGGCAGCCGGGGCGGTAGTCGCCAATGCAGCGCTTCGAATCCAACCCGACGTTGGCCCGTTCGATTTCTTCGGAGCGTCGAGCGTCCTTGCAGCACTCGCCTTCGCACTGATCCTTGTCGCCGCCTACCGCAAGAGCGGCACAATAACTCACAAGACGGTCAGGCGATCCAGCGGAGTGTTGGCTCTCGCCGTGGTCACGGCGGTAGCGGGTACCGGAGCGATGGCCCTGACCGCACGAAGCGCAGTCAGCTTGGGTTCCACCTCCGCCGAGGCCGGTCTGAGTGCCGCGAGAAACGGCCAGACCGAACAGGCCGCCCTCAATCTCCGAACGGCTGAGGAAAACTGGCACGACGCTCGCACGTCGCTGTCCTCCGTTTGGACTGCCCCTGGCCGGCTGGTGCCGGTGCTGTCCCAACACATCGCGGTTGGCCGCCAAGTCAGCGCCATAGCCGAAGAGATCAGCGGAACAGCTGCGACGGCTGTCTCATCCGGCAGCACAGAGAACCTGAGGTCGTCTGAGGGCACGTTGAACCTCGAGCTGATGAGCGATATGCAGAAACCACTACGCGATATGGAAGCGTCGCTCTCGAACGCGCAAGCCACTCTGAACAGGCCGGCCTCCCCATGGCTATTGCCTCCCGTTACAGATCGGCTGGACTTGTTGAGAGGGGAAATTCAATCGGCACTACCCGAAGCTCGGAATGCCTCCGATGCAGCGCAGGTGTTTCCGCTTCTCGCCGGCGCCGACGAACCCATGACCTATCTGGTGCTCTTCGGGACACCGGCCGAGTCACGCGAACTCGGCGGGTTCCTCGGCAACTTCTTGGAGCTGACGATGGCGAACGGTGATGCTCACATCAGTGCGTCTGGCCGCACCGTTGATCTTTACCGGCGCGGCCCAGGGACACTTGAATCACCGGATTCTTACCCGGTTCGCTTCATGACGAACAACCCGGAACTGTTTCCCCAGAACTGGACTAGCATGCCCGACTTCCCGAGCGTTGCACGCGCCGTCGGGGAGCTCTACCCCAGCATCGGCGGCCCACAACTGGACGGCGTGATCTATGTGGATCCCATCGGCTTGGCGGCGCTCGTTGAATTCACCGGGCCGCTTGAAGTTCCCGAGTTGGGCCTCACCCTGGGCGCTGACACCCTGGCTGACTTTCTGCTCATCGATCAATACGTGCTGATCGCAGAAACCCCGGAGCGGGCGGAGCTCCTCGACCAGTTGTCTGTCCAGACGTTTCAGAAACTTCTCACCGCGGAACTGCCAAGCCCAAATCGGGTCGCCGACGTTCTTGGCCCGGTCACCCGCGGTGGCCATCTTCAAATGACCACGTTCGACCACGACGCTAATCAGTTTCTTGAACGGGTGCATCTCAACGGTGCCTTCCCGGAGCCTGACCGCGGCGATTTCCTGTCCGTCGTGCAAGGAAACGCTGCGGCAAACAAGATTGACAGCTTCCTTGAGCGCACCGTGACCTATGACGTTGACGTCTCGGAGGAAACCGGGGAACTTGCGGCGACGTTGACGGTTGAGCTTTTCAATGCGGCACCGCCGGACCTGCCGGACTACATCCTCGGAAACGAAAAATCGGTGCCGGGAAAGCCGCGAGGGACCAACCTGGTGCACCTCTCCGCATACACACCTCACTTCCTGGAGTCGGTCACCATTGATGGAACCGACGTGCCGGCAGAGCGACAGCAGGAGTTGGGCTACCAACGGTTCTTGGTGATGGTTCCGGTGGAGCGCGGTCAGACCGTGTCGGTGAGATTCGATCTGACAGGGTCTGTGGATCTACCAGATGGCGTCTATCACATCACCGTCGCCAACCAAGCGCTGGCGAACCCCGATGACATGACAGTCAATGTCTCAGGGCTGCCCGGTGTAGAAGATGAGCCGGGCCGCCCTCAAACATTTCGGTGGGTTCTGGTGGAGGACACCGAACTGAGCGTTGCGCCGTTCAATCCGTAGGGCCGGTCTCTCAGTAGCCAGTCGGGCTACTCGCAACCCGCAAGAAACGTGACCTGAGTCTATTCGGAGACTTGGTCGACTTCTTCCTGAATCTCGTCACCGACGTCCTCCAGCTCGTTTTGGACACCGTTGTCGACGACGTCGGAACCGCAGGCACTGAGAAGCGCGGCGGCGGAAATGAGAATGGCTGCAAGCTTTTTCATGCGGGCCGGTCTTCCTCGGTTCGGCTACCGCTAAACACCAAAAGTCTGCGTTCCCCGGATGAGCGGGGCGTACGGAGTTATCGAGGGGTCGCTCACCCGCCCGATGAAGAGGATGGTGCCGGCACCGCGGTCGCGAATGAGATAGAGGAACGGCCGGTTCACGTCGACTGTTGGCCCATATCCTTTTGACGTTACGCAACGATTGCTGGTTCCGCGGGGCGGCTCGTCGACGTGGCAGGTGAGGTTCGCGCTGGTGCGATTTTGAGCTGCCAGTACAGGGCGGCTACTTGAGGAATTTGCTGGTGGTGTTGTCGGCCAGGATTTTACCGTCGGTCTGTTCGGTGGGGCAGTAGTAGACGGTGTACTTGCGATACTCCACGGTGCGGATGGTGTCGTCACAGCTGACGCAGGGCTCTCCGGAACGATTGTGGACCTTGCTGGGGCGGTCGGCGCTTTTGCCGATGTCGTCCAGCGTCCGTTCGTGTTCGAGCGAGGAGGCGATCACTGCCTGCATCGAAGCGTGCAACTTCGCCACTTGCTCGGTTGTCAGCTTCGAGGCATTGGCGAACGGCGAGATTCCGGCGTCGAACAGGATCTCGTTGGTGAGCATGCGACCCAACCCTGCGATCTTGCGCTGATCGCGCAGCAGTCCGTGGATCCGGCCGGAATGGCTGTGGCACATCTTGGCCAGGTCGTCCGCGCTGAATTCCGTTGCATCCGGCGCCAGGTGATCCAGCGGTGGTTGCGTCGCGGGGTCGCCTCGAACTGCCCAAACGCCCGCTTTGCGTTCGGTCCCGGCCTCGGTGAACAGCCAGGCGTCGTCGTCTTCGAACACCCAGCGAGCGATCCCGAAGCGCGGCTTTTTGGATTGTTTGGGATCTGGCCGGAGCCGACCGCCTTGCATCAGGTGGATCACGTGAGTGTCGCCGTTGTCGAACCGCATCAGCATGGTCTTGGCCCGCCGGTCCACCTCGATGAGTTTGGCTCCTTCTGCGCCGTCGGCGGGCGGATCGAAGGTTCGCAGGGAAGCGAAGTTGAGAAGCTGGAACTTCGCCAACGTCTTGCCCGCCAGCGCCGCGGTCATTCGTTCGGCATGGGCCTGGACCTCGGGCAGTTCGGGCATCGTTCTATCCGTCGTCCGAGCGGACCGAGAAGGTGTTCGTTACCTTGGGGATGAGCCCATCGAGGAAGGCGAGCTCCTGGGCTCGGCTGATGAGAAGCCCAACGTTGCCGCCCAGTTGTATCTCGCCGTTCAAGAACGCCCTCGACCCGTTTTGCAGTCCCGAGGCCACCGACTGCGCCACGGCATAACTCATGGTGAAACGCACATCACCGGCACCGCTGCCCGCTTCCAGTTTCGCCACTGGCACGGAGGAGTCGAGGGTGATGGAATAGCTGACCGTCTCGTCGGTAGTCACGGACGGCGGGACATCGGTGATGGTGTAGCCGAATCGAATAGCTTCACCGGCCGGATCCTTGCTGAGGTCGGCGGACGCCAACGCCCCGGCAGCTTCGTCAAGCCACTCTGTGCTCAGATAGGTGTGGCTCATGACAATCCCTCCGGCCAGCGTGCTCCCGCCTTTTTCAGGGCATCGGTGAGTTGGTGGCGGGAGGACAGTTCGAGCTCGATTGGGTCCAGCACGTGGGTGCGAGCCACCGCGATCATCGCTTGCGATGCATCTTTATGCACGCGTCTGGATCTTCGGTCACCCCCGACTCTGGCTAGCCTCCCGGCGAAGATTGCCAGTAGCCATCCCAGGAGGGCACCCCCCAGTGCCAGACCGGTGGGCACCGGGATTGGCCCCACCATCGGGACCGGGATGTCGCCGAGGGCAAAGAACCCGGCCACGGCGAGGGCGAGCAACCAGACCAGTCCCACCAGCATGGCGACGAACAGTAATCCTTGCAGCCCCTTCACCGGCGTCCACCACTTGGGGTCAGTCTTGCTGCGGTCGCGAACGGCCTTGGCGATGGTGGAGTCCACACCAGTGTGTAGTTGGTCGATGTTGGCGAGCGCGGCGGTGCGAACCAGCGTGGGCCAAGGTTCGGGGATGTCGCCGCTAGCATGCTCGGCAGCGGTACGAACGGCCGCATTGACCCGGGCCGAATTCGCAGGATTCAGCGCCGGTACCGAGATGGGGCCGCTGGACCCACTGCCCAGATGGAGTCGACGCAGCGGGTGCGGTCGTAGTTTGCGGACCCAGCGCGTCACCGGCCAACCCATGGCGGCGGCAGCGTCGCGGCGATAACCCTTTGCTGCCGCCTCGCTGACCTCCTTGAGGCTCGACGCATTCACCAGTTCCGTGGCCAGTTCCTCTGCAACATGTTTGGGAACGGTCTTCTTGACTGGGGGGCCAACCTCGGCGGCCAGGTCGGAGGCTGCCACGGTGGCGTCGGCATCGAGGCGGGCCAACGCCAACTGCTTGTCCTTCACCACGTCGGCCAGCATGGAGCGGAGTTCTTTGATCCCGAGTCCGGCGGTGGCCGAAGCGGTGAGCACTGTGGCGTTGCCCACACCATCGTTGAGCAGGAGCCTCGCCAGGTCGGTCCGGCAGGTCTGAAGTTGGTCGTTGGTGAGGGTGTCGGCTTTGTTGAGGACCACGGCCGTCACCGCGCCGTGACGGCTCAGCAGCCGAAGGTAGTGGTGGAGAGCGGCGTCGGCATATTTTTCGGGGTCGGTGATGAACAGGAGCAGGTCGGCGTGTTCCGCCACCCGTTCCATCTCCAACCGATGTTCCACTTTCACAGAGTCGTGGTCGGGAACATCGAGGACGATCAGCCCGCTCAACGACGGATCATCGGCGTCCACCAAATGGCGGTTCCGGATCTCCAGCCAGTCCAGGAGTGGCGTGGCATCTTCGTCGCCCCAAACGCAGGCGAGGGTGGTGTTGGTGGTTGGTCGGCGGGCCCCGGTGATGGCGACATCGCTGCCAACAATTGCGTTGGTCATGCTGGACTTGCCGCTGCCGGTGGCCCCCAACATGGCCACAACGGAGAAATGGGTGCCAAAGGTGAGTCGTTCCGTGGCCTTGTAGATGACGTGTTCGGCGTAGGCGACGACGTCCGGGTCCAGGCGGCCCTTGGCCAGTTCCGCTGCTTCGCGCAGGTGCTCGATGCGCTCCGGCAGCGCAGCAACGGTGCGACCCCGATCCAGCAGCGATTGGCGTTCGCTCATGAACTGCTCCGATGGCTGTAAACGCCGGAGGGGTTCGTTGTGTAGTCCGAGGTGGTGATTCGGAGCGGATCTGTTGTGGCGCCGGAGGCGGGAGCTTGCGTGGCGTTTGAAAGCTCCCCGGAGGGTCTCGTTGTGTAGTTCGAGGTGGTGGTCCGGAGCGGATTTGTTGTGGTGCCGGAGGCGGGAGGTTGCGTGGCGTTTGAACGCCCCCCGGAGGGAATCAGAGCGGACGTCCGCGTGGCGTCTGAACGTCCCCCGGAGGGAAGTAGAGCTGCATCTTTCGTGGCGTTTGAACGTCCCCCGGGAATCACAGGCTCGCCTCGAATGTCTCGATGGCGTTTTCCAGTTCCATCGTTTGTTCTGGCGGCCCGGCTTGGGACCAGAGCGCCTCGAGGAAGCGGTTGGAATCGGTGTCGAGCAGAGCGCCGGCCCGGGTCAGCAGACCTCTGCGAGCGGTCTGGGCCAAATCCCGTACTGCCTGCTCACCGAAAACGGCGTTCAGCAGGGTTTGGCTAACGGTGGCGGTTCCGCCGGCGACGGCCACTTCGCCCCCGGTGACGCCGCCGGTCTGGGCGAAGATCACGATCATCAGGGCGATTCCCACGCTGTTCACCGCGAAGGCCAGACCCCGGGCCAAGTTCCGTTTGCCTTGCGCCGTTGTCCTCACCAGCTCCAATACTTCTTCTTGCCACGCCCGCACCTCAGCTGCAGCCCGGTTACGGAATTCTGGTGATGACCGTTCCAGGTTGGTGTCTGCGGCCAGCGTTTGTCGACCTCCGGGCAATTGCCGCCAGGAGCCCACCGCACCCAGGGCGGCGTTGTCTGCCAGATCCACGAGAAGTTGTTCGAGCGTGTTGGTGATTTCGCCCTGCACGGTTTGGGTGTCGGCCACCCGACCGGTGACGGCCGCGGTGAGTCGATCCCGAATACGACCGAGGAAGCTCTGGAGCCGACCGAGGATTTCGTTGACGCCGATCAGTTCCTGCCAACGGTCCAGCACTTCGTTTCGCAGCAACGTGCCGCCGGTGAGAGCGCGCCGGAGGTCATCGCGAGCTTCGCCGTAGTGGTGGTCAACAGCGCCCTTCAATTCCGCAACTGCGGCATCTTGATTGCGGGCGGCGGTGTGGACAACGGTGGCCCGAGCCGGTACGGATCGAAGGGCTCCGTCGAGTGTCTGACGAATGATTTGGGCCCGCTCATCGGCGCTGGCGGCCAATCCTTCCAGCTGCTCCCGGATCTCGGTGACCGCCGATTCCGGGAGGAGACCGATGGGGGTGAGGTCGGCGTCTTCGATCGGGAAGATGGGTACGTCGGTGAAGCCCGCCTTTGCCATCATCTCGGCGAGGTGAGGAACGATTTCCACAGCCGCGCCGTTGGGGATGCGGTTGATGATGATGCTGAGCGCCGTGCCCCGCTCTCGGGCCCTGCGCAGGAAGTCCCACGGGACCGCATCGGCGTACCGAACGGCGGTGGTGGTGAAGAGCCACATGTCGGCGCTGGCGAGGAGCTGGGTTGCCAGCTCCCGATTGGCTTGGGCAACGGAATCGATGTCCGGGGCGTCGATGATGGCCAGGCCGGGTGTCATGGTGCCCACTTGGGTGATCTTGAGCACATGGCCGCTGGGTTCGCCATCACCGGTAACCCGGGGCAGTCCGGCCAGAACGCCGGCGTCGTCATCGGCAAACCAGCCGGCGTCGTCGGGATGGCAGATAAGGGTAGGCGCCATGGTGGTGGGCCGGATCACGCCGGAGCGGGAGACCACCGCCCCCGCCAGGGTGTTGGTGATCGTGGACTTGCCGCTGCCGGTGGAGCCGCCCATGACGGCGAGGAGCGGGGCGTCGAGACGCTTCATCCGGGGGATGAGGTAATCATCGATCTGATCGCGCAATTCCACGGCAACGTCGCGGGCGTAGTCGGAGCCTTCCAGGTCGAAGACCAGGGGAAGGTCGGACAGGGATTGACTCAGCCGCCGTAGTGCGGCCTCCGTGCCGTCAAGGTTGTTGGGCGCATCAGACACTCCGGGTGAGGATACTCCCACCGCCTCGCCCCTGTTGGCGCCGCCCACTGGTCAAATTCCTGTTCCCAACCACATTCCTCTCAAATTCCTGTTGAGAACCACAAAAACTGTGGCTCACAACAGGAATTTCGAGGGTTTGTAGTTCAGGACAGGAATTTCAGGTGACGGCCGGCGTGAGGGCGAGGCGGAGTGACGACGGGCTACGGGTCAGGGTGTAGATGCCCGACGACAGTGGGATCTGCAGGTGCTCCGCCTCACCCCAGGGGGTGCCAACACCGGCGGCGGCGAGCGGTTTGGTTCCCCACCAGTGCCACCGCTGGGCGGGCCCCTCGGTGGAGTGCTCGCCAGCCGCATCGAGGAGCAGACCATGCAGCGAGCCGGGTTGGGTGTAGGCGCCGGCCACCTCCAGCGGAGCTGAATCGGTCAGCAGCCACTGAGGATCCACCGACGCCTCGAAATCCAGTTCCCAACCCATAGGCACGCGGGTTCCATAACCCGTTCTGGTCAGTTCCATGGCGTCGTCGAGTTGGAGTGCAAACGCTTCGAGACCGAAGGACCAGTGCCGATGGGGCGTCTCACAGACCTGCTCGGCCCATAACCCGCTGGTGCGGAACTCCCAACGATCGACGGGAAGAGGGATGTCGGCCTCCACCATCACCACCGGGAGTCCGTCATATGGCCAAACAACGCAGCCCTGTTCAGCGTGGCCGGCCCCGGGATGGAGGGCGGCCCAGATCAGGATCGAGGTTGATTCGGTGACCCCCAAGGTGAGATGGGCCTCGGACCATCCCGGGATATCGGAAGGGACCGATCGGCGGCGCTCGTGCGCTGGAGAGGGGTTCATTCGGGCGGTATCGATCTAGAGATCTTCAGAAAGATTGCCATTACCAGCCATCCCTCACTTCACTGTTGTTTCAGCTGGCCACGGCCGCCGGTTCGTTGAACTCGGGACTGAGCCGGGCCGCCACCTGCACGATGATCAAGGTGAGTGCGGCGGCACCCCCCGCCACCACCCCTGCGGTAATCAGCGAGCCAATGTCGGGCCAGAGTTCCAACCCCGTGCCGCGAACCACGGTTTCCACTTCGCCCTCTTCGATCGTGTAGCCCACGCCGTTTGGCCAGGGCCAGAGAACCCGAAATGAGCCCAGCATGAGACCAAGCAGTGCGGCCAAAACGGTCTGTTCGAAGTTCTCCAGAAGCCATGTAAGCACGGTGGAGAACAGGCCCAGCCCGATGGTGGCGCCCAGCAAGAAGACCGCGAGCTCGGGGACCGAACCGCCCAGAATCGAGGCATACATCCCAAGCATGAGCATGATGAAGCTCCCCGAAATGCCGGGGAGGATCATGGCGCAGATGGCGATTGCGCCGGTTCCGAAGAAGAGCACGATGTTGGGGTTGGAGACGGCTCCGTTCTGGAAACCCAAGAGGAAGAAAGCCGCGATCGCCACGCCGGCCGCAGTAGCAATACGGGTGGGGTCTTTCAGTTTCATCTCGTTCCATACCAACCAGCAGCTGGCGAGCACAAGGCCACAGAACACCGCCGCAGTGATCTCGGAGTGCTCTTCCAACGCCACCTTCATGGGACCGCGAAGGGCGATGAAGGCGGAGAGAGCGCCGACACCGAGAGGAATGATGAACAGCCAATCCACCGCCTTCAGGGATGCAAAACCACCCTCGAAGTCACCGGTGACAAGTTGCTTCAGGGCGTGGGCGCCGTCATGGATCGTGTCAACGAGACGACGGTAGATCCCGAGGATCAATGCAACGGTGCCTCCTGAAACGCCCGGCACGATGTCGGCTGCGCCCATGAAGAAGCCACGGAAAAGCTGGATGAGGGGTTCGGGGAGCACGACTGGCAAGACTACAACACATGGCACCTCCCCTAGTGGGCAATGTTGGCCGCGGAAGTGGTCGGCGGTTAGCCCTTTTGGCTGGCCAGTTTGCGGTTGTAGACCTTGGACTTGATGAAGTCCTTGTTCATGAATGCGATGAAGTCCTGGCTGATGCTCTTGGGGCAGGCTTCAGTGCACTCACCGTGGTTGGTACAGGAACCGAAGAACTCCTCCATGGTTTCCACCATCGCCTCGGTGCGCTTGAAGCGCTCGGGCTGGCCCTGCGGGAGCGAGTTGAGCTGCCACAGTTTGGCCGAGGTGAAGAGTTGGGCGGCGGAGTTGGGGCAGGCGGCCACGCACGCACCGCAGCCGATGCAGGAGGCGGCGTCCATCGATGACTCGGCCACCTCCTGGGGGATGAGGATCTCGTTGGCGTCCCGAGCATTGCCGGTGGATGCGCTGATATAGCCGCCGGCTTCGATTATCCGATCAAGGGCAGATCGGTCAACCACCAGGTCTCGGATCACAGGAAAGGCTGTGGCCCGCCATGGTTCGATCTCGATGAGGTCGCCGTCATTGAACTTTCGCATGTGCAGCTGGCAGACCGCCGTGTTCTTCTCGTGACCGTGGGCCTGACCGTTGACCATCATGCCGCAGGTGCCACAGATGCCTTCGCGGCAGTCATGCGGGAATTCGATCGGGATCTCGTTCTTCTCGATCAGCCGCTCGTTCACCATGTCCAGCATCTCGAGGAAACTGGCGTCGGTGGGAACGCCGGGAGCGTCGTACTCTGCGAAGCCACCCAGATCGTTGGGGCCCGTCTGGCGCCAGATTCGCAGTTTCAGGTTCAGTGTCTCGCTCATGTGCTGTGCCTACTTGTAGCTACGGGTAGAGGGGATGACGTATTCGAATTCCAGTTCTTCTTTGTATTTGGTTGGGGGCGTGTCCTCGCCGTTCCAGGCCCAGGCCGAGACATGTTGGAAGTTCACGTCGTCCCGTTTGGCTTCACCGTCGTCCAGGACGTGCTCTTCTCGGAAATGACCGCCGCATGACTCTTCCCGGTCAAGGGCGTCTCGGGCCATGAGTTCTGCGAGTTCGAAGAAGTCGTAGATGCGGCCGGCCTTTTCGAGGCTGGAGTTGAGCGTGTCGGATGTACCGAGCACCTTGAGGTCCTTGTTGAACTCTTCGCGCAGAGCTCGGATCTCGAGGATTGCCTTTTCGAGGCCGTTCCTGTTTCGGGCCATACCGATGTAGTCCCAGACCAACTTGCCGAGTTCCCGATGGAAGAAGTCAGGGCTCTTGGTTCCCTTGATATCCAGGAAGCCCTGGAGGCGGTCCTTCACCTGCGCCTCGGCGTTCTTGAACACTTCGTCAGAGGTCGGCACGACCGGTTGGTTGAGCCGGGGGGCCAGATAATCGCCGATCGTGTAGGGGAGGACGAAGTAGCCATCGGCCAAACCTTGCATTAAAGCGGAGGCGCCCAGGCGGTTGGCACCATGATCGGAGAAGTTGGCTTCGCCGGTGGCGTAGAGCCCGGGGACGGTGGTCATCAGGTTGTAGTCCACCCACAATCCGCCCATGGTGTAGTGCGTGGCGGGGTAGATGCGCATGGGGGTGGTGTAGGGGTCCTCGCCGGTGATGCGTTCGTACATCTCGAAGAGGTTCCCGTACTTGGCCTCGATCTTGTCGGCACCGTCGCGTTCGATCGCGTCTTTGAAATCCAGATAGACACCGTTCTTCTGGGGGCCAACGCCAAAGCCTTCATCCACCACAGTCTTGGCGTTCCGGGAGGCGACGTCGCGGGGCACCAAGTTGCCGAATGCGGGGTATTTCTCTTCTAGGTAGTAGTTCCGCTCGGCCTCGGGGATGTCCCGGGCCCTTCGGGTCTCGTCGCGGTTGCGGGGAACCCAGATGCGGCCATCGTTACGGAGTGACTCTGACATCAGCGTCAGCTTGCTTTGAAACTCATCAGCCGCCGGAATGCACGTTGGATGGATCTGCGTCATGTTCGGGTTGGCGAAATAGGCGCCCTTGCGGTGCGCCCGCCAGGCGGCGGTCACGTTGCAGCTCATGGCATTGGTGGACAGGTAGAACACGTTGCCGTAGCCGCCGGTGGCCAGAACGACCGCATGGGCGGAGTGGCTGGAGATCTCGCCGGTTGTGAGGTTCCGGCAGATAATCCCAACCGCCTCACCCTTGACATTCTTCACCAGATCCAGCATCTCCATACGGGTGTGCAGCGTCACTTTGCCGGTGTGGACTTGCCGCATGAGGGCCTGGTAGGCGCCCAGGAGAAGTTGTTGGCCGGTCTGGCCTCGGGCATAGAACGTGCGGCTCACCTGCGCACCACCGAAGGAGCGGTTACTGAGGAGGCCGCTGTATTCCCGGGCGAAGGGGACGCCCTGGGCGGCGCATTGATCGATGATGTCCACGCTCACCTGGGCGAGGCGGTAGACGTTGGACTCCCGACTGCGGAAGTCGCCTCCCTTCACGGTGTCGTAGAAGAGCCGATAAATGCTGTCGCCATCGTTCTGGTAGTTCTTGGCGGCGTTGATACCACCCTGGGCAGCGATGGAGTGCGCTCGCCGGGGGGTGTCGTGGAAGGTGAAGGCTTCCACGTTGTAGCCCAGTTCGCCCATCGTGGCGGCGGCCGATGCGCCGGCCAGACCGGTGCCAACGATGATCACCTTGAACTTCCGCTTGTTGGCGGGGTTCACCAATTTCATCTTGAACTTGTGGTTGTCCCATCGGTCTTCAATGGGACCTTCGGGGTCTTTGGAATCGGGAAGCATTGTGGGGCTCCTTCGTTGGGCAGGGTTTAGTTGCCTTCGGCGCTTTCGATTGCGGATGTACCGATGCGGGAATCGTCGGCATCGACGAGGCCGGTCATGGCGGCTATGGGAAATGAGAGGTTGCCGATCAGGACGATGCCGGCGATGCCGTACTGAAGAGCCTGACGGATGAGTTCGAAGCGGGGATTGCTGAGGCCGAGAGTCTGGAACATGCTGCGCACGCCGTGAAAGAGGTGCACCGCCAGTGCGATGTTGGCCACGACGTAGATCAGCGCCACCACCGGATTGCTCAATGAGTTCACAACGTTGGCCTGCACATGGCCCCGTTCCCAATCACTGCTCAGCAACCCCCACGTGAGGTCCGCCAGATGGAAGACGAGGTAGGCCAGGATTACGGTGCCGGTGTAGCGGGTGGTGCGGCTGGCCCAGTTGGCGGCTTGCCAGTCTCGCTTGGACTTGTACTGCTGGTTGGCCTTCTGGTTGAGATAAGTGAGCGAGTAGGCCGCATGAATGTGGAGCCCAAACGCTCCGATCAGGCCGAACCGAAGCAGCCAGAGGAACCACGTGCGGGGGAACAGCGGCACCAGCAGCTCCCGCAAGAACTCGGCGTAGACGTCGAGGTCGTACTCCCAGACCCCGTTCTCGGCCACAGGACCGATGTAGATCTTCAGGTTGCCGAACATATGGCCCAGCACGAACCCGATGAGGGCGATCCCCGTTACCGCCATGACCCACTTCTTGCCAACCGCGGTTTGGTACAGGTTCAGGGGGAATGGAAGTTCTCTACCCTTCTTGGTTATTTTCTGCGGTCCCGTTTGACGGGAGGTGGTTGGTGCAGCCACGGCGTAGATCTCCAAGGTGGGCAGCGCAGGTGCGGTGCCGAAGACAATATTTCCACACATGAACGTAGCGCCGGAAACCCTGCGACCAGTAAATGCACCGCCAGACTGACCGCTAAATTCGCACCCGGGGGTGGGCGGTGTCTTCAGCGGGGGGGATCACAACACTCTGGTACCGGTTGGATGCCACCACCACCGGTTCGTCGCCGGTTTCGTCGGACTGCAGTTCGATCGTGAGCGCCAGGACGTCGTGGATCGCCGGAATCGTGAACTGGACGGTGCCGATCAACTCCACCGAGTCCGGGGTCAGATCCCCTTGCCAGGTCTGGCGGTGGTGCCACTCGCCGATGGTGGCCGTAGCCGTAACCCTGGCGTTGGCGAGTTCTCGATGGAGATCGTTGACGGCATGGATGCTGATCTCCATAAGCCGGCCGGGGGTGACCAGCGACGGGAGGGGGTCGGCGGTCACGATCACGGGGCGGCAGGAATCGGTGACGCTTCGGTAGGCCGGCTTAGGGCTGCGGTCGCTGCTGAGGATCCCGAATCCGCCTTCGGGTTCGGCGTCCACCAGGGCCATGAGGCAGAAACCCTGGGCCGGTTGGTACTTGAGGCGACGGATGGTCTCGATCTGCGAGCGGAGCAGGTCGGCCTGGTATGCCCGGGTGGCGCGGGCCCAGGCGGCGCCGTCGGCGTAGGCCGAACGGGGGAGGTAACGGCGGAACGAGGCGACCTCGGCGGTGGCGAACGAGGGGGCGGTGGTGGGCCAGTCGCGGATGCGCATGGATTGGGCCCCAAACCCGCCGAGGAACCGGCCGAGACGGGGCCAGCGGCGCAGTAGGGGAGCGAGGTCTTCGTGACGACCGGTATGCCAACCCAACCACAGGTGGGGGTCCGAGGCAGTGGAGGTGGTAAGTCCGGGCACGGTGCCGGACCTCATGATGACCGAACGGGAGGGGTCAGAAGTGCGAAGTTCACGCCGCAGCGTTGGGCCCAGCACCGACCGGTTCCACGACGGGAGCGCATGGCGGCTCATCCGTTTTGCGAATTGGGTGAGAGGTTCTGCCGGCCCCTCGTTACTGGGCACGGCGGCACCATTGGGTTCTTCGTGGGTGCACCAGAGCGACACCGAAGGGTGGGCCCCTAGGAGGTCCACAGCCTCACGAGCCACGGTTCGGGCGCGCCGCCGAGTGGAGGTGCTGTAGGTGCCGACCAACGGCAAGTCCTGCCACAACAGCATCCCCACCTCGTCAGCGCGTTCATAGAGTTCGGGCCGAGCGATGTGTCCGTGGACGCGCAGGAGATCCAGTCCTGCCTCCTTGGCGGCATCAACATCGTGAGCGATCAAGCGGGCCTCTTCGTTGGCCAAAATGGCCGACTGGGGGCCCAGGCTGGCGCCCTTCACGAACAGGCGCGTGTCGTTGACCGTCCAGGCCAGATCCTTCACCGTGACCGAGCGCAGACCTGTGCGCCAGAACCGGCGATCTGAGACGTCGTCGTCTTCGGTGCGAACGGCGACGGTGACGTCGTAGAGCGGTTGATCACCGAGCGCCCAGGGCCACCACAGTTGCGGGTTTTCAATGGTGATCATCCACTCCAGCCGGTTTTCGCCGTGGGAGAGCGTATGAAGTTCGGACTGGCTGCCCGAAGACTGACCATCGGGGGCCATAACACTGGTGTCGATTCGAACATCGCCCGCTTCCTGGGCGTCGAGAACCGCTCGAACCAGGAGTTTCGCCGTGGTGGCGTTGGCCGCAACACACAACACCCTGCTGTGCAGGATGGCGATCGGGCCGGTCTGGGCGACCCGAACCGGCCGCCAGATACCACCGGGCGACAGGGGTGGGGCCAGCGGGCCCGATTGGAGTGAACCGGTGAGTGATTGTTTCGGGCCTTCGCCGGCGGGTGGGCAGGCAACGTCGATGGCGAGCAGGTGATCGGGCCGGGCGCGAAGGGCTTCGGTGATCTCGAATCGGTGGGTCACGAAGTAACCGCTGGTGGTGCCGACGAATCGACCATCCAGCCACACGTCGCCTTGTTCCAGGATTCCTTCGAGGACCAGCCAGTCTCTCTTGTGCTCCGGCGTCGCTTCAGCGGTGAACCGTTTTCGATGCAGCAGCGCATCGCGGTTGAGTTCGAAGGTGGAGTGGCTGGCCCAGTGGCCCGGCACTTCAAGTTCGGCCCATTCGGTGTCGTCCAGCTCGGGATCGGCGCCGGTCTTTTCCAGTTCACCGTCGAGCTTGGCGACGCGCCACACCCCCGACAGATCCATCCCCCTACGCTACACGCCAACACTCGCTGAGGCTATGAACGCTCGTTGCTAGACGGGCTTAGTAGCGGGCTCGGAAACTGGAACGCCCGCCAACGGCGTCCTTGTTGAGGCGTTTGGTGAGATGCATTCCCTCCAGCACCAGTTCCACTGCGCTGGCGGTCATCTCTGGAGCGGTCTCGTCGCCCAGTACGGCCGCCACAGCCGCAGCCAGGGCCGGGTTGGTGCTGAGAATTGATGCGTACTCGGAGGCCACAATGTCATCCCCGGTACTCACCACCGCATCGTCCTCCTCGAACGCAGCGGTGATTTGATGGATCAGGGAGCCGTCGATATGGGAGCGGAACTCCTCCACGATCGCCGCCGAAAGGAGGAGGTCGAGGATCTCTTCGTCCCGTCCTTCGTCCAGCGATTCGATCTCGATCTTGCCGGCACTGGAGGGAAAGATGGCGTCGAGGTCACAGATCCGGGGAACGGCGACGGATTCGCCCAGCCGGAGCGAACGGGCGGTCGCTGCCGCGGCCAGTGTCTCCAGGTTGGTCGTGCTCATTCGCACCGAGACGCCGGACCGTTGGTTGACCTGGCTGCTGCGGCGGGCCAGGTGGGTAAACCGCACGATGATGCTTGTCATAAACTCCGGGATACGGACAGGAAGTCCGTCGCTGGGGATGAACGCTTCCTGGTGGGCAACGTTTGCCTCGATGTCCATGTCGTAGGGATAGTGCGTGCGGATCTGGGCGCCGAATCGGTCTTTCAATGGGGTGATCATGCGGCCGCGGTTGGTGTAGTCCTCCGGGTTGGCACTGGCGACGAGCATCACATCGAGCGGTAACCGGACCTTGTAGCCGCGTACCTGAACGTCTCGTTCCTCCAGCACGTTCAGCAAACCCACCTGGATCCGTTCGGCGAGGTCAGGGAGTTCGTTGATGGCGAACACGCCGCGATTGGTGCGGGGCACCAGCCCATAGTGAAGGGTGAGTTCATCGGAGAGGTAGCGTCCTTCGGCCACCTTGATGGGGTCCACCTCGCCGATGAGGTCGGCGATGGAGGTGTCGGGAGTGGCGAGCTTCTCCCCGTACCGATCGGCGGCGGGAACCCATGTGATCGCGGTGGCGTCGCCTTCGGCGGCCACGAGGTCACGGGCGTACCGGGAAACCGGATTGTACGGATCGTCGTTGATCTCGGAGCCGGCGATGATCGGCATCCACGGGTCCATGAGTCTGGTGAGGGAGCGGATGATCCGGGTCTTGGCTTGGCCTCGTTCGCCCAGCAGCACCATGTCATGTTTGGCCAGCAGGGCGTGTTGGAGTTGCGGGATGACCGTGTCGTCGTAGCCCTGGACACCGGGGAACATGATGTCGCCGGAGGTGATCTTCTCCAGGGTGTGTTCCCGGATTTCGTCCTTGACCGGCCGGCTCACCCAGCCGCTTTCACGCAAATCTCCCAGGGTCTTGATCGTGGGTTCGGGGTCCGCCAGCCATGGATTCGATGCCATATGGCCCTGACCATAACGCCGTGCGTCCGCTGATGAAGAGTCGGCCCCGAGGCAACGATGGAGCGGCACCGCAGTGCTTGGCCGACTCTCCGCCCATTGTTCGCCGGCATTACGCTGGTCCTCATGGCGAACCGATTTCGGTACTCACGGTGGGACGGTTCACAAACGGGCTTTGATCTGGATGCGCTCGACCTTCTTGGCGAGATGACCGACCAGCTGGCCTATAACGGGGATCCGCTGTCGGCCTTGCAACGCATGATGGAACAGGGCCTGGAAGATCGGAACGGCGAACGAATCATGGGACTCCAGGAGATCCTGGAGGAGCTGGAGGCCAAACGGCAGGAGCTGTTGGAATCTGGTGACCTTGGCGGTGTCTATGCCGAGATCGCAGAGGCGCTGGATCAGATCGTGGACCGGGAGCAGCAGGGTCTCGAGGACCGTCAGATGCTGGCTGACATGCAGATGCACGATCCCGCCTCCACGGAGCTGGATCGGCGCAATGCTGATCTTGCGAAGGAGGCCACCTCGGCGAAGCAACTCCAACTGGACATATTGGCCGACGACCTCGCCAACCGTGTCCAGGGCTTGCAGAACTACGAGTTCGAGAGCAACGAGGCCCAGGAGCAGTTCGAAGACCTGCTGAACAAGCTGCGGCAGGAAATGGTGAACAACGCTTTCGATCAGACGTCGGAGTCCATCCAAAACATGTCGCCGGAAGACCTGGAGCGTCAGAAGGCGATGATGAATGCGCTGAACGACATGCTCGAACAACGGGAGATGGGGATCGAGCCGGACTTCGCCGCATTCATGGACGAATTCGGCGACTTCTTCCCCGGCAAACCCGAGACCCTGGATGAACTGTTGGAACAGTTGGCTCAGCAGATGGCGGCGGCGGAGGCGATGTTCAACTCCATGTCGCCCGAACAGCAGGACCAGCTGCGCCAGATGATGGAGAACCTACTCCAAGACATGGGTCTGGCCGACGAGATGCGACGCCTCACCCAGAATCTTCAAGGCGCCATGCCCGATGCTGGCTGGGGCGAGGGCTATCAGATGACTGGCAGCATGCCCCTGGGTTTCGGCGAGGCCCAGAACACGATGCGCCAAATGGGGGCGGCGCAGCGGCTGCAAGACTTCATGCGAGGGGTGAACGATCCGCGCCAGCTCTCTGAACTGGACATGAAGGGCCTCCGAGACCTGCTGGGCGATGCGGCGGCGGACTCGATGGAGCGGATGGCCGGTATGACCCGGGATCTGGAGGATGCCGGGCTGATTCATACCGAGGGTGGGCGCATGGAACTCACGGCTCGGGGGGTCCGCAAGCTTGGTCAGAAGGCTCTGAAGGAGATCTTCTCCGATCTCGACTCGGGAATGCTCGGTGGGCACGACGTTGATCACGTTGGCATCGGCCATGAGCGCAGCTTCCAGACCAAGCCATATGAGTATGGCGATCCGTTCAACCTTCACATCGAAAAGACCATCGGCAACGCGGTTCGTCGAGGCGGCGGGGGAATGCCCGTGCGGTTGGATCCGAACGACTTCGAAATCGAGCAAACCGAACAATCCGTAGCCAGTTCCACGGTGTTGTTGTTGGACATCAGCTATTCCATGGTGTGGGAGGGCCGTTTCGTGCCGGCCAAGAAGGTGGCGTTGGCGCTTCAGAGCCTCATCACGGGCCAGTTCCCGAAGGACTACTTCGGGTTGGTGGCCTTCAACTACGCCGCCCGAGAGGTTCCCGGCCGCCTTCTGCCCACCCTCGAGTCACCCCACTCTCAGGGCACCAATCTGGCCTATGCGTTGTTCTTGGCTCGCCGGATGCTGGCCGCACAATCGGGCACCAAGCAGATCTTGTGCGTGACCGATGGCGAACCGACGGCCTACACCGATGAAACCGGTCAGTCCCATTTCACCTATCCCTATACCGAAGTTCCAGAACGGGCGGCGCTCAAAGAAGTGGTGCGGTGCACCAAATCGGGGATCCGGATCAACACGTTCATGTTGGGGGATTCCCCCGCCATGGTGAATTTCGTCAACACCATGGCTCACATCAACAAGGGCCGGGTTCTGCACACCAACCCCTACAACTTGGGCTCCTACATCCTGCAGGACTTCCTCAAGGGCAAGAATCAGCGCCTGTAGCAGGCGGTAACCGTCCAGATACGGGTTTGGTGCAACGACGCGGCGAACAACGCCGCCCGCGGAGTTGTTGCCGGTGGCAACTACTCCTTGTGGTAGCAGGTGCGCGGTCAGTCGCGATTTGGGGTCTGAAATCGTAAATTATTGACAAAACGTTGAAATTAAGGGCCTTGCGGGGTTGCCAACACAGGATGACAGTGTTGTAATTACACCGGAGCAAGCAACAGTGAGCGTAGCGCCTCACTCGTGCCTGGTGGGGGATTGATGCTTGTCTTTCCCTCGCGTGTGCACACCTGGCGCTCTCTGCCGTTTGTTCCATGACCGAACTCAACCCGCCGTCAAAATATCTAGGGCGAAAAAGGAAAACGGAATATGGCTCGTAAACAAATCATGATCGACACGTCCTGGCAGACATCCGCAAACTGCCTCGGTGTCGACCCTGACCTCTTCTTTCCCGAACGGGGCGCATCGACACGGGAGGCTAAAGAGGTCTGCCGGGGTTGTGTTGTACGGGATGACTGCCTCGAATATGCCCTCGCCAACGGCGAGAAGTTCGGTATCTGGGGTGGGATGAGCGAGCGCGAGCGTCGCCGGATCCGCCGCCAGCGGGCCCAGGAACGCGCCGCACGCGTGATCGCCCTCACGGGCGAAACCGCTTAAAAGCACCCTCGTCACGAGGCCTGCGCCCTCCCGCAGCGGGTCTGGCTACCGTCAGCCGACCTGCGGCGGTCGCCCGCCCGGGTGTACAGTGTGAGAACACCTCTTTAAGGAGCCTGCTCGCATGAAAACCCCCGGTGGTTGGGAACTCATCATTATCTTGGCCGTAGTTCTGCTGTTATTCGGCGGCGCCAAGATCCCCCAGCTCGCCAAGAACCTTGGTCGGGCCCAGAAGGAATTCAAGGAAGGCCTGGAAGCCGGATCTGAATCGGAGTCTGATAAAGCTGTCTGAAGTCACTGCAATCCCCTCGTGGGAAGAAGTCGCAAAGGATCACGGACGGTTTCTGTATGGGCTGGCCTACCGGCTCACCGGTAACCATCATGATGCTCAAGATGTTGTTCAAGATGTCTTGCTTCGCGTGCAGCGTGGGCTGGCCAACTATCAGCCCGGCAATATCGAGGGCTGGCTGAGCCGAATCACTACCAATGCGTTCTTGGATCGAGTTCGCAAACTGAATCGTCGTCCAACGGTGGCATTGCCAGATGATCCCGACCGGGTGTTGGTCGGTTCGCCGGGTGCAGACTTCGAGTCGGCCCAGAACGAACTGCCCGAGCACCTGCAGCATCTTCTCAATGACCTCAGTACGGACTACCGGGTCCCGGTGGTTTTGAAGGACGTCGTGGGATTCACCTATGAGGAGATCGCCGATGCGCTCGACATCCCTCTCGGAACGGTACGAAGTCGGATTCACCGAGGACGAGCGGCTCTTCGAGCGGCGCTAGTACTGGAGGAAGTCGATGCCTAGTGATGAGGTGCTGGGGCCCCGCCCCGGGCTCAACATAGATTGGTCTGGCGGTTCGGAAGAGCCGTGGGAAGCCCAGATCTCCATGCTTCTGGCTAGTTTGCCGCCGGTCGAACCGCCAGCTGGCTTCCTCGAAGCCTTGGCGGCCAATGGGCCCCAGATCGCAGCACCCTTCACCCTCGAGGTAGACAACCCCTTCTCGTTCCCAATCGTGGAACACGACGCCGATTAGTGCGGCGATCTGCAGTCAGTGACGCCCGCTCAGTGGTAGTGGGTGACTGCAGTTGCAGGGTGCGAGTTACCTGCAGTCAGTGACGCCCGCTCAGTGGTAGTGGGTGACTGCAGTTGGGGGTAGCGCGCAGGTGAACGGCGAGCCGGAGCCTAAGACGGCAACCTAGATTTTGCTCCGGTGGTTGTCTAGAGCCGGATTTCTACAGAAGTCTCTGCATGGGATTCGGCGGCAGCACGGGCGGCGCGAGCAGCAACGCGCCGGCTCTTGAGAATCCGGCGCCGCTGACGTTCGGAAGCTCCGCCCCACACGCCATGATCGATGCGCATGTTGAGAGCGTGGTCGAGGCAAGGATCCTTGACTGGGCAGGAAGCACAGATCTTCTTGGCAGCTTCAACGCCAACGCCGTCGCTCGGGAAGAACACCGAGGGCGGGTGATTGTTGCAGTTGCCGGTTGCCATCCAGTTGTTTTCCATGGTGTTACAGACGCTCCAGAGGTCGAGATGGTTCCAACTCCCTCCCCATCTTAGGTGATTTCCACCAAAAACACCCAATAACGGTGAGGTCGGCGCCGCTCGTCCTCTCTCACCCGTCGCTAGGCTGGGAGAATGACAGACGTCGGCGTAGTGGAGATTTCTGAGCCGGTGGCCTACGCGGTCATCACCTATTTGGGTCCAGTGGCCCCTCACTGGGACCTTCGGGCCAACTACGGCGACCCCGCTCTCATCGAATCATTCCGAAGCCGGGTCAACGCTCGTCTCCTGCTCATTCCCCGTCACGACCCGCAGTTCAACCGGAACAAAATGCGGGTCAACCGGGATGCCGAACGAGAATTGATCAAGCTCGATTGGGATCTGGGCGATGTAGTTGAAGAAGCCGGTGCCGGTCGGCCTCCCTCGGAAGACCCTCGGCGTCCTCGCAACTAGTCCGTCCATTCGAAAGTTGAATAGCTGTGTCTGATCTGGTGGGAGTTGACCTCGGCGGGACCAAGATTCTGGCTCGTTTCGTAAATCCCGAAACCGGCAGGTCCAAGAAACGCGTGAAACGCTCGACTCCGTCCACCGGTCCCAGCGACGTGCTGGATGCTGTTGCCGAGGTCATTGAAGAATTGGATCCTGATCGCACGGCGCCGGCCATCGGAATCGGTGTGCCGGGTCTGGTCACCGCCGAGGGAATGGTCACCCGTTGCCCCAACATCAACGGGTGGGACTCGCCGGTAGATGTGGTTGCCATTCTGACCAAACGTCTGGGCCGGCCCGTAGCGGTGGGCAACGACGTCAACGTTGGCACGCTGGCTGAGCACCGGGTAGGGGCTGGACAAGGCACCACGGCCATGGCCGGAGTTTTCGTTGGGACCGGTGTTGGCGGCGGTTTGATCATCGATAATCGGCTGGTGGCAGGAGCCCGGGGAATGGCGGGCGAAATCGGCCACGTCACCACCCATTCCGGCGGCCGCATCTGCGGATGCGGCGAGCGTGGCCACCTGGAGGCCTACGCCGGCCGCGCCGGCTTGGAGCGAGAGGCCCGACGGCTACACGCTTCCGGAACCGAGAATGAGTTGGTGAGGCTGGCACAGAAAGGCCGCATCAAATCCAGCCATATCGCCAAAGCGTTGGCCAGCGGGGACTCTGTAACAGCGGAGTTGATCGCCGGTGCAGTAGAGGCCTTGGCCATTGGAATCGGATCCATGGCAACCCTTCTCGATCTTCCCCTTGTGGTTATGGGCGGGGGTGTGGTGGATCGACTGGGTAAGGACTTCCTCCAGCAGATCTCCGAGTCCACGGCCTTCGGGGGCTTTGGCTCCAGCGTGTGCGAACTGAAACTGGCCGAACGCCTGGACGACGCCGGCGTGGTCGGGGCCGCCATCCTCGCCGCCGACCAGCTCTAGAGGTCAGGTCTACCGCCGCCCAGAGACACTCTGGACTCGCCGAGTACTGAGGTAGATCTGATCCCGGGGATTTGCATGATCCAAAGGGTGATGACCAAAGCTTGGGCCCCATGCAACGCGGTGAGGCCAGCATCAACGACGTCGCAATCGAGGAATCGCAACGCCGCATCCTCGGCCCCCGCCCCAAACGATGCTTCCGTCATCCCGCTTCAATAGGGCGGCCGGATCGGCGCCTATCGCTCGTTCGCAATGTCCTGGAATCGTTGGGTGAGCGCGGCTTGGACCTCTTCGCTGACGGCGGAGCGGGGGAGGAATGCGGCGTCGGAAAAGCCTTCCTCCCAGAGAAGTCGATGCACAAACAGCCGAGCGTCGTTATCAGTAGTTGTAGCTGCGGCGATGTCGGCGAGGTCGAGGTGAAGGTTGGGGAACTCGCCGGTGAAGTCAGCTTGCATGTCGTTAAGGACGGACTTCGCCAAGCGCCGCAACACGGGCGAAAAGATGAAAACCAGTGGCCGAAAGATCCCCCGCCCCGTGAGCGAGACGTCGACGGTGACGTCCCGCCAGTCGTCGCTCGTCTGTTGAACGTCGATGGATCCGATGCCGCCGAAGCGACCGGCACACCAGGTGCCATGTGCAAGTTGTCCACCTTCGCCGGGTTGGAGCACCGCAGTGTCGAAGCGGCCTTCAATCTCGATCTCGGTGCCCACCGAAAAACGCACCAAGAGATTGGACGGTAGATGCGAGTGGGTGATAGTCGCTTTGCCTTCGCCTTTCGGCCACGCGCGTTTCTCGAGCTGGCCTGAGCCCGAGTATCGGGACGGGTGATCCTTCTCTGGGAGCACCGACATTCCAAGATTGTGGCGGTCGTCCTTCTCGAGACGGGCGAAGAGGGCATACGCCCGCGGTGGGTCATCGGCCCGGTCCGGGTCCATCTCCGAGACGATGACGGCGTAGGTGGATCCCGCCTTCCTGTGTTGCCCGTCGACCAGGTGGAAGTGAGGGATCTCGTCTCCGGTCATGCCGTTGAGGAGCGTGCCGTCGGCTGCGAACCTCAGCGAATCCCACTGGCCCCAAAGTGGGAAAACCAATTTCGTGAGAGGCGTGAGGTCGACGGATTCGATGGGAAACGTGGTACCAATTTTCATGACTTCGTCCCCAATTCACTGCGCTCCGTCATGGTCTCGATCCTACTGAGAGCAGGTCGCGCAGTGCGTCGGCGGCTGGATGGTCTAGCCGGTCTGTTCGTTGCACGGCGATAAGGCGCCGTTCGAGGAGCGGGCGTTTCCAGGCTCGGATCAGCGGGTCAGGTCCGCCTTCGGCCTGGCTCACAGGGAGCACGGTCCAGCCCATACCCAGGCGCACCATCTGCAGCATCACTTCGGGTTGGTGTGACTCGGTCACCACCGTGTACGCCGAGCCCAGGTCGGCCAGCGCCGTTGCGATCAGCGAGCGGGTGTGAGATCCGGCTGGGAATGCGATCCAGGGACCCCAAGTGGCCGGTCCGCCCCGCGGTTTGGGGCCGGGCGGTCGGTAGATGGCCAGGGGTTCAGAAATCAACGGGACCACATCGAGCCCGGGGAGTGGCGTTGGTGTTGCCACCACGATGGCAAGGTCGAGGTCGCCAGCAGTGACACGTCGCACAAGATCCGACGACGGCGCTACCGAGAGTTCCAGCGAGAGGTCGACCCGCTCGGCAGTGAAACGACGCAGGTGGTCCGGGAAGTGGTGAATGGCCGCTACGTCGATCATGCCCACCCGTAGCCGGCCGGTCCGTCCCGCCAATCGGGTGCTGGTCCAGTTGATGAGATCCTCGGTCTGCACCACAACCGAGCGGGCGTAGTCGAACACGGGAGACGCCTCGGGCCGAGGAAGGCGCCGCCGCCCGTCCCGAACGAAGAGTTGGATGCCCAAGCGGCGTTCCAGCTCGGCTACGCCTTGGGAGAGGGCGGAAGGTGTGACGTGCAGATCCGCGGCAGCGGCAGCCCAGGTTGGCTGATCGGAAACGGCTACGAGATAAGAGAGTTGTTGGACCGAGAGCTGGGGGAGTGGCCGCATGTTCATCCCTTCGACAGATTGATGAGAATATCTTAACTTATAGATTTAATCGTTCAGATTCTCTACTGTGTTGGTATGACTACAGACTCTTCGTCTACCTCGAATGGCCGTCTCGGCGTTCTCATGCCCGGCCTCGGCGCCGTGGCCTCCACCGTCATCGCTGGCGTCATGGCCGCCCGAAACGGCACGGTTGCGCCGATCGGCTCCCTGTCCCAGATGGGTCGAATACAGACCGACCCGGAGAATCTCGGCACGGCCAAGCCTCTGATCAAAGATTTCGCCCCGATCGCCCAGCTCGACGACCTTGTCTTCGGTGGCTGGGACCCCATTTCACACAACGCCCTTGAAGCTGCCGAAGTGGCCAACGTTCTGAACGGCCCTGACCTTGCCGCCATCTCAGCGGAGTTAGAGGGTGTGGTGGCCATGGACGCGGTGTTCGATCAGAAGTGGGTTTCGCGCCTCGAAGGGGTTCGCGTCAAGGATCTTCCCAGCAAATGGGATCAGGCGCTAGCGTTGATGGACGACATCGAACGCTTCCGCACTGAGCAGGAATGCGATCGTCTGGTGATGGTGTGGTGCGGTTCCACCGAGGCCTACCAGGAGCCAAGCGACGTTCACATGAGTCTCGACGCATTCGAGCAGGGCCTCAAGGACAACGACGACAACATCGCCCCCAGCCAGATCTACGCCTACGCCGCCCTCCAAAGCCACGTGCCTTACGCCAACGGCGCCCCCAATCTCAGCGTCGACATTCCCGCCATGATTGAACTTGCGAACAAACTCGGTGTTCCGATCTGCGGCAAAGACTTCAAGACCGGCCAAACGCTGATGAAGACGCTCATCGCTCCGGGCCTGAAGTCACGCATGCTGGGTCTGCGCGGCTGGTACAGCACCAACATCCTGGGCAACCGCGATGGCGAGGTGCTGGATGCACCGGAGAACTTCAAGACCAAAGAGGCCAGCAAGCTCGGCGTGCTCGGCAGCATCTTCGAACCCGAAAACAACCCAGAGCTCTACGGCAACATTGACCACGTGGTCCGCATCAACTACTACCCGCCCCGCGGCGACAACAAAGAGGGCTGGGACGCCATCGACATCTTCGGCTGGCTCGGCTACGAGATGCAGATCAAGGTGGACTTCCTCTGCCGTGACTCGATCCTGGCCGCTCCATTGGTGCTGGACCTCGCCCTGTTTATGGATCTCGCCGCGCAGAAGGGTCAGAGCGGCATCCAGGAATGGCTGAGCTTCTACTTCAAAGCCCCGCAGTTCAAAGGCTCTCGGGTCGAGCATGATTTGTTCGTGCAGGAACGCCTTCTGCACGACAAGCTACGCGAACTGTGCGGCCCCTCCGAGAAGCCTTCGTCGCGGTAGCAGAGGCCTGGCGCCATTTTGTGGCGTTAGCGCGCAACTCTCTCCGGGGGCCGTTCCGCCGGCCACGGAGGCTCTGCGGTCCCTCCGGGGGCCGTTCACATGCCACGGAGGCTCTGCGGTCCCTCCGGGGGCCGTTCACATGCCACGGAGGCTCTGCCTCCGGCACTCCAATAACTCCTCCAAGAGCTGCGGCCCGGACTGCTCACCATGTGTCGCTTGGCCTAGTAATGCGATTGCGGTCCCTCTGGGGGCCGTTCACATGCCACGGAGGCTCTGCCTCCGGCACTCCAATAACTCCTCCAAGAGCTGCGGCCCGGACTGCTCACCATGTGTCGCTTGGCCTAGTAATGCGATTGCGGACCCTCTGGGGGCCGTTCACATGCCACGGAGGCTCTGCGGTCCCTCTGGGGGCCGTTCACATGCCACGGAGGCTCTGCCTCCGGCACTCCAATAACTCCTCCAAGAGCTGCGGCCCGGACTGCTCACCATGTGTCGCTTGGCCTAGTAATGCGATTGCGGACCCTCTGGGGGCCGTTCACATGCCACGGAGACTCTGCCTCCGGCACTCCAATAACTTGTGCGTAAGCCTTAGTTCGGACTGCGCGGTGGTGCTGAAGGCCGCCCTCTCTGCAAGAATTGGGGATGGCAGGATCCGGACGATGTGACTGCGGTGGAGTTCGCTATCGAACCGAGGCCCAGCTTCGACCAGTGCTCAATTGCCACTGCGAGCGGTGTCGACGGATCACCGGGCACTTCATGGCGTCCTCGGGCTGCCAGATGGAGGCTCTGGTCTTCGACGCCGATGAGACCCTGCGATGGTATGAGCCGGTCCCCGGCGTCTTCTACGGGTTCTGCGGGACGTGTGGCAGCACATTGTTCTGGAAGGCCGACGGCGTTCCCGATTGGATCTCCATCTGCGCTGGAACGCTGGACCAACCAAGCGGGCTCACCACGGCGGCGGCATGGTGGACCGCCGAAGCAGCGGACTACCACCGTCTCGATTTGTCCCTGACCCAACATGCGTATGAGCCCGGTGCGTCCGGCAGCAATGCATAACGGGGGGCAGGCGTGAAGACGATCGGGCTACTGGGCGGCATGAGCTGGGAGAGTTCGGTGGAGTACGAGCGGCTGATCAATCAGGGTGTGCGGGCCCAATTGGGTGGTGGGGCTTCGGCGGATCTGATCGTGCGTAGTTACAACTTTGCCGACATCGAGGCGCTCCAAACGCAGGGTGCATGGGACGAGGCCGGAGCTCTTTTGGCAAAGGATGCCCGGCTGTTGGTGGCTGCCGGCGCCGAATTGGTGATGTTGTGCACAAACACGATGCACGTGGTCGCTGACCGGATCGAAGCAGCCATCGAAGTACCGTTTCTTCATCTCGGCGACACCACTGCCACCGCCGTACGGCAGGCCAACCTGCACACGGTCGGGTTGCTGGGCACGCGGTACACGATGGAGAAAGACTTCTACCGACGACGTCTGGAATCACATGGTCTCGCAGTGCTGGTGCCCGATGAACCTGACCGAACGATGATCCACAACGTGATCTATGACGAACTGGTGCAGGGTGTGGTGGCCGATGAGTCCAAGGCTGCCTATCTGGCGGCGATCGATCGGCTGTCCGCTCGGGGAGCGCAGGGAATCATCGCCGGTTGCACCGAGATCGAACTGTTGGTGGCCAACACCGACCTTGCCCTTCCCTACTTTCCCACCACTCGATTGCATGCCGAGGCGGCCGTCGCCGCAGCGCTCCAGCGGGAGGTACGGTTGACACCATGATGGCGAACGAGTCCCCAGTTACAGATATCGCCTCCCTGCCCGAACGGTTCACCAATCGGGAGATCAGCTGGCTGTCGTTTAACGACCGCGTGCTGGCCCAAGCCGAGGATCCGCGCTTGCCTTTGATCGAGCGCCTGAAATTCTGCGCAATCTTCGCCAACAACCTCGATGAGTTCTACATGGTCCGGGTCGCCGGTCTGAAGGATCAGGTTGCGGCGGGAATCGTGAAGGCTCCCCCGGATGGGCTGACTCCGCTGATGCAGTTGGAGGAGATCCGCACGATCGTGTCCGGCCACATGACCCGTCTCGGGCGGGTATTTGAAAATAAACTGCGACCCACCCTCGCCGGCGAAGGTGTGGAGATCGTGCATTATGGCGAGCTCGACGAGTTCGACATCAAGGCCGCTACTCAGCTGTTCGATGAACGGATCTTCGCTATCCTCACCCCGCTGGCGGTGGACCCCGGCCATCCGTTTCCCTACATCTCCAATCTCTCACTCAACCTGGCGGTCATCGTTCGCGACGAGGTCGAGGACGAAACCCACTTCGCCCGAATCAAAGTCCCACCCTCACTGAACCGATTCATCGAGCTACCGTCCGGGCGATTTGTGGCACTCGAAGAGGTCATCACGGCCAATCTCGATCAGCTCTTCATGGGCATGGAGGTCGTTGGGGCGTGGCCGTTCCGGGTCACCCGCAACGCCGACCTCACCCTCGACGACGAAGAAGCCGACGACCTCCTGGAAGCGGTGGAGATGGAGCTGCGGCGGCGGCGCTTCGGTCGGGCGATCCGCCTGGAACTCCACGACGACATGCCCGACGCTGCGCTCGAAGTCTTGCTCCGAGAGTTGGACCTCGATCCCGAAGACGTCTTCACCGTGAACGGGTTCGTAGACACCACCGGGTTCTTCCAGTTCGCTGGATCGTCTCGCCCCGACCTTGTTCAGGAGGTCTTCCCGGGCGTGCAGCACCCCCAGCTGGCGAACATCGAGACAACGGGGGAGTTCTTCCGCCGAATCCGCGAGCGAGATATTCTGGTCCACCACCCCTACATCAGCTTCAGTAGCTCGGTCAGTGAGTTCGTGCGGGTGGCGGCGCGAGACCCCAAAGTGGTGGCCATCAAGCTCACGCTGTACCGAACCTCCGGCGACTCGCCCATCATCGATGCGCTGATTCGAGCCGCCGAAGCTGGCAAACAGGTGGCGGCACTGGTGGAGTTGAAAGCCAGATTTGATGAGAGTGCCAACATTCGCTGGGCCCGCCGGTTGGAGGAGGCAGGTGTCCATGTTGTCTATGGCCTCGTGGGACTGAAGATCCACTGCAAAACCACGCTGGTGGTGCGCCAGGAAAAGGACGGACTGCGCCGTTATTGCCATGTTGGTACGGGTAACTACAACCCAAAGACGGCACGATTCTATGAAGACTTCGGCCTCATCACCTCCGAGCCTGCCGTGGGCGACGACATAACAGCCCTGTTCAACTTCCTCACCGGCTATGGACGGGGAGTGGGCTACAAGCGGCTTCTGGTGGCACCGGGAACGGCCCGATCCGGGATTGGTGAACTGATCGCACGAGAGAAATCACTGGGGCCGAAGGGCCGGATCATCATGAAGATGAACAGCCTGGTGGCATCCCGCCTCATCGACCAGCTCTACGAAGCAAGCCAGGCGGGAGTGCAGATCGATTTGATCGTTCGAGGGATTAGCTGCCTCCGTCCCGGTGTCCCCGGATTGTCCGAGAACATTCGGGTCAAGTCCATCGTGGGCCGGTATCTGGAACATTCGCGGGTGTACTGGTTCGGCAACGGCCGCGGTGAGGGGGAGCCCGAGATTCTCATCGGTTCCGCCGACCTCATGCCCCGTAACTTGGACCGTCGGGTAGAGGCGCTGGTCCGAATCTCTTCGCCTGAACTGCGGGAACAGCTCACCCATGTCTTGGACGCCAACCTGCGTGACGAGTTACTTTCTTGGAACCTTCACGCCGACGGCACGTACAGTCGGCGAGTGCCGGTGAGTACCACCACGGGCGTGAGTCTTCACGACCAGCTCGAGGCGGAAGCGGCCGCATCGGTAGCGGCGTCCACAAAGGGACTCCGACCCGCCTTCGGCCTGAACGCCGGGCGGGTCGCCCGATGAGCGAAGACACGGTGTATGCGGCTGGCTGCGTCTTGTGGCGAAAAAGTCCCTCCGGAGTCCAGGAGATTGCCGTGGTCCATCGCGACCGATACGACGACTGGTCTCACCCCAAAGGCAAACGGGATCCTGGAGAGGATGATCTCACCTGCGCGGTTCGGGAGGTCGAGGAGGAAACCGGACTTCGCGGCACAATTCGCAGCGAACTTCCCACCGTCAACTACCTGGATCACAAGGGGCGCGACAAGGTCGTCCGGTACTGGTCGATGGAACTGGCCGGGGGTCAATTCGTCGTGAACGACGAGGTGGACGAGTTGCGGTGGCTTTCCGTTCCCGACGCAAAACGGCTCTTGTCCTATTCCCATGATCAGAGTCTGCTTGACTCTCTAGTGTGAGTTCTCGCCCTTCTCAACAGCTCCGGCGGTCCCTTTTCGGCGGCCGATTCGTCCTTGTCGCTCTCGCGCTGGCCTTTTTGGCGGCTGCTTGCACCGGAGCCGGCGATCAGGTGGGCGGTGTGGAACCGGAGCGTGAGGCTTCGGTTCTCGGGACCACCACCGTGCCCAGCGCTGAAGAAGAACCCGATCCCGACGAGGAAACCAGCACCACCGCGACCCCGCCCGAGCTGAGTGGCTCGCTGGTCATTTCGGGCTCCAACACCGTGGAGCCGATCACCGGAGCGGTGATTCAGGGGTACAACCAGCGTCAACCCGATGTTTCGATCACGGTCAACGGCACCGGCACCGGAGCAGGCTTCGACGATCTCTGCAACGATCCGTCGATCAGCATCGTGGGTGCGTCCCGGGCCATTAACGGATCCGAGAGTGCATCGTGCCTTTCCAGTGGGGTCCAACCGATCGAGCTTCGCCTGGCGCGTGACGGGATTGCCGTCGTCGTCAACAACGCTTCGGCGCTTCAATGCCTCACCTACACCGACTTGTATGCCCTGGCCGGGCCGGAGTCCACTGGGCTCACCACGCTCGAGGCGGTGGGAGCGCTCGCTTCGGAATTGGGTTCCACCACCGCGTGGGGGACCGGCGACGTTGCGCTGGTGGCACCGGGCCCCGCCAGCGGAACGGCGGGGCTGTTCGCCGATGCGGTGATCGAGCCCCTTGCATTGTCTCGGGGAGTCGGGAAGTTCTTCCGGGTGGACAATCGAAGCCTTGATTCCAATGCCCAGTTGGTGGATGCGGTTGCCGCAGACCCGGCGGCGGTAGGGATCGTGGGTTCGTCATTCGCCTCCCGCAACTCCACGGCGGTTCGAATGCTGGGTGTCTCCGACGGCGCCGGTTGTGTGATCCCCAACGACGCCGCCGTGGTAGCGGGCTTGTACCCGCTGTCCCGTGACCTGTACCTGTACGTCGATGGCGCCAGCGACGACCCGATCGTGGCCGACTTCGTTTTCTACTACCTGAACGTTGCCCTCAACGACGCCGTGGCCGACGCGGATTACGTGGTCCTGTCAGCGGCCGAACGGGCGGAGTCTGTAGCCCGCTGGACCAACCGCTAGCCGTCGGCGCTGATTTCACGGCTCGGTTGCGCCATTGCGCGCAGTAGACCGAGTTCAGAGGAATGCCAGGTGTTTACCTTTCGTTCACGTCACTGAGGGTGTGTGGTCACTTGACCTCTTTACCGTTCTGAATCAACGGAACACATCCCTGGAGAGAAAAGCCTGATGAAACTACGATTCTTGATTGCACTTTTGTTTGCCGTGGCTCTGGTGGCGGCTGGCTGTGGTAGCGACGGTGACATCGCAGCCTCAGATGACGCAGCGGTTGCTGATGGTTCGTCCGGCGGTGGTGACATCTTCATCTCCGGCTCCTCCACCGTTGAACCCATCTCGGTCCGGGTGGCCGATGCGTTCAAGGCAGACCGTCCCGAGGTCAATACCGCGGTGGAAGGCCCTGGCACGGGCGACGGCTTCCAGAAATTCTGCGCCGGTGAGACCGACATCTCTGATGCTTCCCGGGCGATCAAGGATTCCGAGGCCGAGGATTGTGCTGCCAACGGCGTGGAGTTTGTTGAGTTGAAGGTTGGCATCGACGGCATCGCCGTCATGTCCGGCCCTGGCAATCCCCTCAGCTGCCTGAGCTTCGCCGACATGTACAGCCTTACCTCGCCTGAGGCTGAGGGTTTCGAAACGTGGGCTGACGCCAACGAACTCAACCTCGAAGTGGGGGGCTCAGGCGACCTGCCAGACGCACCGCTCACCATTACCGCCCCTGGCGAAGAGTCCGGCACGTTCGCCAGCTTCATCGAGATCGTCTTGGAGGACACCCTGGAGGAGCGGGGGCAAGAGATCACCACCCGCTTTGACTACCAGAGCTCCCCCAACGACAACGTCATCATCAACAACGTGTCGTCAGACGACTCCAGCTTCGGCTGGGTGGGCTTCGCATTCGCTGAAGAGGCTGGTGACAGCATCAAGGTGTTCGAGATCTCCGAGGAAGAAGGTGGTGAGTGCATCGCCCCCACCTCCGCCACCATCGCTGACAACAGCTACCCAATCGCCCGGGATCTGTTCATCTACGTGAACAAGACGAAAGCTGCCGAGAACCCCGATCTTGTGGATTTTGTTGATTTCTACATGGATTACGGTCTAAGGAACGCAGTGGTCGACGCCAAGTACGTTCCGCTGGACGACGTCGCCATGGCCGAGACCGTCAGCGCCTGGGAAGCGCGCTGATCTCGAATGACCGCTTCTGTCAAGTGGGACATCTCTGAGCTGCAGGGATCTTCCCGCCGCCGGAATCGTGAGCGATGGGTCAAGGGTGTTGCCTTCGCCGCCGCTCTCACCTCGGTCTTCATCAGCCTGCTGATCATCGGGTCCCTGCTTTTCGAGGCGTTCAACTTCATCACCAACGTAGAACTCTCCCGCCTTTGGGATCGGGGCTGGTTTCCTCGGCGGGGTGTGTTTGACCTCAAAACCCTGCTCGTTGCGACGCTGTGGGTCACGGTCATCGCCATGATCGTTGCTGCTCCCCTGGGTCTGGCGGCGGCGATCTATATGTCGGAATATGCCACGCCTCGGATCCGCAAGGTCCTGAAGCCGATGCTGGAAGTTCTCGCCGGCATCCCGTCGGTGGTGCTGGGATTCTTTGCCCTTCAGTTCATCAACCCCAACCTGGTTCGCTCTTGGCTGGACGATGCCAATTCCTCGGGGAACATGATCTCGGCTGGTATTGGCGTGGGAATCCTCACCATTCCGCTCATCGCATCAATTTCTGAGGACGCACTGGCTTCGGTGCCCAACGCACTGCGGGAAGCGTCGGCCGGCATTGGGGCCCGGAAGCTCACCACGACCGTGGGAATTGTGATTCCTGCGGCGGTGTCCGGTCTCGTTGCCGCCTTCATCATCGCTACTTCCAGAGCTATTGGGGAAACCATGGTCGTCTTCATCGCCGGCGGTGCCGCCGCAACGGCCCTCTTCTCTGCCAGTCCGGCGGATCAAGGGCTCACCATGACCGCCGCCATGGCGTCGGTGGCAGCCGGTAGCGATGAGGTTGTTGGCTCTGGTGAGGCGTTCACCAGCCTGTTCTTCGTGGGGGCACTGCTCTTTGCCATCACACTCGTTCTCAACGTGATCGCTGACCGCGTTGTCAAGCGCTACCGATTGGAATACTGATCATGGCTATCGCAATCAAACCCGGCGGCGGGTTGACACCGGCCAACATCGGCGAATCGCTCCGCCGAAAGCCTGATATCAAGGGTTCGATCTTTCAGGTCATCATGCTGTTCTCTCTCTCCATCTCCATCGGCGTTCTGGTGGTGCTGTTCTACACGGTGATCGGCGATGCGTGGCCGGTCCTCAGTACCCGTTTGGGTGACTTTGTCACCGGAACGCTGGCCCCCGATGCCGGTCGGGCGGGTATCAGCCAGGGTCTCAAAGGCACGTTCTACCTGTGTCTGATCGTGGCAATCGTGGCCTTCCCGCTGGGCATTGCCGCGGCCATCTATCTCGAGGAGTACGCCCCAAAGACCCGACTCTCCAGTTTCATCGAAGTGAACATTCGGAACTTGGCCGGTGTCCCCAGCGTGGTGTATGGAATTCTGGGCTTGGCGATCTTCGTGAACGGCTGGGGCATCTCATCCATCACCGGCGGACGCTCACCTCTGGCGGGCGGCCTCACCCTGGCGGCGTTGGTACTGCCAGTTGTCATCATCACCTCCCAGGAGGCCATTCGCGCGGTGCCCAGCGCTCTTCGGGAGGCCGGCTTCGGTGTAGGCGCCACCAAATGGGAAGTCATCAAGGATCACATCCTGCCCTACGCCGCTCCCGGCATTCTCACCGGCACGCTGCTCAGCGTTGCCCGGGCGGCCGGTGAAGCAGCGCCATTGCTGCTCGTTGGCACGATCACCGGTTTCATTTCCAATTCGCCGGGCTGGTTCGACCTTCGCCAGGTACAAGACAAGTTTGCGGCGATGCCTACGATTATCACCACGTGGGCCAAGCAACCCGAGGAAGGCTTCCGGGTGGAGAATGCCGCCGCCGCCATCGTGGTTCTGGTGGCGTTTGTGATCCTGCTTAATTCTGCTGCGATCGTGTTGCGTAACAGGTTCGAGGCGAAGAGAGCGGGCTGATCACGTGAACAAAGAGAACTCTGACCGAAACGACGACGAAACCGAAACGATGGACGCAACGCGGATAACCCGCCCGATGGTGGCCGTAAGCGGCGCCGCAGAGGCGGTGGACAACCCCGTCGTTCTGTCCTTGAAGGACCTCTCGGTGTATTACGGCGATTTCCGGGCTGTTCGGGGAGTTAACATCGACGTCCGCGACAACGAAATCACGGCGATGATCGGTCCTTCCGGCTGTGGGAAGTCCACGGTGTTGCGGTCGATCAACCGTATGAATGATCTCATCCCGAGCGCCAGAGTGGAGGGTGACCTCACGTTCCATGGCGTGGACCTCTACGACGCCAAGGTGGATCCGGTGGAAGTTCGGCGCCGCATCGGAATGGTGTTCCAGAAGCCCAACCCGTTCCCCAAGAGCATTTATGACAACATCACCTACGGGCCCCGCATCGCCGGCGTGCCCAAGGCCGAATTTGACGCCATCGTGGAAAAGTCGCTCCGCCGAGCGGCATTGTGGGACGAGGTCAAGGATCGTCTGAGCGAGAGTGCTCTGGGAATGTCCGGCGGGCAGCAGCAGCGTCTGTGTATCGCTCGGGCCATCGCCACCAGCCCCGACGTTCTACTGATGGACGAACCCTGTTCAGCATTGGACCCGATCGCCACCGGGATGATCGAAGATCTGATGCAGGAGATCAAGTCTCGCTACACCATCGTCATCGTTACGCACAACATGCAGCAGGCCGCTCGGGTGAGTGACCGAACGGCGTTCTTCACCGCTGAGGCGGATTCGGAAAACGATCGCCGGACCGGTGTGTTGGTGGAATTTGACCGCACTGAGCGGATCTTCTCGAACCCTGCCGATATTCGTACCGAGAATTACGTGACCGGCCGTTTCGGATGATGCGGCTCATGCTTACCCCAGACATCGAGTATCTCGCCGCGGAGGTTGAGGGATAATGAGCAGTATGGAACATCGACGCGAGTATCACCGACAGATGGACGAGCTGAAGGCGGACATCCTTCGACTGGGTGGAATGGTGATCGAAACCATTCCGCGAGGCACTGAGGTGCTGCTCACAGGGGATCTAAAGGTTGCGAAGGAGCTGATCGACTACGACGACCAGGTCGACCGCCTCAGCATGGACATCGAGGATCGTACGTATTTGGTGATGGCCCGGCAAGCGCCGGCAGCCAGCGAGCTCCGCCACCTTGTCACCATCTCGAAGTTGGTGGCCGAGCTCGAGCGGTCGGCCGATCTGATGGTCAATGTGTCCAAGGCGGCCCGACGGATGTACGGCAGCGAGATGACACCCCGTATCAGAGGAGTTGCGTCCTCGATGGCAAACGAGGCGCAGAACCTCCTGCAGTACTCGCTCGATGCATATGCAGACGCCGACGAATCCCTCGCGGCGGCGTTGGATGACATCGACGACAAACTGGACGAACTCAACGTGGACATGGTGGAGGCGGTGTTTGAGGCCCATACCGAAGGCCACATCGACCTTCAGGCGGCGGTCCAGTTGGCCCTTGTTGCCCGCTACTACGAACGCATCGGTGACCATGCGGTGAATATCGGTCAGCGAGTCACGTACATGGTGACCGGCTGGATGCCCGAACATGCGGGTGCGGGTCGAGCTGAGTCACCGCCAGTTATCCCCCCAGCTGCACCTACACCTTCGTCTCCCGCGGCAGAGGATACTGCGGGTCAACCGTCCGACTCTGCGTCGGGGTCTACGTAGAAATGGAGTTCGTCGTCGGGCTCGTCGTCGGCCTCGTCACAGGTGCCGGGCTTACGTTCTGGATCGTGCGGCGCCAATCGGAATCCCTCAAGAGTGCGGCAGACCAACGGCGCCGGATGACCGACGCTGCGAGCAGTCCGACTCTTGCTGATGTGGTGAGCGACTCGCTAGAGGCCGTGGACCTGGCGGTTCTGGTCTTCGGTCCGCACGGTGAGGAGGTCTATAGAAATCCGGCTGGGCACTTCCCGACGTTTACCCGTCCCACCCGTGCGGTGATTGATGGCGAGATACGAGACTTGGTGGGTGAAGTTCTCCAGGCCGAGAAGGCCGGTGCCCCTCGGGCGCATGCCTTCGAGCACGAGGTAGACATTTATGGACCGCCCCGGGCTGCGCTAACGGTGCGGGCTTTGGCCACTGCCGATGGCGATCCGGGAGGAGTGGTCGTGATCGTCAACGATGTCACCAAGGAGCGTCGGCTGGATGAGGTCCGGCGGTCGTTCGTGGCCAACGTCAGTCACGAACTCCGTACCCCGGTTGGGGCGATTGCGGTCCTGGCCGAGACGCTGACCGCCAGCGATGACCCCGCCGTTATCAAGCGGCTGGGCAATCGGTTGCAGGAGGCCGCGCTGAGGTTGGGGGACATGATCGAAGACCTGCTCGAACTCAGCCGCACCGAGAGCGGCACCGTAGTCAAGGCGGCAAACCTCGATGTTGCGTCGTTCATTGAAGACGCAGTCTCCAATCTCGCCGAGTCCGCAGCGGCGGCGGACGTTGTGGTAAACGTCAACATCACACCCCCGTCAATCTTGATGCGAGGCGACGGACGGCAACTCCGCTCTGCCGTGCAGAATCTGGTGGACAATGCGATCAAATACTCCGGCTCCGGCAGCGAGGTGCGGGTCGACGCAACGATGGCCGGTGACAAGGTGATCATCACTGTTGCTGACCAGGGAATCGGGATCCCAGAGTCAGCGTTGGGCCGGATCTATGAGCGTTTCTACCGGGTGGATGGTGCCCGCCGCCGTGAGACCGGCGGAACCGGTTTGGGCCTTTCCATCGTGCGACATGTTGTTTCCAACCATGAGGGAGACATCTCGGCGGAATCCGTTGAGGGGGAGGGGACCACCTTCAAAATCGAGCTGCCGCTCGCCGGCGCCTCCGTGAGCACTGAAGGGAATGCAGCCGTTGTCTGAGCGAAAGAAAAGGATTCTGGTGGTCGACGATGAGGTGGACTTCGTGGACACACTCATGATCACTCTCGAGGCAGAGGGCTACGAGGTGACCCCGGCGTACGACGGCTTTGAGGCGTTGGAACGCTTCCGTGCGGTGAAACCAGATCTCGTGCTGCTGGATCTGATGCTGCCCCGAATCAGCGGCGTTGATGTCTGCCGCGACATACGTGGCAGTAGCGCTGTGCCCATCATCATGGTGACTGCAAAGTCCAGCGAAGTTGACGTCGTGGTTGGGCTGGAGGTTGGTGCCGACGACTACATCACCAAGCCGTACCGGATCCGGGAACTTCAGGCCCGTATCCGGGCCTTGCTGCGACGGGCCGAGGAGACCCGAACGGCGGGCATGTCAGATGAGAAACTGGTGATGAACGGTGTGACGTTGGATGCCGAACGACATGAAGTCACCGTGAACGGGGCCCAGGTCACCATGCCGCTCAAAGAGTTCGAACTACTGGAAATCCTGATGATGAACGCCGGAAAAGTGGTCACCCGAGAGATCCTGTTCGACCGGGTCTGGGGTTATGACTACGTGGGTGATTCCAAGACCCTCGACGTCCACGTGAAGCGTCTGCGCTCCAAAGTGGAGACCGACCCGCCCAATCCGCAACGCATCGTCACCATCCGAGGCCTCGGCTACAAATTCGCCTCCTCCTAATCGTCGGTGTCTACTGTGCCGCCCTCGAGGTAGTCGATCTGGGGAAGCGGGTTCAAGGTCACGCCAACTAACACCGCGCAGGTTGGCCACGATCCGCTTCAAGTAGCGGTAGTAGATTGCCAGCGGCACCACCTCGCGGCCGGGGAGGTCAGAGAACATGTAGCCGTCGATTTGGGTCTGGTATTCGGTGATGAGCTCGCTGACCCGTTGGACGAAGCGTTGACTGCGGGCTTCGTCTACATCGGTGAGCAACTGTCCCGCCTCACCGAAGAGGAAGGACACCTCTGCCTGCTGGGCTCGCAGCTGGTCGATAACCGGGGAGTTGGCCAGCGATACGCCGGATTCGGCGAGGTCGAGGATGTTCTTCGCCTGATCGCCAATCCGCTCCACTTTTTTCAGCAGGAGCATGAAACCGAGGACCGTCCCGATGTCATCGGTCCCTTGAACGCTCACGTGGACTACCAACTCCGACCGCAGATCTTGTTCGGCCTGGTTTATTCGGTTATCGGTGGCGCGGATGTCGTCGGCGATACTTTCGTGGGTGTCGCCGGTGAGTAACGCAGTGTTGGCGAGGTCGAACGAATGGCGGGCGTCGCCCAGCATCGTTGCGGCCCGGGACTGGATGTGGTCCAGACCGTGGGACCCTTTCCGGAAGAAGGACATGACCATGGTTTTCAGCCTTTCAGCGAAGGAGCGTCACGCCGATGAGCGGGACGATAATGAAGGCGCCAACAACATAGGCCACTGCCCATGCTCGGCGCTTGACAGCGATTTCGGCCAGCCCCTCGGCAAGCCGCACCGGGACATCGCGGGCAAACGGCAGCACGTAGAGCAGGAAGATGCCGGCGAGATTGAACGTTGTGTGGGCGAGGCCCACGGTGAGCGCCTCGGGTCTGGAGGCTGCCAGGGCGGCCAGCAGCGCCGTGATGGTGGTGCCAAGGTTGGCGCCGAGGGTGACCGGATAGGCATTACGGAGCGAGAGGACGCCGGCTGCAGACAGCGGAATGAGAATGGACGTGGTGATGCTGGAGGACTGCACGGCGACCGTAATCACCAGACCCAACAGCAGGGCCACCGCGCCGCCGCCTTTGCCCAAGACGGCGTTGACTGACCGTTCTACTCGATCGGCCACCAGTTTGCGCATGTTCTTGGTGATGAGCGTCAGCGCTGCCAGGATCACAACCAAGCCAGTGAGCACCATGGCAGTTCCTTGCCAGTTGCCGTCCAGCCCCACCGCCCCCCAAAAATCCTCCACCCAGCCAACCGGGCCTTTGACCCATGCCTTGATCGGGCTCTTCCATTCGCTCCCGGCCGATCCCACCAGTAGTTCGCTGGCACGCTCGGCAATGCCGCTGATCACGCCGAAGGCAAGCTCCAGGGGTAGGAGCACTATGACGGCGAGGACGTTGAAGAAGTCGTGCACTGTGGCGGCGGCGAATGCTCGCTTGAACTCATTGGATTGCCGAACGTGGCCCAGCGAGACCAGGGTGTTGGTCACGGTTGTTCCGATGTTGGCGCCCATGACCATGGGCACCGCTTGATCAACGCCTAGAGCGCCCGAGGCAACCAGTCCCACGATGACCGATGTGCTGGCGGATGAGGACTGGACCAACACGGTGCCGAGGATTCCGACACACAGACCGGCGATCGGGTTCGAGACGGCCGAAAAGAGTTGTTCCTGGGTGTCGGCCCCCATGATCTTGATCCCGGCTTCCAGCGACGAGACGCCGACGAGGAAGAGATAGATCAATCCGAGCACCACGGCGGAGCGGGCCGGGGCGGGCAGTCTCGAGCGATCGACGCTGGGACGCATCTCCCAGTAGTAACGCTCCCGGTCATCCCCTCACCACTTTGTGCACCGTCAGACTCTATTGGCACTGAGAGGGCAACACCAAATTGAGCGGCGGAGCTTCTCACCGCGATCCCTAAGGGCGCACTACCGTGGGGCGCACATGGTCGAGACCGCGCACAGATCTTCGCAGCCGTCGAAACGCTTCGGCAAGGCGGCGCTGGGAGCCGAGGTGTTTTCGGTGTCACCATTCGCCCGGTTGGCCCGTCCCCACGGTGCCAGCGTGGCGGGCGACGCCCTGGTGGCGGTGGCCTTGGCCGACTCGGTCTTCTTCTCCCTCGATCCCAACGATGCGCGTTGGCGAGTGTTGCTGTATCTGTTGTTCACCGTGGCCCCGTTCGGAGTGGTGGCCCAGTTCCTGGGGCCGTTGGTGGAGCGCCTCAAGGGCGGAACCCGGCTGATACTCGTGTTTTCGGGTTTTGCCCGTGCCGTCGTTGCGATTTTCATGGCCAGCCGGGTGGACAGCTTGTTGTTCTTTCCGTTGGCCTTCACCATGTTGGTGCTCGGCAAGGCACACCACATCGCCAAGTCTTCGCTTGTCCCAGGGCTCATCGAGGACCGAGCGAAACTGGTCCAGGCCAATAGTCGACTGTCCATCGTTTCCGCCGTCTCCGCAGGCGTCGCGGCCATCCCGGGTGTGGCATTCCTCTACTTCGGCGGCGCGCCGTGGACGCTCACCTTTGCCGGAGTTGTGTTCCTGGCCGGTGGGATCATGGGTCTACGGATTCCGCTGCCGGTCCACCCCGATGTGCCCGCCGAGACTACGGCCGAAATCCCGGCCATCGCGGTGCGACGGGGCGGCATTCTTCTGGCCTCCAGTGCCATGGCGTACGTGCGTGGCGTCACGGGTTTTCTCACGCTTCTCCTGGCGTTTTCGTTGCGCGGCGGAGTTGAACCAGGACCGATCGGTCCCGGCGTCGAGATGGGCCATCAGGTGAGAGCCGCACTCGGCCAAGCTCGGCTGGACCTTTCGGTAGGCGGTTCACCAACGTGGCATTTCGGAGCGGTCGTTGGGGCGTCGGGGCTCGGCAGTTTTCTCGGTGCAGTGGTGTCGCCGAAATTGCGGGAACGCTTCCCAGAAGAACGCAACCTGGCGGGAATGCTCGGCCTCATGGGCGTGGTGGGACTGCTCGGCGCGCTGGCGGGAGGTCTAATGGGCGCAATGGCAGTGGCTTTTGCCGTTGCCATGGGTGGTTCGGTTGGGAAGCAGAGTTTCGACGCCATCGTGCAACGAGATTCCAATCCGAATGAGCTGGGGCACACGTTCGCGAAGTTCGAAAGCCGGTTTCAGCTCGTCTGGGTTCTTGGTGCCATCCTTCCGGTCATCGTCCCCGTCCCGGCCAGGTTGGGTTTTCTGCTGATTGCGGTCACCGCAAGTTTTGCTGCCGTGAGCTACTGGCTGGGTAAGGATCCGGTGCCCAACACCGAAGTGGCGCGCAAGAACGCCAAGAAAGCCAGCGCACGGGCCTCGAAATCGGTGAAAAAGCGAGCCACTTCGCGGCGCGCCCGCGAAAATGGCTCGTCGGCGCCAGAGTCTGAAGCGGCCGCCCCTCCCGATGAGACTCGACTCTCGGTCGACGACCTTTTCGCTGAGCCTGACCTGCCGAGTCAGGGTCCACCAACCGCCCGGATGCCGGCGGTCCGCATCAACCCAGACCCATCTCAGTCCGAAAGCAGCGACACCCAACAGCTGCCAACCGTAAGACCGGATCCTGACGACGAACTCTTCTAGCGGGATTTCAGGATTCGGCGGGCCAGGATGGCGGCACCGGTGACGATGCCAACGCCGGCGGCGGCCGTTATCCCCAACACCACCTCTTGGCGACGTTTGTGCGGAATGATCCACGGGGCGGGCGGAGTTCCGGCCACGAATGCTTCCTCGTTGGTGAACCGGGGCGACCAACCGAGCGATCGCAATCTGTCGTTTGCCACTACCCACGGGTGGTGGACGTAGGGTTCGATTCCTTCCGGGGTGGGGCGGATACCGAAGCGACGACCGGCTCGAAGCCACAGGTCGGCGATGTCGGCGGGGGCCCGTAGCTGCACGCCCCCGACCAGCTGGTGAAAACCCTCGGAGGAGATGAACCCATCGGGACTGGCGTTGAATGCGCCAGAGGCCCGGTTGACCGCCACGCACGCAGCTGCAGAGGCTAGGTCTTCGTAGTGGATGAACTGCACCGGCGGATCTACCCGATCGGTTCGAACCGTGGTTGCCAACTTCAGCGTGCGGGCGATCCATGAGGTCCATCCCTCTGCCAAGGTGGTGGTTGGCCGGAGGATGGCGGCGCGATGACCGCCGGAGGCCCAAGTGGTGGCCAACCGTTCCATCTCCTTTTTTGCGGCGACAAATTCGAGGTCATCGGTTGCTCGTAGCGGCGCATCTTCGGCCAATGGCACCGCATTATCTGGTAGACCGCCATAGACCATGGCCGAAGAAATGATGACGATGTGGCCAACCCCGGCCTCGGTTGCGGCGTCCAGGAGTCGCTCGAGCATATGACTGGACTGTCGATGGCTCGAAGCTCGGCCCTCGTCGGAGGCCGCATGGATGACGCTGTCGCAACCGGTCAGGGCTGTTACCAGATCGGCGTTGGCCCCCTGTTCGGATGTCTCGGAGATGGCCAACCGGGTGACGGTCATCTTGTCATCGGTCGCCCGCTGGAGACGGCGATCGATCGCTACCACGCGGTACACGTTGGGGTCGCCGAGCAGTTCCTCAACCACTCTCTTGCCCAATGCGCCGGCCGACCCGGTGACCGCGATGCTCAACATGGCTCTACGATGCCGTTGTGAGCGGTAATGATCCACTGAATCCCGAGAACTTTGATCTCCAAAAGATGCTGGCTCAGCTCAGCCAGATGTTTGGCGCTGGCGGTGGCGGGCTCTTCGGACCTCAGGGCGACCCTTGGGAGCAAGCAACTCAGGTGGCTGTCGCCATCGCATCAGAGAGTGGTACCGAACCCAATGTTGAACCGGCCGACCGCATGGCGATCGAGGATCTGGCGCGCGTGGCAGATCTGCACGCCCGGCAGCGGCCCGGGGTCTCGCTTGCCGAAGGCGTGACCATTGCGGCTGTGTCTCGCCGCATGTGGACAACCGATGCTGTTGCCGCCTACAAGCCGTTTTTCGACCGCTTCAGCGAGGCGGTAAGCGAGAGCGGCTCCACCGAAGTGGTGCTGGGCGACGATCTGAGCCCGGAGGAAGCCGCCATTCTGGGACCGATGAGCCAGATGTTCGGGCAAATGCTCAGCCAACTCGCTCCCACCATGGTCATAACCTCAGCGGGGGCCATGCTAGGCCACCTCGGCCAGCGGGTCATCGGCTCCTATGATCTCCCGATTCCCCGACCGGGGAAAGTGGTCCAGGTTGTCCCGGCCGGAATGAAGGAAGTGGCCGAGGCTACGGGCGCACCACTCCGAGAAGTTCAGATGTTTGTGCTCATCCACGAACTCATCGCCCACGCTGTTCTCAGCGTGCCGCACGTTGCCGACCGTCTCGAATCGCTCTACCTCGACTTCGCCTCGGCCTTTCGTCCAAACCCCGACGCCCTGATCGGAGACCTCGGGAACATCACCGACTTCGCTCAAATCGCCGAGCTCAGTGCCAAGATGAGCGACGGGAACGCCATGTTGAACTCCATGCGTACCAGGGCCCACGACCTGCTGATTCCGCAACTGGATGCACTAGTTGCTGCCGTTCTAGGATTCGTCGAAAACGCAACAATGGCAGCTTGCGCGAAGTTAATGACCGGTCATCCGGCGATCCGCGATGCGTTGCGAGCGCGTCGGGTAGACGCCAGTGACCCGGAGAATTTCATGGAGAAACTGCTCGGGCTCAATATCGACGACGCCACCCTCGAGCGGGGCGAGTCCTTTATCGCCGGGATCATCGAGCGGGCGGGAGATGCCGGCCTGGAGCGCCTTTGGGCCGACGAATTGGACCTCCCGACGCCGGCCGAAGTGGATGCCCCCGGTCTCTGGTTGGCGCGCATCGGCCTTGGCGAGGACGGCACCACCGGTTCGTCGTTTGAGATTCCCGATGACCTCTCCGGGCTCGACGACTAATCGCCAGTCAGTGTTCGTGCCGCGGAGCCTTCACACTGCCGGCACGCTTGATCTAGCGCAACCGATTTGGTCGCTAGGTGTCTACCTGGTCGGCTGAATCCTCGGTGGCGGGCCGTTGGCCGACGGTCACGCCGAGCGACACGATGTCCTCGTTGCGCTGGATGATCACATCGATCAGCTCGCCCATTTCGGCGGCGGCTACTGCGTCGCCCAGTTGTTGCGGTTCGGTCATGATCATCCCGGCGGCACCAACCAGGCGGTCGCCAACGAGAACGCCAGCCTGGTGAGCGGGACCTTCGGGCACGGTGGAGATCACCTCGACCATTCCGTCGGCACTGGTCACGGTCATCCCCAGCCAGTTGGGACTGGGATAGCCGAATTCAGCCAGATTGCGTGCCACGGTGAGGCAGGTCTCCGACGGGACGGCCCGGGCCAGGCGGGAATCGTCGTAGACCACCAGGCCCACCACGCGACCGCTTCCATTGACCAGTGCACTCCCCATATGGCCCTCCGGAACGGGTACCGAGGTTGCGATCTCGTTGTCGTCGACCGACAGGACTTTGCCCGAATACCGTCCGTGGGGGAGGCCCGCCCGTATCTGAACGGCGGTGCCCACGGTCCCGGCACCCTCGGAGCCCAGCGGTGCAAATGTGGCGGAAGCGTCGGATTGTTCAAGCCGAAGTACGGCGATGTCGGTTGCCGCATCCTCTGAGAGAACAGTGGCTCGCAGCAGAGTTGGTCGAGCGTTACCAGGTTCGTAGGACGCCAACGTAACCACCTTCAATCCAGCTACGGCGGTTGCCGAGGTGACCAGGAGGTCGGCTTCCATGCCATCGAGTCGAATTGCGGTTCCCAACGTGGACGCCAGCGAGAGGTCGGCTCCGCTGAGGACCTCGAATGCGTAGGCCGGGGGTGGCTTCACCGCATTCAAAAGCACGGATTCATAGGGCCGGGGGCTGTTGTCCGTTTCGTCGGCGGTGGAGTCCTGCTCGGCTACCGGACCGGTCGAGTCTGAGGGGAGAGTGGAGCTGGCGACGGCAGAACCCAGGATTGAACCAGGGTCGCCTTCCACGGTTGGATTGGGCAGGCCTATCTCCGGCAGCGTTTGAGTAACCGTGGAATCCGCGCCGCCAAAGGACTGCATGGAGAATGCGGCCACCACCAATGCCCCAGCCGCAACACCGATCAGCAGGCGATTGTTGCGGGTGGGATGCTGCACCAGCGTGGTGTCACGCAACGCCGCTCCCCGTGCCGTGGGATGCATACGCTTGGCGTCGTCGAGATTGGCCCGATCCATGTGGGCATTGGCAGCTGCGATTTCGCTGGGATGCCGCCAGGTGCGTTGGGATGGATCCGGCGGGATACCGGGGGGCGTGTCATCATCCAGGTCGATGTCGAGATCGTCATCGAGAATGTCCCATGCGGGGTGATCGAGTGGGAGCGTTTCCCAGTCGATGTCGCTGGCGTCCCAGTGGTCGGGGGGGTCTGGGCTGCCACCTCCCGATGGTGTGTCATGCGCTCCCACGGCTCTCGAAGGTACTGCATTTACGGCCCAAATTTATGTCAGCGGTTCTGCCATTCCGGTCGGCGCTTCTCCAAAAACGATGCCATGCCCTCTTGCGCATCGGCGGTCTGGCTGGACGCGGCCATCACCTCGGTGGCATATCGGTAGGCGGCGGGAACTTCGAGTTGGATCTGGGTATTGAAAGTTTGTTTGCCAAGCGCCTTGGAGAAGCGGCTACCTCGGGTGGCTCGGCTGAGGAGATCCTGAGTGGCGTCGTGGAGCGAATCGTCGGGAACCACGTGGTTGATCAATCCCCACTGCAGAGCGGTGGCCGGATCGATCGTGTCGCCGGTGAGCGACATCTCCAGTGCCTGCTTGCGGCCGACGGCCCGGCCGATCGCCACCATCGGGGTGTGGCAGAACCAACCGCCTTTCCCGCCGGGGGCGGCGAAACCCGAGGATTCGGCGGCGACGGCCAAATCGGCGCTCGCCACCAGTTGGCAACCGGCGGCCGTAGCGAGCCCATGCACTTCGGCGATGACTACTTGGGGCACGGTTTGGATCAGCTGCATGAGTTCGGCACAGGTGGTGAGGAGTTCGCGCATGAAGCTGAGATCGGCGCCGGTCATGTCGGCAAAGTCGTGACCGGCGGAGAAGACGGGACCGTTCCCGGCGATGATCACCCCGGCGGCGTCGGACTTGGCGGTGCTCTGGAGCGCATCGATGAATTCCAGCATGTGCTCGAGGCTGAGGGCGTTCCGACGATCGGGTCGGTTCATCGTGATCGTGGTGAACTGTTGGCCGCGATCGCTCTCGCTATGGCTGAGGATGATGTTCTTGTATCCGGACGAGCTCATGCGGTCAGAATAGGTGATGGCGCCGCCTTTCAGCGAGAATCTCCCAATGTGCGGTCAGGTGATCTCGGTGATGTGCTGAGGTTCCAGGCCCCAGCTTGACCCGCCGTCCCATTCCTCCTTCTTCCAGATGGGAACGGTGGACTTCAAGTGTGTCGATCCCGAAGCGGGCGGCCTCGAACGCCGCGGCGCGATGCGGCGATGAGGTGGCGACTACCACCGCGGCTTGGGTGATCGGCACGGGTCCGATCCGGTGGATCAGGACGATCCGCACGAGGTCCGGCCACTTCTCCCTCATGGCAGCGGCCAGCGCATCCAGGCGGGGGATCACCTGCTCCTCATAGGCCTCATACTCCAGCAACGAGACACCGGTGCGGTCTCCCGCATGGTCCCGGGCCGTGCCGGTGAACACCACCGTGGCGCCGCAGTTCGGCTGCACGATCCACTCTCCCGCCGAGGCCACGGGAAGGGTGGTGTCGCTGAGAGCGATCCAGTTATTCAACGACGGATCGGCGGGGGGATTTGGGCGACGTGGCGTTCATGGTCTCAGGCTAGGACTCGCCGCTACGGGCGGCCACCTGATCCTCCGCGGCCTGGCGGACCTGCCAGTCCCGATCACTCAGCGCCGCCTCGATCGCGGCATCCACGTCTTCGCCATCGAAGGGGGACAGCGCCAGTACAGCACGACGGCGGACCGTGGCCTTGTCAGCCATTGCCGCCAACACAGTGGCTCGGCCGGAGTGAAGGGCGCCAAGTGCCGCCACCGCAGACTCTCGACACAGCGGGTCCGCATGGCCAGTGGCCATCGTTTCCAACGCCGCCACGGCATCGGCGAGCACCGTAGGCGGCAGGTGCTCGGGGTCGGGCCCGAATTCACCCAGTCCGAAGGCGGCAACCTCGGCCACCACGCTCTCATCCCGCACACACCCGATCAAGAGTTGGGCCCAATGCTGTGCCTGGATAGTGCCGGTGGAACCCTGCTGGATGAGGTCTGCTGTTGCCTCGGCGGCTCGCCGGCGAACCATTGGGGCGTCATCGCCGACCGCAGCATCCAGCACATCGGACGAGAGCGCCCCCAACGTGGCGAGTGCGGAGAGAGCGGCCGATCGAACGTCGGGATGGGCGTGGGTCAGTGCGGCAGTGGCAGCAGCTTCGGCGTTGGCGAATTCGAGCCCCCCATCGGGCACCCGGGTCGCAATAGCGGCGTCGGTGATGAGGTCGGCTGCCAAGTCCCGAGCACCACCGGTGGCCGGTGGCGACGCTTCGAAGTCTTTTTGCGCCATTTGGGCTCATTTCCGTGGTCGAATGTCCGATTGGCTAGTCCGTAACGTCGACTAAGACCTTCCCGCCCGCTAGTTTTATCCGAACACGCGGTCCATCAACACCCACCCGGGCCAGTGTCTGCAAGGAGCAAAAACGTGTCCCATATGGTTATCTACCGCGGAGCCGACGGTAAGCCCGGCTACCACCAGACCGATGACATCCACGATGCTGTTATGTACGTGGAAGGCCTCCGAAATGACAAAGAGGTAGATCACGCTCGCATCTTCCGGCTCGAAGAGGTCACGTTCGAATATAAGCCTTACTACCGCGTGGAACTCTCGGTCGGTGGTGCAGCAGTGACCTCCGGCGGCAACGGTTCCTCCGGCACCGAAACCCTCACGGCCGCCGATGCGACCGACGATGACGACGATGTGATGGAAACCACCGAGTCAGGCGCAGACGATGGTGATGATTCTGTCGACGATGACGCTGACGGCGACGACTACGATGCTGAAGACGTCAGCGATGCTGACAGACAGCGGTGAAGCCGATGACGCACGACTTCGACGACACGACGAAGATGCCGTGCCCTCGAGCGGGGTGCGTCGAGGCCTCTTCGGGCGATAGACGCGCGGTTTCCGATAGCTCGGAGCGGTCCGTTCCGAGCGTGGATGGTGTGACCTTCGGCTTGGCGCGCCCCTCGAGACCCGAGGGCGTGTGAGACTTACCCGATGGCCCGTTCCAACAACATCAAGGTGAGGACGGCCAGTCCGATCACTGAAATGGCCAACGCCACCGCGATAACACCGGTGATCCCGCCCAAGACCGAGAGCGAGACAATGCGCTGCCAGACCGGTGTTCGAACCTTGCGGGCGGGGACCAACGGCTTCGCCTCGGCCGCCTCGGTCAGGTGGCTGGGGACCCCAAATGCGCTGTCGATTACTTTGGCTTCAGTGCCTGCCATGAAAGAAAGCGTACTCCGCTCTCTCGTTTCGCCAAGTTTTAGCCGATAGTTGTCAGGATGAGTGGCGAGATGAACAACCCGCTGTCCGACATTCCCGATGGCCCACCTTCGGTTCCGCCGACCACTGCTTCGGCAGGGTCGCCTGCTCAGGCGGTTTCCACCGCTCTCCCTGCCGATGAGTTGGTAGCCCCGCCCCCCAATCCCGCCCGCGTGCAGAAACGGTTGATGAAGATCACCGTTGGGGTGATCTTGGTGTTGATGGCGGCCGGCATCGCCGCCGGATTCCTCTTCCGAGTGGACTATGTGGCTTTCGTGCCCGGCAACAGCAGAGACACCGAGCCGTTCCTCGCAGTCGTTGGTACTGAGGAGTATCCCAGCCTTGGCGAATTACATCTCACCACCGTTCGCGTGCGGGATCACGTGTCGTTGTGGGGATATTTCTGGTATCAGCTGGACGACGACGCCCAACTCGTGTCTCGGTCGGCGGTGTTTGGTGATCTGAGCCCGGAAGAGAATCGCGAGGTCAACCTTGAACGGATGGCCTCGTCGAAAGACTTGGCCGTCGCTGTAGCCCTGGAGGAGTTGGGGTATGACACCGTCGTCTCCGACGGAGTGTTCGTGTTGGAAACCGTGGAGGGAACTCCGGCCCGGGACGTTCTGGAACGGGGTGATGTGATCCTGGCGGTCGGAGACGAACCGGTGCTGGCACCCACCCAGCTCGCCGATGCGATTGCAGCGCTCTCACCGGGCGATTCGATCACCTTCGATGTTGAGCGTCATTCCACAGGAATTGTGGAAACCGTGGCGGTGATTCTGACGAGCCGCGAAGAGGACGCTACGAAGGCATTTCTGGGCGTGAGCATGACCGAACGGGTGGATCTCAATCTCGACGTTGGTTTCGAGGTCAACCTGGGCTCGGACAACATCGGTGGTCCCTCGGCGGGTCTGGCGTTCACGCTTGCGGTGTTGGACCAACTGACCCCGGGAGAACTGACCGGCGGCGAACGGGTGGCCGTCACCGGCACTATCCAGGTGGACAGTTCCGTCGGCTCGGTTGGTGGCGTCGAGCAGAAAGCTGCTGCGGTCCGCAAAGCGGGCATCCCCACCTTCATCGTCCCGTCGGCGCTCGGTGAAGACACGATCGCTCGTGTGCGGGCTCGGGCTGGTTCCACCGTGGATGTTGTGCCGGTAGACGACCTGGATGGTGCTCTCGAAGTCCTTCAGGGACTGGGCGGCGACGTAAACGCGTTGGCCGAATATGCCGCCGCCGCCGGCCCCGCCTCCTGACGATCACGGCAAGCGGCAATTTCCTGGCCGGCAATGCTGGTCTGGCCGGTTCAGAGCTGACTTCGGCGACTACCATCAGCACATGGCCACGAACCGTGACCCCCTGCTTGATCCCGATGTCATCGCCAATCGCGATTTTCGGCACGCTCGAAGGGGCTATGACCAAAACGACGTTCGCCGCTTTTTGCAGCAGCTCGCCGAAGCCGCTCGGGCCGATTCCGGGGGACGGCGATTCCCAGGCGGCGCTGCAGGCGCTGGCCGCCGAACGCGACGAGCTGCGACGTCGAGTCACCCAGTTGGAACGCGCTGCTGCATCCACCGAAAACGACGATGCCATCCATGTCACCAGCCTGATCACCTCCGAAACCACCCAGGTCATCGAGAGTGCACGGGCGGCGGCCTCCGAGATCATTCGCAAGGCGGAGTCCGAGGCCAGCCGTCGGCGCAAAGAGGTCAAGGAATTAGAACAACGGATCGATGCGGAGATCCAGCACAAACGCAGTGCGGTGGCCGAGGACACCGCCCGGGTTCGCCGGGAGACCCAGGCCGAGGTCACCAAACAACGCAACGAGGCCGATGAAGAAACCAAGGCTCTTCGGGCCAAGGCCGACGAGTATGCCGCAACCACCCGCGCTCAGGCGCAGGAGATACTCCGCTCCCGAACGGCCGAGGCCGAGTCGTTCTACGAAACTCGCACCCGCAAGACCGAGGAAACCACCGCCGCGATGCGGGCCGAGGCCGAAGAAGAAACCACCACGATGCGTCGCAACGCCGAAGATGCGTCAGCCAAGATGCGTCGTGAGGCCGAGGAAGAAACGCTCGCACTCCGCCGTCGGACAGACGAGGAAGTCAAGAATCTCCGGGCCAACGCCGAAGCCGAAGCCGAAGATCTGCGCACGGCTGCCCAGGCCCGGGTGGATGAGCTGAACGTCGAGGCCGACAAGGTTCGGGCCGAATCGGAGAATGCCGCCAACATTGCCCGCGCTGAAGCATCGGCCGCTGCCGACCTCGCAACCCGTGAAGTGCGCGACGAGGCTCGGATGATGGTTGCCGAGGGCCGAGCGGTCCGAGAGAAAATCTTGACCGACCTTGTGCGTCGCCGACGGGCCGCCCGTCAACAGATCGACCAAGCGCGCGCCGCCCGAGATCGGCTGATGCGAAGCCTTGGCGAAGTGAAACGCGAGCTCGACGAAGCAACCGACGAGCTTCAACGAGCGGTGCCGGACGCTCGGGCCGCCATGGACCGAGTACCAACGCCGATCGCCGATGACGATGCCGAAGTGACGGCGGCGATCGCCTCGCTTGACCGCAGTCGACCCGAACGTAAGAGGAGCTTTGCCGAGCTGGGCGAGGAACCCGAGACCGCAGACTACGCTCGTCGCCTTGCCGGCGAGGAGGTTGCTCACCCTGCACCGGATTCCGATGTTGTCCGGCTCTCCCCGGTTGAGTCACCGGCCCAAGAGGAGGCTTCCAGCCGTCCCGAGGTCGAGACCGAAGAGGCGCTCACAACGGCGGGGGTGGAGACCACCTCCGAAACCAGCGGGTATGAGGAATCGTCCGACGAAGCGGACGTCGTCACTGATCAGCGACCCGACGACGACGGCGTGGACGACCATGATGTCGATGACATGCCGCCTCCGCCGTTGTTCCCAGCGGATTCGCCGCCCGAAGACGAGGTCGTTGAACCAGAGCGGGAAGAAGCGTCAAATGGGAGCGCCGACTCTCGGCACGAAACAAGAGGCGAAGTCCACGAGACCAGCGAAGCCCATGACACAGAGGACAGCCGTGCTCAGCTGTTCGACACTGCGATCGGTGCCGACGAGCAGTCCACCGGACGTTCGGCGGGTCTGTTCGGTCTCGGAGCCAAATCCGCTACGGCCACCGCCCCGGTAGCGGCGTCCCGCGGATTGTTCTCGCCCAGCCCGGCTGACCACAAGAAGCCCGCTGACTCCGTACCCGTTGCGGTAGAGGAGGAGCGGGCACAAAACATCACCGAGCTTGCGCCTGGCCTCAAAAGGCAACTCAAACGAGCGCTGGCCGATGACCAGAGTGACCTGCTCGATGCGGTACGTCGCGGCGGGAAGGACGCTTCACTCGAGGATCTTCCGCCTCGTGACCGGCAGGTGGCGCGGTTTGCTGACGCTCTGGAATCGTCGCTTCGTTCCAGTGCCAACAATGGGGCCAACGCTGTGGGCGGCAAGATCTGGCCGGGGATGGTGGATGGCCTTGTGGCCGACACCGCCACCAAGTTGGTCGCCGACGTTCGTGCGTCGGTGGATGCTGCGGTCAGTTCCGACGGTGGTGAGGATCGCTCGCTCGAAACCATCCGCAGCCATTACCGAGACGTTCGCACCAACCGATTGAACCGTCTGGTCGACTCGGCCCTCAACGCATCGTTCGACCTCGGCGTTGAGCGGGGATCCGACGGTGACTCGTAATCGATCGGGCGCCTCGGTCATCGGCTGTGTGGTGGGTCACAAAGTCGACGTGATTCGCCGCCCCGATTCCCACGCGGGCTTCCTGCGCCCTACGGTCTAGCGAAATGGCAACAACCTCTTCAGTGTCCCGCCGACGGCTTCCGCTCATCCTCGCCACCAGCCTGGTGTTCCTGATCTTGTTGACTGCGAATGGCTTTGCCAGCCTCTTCACGGACTACCTGTTCTTCGACCACCTCGGTTTCGCCGGGTCCTGGAGCAAGATACTCATCACCCAAATACTGCTGGCCGTGGTCTTCATCGCCTTGTTCTTCGTGATCTTGTTTGGCAATCTCTCTTTGGCCGACCGTTTGAAGCCACCGGTACGGCCGCCTTCTCCGGAGGAGGATCTCATCGAGCGGTACCACCAGTTGGTGGGGCGGCACGGAACCCGGGTGCGGGTGGTGGCTTCGCTGTTCTTGTCGATGATGTTCGGTCTCCAGGTCTCGTCCGAGTGGGAGAAGTGGTTGTTGTTCACCAACTCCCAAGAGTTCGGATGGGTCGACCCATTGCATGGCAAGGACGCATCCTTCTACGTCTTCCGGCTGCCGTTCTGGACCTTCCTGGTCGACTGGTTTTCTTTCGCCATCGCCTTCACCATTTTCCGCAGCGGCCCTGGCCCACTATCTGAACGGTGGGATCCGGGCGGTCGCCGTCGAGCGCATCAGCGACCGTGTGAAGCTCCACCTGTCCGCCCTGCTGGCGGTCTTGGCACTCCTACGAGCCGTGAGTTACTACCTCGATCGGTTCGAGCTGGTGAACTCCCGGCGGGGCCTCTTCGACGGTGCCCTCGCCACCGACGTCGAAGTCCAGATTCCGGCGCTCTGGCTGCTCGTGCTGGTCTCGGTCACCTGCGCCGGTCTTTTCCTGGCCAACCTTCGCCGCCGGGGCTGGGGACTCCCGCTCGTTGCGCTGGGTATGTGGGCCGTCACCCATGTGGTCGTCGGCGGTGTCTTCCCCGCCCTGTACCAACGTTTCGCCGTTGAGCCCAACGAGTCCACCCGCGAAACCTCCTACATCGACGACAACATCGCCGCAACTCGTTTCGCCTACGGCCTGGCGTCAGACACCGTGGAGCAGCGGTCGTTCTCCTACTCCGACGGCATTACCACCGAAGAAGTAGACGCCAACCAGGACATCCTCGACGACATCCTCCTGGTCGATCCCTTCCTCGCTCAGGAATCGTTCGCCAAAGACCAGGGGGAACGGCGGGAGTATCAGTTCAGTGACCTCGACATCGATCGCTACGTCGTCGGTGACCAGATCGAACCGGTGGCCATCAGCGTCCGCGAACTGAGCCTGGCCAGTTCCGAACAGGGTTGGGAGAACCAACACGTTGTGTTCACTCATGGGTTCGGCGTTGCGGTGGCAGCGGCCGACGTGCGCGGGCCCGGCGGCACACCGGACTATTTGGTCGCAGGCATCGGGCCCACATTGGAGGTAGACCCGGATCTGCAGGTGGATCTCACCCAACCTCGGATCTACTTCGGCGAGGGCTTCGGTGGTTATGCCGTGGTCGGCGCCGAAGGGCGAAACGAACGCGACGTGCTGGCCAACTCGGTCTCCCGATCCGATTCGGACTTCCGTTACACCGGCGAGGGGGGAGTGGGCATCGGTTCCTTCCTCCGGCAAATCGCTTTCTCCCTGCGGTTCCAGAGCGTCAATCCGCTCATCTCGCCCTTCGTTGGCAACGAAAGCCAGGTCATCTACAACCGAGACGTTGTTCAGCGGGTGGAACTGTCAGCGCCGTTCCTTCGGCTCGACGGTGATCCCTACGCCGTGATCTCCGAGGGTCGGATCAAGTATGTGATCGATGCCTACACCACCACCAATGAATTCCCCTACAGCCAGGGCGTCAACGCCCGGAGCCTGTCGTCGGATCGTGACTTGGCCGGTGGGTACAACTACGTTCGCAACAGCGCCAAGGCGGTGGTCGACGCCTACGACGGCACGGTCACGATCTACATCGTGGACCAGAGCGACCCCATGATCCAGGCGTACGCTTCGGCCTTCCCCAGTCTTTTTGCAGACCAACCGGCCCCGGCCGACCTGCAAAAGAATTTCCGTTATCCGCAGGACATCTTCAGCGTTCAGACCGACATGTGGGGCGCCTATCAGGTTTCGGATCCAGTTTCATTCTTGGAAGGCAGTCAAAGCTGGACCGTTGCTCGTAAGGCCACCCGCGAAGCCGGAGACTCCGGCACCAACGGAACGGGAGTCAACGATGCAATGGATCCGCAGTACGTGCTCACCCGTCTACCGGGAGAAACGTCTAGCGAGTTCGTGCTTCAACGAGCATTCGTGAACTCCAGTGGTGCCAACTCCGAGAGCACCAGGCCGGAGTTGACCGCCATTTTGGTGGCCCGATCCGATCCGGAAAACTACGGGCAGCTGATCCAGTACAGCCTGCCGGCTGGGCGGGTGTCGGCTCCGGACCTTGTGGATGGTGATATTCGTCGGGATGGCGAGATTTCCCAATACGTCACGCTTCGGGACCAAAACGGCTCGCGCGTTTTGTTCGGAGAGATGATCATGGTTCTCGTGGAGGACACCTTGATCTATGTCCGGCCGTTGTACGTGGAGGCCGCGGGGCAACAAGCTGTCCCCCAGCTCAACCAGATCATCGCCGTGAACGGCGACCAGATTGCGATGCGGGATTCGCTAGATGCTGCAATTCGGGCCGTCACCTCCGACACCGCCGACAGTCCCGCGGTGCCGGACTCCCCGCCGGTCATCGACCCGCCGGATGATTTGGTGTTGCCACCGGAATTGGACGGCTTGAGTGTGACCGCACTCATAGAGATCGCCGACAATTTCCTCGAGGCGGCCGATCAGTCTGAGGCCAACGGCGATGCCGAGGATGCAGCCCGCTTACGTCAAGACGCTCGCACCGCCTTGGCCCAAGTGACCCGCCTGCTCACCGGCCGCACCACCTAACGGCGCTGGTTCATCGCCCTAGTCCGCAAGGTCGTCCGACCCATTCAGGCCGCTTCGCGGAGCGGCGTATTCTTGGCCGTGTGGAGCAACTACTCGAAAAGAAGCTTATGCCAACCGTCTCGCTGAAAACGGCACGAATCTACGTTGACCAATTGCGGTCCAGGCACGACGACCTCGCCACTGACGTTGCCGCCAAGGTCCAAGGACGGATCACCGTGGCCGAACTTTCGGGGCAAAGCCGGGTTGATCTGGATCTCGCCATCCTGGACTCGGTTGAGGTTGATGCCTCGATCGAAGCTCTCGTTGACTTGGTGATCGACCTGCGCTGAGCCTCGGTCAGCCCGGTAGGACCGGTTGGGAACAAAACCTGGCCGTCCTACTGTTGTAGGAGCATGTTCTTCCGCAACGATCCGGCCAATCTGCAAATTCCGTCTGGCGCCGATGCTTTGCCCGGCCGTGACACACCAATGGCTGTCCCCGCAACCCATTACGTAAACGGCAATCCGCTGCAAGGCCCGTGGCCGGACGGCATGGAAACCCTGGTGGTGGCCATGGGTTGTTTTTGGGGCGCCGAGCGCTTCTTCTGGGAAACCCCCGGCGTCTACAGCACCGTTGTTGGTTATGCCGGCGGAACCACGCCCAACCCAACCTATGAAGAGACCTGCACCGGACAGACCGGCCACACCGAAGCGGTGTTAATAGTCTTCGACCCCGCCGTAGTGCAGCTGGAAACGCTTTTCAAGATCTTCTGGGAGAACCACGACGCCACAACGGCCAATCGGCAGGGCAACGATGTGGGAACCCAGTACCGGAGCGCAATCTACGCCACTTCGCCGGAGCAGTTGGCTGCTGCCGAGGCCAGCCGGGACAGCTATCAGAAGTCCCTCGCAGAGGGTGGCTTTGGTGAGATCTCCACAGAGATCGCCATGGTTGGCCCGTTCTATTACGCCGAGGAATACCATCAGCAGTACCTGGCCAAGAATCCTCGGGGCTACTGCAACCACGGGTTCTGCCAGGTCTCCTACGGCTAGAACTCGGTGTTGGTTCACCCGCGGGGCGGGTGGTTGCCACCCGAGAACGTTGGCGGGGGCTAGCTCGCCACGATGCTGAGCACCGGCCCGCCCACATTTTGGGCCGACGGATGTTGACGGGTAGGGCACTGCAACTGCCGGATGGAGACGATGTCGGCGGTGCGAAAGCTGGCTACCCGGATCGACCACACGTCGATCGTGCGCGACGACGAACCGCTGCGAAAGAAAGTGGTGAGCGGCCCCTCGGGCTCGTAGGTGGTGGCGTCGAGCACATCCACCACCCGGCCCGAGGTGAGCGTGACCGAGAACATGGGCGAGTCTTCGGCCTCGGGAGCCGAATCGGTGAGATCGATGGCGGGGACATAGGTGAAGGTCATGTACATCAGCATGACGAGGGGGTGTGACAGTGGGCGAACGGTTGTTCGTAACACCGTGTTAAAGCGGGCTGCCGATACGCCGATAGGGAAAGCGAGGAGGTCACCCATGCACCGACGGATAATCAAAACTGCAAAGGTTCGCCTGGTTGATGCTCAGGTGGGCGACATCGTGAACCGGAACCCGGACGCCGAAAAGGGTTGGTTCCAGGTCTGCGAGGTGAAGACGCTGTTCAACGGTGACCTTCAACTGGCCGACGAGACCAGCTACGTCACGATCACCGGTGGCGACAACGACCTCATCGGTGTGCAATTCGCTCAGATGATCGAAATCGGCTGAGACTGGCGTTGGCCTTCGGGGCTCAAGGCGGGGGCCGTCCAGGCCGTAGTTCCAACTATGAAGGCACAAATTGCAGTGTTGAACCGCGACACGGCAGGCCGTCCCGGTCCGGGCACCGTTGCGGCGCTGGCGTTCGTGACCGCGGTTCTCACCGGTTTTGGTGTGATCGTGATCGGGAACGATCTGGGGCCCGTGTTGGCCGATGCCGGCGCCGACCGGTCTGCGGTTTGGCGGCCGCTCTTGGTCTTTCTGTGCGCCCCGGTTGGGGCGATCGTGGCCGCAAGTGCGATCGCAGCAGTCACCGGGTCCCGTCTCCCTGCGTCGGCGCTGGCCGCTTCCGCTGTGATCTTTGGGACCCTCGTGGGAGCGGGGAGCGGCCGGATCATCTGGCGTTTCCTTGAAGTCCAGACCTACGGCGAAGTCCAGGGTTTACTGGACCCGCTAGCGGTTCTTGTTCTGGCCAGCTCGGTTCTGCTCAGCGGCGTCGGCGGTGCCCTCGTTGGTGACCGCGTCCGGAACACCGTTCATGCCGAGCGAATCAGCCAGGCGTCCAGCATCGCGGCGACCGCCCTCCTCACCTACCCCACGATGGAACTGATCGCTGGTCGTCCCGAGGTGGGTACCCGTCAGCTCTGGATGCTGGCGTTCATGTTGTTTGCCTTGGCGATCGCGCCGCGGATCGGGCTGGTGATGGCCGAGGGCACCGAGGCAGACCTGACGACCTCCCGAGCCAAGCGGTACGACCTTCACTCCGAGCGCGACCAAAGTGCGGCGGTGCGGCTGGTGGTCGGGTTTTCCGCTGGATGGATGGCTTCTATCCTCGTGAACATGAGCGGCCTGACCTTCGACGGCCAGCTCTTTCGCTACATGGTTGCCTGGACCTTACCGGTTCTCTTGATGTCACCAGGGATCCTGGCCCATCTAGACCGCTTCGGCCGCAACGACACCCACACGCCCGCCTTGATCGAAACCTTCAACCGCTAGGCCTGACCCAAGCCGACTGGGCGGCTGGCCGGTCCGACTCGCTACTTCAGTGAAATTCTTGTCGGAGGTGACACTGGGTGTCACTCTCAGTAGACAGAAGGGCGAAATGTCGCTTTCGGCGGGAATTTGGTGAGGCGGCTCGAACCGATCTTGGTTCACTCGCTCGGCGGGTTGTTTACGCCTGAGAATGCGTAAAAGGCTGGCCGTTATTCCTGGCTAACCACCACTGCGGATGTTTAAGCCGCCTCCTAACGGGGTAGCTGACATTCATGCAGGGGACGGAAACCAGCCGGGGGGTGCAACCACCTTTCGACGCCGGCCAGCACGCCGATGACGTACAGCAGCCGCGGTTATTGCTCGGCCCCCTGCTGCGTTATGTGGACGACAGCTCTGCCACGGTGTGGGTGGAGACCTCACAACCCTGCCGGGTGGAAATCCTAGGATCAAGCACTGCCACGTTCACTGTGCATGGCCGCCACTACGCCTTGGTCATGATCGAAGGTCTGGTGCCCGGTTCCTCCACCGAATACGGCGTCACGCTGGACGACGCACAGGTGTGGCCCGAACCCGATACCGGCTTTCCACCCAGCCTGATCCGGACTTCTTCACGCGGCAGTGACGTGTCCGTACTCTTCGGCTCCTGTCGGGCCGCCGCTCCTCACGAACCGCCCTACACCCTCGAGTTGGCCTTCGATGCTGAAGGTCGTGGCGTCGATTCGCTGTGGGCTCACGCCAAGCGAATGGCTTCGGAGCCGGCCGAACAGTGGCCCCACTTGCTCCTGCTCGTTGGCGACCAGATTTACGCCGACGATTCGTCGCCCCGAGCGAAAGAGCGAATTGAACGCATCCGAGGGGCGGAGTCTGACCTGCCGCCAGAAATCGTCGCCAGTTTCGAGGAGTATTGCTGGCTCTATCACGAGGCATGGTCAGCTCCGCCGGAGCGCTGGCTGCTGTCCACCGTGCCCAGCGCCATGATCTTCGACGACCACGACATGATCGACGATTGGAACATCTCCAAGTCATGGGTGGACGACATCCGTTCCCAGCCCTGGTGGCAACGGCATGCCATCGACGGTCTGATCTCGTATTGGATCTACCAACACTTGGGGAATCTTTCGCCGGCCGAGGTGCGCAAAGAGGGACTACTTGAGCAGTTATTGGCTGAGGATGATGGCACCGCGGTGCTGGAAAAGTGGGCCGGCAAGTCCGAAGAGTTCACGCCGATACCAGGCGGGTATCGGTTCTCCTACACCCGCCATGTTGGCGACGTCACGGTGGTGGTGATCGATTGCCGCAACGCCCGGGTGCTCGATGCTGGAGCCCGGCAGATGGTGGGCGACGACGAGTGGGATTGGATTCGCAGCGAGGCCCTGGCCGCCGACGGTGATCTGATTCTGGCAACCTCGGTGCCGGTCTTCATCGCCGATGGGCTGCACGACCTGCAGCTGTGGAACGAACGCGTTTGCGACGGCACATGGGGCCGCACCGCAGCCCGCTGGGCCGAGAAACTTCGAAGGGCACTGGATCTGGAGGACTGGTCGGCTTTTGCCGACTCCTATCAAAAGTTCGTGGACCTGGTGGAGGAGTTGCGCTCCAAGCACAAGCCACCCCGGTCCATTGTTGTCGCTTCGGGCGACATTCACTTCAGCTATGCCGCCCAACTGCCCCGCCAAGATCGAAACGATTCACGCGTCTGGCAGGTGGTGAGTTCGCCAATCCGAAATGCGCTCATCCCACCAGAACGGGGAGTGATGCGGAGCACGCTCACCTCGGCCGGCGCACGAATCGGCGACCTTCTCCGACGATCGGTCCGGGCCAAGGAAACCCGTCCCGGAATCGAGATGACCGCCGGACCGTTCTTCGCCAACAACATGTGCGAGCTCCACTTCCGGAGCAATGAAGTGGAACTCGTGATCGAACAAGCGGCGCCGAACGACAACGACGAACCAGAACTTCACCAGGTCGCAAATGTCCTACTCAGCGGAGGAACTTCATCATGACAACAGTTCACCAGCGCCAAGAAAGCGGCGTGGAAGAAAAGGCTCAAGAGGTCGGTGAGAAGTTCGAATGGTTGGGACGGGCCGGGTGGGTGGCGAAGGGGGTTGTCTACGGCCTGATTGGGGTCTTGTTCGTGAGCATCGCGATGGGCGGGGGATCGGGCCAGGCCAACCAGGCCGGAGCGATCGAATCGATCGCCGGAACACCGGCCGGTGGACTGCTTCTGGTGGCGCTGGGGACGGGTCTGTTCCTGTACGCCGTATGGCGCGTCTTCACCGTGATCCTCCCCGGCGATTGGACCGGCCGGGCGCTGCTCGACCGGATCGGCTATGCGATCAGTGCCGGGGTGTACTTCTCCCTCCTGTTCACCATCGCTGGATTTCTTCGAAACCGGGGGAGTGGTTCAGGACAACAAGAAGACCGAATGATTGAGAGCCTGGTCAAGGATGTCCTGTCGATCACTGCCGGCAGGACGATGGTCGTCGCCGCCGGCTTGGTGGTGATAGCCGTCGGCGTGGCCTTCGCCCATAAGGGCCGGACCCGTAGCTTTCGTGAGCAAATCTCGGGCGACGACGGGATCGAGGGCACGCTCATCGATCGTCTGGGCACCATCGGCTGGATCGCCCGGGGCGTCTCCATGGGCATCGTGGGTTTCTTCCTCATCCGAGCGGCGTGGCTGTTCGACCCCGACGAAGCCGCCGGCCTCGACGACTCCATCCGTCAACTGGCTGACAACCCGATTGGTGCCGTGCTGGCCGTACTCGTCGGCCTTGGCTTCATCGCTTTCGGAACTTTCGCAGTGGTATCCGCACGACACCGAGACCTGGAGGGACCTCGAAATGACTAACTCATACCTGGAAACGACCGACGACACCGCACAACGCCACATTGCGGGAGACGACCACCGGTCCGTCTCGGAAAGTGCCACCTTCCTCAAGACCACATGGCCGATCCATCGCGAACACTGGCCGCTCATCGGCGGTGCTTTCGTGGCCTTGGTGGCCGTGTACACCGTGGTCGGTTTCGCCCTGTCGGATTGGTTCGCCCCGAACGCCATCACCGACTTGGACGAAGACTTGGCGCAACGGCTGGCCGACGGAAGAACTGAACGAAACAACGATCTAGCCCACTGGGGATCCTTCATGGCCGACACCTACGTGAAGATCGCCGCGTCTTTGGTCATCGCTGGTGCAATGTTGTGGCGCTGGCGCCGGTGGCACGAAGCAGCACTCATTGGCTTCACGCTCATCTTCGAGGCCAGCGTCTATGTGGTGTCCAGCACTATTGTGGGCCGGCCCCGACCAGAGGTAGAACGCCTGATCGAATCGCCGGTCGCCACGTCATTCCCGTCCGGCCATGTGGCTGCGGCCACCGTCTACTCTGCTCTCGCCATCGTCGTGTTCTGGCACACCAAGGCGATCTGGGCACGAACGTTGGCCGTGATTGTCAGTGTGCTGGTGGCGCTTACCGTGGCGTGGGCTCGCATGTATCAGGGAATGCATTTTCTGAGCGATGTCACCGCTGGAATTGTCTTGGGTCTCGTGTCGGTAGGGATAGGCGTCTACCTGCTTGGTCGGCCTTCGGACGCGGTGAGTAGCCGCGAGGAGCCTCGCCCGCAGCAACGTGCGGAGATTCTCGATCCGGAGATGGTCCGTTGATGCGTCGAGTGGCCATATGGAACCCCGCCAGCGGGAGTGCTCCGGAGGAGGAAAAGCTGAAGGCGGGCACTAGGCCAGGACACAGAGCTGGTGGAAACCACACCCGAGGACCCTGGGTCCGGGCAGGCCGCAAAAGCGGTGGCCAATGGTGCAGACGTAGTGATTGCCTGTGGCGGCGACGGAACGGTGCGTGCGTGCCTGGAACCGTTGGCCGAGAGTGCTACGTCCCTAGGCATCGTGCCGCTGGGCACCGGGAATCTCTTGGCCCACAACCTCTCGATCGCTGACGGTGTCGACGCTGCCAACACCGCTGGTCGTGGCGAGACGAAACGAATCGACCTGGGGCGAATCAACGGCGAAACGTTTGCGGTGATGGCAGGATCGGGGTTCGACGCTTTGATGATTCGCGATGCCAGTGACAAGGTGAAGTCCCGTTTCGGGACTATCGCCTACGTGATCTCGGCTGCCAAAAACCTTCGCACGGATCTGGTGCACACCACAATCGAGGTGGATGGCAACTCCTGGTTTCAGGGTCGAAGTTCCATGGTCCTGGTTGGCAACTTTGGAACGATCACCGGAGGTATCGATGTCTTTCCCGATGCCCGGCCAGATGACGGCCTGTTGGATGTTGCGATCATGTCGCCCAACAACGTTCGGCAGTGGCTGACGGTGGCGTGGCATCTGATCCGGAACAAACCAATTCCGCTTCGCCTTGCCAAACGGGCCCAGGGCCGCCACATAGTGGTCAAGCACCGCGAGCCGCGTCCTTATGAGCTGGACGGCGAGGACCGCCAGCCCGCCCGGCGGCTGGACATCTCGGTCCTGCCCAATGCCATTTCGGTCCGACTCCCCGGCCCGATCAACAACGAAGGAGATAGCTAGTGCCAACGATCACCGAACTGCGAGAGGTATTGCAGGCACGACCAGTTGATGGCGCCGTCAACCTCGCCGGCTACTCCACAACGGACACACCGTTTGTCGAATCCAAGTCTGACGCCAAAGACTACGTGGACGGCAAGATGCAGGACGACTTGTTCGACCGTCACGAACTGATCTACGCCGAAGAAGAACGCTCGATTTTGCTCGTGTTGCAGGGACTGGATTGCTCTGGGAAGAACGGCACCATCAAGCACGTGGTGATCGCCATGAACCCGGCCGGTGTGCGGACGGCATCATTCAAAGAACCGACAAAGGAGGAACTGGACCACCACTTCCTCTGGCGATATCGCAACGAATTGCCAAGACCGGGCCAACTCGGTGTGTTCGACCGCTCGCACTATGAGGATGTTCTGGTGCCCCAGGCGCTGGGCACTTTGGACGAGGACGAAATAGCCGAGCGCGTAAAGGAGATCAACGCCTTTGAAGAAGAGCTGGTGAAAGGTGGAACCACCATTCTCAAGTGCCTCCTGCACATTTCCTTTGATGAGCAGCGGGAGCGGTTCCTGCGCAGACTCCGCCGGGACGACAAGCGATGGAAGTTCGCCGAATCGGACTTGGAGACGCGGAAGTCGTGGAACGAGTTCCAGGCGGCCTACAGCAACATCGTTGGTCGGACCAGTACCGACCATGCACCCTGGTTTGTGATTCCCGCCGACCACAAGTGGTACCGGAATTGGGTCATCGGGCAACTGGTCATTGCCACCATCGACGAGATGGCACCCACCTACCCTCAGCCCTCGTTTGACCTGGAGGATCTCCGAAACCGACTAGCGCCGCCAAACTAGTAGGTGTGCCGTCGCCAAGGAATCGAAGATACTCATGAACCAGCCGACCGCCGAGGTCACCCAGCTCCTCCAGCTGCCCGATCGAACCGTGTCCCAGATTCGGTGGGCGGCTCTGGTTCTGGGAGCGCTGGCCATCGCCCTGAGTCTGCTGGGCACCCGCTTCGGCTGGCTGGACTATAAACCGGGGGGCGCGGCATTCGATGTAAGCGTGCGGCCGATCTTCACGGTCTTCTTTGGCGTAGCTCTACTGATTGCACTCAGGTGGGAAGTTGTGGGCGGAGCCATGGCGGCCTTCGCAGCCGCAGCTTTGATCGCATTTGCGACTAATCAACTCGTTGCCAGCCATGCCGCGTTCGTGGTTGCGGCACTGGCACTGCCGGGAGCTCTTTGGCTCTTGTCCGATGCCAACCGACTCTCCACCCGTGCCGCTCTCATCGGTCTTGGTGTGGCGCTTGTAGCTGCTCTAGTGGGCTACGTGACCGGCTACCAGGTCTATGACCACTATTGGGGCCCCACCCATCCCGAGTCGGATGAGCCGTTGCTACCGGAAAGTGCGCTGGAATGGATCTGGACGGGCTCTGTCACCGCCGATTCTGCCGAGATCCGAGCCACGCCCAGCCAAGACTTCTCTACCGCCAGGATTGCGGTCTCCGAAGACGCCGATTTGTCCAGCGCTCGCTGGTTCGACGCTCGAGACGTTTCGGGGCGGGTCATCGGTTTCGACCTGACCGAACTGGCGTCCGACACTCGGTACCACTACGCCGTCGAGCTTGACGGTGAGCTGGACACCGTCAGAGCCGGAACGTTTCGGACCTTCCCGACCGGACCGAAGTCTTACCTTGTGGCCATCGGTGCATGCGCACGCGTGGGATCGAACGGCACCGTCTTCGACACGATTCGCCAGACCGATCCGCTCCTGTATCTGATCGCCGGCGACCTGCACTACGGCGACAATGGTCGGAACGACATCGTTCGATATCAGGAGGTGATGGATCTCACACTGTCGCGGCCGGCCCAGTCGGCCCTGTACCGATCTACTGCGATCGCCTACATGTGGGATGACCATGACTACGGAGGTAACAACGCCGACGGGACCTCGCCCAGCCGCAGAGCGGCGATGGCCGCCTACCGCGAATACGTCCCCAGTTACGATCTGTCAGGCGATGAGACGGCGGTCTATCAGGCGTTCACCGTTGGGCGGGTTCGTTATGTGCTCACCGACGCCCGCTCGGCCCGGAACCTGGACAACGACGACAACAAAGATGCGCCCAGCATGCTGGGCCGTGAGCAGAAGGAATGGTTCAAGAAGGAGCTCCTGACCGCATCGCAGACACACGAACTGGTGGTGTGGCTGAATCCGGTGCCGTGGATTGCGCCAGAACAAGACGGCGCTGACCACTGGGGCGGGTATGCGGTGGAACGATCTGAACTCGCCTCCTACATCGTCAGCAACAACATCGATAACCTTCTTATGGTGAGCGGTGACGCACATATGGTCGCCATCGACGACGGGACAAACACCAACTACAGCGAACACGCCCGGGCCTGGGTTTCCGTTGTTCAATGCTGCCGCTCTCGATCGACCGGGATCGATCAAGGGTGGACCCTACAGCGAGGGGGCGCTGGCCGGGGGCGGCCAGTTCGGCACGCTCGAGATTGAAGACAGTGGCGACAGCATCAATGTGACCGTCACTGGGAAAACATGGGATAACCGAACGCTGATGGAGTACTCCTTCTCCACGTCTTGATCTGGCCGGCTCGGTGTTGGTTCACCCGTTGAGTGGGTGGTTGGCGGCCCCGGAAGGCTGCGCACGTTGCCGGCGGAGGATACGAAAGTCACATATGCCGATAGGGCTCGAGGGCACGGTTCGAACTGGAACGGATCTACCGTTTCGGGGTGGCAACCTCTGTCCCCACACGGTCCCTGTTGGCGGTCCGACCCGTCGTCGTCGCTAGGGGTTCTCGCCGCAGCAGCTGCGGTGGCAACGATCTTTTCCGGCACCCCCTTCATCATCGCTGGGGCAATCGGAGATTACGGCATCAGCCGGGGTTCTGCGGCTCTGCTGAGCACCCTCCAGGTGGGCGCGTTTATGCTGGCCAACCTCACGGCCGGTCGACGAATGCATCCATCGGTTCGGTTGGTCCGTTTGTCGCTGGCGGCTCTCACGGCGATCAACCTGGTTTCTGCGGTCGCGCCCACGTTTACCATCCTGGCGACCAGCCGCTTCGCCGCAGGACTCCCAATGGGTTTGATCACGTGGTTGTCTTGGTCCACCAGTGCATCCGACGGGCGGCGGCGGGGTGAAGTGGCAGCGATGGGTCCGCTGGCGGCTGCGGCAGCCACACCGATAGTCGGCCTGGCTTCCAGCTTCACGGGCCTGCAGGGCATCTACTTGCTCATGGCCGCGGTGACGGCCCTTTGTCTGTTGGTCCCGATCCAAGTGGATTCGAAGACCGAACGCCCTCGTGGTCACCGCAATCCGATCGGTGCTCCCATCGTCAAGGTTGTCTTGTTCTCGCTCTTTCTCTCCACCGGGGCCGGTTCGGCCGTCTTTGTGTTCGTTCGAGTGATCGCCGACGATCAGTTGGGACTCAGCACCTTTGCTACGTCCATCGCGCTCAGCATCAATGCTTTGGCTGGCATCCCCACGGCTCGCTTTCCCGGTCGACGACGGGTGCCGGGTCTTTGGTTGGTGGTCATCGGTGCGTGCGCGCTCGCCGTTTCCCAGGTGCAGTCCGCCGTAGTGTTCTACGTGTCGCTGGCGCTGTGGGGGCTAGCCTTCTGGTCCTTCGTACCGGAGGCGTTTTCGTTGCTGGCCGAGCGGTCAGTCTTCCCTGGTGACCGGGTAGGTGACGCCCAGGCCGTCATGTCGTTCGGGCGAGTGTTAGGGCCGACCCTGGGGGGTGTGCTTTTGACCATCGGTGGATTCGGCCTTCTCGGTTGGACAGCAGCGGTACTGCTGGTGGTGGCGGCACTGGCCATCGAATTCGTGAGCACCGAGCACCGTCGTTCCTCTAAGCCAGCCCAGAAGCTCACCGCGTGACACGATTCTGGTCCAGACCGATATTGCTCGGCCCTACCGAACACTCGTGTCCGAACCACCCAAACCCAGGCGGTTCCCGCGTGGAGATTCGACCCGGCGCGCAGCCAGCCGTAATCTCTACCAATGATCGAACCGAGAGACCGGTACTTCGACGACTGGACCGAGGGCGAGGTCTTCGAGACCGAACCCCATCTGATGACGGAGGAGCGCATCCGCTCCTTCGCCGAAGAATTCGATCCTCAACCGTTCCACGTTGACACCGAGGCGGCCAAAGCCAGCATCTACGGGGGAATCATCGCCAGCGGCTGGCACACCGGCTCAGTGCTGATGCGTCAGATGACAACGTTTCTCGGACCGTCCAGTATGGGATCGCCTGGCATCGACAAACTTCGGTGGATTGCGCCGGTTCGACCCAGCGACCAGTTGCGACTGCGACTAACAGTGTTGGAGACTCGGGCCTCCAGCTCGAGACCGGATCGGGGAATCGTTCGGTTCTTCCAAGAGGTTCTCAACCAGAATGACGACGTGGTGATGTCCGTGGAAGCCACAATCTTCTTGCGGCGGCGAACGTAGCAATTCCGAAATCCAGGTCGGGTCCTTCAGATCGCGTCCATGCGAAGCAGTTCATCAATACGAAGGAATCCCGGTGGACGTTTGAATGTGGCCGGCAGGCGTGCCCACGCCGCCTCTGAGGTCTCGATCCTTGGTCGGACAAGGTGGACATCTTCGTCGTCAACCCGCAACGTGGCCCGGCCGGCGGTCAGCACGTTCTTCACCCAATCGCTGTCTGATCCATACACAAGAACGAAAGCGTAGCCATCGTCGACTGGCAGCGCATCGAGTGGGGTTTTGAAGATGGTGCCTGTGTTGCGACCAATGTGGGTGATGACCGGGCGTTTACCTTTTCTTATCTCAATTGGGTTGAAGATGCGCTTGTTGATGTGGCCGAACCACAGCGGCATTGGCATTAACTGACTCCGTTCCTTCCTCGATTTCTAGCACAATTGATGCTGAGTACTGCGGTAACGGGAGCGGAGAGCGACGCTCTAGGTCTAGTAGGAAGCCACGAACTCGAACTCTGCAAACAGGGTGCTTGCGTTCGGGAGGTCGGCGAGGGTGCCATGCGTGCAGCAACCGTCGTACCGGGCCCACATCTCTAGAACGTCGGGATGTTCGTGTGCCGTGAGAATGGCCTCACGGCTCGCCCACTCGAAATGCTCCAGGATTGTGCCGTCGTCGGCCCGGAGAACAAGGGATGGAGTCTCGGTGGCCAGGCGCAGTCGACGTAGCAGCGGGACGTGAGTGATCATCTCGGCCTCGAGGGCAGACTGCTGACCTGCTTTGGGGCGATAGACGGCGATCACGTGAATTCCCATGAGCCTGGACTTTAGTTCGAATGGTCAGCTGACGATCTTGCGGAGCCCGGTGATGCTGCGGTATGGGTTTTCTCGTGAGTGATTCTGGACGACACTTGGTGTGTGTCAACCAAACCGTTCTCGTTGCCGGAGGCCATGGCCAACTATCTGGCGAACCACAACACTCCGCCCAGTGCAGCGCAGGAAGCCGTTCGGGTCGAGACGGCCGAGCTTCCATCCGCCACGATGCGTTTCAACCACGAATCGGCGATGATGCTGCAGTTGATCGTTCGGGCGCAGCGTCCGAGGTTCGTGGTGGAAGTTGGGACGTTCACTGGCTATTCGTCGCTCACCCTGGCGTCGGCCTTGCCAGAAGGCGCTCGGATGTTGTGTTGCGACGTGAGCGAAGAGTGGACCGATATCGCCCGTCGCCATTGGGTGGCGGCCGGCGTGGATGATCGGATCGAGCTGAGAATTGGTCCTGCGATCGACACGCTTCGTTCGCTGCCGGCTGAGCCAGCGGTCGACTTCGCGGTGATCGACGCTGATAAGGCAGGCTACGTGGATTATTACGAAGAGCTCGTCTCCCGGCTGAGCCCGCATGGGTTGATCGGTGTTGACAACACGATGTGGAGTGGCCAAGTGTTGGACGAAAGCGACACGACCGAGGACACCGAGGCCATTCGCCGTTTCAACGCCCACGTATCCACCGATCCCCGCACGATCAACGTGACCGTCCCCATCGGCGACGGCGTCACCTTGATCGGTTTGGCTCGTTAGCTGCAGTCATTGGTTGCCGTTGGGTGGGCATGGTTGACTGCAGTTAGCGTGTCCCGAGTTCTGCAGTCATTGGTTGCCGTTGGGTGGGCATGGTTGACTGTAGTTAGCGCAGCCCTCGGAGCTAGCGGAACGCCTGGATAATCGACCCGAAGTTGGAAACGGCGCCTGGGAGAGCGAGGTCGGCGAGGCTGACGATGACCTCGTCCACGCCAACGTTGGCTAGGGCCCGGAAGCGCCCAATATGGTCCTCTGTGGTTCCGGCATTCAGTTGGGCGGCGGCCACGTCCGACGGGACGTTGTCAGGGGAGAGCGCTGCAACCCGAGCTGCAAGGTCGTCATCGTCCGAAGCGACCAGCGCGGAGGAAATCTGCGTCACGCTGATCTCGGCCGGGTCCCGGTTGAACGAACGACAATGCTCGTGGAGCACTCCGATTTTGTGGGCGATCACATCTGGTTCGCCGAACAGATTGCACGCATCTGCATACTGCGCCACCAGCTTCAGCGTCTTCTTCTCGCCGGAACCACCCACGAGGACAGGGATCTTCTCCTGCAGTGGGCGGGGGTAGCAGGTGGCGGCGTCCGTGGAGAAAGTCCGGCCGGCGAACGATGGAGTGCCGGGCCCCCACATGAGCGGGAGGAGTTGAAGCGCATCCTCCAGCTGGGCGTAGCGTTCGGCGATCGGTGGGAACTCATAGCCGTAGAGCTTGTGTTCGGCCTCGAACCAGGCGGCACCCAGCCCGCAGCGCGCCCTCCCTCCGCTGAGCACGTCGAGCGTGGCGACGGTCTTGGCCAGGTGGGCGATGTTTCGGTACGTGATGCCGGTGACCAGCGTTCCGAGACTGACATGGCTCGTGGCTGCGGCCAGGAATGCGAGGGTCGTGTAGGACTCCAACATCGGGTCCCATTGCCGACCCACCTGCGGGATTTGGATGAAATGATCCATCACCCAGAGGCTGTCGAAACCCGCTGTCTCGGCTTGCGCCGCTATCTCCGCCAATCGGGGGGCGAGGTCGGCGTTCTCCTCGGCGAAGGTGAACGAGCTGATTGTCAATCCGAACTTCATGGCGACGGGTTCCTTCTTTTGTGAGCTACGAGCTGAGTCGTGGCCAGCGAGCGCGGGTGGAACGACGCGGATCGGTTGAGCCGGGATGAGATTGGCGACTTCGGCTTGAATCGCCTGTCGTTGTTCGGGCCAGCGCTCAAGCTGACTGGTGAGCACCTTGGGTGGAACTGCACGCGCACGGGTCTTGTTGCGAGCCCGACATTCCTTGGCGGTGGAATCGAACGCAATCGCGAGTGTTGGACGTTTGTGTTTGGCGGCGGTCTTGATCCAGCGGCCCCGCTGTTTGGGGTTCAATCCGAGCGAATCCACCACGGTTAACAGTCCTCGTTTCAGGCGGCGCTCCACGATGAGGTTGACCAGGTCGAACGCATCCGTCCCGGCCCGTTGATCGTGTTCGCTCAGGCCCACGATCGCCCGCATGGCATCGGTGCTGACGATCTGGTGAGGCTGGAAATTCTGGTCCGCCCACACCGACTTTCCCGCTCCGGATGGTCCCGCCAGGATCACAAGAGAGTTGCTCGGAATACGAATTGGCTCGGATGATTCGATAACCCGATGGTGCCTTGACGTGATCAGTAATGGCAAACCTCACATGCGACAACGGTGTTGGCAATTTGGCGGCATGGCTCCGAAGTGGCCCAAGTAGAGCAGGGTGGTCGGTGCGTTGGCCGGGACGAAGTGGGCTCCCATGAGTTTGGACATCGGCCGGCAGATGGTTCCGTCTCGCTCGAACCCGCTCCGGTCGAAACCGCGGTCCGAGCCTTGGCCGGACACCTTGGTTTGAAATCCCTGTTGGGAACTACAAAAGGGCGCAATTCCTGTTGAGAACCACAAAAAGTGTGGCTCACAACAGGAATTTGGGAGAAGACGTCTGGACGTTTGATCAAGGATGGGAGATGATGAGGTATTCACCGTCCAGTGATCTTGGCGCAAAGTGAAGCTATGACTACGACCATCACACCACCGCAACCAACGGCTCCCGACCTTGGCCTTCAAGCCAAGGTCCTCAAGACCATCGCCAAGAAGTCGTTCTGTACGCTGGCCACCACATCGCCGGCGGGCCGATCGCATGTGGCCGGCGTCGTCTACGAGGCAGTGGACGGCACTCTCTGGGTTCACTCCTCCAAGACCGGCCGGAAGGTTCGCAGTATCGAAACGAATCCCCACGCTGGCGTGTGCATCCCCTTCCGGAAGCTCCCCATGGGCCCGCCCTACACCATCCACTTCCAGGCCACGGCGCGAATTGTGGAGATGGATGATCCCGAAGTTGAGGCGCTACTGAGCGCTGGGAAGTTGAAGTCGATCGCAGGCCACGGCGCCCTGGAGATGCCGGACGGCTGCTTTATCGCTGTAACGCCGCACGGCACCGTCCACAGCTTCGGTCCCGGTGCTCGGACGATCGACCTGATCCGGGATCCGATCAACTCCGGCGCCCGCAGCTTTCGCCTCGAAGAGGCGGCTCGATGACCACCCGGGCCCTTCTCACCGGCACCGCGATCGTGATGGTGGGACTCATGGCCGGGCTGTTCTTCGGTTGGATGGTCTCGGTCATCCCGGGATTGTCTCGAATCAGCGACAACAACTACATCGCCACGATGCAGTCGATCAACGTGGCGATCGTCAATCCGGCCTTTGTCATTCCGTTCATGCTCACACCGGTGGTCCTGGGGGTTGCCGGTGTGGTGGAGTATCGGGGCGGCAACCAGCGTCGAGCTTGGTTGCTAGGCGTCGCCGGGGGCACATATGTTGTGGGCGTGTTGGGTGTAACCGTTGGTGGCAACATCCCGTTGAACAACACGCTGGACGCATTCGATCTCAACACCGCAACGGCAGTTGAGACGGCCAGCCAACGAACGAGCTATGAGGGTCCATGGAACCGGTGGCACCTCGGCCGTACCACTGCAAATGCGGTGTCATTTGCTCTCGCCGTCGCCGGCGCTCTTGCTACAACGGAGCTGGAATGAACGGACCCGGGCCTATCAACCAAACCCTGGCTTCAATGGCGGAGGCGGTGATCCCCGAACACCCCAAAAACGAAGATCCGCTGGCCGAAGCGCTGTACTACCTGCGGATGGACGGCATGTTCTACTGCCGTTCCGAACTGACATCTCCATGGGGTATAGACCTTCCGCCGATGCCTGACTGTCTGTGGTTCCACGTGGTCACCCACGGCGAATGTCTGTTGATCGATTCGCATGACACAGAAACCCGGGTGCGGGCTGGTGACGTCGTGGTCCTCCCTCACGGTGCTGGCCACCGTGCCGTCGACATCCGCGAAACGGAAACTCCGATCGTCTTCGACCTCCCGCACCAGTACATCAGCCGCCAGTATGCGATTCTTCGTCACGGTGGAGGAGGGGAGCCCGCCAATCTCATTTGCGGTGTTGTGCAGTTGGGTCATCCGGCAGCCCGGCCGTTGTTAGCAATGTTACCGGAGATCATTCACATCGACGGCGCCACTCAACGGGCCGATTGGGACTGGCTCCCCGGACTTCTGTCGTTGATGGCCGCCGAAACCATGGCCACCCGTGCAGGCGGCGAGACCGTGGTGACTCGATTGTGTGACGTTCTTGTGATCCAAGCGATCCGTTCGTGGATCGAAACCGACCCTGAAGCGCAAGGTGGCTGGTTGGGTGCGCTCCGCGACCCGGCGATCGGGCGGGCTATCTCGCTGATCCATGGCGATCCGGCCAACGACTGGACAGTCATCTCACTGGCTCGAGAGGTCGGCATGTCCCGCTCGGGCTTCTCGGCTCGCTTCAGTGACCTGGTTGGTCAGTCACCAAAGCAGTACGTGACCGGTTGGCGGATGCAGCTGGCCGAAGACCGATTGCGACGGGAACCAACACCCGTTCTCGCCCTTGCCCTAGAGCTGGGTTATCAGTCTGAAGCGGCGTTCAGCCGAGCGTTCAAACGAGAAATTGGCGTTGCACCCAGTCATGTTCGTCGTCAACCCGATCCGGCCGCAGTTGCAGCAGCGCTGGCCGAAACGAGTTCGGTCCGTCAATAACCACGAGCAAGACTCAAGTGGTGGTGAGAGTCTCGGGCGAAAGATCGAGTCGGCGAAGCAGTTGGGCGTTGAAAGCGACCACGATCGTGGAAAAGCTCATGAGAACTGCACCAACCGCGGGCGGGAGCACGAAGCCGATGAAGGCCAGGGCACCGCCGGCCAGGGGGATCGCCACCACGTTGTAGCCGGCTGCCCAGACCAGGTTCTGGATCATCTTTCGATACGACGCTCGAGAGAGTTCGATGACGCCCAGGACGTTGCGCGGATCCGACGACGCCAGCACCACTCCGGCGGACTCGATGGCCACGTCGGTCCCGGCTCCGATGGCCAGCCCAACATCGGCCCGGGCCAGTGCCGGCGCATCATTCACACCGTCGCCCACCATCGCCACCATGCGGCCTCGTTCTTGGAGCTTTTTCACCGCTTGGTCCTTGTCGGCGGGAAGCACTTCGGCGAAGACCTCGTCGATTCCGAGCCGTTCGGCCACATGATTCGCCACGGCCTTGGAGTCACCGGTGATCATGACTACGTGCAGATTGCGGGCGTGGAGAGCGTCGACGGCCTGCTTTGATTCCGGCCGGATCTCGTCTTCCAGTGCGAACGCCCCAATGATCTGGCCGTCCTCGATCACATGAAGGACTGCCGCTCCTCGGGCCTCCCACTGATCGGCCCGGGCGGTAAGTTCGGGTGCTGGGGTGATGCTGAGGGATCGAAGCAGTGACGGGCCTCCGATCGCAATGGACTTCCCGCCGACGGAAGCTTCAACGCCCTTCCCTGTCACCGACTGGAAGTCCGTGGCCGTGGCGGGCGTGACATTGTCGGCAGCGGCACGATTCACGATGGCTCGGGCCAGGGGGTGTTCGCTGTCGGCCTCCACGGCCGCGGCGACGGAGAGCAGGCGATCGGTGTTGCCATCGATTGCCAGGAGATCGGTGACGGCGTGGGCGCCGGCGGTGAGCGTGCCGGTCTTATCGAAGAGGACGGTGTCGATCTTGCGCATCCGTTCCAGGGCCAGCCGATCCTTCACCAGAATGCCGTTCTTGGCCGCCATTGCGGTGGACAGGGAAACCACCAGGGGGATGGCGAGGCCAAGAGCGTGGGGGCAAGCGATGATCAAAACGGTGATGGTGCGGATCAGAGCCTGGTTTGGTTCGCCGAGCAGAAGCCATGCCGTTGCGGTGATGATTGCGGCCACGATCGCGAGATAGAACAAAAGTGCGGCGGCCCGGTCGGCGATGGCCTGAGCTCGAGACTTGGAAGCCTGGGCTTGGGAAACGAGGCGTTGGATCCCGCCGAGGGCGGTGTCTTCGCCGATGGCGGTGACTTCCAGTCGGATCGTGTTGTCTGTGGCGATCGAACCCGCGATCACATCGTCACCCTCGGTTTTGGGCACGGGCTTGGATTCACCGGTGAGCATGGACTCGTCCATCTCCACCGATCCCTCCGTAATGAGCCCATCGGCCGGCACCCGACTGCCGGAGCGGACCAAGAGCCGATCACCGACCGCTAGGTCGGACAGCGAGACCGTGGTGGTTTGGCCATCGACACCGAACCGTTCGGCGTCGTCGGGCAGCAGTTCGGCCAACGCAGCCAACGCCCCTTGGGCCTGGCCGATGGCTTTCATCTCCTGCCAGTGGCCGAGCAGCATGATCGCGATGAGGCTGGCGAGCTCCCACCAGAACTCCATGTCGATCGCGCCGGTGAGGGAGAGAGCCGACGCCCCGAACGCCACCGAGATCGCCAGTGCGATGAGCAGCATCATGCCCGGTTGACGTTGCTTCGCTTCGTCAAGTCCGCCCGAGAGGAAAGGCCGGCCACCGTAGAAGTAGATGACGGTGCCGACTACCGGGGCGATCCACGAAGAACCGGGGAAATTCAGCTCGAAGTTCAGCCACTCCTGGATCTGGTTGGAGAAGAGCAGCACCGGCACGGCCAGCGCCAGGTTTGTCCAAAATAGCTTGCGGAACATTTCGGCGTGACCCTCATGGCCGCCGCCGTGACCGCCGTGTCCTCCATCGTCTTTGTGCCCGTCGTGATCTTCATGACCTGCCTGGGCAGCCTGGCCTTCGGCCGCGTGGTCCCCGCGTCGGCTGTGCTGGTCGTGAGCCTCGTGGCTGGTGGGCTCAGCGTGATTGCTGTGCTGGTCAGCATGGTCGGGTTCGATGCGAATAGTGTCGGCCGAATCAGCATGATCGCTGGCGCTGTGGGGCTGGGTATTGGAGTGGCTGGTTGCCATGGGGCTACCTCAGGGAGTTTCGGGCTGTCCAGTAGTTCTACACCTTCCAGTTGGCTGGAAGGTCAAGCGAACGGATCTATTTCGTCCTACCCGGACCCTAGAACACTGAAACGACACGTTGTAGGTGATGCCTGGGTCGGGGCGTTCGCTTTCGGCGAGCGGCCGTGGGCGCAAAAGGGCTGGCGGGACCGAAGGGGAAGGTCGGTCCCGCCAGCGGGGTTGAAATGGACGGCTCGCTAAACGTCACCGGCCATCTCGGGGAGGGGTCTCTAGATGTCAGTGTTGGTGGCCGTGGCTGGCAGCAACCTATCGGATCCGTACGGACTGGAAGCGGAGAACCTCGATGATGGTGGCCAGCCCGAAGCTGATGCCGGTGAGGTACATGGCCGTGCCAAGACGGCGGAGTCCCGAAGCGGCGGCGCCGTAGCGAGCGCTGTCGATGATGTCGGCGGGGACCGTCCCGTCGAAGGCTCCGGCGGCCACGAAGTTGGTGATGATGCCGGCCGCCGTCACCATCATGCCCATCATCATCAGGCCCAGCATGGCCTTGGCTGTCACGGGCATCTTCAGTGTCTGTACTCGGTCCCCGGCCGATTCCTGAACCTCGCCGCCGCCCCGGCGGAACTCGCCGAGGATACGAGCTACGGCAAATGTGATCGCCGCAAAGACTCCGAGGAAGCCGATGAACATGAATCCGGGGACGAGATGTCCGAGGGTTTGCAGGTCATTGGCCTCGGTCCTATCGGTGCCGGCTTCGATGATGGCCAGGATGAACCCGACCGTCCAGCCCATGAGCGCCAAGGCGAACATGGGGAGCCAGAGCTTGCGGCCCATCTGCTGGGGCAGGTTGTAGCCGAGGCTGCGGGTGGAGCCGACTACGCTGAAGCGGTCGTCTCGGGGCTCCGGTGTTGGCCGGGCCTTGCTTGGTGCTTTGTGGAGTGTGGTGGTAGTCATGATCTGATTCCCTTGTTGATGTGGTCGGCTCAGGCGCCGGTGCGGATGATGGATGTGACACGGTTGAACTGGAACGAAAGGACGTTGCCGATCGTGACGAGTGCCAGCACGATGCCGGCCAGGATGAGGCCCAGGGCCAGCTCCCGGAATGGGCCCAGCCAGTTGGACCAGGCCGAGAATGAGGCGGCGTCGTCGGCGTTGGCGAGCTGACCGAGGTAGAGGATGAACTGGGCGATCCCGGCCATCATTCCCATCATCATCAGGACTACGAACGCTTTGGCTGTGGCGGGCATCTTCAGCGTAGTGACGGGCAGACCGAGACTGGATTGGACTTCACCGCCACCTTCCCGGAGTCCGGCGAGAATCGTGCCAAGCAGGAAGGCGATGCCGGACAGCAGCAGGGTTTCGCCAAGGAATTCCACGCCCTGAGTGAAGGCTGCGGCCTGACGGAAGCTTTCGGTGCCGGGGGTCTGGTCGGCCCAGACCCATGAACTGACCAAGCCGGTGGTCAGCGCCATTGCGCCCATGGCCAGCATCGGCCGCCACATGAAGCTAGCCAGGCGATGGATTGGCAGGAGCTTCGGGGGAGTGTCGGTCACGGTGGCTTTCCCCCATTCGGTCTTGATGGTTCCACTAGTAACCGACGGTTCGTTGCTGTGCCCGTGAAGCGAGGTCAGCGACGACTTGATGGAGTCAACCCGGAACCACAGTCTCACCACGATGCCCATCAGGATCACAGCGATGGCGATCTTGATGAGTCCGAAGGAGAATATGGAAAGGCCGAATGTCCAGGCCAGTGTTTCCTGGTAGTTGTTGGTGGCATCGATCCCCGCTGCGGCCACGAAGTTGCCGATCACCGAGGCGGCTGCGCCCATCAGTCCGATCACGGCTAGCGCCAGGCCGACGGTGCGGTAGCGGGACTGCCCGGTTGGGTCTGCTCCCGTTGCTGGTCTTGCTGCGAGTTGTGTGATTGCAGCCATAAGTGTTCCTTTCCTCTGAGTCCCCCTGGTTGAGGATCTTCAGGGACTTGAACACCCACTTGCACGGTCCTGCTTCCGGGAATGTCGCAAATGCGGAAATCCTGATGGGAGCATTTGTCAGGCGGTGGGGGAGCCAGCCACGACGGCTAGTCCCGGACCGTCCACCACTTCGATGCGGCGGTAGCCGAGCTGAATCAGGCCGTCCTGCTCCAGTTGCTTGAGCACCCGTTGCACGCTGGTGCGGGCCGCTCCGAGCATCTCGGCCAGTTGATCCTGGGTCAGATTGATTCGGCTCTCGTTACCGCTTTCTCGTAGCAGGAGCGAAGCCAACTGGGCTTCGAGGCCACCGGCGAGGAGATCGCCAAGCCGGTGTTGCAGGCCGGCCATCCGTTCGGCCAACGACACGATCCAGCGCTGGGCGACCCGGGGGCGGGTCTTGAGCATGTCGAACAGCGAGTCGACATCGAGGGAGAGGATGGCGCAGTCTTCTAGTGCCCGAGCGTCGAACGGTTCGGGCTCACCAAGGAAGGCGGGCACATCGCCGAACACATCGCCGGGCCGCAAGATCTGGAGCGACACCCGCCGCCCGTTGATCACGCGAGAGAGTTCCACGGTGCCCTTGCGGACCACATGGATTCGTGCTGCTGGGTCGCCGCTGCGGAACACGAACATGCCGCCAGCGAACTGCGACTCGCCGAAGTCTTCAACCAGTTGGTCTACGTCGCCCGTGCCCAGTGGAGCGCGTTGACCTCGGCCCAGGCAACAGGCGATCCAACTCCCATACTGTGAAAGCAGCGCACCGGCCCTACCGAGCTTGGCGGTGGTAAGGGATCGCATCAATCAGGGAACCCGCTCCGCGCCGTGAACCTTCCCCGGCGCTAATTCCACGGAGTAGTGATCGAGCCGTTAGCGCAAGCGTTGGGCCGCGTCGGCGAGGTGGGACACGAGGCCGGAGAGGCATGAATTCCAGCCTTGACGGTGACCCTCTGCGACGGCATCGCTTGTAATCCTGCTGTGGGTCAGGCTGACCATCGTGCCACCTCTGTGGTCATCGAAACGAGCGACGACCGTTTCCCGATGCGGCGACGTGGGATCGATCGACCAGGAGTAGGTGAGGCTTTCCGGTTCGTCGATCTCCAGGAACTCGCCCTCGATAACCACTGTCGACCCGTCGGCGAGTTCGTTTCGGATCAAATAGCGGCCTCCGACGCGAAGATCGATCTTCGCTTCCGAGCACGAGCCGCCGGGAGGGCCCCACCACTGACAAAGTTCCGACGCTGTTGTCCAAGCGTCGAACACGGCTTGCCTGGGGGCCGGTATGTACTGGTCGATCAACAGTTGGTGTCCGTTGTCAGTCATGGTTTTCGCTTTCGCCGAAGTGGTCGGCCAGTGACGAGAGTTGCTGTTTCCAGAATTTGCGATTCTCCGTTAGCCAAGCGTCGGCCTGCTCCAACGGCGCTGGGTTCAAGGAACAGCGATGAATTCGACCATCGATCTCGCGCCGGACCAGGCCGGCATCCTCCAGAACTCGGACATGCTTCGATGCTCCGGGGAGCGACATGGCAAATGGCTCGGCCAGGTTGGAGACGGTGGTGGGGCCGTGACCAAGCCTGAGAAGCATGCTGCGGCGGGTCCGGTTGGACAGTGCCATGAAGATGGTGTCCAGATCGTCGTCAGTTGCAGTTTGTGTTGACATAGGCTCGGTTATCAATATAAAACCAAGTGGTTAACAATTGCAAGGAGCAAACAATGTCGAGTCGCATTCGTCAAACCGAAACCTTCAAGGCCACACCGCAGGCAATCTTCGAGCTGCTGACAGACTCGGAGAAGTTCAGTTCCATGACAGGGGGAGCGCCAGCTGAAATCGATTCGGCCGCTGGTGGGTCGATCTCGCTCTTTGGCGGTGCCATTACCGGCCAGACTATCGAGGCGGTTGCCGGTGAACGAGTGGTGCAGGCTTGGCGGCCCGGTCCGTGGGAGCCGGGTGCCTATTCGCTTGTGCGATTCGACATCGAAGCCGACGGCGAGGGGAGCAGGGTCACGCTCGACCATTCCGGCTTCCCCGACGGTGAAGGCGAGCACCTCGCCCAGGGCTGGCACGACAACTACTGGGCGCCAATGCATGCCGCCACTGGTGGGTGAGCATCTCGTATTGAGCGGTAAGTGCGGGCCGATTCGGCCGCCACATTCTGTGGCCGACGGAGTCCTGCATCGAGGTGCAGATCATTTTCAGCAGGCTCTTGTGTTGTAAGCGCACGGGACGGCGGCGAGGCTTGTGGCCCTGTGACTGCTCTTCCGATTCTTGCCATCGTCCTTGGATTCCTCACCTATTTCGTGTTTCCTGGTCGACTTCTTGATTTTCTCCGCGCCACCGCCCACAAGGTCGTTGGTCTTCAAAAGAAGACCATCACCGTCGATGGCATCGTTTGGACGTATTTGGAAGGAAGACGAGCCGACGCCGAGACCATGGTGCTGCTCCACGGATTCGGGGCGGACAAGGACAACTGGCTTCTCTGGGCCTGGTACCTCAGGAAACGTGTTCACTTGGTATGCCCTGACCTCCCAGGCTTCGGTGAGAGTGCCATCGACCCAGAGTCTGACTATTCGACGTCAGCCCAGGCCGATCGGCTCAATCGCTTCCTCGGAGCTTTAGGCGTCGAACGTTGTCATCTGGTCGGAAACTCGATGGGAGGGGTGATCGCCCTTCGGTATGCACTTGCCTATCCGTCCTCGCTGTCCACGATGACGCTGATCGACGCGGCCGGGGTTACCCCGCACTACAAGAACGCATTCGAGCTCGGGGTCGATCGGGGCGAGCGGCAATTGTTGGCTCGTCAGCCAGAAGACATCGACCGGCTACTGAGGCTGACGATGCACAAACCGCCTCCTGCACCCCGCCGATTCAAGCAGGTCTACCTCGAGCGGGCGAAAGAGCGGGAAGCACACTTGGAGGCCGTGTTTGACATCCTAGATGTCGAGCGGCACGCGGCCTTAGACGATCAACTGGGCCGAATTCACACTCCGACGCTCATCATCTGGGGCCGTCAGGATCAAATCTTGGACGTGTCCATCGCAGCTGCCCTCTCGGCTGGGCTACCTAATAATCGTTGCGAAATCATGGAGGAGACCGGGCACGTACCGATGATTGAGCGACCCAAGGCGTCCGCTCAGATGCAGCTCGAATTCCTCCGTGATGTGAAGGCAGGCCAGCTCGACGGCGCTAAGGGGCCGAGGCTCGAGGCGGCTCGGGACACCGCCTGAGACTGGGGAGTCGGTCCGGAAAAGGCTATCCGTGGCTCGATCGAGACCGAAGAATACGACGAAGATGGCTGCGAATCGGCCCAGGTCGGTGAGGGAGTCGGTGGCGAGGAGGCGACGTGCGAATGCAGTGGGGAGCGAGCTCGTTGTTATGGGTGGTTCCGGGGAGACGAGCGCTCTATCGGTTGATGAACTCATGTCATCCTGACTTGTTTTGATCCCGCCAAGTGCACCGAGACACTGGCGGCTATGGCTGACGACCAGCCATGGCAGCCATCTTTGCGACCATGTCTGCGTCGTCGGAAACCACCACCTCATCGGCGAAGAGTCCCGGGGCTCGGGCAGCATCGCCGAATCCCTGTATCCCGCGGTAGGCAGCCGCAGCGAGTTCGGCAGGAATCACCGGATCCTGACCGGTGGCCTTGGCGATGTCCCAGGTGTGGGTTGTCAGATCCATCGTCATGATGGGCAACGACTCATCCAGTGACGACGGCCCGAAGGGGCTTGGGTGTAGTTGCGAAGGTTGTCACTCATGAAGCCAGTAGAGCAGCCCCACGGCGACCGGTCTATCTAGTGCCGGTCTACCGAACAAGACGGCCACCGGTGGAGGCGTGATTCGTCAGCCCGGTGCTCGAGTGCGACGATCTATGGCATGGTCGATGACGTATTTCCGATCCGATTCGGGTTTTGGAAGCCGCTGCTCGTGATCCTCGGCATGGGCCCGTCCCGCTCCCGGGTGGAGATCGATCGCACGACGGTGCGGGTGCGGATGGGCTGGGCGTTTAGGGCCAGGATCGACCGTGCGTCAATCGTTCGCGCCTTCGCTGACAGCAACAAATACGGGGGAATCGGCGTGCACGGATGGCGGGGCTCCTGGCTGGTCAACGGCTCGGTCAGCGGGATCGTGACCATAGAGTTCGACCCCCCAGCGCCGGCCCGGGTCATGGGGTATCCAATTCGACTGCGGACCTTGTATGTGAGCCTCGAGAATCCAGAGGGATTCCTGGCCCAACTGGCCGGGTCAGCCGGACCCGGCAGTGCTTCCTCTCAGTTGCCAGTCTGACCTGGCTAGGTGGTCTAAAGGCTCAGGGCCCGAAGACCTATTCTTCGCCACAACGATCGTGGATCATGGCCAGCGTCACCTTGGGTTGGCGAACCCTGATGACTAAGTTATGATTATTAGTCCACTCGACGCGGGGTGGAGCAGTCAGGTAGCTCGTCGGGCTCATAACCCGAAGGTCGTGGGTTCAAATCCCTCCCCCGCCACTACAGAGGCCCTGGTCAGCTTTTGCTGGCCAGGGCTTCGTCGTTCTGAGGCCAGACTTCTAACGGACCACCCCCAACGGCTCCTGGTCGACGGGTCTGGTCAAGTGGCGGCAGCAGTGACCGGCCGCCGGGCCTCCAAGTGTCAGCCGATCGAGCTGCGTGGGTTGACTGGCACGCAGCCTCGCTCACGTAGCTCCAGACCGGCCGAGGCAATAAGGCCCCTTGAGGGTTTGGATGATAGACGATACGCTATAGCGAATGAACGCCATCGACGATCAATTCGCAGGGGCACTGCTCCGTCTGGCCAGGACGCGAGCGGGTCTCACGCAGCGGGCGTTCGCCGACCTGATCGGCGTGGCGCAGCCGACGCTGTCTGCCTACGAGTCGGGAAAGCGGCAACCAACTCTTCCAACGTTGTTGTCGATGTTGCGCCGCGCCGGGATGGATCTCCGTTTGGAGGTCGTCGAAGCCGACGACCACGATGCCGTACTGGCCGAGTGGGAAGCAACGCTCGACGACGCGACCACGGAACGATTGCGTCGGCAGGGCTACTGCCTGGTGTCTGATGCCGCCTGACCTCGATGTCGAGCGATCATGCTGAAGGCGCTTGGCGCGACGATGGCTCAGGTGGCGCAGCGGGTGCGCCCGAGCGCTGCGCCGTCGGCTGACCCGCGTTCCGATCGCACCCAGCTCTTGGCGCGTCGATCTGCGCAGCGGCGGCGGCGCAAGACCGTCCTCGTCCTCACGATGGCCTTCGTGCTGATGGTGGCCACGTTCAGCGCCGTCTTCCACGAGCTCATGGCTCGAGAGAGCCGCTCCTTCTCATGGCCGACGAGCGTCTATTGGACCCTCACCACCATGACGACGTTGGGCTTCGGTGACATCACCTTCGAGTCCGACGCAGGACGGATCTTCTCGGTCGTCGTCCTACTGTCGGGTTCGGCGTTCCTGTTGGTGATGCTGCCGTTCGTGTTTATCCAGTTCGTGTTCATCCCATGGATGGACGAACGCGACCGACAACGAGCGCCGCGGTCGGTGCCGCCGGCCACCAACGGCCACGTCATCGTCACCTCCAAGGGTCCCGTCGAGGAAGCGTTGATCGACCGGGCGGAGCATGCCGAGGTGCCGTACGTCGTGATCGTGGAGGACATCGACGTCGCCGGGCGCATGCACGACGAGGGTCGCACGGTCATGGTTGGCGACCTCGACGACCCGCAGACCTACGAACGGGCCCGGGTCACCCAAGCCGCCGCCGTAGTGGCGACACAGGACGACCAGACCAACACCAACATCGCCTTCACCGTGCGCGAGATCGCACCGCGGGTGCAGATCGTCGCGACCGCGAACTCGCCGGCATCGGTCGACATCCTCGAAATCGCCGGGGCCGACCACGTAGTACAACTCGGCGAAATCCTGGGAGCGGCGATGGCCGCTCGCGGCCTCGGACTCGGCGGGAGGAGTCACCAGATCGGAAGCTTCGCCGGGCTCCAGATCGCGGAAGCGGGCGTGGCGGGCACTGACCTCGTCGGACACACGCTGGCCGAGTCGAAGCTGCGGCAGCGGTTCGGTGTCGGCCTCATCGGCGTCTGGGAACGAGGCGACTTCTCGTTGGCCACCCCCGAAACCGAACTCAGGGAGTCGTCTGTGCTCTTACTGGCCGCTTCGTCCGAGCAGCTCGCCGCGCTCGACCGTGCCCTCGCCACCGACTCGCCAGCTGCGACGAGCGCCGTGGTCATCGGCGGGGGTCGAGTCGGTCGCGCGATCGGCCGTGCGCTCAGCGCCGAAGGAGTGGACTTCACAATTGTGGAGAAGTTGGCCGAGCGGGAGCGGCCCGACGTCCGCTACGTCATAGGCGATGCCGCCGACCGTGAGGTGCTCGAAGAGGCCGGACTCGCTGACGCAGACTCGATCTACATCACCTCTCATGACGACAACGTCAACGTGTACCTCACTCGGTACTGTCGCGGCCTGCGACCCGACGCCCGCATCGTCTCGCGCTCGAGGCTCAACCGCAACGTGTCGACGCTCTACCGGGCCGGCGCCGACGCCGTCCTGTCCTATGCCGGAGCAGGTTCGGCTGCGATCTGGAACCACTTTCGCGGCGAGGAGACCCTGCTGGTGGCCCACGGCCTCAACCTTTTCCGGACGCCGATCCCCGCCCGGCTCGCCGGTAAGACACTGGCCGAGGCGCACGTCTACCGGCGGACACAGTGCAACGTGGTGGCGATCGAACACGACGGCACGATCGCAGGTAACCCCGATGCCAGAGCGCCGCTCCCTGCCGGCGGTGAGCTCGTGATGATCGGCACCAACGCCGCCGAGGCGAAATTCTCCGAGGTCTATCCCGGTGCCCGCCGCCGCTCACTCCTCGACAGCGTCCGCCGCTGACCACCTCTGTGCGCGAGCGTGGATTCGGTGCCCGGATCCAGGCCGAATTGTGGGCCCAGCCACGCACGGCCAAGCCTGGTCAGGAAAGGCGGGATCTCGAGGCGCCGTGCCTGGTGGCGGAGTGAACATTCGGATCGGCGTCGCCGCGCCGATTTGTGTCTCCAAACGGTCGTTCGTCAGCTTGCACGCCTCTCACCGATGCGAGGCGTGCGGGCAATGTGTTTGTGGACTTCAAGGACGATCAGCAGTCCGATGCCAAGGCTGGCACAGATGGTGAGGTCAATCGCGCCCAGGGGGTCGAGGTCGAGGAAATCGTTGAGTGGCGTGTAGAGCGCCCCGAGTTGGAGGGCGACGACGAATGAGGCGATGGCCAGCATCACCCGGTTGCTTGTGAATCCGATGGCCCGGAGTGACTCAGTGCGCGAGCGGGTGCCGAAGGCTTGGAAGACCTGCATGAATGCGAGGGTGGTGAAGATCATTGTCTGCCATTCGGCTTGGCCGGTCTCTCGATAGATGAAGCCGATGCCGAGTGAGGCGGCGCCGATGAACGCTCCGATCCAAATCGTTTGGCGTCCCAGCCCGTCTGCCCAGAGACTGGCACCAGGTCGGTGTGGGGCGCGTTGCATGACGCGGCGTTCGGCGGGCTCGACGCCCATCGACAGGCCGAGGAGGCCATCGGTCATCAAGTTGAGCCACAGGAGTTGGAGGGGGAGGAGCGCAACGGCGGCGTCGAGTTCGCCTCCCGCGAGTAGGTACGGGATGGGCCAGCCGAGCATGACGATGATCTTGCCGAGGTTGCCGGCCACGGCGAAGCTGACGAAGCGGCGCAGGTTGTCGTAGATCACCCGGCCTTCTTCGACTGCTGCGACGATGGTCGCGAAGTTGTCGTCGCGCAGCACCATGTCCGATGCTTCCTTGGTGACGTCGGTGCCCGTGATGCCCATGGCCACTCCGATGTCGGCTTGCTTGAGCGCCGGCGCATCGTTCACGCCGTCTCCGGTCATCGCCACGACCTGATGCTGCCGTTGGAGCGATCCGACGATGCGGAGCTTGTGTTCGGGCGACACTCGCGCGAACACCGAGACTTCCGACGCTGCAATATCGAACTCGGCGTCGCTCAGCCGATCTAGATCGAGTCCGGTCAACACCCGCTCATCGGTGGCTATCCCGAGTTGTTCGGCGATGGCCTTAGCGGTGAGCGGATGGTCCCCGGTGATCATCACCGGCCGGATGCCCGCAGCGCGGCACACGGTGACCGCATTTCGTACTTCGCTGCGCGGGGGGTCGATGATGCCGACGAGGCCGATGATCGTGAGCATTGTCTCGGCGTCGGCGACCATGTCGGTCGTTGCCGCAGCCGGTTCGGTGAAGTCACGGTAGGCGACGCCGAGCACACGGAGCCCGGCAGCAGCCATCTCGTCGTTCGCTGCGAGCAGCGAAGCTCGCTGCTGGTCGTTCAGGGGGACGATCCCGTCGGTGGTTCGAATGTGGTCGGCGTGGGCAACGAGACCGTCGATTGCGCCCTTGGTGAATGCGAACGAGCGGGCGGTGTCGATGCCGTCGAACACTGAGTCAGTCACTGGCGCTGAAACGATCGGCCCATGGATCGTGCTCATGCGTTTGCGGCCCGAATCGAACGGGTTCTCGCCAAGCCTCGGAACCGCCGCACGAAGGGCCCTTACGTCGATGCCGGCGTTCGCGGCGAGCTGGAGGAGCGCAGTCTCGGTCGGGTCGCCGATCAGCGACCATGTGCCGTCGTCCGAGCGTTCGCCTTCGCCGTCGTTGCACAAGGCGACCGCAGCGACCAACAGACGTTGCGAGCTGTTGCAGCTCGCGAGGTCGATCGCTGCTTCGGGCTCGAGGGTCGTGCGCACGCCCTCCACATGCAGTGTCGTTACCGTCATCTTGTTCTGGGTGAGGGTGCCTGTCTTGTCCGAGCAGATCACCGTCACGGAACCAAGCGTCTCGACTGCGGGGAGCTTGCGGATCAGCGCGTCGCGTCGCAGCATCCGTTGCGCCCCGATCGCGAGCGTGAACGTGACCACGGCGGGCAGACCCTCCGGAATCACCGCAACCGCGACACTGATGGCCGTGAGGACCAGGTCCGACGCGGACTCGCCTCCCAACGCGCCCATCACCACGACGAGCGCGGCGACCACGACCCCGACGAGGGCGAGCTGTTTGCCGACGCGATCGAGCCGCACCTGCAACGGCGTCGATTCAGACTTGACACTCTGCAGCAACGTGGCGATCCGGCCGAGTTCGGTCCTCATGCCGGTGGCGACGACCAGCCCGAGACCGCGCCCCGCCGAGACCTGTGTCCCACTGAACGCCAAACATCGACGGTCGCCAAGCGCGACATCAGTTCGGTCGATCAAGTCGGTGTGTTTGTCGACCGGCACGGACTCACCAGTAAGCGTGGCTTCTTCGATCCGAAGGTTCGCGACCTCGATGAGGCGGAGGTCGGCCGGCACCACCGTGCCAGCGTCGAGTTGCACGATGTCCCCGGGTACGAGTTGCGCCGCCGGGAGTTCCATCGTGCGACCGGCGCGACGCACCTTGACGATCGGCACCGACATTTGGCGGAGCGCGGCGATGGCGCGTTCGGCCCGGTACTCCTGGAAGAAGCCCAGGAGCGTAAACAGCACGACGATCGCGCCGATCGCGCCCGCTTCGAGGAACTTGCCGAGGGCCAGCGAGAGCAGTGCTGCGCCGATGAGGATCAACACCATCACCGATGACACCTGCTGCCAGATGATCTTCAACGGGTGGCTCGAGCCGTTGTCGATCAGTTCGTTCGCACCGAACTCGGCCAGACGTTGCTCGGCGTCGTCCAGGGTCAGCCCTTCGAACGACGACCGCTGCGCCTCCAAAGCCGCAACGGCCGACATTCGAAACCAGTGAGTCTCCTCACTGGCGTTGGTGCCCGCGGTCTCGTCGGTCGGAGCAGTGGCTGTGGTCATCATCGACTCGCGAGGGCCGGATCGAGAGCGAGGAGCGCAGCGATGCGGGCCTCGGTCGGCGGGTGCGTGAGGAACAGACTCGAGAACTTCACGTCACGCCCCGTCAACGGGACCGCCGAGCAATGAGCCGAAAAAGATGAGCGCACCGGCGAGGCCGGCGAGCAACGTGAAGGTCTTGAGGGTCTTCTTGAACACGGGAGTCCTTTCAGCACTCGACAAAGTTGACGATGCTGAAAGTCTCCCCGCCCGATTTCTCGGACTGGCCACGCCGGCCCCTCTCGGGACGTCTTGACGACTGGCCTCTAGGGGTACTCCCCTTCAGTAGGCCAGATGATACAGGACGCGAATCACCTCACACGCAACGCGACAACAGATTCACACCCATCGAACGTTTGTCGCCCGTGGTCGGACTCGACTTTGCCGATCCCAGCGACGACCTGCCACGGCAACCCGGGACAGACCGCTCGATGACCCGTTCGCAGTCAGCGTCGTTGCCAGCATGGAACTCACTCCGTAATCCGGTTGACTTCGTACTTAGTACGAGTAGAGTGATTCGTACTTTGTAGGAACACCAGGGAGGAATCATGCCCACGACGACAGCCACGGCAGCAACCGCAGCAGCGACCATCGCCGCCGCGGCCACCCATCAACGGTCTGCTTTGTTGGACCCAACCGCTTCACTCGACCTGCAGCGGACGCCCGAACGAGGTTCGTCGAGTCCGAAACGACTCGGCGCTTCAAGGTTCGATCAGCCGCCAACGAGCGGCCCTGATCGCCGGCGTCGGCTACGTCCTGCTGTTCGGCCTGGCCATCTTTGCCAACTTCTTCGTCCGAGAAGGTTTGGTCGTTGACGATCGACGAGGGCTGGCCGTCCGCCGACAGCTTCTCAATGCTGCCATCGTTTTCGAAGAGCTTTGCCGTCGGCGGGGCGCTGAGGACGCGACCCGATATCGAGCGGTGGAGCTGGCGCACTCCTCAACCGGGGACACGCGAGACGTTGGAAATCATCTTTGATCGGCCGCTCGATCGACACCGCCTCGATCGTGCCCTCCGCGTAGTAACTGGCGACTGGAACACGATCGACGGCACGTCGTGCATTGGTAAGCACGAGACATCGTGGTCGTTCACTCCCAACAAGCCCTGGACCGCAGGTGATTGGCGAATCACCGTCGACGACACCCTCGAAGACGTCGCAGGGAACAACTTTCGCGAGCTGCTCGATCGAGAGGTCCGGCGGTTGAAGTGATGGCGGCAACCAGCGACCTCGATCTCGGTCAGCTCATCTATGAGATGCGGGCCGAAAACGGGCTGAGCCGGCGCGAGCTAAGCGGAGCGGATGGAAACCACCCGGTCCGTGACGCAGTCCAGGTTGCGTGACACCTGTCCGAGAGTCGTGGACTCGAACCCGTGCAGAGCTCCGGCTGCGGTGAACGCTCGTCTTTTCAAGGCAACACACAGGCAACAACCCAACCGTAAACAAGGGGGAGCGTCAGGGAACAGCGGGGAGGTGGCAACCCTCAGAAAACCTTGCCAGAGCAGGGCAGACAGCCAAAACCCCTGATGACGCACCGATTCTCACAGACTGTCTCGTCATGCTCATAACCCGAACGTCGTGGGTTCAAATCCCTCCCCCGCCACCAACACGAAGGCCCAGCTCAGCGTATTCGCTGAAGCTGGGTCTTTCAGTTTTGAACCAATCTTCTAACGGATCTTGGAACTTGACACTTCTCACTTGACATCTTCTACTCCAGAGGTTGTCGACAGTTTGGGTCTCTCTATGCGAAATCGACTTCATGACAGAACGACCGACGGTCCGCCACGTCGGGGGTAAGCCGATGTTCTTCTATTGATCCACTTGGGTCGCCCTTGCTGCCGGTGACTTTCGTCTCTGGCGGACTCAAACCGCTTACCGGAGGATAAGTGGGAGGCTGCCATGACGGTAGTGACGAAAAGACCGGCCTTGGAGGCACACAACCCCACAAGCCATTTGGGAGCGGTTCTGTTGGCGCTAGGGGGCGCCGCTGCCATCTTCGTGCTGGGAACACCGTACTTCGAGGTCTTCGAATCAACCAACGACGATCCGGTGTTCAACGGCGCTCTCACGGTCGGCGCCGGCGTACTTGCGTGGACGCTTCGACATAGGAGCGACGCATATGCTGCGGTCAGCTCGGCGTTGTTCGTGACGGCTTCCGCAATGTGGTCGCTCGTTATCGGCCCGTTCAACTGGATCATCACCGCCGATACCGAAACCGCCGAAGGCGCGTTTCAGGACAAGCTGGCACAGTTCCTCGCAATAGTCCCGGTGATCCTGGTACTCGCGTGGGCCGCGGGCCGATCGCGCCAGTCCCTCTACCTCGTGCAGGGTCACACCGCCCGATGGCTGAAGGTCGGCGTACCGGCAGTCGTCTTTGGAGCGATCGGCATCACTCTCATCGCGTTGGCAGACGGCGCCAGTTTCGGAGCAGTCGTTGACGTCGCACCGTGGGTGCTCGGGTTTGCTGCCCTGAACGCATTCATGGAGGAACTATGGTTTCGCAGCGTCTCCCTCCAGCCCTACGTCGACCACATGGGGACGGCGGTGGGCATCGGCGTCACTGCAGTGGTTTTCGGGGGCGCCCATGTGGAGGCCACCTACATGTCCGATGCCACCCAGCTCCCGTTTGCGCTGCTCGTCGTTGCCCTTGGCGTGGCGTTGGCGTGGATCATGCGGTGGTCCAACTGCATCTGGGGAGCCGTGTTAGTTCACATAGCGCTGGACCTTGTCATTGCGCTCGAATTCATTGAGATCGGATGAGACCCGTCATCTTGCATCGCGGAACACCCGCTCGCCTGATGTGTCGACGTTCTTGAACTGGGACCATCGAAGTTGCTCCTGGTCCGAAGCAAAGAGCAGCCTTGTCCTTGGGGTCGACGAAGGTTGGTTGTGCGAAGGATCGGACCGGCACACATGGCTGGGCGGTTGCGGGCAAAGGTCAACTCGGTTCGAACACAGCAGAATTAGTTCAACCGATCTAGGTGGGTTACACCTCAGGTCGTAGTTGTCTTCTGTCGTAGCCGTTCCCTTGGCTTGCCAAGGTCGGAGTGGTTCATTCCGCCGGTTGAAGAATCATCGTTGCAGGGGTGCCGGCGAGGGCCGGGGCGTTGCCAGCGACGGCCCAGACCTGTGTTCGAAGGAACTGCTCGAAGGCTTCTGCATCGTCGATCGTGTCAAAGTCGAGATCGACCACCACGTAGTTCTGATCCTTGACCGGGCGTTGGATTCGCTCGGCGCGGACCCCGGCCTCGTGGCGGGCTGGAGCGAACCGATCAAACGCCGCAGCCCAAGTCGGGAAGTCGGTAATCGGATGTTCGATGTGAAGTGTCGCCATGACTACTCCTTGATTTGTAGGTTCTGAGGGAACCATATGAGTTGCGGCAGGAGCGGCCTATCCCAGATTCCTGGGTTCTTGAATGGCTGTCGTTGCGGAGCGTCATTGCGACCTACTCTTGTTCCATGCTCACAGGTGCGATGGCTACTAGCGCCGTCGAGCGAGTGACCGGGATCTGCGACCATTACGACAACGGCCGCGAACTGCAGATCGCAGTGCTCGAGGAGCTCGTCAAGAACGTAGCCTTCGACGCCCACGCGTGGGTGCTGACCGATCCCGAAACGGAGGTCGGGTCCGCTCCCGTAGCGGACGTGCCGTGCCTTGCTGAACTTCCCCGGTTGATTCGGTTGAAGTACCTGACAGCGGTGAACCGCTGGACCACGATGAACGACCCTGTCGCGACGCTGCGGACCGCCACCAATGACCGGCCCGAACGGAGCCGGATGTGGCGCGAGTTGCTCGCCGACTACGACGTCCATGACGTGATGTCGCTGGTGTTCCGGGACGGGTTCGGGTGCTGGGGCTTCCTCGACCTGTGGCGCATCGGATCCGGATCGGCGTTCGACGTCGCCGAGGCAGCACTCCTCCGCCGTGCCGTCCATCCGATCACCGATGCGCTCCGTCGCTGTCAGGCCCACACATTCCGTCAAGGTGGTTCGCTCCCGGAACGCACCGGTCCGGTCGTGTTGCTGCTATCTCCTGATCTCGATGTGAAGGCGCAGACACCCCAAACCGACCTCTACCTCGCAACGCTCGTCCCCCCTGACGGCGACCGCCGCCCCATCCCGGCGGCCGCATACAACGTGGCCGCGCAACTGATCGCAGTGGAATCCGGTATCGATCACCACCCGGCACGCACTCGACTTCACCTCGCTGGTGGCATCTGGCTCACCGTCACTGCGAGCCGGATAGGGAACGCTGTGCCGATCGAGCGGCGGGACATAGCGGTGAGCATCGAGATATCTTCGCCAGCGGAGCGCAGCGGCGTGTTCGTTCGAGCTCATGGATTGACTAGCCGAGAGTCCGAACTCGTCGGCCACCTCGCCGCCGGGTCGGATACCCGCCGAATCGCCAGTGCGATGTACATCTCGGAGAACACCGTCCAGGACCACCTCAAGTCGGTCTTCGCCAAAACCGGGGTCCGCAACCGTCGGGCCCTGCTCGCTAGAGCTGTCGGCAGTTGATTGAGCAGCCCTAGCCGTCCGGTCGCGCGACCAGGTCCGGTCAATTGAGCCATGGCCCGGGTCGCTTCGTTGGTGCCTTGCTGGTCTCGATTGCAGCAAGCCTTGGTTGAGGACGTAGCCGAGATCCCCAGGGGAACCGACCGGACGGGTGGGTTGGCGCCGAAGCACAAGACCGGAGCCGGTTGATCTCTGTCGCTGCTGCTCCGCTCTCAGGTGATCGACTCGGGTCAGTTCATGCGCGGAGAGGAACGGCCGGCAGAGGCCATGAGGAGCTCGGTCTCGCTGGCGTCTGGGGGCGGATCCGCGGGGGGAGCGATCAGACCCGCGTCTCGGGTTCCGTCGGCATAGGGCGAGTCCATCACTACCGAGATGGCGGCCCGGGCCTCGGCGCTGAGCTCGATCGATCGGCCAACGGCCGCGGCGATGTCCCATGAGTGGATGAGCGAGTCCCAGATCGGGAAGTTGACTACCACGCTGCCCGGCAACTCACCGAATGGAGTTGCGTGAGTCGCTCCCAGAGCGCCGTCGGTGCTCCACATCGCTGTCACTCGCTCGGCCACCTCGGCGGCAAATGGTGACAGATCCCCTTCGATCGGGACCGCACCCATAGCGTCTTCCAGCGAAACTGTTTCTTGGCCGGTGACGATCCCCGCCCACAGAAGTTGATTGTTCACATTCAGAACATCTACAACAAGATCGGAACCTCTAATCGCGCCGGCGCTACGCGATGGGCGTTGGAAAAGGGGGTAGCCGTTTCCGCCTGAGCTACGTAAACGAGGTGGGCGGCGAAGGTGTTTACGGACCCGTGCTCCGGGCAAAACCAGGGCTATGCCAAAGCCTGAGACCGACAAGAACAACATCGAAGTAGACGAGACCGCCGATCATCTGGATGAGAGAGTGATCCCTTCAGATCGGCTCGTTCCAGAGCCGGGCGAGGTGGTGAACGAGGATGAGCCGACCATCGCCACACCCGCACCGAATGGGCTGGTGTTCTGATGGCCAAGGACCACGGACCCAGCATCAAGAACGACGAGAAATACGAAGCGCTTCGCGATGATGGCATGAGCAAATCCAAAGCTGCTGCGATCGCCAACTCCGAAGGTGCCTCGGAACGGGGCGGGTCCTCTCCTCCGTATGAAGAGTGGACCAAGGACGATCTGTACGACCGTGCGAAGGAACTGGACATCGACGGCCGGTCAAACATGAACAAGGAGCAATTGATTGAGGCGCTTCGTAGCAATTAGCTCACCCTGATAGCGCTGCGCTCAATTCTCTTGACAATCGCCAATTTTCCAATAGGGCCTGTTCTCTGAAAGCCGGCGTAGCCGTGCAACGACGCCAGCGATCGGTCAAGAGCAGGTAAGTTCCAATCATGACTCCACGAGAAGCCGCTCGTGCCTGATACCCACTCTTCCATAGATCGGCCCACCGAGTCGCCGAGCGTTATCGGGGCGAGGTTGTCCAGATGAAATCAAACCGCTCGGTCTCGCTCTATCGGGACACCTCGATTCATGGCGCTTGATCGGGCCGCCATCGTTCGTGTGCATCGCGCCTTTGTCGAAGGCGATTTTGAAACATTGCGAAGCGAGCTTGAGCATCTAGGGGATTTCGCGAACACCGCACCAGACCTGACACTCGGCCATCCACTCGTCTACGCCATCTATCACAGCCCCGCGACGCTGGTTGCAAAGCTGCTCGCTGCCGGGGCGGATCCGGACGGCCACTCGGAAGACGGTTACCCGCCCTTGATCGCTGCCATGACCGTTGCCGGTCCGGCTGGCTCGCCGGCTCGAGCCAGAACGGCGGAACTCGTGGAAATGTTGTTGGCCGGCGGCGCCGATGTGAACCAGCGCGGTATCAATGACTATTCGCCGCTTCACCACGCCGCTGCGCAGGGCGATCTTGGTCTGGTCGAACGGCTCCTGGAAAGCGGGGCGGATCCCAATTTGGCTGCCCGGATCGACGACATGGAGACACCATTCGGGCTGGCGCTACAACAGGGTCACCTGGATGTTGCCACTCGGCTTCAGCCTCTGACAACGCGCCTGGACTGGGAGCAGGCCGCGAAGAATGGTGACGTCCAAACCCTACGAGCGATGCTCCGACGGGGCCAGAACATCGACGCCCTGGATGGTTTCGGCTCCACGGCGCTCATGCGGGCAGCGCACGCGGGCCGAGAGGAGGCGGTCGGCTTGCTGGTGGCCGAAGGTGCCGGTCTCGACCACACTGCCAAGTTCCACCTGAGTGCACTCATGCTGGCTGTTATCGCTGGGCATCGTAGGGTTGCACGCCTGCTGGTCAGGGCCGGTGCTGACCTCACGATCCAAGGCTCGGGTGCGCCAGGTTTCGCCGGCCAAGACGCCGCTGACCTCGCCGAACAGACTGGCGACAGCCGCTTGGCGGCCTACATCAGGAACCATCGTGCTTGATCGCGCGCCCGGCGTGGAACGAGCTCATGAAGTTTGCGGTTCGCATGTCCTGGGTAGCGCCGAAAGATGTCTGCGCCACAACTCCCTAACGCCAACAGATCGCCCTGGGCCGAACCAGCCTCCTCGGTGTCGGGAGAGAAGACTCTTCCGGAACGAGTAGACGTGTGCATACTCGGCGCCGGAATCGCCGGCCTTGCCGTGGCAGAAAGATTTCTGGAAAGTGACCTCTCCGTTGCCGTGCTCGATGCCCGCCACCCCGGTGCCGGGACGAGTGGCCGTAGTTCTGCGAAGGTGTCCACTTTGCACGGGCATCTCGCGGAAAAGATCGCCAGCACCCGTGACATGGCAGCTGCGGCGTCTTACATCACCGCAAATCGTCGCGGTTTCGAGTGGATGGAGAAGGTGGCGGCCGAACTGCCTGAGTCCAACTGGACGACGATCGATGCGGTTACCTACGCCACTGATGCCAGTGGCGAGCGGGCGATCGAGCGAGAGTACGAATGTTTCCAGCGTGCTGGCGTCGAGGTGCGGCTCGAAGCGACCGAGATGCCATGGGGAACGCATCGAGCTCTCATCTGCCCGAGCCAAGCCCAATTCGATCCACAAGGTTTCATCAACGGCCTGACCAAACGTCTGCGCGAAGGCGGTACCACGATCATGCATCCTGTCAGAGCGACGGCGGTGAGCGAATCTCGAAACTCGGTGGAGGTCACCACCGACGCCGGTGCGATCCGTGCCGGCTTCGTCGTCGTGGCCACGGGCCTCCCCATCTTGGACCGAGGGCTCCACTTCGCCCGTACGAATCCCCGGACCTCGCATGTCATCGGATTGGAAATACGGGGCCCGGAGCTGTCCGGCGCCTACCTCAGCGCCGGCGACCCGCTGCGGTCCATCCGGGATGCCCGCGACCCGGAGGGCCGTCGCATTGTTCTGGTGGGAGGCGAGGAGCACCGCACAGGAACGGTCAGTGACACGCTGAGCTGTCAGCAAGAGTTGCTCGACTGGTCCGCCCGCCACTTCGATATCGTGGATGTTCCATACCGGTTCAGCGCCGAGGACTACCTGACCCCTGACCACGTGCCGTTTGCGGGACCAATCCACCCAGCATCGAGTCGCATCCACGTGATCACGGGTCTCAATAAGTGGGGATTCACGAACGCACCAGCAGCAGCAGCCATAGTCTCAGCTCACATCACCGACTCGGCAGAGCCCGACTGGTCGGATTTGTACTCGGCTACCCGCATACCGTTGGCGGGATTCGATGAGCTCGCCAAGGCCGGGATCCAGGTCGCACGCTACGCCACGGCCGACTGGGTGCGCTCACTCGTAAAAGATCCGAGACACCCCGGCCAACCGCTTGGCGGTGAACGTCAGCCCCGCTGCGCCGCAACAGGTGTCTGCACCCACCTGGGTGGCATCGTTCGTTGGAACAACGCTGCGGAAACGTGGGACTGCCCGCTGCACGGTTCCCGATTCGACACCGAAGGGCACGTTCTTCACGGCCCGGCCACAAGCGATCTGCGACACACCGACGACTAGCTTCGGCTTTCTTCACATTATGGGTCCAGGGGGATCTGTCGGATCAACGATGTAACTAACGCGGCGTCCCGTCGTTCATCGAGCCCATCCAGCCGGTGGGAATCGTCTAAAAACAATTGCCAAACGCTATCGTATGGTATATGCTCTGTTCTATGACGAAGACCCGTGGTCGACCACGCGACCCCAGCCGCGATCGTGCGATCCTGGCTGCCGCTCGAACAGTGTTGGCGTGCAGCGGTTACACGGGCTCTTCTATGGAGCAGATCGCGAAGGTTGCTCATGTGGGCAAAGACACGCTGTATCGCCGTTGGCCAAACAAGGAGCAACTGGCGCTTGACCTCATCGATTCCATGGCGCGTGACGCCGTTCAGCCAGCGCCGATCGACCCGGATCCGAGGCTCAACCTGTTGCTCTTCCTCAAAGACATCGTCCGGCTCTACCGCAATACAGACTTCGGTTTGTTGGTGGCCGGAATGGTCGGTGAGGCCGCTCGGAACGAAGATTTCGCTCAGCGGTTCGCCGAGTTCTGGGCTCGCCGGCGTGCGATCGCGGCCCCTCTTGTCCTCGACGTACTGACGCCGACGACCGCCGCATACGACATCGAAACGATCCTCGACGGCCTTTTGGGGCCCATCTACTACCGACTTCTTCTCACAGGAGCCGACGTAACGGATGAATACCTGTGGGACCTCGTTATGGCTGTCCCGTGGACAGTTGACGCAAATCAAAACGCCTGGAGTGAAGGCGACAAGTCACCCAACAACAACGGTGAGGTCATTCCCGCCGTCTCAACCTGAAAGTTAAGCTGAAATGACGAAACAAGAGCACCTGCTCACGATTATCGAACCCATCCCAGGTGGCGATTCCACCTTGGACTTGGCCCACGAAACCGTGGTCCGCGGTGGCACCGCAACCGTAGTCGTAGTCATAACAGATCGTGTCGAACGCGCGATCAGGCACTACGCCGAGACCGCTGGCATCGGTGTCGGCGAAGCCGAGGCGATCACACTCAGGCGGCTGCGCACCCAATGCCACGATCGCGTCGGCGATGTACAATTGGTCATCGCGCGTCGTGGGTCGGTCTCCAGTGACGTCGTGCAGTACATCACGGCCAACACAACAGCGGTTGCGATTCCGGCAAGCCTGGTAACTGACAAACTGGTTGAGCGCATTGCAACCTACAGCGGCAGGCCTGTGATCGTCGCTCCCTACCGAGTCCCGGAGTTGGCGGCTTAGCCGATCAGCACGGGAGAATCGAACGCACCCTCCGGCAGCGGGTCAGGGCGTTTTTTGGCAATTCTCAAATAACGACGCGCTCTGCAGCCGTCGCACCGTCGCCGGTGTTCGGCGTACCCGAGGGCTCGATCAACAAGAGCTCAGCTTCCTCCGCGGCGACGGGTGGTGCTCGACGCCGACGAGTATCACGAACATCTCGCCAGGTCCGCGTTCGACGTCGCCATCGCGAATGTGAATGGTGATCCGGCCTCTTCGATCAAGCGCCTTTGGCGACGGCGGCGGAGCCGGTTTCCTTGCACTGGGCGGCAGCGTCGACCAGACTCTCAAAAACGGAGCGGAGCTGCGTCTTTAGCTCGTCCGAGACGATTACTCCATCAACAATCTGGTCACCAGCGCGTGCAACCAAAACCTGAGGTTCACTCAAAACTGTAGCGCCGGCGCGATCGAGGACTCGACGGAGATGCTCCTGTGCAAACTGGGTGCCGCTACGTCCCGGCGTGGCCCCGACCACGGCTGCAAGCTTGCCTCCAATTGGGGCATCTGGATAAGTCCGTGACATCCAGTCGATGCCATTCTTGAGAACACCCGGAATCCCACTGTTGTATTCGGGAGTGACAATGAGCAAGGCATCTGAGGAGCGGACCATTGCTTTGAGTTCAACAACCGTCTCCGGATCGCCGGCCGCTTCGAGGTCGCCGTCGTAGTGCGGAAGGCGGCGAAGATCGAACTCAACCAATGAGACGTTGGGGTCTGCAACTTCGCGGACGCCAGCGACCAGGGCTTGGTTGAAGGACCCTGACCGGTAACTGCCAGCGAGTACCAGTATTGAGTAGGGATTCTCTTTGCTCATCTAGCTTCTGTCTTTCCGATTCTTAATTCTCTGGCCGGTCCGGTGAGACTGCCAACCTTGAGTTGTGCGAACCCACTGCGGCATTACACGAGCCCGACGGACTTACAACCAACCGTCCGGGAAGCCGACCCGCACGGAAGGTCTTCGCAACTGGCCCGGCCCGGGGAGGATAACCCGGCCCCGCCATGTGGCGCGCGCCAGGCCATCGAACCGGCGTTCACCAAGGGGCACAAGTTTCTGGTGGTTCGCGACGCTCAGGCGTGGTTGACATCTGAATTGTCGTGCGAGGAGCGGGGTGCCGAGCGATTCGCCGAGTCGATCGTGTTTGGTCTCTATGACCAACTCCGCCGGCCGACCCTCATCGATGTCTCGTGCGCGGAGCTCCACGCTACTTTCCAGTCCATCACCGGGCACCCAGCTCTGGGGCCAATCGAGCCGGTTCGCGCCATGCTCGCCTTCGGCACGGCCACAGCGCACGGGACTACACTTTCTTCATGGTTTCGGGGCAAGACCAGGCTGATGCGGTGACCAAGCGAGTGCGGATGATCGTCAAAGGCCGAGTTCAGCGTGTTGGATTTAGAGCATCGTGCGCCCGGCATGGTCAATCCTTGGGCCTGGCAGGCTCGGTCCGAAATCTGGCCGACGGCTCGGTTGAGGTTGTGACCGAGGGTGACGCCACAGCGGTGGATGAGATGATCCGGTGGTGCCAGAGCGGACCCCCGTACTCTCAGGTCCGCGCCGTCGAATGCACCACCGAGACACCAGTCGGCGAGGAGACATTCCGCATCAAGCGGTTCTAGGTTTATTAGGCGGGCTTGAAACTCCCGACTCGGCGCGCTTGCTACGGCTCTTCGTCCCACCGAATGGCCGAAATCATCCAATGAAAGGTCTGACCAGGCGATACGGCTTTCGCTCTCGACGATCACCCGCAAGCTTCTGAGACGGTTGTCGCTGACTTCAATCGTGCGTGGGCGCTTACGCTCGACACATGTTCGACATGTCGGGGCCCTCGCAAGTATTCGAATGTGGGTTCCGATGAGTTCGGGATTCTCCGTCGACCCGGGCATCCTCCTCCTCGGAGCACTGCTCCTGGTCGGACTAGACGAGCTGATGACGCTCCGCTAGGGCACGAGGACCACGAGCGACTCGCCGTTCCGGTGGACGGAATGCAGTGGCCGGAATACGGTACGGCAACACGAATCGTCTATTTAGGAGGCACATCATGGCTACGTGGGAACGAGCAGGGAAGCTGCGTCGGGACTTGGCCGACATGGTTGAGGGGTTGTCTGCCGAACAGCTCCAGTCGCCGACGTTGTGTGAGCAGTGGAACGTGCAAGGGGTCACATGCCACGTGACAAGCTTCGTGACCCATAGTTTCCCGAAGTTCATGTTCACCGTCGCCAAGAACCGAGGCGACTTCGAAAAGGCCTCCCAAGCGATGGCGAACAACGAACTGGCTCGCCCGTTTTCAGACGTGCTGGCTGACCTGCGGGCGAAGGCAACCAAATCGTCGGCGCTTCCGATGTTTCCCGAAGAGCTGACGATGACCGACACCATGATTCACACCCAGGACATTCGTCGCCCGCTCGGGCTTGATGGCGGCTTCGACGACAAGTCGATGCGGTCAGCCCTCGACTTCCTCACCGAGCACAAGATGGCCACCACGCTGGTCGACCGTAAGCCCTTGGAGGGCATCAAACTTTCGCCCAGCGATCTGGATTGGAGCTGGGGCGACGGTGCCGAGATCACCGGCAAAGCTGAATCGATCATGATGGCGATGGCCAACCGCCCATCGGCCATGGCCGATATCTCTGGTCCCGGAGCCGCACGCTGGGCCTAGACAGGTCTGATTTGTGTGAAGATCATGCCGACAGGATCGCATGATCGTCACAACGTGACACTGCGAGAAGGAGCTTTCATGAGTAACCTCGAAGATCGATTGCGCACCGAACTCGTCGAACTCGCCGACGCACTCGTGGGAGATCAGGAGACGACGGTCGTTCCAATCCAGAATGGCCTGGATGTCGAGTTCGCTCTTCACCCTTTCGAAGAGCCACGACCCGTTTCATCCCGACCTGCGCCGGTGGCGGTTGGCCGCAGTCGCTGCCAGCATGCTCGCTGCTGCCGGGCTCGGATATCTCGCAATCAGCATCGCCGATTCCGGGGACGAGGTGCTCGTCCAGGGGTCTGCGGTAGCGCCGAGCAACTTCGGTACGTGGGACACGATCGCCGAAGCCCCGATCGACCCGCGGCCCTACGCCATGACCGCATGGACGGGCTCCGAGGTTGTGTTCTGGGCGGGTTCGAGCCTGACACGCGGTTTCGCATACAGCGACGGGGCTATCTACAACCCTGATACCGACTCGTGGGATTCGATGGTCGTGCCCGGTTGGGGACATCCGGGGCTGAGCAGTGCGTTCTTTGATGGAGAACTCTACGCGCTCGCCAAAGGCAGCGGCACCCGATTCGATCCGATCGCCGGTCGATGGACCGACCTTCCACCCGTGGAGGGGATGTCCCTCGCCGCAACGATGGCCACCGATGAAGCCGTGTGGGGTCTCGGCCCGGTCAGCGTCAACACTGTCGGCCAGCCCGACCTCGCGATCGCCCGGTATGACCCGGCGTCGGATAGCTGGCAGTACGGGCCGGTGTTCGAAGGAACCGATGACCAGGCCGAGATTGTTGCAGGACTCGTCCGGCTCGAAAGTACGACGATATGGACCGGTTCCGAGATCGTTGTCTGGCGCAGCATCGACGGCGGGATCGCGTTCAATCCCGTCACCGAGTCTTGGCGCACGATGCCACATCCTCAGTCACCGTCCGGCCTCATCCACAGCAGTGTCGCCGTCGAACTCGACGACGGCATGGCCGTCATCGCTGAGGTCGAGAACAGCGACGGGATTGCAGTGAGCGTGGCGCTCCTTCGAGAGGGAGGCTGGCAGTGGCGCGAGACCAACATCGCCCTCTCGAACTTCGCGTCCATCACTGTTGCCGGAGCTGGAGACTGGCTCGTGGTGTTCTCCGCCGATCAATCTCCCGTCGTGATACATCTCCCCTCCGGGGCATGGCAACGAAGCACCGGAGGCCCACTGACCGGCGTCGAAGCCCCAAACACAGTATGGACCGGGGACCAACTCATCATCTGGGGAGGCGTCAAAGCCGACGCCGATGCACCAAACGGAGCCCGATGGACGCCGCCCAGTTGAGGTCGGTTCGGCAGCGATGACAATCCTCACATCGAGCTGGTGAGGTTTCGTTCTACTGCGCAGCCCTTGAAGGCTTCACCATAGATGCATGGACCAGAACTGCATTCACATCAGAGGCCTCGTCAAGGAGTTTGCAGCTCGGGGAGAGGTCACTCGGGCGGTAGCCGGGATCGATCTCGACATTCGTCCCGGTGAGATTGTCGCCTTGCTCGGCCCGAACGGGGCGGGCAAGACCACGACGATCGACATGATCCTCGGCTTCACCGAGCCAACCGAGGGCACCGTCACCGTGTTCGGCAACTCGCCCCGAGATGCGGTGCGAGCCGGCCGGGTTTCGGCCGTGCTTCAAAGCGGGGGCTTGCTGCGAGATCTGACGGTTGGCGAGACAGTCGAGCTCGTCGCCTCTGCCCACAGCAACCCGCCGCCTGCCACCGAAGTCATGGCCAGAGCCGGCCTCACCGGGCTGGAGGACCGCAAGGTGCAGTCGTGCTCCGGCGGTGAGCAGCAGCGACTTCGTTTCGCTCTCGCCCTTGTGGCCGACCCGGACCTTCTCATCCTCGACGAACCCACGAGCGGTATGGATGTGTCGGCCCGCCAGAAGTTCTGGGAGACCATGCGGGCCGAGGCCGCCAACGGGCGAACGATCGTGTTCGCCACCCACTACCTGGCCGAAGCCGAGGACTACGCCAAACGCATCGTCATGCTGACCGACGGCCGCATCATCGCCGACGGCAGCACCGACCAGATCCGTAACCTGGCCTCCGGCCGAAAGGTCTCGGCCCGCTTCGCCCCGGCCGCCCTCGACCAAGCACTTGCTGCCGCCCGGGAACGCACCGCCACCACGAGCGCCGAGATCGTGGGCGACCGTCTCGTCGTCTCCACCGCCGACTCCGATGAACTGGCCCGCCACATCCTCGGCCCGTGGCACGGCAGCGATCTGGAAATCACTTCGGCCTCCCTGGAAGAGGCCTTCATCAACCTGACCGAAGCCGCCGGCCAACCCGCCAGCCCCAGTTCCGTCCCCGCCCTCCACTAAGCGTCCCACCACTACCGGAAAGAGCACCAGATGAACGTCACCTACTATCGGCTCGAACTGCGTCGCCTCCGCCGCGACCCCGTCACCATGTTTTTCACTGCGGGGCTCCCCGCCTTTCTCTACATCATCTTCGGCGCCAACGCGGAGTACGGGTCCGATCCCGTGCGAGACGGCAACGTTGCGATGTGGGTCATGATCGCCATGGCCGCTTATGGTGCCGTCACCGCTACCACTGGCATCGGCGGCTCGGTGGCCATCGAACGCATGCAGGGATGGACCCGCCAGCTCGGGCTCACCCCGATGACCGACCGGGACTACGTCACGGTCAAGGTCGCCGTGGCCGCCACGATCGCCGCGGTCCCCATCGGCTTGATCTACGCCATTGGCTACTTCACCGGAGCCGAAGCGCCGCTGTTGGTGTGGGTTGTGTCGGCGGCCGTGCTCCTCGTCGGCTCGGTCGCCTTCGCCCTTTACGGCCTCAACTTCGGGCTCGCCTTCCGTTCCGAAGCAGCGGTGTCGGCGGCCGGGGGGTCGCTCGTGGTGCTGTCGTTCCTCGGCAACATCTTCATCCCGCTGTCGGGCTGGCAGCTCACCGTCGCCAAGTTCACCCCGCTGTATGGCTACGTCTCCCTCGCCCGGCGGGCGCTTACCGGTGGCGGCACGATCAACGTCGACACCGGCGATCTGATCCAGGTCCCGCTCTGGCAGCCCTTGACGAACGTGGTGTTCTGGACCACCGTCTTTGCCGTGGCCGCCATCTTCTTCGTGCAGCGCAGCAGGACCCGGCAGTGACCTCGATACCGACGCCGGTCGAGCCCAGGGAGGGTCCCTTCGACTGGAGGAACTCGAACTGGGCGGCCAACGTTTGGCTCCTCTTCCTCACCTTCCCGCTGCTGTCGTTGTTGCTATCTGACTTGAGCACGAGCATCAAGGTGCTGGTCACGGCGCTCATCATGGTGTTCGCCACCATCAACGTGCTCGGCTACCGGGCCAGCGCTCTTCGGGTGGTGTGCACCCGCAACGATCTCGACGGTCTCCCACTGCTAGACCAGCTCAATCCGTGGTCCTACTTTCTCGGCCTCATCGCTGTCAGCGCAGTGTGTGTGCTGCTCGCCGGCCCCGGCCTTCTCGGCCTCACGCCGTTCATCGTGGTGTTCGCCGTGTTCAACTTCTCGTGGCGGACCGCCGGCGTGGTCGGTGTGCTTACTCTGATCGCCGTGCTCGCCGTCCCCGCCATGTCCGGCCGGCTCGACGATTTCTGGTTCTTCTCGATCATCATCGTCAGCGTCGCAGTGGCGGCTTCCTTCGCCAGGATGGGGGAGGAGAGCTTGGTCGACCGGGCGGCACTCCAAACGAACCTGGCCGTGAGCGACGAACGCGACCGCGTGGCCCGCGATGTGCACGACGTGCTGGGCCACAGCCTCACTGCCGTCATCCTCAAGACCCAGGTATGCGCCAAGCTGGTCGACACCCTCGAGGCCGGCACGGAATGCGACCGAGCCGTGCTGGACAAGGTGAAGGCCGAGCTGAAAGAGCTCGATACGGTCTCTCGTCGGGCTATGGCCGAAGTTCGTTCCACGGTGGGCGGTCTGAGGGTTGCCAGGCTGGTCGATGAGGTTTCGGCCGCCCGCGCCGTCCTGGCCGACGCGGCCGTGGAACTCACCGTGCAGGGCAGTGCCGAAGCCGTGCCAGCCGAGCACGAAACCGTTCTGGCTTGGGTGGTGCGGGAGTCGGTCACCAACATCGTCCGCCATGCCGAAGCTGCGACGTGCACGATGGAGATTTTCGGCTCGGCAAACGACGACGGCACCCTGATCCGAATCACCGACGATGGCGTCGGGCTCAACATCGCAAATGGTGGCACCAGCGTGAATGGCGATGGCGCCGTCGGTAATGGGATTAGGGGCATGCGGGAACGAGTGACGGCCGCGGGGGCGGAGCTCGTGGTCGGCTCCGGACCTCACGGCCGTGGCACCAGGATCGAGGTGCGAACGTGACCCAGCCGATCCGGCTTCTCCTGGCCGACGACCAGGCCCTGGTGCGGGGAGCTATGGCTGCCCTTCTGGACAGCGAACCCGACTTGGAGGTGGTGGCCCAGGTGGATCGGGGCGACCTAGTGCTCGATCAGATCCGAGCAACGCCGGTGGACGTGGCACTGCTCGACATCGAGATGCCGGGCCTCCAAGGCATCGAAGTAGTGGAACTCCTGGCCGAGCACGCTCCCGGGGTGAAGACGCTGGTGGTCACCACCTTCGGCCGGCCCGGCTACCTTCGCCGAGCACTCGACGCCGGAGCCGCCGGCTTTGTGGTGAAAGACACCCCAGCCGACGAGCTCGCCGACGCCGTGCGTCGAGTGCACGCCGGGCTCCGCGTCGTGGACCCCGCACTCGCCACCGAATCACTGATTGAAGGAATGAATCCTCTCACCGACCGGGAGCGGGCCGTTCTCAGCCAAGCGCTCACCGGTAGCCCCGTTGCCGAGCTCGCCCGCACCCTCAACCTTTCGGCCGGCACCGTCCGCAACTACCTGTCGTCGGCCGTGGCCAAGACGCATGCCCGGTCCAGCGTGGAAGCCGCAGTGATCGCCCGCGATCGAGGCTGGCTTTAAACCGAACGAGTTCTGGTCCTTCGGCACTGGTCGCAGCGACGCGGACGTGGCATAAAGAAGGGAGAGACATCCGACTTCGCGGTCGGTGACCTAGCGCAGTCGGTGACCTATCGAAAGAGGTGGTTGCGGTGACACGCAGAACCAAGGTGATCGGGTTCGGAACCGGGCTGGTGGTGGTAGGGCTGTTCCTCGTACTGAACGGTGTCGGGGCGTTGTTCTCCTCTTCCCTTCTTGGCGAGTACAACTTGACCGATCCGTTGCCGATCGAGGTGTCGTCGCGTGCGGTGGTCACCGACGACCTCGAGCTGCCCACATATTGGTTCGTCTCGTCGTCTGATGATGTCCGGGTGGAGGGTGTTGCGACGGGATCCGAGATGATCTTCATGGGCATCGCTCCCACCGATGCGGTTGCCGAGTACCTCGACGGCGTCACCCACGACGAGATCACCGACTGGGACTTCTTCAAAAACGACGCCGAGGATGTGGTGTACACCAAGAACGAGGGCACCACCGATCCTGCCGCTCCGGGGACCCAGGGTTTCTGGGTAGCGTCGGTGAGTGGCAGCGGTGAACAGACTCTCGATTGGACGATCCAGACTGGCGAGTGGGCTTTGGTGGTCATGAACGCAGACGGCTCGCCTGGGGTATCGGCCGATGTCCAGCTTGGAGTTCTGGCGCCCTCGGTCCTCTTGCCCATCGGCTTGGCCTCGTTGGTTGTTGGGCTCGTGGGGCTGATCGGCGGCATCCGGCTGATCACGTCCCTGCCACCTCGGCCGGATGAGACCCCCCGCTGGACGTTGCTGGGTCACTCGGTTCTGCCTACCACCCTTGAAGGACGCGTCGCAGTCCTGTGCGCAGTGTTGGTCCCGGTCCCGTTCCTCGGTGTGGCGATGTTCGGCGCCCTCATCTTCCTGATTCTCGCCGTACGCAAGGGTGATCGGAGCCTGGCGTTGGTGCTGCCCCTGCTCGCGTCGATCATCGTTGCGATGTTCGCCGTTGTCGTCGTCTTTCAGATTCCTGGTGCGTAGATGCCTACCGGTCGGCGAGACGAGGCCGAATCGTTGCTGACCAACGATTTGTGTGTATGTGGGCGTGCTGTCAACGGTTTCCGTGTGTCTCGGTGATAGGAGAATTCAGCCGAGTGGGTTCGGTAGACCCAGAGCGGCGGCGAGGTCCCGCGCGATCCCGGTGCGGTCGTTGGTCCATTGGGTCCAGGTGATTGCCAGCACTTTCCAGCCGGCCGCGGTGAGCCGGCGGTAGCAGGTTCGATCTCGGTCGAACGAGGTGCGATCGTGGTGCCACGCCCAGCTGTCCAACTCGACCACGACCCCGAGGTCTGGCCAGCAAAGGTCCACCTGGGCGATCAGTGCGCCGGCGCGGTCGAGGATCCGGTATTCGAGTGCGGGCGGAGGGAAGCCCACTGCCCGGCACCAGTCGGCGAATTCATCACTCCAATCGCTGAGCGAGAGGGTCGGCTGGCCGCCGAGTCGATCCAGCGCGCTGACGAAGAGTGCGGGTATGGCGGGCTCGGGTGGAGAGGACGGGGGCGGCTGCGAGCTCGATCTGTTCAAGGCTGACCCGTCGTTGGCGTCGGGCGGCGTTCGTGGCGGCGCGGAAGACACCGAAGGGGTGGTGCATAGCGAGTGACACAAGCGCCTCGGGGAGCGGAATGATCGGGATGTGATCGATCTCGATGGTCCCGATCCGATCCCACGGGGTGCCGCGATGGATCAACAGACGGTTTCGGGTTCGGGGCCGGAGGGCGGTGGGGACAACCACCTCGGCATATCCGGGAGAGAGGTCACCGGGGGATCCCAGTCCGTGCAGGATCGCAGCACTGGTGGCGAATGCACGACCCTGAGTCGCCCAGCAATGGGCGAAGAGCGTGCTGCGCCAACCGGCACGATGCCCGGTGATCCGATAGAGCCCCCGCTCGATGCGGGTGATCAGACCTTTTGAGAGGAGCGTTCGCAGCTCCTGTTCGCCGTAGCCAACGGCTCGGATCTGGCCGGTGGTGGACAACCCATGCTGGCGTTGGCCCAGTGCAGCGAGTTGGCGCCAACGATGATCCGACACGTAAACAAGGGTAAATAGACGAACCTCCGATTCCACCCGCCGGACGCCGAGGCACACAGAAGCCGTTGCCCCGCCATCGAGACTCACACAAACCGTTGCTCACCAACCGTTTCCGCGCACCTCGACGAGAGCTGGCGGCCATCCGGATAGCTACGCTCACCCGCATGAGCGACTCATGATCAGCCGGTTCCGCATCGCCAACATGGATTGTGCAGCCGAGGAAGAGCTGGTGCGGATGAGCCTCCACGGACTCGACGGCATCTCACGCATCGCAGTCGATCTTCATAAACGTGAGGTCGCCATCGAGCACAACCTCGAGCCGACCACCATCGCAGCCGCACTGGAATCCCTCGACCTCGGCACCACCCACCTCGGCGACGGCGGCACCATCGCAGCGCCGGTCGATGAAGATCGGGAACGAACCGGGCTCCGAATCGCACTGGTGATCAATGCCATCTTGTTCGTCGGCGAGCTCGGGTTCGGTCTCGTCAGTCGTTCGATGGGCCTTATCGCAGACGGGCTCGACATGGGCGCCGACGCATCCGTGTACGCTCTGAGCCTTGCCGCTGTAGGTAAGAGCGGACTGCGCAAGAAGCGGCTGGCCCGCACCAGTGGATACCTCCAGTTCGGTCTCGCCGTCGTCGGGTTGGTTGAAGTCCTACGCCGGTTCATCACCGAGAGCGGTCCACCGGAGACGACGACGATGATCGTTGTTTCCCTGCTGGCACTGGCCGGCAACATCGCCACGATGGCGGTGATCAGCCGGATCAAGACCGGCGAAGCCCACATCCAAGCGAGCTGGATCTTCACCGCCAACGACATCAAGGTCAACGCCCTCGTCATCGTTGCTGCGATCGCAGTTGCGGTCACCGATTCGGCGTTTCCAGATCTGGCGGCGGGTGCCTTCATCTTCGCCATCGTCGCCAACGGAGCCCGTCGGATTCTCAGAATCGCCACCTGACCTCGAATTCGCCCTATGGGCGGCGTTGAAGCTGTCGCGACACGCACACAAACCGTTGCCAGCCGATCGAGACGCGCCGAAACCGTTGCTCAGCAACGGTTCAGATGGTCGTCGCCCCGGCGACTGAGAACCCCTACGGTCGGTCGATCGTTTCCAACAGCAGGTCGGGCCGGTCGGTGATGATCCCGTCGACTCCCCATGAGATCAGCTCATTCATTTCGATCGGGTCGTTCACCGTCCACGGGATGACTTCGAGCCCGATCTCGTGAGCGTCGTCGATTCGTTGAGCGGTCAGGGTTGAAGCACTTGGCGACCATACCGTCGCCCCAAAGGCGACGAGGTCGTCGAGTCTGGTGGAGGTGAAGGTGAGCGCCGCCAGGCGGATGTTGGGATCGATTGCGTGCACGGCTCTCAGGGATCGAGGATCGAAACTCTGCACCGTGAGGCGATCGCCCAGTTCGACGCGGTCGACCAGGTCGAGCAGGGCCAGTTCGAATGGCCCTGCGTTCACGCCATCGAATCCATCTCCGATGGTTGAGGGATCGTCCGGCCGCCGTTTTGTTTCCACATTGAAACCCACGCGGTCTGCGTTCTCCCGTTGGGTTGCGGTCTTCAGATCGGATTCGGCGTAGCTCCGAACAAATTCGAGTAGCTCGGCCAGCGTCACCACCCGATAGTCGTACCCAGCAAGCTCTGACGCCTCAGCCCTCTGATCGGGGTATGCCCCTTCGTCTGGGTTCCGATCGCACTGGAACCACCCGAGTTGTTCGACTGTCAGCCTGGCGATCGCTCGGTGCTCGTGTGCGGCCGGGTCATCAGGATCGGGAACGGCTGGCGGAGCACCGTCGCTCAGCCCGCACTTGCCCGCCTCGATCACCGGATCGTGCCACACGACAAGCTGCCCGTCGGCGGTGAAGTGCAGGTCGAGTTCGAGAGTTGTAACTCCCAGGTCGAGTGCCGCTTCGAAGGCGGGGAGGGTGTTCTCGGGACGCAGGCCCCGTGCCCCCCGGTGCCCCTGGACGTCGAAGCCCTCCTGGATCTGCGAGACCGGCTCGCTATCGGGACTATCGCTGCTGCATCCCGTGAGCGTTGCCGCGACCAGACCCGCCGAGCAGAGGAGAAGCCCCTTCTTGGCTATGCCGGTTGCCCTGTGCTGCATCTCGTTGCGCCGCATCTCGAACACGTTACCGCTCCACGTACCTGTGATCTCTGCCGACCACGTCGCCGGAAACCTGCGGTTGCGCAGTGGTGCTGGTCCAGCGACGCGGATGTAGCGGCCTCGAGCTTCCACTGGAGAGCAACACTTCGGGATCGTGTCGCGCTCGGTCGCGGGCAGGCCGGGACGTAAGGCACTACCAGGGCGCAGGCATTTCAGGAAACACTCGCGTAGGTTCGTCAACCCGAAAGGTAGGACCTGATGTTGAAGGAATCGCTGACCGAGTCGCCGGCCCAATCGCTTGGGGGAGTGCCGTGGTTGGTCGGCGGCTTTCTGCTTGCCCTGGCCACCGCCGCGCTCTTCCTTGGGGGCCTCGCGGCGGACAACCTCGTCCTTCTCGTCGTGGCCGTCGTTGGCGCGATCATCGTGGCGATCATTGCCGTCAGCTTCTACACCGTCCAGCCGAACCAAGGGGCAGTCCACACATTCTTCGGTGACTACCGCGGGACCGACCTGACGCCCGGCTTGCGGATCACGAACCCGTTGTACCTGACGAGGAAGATCTCGCTTCGAGTCCGAAACTTCACCACCCAAACCTCGAAGGTGAACGACGCCCGCGGCAATCCGATCGAGATCGCAGCTGTGGTTGTATGGCGAGTCGTGGACACCGCCCGCTCGGTTTTCGCGGTCGACGACTTCACCTCGTACGTGGAAACGCAATCGGAGTCCGCGGTTCGACAACTAGCCCGCTCTTACCCCTACGACGCCTTCGAAGAGAGCGACGTGACCACACTCATCGGTGACACCAGCGAGGTCAACGCCAACCTGCTCATCGAGCTCCAGGAACGAGCGATCGAGGCCGGCGTCGAGATCCTCGAGGCCCGCATCACCGACCTCGCCTATGCGCCCGAGATAGCCGAGGCCATGCTTCGGCGCCAGCAGGCATCTGCGATCGTCGCGGCTCGAGCCAAGATCGTGGAAGGTGCGGTGCTCATGGTTCGCGATGCGGTTCGCGGGCTCGCAGAAGGCGAGGACGGGGGCGACTCGATTCCGCTCGACGCTGATCGTCGGGCCACGTTCGCTTCGAACTTGATGACGGTGATCGCCAGCGACAGCCCTACAACCCCGGTTGTCAATGTTGGAACGCTGAACCGGTAGCGTCAGCTCGAACACGGGCTCGCTGATCAAGAGTTGGACGATGGCCTACAAGAACGTTCCAAACCCAGAAGACCAGCTCGAGTGCCCCGATCGCGCATCGTGGCGGGCGTGGCTCGCGGAACACCACGAGACGCGTGATTCGATCTGGCTCATCTTCCACAAGAAGCACTCACCCAAAACCACTCTCGACTACGAATCTGCGGTTCTGGAGGCGCTCTGTTTCGGCTGGATCGACTCCAAGGTGCAGCGCATGGACGATCACACGTACCGGCAGTACTTCTCCAAGCGGAAACCCACTGGAAACTGGAACGCCGTCAACAAGGAACGGGTCGCCCGGCTGCGCAGCGAGGGCCTGATGGCTGATGCGGGTGAAGCGGCCATTGCCCAGCAAAGGAAAACGGTGCGTGGGAGTTCCTCGTCGATGTCGAAGCCATGGTGGTGCCCGACGATCTTTCTGCGGCATTGTCGGGCCTTGGCGACGCCCGGAGGAACTTCGACGCATTTTCCAACACCAAGAAGCAGGGCGTGTTGTTTTGGATCAAACAGGCGAAGCGCGCCACGACTCGGGCCGACCGAATCGCCAAAACAGCCCGGGCCGCAGCCAACAACGAGACCCCATTCAGTTACCTGTAGCCGTGCGCCGGCCTTGGTTGGGGGACTGGCGTTACGCTTCGACATGCGCGAAATGACTTCCGGTGAAGCCACCGAATTCCTCCTCGAGGGCACCCGCACGGGGAAGTTGGCTTGGGTGGGCAAGGACGGCCGTCCTCATGTGGCACCGATCTGGTTCGTGCTCGATGGCGATGATGTCATCTTCAACACTCATGAGTCGGCGGGTAAGGCGAAGGCGCTACGTCGGGAGGGTCGCGCCTGCCTTGTTGTCGACGACCAGGCTCCGCCCTATTCCTTTGTCAAGATCGATGGCAACGTCACCTTTGACGACGACCTGGAGCGGGTCCGGGCCGCGGCAACCGAGATCGGTGGTCGCTACATGGGCGCCGATCGGGCCGAGGAGTTCGGTGCCCGCAACAGCAGTACGGGCGAACTGCTCGTACGGCTCACCCCGACCCGGGTCACGGCGGTTGCCGATGTCTCCGACTGAGAGTCTTCGGCACTGAGATCAGCGGGACGCGGGGCGGAGCGGTCGCCACCCTGGTCACCTCGCTGAAGTTGCAGCGTGGCCGATGGGCCAGGCCGGTGGACTCGAACTTGGATCGACCGGAGCCGCGATCTGGGTGACGTCGCGCGGCCAAACCACAGGCAATCGGCCGGTGAACGGTGCGGCACCGGTGAGCACTTCTGCGATCCCGTCGGCTTCGGTTCCGGGAAGCCAGCAAGCGACGACGGCGTCAGCGATCTCCACGATGGGTTCAATCAGGAGCGGGCGGCCCGAGATGATGACGACGACGAGGACCTCGACTCGGTCTCGAATTCGCTGGACGAGCTCCAGTTGATCCTGGTCGACCGATAGATCGGCACGGTCGCCGCCACCCTCGGCGTAGGGGACCTCGTGGATCGCCACGATGCCATACGACTCGGTAGCGGTCCGGAAATCACCGTCACGGTCGTAGTGCACGCTAGTGGGGCCCAAGAGACGGCGGAGCCCGTCGAGGATCGTTGTGCCCTTGGTCGTAGGACCCGCTGAGCCAGTCCACGAGATCGTCCAGCCGCCACACGCAAGACCGATGTCGTCCAACGCATCACCGGCAGCGAGGACCGCCGTCTGGGGTATCGGGAGCGCGCCGTTATCGGTGAGCACAACGGCCGAGGCCCGAACTGCTTCTCGTGACAGATCGCGATGTTCGTCGCATCCGATCACGTCGAGGTGAGCGGGATTGCTCGACGGTTCAGTGAGAAGCCCGAGCTCGGACTTGACGTACAGGATCCGACCGACCGAATCGTCGATTCGTTCTTGCGTGATTCGCCCGGACTCCACGAGGTCCACCACCGTGGTGATGAACCGTTGGTAGTCGAAAGGAACCATCACCATGTCGATGCCGGCATTGACAGCCTGCTCGATCGCGACGGCGTAGTCGGCGTCGAGCTGATCGACCGCCATCCAGTCCGACACCACGAAGCCACCGAAGCCGAGCTCGCCCTTGAGCACATCGGTCAGGAGATAACGATGACCGTGCACACGCCGACCGCGCCACGAGCCGTAACACGCCATGACGGTGAGGGCGCCCGCCTCGATCGCTGCGACGAACGGAGCCAGGTGAACACGTCGGAGCTCCGCTTCGCCTATCGGAGCGTCTCCTTGATCGATCTGCCAGCAGCCATTCCACGCGTCCCACCAGTCGATCCACGGATGGTTGTGTTTGCCGGCGCTGCCCCACACCATGGCTCCTTCGCCGACGTAGTGCTTGGCGCACGCGAGCACACCGGTTCCGGCGAGATCGTCGCCGTGCCAGCCCTCTACCGCAGCGCTACCGAGGGCGGCGACCAACTCGGGATCCTGGGAGAAGCCCTCATAGGTTCGACCCCACCGGATGTCTTGGGGAACGGCCAGACATGGAGCGAATGACCATCTGGCGCCGGTCGCTGCCGTCTCCAACGCCGCGGCGCGGGCAACAGAATGCATCAGTGAGGGGTCTGCTGCGGCACCCAGACCGATGTTGTGCGGGAAGATAGTCGCATCCAGGACGTTGTTGTGACCATGCACTGCGTCTGTGCCATACAGAATCGGGACACCAAGACGGCTCTGTCGTGACCCCGCAACGTAGGACTCGACCAAGGCACGCCACTCACGGGCCGAGCCGTCGCCTGGGTTGCCACCCCCGCCGCTGAGTACTGAGCCAATCGACCAGGCAGCCACCTCATCGGGTGTGATGCTGCCGTATTCGGCCTGAGTCATTTGGCCGACCTTCTCGGCCAATGTCATCTCGCTCACGAGGCTGGTCACAGCTGCATCATCGACGTTGGCGGAGCGCCGCGTGCTGTCGGCCACTTTTTCTTCCCTTTCATACCGGGAGCGCTCCCAGAAACCGGCACTCTATCTAGCGCGCCACAACCCGGTCAAGCACGACGATGACCTTCACCGAACCGTTGGCGGGTTCGAGGCGTGGCGTCAGGCGGTGACGCCGACGGACTCGAGGCGGTGGTCTGGGAAGATCACGGTGGGGTTGGCGCCGAGGGTTGCCGCTGCCACCTCACCGAGCAGGTCGCGGTAGTCAGTGGTCATCGGCACGTCACCGTTGGCATCGGCCACGACATCGGGATCCAGGCCCGGCCAGTCGCCGTGAACGCGACCACCGTTGACACGGTGGCCGATGACCATCGCCGCCGAACCCCAGCCGTGGTCGCACCCGCCGGAACCGTTCTCAGCGAACCGACGACCGAACTCGGTGACCACGAGCGTGGTGACATCGTCGACCCCGGCTTGGTCGAACCCGTCGAGCATGTCGCATAGCGTGTTGTCGAAACTCGACAGCAGGTTCCTCATGTTCCCCTCCTCCACGTTTCCCATCCGGTCGTGGGTGTCCCAACCTTCGGTGCTCACCGTCACGACCTCGATACCCAGGTCGGCCTCGAACAGGGTCACGATGTCTTCGAACGCTGCGGCGGTGCCGTTCCGTTCCTGCGACGCTCGCAGGCCAGCGACCTCGGCCGCCGCGTCGATTGCCTGGATCGCGGCTCGATCGAGGTTGGAGGCGGAGCTGTGCAACTCTCGCATCACGTCCTCCAACCGCCCCGCGAACTCGCCGGCTCGGCTGAGGCCGAAGGTGCGGAGCGACGTCATCCCCAGCGCCGGGAAGCCGATCAGGCTCTCATCCACGTTGGCGCCAACCGTGACGGCCCGAAGGGCCCCGTCGCTTGGCTGAGTAGTGGCGTTGAGATGGCGGGCGAGCCATCCGTCGCCGAGGTTGTCGCTCCCGTCGCTGCCGCGTTCAAACAGGTCTTGGGACAGGAAGTGGCTGCGGTCGGCGGCCGGGTTGCCGACCGCCACGACCGGTGCCATTTCGCCGGCTTCATAACGGGCGTGGAGCCGGGGGAGTGCGGGATGCAGCCCGAAACGGTTGTCGAGGGGGAGGGTCGCTTCGGGAGCGATGGCGATGGTGGGGCGAACATCGTGATAGTGGGCCTCGTCGAGTGGCACGGTGATCGACAGGTGATCGGCGGCGCCGCGGAGGAACACGACCAACAGCCGCCCGCCAGGTGAATCCGTGGCCGTGGCGGCCGCCGCCCCTGCCACCCGGGGGAGAGCAGTACCAACAGTGGTGGTGGCGGCGAGGGCTGCTCCGGATTTGAGAATGGTGCGGCGGCTGAGAGTGGAGGCCATCGGCCGGCTCCTGTCGTGATCGGTCATCGGAAGAGGGCGGTCGGATGGGCGAGGAACGTGAAGGCGATGTGGGGCGTGGCTTCCTCCACGGCGTCAGCGTCGGGGACGTGCTCGGGCGCCCATCCGGTCAGATCGCCCAGCAGTGATCGGTGCTCGGCAGTGAGGGGTTCTTGTCGGAGGCGATCGGCAAAGAGGTCGAAGATCTTCGCCGCGGTCGAACCGGCCGCCTGCTCCGGGAGGTCTCGCAGCGTGGTTCTGACCGGCAGCCCGGGGTCGGCCAGTTGGATTGCGGTGCTCCAGCGGGCCAGCAGGCCTCCGGCGTTCAGCCACGCCGCGGCGCTGTCGGGGTATCCGTCGGGGCTGGAGTTGCGGTACGGGACCTGACCGAGGTTTTGCACCAGCCCGACCACCGATCGGAGCTGGGGGCCGAACGACGGATCTATTTCCGCCTCCACCGACCGCAGCGACTGGACCAGGAAGTCCCACGGCCGGTTGAACTTCGGCGGCGCCTCGGCGAAGTCCGGATGAGTCACCATCGCCCGAATGACCGGAGCGATCTCGGTGTCGTTGGTCAGCCATGCGTCAGCCATGGCATCCACGAGACTGGCCGAGGGCTCGTCGGTCACGAACCGGACCGCCAACTTCCGGCTCACGAACTGTGCGGTCTGGGGCAGCCGGGCAAGGTGGCGAAGGAATGCGACGCCGTGGTCGAACGGGCTTCCGTTGGAGGGGCGTTCCCAACCCAGAATCGAGACGGCGCCCCGGTCGTGTCGACGGGGTCGGAACACGAATTCGAGGTCACGATCGAACGCCCAACCGGTGAGCAGCCCGGCGGTGGCAACGATGTCGTTCTCGTCGTAGCCGCCGTCGATGCCGACGGTGTGCAGCTCGAGCAGCTCTCGTGCGTAGTTCTCATTGATCGCATCGACCGCCGACTGGAAGTTGTCGAGGTAGAGCAGCATCGCTGGGCTCTGGGCCGTCGCCACCAGCAGATCGTCGAACCGCCCGAGCGCGTGGGGGCGCAGGACGTCCCGATCCATGGTGATGCGAGCGACGGTGCTAGGCGGGTTGGTTTGCGGGACGTTGAAGTGATCGCCCCAGAATTCGACCATGCGCTCGTGCAGCTGGGCCGCACTGTGCACGTGCCGGTAGAGGGTCGCCGCCGGCAGGACCATGGCGATGCGCTGGGCGTTTCCGTCGGCTCGGTAGTCCGCCAGCACGTCCGCCGAGGATTGGCCCAGTTCGGGCAATGCTTCCAGGAGCTGGTCCTCGATTGCCTGGGTGCCGAGGGCTTCAGGATCGAGCTGTTCGGCCACCCAGGCGTCGACGCCAACCGACCGAACCCGTTCGAGATCTACGGTCGTCGCTCCGAACGTGAGCCGTCGAATGGCGTGCAGTTCAGCGTCTCGGTCCTCGACGGGGGGCAGATTGGGCTGGGGCGGGGGATCGGTGGGGGTTTCGTTCCCGGTGGAGCTGTCGCTTTCTTTGGCACTGGTGCAGGCGGCAAGCCCGATCACACCCCCGAACAGTGTCGCCAGGGCATGACGACGACCCAACGTCTGACCACCCTCACCGTGAGGCTCTGTTACTGAGAGTGCCGGTACGTCCACGCTCGCATGGTGACTCACCGACCTGAAGCGAGCCTGAACGGACGAGCAAAGCTCCCGGAAGCCGGGGAGCGGAGCCTGACCGTTGCTGGGCCGGCCACTCGCACACAAACCGTTGGTCAGCAACGGTTTCGGTGCACGTCGATGAGTTAGCAACGGTTTCTGTGCATCTCGATGAGCTCAGCCAACTGCGAACGCGCCGTATCCGACGACCTGGTGCCGGTCGCCGGCGGTGTCGCCGGAGTTGCGCAGATCGATCTGCTCGACCGGCAGGCCCCGCGCCGCTGCCACTCGCAACAGGCCGCGCAGCGGTCGGGACCCGCACGCATCGCTGTCGCTGATGGATTCGGCATCGGTGGCCACGATCGCCGCCGCAGTGCGGGCGTCCAGCCGGACGGCTTCGTCGTAGTGGTGGTAGTGCGACAGGTCGGTGCTGATCACGATCAGCGTCTCGGGTCCGCCCCATACGGCCTCCAGGACGGTGGCAACCTCTTCGCTGTCGGCGTCACCGATCGAGAAGGGCAGCAGAGTGAAGCGCTCGAGCACGGCCTGGAGGAAGGGAAGCTCCACTTCGAGGCTGTGCTCGTGGCGGTGCGGTTCGTCGTCGAGCACGACGGCGGGGAGGGCCAGGATGGAGGAGCGGAGTTCGGTATCGATCGTGACGGCGCCGAGGGGCGTATCGAACGAATCGACCGAAGGGACGGCCATCCCGCGCACGTACACACGGTGGCTCGGTCCGAGGAGGACGACCCGTTGAATCTGCTTGCGGGCTGAAACTATCCGGCGGAAGGCGCTGGCGGCGACGGCACCGGAGTAGATGTAGCCGGCATGCGGGACTATCAGGGCCTTGGGCGGCGTGGCGTGCGGCGGCGGCGGAGCGGCATCGGCGAACGCCTTCTCGATCGAGCGGCGGAGCTCGTCGCAATCGGACGGGTAGAAGGCGCCAGCCACGGCGGGACGACGGCTGCTCACAGAGGGCCCACCCCCTGACGATCAGAGCGGTGCCCCATCGTCACCGGCTGACGTCGAGCGCCCCAGGTGCCGGCCGGGCCGTCGAACACACCGGGCATTACGGCGCCGCACGATTTACAGTGGCCGGTGTCGTCGAGGCCGTAGTGGCCGAGCACGTACCAGTCGCGGTCGATCACCTTGGCGCCACAGGTGTGACAGAACGAGCTGCCGCCGTCACGGTCGTGAACATTGCCGGTGTAGGCATACCGCACACCGTTCTCCATGGCGATCCGCCGGGCCCGGGCCAGCGTCGCCGGTGGGGTCGGCGCCACGTCGAGCATCTTGTAGTCGGGATGGAATGCGGTGAAGTGCATGGGCACGTCGGGGCCGACGTGTTCGACGACCCACTGGGTCATGCGGTGCAGTTCTGCGTCGCTGTCGTTGTGGCCGGGGATCAAGAGTGTGGTCAGTTCGATCCAGACGTCGGTCTCGTTGTGCAGGTATTCGATCGTCTCCAGCACGGTGTTCAGGTCGGCCATGGCGGTGTGTTTGTAGAATTCCTCGGTGAAGGCCTTCAGGTCCACGTTGGCGGCGTCGATGTGGCGGTAGAAGTCCCGCCGGGGGTCGGGGTTGATGTAGCCAGCGGTGACGGCGACGGTGCGGACGTCGAGTTCGTGACACGCCTGGGCCACGTCGATGGCGTACTCAAGGAAGATCGTCGGGTCGTTGTAGGTGAAGGCGACGCTACGACAACCGAGATCGTGTGCAGTTTGTGCGATGGCGGCGGGCGAGGCGTCGTCAGCGAGGGTGTCGATCTCCTTCGACTTCGAGATGTCCCAGTTCTGGCAGAAGCGACAGGCGAGGTTGCAGCCGGCGGTGCCGAACGAAAACACCGCAGACCCGGGGAGAAAGTGGTTCAGCGGCTTCTTCTCGATCGGGTCGACACAGAAGCCGCTGGAACGACCGTAGGTGGTCAGCACGACGCCATCGACCCCGTCGATCGTGTCACGAGCCCGGACGAAGCACACGCCCCGCTGGCCAGCGCGAAGCTTGCACTCCCTCGGACACACGTCGCACTGAATTCGCCCGTCGAGGATCTCATGCCAGTAGGCGGTAGGAATTGTGAACCGGTCCATGCCGTATCACCTCCGGGGCGGTCGTGCCGGTGTCGATCTCCCACCTTCCACGCTACAGCTCACACCTACGCGTTTCGCAGTGCCGAACGGCCCTGGTCCGGGCGCAGAACTTGGGCTGGGCGCCTCATCGGGCATCATCCTCATCGGTGTCGACGAAGGCGAAGCGACCTACCAGCTACGGGTTTGACTCCGGCGTGTAGCGGGGTCTGCTGGCCGGTTCAACGGTTGTGCGGGCGGCATTCACGGAATGCCGACGAGGGGCTTGTCTTAGCCGTCAGCCGTTCGGCAGCAGGTGGCGGATAACGTCGACGGCAGTGTAGGAATCGGCGCCGGGCGGCAGGAACCGGGCAATGTCGGCCACCTCGTCGCCAGCGGTGACCAGCGTCGGCTCATGAGCGCCACCGCGCTGAACCTGGCCGAGGCTCACGTTGGCCAAGAGCCCGTTGCACAGGCACTTGCGGCCGACGGTGTCCTCGATCTCGCCGCCCTTGCGCACGTACTCGTCGGTCGGTTCAGCCTCGCACCGCCAGCCGACCTCTCCATCGTCCTTCCGGTAGGCCGAGCGGAGATATCCCAGCTCGCAGGGGGCTCGCGTCCTGTCGGCATAGACGTTGGCGTCGGACAGGGAACCTTCGAGCTGCACGACCTTGAACGGGAAGCCCGACGGTGACGCTAGGGGGTCGGTGAAAACCGCTGCGCTTTGATGGCGGCTGAGGTCGATGACCCGATGTTTGATGTCGGCATCGAATCCCGATTCCTCACAGAACGCAAACGCGGTGCCCACCTGGACCCCGGCAGCCCCTGCAGCTAGTGCGTCGTGCACACGATCGGGGCTGGAATAGCCTCCTGCGAGCCAGAACGGGAGACCGAGCTGGCGGAACACCGCAAGGTCTGGAACATCGCGGTCGCCGTACACCGGCTCACCGTCGACGTCGAGTTGCAGCTTCCCGCGGGGAGGGGCGTTGTGGCCGCCGGCCGTGGGGGCCTCGACGATGAACCCGTCAACCGGGATCTCGGTCTTGGTTGCCAGCATGACTGCCAGTACGTGCGACGACACGATGGCAAGAAACGTCGGACGCGCCAATGGCGGGGCCGAGCCGCCCATCAACGCGGCCGGGTCAAAGTGGGTGCGGAAGTCGTCGTCGGCGGTAGCGCCCTTCACATTCAGCCGCATGTCGACGGGGAGACCTGCGGCCAGCTTGTCGAGTACTCCCGGGATTGCCTTCGGAATGCCGGCCCCCATGAGCACGTAGTCAACCCCGGCGAGCATCGCGCCGTAGAGCGACGGCAAGATGGGAGCCTGAAGCTTCTCGAGGTAATTGATGCCTACGAGCCCAGCATGGCCTTCCTTGGCGAGGTACACCTCGACGAAGTTGCCCGCGACGATAAGTTCCTCGAGATTCCGTGACGGCTGGTCTCGCTTCATCGAAGTCTGAGTGAACCGCACATCATCGGGTTTGCCGTCGGCCAAGAAGTATCGATCGACTATCCGCTGGGCGGCGCCGGGGATCGGGAGAGCGGCGAGTGCCCGCCTGACATGGCCGCCCTCGTCTCCCTGCTGCAAGCGACGGACCATGACGACGTCGAGCGCAGTACCCGACACCACACCGAGATGATCTTGCTCTGAGACTGCCTTGGCTAGCTGCCACCCCGAGACACCAACGCCCATACCACCTTGAATGAGCACGGGCTGTTCTCGCTCCATCGCTCCAGTCTAGATCCGAGGTTTGTCCGCCGAAGCAGACGGGCCAGCTTCTTCTTGAAATAGGGTCCAACGTCCCCCGTTCCGGTGGCGCTGTTTGCGTTGACCGATCGACGGGCGCGGGTTACCGCAGCTGAGGCCACCCGCCTTCGGCCAAGGCGAAGTCGGGTTGGGCGAAGGGCCCTCGAACGCGGTTTTCGGGCGCCAGATCTGTGTTCAGTCGCTCTGAGAAACTCTCTGAACCTGGCCTGCGGCGTCGTCAGTTTCGTGCCCGCCCAACGGCCCGACAACAGCTGCCTGTTGACCCGGATCGCTCCAGAATGCCCATAGTCCGGCGACCGCGACGACGGCGCTTCCCACGAAAGTCAGCGCATCGGGCACTTCGCCGAAGACAACTATCTGGAGGATGATTGAGAACACGATGATCGAGTAGCGGAATGGCGCACTGAAGCTCAGATCCCCCACCCGCACGGTGGCCACGCTGGCTAGGTAGCCGACGGTAATGAATGTGCCCGCTGCCACGAGCACCAGCACCGGTCGAACCCGAAGCGGCTCCCAACCTTCAAAGATCGAGATGGTGACACCCATCAGTGTGATGGAGACTGCGGTGAGAAGTGCCACCACCTGCGTTGGAACAGCGACATCGATGCGGCGGGTAGCCAGCTCGCGCGTCACGATGAATGCGACGGTGAGGAACCCAAGTCCATACCAAGGGCTGAATGACGCGCTGCCCGGTTTCACAACCAGGAGGACGCCGACGAAACCGAGCGAGACCGCAGCAATTCGCTGAAGGCTCACCGGTTCTCTGAGGAGTCTGGCGGCGGCGAAGACCACCACGACGGGAACCAGTTGGAGCACCGCCGTCATCTCGGCCAGGGGAAGCCTTGTCAGTGCGCTGAGGTAAGCGATCGTTCCAAGGGTCTCACAGGCAAGGCGAACAACGATCGGTCTGGAGAGGTGATCGCCGATTTCGGAGAGGGTTCCCTGTGAAATGTTGAGCACCACGAGTACCAGGGTGACCCACACCCCGCGAAGGAATATTGACTGGAACAGTGGAAGTTCCTCGGCCGCCAGCTTGATGAAGGCGTCGTTGGTGACATATCCCGCCATGGACAGGGTCATCAGCGCCGCACTCTTGGCGTTGTCGGAATCCAGACTCAAGCGCCCGAGGGTACCTCGCTTACCCTTGGTCGCTGAACCGTCTGAACGCCGGCTTCAGGCCGCCTTGCATAACGCCAGGGGTCAGGTCGTGGCTTCGCCCGGGTGTGGGAGGCCCATCGGGTTCGGGAACGGAATCGTCCCGCTGCGAAGGATGTCCGCTGAGATGTGAGATAACTCGTTGAGCAGGTGATCGCGCCGTGCCGCCGTAAGTGCCCGCTCGAACGGTTCACCTGCGTGGGAATCCGTGGTGGCCTCGACCTGGGACCTCAACGCCGTTCCACTCGGCGTGAGTTTGGAGTCGACGAGCAGACCGCGGTCGGCCAGTCGCGTTCGTGCATCGTGTTGTTCTTCGACGCTCCACCCACGATTGTCGAAGAAGACCTCAGGGCTCCAGCCGCGCTCGGCGGCGATTAGGAGGTGCGCTTCGCAACCGTCTATCCCTGCAGCGGCAAGTGTTGCGACGTGGCCGTCACCACGGTGTTCGCGCAGTGTTGTGCAGTTCTGCCACAGACGCTCCACCGGATCTTCGAATCGGCCGATGTCGCGATTTGCCGCGAACAAGGGGCGAGCGATCGAAGTGGCACACGAGACCACGGCCTCGAGATCGTCGTTCACCTGCATCGCAGCACCCTCGACGTGAGGCGACAGTCTTCGAAGTGCTAACCCTGCAGCTTGGGCGCGTACGACCACGAGATCAGATGGGTCGGCAAAGTCCCAGGCGTCAGGGATCGAACGGCGAACCATCGCCGGTTCGAAGTTAGCGAAGACCGCTTCAACCGCGCCGGGCGTAACAGGGCCAAGCGGTGACGCCCGAAACCCGAAGTAGCCCATCCAGAACCCACCTAGCCCGGCTGCTTTGGCTGCCTCGATCGACTCGCCTGCAAAGTAGGTGACTGCATGGGCCGACTCGAGATGTGACCAGATCTTCCGAGCGAACATAATACATCGACCATACGCGAGGTGGTCCGCTTGGACTAAGCGCAGCGCCACCAGTGATTCCGTGGCGCCACCTGCGCCGCCGAGCGAGCGGCTGACTTTTCATTTGGTGGCTACGTGCCCTCGCACGACTTCGTCGCTCGTCGGTTCTGCTTGTTCGGCCCGCGGTGATCAGTCTTCGTCAGCGGCCTGTCGGTCACCCGACTCACCCGGCTTCTTGCCCATGATGATCATCGCCAGGATTTCGTCTGTCGTAACGTCCTTCTTGTTGACCGTGTCGACGAGCTTGCCTTGGAGCATCACGCTGATTCGGTCAGCCAGGTCGAACACGTCGTGAATATCGTGGCTGATCAGGAAGATCCCGATTCCTTCGGATTTCAGTTGTCCGATGAGCTCGCGCACCTGCTCGGTCTCGGCCGGGCCGAGTGCCGCGGTGGGCTCGTCCATGATCAGGATCTTGGCGTTGAAGTGCACGGCGCGGGCGATCGCAACCGACTGGCGCTGACCACCCGACAATGACCTGACTTCGGTCTTCAGGTTCTTGAAACGCGGATTCAGGCGCCCCATGACCTTCTGAGTCGCCGAGTCCATGGCCTCGTCGTCGAGCGCGCCCGTGCGGGTTTGGAGTTCGCGCCCTAAGAAAACGTTGGCGGCAGCATCGACGTTGTCGGCCAGCGCCAATTTCTGATAGATCACCTCGACCCCGTGATGTCGAGCGTCACGAGGGTTGTGAATAACGACAGGCTTGCCATTGATGCGGATCTCGCCCGAGTCGGCTGGATGAGCTCCCGAAAGCGTGTGCACCAAGGTCGATTTCCCGGCACCGTTGCCGCCGACGAGGGCGACGACCTCGCCCGGGTACAAATCGATCGTGACCCCGTCCACGGCGTGGAGACCGCCGAACGCAACCTTGATGTCACGTAACTCACACAGCGGCACGCCTCTCTCGGTGCTTGTGGGGACGGTTGTCGTGGACGTCTCAGTCATCTCAGGTACCCATCCATCTATGGCCGGCCGGTCTGGATGAGGATCGCCGCAAGGGCGACGCCAACTGCGAGCGCCCCGAAGACCGACAGACGACGACCCAACCGCAGGAGCGCATCGATCGCCACGGCCGTAACAAGCACGACAGCTACGACGATGTCCTGCGATGGGGAGTCGATGTTCAGCAAGGACATGCCCGAGCGCAGCGATTGCATGACGACCGCTCCCAGCACTGCGCCGGGAATGGTTCCGATGCCGCCGGAGAACGAGGTTCCACCAATCACCGCAGCTGCGATCACATCGAGTTCGTTCTGCACGCCGAGGTTGGTGGTCGCCGAGTTGAGTCGGGCGGTCTGGATGGCCGCGCTGACCGCACACAGCATGCCCATCAGCGCGAAGGTATAGGTGATCATGCGACGGGTGTTGATGCCACCCAGGTCGGCGGCCTCGGGATTGCCACCATATGCGAACACATAACGCCCGAAGCGCCGCCGACGGGAGAGGTAGCTCATCAACAGTGTGATGCCGATAAGAATGAGCACCGGATAGGCGATGCCCACCGGATTGCCGCTGATTGGTGAGTCGTACCTGATGGCGATCAGCCACACGCCCAGCGCTACCGCACCGCAACTGATGGCGGCCAGCGCGACGTCGATGCCGAGTGAGCGCACGGCGAGGTCGTGACGGGTACGGCGCTGACGTGCCGCAGCCATGCTGAACACTATGGCGACACAGGCAATCACCACGATGATCCAGCTCTTGGTGTCACCGAGCGATCGCTCAGGGGCCCCGCCGAGGTATCGGAAAGTGTCGTCGAGAGGGGAAAGTGTCTGCCCCTGCTTGCCGCCGGTGCGGAAGATCAGGCCGCGCCACGCGAGAAAGCCGCCGAGGGTGACGATGAATGACGGCACCCCTACGTAGGCCACGATGTACCCCTGCAGACCTCCTATCAGTGCACCAATGAGAAGGCCAACCGCGAGCGCTACGAGCCACGAGTACCAGTGATTCTCGGCCAGGCTCCCAAAGGTAACGTTGAGGCCGAAGGCGGAAATGGTGCCGTCGGTTTGAACAAGCGCCATCGTGTATCCGAGAAATCCGAGCAACGAGCCAACCGACAAATCGATGTTGCGGGTCACGATGATGAGCACCATGCCCGTCGCCATGATCGCTATCGACGTGCTCTGCACAGATAGGTTCCAGAGATTGCGTGACGTGATGAACTTGCCGTCGGACATCAGGTGGAATGCGATCCAGATCACCGCGAGCGCCGCCATCATGCCGATTAGGCGGGTGTCGATCTCGGAATTGGAGACGAGGCTGCGCCAACTATGGCGCGGTCTATCCTCTGATGCCGTCCCACCACCGGGTGCGGTTGCTAGCGGGAGCACCGTCTCAGAGTTGTCGCTCATCGGGGTCGAACTCTAAAACACAAAAGTGCCCCCACCCAAATTTGGGCGGGGGCACTCTCAACTAGCTGAAACGCTGAGGACGTTTAGTCGCAGGCAGCGACCGAGCCAGCCGCGACTCCTGCACAAGCGGCTTCTTTCGTAATCCATCCGGCGTCGATCACAGCGTCGAGGTTGTCCTGCATGATCGGCAGCGGCGCCAGCAGGTTCGACGTCATGTCGACCCCGCCGGGCGTCGTAAAGATGGCTGTACCGGGAACGTTGGCGACGTCGGCATCGGCGCACAGCGCTATGGCTGCCTCGCCGGCAACCTTGCCCAGCTCACGTGAGTCCTTCCAGACGGTGAGCGTCTGTGTTCCAAGTGCAACCCGGTTGAGGGCGGCTTGTTCGGCATCCTGGCCCGACACCGGAATGACGCCGGCGAGACCCTGAGCGTCGAGTGCTGCGATGACGCCACCGGCCATACCGTCATTCTCGGAGAGAACAGCCTGCACATCGTTGTCATTGGCGGTGAGGAACTGCTCCATTGAGGCCTGAGCGTTGGCGGGATCCCAGTTGTCGGTGTAGGTCTCACCGACGATGGTGATGTCACCACTCGTCACTGCTTCACCGATGATGTCCTCGTAACCTTCACGGAGGAAGTCGGCGTTGGCATCGGCGGAGTTGCCCTTGATGATGACGTAGTTACCGGAGGGCACCAGCTCGAAGATTGCACGGGCCTCGATACGGCCGACCTCGATGTTGTCGAAGGTCAGGTAGAGGGCGTTGGGGTCCTCGATCAGGCGGTCGTAGGCGATGACGGGAACACCCTGGGCGATCGCACTGGCTACCGCTGGCTTGATGGCGGTGCCGTCCTGGGCGAGCACAACGAGCACGTTGGCACCCTGGGAGATCAGGTTCTCGAGATTGCTGGCCTGGGTCTCGGCGGATGACTTGGCGTCGTTGGAGACGTAGGTACCGCCGCCGGCTTCGATCGCCGCCTGCAGAGCGGGTTCGTCCCACTTGGCCCAGCGCTCTTCTTGGTAGTTGTTCCAAGACACGCCGACGACACAGTCGGTAGCGCCCGCGGTCGTGGTGGTTTCACCTTCTGTCGTGGTCGAATCACCTTCTGTCGTGGTTGTATCGCCTTCGGTAGTTGTGGTTTCATTCGCAGCTTCGTCGCTGCCGCATGCTGAAACCAGCAGACCTACAGCCATGAAGACCGCACTCGCTCGTCGTATATTCATTTGATCCCTCTCCTCGGGGGCGCAGTCACTCGACCGCTACCAAGTGGGACTCTAATGCGTCAGCTATCGGGATACTTAGCAGGATGACGCACCCGAGCCTGCCCACGGTGGTCAGATGTCACGCCGGTGCGGTGCCGTCGAAATATTTCCCGGCCAAGGACCAGGCACCCAAACCGCAGACCGCGCCGACTCTACGCCCCTCGATGTCGTCTGGGGCGATGTGGATTCCGCCGTAGAGCCGGGAGATGCCAGCCTGGTCGGCCGCATCGTAGAACGTCGCCCATTCGAGCCTGATGTCCTGGGTCGGCCCTTCTTCGTGTAGCAACTGACCGGCCGGGACGGTCCAACCCGATACTCCGCCGGGGAAGTAGGCGCTACCCGTGATTGACGTCAAAACAACTGCAGCGGCTCGACTGAAGGCACTGTGGCCTGACACATAACCGGCGAAGGACGGGCTCACGAATGTTGGCCGTTGGTAGGGGACCCAGTCGACGGCTGCGATCCAGCCGACCCCGCTGGTCTCGGTGGTGGGATGCTCCGGCGACCCACGCCACGCCACTATGGCGACCGCGCCGACGTGATCGCGGAGATCCTCATGACGCTGCCCCGGTGCGCTCGATTCTTCGCTGACCACCTCGATCAAACCCTCGACGAGGGGAAGTCCTTCGGTGTCGTATGCGACGCCGTCAGGATCGCTCGACTGACCCTTACCGCCCATGTAGCGAATCATGGAGATCGGACGAGCGGAGTCGTAGTAACCCTTCAGGCCCCACGCGGCGACGGCGGCGTCGTGGAGAGCGCCGTTGAGTGCGAAGTACGTCTTGACGTCCCACTCGAGTGGGTCGACGCTGAGCCCTCGGCCGGCGATCCGTCGCTCGAACCCAGGCGATTCCGCAACCGTGTTCGCAAGTGCGTTCCAATGCCCGGGTGGAGTCTCCGAGGTCGGTCCGTCCGCCCAGTACTCGGCGATTGACCGTCCGAAGTCGGCGCGAAGGACAAGCTCGGGATCGTACGGTTCACCAGTGACCGGGTTCTCGGCGTAGCCGTCGCCGTCGTTGGTACCCAAGGTGTTGTCGCCGAACGCATTCGGCGAGATGTCGATCACTTCGCTTTCGGCCGGATCGAGCATCGAGCTATAGCGGATCACGTCGACAGCGGCCTGCTTGAACGCATCATCGGTTGCGGGATCGTCGAGGCGTGGCGGCGAACCGGGGTCGATCGGGGTGCCGGTGGGTGACGGCTCAAGTGCGAACGGCGTGACGAAGCCCCAGTGCGGACCGATGAACGACTGCGCTTCGCCAGGGATCGTCAACCCGTTCTGCGATATTTGGAGCCCGAGTGAGAGCGGCTGCCAGGCATTCGGGTCGCGCATCTCTGTCCCAGATTCGGCCACGATCATCGGATCGTTTGCGGGACGATATGAGTTGTCGACGTATCGCTCATTCTCATGGGCTCCGTCGTCGGCTCCGTAGTCGATGATGGTTCGAGCGATGCGGTTGCCGAGGGCAGCTGGGGAATCGCCCTCCAGGGACTCGAAGTCGATTCGATAACAAAGCGACAACATGACCGAATCCAGCACTTCAGAGGCCGGTGGCAGGTCCGAGACCGTCACATATCGCCAGTCCAGGATGCGGTAGGCGGCATAGCTGATGGCAGCCTCGCGGGCAGCGGTGACATCGTCGGTCTCGTGTTTCTCGGTGATGAAGTAGCCGTCCGCCGTGGGATCGTATGCTGCCCAGGCATCCCACATTGCCGCTGACATATGGAACAGGTTGCGAGCGTGAACGGTAGGCGCCGGGATGACCTGTCGGATCAGCCCGAGGATGGTTTCGTCCCACACTCTCGCCACCGATTGACCGCTTAGATCCTGCGGCTCACATCCCGAAAGGAGGTAGTCGGGCTCTGACGACGAGCAGCTTCCCAACGTGGCAGTTATCACTGCAGCTATGGCTATCGCTGTGACGCGCCACGCGAGGGATGCCGGGCCGACCACCATGGATCCAAGCTATCCGCAACACTGAGGCGGTGCGGTTGACTCGATCTTTGCTCCGCCGACTCGTGTTCGTTGTGGGCGGCGCTGCGCTGGTTGCGATCGGCATCGTGGCTGTGTATGTGTCTCGGCCGGAGAGTTCGTCGTTTGCGACCAACACGAATGTCGAAGTTCCGAGGTTCGTGGACGACACCATCTCGGCGGATGTGGACCACACTTACGACGGCGAATTCGATTTCTTCGTCGGCGGCGGTGTGGCCGTGTTCGACTGCGACGATGATGGGCGTGCGGATTTGTACTTCGCCGGCGGGAGCGAACCGGCTGCCCTCTATCACAACGAGAGTCAGGTAGGTGCGTCTCTCCGTTTCGCGCAAATGGAGTCACCGATCACCGACCTGACTGCGGTGACGGGCGCTTACCCGCTGGACATCGACAGCGACGGAAACATGGACCTTGCGGTCCTGCGCATCGGCGGCAATGTCATTCTGCGCGGCCTCGGTGACTGTGTGTTCGACGGTGCGAACGACCGTTTCGGTCTCGACGCCGGAGAGGCCTGGACCACCGCGTTCACCGCAACGTGGGAGGGCTCGAACACGCTGCCCACCATGGCCTTTGGCAACTACCTCGTGCCCGACGAGACGGTCTGCGACGAGAGCAAGCTCCTACGGCCAGCGCCGGATGGCAATCACTACGCAGCGCCAATCGCCCTGACGCCGGGCTACTGCACGCTGTCGATGCTGTTCAGTGACTGGAGCCGGTCGGGCGAAAGCGACCTGCGCATGGCGAACGACCGGCACTACTACACCGACGGCGGGGAACAGCTTTGGCAGGTGGCCCCAGGGGAGCCGCCCCGCGAATATACCGAGGCCGATGGATGGCAGCCGTTGCAGATCTGGGGCATGGGTATTGCCAGCCGCGACCTGACAGGAGACGGTTTCCCCGAGGTGGTAATCACCAGCCAAGGGGACAACAAGCTTCAGTCGCTGTCGGCTGGTCCAGAGCAGCCGACCTACCGCGACATTGCGCTACGTCGTGGTGCGACGGCACAGCGACCGTTCGTCGGTGGTGACGTTCTCCCGTCAACGGCTTGGCATCCCGAGTTCGCCGATGTCAACAACGACGGCCACGTCGACCTGTTCATCTCCAAAGGCAATGTCGAGGCTCAGCCCGACTACGCGGCGAATGATCCCAACAACCTTCTGATCGGACAGGCGGAAGGCGTGTTCGTCGAGGGCGCCGACGTCGCCGGCATCGTCGGGTTCTCACGGTCGCGTGGCGCGGCACTCGTGGATCTCAACCTCGATGGGATGTTGGACCTCGTTGTGGTGCACCGTCGCGAGAACGTCACGCTGTGGCGAAACACCGGCCGCGGCGACGGCGAGCAACCTGAGCTGATCGGGAACTGGATCGGGTTGCGTCTCGAGCAACCTGCGCCGAACGTCCACGCAGTGGGTGCTTGGTTGGAGGTCCGAGTCGGCGCTAGCACTTCGATCCGTGAGATCACAGTTGGTGGGGGACATGCTGGGGGGCAAAATGGTTGGTTGCATGCCGGGCTTGGCGAGGCGGACGAAGCGGAGGTCCGTGTTCAGTGGCCCGATGGTGAGGTGGGCCCATGGATCACTTTGGAAGCCAACCGGTTCGTGACGATCGAGCGAGGTGCGGCAGAAGCGAGACCGTGGGCGGCCGCTGAGTAGCTGACGCCAGTGCGGGTCACCTTGGTGCCGGCTCAGCACGCCATTGCTGGGTCAGCCTGCTGTTACCGGTTCAGTGTGGTGCCGTAGCGCAAGCACGTCGGTGGTGCGCTGAATGTGCATGGCTGCAACCTCGCAGGCGGTGTCCGCATCGCGGGCGAGCGTGGCTTCCATGAGTGCGAGGTGTTCCGCTCGCACGTCGCGGGGGACGGTGCGGTCGGTGAGCGCCATCCGGCGATAGCGCTCCGTGTGGTGGTAGAGCATGTCGAGCATGTGTTGTACCCATCGTGAGCCACATGCCGCCGTGGTGGCGTCATGAAACTGCTGGTTGCGTAGTTCCCAGTCGATCAGCGCGCCGGGGACCTCGTTGTCAACCGCCTCCTGCGCCTTGGCGAGACGATGGAAAGACGCAACAATGCCCGCCTCCCAGTCGTCGTCGCCGGCAGCGATGGACTCGCGGAGCGCATGTGTTTCGAGCAGAATGCGCGTGTTGCTCAGATCTCGTAGGTCATCGATCGAGATCGGCGACACGTTGAATCCGCGCTGGCCGCGAGCCGTGACCAACCCGTCCGGCAGCAGAAGCGAAAGGGATTCTCGAATGGTTGAGGATCCGACGCCATAACGCTCCCGGAGATGATTGACGGCAAGTTTCGTACCGGGGGTGAGCACACCGGAGACGATGTCTTCGCGGATGGCATTCACCGTCTCCTCGACTCGCGTCAGTGGTGACCCGCCGCCATTGGATACAGGGTCAATGTCGATCGCGCTCATGTCGGGGTCCTTGCCGTTGCGTTCTTTTGGGAGCTCGGCATCGAGCCAGAATGCTCACGTGAGCGAGCGTACAGTGCGGCTTTCATTCCATCAGAAATACTCGCAGAATTCAGTAGGTTTTGTCAAACGTCAGAGATTTTATAAAAATCTCCGATATTTTGCTTGACGGGACCCGCCCGGCGCGACTTAACTGACTCGGGTGCCGAGAGGAGAGGAAACGTGAGCAACAGTGGCGCTGAAATGTTTCGCTGCACCGTGATCGATCCGCAGGGTCCGGGTCGTGGCGACGCCACCTTCACCGTGCGCCCCGAGCGCCCCGTCCTCCACCAGATGCAGATGCAGGGCTGCACCGCACTGCCGATCGGCTGCCGCGGTGGCGGGTGCGGCGTCTGCCGGATCGAGGTCCTCAGCGGCAGTTACCTCACCAAACGCATGAGCAAGAAGCACGTCAGTGAAGACGACCTTGTTCACGCGGTCGTGCTGGCCTGCCGTATCCACGCCACGACGGACCTTGTGGTCCGACCTGCTCGATCACCCGGCCACGCCGGTGAGATCGTCCTCACTTGATTTTCACTACAACCCCGGGGGAGCCAAACCTCCCCTTCCCAACACAGGAGCAAACACATGGCAATGACCGGCGTCATCCGTCCCGGGTACATCCAGATCAGGGTCCTCGATATGGAGGAGGCCATCGTTCACTATCGCGATCGTGTTGGCCTGAACATCGTGGAAACGGCCGACGACGGCCGCGTCTATTTCAAGGCCTACGACGAGTTCAGCCACCACAGCTTTATCCTCCGCGAAGCGGACGAAGCAGGCTTCGATCGGTACGGATGGAAGGTTCTCGACGACGACACCCTCACGAGCCTTACCCAGCGCCTCGTGGACTATGGGCTCGAGGTCGAGCACGTCGAGCCGGGTTCGCAGCCAGGTCTCGGCCGCGTGGTCGCCTTCATGCTGCCCAGCGGGCACCGTATGGAACTGTTTGCGGACATGGAGATGAGCGATGACGCGCCCGAGGTCGTCAACCCGAATGTCTGGCAACGCGAACCGCATGGCATGGCCGTAAACCGGTTCGACCACGCTCTGCTGTATGGCCCCGAGATTGACGAGGTCGTCAAGATCTTCGTCGAGTGCCTCGACTTCGAGATTGCCGAAACAGCCCCGACCCCGGGTGGTCCCGCCGTCTGGCTGAGCTGTTCGATCAAGGCGCACGACATCGCCTTCGTGCAGATCCCGGAGCCGGGCCGTTTCCACCACGTCGCCTTCTTCTTGATGGAGATGAACGACGTCATGAGGGCCGGCGACATCATGGCCTACTACGACATCCCGATCGATATCGGACCGACCCGTCACGGCATCACCCGCGGCCACACCATCTACTTCTTCGACCCGTCGGGCAACCGCAACGAAACCTTCTCCGGTGGCTACACCTACTACCCGGACAACCCCACCCGTAGCTGGGAAGCCGACCAGATCGGCAAAGGCATCTTCTACTACGAGCGTCAGCTCAACGAAGCATTCCTGACCGTCTACACCTGATCCGTCGGCGCGGCACCGATGGAGCTGTCTGGTCTGAGCTTCCGCTCAGACCAGACAACGCTCCGTCGCTCCTGCGCCACCCACCCACCCACCAATTCTCTCGTCCTAAGGAAAGACCAAATGCCCAGCGAGTTCCTCAACTTCATCAACGGCCAGTACATAACCGGCTCGTACGGAAAAACGTTCGACGACGTCTCGCCGGTTGACGGCTCGATCATCGGCACCATCCACGAGGCGTCAGAAGCCGACGTCGATGCCGCGGTCGCCGCTGCCAAAGCGGCGCTCGTCGGGCCGTGGGGCACGATGCCGATTGCCGAACGCAGCGCCCTGCTGCGTGCGGTCGCCGATGAAATCGACCGCCGCTTCGACGACTTCCTCGCCGCGGAGATGGCCGACACCGGCAAGCCGATCTCCATCGCCAGCACCATCGACATCCCGCGCGGTGCGGCGAACTTCCGTGTGTTCGCCGACGTGATCAAGACCGAGCCCGGCGACTTTTTCGAGATGGACACGCCCGACGGTGCCGGCGCCTTGAACTACCAAGTGCGCAGCCCGAAAGGTGTGATCGCCGTCGTCTGCCCATGGAATCTGCCGTTGTTGTTGATGACCTGGAAAGTCGGCCCGGCACTCGCCTGTGGCAACACCGTGGTCGTCAAGCCGTCCGAGGAAACGCCGGCGACCGCCACATTGCTCGGCGAGGTGATGAACAAGGTCGGCATTCCCGCTGGCGTGTACAACGTCGTCCACGGTTTCGGGCCAGGCTCGGCCGGTGAGTTCCTCACGTCGCACCCCGACGTCGACGGGATCACCTTCACCGGTGAAACGCGAACTGGCGAGGCGATCATGAAGGCCGCGGCCAAAGGCTTGCGCGACGTTTCGCTCGAGATGGGCGGTAAGAACCCCGGCATCATCTTCGCTGACTCTGATCTCGATGAAGCAGTTGCGGGCACTGTTCGTTCCGCATTTGCCAACAGCGGGCAGGTCTGCTTGGGGACCGAACGCGTGTATGTCGAGCGGCCGATCTTCGATGAGTTCGTCGAGCGACTTGCCGTTGCGGCCGAAAAGATGAAGATCGGCAACCCTGACGACGCTGACACCCAACTCGGACCGCTGATCAGCCACGAACACCGCGACAAGGTCTTGAGCTACTACGCGAAAGCTGTCGCAGAAGGGGCCACCGTCGTCACCGGTGGCGGCGTACCCGATGTGGGTGACAACTACGTATCCGGTGCCTGGGTTCAACCAACCGTTTGGACCGGACTCGCCGACGACGCCGCCGTCGTGACCGAGGAGATCTTCGGTCCGTGCTGCCACGTCCGGCCGTTCGACACCGAGGACGAGGTCATCAGGCTCGCCAACGACACGCGGTACGGCTTGGCCGCCACGTTGTGGACCACCGATCTGCGTCGAGCGCACAGAGTCGCCCGTCAACTCGACGTTGGGTTGTGTTGGGTCAACTCGTGGTTCTTGCGTGACCTGCGCACATCGTTCGGCGGGAAGAAGGCGTCGGGCATCGGCCGCGAGGGCGGCGTTCACAGCCTCGAGTTTTATACCGAGTCCAGCAACGTCTGTGTCAAGCTGTAACTAGCAGTCATGACCATCGACCAGACAATCATCCAGAATGCTGCCGACCGGCTGTATCGGGCACATGTCGACCACCAGCCCTGTGAACCCGTAAGTGATCTCCTCGGCGCAGGCGATGTGGCAGACGCGTACGCAGTTCAGAACCACAACACCGACCGCTGGGTCAGCGACGGACGCCGGATCGTCGGCCACAAGATCGGTCTGACCTCAAGATCGGTTCAGAATCAACTCGGCGTCGATCAGCCCGACTACGGGATCCTCTTCGCCGATATGGCAGTCGACGAAGGCAGCGAGGTCGACGCTGGCCGGCTGATCCAGCCACGGGCCGAGGCCGAGATCGCCTTCGTCCTCGGACGCGATCTCCCCAACCCCGATACGACCGTCGCCGAAGTGCTTCGAGCCATAGACTTCGCCGTCGCTGCTATCGAGATTGTCGACTCCCGGGTCGCAGACTGGCGCATCGGTCTTCTCGACACGATCGCCGACAACGCATCGTCGGGCCTCTATGTACTCGGGTCGAGCCCGGTGCCGCTTGGCGCATTCGACCCCATCAACTGCGGCATGGTGATGGAGCGCCGCGGCGAACCGGTGTCGACCGGTGTCGGTCGGGCCTGTCTGGGCAGCCCGATCAGCGCAACGGCGTGGCTCGCCCGCACGATGGCTGCTGCCGGTCGACCGCTCGGCGCGGGGGACACCGTCTTGAGCGGGGCACTCGGACCGATGGTCGCCGCCTCGCCGGGTGACGTCTTCGAGGCCCGGATCTCCGGACTCGGTTCGGTCACCGCAGCATTCGCACCTTCCAACGGAGCAGCATCATGACCACCCCCACCGGCGTGCAGAGCATCGCCGAGCTGGCAGCGATCGCCGACGAAGCCGCCCGCTCCGGAACTGCGATCCCGCAGTTCACGCACACCCGCACGCTCGACGTCGCCGACGCCTACGCAGTGCAGGCGATGTCGGTCGGACGGCGCCTGCAACGGGGCGAGCAGCTGGTGGGCATCAAGATGGGCCTGACCTCGCGCGCCAAGATGGTTCAAGTCGGCGTCGACGAAGTGATCTGGGGTCGACTCACCGACGGGATGCGCAGAACAGAGGGTGCCGACGTCGCCCTTGCCGGGTTCGTTCACCCCCGCGTCGAACCGGAGATCGCCTTCTTGATGAAAGCGCCGCTCGCTGGTCCTGTCAGCGCGGCCGAGGCGATGAATGCCGTCGCTGCTGTTGCGCCTGCCGCCGAGATCATCGACTCACGCTATGAGAACTTCCAGTTCTCATTGCCCGACGTCATCGCCGACAACTCCTCGTCCTCGGGATTTGTCGTCGGTGGCTGGAGTCCACCCGACACGCCGATCGACAACCTCGGCATGATGCTCGAACGCAATGGCCGTGCCGCGGAGCTCGGTTCGAGCGCGGCCATACTCGGCAATCCGATTCGATCACTCGTCGAAGCCAGCCGGATGGTCGCTGAGGCCGGACTCCAACTCGAACCCGGCTGGATCGTGCTCGCCGGGGGAGCCACCGCCGCGATCCCGCTGCACGACGGCGATTCCATCCGAGTCGTGGTCGAACAACTCGGTTCCGTCCAGTTCAACGTCATCGCCTGACCAACGCACTCTTAACCTCACACCAACGGCGCTCCGTCGCCACCACCAATCGAAAGGCACCTCATGGCCACCGCCGCCATTGTCGGACCCGGGAACATCGGGACCGACCTCATGTACAAGCTGTTGCGTTCACCCCACATCGAACCCCGCTGGATGATTGGTGTTGACCCGACCTCCGAGGGTTTGAAACGCGCCGAGGACGCCGGACTCGTTGCTTCCCCCGAGGGGGTCGACTGGCTGCTCGCTCAGCCCGAACTCCCAGACATCGTGTTCGAGGCCACGTCGGCCTATGTCCACGTGCGCAACGCACCGCGCTATCGCGAGGCCGGCATCCACGCCGTAGACCTCACCCCGGCAGCCCGGGGTCCATTCGTCGTGCCGCCGGCCAATCTGATGGAGCACATCGGCGAGATGAACGTCAACATGGTCACCTGCGGAGGCCAGGCCACGATCCCGATGGTCCATGCGGTCTCTCGCATCGTTCCGGTCGAATATGCCGAGATCGTTGCAACCGTTTCGTCGGCATCGGCAGGCCCGGGGACACGACAGAACATCGACGAGTTCACCCGCACCACCTCCAAGGCCGTGGAAGTCATCGGGGGTGCCACTCGAGGCAAGGCGATCATCATCCTGAACCCAGCCGAGCCGCCCCTGTTGATGCGTGACACGATCTACTGCTCGATTCCTCTCGATGCCGACGTCGACGCGATCGCCGCCTCGATCCACGCGGTCGCCGCCGAGGTCGCCGCGTACGTGCCCGGCTACCGCCTCGTCGCCGAGCCCCAGTTCGATGTGCCGTTCGCCGACACCGGCAAGGGTCGGGTGGCGGTGTTCGTCGAAGTGGAAGGGGCAGGTGACTTCCTGCCGCCGTACGCAGGCAACCTCGACATCATGACCGCCGCCGCCACCAAGGTCGGCAACGAGATCGCCCAATCGCTCAAGATGAAAGAGACCGTGTGATGCCCTACTCCGACGCACTCGACGTTCGCGTAACCGACACCAGCTTGCGTGATGGATCGCACGCCAAACGCCACCAATTCACCGAGACCGACGTGCGATCGATCGTCGCCGCCCTCGATGACGCCGGGATGCCGGTCATCGAGGTCACGCACGGCGATGGCCTGGGCGGGTCGTCGTTCAACTACGGCTTCTCGGCCGTCGACGAGCGGGTACTTATGAAGGCCGCCGTCGACGAGGCGAAAGACGCCAAGATCGCGGCCCTGATGCTCCCTGGACTCGGGGTCAAGGACGACATCTCTGCTGCGCATGACCTCGGCGTTTCGATCATCCGCATCGCCACCCACTGCACCGAAGCCGACATATCCGAACAGCACTTCACGATGGCCCGAGAACTCGGCTTGGAAACGGTGGGCTTCCTGATGATGGCGCACACCGTTGGCCCAGACACTCTTGCGGCTCAGGCGCGCATCATGGCCGACGCCGGCTGCCAATGTGTGTACGTCGTCGATTCGGCGGGCGCGATGATTATGGATGATGTGACCGAGCGAGTGTCTGCGGTCGTTGCGGAACTCGGCGCTGACGCACAGGTGGGATTCCACGGCCATGAGAACCTGTCGCTCTCGCTGGCCAACACCATTCTCGCCATTCGCGCCGGGGCTGTTCAGATCGATGGTTCAACGCGTCGCTTCGGCGCCGGCTCCGGGAATACGAGCTGCGAAGCGTTCGCTGCCGTCTCGGAACGTCTGGGGATACGCACCGGATTGGACGTGCTGAAGATGATCGATGCCGCTGAGGACGTCGTGCGGCCGGTGATGGACGGGGAATGCGTACTGGACCGGTTGGCGCTCACGATGGGCTATGCCGGGGTGTACTCGAGCTTCCTCAAACACGCGTATCGAGCCGCCGAACGCTATGAAGTGTCCGGTGCCGAGATCCTGATGGAATGTGGTCGCCGAGGACTGGTGGGTGGCCAGGAAGATCAGATCATCCAGATCGCATCCACCCTGGCGACGGCGAGCTGACATGCCCTGCCGTGTTTGACGACCTAGACGTATCCGGACACAGGGAGTAGCGTCCGAGCGTGGAACCACTGGCTGTGCACCACGTCTCGATAAACGTGTCGAATCCATCGCGGAGCATCGAGTTCTATACCCATGTCCTCGGAGGGCGGGTTCGAGAGGATCGACCCGACTTCGCCTTCGGGGGTGCGTGGATCAATTTGGGAGCAACGCAAGTCCACCTGATCGAAGCCGCCGTACCACCGAACCTGGGTCAACACTTCGCGATCTTGGTGGACGATGTGGACGCCGTCGTCCGCGAGCTGCGATCCAAAGGCTTCGACCTCGAGGATGCAAGGGTCGTCGGACCGGATCGTCAGACCTCTATCGACGACCCGGACGGCAACTCAGTCGAACTTCATCAGATCGGAACCGCAACGTCCTCCTGAGTGGCGCTGGTCCATTTTCGCGCTGCGACGTGGGTCCAAAGTCCTTTGCCAACGGGTGTCAATAGGTATCGCAGCAATAGGCACGACATATGGTTGGAAAGCCGCTTGACTGAAGTTATGGATCCGGACCCGACAGCACTCGCCCGACTCTCGGTTGCGCTCACCTCGATCGAGAACGCCGCGGCGGAGAACGTGGAGCGAAGCCTGGAGATCCAACGGCGAGTGCGTCGGCTCAACGAACAGCTTGCTGGCGGCCAACCACTCGTTGAGCTCGTGGAAGCCGAGGAGTCGCCGCGGGTAGTGGAACTCATCACGTCGAACATGGCGGCGCTGGAGACCGTCGGTGCAGAACTACGTGCATCACTAGCGCTGGCCCTTCGAGAAGAGGGGCTGACCATCGAGGCGATCGCCGGGTTGTTCGGCGTCACCCGTCAACGCATCTCCGCGCTCTTGAAGCAGAGGGCTGCTGTGATCGTCGGGGTTGAACTTGAACTACCAGACGACGACTGAACCCCTACTACGATCGGTAGTAAGGCGCCGGTAGGATGAGGGGAATGGATCCACGACAGCTCAGCAAGCTCCTCGCGGGTCTCGCAACCGTTGCTTTGATCGCAGCTTCATGTGGCGCCTCGGGGTCCTCGTCAGGAATCGAAACTGGTTCAGCCACTTCGGGAGCTGAAGTCCCCGTTCAGGAATCTTCAGCAGTCGAAGGTTCTGCCGCACCGATCCTCGTGGGGCTCGCCGACGGCGGTCAACTTGACTGGAACAGTCTGGCTGGCAAAGACGTCATGCTTTGGTTCTGGGCGCCCTGGTGAAGCATTTGCCGAGCAGAAGCCCCTGCGGTCGCAGAGGTGCAGAGAGAATTCGGTGAAGAAGTGACCATCGTTGGTGTCGCTGGCCGAGACGAGATGCCCGCGATCGTGGCGTTTGTCGAGGACCTCGGCGTCGGCGAATTTCCCCATGCGGTGGACTCCGGCGGAGATCTGTGGCGCGCGTATGGAGTCACAAATCAGCCCTCGTTCGTATTCCTGAACGATGACGGCACCTCTGTCGGCTTCCAGGGTGCGATGGGCGTTACGGGAATGTCTGAACAGATCGAAGTTCTGCTCGCCTCCTAGGATTCCGGGCGTTCGGGCTTCGACGGAACCACCGTGGACGACTACCCGCTTAGCGCTCGTGGTTTAATGTCTCCACCATGGACGCATCGTTTGTCAGGCAGCTGCCAAAGGCTGAACTTCACCTTCACATCGAGGGGACCCTCGAACCAGAGATGATGCTGGTGCTCGCAGAGCGCAACGGCGTCTCGCTGCCGTTCGAATCGATCGATGAAGTTCGGGCGGCGTATGAGTTCGACAATCTGCAGTCGTTCCTGGACATCTACTACCAGGGAGCGCAGGTTCTCCAGACCGAACGGGACTTCGCAGAGTTGCTGACCGCCTACCTCGAGCGAGCCCACCACGATGGAGTGCGGCATGCCGAGATGTTCTTCGATCCGCAAACCCACACAGAACGTGGCATCCCGTTCAGCGTCTTCATGGGCGGGTTCGCCCGTGCTCGGGCCGACGCTCTCGATCGTTTCGGCCTCACAACCGAATTGATCATGTGCTTCTTGCGTCACCTCGATGCAGCCGACGCAATGGCAACGCTGGAAGGTGCTCTACCCTTCCAAGACGCCATCATCGGAGTCGGCCTCGACTCGTCCGAAATTGGCAATCCTCCTGAGAAGTTCAATGAGGTATTCTCCCGCGCCCGAGCCTTGGGCTTTCGGGTTACCGCGCACGCAGGTGAGGAAGCTGGACCCGACTACATCACCGGTGCGTTGGACGTGCTCGAAGCCGAACGTATCGATCACGGGGTTCGCTGCGAGGATGATCCAGAACTTGTCACCTCATTGGCTACCGATGGAGTGGCGCTCACCATGTGTCCGCTTTCCAACGTCAAATTGAAGGTCTTTGGTGAGCTGCGTGATCACAACCTGAAACGGTTGCTCGACGCCGGCATTCGGGTGACGATCAATTCTGACGATCCCGCCTATTTCGGTGGTTACATCGGGGAGAACTACCTGGCGTCTGCGGAGGCCCTCGGTCTCAATCAACAAGACTTGGTCCAGATTGCCCGCAACTCAATTGACGCCAGTTTCGCTCCAGCGCCACGCCGGGCAGAACTCACCGAGGAGTTGGATCGTTTCGTCGCCAACTACTGAGGCGGTGTGGTATCACTCTCGATGGAATGCAACGCCGATACCTGAAGGGGGATCCGCGGCCAGGATGTTGCGTAGGCTGGGATGCCGGTCTCCGAATCTCCGGAACCATGCCGAGTAGACGACCACCAGGGTGAAGATCATGAGGGGGAATGGCACCGAGGGCAGCACTTGGCTGAAATCGGGGAACACCGGCTGGAGCTTGAGGGCCACCACTTGGAGGAATCCGAACAAGTAGGCACCCATCGCAACCCTCACCGGGTGCCAACCGCCAAAGATGACGATGGCCAGCGCAATCCAACCGAAGTTGCGGGTCAGATTGTCACGCCAACCGGCGATTTGATCGAGGGAGAAGGCGGCTCCGCCGACGCCGATCAGGGCCCCACCGAGGGCGACGTACACATACCGCATCTTGTTCACGGCCACGCCCCGGGAAAATGCGCCTTCGGGACGCTCGCCAATGCCTTGCAGTTCTAGGCCTTTTCGGGTCCGGAAGATGTACCAGGTGGCAACAATGACCACCAGGTACGACGCGTAGACCGAAACGTTGTGGGAAAAGAAGACGTCGCCAAAGAACGGGATGCTCTTGAGGCCGGGAATCTCCCATGGAGGTACTTGCGGCCCTGCGATGCCGACGTAGGAGTTGCCAAGGAAGTCCGAAAGATCGATTGCCAGCAACGTGAGAACGAAGCCGACAGCAATTTGATCAAGCCGCAATTCGATGCTGGAGAAGGCGATGAGCATTGAAATTGCGACACTGACGGCCGCGGCAGCAAGAAATCCGATGATGACGCTGTCGGTGGTGGACGCTGCGGCGAACCCGGTCATGGCGGACAACATGATCGAGCCTTCGAGCGAAAGATTGATCACCCCTGCCTTCTCCGTGATGGTTTCACCGATCGTGGCAAAGACCAGCGGAGTGGCGGCGGCGACAACCGACGCCAAGGCCGCAACGGTGAACACCTCTCTCAGAGCATCCAGTACTTCGGCCCCGAAAATCATGCTGCTTCCACCGCCCCGGGATCCCGGCGACGGATTCGCCACGACTGCCAGCCGCCACCGAGAAGGACGAACAGCACCAAGATTCCCTGTACTACTCCACCGATGGAGGAGTCAACATTGAGTCGCAATGTCAGAAGTGTGGAGCCGACCGACAAGGTGATGAAGAACAGAGCAACCGGGGCAATCCAGGCCGCCCGGTTTGCGGAGAGGAGGACCACGAGGATAGCTAAGAACCCGTAGCCGCCAGAGATGGACGGAATGAGCTTGTGATGGAATCCGATGGCCTGCACCGCGCCGGCGGCGCCGGCAAGAGCGCCACACAAGGCAAACGCGCCCAGCATGTATCGGGTGGTTGGAACGCCCAGGAGAAAGGCGCTTTGTGGGTTCCGCCCCACCGCTTTGAGCCGGAGACCAAATCGGGTGCCCCGCATGAGTACGTACACCAACGCCACCCCGACAATGGCCAGGCCAACCGCAATTGGCGAGAGCCGATTGTTGTTGAGCGTCGGCAACCACGCATCTTTGGGGAAGAGATCTGTGCCACTGGTGGAGGCAACGCCCTCGCGTTTCCAGGGGCCGATGATGAGATAGATCGCCAGGGAGGAAGCGACGAAAAACAGCCCAAGACCACCAAAGATTTCATTGACTTTGCCCTTGGTTTTGAGCACGCCCGCCAGAAGCGCCCAGAAACTACCACCGAGCATCCCGGCGAGCAAGGCCACGGCCACGATGAGGATCGTTGGCCCGCCCATTCCTCGGGCGACCCAAGCAGCGGCGATGCCGCCAGCAATGATCTGACCATCGATCCCGATGTTCCACAAGCCGGCTGAAAAGGTGATGATGAGACCAGCCGACGCCAGGACCAGAGGCACCCACGCCATGAGGGTGTCACCGATCTTGCTCCGATTGCCGAACGCTCCTTCCCAGATCAGCTGCACGGCCTCCAGTGGCGGCGTACCAGCGGCGGCAAGAAGCAGAAGTGAGACGAGGATGGCGAGCCCGATGGGCACGAGTGTGATCGCCTGCTCTTTCAGGGTGGACCGGGTTGTCATTGGTCTTCTTTTCCGCCGATCAGATAGCCCAGCTGTTCGCCGGTTGTCGAGCTTGCATCGACCGTGCGCAAGACCTTGCCGTTGAAGAAAACCATGATTCGGTCGCTGTAGCGCAGGAGCTCGTCGAGGTCGGCCGAGGCGAAAATAATTGACGTCCCGTCGTTTCGTCGCGCCAGCAGCTGGGTCCACACCCAGTCAGCGGATTCGATGTCGAGACCTCTGGTCGGGTGTTCCATGAGCAGAAGCCGGAGCCCCGGTTCCATCATCGACAGCAGAAGCCGCTGTTGGTTCCCTCCCGAGAGTGACTCGACCGGGCTATCCGGGAATCCCTTGATCGAGTAGTGATCGATCTTTTCCTGCGCGTGGGCGGTTGCCTGATCCCAGTCGATGAAGAACGAATTGTCAGCTCCGGCAAGAACAAGGTGTTCGTTGATGGTGAGTCCGGCGACCAAACCTTCCTCCAGTCGTCCTGCCGGTAGGTAGTGCACGCCCGCATCGAGGAACTCGTTGTAGCCAAGTCCCGTCAAGTCGGTTCCGTCCAGTGTGAGTGAACCCGAATCCAACGATTTCAGGCCGACGCACGCGCCAAGGAACAAACGTTGTCCGCTGCCCTCGAGACCGGCCAACCCGATCACTTCACCGCTGGCAACCGATGCTGAGACCTCCTGCAAGGTGAGCAATCGGTCCTTGACACTTATCCGGTCGAGCACGAGATTGGGTTCGCCGGGCGCCAGCGATGGACGATCGCTCTTCACTACAACTTGGCCGAACATCATTGCCACCAAGTCCTCGGCGGGGGTGGGCAAGTCGGCTTCACCGATGACTGCGCCCTGGCGCATCACGGTGACTTTCTCGCAAAGCTCGGCAACTTCTTCCAGCTTGTGCGACACGAAGATCACGATCATGCCCTCGGACGCCAGCTGTTTCAGCGTCCTGAAAAGCTCGACTCGTTGAATCTCAGAGATTCCGGTAGTTGGTTCATCCAGGATCAGGACCTTGGCTCCCAACCACAGCAACCTCACGATCTCCAACTGTTGTCGTTCCCCAACCGTCAGTGTTCGTGCCGGGGCATCGGGATGAAAGTTGAAGCCGAACCGTTCGCTGACCTCCTTCAGAGCAGCCGCGCCGTCTCGCCGATTCAGCACGAACGACCCGTCGCTGGACATGAGGAAATTGTCAACCACGGAGAGGGGCAGGAACACCAGCGGGTCCTGATGGAGCATCCCAACGCCGGCCCGAATGGCATCCTTTGGGGAACGCAGCGCCAGCGGTTGATCGTTGAGCGTGATCGTGCCCGAGTCCGCTTCTAGGAACCCGGACACGATCTTCATGAGCGTCGATTTCCCGGCGCCATTTTCGCCAAGCAGTCCATGAAGCGTGCCGGCTTCGACTTCCAGGGTGATGCCGTTGTTCGCGTGCACCGGCCCGTAGCGTTTGTGGATGTTGGAGAGCAGCAAACTCATGGTGCGCTTACCCTAGAGCATTCGCTGCCAGCTAGCTGGAGCTGGCTCCTTCGACCCCTTCTAGGAGCTGTTCGGTGTACCAGAGGTCTTGATCGGTGGCAGATGCACCGTCGGCGAGCCATGGCGTACCGTCCTGGTAGTTGAGCGGGCCAGTCCATGGATTGATCGAGCCGTCAGCCAATCCGGCGATGAACTCGTCAAGCTGAGCCGACGCTTCGGCAGGAAGACCATCACCGCCATGCCATCCAATTCCGCTCGAGTCCGGGTTGTTGATGTCTGCCCAGTCGGGTTCGAACCAATTCCACGTGGCGGAGAAGGTCCCGTCGACAACAGAGTTGATGATGCCGAGATATTCCGGACCCCAGTTGAAGTACGGGACGCCGAGACATACGTCTGGCGCCTCGTCACAGGCACCTTCGAAGTCGTAGGGGATTGCCCATACCGCTTCACCGGCGGCGGCCCGCTGGCCGGTTCGTACGATTGCCTCGGTGGTATCGATGCCGGAAATAATCACATCGGCCCCGCCATCGAAGAAGTCATTGGACACCTGGGTGGGATCGAGGGTGACGCCAGGAATGTTGAACCAGAAGCCGATCCAGTTCACTTCAAAACTTATCGGTGAAGTCTCGCCTCTCAGCTCGCTCCAGCAGTAGTCGGCCCCGAGGTAGGCCGAGTTGACCAACCGCCGCGTCTCGTCATTGATCAACGGTCCCACGTATCCGATGGACCCAGTTTGGGTTGTGAGGGCGGCGGCGCACCCGGCGATGGCCTTGCCGTATTCCATCCGACCCATGGTGTTGGCCAGGTTCGTGAGATCGGCCCGGTAGGACTTTCCTTCGGCCCACGCGCTGTCACCGGAGCTCCAAACCATTGGGGTATCCGGGAACTGCTCTGCGGCTGCCTCGATCCCGTCCTTCATGTCGTCCGAAGTGGCGAAAACGATATCCGCCCCCTGATCGATCATGTCGGCCACCACGCTTTCAACGGTGGTCTCGGGTCGATCGGCTGGGTTTACCTTGTCGATGACGATCATCGTGCTGCCCGTTTGCTCTTCTACGTATTGCCCAGCTTCGAAGTGTGCTTGGGACCAGCCCCGATCATTCTGGGGGCCGACCAAGATCATTCCAAAGGTGATCGGTTCTGAGGCAGGCGGGTCTGTCACCTCCGAGGTGGTGCCATCCGTTTCCGTAGCCGCAGTTGTGGTCGTTTCTTCCCCTGGGTCAGTGGTCGTAGTGCTCGCGTCTTCACTACTCCCGCATGCTCCAGCCAGTAACGCGAGGGCCGCGATAAGCGCCCCCCATGACGATCGATGTCCTCGTAGCCTCATCTGATGTTCCTCCCGATGGTGCAGCACCTAGTTGGCGCTCTGTAGCAGGTCAGACTAGTCCCATGCCAGTACCGCCACTAGCGCAAGGCGGTGAATTCTGAATCGATGTCGCAAGGTCAGTTGACGGCGGTAGTAGCCATCGACTACGTGGTTCGCTAGTTCAGGTAGAAGCGTTTCCGTGCCCACAGTGCGACATAGACGAGAGCCACGAGTACCGGGACTTCGATGAGGGGGCCGACAACCCCGGCGAGGGCTTGGCCGGAGGTGACCCCGAAGACACCGATGGCGACAGCGATGGCGAGTTCGAAGTTGTTGCCTGCTGCGGTGAAGGCCAGAGTTGCGTTCTTTTCATAGGACAACCCGATGCGGAACCCGAGGGCGAACGATGTGGCCCACATGATGGCGAAGTACGCGAGCAGTGGGAGAGCGATCCGTGCCACGTCGGCGGGTTTGTCGGTGATGGTCTCGCCCTGCAAGGCAAACAGGATGACAATGGTGAACAGCAGGCCGTAGAGCGCGAATGGTCCGATGCGGGGAAGGAAGGTGTTCTCGTACCAGTCCACCCCGCGGCTGGCCTCACCCCATCGTCGGGTGAGGTAGCCCGCAGCCAGCGGGACACCCAGGAAGATCAGGACAATTTTCGCGATCTCCCACATCGACACCTCGAGTTGTGCGGTGTCGAGTCCAAGCCAGCCGGGAAGGAGTTCGAGGTAGAAGTAGCCGAGCAGGGCGTAGGCGAAGATCTGGAACACCGAGTTGAGAGCCACCAGCACGGCGGCGGCTTCACGGTCGCCGCAGGCGAGGTCGTTCCATATCAACACCATTGCAATACAGCGGGCCAACCCCACGATGATCAGGCCGGTCCGGTAGTCGGGAAGGTCGGGGAGTAGTAGCCACGCCAGGACGAACATGAGCGCAGGGCCGATCAGCCAGTTCAGGACCAGTGAGCTGGCCATCAGCTTCCGGTCCGCGGCGACCTCGTCGATCTTGGAATATCGGACTTTGGCCAACACCGGGTACATCATCAACAGCAGCCCGATCGCGATCGGCAACGAGACCGTGCCGATCTTGACGGTGTCGAGCCAATCGTTCAGGTCCGGGAAGAGCCGCCCCAGGCCGATACCCACGCCCATCGCGGCGATGATCCACACCGGCAGGAACCGGTCCAGCATTGAGAGCCGCTCGAGAACGGGAACTTCAGGTTCGGCTACGACGTCAGTCATGTGTCGATCTCTTGGTCGTGCGTGCGGGCGATTCGGTGGATCCTACCCGAGACCCCGGCAGGTCGAGGCAGGGCGACGCGTTGGCCGGAAGAAAATGGGGGACCACGGCTGTCACCGACGTCGTGTTCATCGGGGCAACTCTCCCGGCACAGTAGGAGCTGAACCAGCAGCAGTGATATGGGCCAGCGGTCTCGGTCAGCGACGCCGGCTACTGCGATCCGCTGTGGGCCAGACCGTGGGCAAACTGTTCGAAGCAGGTCTGGATCAACGCGGGCAGGGCTGTTTTGTGGCCGGTGAGGAGCCAGTGCCGGAGCGAGGACCGCATGCAGGCCAACGCGGCCGAAGCAAGCAGCCTGGATTCGAGGTCTTCGCTTTTCTGGTTGGCCCGTTGGTTCAGCACCTCGGCGAGTGCGTCTTCCCATCCGGCCTGGAGTTGCAGGCTGCGGGCGAACACGGTGGCGTTGTTGGCCATGATGGTGAACCGGCGGGCGAGATCGTCTTGAGCTGCTTCGTAGTCGGTGGCGACCTCCACGAAGCACGCCTGCAACGCATCCCACGGCGGTTCGGATTCGGGCCGTTCACGGAGTTCGGCGATGATGCGTTCGAGCCGGATCGAGTAGTCGGCGAGCACGACGTCTTCTTTGGTGGGGAAGTAGTAGAAGAACGTCCGCGGTGCGATGTCGGCTGCTTCGGCGATTTGTTCGATGGTGGTCCCGTCGAAGCCGTTGTCTTCGAAGAGTCCGATGGCGGCGTTTTCGATGCAGCGCCGCCGTTCTCGTTTCTTGCGTTCCCGCAGACCCAGTGTTTCATCCATGAAGTAGATCTTGACATATTTCGACGTTTGGTGCAAGATTGCAGTGACTGCGATAATCTGGTTTCGGGTAGTTCACCCAGAACCGCTCGAAGGAGGCATCACATCATGTCGAACTGGCTCTACCGTCTCGGACGAACCGCCGCCCGACAGCGCATTTGGTTCGTGGCCGGCTGGATCATGATTGCGCTGGTGTTAGTGATGGTTGATCGAACCGCTGGCGGTGGCACGGTCGACAACTTCGAAGTGCCGGGGGTGGAGTCCCAACAGGCGATTGATCTGTTGAAAGACAAGTTCCCGGAACGATCCGGGGCCACGGCCATGGTGGTATTCCACACCGCCGAAGGCTCGGTCACCGACCCCGACTCCGCCGCCGGTATCGCAGCGACGGTGGCCGAGGTCCGTGCACTCGACCACGTGGTGGGGGTGACCGAACCCTTGGCCAGTCCACGGTCGATCTCGCCCGATGGCGCCACCGCTTTCGCGTCGGTCCAGTTCGACGGCTCCACTGCGGATCTGGGACGAGAGGCAGTCGACGCCTTGATCGAAACCGCTGGCCCAGCAGAAGCCGCTGGCGTGCAGGTTGAATATGGCGGCGAGCTCCCCACCGTGTTGAAGGAACGCACAACCGGGCCAGCCGAGATGATCGGCATCATCGCCGCACTGATCATCTTGTTCGTCACGTTTCGCAGCGTGTACTCGGCGATCCTGCCCTTGGGTGTTGCCGTCTTGGGCCTCGCCGTTGGGCTCTCCCTGGTTGGTCTGATGGGGGCCGTTATCGACATTCCCTCGGTGGCGCCCCGGCTGGGAACCATGATCGGGCTCGGGGTCGGGATCGATTACGCACTGTTCATCCTGAGTCGACATCGTGACAACCTCGAAGCGGGGGCGGGCAACGAAGAATCGATCGGGCGGACCAACGCCACCGCCGGCCAAGCCGTTGTTGTTGCCGGTGGCACCGTTGTGGTAGCCATCCTTGGTCTGCAGCTGGCCGGAATCCCCTTCGTCGCTGCGCTCGGCTACTCGGCCTCGCTCGTGGTCGCCGTGGCTGTGCTGGTGGCGATCACTCTGCTGCCTGCACTGCTGGGCTTCGCGGGGACCAGGGTGCTCGCCAAATCTCATCGTCAAGCGGCAGCAGATGCGGCCGAAGCCACCGCATCCGGTGCGGCCCCATCGGTGAGCGAGAATCACAGCGGTTGGCTCCGGTGGGCACATTGGGTAGCGCATCATCCCTGGCGTTCCGGGATTGCAGCCACCGTGGTGTTGTTGACGATGGCGATTCCGGTGCTCGACATGCGCCTGGGACAGGCCGATGCCGGCACCGACCCCACCTCCACCACCCACCGCCGGGCGTATGACCTTCTGGCCACCGGCTTTGGCGACGGGTTCAACGGGCCACTGCTGCTGACGGTCGATCTGGGCACCGGGGACGCCCCGACCGTGCTCGAGGACATCGCAACCGCAGTCGGAAACGACCCCGGTGTTCAAGCCGTGTCACCACCCGAGCTCAACACCGCCGGGGACACCGCACTCATCACCGCCATCCCCACCACCAAACCCCAGGATCAAGCAACCAGCGATCTGGTGCATCGGCTCCGTGACACCACCATTCCAGAGGTCACCGCCGACACCGGCGCCACCGCTCTCGTCGGTGGACCCACCGCTGGGTTCATCGATCAGTCCGACAAGATCGCAGGACGACTCTTGTGGTTCATCGGCGCCGTTGTTGCTCTGTCGTTCCTGTTGTTGATGATGGTGTTCCGTTCAATCCTGGTCCCGCTGAAGGCCGCACTCCTGAATCTGTTGTCGATCGGCGCCGCCTATGGCGTGGTAGTGGCAGTGTTCCAATGGGGCTGGGGGCGCAGTCTGATCGGGCTCGACGAAGCGGTTCCCATCGCGTCGTTCGTACCGATGATGATGTTCGCCATCCTCTTCGGGCTGTCCATGGACTACGAGGTGTTCATCCTCTCCCGCATCCGTGAGGAATACCACCGGGGCCACACCAACATCGACAGCGTGGTCGAAGGACTTGGAGCGACCGCCAAAGTCATCACCGCTGCGGCACTCATCATGATCAGCGTGTTCCTCGGCTTCGTCGGCAGCAGTGACCCCGTCGTCAAGATGATGGGCATTGGGCTCGCCACGGCTGTCGCCGTCGACGCCACCATCGTCCGCATGGTCCTCGTGCCGTCAACGATGGCCTTGGTCGGTGACCCCAACTGGTGGCTCCCCAAGTGGCTCGACAGGATCCTGCCCCGCCTCGACATCGAAGGCGAACCCGAAATCACGCCAGTGCAACCAGCACTGACCCTCACCGATGGAGCTGTCCGATGACCACCAAGATCCCAACCGGGTACGAATTCACCCGCACCACTCCCACCTTCGACAACCACACCGTCCCGGCCGGACTGCTCAATGCTCACCGGGTCGCCGACGGTGTCTGGGGACGACTCGTCGTCCACACCGGGGTGGTCGCCTTCGTCTTCGAAGATCAACCGGGCGCACCGATCCTTGTTGGCGCCGGCGGTCACGTGGATATCCCACCGGCTCGGCCCCACCACCTCGAACTCAACGAGCCCGCCACGTTCGCCGTCGAGTTCTACCGATCACCATCGAATGTCCAGTCGGGACTCGAGAGCACTGGCCTCGCTGCTGATGTCGAGTCGCAGGCCGATTGATCCGTGCCCGTAGCCCATGCTTGGACGGTGAGGTGCAACGGGGATCGGCCACAGTCGACCGATTTGTGAACTCCGAGGTCAGCACCCGATCTGAGCTCTGGCCTTCAGTTTTGCGGTAAACCGAGCCGATATTCAAGTTTCGGCAACGAAGGGATAAAGATGATGAGAAACACCGGACTGGGTACGTCTATTGGATTGGTAGCGGTAGGAGCGATCCTGGCGTGGGCGGTGACCTATGAAATGGCCGCCATCGACGTCAACATGGTCGGAATCATTCTCTTCGCCGTCGGCCTCTTGGGCATCGCTGTGACACTTGCAGCGACGTCCACATCACAGCGAACCGTGATCCGACAGGATCGTGAAGTTCTGGTAGCCCCAGAGCAGGTTCAGCCGCGGCAAGCCCAACCAATGCAAGCCCAACCAATGCAAGCCCAACCGGGTCAAGCTCAACCGATTCAACAGCAAGAGGTCCGACAGGGCTAAGCGGGACTTGCCTGGTCCGTACGGGATCAGGAGAGTCCGTCAAGCCATTCTTGCCACTGGGTTCGGCCGCTTCAGCGACTACCCCAATGGCGCACATCCCTCCGTCGAGACTCCTGCGGATTGAGACTCGAATCCCGACAGCGACGGCGGGTTAGCCTCGTCGATCTGACGGACGCTGCCGTCCTCGATCTCGAAGCCGAGGGCACCGTTTTCGGGGACGTCAGTCTCGAAGAGCACCGTGCCATCGGGGTCTGTGACGACAACCCTCCCGTTCTTCTCGGTCACGCTGATTTCGGTGGTCGGTAGACCCAACGGGGGAGTGGGCGCACCGTCGGGGAGTGCCTGGTCCAGGGAGAGGACCGAGCAACCGGCGACGATGCAACCGTGTCCGGCGAGATCGTCGAGGAACGGAAATTCGGCACCGTTGGGCAAGGGTGAGAACTCCGACAATTCATCGTCGGTCGGAACTCGGAACGCCATCTCACCGTCGATCTCGGTACCGATGAACACCCCTGGGGGATTCTCGTAATCGAAGCCCGGTGGCAACTCGATCCCCGGTATGAGGGTGGCGCAGCCATCGTCGAGCGACCCACCCGCAATCACGACTCCTTCGGAGTGCGCAGAGGAGTCCGCAGCGCTCGAGCCGGTCGATCCAGGGTCGTCCACCAATGGTTCGGCACTGGTGGGGCTCAGCATCAGCGCCCCGAGAATCATCCCCGTGCCGAGGGTGGCAACTGTGGCGACGCCTTGAAGTGTTCGTTTGACCATGAGTTTCTCCTTTGTTGGTGTGGCGCTTGTGCGTTCACTGCCCCCACGGTGATCCGTTGGCACTGAACGTTGTCTCAACACACCTGACGATCCGCTCAACAGCTGTTAGGCGACGTTTAGGTCCAATCTGTCATGGTTGTGAAATGCGCCTTTTGATCGTTGAGGACGACCCCGCCATCGCCGGAATGTTGGAGCGTGGCCTCCGGGCAGAGGGGTTCGAGGTGGACCAGAGTGGTGACGGTCTTGATGCTCTCTGGCGGGCCAGAGAATCGGCCTATGCGGCGATTGTGCTGGACTTGTTGATCCCGGGATGCAACGGCTACGAGGTGTGCCGTCGGCTTCGCGAGCACGGAGACCGGACACCGGTGTTGGTGCTGACCGCAAAGAACGGTGATCTCGACGAGATCGAGCTGTTTGATCTTGGTGCTGATGATTTCCTCACCAAACCCGTTTGCTTTGGGGTCTTGGTTGCCCGGCTGCGGGCGTTGGTGCGGCGAACGATCGAACAGGCAACGAATCAACTTGTGGTCGGCGCATTGGCCCTCGACCAACAGTCGTTGCTTTGCTCAGTTCGAGACAAACCTGTGGATCTCACACCTCGCGAGCGATCAGTCCTCCACGTCCTGATGCGGGGGAGGGGCCAGCCGGTGCCGAAACAGCATGTGATCGATCAGGTGTGGGGCATGGATTTCGATGGCGAACCCAACATCGTGGACGTCTATCTCGGGCGCCTCCGATCCAAGGTCGGAGCCGAAACCATCGAGACGGTCCGCGGCGTTGGATACAGGGTCTCGACCGATGCGTAGGTCAATGGGCATTCGGTTGCGGATTGCGATTGCTGTCGCTGTTGTGTCCACGATCGCCGTTGCGTTTGTTGGTGTGGCCACCACATGGATGGTCGAGCGTTCCGCCGAGGCGGAGCTTCGCCGGCTGAGTGAAGACAGCATCGTGGCCGGTGAAATCGCAGGATCACTTATCGTTGAGGTGACGGGCTCTGAGCCCGCCAATCGGATTCTCACCCCCGGCAGCACCTTCCTCCCGGTGCCTGGCAATGCGGCACCCACGTTCCTTGATGGCGAGTCCTTCATCGTGGTAGCGGGAGATACCGCCTTTGGTGGGGTTTCGGCGCCGATCACAGGGCCTGGAGCAGCGCAGTTCGCAACCGCCTTCACACCGTCGGGGGGGCTTGACCAGGCAGTCGCCGCGCTGACCAAAGCCTTCTGGATCGGCGGACCCGTCCTTGTCCTCCTCCTTGCGGGCGCCTCATGGTTCCTGGCAGGTCGCGCCCTCCAACCAGTGGCGGCAATCGTGGAGAGGACTCGAAGGATCAGCACCAGCAGCCCCCACGAACGGGTGCCAATACCTCCTGGTCGGAACGAACTGTCCGAGCTGGCTTCCACGATGAACCAGATGCTCGACCGGATCGAAACCGGGACCGACCGGCAGCGACAGTTCATTTCCGATGCGTCACACGAACTGCGCACGCCTCTCACCGCACTCATGGGCGACGTGGAGATTGCGCTGACCCATCCGGCTGAGGTTCCCTGGCCCGAGACTGCCGAGCGGGTGCTTCAACAGGGTGAACGGCTTGAGTCGCTGGTGGCGAACCTCCTCGAAGCGGCAACACAAGCCGAGGAACCTGGCATGCAGGTGGCACCAGCGGAGTCCGTGAATTTGCACAGCCTTGCACAGTCAGAAATCGAACTGCTCCAGGGGTCGCTCAATCCAGAGGTCAGCATCACGCTTAGTGCCTTCGATGGGCATCACCTTGTCTCCGGAGACCCAACATCGCTGTCTTCAGCGATTCGGAACCTTCTCTCGAACGCCAATCGGCACGCCAGATCGTCGATCAACGTCGCAGTGAACCTCGATGAATGCGCACAGGTGGTGCTTATTGTCGATGATGACGGTCCCGGTGTGAAACCACAGCACCGGAAAGTGATCTATGAGCGCTTTTCACGACTTGATGAGGCTCGGGTCGTTGACAGTGGCGGCAGCGGCTTGGGGCTTGCGATCGTCCGATCGATCGCTGATCGCCACTCCGGTCGATCCTGGGTCGAGGAGAATCCCGGCGGCGGGGCGCGTTTTGTTCTGGCGTTTCCCGGAGCGGACGTTTGAACCGGCTCGTCCCGATGGAGGTCGGTGGCTTGGGTTTGGCTGACGAAAAGAAGCAGCTTCACAGTATTCCAGATTCGCTTTTGCTGGAATCATGAGTAGTATCACACGTTGTGCGGGATCTAAAATGTAAGGGCCTTTTGACTTTTGTGGTGTTGTTGTCGCTTATTGCGCCGGGGTCTGCCGCTGCCAGCGATGCAGTTCGGGCTAAGTCGGTGAACGAGGCAACCTCGATAGTGGAGATTCTTCGAGCGTCGGATTACAGCGACACATTGGATGCTCCGGTGTTGCGGTTGTATCAGGCGTACTTCAATCGTCAGCCTGATGTTGCCGGTGCGAAGTACTGGTTGGATGTTCGCCGGCAAGGTCACCGGCAGTTGGCGATCGCCGGGTACATGGCAGCGTCGCAAGAGTTCGCCAACAATTACCAGGGTGTGAGTGACGAGGTGTATTTGGCCAGGGTGTACCAGAACATGTTGGGTCGTGACAGCGACCCGGCTGGTTACAACTATTGGCTGGATGCCGTGCGGGGCACCAACGAATACGGTGGAAATCCCACGGGCACTGATCTGTCGCGAGCCGAAGTGGTTTTCTATGTGACCAGTAGCGAGGAGTTCATCCGCAACTACCCCTATCTAGCCGTAGAAGACACCGGTGCTTCGTTTCTGTTCACCGCTGGTGGTGACATCGGCGCCACTTCTGAGACCACTGGCGTCCTTCAGGCGATCGCCGCGGCCAATCCCCGGTTCCACCTCGGTCTGGGGGATCTCGGTTACGGTGATACCCCGACCGAGGCTGACTGGTGCCGCTACGTGGAGTCCCATCTCGGGTCGATACCGATGCAGCTCGTCGTTGGCAACCATGAAGACGACGATCGGAAAGATGGCTTCATCAACGACTTCGCCGCGTGCCTGCCCGATCGTATGAACTCGGTCGGGCTCTATGCGGCGGAATACTACTTCGATGTCGACGATATGGCCCGGATCATCCTGATCGGTGCCGGTAACGACATCGATGGTGAGAAGTTCGATTACCCTGCGGATTCGGACCATTACCGTTGGCTGGAGCAGGCGATCGACGATGCCAGGGACGCCAACATTCCGTGGGTCATCGTGGGCATGCACAAGGTGTGCATCACCGCTGGTGAGAAACCGTGTGAGATCGGCAGCGACGTCATGGACCTTCTGATCGACAAGAAGGTCGATCTTGTCCTGCAGGCTCACGAGCACAACTATCAACGTTCCAAGCAGGTCAGGTGCGTCGAGGTCGACGTTTACGTCCCGTCATGTGTCGTAGACAACGGTGCTGACGGCGCCTACACGAGAGGCAATGGCTTGGTCTGGCTGGTGTCAGGACTGATGGGAGGCAGCGGCAAGTACGCCGTGTATGACGACGATCCCGAGTTCGACTACCTGGCCTCCAGTCACGGTGGCAACAGTCGCGGAGCCGGGAGGGGGTTCGCTCAGATCTTGGTATCGGCGGACCGCCTGGTGGTGGACTTCATCGGCACGACCACTGACTACCGGGATCATTTCACCATCTCAAGCTGAGTCTTCGTTACCAGCGGATCGCGGCGGCGGCCCAGGTGTATCCCGTCCCGGCGGCGAGCAGGAGGACCATGTCGCCCTCGGCCACCCGTCCCGCTCGGGACGCCCGATCCAGGGCGAGCAGAGGGTCGACGCCGCTCATATGGCCAGTATCGGAGAGGTACACTGCCCGCTCAAGGTCGACCCCGAGAGCTGCACAAATTTCACTATGCATCGACTTCTTCATATGAATGCTGCACAACAGGTCGATCTCGCTCAGGGCGGCGCCGGATCGCTTCATGGTTTCCCGAGCCACCTCCACGAATCGAGGCAGACTCACCGGGTCGAGGCGCTCCTTCATTCCCAGTGGGTCAATTACATCAATGAAGTGACGACGACTCGTTACCGAGGCGACCGAGGCCGGCTCGACCGAACCGCCCGCAGGCACCTTGACGTCGAGGGAGAATGAACCGTCGGTCACCAGGTGCGATCCCAGGACTTCATGAGTCCTCGAGTCACCCTCGAAGAGCGCAGCAACAGCGCCGTCGCCGAAATTGAACATGAAACGAGAACGGGGATTGCCATAGTCGAGAATGCTTGACTCGCGGCTCGCCGCCACCGCCAACACCCGCTTGACCGCAGGGTCTGCTCGCAAGAGGTCGCGTGCGATCCGAAGCGCTACCGGGGAGCCACACGACACGTAGTCGAGTTCGAGAGCGAAGGCATTGACCGCGCCGATCCGATGAGCGATGTGGGGAGCAGCCTGCCACACCGTGTGATCCTTGAAAGAGGATCCGAAGTACAGAACCACGTCGAGAGACCCAGGGTCGATTCCGGTCTCCTCCAGGAGCTGCAATGCGACGGTCACCGACATGTCCGATACGTGCTCACCGTCGGCGGCTATGTGTTTGCCGTCCAGGCCGAAGCGGTCGACGAACACCTCCGCCGGCACGCCGGAGAGCTTGGAGAGCTCCTCCGCGGGCATCCAGCGCTCGGGCAGATACGAAGCGATGCCGGTAAGGCCCACCGGCCTCACGAGCCGCTCCCAAGCCCCCGCTGGATGAACGTCATCATCTCGTCGATCACCGATTCGCTCATGGTCTCGCCGTGGTCCCACAGAATCCAGCGCATCCCGATCAGCTCGCCAACACCCATCAACGCATAGGCCAAAACGTCGGGGTCGCCCTGAGCGATCTCGCCCTTTTCCATCGCCTCGGACAGCGCCCGTCGATAGCCGACAGCGATGCGTTCGTAGTGGCGATGCAGAGCCTCGGGTGAGGCGAACTCGGCCTGACGAATGATTCGGTACAGCGCCGGATGCTCCGCCGTGAACTGGAAGAAACCTTCGAATCCGTGGCGCTCGGCCTCGGCTCGGGTGCGGCCCTTCGCGGCGCCTTCGGCCATGGACCGACGTACGCGTCGATTGAGGTCGTCGATCAGCTCGTCGAAAATCGCCTGCTTCGACACAAAGTATCGATAGAACGTGCCCTGACTTACGCCAGCCCCTTCAGTGATTTTGACGATCGAAGCCGTTTCCCAGCCAAGCTCGCCGAAGGTTCGCTCCGCCGACTCGAGCAGCGCCCTGCGGGTGCGCTCGCCTCGTTTCGTCAGGTTGGCGCCATCGACGGAGGTCGGGGGTTTCGCCTCCTCGATCCATGGGTCAGTCGACATCGGGGTGCCCTTCGCTCAGCTCGAGTTTGGCGATCTTGTTCATTGCCGAGCGGGGTAGGGCATCGATGAAGTGCACCCGATGGGGAACCTTGAACGAAGCGAGTCGTTCCCGGCACCAGCTGAGTAGTTCCTCCGGCTCGAGAACGCTCCTGGTCACCACGAAGGCCACCCCGATCTCACCCCAGCGATCGTCGACCCGGCCGACTACAGCTGCTTCGATGATCGCCGGATGGTCGGCCAAGACCGACTCGACCTCGGCCGGGTACACGTTCTCGCCGCCCGAAATGTACATGTCCTTCAGTCGATCGCGAATTCGATAGAACCCCTCGGCGTCCCGCTCGGCCACATCGCCGGTGTGAAGCCAGCCGTTTCGCATCGTGGTGGTCGTGGCGTCTGCATCGTTCCAGTAGCCGGTGAACACGTTCGGGCCTCTTACCAACAGTTCGCCGGTCGCTGGACCCTTTAGAACGCTTCCGTCGTCACCTTCGAGCGCCACATCGACATGGGGGTATGGCTTGCCGGCGTACCCCACTTTGTCCATAACATTTTCGGGCGGGAGACCCAAGACATTGGGTGATGCCTCGGACAGGCCGTAGCCCTGCACCAGAGCGACACCTCGTTCTGTCCAGATGCGAATGAGACCCTCGGGCATGGGTGCACCCCCTACCACGGCCATCCGTAGCGACGAAAGGTCGGTGGACGCGAAGGAGGGATGCTCTGCCATGAAGAGGTAGGTGGCGGGCACGCCCATCATCGTGGTCACTCGCTTCGATTCGATGAGAGCGAGCGCTCGCCTCGCGTCGAACTCGGGTTCGAGCACGACCGTGGCCCCCTTCCACCATGCGAGAAGCGGCTGTACGTTCCATCCGCCAACGTGGAACTGGGGCAGCACCTGGAGGACGACATCGAAGGTGCACACGTCCATGAGGCGGTCGATCGAGGTGTTGGTCCAGAAGCAGTTGGCGTGGCTCAGCACCGCTCCCTTCGGGCGGCCCGTGGTACCCGATGTGTAGATCAGCATGAGCGGATCGTCATCGGCGACGGCCGACGTCTGTCGGCCAAGTCGTCGAGGATCGTGGCCGGTTCCTCGATGAGCCGAAAGGGCGGTTGGCTCGATGCCGCTTCGACCGCGCCCTGCGCCTGCGCGATGCGATCGGCGGAGACAACGAGCAGGGCCGAACCCGAGTGGTCGAGCTGATAGGCCAGCTCGTAGGGCGTGAGCCGCCAGTTGAGCGGGGTCATCACGAGCCCCACCCTTGCACAGGCAAAAAAGACCGAGACGTACTCGGGCAGTTGTCGGCCAGTACAGCAACCCGGTCCCCTCGGGAGAGTCCTCGCTTGATGAACTCGGCCGCCAATCCCGACGAACGATCATTCAGCTCGGAATAGGTGACGTGATTGTCGACAAAGTCGATTGCGACGCGGTCAGGCGTGGTGCGGGCACGATCGGTGATCCATCGGCCGAGCGTGAGGTAGGAGGTCATGTGAGAAACTCGACGATTCGGTCGGCAACGACGTCGGGATGCTCCCAGAACATGAGGTGCCCACCGGGCACGAAAGACGATTGGGCACCGTCGATGAGCTCGGCCAGCCGACGGGTGTTGGCCGGGTCGACCACTCGATCCTCGGTCCCCGTGATGGCCAGGGTTGGATGGGTGATCGAGTCGAGGCGATCGCCGGCATCGAAGCCGACTGCGGCTCCCGCCTGCGCCGCCCAGCCCACCGGATCCGGGGGATTGGCCACACGCAGGGCCACGATCTCATCCACCAGGTGGGGTGCTGCGCTATCACCCAATGCGTTGATCACGAATCGCCGGAGCGCCACCGCCGGATCCATGCTTGCGGCCTCTGCCAGCAGTCGGATTGTCTCCGCCGGCATTGGAAATCCACGAGTCGCCCCCGGAGTTGTAGACATCAACACCAGACGGTCCACTCGGTCGGGCCAGCCGATGGCCAACTCCTGAGCGACCATGCCCCCGAGCGACGTGCCTACAACGTGGACCCGATCGAGTTTGGCCGAGTCGAGCACCGCTACGGCATCGGCTGCCATCTCCTTTGCGGTGTAGGGCCCGGGCGGGGTCGAGGATGCTCCGATGCCCCGGTTGTCGAAAGAGATCACGGTGAAACGTTTGGTCAGGCGAGACTCCAGCGGAGCCCACCCCCAGCGGCCGTAACCCAAACCGTGGATCAACAGCACCGGCGCACCCGCCCCGCTGCGTTGCCAAGCGAGCTCAACCGAACCGTTTGCGGCCTTCATGAGTGTCTCGTGTTTCGCCCGAACGACAGTTTGGTGGCAAGCGAGCTCAGCCCACCTGGGGCGTACATGACCAGTACCACGAACAAGACGCCGAGGACGAAGAGCGGCTCGGACAAGGGTCCGGACAGCCAATCAGGCAAGTTGTCGATCGTGTCAGAGGTTGCGACGGTAGACAGCCGGAGGTTCAGGATCCCGTAGATGAAGCCGCCTATCGCTGCTCCCCACAACTTGCCTGCGCCGCCGAGCACGACCATGACCAGGATGGACAGGGTGAAGTCGGCGCTGGTGGTTCCGATGTTGGCGCCTCGCACGGCCAGGAGGTACACCGACCCCCCGAGCGCCGCGAGGCCAGACGAGATCGTGAAGGACGCCAGTTTGAACGGAAACGGGGCCAGGCCCATCATCTCGACCCGCGGCTCGTTCTCACGAATGGCTTCGAATACCCGGCCCGCACGCGACGACACGACGAGGCGAGCGACCACAAAGGTGAAGACAGCGAAACTCAGCGCCAGCCAGTAGATGTTGCGGGTGTTGACCACTCGGCGGAATATGTCTGGGACTTGCTCCGATGCCAGCGAAATCCCTTCCTCACCGCCCAGGAACCGCAGGGGATCGCTGATCACCAGGATCGAGAACGCCTCGGCGAAGGCCAGGGTGACCATGGCGAAGGCCACGCCGCTGGTGCGTAACGCCACCGAGCCCAGCACCAGAGACACGGCCACCACACCGACGAGTGTGATCGCAGCTGCCAGCACGTACGGGATCGATGCCTCGAGCATCAACAGGTTGGTGCCATACACGCCGAGAGCGAAGGGCAGGGCGTGTCCGAAACTGAGTAGACCCGTGTAGCCGAAGATCATGTCATAGGACATGGCCAGACCGGCGAGCACGAGGGCCACAGAGAGAACTTGAAGCGTGCCCGGCGTGTCGAAGGGACCCGAGAACAGCAGTGGTACCTGGATCGGTGCGAACGGCAACACGGCAAATCCGGCTGCCGCCATGAAGAGGATGACCGAGCTGCGTTTCACGGTGCGGCCTTGCCCAGCAGACCCTGGGGGCGGACCAATAGGACGCCGGCCAGCAGCGCCACCACCGAGATGGAACCGAGCCCGCTGGTGAGGTAGTTGTTGACGTAGATCTGGGTGAGGGCCACGAGCACCGAAGCGAGGGCGGTGCCCGGGATACTGCCCAGGCCGCCGATCACGACCACGATGAATGCAAAGATGAGCTGGGTTGTACCGAGGCTCGGGCTTATGCCGTTGAAGTAGACGGTTCCCAGCGCCCCGCCCACTCCGGCCAGGAGACCACCCAGGGCGAACACAATGGTGAAGCTTCGGGACACGTCGATGCCCAACGCCCGGACCATCGAAGGATTCTCAACCCCGGCTCGGATGATGAGGCCGTGACGAGTGCGTTTGAGGAATGTCATGAGCCCAATGAAGAACAGGATTGCCACTCCCAGGATGAGCAGTCGGTTGTTTGGAACATTGGCCCCTGCGATCTTGGTGGTGTCACCGAACCAGTCGGGTTGGGTGAGCAGACGTGGGTCATAGCTGAACCATCCGCCCATCAGTGCCACTGCGGCCATCCCCAGCCCGATGGTGAGCAGGATCTGTTCGACGTGTTGGCCATAGAGTCGCCGCACGAGAAACCGTTCAACGACCGCCCCGGCGCTCGCACCAACGAGGCCGGCGGCAATGAGCGCAACGATGAAGCGGAGCCCCATTGGGATGACGTCGAGTGAGTCCATGACGAACCAGGCGGTGTAGCCACCGGCCGCGAAGAAAGCGCCGTGCGCCAGGTTGAGCACGCTCATGAGACCGAAGATGAGCGAGAGGCCCGATGCAAGAAGGAAGTAGAGCCCGGCCAGACCCAAGCCGGTAAGGGTGAACAAAACAAAACTGCTCATCGAACTTCGACTCCCAGGTAGCGGCCGGCGAGAGCCGAGTCGTTGATTAGTTCCTCCATAGGCCCGGAGTGCACCACCTGGCCCTGGTCCAGCACCACGGCATCGTTGGCCAACTGGCCGGCGACCCACAGGTTTTGTTCGACCAGCAAGACGGTGGCGTCTTCGGCAGCGAGGGCGAGCGCCTCCACCACCTGTTCCACGATGATGGGTGCGAGTCCCTTGGTGGGCTCGTCGATCAGCAGGATCTTGTTGGGATTGAGCAGCACCCGTCCCAGGGCGAGCATCTGCTGTTGACCGCCAGAAAGCGTGCCGGCAACTTGTTCCTTCCGGCCGAAGAGGTCGGGAAACAACGAGAACACCATGTCATAGCGAGGGGTGATGTTTGACCGTTCGGCGAGACGGAAGTTCTCGGCCACGGTAAGCGAGGCGAACACCTCGCGATCTTCCGGCACATAGCCCACGCCACCTTGGGCAATGAGATGGGTGGGCGTATCAATAGCGTCAGCGCCGTCAAGTCGGATCGTTCCCCGGGCGGGCAACAGACCCATCATGGCGAGCAGCGTGGTGGACTTGCCAACGCCGTTGCGTCCGAGGAGGGCCGTGACCTCGTTGCGGGCCACAGAGAACTCGACGCCGTGGAGTACGTGGGCATCGCCTCGCCACACGTTCAGATCGGTCACCTCGATTGCGCTCATCGATGGCCCCCCAGGTAGGCGGTGCGAACCTCTTCATTGGCCATGACTTCGTCGGGGGTGCCGACGGCCAGCATTTCGCCCTCGTGCATCACGGCGATTCGGTCCGAGATGTCCACGACGAACTCCATGCGGTGTTCCACCATCACGATGGTGGTTCCCGACTGGTGAACGTCCCGAATGAGGCCAACGAGCGGCTGGGTCTCCTCGACCGACACCCCGGCGGTGGGCTCGTCCAGCAACAGCACCTTCGGTTCGGCGGCGAGGACCACTGCGATCTCCAGTTTGCGTTTGTCGCCATGGGACAGTGCGCTGACCACGTCGTTTCGTCGGCTGGCAAGGTCCACCCGTTCGAGTGCGTCCAGCGCACGGGCGGTGGCCTGGTCATCAGACCGCGGCGCAGTGAATAGCCGAAGGCTCCCACCCAGTGCCGCCTGGGCGGCCAGGCGGACATTCTCGCCAACGGTGAGCCCAGGGAACAGACTTGAGGTCTGGAAGGTGCGGCCCAGACCGCGCCGAGTTCGCTCGGCCGGGCGCAGGTTGGTCACATCGGTGTTGAACATTTTGACCGAACCACTGCGGGGCAGGTAAACGCCCGATATCAGGTTGATGAGGCTGGTCTTGCCGGCCCCGTTTGGTCCAATAACCGACAGAAACTCTCCGGCCTGGACCGTCAGGTTGATGTCTTTGACGATGGTGAGACCACCGACCCCCCACTCGAGTCCGGCGATCGACAGTGCGTGATCGCCGGACTCGGACATTGGGGAGGGGAGAGCCGTCATGTGGAGAATGACCGGCCGATCACCCCTCGGGCGGGGCCGTTGCCTCAGGATCGAGAGTGCCGATGAGCTCGGGCACCAGTGTGCCGTCCTCGTCGAGAAGGCGAGCGGTGAACATCGGTTGAATCATCGCATGATCTGAGGCTCGCACCGTCTGGGTGCCCTTCGGTGCATCAAAGGTCCACCCCTCGAGTGCTGCGATCATCGCATCCACATCGTCGGGCCCGCCCTCGGCGAGAGCTTGCACGATCAGCTGGGCGGTTACGAAACCGTCCGGGGTGAACAGGTCGACCATCGATGCATTCTCGAGCATGTAGTCATTCACCGGGTTCGAAGGTGCCCCCGGGAAATAGTGGTTCAAGAAGCTGATCCCGGTGGCTGCGTCTCCGTAGAAGGGCCAGGTGGGTTCATCGGCCAGTCCTGTGGAGACCGGCGCGGTGTCGAACACGGCCTGCTGACCGAGCGCTTGCCACATCGCCCCGGAGGTCTCTCCGGCCCAGGCGACGAACACGAGGTCGGGAGCGGCCTGATTGATCTGATCAGCGAAGCCGGTGAACTCGGTCTCGGTGGCAGGCACGAGCAGCGAATCGACCGTGAAACCTCGTGCCCCAAGCACAGCCTCGACCGCACCAACGTTGGCAGCGCCGAACTCGGTGTCCTGGGCGAAGACCAACACGGTGCCGCCATCACCATCGACCAGCGATGCAGCCGTAGCGACGTCCTGGTAGCTCTGGCGTCCCGCCCTGAAGGTGTATCCATTCACTCCGGTGATCGCATCGGATGCGGCTGGACCCGAGATGTACAGGATTTCGTTCTCCGCTGCGAACCCGGCGAGCTGAACGGCAACGCCGGAGGAGACCGTGCCGCCGATGATATTCACACCCTGGCCAACGAGATCGGTGGCTTGGCTGATTGCGGTTTCGGGGTCTGCGCCGTCGTCGGAAATGACCAACTCGATCGGTCGACCGTTCACCGCATTGGTGCCGTCGGTCGCATAAGCGAGGCCGGCCTGGAGTCCGGCGACGTATTGGTCGCCATAGCCCTGTAGTGGCCCTGATGTCGACGTGATGATCCCAACACGAATCGGGTCACCCGATGGCGCCTCAGTAGATTCTGTTGTCGGTTCGTCGACGGGTTCGGTGGTCGTAGTGTCGGCCGAATCGTCTGTCGAGTCGTCGGTGGCAACCGCGGTGTCGTCGCTCGAACCGCAGGCAGCTGCCGTAAGTGCGAACACCGCCAGCAAGGTGAATAGAAAGCGTCTCATAGGTCCCTCCTCAGGATCATCACTTCTCACGAACATGAGAAGTGAATCACCTCATACTTACAACCTGCGCGCAAAATGTCAAGGACTTGTCGCTGGTGATAGATCGAGACGTGGTCGAGCGGTGGAAGGTGAGCTGCGGGGGCTAGAGCATCGACCCGAGATCCGAGGTGACGGTTGGGTACGCGGCGGTCATGGACTTGAGCTGGCGGGTGGTGAGATTGAGTTTCATCGCGAGGGCGCAAAAGTTGATGAGCTCGCCGTATTCGGGCCCGAACATGTGGGCACCCACGATTGTGTCCGTGCTCTTGTCCACCAAGATTTTGACCGCGGCAACTGTTTCGCCGATGCGATAGTTGGAAAACCAGTCGCTCGTGTCGCTGTAGCGGACGTCGAGGTCGATTCCTTTGGCTCGGGCGTCTGCTTCGAGGAGGCCGACCCTGGCGAGTTCGGGAACGGTGAACACGGCCGTTGTCACACCGTCGTAGTCCGGCACTATGGCGGTGTTCTTGAGCATGTTGGAAGCAGCAACCTTGCCTTCGAACACGGCGACCGGGGTGAGGGCCATTCCGGGGCTATCGGCGGAGTCGCCGGCTGCGAAGACGGCGGGGTTGGTTGTGCTCTGGAGGTGACCCGCCACCTGAACCCCGTTTCGGGTGTGGGCTACTCCCGCTGCCTCGAGGCCGAGTCGAGAAAGCTCCGGTATCCGACCGGCGCCGTGCACAACGAGGTCGGTATCGATGGTTGCCTTGGTTCCGGCGCCTTCGACGGTGACCCGAAGCCCAGACCCGTGCGATTCGATGGAGGTGACGACGGTTTCGCGCTGAACGTCAATTCCGACCTCGGAGCTACGGGCTACGAGGAGCTCAACGAGATCAGGGTCAAAGCCTTTAAGTGGTCGTTCTCCGCGGTCCAGGATTGTCGGATTGCTGCCGGCCCGAGCAGCGATGTGCGCAAACTCGAAAGAGATGAAGCCGCCGCCGATGAACAGGATTCGACCGGGGAGCGCCTCGAGGTTCAAGAACTCGGTGCTGTCGATGAGACGCTCGGCGCCAGGGAACCCCAGTGGTTTGGGTCGGGCGCCAGTAGCAACAAGAAAGTGCGACGACTCATAGGTTGCGCCGTCGATGTCCACTGTCGTGGTGCCGGTGAAAGTTGCGGTGCCATGCAGCGTCTCAACTCCATTGCCGGCGAGACCGCGTTCCATGTTCTGGGGGACAGGATCAGTGAAGCCGCGTTTGTGCTTCATCAGGTCCGCCCAATTGATCTCAAGGCCGGCGGCGTCGATGCCTTTGCCCTGCATAAGGCGGGCGCTGTCCACGATCTCTGCGCCGCGACGCAGGATCTTCTTTGGGTCACAGCCTCGCAGCGCACAGGTACCGCCGTAGGGGAGCTCGTCCACAATGGCGACCCGCCAGCCGGCGCTAGCACATTTGTTGGCGGCCGCTGCGCCGGCCATGCCTGCGCCGATCACTATCAGGTCATAGGGACTGCTCATGACGCTCGCGACAAGGCGGCACGAAGTTGTTCGATGGTTGGCGAGCCCGCCCGACCCTCGGGGGTCTGGTAGACCCGGCAGGACAACCCGACGGGAGCGTCGGGATCGGCGAATGCGTCGACGCCATTTACGAGAATGCTGGGTGAGCCGCGAAACCGAGTTTCCTCGGCCTGTTCGGGGGTGTCGACGATCCGGCGCGAGATGCGGAGATCGGGCCGTTCTGCGGCCAGTGTGCGCAGATGAGCGTCGGCCTGTAGCCAGTTGGGGCAATCGTCGAAATAGAGCAGGGTGATGTCCATGACTCTACGGTAAACCTTGATCCGCAGATCAAGGTCAAGTGGTAGTCTTGGCAGATGTTGATCGGTCAGCTAGCAGAAGCACTCCGCGTCCCCACCGAGACGGTGAGGTTCTATGAGCGGCGTGGTCTGTTGCCGCAGCCTGATCGAGCGTCGAACGGTTACCGGGTCTACGACGAAGTGGCTCTGCAACGGGGCAAATTCATCCGAGCCGCCCAGGCGGCCGGGCTCACTTTGGCGGAGATCGGCAGCGTCATCGAGGTACGCAACGCCGGGTCCGCGCCGTGCACCCATGTGGGCACCTTGCTCGAAGCGAAACTGGCCGAGGTGCGAGAACGGCAACGCCAACTCTCGGCGCTCGAAGGTGAGCTCCAACATTTACTGAAGCGAAGTGCGCAACTGGACCCCGCCGACTGCGGCGACGACGATGTCTGCCACATCCTGAATGTGGCGAAGGGCTCCTCGCAATGAGCTTCCAGATAGTTCGCTGGCGTTGTCAGTTACTCCTGGGCATTTCTGATTCGAGGAGTTTTCTTGGATTGGAGGTGTAGGCGTAGCGGCTTCTGGAAAGAGCATGATTCGGGCGGACAATTGTCGCCCTGACACCCCCAAAAGGAGAAATCATGTCTACCGACGAAAGCACCACCAAGGACCTCATCGAAACGCTTCGAGACGGCGAAAAGGGCTTCGCTCAAGCCGCCGAGAAGCTGGCATCCACCGACCGAGCCGATCTCGCTCCGAAGTTCCAGCAGTACTCCCAACAGCGGGCACGTTTCGCTGGTGAACTCGAGCAGATGGCAGCTCGCTACGGCGATGACGTCGACGAGTCCGGTTCGGTTGCTGCTGTGATGCACCGTGGTTGGATGTCGCTCAAGGATGCCTTGACCGGTGCAAGCGCCTCTGGGGTGCTCGATGCTGTGGAACAGGGCGAAGATCACGCTGTGATGGAGTACGAAAACGCACTCGAAGCGGATATCTCCCCCGAATTGCGCGCGGCGGTCACCCGCCAGTTCACCGAGGTCAAGCGCACCCACGACGAGGTGAGGTCACTGCGCGACACCGTCAGCTGAGGTCAAGCCCACCCGACGAGGCACGCTGCCACAACTCGTGGTGGCGTGCCTCGTTGCGCGTCGTGGGGTGCCTCGTTGGCGCGTCCGGACCAACCCGATCGCCTTTGTCGCCGAGTCATTCGCCCAATGTCGGCGTGGCCGGGCTCTCTCCAGAAGGAGTCGGTGAAGCAGAGGTCCGCTTCGATTGTGGCTGGCAATGTGGACACCAGTACGTACTGCGCTCGGTGATCTTGCCCGCTGGTGAGAATTCGATCGAGCTGGAGCAGCGTCGGCAGGCGCTACGGAAGCGCCCATAGACATAGGTTCGGCCACCAATTCGGTCCGTCGTGGTCTTGCGGGAGTTCCGGTCACGATTGGCAAGTAATTGCTGATGAGCAAGGCGCCACACTCGGATGAGTTCGGCGTCGCTCAGCGAGCTGATTGGCGTGAACGGGTGGACGCCGGCGAGGAAGGCCACTTCGCTCTTGAACACGTTCCCCACTCCTGCGGCGATTCGCTGGTCGAGTAGAGCGGATGCGACGTTCTTGGCCGGCGCCAGTGATCGGGTTCGTTTGACGATCTCGTCGACGTCGACGGTGTCGTCACTGAGATCAGGACCGAGATGTTCGACGGGGGAGGGCCCGGTTCCACGGATGAAGGTATCGATCGTGGGTGCGGAGAAGCACAGCGCAGTGCCAAGCTGGGTGCGTAGGACAACGCGCAAGCGGGGTGACGTCGGCAGAGCCGCCTCCGGCGGTAGTACGCGAAAAGAGCCCGTCATTCCGAGGTGCACCCGAAGGGTGAGCTTTCGGTCGAATTCGATGAGCAGGTGTTTCCCGACGGCGTTGACCTGTTCAATTCGTTGCCCGGCGCCTGGCCGGTGTCCCCGAATCTTCTTGAACCAGAGGTCGGTGACGATCTGGCCGTCGAGGACCGGCGCCAGCAGGGCTTCGGCCCGACGAAGCGAGTCGCCTTCAGGCACAGCTAGCGCATCTGGGGGTCGGGTCAGTCATTGGGTCCGGGCAGGGTAGGCGCTCGCAATGCCCAAGGCTGCGAGTCCGAGCGCAGAAGTTTGCTCGGTGTCTAGTACCAGCGGCCCTTGACGAAGCCACCGAAGGCGATCAGGCCGACGAGGGCGACGATGATTCCGAGGGTTGTGGAGCCGAAGATGGCGATCAGGATGCCGGCGATGACCAGTAGCCCGCCTACTCCGATACCGGCGATGTTGAATCCTGGGTCTGTGGTTGCCACTGTGAGCTCCTCTAGTTGATGTGCGGAGCGGTCTACCCGCTCGATCAAACCATAAACGTGTGCTCTACAACCTGACAATGCGAGAGACGTGCTGGCGCCAGGTTTCTCGGAGCTCGAAGGGGGTAGAGCTTGAGCGTGGCAAGCGAACCCCGCGGTCGGAACAATCCCAACTTGATCGACAGCGCAGACGGGCGCCACATCGTGGTGAATGGCCGCAAGTGGCGAGCGACCGATCGATCTATCCCGGAGCGGCTCAAGGCCGAGCTCGTGACCGAATTGATGGCGGCGAGACGAGAGATTCGTCTCAAACGCGACGAGCCCGACCTCGTCCAGCAAGCCCGAGCCAGGGTGAACGACGCCAAACAAGCGCTTGGGGAACGAGGTGACCCGTGGTGGGACGAACCGACCGAGGCCGCGTTGGATGCTCGCATACGTTCGACGATCCGTTCGCTGACCGCGAAACGAGGTCCTGGTAGGAGCGTTTGCCCGTCCGAGGTTGCAAGAGTGGTCGCCTCCCCGAACTGGCGACCAGCGATGGACCGAGTCAGAACCGTCGCGAAAGAACTCGCCGCCGAGGGCGACGTCGTCATCACATCGTCCGGGAACCCAGTGGCCAAGACCGACGATCATGTCGGGCCCATCCGTATCGGTGCCCGATCATCATGCTGATCGCAACTACGGGCGGCTGGCTCATCGAGTCTTGGAGCGACCTGTGGCAAGTCCCGATATCGGCGGTGCTCATGCTGATCACGGTTATCGGCATTGTTCGCATCATCGGTTTGCGTTCGTTCTCCAAGATGTCGAGTTTCGATTTCGCAGTAACGGTCTCGATCGGGTCGATCTTGGCAGCCGTCGCAACGTCCTCGGTCGCCCTAGCCAACGGCGCCATAGCAGCTCTAAGCCTGCTCGGATTCCAGGCTGCCGTCGCGTGGATGCGTGCTCGTCGACCCGCCGCCGAAAAGGTAGTCGACAATACGCCGCTTCTACTGATGGACGGGCAAGAGTTCCTCGATGACAACCTTCAATCGGCGCGCGTTGCCAAAAGCGACGTTGTGGCGAAATTGAGAGAAGCGAATGTCCTTCGATTGCAAGACGTTCGCGCTGTGGTGCTCGAAACAACTGGCGACATCAGCGTTCTGCACGGCGAACATCAGATTGATCCCGAGATTCTGGAGGGCTTGAGACGGGGCCCCGCGATCGACCGAATCGCCTCGATCGACCGCGACTAGGAAGCCTTGCGTTAGCGGCGTACTAATGGTTTGATGGCTCGTGTTCTCTCGACATAGAGAAATTATGTCTTGACATCAAGAGATCTATCAGCAATATTATCTTCATGTCGAGAGAATTTGCCAGTAGCAGCACGAAGACCGAGGGAATTCAGCCGGAACAGACGGCGACGGTCCTTCGCACGGCACTCACGCCGGTGGTATGGGGCTCCACCTATTTCGTTGCTACAGAGCTGCTGCCCGTGGGGCGCCCGATGCTGGCGGCAGCGGTCCGGGCTCTGCCTGTGGGTCTGGCGTTCGTACTGTGGTCCCGGCGGCTTCCGAGCGGAGCGTGGTGGTGGCGCAGCGCGGTTCTCGGGGTACTGAACATCGGAGCCTTCTTCGCTCTACTCTTCGTCGCTGCGTTCCGTCTTCCCGGTGGCGTCGCCGCTACCGCTGGGGCCATTCAGCCACTTGTTGCGGCGGGGATTGCGAGTGTGGTGCTGGGTGAGGTGTTCACGAGGCGCACAGCACTGGCGGGGTCTGCGGGGATTGCAGGGGTCGCCATGTTGGTCCTCGGACCTGACGCCGCTCTCGACCCGATCGGTGTCGCTGCGGCCTTGGCCGGCACCATCTCCATGGCTACCGGGGTAGTGCTCATCAAGCACTGGGGCCGTCCCGTCGACCTCATCACCTTCACCGGTTGGCAACTCACTGCGGGTGGTCTCTTCCTCGTCCCGCTCGTGATCGTCGCCGAAGGGTTACCCAGCTCGATCAGCACCACCAACATCGCAGGGTTCGCATGGCTTGGAATCATGGGCACGGCCGCGGCATACGCCAACTGGTTCCGAGGGATCCAGGAACTCCCGGTCGCAACGGTCAGCTTCCTCGGGCTGCTGAGCCCCCTCGTTGCCACCAGCATCGGCTGGGTTGCACTCAGTCAAGCGATGGCCCCACTCCAGATGGTCGGCGCAGCGTTTGTGGTCACCGCAGTAGTGGTTCCGCAACTGCGGTCACGACGGCTCCGTGGAGGATCACCCCGAGCGATCCACCGCAGGAGAGTTGCCTTGTAGGGGCGGCACGCGTCGAACCAGTCAGGCGATCCGCCCGCGTTCTACCGGGACCCTCAGGCACCACGAGAGTTCTCTCTACGTCAAAGGATGTGGGCTAGCCTGAGGTCGTGGAACCGGACCGTGTCGACTCAATCGTCGCCCAGTGGAACCGAGAACGACCGGCGGTCGACGTGTCTGGCATGGCGGTCATCGGTCGTCTCAGTCGGCTCAACACCTTGATCCGCGGTTGTCTCGATGAGGTCTTCGCCAAACACGAGCTTGAGTCCTGGGAGTTCGACGTCCTGGCAACACTGCTCCGCACCGGAGCCCCTCACCAGCTCACCCCCGGTCAGCTCCTTGATTCGATGATGATCAGCTCCGGCGCAATGACAAATCGAATCGATCGGCTCGAATCTCGTGGCTTTGTTGAACGAGTGAAGAAACCTGAAGATGGCCGCCAAGTTCTGGTGACGCTCACTGCGGCGGGACAGGCCAAGGTTGATGCCGCCCTCGTGGACCACTTTGCCAACGAACTCGAACTGATCGCATCGCTCGACCCCGACCAGCAGAACCAACTCATCGAGCTGTTACGCCAACTGCACCAAAGCGTTGCCGGCACAATCTCATCGAGAGCTTCGTCGAGCTTCGACTAGGCATCAAAATCTCGTCCCGCCGGAGTCCGGCGAGGAGGCGTTGGCGGGGATTGGCGCGAGTCGCTGCCTCAGGAAAGCGGGATCCTCGTCTCTGGTGCGCCGGGCGGCCCGTGACGCTTGACGGCATAGGACCCCTCACCGAATGGGCCCGATCGCACCGCGTCCTCGATCGCCGCCCAGAGGCTGTCGGCATCTGGCCCGTACATGTACAGCGTCGCTCCATCGGGACCGATCTCGTTCCCGTCGAACTCACCCACACCTGACCGCTCAAGTGCCTCGATGATCGGATCTTCAATCGTGTCCAGGCCGGTGTCTGCATCCGACAGCGACGTGATGTGAATCAGGACGGCGTGCTCGACGGGCTGCGCCTCAGGTGCCGCCGCGGGCAAAGGCCCCGGGGCTCCGACTTGGCGCTTTTTCCAGAAAGGCATCGCTCGCAACGTTAGCCCGCACGCTGAGTATCCCGCCGCTCCCGCGTCTGTCCCTGGGTGACGCCATGTATTTGTCTCCGGATTGAAGGTGTGGAAGTAGTAGTCGAACAGTCCAGCGAGCAGGACACGCCAAGGGATTCATGACGGCACGTGTCGTCCCCTGGACCGATCACTCTTGGGTGATGATGACGCGGTCAGACCCGCTGCGACCAAAGACCTCTGGTTGGTAGATCTCCTCGGCCTTCGCGGGTGGCACCACAAACTCACCCGGAGTCGTGGCCTGAGCAACGTACTGGTAGTTGAACGTGCCGCTCCAGAGGTACGTCGTGTATACCTCGGCCCGGTCGTCTCGAAGGTTCTGATGGTTGTACCAGGTCCATGCCCGCCAGTCTGCCCATCGGTCATACTGGACTGGCGAATCATCAGGCGGCAGGCCACTGGTGGCCAGCTCGGGATTGATCGGTTCCAGCCCGGCGGGCAGGGGGTCAACCAGGGCCACATTGGTCTTGCGTGAGTCGGCCACCATGGTGAGCTTCACCCTGACTCGGGAACCCGCCTTGATGATCCACGTGCCGTCTTCATCTCGCTGCACGTCGGCCGGGTCGTCGACGCCTTCGTAGGTTCGAGCAACCACGAACCCCCGGTCCAGCGGATCCAAATTGAGATCGCTCGGCGCGTATTGCAGACCCAGTCGGTAATACAGCCGACCTTCTCCGTCTTTGGCCACGATCAACTCTTGGGCATCATCGGTGGGTTCGGACTCAGGGCCAACCAAGAACTCCATTGGCACCAACGTCGACGTGGTCAGCGTTGAGCGGCCTTCGTACTCGTGCTCAGCCACGTAGTCGTCACCCAGCCATACCCGGGCAACGAAGTCGGGCGTGGTCGATTCGAACGCATCGAAGTAGTTGTTCAAGGCCAGGAGGATGAACGAGTTCTCCTGCACGTTGCTCCAGCGGCCACGCTCTTGGCCCTTCATGAGCCCGGCCACGACCTTGGGGATCAGGTCACTGCCGGGATCCATCTCCACGAGTGCGTCCAGCACGATTCCATCAGTCCGGCGGTTTGAGTGAAGAACGATCCAGGCATCCTCGCCGTACGACGTGGAGAAATGGGCGTAGCCGGCCTGTTCGATTGTGGCGTTGCCGATGAGCCGTTGAATTTTGGTTGCAGATTCTGCGCCGACGATCGGCCACAGGAACGCCAGAGCATCTACACCGAGACTCTCACCGCCGGCGACGAATAGTGCTTCCGCTTTTGCTTTGTCGCTGTCGCCGTTGAGGTGTCGGACGCGCAGGGCATAGGCGCTAAGGAACTGGGAGAGGCCGGACCGTTCCAGCTGCTGGACGCGGCTCTCGATGGTCGCCAGAAACTGCATGGAACGCTCGAGGGCACGTTCGTTTACTGGGTATCCATTGCTCTTGGCGATCACCATGGCGTGCGCTGCCTGGATCGATCGATAGGGCGAAATCTCATCAGCGCGGCTCCAGCTGTAGTAGCCACCGTTGCCGTCTTCGAATCTGAGGAGTGCTTCGAGATCGGCAGAAACTTGGTTGTCGAGCGCCGCCGCCGACGGAAGCTGGGGCGACTCAAAGGCTTCCAGAACATCACGCAGTGCAGCGATGGCCATGATCCGGGAGGCGTAGGCATCGGAACTGCTGTAGCGATAGTTGGTGAGGTAGATCACCGAGTCGGTCAAGGCCTGGACTGCCGTGGATGATGTCGTGACTTCGAGCCCACCGAACTGGGGATACACGCCCTCAATGCGGTTTAGGTTGTGGAGGATGGCTCCATCTCCCGTGGAGTCGGCCACGTTGGCGCTGCTGATCGGCCCGATGCCGGTCCCACTGTCAATGACCCCGTAGGTGGCGAAGGTCTCGGTCGTGGAAGGCGTGTAGACAGGAAGAGAACCCTGGGCCGCATCGGTGAGGTCGCCAGCCACCGCCGCCACCTGAAAGCGTGCAGTCCCCGCGTCGGATGTCTCCACATCGAATCGGACTTCCACCCGGTCATTGGCCGGAACCACCACCCGTTGGGCTGGTTCGGCGGTGAGCGAGAGGTTGGTGGCACGCATTGCCACGTCTACGTCCATGGCCTCATCGGTGAGGTTCTGGACAACAACAGGAAACTCGAACGTGTCACCAAAGTTGGCAAACCGGGGAGCAGATGGCCGCACCATGAGGGGCAGTGAGGCGGTGAGGCTGGATTCCCCCGAACCGAAGTGATCGTCGCCATTCACCGCCATCACCATGATCCGATACTGCGTCAGGTTGTCTGGCAACGGCACGCGAATCGACGCCCTGCCGTCGGCATCGGTGAGCACCTCCGGGGCGAAAACCGCCAAGGCATCGAAGTTCTGTCGAACATCGATTTGGTCCGAACCGGAGGCCTTGTTCCCGAGAGCTTCGCCGTCGCTGCTTGCCGGGACGGCTGCGCTGGCATCATCGGAGCCTTCCGCGGTGGCTCGACCGTCAGCATCGTTGGCCGCGGACCTGATTTGCTCAACCAGCGCGGCCGGATCGGTCAGGATGATTGAACTGCGGCCGTGCACGCTTCGGGTCCCGGCGGCGATCGTTGCATAGAACACGTCCAGCGGATCGCGTAGGTCATAGTTGGTTAAGGCCAGCACGGCTTCGTCGACCACGACCACGGCGAGTTCGGCGTCGGCCACCGGCCGACCGTTGGCATCGGTGACCGTGAGGTCAACGGTCGTGGTTCCGCCGGGGTTGATAAATGAATCCCGAGGGGTGGCGAGCACTGCGAGACGGCGGGACATGGGAGAGACGGACAGGACGACTGAGCCGCCGGCGTACGCCGGACGTTTGGCCACCTCGGTCTCTCTGCGATCGGTGGCACCAACCAACTCGATCCGGGCGTGGATGTTGGGGATGTGGCGGTCCTCGATCGGGACCAGGAGCTCTGTTGAACCGTCGACGATCTCAAACGTCTCCACCGTCTCGATGCCGGCTCGTTCAGTTATCAACAATCCGCTTGCGGGCGAGAACGGTGACTGCACCAACAATTTGGCGACGTCTCCTGGTTCGTATTCGTCCTTATCGGGAATGATGATCGCTTCTTCACGGTCGACGCCCTGGGTGATCGGCCGGGACGCTGGGCCCTGAACCCAACGGGTGAGAACCGTCGTTTGCGTCCGGCCCATTTCGTCGGTCACCGTAGATTCGATTCGGTAGGTGCCGCTGGCATCTGGCTTGAAGCGACACTCTTGGGCTGCCGCGGCGGTCACGACGTCGCATGACTGGCTGTCCTTCTTGCCCTTCACCCATTTGTCGCCAACAAAGCGCCACTCGATCCGGCTGGCTTCAACGGTCACGGCTTGGCCTGTCACCGCATTGCCGTCCAGATCGGTGACGATCACGTCGATCGCCAGTTCCGCATTCGGTTCTACGAAGTAGCTCGGGCTGCGCAGACCCACATAACGTGTGGCCGGGTGGACCAGGAACGTTTCGGTGGAGGCAATGACTTGGCGGTTGACATCCTGCACTCCGGCGACGGCTTGCACTGTCACCGGATTCGTGGTGAGCCCAGCTACCTCAACCTGCACATCGTGGAGGCCGTTGGTGTCGGTGATGCCGTCAATTTGCCACTGGCGGCTGTCGGAGCTTTGATCTCGCTCCCACCACGGGATCCATTCCCCGAACGTAAAGTCAGACCACTTTGGCGGCGTATACGTCGCCGTGGTGGTTGAGATCTGCCAATTGACCGCGGCCCCGGGGAGAGCCCCGCCGGTGTAGTAACTGGCCTCGGCGCGAACGGTGCCAGACTCGTCAACCACGAAGGGCCCAGCGGTAGTAGTGCTGGTGGCAACCTCGAACTCCGGTCGTCGGAATTCCTGGACTTGGAACTGGTGGTTCCACCGATACGTCGGCCCTTTCAACTGGACAGACGCCGAGCCCAGGTTGACACCCTCGGGTAAGTCGAAAGAGAAATCGAAACCCGACTCCAATGACAAAGGGGCTCGACCGGTTGCGATCTCGACGCCCTGGGCATCGGTCACGGTGTAGGTCACCGATCCAGGCGTTGATTGGTGCAACTGCCCATCCGCGGATGTGGTCAACGTTCGAGCCCATCCCTTCAACCGAACAGTTTCCCCCGGCTTGTAGATTCCTCGATCGTCGAAGACATACCACCGGGGTTGGTCCGGGTTGGAGATCGAGGATTGCTGACCGGCGTGGAGGAATGCGACCTCGGTGCCCTTGGTTGCGACTACTTCACCGAGCGTGGACCGTCCGTTGGCATCGGATTCTCGGACTTGGGCAACGCCATTACCGTCGGTCATGACCGTCTTCACGTCGTCCTCGAGGCGCAGACGTACCTCGGCGCCTTCGACCGGCTCGCCCGTTTCCAGATCGGTGACCCATACAACATGACGCTGGTGGTCGGAGAACGTGTCTAGTCCGAGACGGGTGGCCTGGACCCAGACGGTGGTTGGTCGGTTGTTCCATTTGTCTTCGCCGTCGCCAAACCAGGAGAGGCGCTTGTCGATTTCAACCACCACGACGCGGTGTCCAAACCCAGGCGGCAGGAGTTCCTCGTCGAGTTCGATGCGGGTTTCGGCGAAGGACTCGTTGTCTCCGTCAACCGTGATCGTGGTATTCAGAATTTGCTTGCCTGGGGCTGGTGCTTTGTCGTCACGATCGCTGGGGAGATCTTGGCGGAACCGAACGAAGTCCTCGTAGTCATTTGGGTCGACTTCGTAAACTCTCACCTTCAGTTCCTGGTGATTCTGGGTGGCTACCGAGACTGCGGGGACGGGGTCGAACGGGTCGGTGGTAATCAATGGCTGAGAGAACGGCACCAAGACCGGCCGGGCTTCGCCGGTCTTGAACCGAACTTCGTTGTTGCCGGTGAGTGTCTGCTCGAAAACGTCGGAGAGTTCCGGGCTGACCGCCACGGCGTAGGTGGTATTGGCTCGGGTTTGTCCCCGGATCCAAAGCGAACGAGAAGAAACAGAAATATTCAATCCAGCCGGTTCTGGCGTAACCGTGACCATGCTTGGATCAAACGACTCCACGTCGATTGGATTGGTGAAGTGAATCGAGAACGGGTTCAGCGGTCGACAATCGCGGTCCCAACCGCACTTGGAGCTTTCGATCTGAAACGGACCATAGGTCCGAAACTGGAAGTTGTAGCTGGTCTCGATTTCTCGCGGACCCTCGATGGATGGGATCCCGGGACCGATGTCGAGCTGGTACGCGGTGTCCTTCCTTAACGAGACGATGGGCGTGAACGCTGCGAATCGTCGATCCAGAGTTGCGCCAGCCGTCGGGTCGGCGGCGATTTCGGCTTCGGTGGCCAATCGAAGTCCAACGGGCCCGTCAGGCCCGATCAAAGACGCCCGAGAAAGAACCGCGTTGGGGTCGATCTGACCGGTGAAGGTAAAGGAAAGAACCGGGTCCAAGATGGTTGAATTGGAATTTGCGTGGCTGAAGTCGTCAATCTCGACGGGCGGCGTTCTGAACGTCTGCACGAAGGGCTCAGCCAAAGTCGCCCCGCTGATTGCCGTGGTGCCCGATGGGACGACCAGTCTGAATTCAGTTGCCGCTGGCAGGCGATCCAAATCCCTGGGATCACGTTCGAATCGCAACGTCCGGGTCCCGATCCATTGCCAACGGCCCGCCATGGCAGGAGTCATCGAGGCGGGAACCGCGATGTCATCGAGTTGGTCCAGTGTGCTCAGCGGAACCATGGGTTGGTTGAATGTGACCGACACAAACGGCGCGATCCGGACATCTCCATCGGGTTGGAAACGAATGACCTCCAGAGGCTTGTCGGTGACTTCCGGTGTGGTATTTGGGGGAACAGGTGGAAAGGCCTGCTCGACCACGGCGCTGCGCCGAGGTGGCAACAGTGTCTCTGCCGGTCTGTTGAACTCAGACTGATCTCCGGGTTCGATGCTGAGTGCTGTCACCCGTTCGAAGACGGCGGACGCTTGATCTTCGGTCAAGGGGGTGGTCGCTGGCCGGTTGACTACTGGCACCGTGATTGCTCCCGGTTCCCCCGCCTCTGGCGATGACAGCGTGACCCGAACACCGGGTTCGTCAACGAGGCCTTGAGCCTCGGCGGCCACGGTTTCCGTAGCGGGAATCTCCTCCCAACCGAGCTCCGCCGGTGGCTCCACGACGGGATGATCGGCGACGGGGTCCGAGCCGCTCGTGCAAGCGGTCGCTGCGAGCAAGACGGCGAGGATGGCACCCTGTGTTCGTCGAAGCATCCCGGTTTCTCTCCAAGCGGTTGTGACCCGAGAATCCTCCCGAATACATAGTCTCTTTCGGCGTGATGCGGACTGCCCTAAAATACGCACAGCCCGCACTTGCGCTACTCGTGTGACGAACGTTGATCCCTACTGGTTCCCGTGGTTAACCACAGGGTGGTCCGGACTGGTCGCCCGGAACACATGGTTCACAGCCGAGCTCATGGGCTACGATCCCACCACGACGAACCTGAGCCACGTGCTCACGGGCGCCATCGCCGAGTCCGCGATGATGCCCGACGCCTTACCAGCGTCACGGAGGATGAAACAGTGCTCGACACCGACCTACCCGTACCCGCACGGATCGCCGCGGGGATCGAGCGTGCACGGCGCCACATCGCAGCCAGCGGCGCAACGCTTGACGGACTGGAGCGGGTAGAGGTTGCGAAAGCGGCGCGCCGGGCTTGGAGCGGTGACGGGCCGGTGGTCGATGCAACCGTCGCTCAATCGACGGCAGCCAAGATCGCAACCAAGGCGCATGAGCTGGTGGCCTCGGACGTGACTGCCTTCGACGATCCGGCCACGTACGTGGAGATTCTCGGAGTAGTGGCCAGAACCGTTGCGATCGACACGGCCGCCCGTGGACTCGGAGCGTCAGAAGTTGCACTGCCAGACGGAAGCACCGACGCTCCTACGGGACACTTCGATCCTGCTGCAAGACAGCGCTCGGCCCTCGTCCCAGTCGTTGGGGCGGCCGGCCCGACGTCCGGTTTGTCACTCGTTCCGTCCGAGAGCGCGGCCCAGGAGGACCTGCACGGCGCCCTCTATCTGACGTACGACGAGATGGGCGACATCGCGATCCACAAGGGGCTGCCCCGGTGGCAGCTCGAGCTGGTGGCAGCGCGGACCTCGCTGATCAATCACTGCTTCTTCTGACTATTTGCGCACAGCGGGATGCTCCGTGCGAGCGCCCAAGTGATAGGTGTGGAGATCGACCTTCGATCGATCGGCAACAGAGAACGGCACCCGGGGCGTGACGATGCGGCGGTGCTCTTGCGCTTCACCGATGCACTGGTTGGGCGCACTGACGAACTGGATCATGCCCGAGCGGCCCTCATTGACACTCTGGGCCACGACGCAGTAGCGCCAGCAGCGGCCGTTGCCGGCAACTTCGAAATGATGAATCGAGTCGTCGACGGGGTTGGCGTCGCGGTGTCCTCATCCCTGCGCAGCATTGCTCCCGAGATAGGCCTCGGCCTATAGCGCTCCGAGAAAGTCTTGGCTCTCGAGGCCTCCAGTGCTCGGCGGTTTCTTTGGCCACGAAGGCCGGCGGTTAGCATCGCGTTGTCAGCACGCACTAGGGGCTCGAGTGGAGAATCGGCACACAGTTGGGATCATCGCCAACCCTGCCTCCGCTCGCGACCTACGTCGAATCGTTGCCCACGGCGGTTCGGTTACCACTCACGACAAGCTGAACACCCTGCAACGGGTGCTGGCCGGGCTTGCTTCGATCGGTATCGAGCATGTCGTTTCCATGGCCGACCGCGGCGGCATCACCGCCGGTCTTGCTCGTTTGGCCCAGCGCCCATCCGCGGCGGGTTGGCCGGCGATCGAGTTCATTGATCAGGAGGTCACCCAGACCGCTGCCGACACGACCGTAGCAACGAAGGTCATGGTGGACGCCGGCGTGGGTGCGATTGTCGTACTCGGGGGAGACGGAACCAACGGGGTCGTTGCCAGGTCGTCCGATGATGTGCCGCTCGTGTCGATCTCGACCGGGACCAACAACGCCTTTCCGCGGTCGGTCGAGCCGACGGTCGCCGGGTTGGCGGCCGGGCTGGTGGCGACAAGTAGCACGAGCCGCCGGGAAGGAACCTACAGAGCGAAAAAGCTCGTGGTCCGGTGCGGTGATTTTGTGGACGAAGCGCTGGTCGACGTAGCCATTGCAGAGGTCGATGGTGTGGGTGCTGGTGCGGTGTGGGACGGACAATCGATTTCGGAAGTCTTCTTGAGCTTCGCCGAGCCCGACGCCATCGGTCTGTCTGCCATCGGTGGACACATACGTCCCACAAGCCGTCGTTCACCGACCGGTTTGGCTCTGGTCCTCGGCAACGAGGCACGCACGGTTGTGCGTGCCCCGATTGCGCCCGGCCTGCTCACAAGAATCGGCGTCATCTCGGCCCTGTCGATTGAGCCGTGCACCACGCTCGACATCCACGCCAGCAGTGGCGTCATAGCGGTCGACGGTGAACGCCAGTTCCGCTTCGGCCCCGAAACACGACCGCACGTCACCTTGAGCACAGGAGGCCCGGTTGTTGTAGACGTTCGGGCGACCCTCGAACATGCTGCCCTCAGCGGGCTTCTCACGAATACGAACTCCACGGTCAGCCAGCCGGCGACCGCCCACGGCGACAAGCACCATTTCTCAGCAACCACACCCGAACCAACGGAGGTACCAACATGAACCAACTCAATCGTCTCGACCTGTACAGGGAGATGGTCCGGATCCGACAATACGAGGCCCGGATCATGCAGGAGTATCACGCCGACAAGGCCCCAGCCTGGGATATTGGCGCCGGCCTGATCCCCGGTGAAATGCACCTTGCCGCTGGTCAGGAGCCAGCGGCGGTGGGAGTCTGCGCTCACCTCAAGAAGGGGGACGCCATCACCGCGCCGCACCGCCCCCATCACTTCGCCCTCGCCCATGGTGTCGACATGAACGCCATGACCGCCGAGATCTACGGCCGCACCACGGGCCTATGCAAAGGCAAAGGTGGCCACATGCACCTCTTCGACCCGGAGAACCACTTCTCTTGCTCGGGAATCATCGCTCAGGGCTACCCCGTGGCCTGTGGACAGGCGCTGGCGATGAAACGGAAAGGCACCGACCACGTTGCCGTTGCCGTGGCCGGCGAAGGCGCAGCCAACCAGGGCGCCTTCCACGAATCACTCAACCTCGCGGCGGTCTGGAATCTGCCGGTGATCTTCGTGATCGAAGACAACGACTGGGCGATCTCGGTTCCCCGGGCCGACTCCACTGCCAACACCTCCAACGCCGACCGCGCCGCCGGCTACGGAATTCCGGGTGTCCGGGTGGAGAACAACGATGTGGAGGCGGTCTTCGAGGCCGCCGGTGCTGCCATCGACCGCGCTCGCGCCGGGGAAGGGCCAAGCCTGCTCGAGATCCACACCTTACGGATGTGGGGACACTTCGAGGGCGACGCTCAAGCCTACCGATCCGACCTGGAAACGGTGGACGAGCGAGACCCGATCCCGAAGTACGCGGCCGCACTGGTCGAATCCGGCGATCTTTCCGACGCCCAGATCCAAGTGATTCGCGACGCCGCCGATGGCGAAGTCGACGCCGCCATCCAGTTCGCCAAGAACAGCCCCATTCCCACACCCGAAGACGCCCTGCTGCACGTCTTCGCCTGAGCAACCCACGAGAACGAAAGGACAAACACAATGACCACCACAGAAACACCTACCCGCCGAATCACCACCGCCAAAGCGATGGCCGAGGCGATCGGCCTCGAGATGCGAGCCAACCCCGACGTCTTCGTCATGGGAGAAGACGTCGGTGCCTACGGCGGGATCTTCGGCTCCACGACCGACCTCTTCGGAGAGTTCGGTGCCGACCGAGTCATCGACACCCCGATCTCCGAGACCGGGTTCATCGGGGCCGGGATCGGGGCGGCCGTCGAAGGACTTCGCCCTGTCGTCGAACTGATGTTCGTCGACTTCTACGGCGTCTGCATGGATCAGATCAGCAACCACATGGCCAAGATCCACTACGAATCCGGGGGAGCCGTCAAGGTGCCGATGGTGCTGATGATGGCAACCGGGGCCGGATACTCCGATGCGGCGCAGCATTCGCAGTGCCTGTGGGGCACGTTCGCCCATCTTCCGGGGATGAAGGTCGTCGCCCCCTCGAACCCCTACGACGCCAAGGGCTTGATGGCATCGGCGATTCGTGACGACAATCCGGTCATCTTCATGTTCCACAAAGGTGGTCAGGGGCTGGTCTGGATGGAGAAGAACCCCCGGTCGATCGCTCACGTGCCCGAGGAGGCCTACACCGTCCCCATCGGCGAGGCCGCCATCGCCCGCGAAGGCAGTGATGTCACGATCGTCACGATCTCGTTGTCGGTCCAGCACAGCCTCGACGTTGCCGAAGAACTGGAGGGCGAGGGCATCAGCGTTGAGGTCGTCGACCTGCGAAGCCTCGTTCCCCTCGACCGCCAGACCGTGCTCGATTCGGTGGCCAAGACCGGGAAACTGCTTGTGGTCGACGAGGACTACAAGAGCTTCGGGCTCACCGGTGAGATCGCCGCAATCGTGGCCGAGACCGACCCGACCATGCTGAAGAAACCGGTGAAGCGGCTCGCCGTCCCCGACGTCCCAATTCCGTATGCACGGACCTTGGAGTACGGCATCCTGCCGACCCGCGAGAAGATTGCAGCGGCGGTGAAGGACCTGATGTCGTGATCACCGAGGTCCCGTTCCCGGTCATGTCTACCGACGACCCCTCAGCTGAGGGTGTCGTCGGCACATGGTTCGTCAACCACGGCGAAACGGTCACGGCTGGCCAGGTGATCGCAGAGGTCCAGGTGGCGAAGGTCTCCCAGGACGTCCACGCACCAGTTGCGGGGATCATGTACCAGCTCGTGGCCGAAGGTGCCGCGATCACGCAGGGGGCCCCGCTGGCGCGCATCGATTCCTGATGCGCCCTGCGGTCTGCCCGCAGCCCCTCCAAATTCCTGTTGAGAGCCACACCCACTGTGGCTACAGACAGGACAGAACGCCCGTTTGTGGCTCTCAGCAGGGATTTGCCCGCAACAGCAGTACGGGCGAACTGCTCGTGCGGCTCACCCCGACCCGGGTTACAGCGGTTGCCGATGTCTCCGACTGAGAGGCTTCGGCACTGAGATCAGCGGATCCGTCGACGCGCCCTGAGATTGGACCCGGGCCGTGGCGAAGACTGCCAGATAGCGGTAGTCGGCTAGACCCTACGGTTCAGGGTGATCGAAGCAGGAAGTGCTGAGCCACCTTTACCGGTAAGACATTGTTCCGGTAGAGGTTCGCCACCGCCCGGAAGATGGTGATGGCCAGGAAGCTGAGGAAGGCATCCCGGTACGACAGGACCCCGACGAAGCCCAAGACCACGGGCACCCACCAGATCACGTTGTATGCGATGAAGAGCAGCCGGCCGGCCGGGCTCATGTCTCCTGCTGCTTCGGACCCTTCCTTTTCGCGGAGCCCTGCGAACCGCAGGGCCGAGTGCTGCTCAACCACAATTCAATAGACGACGCCAATGATCACCAGCCATATGAATGCGGAACGATCAGAAAGCGTCGAAGAGGAGAGAGCGACCGCAGCGAAGATTAGAGCCGGCAGCCCCAGACCTACGACGAGTGCGTTGTTCCACCCGACAGTCAGGAACCGGTCACGATTCGCTGTGTTCGCGAGCTTGGCCATCGGCATGTCCTTTCCTGGGTCAGATCAGCTCACATGAGCGTGTCAGGACAAAGGTTCGCTTCGTAGAGCCGAAGGTCACGAGCACGAGATCCGCTGAGGCCGACGTATGGTCGGAGCGTGGAGCCCGACGACTATTCCTTCCAGCTCTTCCACGAGGTGTACGGGACACTTCCTCGCGCCGGGCCGGGCGGCGATGTCCACACCACCCGGGCCCTCGAGTCAGTGCCGGGGACCGCGCCCCACACCGTGCTGGACCTCGGGTGTGGCCCGGGACAGCAGACCGTTGCGCTCGCCTCGGCGCTTGCAGAGGCACGGTTTGTGGCAGTGGACATGTTGCCGTCGATGGTGGCCGAAGCCGATCGCCGGTTTACCGCAGCCGGATTCGGGGACCGTGTCGTGGCCGTAGTGGGTGACATGGCCGAGCCGCCAGCAGATCCAAGCAGCCTGGATCTGATCTGGTGCGAGGGCGCCATCTACAACTTGGGGGTGACCGAGGCACTCACCGCCTGGCGGCCGCTGCTCCGGCCCGGGGGATCTGTGGCGTTCACCGAGCCGGTCTGGCTCGTGGAGTCGCCGCCGAAGGAGATCTTCGACTGGTGGTTATCGGAGTATCCGGCGATCTCGGACCGCGCCGGTGTCGAAGGGAGGATAGAGGCGGCGTCGTATAGGACGATCGAGTCATTCGTGCTGCCGTCGTCTGCGTGGTGGGACGAGTACTACGCGCCGATGCAGGATCGCATCGCCACCCTGAGAGAGCGTCTGCCCGACGACCCGATAGCGGGCGACGTGGTCGCCGCAGCCGAGGCCGAGATCGAGTACTTCCGACGCTTCTCCGACTGCTACTCGTACGAGTTCTTCATCGTCCAACCGGTGGTTTGATGGCAAAAGAAGCAACTCGAACGGCTGGGACTGAGTTGCCAGGCGTCGAGATGCACTGGAACCGTTGGCCTGCGACACTTTCTCGGCACCTCGATGTAACTCCTAGGTCGAGTGCCGCTTCGAGCGCATCTCGAACACGATACCGCTCCACGTAGCTGTGATCTCTGCCAACCACGTCGCCGGTTACGTGCGGTATCCGCTGAACGCGGTGGGGGGCTCCAGACGACTTTCCGGCGGGGGAGCGCCGATTGGAGGCTGATTCGATGAATCAGATGTCGAGATTACGGTCGCCTTCGTCTGCGCGGGGAGTAGTCTTATAGTATGCGACTGGAAGTTACTCGCAAGAGCGATCTGGCGGTGCGGTCGTTGCAGGCGCTCGCGGCGAGCTCGGAGCGGGTGAAGGGTCCGGATTTGGCTGCGATCGTCGGGTCAACGTCAGGTTTCGTATCGCAGGTGTTGTCCCCGCTGGTGCGGGCCGGCTGGGTTGGTTCTGAACCGGGACCCTCGGGCGGCTACTCCCTGACAGCCGATCTGGATGACGTGTCGGTTCTGGCCGTGATCGAGACGATCGAGGGCCCCACCGATTCAGGTCGTTGTGTCCTGGCCGACCGTCCCTGCGACGACGACGGTACCTGTGCACTGCACGTCCCCTGGGTACGGGCCCGGACCCAGCTGCGAGCCCAGCTCGATGCGATGTCGGTCGCCGAAGCCTCCGCGGTGACGTCATGACCCGCGCCATGCGTTCGACGGGCCGGGCGCCATCGGCCGATACAACCAAGCCGGATAGAGCTGTCTCGTGGCGATCGGTGGCGTTGCCGTCCGAACACGGCGGCTGGAGCCTCACCGCCGAACCGGCAGTGCTTGGTCTGCTGGTGGCGTGGTCGCTGCCGGGCCTCGCGCTGGGAGTCGCTGCGATGGTGGCGTTCGTGGCGCGCACGCCCCTGAAGCTGGTGTTGGTGGACCGGTTCCGTAATCGCTGGTTGCCTCGGACCCGGTTGGCAGCGCAGATCGCGGCCGTCGAGCTCACTCTCCTCGCGGTCTTGGTCGTTTACGCGGTGACTGCCGCCCAACCGTTTTGGGCGCCATTGGTTGTCGCTGCGCCGTTGGTCGTTCTGGAGTTGTGGTTCGACATGCGCAGCCGCGGCCGGCGTCTGATCCCAGAGCTGGCCGGTTCGATCGGGATCGGGTCGATCGCCACGGCGATCGCTCTCGCTGATGGCGCAGCCACGAAGCTCGCTTGGGGCCTGTGGATCGTGATAGCGGCTCGCGCGGTCGCAGCCATTCCTTATGTTCGCACCCAGATTCTGCGCTTCAAGTCTCGGCTTGCGCCGAGTTGGTACAGCGACGCCGCTCAGGTTGCTGCGGTGGTTGCGGTGGCCCTCGGCTGGGCGTTCGATCTGGTGCCGAGCGCTGCTGTCGTCGTGATCGCCGTGCTCGCCACGATCAACTTGGGCGCCGTTCGCCTTCCACCACGACGCGCGGTGGTGATCGGTATCCAACAAACGATCTTTGGGATCGCCGTGATCCTCACAACGGCCATCGCTGTCAACTAGAAACTCGCACATCACAAGGAGCTCAACCCATGCCCACAATTACACCCGACACCACCCTGGCCCAGTTGGTCATCGCCCACCCCCAACTGGCACCACGATTCGATGCCCTCGGTCTCGACTACTGCTGTGGCGGTCAACGAAGCCTCACCGAAGCGGTTGACGCGGCGGGTCTCGACCTCGAAGCCATCACCGCCGAATTGATTGCCACGCCGTCGCCAGCTGCGCCCGACGCTGAATCCACGTGGGACGGTATGGACGGTCTGGTTGACCATCTCGAAGCCACGCATCACGCCTACCTGAGCGAAGCCTTGCCGCGGCTGGTGGCGCTGGCCGACAAGGTCGCCGGCGTCCACGGCGCCAACCACCCCGAGCTGGCCACTGTTGCTGCTTTGGTTCACGAGATTCGCGCCGACCTCGAGCCCCACCTCCTTAGAGAGGAGCAGGTGCTGTTTCCGATGATCCGCGAACTCGCCACCGCGAGCGAAACGCCCACATTTCACTGTGGCTCGCTCATCAACCCGATCCGTGTGATGCTGAGCGAACACGACGCCGTTGGCGAACTACTTGCCCGAATCCGGACCAGCACGGGCGACTACCAGGTTCCCGATGACGGCTGCGGCAGTTACCACGCCCTGTATTCGGGCCTTGCCGAACTCGAAGCCGACACCCACCTCCACGTCCACAAGGAGAACAACGTGTTGTTCCCCGCAGTGCTGGAGATCGAACAGGCTCTGAGCTCAGCAACCCGATGAGCGACACGGAGCTCGGTGGTGACCCACCCTGCTGGGCTCACCTCTTGGAGGATGGTGACGAGAGGTCGGCCGACGACGCTGGCACGCTAATTGTAGATCTTGCGGTGGCGGAAGGCTCGGGCGGTGCGATCTGGGCCTTGCCCCACGGTGGGGACCTCGACGCCAACCTGGTTCGCCTCGACGCCGGTGCCGGGATCGACGCTCATGTCAACAACGACGTCGACGTCATGGTTATTGTCCAATCCGGAACCGCCGAACTCACCGTCGAAGGACAGGCTCGCCAGCTCGGCACCGACCACCTGGCCGTGATCCCCAAGGGAGTGCTGCGCTCGATCGTGGCCGGCGCCGAAGGTGTCAGCTACCTCAGCATCCACCGGCGGCGCAGCCCGCTCGGAATCACCCGGCGAGAGCAAGCGGACTAGAGGGTTCGCAGCCTTGCCCCGTTGAGGGTGGTTTGTTGCATTCGCCAGAGTCAGCTCGACTCCATATCAACCAAGAACTCCAGGCTCACATGAAGGCCCAAGACGAAGCCATCATTGCGATTCTCGACCGCCTCAACCTCCCTCACCCCAACGATCAAACGAGTGCGATTGATTAGGTGTGTAACTGCGGCGGTTGGCTGAAGAGCGACATAACGCTCAGGTCGGAACTTGCCGGTCTGGAGTGGGCTGATCACCGTGGTTCAGGTGGACAGTGATTGTGGGGCTCGGGTAGCGGAAGCCTTCGCGATGGAATCGGGACGTCATCGTTTCGAGCACTTCCTGTTGGAGAAGCGTTGCTTCCCGACTGTCGGAGCACCAGGCGTAGCCAGTGAGCTTGACGGACTGGTCAGTCCGGCGGATTTGAATCAGGTTGTGGCGATAATTGACTCAGTGGAACTGACGGTCATGACCCTCGTGCCAGACACGCTCACGGTTTGCGTGGAACCCGATGTTCATGATCCCACCAGCGTGGCGGCCTCGTGGACATAGGGCTCTCGTCTGCGTCAAAGCGGGCCGTCAAGCTTCTCCTCTTCGCCCTTGTGATGCACTTGTTCGTCATCCCTCAAATTGGCGGGGCCCGGAAAGCGCTGTCCGTGCTCGGGTCGGTCAACCCGGTTCTGGTTCTGGTGGCGCTGACACTGGAGGGACTTGCTCTGTTGGCCTATGCGTGGTTGACACAATTGCTGTTGCCTCGTGCACGACGACCGAGTTTGGGTGTCGTGTTCGGTGTCGTCATGGCATCCACCGGTGTGAATCATGTTGTTCCCGGAGGTGCTGCCGCGACAGCAGCGGTCAACTATCGGTTGCTGGGTAGAGCTGGCGTGGGTCCGAAGGATCTCGGGTTTGCGTTGACCGCCCAGGCGATCGGGTCAGCGGTTGTTCTCAATGTGATGCTGTGGGTGGCACTGCTCGTTTCTATTCCCACCAGTGGTTTCCACCCGATCTATGGGACTGCGGCCGCCGTTGGCGCTGTGCTCATCGCCGCTTTTGGTTTCGCCGTTGTTTCCATGCTCCGGGGAAGTGACCATTTCGCCGAGCAGATCTCTACGTTGATCGGGAAGTTGCCCCGAGTCCAAACCGACTCGGTGCGACAGACGGTGCTCTCTCTGGCCGAGCAACTCAAGGTGTTGGCGGGTGACCGGAAACGGTTGCGTCTGGTGGTGGGGCTGGCCGCGGCCAATTGGCTCCTGGACGCGGCGGCACTCGGCGTCATGCTTTCGGCGTTCGGCCCCCGCCCGGGAATCGACGGCCTCATGGTGGCCTACGGGCTTGCCAACGTGCTCGCCGCCATCCCCGTCAGTCCGGGCGGCCTAGGAATCATCGAGGCCATCCTCATTCCTTCACTGGTCGGGTTCGGGACGCCAAGCGCACAAGCGTCGATCGGGGTGGTTGCGTACCGTCTGGTGAATTTCTGGTTGCCGATACCGGTGGGAGCGGTGTGTTACGTATGGGTTGAACGCGTCACCTCGAGCGCACGTCGGCGCGGTTTCATTGGCGAAATCAACGACCAACTCGCCGATTCACCTGGATCAGCCTGACCGAACCGGCCCCGGTTAGCAGCAGAGTTGGTCGTGCCGTGGGCGACGTAGAAGCTCATATCATGGGGTGTCGGTCGTCGGGTTGGTGGCGACTACGTGACGGTGGATTTCGGCGGTCGTTGCTTCGATTGCCTTGATCATTTCCGCCGCTTCGACATTCGTTCGGTAGTCATGCTGTGCAAGCTCGGCCGAGATCTGATCCGACCGGCGTGCGGCGATGAGCAGGATTGCGCCCTGCATGGCGGCGAGGCAGGACAAGATGAGGTTGAGCAGTATGAACGGGTAGGGGTCAAAGCCATTGCTGCGGTTTCCGATCATCCAGCCAGCGAGGAAGAAAAGCGCTGCGAAGACGAAACCCCATGACCCCATCCCGTTTCGGAGCCGGTCAGCAGAGCGTTCACCGAAGGTGAGTTGATCGTCGGAGCGGACGCCGGGATGGTGGTGCCACAGGGTGCGCCCCAGAGTGACCCGCCAATCTTTCAAACGCATGAGTTCTCCAAGTTCGTAGAGTGGTGCTGCGGTGACTATTGCACCACGACGCAGACGCCGTCGCCGGGTTCGTCTATAACGTCGGCCTGGGACTTGGGCCGCTGTGGGAGTGGCATCCGGGATTCGAGAGGTCGATGGTGTAGGGCAGGGCGTTTTCCGTGGTCCGCAAAATAACTCCCGGAGTGCCTCTAGGCACAGCCCCATGCCCATGCATTGGTCCTCCCGGGAGTAATCTATTTACTATGCGAATTGAGGCGACGCTCAAACGCGATCTGGTGGTCCGTTCAGTGCAGTGGCACGCTGCGGGCCCGGAACAGATCCCAATCAGACTGCCGAAATGGTGACCGACGCTCAGCACGAAGTCGAGGTCGACGATGCGCACTTCGAATACCGCGTGTGGGGAAAGCACCCGAGGGCTCGAAAGCTCTTGAGCAAGCTGGCATCATCTGAGACCGAAGAGCGCGTCGATGATTGCTACCTCCTATTCGAGGATTCGTCGTGGAACGTGAAAATCCGTGACAACATCCTCAAAATCAAGCAACTGATCGAAGAGGACCAGGGCTTTGAGCGTTGGGCCTCGGGCAAGCACCGTTCCGCCGATAGTGCACCATCACCGTTCGAGACCTTGTTTGCCGATCTACACCTGGACCGACCCGGGCGTGGGAAATCCTACGACCTGGCGAAAGCCGTAGCCAAGCTTGATCCGAAGCTGGGCGTGCGCGCAGTATTCGTAGTCAAGGATCGCCACCGGTATCGCATCGGCGGCCTCCGGGCAGAGGTCACAGAGGTGCGAATCAAGGAAACCAAGCAGGTTCTTCGGACCCTGTCGATCGAGGGTGATGATCTCGACGAACTGGTCTCTCTTCGCAAGAAGCTTGGTTTGCGAGACGAGCCGAACACTCCCGTTCACCAGGCGATCAACCCCGACGAAGATTCTTGACCAAGCCGGCCGCGTCGAGTTCTCAAAGTAGTTGCGGGCGGTCAACGCCGGTCCCAGTCGGACCGCAGACGTCAGCCGCCGTTCAGGTTTCTTTGAGGAACGTTCAGGTTTCTGGACGAAGATAGGGACAGCAACTCAACAGAAGGACTTCAGCAAATGGCCGCCCTACTCATAGTGATCCTCCAGATCATGACCGTCGTGCTCATTGCAGGAGCGGTTCTCAGCTGGATCCGGGTTGAGCCCGGGTCAGCACTAGATTCCGTTAAGCGCTCGCTGGACCGCATTACTGAACCGATCCTGTCACCGGTCCGTCGACTTCTGCCACGCACGGGTGGAATAGATCTCTCCGTCTTGGTAGTGCTCCTCGTGATCAACCTCGTTCTGGTACCGATCGTTTCGACCTTCTGAGCAAGAAGTACCTCAAGCTGCCGCCATCTGCGGCGGGTTCCGATCGTCTAGCCAGCACTGGGGTCGGTAGTGGAGGTCGATCGTGCCTTCCTCACAGCATCGGTTCTTCCGCGTCGCCGAGGTCCCAAGAATCCAGGGGGTCGAGGCGGTAGAAGTCGGCGAGCGCGGCGTGGAGGAAAGGCCTGGACGCGTGGAGTCGGCGTGGGGTACAGAAGAATGCCTCGGTACTGACGGCGAAGAACTCGGCGGGATTCGAGAACGCATAGGCTCGAAGCGGATCGTTTTCCAGCTCGGGCTGAAGTAGCCCGTATTCGGTGTTCAGCAGCTTGGTCCAAGCGGCGAGAGCTGCGCCATGGAGCGGCGGGGTGCCGTCGCTGTAGCCGTCCAGCATGTCGATCTTGTGTGCGAATTCGTGAATGACGACGTTGCGGCCGCGGGCGGGGGAGCGACTGTCTGCGAGAGCTGTTGGCCACGTGATCGAAACGGGTCCGGCCTGTGACGACGCCTGCCCCACGGTCGTGATCGGGGTGTTCGTCACGACGCCTGGTGACGGTCCAGCCCGGAGCCCGGTCGATCTGTGGGTGGTGGCGTGTACGAGGATTGATCGCACGTTGCGGTACGCGCCTACTCCTAGTGTCAGGACGGGGACTGCAGCGTTGGCGGCAATCGAGACGAGAACCTCGTCGACGAGAGCTATCGGGCCGATCGGTTCCCAGCGTTTGTCCTCGATCAGTTCGAGGGTCAACCGAACCAGGCGGTTCAGGTCGCTCGGCGGGAGAGCCGAGGCGATGGCGACATTGGAGGCGATGATGGTCCGGACTGTCAGGTCGTCGTGGCCGTTCGGTTCCGATCCTCGGCGCCAACGCATCGGGATTCACTCTACGAGCCGGATGCGTCCGGTGGGATGAACTGTTTGGGAGTCTCGTGGGTCATCGCCGTGCAACGGGCTCAAAGTGGAAGCCCATCGACTGTGGCCGTCCGCACCCGGCGAGGGTGCGAACGGCCGTATTCGCAGTTGCAGGCACTGCGAAACCATTCCGCCAGCTGCAGCCGCAATGGTGATGGCGGCGGTTCGAGTTGAAGCCATCGAGGATTCCCTCCGAGGTTTGCCTCATCTTCGAGCGGAGTATGAACATGCGTTCCTGAAGGCAGCCTGAACGCCAACCGAGTTGTTCGGTCGTGTCATCGATGAGTTGACGGGCGACACTACGACTCACCCCGCTCGGTCCACCCCGCATGAAAGGAACTGGCCAATGAATGAGCAGTTAGGGATTGCCGGACAGACTGCACCGGAGTTTCGATTCGAAGATTGGCTGGACAACGTGGACGGCACTCTGCTGATCGCTGACATCGACGAGCCGGTGATCTATCTCTACAACTTCCAGTCGTGGTGTCCGGGCTGCCACAGCCACGGCTTTCCCACACTCAATGCGGTGCGGGCCGCTCTGGGCGCCAGTGGGTTCGCCGATCAGGTCAAGTTCATCGCTATCCAGACGGTGTTCGAAGGGCACGACGTCAACACCGCTGATGCGGCACACGAATCGTTGGGCCGGCACGGGCTGGGTGAGCTTGCATTGGGTCACGACTCCGGTCATCCCCCCACGATCATGGTGGACTACCGGACCGGCGGGACTCCGTGGACTGTGTTGATCGGACCCCGTCCCGATCGAACGGTGCTTTTCAACGGGTTCCAACTTGACGCTGACCGTGCTGTCACATTCATCGAGACGACGCTGGTCAATCATCAGACCTCGTCATTTGCGGACACAGATGCTGAAGGAGAAACGTAGCGATGACCGAGCTGTTGATTATTGCCGTGGTCGTCTTTGGCTATGCCCTCGTATCCGAGCGCCTCTCGATGTCACCCGTGACAGCCCCGATGGTGTTCACCACGGCGGGCATCATCGTTGGGTCCGGCGGGTTCGGCTGGTTCGACCTTGAGTTGGAAAGCGAAGCCACCTCAATTTTGGTCGAGGCCACTCTCGTGCTGGTGTTGTTCACCGACGCCATCCGAATCGACCTGCGCCAACTGCGAAACCAGGCGGCGCTTCCCGGACGGATGCTGACCATCGGCCTCCCGCTCACTATCGTCGCCGGCACCGTCCTGGCCGTGATCGTCGTTCCGGGTCTTGATTTGATCGAGGGAGCGCTCCTTGCTGCGGTCTTGGCCCCTACCGATGCCGCGCTGGGACAGGCCGTTGTAAGTGACCGACGGCTACCGGTCAGGATCCGGCAGACCCTAAACGTGGAGAGCGGACTTAACGACGGGATCGTGGTTCCGGTGGTGGCCGTACTGCTCGTGGCGACTTCCGCCGAAGCGGCCGGCGGTGCCACGGACTGGGTGGGGCTGGCAGCCCGTCAGATCGGATTCGGGGTCTTCGCCGGGGTAGCGGCCGGCGTGATCGGCGGGCGACTGTTGGACCAACGGGCTGCGGCCGACCAGGTTGAGGGCATCTATCGGCAGCTGGCGGCGATTGCCATCGCCGCCGCGGCGTTTGCTCTGGCCGGGGTATTGGGCGGGAATGGCTTCATCGCAGCATTTGTTGCTGGCCTGTCGTTCGGCCGAATTGCTCGTGAACAATGCGCCGGCGTCCAGGACTTCACCGAGGACGAGGGCGAACTGTTGTCGGCAATCACCTTTGTGCTCTTCGGCGCCGTCCTCGTGGGGCCGGTCCTCGGCGACCTCACGTGGTCGATTGCGCTCTATGTCGTGTTGTCGCTCACCGTCGTGCGAATCATCCCGATCGTGGTGTCGCTCACCGCCTCGGGCACGTTCTTCGAGACCCGATTGTTCTTCGGGTGGTTCGGACCGCGTGGCCTCGCGTCGATTTTGTTCGCGTTGCTGGTGCGCGAAGAACTCGACAATGAGGTTGGCCGAACCATTTTCACCGTGGCGGCGTGGACCGTGCTGGTGAGCGTTTTCGTCCACGGACTGACCGCAACAGCATGGGCAGGCCGTCTCGCTCGGCGCCTGCATGCGGAGACCGAACCAATGCCGGAAATGGAACCGGTCCCGGACCTGGCGACGCGATCCCGCTCCCGGAGAGTTCGGTGAGTGTAGATGCGCCACATTTGAGTGCCAGGGTTTTGTCAGCCTCGGCCTGGCAGAGCCGTGTGTGGGCGCCGCCGGGACGCCTACCGCTTCGCGAGCGCTTCGCCGACGTCGACTTTCAGGCCGGTCTCGGCTTCGGCCACCTGCCACAGGACCTTGACGGCTTCATCGCTGCCGGGCCGGACCAGTGGCTTGCGGACCGGGGGACCGTTGGTGGCGAACAGCGGCCCGTAGAACCCGCCGCCGGGCGCATCCGGATCGGTGGCGGCCCGCAGCTGGCTCAACGCGCCACGGTCGGTAGACATGCCCGTTGCGTTGACCCACTTCACCGACAATGAGCCCAGCAGACCAGCGCTGCCGTGGGCGTGGGTGGTGGTCTGCAGGTCGGAGTTCGTCAGTCCCGGCTGGGCCGAAAGCGCTTTGGCGTCGACACCGGCCTTGTCGAACTGCTCCTGTAGCCCGACCGCGAGGTGGCGCATGGCGAGCTTGGTCTGGCCATACATGCGCCACTCGTCGAACTTCTCCCGCATGTGGGGGTCTGCGGGGTTGATGGCGCGGCCAGTGTGTTGGGCTGTGCTGGACAGTGTTACGACTCGGGAGCCGGGCGTCGTAACGATGATGGGCAAGAGATGCGAGATGAGGGCCCAGTGGCCGAGCACGTTGATCCCCATCTGCGTGTCGAAGCCGTCCTCCGTGGTTCCTTGCGGCAATGCCATCACACCGGCGTTGCACATGAGAATGTGGATCTGGTCGTGCTTTTCGGAGATTTGTTTGGCGGCCGACTCCACCGACGCAAGCGAGCCGAGGTCGAGTTCCACGATCTCCAGTGATGCCTTCGGGTGGGCAGCCAGGATCTCATCGTGGGCATCGGCGGCTTTGCTCAGGTTGCGGACGGCCATGATCACGTGGGCGTTCTTCCCGGCCAGCGCCTTGGCCGAGGCAAGGCCCAGTCCGCCGTTCGCGCCGGTGACGACGGCCACCCTGCCACTGAGATCGGGAATGTCGTTCGTTGACCAGGTCATGGGTTTCCTCTGAAGGTGGGGAGCGGTCGGGATGTTCGCCTAGAACACTACGAGGAAACCGCATGCCCAGTGCACAAGGAAGCTCCGAGGGCCAGCAATTGTTTCGATCGCCTGGCGGCATTTTGAAGGTCCGTGACGGGAGAATACTCTCAGGCGGACGAATCAATTGATGCCGAAATTGGGCAGATGTTCGGGCCCTGAACACGAAGGAGCTTTCATGACCGCACGCACCGTATTGCACGACACCTTCACAATCGAGCGCATCTATCCGGCTCCGCCGAGCCGAGTGTTCGCCGCGTGGTCTGATGCCGAAACGAAGGCGCGGTGGTTCGCCCCGGACGCAACCGAACACACATTGGAGTTCCGGGTTGGAGGGATCGAACGCAATCGAGGTGGGGGAGACCGAAACGGTCCAGTGCTGACATTCGATTCGGTCTACCACGACATCGTGGACAACGAAGTGATCGTGTTCAGCTCATCGCTGTTCAACGACGACGACCTTGTGACCATCTCATTGACCACCGTCGAGCTCCACCCAGTTGATGCCGGCACCCGGCTGGTTCTCACCCAACACAACGTCTTCCTGGACGGCCACGAGCGCCCCGAGTGGCGACAGGCTGGCACGAACTCCCAACTGGACGCCCTCGGTTCCGAACTCGCCTCGTAAGCTCTCGTTGCTTAGGCGTTCTCGGATGGACCGCCGACTTCGGGTTGGCGACAGGCGGTTGTGATCGCGTTACCCCGCTACTGGCTCCAGGATCACTACCGCGGTTTGGCTGGAACGGCGGGCGGCGTTGGCGTCGAGGTCCTTATCGATCTCTCGCCATCGAGCCCATAGGCGTTCCCGTTCTTCGCCATCGGCAGCTCGCCCGCTGACCAATCGTGTTTCGCCGGGAAGCTCGGCCCGGACCTCCGGATGGGCCTGGAGGTTCAACCACCACGCTGGCTCGCCCTCACCCCAACCGTTCATAGCCATTGTGACGAGGTTCGGACCGTCTTCGAAGTAGCCGACCATCACGCTGCGTTCCTGGCCGGTGTGGCGCCCGATGGTGGTGAGGCGAAGGGCGCCCCAGCCGTTGGGCTTGGGGCGCCACAGACCCAGGCGGCCTCCGGTCAGCCGATAGAGGCGTCGGTGGGTGAACCAGAAAAGCCGCATGAACCAGCGCGGCGGGAGCCTTGGTGTTTTCTGTTTCGACTTGACCATATCCATCGCTACCAACTCCCTCTTCTGGGCTTTCTAAGATCGGATTCCCTTCGGTCCCCGAAGAACCCGACCGGGCAAACTGACGAGCGCTCCAACCAAATCGAGAGCCGCTTTCACTGAGATCCCAACCAGCCGGAGCGGCAGGCTGATCAGCCAGACGATCGGGTACAAGATCACGGCAACCAGCGCCAGCGGCCACGCCACAACCAGCAGGAGCAGCCACAAGATGAACGTCAACACTTCGATCACTCGGTCCTTTCATGTTTCAACCTAGGGTCGTGTGTCGGTTCGATCCAGGGTCCGAAGTCCCCAGGATCAGATTCGGCGCAAACGAAGGTAGGTGTCGATCTGGGCTGGCGCGGCGCACTCCCGGTGCCATCTCGCCGGGTTATGACCACTACCGACGTGGAATTCTCGCGGGCCCATAACTCTTCGGTCGATCGACCGATACCGCTATGAATAAACGATAGCCCCCAGTCTCAAACTGCAAGGGGATTCCAGCGCCCGTTGACAAGGGGTCGTTCCCACCGCTACTGTTCAATCGGTCGACCGAACGAAAAAGGAGGGGCTCTCTCGTGGTGATGACAGCTGACACGAGGTCGCAGATCCTTGCAGCTGGCAAGTCCGCTCTCGTGCAGTCCGGGTATGCCGGGATGTCCACCCGTCGAGTGGCAGAAGCCGCTGGTGTGCCGTTGAGCCAGATCCACTATCACTTCGGGTCTCGACAGAATCTTGTGCTGGCGGTGCTGGAAGAGGAGAACGCCCGGTTGCTCGATCGTCAGACGCAGCTGTACGGAGCGGAGCTGCCGGTGTGGCGGCAGTGGGAGCAGGCATGTGACTTCCTCGAGGAAGACCTGAGATCGGGGTACGTGCGCGTCCTGCAGGAGATGACCGCCGCCGGCTGGTCCGACCACGAAATCGCCACGGCCGTGCGTCAGAACCTCAGCGGCTGGTTCGAGCTACTCACCGAGACGGTGACCAAGGTCGGACTCCGATTCGGGGATCTGGGTCCCTTCACTGCGGAGGAGTTGGCGGTCCTCGTGGGTGCGGCGTTCCTGGGGATCGAGACAATGATTCTGCTCGGCTTCGAGGAGGACGAATTGCCGTGCCGTTCAGCGCTGCGCAGCATCGGATTCCTGCTGCGAAAATTGGAGGAATGACATGAGGGCCAGATACCCCGACGTAGAGGACTTCGTCGTACGCGATGGCGTCCGGTTGGGCTACGAGGTTTACGGAGCGTCGCCAACCGATCGACCGACGGTCTTGCTGCTGCCAACGTGGACGATCATCCACACCCGCTTCTGGAAGATGCAGATTCCCTATCTGGCTCGGCACTTTCATGTGGTGGTGTACGACGGGCCCGGCAACGGCAGGTCAGACCGAACCACCGACCCGGCTCGCTACTCTGCCCATGCATACGCCCGTGACGCCGCGGCAGTTCTCGACGCCTGCGGTGTTGAGCAGACGGTCGCCGTCGGGTTGTCCCGTGGTGCGTGGTACGCCATCGAACTGGCTGCTCTCCGACCCCACACCATCTCCGGTCTCGTTTTGCTGGGTGCAGCTCTCCCGCTGGCACCGGCGTTGGAGAAGCGGGCGAGGATCGCCGACCATTTTCTCGATCCGGCACCAGAGAACCCGAAGGGTTGGGATCGCTACAACTTGGCCTACTGGCATGCGCACTATCCCGAGTTCGCCACCTGGTTCTTCGGGCAGGTGTTTGGCGAGCCACACTCCACCAAGCCGCTGGAGGATGCGGTGGCATGGTCCATGGACGGTGGCCCGCATATTCTCGAGGCGGAGGCGATGCAGCCACCGCCCGAACATGGCGTTGCTCACCTGCTCGCCGAGGCGCACTGCCCCACGCTCGTGGTCCACGGCACGGACGACAAAGTCATCTCCCACGACGTGGGCGTAAAGGCGGCCGGGCTCTCCGGGGGCACGCTGGTTTCGATGCAGGGGTCAGGCCACATGCCCAACGTGCGTGATCCGGTCCGATTCAATCTCTTGCTGCGCGAATTCGTGGAGCGTGTATCGGTATGAGAGCCATCATGGAGAGCCACATCTGGGTCCGCGGCGCCAGCCGCCGCAAGAAGATCCTCTACGTTTCGTCACCGATCGGGCTCGGCCATGTTCGCCGCGATCTCGCGATCGCCCACGAGCTTCGCCAACTCGAGCCTGACCTCGAGATCGAATGGCTCGCCCAAGACCCAGTCACGGCCGTGCTGCAGAGCGAGGGCGAGACGATCCACCCGGCGAGCAGTTGGCTTGCCTCTGAGTCCGGGCACATCGCCTCGGAGGCGTGTGGCCATGATCTTCACTGCTTCCAGGCGCTTCGCAACATGGACGAAATCCTGGTGGCCAACTTCATGCTCTTCCAGGAGGTGGTGGAGGAGGGGCTCTATGACCTGGTGATCGGCGACGAGGCCTGGGACGTAGACCACTACTGGCACGAGAATCCCGAGCTCAAACGAGGATCGCACGTGTGGATGACGGACTTCGTCGGCTACCTCCCGATGCCTGATGGTGGCGATCACGAGGCGTTTCTCACCGCCGACTACAACGCCGAGATGATCGAGCACATCGCCAACTTCCCCCGCATTCGGGATCGGTCCATCTACGTCGGCAACGCTCGCGACGTGGTCCCCGAAACGTTCGGCCCGGACCTGCCCAACATCGGTGAGTGGACGGCGTCTAACTTCGACTTCTCCGGCTACATCACCGGCTTCACCCCGCCAACAACCGATCAGGTGGCGCAATGGCGGTCCGAGCTCGGCTACCGCGACGACGAGCAGATCTGCGTTGTCACCGTCGGTGGCTCCGGCGTCGGTCAAGACCTGCTGGAGATGGCTATCGCCGCCCACCCGATCGCCCAGCGCTCCGTTCCCGGCCTCAGGACGGTCGCCGTTGCCGGGCCCCGGATCGATCCCGACAGCCTTCCCCGCCACAAAGGTCTCGAGGTCCACGGCTACGTCGATCGCCTTTACCGACACCTCGCCGTGTGCGATCTGGCGATCGTGCAAGGCGGCCTCACCACCACGATGGAACTGACGGCGTGCAAGCGGCCGTTTATTTACTTTCCGCTCACGAATCACTTCGAGCAGAACTTTCACGTCCGCCACCGACTCGACCAGTACGGCGCCGGTACGCACATGGACTTCACCACCACCGACCCCGACAGCTTGGCCGATGCGATCACCCGCACCGTCGGCCAGCAGGTCAACTACCGCGACGTCGAGACCGATGGAGCTGAACGGGCCGCCACAATGATCGCCGAACTCCTCTGATCCGGATCAATGGGAGCGTTGCAGGTACTCGTGGCGACACGCGGGGACACAGCTAGCCGCTGAGGGCGTGGGCCATGAGTCCTCCGGCCATTGCGACGGAGAACACGTACGCAAAGAAGATGCTCACCACAGCGGGTTTCGCCATCTTCGCCAAAACGATGAACTCGGGAATGTTGGCGCCGGCGCCGGCGATCGTGAGGGCCACGATGGCACCCACGCCAACGCCGGCGTTGTGCAGTGAGTTGGCGATCGGGACGAACAGTTCGGTGTTGAAGTACAGGGGCGTGCCGATGGCGGCGGCGGTCGGAATCGAGATCCAGGGGGTGCCGGTCGTGATAGTGGCGGCGGTTTCTGGTGAGACGACAGTTTCGATAGCAACACCGATGGCAACGCCCAGCAGCAGGAGTGGTCCGAACGAGCGCATCAAGCGGCCCGAGGCGCGGAGGGCGTTCCGTGCCTCGGAGCTCCAGCCTTGCCAAGCTTGCGGCGACTCCGAGCATGTGCTGGTCTCAGCTGCGCTGGTCTTGGGCTCGGGCTCAAGTTGCTGCGGTGCACCGACGCCGACGCCGACGGTGACCGCACGACGAACAGCCTTGGGCTTGTCGAGCGGTTTGAGGTAGCGCTCCACGCCGATCCGTTGGGCGACGAGGGCAAGCCCGATGGCGGCGGTCAGCGTCACCAGCAAATAGATGACAGCGATGGTGGGGCCCACGATGAGCCACAGTGCTCCGAACAGGATTGGGTCCAGAACCGGCGCTGCACTGATGAAGGCGATGTAGCCGGCGGGCGGAACCTGAGCCTTGATCATCCCGAGGAGCAGTGGCACGGCCGAGTACGTGCAGAACGGCGTGATGAAGCCGATCGCCGTGCCCTTGAGCGCCGACACGATGGGAGTGCCACCCATCCACGACTTCAATCGCTCGGGTCCAAATCGTCGTTGGAAGATCTCAACGAGAAAACTTACTCCCACGAAGAGCACCAGCAGCTCAACGAGCAAGACCACGGTCCCTCTCATGGCTTGGTCACCTGGGTTTGGTTCCCATGACGGCTGCAGCGGCGATCGGCAGCGCAGTCATGCAGTTCGGGTTCACGCGAACCCTGGTCCGAATGCCATCGGTCTCGGTCAACACGAATTGTTCCTCGGCCAGCACCTTCACGTGACGTGAGATCGTGGATTGGCTCTTGTCCATTTGATCCACAATCTCTCCAACAGTCACTGGTTCGTCGGCGGAAGCGACGATGCTCAGGATTCGTAGGCGAGTGCCGTCGGCAAGGCATCGAAACCACGAGGCGTATTCGTCAGCGAGTTGTTGGGTTAGCTCCCTCATGCATCATCGACGATAAACGATGAATGATGACTCGTCAACAGCCCTCATCACGGGGCAGTGTGTCGATCTCGGCTAGTCGGGCGCTCAGGTGGGTGCGTTCCACTTCATTCCCGCACAGGGACAGCGCCGTGCGGAAGGAGTCTCTGGCCAGCTGAAGGTCACCGGTCCGGTAGGCGAGTTCGCCGCGAACGGCGGCAAGCCGGTGGTTGTTGGGGAGTACAACGTCCAGTGCCGCAAGGAGTGCAAGACCTGCCTGGGCGTCCTGAGCCTCGGCCACCGCGACCGCTCGGTTGAGTCGCACGATCGCCGACCCGGTGAGGGTTTCGAGCACGGCGTAGTGGCTGGCGATCGTGGCCCAGTCGGTCGCTGCTGCCGTGGGTGCGCTGGCGTGCTCTGCGGCGATGAGTGCTTGGAGGCGGAGTTCTTCGGCGTAACCCGAACCCGACGACAATTGGCCGAGGAGTGCCAGCCCAGCCTGGATCTCGGAGTGGTGCCAGAGCGATCGGTCCTGGGCGGCAAGGGTCGCGAGCTGGCCATCGTGGCGTCGGGCATCACGGCGGGCGTGGTGGAGAAGAAGCAGTGCCAGCATGGCCTGCACCTGGTTGGCGTCGGGGACGAGATGGTGCAATACGGCGGCCAGTCGCACCGCATCGCCAGCGAGGTCGGCCCGCAACAAGTCCGGCCCGGAGCCGGGGGAGTAGCCCGCGGTGAAAGCCAGATAGATAGTTCGGCAGACCTCGTCCAGTCGAGACCGGAGTTCCTCTCCAACCGGGTCGCTCAGAGGGATGCCGGCCAGCACAATCTTCTTCTTCGCTCGTGTGAGGCGGGCGGCCATCGTGGCGGTGGGTACCAGGTAGAGCCGGGCGATCTGTTCGGTTGGTGTACCGATCACCAGGCGGAGTGCCAGTGCCGATCGTGATTCGCTTGAAAGCGCAGGGTGGCAGCACAACAAGATCAGGTGCAACCGTTCATCGGGCAGCTCATCAGGATTCGCGGTCGGTGGCACCCAGCCGGGCCGGACTGCAAGCAGCGGAGCCTTTCGCCCGGCGATGGCTTCGGCCCGCAGTCTCCCGACGAGTTGCCGGTAGGCCGTTGTGTACAACCACCCGGCGGGGTTGGTCGGTACCCCGTCGGCCGGCCAGCGCTCGGTCGCCCGGGCGAAGGCCTCGGCCAGGGCGTCCTCGGCCAGATCCATGCGACGGGTCCGTGCCACCAACAGCGACACCAGCCGGCCCCACTCCTCCCGGTAGAGCGCCTCGATTGTTTGGTCAGGGCGTGTCGAGAACCGGTCGGAGTTCGATGTCATAGGCGGGGAGGATCTTGCAGAGTTCGATCACGGTGTCGAGGTCGGGGGCATCAAGAACGTAGTAGCCACCGATGTGCTCTGCCGCTTCGGCGAACGGGCCGTCGGTTGTGGTCATCTCTCCGCCGCGGGTACGCAAGGTGGTGGCCATCGAGCCGTCGCCCAACGCCTCACCGCCCAGGATCTCCACTCCTGGTTTGGCGGCACAGGCCTCATCGAAGGCCATGAATTTGGCCATCCCCGCCTCCTGCTCTTCTGGGGACAGTTCATCCCAGCCGGGCATCTCGCCGTATCCAGCTAATAGAACGAAGTACTTCATGGTCAATCTCCCTCATGTCATGGCTGGCGACCACCGCCAGCACCACGATGACGCGCCACACCACCCAAAATCGACAACTCCAGAAGAAAAACCCGATCGACCACCGGCTTCGGACAGTCCCCGATCGGGTAGTGCGTCATGAGATGGCTCATGGATGGTTGAGGCGGGGGTAGTCGGGGTATCCCGTCAAACCACCGAGACCGAGGAGACCACCGTGGCGATCGAACTAGGACAGCTGGCAGCTCCAGAGCCAGGCCCCACAAGGATGAGCGGCGTGCGTGGTGCACAGGCGGCAACCGGGGTAATCGGGGCGATCGGCAACACTCCGCTGGTCAAGCTGGACCGATTCTTGGACCGGTCCGACATAGACCTCTACGCCAAACTGGAATACCTCAACCCGGGTGGCAGCATGAAGGACCGGCCGGCGGCGCGAATGCTCGAATCCGCGATGTTGTGCGGCGAAATTGGCCCCGGGACCCTGGTGGTCGAATCCTCCTCGGGCAACATGGGGATCGGACTGGCCCAGGCGTGCGCCCAGCACGGCCTTCGCTTTCGCTGCGTAGTTGATCCCCGCGCTCAACCGCACAACATCCAGATTCTCGAGGCATATGGTGCGGAAATCGACCTTGTGACCGAGCCCGACCCCCGTAACGGCGACTTTCTCACCGCCCGTCTTCGTCGCGTTGAGGAAATCATGCGTGAGGATCCGACGGCCTATTGGCCCAACCAGTACGCAAACCCCAACAATCCGTTGGCCCACGAAGTGGGGACGATGCGCGAAATTGACGATGCCCTCGGCGGCCGAATCGACAGCGTGTTCGTCGCCGCCAGCAGCACCGGTACCGCGGGAGGGTGCGATGACCTGTTGCGCCAACGGCAACGCTTGACCGACGTTGTGGCGGTTGATGCGCTGGGCAGCGTGCTCTTCGGTGGCGCATCAAAGCCTCGGCACATTCCCGGCCTGGGCGCCGGCCAGGTTCCACCATTGGCTCTGAATCGGCACTTCGCAGCGATCGAGACGATGACTGACTTGGACTGCGTGGTCGGTTGCCGGCGACTTGCTCGGCGGGAGGGAATCCTCGTCGGTGGGTCGGCTGGTGGGGTCCTTCAAGCAGTACGGTCCCGCTCGCACGCCATGGCCCCGCATTCGGTGGTGGTGGCGATCCTGGCCGACAGCGGCACCCGCTACCTCGACACGATCTTTTCGGACGTTTGGGTGGGATCCCAACTTGGATGTCACCCGGCCGACCTTGCAGCTGCGGTGGATGCCACTTGTCCCAGCCTGATCGAAGCAGGAGTGGCATGAGTATGCAACGGCGGATCGCCGTCATTGGAGCCGGACCTAAGGGCCTCTACTGTTTGGAACGACTAGCCGACGAGCTCCACCGGAGTGGCGACGATTTGGAACTCGAGGTGCATATCTTCGAGCCCCATCCCTACCCCGGCGCCGGTCCGGTCTATGACCCAACCCAGCCGGACTACCTCCGGATGAACTTCGCCAACGGCAAGATCGACATGTGGTCCCGTGATAGCGACCTCACCGACGAGCAGGCACCATCAGGCCCAACATTCGTCGACTATCTCGCCGGGCGCGGTCTCGCCGCATCAGAGGCCGACTACGCCCCGCGCCGTCTAGTCGGTACCTACTTGTATGAGGGCTTCGGCTGGATCGTCGATTCCCTGAGGGCCGTCGCATCGGTAAGCCTCCATCACGAGGCTGTTCACTCGATCGAGAGTCAAGGCGGCAGCTTCGAGGTCAATACGGCGGTGCAGTCATTGGTGTGCGACGAGGTTCTGCTGGCCACCGGCCATGGCTCCCGCACGTCTCCGATCTCCGCGGGCATCTCGCCGTATCCGGTGGACCAGCCCGGCGGGGTCGGCGACATCGCGCCGGGGAGCACCGTGGCCGTGCGGGGCATGGGCCTCACCGCTATCGATGTTGCACTTGCGCTCACCGAGGGTCGTGGCGGCCGATTCGTCTCAACATCCATGCCCGGCAAGCTCAGGTACGAACTATCAGGACTGGAGGCCAGCGCCATCCTGCCCCATTCCCGCACTGGCCGCCCGATGGTCCCCAAACCCCACCCGGTCCTGATGCCCGAGACCGAGGCAATTGTGGCGGCATGCCAGAAAGGATCTCGTTTGATCGATGCGATCGGGACATCGGGGAGCGGTTCGGTTCTCGCTGCCATTGTCGAGACGAGTGCGTCGGTCCTCCACCGGGCCACTGGAGACGACAATTGCGAGACGCTGATCCGATACCACTTGGACGACCTTCTTTCTCGAGAACCGATCGGGCCCGACGAAATAGTTCTCGAGATGAGGGCGGCCGTCGAGATCGCTTTCGGGCAGCGCCGGCCTGGGCCGGACTGGGCGTTAGGCGTCACGTGGCGAGGCGTCTACCCAGCCCTTGTCCGGCTGGTGGCAACTCGTGATCTGGACGACTGCTGGCCAAGCTTTGCGGAGCTCGCAACCGAGATGGAGCGTGTAGCGTTCGGCCCCCCTGCCGAAAATGCTGCTCGACTGCTTGCACTCATCGATGCCGGCATCGTCGACACAGGTTGCGCCGCCGACCCCATCATCATCGAAGCGGAGGACGGCATTCTTCTACGAGCGGGCACTACCGTCCGACGAGCCGACGTGCTGGTGAACGCCGTGCTGGATCCGCCCGGGGCAGCTCCTCACCCGGCCCCGTTGGTGGCCAGCTTGTTGGAGGGTGGATTGGCCAGGACCACCGTCCATTCGGCCGGGCTCGACGTCTGGGCCGACGGCACCTGCATCGGCGTCGACGGCAAGCCAACGGCGGGCCTCGCGGCCGTGGGCCGTCCAACGGAAGGCTCTATTCTTGGCAACGACACCCTCAGTCGGAGCCTTCATGACACCCCAGCATTGTGGGCCCGAGCAACGATCCGTCGACTTTGCCTCCCGCTGAAAGCGAGCGCAGCATGACCACCACATTCGCCCCGCCGTCAAAGTCTTTCGAAAGGTGTGCCGGCGATCAACCTTTAGATGCCCACTGGGAACCATGGATGGATCGTTTGCTTTCCGATCCTGAGGCATGCGAGGAGCTCCTCAACGAATTCGGATCACCTCTTCACGTCCATAACACTCGTCCGTTTCTGCGTAATATCGACGAGCTCAACATTGCGGCGTCGGCATCCGGCGTGCAGTTGTTCGTGCACTTCGCCCGTAAGGCCAACAAATGCATCAGCTACGTCGAGGCCGCCGCCGAGGCGGGATTTGGCGTGGACGTTGCCAGCTACGAAGAATTGGTCCAGACGCTGGCCAGTGGTGTGCCCACAAGTGACATCATCGTCACCTCGGCCGTCAAGCCTCCCCGGCTCATCGAACTCTGCGTCTCCGAATCAGTACGCGTGGCCATAGATAACGACGACGAAGCCCTGCGCATCGTGGCCGAATGCGAGCGGCAGCAGAGGCAGCTGAACGCCGCCGTTCGCATCAGTTTCCGGAGCGGCGCTCGTTCGATGCCGTCTCGCTTCGGTATTCCGATCGAAGAAGCGTCGGCGGCCGCTCAATACTGGACCGCTGGCGGCCATATCAAAATCGACGGATTACATTTTCATCTTGATGGCTATTCCCCAACCGACCGTGTCACCGCTCTCGATGCGACGATGCAGCTCGCCGACGATCTCCGGGCCGCCGAAATAGCGCAAATCGAGTTCATCGACATTGGCGGCGGCTTTCCCATGCGCTACCTAGATCAAGGCCACCAGTGGGAGAGTTTCTGGACGAGCCTCGACAGCGCCCTGCTCGGGTCACGCCCGCCATTGACCTACCGCAACCACGGGTACGGCCTGTCTGTCCACTCCGGCGAGATCGTGGGTACTCGCCAGGCCTATCCACACGCCCAGACACTCGTGGGCGGCGCTTGGCTTCGGGAGATCTGCGATGCCCCTCGCCCATCGGAACCGAGCAGCACTATCGCCGAGAGCCTTGTCCGCCGAGGCCTTCGCCTTCACTGTGAACCGGGCCGCTCGCTGTTGAACGGTTGCGGAATGACGTTCGCCAGGGTGGAGCATCGCAAGCGCGTGGACGACGACTGGCTGATCGGCCTGGCCATGAACAGCTCCAACTGTCGGAGCCAGAAGTCTGAGCTCTTCGCCGATCCCCGTCTGGTGCGTTCCGCTACCACCCCTGCCACGGACCAAGAGCCGAAGGCTGGCTATCTCGCCGGGGCGTACTGCTCCGAAGGCGATTTCATTATGCATCGTCGCTTGCAATTCGATCGGGGGGTGAACGTAGGAGACATTGTTGTCATCCCCAATACCGCTGGCTATCTCATGCACTTCACCGAGAGCCGGTCACACCAGTTCCCGCTGCCGCTCAATATCAACATCACCGGCGGAACCCCGCAACTCGACCCAATCGATGGTCCAACCGCCCCGCCTGACCGCTGCGACAGGCCGAACTGACCGCTCGTCTGGGACTAAACCATCGTGTCGATAGCGGCGACTCGGAGGCTGCCGTTGCGTCGTCTGATGGTGCCGTCTGGAGCGAGATCCAGGCTGTTACGGAGGTGCTGAAGGGTGGAGGCCGATGACCAGGCTTGAGGCGAGCACGACGAGGGGTAGGGGATCGGTGCACCGATGTCTTGTCGGGAAAAGCCGGCAAAGAGCTCGGGGGGTCGGCCGCCGAACATTGCAGCCGCGTCCAGCGCCGCCTCTGCAAGCCGATCGACGATATCGAAACGTCCTATTCGGTGGGCCCCGGCCGCGACCAAGGCGGTGTCGTGGGGCCACACGGAGCCATTGTGATAACTGAGCGGGTTGTAGAGCGCAGCAGTGCTGGACAGCGTACGAAGGCCCCACCCGGTGAACAGGTCCGGCGCCATACTCCGCTCAAGGTGGGTGTCGGCCTTTTCGCCGTCTGCGATGCCACACCAGATGGCGTGCCCGGGATTGGTGGTAAGTGAATCGAGAGGTCCGGCCTCACTGAAGCCGGTGATGTAGTGGCCCAGCTCGGCTGACCAGAAGACTTCGTTGAATCTGGCCTTCAAGCTGGAGGCGGCTGCAGCGAGATCGCTGGAGAGGCGACCGCCGACGTCCTGGGACTGGAGCATGGTGGCCGCTGCATTGAGAGCGGCGTAGGCGTAGCCCTGAACTTCTGCCAGCGCCACCGGCCCGGTGGGCAGCGCTCCGGCTTGGCTGGACACGCCATCCCAGGAGTCCTTCCATCCCTGATTGACCAGGCCGGCGTCACTGGTGCGTTCGTAGGCGACGAAGCCGTCCGGGCCGGACTGGATGGCGTCCAGGATCCATCCCAACGCCGCGTCGATATGGGGGACCAGTTTGTTGAAGTCACTGGGACTGAGTAGCGCTGCTCGATGTAATTGGCCGATGAGCATCACGAAGAGTGGCGTTGAGTCGACACTCCCGAAGTAACGACCTCGCTCGCCGAATGCCTTGGTTCCGGAGGAGCGCCGAAGTTCATGAATGATCTTGCCCGGCGCTTCCTCGGTGACGAGATCGGTAGTGGTCCCCTGAAGATCTGCCAGTGCGGTTACAACACCGACGGCCAGGTCAGGGGTCCAGGGCAACGCCATCATGGAGGTGAGTAGCGAGTCTCGGCCGAAGAGGGTCATGAACCACGGCGCCCCCGCGGCCACCACGACGTTGCCGGGATTACTGGGGTCATAGATTCGTAGAGCGGCCAGATCGGTCAGGGCCTGGTCGAAGCCACCCTGCACTCGGGCATCGGTGGTCTCCACCGCCATCGTGGTCGGCAACCTTCGGGTGACGATCATGGGCGGCCCGTCCCGGAAGGCCATGCCGACCGGTTCGTCGTCGACGACGGGTTCAACATGGAGGTCAACAGCCCACATCGCACCGGCGTCCAGGTCGATCGTCCAGTGGGCCGTGCCGTCGGTGACTCGAGAGGGCTGAGGGTCAAATTTGAGCTGGGTTGTGGTGGGCCTGCCACCATCGATGCGCAAGCCGTCCTCGGTGACCGTTACGGAACCGACGTCACCGGCAGGCTTCTGTGCCTTCATGTCGAAGATGTGGGCAAAGTCCGCCTCGAGCAGAAGCGAGAACGTCCGGCGCACCGAGGAATCGGAGAGATTGCGGTATTCAAAGCGATGCAGCGATCCTCGGCCGATCCACTGCCGATGGATCACAATCTCGTCGCTGACGATCAGTGATTCGCCGTCTCCTCTGAGAGCGCTGACCGTGACCGAAGAGAATGGGGTTCCTTGGCTGGTGGACAGCATCTGGGCCGTGAGGAATCCCGCCGGACCTTCGATCTGCCAGGCGAGGGTGGAGAGGATTCTCACGTCTTCGAACACCAACCCGTGCCTCGGCGCACGAAGGGACCCGTCCGAGTCAGCGATCACGAACGTACGTCCGTTGACAAGCATGAGATCTGTTCCTGCCGAGACAGGCGAAGCGGCGGCGTTCAACGGATTGCTCACTCTAAGAGTTTGGCCGAATTCTGCCGATCACCGGTGCCACCTGACCGGTTAGCGAGGATGAAATTGGGGTAGAATTTCGCCATGGCAGATCAGCCCCTGTTTGCCAATCAGTGTCCCTACTGTTCCGGTCCCCTCACCGCAATCGTCACCGCAATCGGCGCGAGCGAGTGGGCGTGTGAGAACTGCCAGGTCACCTACGAGCCGTGCGGAAACTACCTCATCCTGCGGCATGTTTCGCTGGTCGATGTGGATGACGACACCACCAAGAGCGATGACCTCGTAGCGCATTAGCAACCTCAGTTCCGATTCACTTCGTCGCAACCTCCGTTCGTCACGGATTCAGTTGAGAGCCGATTCAGGTCGTCGCGGCAACTTCAGTTCGCCGTGGCAACTTCGGTTCGTCGTCGTTCAGTTCCTCGCCGATATGCGTTTGCGGGCAATCGGCGCCGGGGATCGAAGCTGGTGGACCGGCGAGGTGAGGTCGATGTCTGGCCTCGGCACCCTGGTGCGTACCTTGTGCCCATTGAATTCGGCAATGACCTTCTTGTAGGTGGCGAGGTACTGGTCTGTCATCGCAGCTGCGGAGAAGCGTTGTGACGCCCTGATACATTCCGCGCGGTCGATCTGGTCAAGATTGCGAGCGGCCTGGACCATATCGTCGAGGTTTTCGCAGATGAATCCGGAACGGCCGTGCTCGATAACCTCGGGCACGGATCCGTTGTTCAGCGCGATCACCGGAGTCCCGGCGGCCATACTCTCGATCATGACAAGTCCGAAGGGTTCGGGCCAGTCGATTGGAAATACCAGGCCAGCGGCTCGAGACAAGAACTCCGGCTTGTCCGCTTCTCCGATTTCGCCGATGAATTCCACGTTCGGATCGGCGGCGATCAGGGGCTCGATTTCTTCGGTCCAGTACTCCTGATCCAACGGATCGACCTTCGCCGCAATCTTGAGCCGCATCCCGGCTCGACGGGCAATCTCGATCGCCCAATCCGGGCGTTTCTCGGCCGTGATCCTTCCGACAAATGCCAAGTAGCGGTCGTTTCTCAACCCCACTGGTGCGTGCTGGTACTCCCACAGATCGAGCCCGTTGTAACAGGTGGCAGCCCACCGCACATCGAGGTCGGCCAATGGTTCACGTTGTGAGTTACTTATGGAGATCAGGGGAGTGTGCGGGTAGAGGGGCAGGACGGTGCGAAGGTTGTCGAGATCCAGGCGGCCGTGCATCGTGACCACGATCGGCGTACGACGACGCTGCCACGAACGGCAGAGTCCATATGTCGGCGTGAGAGTGGATGATGTCGAACTCTCCTGAACGGGCGCACACGTCGGCCAGCATTTTCAGATGGAGGTGAGGCGCTGTGAACTCCAGTTCGGCCCGGGTCATGGTGGTCCGGAGGGGCCGGCGGGTGCACTTCACCAACTTGGCGTCGGTCTCGGACCCGCCGGCCGCAAACAACGTGACCTCGTGGCCGCGGCGCACCAGCTCGTTGGCCAACGCTCCGATCACTCGTTCTGTGCCTCCGTATTTGGGGGGCGGCACTGTTTCGTACAATGGGGACACCAAAGCGATACGCATGATTCGTACACTCCTACTCGTTACTGTTACGCGCGGAGCAACGAATGGCTCGTCGCCCTTGCGGAATCTTTCCTACGCCTTGCTGACGTAGACCTGAATGTGACCCGTTTTCAGGCCGTAGCTGGCCCGCTTGGGCGGTCTGCTGTGCCGCTACTGAGTTCGGAATCGTTCCACCAACGGCCGATTTTCGATCGGTTCCGCCAGGCGTAGGCTGCGAGTGTGGGGACGAAAGCTGCAAAGAGTCGGCGCATTAGATTGGTTCCTTTCAGAGGGTGTAGCAGAGCGTTTCCCCGTCTTCGATCGAAGCAAACCTGGCACTCGTGAATACTGGGAAGGATTTTTCGAGTGACGCCAATTTGCCCTGATCACGCCAATGGTTGCTCGCCGTTATCCGGTGCACTGAGTGCCCTCCAGGGCACCGGATGCCCCGGAGAACAACTGAGTTCCGAAGATAGTGCCTGTTGAGGTGACCGGCACGAGCGGTTCAGTGGGTCCTGAGGTCTTGTTCCAGCGTTGCCGCGGCACTGTCGGGGTCGTCGATCTCGAGCACGGAGCGTGCGTAGTCGCCGGAGCTCATGTCCAGCACAAGTAGACGGGTCGAGCCTTCCCCGGCCGGCACGGCCCAGAACTGTTTGCCGACAACATCACGCCCCAGCATGGTCCCGACACGACGTCGATTCGGCCGCTTCTCCCCATTGTGCGTACCCCACCCCAGCGCTCGGTGTTCGATGAGTTCCTCCAGCGACGAGCGCTCAACCACACTCACTTTCACCACGTCGGCGAGGTCGAATTGGATGCTGCGCCGCCAGTTCATGGCACGGTCCAATCCGCTCAACTCGATACTCACATCGTCGTGCGAGATCCGTACGTTGAAGCCCATGGTCTGACCATAGTCAATGAGGCTCTGACAAAACTTGATCCGCAGCCCCCAGTGCCCTAAAGGACACCGAAGGCTGCGAATTAGAACCGGTACCAGGGTTGTCGTGAGTCCTTATTCGATGGCGAACTGGACCGTGATCATCACCGTGACCTGCGATTCGCCGGCCTGGATCGGTGTGGCCGTGTCAAATGCGGCGCCACCTGCTGCTTCCGCATAGGCGATCGGGGGAGGGGAGGAGCTGGACATCTCGCTGATCGTTACGGCCTTGCCAAGTTGAACTTCGGCCAGCGAGGCCAGTTGTTCGGCCTTGGCTTTGGCATCATTCCAGGCAGCTTCACGAGCAGCGGTGATTAGGTTTCCATCGGCTTCGAGATCGAAACGGATGTTGTTGACAATCGCATCGTTGCCACCGGCTTTGGTGGCTGCGTCGATCGTCTCACCGGCTTTGTCGAGATCCCGGATTTTGGCGCTCACCGTGTTGCTCACCCGGTAGCCCTTGAGTGTCTGGGTGTCGTTGCGGTAGTCATACTCGGGGTAGATCGAGTAGTTGGTGGTCTGGATGTCCTTGTCGGCCACGCCCTGTGCTTTCAGTGCGTCGATAACGGCTTGGGCCAAGGCAGCTGCCTCGCCGGTCGCTTCGTCTACGGAGGGTCGCAGCACTTGGACTCCCAGATCGATGATCAAGGTGTCGGGGGTTCCGGTCACCAGACCGGTTCCGGACACTGCAATCGTGTTTGTCATTGGCGTTTCTCCTGTTGATGCGGCCGGAGCGGCGGCACCGGTTGAAGCCCCGCAAGCGGTTACAAACAGGCTGACCGCCGCCAGCGGTATCAGCAGTTTTTTCATCATATTCTCCTTGGTGAGCACGTTCGGCTTCACTCAACAATTTGACGATCACCGATGCGGTCGGGTTCCCCAACCGGCGGAGTAGTACTAGGAATAATTCCCGGAGATCCTGACCCGCAGCACGTACGGGAAGGGCCTACAGTTTCGACTCATTCAGCCATCTCCTTCATCTGGAAGACCCACCTTGAAGTTCACCATTCGTTTTGTCGTGATGATCGGTGTTCTTGCGTTTGTGCTCGGCGCGTGCGGCTTTCTCGGCGAAGAAACCGGAAGCGAGCCCACCAACGCCACCCCGACGGAGTCCAGCGTCATCACAACGGCAGGGAACAACGGCTCGACCACGACGCCGACGACGGAACCGACCTCGATCCCGACGGAACCAGCGCTGTGTTCCGCCGACGGCTTGGTGGTCGCCAACCAACAACCGCAGGGTGATCTACCGGCCGAGGTGGCCGCCATGAGGACCGAAATCCTCGACGCCGCTTCTGCTTGTGACTTCGACCGGATCGGTGTTCTGGCGGCGGCCAACAGCACCGCCTACTCCTTCGGAGGCGACTCCGAGCCGTTCGGCTTCTGGCGCGATGCGGAGGCGAACGGTCAGGAACCCCTGGCCACCATGATCCAGCTCCTCAACCTCGAACCGGCCCGCTACGACGTTGGCGAGGGCAACGTGTTCTACGTCTGGCCGGCCGTGTTCGCCCTGCCCAACTGGTCTGATGCAACAGAGGAGCAGCGCCAAGAACTGGCCGACCTCTTTGGAGCCGATGAGCTGGCCAGTTGGGATGCCTTTGGCGGGTACGTCGGCTACCGGCTGGGGATCACCACCGACGGTCGCTGGACCTTCTTCATCGCCGGCGACTAAATCCCGCCCCACTTTCGGTGGTGGCAGCCCAGGATCGCGTGAGGCCAATCCGGCAGCCCAGAATCGCGCCACGCGATCCTCCGCGGCCACCTTGCCCGCGGTGGGATAGGCCTCGGTCGGGTGGTCTCGTCTAGGCTCCCACCACGATCGAAAATGAAAAAGGGGTAAAGATGAGCAGTGAGCAGTTCGACTTCGTCGTGGTTGGTGCTGGTTCGGCCGGTGCTGTGTTGGCCGCCCGCCTGACCGAGGATCCAAGCTGTCGGGTGTGCCTCCTCGAGGCTGGTGGCCCTCCTCCACCGGCAGAGATGATGCCAGCGGCAGTCGCTTCGTTGCAGAACAATCCCGATACCGACTGGATGTTCGACGGAGATCCAGGCGGCGTCGGTAAAGGCGTCATTGGCCAACGAATGATGGTGCCCCGAGGCAAGATGCTCGGCGGCACTTCAGGCATCAATTACATGGCGTACGTGCGTGGTCATCCTGGCGACTTCGATTCCTGGGCCGAAACGGGTGCCGCCGGTTGGGCCTACAACGAGGTTTTGCCTTACTTCAAAAAGTCCGAGGGCCTGTCGCCCAGTGGCGACGTCGTGATCGATGGCGATGCCCATAACACCGAGGGCCCACTGGGTGTCTCGGTCCGCGGCCCGGTCCTGGCGTCCGCACAGCAGTTCGTCCAGGCTGCTTCGGCTGCGGGGATCCCCACGGGTGATTACAACGGCCGCAATCGTGGCGGCCCGGATGGCGTGTCGTCGCTGTTCCAAACCACCACGAAGAACGGGATGCGGTCATCCACTTACCATGCGTTCCTCGAACCAATCGCCGATCGGCAAAACCTCACGATCGTGCCCCATGCCATGGCTCAACGGGTCACGTTCGAAGGCGAAGGGGAATCATTGCGAGCCACGGGTGTGGAATACACCGACGGCGATGGCAACGTCCACTCCGCGATGGCGGCCAAAGAGGTTGTGCTGAGCGCGGGCGCAGTTGGTTCGCCTCAGCTCCTGATGGTGTCGGGCGTAGGTGATGCCGATGAGCTCGCCGCTGTCGGAGTCGATTCGGTCCACCATCTTCCGGACGTTGGAAAGCACCTGAAGGATCATCTCCATGCCGGCCTCTATTTCGAGGCCGATGGTGTTGGCGAAACGATGGCGGAGATCGCCGTGTCCCTCGGCCCTGATGCCCTCCGCGCTCCAGCGGGGCCGCTCCCGGCCGATCCGGCCGACGACGAAAGTCTGCCGCCCGAGCTAGCTGGTTTGAAAGCCGAAGCCGAGCGTCGGCTAACCGAGTGGGCCACCACCGGCCGCGGGATCCCATCTTCTTCGCTCTATGACGCAGTCGCATTCTTCTCGAGCGGGCTGGGTGATGAACATTCCCACGACATCCAGATCGGCTTCCTTGCCTGTGGCTACACGCCGGACATCTGGCGAGACGTGTTCCGCATCGACGACAATTACTTCGAAGATCCCGCTAACCAACTTGACCCTACGAAAGGCGTGGTGGTCATTCTGCCCAACCCGGTGTTGCCGCACTCTGAGGGCAGTATCACACTGGCAAGCTCCGATGCGTCCGCCAAGCCCGTCATCAACTTCAACTATTTCGGTGATCCGCACGACGTGAAGGTGATGGTGGCCGCCATGCGCAAAGGACTGGAGATAGCTGCGGCCTGGCCCGGTGACGGTTTAGGCGCCCTCATGGTGCCGCCCAAGTTGGCGAAGGCCCACGGCTACGACCCGGCCGCGGGTCCGAGCGACGCTCTGCTCGAGGACATGGCGCGTCACTACGCAATCACGGTCTACCACCTTGTGTCCACGTGTCGAATGGGCGACGTGGTCGACTCTGATCTGAAGGTGTTCGGAATCAACGGCCTCCGAGTTGTCGACGCCAGCATCATGCCCAACATCGTCAGCGGTAACACCAACGCTGCCTCGATCATGATCGGCGAAAAAGGCGCCGAGTTGGTCGCAGCCGAGCACGGCCTATCGATCGGCGAGATGGTCGGCGTGTAGTTCAGCCTGACCGCCCGATTACAACGAATCAGCGCGGGAGGGAGATCGCGCCGTCCTCCGTCTGCGACCCCTCCCTAATTGGAACGGGGTCGATGGGGGTGAGGGTTCCGACGGTCCGTTCGATTGTCTCGGCCGCGTTCAGGCATGCCATCTCGGCGAATCGGGGACCGATGATTTGCACGGACTGCGGCAGACCGTCGGCCACTCCGATTGGGATGACTGCGGAGGGCAGCCCGAGGCTGTTGGTGGCCATAGTGACGCGATGACCATGCAGAGTGCGCTGGACTCGCGCAATGCTTTCGAGGTCGGCACCGACCTCGAACGGTGGCTCGGTCGACGTGGCCGTGAGCCACAGTCCCTGATCCAGAAAGAAGCGGGCCCACCGAATGGCGATCAAAGTCCGGCGCTGGAGCGCGTCGACGAAGGTGTTCCCGTCGGGCATCACCCCCGCTGCGCACGCCCATTGCTTAAGTGCCAGTTGAGCGTCGGGCGACAGGAGCGACGTCATAGCATCGATGTTGGTCGGGTTGCCGTAGTTGAGTTCGGGCCAAAGCCGTGCTGCTTCGTCGAGTTCCGGTGGTTCGGCCTCCACGATCTCCCAGCCGGCGTTTTCGAGGACGTCGGCCGCCTGCTCGATTCCGGCGACGATGCTTGGATGGGTGCCGCCACCGCCGGGGTCGGTGGAGATAGCGATTCGATGTGCCGGCAGGCCGAGAACCGTGGGCGAAGCCGAGGCCGCGGGGCAGGACCACGGGTCGGCCGAATGCAAACCGGCCATGATTTCGAACGCCACTCCCAAGTCAGCCACGCTGCGGGCCAACGGCCCGAGGACCGCCATCAGCTCAATCCCGTACGGGGCCATCGGTGATAACGCTCGGGGAACCGCACCCAGAGTGGGTTTCAGGGTGGCGACCCCGCAGCACTGGCTTGGCCACCGCAGCGAACCGCACATGTCGCCGCCGATTCCCAGAGGGCTCATACCGGTAGCAACACTGACCGCCTCGCCGCCGCTGGAGCCTCCCGGCGTGACCGTCTCGTTCCATGGGTTCAGCGTCGGCCCATAGAGTCCGCTGTCGGTGTGCAACCGCATCGCCATGTCTGGCAGGTTGGTGCGGGCGAGGGGGATGGCACCGGCGGCCTTGAGCCGTTCGACGACCGGTTCATCTGTGCTGGCCGTGGCATCGGCGAGTGCCACTGTTCCATGCGTCGTTGGATGGCCAGCGAGGTCGATGTTTTCTTTGAGCGTGACCGGCACACCATGAAGGGGACCGGTTGGCTCGCCAGCTCGAAGGGCCGCGTCGGCGGCGTCGGCTGCTGCCAGCGCCTCGGCGTCCATTCGTCGGACTACGGCGTTCAAGCCGTCGTTGACGGCGTCGATCCGATCGAGATGAGCCTGGACAACTTGGCGCGACGACGTCTCACCGGACTTGATCGTCGCCGCCAGTTCAACCGCGCTGCGCTGCCACAGGGCCGTTGTCACCGGTGATGCTGTGGTCGTAGCCATCAAACCCCCAGTGCCTGCTCACTCGTGCTCATCCACGACTCGCCAGCCGCAACCGGAACGCGGGCCCGGGCCTTCTCCGGGAAACGCATCTGCACCACCGAGATCCCAACGCCGTAGGTGATGAAATCCTTCTGCGGGGTCACTTCGATGGCGCACCACTCGCCCCGGCCTTCTTCATGGCGATAGAGCTTCTGGAGCAGCTCCGCCCCGACCTCGTCCTTCTCCAAGATCTTGGCGGTACCCGAGAAGGTGATCGTGGCGGCTGGCACTTTGATCCACGGCAGCAGTGGAACGCGTTTGGGAATGGCAATGGTCAGGGAGACGTGAGGATTACCGACGATGTGTTTGGTCTTCCACGCGTTCGGCTCGGCACCGATGTAGAGCTTGTGATCGTCCACGACATACACGATCCCCACCGTCCGCGGTTCACCCTTGGCCGTGACCACGCCAAGCACGCCAAAACTGTTCTTTTCGATTTCTTCCCAAACTTGGTCCGAGGACAGTTGAAGGCTCATGATCGGGTGTGGCTCCTTCTCGTTTCTGAAGCTTTTCGCTACAAACGCTAGGAATGTCGAGTCCTCTTGGCCAGAGGCGATGGTCCTCCGAAGGTGCGACAATTCACCTTAACCGAGGTTGCGGAACGGTCCGATGCCGCTGCAACCCGTCGGCTGTCTCCTACTGGCTCTCGGTCTGTTCGGTCTTGGACGGGATGGTGAATCCGGCGATGACCGCAGCAACGAGGCAGAGTGCCGCACATACCTGCATGGCAACCCGGTATCCGTTGGCGAACTGCGGATCGTCGAAGCCGCGCCCGGAGAGTCCAGCAATTGCGGGGAGTACAGCGATCATCAACAAGCCACCGAGCTGTCCGACGGTGTTGCTGACGCCCGATGCGACGCCCTGAACTTCCTCTCCCACCGCACCGAGAGTGGCGGAGGTGAGGGGCGCGCCGACGGTGGCCAAGCCGACGGAGAGAACAACGAGACCCGGGAGAACGCCGGTCAGGAACGCCGAGCCGGCCTCGATGAAGCTCAACCACCACACGCCACCGGCGAAGACGACGTTGCCGACGACGACGGGAGTTCGCGGCCCGATCCTGTCGGCGAGGCTGCCGGCGAGAGGCGAGCCGACCAACATGATGAGGTAGATCGGTACGAGCGCAGCGCCGGCGCGCGCCGGACGGTAACCCAACGCGATCTGCATTTGAACCGCCACGAACAGGAACGCCCCCGCTGACACCATGAACGACAGCAGCGTGACGACACTTCCTCCCGAGAAGACCCGGCTCCGAAAGAGCACGAGTGGAAGCATCGGATCATCCGAGCGCTGCTCGGCCCGCAGAAATGCTCTTGCTGCGACGACCGCCACGGCCAGCCCGACGAGCACATCCAGCCGTAGCCAGGTGCCCGGCCCCCGAATCAAAGCGAAGCTGAACGCCGATATCGTGATGAACGCTAAAGCCGCACCTGCGACATCAAACTTCCTCTTCGGGTTCATCCGGGACTCGGGGACCCACAGGCCCGTGATGACCGCCGCTGCCAGCGGGAACATCAGGGGCGCTACGAAGATCGCCCTCCAGGACAGAAGATCGACCAGAAGACCACCGAGCACGGGCCCCGCCGCCGTCACGACGGCGGTTGCCCCCATGTAGACACCGACCGCACGGCTTCGCTCGTCATGGGCGAATGTCCCGTTCACCAGTGCCAACGCCGCGGCAAGGACAAGCGCCGCGCCCACCCCTTGAACCGCACGACCGGCCACGAGCAACGCAACCACGGGCGCCGTGGCGGACACGATCGCACCGCCGGAGAAGACCGCCAGTCCCAGCAGGAACGTCCGGCGATTGCCCCGAATGTCGCCAATCGAACCGGCTGTCAGCATCAACGAGAGCATGGCGATGAAGTAGCCATTGACCACCCACTGCATCTCCGACACACCGACCTGCAAGTCCCTCGAAACCGACGGCAACGCAACGTTGAGCATGTCGTCGCTCATGTAGGCAAGCGCCGAGCCGAGCACGGCGGCCGCGATGATCGCTCGACCCGTGCGCGACCGAAGCGCTATCTTGGGAGCACCGTCATGGAGGCCGGGAGGCACGCTGGCCAACCCGCTATCGGTTGTGGCTCGGCTCTCACTCAATCTTCCTCCGCTCCTTTCAAGTTGGTCATTGGTGTCTCCATGATGTGGTTGCGATCTCGCCCGAAGTGTCGTTCGGCGCGGTGTTCTCCGCCTAGAGACCAACGTCATCGGCCACATCGAGGCCTCGTGAGTGTTGGTTGCATTCGCAGAGATCCTGCCGCTGGGTGCATGCGGGTTTCTCTGATCCGCAGGACCAATGCCCCTAGAAAGCTCCTGCTTCATTGACCAGAGTGGACCTGGTGGCCCGGATGGGCTCCGAGGAGGGAACGGAATGTTGAACAGGCAAAGAGTTGGTGGCGTTGCAGCCTTGGTTGAGGCCGGCACGTTCATCGTTGGCATCGTCATGTTCGTCACGCTGTTGGCCGACTACACAACAGGGAATCCAACTCCGGCCGAGTCAGTGGCCTTCTTGGTGGAAAACCAGGCCGCTCTCTATGTGTGGAATGCGATCATCTTCATCGTCTTCGGCCTTGCCCTCGTGCCTGTAGTGCTGGCACTCCATGAGCGGTTGAAGGCCAAGACACCAGCGCTGGCGCAGGCATCAACGGCGTTTGGCCTGATTTGGGTGGGACTGGTTCTGGCCGCCGGAATGGTCACGAACATCGGTATCGGCACGGTTGCGGATCTCGAAGGCACCGACCCGGATCGGGCTGCGACTGTGTGGGCCGCCCTCGACTCGGTGCAGAACGGGCTAGGCGGCGGAAACGAAATTGCCGGTGGGGTCTGGGTTCTCCTGGTCAGCATCGCGGCCCTACGAAGCGCAGTTCTGCCGTCGGCGTTGAACTACCTCGGCATCGTCAGCGGGGCTGCTGGTTTGGTCACTATCGTCCCGCCGCTCGAAGCGGTCGGCGCCGTCTTCGGTTTGGGGCTCATCGTCTGGTTCGCATGGCTAGGTCTTCTCTTGCTGCGCGAATTCAACGTCTCGATGGCTGATCGGTAAGGGGGAGTGCGACGTGGCCGGCCAGAAGGCCGCCCGGCCACGCATGAGACACCACACCGGTTTAGTGTGCTGTAGCCAGGTGTTTTGACGCCTTCAACTTCGGCTCGTGCTTGGTGTCGTCGCTGAATCCTTTCACGATCAGCCAGACGGCCATGGCCATCTCCTGGACGGCGAGCGGTACGACCAGCAGGTTCAGCATCGTTGCATCGGAGTTGAGTGACTCGAACATCACCAGGAGACCAGATACGAACATGAGTGGCACACCGATCAGGCCCCACAAAGACAGCCAGCGGGGAATGAGCCCGGTTCGATAGAAACGCCCAGTTGAGCACCAGTGCCGAGAGGCTGAAGACCATCTGGGCGCCCAGATAGCCCGTCCAGTCACTGGCGGTCTTGAACGACTGTGCCAGTACCTGGGCACTGGCCATGTCTGCGCTATTTGCTGCGGCGTACTCCCAGCTCAGTGGCACCAGCAGCAGCGCAGCGACCATCCCGATTGAAAGTATCGCAACCTCGAACGCTCTGGCCAATACGTAGCCCAGTGCCAATTTCTCATCATGATCCCTCAGGATTGGATGGAGCAGAACGGCCGTGCCGACCATTGCTGTGAGCATCACAAAGATGAGCAGGTTGCCGAAGATCAGCGAGCCTTGGTTGTCTTGCACGGAGGAAAGCAGATTCTCCGCTCCGAGCGTTGACGACATCATCACCACGCTCGACACGCCGGCGACCGTCGCCAAGACGAACAGCCAGCCGATTTGTTGCGCTGGTTCTTTGAAGTACTTCACGGGCACACCTCCAGGTCCGGTTCTGTGCTCACTGTTATCCAAGTGCTGCGGATCGGCTAGAGACGAAGGTCAGAGATGTAGCGACGGTCCGGTGCCGGGGCCGAGGGCGCGATCCTCAACTACCAGACCGGGTGCACGCGATGCTGCCGAGCCAAGGGCCGCACTAGGGGTTCCGTGGGTCCGCAGGACCAAGGACTCTGGGAGGTTCCCATTTGGTTCATAAGAGTGGACTTGGTGGCCCGACCGGGCTCCCAGGATCTGTGGGAGACAACTATGACCGATTCCACCACCGCACCGCCGACCTCTCGTGAACTCCGACTTCTCGGAGCGGCGTTCCTGTTGCAAGCGATCGGTTCCGCGGTGAGCGGGCTTGTACTGGCTCCGGTAGACCTGCTCGCCAACTCCGCCCCTGACGACATGGCGGCAACGATGGCCGACATAGCCGCCAACGAATGGCAGCTGCGGGCCAGCATCCTCGGTGAGATGGTGACAGCGGGAGGCATCATCGCTCTGGCAGTGATGCTGTACAGGGTGCTCCGGCGGCACGGGCCAAACGTGGCTGGGGTAGCCCTCGGGTTGTACGTAGTTGAAGCGGCGCTGCTGGCGTTCAGAGAGGTAGTGGTGTTCGAGCTGTGGTGGACCAGCGACCAGGCTGCCGCCCACGGGTTCAGCGACACTCTGCTCCAGCAGAGTGCGGCGCTGTATGAGTCGCAGGCCTTCGCATACTCTCTGCACACGCTGGTCTTCGCTGCCGGTGCCACCATCTTCTATCTCCTCTTCGCCCGCTCCGGCCTGTTACCTCGGCCTCTGATCGCACTAGGCCTCATCGCGGCACCCCTCGCCCTGGCGGGCGAAACGCTGGCTGTTCTCGGCGTCGACGGCCCCCTGCTCCTGTTCTTGCCAAACCTTCCCTTCGAACTCGGTACTGGACTGTGGTTGGCCGTTTATGCCAGGTCAGCCAATTAGTTGATTGCGGGCATGTCGCGGGTGGCGATCACGGCACAGCCGGTGCCGAGCAGATCGTCCAGCACCACGTCGCCCATCTTCACCGGAGCCTGCAGGCGTACTTGACGCAGTTGTTCACACGCGGCGAGCACCTGATCTTTGGGGATCTCGCCGCTGGTCTTGACCGGGAGTCGTGGCCACAGTCCACCGCTGATCGCCACAGTGGTGGTGACGTTGCGGCGGGGGTCGGTGTGTTCCTGCGCCGCGTAGCGGTCGCCTTTCCGACACCCTGATCCCCGGATTTCGATGATGTCGCCGTGGTCGTCTTCGTCGACCTCCAGCCGGCAGCCCAGCGGGCAGCCGATGCACAGGTAGGCGTAGGTGGTGGTGTCGTGGTCGGTCACCGGGGGACCACCTCCACCTGGAGGGAGTCGCCCTGGAACCCGTCGAGCACGCCGGGTCGGAGCTTCAACGTGACCATTTCGGCCGGCACCACATACCGCAGCCGGCGCTCGTGGACCACAGCCCCCTCGGTATCCCGGAGCCGGAGCATGCTCTTCTCCAATGGTTTACGGACCCGCAGGTAGACGGTGTGGGGCTGATCGGTGGTGACGGTGTGGGGCACGCAGTAGGCAACGTTGACACCCGGTTGCAGCCGTACGTTGTCGTGTGGTGGCCGAATCCCTGAAGCGAATCGCCCGGCGTGGCCCCCGGCCAGTTCGGCTTCGGCGCTGACGAAGTCGACCAGGTCGTGGATGTGCACCACGTTGCCGCAGGCGAACACACCGTCACGGGAGGTTTCCATGGTGCTCGACACGATCGGTCCCGAGGTTGTGGGGTCCAGCCGCAACCGCAGTTCGCGGGACAGTTCGTTTTCGGGGATCAGGCCCACCGACACCAGCAGCGTGTCGCACGGGACGTCCCAGGCTTTGGACAGGACCGGCTTGAGGTGATCATCGACCGGGGCAACGGTGACCTTGTCGATTCGATCCCGCCCGTGGATTTCTACGACGGTGGTGGAGAGGTGCAGGGGAATGTCGAAGTCGTGGAGGCATTGCACGAGGTTGCGGCTCAGGCCGTTGGCATACGGCATCAGTTCGAACACCCCGGCCACCTCGACCCCTTCCATGGTGAGGCGGCGGGCCATGATCAGCCCGATGTCGCCCGATCCGAGGATGACCACCCGCCGGCCGGGCAGGACACCGTTCATGTTGACCAACCGCTGGGCGGCGCCGGCGGTGAAGATGCCGGCGGGGCGTCCACCGGGGATACGGATGGCGGCGCGGGTTCGTTCCCGGGCGCCCATGGCCAGCACTGTCGCTCGGGTGTCGAGGATGGAGACCCCGTGGTCGGTGGAAAGCAGTTTGAGGTTCTGGTCGTTGTCGATGTCCAGCAGGTAGGCGTTGGTGAGCACGTCGACGCCATCGTCGAGTGCGCTCTGGAGGATGCGTTGGGCGTATTCGGGTCCTGTCAGTTCCTCGCCGAGGTGGTGGAGTCCGAACCCCGAATGGATGCACTGCAGCAGGATTCCACCGGCTTCGGCTTCACGGTCGACAACGAGAACCCGTTCCGCTCCGGCGTTGCGGGCTGCCATGGCGGCGCCCAGGCCGGCCGGCCCGCCGCCGGCGACAACCACATCGTATTTCGGGTGCAGGACATGGGGTCGGTCGACGATCATGACATGTCCTCGTCGGGTCGGTCGAGGACCAGCCATGATCCCGGGCCCCGTTTGGTGACCTCGGACATCTTGATTCCCAGTTCGCTGGACAGGAGCTCCAGGCAGTTGGTGGCGCAGAAGCCGCCCTGGCAGCGACCCATGCCGGCCCGGGTCCTGAACTTCAATCCGTCCACGGTGGTGGCGCCCCGTTCGATGGCGTCGCACACTTCGCCTTCGGTGACGAACTCGCAGCGGCACACGATCCGCCGGTAGCGCTGGTCTTCGTCGCAAAGGGTCCGTTGAGCGTCGGTGGTGAGGGACGCAAAATGGATCGGCCGTTCGATCCGCTGGACATGGGATCGCAGCGTCATCTCCAGGTCATGGTGGTAGAGAAGGTCGGCGACGTAACGGGCGATGGCGGGGGCGGCGGTGAGGCCGGGGGACTGGATGCCGGCAACGTTGATGAATCCGGGGGCCTTGGTGGGACCGATGAGGAAGTCGTCGCCTTCGATCGTTGCGCGGGTACCGGCAAACTGGGCGATGATGTCTCGTTCGCTGAGGGAGGGCACGAGCCGGCGTGCTTCGGTGAACACCTTGGACTCGCCGGAGCTGGTGGTTTTGGTGTCCTCGAGGTCGTCGACCGGTTCGGCGGTGGGTCCCACCATGATCGTGCCGTCGTAGGTGGGAATAACCAGGGTGCCCTTGCTCACGGCTGTGGGGCAGGGGTAGATGACGTGGCGGACGAGGTGGCGGAGCCGTTTGTCCAGCAGGTACTCCTCGCCTTTTCGGCCCCGGATCTCGAATCCGTCAACCCCGGCCATGTTGGCGATGGTGGCGGCGCCAAGGCCGGCGGCGTTGATGACGAATCGGGAACCGAGCGTGTCGGTTGGGGTGGTGATCGTCCAGGTGTCGCCGGTGTGGTTGAGGTGGGTGACGGGGCTGTTGGTGTGGAACTGGACTCCGTTGGCCACCGCCGCTTCCACCAGCCCGAACACCGCTTCGTAGGGGTTGACGACCGCGGTGTGAGGTGAGAACACCCCGGCGATGACGCCCCTGGTGACCTGGGGTTCGGCGGCGCAGATCTGTTCCCGAGACCACATCTCCACGTCGCTGATGTCTTTCTCTTCGGCGTTGTCGATCAGATGGTCGAGGGCCGCCAGGTCGGCCTCGGTGAGGGCAACGGTGAGTTCGCCGACACGGGCGAACCCGAACCCGAGTTCTTCACACAGCGGGTCCCACAGCTGGTTACCCCACCATTCCAGGCGCCCCTTCAGCGTTTCGGTGTCGGTGTGATGGCCGCCGTGGATGATGCCGCTGTTGGCCTTGCTGGTTCCGAAGCCCGCTTCGACCTCTCGTTCCAGGAGTGTCACCGAGAGTTCGTAGCGGCTGAGTTCGTAGGCGATGGCGGCTCCGATGATGCCAGCTCCCACCACCACGACATCTTGAAGCGTGTTGGACATGGCGTGGGTGCGGCTCCTTGTCTACCGCCAGCGGGTGCGGCGCTCTCATCATTGGCGCTCTCATCATTGCTGAGCAGCGGCTCGGCTCGAAGGGCCCGAAGTCCTCTCTTGTCGTCGTGTGTGTTGGTGTCGTGATGGCGGTGCGGTGTCGGTTGGTGAGGCCGCCTGCCTGCGCCGCCACGACTTGAGTTCTTCGAGCAGGATGAGGAGCGCGGCACCAGCTGCGAAACTGATCGCGAGATCCCCGATCCCGAGAACTTCGAGGTCCAGGAAGTTGCGTAGCGGCGTGTAGATCGCGGCCAGCTGCAGGGCAACCACGAGACCGGCGATTCCAAGCATCACCGGGTTGGTTCGCAGTCCGAGCGACGCAGTGACTCGCTGGCAGAGCGGGTGCCGAACGCCTGGGCAACTTGCATGAAGGCAAGGGTCGTGAAGATCATAGTCTGCCACTCGACCCGGTCGGCCTCCTTGTACGCGAAGCCGATCCCGAGCGAGACGACGCCGATCAGTGCACCAATCCAAATCGTGCGCCGGCCGAGGCCGCCTGCCCAGAGGCTCTCCGCCGGGCGGTGAGGGGCTCGGCGCATCACCCCGGGTTCGGCGGGTTCGACTCCCATCGACAAGCCGAGTAATCCGTCGGTCATGAGGTTGAGCCACAACAGTTGCAGCGGCAGCAGGGCGACCGCCGATTCGATCTCGCCACCGGCGATGAGATAGGGGATCGGCCAGCCGAGCATGACGATGATCTTGCCGAGGTTGCCGGCCACCGCGAAACTGACGAAGCGACGCAGGTTGTCGTAGATCACCCGGCCTTCTTCGACGGCCGAGACGATCGTGGCGAAGTTGTCGTCGCGCAGCACCATGTCCGACGCCTCCTTCGATACGTCGGTGCCAGTGATACCCATCGCAACACCGATGTCGGCCTGCTTCAAAGCGGGTGCGTCGTTCACGCCGTCACCGGTCATAGCCACGATCTGCCCCTGCTGTTGCAACGCACCGACAATACGCAGCTTGTGCTCGGGTGACACCCGTGCAAACACCGACACAGATGTTGCTGCCTCGTGGAACTCGGCATCGCTTAGTCGATCGAGGTCTACACCGGTGAGCACACGGTCGTCGGTGGCGATGCCGAGTTCGGTGGCGATCGCTTTGGCGGTGAGCGGGTGGTCCCCGGTGATCATTACCGGTCGGATCCCGGCATTGCGGCAAATGGCGACGGCATCACGGACCTCGGCGCGAGGTGGGTCGATGATGCCGACGAGGCCGAGAACCACGAGCTCGGACTCGGCTTCGGCCGCCAACGCGGCGGGCTTGTCGAGTGTCGATCCATCATGGATGCGGTAGGCGACCCCGAGTACGCGGCGCCCGTTGGCGGCGAGTCGGTCGTTGGCGGCGAGTAAGCGTCGTCGCCATTCGTCGTCGACGTCGACCGGGCCGTCGGTCGACCACACCTTGGTGGCGAGTTCGATCAGCCCGTCGATCGCACCTTTGACGAACGAGATCGGCCGATCCTGTGGGAGTCCAGCGAACAGCGGCGCGGTGTTCCGGAATGGATCGTGGACCGTGCTCATTCGTTTGCGTCCCGAGTCGAACGGGTTCTCCGCCGACTGCGCGCGAACCGATCGTGCAGGTGCGCGGATGTCGACACCCGCCTCGTGAGCGATCCGCAGTAACGCCGTCTCGGTCGGATCACCGATCAGCGCCAACTCGCCGTGTCGTCGATGTCGGCATGGGCGTCGTTGCACAGCACCATCGCACCGAGCATGAGCCTGGCCGCCACCGGGAGCTGCGCCTGGTCGAGCTTCGCTCGGGCTCCACCACGATCTCGTGATCGGCGACGTCGAGCATCGTCACGGTCATCTTGTTCTGCGTCAGCGTGCCGGTCTTGTCGGAACAGATCACGGTCACCGAGCCGAGCGTCTCGACTGCTGGCAGCTTGCGGATCAGCGCCTCGCGGCGCAGCATCCGCTGGGAGCCGATCGCGAGCGTGAAGGTCACCACCGCAGGCAGGCCCTCGGGGATGACAGCGACGGCGACGCTGATCGCCGTGAGCACGAGGTCGGAGGCCGACTCGCCACCGACGGCACCCATCACCACCACCAGCCCGGCGACGACCAACCCGACGAGCGCCAACTGCTTTCCCGACGCGATCGAGCCGCGCCTGCAAGGGCGTGTCGTCGGACTCGACGTTCTGGAGCAGCGTCGCGATCCGCCCCAGTTCGGTCTCGCATCCCCGTCGCCACCACCACGCCGACGCCGCGACCGGCAGTGACCTGCGTGCCGCTGTAGGCCATGCAGCGCCGATCGCCCAACGCCAGGCGCTCACGATCGATTGGTTCGATCTGCTTGTCGGCCGGTTCGGACTCCCCGGTGAGTGCGGCCTCTTCGATACGAAGGTTCGCCACCTCGATCAGTCGGAGGTCGGCCGGCACGATCGACCCAGCCTCGAGCTGCACGATGTCACCCGGCACGACATCGGCGGCGGCCACCTCCATGGTGCGGCCGCCGCGTACGACCCGCACGATCGGTACCGCCATCTTGCGCAGCGCAGCGATCGCTTGTTCTGCTCGGTACTCCTGGAAGAACCCGAGCAGCGTGAACAGCACGACGATCGCGCCGATCGCGCCAGCCTCGAGGTACTTGCCGAGCGTGAGCGACAACACGGCTGCGCCGATCAGGATCAGCACCATCACGGCCGAGACCTGTTCCCACACGAGTCGCCACGGGCTGCTCGAGCCCGATGTCGACCAGTTCGTTCGCGCCGTGTTCGGACAGGCGCTGCAATGCGGCTTCGGGGTCGAGCCCGTCCCGGGTTACCCCGAGCGAAGTCAGCACCTCGGTGCTGCCCATGCGGTGCCACTCGGTCGTGGCGTGTTCTGTTTCGGGCAGTGGAGCGATCTCGAGCAAGGCGGCTTCCTCTCAGCGACGGGTGAAACGTTCGCTGAAGGTCTTCCCGCTCGTTGGCCGAGCTGGCCGCGCCGGCTCTTGCGAGCGTGGTGACGACGGGCCTCGTGGGGTACTCCCCTTCAGATGATGAGAGACTACAGCGTCGGTGGGCATTCGCAGCAGCGGGCAATCAGCACGTATTTCGGCGGCACGAAAGATCAGGTCGGAGTTCTCGTCGCCTCCTGGGTTCCCCTCTTGCCCTCTCGGCTTTCACCGCCTTCGATTTCTCGGCAGTCTCGGTTCAGCCCCGGAGCGATCCCAAGGCCGCCAGGATCGTGATGACCGCCATGACCGCCCAGACGGCGCTGAACACCAGCCCGAGTCTCACGTTCTGGGGCGCCCCGATCAGCAGTCCGCGACGGGTCATGGCGACCCTGGCAAAGATCCCTCGCCCGCCGAAATACAGATACATGCCGCCCCCTACGAGACCGAAGTAGGGCCATGCGCCGGCGTCGACGATTATCAAGACTCCGGCGACCACCATGATCCACAACGTAAGCGTGTCCCAGGCCGCCTCGGCTCGGACATCGGCCCAGAATGTCGGTTCCACGTCCTCTTCCGCTTCCATGACGTTCCACCTGACCGCAGTAGAAGGCGACAACCAGGAAAGGGCCTGGCCCCCCCAGGCCAGCAGTGACAGGAAAGCGACAACGACTCCCCACATGACCATCACAGCGAATCAGCTCCTTCGAGGTTCAGCGATTCCGCAGAGTCCGAGCCCGACGAACGCAATCGCCCATGTAGCGACAGTTACGTCCATGGTCAGTCCTCCCTGGTCAAGGCCTTGCCGGTCGCCTCCATTCTCGTTGCGGTCCACACTGGCGGCCCAGAGGCATACGTCCCCAAGAAGGGACCATTGCCTCTTGAGCAGGTCGGATGCGTCAACAGTGTGGGACTGGAGAGTCGTGTGGTGGCAACGAGGTCGCCGGCGGTGTCGGGTGCTGTTGGTGAGTTGGGCGGCGCTGAAGACCGAGGCTTTGCCGCGGGCTGAACTATCTCGGTATCGCCGCCGGTGCAGCCGGACTCATCACCGTCGTCCCCGCACTTGAGGCGGTCGAAGCAGTCAAGACCAGCCGAACTCCAACGCGGGGGCCTCGACCACCCCGTCGCAGCGCCCTCAGCTCGTCGTCACGCCGGTTCCGTAGTGCAAGGACACGCCTCTCAGATCGTCATCGAACGCTGAACAATAGTTTGACTCTTAACCCGGGTGGCGGGTTTGACCCAGCCCCGGTTTGGTCCAGCTCTACACGTTTGCCGGTGGTCGGTGACCCCAGACGCTGGGCTTGGTGATCTGGCTGACGGTCCAGTTCGCATCGTCTGTGCGGATTAGGCCGCGAACGAGGCGCTCGGCGCATTCATCGTCTGACCCAGTCTTGGTGGTGAAACCTGCCGCCGCCAGCTCCACTTCGGCGGATTCCAGCGCTGCGGAGTCGGGGAGCTCCCAGCCGATTGCGGCAAGACCCTCGGTATCGGTGGTGGATCTAACAGCCACTCGGAACGGCCTTTCATCGATCTTCATCTGGAAGCCGTCTTCTGTTGCGATCAACATGGACCCCAGGATCTCTGCATATTCTCGCCACCGTTCGAGATCCGTCACCTCTATCTCGATGTACCCGAGACTCCGAATGTCCATGATCGTCCTCCTCGTTAGGTTCATCGATTAGCATGCGCCCTCCGCTTACATCGGACAAGGCCCGACCACGAGCCCGCGCCCTGAACGAGGAATTCGGGCAACGATCACGGTCGGAACATGGAGTAGGCCAAGCCCGCAGAAATCGGTCAAGCTCTTGTTGTACGCCGACCGAACGGACAGACACATGAACGACATTGGGTGGCGGTCACCGGCAAGGCTGACCTGATTGGACCCGACGAACTGCCCGACGGCATCGACGCCGAAGCGCTCCGTCTCCTACTTCGTGAAATATTTCAAGCTGCCGAACCCTGGTGAGAATGCGGTGGCGGGTGCTTCGGGGGATTTTGCCAAGGCGGTAGACACCGCGCTTTATCCGCACCACCCGACCGTTGCGGACTTCCCATCGAAGCGCATCGGAGATGATCTTGGAAACCCGTCCCCACACGGTGTAGCCGTCGGCGGCGAGCTGGTGGGCCAGCTCCTTGACGGTGGAGTATCCCTGTTCGATGTAGCTGGTGAGGACGTAGCGAAGATCTCTGCCTGAGAGAGCGTTGTGGGTGTCGAGTGGCTGGTATCCCCGGGCAGCGGGCCGGAAGGCTGTAGCTGGCCAGGGTGAAGCGACCCGATGGGCCCGACCGTCGCTATGCAGTTGTGGACCGAGTTCGTTCATGGCGGTGCCGTTTCTCCTTCTGGTGCCGATGGGTGGTGCGTGCCCATGCTGGGGCTGCGGAGGGGAGGGGAGTGGTCTTCCACAGCCGTCCGTCTGGTCGGTAGGACCGGAGGACCCGATCGTCGTTCAGTTCGATGCGCCAGCCTTTGTGGACACGCTCGTGATGAACACAACAGAGGGGGATGAGATTGTTGAGATCGGTGAGTCCGCCGTGGTCCCACTGGATGATGTGGTGCATTTCGCAGTGATCGAATTTCACATCACAGAGAGCGCAGGTGGGGTACATGACCCGGAGGGCGGCACGTTGGGCGTCGGTAGCTGTGCGATGGGAGCGACCCACGGCGAGCGCCCGGCCGGAGGGACCGAGCACGGTGTGGGTGATGAAGGAATCGCACAGCATGCGGCGGATTTGGGAGAGGGGTAGATCGTTGCCTGCGCCGGTGCGTTTGAGGGATCCGTCCCATACCCCGTGGGCAAGGGTGTCGCGATCGACGATCACGTGAATTGAGGGGCGGCCCTTGGTCCCGTTGCCCGAATCGATGACCGAGACCAGCGCGGCGCTGTTGAGGTGTTCGCCGTGGTGGACCGGGGTGCCGGCGTCGGACTGTTGTTTGGCTATCGATCGAGCTTCGGCGTCGATTGCGTTCTGGACTTTCTCACCGGCGATGGTGTCGAGGTCGAGGCGTGCCTGCCAGCGGCCGTCGGTACTGGTCCATGAGCGGAACGAGTTTCGGTCTTGCTCTGAGCGTTGTTCGGTTTGGCCGTCGTCGGAGATTCTCTCGGTTAGTTCCCGGAGCCAGGTGCTGAACCGTTTGGGGTTCATACGAATTGCCTTGATGGCGATGGAGCTGTCTCGGCTGTCGAGGTTTGACACCCATTCGGGTTTGTGGCGTAGACGGTGGCGGGCCGATGCGATGGCATCGACATTGGCGGTGGCGATGGAACCACCCATGAATCCGGCCGCAACCTGGGGCAGCGGTTGGGCCAACGATGCGCGTCGGGAGATCCGCCGGGCTTGGGCGGTGGAGTGTTTACCGGCCGTGGAGAACACGTCTTCGGCGCTGAGCCCACCCAACTCTGCCAGCCGGGTGGCCGCACTTGACCCGACGCCTTCGAGCACTCTGATAACCCGCTCGTTGGCACGGACCAGATCGATCACGCTGGATTCATCGAGCGAACCGAGCGAGACAGCAGCCAGCTGGTCAGCATGTGCCCGCAGCAGCACCGGGGCCGAAGAGCAGGACTGAACCATGCCCCAATTATCATCAGGGGGTGTGACAGTGGAATTCCCCCCGGAATGTGTCTAGGGGTTTGAGACAGATTCGGTTTTGGTTGTTGGTTGTGTTGATGGTTGTTGTGCGGGCTTGTTGATCCTGCAGCGAGGCCGGAGCCTTCTCGTCTGGCGATGACCCAGCCGACAACGAACCTCGAGAAGATGTCGAGGATCACATAGGCCCGATAATTTGCCGCGACCGAGAACCAGGCGCAATGACGAAGTAGCGGCCAGGGCCGCCGAGACAGCGATTGTCTGGGCCTGGGGCTCGTGCGGTGGAGAACGAGCAGCTTCGTCGTCTCCATCCCGAGGTGGTGGATGTTCTTGGCTTTCGTTATCAGAGGGCGGCGTGTTGTGGCGCATGGGCGGGCGTGGAGGCCGGCCGAGAGCACGATCTGGCCTTCGGTGAGATCCGGAACGGGCGGGTGATGTCGCCGAAGGGTGCTGTCAGGACGGGAGGTTCGGTGATCGGTTGCCCGCCAAAAGAGTGGCAAGCTGAGAAGGTGTCGTGGCTGCAGAGGATTCTGGGTCTGGGTCGGCCGCCGCTCCGGTCGAGCGGCCGTCCGACCTCTGCCAACCGGGCGTCGAGCATGCACCTGCTGTGGGATGTGCCGCCTGAGCTGCTCCGATCGGTTGAGGTGACCTTGACGGTGACCGATCCGCCTTTGGTTCCGGAGCTGTACTTCTGGGCTCTCCAGGTCGATTTCATTGATGGACCAGGTCGGACCGGTGGCGGCCACCTCGGTCTTCAGCATCATCCCCGGTACCCGGGATCTTGTGCAGCCAACTGGGGCGGCTACCACTCCGATGGGGGCGAGCTGGACGGTGAGATGTTCTTGCCCTCCTCGCTCGGCAACCCGAACACCTGCGACTTCGGTTGGCGGCGGGCGGTTCCGTACCGGTTACGGATCGAACCGGCGCCGGGCCGGGGTTGGCGAGGTTCGGTGACCGATCGGTCGACGGGTGAGACGACCGTGATCCGGGATCTCCACGGCGGGGGTACCGCTCTTGTTGCGCCGATGGTATGGAGTGAGGTGTTCGCGCCATGCGATGCGCCATCGGCTGCGGTCAAGTGGACCGATCCGGTGGTGGAGACCATGGCCGGCGACGTCGTTGTCGTGAAGAGTGCGCGGGTCAACTATCAGACCGAACGAGAGGGTGGTTGTTCGAACACGACGGTCGAGCATGTTTCCGGGGGTGTGGTCCAGCGGACCTCGGCGCAACGGACGATCCCGGCCGGAGCAACCGTGAAGTTCGCCGGAATCTAGGCCGGCTGGCGCGGCGACGACCGGCCCTCAGAACTTTCCCGAATTGACCCGGTCCTTCTTGGGCGGCACGCGTTCGGTGTTGTCCCAGTGCTCCACGATCAGTCCGTGTTCGATGCGGAAGATGTCGACCTGGGCAACGCGTGTTCCCGCTCGGCGGGCCTTGCACAGCGTCGCTACGAAGTTTCCTTCACCGACGAGCAGCACGATCTCGTCGTACGCGAGCGGGCCATGGGTTCGCGCCGCCTCGCGCAGGACCTTGTGTCCGTCTGCGAAAGATGCGTTGTGCTCGATCTGATTGGGGGCGAGGTAGTGGTTGATCTTGCCTGACTTGCGACGGTGAACCAGGGTGTCCTCGATCATGGACCTCACGAGGGCTTTGTTCTTGTCGGTGAGGGCGGTGTCGTTGATCTTGGTCGTACCGTCTGTCACCGAGCGCCATGACCCCCGTTCGCGTGTGTGTGGCGCCACGACACCCCAGTGTTCGATGATCGAGTCGTTGGCGTCAAAGGCATAGAAGTCCGTCGTCACCCGCTCGCTTCTGCCGTCGTTCAGACTCTGGAGTCCGTGGAGGAAGACGAACGGCGGGTCTGCGATCGAGCGGACGATTCGCACGGATCGCCGTGGGTGCTGTTGGATGAACCGCTCGGCGTAGTCGATGAACCCGTCGGCTCCGTCCCGGATTCCGGTGCTGTGCTGAACAAGGTGTTTGCTGACGTGTGCGGCTGCGGCCTCCCTGGGTTGTCCCAAGTTGTAGACGCCGAGGTAGAAGTCGATTGCGTTGTCTCGTGTCGCATCGACGCGACTCTTTCCGGCGTAGATCCCGTCCTCGGAGGAGTCCTCCTCGTCGAGTACCTCGATCTCGTTATCCTCGCTTCCCTCGATCTCGTTGTCCTCGTTTCCGTCGAGCGCCTCGTTCCTGACTTCATCGAGCTCTTCGATTTCGCTTCCGTCGAGTACGTCGCTCTCGGTTGCACCAACGTCAGCCGGCTGACCTCGGTCGGTCTGCTCACTCGCTCGACCGGACTTCGCTTTGGTCTCGATAAGAGGCGCGTTCTTGAGGCCGGTGGCCTTGCGTGCGGCTCGGACAGCCTGCGAGATGCTGTGCCAGATATGATCGTCGCCGAGAGCGGCGAGGAAGCCCGCCCGATCGAGCACCGACGAGACCGGGTTGATGACCCGAGCCAGGTAGAGCATGATCTCGCGCCTGGCAAGCTCCTCGTGGAGATGTCCCAGCATGTCTGCGCTAGTCGATTCGATCTGGGAAGTGGCTTCTAGGTCGAGCACGAGGGCGCGGGTGCCGGGCCAGTTCTCCAACTCGCGTAGCAGACGATCCTCTATAGCGATGGCATTGGCCCAGAACAGCGGTGCGTCGAGCCGGACGACGACGATCCCGGGCACCACCTTGCGGGTGGTGTGGCCGCGCATTCGGCCCCATGCCGCCTTCTCCGCGCTGATCTTGCCCAGCACCTCCATGCGCGGCGAGCTCGATCGGTAGATGATTGCGAGCAGAGACGTCACGATCGCGATGCCGAGTCCGGGCAGGGGACCAAGCAGAATGACTGCGCCGATCCCCACCATTGCGGCGACGAAGTCGGCTTGCCGGATCTCCCGATAACGCCGTAAGGCGGCGACGTCCATCAAGCCCCAGACCGCGGCCACGACGATCGCACTCAACACAGCTTGGGGCAGGTCGGTAAATACCCACGTGAAGGCGAGCAACACGACCACGACCAGTCCGGCGGCCGACAGGCCCGTGACCTGGCTGGTACTCCCGGCCTGATCGGCCGATGCCGTTTTCGACAAACTCCCCGCCACCCCGAGGCCCCCTGAGAGACCGGCACCGATGTTCGATGCTCCCATCCCGACGAGTTCGTACTCGGTCTCCACTCGGTACCCGCCCCGCATTGCGAATAGGCGCGTGGCCGCGAGGCCCTCTGCCATCGCGACCAGCGCCAGCGACACACCTCCCACCACGACGGGACCGAGGTCTTCGCGGGGGATCTTCGGAAGCCCCAGTGGAGGTAGGCCACCGGGTACCTCGCCGATCATTGCCATTCCGCCGGCTTCCAGTGCAAGAAGCTTCGATACCACGACGGCACCCATGAGCGTCACAAGCCCCCACGGCACCCTGGTCGAGATTCGGCGACCACCCATGAGGACAGCAAGGGCCGAACCTCCGACGATCGCCGTCATCGGATCGGCATCGCCGATCTTTCCGACGGTGCGTACGAGGATCTCAACGAGGTTGCCCTGGGGTTTGGGGATCCCGAGCAGCGTTGGCAGCTCGCCGACGATGATTGCGAGCGTGAGGCCGAAGACGAAGCCGGTCACGATCGGCTTGGACAGGAACTCGGCAACCCAGGCGACTCGCAACAGACCGGCTGCGATCAAGACGATGCCGGCTGCGATCGCGAGTGCGGCGGTAATGGCGGCCGCGTCCTCGGGATTGTCGCTGGCGATGTCGGCCACGAGCGAACCGGAGACGATCGCAACGGTCGATGCCGGGCCGACGATGAGCTGTGGCGACGAGCCCAGGATCGCGTAGGCCAGCAGGGCCAGCGGTACTGCATACAGTCCGACTTCCACGGGAACGCCGGCGATCCGGGCATAACCGAGTGACTGCGGAATCATCAGCGCTGCCACGATGGCCCCAGCCACCAGGTCGCCCCGCAATCGACTTCGGTCGTAGAGCGGCAGCCACTGGACGATCGGCAAGGCCCGGGCGGCAGCTCGCCACCTCGGGCGACCGGCCTCGGCCGAGTTGTTCATTCGAACCGAGGGAAGGCGGCGAGGGCCTCGTGCAGGTCGACGCTGGTTTTGATCAAGTGGGCTTGACCGGCGATCACGTTGGCGTCGTCGGGCATCGTGATGGGCACAGCGTACAGTTCCATGCAGTGAGCCTCGCGGTTGGGGGCGTGGTGCGCAAGGAAGGGCGGTGCCGACCTACCTACGGGCCTGACCAAAACGAATTCGGCCAAGCTCTTGTTGTATAGCTACCGAAAGGACACACATGAACGACATCGATCGGGTGAGAAGCTTCCTTGCTGAGGAGACGGGCCTGGCCACCGTGAGCACTACCCAAGCCGACGGGCGAGTGCTGTCGAGCGTGACCAACTGTGCCGTCATCGACCATCCCATCGATGGCACCCCCTGCGTCGCATTGGTCTCGAGGGGCAACGCCGCCCGACTGGGCCACGTCCGTCGAGGGTCTCATGTCACGGTTACGATTCGCCGTGGCTGGAATTGGGTGGCGGTAACCGGCAGCGCTGACCTGATTGGGCCCAACGAACTGCCCGACGGGATCGACACCGAAGCCCTCCGTCTCCTACTTCGCGAAATATTCCAAGCTGCCGGTGGCTCCCACCACGATTTTGACGAGTACGACAGGGCAATGGCCGACGATGCCCGAGTCGCTGTACTTGTTGCTCCTGATCGCATCCTGGGCAATCCTGTTGCGGCGGGCTGAAGTTAGAAACCGGGGTCGCCGTTGCAGGCCACCAGCCGCACGACAGCGTAGAGGCCCTGGTCTGTGTCGGTCGGGTGGTCGGCCGGCTCGATGGATTCCTCGTAGTAGATGATCCGTAACGGGGAGAATGCCTTGAGGAGTTCTTGGGGTTGGAGCCGGAAGCCGGGAATCTTGGGGCCCAGGACGTCGAGTTTGGTTTGCATGTGATGCTCGACGAGGAGCCATCCGTTCGGGGCGAGCGATTCGGCAAGGCGTGGCCAGAGGACCGGGTTGGCGTAGCGGATCACGGTGATTAGATCGTATGCCGCTGTTTCGAGCTGATAGGTGTCGAGGTCGGCCACGACCCAGCCAACGTCGAGTCCCCTTGTGGCGGCCTCGGCTCGGGCCATGTCAATGCCCGAGGAGGAAATGTCGACCGCTTCGACTTGGTGGCCGGCCTCGGCGAGCCTGAGCGCATTGCGCCCCGCTCCACATGCGATGTCAAGCGAGCGACCTACCGGCAACCGCGGGATCCACGATTCGAGAAACGAACTGGCGGCGGGTCGCGGCTGGTAGCTGCCCGTGCTGTATCGCTCATCCCATCGCAGCTGCTCTTCCTTGGTCACTATCTGAGCTTGCGATAGGCGTTGAGGCCACCCGCTATGAAGGTGGCGTTGCGGTAGCCCATGTTCTGGAGAGTGGCGGCTGAGAGGGCGCCGCGGTTGTAGGCATTGCAATAGCAGAGGATGGTTGTTTCGAGGTCGGGAATCTGGTTTTCGACAAGCATTTCGAGTTTGCCGCGGCTGATATTGAGTGAGTCAGCGATGTGGTCGGCGTCGTGTTCTTCTTTGTCGCGGATGTCGAGCGCGATTGCCCCGTCGGCGATGAGTCTGTCTACGTCTTGGGGTTGAACCTCGTCCACCTTTGATCGAGCTGTGTCTGCGAGTTGTTGGAACTTGTCCGTGTAAGCCATGTCCTGAGGTTGCCTCCGTAATTAAGGGTTGTTCTTGGGTCTGCGGTGCAGCGCCGCTGTGCCGTTTCAACTCCACGTTCCCGTGCGTTGGTGTAAAGAGGCGAAGTGGTGAGCCGTCAAATGTACGGACATTATATTCTTGGGCGTAGAATGTGTCAACCGGATGATCGTCTGGCGTTCGTGTGACCCCAGGTGCCCCTCCGAGCACTACTCCGTTCGCAGTATGCGGCAAGCCTGCGCTCAGACGATTCGCCGGCACCCCGCTTCGGCGCATGATTGAGACATGATCGAAGTAACAAACCTCACCAAGCGCTACGGCGCCACTACCGCAGTTGACAATCTCAGCTTCACCGTCGAGCCCGGCATCGTGACCGGCTTCCTTGGCCCGAACGGCGCCGGCAAGTCGACCACAATGCGCATGATCCTCGGGCTCGACAGCCCGACGAGCGGCACCGCCACTGTCAACGGGCGTCGCCTCCGAGACCAGCCCGCGCCGATCACCGAACTCGGCGCGCTGCTCGAGGCCAAGGCAGTGCACCCCAAACGCTCCGGACGCAACCATCTCCGAGCGCTTGCCGCCGTAAGCGGCATCAGCACGGAACGAGTAGAGGAGGTGTTGGACATCGTGGGCTTGAGTGACGTTGCGGACCGTGCCGCCGGTGGCTTCTCGCTGGGCATGAGCCAACGACTGGGTATTGCATCAGCACTGCTCGGTGACCCATCGACCATCATGCTCGACGAACCGGTGAACGGCCTGGATCCCGAGGGGATCGTCTGGATTCGTCACCTGCTCAAGGATCTCGCCAGCGAGGGCCGCACGGTCCTGGTGTCATCCCACCTGATGAGTGAAATGGCTCTGACCGCAGAACACTTCGTGATCATCGGCCAAGGGCGGCTGATCGTCGATGTCACGCCACAGGAGCTCGAACGCCTCGGTGGCGACTCGAACGTGTTCGTAAGAACCGCCGAGGCGTCCCGACTGAGAACCTTGCTCGCAAGAGACGATGTGGCCGTCCGCGACGAAGGCGTCGACGGCTTGTCAATCGTCGGCCTCGACAGTTTCGCTATCGGTCAGATCATCGCCGAGCACGGGGTGGTCGTCTCCGAGCTCGTCAACCGTCACAACACGCTCGAACAGACATTCATGGACTTGACGTCCGATGCTGTCGAGTACAGCGCTCGCTCCATCAGTCGGGCGGCGGCCTGATGAGCTCGCACACACCAACTCTTGACCAAACCAACCAGTCCATATCCAAGGAAACAAATCCAATGACCACCACTCTGTCCCGCCCGACCCTGACCGATCACCAATCTGCCACGGAGGCGGCCCCAACGCATGGGTCCCCGACCACCCTGGCGCCAGCCGCGAACACCATCGGCGTCACCCTTCCTCGTGTCGCACGATCGGAGTGGCTCAAGTTTCGCAGTGTTCGATCGAACATCATTGCCATCGGTAGCGCTATGGCGGCTGCGATTGGATTCGGCGCTCTCTTCTCATCTCTTGCCGGGAGCGGCAATGGCCCCGGCGACCTCGCTGCAAACGGCCTATCGCTGAGCCTTGGCGGGTTCAATCTCAGCCAGATCATCGTTGCAATCTTGGGTGTCTCCCTCGTGGCCGGCGAATACCAGACCGGCCTGATTCGCACCTGGTTCGGATCAGCGCCGGATCGGCTTCGAATTCTGCTGGCAAAGGTCGGTGTCTTCGGTTCGATCGTGTTTGGCACTGCCTTGGTCGCCGCCGTGCTCGCATTCCTGGCCGGCCAGGCGCTGCTCCCAGCCGGTTTCACTGCGTTGACCCTCGGGAGCGACGGCGTGTTGCAAGCGCTGGTGGGCACCGCCTTTTACATGGCGTGTATCGGCATCATCGGCGTCGGTCTCGGGTTCCTCCTGCGCAGCACCGCCGCTGGATCTGGCGCAGTCGTATCGATGCTCATGATCGCTCCGCTCATGGTCCGCCTGCTGCCCGCATCAATCAGCGACCCACTCGGCGAGATCCTGCCAAGCAATGCGGGTAGTGCCGTTCAAGGTATCGAGTCCACGAGTGAGCTCTTGTCAGCCGGGTGGGGCGTTGCCGTCCTGCTTGGCTGGGTGATCGCCATCGTGGGCTCCGCCGGACTCGCATTGATGCGTCGTGACGCATGATCAACCCAGCTACACGACTACGGTCAGCCATATGAGTGCAGAGCCGCATCCCGATGGGGTGCGGCTATTGCCGTGGCACATCCCGGCGTGGGTGATCGACGCCTTGCTGATCAGCGTCACCGTCGTCGGATTCCTTCGCCAGCCCTTCGCCGTGACCGGTGGATTCGAAGCCGCCGATTGGTTCGCCCTGGTAGTAGGCGTGGTGTTCCTGCTGACCCGTCGTAGTTTCCCGGTCCAGACACTTATCGCCGCGGTTGCAACATCGGTCGTTGTGGTCGCCATGATCGATCGACCCACCATGTTGCTTCCCGTGGCGCTCGCCGTGCTGTTCACGGTCGGACTCCAATGCGAGCGACGAACGGCTCTTGTCGCTGGCGCCGCAACAATCGTAACCTTCTCCGGCCTGGTCATCGCCCTGCTTCAGCAAGGCAAACTCGACGGTGCCGGTTTGGCGTCTATTGCCTGGCCAGCGTTCGCCGTTGCAGCCGGAATCGGTGTTCGTGCCAGCCGTCAGAACCTGTCGGCCGCAGAGGAACGAGCACGCCAGGCTGAAGCATCTCGTGAGATCGAGTCGGAGCGTCGCGTGATCGAAGAGCGCCTCCGCATCGCCCGGGATGTTCACGACCTCGTGGCGCACCACATCGCCGTCATCAGTGTGCAGGCCGGTGTGGCGGGTCATTTGGTCGATTCCGATCCGGAAGCCGCCAGGCAAGCACTCGGTTTGGTGCGCGGCGCAGCGTCGACTGTGGTGGATCAGCTCGGCGAACTCTTGGGGGTGCTCCGGTCTGCCGACGATGTCGATGACCCGATCGCTCCAACTCCTGATCTCGCTGCGATCGAGGATCTGATCTCGTCATTTGCGGCAAGCGGGCTTGAGGTCCAACGCGAGACCTCCGGCGCCCGGCGACAGTTCTCGGGGTCGGCACAGCTTGCGGCCTACCGAGTTGTGCAAGAGGCGCTGACCAATGCCCACAAGTACGGGAGGGGAGTGGTCGATGTTGCGCTTCGCTACGACGAACTGGGTGTGGAGGTTGCGGTGTCGAACTCGATCGATCACGTTGCGCCGGCGGGAAACGGGTACGGACTCGTGGGCATGTGCGAACGGGTCGAAGCTGTTGGCGGCACACTCGTTACCGGAACCTCGCCCGATAAGACACGCTTCAACCTCGTCGCAACCATCCCCGCCAAGACCGACCCATGAATGACTTGACCAGAGAACCTATTCGCGTTGTCATCGCCGACGATCAAGCGTTGATCCGGGCGGGCTTTCGTGCCCTCATTGACAGCGCACCGGACTTGGCCGTAGTGGGCGAGGCCGACGATGGTCAATCAGCGATCGACGTGCTGAAGTCCGAGCGTGCCGACGTCGTGCTGATGGACATCCGGATGCCGGGAGTCGATGGCTTGGCCGCGACTCGGGCGATCTGCGCTGACGATGATCTGGTTGGGGTGAAGGTGATCGTGCTGACCACCTTCGAGCTCGACGACTACGTCATCCAAGCGGTTCAGGCGGGTGCAAGCGGCTTTCTCGGCAAAGGCGTGGAACCGGCGGAGTTACTTGACGCCATTCGCTCCGTTGCTGCAGGTGACGCCATGCTCTCGCCCAAGGCCACTCGGGCTCTGCTAGAGCGATTCTCCGACACCAGCGCAGTGGGACTAGACGCCAGCACTCTGGATGGACTGACCGAGCGGGAACGGGAGATGATGGCGTTCGCTGCCCACGGCCTGTCCAACGATGACATTGCGGCCCGGGCGTTTCTGTCACCACTCACCGTGAAGACGCACTTGAATCGAGCCATGATGAAGTTGCATGTGCGAGATCGCGCTCAACTTGTTGTGCTCGCCTATCAGGCTGGCTTGGTCCGGCCCGGAGACCCGCTCTAGGTCGGCCGCTGCCTGCCGCCAATTGGCTCGGGCTGTGCTCGCCGGCTGGGGGCACCGGGAGGGGGGCGTAAATTCGATGAATTGACCGAACATAGAACTTGACAGAGTCCAGAGTTCGCGCAAGGATCGCAGAGATGACCACACCCGCCTCAACGGCACCAGCGGATCTGCTCCGGAGCCACGGGCTGCAGGTCACAGCGCAACGTCTGGCGGTGTTGGGTGCGGTGGTCAACTCTCCCCATGGGACTGCCGAGGATGTGGCCGAAGTTGTCCGGGCCGAGATCGGAACGATCTCACGTCAGGCGGTCTATGACGCACTCGGCGTTCTCGCCGACAATGGTCTGATCCGCCGGATCCAACCGGCTGGTTCCGCAGCTCGATTCGAGGATCGCGTTGGCGACAACCACCACCACCTCATCTGCCGCGAATGCGGCACCGTTGTGGACGTCGATTGCGCCGTTGGCGATCGACCCTGTCTTACCGCTGCCACCGACGCCGGCTTCGAGGTCGACGAGGCGGAAGTTATCTACTGGGGCCGCTGTCCCTCCTGCATGGGCCGCCGCTAGGGCAGCCCGAGTCATCTGAATCAAACCAAACCAACCAAACAAACCCGCAACCCATCGAGGAGTAATCCATGAGCAATGATCACGGCACAACCGTCACCAGCGACGACCCAGACTCGGCCAAGTGCCCGGTGATGCACACCGGCCATCAGGCGGTCGGCAGCACATCCAACCAACACTGGTGGCCGAATCAGTTGAACCTTCGGGTCCTGCGTCAAAACAATCCTGCCTCAAATCCGCTCGGCGCAGATTTCGATTACTCCGAAGCATTCGCCGGCGTCGACGCCGAAGCGCTCGTGGCCGATGTCGATGCCATCATGACCGATTCTCAGGACTGGTGGCCCGCTGACTACGGCCACTATGGTCCGTTCTTCATTCGCATGTCCTGGCACGCCGCCGGCACCTATCGTGTGCTCGACGGTCGTGGCGGTGGTGGCACCGGCGCCCAGCGCTTCGCCCCGCTCAGCAGCTGGCCCGACAACGCCAACCTCGACAAGGCCCGCCGGCTGCTCTGGCCGGTCAAGCAGAAGTACGGGAACAAGATTTCGTGGGCTGACCTTATTGTGCTGGCCGGAAACCGGGCCCTGGAGACCATGGGATTCACCACGTTCGGCTTCGGCTTCGGACGGCCGGACATCTGGGCACCCGAGGAGGACATCTACTGGGGCCCCGAGACGGTATGGCTGGATGATCAGCGGTATACCGGCGATCGAGAGCTCGCCAACCCGCTCGGCGCGGTCCAGATGGGTCTCATCTACGTCAACCCCGAGGGTCCCAACGGCAACCCCGACCCCATGGGTTCGGGCCGCGACGTTCGTGAAACCTTCGCCCGGATGGCGATGAACGACGAAGAGACCGTGGCGCTCACCGCCGGCGGCCATACGTTCGGCAAGGCGCACGGTGCCGCCCCCGGCGATGAGCACGCGGGTGATGAACCCGAAGGCGCCGGCTTTGCCGAACAGGGCTTTGGCTGGACCAGCGACTACGGCAGTGGCGTCGGTGACGACACAATCACCTCTGGAATCGAGGGTCCGTGGACCACCAACCCCACCCAGTGGGACAACGGCTACTTCGATTTGCTGTTCAAGTATGAGTGGGAGGTTGCGAAAGGCCCAGGCGGCGCTAACCAGTGGCATCCGGTGGACTGTGCCGAAGAGGACATGGTGCCGGCCGCGCACGACCCGTCGAAGAAAGTCCTGCCGATGATGACCACGGCGGACATGTCCATGAAGGTTGATCCGGTGTACCGCGAGATCTCGGAGCGGTTCCACGCCAACCCCGACCAGTTCGCAGATGCCTTCGCCCGAGCGTGGTTCAAGCTGCTCCACCGTGACATGGGGCCCCGTGACCGCTACCTCGGCCCCCATGTCCCCTCCGAGGTGCTCGTCTGGCAAGACCCAACGCCGGCCGTCGACCACGAACTGATCGACGACGCCGACATCGCCTCACTGAAGGCCAAGATTCTGGACTCGGGACTGTCCACCTCTCAACTCGTACGCACCGCATGGGCTTCGGCGTCTACGTACCGTTGCACCGACATGCGCGGCGGCGCAAACGGCGCTCGCATCCGCTTGTCGCCGATGGCTGAGTGGGACGTCAACATCCAGTCCGGTGTCCGTCAGGTGATCTCCACACTCGAGGGCATCCAGCAGGACTTCAACGGCAGCCAGACCGGCGGTAAGAAGGTGTCCCTCGCCGATCTGATCGTGCTCGGAGGCGCAGCAGGTGTTGTGGCGGCAGCAAAGGCTGCGGGCCACGACGTGGCCGTCCCGTTCAATCCGGGCCGCACCGACGCCACCCAGGACATGACCGAGGTCGACTCGATCTCCTACCTCGAGCCCAAGGCCGACGGCTTCCGCAACTACATGCAGAAGGGTGCACTCCTGGCCTCGGAGCACATGCTCGTTGATAAGGCGTTCATGCTCAACCTGTCGACGCCGGAGATGACGGCGCTGGTGGGAGGTATGCGTGTGCTCGGTGGCAACGCCGGCGACAGCACCCATGGCGTGTTCACCGATCGGGTGGGACAACTGACGAATGACTTCTTCGTCAACCTGCTCGACATGGGCACCAAGTGGGCGCCGACCGACGAGGACGAGACCGAGTTCACGGGCACTGATCGTGCCACGGGCGCCACCAAGTGGACCGGCTCCCGTGTGGACCTCGTCTTCGGCTCCAACGCCGAGCTGCGGGCAGTCGCCGAGGTGTACGCCGAATCCGGCGCCGAATCGAAGTTCGTGAACGACTTTGTGGCCGCATGGGCCAAGGTCATGGACAACGACCGCTTCGATCTCGCCTGATCTGAAGTGAGTTGAAAACCGAACGGGGGACCGACGAACTGTCGGTCCTCCGTTCGCGTGGGCCTTGCTGTAGTTGCGGAGGTGGCACTCATGCGTTTATTGGAGTGGCGGCACCCGGATGGGCCCATCGAAAGGACGCGGGTGATCTTGCCGACCCGGATTTGGTCCATTCCCGCCAGTATCGGTCGGCTGAGCGGTGAGGTGTACGTGCTCGGGTTGCACTTGTGTCCCGTCTGCTAGCGACAACGTGCGGGGCAAAAAAAGATGGCGAACCCTGGTGAGAATACGGTGGCGGGTGCTCCGAGGAATCTTGCCAACGCGGTAGACGCCGCGCTTCATCCTCACCACCCGACCGTTGCGGACTTCCCACCGAAGCGCATCGGAGATCACTTTGGAAGCTCGCCCCCACACGGTGTAGCCGTCGGCGGCCAGCTGGTGGGCCAGCTCCCTGACCGTGCGATACCCCTGCTCGATGTAACTGGTGAGTACGTAGCGAAGGTCTCTCCCCGAGAGAGCGTTGTGGGTGTCGAGGGGCTGGTATCCCCGGGCGGCGGGCTGGATGGCTGTGCCAGGCCAGGGCGAAACGACCCGATGGGGCCGATCGTCGCTATGCAGTTGTGGACCGAGTTCGTTCATGGCGGTGCCGTTTCTCTTTCTGGTGCCGATGGGTGGTGCGTGCCCATGCTGTGGCTGCGGAGGGGAGGGGAGTGGTCTTGCATAGGCGACCGTCTGGTCGGTAGGACCGGAGGACCCGATCTTCATTCAGTTCGATGCGCCAGCCTTTGTGGACACGCTCGTGATGAACGCAACAGAGCGGGAGGAGATTGTTGAGATCGGTGAGACCGTCGTGGTCCCACTCGATGATGTGGTGGATTTCGCAGTGATCGAACCTCACATCACAGAGAGCGCAGGTGGGGTACATCACCCGGAGTGCGGCTCGCTGGGCGTCGGTAGCCGTGCGCTGGGAGCGACCCACGGCGAGCGCCCGGCCGGAAGGACCGAGGACGGTGTGGGTGATGAAGGAATCGCACAGCATGCGGCGGATCTGTGAGAGGGGAAGATCGTTCCCTGCGCCGGTTCGCTTGAGGGATCCGTCCCACACCCCGTGTTGCAGGGTCTCGCGATCAACAACTACGTGGATTGAGGGGCGGCCCTTGGCGCCGTTGCCCGAATCGATGACCGAGACCAGCGCGGAGCTGTTGAGGTGTTCGCCGTGGTGCACCGTTGTGCCGGCCTCGGAGAGTTGTTTGGCTAACGATCGGGCTTCGGCGTCGATTGCGTTCTGGACCTTTTCACCGGCGATGGCATCGAGGTCCAGGCGTGCCTGCCAGCGGCCCTCGGCACTGGTCCATGAGCGGAACGAGTTTCGGTCTTCTTCGGAGCGTTGTTCGGTTTCGCCGTCGTCGGAGATTCTTTCGGTCAGCTCCCGGAGCCAGGTGCTGAACCGTTTCGGGTTCATGCGGGTTGCCTTGATAGCGATGGAGCTGTCTCGGCTGTCGAGGTTTGACACCCATTCGGGTTTGTGGCGTAGACGGTGGCGGGCCGATGCGATGGCGTCGACATTGGCCGTGGTGATGGCGCCACCCATGAATTGAGCCGCAACGTGAGGCATCGGTTGGGCCAACGAAGCGCGCCGAGAGATCCGCCGGGCCTGGGCGGTGGAGTGTCTACCGGCGGTGGAGAAGACGTCTTCGGCGCTGAGCCCACCCAACTCTGCCAGCCGGTTGGCCGCACCTGAACCGACACCTTCGAGGACTCTGATGGCCCGCTCGTTGGCACGGACCAGATCGATCACGCTGGATTCATCGAGCGAACCGAGCGAGATGGCAGCCAGTTGGTCAGCGTGTGCCCGGAGCATGACCGGGGCTGAGGAGGAGAGCTGAACCATAGTTCCACCCTAATTGGGGGGTATGACAGAGTTCTGAACTGGGAATTCGGGTCGCCCACGCGAGGTTGCCGAAGTTCTGGTCTCGCCCATTCAATGTCCGTATATTATCTCTCGGATTAGTTCTCGAGGGCGTTGGCCAGGCGTTCGAGCGTGGCTTCTATTCCGGCTCGGTTGTGCGTTGCCCGGTCGGCGACGCCGGAGATCTGCGTGCTTCGCTCCAACGAAGACTCCGGGCGAAGATCCTGCGAATGCTCGGTCACTATGCAGCCGTCGTCGGTCGGTTCGATGTCGTAGCCCCATTTCGAAAAGACGAAGCCCCTCACGATGCAATCGAAGTAGAACCGTCGGTTCGGCACCAATTCGGTAATCCTCGATTCCGTCTTCCACTCGTGATCGCCGTTGCGATTATGACCGGTGTACATGGCCCCAACGGCCGGCTCGTTGAACCCGTCGTTCCATTCGCAGAGATAGTTCTCTGGTGACCATTCACCCATACGAGAGATGTCGGTCAGGGCATCGAACACAACCTCGGGGGAGGCGGCGATCGTGCGGGAAACGCTGATATCTGGTGTCACGCCCCGAACGGTAGCCCGCCCTCAGCGCCTGTAGCGAGTGGCCTTTCCACAATTCCGGGCCCTCATGCAAGCGCCGTGCCAGGGACGTGCAAGCGCCGGAGCGCACTTTGAATCATGTTTTCGGCTACGAAGCCCGGTTTGGCCATTCTCGTTGGAGCGGTAATCGCCGGCTGTGCAATTTCATCCAGCGAGACCGTTCTGGATCCGGTCACCATCGACTGGTCGGATGAGGGCCAGCTTGCCGCCTATGAATCTTGGACCGCGTACGGCTGCGAGGGAGCCCTCGTCGCATCGATCTGTTTGGAACAAAATGACAAGCCGGTAGCAAGGCTGGTGATCGGCAGCACCCGACTTGACCCTGCTTCCGGTGATGCAAACCTCGAGCAGCTTGCAGGGGAACGGGCCAACGATTTGGCTGCCCGCTTCGACTGCGGTGAACTGGACATCAGCAAGGGAGAACGAGAGAGCGTTGTTGTTGCCGGGTTCGATGGGCTTCGGACAACCCACCGGCTGTCGGATCCGGAGAGTGGCGAGAACATAGAACTCCTCCAGTACTTGACGGTTGCGGGCACCGAACTCATGACCCTGACCACCGCAACCCCCGGGCCTCAGGGGTGCATCTCGCCTGATGAGATGTGGATCGAGCCCAATCTTCTGGAGCCACTCCTGCCATTCTTTGACGGCATCGCCGCCGGCCTACCGCTGTCAGACTCACCCCAACCGGCGGAACCGGCAGAAGAAGGCGCACCACCAATCGGCGAGACCGCGGAAGCCGGAAAATCAGGTCGTGGACCGATGCGAGATCTGGTGCAGTGATGACCAAACTCTTGGAGCGCTCCTCTCCGGTGGCGATGGGGCCAAGCACCAAACATGATCCGCGTGATTACGCGATCGTGGTAGACGACATCCGTCGATCATTCGGGAACAAGATCGCACTCGATGGCGCCACATTTGGTGTCCGCTCGGGGAAGGTCACCGGTTTCCTGGGACCCAATGGCGCAGGGAAAACAACAGCCCTTCGGATAATTCTGGGCCTCGACCGCGCCGACGCCGGCGAGGCGCTGGTGCTCGGACAAAGATTCGCGGATCTGGACGAACCGGGATCACATGTGGGTGCTCTGCTCGATGGCTCGGGCTTTCACCCGAAGCGTTCGGCCAGGAATCACCTTCTCGCCCATGCGGACCTTCTTGGTGTTGCCAAGAAGAGGGTTGACGATGCGCTTTCCCTTGTGGATCTGGCCGCCGACGCCGACCGGCTGGTCGGTGGATTCTCGCTGGGAATGAAGCGACGTTTGGGACTGGCCGCCGCGATGCTCGGCGAGCCAAGTCTGCTTATTCTGGACGAGCCGTCGAACGGCCTGGACCCGGCCGGGGTGCGTTGGCTTCGGAACACCCTGCGAGAGTTTGCGGCCCAGGGGGGAACGGTATTCGTGTCAAGCCACGCCCTGGCCGAGGTGGCGCAGGTTGCCGATGATCTGGTGGTCATCAGTCGAGGGGCGGTAGTGGCCCAACTGCCGGTGGCGGACCTGGAGAAGGATCATGTGGTTGAGGTTGCCAGCATGGAAGTTGATCGCCTCAGGATGCTCCTGATCGAGTCCGGCGCCTCCATCATCTCGGCTGCGGAACACAGGCTGAAGATCTGCGGAATCGGTGCAGCCGAGATTGGACAGATCGCCGCCGCGGCGGCCATCCCGTTGACCCACCTTTCCACTTCAACTCCCACACTCGAGGAGATGTTTTTCTCGCTCACCGAGGAGGCCCAGTGAAACTCCTGACAGCCGAACACCGCAAGATACGCACAACCCGCACAATTTGGGCGCTGTGGCTGGCCACCATTGTCGTCATCGCTGTCGGATCGTTTTCGATGGCGTCCAGCGCAGCCGCAACCGACCTGACCGGGCCGATCCACGAACAGCCACTCTTCCTAATGACTTCGGTGAACATTTCGCTCTTCGCGCTGTTGGTGGGGGTCCGCTCCGCGACGGACGAATTTCGGTTTGGCACGATCACCTGGACCTTCGTGGCGGTGAAGCGTCGGTCCTGGTGGTTTGCCGTCAAGGCTGCGGTGGCTGCGGCATACGCTGCGATGATCACCGCTACGGCTGCGGTTATCGGGGTGGTGGCCGCGTTGGCCGTTTCCTCGGGCAAGGGCGGAGATTTGAGCTTCGCCGACTCTGATCGCTGGCCCCTGGTTGGACTAGTTGCGGCGTCGACCATGTGGGCAGTCGTCGGCGTGAGCATTGGCAGCATCATTCGCCAGCAGGTGGCGGCGGTTGTAACAGCGATCGTGTGGGTGCTAGCGATCGAGAACCTCGGTGCCTCCCTCCTGGGCGAAACCGGGAAGTATTTGCCGGGTCAGGCCGCCCACGCACTGGCTCAAGCAGGCGGAGAAGCCGACCTCCTGTCGGCCTTCGCGGGCGGAGCAGTGCTTCTTTCCCTCACTGCCATCATCGCCGCGGCAGCGGCTGCCACTCTGGTGCGAAGACCGCTGACACCTCAAGTCTGAACGCAACTCGATACGGGTGGCCAGGTTGCCTGCGCGTAGAGCGGCAACCCGGGAGCGGGTCGAAGGGCTCTACCGACGGTCTGGGATTCAAGTGACGCTGGGACCATGGGCAATGCAAATAGGGTCGCAGTGCTGTTGCTGCGTTCACCGCTGCAGCGGTTGTTCTGCACCGGTCAAGAGCGCAAAGTGGTGGTCGGCTACTTTCGGGCGGAGGAATAGGGGGCATGGGCTGCACCATCTGGCCGCAAGCCAGCCCCGCCTCCGGGAGGTCTTCGTGCGGCGTCGGCGAAGGATCGGGGAGTAACGGTGTCGACAACTGAAGTTCCTTTCGGTGATGCCGTGTTCAGCGGCGTCCGTGGACTGACCTCGGTCGAGGCGGCCCGGCGGCTGAGCGCCGACGGGCCCAACGTGATCGCCGGGGCTACCGGTCTTGGCCGATGGAAACGGTTGCTCGGTCCGTTTTCGGATCCCATGGTGGCATTGTTGCTGATTGCGTCGCTGACGTATGCGCTGATCGGCGAGACGGTCGACGCGGTCTTGGCTTTGGTCGCTCTAGTGCCGGTTGCGGGTGTTGGTTGGCTCCTCGAAGCGCGAGCGCGGCGGACACTTGACCGCCTTCGAGCACTGACTGCGCGGACTGCGGAAACCGTCCGGGATGGGGGCACGGTGACGGTGTCAGCCGAGGACCTTGTGGTGGGCGACGTTGTGATCCTGCATGAGGGAGATGTGGTTCCTGCCGATGCAGAGGTTGTTGACCTCACGCAGTTGAGCGTGAATGAGGCGGCTCTCACCGGTGAGTCCCTTCCCCTGGCGAAGAGTTCGGAGGGGGCTGGTGAGGACCGTCTGGTGTGGGCCGGCACCACGGTGGTGGCTGGCCGGGCAGCGGTGTGCGTCACTGCCACCGGGTCGAGGACCCGGTACGGGCAGATCGGCGCGCTGGTTGGCAGCGACGGCCCGTCCTCGACGCCGCTACAGCAGGCCCTCGGCCGGATGGTGAAGCTGCTCGCAATCGTGGCAGCCCTGTTTTGTGCCGCGGTAGTCGCCACCGAGGTGCTGCGCGGCAATGGTTGGGGTAGCGCGGTGATCGCCGGCGTCAGCCTGGGGATTGCGGCAATTCCGGAAGAGTTCTCCATGGTGTACGCGTTGTATCTGGCGCTCGGGGCGTGGCAACTATCGAAAGACCGGGCCTTGGTGCGGAGGCTGCCCGGAGTGGAAACGCTCGGTTCGACGACCGTCATCTGCACCGACAAGACCGGCACACTGACCGACGGCAAGCTTGCCCTGACCGAACTCGTCCCCACCTCAACCGGGCCGGGCACGGAATCCAGGGCGAAGCAGCAGTTGCTGCAAGCCGCAGTGCTGGCATGCGAACCCGATCCGTTCGATCCGCTCGACGTTGCCATCGTGAACTATGCACGTGCGAATGGGGTAGATGTCGAAGAACTTCACAGCGGGAACCTGGTTGCTGACTGGCCGTTCGATGCGGTCGAAAAGTACCTCACGCATGTGTGGGCGCGGCCCGACGGGACACATCGGGTCGCGGCCAAGGGTGCGCTAGAGGCCGTCTTGCGACTCGTGTCCTCCGAGAGTGCCGCTGCGGCGCGTCGTTCGAATGTGTTGTTGGCCGCCGACGGGATGCGGGTGATCGGCGTGGCCGCAGGCCTCTCGCCCGGTCCGTCGGGGGAACGATCCGCTGACGAGAAACCGCTGAGGTTTGTGGGCTTGGTGGCATTCAGCGACCCGATACGAAGCGGTGTCGCCGAAGCGCTGGAAGAATGTCGATCCGCCGGGGTACGAGTTGTCATGATCACCGGGGATCATCCCGCCACGGCCCACGCGGTCGCCGAAGGCCTGGGCCTGCCCCACTCTGGCCCCCAGGGTGACCTGATCGCCACCGGTGACGACATTGACGCGGCCATCGACGAGGAACTCGATGCGCTGGTGGGCGAAACCAATATCTTCGCCAGGACCCGACCGGATCAGAAACACCGCCTCGTCGGCGCACTGCGACATCGAGGTGAGGTGGTCGCAATGACCGGAGACGGAGTCAACGATGCCGCAGCGCTCCAATCCGCCCACATCGGCATCGCCATGGGCGAACGCGGCACCGACGCAGCCCGAGAAGCGGCAACGATCGTGCTGCTCGACGACAACTTCACCACGATCGTTACCGCGATCCGCAGCGGCCGGCGAATCTACGACAACCTGACCCGGGCGTTCGCGTATCTCATCGCCTTCCATCCGCCCCTCATGCTTGCGGCGCTCCTCATCCCGCTGCTCGGCGAGCCACTGCTGCTCCTCCCCGCTCACCTCGTACTCCTGGAACTCGTGCTGCATCCAATCGTGTCCGTCGTGTTCCAGGCCGATCCCGCCGACGCCGACGTCATGCATCGTCCGCCGCGGCCCGCAGCGAGTGGCCTCAGCCTTGCGGCTATGAAACGCCCGTACCTGATCGGTCTAACACTTGCAGCCGGCATCATCGGCATTTATCTCGTTGCGCTCGGTCAAGGGTGGCCGGTGGAACAAGCACGCGCTCTTGGGTTCGTGACGTTGTTGTGCAGTCAGCCTTTCCTGATCGCCGTCGAGCGGGCACCTGAAATGTCGCTATGGCGAGCCGGGATGAATTTCACCCCCCAGTTCGCTGTGGCCGCCGCCGCGGTCGCCATAGTCACAGTCTCCGTGGTCTACGTGGCGCCCCTGGCCGCCGTGTTGCACATCGCCCCCTTTTCGCCATGGGCATGGCTGATCGCTCTCGGCGTCGCAGCTGTCACTACGTTATGGTCCGAACCGTTCAAGCGGCCACCGGTGGAGAAGTAGGAGGTTCTGGGTGAAACCAACAACACAAGCGAGCATCATGGGTTACATCCTCGTTGGACTGGACGGTTCGGAAACGTCCCGGGCGGCCTTCGCTGAAGCCGTACGTGAAGCAGGCTGGCGGCAGGTTGACGTTGTTGCCCTCCACGTGGTTGCCTCACCGGTAGCGCCGGGCGCCCAGTTCCGCTCCCGGGTTGACCTGGACGTGGTGCGCCGGGCCGGCGAACAATTCCTCAAGGCGGAAATGTCGGCAATCGAGGCGACCTATGACGGCGGGTTCTCCGTCAATGTCCAACGTGTCGTTGCGGTCGGGCATTACGGCGAAGAGATCATCCGGGCTGCGCGTCACACCAACGGCCGGCCGGCCGAACTGGTCGTGCTCGGATCGCGAGGCCTGGGCGGCTTCCGTGGTCTGCTTCTCGGTTCGGTCACTACCTATGCCGCGCACCATCTCGACACTCCATTGCTGATCGTTCCGCCCGCCCCATCCTGACTCGGCCTTTCAACCGCTGCCTGTGTTCACCTAGGATCGAGCGATGGAGCACACCCCTTCGGACCAGATCGACCGTATTTCAGCACCGGCGGAGAATTTCACCGGCCATGTAGAGTTCGGACCGCTCAGCAATGTTGATGCCGACGGTTTGAATGCGCTGGAGGTCCACTTCCACCCTGGTGCCCGCACCGATTGGCATCGCCACCCGAACGGTCAGGTGTTGTACGTGTTGGCGGGCAAGGGGCTGGTGCAGAATGCCGCTGGTGAGAGAGCGGAGATAGCAACTGGTGACGTGGTGTACGCACCGCCGGACGAGCTCCACTGGCATGGTGCGAGCGCCCATTCGCACATGACCCATCTGTCGCTTACCACGGGAGGCGCCACACAGTGGGAGCCCCGAAAAGTGACCGACGAGGAATACGACGGCCACTAGGCGGCGGGATTCCACCGGACGTCCTGTTCGTCAGGCCACGCAATGCTGAACGGGTGACTTCGAGCTGTTGATCCTGGCCGTCGCCCGTGGATCCACCCTGCGGCGCGAGTCAGACTGGCTCATACTTCGAGGCCGTTTCCAACGACCACTTGCCAAAGTGGAAACGAGTCGTTATACTTTACACTATGGAAAATAGAACTCAGGTAGAAGCGGCAGCTGAACTGGCAGAACTCAAAAGCCTCGAAATGGTGGGATTCGTAGAGGCGGCCAAAGACCCCTTGTGGGTATGGCCAGTCATTGGTCTGCTCGTCGGCGTCTTTCTCGCCTCGTTCGAGCTCGAGTCGCCCGTAGTGAGCATCGTGGCAACTATTGGGTACGTGCTGGGCATCGCAATTCTCATAGGCACCGTTGTGCGCCGTCGACGTGTCCAACCCCGGCTTACCAACATGCCGGCTTCGTTGAATCGCCTCTTCTTGTTCTATGCGCTGGGGGCTGGCATCGTGTCCGCCATCGTCCTCGGCCTGGGTTTCGGAGTGAGCTTCATCTTGGCCGGCATTGTCGCCTTCCCGCTCGTTGCAATCGGCGGCATCTTCTTCCACGTGCGGTGGCGGGCGGCGGTCAGTGCTCTGGTGGCGCCGTGAGTATCAGCGATCTCGATCCGGTAATCCATGCGCCGAAGCGTCTGGGCGCCATGGCGGTGCTGGCCGGAACCGAGTGGGTCGAGTTTGGCTTCCTGCGTGACCACTTGGGCGTGAAGGATGCAGACCTGTCCAAGCAAATGAGCGCCCTGGCCGAAGCGGGTTACGTGAAGTCACGCAAGAGCAAGGTGGGCCGCGGGGGGAAGACCTGGTTCATGGTCACCAGGGAAGGTCGAGCTGCCTTCGATGCCCATGTAGCGGCATTGCAATCCGTGGTGAATCAGTCGACGGTGTGAACTCCTCGGCGATCTCGATCACTGTCCGGAGGAATCCGGCCGTTCTATGAACAGTCGATGCAACTGATCGCCCACGGGAGCGCGGCGAGTCGGGCTTCGCTGATCGGTTCGCCACATATTTCGCAGGTGCCGTAGGTGCCGTCTTCGAGCTTGGCCAGGGCGGCGGTGACGGTTCCCAGCTCGGCTTGCAGGCCGCTGTGAAGGTTGACTTCGGTCATTCGCTCCACGGCGATGGCGGTTCCTTCGCCTACCCGTTTACCAAAGGAAATCCCTCCCGCCGTCGAGACGGCTGCCCCGGTGACCAGGGACTCCATTTGCGTCTCGATCTCTTGCTGTCGGGCCTGCAGTGTTTCGGTCAACTTGGCGGTGTCCATTCCCCATTCTTACCCGATCCGAGGCGCCCCAATTCGCGGGCTCGCTTGACCGCACCCGTTTTCAACCGAAATCCGTAGCTCCCAGTGCCCTCCAGGGCACCCAATAGATGCCCGCAGAATCTCCGACGCATTTGCTGACCTTCGGCTCTGCTCCTGCACAGTACGCAAGCGGACGATGAGCCTATGGCCGGCCATCGATCAGTTCTCACCGTTGCGGCAGCCGTCGTCCTTGTTGCGGCATCGGCTGGCTGCGTCGCCGACGATAGCCAGCCCGATGCCGCTACCACGATCACCGTCGCCACCACTGCACCGGTCACTACGGCAGACGCGGTCGCCGCCTTGGGCGCCACCGAGGTTCAGGTTGTTGCTCGGCTCCCTGTCCAGCCCATGGAGTGGCGGACCGTGGAACTGGAGCGGGAGACGACGGGCGCTTGGCTCATCTCGCTGGCGGCCGTCGACGGGCGGTTCGTGGCCACCGCCGTGGACTGGGACCCCGAGAGTGGCGGTCAGACCGTCATCCAATGGAAATCTGCTGACACCATCACCTGGGAACAAACCGAGATGTTGCTGCCCGACGCATGGTTGAATCAGGTGCTGCCCGTGGGCGATCGTCTGGTCGGCCTGGGAACGACTGCCAACCGGTTCGGCCCCGGCGCTCCCCGCCTGTGGATAGACGAGGGTTCGGGGTGGCAAGTCAGGGAGTTGGGGTTGCCAGCGGACCCCGGTTCGTCGCTCTATTTGTATGGGGCGGCCGCCACCGACGCCGGGCTGGTCTTGGCGGGGGACCGGGAACCCTACGAGCCGGTCCAGTCAACCATCCTGACAACCGGCGGCTTTCGAATCGAGATCGATGACAACGTTGGAACCTATGTGGTAACTGACGAGGCGACCGGCCGGGTTGTCACCAGCGGTCCGACCTCAGACATCTATCGGTGGAGTGAAACTGGCCAAATCCTCTATGACCCCACGACCGGCGATGTCCTGACCGAAGTGCCGTGGGAGCGCTGGAGTGACCTGTATCCGCAGTCCAGCCCGCTTCCGTTGTCGGTGCCGGCAGACCCGCTGACCTCGCCACCGTCACTCGAGTACGGAGGGTTCAGGATCACCATCGACGACGCCAACGGGACCTTCGAGATCGTGCGTCTCGATTCGGGCGAGGTGATCAGCGGCGGGCTCGACGAGCTCTACCGGGGTCCCGGCCCGCGGTTCGTGGACAATCAAACCGGCGAGATCGTGCTTTCCCTCACCTGGAACGAGTGGGACGATCTGATCAACCGATTCTGGGAGGCACGCGTCGAACCCCACGAGACCCATCCCACGGAAACCGTCGTGCTGTTCAGCTCTGACTCAGTCACCTGGGAGGCCCAGACGCTCAATCTCGCTCCCAACACCCATCTCGAGGCGGTGAGCGCGGTGGACGGACGTTTCGTTCTCACCGTGGTCGAGCACTACGACGGCGGAAGCAACCGGATGGCCTGGGTCTCCGATGACGGGCAATCGTGGGAGAACATCGGCACGATAGGCCCCGAGAGCGTGAGCCAAGTCTCGGCCCCGCCGGATGGTCTGGCGGCGTTGGGGGCAGGGCCCGGTTACCCAACGGTCGTGGCGTCCAGTGACGGGTTGACGTGGCGTGAAGAATTGGCGATCGGGGTACAAAGCGATGGCCGCGAGGCGTGGCTTGACCTGATCGGGGCCGGTCCGTTCGGCACCGTTGTCTCCGGCACGGTCTATTCGGCCGACGCCTCCGCCTCGCTGGACATCACGGTGGGGGGCCGGACTGCCCGCTTCGGCCCGGATTTTGCGGTCCAGATCATCGATGACATCACCGGTGTCGTGGTTTTGGCGCTCACCTGGGATCAGATTGAGAACGCCGATCCAGGTGGTGCTCAACCGGTGACCTACGCGGACGGGGCCACCTGGTTCTGGGATGCCAACGGCCAGCAGGTGCTGAAGATCCCCGACGAGGATGTCTATGCCGCCTATGACGCACAGAGTCAGGCGCTGGACCATCAAGTGAACAACGTGCTGTTCCTGAAGACGCCCGAGGGAGCGTGGTTCGAGATGACGCCGGCTCCCGTGGCCGATCAGGGATCAAACCAGCAGCTCGTAGTGGGTGATAACGCCGTAATTATCGGTCGTACGATCTGGCAGCCCGGTCAATTCGACGAAGCCGAGCCCAGCTCGATCCAGCTGCTCGTCGGCACCCCTGCCCTCTGAACGCTAGGTCGGCCTCGGGATCTTGCGATGCTGCCAAGAAACGCGAAGGTGCGGCGCCTCGGCCTGCGGTTCGGGGCGCCGCACAGATGGATGTTTTAGGGAGCTAGTTAGTCCGATCCCGTCCCAACGAGGATGTGACCGGAGCGGAGCTCAGGCGCTGGCTCGACGAATACGGGGTTGTCGGTCCCATACATCGCCATGTTGTCACTGGTGTTCGGGACGGCGCTGAAGCCCAGATCAGAAGTACCCGGGACGGCGCTGACCGTTGCAGCGGGAGCCGGCCCAACGAAGACGGGGTTGTCGGTCCCGTACAGCGCCATGTACTCGCCGGTGGCGATTGCGCCAGCCGACTGATCAGCCAATGTGGCCAGATGCCGGTCCGAACCCAGTGCCGGCGCGGTGGTCGTCGTCTGGACGTTGCTGAAGCCCAGGTCAGGACTATCCGGGAACACCGGTGCAGCGGTCGTCGCCTGGACGGCACTGAAGCCCAGGTCAGAAGTATCCGGGGTCGCTGGTGCAGCGGTCGTCGCCTGGACGAATACGGGGTTGTCGGTCCCGTACAGCGCCATGTAGTTGACGGTGTGTGCCGCACTCTGATCAGCCAATGTGGCCAGGTGCCGATCCGAACCCAAGGCGGGTGCGGCGGCGGTGACGAATGTGGGGTTGTCGGTCCCGTAGGTCGCCATGTAGCTAGTGGCAACCTGACCAGTCGTCAGATCAGCCAGTGTGGCCAGATGTCGATCCGAGCCAAGCTCTTCAACCTGAGCGATCTCGGTCGCATTGTCGCCGCCAGTGAACAGCACTGCTGCCATTACACCGAAGGCGCCGAGCACGACGATGGCGGCGAGCCACCGCATCCACCGATACGCTCCTGCGGTCGATTTCAGTTCCGTCGGGGGCTGAAGTCCGCTGATGTCATCAGGAACAACTACCCCTTCCGGCATCTCGGGAAGCCGGTCAAGTGTCTTTTCAATCTTTGGACGTTCGTACAGCTTCATTTCAACTCCTTTCGGTTATTTGGAATCTTCTCTTTCAATTAGATTGTCCTCCCGAGCGGTTGGTGTCCGTAGCACGCGGGCTTCACGCTGACATTGGGACTTCTGGATCTGTACATGGAGATCTCATGGTGGATACTGAAAGCAGAGAGGAAGCGCCGTGAAGGCCAAAGAGTGGGTCATTCGAGTCCTCGGACCGATCGATGTGATAACCCCCGCGGGCCCAAGGTCGGTTGGCGGCCCGCAGGCCCGGGTGGTACTCGGCGCTCTCGCCATGGGGGCCGGCCAAGCGGTACCGGTCGACCATCTGCACCAGGCCCTCTGGGGTGACCATCCCCCGGAGTCGGCGGACAACACGTTGCAGTCCTACATTTCCAATCTTCGTCAAATTTTGGGCGCCGATGCGATCCCACGGACCGACCATGCTTATGGACTGGAAATCGGAGGCCAGGACATCGACGCGGTGCGCTTCGAGACGCTCCTGGGTCGGGCGATCGCCGCGAAGGCGGACCCGGAGGAGTGCCAGCGGATCTGCCGGGAGGCTCTGCACCTGTGGCGGGGGCGTCCCTTCGGCGACCTGGCCGACGACGAAACCTTCCGGCTGGAGGCGTACCGGCTCGGCGAACTGCGTTTGGCGGCGATGGAGCTCAGCATGGAAGCCGAGATGGCGCTGGGCAACCACGAACTTGTGGTCGCCGAGTTGGAGGTGGCGGTGGAGGAACACCCGTACCGGGAGCATCTCTGGTATTTGCTGATCGAGGCGTTGGCTGCCTGCGATCGGCGGGTGGAGGCCCTGCGGGCGTGCGGCCGGCTCCGCACCGTTCTGGCCGAGGTGGGTGTGGCAGCCGCCGACGAACTGCTGTGGCTTGAGCAACAACTCCTCGAGGGCCACGGCCTTCCCGTCGCTCCCAGCACCTGAGCGGCCTTCAAGACCTCTGTGCTGCCTTCTCGCAACCTCCACCATAGGATGAAGAGGTGGGAGCAGCAGAACGACATGCCGTATCAATTCACGGTCATGAAGATTCCCAGCCGATAGTTTTTTCTCACGGTTTCGGCTGTGACCAGTCGATGTGGGAAGCGGTGGCATCCCAGTTCACGGGCTACCGCAGGGTCCTATTCGATCTCGTCGGCTTCGGCAACTCAAACCCCGACGCATACGTTCCGGCGCGCTACTCCCGGCTGAACGCCCACGCCGATGACGTTGTTGAGATGCTTCGCGAGCTTCAATTGGCCAACGTTGTGTTCGTTGGTCATTCCGTGAGCTCAATGATCGGCGTGCTGGCCGCAAACCAGGCACCTGAACTCTTCGATCGGCTGGTGCTCGTCGGTCCCTCGCCGCGTTATGTCGATGATGTCGACTACACCGGCGGTTTCTCGGCTGACGACATCGAGGAGATGTTGGAGGCGGTAGACGCAGACTTTGCGGCGTGGTCGGCGGCAATGGCCCCGGTCATCGCCGGCAACGCTGAACAGCCAGAGTTCGGCCAACGTCTTACGCAGTCGTTTTGTAGGAGTAATCCCGAGGCGGCCCGCCAGTTCGCCCGTGTTACCTTCCTTGGCGACAATCGTGCCGATTTGGCCGAGGTGCAGGTCCCAACGCTCGTGCTTCAATGCACTGACGACATCATCGCACCGACCGTCGTAGGCCGACACGTCGCTGACAGCATCCCAGGGGCTCGCTTTCAACAGCTGCAGGCAAGGGGGCACTGCCCGAACCTGACCGCCCCCGAGGAAACCGCGCATGCCATCAGAAGCTTCATCGAGTAGCGCCGTGATGGACGGCAATAATGGATGGCTCGACGATGCCCCCTGCGGATGTGTCATCACCACGATCGACGGGTCGATCAAGTGGACCAACAGAACCTTCGCCGAGTGGGTGGGCGATGGCTTGGCGGAGTTGGTAGGCCGAAGCTTTCAGGAGCTCTTGACCGCTCCCGCTCGGATTCGACTGGAGACGGTCACCGCATCGTTGGCGCTCAATGGTCACCTCAACGATATTGCCCTCGAGGTTCGTCGTCCCGATGGCACGAAACTCAGCCTGCTGTGCAGCGCCAGCGTGGCGCCGGAAGCTGGCGGAGACGGTGCCGAGGTGTGCTGGATCGGGCTGGACGTATCTGAGCGGCGGGCGTACGAGCGCGATGTGCTCGTTGCGCAGCGGCGCCTGCGCAGGCTCCAAGATCTGTCGGCGGCTCTCGGTGGTGCCACGACAATCCACCAAGTCGCCGAAGCACTTCTCGCCACCTTCGTTGACGGTATGAAGGCCGACTACGGAGCCGTATACCTGAATGACGAGCGAGCAGGGTTGTCTCGCGTAGCGGTCAGCGCGACGGACAGCATCGAAGTTGCGGATCCTGCTGCCCCCGTGGTGCCCGACCATGTCCGGTCGGTGTTCGCCCACGTTGACGCGATTTTCCGAAGCGATTCCGAACCGACGGTGCGTCAGGCGTCCACCGTTGCGCAGACCTGGCATGTCGCAGCGCTCCCGCTCAAAGGTGACGAGCACATCGTCGGCGTGGTCGAGTTCGGCCTGGCGCGACGAAAACCCCATTCTGAGAACGAACGGCAACTGTTGCGGTCGGCGGTCGAAATGGCCGCCCAAGCCTTCAAGCGTGTCCAGCTGCTCGATCGTCTTCGGCGATCGGTCGAGGAGAACCAGGCGGCCTCCACCCTCTTGCACCAACTGGAGGGAGTAACCTCCGTCGCCGCTCGAGCGCAGCTGATCGTCGATTTCATGGTCCCGACGTACGCCGACATGGCATCGATCGAGATTCAAGGGGACGGAAAGGAACCGGTAGCGGTTCGCCACGTCGACCCGTCGATGGAACCGACCCTCTGGTGGTTGCGATCCAACGTGCAGATCGGCGCCGAGAATGAATCTTCGCTTGCTGCTGGCCGAGAACTTCAGCGGGCGCAGGTGCTCAACAATATTGACCCTTCGACCTTCGACTCTTACGAGCTCGACAGTGAGCAACGGGCTGCTCTTGGCTGCATCAATCCAACGGCGTATTTGGGCCTTCCGCTCATCGGTCGCAGCGGAGTGACCGGTTCGCTGATGTTGGCGCATTCCAATCCGAACAGGGAGTTTCTCGAAGGCGACGTCGACTTTTTGTCCCGCGTCGCCAACACGTGTGCCCTTGCACTGGAGAACGCGCGTCTTTACGAACACGAGCGGAGCATCGCACAGCGACTGCAGACGGCGCTCCTCCCCGAGCGACTTCCAGATGATCCACGGGTGCGGCTGGCCGGCTTCTACCAAGCGGGCCACGAGATGAGTTCAGTTGGAGGCGATTGGTATGACGCATTCATGGTCACCGAGGATCGGCTTGGCCTCGTAGTAGGTGACGTTGTGGGGGGCGGCGTTGGAGCCGCGACCACGATGGGGGCGCTACGGGTCGCAACCCAAGCCTTCGCGCTCGATGGACGGGGCGTCGTCGACGTCATCGACCGGCTGAATAGGTTCTCAAGAAAAGTTGATGGCGCCATGGCATCGAGTGTCGTTTATGTCGAGCTCGATCTGAACACGAACTGCCTCCGGTTCGCCTCGGCCGGGCACCTACCAGCTCTGGTCTACCAGCCAGGCCAGGCGACCAGGGTGCTTCGGGACGGACGCCGGCCCCTTTTGGGCGTAAACGAGACACCGGCTGTAGAGGGCGAACTAACGCTAAGGCCGGGGTGGAGCGTGGTCCTCTACACCGACGGTTTGGTTGAACGCCGCCACCGCAGCCTTGACGAAGGAATCGCCGACCTGTCAGCTGTGCTCCAAAAGGATCCAGGTCTCGCTGAGGAACCCGCCAGGCTCGCCGAGTTGATGAACACCAGTGCCCACGGCGACGACACGTGCATCCTGGTAGCGACGATTGCCAACTCTCCGAGATGTAGCGTCTCACCTCCGTCGGGCTCTCCTGCTACTTCGAAGGATGTGGCCGAACCCGACAGCGCCGCTCGCTAGGGCCGCTCAGACCCTGGTGAGTTCTTTCTTCGATTCGTGTTCAGCGCGTAGGGCTTCGACGAGCGGGGCGTCGTGGCCTTCCACGTGGATGGCGGGCAGGATCCGGTCGAGCCACGCCGGGATCCACCAGTTGCGGGCGCCGAGCAGTTCCATGGTTGCCGGCACGAGCAACATACGGACGATAGTGGCGTCGATCAGGACGGCGAGAGCGAGTCCCAACCCGAACAACTTCAGTGATCGGTCGTCGCCCAGCGCAAACGCGCCGAACACGCAGAACATGATGAGCGCGGCGGCGGTGATGACGCGGGCAGTGGCGGCGAGTCCGTCGGCGACCGCGGTGGCATTGTCCTTGGTGCGGTCGTACTCCTCCTTGATGCGTGAGAGCAGGAACACTTCGTAGTCCATCGACAGGCCAAAGACGATGGCGAAGAGAAACATCGGGACCCAGGCCTCGATTGGTCCGGCGCGGTCAACACCGATCAGGTTCATTCCCCATCCCCACTGAAAGATTGCCACCAGAACGCCGTAGGCGGCACCGATTGACAACAGGTTCATCACCACGGCCTTGAGGGGAACGAGCAGGCTTCTGAAAACCGCCATCAGGAGGACGAAGCTGAGCACGAGGACCACACCGATCAGCAGTGGCATTCGGCCCCCCATGAAGTTTGCGAAGTCGGTGGATGCTGCGGTGAGTCCGCCAACTTTCGCATCTACACCGGTGGCGGGGATGACGTCGTCGCGCAGACGTTCCACGAGCTGCGTTGTCTCCTCGTCCTGCGGGGCGCTCAGCGGATAGACGATCGCCAACGCCACGTCTTCGTTGATTGGCGCGGGGACCACGAATGCCACGTCTTCGGTGGACTGGATCAAGCCGATGAACTCGCCGAATGCCGCTTCGTCACCGACGGTGTCGCCTTCGATCGAGATGAACAGCGGTCCGTTGGTGCCCGGTCCGAAGCCCTCGGCGATGAGGTCATACGCCCGTCGAACGGTGGTGGCTTCGGGATAGTTCCCGTAATCGCCGAAGCCGAGGCGAATCGAGAACAGCGGCAATGCCAGCACGACCAGGAACGCTACGGCTGCGATTGCCGATGGCCAGGGGCGGTGTTGGATGAAACGACTCCACCGATACCAACCCTGTTCTTCGCGTGGCTTCTCGACTCGGTGCGGCACTTGCCGGCGGAGTGGCTTCACGGCGAAGCTGGCGGCGAACAGAACGACCGCCAGTCCAAGCCCGGCTACGAAAACAATTCCCTGGCCGGCCACAATGCCCACGATCGCGCTGACGACAATGAGAGCTACCGCGCCCAATGCCGCCCAGGTTGTGTTGTCGATGCGGGTACCGACCCAGCCGAGGAGGGCGGGGAGCAACGTGAGCGAACCTGCCATCATCATTGCGACTCCGAGCGCCGACGCTACCGCAACACCGGAAACGAAACTCAACCCCATCAACATCAGGCCGAGCAGCGAGATGATCACGGTAAGACCGGCAAAGAGTACGGCCCGACCACTGGTGTCAATGGCGGCCACAACAGCGTCGTCCACCGCAACACCGGCATGCAGGTTCTCGCGGAATCGGGTCACGATGAATAGCGCGTAGTCGATACCGACGCCGATCCCGATCATCGCCACCATGGCGGTGGTGAAGTCGGGCATCCCGATGACGTTGCTGAGCAGCGACACGAGTGCCGACCCGATCCCCAGTCCGAACAGCGCCGTCCCGATCGGAAGCCCCATTCCGAGCACCGACCCAAACGCCACGATCAGGATGATGGTCGCCGCAATCAACCCGTAGATCTCACTCTCGGGCAGTTCGAACTCGGAAAACAGGTCACCGCCGTATTCGATCTGGACCCCGGGTGGGATCTCCAAACTCCCATCGAAGTCCCGAATTTCGACGCCGATCGCCTGCAGTTCCTCGAAATCACGAGTATCGGCGATGTCCAGCTGAGCGAACGCGATCTGCCCGTTCTGGCTGATCTGACTGGGGCTGTCGTAGGGACTGGTGGCGGTGATGTCACCCTTCGAAACGATCTCGGCCAGAACCTCCTCGAACACTGCCTGGACGGCGGGATCGTTCACGCCCTGCTCGGCGCGTACGACCACTTGAGAGGTGAAACCAGCCCGGTCGGGCGAGTTCACGGCAAGGAGGTCCTGCACTTCTTTTGACTCGCTGTCCGGGAGCACGAAATCGGTGCGGTAGTTCGGGCCGACCGCAGCGGCCACAATGTTGACGACGATAAGGATGGCTACCCAAGTGCCGATGACAATCCATCGATGCTTCGTGCACTGGCGCGCCGTACGAGCCAGAGTGCCGAGACGAGGGCTGGTGGTTGTGGTGTCCATGATTCACTCCGCTTTGTCGGGGACGCGGTATGGGCCGACCGGGTTTAGGCCGGCGGCCTCAAGAGCATCCCGGACCGATGCGCCGTGTCGCTCGACTCCGATTTGCTCCCATCGAGTAACACACTATTCCTCCGACCAAAACTGCGCTAGGGGGTGAACGTTGTTGGTGCGATGCCTACTGGCCGCGTTGGCGGTCTAGTGTCGGCACCGACGGGCGGGGTTCATAGGAAATTTTCATGAACTCACGACCATCAACAACGACCAAGAAGCACTATGACGGCCGGTCATCTGACCCCGTTGGCAACCTCCTTTTGAAGCTGGAACGGCCTTCATGGCATGCGGCAGCGGCCTGCAACGGTGTGGGCGCCAAGGAATTCTTCCCGGGGCGCGGCGAGTCGGCCGAGGTAGCCAAGCGGTTCTGTGATAGCTGCACCGTGGTCACCGAGTGCCTTGATTCCGCGCTGGCGCACCGGGATAACGGTGTCTGGGCGGGGACCTCGGAGCGGCAACGGCGAAAGATCCGGCGTCTTCCCACTCGGCAACCCGACGCTGACCCGCTAGAGCACGAGGAGCACGAGGAGCAGGAGAGCGCCTAGGGGAGTCACGGATCGTTTGCATCTTCCGTGTTCGTCGATCAGCGCTGCAGGTCGACACTCTGGCGGATCAATGCGAACTGTCTGAGCTGTTTCCATCCGCCGCCGATGTGGTCATGGGCCGGGTGCGAGCTGAGGAATTGCGTCATCGGTTTGGACGCAGGACAAGGGCCGTGCGGCGCTCGACGCTGGCTCGGTTGGTCCGTGGGACCCAGGCGGCATTTCTGAGGCCCTGTGGAAGATGCGGAATGATCATGCGAGCGGCTTGGGATCCCCTATGAGAGTTTCGGTGCCACGGTGAACAGCCTGGCAGAATAAGGACAGTTCGAAAGAACGGAGAAGACGATGTCATGGTCCGAAACCGATGGTCGCCTAGAACGTGAATTCAGGTTCGCCAACTTCCCTGAGGCGTTCGCCTTCATGACGCGGGTTGCGTTCATCGCCGAGAAGCTGGGCCATCACCCGGAATGGTCCAACGTGTACAACCGCGTCAAGATTTCGTTGACCACTCATGACGAGGGCAACGTGGTTACCGATCTCGACCGAGCATTCGCAGAGGCGGTCGACCGAATCCAATCGCTCTGACTCATCCGTTCTGCAACGGCGTCTTGGCGTCTGCTGAGTCGCCCATTGTCGCTAGGTCGAAGCAGTCCCTGTATGCGTCGTCGCCGACGAGTTCGATGACTGCCGACAACTCCGCTGGAGATGCTGCATCCACATCGGCGAGATCGAGGTCGAGTGACCTCTCCAGGCACCGAAGCGTCTCCGAGTAGGCGAGAGTGGGATCGGCATCGCCGGCCTGCTGCTGTGCCCAAAGCACCGCAACGTCTGAAGCATGGGTGGTGTAGCACTCTCGATAGTCCTCGTCCGCCTTGAGAGAACTGGCCTCATCCGGACTCTCGATGACGATCGACAGGAGGCCAGTCTCGATCTCTGCCTCCTGTGTTGTTGTGTGACCGAAGCCGACGAGACACGTGACGACTGCGTCATAGCTCGCCTGATACTCATCGGCTGTCACCTTTCCGTCTGCGAGTGCAGCGGTCTGTTGTACGGAGGTCGAGGCCGTGCTGTCCCCACGGGAGCACCCCGTGACGACCACTACCGAGGCGACCATCAGCCATGACCAAGCCGTGCGGGAAGTCATTGTCTTCACCTAACCCTCAGGGGTGAGCTGAGTTTGATCATCCGAACCATGCTGTCCAGACACCGACATTCCGCTCCGGGTCGTGGCCGTAGCCTTTGCCTTGCTCGTGCTGACCGTTGCGAATGAGGTCGATTCGATTGGAATAATCAGCTCCGTAGTAGACAGTCTTGATCGAACCGCCTTGGAGATACTTCAGGCCTGCGTTAAGTAGTCCACACCCACCATTCCAGTCTTGGACGGTGGTGTAGGCCTGCGTTACCCCAACGCCTTGACTTGACACCACCCGACCCGCAGTCGAGACCTTGAAGTGGCAGTATCCGTTTCCGCCGTAGCGGGACTCGGCGCCGGCGTTGGATGCGGTAGGTAGCGTCAAGCCGATAACCACACATATGAGCGCAGCGAGTCTGAGCCAGATCACGTGCTTGGATTTTTTGCTTAGTTTTGGTTGTTTCATTTCGTGTTCCTTGGGTTGTTTTGGCGGAATTCCGCCGATGGATGTTGGTTGTTCTTGTTGAATCGCCGGGGTTTGGCGCTACCAGTATTTCCAGCCAGAGTGCTGCCAGTAGTAGCCAGACTCGGCGTCTTGGGCCGACCCTCGGCCAGCCACCAGAAGTGCACGGAACGGGTTCGAGGTCGCCGATCCGATGGAACATTTGACTTCCTCGTTCACTTTCGACACTGCGCGTGAGGAGCAGTACTTCGTGTAGATTGTCTGACTTCCAGCCTTCTTGTACTGGATGTCAGCGTCGAGGGTGCTGCAACCGCCACGGTTTATAGTCCGGGCCTGTGCCTCGCCTCCATACGGCAACGGGTTGACGATCACCAACGTCCAGGAACAAGATCGGAATGAATAGTTGTACAAGTTTTGGTCCGCTAGCGCAGTGCCGCCAAGTGCAGCCACACTAAAAAGGACAGCGAAAATCGCAACAGAATAGCGACGTAACATGGTCCCCTCCTCGGGGTGTTTGATGTGATTGGAGCATGCGTTCTATCGATTGATTGAGGCATGCGCTCTATCGAGTTATGGGAGCTTGCGCTCTTTCATCGTCACTGTCAACACCTATTGCGATAATTTGTTCAAGCGGTGCCAATCAGTGACCCGCGCCAGGGGGCAGCCCTACTAGATCGACACCGCCTTCGTATGACGAACTGCGGCATGCGGTAGCCGTGGTCGGCCTCGGGATTCGTGGCGCTACTTGGCGTAGTGCTATTTGGGTACTTCTCGTTAAAGACGAGGGCCGGGCAGGTCGTAAGGGCCTTATGGCAGTGAGTTTTGGTAGCGGAGCGCTCCTCTGGCTATTCGCAGGTATGACAGTGGCCAGTTCTTGCGGTGGCGGCGCTTCTCTCGGTGATCCATCGGACGCCGCTCGGCCCGCCGAAGCTGATCCGGTGGACGACGTAGGGGTACCCGTAGTACCGACAACCGTGGAAGCGGACGTGTTCCGTATTGCGCCCGTCGGATCGGGGTTCAGCGGCATTGTCTATGGGCCCGACGGAGTGTTCCACCCCACCCGCCACATCGGCTTCGCCAAAGTTGTCGATGGGCCGATCTCGATCGCTCGTGATGCGTTTCTGACCGGCGTCGTGTACCAGCGACCTGGGGACAATCGCCGAATATTTGGTTCCGGCGGAGACGAACTCGTGGTTGCTGCGGAGAACGAGACGATCGAATTCGTAGGGATCCGGTATGAACCGACCGACGGCAACCTCTCCCACGTCCTGTATACGAGCAGGATCACATCGACGCCGGAGGCGACTACTGAGACCCTTCGTTCCTACAACAGGAAGACCGGGGAAGTGACGGAGATCTATGAGACGGGTGGCTGGGAGAGTGGCACGGACTTCGGCTACGCCCACGGCGAATGGGCGGTTGGGCGATGGAGCGGAGAAGGCTTCGTCAGATTTGACGTCGTGAGTGTTATTACCGGCGAGATCAAGAAGAGCTTTCCCGCTGAGGGTGATTGCTTTGAGGGCGAGTCGCAAGATGGGTGCCTGCCGTTCACCGTGGCAGCACTTGCGGGAGAGAAGATCTACGGTTTCGGACCGAGTCGCAACGATGCCGGTGTCGTCGACAGCATGACCCTTTACGAACTCGATACTCGGATAACCCAACTAATCCCGCTCGCTTCGTTCCCGTGGGAGGACGGCCTGTACTACCCCGTCGACATTTGGGTTAGTGGCGCCTTGGCGCTGGTTTCGCTGTCCACGGCGCAAAGCACTGACGAGGGCCAGCCACTTCCGGCGTTGATATACAACCTCGAAACCGATGAGGCTTCGACGATGCCCGAATCTGGTTATCTCCACCGAGCTTTCTTCAACTGAAACGAGGGCGGAACTGGCAGCCCAGGATCGAGGTTGCGGTTCTGTAGCGCCCGTTTCGAAGAGATTCGGGGTTAGGGAGGTACTGTGCATACATTACTACTTGACACTACCAAGTACTAGGCATACATTACATCCATGGCCGAACACGACACACAGTTCATCAAGGGCATCCTCTCGATGCTGCTCCTCGGCCTTCTGGCAGACGAGGAGGACTACGGCTACTCGGCCGTCGTCCGACTCCAAGAGCTCGGTTTCGAAGAGTTGAAGGAAGGCACGGTCTATCCGGCCCTCACTCGGCTCGAGAAGAAGGGTTTTCTCGAATCACGGCTCGTGCCGAGCGACTCGGGGCCAGCTCGCAAGTACTACCGACCAACCACGCTGGGCATCGCTGAGCTCGAGGATCAACACCGAACCTGGGCTGACCTCGTCAACAACGTCAACCGCGCACTCGATGGTCGATCGACCATCAAGACCTGAATTCCCAACCACTCCCAAAAGGACCCTGTAATGACCACACCAAATCACTCCATCATCGACCGCCTGCGCATTGCTTGGGTGAGCGCCCGGTATGATCTCTGGCTCGATCTCGCCAGCGTTCCACGGCGAGATCGCCGAGACCTCCGATCCGAACTCGTGGCCAACGTCAACGATGCGGCAGCCGTCGTCGGCGTACCCACAGCAATTGCAAACATCGGCAGCGTCCGGCGGATGGCGAAGCAGACTGCGCTCGACGGCGAACTCCGTTCCGCCTGGACGGCGGCGATCACGGCTGGTTTCAGCACCGTCGTTGGACTCACGATCGGGTTCTTCTTCTTGTCGCTCTACTACATCGAAGGTGTGCTCGACGCCGGCAGCAATGAGGTCGTCAGCAGCTGGCTATTTCCGTTCTTCGGCTCCATGATCGAAGTCGAACCGGCAACCGCTGATGGACTCGGTTTCACCGTGAATCCCGGCCCGCTTCCCTTCATCGCTGGCATCCTTGTGTTCGTTGTCGTCGCCAAGCCATGGCGAGCGATCCGGCGTAATCAGGCGGAACGTCCGGTCGAGGCCCGCTGAGGCAACCGACAGGGATCTACGGACGCCACGATTCTCAGCTGCCAGAACCGCTCAAGCGGTTTTCCGGGGCGCTGAGTGCCCTATAGGGCACCGAATGCCCCGGATAACAGGTGGACACACGGCCTCGGTCGGTGACGGGATAGGTAAATAGAGACTGAGTAAATAGCTATTGCAGAGATAGCTATTGCTGTCTATACTACGGAGACTCGGCGCCGTGCCGGGACCAACGAGGCGCCCTAGGTGTCCAGAGAGAAGTGAAGAAAGAAATGATCACCCCGGTTATCCAGGAAGCAACGGAAGCGCCGCAGCCGATCATCCCGCCGCCCAGCCCCCAGCGCAAAAACCGGAGTCCGTTGGTCATTGCACTGATCGTGGTTGGCGTACTCCTCTTGCCGATCGTCCTGCTTGGCGCCGGGCTCATCGCCCTTCGGGCGGGCGGAGAAGACGTGTCTTCCGGCGTCATCAACCAGGTCGAGGAGTTCGATGTGCGCCAGGACCTTGACATGGAAATGCAAGTTGAGGTTCTGCTCCAGTCAGGACCGACCGTCGTACTCCCGGAGAATGCCTACCCCGGGGAAGATCGTGGTGTGCAAGAAGGTTCGGTCGAACTGGTCGCCACCGTCACCTACGCCCGATGGTGCTTCCGACCTCTACCGCTATCAGGCGATCCTGTTGGACAGCGCCACTCAGCAGACCATGGACTGTCTCGGCCTGGTACAAGGCCCGAACGCTTCGGTGAGCTGCCAGGACCCGACGAAACCCAGCCCCTGCTTTTCTGGGGCACCGATAACGGCTCCAACGGCACCTGGTACTCCGTGGCCATTGCGGGCCTGCCAATGGAAGCCACCAGGCTCGTGACCGAAACCAGCAACGGAAGGTTTGTGGGATCTGACATCGTCAACGGTGTCACCTACCAGAAGTGGCCAGCGGGGGAGGGTTCCACCAATGCCCTGTGCCAGACGGTGGGCGACAGTTCGGTGAAGCCGGCGGACGGTTGCGCTGGACGCTCAAGGCACGGTCGTTTGGTCTGAGGCCGGCGGGCACTAGTGCGCCGTTTCCGTCAACGGCCGCTGCCATGGCCTCGCTAACTTCCCGCGATCCCGGCGGAGCTGTTGACGGAACACACCCACCCCATTGCCTGGAGCGGTGAGCACCGACTCTGTTGCCAGGCTTTCCCAGGCTCGGTGAGATTCGGGAAGTCGCAGAGGCGAACGTGAATCGAAGTCGAGAGATCCAGCGCCGAGTCACGTGGTACGTCCGGGAGATCGAGAAGGGCGCATCCATCCAGGAGCTGGTCAATCGAGAAGATTCCCCCCGCATCGTTGAACTGCTCACCCTGAATGCTGCGGCTCTCGCCGAGGTGGGATCGGGATTTCGTGCATCCCTTGCGCTGGCGCTGAGATCCGAAGGTTTGACGATCGAGGTGATCGCAGATCTGTTCGGCGTGACCCGTCAGCGAATCTCCGCACTTCTGCGCCAGAAGGCCGCTCACAATGCCGGCGGCTAGGGACTGACCCAACGGCTGGTTGGGCGGCAATTCAGGACACGCTGGAGGATCGGAGCCACTCCGGGCGGCGCTGGATGAGTTTCAGACTTCGGAGCAGCCCAACGACGTGTAGCTCTACTTCGGCGGGCAGCCTTCGGTTGCGCGCACCCCAGAGCTGGACCACTTCACGGTGGGCAGGGTTCACCTGAACCGCACCTCGGATCTGACCGTCGATGAAGACTCCCAACACGAGCGCCTGGCGCGTGATGATGGCTGCCCGGAAGTCGGCTAGGCAGTTACTGAGCTTGATTCCCCATTCCTGGAGTTGGGCCGGGTCCTCTGGCAGGCGCAGCTCCACCTCGCCCGATCGTTGCCGGTTGGCATTCAGCCACAACGTGGGGTATTCGAAGGTCGCAGTATGAGGAACCGGTGGGGTTGGAGGGGCCGTGAGTGCCGCCGGTCCGGTGCGCCGCCGCTGTTCGAAGGGTTCTGTGCGGCATCGGTTCACCCGGGCGGAGAGCACCTGTTGCGCATCTCGTTCGATCACGTCGATGTTCCGCGGCAGGTGAGCGCCGGACCAGCCGGTTCGATGCCATAAGTCCAGAGCACGGATGAGCCGGCTCGGCCCACCGGCAGTCTCGACTGAATGCAGCACGCTCGCCGCAGTTGTTGGGTGCGTCTCGCCGAGAAAACGCTTCAAAAGATGGAAGTCGTGTTGACTGCAAGACCACTGGTTTGAGGAACTTGCGAGCATGTCACCGGTCCTGCCGGCGTCGAGACAGTCCACGGACAACAACACTGCTAGGGGCCACCAGCCGATCGGCCCTCTCAGCTTTTCCGCGGTGAGTCGCACTACTCGCCGATCTGACCTGTAGTGGCCGACTTCACGTTCCACTGCGCTGGCGACGCTGGGACCGCTCAACAGGCCACCCGACCAGCGCGGGACCGATGAGATCCACCGACCACTCGCCACCGCCGGTCGAAGCAACGGCCAGCCTGCAGAAGCGACCATCATTTCTGGTTTGTCCAGCGGCTCCGTCCACCAGCCACGATTCCGGCACCACCTGTCGATTCCTCGGGTAACAGCTGACAGCCAACGGTCTGGATTCTCGCGCATGGAGCGGGCCGCGGAGTCCAGGGCCAGCACCCACGTTGACGGCGTGTTGGTAACATCAACGATGTTCTTGCCGCCCAAGAGCGCCAACCCAAACCGGAGTCGGGACCGGCCTTCGTCGAGGCGTATGGCCGACACGGGCCCGCCAGGCCCGAGCAGCAGTTGCCACTCTGAGCCAACAACCGGTTGCAACCGAAGGTCAGGCCCACAGTCAATCATCACACCATTCCTTTAATGACCGCCGATTCAATAACAGGCACCTCGCTCGTAGCCGCTCCCGAAGCCGAACGCATGTTCGCACAACCGTCAGCACAACGTCAACCCTACGACGCGTCGTACCGCCGAGGCGGTGCCGTTCGTAGAGCCCACGCACGCCGTCACCGAAACCGTTGCCGTTGTGGCACAGTGTTACGCCATGTCATCAGGTAATTCACGTCTACGCCTCGGGATCGATCTCGACGGTGTCGTCGCGGACTTCAACGCCGGCTGGATCTCCCGCTACAACGCCCAGTTCGGCGCTGATCTACTGCCCGAACACGTGGACATCTGGGATGCTCCGACCACCCTGACCCACTTCACCGACATGGCCGAGTTCTGGCGCTGGGCGGCCACGAGCGGTGAGGGGGCGACGATCTTTCGAGTGCTCGAGCCCTACAAAGGTGCGATCGACGCCTTGGATCGTTTGGCGCAGCGCCATCGGGTGGTCATCCTCACGACCAAGCCCACCTTTGCCATTCATGACACCTACGAATGGCTGGCAGAACATCGGGTCCCTACCCGGGAAGTGCACATGATCGAGGACAAGGCCCAGGTCCGTTGCGACATCTACCTCGACGACGCCGACCACAATCTGGTCAACCTGGCCTCGAAGATCCCCGAGGCAACCGTCTGCCGGTTCGTCAGGCCCTGGAACAATCCCCAGGGAGGGGTGGTGGACATCCGGAGCTGGGACGAGTTCGAGGGCCTCGTTGCGCAGAGGTGAACATTACGCCGAGATGAACATAACCAGGAGAAATCGGTAGCTTCGGCACCACCATGTACCTTGGTTTCAGATTCACGAGCTAAAGGACATCAGATGCGTTCACGCAAGTTACTAGCCCTCGCCTTTGCCGTCAGCCTGGTCGGTGCGGCCTGCGGAAGCGACAGCGAGGAAACCGCCACGACCACGAGCACGACGACGTCCGACACGACGTCCGAGACGACCGAAGCACCCGAGGTCGACGACGGTTCTGCGGTGCCCGACGACTGGCCCGAGAAGATCGTGTTCGGCTTCGTGCCTTCCCAGGAGCAGGAGTCGCTCCAGGACAACATTCAGCCTTTCATCGACGTGCTCCAGGACGGCCTCGGCATAGAGGTGGAGGGTGTGGTCACCACTGACTACACCGGTCTGGTCACGGCGATGGGCTCGGATCAAGCGGACCTGGGTGCTTTCGGGCCCTTCGGGTACGTCCTGGGTAAGGACAACTTCGGCAACATCGAACCGTTGATCCAATCGATCAGGTTCGGTTCGGCCACCTACCACGGCCAGTGGTTCACCAATGACACGTCCATCTGCACCGATCCACCGGAGCCGGCCACCGCACTGGAGAACAGTGCCGGCGGGATCGTGCAGGTCCCCGCTCTCGAGGCCGTCGCCCTCCAGGTCGGCGTGGCGTTCGGTGACGACGGCCCCGAAATGACCGATACCACCGACGATGGCACACCGGTCTCGCCCGGGTCGTCGTGCATCGGCGACCTCTCTGACGTCGCAGGCAAGAGGGTGGCCTACGTGTCCGAAAGCTCCACTTCGGGTTACCTGTTCCCGGCACTCGAGCTGCTGAACATGGGGATCGATCCTCAAACCGACGTCACCCCGATCTTCGCCGGCAGCCACGATGCCGCCGTCACCGCCGTGCTCAACGGTGATGCCGACGTCGGTCTCTCCTTCGACGACGCTCGTCGCAACATTCGTGAGGAAGAGCCCGACGTGGGTGAGAAGGTGGTTGTCTTCTCGATCACCGGCGAGATCCCCAACGATGTCGTCGCTGTGCGCAGCGAGCTTCCCGAAACCCTGAAGGCGGCGATCTACGACGTGGTCGAGGCCTACCTCGCCACCCCCGAGGGGGAAGAGATCTTCGACGAAATCTACTCCTGGACCGATATCCGCCCCGGCACCGAATCCGACTTCGACATCGTCCGCCAGGCCGCTGCCGAGCTCGGTATCAGCGAACCGCCGGGCTAACCCGATCGGCGCCGAGGTTCCAACCGATCGAGGGCGACAGTGATTGAGTTCAGCGATGTCTCGGTGACCTATCGCGGCGGAGTACGCGCGCTCAACAACATCAATCTGACCATCGGTGACGGTGAGTTCGTCGTGATCGTTGGCCTGTCCGGCGCCGGGAAGTCGACCCTCTTGAGGGTGCTGAACGGGTTGGTTCCGGCAACCTCGGGTTCGATCAAGATCGACGGTGTCGAGGTTGTCGGCGCCAAAGGCAAACAGCTGCGGGCGGTTCGCAAGAACATCGGGATGATCTTCCAGACGTTCAATCTGGCCGGCCGAACCACCGTGCTCAACAACGTCCTTATGGGCCGTCTGGCCTCGGTGCCCTCATGGCGGTCCACGCTGAGTCTGTGGCCAGCGGAAGATCGCGAGATCGCCTTCCAGGCGCTGGAGCGGGTGGGCATCGTGGACAAGGCCTACGTCCGGGCGTCCAATCTTTCCGGCGGCCAACAGCAGCGCGTGGGCATCGCTCGGGCCCTCGCCCAGCAACCGTCGGTCATGCTGGCCGACGAACCGGTCGCCGCCCTCGATCCGGTCACGAGCCACCAGGTGATGGGCGATCTCCAGCGCATCAATCGGGAGCTGGGGATCACCACGCTCATCAATCTGCATTTTCTCGACCTCGCCCGTAACTACGGCAAGAGGTTGATCGGGCTTCGCGAGGGTGAAGTGGTCTTCGACGGCGACATCGCCAATGTTGACGACGAGACGTTTCGTGAGATCTACGGACGGGCGATCACACCCGACGACCTCCTGGCCGGAAAAGAGCAGGTGGTGGACTCCGCGTGAGCGACACCGTCGACACTGTCGATGCGGGCCGGGAGGCCCGGCCGTCCAAACCGCCGATTCGGCTTTGGATGGTGCTGGTGGCCGTGGTGGTGGTGGCCTTCACCGTCCTTTCCGCCCGCCGATCAGGGTTCGACTGGGGATCGTTCGTTACGGTGTGGACCAACCCGCTCTGGCAAAGGTTCTGGCCGGTGGACTGGGAGTTCGTGGCCAACCGGCGCAACGTGCTCGATCCCTTGATCGAGACCTTCCAGATCGCCATTGTGGCAACCGTCGTCGGTTGCAGCCTGGCGCTCCCGATCTCGTTCCTCATGTCGTCGTTGACCACGCCAAATCGGGCGACCTTCGTGATCTCCCGAGCGATCATGAACGTGCTGCGGGCAATACCGGACCTTCTGCTGGCCGTGATCCTTGTCGCTGCGGTGAGCATCGGTGCGTTCGGTGGCACGATCGCTCTGGCGGTGTTCTCGGTGGCGGTGCTGGTGAAGCTGTTCAGCGAGTCGATCGACAGTGCTGACCCCCGGGCGTTCGAGGCGGCCCTGGCCTCTGGTGGTGGGCACACTGCATCGGTCCGGGCTGGGGTCTTCCCCGAAGTCCTTCCCGCCTATGTGGCCTACTCCGCCTACGTGTTCGAACTCAACGTCCGAGCATCGGTGGTGATCGGCCTCGTCGGCGGTGGCGGCATCGGTCGGGTCATCGAGGCCCAGCGCCAGTTCTTCCGCTACGACCGGATCACGGGTGTCCTCATCATCCTCTTCGTAATCGTCGCTGTGATCGAACAAATCAGCGATGCGATCCGCAGGAGGGTGTTGTGACCGCGGTCGTGGCAGGTTCCCCTCAGACTGAGCGCCCTTTGGCACCTCGGTCGGCGCGCTGGTGGCGTCTGCTCGGTGCCCTCCTCATCGTGGGTGGATTGGTCTGGGGCCTCACCGGTCTCGACATCACAGCCGACAAGCTCTTGCGGGCTCCGGGCAATATCTGGACGATCATCCGGTTGTCGATCCCTCCCGATTTCGGCGCAGTAATCGAGCGGGGTGCGGTCGGCAAGGTGTTCGAGTCCGTCTTCATCGCATGGACCGGCACGGTCATCGCCGCGTTGATCTCGTTACCTCTGGCGTTCCTCGCCGCCGAGAACGTGGCCCCCCAATGGATTCGGGTACCGGTCCGTCAACTCTTCATCATCATTCGGGCGTTCCCCGAGCTCATCCTGGCCACCATCTTCCTCGCCGTCGTGGGGCTGGGGCCCTGGGCCGGCGCCTTGGCGCTGGGCTTCGCATCGTCGGGCACGCTGGGCAAGTGGATCAGCGAGTCGATCGAGGAGGCCGCCGAGGGACCGGTCGAGGCGATCCATGCCAGTGGGGGTAATCGACTCTCGGCCATCCGGTGGGGTCTGCTCCCCGAGGTGTTTCCCACGATCGTCGCTCACTGGCTTTTTCGCTTCGAGATCAACGTGCGGGCGTCGGCGATCTTCGGCCTGATCGGCGCCGGCGGTATTGGCGGGGAGATCTCCTCACAGGTGCAGTTTCGCAACTGGCAGAACGTATCGGCCGTCATGGTCATGGTGATCGCCGTTGTGCTGTTTATCGACGGCGCCTCCGGTGCGATCCGCCGGCGCATCCTGGCGGGGAGCAGCAGAACCTCCGGCGACGCCAACGCCGAACTGCTGGGCGATCTCGGAGGTGCGCTGGCCCGCTCACCGGTCTAGCGGCCGGAAAAGCCGACGGTGGGTGATGCCTACTGGCCGCGTTGGCGGTCTAGTGTCGGCACCGACGGGCGGGGTTCATAGGAAACTCTCATGAACTCACGACCATCAACAACGACCAAGAAGCACTATGACGGCCGGTCATCTGACCCCGTTGGCAACCTCCTTTTGAAGCTGGAACGGCCTTCATGGCATGCGGCAGCGGCCTGCAACGGTGTGGGCGCCAAGGAATTCTTCCCGGGGCGCGGCGAGTCGGCTGAGGTAGCCAAGCGGTTCTGTGATAGCTGCACCGTTGTCACCGAGTGCCTTGATTCCGCGCTGGCGCACCGGGATAACGGTGTCTGGGCGGGGACCTCGGAGCGGCAGCGGCGAAAGATCCGGCGTCTTCCCACTCGGCAACCCGACGCTGACCCGCTAGAGCACGAGGAGCACGAGGAGCAGGAGAGCGCCTAGGGAGTTGCGGGTCGAGGACGGCGTCAGCATCCGAGAGCGCAAGCCCTAGAACCTCAGCGGAGGGTTACGGGAGAGCGTCTGGGTCATCAGTGGGCACGATTGGCTAGCCGCGCCCTTTCACATGTCAAATCGCGGTGTTGTGGCGGGGCTCGTACAACAGCATCTTGACGTCGCCAGGCAAGATCATCTTCACCGCAACGCCCCATCCCTCATCCACCGGGTCGCCTTCGAACACCACACCTTTCACTTTCAGGTCGGCGATGGTGGCGTCGAGGTTGTCGCACATCAGTGAGATCTCGTGCGACGGCCCGTCCGCGGGATGCACCCCCAACTCGGCTGGCGGGAGTTTGAAGATCAGCCAGCCAGCGTCTTGGCCGTCGTCGACGTGACCGAGCCCCAACACGTCCCCTAACAGGCTGCGAAGCTGTTCGGCCTGGGACGAGTAGAGCAGGGTGTGAACACCGGTAATAGCCATAACAGGCCTTTCCCTTCAACGGTTGTGTTGTTTATGGTTAGCACCGGCGCTCGTCATTGAGCAATGCACTGGCGCGGCTCTCAGCGCGGCCGAAGGCTGAGCCCCGGCTGGTGACCGGAGGCTGGCAGCATGGTCGGGCAGTGGCTTATCGTGGGGGTCATGAGCGATAAGCCTCCAAAGTTGAACGAGCATCCTATTCACCTTGGGCTGGGGGCAACTGCTGAGGTGGAGCCGGTATTCACCGGTGAGATGTCGTGGTATGAGGGATATGGCGCACGGCATGGTTCCGATGGTGCTGAGGGACGGTTGGTGACGATGCATACGTTCACCGAGGATTGGGATGTTTGGGAGATGCATCCCAAGGGCGCCGAGGTGGTGCTGTGCACGGCCGGGAGCATGGAGTTGGTGCAGGAGTTCGACGGCGAAGAGGTTGTCACCGCTGTGAGCGCTGGTGAGTATGCGATCAATCAGCCCGGAACATGGCATACCGCCAACGTGAGCAATTCAGCCACCGCACTCTTCATCACCGCCGGCGACGGCACCACCCACCGTCCCCGCTGAGGCACCCGTCCCCGCCAATGGATGATGATCGTCGACACGCGTCGAAAGTGTTGGATAGCAACACTTTCGACGCGTCTCGGTGGTGAAAGGCCTAGCTGGTGCCTGTCTTCTTAACGCCTTCCTTTACCTGCCGGAACGTGGCGCTGATGGCGTCGGTGAGTGCTTGGCGGGTCTCACGCAGGTCTTCCCGGATGGCCTGGTCCTTGCTGGCGTTTTCGATGGCGTCGATTGCGGCGTCGAAGTATTCGCCGAGCCGTTCGACGGTGGAGTCGTCATCCGCATCTTCCTGTTCTTCGGAGGTCTCTTGCTGCAGGTGGAGCTTGAGCTTGAGGCCGAGGGCGGAGAGCTCGTCGGCGACGGTGCTCCAGGCTTGGCGGGGATCGTTGGCTGTCATCGGGTCTTCTCCTGTTGTGGTTGTTCGTATCGCAGCCAGTTTGGGCTGCGTCGCTTGGCGTTTCCAGGCGGTTGCCACACCATTTCCTGGTGTGCCCAATACTGCGGGGTTTTATTCGCCGGAGGCAGGGTCGAAAGACATAGAACCTGCGGACCGACGGCGAATTTCCAGTTGTAACCGCCATAATCACGGTTGTGCTCGTCACCCCACACACCCAGTTCGTAAGCAACCCCCATGGCGCAGTCAATTCAAGGGCGAGCGGCCCGGTTCAAGCGAGCAGGCTCATGCCTAGAAAGCCCTGGGTGCGGGTCATGCGAAATCTGGTCGGATTGCTCTTCGGCATACTTCTTCTTGCCAGCTGTTCTGGCAGCGACGAAGCACAGGTGACAACCACGGGCTCCGAAACCACTTCGCCAACCACCACTGCGTCCACAACCGCGGAGTCGACCACATCCACGGAGGCGACAACGTCGAGCAGCGCTGCGCCAACTGGAGAATCGGTTGAAGTCTTCTTCGGTGTGGGTGACGGCAGCGATTGCGCGATGGTGCAGGCATTCGGCCGCGACGGCGCCGATTCTGTTGACCTCTACCGAGCCACGTTTCAACTACTTGCGGCCGGACCATCGGAGCCGGAGATGGCGGCGGGGGCCAGCTCGTTCTTCTCCGCCGCTACCGCCGATGTTGTGAAGTCGGCAACGTTGACCGAAGGCCTCCTCCGGGTGGACTTCACCGACATTCGGGCGTTGATCCCGAATGCCTCCACCAGCTGCGGTAGTGAGGCGTTGCTAGCCCAGCTCAACGGCACGGCCTTCCAGTTTCCCGAGGTTGAACGGACCCGGTTCCTCATTGAAGGTAGCTGTGGCGACTTCGCGAACTGGCTCCAAAGGGAGTGTTTCGAAACCGACCGATCCGGGCAGCAGCGGGCAGTTCCCATAGGTGAACAGGCCTCCGGTTCAGGATGTACACCTGCTTCGGCGGATTCACTTCCGGCCGGACGATGGTTCGGCTTCATCGCTGAGGCCAACGCCGAGGAACTGTCTTTCGATCTCGCCTGCTGGTTCAGCGGCACAGCGGCCGAAGCGGCGACCGCTGAAGACGGAGAGGAAAGCCCGCCGCCCAACGACTACTACATCCGCAATGACAGTGACAGGTTGCGAACCCACGCTGTGGACTCGGCCACCCAAGTGCGGTGGCTGCCCGAACCGGGAAACCCCGAGAGTGTTGTGGAAACAACCTACGCAAGCTGGCTTGACCAATTCTTGCTGCGGTCCATCATCTCTGGCTACTGGATCACGGTAGAGGACGACAGCCACGTGATCGCCATAGAGGAGCAATACGTTCCCTAGCGTTTGCGGAGCCGGGGACGATCTTGCCGAGATCGTGGCCTGGGGGCCGCCTATCGCTGGGCTCGGCCGGCCGGGATGTTGGCCTCGTCCAGGTCCGCTCTCCCAAGAACTTCGTAGCGGCCAACGGTGTCCAGGTCAGGATCGGGGGAGGCCCGGTTGAAATGCCCTACGATCGTGCGATCACGGCCGGAGAATTTGGCCTCCAGCAACGAAGTGTCGGCGCTGGCCAGTAGTTCCTTCGCGGTGCAGACCGAGTCCACCGTCGCCAGCCCGATGCTCGCCGTGACCTTGATCGGCCCCCCGGCGGTGGGGATGGGCTGACTCCTCACTCGATCCCGAATTCGGTCGCAGGCTTGGCTCGCTTCGGCCGGCGTGGCGTTGTGGAATATCACCAGGAACTCCTCGCCTCCGATGCGCCCCACCGATGCCTCGTCATCGCTTACAGCGGCTTTGATGCGGCTCGCCACGACTCGAATGACTTCATCGCCAGCCGGGTGACCGTAGGTGTCGTTGATCTGCTTGAAGTGGTCGAGATCCAACATCGCCGCCCCACGCTGTCCGTCAGCAGCTGCGGCACGTTCGGCCGCTCTCAGGGCCGTTCGCCGATTGGCAAGGCCAGTGAGCGGATCGGTGAAGGCCCGCCTCTCGAGATCCCGAATTGGTCGGGTGACCGTCAGCGCCGTGAACCAGACCAGAACCACAGACAACGCCCCGACCGCGATGGTGAGCAGCCGCTCACGAGCACGCGCCGCGCTGAGACTGGGCACCAGACCTCCCTCTGGGGCGAACACCCCTACGGTCCATTCTCCGTCATGGATGGGGACCGAACGAAACGATGCGCGAGCGTCGCCGATGTCTTCAACACTGAAGCCGTGCAGACTGGCCGTATCGTCAGGCCCGGCCTCAACCAGCGTGGCGATGGCGGCTCTGGCGAATGGGTCCTCAAGCTCGGCTATGGCGACGGTTTTGAACCCGTCGCCCTCGGCCTGTTGCACCAGCTCAGGATCTGGATGGGCGATGACCAAGCCCGAATCGTCCACGATCACCGTTCCTCCAGGTTTCTGGATACCCAAGGTCGAGAGGAACGTGGAAAGGGAGCCAAGTTCAATGTCGGCCCCGACAACTGCCACAAGTTCTCCGTCTCGGGTGACGGCTTGGGCTGCAGTGATTCCCAGCTGACGGGATGTGAAGAACACGTAGGGATCGGTCCACGCCAGTTTGGTGGGATCTGCCATCGCCTCGAGGTACCACGGTCGAGCGCGAGGATCGTAGGTGTCGGTGGGGTCCTCTCGTTCGGTGGCGACTGTGCCGTTGGCGTCAAGGACCTCCAGCGTGGTGGTTCGGCCAGCCGGTCCCTCGGTGATGGTCTTCACACGGATGCCGGCCTCGGTTTGGCGCACATCGAAGAAGCTCCCATCGGGCGTCCCGATGAAAACGCCAGAAAGCTGCGGTGTTCTGGCAATCGCACTGATGAACGTGCTCCTGAATTCTGTGGGTGAAAGACCGGGATCGGAACTGAGCGTTGCGGTCAGCGCAACGATCGCTTCAGCCGGTTCGATATGGGTGCGGATTCGGTCGGCCGATTCGACGGCGGCAGCTTCCAGCAACGTATCGGTATGGTTGGCCTGGGCGGTTCCCGTGATCTGACCGGCGAGCAAGAAGAGCGCGAGAACGGTGATCAGTTGGGCTACCAGAAGACTGGCCAACACCGTGGCGCGGAACTTTGACCTCACATCCGGTTGTCGGCGGTTTATGGCCTCCGGTTGAGTTTCCCTCGGTTAAGCCTGGCAGCGGGAGATCCGGGACCGCGAAACGCCAGCAGGTTGACCTGGAATTTCCGACCGCCTCGCTCGGCCAAAATCCCACCGTGACGCCGCGAACAATCGACAGCTAGTCGCGCCGGCCGGCAGCTATCGTTTCGACCTCATGACCTACTTTGCCTACCGCTTCAATTCAACGGCATCGCCGTTCCTTCGGATCCTCGGTGTCAAGCCGGACAAAGATGGCGTGCGCCTCGAGAACGGGCGCCTGAAGGCCTCGTTTGGTTTCCTGAACGTCGACACCGCAATCGAGAACGTCTCTACGGCGAGCGTCACCGGGCCTTATACATGGTGGAAGGCGATCGGACCTCGATTGTCTATGGCAGATCACGGATTGACCTTCGGGACCACAGCCGACGGCGGCGTCTGCGTCGAGTTCGTCGAGCCAATTGGACGGGTCGTCGGGCCCTGGGATCATCCCGGCCTCACACTGACCGTCGACGATCCGGCGGGATTGGTGGAAGCGATCGAGAACGCCAAACAGTGAACATGCCGACCGACGGCTTGCCTGGACGCGTGTGGCGCACCGTTGCCTTTCCGATGCGGGCGGTCGCCCCGTTCTGGTCCCTCGCGGGGCGAGCCGTTCGCGGCGACTACTGGATGGAGAGCACCGAGGCCAAACCCGATGCTGGGCCCGAACTACGACTAGCCGACCGCCACGACACGCAAGGGCCCGACGATGGTGCCGGCCCGCTCAACCACCGGCGCTATCGAATCTGGATCGCGGATTCAAACATGGAGCCAGAGCAATTGCTGGAGTTGTTCCGGTCTGCCCCGAACGCCTTCTGCCCCACCAGCTACGCGGTCTTTGTTCCCGATCCCGCACCGCTCGGACTCACACAGGGCTCCGAACTCGAGGTGAAACTGCCGGGGCCATGGGACGGACCTGTTTTTGTGCACGAGGTCCGACCGGACCGGATCCGACTCAACACTCGGGTGGGACATATGGAGGCCGGCTGGATCGAGTTCAGTGCGGCCAAGACCGGTGACACAACGCAGTTCACCATCGAGTCGTACGCTCGGTCAGGGGACTCCCTCTTCGACACGCTCTATCACCGAGTCGGGATTGGCAAAGCAGTTCAAACCGAGATGTGGGTCAGCGTCCTCGAATCGGCTGCCGAGCTGAGCGGCGGGCGTCAACAGGGTCGTGTCGACATCGAGACGATCATCTACACCGGAGCCGACCAATGACCGTCCGCTTCGAATTGGAGACCCTTATCGCGGCTCCGCCTGAAGCCGTTTTCGACGCCTCGCTGGACGTCGACGCCCATGTCGCATCGATGGCAGATTCGGGTGAGCAAGCTGTGGGCGGCGTAACCAGCGGCACCATGGGTCTTGGCGAGACGGTCACCTGGCGGGCCAAACATTTCGGCATCACCTGGAAGATGACCAGCAAGATCACCGAGATCGACCCGCCCCGGAGATTTGTGGACGAGCAACTGCGAGGGCCGTTCCAAAAGTTCCGCCACGAGCACCTCTTCGAACCCGTAGATGCCGGCACTCGTATGGTCGACTACATCGAATTCGACGCACCATTCGGGATTCTGGGTGACCTCACCGAGAAAGTGATTCTGGGTGGTTATCTCCAGAAGCTGATCGCGGAACGAAACGATTTCCTCCGGGACAAACTCGAGCACTGATTTCGGTGGACCAGATTGGCGGTTCTAGCTACTCGTTCACCTGAGGGAGCGAGTTTTCCGCCATTCCTGCCAGAACCGGTCGGGAGGAGGGGGCGATGAGGGTACGCCGTGCCTATGGATGGTCCGTCTAATAGCGACAACGTGCGGAGCAAAAAGAGAGATTGGCTGCGGGTTCTGATCCGGTGCAACGTGGTCCGTGGGATGGAGTCGATCGCATAGAGACCTCGGCGGATCCGCCGTACTCGGCCGTTTCGAACTTCCCAGCGCAGCGCGTCGGATACCACCTTGGAGGCTCGGCCCCATACGGTGAACCCGTCTTCGGCGAGCTTGTTGACCAGCTCGGCGATGGTCCGGTAGCCGCGGGAGATGTAGTTGGTGAGCACGTACCGAAGCTCCCGACCGTAAAGGTCGTTGTGGGTTTCGATTGGCACATAACCCGGCGCGGGGCATTGCGAAGCGGTCCCACTGGACCCTCCGCAGCTATTCGATTGTGGACCTAGTTCGGTCACGATGTTGACGTTCATGGCATTCCTCTCGTCGATCTCGTCGTGTGTTGCGGGACCAGGTGGGAGCGGCCGAGGGGAGTGGGATGGTCCTCCAGATCTGGCCGTCTGGTTTGATGATGGTGAGATTCCACTGGTCGTCCAGTTCGATCCGCCAGCCGCTGTGGTGGACACGCTCGTGGTGCACGTTGCAGAGGGGGATCAGGTTGTTCAGGTCGGTCGGGCCGTGGTGTTCCCATTCGATGATGTGGTGGATCTCGCAGTGATCGAACCGTACGTCACACATTGCGCAGGTTTCGTACATCACCCGGAGAGCAGTTCGTTGAGCGTCGGTAGCGGTGCGATGCTTCCGGCCTACGGCGAGCGCTCTGCCACCGGGGCCTAGCACTGTGTGGCTGATCCACGCATCGCACAGGAACTGCTGGAGAGAAGGCAGTGCAATGTTGTTGCCGGCGCCAGTTCGCTTGAGAGTGCCGTCCCACACTCCGTTGACGGAGGGTGTCGAGATCGACGACCACGTTGATTGACGCCCGGCCTTTGGCTCCGGTGGCCGAATCGAGCAGCGAACATGCTGCTGATGCATTGAGATGTTCGCCGTGATGCACTTCTTCGCCGGCCTCGGAGATTCGTTTGGCGAGTGAGCGGGCTTCGGCGTCTATGGCGTTCTGGAACTTCTCTCCGGCGAGGGGGTCGAGATCGAGGCGGGCCTGCCAGCGGCCCTGGGCGTTGGTCCAGGATCGGAACCTGTTGCTATCGGACTGGGACTGCTGTTCGGTTTCGCCGTCGTCGGACACGAGGTCGACGAGCTCTCGCATCCAACCGGCGAACCGTTTCGGGTTCATCCGGCTGGCCTTACGGGTTATCGATGCGTCCTTGGCATCGAATGTGGCCTGCCACTCACGGTTGTGGCGCAACTTGTGACGGGCCGAAGCCACGGTGTCGACGTTTGCGGTAGGAATGGTGCCGGCCATGAAGCCACGGGTGAGGCTTGGCAGAGCGGGGGCCAGTTCGCCACGACGTTGCACGCGCCTGGCCTCTCCGGTGGATTGTTTTCCTACGGTGGAGAACACGTCTTCGGCGCTGAGACCGCCAAGCTCGGTGAGACGGCCAGCGGCAGCCGAGCCGACACCCTCGAGCATGCGAATGGTGCGCTGATTGGCCCGCACCAGATCAATGACCTCGTCCTCGCCTAGGGCGCTGAACGGCGATCGTTCGAGCAGCTCGGCATGGTCACGCAAGCACACCGAAACCGATCCTGCCGGCGCAGTGAGGGGGGCGGTGGACTTCATGCCTTAACCCTAGTTAGGGGGTGTGACAGCGTTGCCGAAGGCGGAATGTGTCGAGGGGTTTGGGGATCGCGCACCGAGCTGCTCTGGCGTTTTCCGGGGCGTTGCGTGCCCTTTGGGGCGCTGGATGATCCTGAAAGATCTGCTGTCGGCCCCTTGCGTGCATGCGATCCTCAGCCGCCACAGTCGAAGGTGTAGATCGCTGGCGATCTCGAATCTGCTGTTGGCCCCTTGCGCGCACGCGATCCCCGCTAGAGCACTGGCTGCTCCCACCGGGCATGAAGCACCGCCTCATTGAAGACTGTTTCGATAGGCTCGCGCGCGGACTCGGCGCCGAGGGGTAATCACCATGTCGAATAAAGATGCACCTGAACCGACACCCGGCGCAGTTACCCATTCCAATGAACCTCACGGCGGCTCAATAGCGGGGCGCCTGAACTGGCTTCGAGCTGGAGTTCTCGGTGCCAACGACGGCATTATTTCAACCGCCGGTCTGGTTATCGGTGTTGCGGCTGCCACCACCAGCACCTCAGCGATCGCCACCGCCGGCATCGCCGGCTTGACAGCCGGAGCCGTTTCCATGGCGTTAGGTGAATACGTGTCCGTCAGTACCCAACGCGACACCGAACATGCGCTCGTGAAGAAGGAGCGCCACGAACTCCAACACATGCCCGAAGCCGAGCGGGCGGAACTTGTACAGATGCTTGGCGAACGCGGCCTGACCGAAGCAACCTCAAACATCGTCGCCGACGAACTATCCGAACAAGACACACTGCGGACCCATCTGACAATCGAACTGGGCATCGATCAAGACGAGATAGCGAAGCCCTGGGCAGCCGCGCTGTCGTCAGCCATTGCGTTCATCGCCGGCGCTGCACTGCCGCTACTCGCCATCCTGTTGCCGCCGGCTTCGGTGCGGATTGCAGTCTCGTTCATCGCTGTCCTTGTTGGATTGACTATCACCGGTGCAATAAGTGCTCACCTCGGTGGCGCCCCGAAAGGTCCTGCTATGGCCCGGCTCGTGATCGGTGGCGCCCTTGCAATGGCCGTGACCTACGGGATCGGTCAACTCCTCGGTGTCGCCGTCGGCTAACCCCGCTGGCGGACGGGCTTTAGCCAACTCGACCTGTCTGAGTCCTTCATCAGAGCTTCATGAACCCGGTGCTCGTGACTTCACGCTGCAGGCGTTCAATGAGGAACGAAGGACAAAGAAGACAAACCGAAAAGGAGTCCATCATGATGAAGAAGACCCTCCTAGCAGCAGGTCTGGCAACTGCGCTGACCGTCTCGACGGGGCTGGCGGTTGCCAGCGCTCAAGTAGCGATCGACGATACGCCGACCGCGATGGTTGAACAGGACCGGGATCAGGTCCGCGACTGTGATCTCTACAACGGTGGCGCCGTAGCTGATCAGGACCGCAATCAAGTCCGTGATCGCGACCGTGACTGCGAGCTCTGCACCGATGACGCCGTGCAGCTCCAGAATCGTGAGCGGGAACAGGTGGGTGTCGATGGCGTGACCGGCGTCTCAGCTGGTCGTGCCAACGGCTCCTCGGGCGTCGGAAACGGCCAGGGTGTCCTTGACGGCACCGGGCCGCTGCACGACGGTCCCGAAGACGGAACCGGCAATCAGTTCGGTTCTGCTGCGCACTGACCGCCGCAATCAGCAGACGTAGAACAGACGAAACGGTGAGGAACAACGTGCCTCACCGTCGTTCTGGTTCGTAGCATCAGACAATGGGTTCGAATACGACGCGAACGATATTGGTCGTTGATGACGAGGAGAAGATCCGTAATCTCGTGGGTTCTTATCTGCGTTCAGAAGGGTTCGATATCTTGACCGCTGACGACGGTCAGGCGGCGGTTGAGGCGGTGCGTCGCCACCAGCCTGATCTGGTCGTGCTCGACGTTCGCATGCCCGGCTTGGACGGGATTGAGGCCCTGCGTGAGATCCGAACGTTCTCCGACGTGTATGTGATCATGCTTACCGCCCTGGCGGAGGAAACCGACAAGTTGATCGGACTCTCGGTCGGTGCCGACGACTACCTGACGAAGCCGTTCAGCCCCCGAGAACTCGTTGCTCGAGTCAAGGTGGTACTGCGTCGCAGTCGTGGCCAGCGTGAACCCACTGACGAGGTCCTCACGTTTCCAGGCCTTCGAGTCGACCGTAGCCGCCGCGAGGTGATCGTGGACCAAGCCACTGTCTCAGTGACGACGCTCGAATTCGACCTGCTTACTGCGCTCGCCGCCCAGCCTGGACGTGTTTTCTCTCGCAGCCAACTGCTCGAGGCCGTCTGGGGGTGGGACTATGTCGGCGACGACCGAGTCGTGGACGTTCATGTCCGCAATCTTCGTCGGGCCCTCGGTGATCTCGCTAGCGAACCGCGGTTCATCGGCACCGTACGCGGCGTCGGCTACCGGTTCGTCGACGAACCGCCAAGAACATGAAGTGGCGTTCGCTCCGGTCGCGGCTACTGGCATCAATGCTCCTCGTGGTCGTTACGGTCGCCGGTGTTGGCTACACGGTCGTTCGGTTCCTGACCCCGGCTCTGTTCGAACGCCGAATTCGGGCACAAGGTGGGCTCGGTGCCGGCAGCCGCCAAGGAGCAGAAAACGCCGTTAACAATCCGCTGCTCGTCTCGAGTTCGGTGGAAGACGCTTACGACAGAGCGCTGTCGATCGCCGCGTTCAGCGCCGCAGCGGCCGGTGCGATCGTGGCGATGATCGTTGCCTGGTTCATTGTCCGAACCCTCCTGGACCGGATCGATGGCCTACAGGCCGCTACTGCTCGAATCGCCCGAGGCGACTACACCGCATCGGTGCCCGAGCCACCCGAGACCGAGCTCGCGGCCCTGGCCGCTTCGATCAATTCCATGGGTGAGACCCTCGGGGCGACCGAGGAGAGGCGAGCCGAGCTCTTGTCTGATCTCGCTCATGAACTCCGCAACCCATTAACCACGATCGAGGGTTACATGGAAGGACTCATCGACCACGTCCTGCCTCCGACCACGGAAACGTTCACTGCGGTCGGTGAAGAAGCCACACGACTCAAACGGTTGACCGCAGATCTGTCTCTGCTGGCTAAAGCCCAGGAGGCCGCTCTCGGTCTCACGATTGCATCGATCGATCTTGCTGAGGTCACCACGACCGTGGCCGAACGGCTCCGCCCCCAGTTTGAAGCAAAGGGCGTTGCACTACGAATCGAACCCTCGGTGTCACTGGCGGTGGCTGGCGATCCCGACAGGCTGACCCAGGCAGTCACCAACATTGTCGGCAATGCTCTTACACACACTCCCGTTGAGGGCACGGTGACGATCCAGTGTGGCCGCGACAACCAGACGTGTTGGGTAGAGATCACCGACACGGGTTCGGGCATCCCTGAGCGACAACTCGAAGCGATCTTTGAGCGATTCACTCGCCTCGACCCCCAAGCAGCTGGCATCGGAATCGGGCTCAACATTGCCCGCACCATTCTCCGCGCTCACGACGGCGAGATCAGCGCCCGAAGCGAAGGTCCGGGCTTTGGCTCGACGTTCCGGATCAGCCTGCCCCGACGAGGAGCCAACGAATGACGCCTGCCAGCCGGCGAGGCTTGGGTTCAGCCGCTGCGGACTCGGACTGCGAGCTTGCGTATTTCGTCAGCGAACAGCACCGACATCGAGAGGCCTGCACAGATCATCCAACGGCGCAAGTCCAGCGGTTCGGTGTCGAACGCTTTGTTCATGAACGGCACGTGCACCACGATCACCTGCAATGAGATCGTCGTCGCCGCGGCTGCCCAGAGCAGATGATTGTCGAACGGGCGGACGAACGCGCTGACAAGATCGGACCGAGCGTTGAACGCATTGAAGATCTGTGAGAGCACGATGGTGGTGAAGACCATGGTGCGGGCGGTTGCGACGTCGCCCGAGCCTTCCACGAACCCACCCGGCAGTTCGAGGTCGAGTGCGACTAGACCTGCCGTTGCACTCACTACGCCGATCAAGGCGATCGTGGCCACCATCGAGCGGTCGACGATGCGTTCGTCAAGCTTCCGGACCGGGCGGGCCATCACGTCTTCGACCGCCGGATCGAGACCCAGAGCCAGGGCCAGGGCGCTGTCGGTCAGCAGGTTGATCCACAGGATCTGCGTGGCGAGCAACGGTACGTTGAGCCCATCGGACGCGCCGCTTAGGCCCAGCCAGCCGGCGGCGAGCACGCCGACGAACACCACCAACACCTCCCCAGCGTTCGATGCGAGGAGGTAGCGCACGCTCTTGCGGATGTCGTCGAAGATCTCCCGGCCTTCGCGGACGGCTCCGAGAATCGTGCTGAAGTTGTCGTCGGCGAGGATCATGTTCGACGCATCTTTCGACACCTCGGTCCCGTTGATCCCCATCGCCACGCCGATGTCGGCCTGCTTGAGAGCCGGTGCGTCGTTGACCCCGTCGCCGGTCATGGCGACCACCTGACCGTCGGCCTGGAGGGCTTTGACGATCTGGAGTTTGTGCTCGGGCGCCACGCGAGCGAACACATCGTTCTCTCGCGTTGCCGTTCGAAACTCGTCGTCGGACATCGCGGAGAGTTGTCGACCGGTGACCGCGTCTCGGGTGCCGTCACCGATTCCCAACTGCCCGCCGATCCGGGCGGCGGTGCGCGGGTGGTCACCGGTGATCATGATGACCCGCACCCCGGCCCGGTGCGCGTCGTTGATGGCATCGAACACCTCGTCGCGCGGCGGGTCGACGATCCCGACAACCCCGAGGTGGATCAGGCCGCGCTCGGCATCGGTGCCGATGGTCAACACATCGTCTCTCATCGGACGGTAGGCCACTCCGAGCGTGCGCAGCGCCTGGTCGGCCATGGTGTCGACGGACGCCCCGATCTCCTCCCGGCGTTGAGCGGACAATTCTCTCACGTCCGCGCCAACGCGTTCATGGTTGCATCGCTCCAGCAGCACGTCCGGGGCACCCTTGGTGAACATCACCAGTTCGCTCACGGCGGCGTCGATCGCCCGTGATCCTGTGGTGCCGTGGAATGCACCGTCTCGGGTGAGCGTCGACATCATTTTTCGATCAGAGGTGAACGGCACCTCGGCGACTCGATCGAAACGCCGCTTGCGTTGCTCCGCTATATCGATCTTCTCTTCGGCGACGAGGAAGGCCGCCTCGGTCGGATCGCCCATCACGTGCCACTCGCCAGCATCGTCGCGGGAAAACTTGGCGTTGTTCGCCAGGCTGCCGGCGCCGAGCACCATTTCGACAGCCTGCAACAGCTCGTCGTCCTCGATCGGAGCGCCGTCCACGAGCACGCGCCCGTGGGGCTCGTATCCGGAACCGGTCAGGTCGACGGCGCCTGACGCCGTCTCCACGCGCACGATCGTCATTTCGTCACGCGTTAACGTGCCGGTCTTGTCGGTGCAGACGACCGACGCGGCACCGAGCGTCTCGACCGATGACAACTGTTTGACGATCGCATTGCGCTTCGCCATGCGTTGCACACCCAGGGCGAGGACCACCGACATGATCGCCGGCAGGCCCTCGGGGACCGCTGCAACAGCGAGAGAGACACCGATGAGCAGCACGTCGATCACGTCGGCGAGCGACGAAATATCAGAGGTCAGTGCGATCGCTCCGATGACGATTGCGGCGAGCACGACTACGACAATGCCGAGCATCTTGCCCAACCACTGGATCTCGCGCTGCAACGGCGTCGGCTCCTCCGATGCCGACTCGATCAGCGAGGCTATGCGCCCGATCTGGGTGTCCATGGCCGTCGACACGACCACGGCCGTTCCCCGACCGCTCGTGACCGCCGTGCCGCGAAACACCATGTTCGATCGGTCGGCAAGATCGGTGTCGACGTCCAGGACATCGAGCGTCTTGTCGACCGGGACACTCTCGCCAGTCAACGGCGCTTCGGCCACCTGCAGGTTGGCGGCCTCCAACAACCGACAGTCAGCGCCGACGGCATCACCTTCGTCGAGTTCCACGATGTCGCCCGGCACCAGTTCGGTGTTGGGTATCGACTTCGCGGCCCCGTTGCGCAACACGGTGGTGTGCGCCACCGACATCCGACGAAGTGCAGCGACCGCGTCGAGTGCCTTGCTCTCCTGCCAGAAGCCGAGCGCAGCATTCAGCACGATGATCGCGGCGATCACGATGGCGTCGATCGGTGTCTCTTCCGCGCCGTCGATCCACCAGGCCACCAGCGACACGGCTATCGCTGCCAGCAGCAACAAGACCAGCGGGTCGCTGAACTGAGTGAGCAGACGCTTCCATGCCGGCACCGCCGCTGCGGTGACGATTTCGTTGCTACCGAACTGCGCTCGCCGGGCTTCTACCTCGGCTGACGACAGTCCGGCATCTACGTCCGCACCCATGGCCTCGACGACGTCGTCTGAATTCGCGGCCCACGGGCTCGACTCGGTCACCGGATGCACTCGCTGACTTTAGCTGCGCTGCGGCATGGCCAACCCCCGCTCGCAGTTCTGTCGGTCTGGGCGTGGTGCCTGGCCGGCTTGCCGCCGACGTTTTCCGGGGCGTTGCGTGCCCTGTGGGGCGCCAGATGCTCCTGAAAACTGGACGTCGAGTCACGCCGGAGCTCAGGCCAGGGGGAGGGTGACGGTAAATCGGACGCCGCCGAGGGGTACCCACAGAACGGGCTCGTTGACCTTTCGCAGCGGGAGCCGGGAGATTTCGGGCGGTGGAGCCCGTTCGCCCACGTAGGCAGGGCCGGGATTGGTTCGAACCCACGCTTCCTCGCCACGGCGCTGGACCACGCGGTCGGTCAAGTCGGCGATGATCTGGCCGTCAAACGCAGCCCGCACTTCATCGATGAACAGGTAGGCGGGTCAGCGAACTTAGATTGCTTTAGGTTCCCGCGGATGTTCGCACGGTTTGGCGACTCAGCTGGTGGGGAGAAGCACCGTGTCGACGATGTGCACCGTGGCGTTTGCAACCGGCACGTTCAGCAGATGATGTTGGCCCCGTTAACCACCGTGCCGTCGGCGCCGAGGGTGACCTTGCCTCCTTGACTGTGGTGAAGGTGCCATCGCTCAGTTCTTCGGCGTTGAGGTCGCCGCCGATCACGTGGTAGGTGAGGACGCTGGTGAGCAGGTCTTTGTCGGCGAGGACTGCGTTGAGCTGGTCTTCGGGGAGTGCTGCGAAGGCGTCGTTCACTGGGGCGAAGATGGTGAAGGGGCCGTCGGAGTTGAGGGTGTCGACGAGGTCGGCTTGTGCGACGGCGGTGACGAGGGTGCTGAGCAGCGGGTTGTTGGATGCTGCGGTTGCGGCGGTGTCGTCGGCCATGCCGGCGAAGGAGCCTTCACCCTCGGTCGGAACTGCGTCGCACGCCGGACCGAAGGCGCCGAGCGTGTCGCTCATGGCCTGGTCCTCTATCGACTCGGTTGCGGCTGTGGTGCCTCAGCTCTGCTCAACGGTGAGAAGGTCGAAGTGGACATGCACCAACGACTCGTCGAAGGTTTCGGTGTAGAGCCCGAGGTTCCCAGCCCCCACGTGAAAACCTTGCGTGTCGAACGACCCGACCTGTTCGCCATTGACGAAGAACAACACGGTCTGGCCCTGCATCGAAACACCCAGAGAATCCGGAGCATCGGCATCGGTGACCGTCACCGCCGGTAGCGGGCCTGACGCCTGAACTCGCTGGGGCAACTCGTCTTGGTGAAGGAGTTGCCACACTCCGGCCCGGGGGTTTATGACAAAAGCGTAGTAGGTCTCCGGTCGGGGTGGGCCGCTGATCCCGGGCGGCGGCTGCTCGATCGCACCGGCCGAGCGGAAGACAAGGCCGTACCGATACTCGCCGGTGGTGGTGTCACTCTTATCCACATAGGCGTCAAGGGTCACTTCCCCATCAGCCAGGTCATAACCACCAAGCGAAACCACTTGGGACGACGTGCGGCTGGCCTCCAAGTGATACCAGGACGGCGCGTGGTAGCCGATGCGCCACCCGTCTGCCTCGACATCAGGGAAGCCGGACCGGGTGTCATCGAAGCTGTCGCTGACCAACAGATTGGCGCTTCCGTCCGAGACTTGTGGCCCCGATGCCTCGCTCTGGACTTCGGGTCGGCCGTGGGAAGCGTCGAACACCAGGGGCTGCACCGAGCTGTCCGCCTCAGTGGCGGCACAACGGAATCCTGTTTCGGACACCGTGGCCTGGCCCGCCGGATCCACGACCTGGCGCATTGCCGACCCGTTGCGAACCCGACCGTATTGCCCACCTCGACGGACCTGTTGCCCGGCTTCGACTGGAACGTACGGCTCGGCGACCCATTCCCACACGCCGCCGACCATGTCGAACATTCCTGCGGCACTGACATTCGCGGCCGTCGAACCCACCGGACGGCTTGCACCGACATCAAGATCCAAACCATCGGGTGTGTCTCCCGTGGGGTAGAGGGCGCCCCCGGGTCCTCTGGCTCCCACCTCCCATTCGGTCTCGGTGGGAAGTCGTTTGCCCAGTGCGGTGCAGTAAACCTCGGCCCAGACATAGTCGACACCGGTCACCGCATGGTCCAACTGGTCCTCGGGGACAATGCCCCGTTCCCAGCTCAACGGCGTGGGAGCGCCAACCGTTTGCACGAACGAGAGATAGTTCTGGTTGGTCACCTCGTACAGGTCCAACAGAAAGGGCTCCACCGTGGCCGAGAATTCAGCCACCGATTCTGGTCCTTCTTCTGCCCCCAAAGTGTACGTGCCACCGGCAATTGGTTCCATGTCGAAGTCCGAAGCCACCACCAAAGGCTCCGAACTCTCGCCCCCGTCGGTTCCTTCAGCGTTACCCGATTCAGTTGCCCCATCGGTGGTGTCGGTGGTGCTTTCGAACTGTTCGCCGGCGCCTTCCTCGACAATGGTGAAGTCACTGGTCTCGAACGGGGTGTCTTCGGTGCCGGAGTCTCGCGTCAGCCAAAGGCCGAGCGGAACGGCCACCAAGAGCAACGCCACCAGGGCGCCCCCATAAATCAGCCGGCGTCGCTTCTGATCAGGATCATCGGGCACCGATGGCATCGCGGCGGGCGGTGATTCTGAGGGCGGACCGTTCACTGGCGCAGCCACCACCGTCTCGGCCGGCACCGGTTCGGGCAAGGGCGAGGGTGAAAGCGGTGGACTAGCGCCTTCCACAAAGACCGTGGGAGCCACGCCAGTGGCAGGCGCGGTGGCCAGCCCCGCGGTGGCAACGGCGACGGTGGTTACAACTTCCGGTTCTGCTTCGGTGAGATCAATCGACGCGGACTCGGGCGCAACGGGCCGGGCCGTGTGGATGCCATCGCCCTTTACCACTGCCCCCGGAGTGAGCTCGCCGGCAAGCATTGCGGCTCCGCGGGCCACGGCGTGTTTGGGGTCGGCGTCCAGCAGAACCACATTGGAGCCAACGGTTCTTTCCACCGACTCGCGCACGATCGGGAGGCGGCAGGACCCTCCGACCAGCAAGACTGCGGCGAGACCGTCCATCGTGGTGCCGGCGCCGGCGATCGCCCGACGGAACGATCCGATGGTTTCTTCGATGGCCGGTTTGACCAGATGTTCGAAGTCTCTGCGGCTCACCAGCACCGGTGCCATCACTCCGGGGAGCATGACCGGGATCTCCACCTCGGTTTCCACCGACAGCGCTTCTTTGGCCGCCACGCACTCGCGTCGGAGTCCGGCCAGAGCCGAGTCGAACCCTCGCCCACCTTCTCGTTTTGCGTGCTGCCAGCGATCGCCGAGCCGAGCCTGCACCAAGTGGAGTACGACGTCATCGAAGTCGATGCCGCCCAGGTGATCTTCGCCCTCGGGGTCGCCGGCCAACTCGAAGCCATGGCGGGTGCGTCGCAACACTGCGGCGTCGAACGTGCCGCCGCCAAGGTCGTACGCGGCCACCAAGTCACCGACAGCGAGCGGATGGGACTCGGCATGGAAGATGGCCGCGGCGTGCGGCTCGGTCACCAGTTCCGGTTGCAGATCGGCCCTGTCGACGGCGGTGAGGAACCCCTTCAGCTTCTCCGAACGCCAGCTGGCAGGGTGGGTGAGCACCAATCGATCGGGGAGCCCCCCTTCACGTTCGGAGACTCGACTGACCGCCCACCGGAGGTGATCGGCCACCAGATCGGCCGACTCCACCTGGGCCCCTTCAATCAGGACCGACGTGGAGTCTCCCAGCCGTCGCTTGAGTTTACGGACCAAGCGAAGTGGTTCGCTGGCTCCGCGCATGAAGGCTTCTTCGCCGTGGAGCAGCGAACCATCGGGCCGGACGAACACCGAGGCCGGCACTGCGCCCGCTCGGTTCCCCAGGGTGGCAACCCGGACCACACCGTCCTGCTCTACTGCGGCAGCGGTGAACGACGTTCCGAAATCAAGACCAAGTGCATACGACACGATTGCTCCTATCCGCGGTCATTGACCTGGAACTCGTCGAAGTGGATGTGAGCCTGATCAGAATCGGCGTAGCTCAACAGAACCAGCCCGGTGGCCGTGCCTTCATACCCCGGGATCGTGCGGGTGTGCACGGCAGAATTGTCGATCTTGAACTGATACCGATCGTCGGCCAGAGCAACCACTTCCAGTTCCGCCTCGGCGGGAATGGATCGGGTGGACTCCTCGATCACTCCGTATTGGACGCCGACGGCACCGAAGGGGCCTTCGCCCGTTTCTTCTCGCCAACAAAGCGACCAGGTGGAGGAACGTTCGTCCACAATGAAGACCAAGCCACGGCCGGTTTCATCGAACTTGAAGGCCAGGCCGTGAGCGAAGGTCCCCGACTCAGAGGTGAGGCGAGGCTCGACGAAGGCCGTCGTGCGGATGGCGAAACCCCGGTCGGGGTCTGACTTCCACGGACCCAACGCCAGCGCTTCCTTGAACTCGGCTTTGGTCTCCAGGTGGAGGAATTCGTTCGGGTGGTAACCCCGGCGGAACTCACCGTCGATGGTCAGCTCGGTCCAACCCGAGGTGGAGTCGGTGAAGTCGTCGAAGACCAGGACGCCGTCGGGCAGCGGTTCGATCTCGGGGATGTTCTCCGCTTGCGGAGCTGCGTACTCACCGAAGGTGCCGGGGCTCAGCGCCGGATCCACCTCGTCAGCCGCACACCGGAAGCCTGCGGTCCGCTGGGCGCTGGACTTGTCGGGGATGACAGTGAGCCGGGTCACGGTTTCGCGTAGGAAGCCGTTCTCGCCGCCACGAAGCACCCGGAGGTCATCGGTGACTCGAGCGTCGTAGCTGTCCGCGGTCCACTCCCAGACATTGCCCGCCATGTCAAAGGCGCCGAAGACTGAAACGTTCTCGGTGATCGAACCCACCGGGTAGGTGCTTCCGTTTGGGAGCGTGACTGCGGCCGCATCGTTGCCCCACGGCCAAATGTTTCCTTCCGGACCCCGGGCTGCAGCCTCCCATTCGGCTTCGGTTGGCAGCCGTTTGGACACCGAGGTGCAGTACGCCGTTGCCCAGTCATGCGACACGCCCTTAACCGGGTGCTCGGCGAGGTTCTCCGGATAACGCCCGGCTCTCCAGGAAGCAGCTGGCTTGGCTCCGGTTTGATCAATGAACGCCTTGTATTGAGCATTTGTGACTTCGGTGGCGTCGATGAAGAAACCCTCGAATTCAACGGTTCGGCTCACGGTTTCTGAGCTGTTGGACTCGGGTTGATCGAGACCGAGCGGATAGGTGCCACCCCGCACCTCCACCATTCCTTCGGCTGGTGCCGGGCCCAGCGCAATCGGCGTCACCGTGCCGCCGTCGCCAGTGTCGGCGCCGCCGTCCCCGTTGTCACCGCCGTCTTGGGAGGTTCCCGCAACTTCAATACCTTCTCCGGGTGTGTCGCCGGTGTCTCCCCCACGAGTCAGCAGGTAGCCAACCAGCGTGGCGGCGATGAACAGCAGCGGCAGACCAACCAGGAGCGCAGTGCGGCGATCTCCGCCTCCCGGGGAACCTTCGCCGACCGGTGCTGCAGCTGCGACCGGTGCCGGCCCGTTTCGTTCGATGGGCGTTGGCGGAGGTTTCCACTCTTCAACCTGAGGTTCGGGCGCGGGGTCATTGGCTGGAACCCGGATTCGGGCAGCCGCCAGTGGCTCGGCAACGTAGTCTGCCGCCGGCGGTTGCTGGGGCGGCTGGGCAGCCGGTTGCGCCGCAACAGGTTGCGAAGCCGGCTCGGGGGTGCTGGCCGGTGCAGCTTGTGGTGTGGCAACACCGGGGGACATTTTCACACCGGCTGCAGACAGCGCAGCACCGCGGGCAATTGCGTGCACCGGATCCACATCGACCGCGACGAGGTCGCCGAATCGCTCTCGAACGCGAGCTGCCACCAACGGGATGCGCGAAGAGCCTCCGACCAACAGGATGGCCGAAAGGTCCAGTTCGGAAACTCCGGACCGGGCGATGGCCGATTCCAGCGCCGTCACGGAATCCATGACTGCCGGACGGATCCGGGCTTCGAGTTCGGTGCGGGTGAGATCAATCGAGGCATCCACGCCGGGCAACAGCACCGGGACGGCCACCTGGGTCTCCGAAGAGAGCAGTTCCTTGGCTTCGGTGCAACTCCGACGAAGGTGACTCATGGGCGCTGGAAGCGCAGGATCGTCTTGATTCCTAGGCCATGCATCTCCAAGTTGGCTGCGCACGTAGTCCATCACCGCTTCGTCGAAGTCGATACCGCCCAGGTATTCCAGACCAACCGGCTCACCCAGCACTTCAAAGGTGTCGCCCGTTTTGCGGAGGACGGCAGCGTCGAAGGTTCCGCCGCCGAGGTCGTACACGGCGAAGGTTGCTCCATCGACGACGCGGGATTCAGCGGCATAGGAGAGAGCGGCAGCAGCCGGTTCGGTGATCAGCTGGGCGTCGCCGAGATCGGCAATCCGCAACGCTTGATCGAAGAGCTCCATCTTGTAGGGACCCCAGTTCGCTGGATGACCAATGGCCACTCGTCGTGGCTTTTCTCGTTGACGGTCCACGACCCGATCCACGACATGTTCCAACATGCGGGCGATCAACGCTTCGGCGGAGAAGGGAGCACCACGCAAGATGATCGGCGTGGGATCGCCGATGCGGCGTTTGAACTCGCGAGCAGCGCCTGACGGGTCCAACAGTGCCCGGCGGTTGGCAGCGTCGCCTGCCACCATGGTGCCATCGTCGCCGAGGTACAAGACGGTGGGGATGCTGTCAGCAATTGGCCCGAGTCCCACAACGGTGACCGCACCCGAGTCATCTCGGATGGCCGCAGCCGTGAAACTGGTCCCTACATCGATGCCAAGGTCGTAAGCCATAGAACTGGTGCCTCGCTCTCTGAGAAGAACTAACTTAGGTCAATCTTTGCCTCCATTCCAAAGGAATGAAAGCGACAAAGAGCATCTTGATCCGGGTATCGAGAGGGTGAATCGGGGAAACGCCCTATCCCAACGCTTCAGCCGGTAGGGGAACGCAGTTCCCCGTGTCCACGATCACAGAATGATCGGCGTTGGCCACCAGAACGCACAACTCGGTTGCGTCCACTTCGTTGGCCTGATCGATCGAGTAGCCGGCAACGGATCCGTCGGGACCGAAGACCGGGTCATCCCAGGCAATCCACCTGCCTCGATTGTCAGTGCCTGTGCCTGCGTTCTGAGGATCTTCGGCGATCGGACCGACGGGGAAGAAGAAGTGCACATGACGGTTGGGAGCCGAACCGATCAAAGGAAAGAACCCGGTGGTGTCGTACTCGGCGATGATGTTGCCGTTGGCATCCACGGCAAGAGACTCGATGCACGCGTAAGGAGATCCGACCGGTGTGCAGTCAACGGGAACAGCGGGCACCGCCAAAGACGGTCCCCCCGGAGGCAGCGCGGTGCTGCCGCCCACGGTCTCCGCCGGACTGGTCGGGACCCCGCTGGTGGTGGTGTTCGCAATCGACGTGGTGGTCTGGGCCGCCTCGACCGTGGAGCTTGTCTGGTCTGTCACCCCCGTGCCGCCGTCGCGCTGGTTGAAGATGATGAACCCCGCCACCGTTGCGGCCACGAACAATGCCGTGCCAACGATCCAGAACAACCTTCGATCCGGTGGTTCACCGCCTTCGGCGGAAAAGGCCGGTTGTACCGGCGCCACTGGCTGCACCGACGCGGCCGATCGAGTCGTCTGGGGGCTGGAGGCAGAAGTCGCGCTGGTTGACTTCGGTGCAGCTGGCGCTGTCCTGGGTGCGGTCGGCGTGGCTGCGCCGGCCGGCGCGGCTGCTGCGGCCGGCCGCTCAGTCTGCCGCGCCGGCGCTTTCTGCTGGGCCGCTGGTTGTTGGGTGGACGGTTGTACCGATGGGCGCCGTTCGGGTGGCTGGACCGTCGGTTGGGCCGCTGGCCTCTGCTCGGGCGGCTGAGCGTCGGGTTTCGGGGGGACCGGTGTGGCCGCTGGCCGGACCGAAGGGGGAGCGGGAACCGTTGGAGTCGGGGTCGTTGCAGTCGGAGACGGCTTCCCCCCGGCGTTCGCGGCAGACGAGTGATCGCGATGCTGGGAAATTGGCAGTGGTGCGGCGGCCCTAACTGAGCCCGATCCGGTCATTGGCGACAATGCGGCGCCGAGAACCACGGCGTGTTTTGGGTGAGCGTCCACTGCCACCGGGCGACCGAGTTCGGCTCCCACCAGCTGGGCCACGAGGGGAATTCGGGATGATCCGCCCACCAACAGCACGGCCTGGAGGTCGTCGGCGGTGAGTTCGGCTGAAGCCAGAGCTCGCCGTACGGCGCCGATGGTGTCGGTGAGGCTGGGTCGGATCATCGCCTCGAACTCCACCCGGGTGAGGCGGACCTCGGTACGGAGGTCGGGCAAGTACACGGGAATGGTGACGTCGGGTTCTGAACTCAGCGCTTCCTTGGCGTCCACGACATCGGTACGCAGACGGGCCAAACCGGCGTTGACCAGCGGATCGGCCGAGTCCAGGTTGTCCAGGGCGTCATCAAGGTAACGATTGACATGAGCCATGACGGCAGCATCGAAATCGATGCCACCGAGCCGTTCGATCCCGGTTGGCCGACCGATGACCTCGAAACTGTCCTGGGTGCGTCGGAGAATAGCAGCGTCGAAGGTGCCGCCACCCAGGTCGTAGACGGCCACCGCACCGCCGGGTTCCACCCGCTGACGCTGGGCATAAGAGAGGGCAGCAGCATCGGGCTCGGTGAGCGTCGTCATCGGCGGAAGCCGAAGTGGTCCGAATGCGGTAAGCAGCTTGTCCAGCTTGTAGGCACTCCAATTGGCCGGGTGCGTGAGAATCAACTGGCTCGGTGGCCCGCCTTCGCGTTCGGTCACGATTTCCAGTACGTGGTTGAGCAACTCCCCCATCAGCTCTTCAGCGAAGAATCCGTGGCCCGCTCGTTCGATTTTGTTTGGGTCGCCGATTCGGCGTTTGAATTCCCGGATGACTCGGTTGGGTTCTGACGCGGCACGGCGCAGCGCCGCCTCACCAACGATGAGACGGCCCCGTTCGGCGACCAGCACCACTGAGGGAATCACGGTGCCGCGGTTGCCGAGAGCCACCACCTCGGGTCGGCCGTCGCCTCGGACGACTGCGGCGGAGGTGTAGGTGGTCCCGAGGTCCACGCCGACGCGATAGGGCCGCACATTCACCTTTGGAGCCTAATCGGGGCGGCGCGGATCAACCCAGATCTCTGTGTCTACGTACCGGCGTCGTTTACGTTCCGGCATCACAGTGTCTGCATTGAGTCGCCCGGCACTTCACCGTTCGGGGGGTCAGTAGGGGGACCCCCCGATTCCACTGAACGGGGGTCATCGGTACGATCGACCCATGACCACCCTCCTGAAACTCTTCGAGGACCTCGCCTCAGACCCGGCCACCAAGGCCCGGTTTGCTGCTGCACCCGATCGTTTTCTGGCCGAGAGCGGCTTCGGCGAACTGCCACCGGAAGACCTGGCCGAAGCCCTCAACCAGGCAGCCGACTCGTTCCCACCAGCACTCGCGGCCGAGGTTGATGCCACTGTCGGGCTGGAATCGCTGGCTTCCGCCGATCTGAACCAGCTCGGGCTACGAGGGGTGGACGACTACGACACGGTGTGGGAGCCAAGCAGCGCTCCCGAATCCGACGGTGACGAGCTTGACCAGGGATTTTTCTCTGAATTGGAAGACATGCAGGTCGAAGACACAGCACCTGTGGAGACTGTTGCCGAGGACACTGCTCATCAACAGAACGGCACCGCACCAGAAGACGACACAGCTCCAGAAGACAACACAGCTCCAGAAGACAACACAGCTCCAGAAGACAACACAGGCTTCCAGTTCGAGGAACCGGACGTCGATGCAGATCCCTTGACTGAAGCCATCCAATCAGCGGAAGATCCCTTCGGCCAGGACTTCGACGATCCTGTGTGGAGCGATACCCCCAGCGAGGTGCACGACCTGGATCCATTCGGACCCCTTGATGGCTTCGAAGGCGACGTTGGAGACGAAATGCTCTGATCCCCTGGTGCAGGCCCCCAGCATGGGTCAGGAGAATAGGGGCTTCAACCGATTCTCCTGGCCACCGAAGCTGCGACGCTGACATCAGAAACCTCACAGCACACATATGAGGGCGCAAATCAACTTGGAAGGAGAGACGCCATGGAAGCGAAAGACACTATCAAAGACGTTGCAGCGTTCCTATGGGACATACTGACCGAGGAACGAGGTGGCGGCCCGGCACCAGCATCAGAACCAAACCCAATCGAGTGTGTGGCCTCTGACCCCTATCTGGCGCTGACCGAAGCGGGTCATGAGGGCATCACCCAAGAAGAACTGCTGGAAGCCATCGAGCTCCTCGCCAACCAGCTCAATGCCGGCCAAGCCGGCCAGGCGGCAGAACTTCAGGCCCTTCGCACCTCAGTGGAGCAGCTCCCATCGCAGATTGTCACCGACGCTCCCCCACCCGCCGCACCGATCACCCACGTCACCCAGAAGCACGTGACCGTGGTCAAGGAAACCCAACAAGTGACCAACGAGGGAGACACCAACATCGACAACCGGGTGCTCACCGAAATCAACTCCCGTGGTGACGTCACGTTCGACCAAGACGTGAACGTCAGCACTGCGGTGGCCGATGATGGCGGAGTAGCCATTGGTGGTGACCTGGAAGACAGCGCCGTCAACACCGGAATCAACACTGGCGTCGTGGCTGGCGACGATGCCGTCCTGGTCGACTCGATCGTTGGAGACAACAACGACCAGGTCAACGACACACGGGCCGGAGCGGTTTCCACCGATCAAGGCGACGCCACCAACGCCCAGGGCGAGAACGTCAATCTCGGATCGGGTGCGCTGACCGATGTGGACGCCGGCGGCGATGCTGCTGCGGTCACGGGTGATCAGAACGACGTCACCGGTGACGTGGCCCTGGAAGTCTCCACCGAAGCTCCGCCGCCACCGGCTCCTGAACCGATCGAGGTGGCGGTTCCAGTAGAACCCGCCACACCAGCGCTCACCGTGCCCGAAATGCCCAAGGTCGCCGTGCCCGTCGAACCAGTTGCCTCACTGGTCCAAGACATCCCCGCCGACCCCCTGACCGAACTTCCAGCATTCGAGGAACCGGTGATGGAACAGGTCGAGATTCCCGTCGACACCTCGATGGATGCGGCCATGGACGTCGCGCTCACCGAGGATCCGGCTGCCCTGCTGGACGACGGCCTGGAGTGACCCGCCGATAACTCCCACCCACAAGCAAGTGCAGAGCTTCACCACGAGGGAGTCGCCCATCGGGCGGCTCCCTCGAAGCGCTTTCTGTGGTTCCTCGGTCCCCTGGGAAGGCCCCCTAATGATCCCCTATCGAATGGGGGTTGCCCCCGATTTGGCTTGTTTCGGCCCGTTTTATGTTTAACCCATCAACCGGCCACCGGGGTCGGGCATACAACCGAAAGGCAAGACCATGGAGAACATCACAATCACCGAGATCGATGGCAAGGGAGTCGATTTCGACCAAACCATCGATGCAAACACCGTGACCGCCGTAGCCGGAGGAGTCGCCGTCAATGGTGATCTCACCGACAGCGCCCTAAACACGGGCCGCAACGACGGTGTCATGGGTGGCGACGACGTTCACGTGACCGACTCGGTCATCGGAGACGGCAACACCCAGCTCAACGACAGCTGGATCGGCGCCTTCGCCGGACAGGGTGACGCCACCAACGCACAGGGCCAGAACGTGAACCTCGGCTCAGGTGATCTGGTGGACGTGGACGCTGAGTACGGCGACGCGCAGGTCGTCACCGGCCACGGCAACGACCTCACCGGCGACGTCGACACCACCATCCAGAACAGCGATGGGCCGGTCAATGTTGCTGTGGGCGACGAGAACCGCCAGTACGCCTTCGAAGATCAGTCAGTGAACATCGAGGACAGCTTCAAGGTTGACGCCTCGATCGAAGACTCCTTCAACAAGGCCACCCAGCTTGACCTCGACGTCAGGGTGGAAGACAACGACGAGCACACCACTCTGGTGCAGGACTCCGGAAACTACGACTTCAAGCTCGAGGACATCGACGCCACCCACCAGACCTACACCTACGAAGAGACCCACAACGACCGTGAGTCGGTCGAATGGGGCGAGGATCTGGGCGATTGGGGTCACGAAGACTTCGATCTGGACGCTTGATCCGCTCTCTTTGGAGAGGAAGCAACTCAACACAGCACCACCAATGCATAAGTGCCCGGGCAGTGCGCCCGGGCACTCTCGCGTCCGATCCGATTACGATTCCCAGCAATGCCACGCCTTGCCACCCGAAGTGCCGCTGTCGACCTTGTCGAGCTGATGAGCATCAGCGAGCCAACAGCAGTGATCGTCGTCCGGGGCAACGGCGGCACCGGCAAATCGCTGCTGATCGATGAGATTCTTGCTGCTCGACAAGACGCCGGCAACCCGAGTCTCCTGGTCAACGGCCGATCCGACCCATCGGCAGCAGTATTGGACGGCGGCGGACCAAAAGGGGTGGGCGCCATCCTCGTGGATGACGCGCACCTTCTGGATTCCGCCGGCATGGATCGGGTGTTGGCCCTGGCCGAGCAACGCCCTGTGCCCGTTGGGGGGCTCCTGGTGGCTATGCGGCCCCACGACCAAGCACAGCTTTCGCGAATAGCTGAAGTGGCACTGGCCAATCGATCCCTGATCACCCTCGGTCCGCTCACCGGAAACGAGGCGGCAGCAATGTGCGCCGACCTCCTGGGGTCGCCAGCGCCGGGGGAACTCATCGACGACTTGTTGGCTCAAACCGCCGGCCATCCGTTGGTGGCCACGCCGGCATTGGAAAACTGGCTGGCGGCCAGAGAAGCCAACGCCGAGCGATCATCGGCACCGGACTCGGTGGTAGAAATCCTTGCACTGCGGTTGAATCAGCGGGCGCCCGAATCTCGAGCGTTGGCGCTGGCCGCGTGCGTTGCCAATCAAGACCAGGACGCCCTACGTGAGCTTCAACAGGTCTTCCCGGTGGAAATGACCGAACTGGAGATCGCCGGTCTGTTACCCCTGACCACCGAGGGCACGATCGCCCCGATGGCCGCGGCGGCGACATTGGCCGCCGCGTCGGCTGCCGACCTGGCCCAGGGCCACCAGGTGCTGGCCACCACGTTGGCTAATCTGGGCGCCGAACCCACCGTGATCGCCGACCACTTCTGGCGCTCGCGGTCCAGCGATCCAACCGCCGAAGCGGCCTATCTGGAGGCAGGCCACGCATTACTGAGCAGCGAGCCTGCGGAAGCGATTGCCTGGTTCGAGCGGACGGCTGCCCTTCGACCCGGCTCTCCCGATGCGTACGCCGGTCGGGCACTGGCCAACTTGCTCCTGGGAAACATCGGAGATGCGCTTTCCGATGCTTTCGATGTTCTGGTGCGCAAACCCGGCCACCCGCCGTCCATGTCTGTCATTGCCGGCGCCCACGCGCAGCGAGGATTGTGGGAAGACGCCGCCCGGACAACACAGGACTCCCTGCCTTGGGTGGCATTGGCGTGCCTGGCGATCAGCGGTCGGCAATTTCGGGACGTCACCGAAGCAGACGCCTTGCCCCCGGACACCGGCGCAGTGTTCGAAGAAGCCACGAAACTTCTGCTGACCACCGCCGCCAAGGACCCGAGTCGGTTGGGAGATGTGGCAGAACGCCTACGCCGGCTGTCCCAGCTCGCCCGGGATGAAGTGTCTCCGCCGGATCAACCGGTGTGCCCCCATGAGCTCGGCGCAGTGGTCGCCCTGGCCGCAGGCGAACTGCGCCTCGCCTCGGTGCTCTTGGAGTCGGCGCCTCCAGTGGCGATTCGGGGTGCCCACATGGATCATCTCAAGCGCTGGATCGACGTCCGACTGGGTTCGGACCCGGCAGCGGCGCCCGAAGACGACCATGTGGACATCATGTCCCTCGCCGTAGAAGCGACGGTGGCCCGCCGATCGGGCGATGTGGCGGCCGGCAGCGCGTTGGCCCGCCGACTTGCCGAAGTCACCGCAGTCCGAGATCCGGATCTCCTCAACTTCGACGCAGCCGCAGAGCTGCTTGTGCTGGCCGCCCGTTTCCGGGTCAGCAACGTCACCGAAGAACTGCAAAGCCGTGTGCATCGATTCTTGGACAAGATCGAGCAACCGCCGATGTGGCGGGCGCGAGTTGCCTGGTGTGAACTCGAGGCTGCGGCGTCCACGCGAAACAAAGAGGGCCTGGCGGAGAACGCCAAACTGTTGGGTGAGTTGGCTTCGCTTGTTCCCGGGTTGGCCCCGCTGGCTCAGGCCGCTGCGGTCTGGCCATCGGTCCTGTCGGAAAATCCGGACATCGATCACGTCCGGGCGGCGGTGGCAGAACTCCGCGACGCCGGGTTCATCTGGGAGGCGGCCCGCCTGGCCGGCCAGGCGGCGATCCGGCTCGATGACTCCGATGACGCAAAGGCATTGCTGGGCGAGGCGCGAACCCTGCGCGCAACCCAGCGCAACGAACTGAGTCGGGCCGACGACGGTGGTTCGGCCGCGGGTTTGAGTGATCGTGAAATCGAGGTGGCCCAACACGTACTGAACGGGCTCACCTACAAAGCCATCGGCGAGGCCCTGTTCATCTCAGCCAAGACCGTCGAACACCACGTCTCCCATGTTCGGCAAAAGCTTGGCGTCAGCGGCGGTTCACGGGCCGAGTTCCTCGCCGCCCTCCGCGAAGACCTCACCTAACCCCCACCCCGTTCTGACATGCAGATGTTGGCGAAAACCGGCCTATCTGCATGTCAGAACGGGGAGTCTGGGGGTTTGGTTATCGGGTGGTGGTGGTGGCGAGTTGGACGTACATACCCTCGCAGGTCCGCACGATGACCCGAGCGGCATCGCTGATCTGACGGGTGGAGACCGGACTTTCTGCCCGACGCCGCCACCGCTCGAGCGTGTCACTGAGCGCCCGCCGCACATCTTCCTCATCAGCTTCCACGGGTAGGCCGAGTCGGGCAATCGGTTCACCCCCGTCACAACCCAATAATCGTTCAACTTCGGCCATGTCTGCTGACGCCAGGGTGATCTCGGACCGACGAATCTGATTCAACAATTGCAGCTCTCGGAATTCATGAGCGCCGGAGCGAATCTCTTCCAACCGGGCCCGCAGTTCCCGTGAATTGCTGTTCGGGTGATTTTCAAGGACATGAGCCACCGTTTGCATGGCCGAACGGGCCTTCAAGGTGTCTTTCCGCAAGGTGAACTGGGTGGTCAACGCTTCTCGCAACTCGATGATTCCGCTCACCCGCACCAGGTGCCGGGCGAGATCGGCAGCGCCCCGAATGTCGCCGCCTCGAATCAAGTGAACCGAATAACGCACCCCGAACATCCCAAACCGATCCAGCAGCAGGCGGCGCTCGGTCGGCGTGAGGTTGACCGCCGCGGTGTCGGCCACGAACCGGTCCACGGACAACAAGAGACGATCCACGGCGCGCAGCATCGGACAGCGCCAATTCTCGAAGCCGACGAAACTCCAGCTCACGAAGGTTTACGGCCGCCTGAGCCAGCAGTCCGGCCACGGGCACGACCCGTTGCACCAGAGCCCGCAGGCGGGGCTCGGTGGAATAGCGGGCCGCAATCTTGGCCGCGGACTCCAACGCATCCAGCCGCCCAACCGCCACCTCATCGGCTCGGGAAAGCACCGCAAGGCAGTTCACCGGGGTCGGCTGGAACTGGTCTTCGTGGTGGAAGGCCTCCAGAAAACCGACATCGGAGGTATGCAGGTGACGGAGAAGAAACACGACGGCGTCCGATGGTGTGGACATCTCCTCGTCTTCTGTGAGAAAGGAAAAGCTCTTGGCCGAGATATCGGTGGAAATCGAGTCCATACCCGGCGTGTCGATGTAGGTGGCCGCCTTCAGAGTTCGGGCCGGCCAGTCCACCGTCAGTCGTTCCAGATCGTCAGCTGTCCGGTTGCCGAGGTCCACCTCGATGGCCCCACTCTCACGGGCGAACCTGACCTGTTCGGGTTGTCCGCCCTTGGGCGTTGCCATGACCCGGTAGACCAGACCGTGCTGATACCACGTGACCACACGCGTGCATTCACCTTCGTCGGTCGGGGCCAGCTCATCACCCACCAGCGCGTTGAGCAGGGTGGACTTACCAGTTTTGACCCGGCCGGCAATCGCCACTCGGAGTGGTTCGTGGAGACGTTCGGCCGCTACCTCCAACAGGCGCAACGGAGCCTCATCGCGGTAAGCACTCTGAGTGGCTTCGATCAAAGCCGCTACCCGCCGAACCAAGGGAGACGAGCCGGTCTGATCTGAAGCCGCGGGGTCAGCTCTATCACCCAGCGTCACCGTGGATCTTCCAAACTGGTCCGGATCTTCATCACAGCCGCTAAGTGTTCCACCAACCAGGTCCTGCGTCGATCCCGATTCTCGCGCGTCGCTTTCAACGTCTCCTGCGTGGCGGTGAGAGACTCTGCGCTGGACATGGTCAATTCCTCGGCCCGTTTCATGAAGTGATCGCGCAGTTGGCGGTTGATGTGACGCAACCTGTCTCGTGACTCCTTGACTGAAGCGAACGTCACGTCATCGATGTAGCGCCGTACCGCCTGCTTGGCGTGCAGGCGCCGCTGCTGCAAGAGCCGCAGCCGGTCGTCCTTGAGCGCCTTGCGCCCGAGCGTCAAACCAACGGTGACCAGCACCCACGCAGCGGGATTCACTGCGGCCAGCGTGCTGAAGGCGCTCAGCATGATCATGCCCCCGGAGGTTCCCCGCAACGCTGCCACCGAGTTGCCGGCCAGGCCCCGGCGTTGCAGCGCCTCGGGTTGCGGCCCCAGGTCCGACGCCTCTGTGGTGGGCGTGCCGCCCAGATCGATGCGGGAAATCACATCGTGATGATCAGCATTGAAATGCTGCGCCACCTTCTCCGCGAGATCGATGGTGCGGTGATGGGTCATCGTGAAATTGTCGATGACGGCCGCCGTTGCATTGCTGCCAAGCCACGTTTCGAACTCGTCCCAGCCCCGGCCAGGATCTTGGCTGTCGATGATTTCTTCAGCCTCAGATTGGAGGCGACGAACCCGATGGCGGAGGTCGTACTCCACGTCAGCCACCAGATCGCTGGTTCCGTCATTGAGCGTCTGCTGCCACCGGGCAGCTTGGCCTCGGAGCTGGTCGGCGCGTTCCTTGGCGTCCTCCAGCTGCTTCATCATGCGGTCCGACTCCTGCGGATCGTCCAGCACGCTGAGTTCGGCCCGAAGTTGAGACTCGAGATGCTCGAGCAGTTCGGCCAAGTCGTCTTGGTGGCGGCCGATGGCAGCAGTATCGGTGCTCTGGGCCCAAATGCGAAGCTGACCCACCAACTCTCCGTAGCCCGATTCCAAGTTGAGTTCTCGGTCGTTTTCATCAATGGCCAAAGTGCGTAGCACCGATGACGTCGGGATGATCGGAATGTCCTTGTTGGGCACCGCCCGTTGGAGATGCCCCCGATTGATGTCGACGATTTTGCGCCACGCGGGATAGAAGTCCACCTTCGTCATCACAACCGTCACTTCGCTGCAGATGGACCGGATGGTCCCCAGGAAGCTGAGCTCGTGGGCGGTCAGTTCCTGAGAAGCGTCGGTGACCAACAAGACGGCGTCGGCGGAGGGCAGGGCGGCGATCGTTGCGGCGGTGTGCACGGATCGCAGGCCGCCGATTCCCGGGGTGTCAATGAGCGTCAGTCCACTGGACAAGAGTTGTCGGGGCAGTCCGACCCGCACAGCCACCACATCTTCAGCGTCGGGAGCCGTCACGGGTTCTGTGACGTAGCTGGCCAGGTCTTCGAAATCCAGATCCCGCAAGATGATGTTTGCTTCAGGACCTTCCCTCAGCGCCAGCTGAGCCGAGGGTTCATTTGCGTAATGGACCTCGGTGGGTTTGGCCGTGGCGACATCATCGTCCACCGGGCAGACCGGTGCGTTGACCAGGGAATTGATCAGTGAACTCTTGCCTTGTTTGAACTCGCCGACCACCATCACCGTGCAGGCAGTCTGGGCGAGACTCTGGTCGATCGCCTTGAGCCGATCGTCCAGATCGGGCCGGTTCGCGTCCTTCAAAACGTTTGCCGCGGCGGCAACCGCACCGTTGAGACGCTCCCGAGCCTCTGCCGCCTTGTTCGGCCCCGACGTAGATGTGCCTTCTGCGGATTTTGACGTGGTGGTGGTCACCGGACCCTCCTCGACCCGCTCAAAGACTTGCACAGGGACTCCAAGGCGGGCAATCCCGTCATTCAGGCAAAGAGCCCGGGCCAAAAGGCCCGGGCTCAGCCGCCTGATCTATCAGGCTGAGCCTGAACTGTTGGGTGGATGTGGTTGTGGTGTTCAGGATCAGTCCAAGTCGAGATCGTCGCTGCCCCAGTCGCCCAGATCTTGCATCTGGTGCTCGAGTTCGACCTTCCAGTCGCTGTTGGACTCATAGCTGCTCGAGTAGTCAACGTCGGTGCTCTCGTAGAAGGACTTGTCAACGTCGGTGTTGAAGCTGTCCTGCGTGACGTGCTGCGTGGTGTCGTTGTCTTCGAAGCTGAGATCAGCATCGACCTGGGTCAGGGTGTTGCCCGAGTCCTCGATGGACTTGTCCAGCTTGAAGCTGTCCTCGATGTTGGTCGAGTTGTCTTCCAGAGCCTGCTGGTTGTTGCGGTCACCCACGGCCACGTTGATGGGCCCATCGGAGTGATCAATGTCGGTGGTCACGTCTCCGGTGACCTCATTGCCGTTTCCGGTGACAACTTGGGCGTCACCGAAGGCGTCGACATCGACGAGCTCGCCAGAACCGAGGTTCACGTTCTCTCCGACTGCGTTGGTGGCATCGCCACGGCCGGCGAAAGCGCCAACCTCGCTGTCGTTCACCTGGGTGTTCTTGTCTCCGATGATGGAGTCGGTGACGTGAGCGTCGTTTCCGGCGATGACTCCGGTGTTGATGCCGGTGTTGACGGCGCTGTCATCGACGTTGCCATTGACGGCGACTCCGCCGGCGGTGGCCACGACGCTGTCGCTGTCGATGGTCTGATCGAAGTGAACGTCCTTGCCTTCGAGCTCTGTGATGGTGATGTTCTTCATTGGATTGTGCCTTTCGGGTTGTTTGCCCGACCCCGGTGGCCGGTTGTGCGATAAACATAAAACGGGGCGAAACAAGCCAAATCGGGGGCAACCCCCATTCGATGGGGGATCACTAGGGGTACCGGAGAATCTGGCTCGATCTGGTGACTACGCTGGGGCGGAATGCTGGCTCATGACCTGGGTTCTCGGGCGAATCTGCCCCTCCCGCTGTGGATGTTCAGCTGGGGTGTAGCACTGGCGTTGGCGGTGTCTTTTGTTGCCCTCGGGATGTTGTGGACCCGTCCGCGGCTGGCCTCGACTGCAACCGGGAGGACCATCGCCGAACGGCCGCCGGCCCCGCCGCTGACGAGCCGATTGCCGCCCTGTTCGCAATGTTGAGCGCAATGGCCCCGCTCTCCATGGACGAACGGGGCATCAACCTCCGCCCACCCATCTCCGGCCTGTCGGTGATGACGGTGAAAAAGGGACCCTGGTCACCCTTCTCTGGAGTCGATCGCCGACACCTTCACGCCCACCCTCGTTCCGATCGTCCTCGGCTACGCCATCGCCCACTACGCCCTTCTTCTGGTTGACGAAACACAAACATTCATCATTCATCTGTCGGATCCGGGCGGTCAGGGCTGGAATCTGTTCGGAGGAGCCGGTGGCCTGGTGAATTTGAACCTGATCAGTCCCACCCTCATCGCCTGGATCCAAGTACTCGCTGTGCTTCTGGGCCACGTCGGAGCGGTCCTCGTGGCTCACGACCGTTCCCTCGAGGTGGTGCCGGCAGAACAAGCATTCCGCAGCCAATACGTGATGCTCTTTGTGATGGTGGCCTACAGCACTCTCGGTTTGGCGCTGCTGCTCAACGCCTGACCCCCCCCACTCCTCTCTCTCCCCACCCCCATAGGGGTTCTGGACAAGGGGGGATTCCCCCGTGGTGCGTTCTCTTCTCCGCGCTCATTGTTGAACTCAACACCAACCACCCAGCGGGCATCGCCCCCGGCAAACCAAAGGAGCAGAGCAATGACCACCGTTTCCCCCCTCACCGAAACCACACTCACCAGCTGCGTCAGCGAAGCTCGTGAGGGAACCGGCAACGAGACCTTCCTCTCGCAGAGCCGCTGCGTCGATGCGCTGCTGGATTGCCTCAACGCCACCGTCCGTCCATCGGTTCGAGACGTCGCCGCCGAGGCATTGGCCTCGATTTCGCTGCTTCGCCTGGTGAAGGCCGAAGACTTTCGTCGGGCACTGGACCAGATCGAGATGGCGCTCGCTGTCGACAGCATCTTCGACCGGTTTGACCTGGCCTGATTCAACCCCCATGGTCAATGGGGGGCGACCCCGATGACCACTGGAGCCTTCTGATGTCTGATGAATCCATGTTCTCCACCAAGGTCACCGGCAATACCCCCACCGCCAACCTGTCGGCCGAGGAGCTCCTCAGGGGGCTCGGCGTAGAAGATCCAGCCGAAATCGCCACCAGCGCCTCCGCTCGGGTCTTCTCCGGCACCGATCAAGAAGCCGGGCGGCCGGTTGCCGTCAAGGTGCTGACCAACGAACTGGACGAACTCGATCTTGTTCGGTTCGAACGAGAACAGGAGCGCCTCACCTGGCGTTCGGTTTTCAAACACCCCAACGTGGTGACAGTGATTCGAAGCGGCATCACCGATGCTGGACTCCCGTATCTGGTCATGGACCACGCCGGTGGCGGCTCACTTGCCGACCGCCTCACCGACGGACCGCCGCTCAGCTGGGTGGAGGTCCTCAGCATGGGAGTCGACCTCTCCGGAGCATTGGAGTCCGCCCATCAAGAGCGGGTGCTGCACCGAGACATCAAACCCGAGAACATTCTGGTGGATGGCACTGGGCGGGTGCTCCTCAACAACGTTGGCTTGAGCGCCCTCGGCGGCGAACGAGCGAACGATGAGGCCAGAGCAGAGTCCACCGAACCCTTCGCCTTCGAGCTGGCGGCCCTTGCTCATCGGCCCCCGGAAACTCTGTCAACCGAACGGCGAACCGCACAATCAGACATCTATTCGTTGGCCTCAACGCTGCACGAACTGTTCAGTGAGACACCACCGTTCATCCGAACCGGTGACACTGACATCAAGGACGTGACCGACCGGATCGTCCTGGAACCTCCTCCTGACCTACGGCTCTGGGGAGTGCCTGCGCCGGTGGCTCGGGCCATCGAGCGAGGTCTCTCCAAGGATCCCGGCCAGCGTTTCGAGAGCGCCCGAGAGTTCGGCCAGGCGCTGGAAGCCTGTCAGGCGCAGCTGGAACTACCGGTGACCGAGATGTATGTGCCGCAACAGTCGGCGCCCACTGCTCCGCGCCCGATTCCAGCCAAAGAACGCCCCCAGCATCTGCGTCGTCGACGCCTCGCCAGCATTGCCGCAGGGGCGGCTGTACTCGTCGGCGCAATCACCGCAGGTCCTTTCCTGGTCGACGCCGGCCGAGACTACTTCGCCTCATCCACCCCCGGCACGACCGAGGTGGCCCAGGACGCCGGCGCTGACACCACCACAGCCTCTTCACTCCAGCCGGCGGTTGCGGCCACCTCCCCCATCGCAGAGTCCGACGCCACAACGGTTCCCACCCGGCCAGCTGTCACGGTGGCTGATGCGGCAACGTCGGCCAGCGTGCCTGAACTGCTTTCGGAGCCACTTCCCGGGCGCCCAGAGATTGTCGATGACCTACCGCTGTTGCCCGCCGTCCTGCCCGCTTACACCGAGTACAAACGAGTGGCCGACGCCAATTCGACCTTTGGTTTCGAAGTGCCGGTCCAGCATGTGGATCTGATTTCGATACCCGGACAGGTGGTGAGTTCGTTGGACAACGACGCCGCCCTGGCCAACGAAGCGGTGAGCGCCACGATTGTTTCGGGCTCTCAGATCGATCCAAGTCAATGGCAACCAGATCAGTTTCTCGACGACATCCATGCCCTGCGGGTAACGCCACAGAATCCATGCCCGGAACTGAAGCGGGAACCTTTCGCCGATGGCCCATTCGTAGGCTTACTCCGAGCGGCTTCATGCCAGAACGGCCAGCTGCTGATCGTGGACATCGTGGTCACCAACCCCGAACAGAGCATGATTCTGTTTCTCGGCTTCCAGCTTACCGACGAGCGTGACTTCGCCGCCCTGGACAACACCCTGGCCACCTTCGGCCCCGGAGACATCGCCCTCCTCCCGACGTCCTGAACCAACAATCGGTGACAGCACGAGCCCGGCATCGGCAAGTTGGACGCGCTCAAACTTCTCTCCGGCCTAGATCAGTTCAGCTTTGAACCCATCCACACCCGTTTGATCATTTCCGAGAGGTGGCTGGTCCGCAGGTTTACGTGGTCGAGTCTGGTGAGTTGCATCGATGAAGACGGCACAGCGAGACCCTATTCCGAGTCGGGGATAGTGGTCATTGTCTAAATGTCCCCCATCGGACCCCCAGGGGTAGGGGGACCGCCCCGATTCGCGTTGCCTCGGCTGGTTTTAGGTTCGTCTCATGACCACCGTGTTCCTCACTCCACCAGTCGGGCGGACAACCGCTGGATTCGACGTCGGTGACGATCACCCCATCTACGGCGTAAGGCCGTTGCTGCGGGGACGCTTTCACCAGCTGGCGGCACTCGCCTCCATTCCGTCAGGTCTCGAGATCACGGCTGGAGCCGAGGGTCAGGCCGCAGTCGGGGCCGTGTTCTACGCCGTGACCTGCACCCTGATGTTCGCCACCAGCGCCGCCTACCATCGGCTCGCCCATAGCGTTCAGGCCCGCTTCTGGATGCGGCGCCTAGATCACGCCATGATCCTGGTGCACATGGCCGGTGCCTCCACTGCCATTTCGCTCCTCGGTGTAGGCGGAGCACAAGGACAATTACTGATGGCGGCGGCGTGGATCCTGGCCCTCGTCGGCGCCGGGGTGAAGATGACCATGCTCACCTCCCACCGAGATCCAGGCCTGTGGTTCTTCGGCCCGCTCGGTTTGTTGCCCCTGCTTGCGCTGCCCAGCCTTACTCAAAACGTAGGCTGGATCGCAGCTGGGCTGCTGTTCACCGCCACCTGCACCTACGGGGCGGGCGCAGTCTGTTTCGCTCGCAAAAGCCCAGACCCGCTACCCATGATCTTCGGGTTCCACGAGGTCTGGCATGTCTTCACCCTGATCGCCGCTGGGTTCCAGTTCGTGCTGATGACCACGTTGATCAGCGCCGGATAACGCGGCCCAGCCGGAATCGAATCCCTGGAGAGAGCGGTCAAGCATTCGCTGTCGGTCTCGGTGACCGTGGAGAGCGCAACAGCGTATTCCGGTTGTGGAAGAGGATGAGGAGAATGATCGTGGCGACGATGATGGACACAACGATCTCGATGGCAAGAGTGCCTTGCGCCACGAACTCGCCGACAAAGTCAAACAACGCCAGGTAGAGAAGGAGTCGGTAGCCGGCTCGTCGTCTGAATTGGAGTCGGGCCGAGATGGCAAACAGCAGCCCGACGATGAACCCGACGATCATGAGAGGGGCGTGGTGAACGACGACCGAATCGCGGATACCGCCCATGTCGACCGCAAAGGCGTAGGTGACGAACATGTGCTGGACGAACTTCTCGATCGACAATACGAGCAGCACTATCTGCGACTTCGACATCTTCACCGAACCGGCAGCCCCAGCTTTTGAGGGCTTGGTCTGCGTCGATCGCCGCACCAGCGGCTTCGGTGCCATTTGGCCACTGTGCTTTGTCCACCCCATTTCGTGTAGAGGCGAAGGTCCGGGTGCCGTCCAATTGAGTAGCCGCATCCTGTGGTGCGCTCGTGGGGGACCGTTTTGGGCGGATGCCTGGGCGTGTCCAGGGTAAGCGAGGGGCTCGATTCGCACGACAAGCTGGGGGAGATCACTCTGGAACCTGATGAGGTACTCGTCATCACCTGTGGCCGTTCAATGATGCCAGAGCGTTGCGAAGCCCGCCGAACGCCGATTGTTGGCAGCTTCAACGGCTCGGCGTTCGGTGAGCTACGTTGCGGCAATGGCCACTCTCGATCTTGATTTCGTCCGTCGTCAGTTTCCAGCCTTCAGCCTGGCCGACGGATCGGGCACCGCGTTCTTCGAAAATGCCGGCGGGTCGTTCGCCTGCCGCCACACGATTGAGGCCTTGACCGAGTACTACACCAACACCAAGGTGCAGCCCTACGCCGCCTATCCCTCGTCAGCCGCGGCGGGGGAGCAGATGGATCGCTCTCGCCGGCGATGGGCCGAGGCGCTTGGGGTGGCCACCGACGAGGTGCTGTTCGGACCGTCGACGTCGATGAACACCTACGTGCTGGCCCATGCGTTTGCCGACATCATCGGGCCTGGCGATGAGGTGATCGTCACCAATCAGGACCACGAGGCCAACACCGGGGCCGTGCGGCGAATGGTCGAAGCCACCGGCGCCACGCTGGTGGAGTGGCGAACCGATCCGTCCACCGGTCTGCTCGAGCTCGATCGGTATGCCTCGCTGTTGACGGATCGGACCCGGCTGGTGACCGCACCGCACTGTTCCAACATCGTGGGCCAGGAGAACCCGATTTCGGACATCACTCGGCTCGCCCACGAACGTGATGCGCGGGTGATCATCGATGGGGTTTCCTTTGCGCCGCACACCCTGCCCGATGTGGCGGCCCTCGACGCCGACGTCTACCTGTTCAGCCTGTACAAGACCTACTCGGTCCATCAGGGACTGATGGTCACTCGCAACGGAATCCTGGACGAGTTGCCGAATCAGGGTCACTTCTTCAACGCAGAACTCCCGTTTAAACGCCTCACTCCGGCCGGGCCGGATCATGCCCAGGAGGCCGCATCCGGCGCGGTGCTCGACTACGTGGAAGAGTTGGCTGCTCATCAACGGGGGCTGTCGGGCACCGGCGCGATCGGCGGTGGCGGGCTCCGGGCCGACTGTGACCTGGTCTCTCGATTGTGGCGAGATCACGAGACCTCGCTCACCCAACCCGTCCTCGACCAGCTGGCCGCCTCACCCAAGGTTCGGCTCCTCGGTCCGGCGACAACCGACGATGGTCACGGCCTACATCGCTGTCCCACCATCGCCTTCTCACCGCTCAAAGACTCGCCGGCAGTGGTTGCGCAGGCGTTGGTCGACCGGGGTATTCAGACCGCCAGCGGCCATTTCTATGCCCACCGGGTGCTCAGCGGAATCGACATCGATCCCGATCGGGGCGTGGTCCGAGTGTCGTGGGTTCACTACACCTCGCCCGAAGACATCGCCCTGCTGCAAACCGCCCTAGCCGACATCCTCTGACCGCAACGGAAGTAGTTCGAGGTCATACCAGGCCAAAGGCCGACTGCTCCAGCGTTTTCCGGGTGCGTTGCGTGCCCTGTGGGGCACCGGATGATCCTGAAAACTGGACGGTGGGGTGGCGGGCCGACTGCTCTCGCTGTCGACGATGTGAAGTCCGTCAGGCTCCCACACACACGGACCAGGCTCACGGCACTAGCTCAGTCCCTCAAGCCATCGGACTGATCGGACGTTAATGCAGCTACAGGCATGTCAGGACTGGCTGTCTGGGCGGGACCCAAGGAGCCGGAACGATGATTGCAGGCTATGGCCGACGTGGCCTCTCGTGCCGGTACACAGACAGGCGAACCGCAGTCATGACTGAGCCAGTAGCGATTTCTCGAATCCTGGGGGAGAGGCTGGACGAGCTTCTGGCCGACCACAACGCCTCGGCTGAGACCAGATCGTTCGTCATGCTTGCCGCTGCAGCCGGGGGCGATTCCGAGGAGCCGCCAGACCCGAGCGGTCTGGAACTTGCGTGGGACTTCGAGACGTCGGACCACGATGAGGCGAAACCTGTCTGGCTTGATGACCTTTCGGTCTGCGGATTCCGAGGTATCGGCCCAGAAGCCAAGCTTTCGTTGACTCCCGGCCCGGGGCTCACAGTCGTCATCGGTCGAAACGGCTCCGGCAAAAGCAGCTTCGCCGAGGCAGTTGAAGTTGCGTTGACCGGCAAGAACAGTCGATGGGTCAACAAGGCGGGCAAAGCATGGAGCGATGGATGGAAGAACCTCCACTACAACACCGAACCTTCGGTCTCGGCCCGTTTTCTGGTGGAGAAGGCACCTGCGGTGAATGTCGCAGTCAGCTGGAGCGGCGATCGGTTCGACAGCTTGTCGACCTCGGCAACCAGCGGTGAGAGTGCGGTCGCTTGGGACGACCTGAAATGGGACGAACCGCTCGATCTCTATCGCCCATTCCTTCCCTACAGCGAGTTGTCCGCGGTACTCGACAAGACACCGTCTGCTCTGTACGACACGTTCTCGAAGATGCTGGGGCTCGACGACGTGGTGGCAATCAAGGCCCAGTTGCGAACCTGGCGTCTCGCCGCAGAACAACCCCGGAAGAACCTGAAGGGTCATACCGCGTCGATGCGTGCGACGCTTGAAGCCTCTGAGGATGATCGCGCCCTTGCGGCGCTGACGCTCCTTGAAAGCCGCGACGCCGATCTGGATCAAATCGAGCGGCTGGCGGCGGGTGAAGACGGCGTCGATCTGCAACCGTTCCGTTCGATCGCAGGCATCGAACCGCCTGATGCTGAGGCGTGCGAGCGAGCTTCGGAGTCACTTGGCTGTCTGCACTCGTGGATCTCGACGCTCTGGCCGGCACCGATGTCGGAGCCTCCAGCGGATCGCATCGCTGCTGGAAGCTGCACTTGAACTGCACGATCAGGTCGGACACGGGGACTGCCCGGTGTGTGGGACGGGCTCGCTCGATGATGCCTGGGCCGATCAGGCGCGCGAGGACATTCGTGAGTTGAGGCAGGCGGCAGCGTCGTACACCGAGGCTGAACAGCGTGTTGGGAATGCTCGACGAGAGTGCAATCGCCTGATCAAGCGGGTTCCACCAGCGCTGTTGAATGCAGTCGATTTGGATGGCGTGGAGAGGTGCGAACGCTTTGGACGGCGTGGGCGGACACTACCGATCCAGGGTTTGATGACGAACAACTGATTCAACGATTGCAGGGAGCCTCGGCTGTGGTCGAGGGGGTCACTCTGCTTCGCAAGAGAGCCTCAGCTGAACTGGAGCGGTTGTCTGATCGGTGGCGTCCGGTGGCGGTCGAGTTGGGTGCATGGCTCGAAGCCGCGCGTGATGCGGAGATCGCAACGGCCAAGGTGAAGCCGCTGAAGGCAGCCGAGGAGTTCATGAAATCGGCAGAGGACACCATGCGCCAGGAACGCTACGAGCCGATCCGCGAGCGGGCCACCCAACTGTGGGGTGAGCTTCGACAGAGCAGCAATGTCAGCCTCGAGGACATTGCGCTCTCCGGATCGAGTACCTCGCGCAAGGTTGAGATCAAGGTGACCGTTGATGGCACCGGCACCTCTGCACTCGGAGTGATGAGCCAGGGCGAACTGAACGCTGCTCTCACTGGCGCTGTTCCTGCCCAGAGCAACCAGCGACCAATCACCGTTTCGCTTCGTGGTCATTGATGACCCGGTGCAGGCCATGGACCCGTCGAAGGTTGAAGGCCTGGCAAAGGTTCTTCACTCCACGGCCAAAGACCGACAGGTCGTTGTCTTTACCCACGACGAGCGGCTTCCGGCCGCATGTCGACGGCTTGAACTGGAACACACTCTCATTCAAGTAGACCGAAAGCTGAACTCTGAAGTAGAGGCACGCACGGTCCTCGATCCGGTAAAGCAGTTATTGAATGACGTCGAGACCATCGCCAAAGGCCACGGTATTCCCCCCGCACTGCTGCCCAAGATCGTTCCGGTCCACTGCCGACAGGCCGTAGAGGTATGTGCAAGAGAGCTTGCGTGGCCCCGATTGCTTGCAGAAGGCCGCTCCCACCTCGAGATAGAAGTCGAGCTTGATCGTGCCCGCCAGACCACCGATGTTCTCGGCGTGCTGATGTTCGGCGCTGCCGGAGATCCCCGAGACGTTTACGACAAGTTGGAGGCCATCGATCCAGACTACAAAGCCCACAAGCAACTGAAGTACATCAACAGCGCAGTGCATGACCCGCAAGACGACATGAAGATGGTCGGTCTCGTGATTGGAGCCAAGCGGATAGTCAGTTTGCTTCGGGAGAACTGGGGATGAGCGCATCGCAATTGCTTGGTGCCGCAAGAGCGGTCTCGACTAGACCGATTCCTGCTCTCAAGGGTCGCTGGCAGGTGACGGTTGTTGGATTGCTTCGTCAGGCGATTGAGGTGGAGGTGGAGCAGTGGTTCGAAGACCAGGGTCTGGACGTTGACCGTTGCAATGGACGGGAGAAGTTCCTGCTTCTTTCGGCCACGCATCCCGACCACGCGCTGGTCGCCGAACTGCAATTCGCCCACGACCGACTGAGCGATGCCGTCCACGCTGCAACCTATGCAAGTCCGCCGGCAGCGAGCGAGCTGGAGCGATGGTTCTCCGTCGTCAAACGGTTCGTTGAGTACAAGCAACCGGACTAGGTAGCCAGGGTCAATTCGGCGAAGGCAGCGTCGCCCGTCTCTGCTCCAACGTTTTCGGGGGCGTTGGGTGCCCTGTGGGGCACTGGATGATCCTGAAATCGGAAGCTCAGCGGGACGGAGGTCAGGCGAGGGGGAGGGCCACGACCGGCTGAGCGATGCCGTCCACGCTGCAACCAATGCAAGTCCGCCGGCAGCGAGCGAGCTGGAGCGATGGTTTCCGTCGTCAAACGGTTCGTTGAGTACTCGCAACCGAGTTAGGTAGCAAGGGTCAATTCGGCGACGGCAGCGTCGTGGTCGCTCATCAGGACCCCTCCATCGTTTTTCGGCCATCCATGGACCGAGTCGGCGCGCAAGTGAGCGTCGATTGCGATGTGGTCGATGCCGGGTTGTGCGCATCCTGGGATGGTTCCCTGTGTCACAACATCGAACTCATGGAGCGCAGCTTCCAAGGCGGCCGCGGCGGCGTGATTGCCGTATCTGATTCTTGGGATCGCTTGGTTGAAATCACCCGCTAGCACGTGGGGAAGAGAGCGGTCACGTTGATCGAGCAGCTCGCGCAAGATCTCGCAGAACTCGATGTGGTATTTCCACGGCTTTGCTTTGGACTCATGTTCTGTTTTCATCATGTGCCATGGGATGCAAAGGCCAATGAACCGGATGGGGCCGAGCTCGGTCTCGGTTATGGCGGAGACGAACCCTCCCGGGAGCAGCCTCTCGTGTCCTACAGTGTCCACGTCGGTCCACTTGGACGGGGACCACATGAGAACTTCTCGTTCATCTGGCTGGAGATAGGGCCAGACCGGCGGACCTGAATCGACTCGGAACCCCGACTCCTCGAGGTGGCTCGTACGAGCTTCCGTCAGCACAATGATGTCGGCCTTTTCAGCTGCGAGCCTTGCCACTCCGGCTGCGCCAGTAGGTGTGGTGGGCTTTTTGCGTTCGAGGTTCCAAGTGACGATTTTCATGGACGGGACCGCCTTTGCTGTGTGTTGGAGAATTACTGGAGAGCATCGTCGACACAGTCTTGCGCCGGCTCAATAGTTCGCCCGTCTCTGCGTCCGTGATTTCGGACGTGACCTTGGACGCCGTGTCAACCGA
>CAWDNZ010000003.1:0-8759 GCA_963803845.1 uncultured Acidimicrobiales bacterium | reverse complement strand
CCCGGAGGTGGTTCTGCCGTCCGGGAAAGGTTGTGCCTGCCAAAGGATGAAGAAGCCCACCACAAGAACAGCAAGACGAAGGGGGGACCGGAAAATGGCCCCTGGACCGCTCCGGCCAGGACTGCCAGAACGACCATCGTAATGGCGTAGTTCCGAAGCGCTGGTTTCAGGCTTGCAGTGAGTTCCTTGACTCGGGCTACCTCAGCTTGATCAGCTTCATGGAGCTCTGCGGTGGGCTTGGACCTGAATGCGCTTGCGTCTAGTCCAGCGAACCTCCATCCAGTTCTTCGGCGAGTTGTTGGCACTGGTCTGGGCGGTTGTCCAGTGGCGGTATTCGGGTTCCATTCGTGTTCGATCTCGGTGTGCACATATGTGGTGTGCTCGTGTTCGATCGATGGCACCCTCGGCGGGGAGGGCTGCGGCTCGACGACTTCACGGAACGCCGAGTTCGTCGTGGCTGATGATCGGCCGGTGATTTTCCGGCGGATCGCGTTGAGCAGGAGCACAGCCGCACCGAACGCGAGGAACGGCCAGAATTCACGGAACAAGATGACCAGAATCGGGCCGCTGGTCATCATGGTGAACCAACCGATCACCTGACGGGAGCGGTCATAGCGCTTGGCTACCTTCTCATCGCCCAATCGATGACACACCTTCACTTCCGTGCCAATCGCCGGTGGCCGGCCGCGCCGAAGTGGAGGTTCAACGTAACGGACCGTAGAGCCCCACTCACTGGTGAAAGTGATCACTGCAGATGACTTGACTGCTCCGTTGCTTACCATGGCTTGGACATGCTCGCTGACCGTGCCTACGGTTCGCCAGGAGCGGAAGAATGGCCTGCCCAAGTAGCGAAGTCGGCGGCCCTCTCGAAAGATCAGCAGAAGCCCTAGCCAGAGAGGGCTAAGAGTCAGGAAGACGATGATGTCTTCTGCGGTCAGGCGTCCCACCTGCAAGGTATCGACGTGTCATCAACCGAACCTGAGTGGTGCCGGTTTGCACGAGACTACAGCGCTGGGTGGGAGCGCATCCGAATAGAGAGAATCAGTGCGGTGGCCGCGGCAAGGAGCGTGATAGCCGAGAGGGCCACGGCGACCGACGAAACGCGTGCGAGAAGGGTGATGATCACCGGCATGGCCATACCGCAATACGCTGCGAAGTAGTAGGAAGCGCTGAGTGCACCGCGATTTGTGTCGTCGGCGATGGCGTCGGTGAGAGCAAGACCGGCGGTGAGGATAATCCCCGAGGCAGAGCCCATCAGCACGGCGGCGAACGGGACCAGCTGCCAAAACTCGGTCACGAAGGCGAGCGTCCCCACAACGTACCCAACCACTCCAATCCGGAGGCCGACCAGCAGTGAGCTTCGGGCATTGCCTACTCGTCGAAGTATTGGCCGCGACAACAGAGCCGACACTGCGGTCAGGGTCCCTGTTACGCCTGCCACCAGCACATCACTCCCGCTTCCAACAGCACCTCGAAGGATCACAGGAAAGAGAGCGAAGCTCGTGGAAGGAAATCCGAAGACCCAGATTGCGGCTGGCGCCAAGACACCGAGGAATTCGCCGCGGGAAACGGCGGGAACCCCCACCTGAGGACGCAGGCGTATTCCGGGGTCGGCCCGCTTTGTCTCGGGCAACTGGAGCATGGCCGCGAGGACCACGAACGTGACAGCCGCGTGGAAGACGTAGGGCACCACCAGGGGGGCCGAACCGAGCCGTTCATACAGGGCCGAGGAGATCGGGCCGAAACCGAATCCCACGTAGATTATGGCGGTCGTAGCGCCGGCCAAGCGCAGCCGTTCAGTGGCGGTGGAGCCACCTTCGTTGAGTTCGCTCAGCCAGGCGGTGCCAACGGAAAGCACTGCGCCGCTGACGGCACCGAGCAGGAGGCGTCCAAGGAAGAGCAGGGCCAGCGAGTTGCGGCCCAAGACCAGTATCAGCGACGCGATTGCCGACAGGCCAGTGAAGGGAAGAATGACGGGTCGCCTACCGAATCGGTCCGATAGTCGGCCTGCGAAGAGGAGTGAGAAAAGGATTCCGACGACGTAGATGGTGAAGATGCCGACTGCGCCGGTATCGCTGAGCGAGAGTCGGTCCTGGTACCGCAGAATCAGCGGTGTACTGACATTGGTTCCCCAGGCCACCACGAACAAACCGGCGGCGAGAATTCGCTGTTGACGACTCACTTCCGCAAGCCGGAATTCACCCGTTCAGCCAAAGACACCACTTCACCCAGTCTCGCATCGGACTGGACAAAAACGCGAAAGCACTAGGTCCGCCTGGCGGTCTCGCACGGGTGACAGCCCAGGTTTGCGCTGGCGCGACCTTCGGCTGCCCGAAAGGGGCGGCTAGGCGCTTGTTGGTGGTCGGTCTAGCGGCGGGTTGCGGCCAGGAGACGGAGCACGTAGTAGAACATGGTCATCAGCGAGCTGAACAGACCCAGTGCCGCTGCAACGTGAGCCCAGGCCGGGAACTGTCGTACGATGGTCTGCGTCTGGTACAGAATTGTTGCTCCCGACAATGCGATCATGCCGACGCTGAAGATGATTCCCAGCTGGAAGCCGAAGATCGCACCGGCCACGATGAGGCCGAGGGCGGCAAATCCGGCCCACAGCAGAATCGGCCGCATGAATGACAGGTCCTTGCTGGTGGTCATGCCGATCACGGTGAGGCCGGCGAAGCCGACCAGGGTGATCAGAGCGGCCTGCCAGACGAGTCCGGAAGCGTCGGCGTTGAAGACACTTCGGAGCAGCGGGGCGAAGACGATGGAGTACATGCCGGCCATACCGAAGAGTCCGGCGTACTGGATGTTGGTGTTGTCGATACGTTGGGCGGCCTTGAAGGACATGGTGCTACCCAGATACATGGCGCCGATCAGCCCCAACCACAGGAAGCCGTTGCCCGAGAAGAAGTTCAGAATGCCCTGTGCGAGGCCGGTGACGAAGAGAACCGTCTCGAAGGCCATAAAGGCCAGTACCGCAAGGGCGACATGCTGATAGACCCGGATGAGAAATGCTGAGCGCACGTCCTCATCGGCATTAATTGCCGGGATGTATTGGGTCTGTTGTGGGTAAGCCATTGAAAAGCAACCTCCTAGATTGCGAAGAATCTCCAGTGTCTCACGTTTTTCGGGCCGAAAGGGTTCCGGGTTGATCGATTTCTCGTCTGGGTAGAATGACGGCTCAATGGCCACTCAGATGATCTCCACCAATCGCTCAGCGCGACGGAACTACGACATCACCGAGTCCTTTGAAGCCGGCGTGGTGCTCTATGGCTCCGAGGTGAAGGCACTGAGGGAGTCAAAGGTCCAGCTCAATGATGCATACGCCCGATTTGAAAACAATCAGCTGTATTTGGTCGGTCTGCATATCGCTCCGTACTCCAGCGCCGGAACACACGTCGTCCTCGACCGAACCCGGCGTCGCAAACTCCTGATGCATCGGCACGAGCTCACCCGGTTGTCGTCGAAGATGAATCAGGAACAATTGCTCCTGATTCCCATGGCGATGTATTTCAAAGACAGCTACGTGAAAGTGGAGTTGGGTCTTGGCCGAGGTCGCAAGACGGTAGACAAGCGCCAATTGATCGCAACTCGCGATGCTGATCGTGAAGCCCGAAGAGAGCTGTCTGAACGATCTCGTTAAATGGGTGGAGCTGGAGGGTTGGGTAACCCGCATTGATAGAGGGTGCTTGGCCTGGTCGGAGCCCGATTCCCGAGCCGCCACCGGTGATCAGGGTGACGAGTCCGTCGCAGACCACGTGTCGTTCGCATCGTCAGGTGCTCTCCGGCCGGCCCGTATCGCTGGTGTCGAGGAAGTCGTTCACTCGGGCAGCGACGTGGTCGGGGTCGTCCATCCACGGTGCGTGACCGGCGCCGGGGATCATCTCGAGCTCGGCGTTCGGCACCTGGCTCACGAAGCCTCTGGCGATGGTTTCGCCGCCCATGGGGTCGTCGGTTCCCCAGAGGAAGAGACTCGGTGCCGACACTCGGCCGAGTACCTCCCTTGACAGAAGTGTGTCGTCATTGAAGCCGCGCAGGGTGACGATCGGGGGCATCGAGTCGATCTCGTTGCTCATCGTGTCGGTGTCACGAAGCAGTGCGAGGAACCACGCCATCTCCACCGGACCGAATCTGCCGGAATCGACGGCGTGTCGCAGTCCGATCTGTTTGAGCATGGCCCGAGCCATTCCCTCGGTTGGACGGATCCGTGTGGACAGGCGACGCATGGGCCGTTGCATCACGAGACGCATGAACAACGGCGTCGAGACGGTCGGTGCTCCGAAGCTCCAGCTGAGCGTGACGAGCCGATCGACACGCTCAGGGTGGGCCGCTGCGGCACGGAGTGCGAAGTAGCCGCCGAAGGAGGTGCCGATCAGGTGAGCCTTCGGTACCTCGATGGCGTCGAGCACGTCGGCGGTGAACTCGTCGGCGTAGGAGCCCAGCGCCGCCATGTCGGGGAGCGGTCGGTCGAGCCTGGCGCTCAGTCCGCAACCTGGTCGGTCCACGAGCACACACCTGAAGCCCGGCATGCGAGTTGCGAGCGATGCCCAACTCGTCCCGGCGTTGGACGCACCATGGATGAACACGATGGGAGTGCCGTGACCGACCGCCTGCACACGGATGGTGGTGCGCGTCCGTTCGAGGGACAGCGTCTGCTCGGTGGGCTCGGCTCCCACGGACTCCCACAATGCACGCTCGGCTGATCGGTAGCGGTCGGACATCACCAGTCCAGTTCTGCCGTGTGCCCGACCTCGTGGGTTGAATCGGGTGAGTCGAATCTCATCGGCTTTCCTGCGAACACGTGGCCACGCATCCGACGACGTCGATCGTCACGTCCACGAATCGCGTCTCCAATTTGCCGTGAGCGAGTCGAGGTCGTCGTCTCGGTTGGAGAAGGTGCCTCGCCGGTTGTTGAACGCCATGACCGAGCGGGCGTACCAGTTGGCCGCAAACCGCGCGCGACTGCCTGCACAATGTCTGCAGGCCAGGGCGCTACGCGGGACGGCATCGCTCAACAATATCGAACGGACAAACGTTCGGTGACGGGTTGCTACGGGTCCGTGCCGCCACTGTCGTCGCCCATTTGGAGACGCTTGCCCACCGCAGCAGCGCGTGCGTCTCGCCGGTCCGCGGCTTCGCGACGAGTCGGCGCGGAGACGCGTCGGATCTTGCCGTTCTGGTCGACCCTGGTTGCACGCCATCGACCGGGGGGTCGTGCTGCCATCGGAGTTGTTGGTTGGCGGCTCGAAAATAGACCGATCCAGAGCCGTTGGGGTTCTTGGAAGCGACGGCGTACGAGCCGTCGTCAAGACTGGTGCGTTTACAGCGTGGGGGACTTGCCACGTTGCGCTCCTTGTGCGTCAACGGAAGGGCCGGTCTCCCCGAAGGGACCTGCTGGACCAACACGCAGCGTCGTCATCATTAGACGAATTCCGTTGCTCCCGCGGGAGTAACGCTCCAGAAACTCCTACGGACGCCCGTGGACGTCTGTGGACAAAAGCCCAGGTCAAGGGCTGTTTTTGTCAGGGGCATCGGGCAGCTCCAACAGGGCTCAAAAGCTTGTTTTGAGCACTCTTGGAGCTGGGGGGAATCGAACCCCCGTCCGCTAAGCAGTCACTGCCAACGCTACGACTATTCCCGTGTTTCGGACTTACGGCTGTCCGGCTACCGGGTTATAAACCGCCAGGGCTTTCCCTGGAGTCAGAAGTCTTTCCCTGTCCGTCAGTGGTCTCTCCCACCGTCCATCACTACTTCTGTTACCGGGCTGTAATGATCAGGCCCTGCGTGGCCTCACGGCTCGCAGTTTTCCTCTGTACTGCTTAAGAATTAAGCGGCAAGAGTGAAGTCGGTTTTGTTGCCGTCTTCTAAAGAGCCCCGTTTTACGAGTCTGAGCAACTCGAGTCGCACCGACAGCTTCTGGTCTCAACGTCGAAACCGATCAGCCCCTCGTGCATGTTGATAAGTTTTCAAACTGCGAGTCCCAGTCTACCTCGGCCCTGTGACGGTCTGTCGGTCGGCGGTCACTCGACGGTGGCGCCATCGACCACTGGCGGAAGCGCGGGTCGTGGCCGACTTGGAGCGTGTGGAGGCGGGGTCGATGGGAATGTCTGGTTCAATCCGCACGTGCAAATCAGACCGAATCATTTCCATTTCCGCTCCACGGCCCGTTCGATTCGGAGATCGCCGCCGTAGCTCAGGGCGGATCGCCCGATTTACCAATGCTCGGATAGAACCGCAAAAGCTTATTCAAGTTTCTTTTCGGCCTCGTGAACTGGAGAAACGTCGAAGTTCAGCCCAATTGCTGCTGCCTTGAATCCTTCGTTGTCACACCCCTTGCTCATGATGAAGGCATGAAGATTTCTTCTGCGTCTGACGGGGTGGGCCCCAAGGGTATGGTTGGTGTGGCGGCCTGTTTGGTGGAGCATGCGGATCTGTTGGCGGGGCTGGACGTTGGGGGTTTGGACGAGGACGGTGCGATAGGTGCTGTTCGTGCGAATGAGAAGGTGATTCGCCTGATGGGCGGGGTGTCCGCATCGTTGGGTGCCCGTTTGGGTGATCTGGGTGGTTTGTCGGCGGCCGATGTGTTCTCCACGGCGGGACGGTTGTCCGATGGTGCGGCCAGGAGTGTGGAGCGGAGGGCAGGGTTGTTGGGAGCGATGCCCCACGTTGGAGCGGGTTGTGTTGCGGGAACGATTGGGACCGAGAACGTGGATGCGGTGGCGATTGCCCGCCACAAGTTGCGGCATGACAAAGGCTGGCAGGAGGTGTTCGATGCTCATGATGCGGGTGTGGCCCGCAAAGCATCCAGGATGCGGCCTCAAGCGTTCCGGGCGTGGCTTGGAGATCTGGTCAGCCGGATCAGTGACGATGGTGAGACCGACACCGCAGCGAACAAGCAACTAAATAGGGCGTCGCTGTGGCAAACGAAAGAGGGCCGTTGGCGGGGCCGGTTCGATCTGGACACATTGTCCGGTGAGCACGTCAAAAACGCGTTGGCTGCAGAAGCCAGATCGATCGTGGCCCAAGCCCAGAACGCCGGCCGCGAACCGCAAGCTGGTTCGGGTGTACACCATGGCGAGTGGGTGGACGCCGAGGCGCTCGTTGAGTTGATTGGTTCGGGCAATGGGGCCCGAGGTCGGGCGTCGATCAACCTGATCGCTGATCTGCAAACGGTTGCCTCTGGGGTCTGGGATGGGACCGTCAAGCGGACGGGCCGGGGCGCAGATGTGCCGTTATCGGAGTTGCGTCGCCTGTTGTGTGATGCGTGGGTGACTCACAATGTGATGGGCCCATCCGGCAGGGTGCTGGCTGTGGGGCGGTCCTATCGGACCGCTACCGATGCCCAGCGGGCCGCGCTGCGGGTGATGTATGAGACGTGTGCGTGCTGTGAAACGGCGTTCGATGACTGCGAGATCCATCACATCATCGAGTGGGAAAACGGTGGGTTCACGGATCTGGTCAACCTGATCCCGTTGTGCCGGATTCACCACGATCAGATGCACTCAGGCGGCTGGACCATCAGCATGGATCCCGAGCGGTCGGTCACGGTTCGCCGCCCTGATCACACGATCTGGGCGGTGCGCCCGGTGCCATCGGCCGGTCCGGCTGTCAAACGCGCCCAGGTCCGTGAGCGGCCAGAGACTCGCTCCGTCAACTCGGATTGGGGTGGGGACCCACCAGACGACCCTGAGCGAAGTAGGTCCACAAATGAATAGCTGGGGCACGCTACCGACTGGTAGCGGTGCCACCGCATACCCCGAAACACCACGTCAGACCACCCGGACGCAGTCCGGGGCGCAACAGCGCCCGGGGGACTGGGAGCAAGTGGATCAGTTAATGACCCTCCGGCCGGGACCGGCTGGTGCGGGCGGGGCGTCGGCGCCGATGAGCCTGGCAGGGGTGACCAACCTACGGGTGTCTATCCCGGCGGCTGCGTTCGGGTTGCGGGTGTGGGAAGATCCCCGCCGGATCGGGGGTGTGGACCTGCGGTACTGGCTGCTTCGTCGCCTTCACACCCGTTCGCATGAAATTCATACCGTTGCCGGGCTGGTGGAGCAGCTCCACGCCGCAGGGTTCACGGTGCGGGGTCGAGTGTCGAAAACCGTGTCCGACGCGCTCGCTACCGAAACCAGCAAGGGCAGGATTGTTCGGACAGGGTGGGGCCGCTACCGGGCGGGCCTGCCGATCCCGAAGACAACCTGGTGGCGGGTCTGTAACCGGACGGGGGTACTGCAACGAAGGCTCGAGAAACAGTTGCACCAGATCGCAGAACGGTACTTCCATCACTGGAGGTCTCATGCACCGATCCCGGCGGACCGGGTTGCCAAACTTTGGAAAACGTTGGCGGCCCCTACCCGCATATCAGGATCCGGTTGGCCCCCCGCACCCTGTCGGCCTCCGTTCCGTCCTCTGGCCGAACAAAAGTCGCTGCCGGGCGGAACAGCACTCAAGAGAAACCCTCCTCCTCCACGAACACCCCCCGTCAAGACACAGTCCACTCCCGTTGGACACGAAAACGGCCGCCACCGTCCCGACAACCCCAACCCCAAGCAGAGCGAAAACCAATTGAGCGAACACCACTCAAGGTCCACAGACTCATGGACCTCACCCCACCACGAGACGCCGCGAACTCAACAACAGTGGACCCTGGTTGGTTCTAGATTTTCAACTGACGCGTACGGCTCGGGCGACTTCGCCCCACTTACTGAGCGCTGCAGGGTTCTGGCGTAGTTCGTCATCGAGCAGGTAGAGCGCTACCCGCT
>CAWDNZ010000002.1:0-11808 GCA_963803845.1 uncultured Acidimicrobiales bacterium | reverse complement strand
GCCCGGGGCCCGTTTGCCGGGATCTACCGTGACAGCGGCGCAGTCGGTAGAACTTGACGCGGAGATCTGGCAATCGGTCCAGGTGCTCGCCTCAGGGCAAGTCCTCACGGTGGAACAACCTTGACGATCCGATTGAATTGATGACACTCTCGCAGACGAGTGCGTCGGATCGGCGGAGGATCCCTTTGAAGGTCATGAAGGTCAATTGGCATTGGTGGGCGGTGCTTGTGGTTGTGGTGGTGGCGCTGCCGGTGGTTCTGGCGCTGCGCCCTGACATTGATCCGTTCTCCGCCGAGGCCGGATTTGCTGGCGAATCGTTTGCGCCTGCCGCCGCCCCCAGCGGTGATAAGCCCCAGAGCAAGCTTTGGTATCACGATGGGAAATGGTGGGGTGCACTTCTCGATGGCGATTCCTCCAAAGTGATGATCCATCAGCTGGACGAAGTGTCGCAGCGCTGGATGCGGCAGGACACCGTCATCGACGAGCGTGAACGAGCCCACTCAGATGTTCTCGCAGTTGGCGACAGTCTGCTGGTCGTGGCGATGGGTCTGGATCCATCCGACGTGAATCACCGTGCGCTCTTCTCGCGCTTCAACTATGACCCAGAGAGCAAGACCTACATTCGTGAGCCGGACTTCCCCCAAGCGATCACGCTTCATGGAGCAGAAACCATTGTTTTGGCTCAAGACAGTCTGGGTGTCATATGGGTGACATACGTTCTCGAGGGGGAGGTCCTCATCACCAGTTCGGCTGATGGGCGCGACTGGACAGAGCCGGCCCCATTGCCGGTTGACTTGGCTGACAACGTCTCACTTGATGACATCTCGGCGATTGTGGCGTTCGAGGATCGGGGGCGCGATGCGGTGGGTGTGCTCTTCAGTAACCAAAATGAAGGGGCGTTTGTTTTCGCCACTCACCTGGACAGGGACCCACGCGACGAATGGCGAGCTCAAACGGTGCTCCAGGGCACGAAGATCGCCGATGATCACATCAACCTGAAGAGCTTCACCGAATCCCAAGGCGGCCATGTTTTCGCCTCTGTCAAGACATCGTTAACCGCTCCCGATGACCCGCTTCTCCTGCTGCTCCACCGCTCGCCGGACGGTCGTTGGAGTACATCAACCATCGGCACGGTGGCGGAGCAGCAGACCCGCCCAGCGGTGGTCATCGATTCCGAACATCGTCAAATACACGTTTTCGCCAGTGCCCCCTGTTGTTCCGGTGGCTTCATCTACCGAAAGTCAACAAGCCTCGATTCTCCCGACTTCGAACCCGGATTGGGCGAGGTCTTCATTGCGGTCGACTCGGGGTCACGACTGAACAACGTGACCACAGCAAAGCACCCGGTGGACTCCACAACCGGGCTCGTAGTGGTCGCCTCAGACGTTGGGCGCCAGAAATATGCGCACGGGTTTCTCAGACTCGACAGCGGCTCAATCGATCTTGATGCCTTCGTTATCGGCGGTCCCTCCGGCTTGGTTACGTCCACGGTGGCTAGGTTCTCGTTCACAGCAACTTCAGCGGCTGCGACCTTCGAGTGCCGCCTCGTCGGAGAAGGTGCGAATGATCGGTTCAAGCCCTGCCAATCGCCCGTCACGTACAAGGATCTGAGATCTGGTGATCACCGGTTCGAGGTGCGGGCGCTCGACCCATCACACCCAGATGTCATCGATTCCGGACCCGCCTCCAGGCGCTGGCACATCGTGGGCCAAACCTTCGCCGACAGCTTCGACACCGGTCTCCTGCCCGCTTGGAGCCTGGAGAGTAGAGGCACCGCCGGCCTGACGTTTGACGATGAGCCGCGGCGCGGTCAGGTTGCGACGTTCGTCAGTGACGGCAGCGCCCGTACATTTGTGACGTCCTCGCTCGATCTCGATCCGAGAAATGCTCTAGCGGTGAAGGCCGACGTACGTGTTGATAAGGAGGGCGAGGGGTCTGGCCATGTTCGCGTCTTCACGTTCGTCAACCTCGATGGCGAGAACCTGGGATACCTCTACCGGCAGAACGATTCGGGGCGACTGTGGTTTCAAGTGGGCGAGACCCGCCTGCGCACCGCCGGCACCCTGGAGTTGGGTCAATGGGGCGAGGTCGAGGTGTCGTTCGTCGGATCGCCGTCCGGTCTCACGCTCTTGGAAGTGAAATTCGGCGACCAATCGGTGCTCACCGAAGAAATCTCGGACTTCGATTTGGATGGAATCGCCCGCTTGGAGCTGGGCTATCGCACGACCGCTCAGAGCTACAGCATCTCACTCGACGAGCTTTCTGTAGGCTCATAGCTCTCAAAGGGTGGCTGTATCACTACTTTGAGGGAATTTGCTCTACCGATAGTGTTGACATTGGTGGAAACACCGATAAGGATGTCTGCTACACAACGGGCGGAACCCACGTGTCTGGCAGGAGTCATGCCCTCTGAATGATCTCGAATGGGATCATTTGGCGGGAGTGTGAGTCCTGCCAGAATGGGGCCGCCTCCGATCTGAGGAGTGCGGGATGGCCGCGGTGCAACATCAAAATGGAGAAACCTCCAGATATGGCAACGGCGCTAAGCCGATCGAGGACGCCCCAAGCGGTGAAGGGGCGAGCACCCTGGAGAGCTCGGTGCTTTCGGAGTTGCCCCGATCCGCGAGGGTGCCCAGGCGCCCGAAGGTTTCGTTGGTCGTTCCGGCGGTGAACGAAGCAAAAAACATCTCGTGGGTGCTGCTCCATGTGCCGGATTCGGTAGACGAGATCGTTCTCGTCGACGGGAACTCCAAAGATGGCACCGTTGAGGTAGCCCGCCGTATTCGACCCGACATCGTCTGCGCCAAGGATCCCGGCGGTGGAAAGGGTGCGGCCCTTCGCGCCGGGTTCGCCGCCGCCACGGGCGACTACATCGTCATGATGGATGCCGACGGCTCCATGGATCCGGCCGAGATCGACCGCTACATCGGCATGCTGGACAACGGGTATGACCTGGTGAAAGGCAGCCGTTTCATGAGCGGAGCAGGGTCTACCGACATCACGTGGCTTCGACGCTCCGGGAATGCGGCCTTGCTCCTGATGGTCAACAAACTCTTCGGTCAGCGCCTCACCGACCTCTGCTATGGCTACTGCGGGTTCCGCAAGGAATGCCTGCCCGACATGAGCCTGGCCAGCGACGGTTTCGAGATCGAGACCGAGATCACGGTTCAGGCATTCAACGCTGGTCTTCGCGTAGCCGAGGTGCCCAGCATGGAAACCCCTCGGGGGCATGGCGAGTCCAACCTCAATACCTGGGGTGATGGTCAGCGCGTACTTCGGCTCCTGGTGGCAGGTTGGTTGACTCCGAGCCGTCGTCGCCAGAGTGCGCTCCCGCCGCCGCGGGAATCCTTGGTGATTGATCTCACCGACGACGAGTCGTGACATCGTCAACTCCCACAGTCTCGGTTGTCATTTGCGCCTACACCGAGGATCGGTGGGATGACATCGTCGCTGCCGTTGATTCGGTACAAGGGCAGACGCTGGCGCCAAAAGAGACTCTCGTGGTGGTAGATCACAACCCGAGGCTCCTCGATCGGGTCCGAACCGAACTATCGGGTATAGCCTCGTGCGCTAATACTGGTCCTCAGGGACTCTCTGGTGGTCGCAACACCGGCTGGCGTGCAACTACGGGCGATGTGATCGCCTTCCTCGACGACGACGCGGCTGCTTCCCCGGATTGGCTCGAACAGCTTGTTGTTCCTTATGCCGATCCTCAGGTAGTGGGCGTCGGGGGTTCAATCTCGCCGAACTGGCATGAAGGCCAGCCCTCCGCATTTCCGGAGGAATTCCTCTGGGTTGTTGGCTGCAGCTACATAGGGTTGCCAGTTGCCCGGTCCGAAGTGCGCAACATGATCGGCGCCAACATGTCGCTGCGCCGGTCAGCACTAGACAAGACCACCGGCTTCGATACCGATCTCGGCAGGGTTGGCACGCGCCCGGTGGGCTGTGAGGAGACCGAGCTCTGCCTGCGTCTGGTAGACGCTTCAGATCAGGGCCGGATCATCTACCAGCCCGCCGCCCACGTCCGGCATTCGGTTCCCGCCAGCCGGGCCACATTTCAGTATTTCCGATCGCGCTGCTACGCAGAGGGCATTTCCAAGGCACACGTCAGCAGGTTGTCCGGGGCGTCGGCCGCTCTCAGCAGCGAGGCCGACTATGTTCGAAAGACGCTTCCGCTCGGCGTCCTTCGCGCTCTCAGGGAGGGTGTCCGCAGCCGCCAATCGGCACCCTTCCTGCGAGTAGGCGGCATCATGCTCGGATTGACATTCACTACGGCGGGTTACGGGGTAGGTCTGCTTCGGCGTTCCACTCCCAGCGCCGCCCCAAATCAACAAGTTCTAGAAACAGTATGAGGAGAGACCGCATGGAGACCAAGAAGCTCGATACGCGCGATCAGGGATTGAACCTGGACATTCACGGCAAAGCCACTATCCGGGTGGAGCCGGGAACCCCGTCGCTGGACATTCTGGCCACGATGTTCGCTCCGTTCATCACCGATCAGGAGCTGATCAATCCCGACATTACCGTCCGGTCGCAGCACGGGCCTATCCCCGATGCGTCCCACAACGAAGATGAGTATCGGTATGACCACAAGTCCGTTTGGCTCTCGGGCATGGACGTTCAGGTTTCGAAAGATGGTTCGGCCTACACCGTCAGCGGCACCCGCGAACTACTGACCGCCATCCTGCCGCTCGTCGATGATATCACCAGCGCTCGTGGCGCGGCCATGATCCACGCCACCATGGTGGAGATCAACGGCCAGGGTGTGCTTATGCCAGCCTGGGGCGGAGTCGGCAAAACCAGCACCATGGCGAAGCTCCTGAAGCACCCGGGATGTCTGTTCATGGGTGATGACTGGGGATTTGTCACCGACTCCGGCACACTCCTGGCGTACGGGAAGCCAATGTTCATCAAGCCCCATCATCGAACGATCTACCCCCATCTTTTCACCGGTCGCCGCAAACCTCTGATTCCCTCCCGCTTCTCGCGTCCGATCGGGAGGCTCACCACGCTGGTGCACCCCGTGGCCACGAAGTTTCCGAAGCTGGCTGCCTTCAGTCGGCGGTGGTCGCCCGAACACAAGATGGTCACACCAGAGCAGGCATTTCCTGGTATGCCGATCTCCACCGAAGCCCCGTTCAGCGTTTCCATGTTCGCGGAGCGCCATGACGGCTCCACCGTGGAGCTCGAGTCCAAGTCCACCGAGTGGATGGTCGATCGGCTGGTTGGCAACTTCTACTGTGAGATGTCGCAGCATTCGCGCGATCTGGTAACAGCGCTCAGTGCTACGGGGTTGGCTCCAATGCATGCCGCCATGGCGGCCAAGGCCGCCGTTGTTGGCAAAGGCCTCCAAGGAGTCCCGTGCTTCCTTTTGCGGGTCCCAGCCGAATGGTCCGCAGATCAGGCATCGGACCGGATCTGTGAGGAACTCCTGGCCGCCGCCGCCAACGCTCGACCCCTCGTCGCAACGCCGTGAGCGATCAGATCGTCGATATTACCGTCGTCGTTCCGGCGCGCAATGCCGCCCACCTGCTGCACGAATGCCTTGGGTCGGTTCGCAGTAACGGCGCCGCAGAGTTGATCGTTGTCGACGGGAACTCCACCGACTCCACCGCGCAAATTGCCGCTGAATACGGCGCCATGATTCTGTCCGACAATGGTCGAGGTCTTCCGGTGGCGAGGGCACTGGGGGCGCGTGCCGCTTCCAGCCGACATGTCATGTTGCTCGATGCCGACGTCGTCCTGCCGGACGGCTCACTCGTAACCTTGTTGGAGGAATTCGAACGGGAGCAGTACGACGCACTGCAAGCGGGCCTCTACAGCATTGCCGAAGGCGGCTACTGGGGGCAGGCGTTGGCCTATCATCACCGAACCGGCCTGAGCAAGAATTGGTTTGGCCTTGTTGCAACCATCTTCGATCGCGAGTTCCTATTAGAACACGGCTTTGACGAGCGGTTCGTTTCGGGCGAGGACATCGAATTGCGGTGGCGGTTGCGGGAAGGTGGAGCCAAGACGGGCGTGTCGAAGGAGGTCCAGGTGACGCACCGATTTGCCGACGACAGCTTTGGGTTCGCCCTCGAGCAGTTTCGTGCCGATGGTGAAGGCCTGGGTCGGATGGTTCGCAAGCACAAGTTGGGCGGCCTGCGGTTGCTGGCACTTCCGGGAGCGGGAGCGTTTCGAGGCGTCATGCTGAGCCTCGCTCGGCGGCAGCCGCGGTGGATTCCGTATTTCCTCACCTTTGGGACCATGAACTACGTGTCCATGATCAAAGGGATCTTCGAGCGGGCGTCGGATACTTCTCGCGGCGCACCCCAAACGGCGTGACAGCGATCGCTTTTGGCTCACGCCTTGCCAGCATGGTTCCTCAGCGTTCCATGGTGTCCAGTGCGTTGGGGATGGTCGGCGGCAAGGCGTCGGCGATGTTTTTGGGTTTTGCCTTCTGGCTGGCGGCGGCCAACCTCGCCTCTCCCGATGCGGTTGGGCTAGCCGCGGGCGCAACGTCCACCATCATGTTGGTGGTACTCGTGGCGTCATCTGGCATTGCCGCCGCGGTAGTCATCGGTCTCGCCGAGCGGAGCCGTACGGAGGCCAATCGGTTCCTCGACACCGCGTTGACAGCAACGACCGTTTTGGCCCTACTGGCGAGTGGGCTTGCACTTCTCTTGGCGTTGCAGTTTCTGGACGAGTTGGATGCGGTTGCCCGTAACGGATGGTTCGCAGTGCTCTTTTGCGGAATGGGTGTGCTGGGATCTGTCGGGGTTGTGCTGGACCAGGTTTCCATGTCCGACCGCCGGGGCTCCGATGTACTGGTTCGAAACGTTGCCAACGGCGTTGTCACCATCATCCCGCTGGCGTTGGTGTGGGCGGGCTGGGTCACCGGGTCCGCCCCGGTTCTGTTCGCCGCATGGGTAGCAGGTTCGGCAACGGCGGTCGCCTTGGCCATCCGCCACACCCGGCGCATCTTTCCGGGATCGGCTCGGCGGCCGCTGATCCATCGATCGTCGGCCCGGTCGCTCGTTGGCCACGGGCTCGGTAATCAGATGCTCACATCCGCTGAGCGTATGCCTGGTCTCGTTCTGCCAATCATCGTGACCGAAGTTCTTTCGCCGGCGGAGAATGCGTTCTGGTACGCCACTTGGATGATGGCCTGGGGGGTTGCCGTGGTGCCGCTCTCCATCGGGACGGCGTTGTTCGCCGAGGTGTGCCGTGAACCCTCCCGGAAGGCGCCAGCGATTCGGCAGGCCGTCCGATCGTCATTGATGATCGTGGTGCCGTTAGCGGTGGCCGTTGGTCTGGTGGCTCCAATCCTGTTGTCATTACTTGGCGATGAGTATTCCGACGCCGGAGCCAGCCCGCTTCGCTTCCTTGTGGTCGGAGCCATCCCACTTACGTTCATCTATTCCTACTTCGCAGTCGCAAGGGCAACCGGCCAGTTGCGGGAGGCCATCCTCACCGCTGTTGTTGGGGGAACCGTCGGGATTGTTGCCGCAACCCTCTTTGGTAGCGGCGTATTCGGCAGCGGAGGGTTAACCCCGATGGCTGCGGCGTGGGTGGCGATCCAATCACTCACGGGCACCTGGGCGCTCTGGCGCCTCATCGTCCTAGCCTCGACCACGCCAGTTTCGGCCGATGCGAGCGCAGTTCGGATAATGGCGTGACCACGACCCAGGCCATACGGTCCTCCGCGCGGATTCAACCGCCCCGATCTGTTAGCTCGCTGCTGGGCGTACGTCGTGCCCTCCGCCACCCCCTAGTCACGACCCTGTTTGCGGTCATGGTGTGGGCCGCGACCCTGCAGCTGTCCAGCGTTGGAGACCTAAGCGTTTGGGGGCTCGTGGGAGCGGTCTCGCCGATCATCCTTTTGGCACCGCTGGTGGCTATCGCTGCTTTCACCGTCTCGTTGGTGCGCGGCCAGAGTGACGGCGTGCTAACGGCCCACGTGACCGGCATCATTCTGATGCTGTATGGCGCAGGTGCGATGGTCGGGAACAGCGTTCAGGCCCGGGTCGTTCTTCGTCATGAGGGCATCACCGATCAAGTTCTACGCTCCGGTTCAATCGACCCAACCATCGATGCGTACTTCAACTGGCCCGGGTTTTTCACCTTTTTTGCCTACGTTCGGGAAATTTCGGGAATCGAGTCTTTCGCCGCTGTGGGGATTTGGGTGCCAGTATTAGTGAATCTTGCGTACCTAGCGCCGCTCCTGGTTATTTTCCGCTACGCCACGGCAGACCGGCGAATCGTCTGGACCAGCGTACTGCTGTTCTATGTCGGCAACTGGATAGGCCAGGACTACTTTGCGCCCCAGGCGGTGGCGTACTGCGTTCATCTCACGATGATCGCCATCCTGCTCCACTATTTCGATCGACTGGAAGCTCCGGTGACGCAGCGGTTCGCTCGGGCTGCGCATCTTGTTGTGGTGATGCTGCTCTTCGTGGCCATCGTCCCCAGTCACCAGCTCACACCGCCCCTCACGATCGTGTCCGTAATCGGGTTGGTTGCGGCTGATCGTTGTGCCTCGCGACGGCTCCCCCATTTCATGGTTGGCGTGTTCCTCACGTGGTTGGTGTTCATGAGTTCCACCTACCTTTCAGGCAACCTCACCAAGATGCTCGAACTGGTGGGAGACATCGGTGCGGCCGCCGGTGCCAATGTGACCGAACGGGTGGGCGGCAGCGCATCCCATCGCCTTGTCGTGCTCTTGCGCTTGGCATTCACGGGTCTGTTTGGGCTGTTGGCGGCATATGGGCTGTTCCGCAAACGTCGCATACTCGAGCGGTCAGATCGCGCCATGCTGGTTCTGGCAGCTGTGCCTACTGTGCTGATCGCGCTTCAGCCCTATGGCGGCGAGATGGCCCTCAGGGTGTTCATGTTTACGCTTCCATTCGTCGCGTTCTATGCAGCCCATGCCATTCAGTGGGAACGTTCGCCTCGGCGCCGATACGTGGCCCAATGGGTGATCGCCGTGCCCGCGATCGTCGTTTTGACCTCCCTTTTCCTCGTGGCCCGGTATGGCAACGCTGCGCTTGATCAGTTCAGTAGCGACGAACGAAATGCGATAGACATCGTCTACGAGGACGCTCCACCCGGTTCGCTCCTTCTCGTTGCTGTAGACAACGTGGCCTGGAAATACCGCGGGTATGCAACCTATGACCATCGCTCGATTGACAGGGTAGTCCGATCCGAGATCGACCCCCGGGTCTACGCCAGTGCAGCAGTGTCGCTCATGTACCAACGTCGAGATACCGGGGCGTATTTCATCGCCACCGAATCCCAGCAGTCTTACATTGACTTATTGGGAGGGTTACCGGGTGAGTCGCTCCGAGCAATAGAGGAGCAACTCAACGGCGACCCCAATATCCAAATCCTGGTGGATCGGCCAACGGTTCGAATCTATCGGCTACCCCCGGAAGGAGAGGAGTTGTAGTGCAAACTGATCGATACGTGCCGGCCACGCTCGTCGGCGATGAGTGTCAGCACCGACGCTGGGATCTTGAGTGCGAGATCACGTCCAATCTGACGATAATCGGCTTCACAGCGATCGTCGCCGCCTCCACGGTCCTCCCCGATTCCATGGTCATCCGTCAGACTTTGGTGGCTCTCTATCTCTTGCTGGTTCCCGGGCTGGCCATTGTTCCTTGGATCCGCGAAGCCGACACTCCGATATTGTGCGCCCAGTCCCTGATGCTCGCATTACCCCTGAGCTTCGCGGTCGGTGTCCTTGGGTCGTTGGTCTTGGCGTATACGGGTGTCTGGGCTCCATGGGCACTAGTGGGACTCACCGGTATCGGTGTCGTAGTGGGGTCGCTACTACGAATTCGTCGGCACTTGGGGTCCTTGAGAACGCTGCGGAGGATCATTCAATGAGTTCAGCCTTCACCGCAATTCAGGTAGTTGTCGCTGTGTCGTTCCTGGTGTTGCTGGCCGCCCAGGAGGTCAGCCGAGCCGTCGGCTCAGCGGCATCCATCAGGATCTGGTACCGGGCCGAGCCGCACGTCTACCGTTTCGGCATGTTGTTCTGCGCAATTATGCTCTGGAGATTCATTCAGCTGATGAACTGATGTATCCGTGCGAATCGTAGCAATCAGCGATCTGCATCTGGGAGTTGGCGAGCGACGTTCAACGAACGATCCGCCTGAAGGATTCCTGTACGATGCACAACTCGCAGGCTTCATTGCCAGCCTCTCTCACGATGGGGTAGAGGCCCCTGCGCTTCTGTTGCTGGGCGACATCTTCGAGCTGCCCGGTGGATTTCTCCGCAGCAGACGGCGACCGGGTTATCTCATCGTTGAGCTCGCCGATCTCCTTGAGAGGGTGGAGCGAATAGCGGCAGCCCACCCGGAAGTTTTCGCATCGTTGGGGTGTTTCATGGCGGAAGGCGGAACCGTTCATATTGTGCCTGGCAATCACGATCCTGCACTCGCTATCCCCGAGGTCGTTGAGGGTTTGGTCGCGGCCATCGCCGGGTTTGGCTGGGCGGTTCAGTCAGTACGAGATCAGCTGACTGTTCACCCTGGTGCGTTCCATCTCCCCGGTGAGCTTCATGCCCAACACGGCAATCAGCTGCATGACATGAATGCCTTCGCCTCGCCATCCCAGCCCTACCGACGCGGGCGACGGTCGAGCTTGATCTGGTTAGAGGACCCTGTGGGATCAGTGCTGCACCGACTCCAGCTGGCACCGCGCTCGTGGATGGGCTTCCGTATGGGCCTCGTTGAGCTTGCTAACGCTTTTCTGGCGATCCCTCTGATGCCACTTCGCTCGTGGAGGATCGGTCGCTCGAATGATGATGGCCCAGTAGCGATCGCGCTCCGACCAAAATACTTCAGCGGCACGTTGGCCAGTGCCTGGCGAGTGGCTCGACGCACGTTGCACCCCTCGCAGGACCGCGATATTGCGGACGACTACATGGTGCGCGGGGCGCGCCGGATCGATGCCGCGTTGAAGGCGAGCAACCATGGCGTGCCGATCTACTTGTTCGGTCATTCGCATCGGGCTGGTTGTAGGACATTAAGCCAAGACGAATCGGTCTACGTGAACACGGGAACGTGGTCGGAGTGGTCGGCACCGGACTCTCCGGGGTTTCCGTATGTTGAGATCACCACCGGGCGAGAACCTCCAGCGGTGACCATCCGATTCTGGGATAGGGACCAGGAAACGGTCAGCAACGATAAGGGAGCGTTCGAACCCGCTTGGGATTGAAGCCCACCGCATCGGTTGAGACCGAGATCGCAGTGAAGGAACTGGTCCCCATAAGGAACTGAAGGTGACAATGGCCGCTGTTGCCGACGTCCTGGGATTCGGTCCACCCGTAAGTCGGTTGTGGTGTCGGTCAGTTGGATTGGATGACGAGTTGTGGTGGGTTGCTGCCTGCTTCTTTGGAGGAGAAATCTGTGCCGTCACTGGAGATCGAGGAGAAATGGAACGAGTACAGGCCCGGTCCGGTCACCGTTGAGGTGACGTCGTATTCGATGTAGGTTCGAGAGCTGACAGCACCAATGTCGGCGATCGTTCCCGACGTGTCGGCGGGCCGGTTGTTCCAGTTGATCGTGCTCTCAGACCATGTGGTCGCTGAAAGCGAGACCTCCGGTCCGTTGTTGCTGCCGTTGGTGAGGTAAACCCTCAGCACTGCCGATGACACCGAGTTGCCGATTGCGGAGGCATCGAACCTGATGTAGGAGTCCTCGCGAGAGCTGGCGTCAGAACCGAGGATGGCGCTGGAACCGTAGTTCGTGGTCGCCGAGCCCTGCACCACCCGGGCATCAGCCACCGGACCCAGCGTGACCGCCGAGGTCCCGCCGCCGCCGG
>CAWDNZ010000001.1:0-5215 GCA_963803845.1 uncultured Acidimicrobiales bacterium | reverse complement strand
CTTTTGGCGAGCCGCTGGTGGTGGTGTGCACCCAGGCCCGTACCGAAAGCGTTTTTCCAGCCAGGAGCTGCACCTGCTCCTCACGCCAGAAGATCAGATCAGCTTGTCCAGGCCTCACCAAATGTGTCCCGGTAGGCCATGTCGGCCGGTGGAAGCCGCGTGATTGGGCCGTGACCCTTGCCCACCGGGTAACCGATCGGCACCATCGCGACCGTGGCCCACCCCTCGGGTATGTGCAGCAACGCCTTCACCTCGTCCTCGCGACGACAGTGCAGTGTGGTGAGGGTGCAACCCAGCCCCTCGGCCACACACGCCAGCATCAGGTTCTGCACCGCCGGATATACCGAGCCGCCACCGACCATGCTGATCCGATCCAGCTTGGCGTCGGTGATGGCCATCATCTTCGGGTTGGCGCAGAACAACAGGATCGCGGGGGCCTCGTGCAGATGCTCGGCGAGGTAGTTGCCGGCCGCCATCACCCGCTCCCACTTGGCGTGCTGGTGTTCGGGCAAGCCCTCGAGTCGATGCATGAACCCGCTGGAGTACTTCTCCCACTCGGGCGCGTAGATGTCGGACAACCCCTGTTTGACGGTCGGGTCGGTAACGACCACCACTCGCCACGGTTGCTGGTTGCCGCCGGTCGGCGCCCAGCACGCCGCTTGGAGAACCCGTTCCATGACGTCGGGCGGAATCGGGTCGGGACGAAGGCGACGCACGGCACGCAATGTGCTCATCGTCTCATACAGGTCAGCCGAAACAGGGTGGGATGAGGGGTCTGACATGCTCACCGTCCTTTGAATTGCGGGCCACGTCGATCGGCGATTGCCGCAAGCGCTTCGCGATGGTCGTCGGACTTGAACGTCACGATCTCGAGGGCGGCCGCAGTGTCGAAGGCTGCGATCGCTTGGGCCTTGATGCCGGCATTGATGGCGGCCTTGGTGTACTGCACCGCCAGTGGCGCTCCCGCCGCCACACGATGGGCGAACGCCAACGCTTCGGCGTAGACCTCGTCGTCCTCGCAGACGGCATTGACCAGGCCGATGCGGTCGGCCTCTTCGGCGGAGATGGGGTCCCCGGTCATCAGGTACTGCTTGGCTCGTGCCGGGCCGATCGCGAGGGGCCAGATAATGGTGCCGCCGTCGCCGGCGACCAGGCCGACCTTCACGTGCGGGTCGCCAATCGTCGCCGAGCGGGCCATGAAGATGGTGTCGCACAACAACGCGATCGACGCCCCGAGCCCCATGGCGTGACCGTTGAGGGCACAGATGATCGGTAGGTGCACGTCGAGCAGGTCGTAGATCAGGTGTTTGGCGTCTATCCGAAGATGCTCGAGCACGTCTGGATTCTGCATGTCAGGGAACCAGTCGAAGTCGCCGCCGGCGGAGAACGATCTACGTCGGCCGGTCAACAACACTGCCCGGGCAGTCCGCTCCCGTTGGAGCAGAGGGAACAGCGCCGTGAATTCCTGGTGCAGGATCCCGTTGACGGCATTGAGCTCGGCCTGCTTGTTTTCCGGTGGCCGGTCGATACGGACTTCCAGTACCTCGACGTCCTCAGCTGAGGTGTGCCGTTCGAACGCCAGATACTGAAAGTCCGACTCGCGGTGCGGTAACGTCATGACCCGGCCTCCTTGTTTGGTGCGGTTGGGGCCGGCTCGCGGGGAAGGCCGAGAAGTCGTTCGGCGATGATGTTGCGTTGCACCTCGCTGGTCCCGCCACCGATGGTCAGCGCCCGGCTGAACAGGTAACCCCAGTGGTAGAGGTCGTCGTGTTCCGACTCGACGTTCTGAGTGCCGAGCATGCCGGCGGCGCCTCGGCGGTCTTTGACCAGCGACAGGACGTCCTGGCCGAAAACGTCGGCGAGGCATTTGCGGATCGAAGCGAAGGACGAAGCGTCCTCCCCGGCCACGGCGGAAGTGAGCATGCGCAGGCTGAGGAGCCGGATGATCTCGGCGTCGGCCCACAGCGCGGCGAACCGTTGGCGATCTCGCGGGTCCTCCCACGGACCGGTGGTGCGGAGGTAATCGAAGCACTCACCCGCGGTGGGGCCCATGCCCCACAACACCCCACCCTCTGACAACGAAAGCCGTTCGGCGCCGAGGGTCACCTTGGCCAACCGCCAGCCGTCGCCCTCGTCTCCGATGAGGCAGTCAGCCGGGATGCGGACGTCGGCGAACCACGTCTCGTTGAAGTGACTACCGCCAGTCATTTCGATGATCGGCCGGACCTCAATCCCCGGCAGCGTCATGTCGACACAGAAGTACGAGATGCCCTTGTGCTTGGCGCCGAGATCGGCGGTTCGGGCCAGCAGGATCCCCCAATTCGCAGTGTTGGCCCACGTGGACCAGACCTTCTGACCGGTGACGACGTAATGGTCGCCGTCCCGCACCGCTCTGGTGCGCAGGCTGGCGAGATCGGACCCCGCTTCGGGCTCGGAGAACAACTGTGACCAGGTTTCGCTGCCGTCGAGGATCCCGGGAAGCCAGCGTTGCTGTTGTTCGGGTGTGCCGCCGGCCAGGAGGGTTGGTCCCGCCCAGCCGAGGGCGATTTTGGACGCCGGGAAGTACGTGTCGATGTGACGGAGTTCTTCGTCGATGATCAGCTGCTGCTCGGGATCGGCTGCCAGCCCCCACGGCTTGGGCCAGTGGGGGGTGAGGTAGCGGGCCGTGCCGAGCGTGGCGCGATCAGGAGTGGGATTGCTGGCCAGCCAGGATCGAACGGCAAGGCGGCGGGGGTCGTCCGACGGGGGGAGATCGAGATCCATGACGACCCCCTCAGAATTGAGCGGTGTTAGTTTCGAGGCCGAAGGCCATCCGCCCGAGCGGCTCCATCGTGCGGGGGGCGATCATGCCGTGACTCTGTGCCACGTGAGCGTCGCGAAACACGCGCTGAAGCGGGTTCGTTTCGTACACCGCGGCGCCGCCGGCGGCGTGATAGCAGAGGGTGACAGCCTCGACGCAGCGAAGAGCAGCCGAGGTGGCGGCGAGGCGCAGTTCGGCTCGAACCTCACCGGTGACATCTCGTCCATGGCTGCCGTCCTCCCACACCCGGTCAGTTGTTTGGTAAAGGTAGCTGCGGGCCTGGGCCACGTTCGCCCGAGCCAAGGCCAGATCGGCCTGCACCGGCGCTCGTTCTGCAAGACCGCGCCTCGAACCGGCCGACTTCTTCTCGCCGAGCAGAACCAGCTCGTCGATGGCCCGTTCGGCCAGACCGATCGTCACCGCAGCCACACCGACTGCAAGTCCTCCGAAGAAGGGGAAGCGGGCCAGTGGGCCCTCCAGCCGAGGCGTAGTGCCCATGAACTGGACCCAGCGACCTTCGGGCACGAACGCCTTGTCGACCGAGTAGTCGGTCGAAGCGGTGCCCTTGAGGCCGGCGACATGCCAGGTGTCGAGCAACTCGACATCGTGGAGGTCGAAGAACACGAACGGCGCCGAACAACCGTCTCGGGTGGTGGCCGGTTCGCCGTTGTCGTCGACCACCCGAACGCCGCCGCCGATCCACGTGCAGTGGTCGGTTCCGGACCCCCACGCCCATCGGCCCGATACCTCGAGACCGCCGTCGACAACGCGGGCCGTCCCGGCCGGCATGCCGAACCCGCCAGTACATGCCGCCGGGTCCCCATAAATCGTGGACGCCCATTGCGCCGGCAAGCGATGAGAGATCAGCGCGGTCGTGTTGGCGATCATCACGCACCATCCGGTTGCACCGTCGGCCTTGCTGGTTCGTTCGATCGTACCCAGCACATCGGTGACCATCGCCCCCTCGCCTCCGACCTCCTGGGTCACGAAGCGCCGCAGGATTCCGGACCGCACAAGAACATCCACCACCTCGGGATGGAGACGACGAAGCTGTTCGTTCTCTACCGCACGAGAATCGGCGATCCGGAGGACATCGGCTTCACAGACATCAGGGCGTTTCGCATAGGTCTCTGCCACTGTCATTGTCTTCGAACTATAACTACGAAACTCATCGTCCCCGAACGAACGGGAGCAGCGTTCTGCGGAACGTACCTGCGGCCCACGTAGTCGTTCGCTTTGGGGACGATCGGCGCCTTCTCGTCGTCGGTGAGGTTGATTGGCCGGAAGACGGCGGCATCGGTCCTGGGCTTGCGGGCGTAGCGGCCGAGCTGGTGACGCTTCACTTTCGTCAAGGCAACAGTGCTGCTTCTTCACTCAGCTCGGCGCCAGGGTCGAAAACCGGTCAAGCTTGCCGCTCCAGCCCAGGACCAATGCCTCTGTCCAGAAGGGGCCCAATCAATAAGGGTTGGCGGCGAGGCGGACAAATTGCTTGCCTGTTTACATAGGAGGCTCGCGATGTTGAAGCGATACCCGGCTCGATCCTGGTGTCGTTCGAGATCGTGCCGCAGTTCTCCGATGACTGCCCGGAAAACCCGTGCTTCAATCCGTTCGTGCCCTGGCCTTGGTCGGCCTCGTTCGTCGGTCAGATCAGCTACTAGAAAGCCGGCCTCGATTCGGTGTTGGTACGAGATGGAAGCAGCTGGGCTGTCGGCTTCGCCCGTTCCAGGGAGGTGGCCTAGCTGCAACCATTAGGGGCCGACGGTGACGGTGACGGTCCGGTCAAGCGGTCGAAGTCGCAGATCGTGTTGCTCGTGCTGTCAATCGAGAAGTTCGTCCAGCACATGTTCGTCACGTACGCCTTCGCCGTCGACTTGGGCGAAATTCGCGATTCGGTCGTCATCCACCACACCCCTCTCATGATCGTCGGGTTCATCGTCGGCGTGCTCTTCGCTCTCTCCGCCCGACTCCAATTCAAGAACCAGCGGGCGGGCTACATGCTCCTCCTCTTCCTGGCGTTGTTCGACTTTGTCAGTGAGTTCGTAGCGCAAGGCACCCTTGCTGTCGAGATCGTCGTGTCAATCGTCGTCGCAACGGTCATCCTCATCATTCTCTTCCGCAACCGGAAGACGCTGCTGCAGGCCTGATGACCTCGACAACACGTTGTTGAATGTCGGCAGCCTCACGCCGCCCTCGAGGACTACACCGGCATGAACTCCGACCCATCGGGACGATTTCGGGGACCAGCGCGCCCCGCTGGAGGGCCGTGCTATCCCAAAACGACAACGGGACTTCAGGCCCTTCGATTGCAGCCGCCTGACAGCGATGATGAAGTGGCTGTCCCCGCCCACCGCAGACTGGAGCTTTCGCCTCGCCATGTCCAACACGCTTCAAGATGTCGTGGTGGTGGGAGCTGGC